>NZ_JAIVAC010000016.1 GCF_020171655.1 Exiguobacterium aestuarii | reverse complement strand
GCTCATCGCATCCTGGGGCTGGAGTAGGTCCCAAGGGTTGGGCTGTTCGCCCATTAAAGCGGTACGCGAGCTGGGTTCAGAACGTCGTGAGACAGTTCGGTCCCTATCCGTCGTGGGCGCAGGAAATTTGAGGAGAGCTGTCCTTAGTACGAGAGGACCGGGATGGACGCACCGCTGGTGTACCAGTTGTTCCGCCAGGAGCATCGCTGGGTAGCTACGTGCGGACGGGATAAGTGCTGAAAGCATCTAAGCATGAAGCCCCCTCCGAGATGAGATTTCCCTTTGAGCAATCAAGAAAGACCCCTCAGAGACGATGAGGTAGATAGGTCATGGGTGGAAGCGTGGTGACACGTGGAGCTGAATGATACTAATCGGTCGAGGCTTTGATCTAGTCTATGGTTTGTGTTGATGAATCCTCAGTTTTCAGGGAATAAACCCTAAACATTATTGACATGCGTATGACGTGGTGTTAATATTCATTTTGTCTGGTGGCGATAGCGAGACGGCCACACCTGTTCCCATGCCGAACACAGAAGTTAAGCGTCTCAGCGCCGAAAGTAGTTGGGGGATCTCCCCCTGTGAGGATAGGACGTTGCCAGGCAAGATCGTTCCGCAATAGCTCAGTGGTAGAGCAACCGGCTGTTAACCGGTAGGTCGTAGGTTCAAATCCTACTTGCGGAGCCA
>NZ_JAIVAC010000015.1 GCF_020171655.1 Exiguobacterium aestuarii | reverse complement strand
GCCAGGATCAAACTCTCCAAAGAATTTGATATAGCTCTTAAATTGACGAAGCTTGCGCTTCATTCAAAAATTGTAAAACTTATTTTTGCCTCATCGTTCAGTTTTCAAAGTTCGTCTGTAAAAAAATAAAAATGGTGGAGCCTAGCGGGATCGAACCGCTGACCTCCTGCGTGCAAGGCAGGCGCTCTCCCAGCTGAGCTAAGGCCCCATATAAAAGTGATGATGGTCGGGAAGACAGGATTCGAACCTGCGACCCCTTGGTCCCAAACCAAGTGCTCTACCAAGCTGAGCTACTTCCCGTAAAAATGGTGCACCCTGAGAGATTCGAACTCCCGGCCTTTAGATTCGTAGTCTAACGCTCTATCCAGCTGAGCTAAGGGTGCGAGACGAATAATCATCATGGGAAAATATTAATGGTACCGAGGGCCGGACTTGAACCGGCACGAGGAAACCCTCGCAGGATTTTAAGTCCTGTGCGTCTACCAATTCCGCCACCCCGGCAAGGTATAATTTCTAGCGGTAGACTTTTTAAAAAGATCAAATGGTGCCGGCGAAAGGATTCGAACCCTCGACCCTCTGATTACAAGTCAGATGCTCTACCAACTGAGCTACACCGGCAGGTGTAAATGGTGGAGGATGACGGGATCGAACCGCCGACCCCCTGCTTGTAAGGCAGGTGCTCTCCCAGCTGAGCTAATCCTCCAATATGTAGCCTGGCAACGTCCTATCCTCACAGGGGGAGATCCCCCAACTACTTTCGGCGCTGAGACGCTTAACTTCCGTGTTCGGCATGGGAACGGGTGTGGCCGTCTCGCTATCGCCACCAGACA
>NZ_JAIVAC010000013.1 GCF_020171655.1 Exiguobacterium aestuarii | reverse complement strand
CGCCCACGACGGATAGGGACCGAACTGTCTCACGACGTTCTGAACCCAGCTCGCGTACCGCTTTAATGGGCGAACAGCCCAACCCTTGGGACCTACTCCAGCCCCAGGATGCGATGAGCCGACATCGAGGTGCCAAACCTCCCCGTCGATGTGGACTCTTGGGGGAGATCAGCCTGTTATCCCCAGGGTAGCTTTTATCCGTTGAGCGATGGCCCTTCCATGCGGAACCACCGGATCACTAAGCCCGACTTTCGTCCCTGCTCGACTTGTAGGTCTCGCAGTCAAGCTCCCTTCTGCCTTTGCACTCTTCGAATGATTTCCAACCATTCTGAGGGAACCTTTGGGCGCCTCCGTTACTGTTTAGGAGGCGACCGCCCCAGTCAAACTACCCGCCTGACACGGTCCTCCAGCCGGATCACGGCTGCGAGTTAGAGACTCTATACGCAAAGGGTGGTATCCCAAGGGTGTCTCCACCGAAGCTGGCGCTCCGGCTTCACAAACTCCCACCTATCCTGTACATCGCGTACAAAGCCTCAATATCAGGCTGTAGTAAAGCTCCATGGGGTCTTTCCGTCCTGTCGCGGGTAACCTGCATCTTCACAGGTACTATGATTTCACCGGGTCTCTCGTTGAGACAGTGCCCAAATCGTTACGCCTTTCGTGCGGGTCGGAACTTACCCGACAAGGAATTTCGCTACCTTAGGACCGTTATAGTTACGGCCGCCGTTTACTGGGGCTTCGGTTCAGTGCTTCTCTTGCGATGACACATCCCCTTAACCTTCCAGCACCGGGCAGGCGTCAGCCCCTATACTTCATCTTGCGATTTAGCAGAGACCTGTGTTTTTGCTAAACAGTCGTTTGGGCCTATTCACTGCGGCTTATGTTGCCATAAGCGTCCCTTCTCCCGAAGTTACGGGACCATTTTGCCGAGTTCCTTAACGAGAGTTATCCCGCGCGTCTTAGAATTCTCATCTCGCCTACCTGTGTCGGTTTGCGGTACTGGCGCCGACCTCCTCACTAGAGGCTTTTCTTGGCAGCGTGAAATCCGGTGCTTCGCCCTACGGGCTCCACGTCACAGCTCAACCTTG
>NZ_JAIVAC010000012.1 GCF_020171655.1 Exiguobacterium aestuarii | reverse complement strand
TGCCGGGCGGATTTGCCAACCCGACGGCCTCGCTGCTTGTCCGTGCACTTCCAGTCGCACGGTCACCTTATCCTTCTGCGTCCCCCCATCGTTCAAACGGTGGTACGGCGGTACAGGAATATCGACCTGTTGTCCATCGCCTACGCCTTTCGGCCTCGGCTTAGGTCCAGACTAACCCTGAGCGGACGAGCCTTCCTCAGGAAACCTTAGGCTTTCGACGGAGGGGATTCTCACCCCTCTTTTCGCTACTCACACCGGCATTCTCACTTCCAAGCGCTCCACGGCTCCTCACGATACCGCTTCACTGCTGCTTGGAACGCTCTCCTACCATCCCTTACGGGATCCATAGCTTCGGTGGTATGTTTAGCCCCGTTACATTTTCGGCGCGGCGCCACTCGACTAGTGAGCTATTACGCACTCTTTGAATGGTGGCTGCTTCTAAGCCAACATCCTAGTTGTCTGTGCAGCGCCACATCCTTTTCCACTTAACATACACTTGGGGACCTTAGCTGATGGTCTGGGCTGTTTCCCTCTCGACTACGGATCTTATCACTCGCAGTCTGACTCCCGAGTACAAGTTGCTGGCATTCGGAGTTTGACTGAATTCGGTAACCCTGTGGGGGCCCCTAGTCCAATCAGTGCTCTACCTCCAGAACTCTTCACCTCGAGGCTAGCCCTAAAGCTATTTCGGAGAGAACCAGCTATCTCCAGGTTCGATTGGCATTTCACCGCTACCCACACCTCATCCCCGCACTTTTCAACGTGCGTGGGTTCGGACCTCCAGTCAGTGTTACCTGACCTTCATCCTGGACATGGGTAGATCACCTGGTTTCGGGTCTACGACGACGGACTGATGCGCCCTGTTCAGACTCGCTTTCGCTGCGGCTCCGCCTCATCGGCTTAACCTCGCCCGCCATCGTAACTCGCCGGTTCATTCTACAAAAGGCACGCCATCACCCGTGAACGGGCTCTGACTACTTGTAGGCATACGGTTTCAGGATCTGTTTCACTCCCCTTCCGGGGTGCTTTTCACCTTTCCCTCACGGTACTGGTTCACTATCGGTCACTAGGAAGTATTTAGCCTTGGGAGATGGTCCTCCCGGATTCCGACGGGGTTTCACGTGTCCCGCCGTACTCAGGATCCACTCTGGAGGGGATGGGGTTTCGGCTACAGGGCCGTCACCTTCTCTGGCCGACCTTTCCAGGTCGTTCACCTACCCTATCCCTTTGTAACTCCGT
>NZ_JAIVAC010000011.1 GCF_020171655.1 Exiguobacterium aestuarii | reverse complement strand
CTGAGCCAGGATCAAACTCTCCAAAGAATTTGATATAGCTCTTAAATTGACGAAGCTTGCGCTTCATTCAAAAATTGTAAAACTTATTTTTGCCTCATCGTTCAGTTTTCAAAGACCAAAAATTAAATGGTCGGGAAGACAGGATTCGAACCTGCGACCCCTTGGTCCCAAACCAAGTGCTCTACCAAGCTGAGCTACTTCCCGTAATAATGGTGCACCCTGAGAGATTCGAACTCCCGGCCTTTAGATTCGTAGTCTAACGCTCTATCCAGCTGAGCTAAGGGTGCATATGGTGCGGTCGAGAGGACTTGAACCTCCACGGTGTTAACCACCACTAGGCCCTCAACCTAGCGCGTCTACCGATTCCGCCACGACCGCGTATTAAGATGGAGCGGAAGACGGGATTCGAACCCGCGACCCCGACCTTGGCAAGGTCGTATTCTACCACTGAACTACTTCCGCATAAGTATTTTAGAGATGCGGGTGAAGGGACTCGAACCCCCACGTCAAAGACACTAGATCCTAAGTCTAGCGCGTCTACCAATTCCGCCACACCCGCATGTGAAATTACGTATTTAGTAATAAAAAATAATGAGAAATGGTGAGCCATGCAGGGCTCGAACCTGCGACCCTCTGATTAAAAGTCAGATGCTCTACCAACTGAGCTAATGGCTCATTAAATTTTAATGGGGCGGCTGAAGGGAATTGAACCCTCGAATGCCGGAATCACAATCCGGTGCGTTAACCACTTCGCCACAACCGCCATGAAAAAATGGTGCCGGCGAAAGGATTCGAACCCTCGACCCTCTGATTACAAGTCAGATGCTCTACCAACTGAGCTACACCGGCGCGTTATATGGTGGCTTTGGACGGAATCGAACCGCCGACACAAGGATTTTCAGTCCTTTGCTCTACCAACTGAGCTACAAAGCCATAAATATTAAATTAAAAATGGCGGTCCCGACGGGATTCGAACCCGCGATCTTCTGCGTGACAGGCAGACATGTTAACCCCTACACCACGGGACCGTTTTAAGTCATATCGACTTTACCTATTTTAAAGGTCATTTTATGTAAAGTCAATAACTTTTTTAAAAAAATAAAGCCTGGCAACGTCCTATCCTCGCAGGGGGAGATCCCCCAACTACTTTCGGCGCTGAGACGCTTAACTTCCGTGTTCGGCATGGGAACGGGTGTGGCCGTCTCGCTATCGCCACCAGACTTTACAGGGCTTGTTCCCTGAAA
>NZ_JAIVAC010000010.1 GCF_020171655.1 Exiguobacterium aestuarii | reverse complement strand
CGTGTCCCGCCGTACTCAGGATCCACTCTGGAGGGGATGGGGTTTCGGCTACAGGGCCGTCACCTTCTCTGGCCGACCTTTCCAGGTCGTTCACCTACCCTATCCCTTTGTAACTCCGTGTAGAGTGTCCTACAACCCCAGGAAGCATGCTTCCTGGTTTGGGCTGTTCCCGTTTCGCTCGCCGCTACTCAGGGAATCGAATTTTCTTTCTCTTCCTCCGGGTACTTAGATGTTTCAGTTCCCCGGGTGTGCCTCACGCCACGCTATGTATTCACGTGGGTGTCCCGCCAGTCTCCCGGCGGTGGGTTCCCCCATTCGGAGATCTCTGGATCGATGTGTACTTACCACTCCCCAGAGCATTTCGCTGTTCGTCGCGTCCTTCATCGGCTCCTAGTGCCAAGGCATCCACCGTACGCCCTTTCTACCTTGATCTAGCGTCTAAGACACACGGTCCATTGCGGACCATATGTGAAATTGGTTTTTGATGTCTTGATGAATCTTCAGTTTTCAAGGAACAAAAGTGGAGCCTAGCGGGATCGAACCGCTGACCTCCTGCGTGCAAGGCAGGCGCTCTCCCAGCTGAGCTAAGGCCCCGTATTGGAATTGTTCATAAAAATGGTGGGCCTAAGTGGACTCGAACCACCGACCTCACGCTTATCAGGCGTGCGCTCTAACCGGCTGAGCTATAGGCCCTCATAGAGAGGTTTTGGTCTCTCAAAACTGAACGATGGGCAATGCCACATGGGCATTTTCCTTAGAAAGGAGGTGATCCAGCCGCACCTTCCGATACGGCTACCTTGTTACGACTTCACCCCAATCATCTGCCCCACCTTCGGCGGCTGGCTCCTTACGGTTACCTCACCGACTTCGGGTGTTGCAAACTCTCGTGGTGTGACGGGCGGTGTGTACAAGACCCGGGAACGTATTCACCGCAGTATGCTGACCTGCGATTACTAGCGATTCCGACTTCATGCAGGCGAGTTGCAGCCTGCAATCCGAACTGAGAACGGCTTTCTGGGATTGGCTCCACCTCGCGGCTTCGCTGCCCTTTGTACCGTCCATTGTAGCACGTGTGTAGCCCAACTCATAAGGGGCATGATGATTTGACGTCATCCCCACCTTCCTCCGGTTTGTCACCGGCAGTCTCCCTAGAGTGCCCAACCAAATGCTGGCAACTAAGGACAAGGGTTGCGCTCGTTGCGGGACTTAACCCAACATCTCACGACACGAGCTGACGACAACCATGCACCACCTGTCACCCCTGCCCCCGAAGGGGAAGGTAC
>NZ_JAIVAC010000009.1 GCF_020171655.1 Exiguobacterium aestuarii | reverse complement strand
ACTCTTTGCGTCTCTTGACTGACCCAGTAGCGATGCAAGCGATCATGGCTCAAATGAATCCCAATGTCGAAGAAACGAGTCAAGAAACTGGGGAAGAAAAGGCGTAAAAGTCGAGCGCTCTTTATTAACTTGATTTTAATTAAACATTGTCACAAAAAGTGGGTGAGAAGATGGAACAAGAAAACCGTCCTGGTATCTCTCCTATTTCGATAGTAAGGCTCACGCAAATGAATCACCTTGTTGAGGTGCAACATATGGAGTTCATGAATCGGACAAACCATATCAAGAAGTTGGACAAGGAGCGGTATGTGAATCTCAAGACTGGAGAAGTAGGAGAATTCAAGCAAGGCGAGGTAAGAAGTGATAGCTTCAATTCGTTGCGACAGACGTTCAAGAAACTTCGGTATCTAATCAATAACAACTATACTGGGGCAGGCAATGAGCTACATATCACGTTGACCTATGCGGAGAATATGCAGGACACGAAACGACTTTATAGCGACTTCAAAAAATTCATCAAGAAATTCCGGTACAAGTATGAAAAAGAGTATGGATCCATAGATTATATGACGGTAGTCGAGCCACAAGAACGGGGCGCTTGGCATCATCATTTACTCTTGCGATTCAACGATAAGGCAGGCAGTAAGATATTCATCCCTAACGATGAGGTATGTGAAATATGGGGGCATGGCTTCACGAATATTCATTCGTTGAGCGGTGTCGATAATATCGGGGCGTATCTCTCGGCTTACTTGGCTGATGTCGAATTGACTTCAGAAAACATTCATGGGGCTGTTGTTGGTCAGAAAGAAATCAAGGTAGTTGAAGTGGATGGTCAAGAAAAGAAATTCATCAAGGGCGGTCGGCTTCATCTGTATCCAAGTGGCATGAATCTATATCGCAAGTCAAAAGGTATTCAGATGCCCGAAAGACAAGAAATGAAATACGAGGACATAAAAAAAGTAGTCGGGTCTGCAGAACCCAACTACACAAAACAAATTGTCGTCGAACAGGACGACTTCACAAATACTATCACCTACGAACAGTATAACATGAAACGAGGTGGTCAGTAACTTCGCTTTAAAAAAACTGAATACAACTGGGACACTCTTGGTGGGGGTGTCCTTTTTCTGTTGCGGAGGTGGAGCGGCAACGCAAACGGATCGGGTAGGGGGGACCCGCACGCTTGCGGGGGGTTCCCTTCCCGACCGTAGCGGCCCGAACACACCTGTAATATAAAGTTACACCTCATGCAAAAGTATACAGTTGAAACAGGAAATTACAAGTGATGACACTGTAACTAAACGTTACGTTGTAACTTCTTGATTCATGAAATCACTCCCATTGGCACTAAGGTGCGTAAATGGGCACTGGGCAAAAAAACAATGCCAGCGTTTATGTCGCGAAAGCTGGTTGATGAATGAGAAGCCCCCTGATCACACTTAAACCAGTGGCTCCCAGAGGGGCGAAGAACCTCGGAGACGATGGTTTTGGGGGTTCGGGGGGCAGAGTCTCATCGTCAACCAGTCGTGAAATAAAAAGCGTTGACCAAATATATCTTAAAAGTGTACGATAGACTCAAAGGGGAGGTGGATTAAATTGGCAGCAAAAAACGAGAATGAAATGAAGCGGTTCAACATCCGTATGCCACAAGAAATGTATGACCGTATCGAAATGGCAGCGCACAAACGTGGTGTAGCGGTCTCGGCGTTCATCAACATGAAACTGGATGAAATCTTGAAGCAAGATGAAGCAAACAACTCTTTGCGTCTCTTGACTGACCCAGTAGCGATGCAAGCGATCATGGCTCAAATGAATCCCAATGTCGAAGAAACGAGTCAAGAAACTGGGGAAGAAAAGGCGTAAAAGTCGAGCGCT
>NZ_JAIVAC010000008.1 GCF_020171655.1 Exiguobacterium aestuarii | reverse complement strand
TCAAACTCTCCAAAGAATTTGATATAGCTCTTAAATTGACGAAGCTTGCGCTTCATTCAAAAATTGTAAAACTTATTTTTGCCTCATCGTTCAGTTTTCAAAGTTCGTCTGTCGCTCTTGGCGACTTTAATATCTTACCAAGTGAAGAACAAAAGGTCAATCACTTTTTAAAATATTTTTTATTTTGTTTGCCGCTTATCTCGGCGACGTCTATTAATATATCAGTAAAACTTTAACCACGCAACCCTTTTATTAAAATAGTTTTAAGAAATTTATTAAATTATGCTTTAATCACTCACACTATATTTTTTTCTTCATTATATAGGGTTAAAAATAAAATAAGGCGAGCCAACGGCTTCGCCTTATGAACGGAGAGACGATAAGGATACATTTCGTTTTTTCGCCTCTTTCAAATAGAAAAAGTAAAGAGCTTCTGCTTGCTTCACTTGAGCCGCTAATTCTCCTGTATCTTCGATGCTAACTTCAAGCATCCGACGTTTCGACTCAAACTTAGCTTTCGCTTCCATCAACTCAGTCAGTAGTCGTTGATCATAATCATCTTTTAACGACTTACGAAACCATTTCATAATTCTCTTCTACCTTCCATCGCTCGAGACAAGGTCACTTCGTCCGCATACTCTAAATCCCCACCGACGGGCAAACCATGCGCGAGACGAGTTACACGGATTCCTGTCGGCTTAAGTAAGCGTGATAAATACATCGAAGTCGCTTCTCCCTCAATGTTCGGGTTCGTCGCTAAAATCACTTCTTGGATTGACTCGTTCTCTTGTAAACGTGTCAGCAAGCTTGAAACGTTAATATCCTCTGGACCAATCCCTTCCATTGGACTTATGGCTCCATGAAGAACATGATATTTCCCTCTATACTCTCTCATTTTCTCCATGGCAATCACGTCTCTTGAATCTTGAACCACACAAACTACCGTTTCATCCCGGTGTGAGTCTTTACAGATTGCACAAGGATCAATATCTGTAATGTGCCCGCAAACGGTACAATATTTGATGTCCCGTTTCGCACTGACGAGAGACTTCGCAAACGTTAATACATCGTCTTCTTCCATATCTAATACATGGAACGCCAAACGCACTGCAGTTTTCGGACCGATTCCAGGTAGTTTCGTAAAACTCTCAATCAATCGTCCAATGGCTTCAGGGTATTGCAACTCGCATCGATCCTTTCTTCACTTAAAAGCCTGGGAGATTCATACCTTGTGTGAAACGCCCCATCTTATCATTCACAAGCTGATCAGCTTGCTTCATCGCATCATTAATTGCTGCTAAGACGAGATCCTGCAACATATCTACATCGTCCGGGTCGACGACATCTTCTGCAATGATGACATCTAAAACTTCTTTATGACCGCTGACGACAACTTTTACCATGCCGCCTCCTGCAGTACCTTCTACTGATAACTCTTTTAGTTCTTCTTGAGCTTTCGCCATATCTTTTTGCATCTTTTGCATTTGTTTCATCATGTTATTCATATTTCCCATTCCACGCATTCAGAGCGCCTCCCTTATGTTTCTTCGATTTCAACGACATCGCCAAAACGTTCCATCGCCTGTGCAACCAACGGGTCTTCAGTTTCTGGTTCTTCGACTCGTTCTGTCCGCTCTGCTTGTTTTTGAAGGATGAACTCATTCTTCAGTTCATTCCAATCCGTTTCAAGCACCGCCATAATTTCACGACGAATCCCCGTAACTTCAAATAACGCCTGCTCGATTACATCACGCGTACGACCATTCGAACTCACTTGTTCATAGTGCCATGTCATTCCATCTTTAAATTGTACCAGTAAGGTGTCACTTGCACAAAGGACAGCCTCACTTTCATAGAAGAGTGCGAAGATTGGACCATCCTGTATCCGGATATTCGTCATGATGTCGCCCCAACTATCGCGAATCGCATTCAAATGCTGCCGCTCAGCTCGCTGAAGTAATTGGCGAATCCGCTCTTTCGGCACTCGGATTTGTGTTCGTTTCGGAGCAGGCTTCGGTTTTTCCACCTCTCCACCTGTCACAGTCACGCCATTCTTCTTCACTTCATTCAATTCGCGGCTCAACTCACGCACTTGGTCTTGAAGTTGTGTCATCTGCTCACTGATCGTACGACCTTGTTCTGCAATTCGGATGAACGTTAACTCTACCAATACCTTCGGATGATTCGACAGCCTCATTTGTTGCTGGCACTCATTGAGCTCTTCAATCACTTGGAACAATTCGTCCGTCGAAGTCGCTTCGACAAACTGACGAAACTCATCAGTCGGACGAGCACGCTCTAATAAGTCGGCAGCTTGCGGAGATGCTTTCAATAGTAACGCATCCCGATGGACGAACACTAAGTCTTCGATGAAACGCTTTAAATCTTTCCCTTCACGTAACATCATTTCAAGCGTACTCAAAATCGCATTCAACTCTTTTTTCTGTAAACCGTATGCCATTTCGAGCAGTGTTTCATCCGTCACAGCACCCGTTACTTCTAACACCGCTTCTTCCGTCAGACGCCCATCGCTAAATGCTAAGGCCTGATCAAGCAAGCTAAGGGCATCCCGCATCCCGCCATCAGCAGCCCGTGCGATTAGTTTCAATGCTTCCGGATCATAATCATGGTCTTGATCATTCAAAATATAGGCCATCCGGGTTTGCAATTGACTCACTTCATGTCGTTTGACATCAAATCTCTGACAACGCGAAATAATCGTTGCCGGAATTTTATGCGGTTCTGTCGTCGCTAAGATAAAAATTGCATGTGCTGGCGGTTCTTCGAGTGTTTTCAATAATGCATTGAATGCACCTGTCGACAACATATGCACTTCATCAATGATATATACTTTGTAACGCCCTTGAGACGGTGGATATTTGACTTTGTCTCGGATTTCTCGAATTTCGTCAACTCCATTATTTGATGCCGCATCGATTTCAAAAACGTCCGGACTCGTACCTTCCGTGATAGCGATACACGTCGGACAGGTATTACACGGTTCACGTGTCGGTGCACTTTCACAGTTGATCGCCTTAGCAATGATTTTCGCTAAGCTCGTCTTCCCTGTCCCGCGTGGACCTGAAAACAAATATGCGTGTGACATCCGCTCCTCTAATAAAGCGTTTTGAATCGTACGTGTGATATGAACTTGACCGACGACCTCTTGAAATGACTGAGGTCTGTATACCCGATATAACGCTTGATACGCCATGAGTTCGCCTCCTTCCCCACTTTTCTTCTCTATCTCATCATACAAAAAAATCTACAGCCCTGGGGCCATAGATTGAAGTTATAAAATAAATCTGCCGCGCACCGATTTCTGAAAGCACGTCAACATGCGTTACTCATGCAGTTTGCTCAGCCCAAGCACCCCTGCGGCACACGGTACGTCACCACTTAAGGCTGCTTCCTTCCGGACCTGACCTGGTTCATGGGTGACCGTTGCGCAGGACTCAGACGTCAACGCCACTTACATAAGGCAGACCACACCAGCGCACTCCCTCGAATCGGGATTCAGTCTCGCTACAGCGGATTGCGAGTGACAGGGCACCGCTACCTCCCCACCTAGCACGGCAAATGGGTAAATGAAATTATGCACTATCTCGAGTGCTATTACATTATACTGTTTAATCGATTGGGTTGCAACCTCTCTGATGAAGTCTCTCTTGTTTCTTCCTTTCTCTAAGCGCCCGGAAGAAATCAGTTAGAAGTCGTCCACATTCTTCTGCTAAAACATTTTCGGTTACGTCAGCCTGATGATTGAATCGTTCATCTTGTACCAAATTCATCAACGTACCGCAACAACCCCCTTTCGGATCATGTGCACCGAAGATGACCCGCTTCACTCGGGATAGCACAATGGCACCCGCACACATTGGACACGGTTCGAGTGTGACGTATAACTCACAATCTTCTAATCGCCAATTGCCCAGTGATCGATTTGCTGATTCAATCGCAATCATCTCAGCATGAGCCGCTGCCAATAAATCTGTTTCACGACGATTATGACCAGTCGCAACCACTTCGTCACCTTTTACAATCACACAGCCGATCGGGACTTCCCCGATGGCCTCTGCTTTCTTTGCTTCTTCGATGGCCAACTGCATAAATCGTTCGTCACGTTCCATCGATTCACCTCATTTCTTATTTAACACTATGAAAAAAAATGAAAATCAAATCCCTCGCCATATCATTCGCATTCTATGCTAGAATGGAACTTGCACTTTGGATAATGGAGGATGACATCATATGTTTATAACGGTAGAAGGACCGATTGGTGTCGGGAAAACATCACTGGCCCATATCATCAGTCAGCATTTCTCGATGCAGATGCTGAATGAAATTGTAGAAGAGAACCCATTTCTCGGCAAGTTTTATGAAGATATCGAAGAATGGAGTTTCCAAACGGAAATGTTCTTCTTATGCAATCGATTCAAGCAGTTGGATGATATTCATAAACACCACTTGAGTCAACAGCAATCCGTCGTTTCGGACTATCATATTTTCAAAAACTTGATTTTTGCTCACCGTTCGTTGAAACCTGCGCATTTAAACAAGTACGAGCAGATTTATAAGATTTTGACACATGATATGCCGAAACCTGATGTCGTCATTTACTTACACGCCAGCATTGAGACACTGATGAAACGCGTTGCTTTGCGTGGACGTGAAGTGGAAGAAAATATGTCTCGCGATTATCTCGAACAGCTTGCTCACGATTATGAGACGTTCGTCGAATCCTATCGCGCGGCCCATCCAGAAGTGAAAATCCTCTCATTTAGTGGGGATGAACTCGACTTTGTACACAATCCGGACGATTTGACACATGTCCTCAAGACGATTGAACGCGAATTAGAATTAACTAAAGGAGCACAATTAAAATGAAGCTGATTGATAAATATAACATTCCGAACGATACGATCATTACAATCGGTGGAATGGTTGGAATCGGGAAATCGACGATTACCAATTCGTTAGCCGATGCTTTAAACTTCCGAACGTCTCTAGAGAAAGTAGATACGAACCCTTACCTCGATAAATTCTATCATGATTTTGAACGTTGGAGTTTCCATCTTCAAATTTACTTCTTAGCAGAACGCTTTAAAGAACAGAAGAAAATCTTCCAATACGGGGGCGGCTTCATTCAAGACCGTTCCATCTATGAAGACACAGGCATCTTTGCAAAAATGCATTATGAAAAAGGGACGATGTCACCAACAGACTACGAAACGTATTCAAGTTTGTTCGAGGCTATGGTGTTAACACCCTTCTTCCCGCACCCAGACCTATTGATTTATCTTGAAGGTTCGTTCGAACAAGTCCTTGAACGCATCCAGATGCGCGGTCGCGAGATGGAGCAACAAACACCAATCGCTTATTGGGAAGAGATGTACGAACGCTACACAGAGTGGATCAACAACTTCAACTTGTGCCCAGTACTACGACTCTCGATTGAAGAGTACGATCTCATCAAAGACCCAGATTCAGTCGAACTCATCCTTGAAAAAATCGAAAAGCAATTAACGATTGCTCGCGAAGCAAAAGTTAGATAATCATACAGAGGGATTACGCCATCAAAAGCGTGATCTCTCTTTTCTGTGCATAAAAAAATCCACAGCGCATATGTCTGTGGATACAAAAAATGCATCTGCCTCTGCAGATGCCCGATTGAAAGCGGAGTTGGTGGGATTCGAACCCACGCGAGCCTTGCGACTCCTAACGGATTTCGAGTCCGTCCCCTTCAGCCGGACTTGGGTACAACTCCAGGCCTAAAAAAGTGTAAAAAAAAGAAAGTGGAGGAGGTGGTGGGATTCGAACCCACGCAGGCTGTTACACCCCTGACGGTTTTCAAGACCGTTCCCTTAAACCACTTGGGTACACCTCCAAAAGATATAAAATTGTGTGAGCCTCCAAAAAAGAAATGGAGGAGGTGGTGGGATTCGAACCCACGCAGGCTGTTACACCCCTGACGGTTTTCAAGACCGTTCCCTTAAACCACTTGGGTACACCTCCAAAGCTCATATGCAATTCGTGAGCAACAGTGTCGCTCGACATGATTTATAGTACCAACTGAAGAGACAGATGTCAAACCCTTTTGTGAAAAAACATTAAAAAAAATTGAGCGCCTCAAAATCGAGGCGGCTCAAGTGTTTAGTTCGGCATTTCAATCTTTTCTTTTCCACCCATATAAGGACGAAGAACTTCTGGAATGACGACAGATCCATCCGCCTGTTGATAGTTTTCCAAAATCGCTGCCACCGTTCGACCGACTGCCAATCCTGAGCCGTTCAATGTATGAACGAATTCTGGTTTCGCGTTGGCATCACGACGGAAGCGAATTCCCGCACGACGCGCTTGGAAATCTTCGAAGTTAGAGCAAGAAGAAATCTCACGATACATCCCTTGTGCTGGCATCCATACTTCGATGTCGTATTTTTTCGCAGCTGTGAAGCCGAGGTCTGCCGTGCACATGCTGAGTACTTGATACGGAAGTCCAAGACGCTTCAATACCTCTTCAGCATGACCTGTCAATAATTCTAGTTGTTCATATGACTCTTCTGGTTTCACGAAGCGGACGAGCTCGACTTTGTTGAACTGGTGCTGACGAATCAAGCCACGTGTATCACGACCAGCTGAACCGGCTTCAGAACGGAAGTTAGCGCTATATGCTGTATACGTAATCGGAAGCTGTGTTTCCGGGATGATTTCTTCACGGTGCATGTTTGTAACTGGCACTTCAGCTGTTGGAACGAGGAAGTAGTTCGTGTCCGCTACTTTGAACGCATCTTCTTCAAATTTAGGAAGTTGACCTGTTCCGATCATCGAATCACGATTGACCATGTACGGCGGCAATACTTCTGAATATCCATGCTCGTCTGAATGAAGGTCCATCATAAAGTTGATCAGAGCACGTTCTAAGCGAGCACCTAATCCTTTATAGAAGACAAAACGGCTACCCGTTACTTTTCCAGCGCGCTCGACATCGACGATTTTTAGGTCTTCCATCACGTCCCAATGTTGCTTCGGCTCGAAATCAAAATCAGGCTTCGTTCCGATTTCGCGAATCGTCACGTTATCGTCTTCTGTCTCACCGATTGGAGTTGACTCATGTGGGATGTTTGGAATGCTGAGCAAGATCAAGTTGAGCTCTGCCTCTACTTCTCGTAACTCCTCATCCAACAATTTGATTTCATCCCCAAGTCGGCGTGTTTCTAAGATTGGACCTTCTGCATCTTGTTTGTTGCGTTTTAATTCAGCGATTTGTTTTGTCGCTTCATTACGCTTTGCTTTCTTTACTTCCACTTCGTTAATCAAGTCACGGCGCTTTTCTTCTAACTGCGGGAAGCGGTCAAGTGCACTCAAATCTTCTCCACGGTAAGCTAATTTTTCTTTAATCCCTTCAAAATCTTGTCGTAAACGTTTAATGTCTAACATTGTTGTTCCTCCTTTTTTCATATAAAAAAGGCGGCACGTCCCTTTCCCGTAGGAAAGGGACGAACCACCTTGGATCCGCGTTGCCACCCTCGTTGCCCAAATGCATGAGCCACTCGATGCACGTAACGTGTGCCAAACGTGACTTGTTTCCAAGTCAATGCTCCGAGGCCGATTCGGTTACGCCATCTCACTAGTTTGCACCAACCACTAGCTCTCTGTCAGTAGACGTACGTAACGTACTTATTCTCATCATCGCATCTGTCATTGAATTAATCTTACTTTACAACATCTGAACTTGTTCGACAAGACTGATTTTTCCAAGTGCCAATCTGATTTGATCGAGGAAATCAACAAACGCTCGCGTCATTCTCGTCAAAAACGAAGCCGTATCAACCGCCTCTGCCGTGACAAGCGTCATCTTCGGAGGTGTCTCTCCTTCTAAATAGCGAACTTGATCCGAGGAGTCGATGGTAACCGTACCTGCCTGTGTATCGACCTTGACCGGAGCGTCTAGTTCGAGCAGTTCAACTTTCGGTTCCGGGACAGGTTTCCCTTTTTCGACTAACACTTCAAAGTCATTCGTCGTCCGAACAGTGACCTGTTCCGTTTCACCTTGAGAGACCGTTGCCGTTTCCGAAATGGTTTCCCCTGTCCGTAAAATCGGTGTCATGACGAAATCTGAGTACGCATAGTCGTGTAACGCTTTCGTCGCTACATAGCGTCCCTCATCAGATGGTGCGCCAAGAACGACGGATAACACAGTGCGACCATCCCGTGTCGACACACCGATAAAGCAATAGCCTGCCTCATTCGTTGTTCCCGTTTTAAAGCCGAGCATCCCTGGATAGGCGAGATCCCGGTCGGCAAGCATTCGGTTCGTCGCGTCAAAGCGAACACCGTCGACATCCACGTATGCCCGTTTCGTCACGTCGAGCACTTCCGGATAAGTCGTCAAATACGCAATCGCCAACTTCATTAAATCATTGGCAGATGTCAAATTATCTCCTGGTAGACCGGCTGACACAGAATCGAGTCCCGATGCATTCGCAAACGTCGTTTGTGTCATCCCTAACTCATCCGCTCGACGATTCATTTCTTTGACGAACGCCTCTTCTGAACCAGACACCGCTTCCCCGAGCGTCACAGCCGCTTCGTTCGCCGAACGAATTAATGCTGCATCGTATAACTCTTTGACGGTATACGGTTTATTCAGTAGCGGGATTCGTGCAAGTCCCGGTTTTCTCGTCAGCGCCAAGGCAGCGTCACTCGGTGTAACCTCTTGATTCCAACTGAGCTTTCCTTCTTCGATCGCTTCACGCGTCAAAAATGCCGTCATCAGCTTTGTGATCGAAGCCGGTTGAAGCATGGCATCTTCCTGTTTTGTAAATAAGACCTGCCCTGTCGTCACGTCTACGAGCATCGCGCTCGCCGCGTCGACTTTTGGCGCGGCCGCAGAGGCGACTGAGGGTACGATTACTTGTACAAGCAACATGGCAACAAACATCATGATTAAATAGCGAGCCTTCACATAGTTTCCCCTTTCTATACGCTTCTTTGTTCAGTGTAACAAAAAATAAGTTTGAAGGACCCCCTTTTCATGAGGTCCCTCAAACTTATGCATATTGCTTCTGATTTTCTTTAACCATCTCGATAAAATAACGGTGCAATGATAAATCTTCTGTCAATTCTGGATGGAACGAACAAGCCAGGTACTGGTTGTAACGAACTGCTACAATCGCTTCCTCAACTTCAGCGAGCACATCTACTTCCGGTTCAACTCGCGCCACTTGTGGGGCACGAATAAACACCGCTTCGACTGGCTCATCAATTCCTTTTACCGGAAGATCGACTTCAAAACTGTCGACCTGACGTCCGAATGCATTACGTTTTACTGTCATCGGAATTTTCTTTAAGTGGGCGTCATACCCTTCGACTTCGTTCGCGAGAAGAATCATGCCGGCACATGTGCCAAACATCGGTAACGTCTCCATGTCGCGAAGTGGCTCAAGTAACTCATAACGATCGAGTAAGCGTCGCATCGCGGTACTTTCTCCACCTGGTAAGACTAATCCATCGATTGCTTTCAAGTCTTCTAGCGAGCGGACTACAACGGTTTGAGCACCGAGCGCTTCAAGCATACGAACATGCTCACGAATTGCGCCCTGCATCCCTAATACGCCAATCGTTACCATCTTACCAGCCTCGTGGTGCCATGAGTTCTTCATCTTTGAGCGTACGGACGTCTAGTCCTTTCATCGCCTCACCTAATCCTTTTGAAAGATGTGCGATCCGCTCATAGTCATCGTGGTACGTTGTCGCTTCTACGATGGCACGTGCGAATTTCTCTGGGTTCTCCGCTTTGAAGATACCAGATCCGACGAAGACACCATCTGCTCCGAGATGCATCATCAAGGCAGCATCCGCTGGTGTCGCGATTCCACCCGCCGCAAAGTTAACGACCGGGAGACGACCCGCTTCACGAATTTGCATAAGCACTTCAAATGGAGCTCCGAGATCACGAGCCTCTGTCATGACTTCATCCACGCTCATCGACAAGAGACGCTTCACTTGTGCTTGTACGGTGCGCATGTGACGAACCGCTTCCACGATGTTCCCTGTTCCTGGCTCACCTTTTGTACGAATCATTGCCGCGCCTTCGCCGATACGACGAGCCGCTTCGCCAAGGTCACGTGCTCCACATACGAACGGTGCTGTATAGTCGCGTTTGTACAAGTGGAACTCTTCGTCTGCCGGCGTCAATACTTCACTCTCATCGATAAAGTCGACCCCCATCGACTCGAGGACACGCGCTTCAGCGATATGTCCGATACGGCATTTTGCCATAACCGGAACAGATACTGCTCCCATGACATCTTCAATGATTGTTGGGTCGGCCATACGGGCAACCCCACCCATTTTACGGATATCCGAAGGTACGCGTTCAAGTGCCATGACAGCAACCGCACCTGCAGCTTCAGCAATTTTCGCCTGCTCTGCGTTGATGACGTCCATGATGACGCCACCTTTTTGCATTTCAGCCATCCCACGTTTTACTTTATCTGTTCCCACTTGTCTCTTTTCCATTGAAATCCCTCCATGAGTTTATGTTCTACTTGCTAGTATAAGCTGGATTGACTATATTAAAAGTGCCAGATTCTTATTTTTTAAAGTGGTCAGTTTGGATAAAGGACTCTATGGCTACTATCTCGAACGTGTTGAAGTATAAAGGAGGAATCAGTATGTTCGACCGTGATCCGTTTGAAGGAGGTCATCGCGCCTCATTTGTTACACCTGGAATTGTCTCAGCCTTGATTATCCTCGGTTTTCTCTTATACTTCTTTTTCGGTTCGTAAAGAAAGGAACATTGTTTTATGGATATGCTTACTTTCTCACTTGAACAAGACTCGTCCATCCCGCTATATGAGCAGTTATATAAACACATTCGGGATGCTATCGTCGACGATACATTAAAGACGGGTACCAAGTTACCTTCGAAACGCAAACTCTCTCAATTTTTGGATGTGTCTCAGACGACAGTCGAGTTTGCATACGCCCAATTACTCGCCGAAGGGTACATTGAATCCGTTCCCCGAAAAGGATTTTATGTGTTGCCGCAAGAGGAACTGTACGTCCGGCGATCGAGCAGCACCATCACGCCGTCCCCACCTAAAAAGACGTATACGTACGATGTATCGCCAAGTCAAATCGATACGACCGCTTTTCCGTTTGAACGTTGGAAACGGCACGTCAAGAACGTTGTCGATGAGGTTCATCATGAACTACTCGCGCTAGGTTCCGTCCAAGGGGATCTCGAGCTACGACAGGAAATTGCGACCTATCTCTATCATTCACGAGGCGTCCAGTGCTCACCTGAACAAATCATCGTCGGATCAGGGACAGAACAACTCCTTCCACAGCTTTTGGATTTGTTACCTGACGCATCGGTCTTTGGCATTGAAGATCCCGGCTATCCACTCACTCGTCTTTTATTCGAGCAACAGGGGCGCACCTCTATCCCGATCCCGGTAGATGAAAGTGGAGTTTGTGTCAGTGAGCTCGAACGCCATGAAATCGATGCGCTATACGTGACACCTGCCCATCAATTTCCGACAGGTACTGTCCTATCCGTCAGTCGACGCCAACGTTTATTGAATTGGGCGCTCGTTCACCAGACGTATATCATTGAGGACGATTACGATAGTGAGTTCCGTTATAGTGGTAAACCCATCCCCTCTCTTCAAAGTATGGACCCGAACGAACGTGTCATCTATATCAGTACTTTCTCGAAATCACTCATGCCATCCCTTCGTATTGGATATATGGTGTTACCAACACCTCTATTGAATCGTTACCGAGAGCGACATCATTACTTCACGTGTAGCGTCCCACGATTCGAACAGCATACGTTGGCTCTATTTATGTCGAGTGGTGACTTCGAGAAGCATTTGAATCGGATGCGAAAAATATACCGCCGCAAGTTAGAAATCGTGCTCGCCGCCTTCCGCCCATTCGAACCGATTGTCACAGTGACAGGTGCGAGCGCTGGATTGCACGTTGTCTTGACCGTCATCAGCGATCGGACAGAGCAAGAATTGAAACAATCCGCTGAATTGTCGGAAATCGCCATCAAATCGATGAACGACTATCGCATCGTACACCCAGATTCGCACATACAATTTTTGTTTGGCTTTGCACACTTGCCTGAATCATCGTTACCGAATGTGATCGATCAGTTGATGGATGCCTGGGAAATCCCGAAAGGAGTGACTCCATGAAGCGACACGTCCGATGGATCATCGGAATCTGTTTACTCGGCAGCGGTCTCTTCTTTTTAACGAGCTCGATTTGGAAAGAGAATATCGCCAGTTCAACGAGTGAATATGTCGTTGAACATATGGAATTGCAAGACGAGAGTGAAATTGAGTCGAATTATGATTTTGCGGCAGTCACACCACTTTCCTTAGCGGACGTCTTGCAAGCGCGCAATCGGTTTCATCAGTTGCCGACAATCGGTGTCATTTCCATTCCAGATGTTTCACTGGAGCTTCCGATTATAAAAGGGTTAGATGATGAGAGTCTCGCCGTCGGAGCGGGAACCATGCATCCTGATCAACAAATGGGGGTAGGCAATTACGCGCTGGCCGGTCATTATTTACAACATGCGACCGCTCTATTCGGTCCGCTCCATGAAGTCCATGTTGGTATGAAGATCTATCTTCGAGATGATACGCACACTTACGAATACGTCGTGACATCGCTTGAGACCATCTCTCCTGAACGAGTTGATGTATTAGATGAAACAGCTACTCCTACCCTTACATTGATCACTTGTACGTTCGATACGACGGAACGACTCATCGTCAAAGGTTCACTCGTCACTACTGAATCATGACCGCATCTCCTCAACTAACAGGAGACGCGGTTATTTATTGTTTTTTCAAAAACATATTGTTAGCGCTTACAACTTCCGCTAAACTATTTTTGAAAACGTTTGCATAAAATTGTGCAATTTAACTCAAACAAAAGAGGTGTCTCATGAAGAAAAAAACTGCTCGTCAGGCTTCGACTTTATTCCTGTCCGGTGCATTGCTCATTCAAGCCGGTGTTCCGATGAACGCATTGGCTGAACCGACTGCAATCACGATTGATGGGGCAAAAACAGATTGGGCTAATATTCCCGCCCTCGCAAGTTCTCCCACTGCTGGATGGCAAGGATTTGATGTCGGTGATTTATACATAAACAATGATGCCCAACACCTTTACTTTTACGTAGACGCGAATAATGTCCCGAACTGGGGAGACAACGGGCAATATATCAACATCGCCCTTCAAATCAACGATGAAGATTCAGGTGTATCGACGAATCCCCTCGGTTATCCATTCGATTTTAAAGGTGTCGACAAGGCGCCTCAGTATCATATTCTCGTCCGAGTCGATGGCGATCAGAATGTAAAAGAGGCTGCTCTTTATCAGGCTGGTCAAGAGAAACCACTTTTGCAATTAAATCAGTTGAACGGTGCGGCTTTTGCCTTAGACCGAACGAAAGGATTTGAAGGAAAAGTTCCTCTGTCATTACTCGGCTTAAACAATGGAGATCAAGTCCGCGCCTTAACTGTATTAAGTGGAAATAACGCCGGAGAACATGGGGCGTTCGATACGATTCCGAGCAATGCTGCCAATCAATTGGCCAATAGTTGGAACGTGTCCGCCACGCCATCCACACAATCTGTTTATAGTGCCCCGTTCACCTTAAATGGGGTAGAGACGATTGACCAACTTGAAGTTGCGTCCGTGACTCCGGCCTCATCATCAATTGATGCGGATGTGTCTGCTCCAATCACATGGACATTTAATGAACCCGTCCGTCTCGATTCGGCATCGGTCACCTTACAACAAGGGGAGACGCGTGTTCCCGTTGATGTAACAACGAATGGTACGAGCGTGACACTTCAACCGAAAGAAGCTCTCGCTCTCAATACGTCATATACGGCCACTATTCCAGAAGGTGCAGTGACTGGAACGATTTCGAATACAACACTCCCGGCATTGACAACTACTTTTAAAACAGCAACAAAGCTCGCGGATCCTTGGGAAACGACACGCTATATCGAAATGAAGTATGTCCGTGCCGATCATGACTATACGGATTGGAACTTATGGACATGGAGCACTGGGAAAAAAGACGGACAAGTCGATCCATACCGGATAACTGACGATGGGGCCATCTTCCGTATCCCGGTTGGTCAAGACGCCACGAAAGTTGGGTTTGTCATTCGAAAAGGCACGGACTGGGCCGTTAAGGATGCTTATGGAGAAGACAGATACGTCACGCTCGGAGAAGACCGCGTCACGAAGGTCGTCGTCGAAAGCGGAAAAGGTACCTTCCATCAAGTTCCGACAATCAGTGGTCCCGAATACGGTACAGATGGGGTTCAATTCTTCTATCGTGATGTAGCACTCTATGAAGCAGGAGAAATGGATGAAATCGATCAGGTCGCACTCAAAATCAATGGCGAGACGTACCCGATGACTTATGAGCCAGAAAACGAGTGGTTCCGCCACACGGTACATTTACCTGAAGGAATCCATGACTACACGTATCTCGTCACGAAGGACGGCGTCACGACTGAAGTGAAAGATCCTTATTTCGAGGCTTCTCAAATCGAATATCGTCAACCAACTGTCACACTCACTTCTTCTGTCAGTCCGAAAGCCATCAGCTCTCGTGAAAATGCGGTCGTTCGAGTAAACCCGACCTTGCCAAAAGGTGTGACACTCCGAGAACTCTATATCGATGCACGCCCACTCGGCGGTCCTGAAAAGTTACACATTGATCGTGCGTTAAACGCCCAAACGATCGCGGTGAAAGACACGGTCAAACCTGGAAATAAGACGCTTGCCGTCACTGCAATCGACCAATACGGAAACGTTCATCGCTCGAAAACAACAGTTCGTGTCGTCCCTAAAACGATGAAGGAAAAACAAGCGTTTGACTGGGATGAGGCGCGCATCTATTTCATGCTCACCGATCGCTTCTACAACGGAGATTTATCCAATGACAATCCGAATCGTGAATACTATGACAAAGATCATCCTGAGTCTTACCATGGTGGCGATTTTGCAGGTGTCACGAAAAAACTCGATTATTTAGACGATCTTGGGATCAATACGATTTGGATCACGCCAATTGTGGATAACATCGATTGGGATTTACGATATGGAAAAGACGGTTCTCAGTATGGATATCATGGGTATTGGGCCAAGAACTTTGAAAAACTCGATGAACATCTCGGGGATATGGCCGCCTTCCATAAACTGATTGATGAAGCGCATAAGCGTGGAATGAAAATTATGGTCGACGTCGTCTTAAACCATCCCGGCTACGGAATGGAGCCTGGGGCAAGCTCATCCGTTACGAACTTCCCAACGGATGCAGAACGACAAGTATTCGATGGAATGATTCGTGAAAATCCGGTCGACGGAGACGATCTCAAAATGTCGTTATCCGGCCTTCCCGACTTCAAGACGGAAGAAGCTGCCGTTCGAGAACAGTTGGTGAAATGGCAGACGGATTGGATCAAACGATCGAAAACGAAAAATGGCAACACGATTGATTACTTCCGTGTCGATACGGTCAAACACGTGGACTCCACAACGTGGAAATCCTTTAAAAATGAATTAACGGCAATCAAGCCGAATTTCAAATTGATTGGGGAGCACTACGGGGCGAGTATCAACAACACAGGCGGCTACTTAAGAAGTGGTCAAATGGATTCCTTGCTCGACTTTGATTTTAAATATCAGGCTGAACGATTCGTGAATGGCAATATCGAAGACGTTGAAAAGGCGCTTCAATATCGTAATACGCAATTATCAAACGAAGCGACGCTCGGACAATTCTTGAGTAGTCATGATGAAGACGGCTTCCTCGTCTCACGGGCAGGCGGGGACACTGGGAAGCAAATGGTCGCAGCCTCTCTTCAAATCACAGCGAAAGGTCAGCCAGTAATCTATTACGGAGAAGAAGTCGGTCAATCTGGGAAGCATGCAGGCGATATGGATCAAGGCGAGTTCAATGAAAATCGCTATGACTTCGACTGGTCTCGCGTCAAAGGTGAAGGAAAAGCGATGCATACGCACTATCAAAAACTTTTGAATATCCGTGCAGACTATTCGCACGTATTCAGTAAAGGGACACGTTCGTCCATCGCTGCAAATTCTGAGGCCGGCTATTCGATTTTCAAACGAAGTTATGGAAAACAGTCGGTTCTCGTCGGATTAAATACGAAAGAGAAAGCGCAAACCGTTTCCTTTAATACTTCATATAAAGCAAAAACCATTTTGATTGACCGATATAGCGGTAAACAATACATCGTTCAAAAGAATGGTAAAGTCACCGTCTCACTTCCTGCTCAAGATCAAGGGGGTACCGTGATTTTAGTAGAGAAGCGCAAATAAATAACCGCCATCCTGAGTGTACAGGATGGCGGCTTTTTACATTATCGTGAGTAGTTCGGTGCTTCTTTTGTGATATTGACATCGTGTGGGTGACTTTCTTGAAGACCCGCACCCGTCATACGAATGAATTGTGTGTCTTCACGAAGGGCACGGATGTCGGCAGCGCCACAGTATCCCATACCTGAGCGAAGACCACCAATCAATTGATATACCGTGTCAGCGAGTTCGCCACGATAGGCAACACGTCCTTCGATTCCTTCTGGAACGAACTTTTTGTCTGCTTCTTGGAAGTAACGGTCTTGGCTACCGCGCTTCATCGATGCTTCAGATCCCATACCTCGGTATGTCTTAAACTGACGACCTTGGTAAATTTCCATCTCACCTGGGCTCTCTTTCACACCGGCAAGCAAGCTACCAAGCATGACAGCGTTTGCTCCAGCAGCGATGGCTTTGACGATATCGCCTGAGTACTTGATTCCACCATCAGCGATGACTGATACACCATGCTCTTTTGCTTCTGTGACACAATCATATACAGCTGTGATTTGTGGAACACCAACGCCTGCAACGACGCGTGTCGTACAGATTGATCCTGGTCCAATTCCAACTTTAATGACCGATGCTCCAGCTTCAATCAAAGCACGTGTCGCTTCAGCAGTAGCTACGTTTCCTGCAATGATTGGGAGCGATGGGAACGTATCGCGCAACTCACGAACTTTTTCAAGCACACCAGCCGAATGTCCATGTGCTGTATCGATAACCAATGCATCTACGCCTGCTTCTACAAGTACTTGAGCACGTGAGGCTGCATCTTTTGTTACTCCGACTGCAGCTGCTACAAGAAGACGACCTTGCTTGTCTTTTGCCGCGTTTGGGAATTGCTCGACCTTCTCGATATCTTTTGTCGTGATAAGACCTTTCAATACGCCAGCTTCATCGACAAGTGGAAGTTTCTCAATGCGGTGTTGATGAAGAATACGTTCTGCTTCCTCAAGCGATGTACCTACTTTTGCAGTGATGAGGTTTTCCGTTGTCATCACATCCTTGATGACGGTTGAATAATCTTTGATGAAGCGAAGATCACGATTCGTCAAAATACCAATCAACTTACGCTCTTCTTCTGAGTTGACGATTGGTACGCCAGAAATGCGATATTTACTCATCAAATACTCAGCATCATACACTTGACGATCTGGAGTTAAATAGAAAGGATTTGTGATGACACCGTTCTCTGAGCGCTTAACGCGATCGACATGCTCAGCCTGCATCTCCATTGACATGTTCTTATGAATGACACCTAATCCGCCTTGACGGGCCATAGCAATCGCCATCGGAGCTTCCGTGACGGTATCCATACCCGCACTGATGATTGGGATATTCAATTCTAATCCTTCACAGAGCTTTGTGCTTAAATCAACGTCACGCGGTAAAACATTTGAGAACCTCGGTACGAGTAATACATCATCAAACGTTAAACCTTCTTTTGCAAACTTGTTTTCCCACATAAAAATTGATGGCCCCTTTCTCGTTCTACCTACATCTTTGTTTCGAAATATTTCTGTAATGGTAACAGGTATAACGCAAAAGTGCAATTCAATTCCCGATGTTCAGAAAAGTCAGAATTGTGTTCATTCCTCTATGAATGATGAGAATTGTTCGGAGTTTCATAATAAAAGGGACATAAATACGGAGTTCGATTTCATCATACATACAAAAAAGACGACCGAGCGTATGCTCGGTCGTCCTCTCTGTTGTTGCCTGGCAACGTCCTATCCTCACAGGGGGAGATCCCCCAACTACTTTCGGCGCTGAGACGCTTAACTTCCGTGTTCGGCATG
>NZ_JAIVAC010000007.1 GCF_020171655.1 Exiguobacterium aestuarii | reverse complement strand
AGCCAGGATCAAACTCTCCAAAGAATTTGATATAGCTCTTAAATTGACGAAGCTTGCGCTTCATTCAAAAATTGTAAAACTTATTTTTGCCTCATCGTTCAGTTTTCAAAGTTCGTCTGTCGCTCTTTGCGACTCTTAAAATAATACAAGTCATCGACACAGTTGTCAACCACTTTTTTTATTTCTTTCCGCTGCCATCAGCGGCAACGTTTATTACTTTACCGCACACCTTTAATTAACGCAAGGGTTTTTTATAAAGTTTTTTCAAAAAAGTTTTTCCGTTAGAGTTTACCCTTTATTCAACGGCTTGTTTCCAAGCGTTCATCCGGAAAAATAAAAAAAGAGAAGCTGGATTGCACGTACGTACAAACCGGCTTCTCTACTATTATTCACTGTTGATGACGCATTGTAGGGAAAAGAAGAACGTCGCGGATTGATGGTGCGTTCGTCAATAACATGACAAGACGGTCAATCCCGATTCCAAGTCCACCTGTTGGTGGCATACCGTACTCAAGCGCCTCAAGGAAATCGTTATCGAGTTCATGCGCCTCGTCGTTACCTGCTTCTTTTTCAAGCAATTGTGCTTCGAAACGCTCACGTTGATCGATTGGATCGTTCAACTCCGTGAAGGCATTCGCGTGTTCACGACGAACGATGAACAATTCAAAACGATCTGTGAAGCGTGGATCCGTTTCGTTTTTCTTCGCTAACGGCGACACTTCAACTGGGTGTCCTGTCACGAATGTTGGTTGAAGCAATGTCTCTTCGACCTTTTGCTCAAAGAACTCGTTGACGATATGACCGAACGTCATATGGTCCTGAACTTCCACACCATGCTCTTTCGCAAGGGCACGTGCTTCTTCGTCGGACATTTGTTGCCAGAAGTCTACACCTGTCTCTTCTTTAACAAGGTCGACCATGTGTGCACGTTTCCAACCGATGCCGAGGTGAATTGTATCTTCACCATATTGTACATCTGTTGTACCGAGTACTTCTTTCGCTACGTGCGCAACCAATTCTTCCGTCAAATCCATGATGTCGTTGTAATCGGCATACGCCTCATACAATTCGATCATTGTGAATTCAGGGTTGTGGCGTGTCGAGATTCCTTCGTTACGGAACACACGTCCGATTTCATAAACGCGCTCGAGTCCACCAACGATTAAGCGTTTCAAGTGAAGTTCGATGGCAATACGCATATAAAGTTCCATATCCAACGCATTATGATGCGTTAAGAACGGACGCGCCGCTGCTCCACCCGCAATCGTGTGTAACATCGGTGTTTCCACTTCTAAATATCCTTTTTGATTTAAGAAGTTGCGAATCTCAGAAATGATGCGGCTACGCAAAATGAATGTCTGGCGTGAATCTTGGTTTGTGATCAAATCAAGATAACGTTGGCGATAGCGCTGTTCCACATCTTTCAATCCATGATATTTGTCCGGAAGCGGGCGAAGTGCTTTCGTCAAGAGCTCAAACTCTTCCACATGAATCGAGAGTTCACCTACATTTGTTTTAAAGAGCTTTCCTTTGACACCAACGATATCACCGAGGTCTGATGATTTGAACAAGTCAAACGGCTCATCCCCGACATCGTTTTTACGAACGTAAATTTGAATCTGGCCTGTCACATCTTGAATGTGGGCAAAAAATACTTTCCCTTTCCCGCGTTTCGTCATGATGCGACCCGCTAACGTGACTTCTACGTCCTGCTCTGCTAAAGCCTCTTTTTCAACTGATTCATACTGCTCATGTAATTCACCTGCGTGCGCAGAACGATCAAAGCGTTGACCGAACGGGTCGAGACCGCGCTCGCGCATATCGGTCATCTTCTCAAAACGAACCTGCATTTGATCATTCATTTCTAACTCGTGGCTCACTATTCCATTCACTCCTCTATCCATATTGGGTTTATCCCTAACAAAAAACTGTCGACCCGATGGCCAACAGCACAGCCGAAGCCGTTCATTCGTTGTGGTGCACTTTTTCGCCAAACAAGCTTACCATAAATTAGTTCTTTTCTCTAGTTCACACTTCTGACAGTTGTCGTTCGAGTTGATCAACAAATCCATACAGGACCGCTGCGAAAGCCTCACGCGATTCCGTTTCATTGATTTGTTTGCGAATTGGACCACTGCCTTTCAACCCTTTCAAATACCAAGCCGCATGTTGACGCATTTCACGAACGGCCGTCAGCTCACCTTTAATTGCGCTCAATCGGTCGAGGTGCAACATGCAAATATCAATTTTTTCACGAGCTGCTGGTTCCGGTGGAAGTTCTCCCGTTTCGAGGTACTGAACCGTCTGATAGAGCATCCACGGGTTCCCAAGTGCAGCACGCCCAATCATGACGGCATCCACACCGTATTGATCAATGACACGCTTCGCGTCTTGTGGTGTGGCAATGTCCCCGTTCCCGATAATCGGCACGGTCGCGACTTTCTTCGCTTCACCGATCCAATCCCAGTTCGCAGTTCCTTCATATTGTTGGGCTCGCGTACGTCCATGAATGGCAATGGCTGCCGCCCCACCTGTCTGAGCCGCTTTGACGTTGTCCAAAATAAAGATGTGATCATCGTCCCAACCAAGGCGCATTTTCACCGTGACCGGTTTTTCGACCACATTCGTGACGGCATTGACCATCTCATACACTTTATCCGGATCAAGTAACCACTTTGCACCTGCGTCACATTTCGTTACTTTCGGCACAGGACAACCCATGTTGATATCAATGATGTCGGCATTCGTATTTTGATCGACGTACTGCGCCGCTTTGACGAGTGTATCTTTAGAACCACCAAAAATTTGCAAGCTGAGCGGTTTTTCTCGTTCATCGACATATAGCATGCGCATCGTCCGCGCGTTCTCCAGCAAAATCCCTTTATCACTGACCATTTCAGCACAGACGAGTCCCGCCCCAAATTCTTTTGCAATCAATCGGAATGCCGGGTTGGTCACGCCAGCCATCGGCGCAAGGACTGCACGGTTTTTAATATCTATATTTCCAATCTTAAAGCCTGTCAAGACAACACATCCTTCATTTCACCAAATTCGTTAGCAACTGTAACCGAACGACATCTTGGCGGTCTGCCATCGGTAAATCTGCTAGCCACGACGCGACCGTTCGTCCGCGGACGACGAGTTCTGGCGCAATCTCAGCTAATGGAGCGAGCACAAACGCACGTTCCTGCATCCGCGGATGTGGTACCGTCAAGTGCTCTGATTGTATATCTTCCCCATTATAATAGAGGATGTCAAGGTCGATGGTGCGCGGACCGTTCTTAAAGAGACGCTCTCGACCTAACTGCTGTTCAATTTGTTGAAGGGTGTCTAATAAGTCGGTTACAGATTGATGAGTCTCCACTTCGACCACCATATTATAAAATGATGGTTGATCGATATAACCGACAGGGGCGGTCTCATAAACCGATGATTGTTTCGTGACCATAACACCCATTTTCCCCATTTCATCAATCGCGTCAGACAATTGTGCGGCCCGCTCCCCGATGTTTGCTCCTAATGCGATATAAATCATGACGTGCGTCTCCTTGTCATCTCGATTGCCACCGAGTCGTAATGTCCTGGAATTGGTGGGTCCGGCTTGATCACTTTTACCGTCACGCTTTGAATCAAATCATGATGTGCCAAAACGGCCGTCGTGATGCGTTCTCCAAGTGTTTCGAGTAAATTGACCGGTTCCCCCGTTACAATGTCTTCTGTGACTTGATATAATCCCGCGTAGCTGACTCCATCCTGTAAATCATCTGACTTCCCAGCAGGTGAAAGGTCCAATTCACACATTAAATCCACGTGAAACCGTTGACCGAGACGGTTCTCCTCTTCAAATACACCATGGTATCCATAGAAGCGCATGCCGTTCACAAAAATCTTATCCATGTCCGTTCCCCCTCATCATCGCATCCATCATCTTCGCTGCACGCATATTCTCTTTCACATCATGGACGCGTACCCAATCGCACCCTTTCATGATGCCTAAACACGTCGTCGCAATCGTCCCTTCCACGCGTTCTTCGGTTGGTAAATCGAGCGTTTGGCCGATAAACGATTTACGGGACGTACCTAGTAACACCGGATAGCCAAGACGCGTGATCACATCGAGGTGATTCATGAGCTCTAGATTTTGCGCCACGTCTTTTGCGAACCCGATTCCTGGGTCTAGCCAAATATGCTCATCTTTCACACCCGCTGCATGAGCAATCTCAATCGACTCCTGCAAATCACTCACCACATCTTCAATAAAATGATGGTAGTCTCGATTTTCTCGGTTATGCATCAAAATGATGGGGACGCCATATTCAAAGGCGACACGCACCATCGACCGATCTCCCCACTTCGAGCCCCACACGTCATTGATGATTGTCGCACCCGCTTCTAATGCCGCCCTCGCAACAGCAGGCTTATACGTATCAATCGAGATCGGAACATCTATTTCTTGTACCAATCGTTCGATGATCGGGACGACACGTTCAATTTCTTCTTCTGCAGAAACAAGCGCCGCACCGGGTCGCGTCGATTCACCACCGACATCAATCGCATCCGCACCTTCTCGTACGAGTTGCTTTGCGTGACGTACGGCTTCTTCGACCGCTGTATATCGTCCTCCGTCTGAAAACGAGTCCGGGGTCACGTTTAAAATACCCATGATTTTCGTCATGTTTCAGCCTCCTATCCAAGTGAACGAACGAGCTCCGCCCACACTTCGTTAAATCGTTCCCCGTCTTTACCGGGGTATTGCAGATTTCCATAATGCGTCACCGGAGCGACTTGCTGAATCGAGTTCGTCATCCAAATCTCTTTTGCTGCGGTTAATCCATCAAATGTCACCGATTGCTCCACCACGGGAAAGCAATCGATCACCCATTGTCGCGTCACGCCCGCGAGTGCTCCGCTCGAAAGGGGTGTCGTATACAACACATCATCAGATCCGACCCAAAAGATGTTCGACACGAGCCCTTCCACCACGTAGCCTTGTTCGTCCGCAAACAATCCTTCAGCATCCTGGTCTTGCAAGGTGCGTTTTCCGAGGATATTGTTCATGTAATGATGCGACTTCAATCGAAAAGCCGCTTCAGGACGACTTCTCGGGAAAGGGATCGGTTCGACTCGTTTCTCTTGTGGCACAACTTCCGAGGAGAGCGGTTTGGCAATCAACGTGACGTTCGGTTTTTCATATCGTCCGGCATACAGACCGAGCGGCGCGACTCCTGCCGATACGTTCAATCGGATGTACAAGTCAGGAGCTTCATTTTGACGACACAATTGCTGAATCGCCGTCTCGATTTCTTCCTTCGTGTACGGAAAATCAATCCACAGCTCATCTACACTCTTCATCAATCGTTCCCAATGCGCATCGAACAAGAACGGAATGAAATCATATGTTCGAAACGTCTCGAATAAACCCATCCCATATAAGAATCCATGGTCCTCGACGGGAATCCATGCATCCTCTCGCTCAACAAGGTTCCCGTTATGCCAATACCACATGGCGGTACTCCTCGATAAAGTTTCGAATCATCTCTTTTCCATGCTCGGTCAAAATTGCTTCAGGGTGATACTGAACGCCTTCAATCGGGAGCGTCCGATGTCGGAGTGCCATGATTTCTTTCGTTTCTGTTTCTGCTGTGACCATCAAACATTCAGGTAAGGTAGAACGCTCCACAGATAACGAGTGATAACGGGTCACGACCGTCTGCTGAGGAATATCTTTGAAAATCGACTTCCCGTCATGTTGAATCTTCGACGTTTTTCCATGCATCAGCCGTTCCGCATGAACGACGTCTCCTCCGAACGCTTGCGCAATCGCTTGATGACCGAGACACACACCTAAAATCGGAATGCGACCTGCGAACGCTTGAATCGCCTCGACGCTAATCCCGGCTTCATTCGGTGTACAAGGTCCAGGGGAAATGACTAGGTAGCTCGGAGCAAGTTTCTCAATGTCTTGAATCGTCACTTCGTCGTTTCGATAAACGACCAGTTCTTCACCGAGCTCCCCAAAATACTGCACTAAGTTGTATGTGAATGAGTCATAGTTGTCGATTAGTACAATCATGTTGTCTCCTCCGTCATTTGCTTCGCCGCCCATAGCGCCTTCGCTTTGGACAAAGATTCTTCATATTCTGAGACCGGATCCGAATCGATGACGATGCCCGCTCCCGCTTGAACGTATGCAATCCCATCTTTCACGACCATCGTTCGAATGGTGATGTTGAAGACGAGATCATCGTCCCAACTTAACCATCCATATGACCCGGTGTATAATCCCCGGCGAACTGGTTCAAGTTCCTCAATAATTTCCATCGTTCGAATTTTCGGTGCACCGGTAATCGTACCACCAGGGAACATCGCTGCTAGCGCCTCCGCTCCCGATACTTCATCACGAATCGTACCCCGTACGTTCGAGACGATATGCTGAACATGTGAATACTTTTCAATCACCATCAATTCATCCACATGAACACTCCCGTATGCTGCGACTTTCCCGAGGTCGTTCCGTTCCAAGTCGACGAGCATGACATGTTCCGCTCGCTCCTTCTCGTTTTCAAGTAGCGTGTTCGCCAATTCCAAGTCCTCAACATCGTCTTTTCCACGTGGACGCGTACCCGCGATCGGTCGCGTCGAAATGTCAGACCCGTGTTTTTCAAGCAATAGTTCCGGTGAAGCGGAGACCATTGTCAGTGCGTCATCCACAAAGTATCCCATGTACGGAGATGGATTCATTTGACGAAGCGTATCGTAAACACGACGGGGGTCGGCGCGTAACGGTTCGGATTGACGAACGCTCAAATTCACTTGGAACACGTCGCCTTCCACGATATAAGACTGAATTCGTTTGACCGCCTCCACAAATTCGTCCTGAGACATGGAGCGCGAACGCTCGACAGGCAATTGTTCAGTCGGCTTGAATGCGTAGTGTGATTCGACGTTCCACATGGCTGCCAAGCGATCTGCTTTACGTTCGGCATTGCCCTCTGCTGTGACCATCAAATAGAGCGTCGAATTCTCTTCGTCGAACACAGCCACTTCATCAAACAACAGAAACGAGACGTCCGGCGTCGCTAAATCATCTTCTGCCTGGCTAGGGAGTCGCTCAATCGTTCGAGAAACGTCATAGCTGACATAACCAATCATGCCACCGAAGAAGGGAGGTGCCCCTTCCGGACGCTCAGCTTCAAATCGTTTCCGCACTTCACTAACCATCTCGATTGGTTTCCCATACATCGTTTCAGTCGTTTCCCCTATTTGTAAGAGACCGACACCGTCTTTTACATGGAAGCGACCGAACGGTTCGATTCCCGCAATCGTATACCGTCCTGCCCTTCCACTTTCTAGCCATGCGTGGTACTGCTGGTCTGCTGTCAACGTCATGTATGCCTCATACATCTTTTCTTTCGTCATCCGCTTCGTTCTGAACGCTGTCGATCTCACTTGTCATTCCTCCGTCTATTCATTCATGCCTTTTATTGTACACAAGAAAAGGCAGCAACCGAAAGAGAATGTCTCTCGATTACTGCCTGAAATGTTATACGCGACTCTCGTTTGATTCTTCATCAAATTGATAAAGCGGTGTGCTCAAGTAACGTTCTCCGTTTGACGGGATAATCGCCAATACGTTTTTCCCTTTACCGAGACGCTTCGCCGTATCAAGTGCCGCTGCAATGGCAGCCCCTGAAGAAATCCCACCGAGGACACCGTTCGTGCGTGCCGCTTGGCGCGCGTATTCAAACGCCTGGTCTGTCGTGATTTGAAGGACACCCTCATAAATCTCAGTATCCAGAATGGATGGGACAAAGCCGGCACCAATTCCTTGAATCTTATGAGGTCCTGGCTTCCCACCCGACAAGACTGGGGAATCAACCGGTTCAACCGCCAAAATTTTCACGTCTGGATATTTCGCTTTCACGACTTTTCCTGCACCGGTAATCGTACCACCTGTACCGACTCCCGCGATGAGAGCATCTACCGAAAGTCCTGACTCTTCGAACGCCTCGACAATTTCAGGTCCCGTCGTCATTTCATGCACGTTCGGGTTCGCTGCGTTGTTGAATTGTTGCGGAAGGAAGTAGCCGTTTTTCTCAGCTTCTTCAGTAGCACGACGAATCGCTCCACCCATTCCTTCTGGCCCTGGCGTCAAGATGAGCTCGGCCCCGTATCCACGAAGAAGGTTACGACGCTCCATGCTCATCGTCTCAGGCATGACGAGAATGGCTTTATATCCTTTCGCGGCACTGACCATCGCCAAACCGATTCCCGTGTTCCCGCTCGTTGGTTCAATGATTGTATCACCAGGCTTCAAGGTTCCGTCTTTTTCCGCCGCTTCGATCATGGCGAGAGCAATCCGGTCTTTGACACTTGACCCTGGGTTCATATATTCAAGCTTGAGATACACATCGGCATCTTCTGGTCCAGTCATTCCGTTCAATTTCACAATCGGAGTCTTACCAATCAAGTCTGTCACTGAGTTTACGATTCGCATTACATTTCCTCCTCTATAATTCCGACTATTCCGATATTGTAATCATACCCTATCGAATTGAAATTATGCAATTTGGAACGTTGCTTACGATTGTGCCTGTTCTTTCATCGTTTCTAACTGTTCAGCCGAGAAATGATACTTTTCACCACAGAAGTGACAAACCGCTTCGGCTCCGCCGTCTTCCTCGATCATTTGGCGAATCTCTTCTTTTCCAAGACCGATAATGGCACTTTCCATTCGTTCACGACTGCATGTGCAATTGAACTGAATTGGGTTCGTATCGAGGACATCAAGGCTATCGCCGAGAAGTAATTGCAGCATTTCTTCCGGTGTTTTTTCTTCACCGATTAAAACAGATACCGGCGGGAACGTCTGCAGTGCTTTTTCAAGCGCTTGTACCGTCTCTTCGGAAGCGTTCGGCAGCAACTGAACGATGATACCACCTGCAGCAAGAATCGATTCATCTTCTGGCAAGACGAGAACACCTGCTCCGACGACTGATGGTACTTGTTCAGATGTCGCGAAGTAGTATGTGAAGTCTTCACTGATTTCACCTGTTTGAATCTCTGAAGAACCACCGACATAATCTTTCAAGCCTAAGTCTTTGATGACCGAGACCGTTCCTTTCCCGACCGCTTCGCCGACTTTCAACTTCGTCAATCCTTGCTCGTTGACGAACGTCCCGCCATCGACACGAGGGTAAGATACGTATCCACGGACATCTCCTGCTGTATCTGCGTCTACGATGATTTTCCCGATTGGACCATCACCTTCCACTTTAAGTGTGACGCGTGCCGCACCTTTTTGCATGGCTCCGATCATCGAACCGATTGTCATCGTCCGTCCGAGGGCCGCTGAGGCAACCGGTGTCGTTTGATGACGAAGTTGTGTTTCGTACACTGTCTTTGTTGTACGTGCTGCAAAGGCACGCACCTCTCCATTAAAACCGAGGGCCCGAACGAGATAATCGTCTTTCATTTGATCGAGTAATACTTGTTGTTCTGAATGAATCATATGAGTTAACTCCTTTAGTTTACTTTTGATTGCGCTCGTAAATGAGGCGGAGGCCTTCGAGTGTCAGGAACGAATCCACATGGTCAATCGTTTCTGCATGTTCACTGATCAATCGTGCCAATCCTCCAGTCGCAATGACGGTCGCTTCACCAACTTCACGCTTCATCCGATTCACGATGCCATCCACTTGGGCGACATATCCATAATACGTCCCCGATTGCATCGCTTGAATCGTATTTTTCCCGATAACCGTTGGTGGGGTTGCCAGTTCAATCCGTGGTAATTTCGCAGCACGTTGATAAAGTGCTTCCACTGAAATCATGATCCCTGGTGAGATGATGCCGCCATGGTAGCGACGCTTCTCATCGATGTAACAATACGTGGTTGCCGTTCCAAAATCAACAATTATGAGCGGACCGTCATACTTGGCGATTCCTGCCACCGCGTTGACAATTCGGTCGGCCCCGACTTCGCGGGGATTCTCGACGTGAATGTCTAATCCTGTCTTCACACCTGGGCCCACAACGATTGGACGTACATTGAAGTATCGTTGTGACATTTGTTCAAGTGGGAAAATAACAGGAGGTACGACAGAGGACAAAATGACACCGTCGACTTGATCGAACGAGACGTCCGAATGGTCAAAGAGCGATTTCACTAGCATGCCATACTCATCCGTCGTTTTCGTCCGATCCGTTGAAATTCGCCAATGGTGTACGAGGTTGTCTCCATCGTACATCCCTAGAACAATATTTGTATTTCCAACATCAATCACTAAAATCATGATATAGTTCCTCACTTTGTTGTCAATTGCAGTTCGCTCGAATTATAACACGAAAAAAGACGAATGCCTCGTCAAGGGCATTCGTCTCATTCATTAACGTGATTCGTTGTTCGGACGTTCCGTAGGAGTCGCCTCTGGCTTATCGCCTTCAGGTACGACATCCGGTTGGCTGTCTTGAACAACTTCAGGTTGATCGACGATTTGTCCGTGTTGCACGGCCGCATCATCTTTCTTCGCTGCGTCGTCCGAGTCCGTTGATGCATCCACGTCTTCTTCCGGCTCATGCGGGAGATATTCGCGTGTCTTGATCAAGTGACGAATCTGTTTCGAGTCGAGCGTTTCTACATCAAGCAATGTCTTCGCAACGAGTTCGAGGTCTTCGCGACGTTCTGTCAAAATCTGTTTCGCTTTCGCGTAACAGCGGTTGATGATGTCACGAATCTCTAAATCGATCTCTTGAGCGATCGCATCCGAGTAGTTCTGCTCTGTCTGGAAGTCACGGCCAAGGAAGACTTGTCCGCCATGGTTTGAACCGAGCTGGAGCGGCCCGAGCTTATCGCTCATCCCGTAATCCATGACCATCTTCCGCGCAATCCCTGTTGCACGTTGGAAGTCGTTGCTCGCTCCTGTTGACACTTCACCAAAGATGACATCTTCGGCGACGCGTCCACCAAGAAGTCCGACAATCTTATCTTCGAGTTCAGGTTTTGTCATGAAGTAACGATCTTCTTTTGGAAGCATGACGACGTATCCTCCAGCGTTACCGCGTGGGACAATCGTCACTTTGTGTACTTCATCCGCATTCTCAAGTTCGAGACCGATGATTGTGTGACCCGCTTCGTGATAAGCGACAATGTTACGTTCTTTTTCAGAAATAATTCGGCTCTTCTTCGAAGGTCCTGCAATGACACGGTCAATTGCTTCTTCGACATCGACAACCGATACTGCCGTACGGTTAGAACGTGCCGCAACGAGTGCTGCTTCGTTCAAGAGGTTTTCCAAGTCAGCCCCAGAGAAACCAGGTGTACGTTGTGCGATTGACTTCAAGTCTACAGTTGAGTCAAGTGGCTTGTTGCGTGCATGGACTTTCAACACTTCTTCGCGCCCTTTTACATCTGGACGATCGACCGTGATTTGACGGTCAAAACGACCTGGACGAAGGAGGGCTGGGTCAAGGATATCCGGACGGTTTGTCGCCGCAACCATGATAATCCCTTCATTGTCACTGAATCCATCCATTTCAACGAGCAATTGGTTCAATGTTTGTTCACGCTCATCGTGACCACCGCCGAGACCGGCACCACGTTGGCGTCCGACCGCATCGATTTCATCGATGAAGATGATACATGGAGCATTCTTTTTCGCGTTTTCGAACAAGTCACGGACACGTGACGCACCGACCCCGACGAACATCTCAACGAAGTCAGAACCTGAGATCGAGAAGAATGGTACTCCGGCTTCTCCGGCTACTGCACGGGCCAAAAGTGTTTTACCTGTCCCTGGAGGACCAACGAGTAAGACCCCTTTCGGAATACGCGCACCGAGTTTCGAGAACTTACGAGGGTCTTTCAAGAATTCAACAACTTCGATGAGTTCTTGTTTCTCTTCGTCTGCTCCGGCCACGTCTTTGAATGTGACGCGACGTTTTTCTTGGTCGTATAGTTTCGCCTTCGATTTCCCGAAGTTCATCACACGACCACCACCGCCACCACCTTGCGCCTGGTTCAACAAGAAGAAGAACAAGATGAAGATGATAATGAACGGTAAAATCGCGAAGACGATGCTGAACCAGCTACTGTTCGATTCAGCCTCCTCGATTTGAATATCCGTATTCGCTCGAAGCTGCGTCAATACATCCGCATATTCAGCTTCGTTCGCTGGAATGTTTGTTTCGTAACGCTGGTCGTCATCTCCTGTAAGGTCGCCTGTAATCGAGATAGCCCCCGGGATTTCTTGTACGGTTGCCGTCTCAATCCGATCATCTTCCACATATTCTAGGAATTTCGAATACGAGAGCGTTTCACTCTGACTATTCGGATTCTGCAAATATTGAAGGAACAAGATCAAGGCTAGGAAAATCACACCAAAAACCAATGTGTTTTTCACTGCACGATTCATTCTCTGCCTCCTATTCCGAGAAACGATGTTCTCGCCCATTCAGTATATGCCTATACTTTGGGGATTTCTTTTATCTTACCACGTCACATTTTCAAAAGAAAAACGTTAGCCCCCGTAAACGCTCGGTTTGAGCACACCGACGTAAGGAAGGTTACGATATTTCTCTTCATAATCGAGACCGTAACCGACAACGAATTCGTGTGGAATCACGAAACCGCTATAGTCTGCTGATAAACCATTTTTGCGTCCTGTCGGCTTGTCGAGAAGCGTGACAATCTTCACAGACTTTGCTTTACGGTATTTAAGAAGATCGACGAGATAGCCAAGCGTCAATCCACTATCAATAATATCTTCTACAATCAAGATGTCGCGTCCTTCTACAGATGTATTTAAATCTTTCTCGATTTTTACTTCACCTGTTGAAGAAGTACCTCCGTGATACGTCGACACGTCCATGAAATCCATTTCTAAATGGATATCCATTTCTTTGACGAGATCAGACATGAATGGCATCGCGCCTTTCAATACACACACGAGAAGCGGAAACTCTTCTTTATAGTCTTCGCTAAGTGTTCCAGCGAGTTCTTTCACCTTTTCTTGAATCTCTTCACGTGAGATTAAAATTTTCTCCATATCGTTCATTAATGACATCTTGAAATCCTCCTCTTTCTGTTTCGACACAATCATCATTTTACCATTAATCGTAGGCAAATCGCATCCGACTTGTCTAGAAATTCTGAAACTCGTACCCCAACAATCGCGAGAATTCGTCCTGAGGCATCTTCAAGTAGGGGTAGCGTCGGACGAATCGTCCGCTCAATCTTTTCATCGATCAGGATACGGGACACTTTTTTTGTTCCCACGGCCAATCGCATCCGATCACCTGGTGCACTTGTCCGAATCGTAAGCGGACAAGTGATTTCATGTAACGGAATGCCCTCTTTCCCCTCCTCGACGGATAAAGAGATGGTTCGGTCTCCGAATTCAACAACGGCCGGCAACGAATCGATTTGAATGGGATGAAGTGAACCTGACGCAGAACGCTGTACAAGATTCAGTACCCTATTCTGCTTCGTCATGAACCACTCGCCTGTCAGATGATAGGCTCCTGTATCTTTTTGACTCTGTAGTAGCTTCTCCATCGCCTCGTTCACATTCACCTCGTAACGAGAGGACAGCAATCGACCGACCGTATACCGATCAAGGAATGATAAGCGCTCGAAATCCTCGAGTTTCACATGAAACGCTTTCATTTCAAGTTCGACATATGCCTCCACCCATCGTTCGCACAATTGATACCTGCTATCCCAATCGGCACGGGCCACCTTTGCCGCTTCGCTGACTTCTCTCACAATCGATGGCCGCATCTGTTTCAGTCGCGGCACGATCTCATGGCGAATTTGATTCCTTAAGTAAGTACGTTCTTGGTTTGTTGCGTCTTCGCGCCACTCTAATTGATTCTGTCGTGCATACTCGATCAGTTGAGCTTTCGACTCATGTAACAACGGACGGATGAGCCTCCCGTCACCAAATTTCCGGCTTTCGGGAATCCCTTTTACTTCGATCACGTTTCGATGTAGTTGAATGAGCACTGTTTCTAGCTCGTCATCCGCATGATGCGCCGTGGCCAATGTGTCATATCCATATTTGTTCATGACGTCTTCAAAAAATCGATAGCGGGCTTCACGATAGCGGGCTTGTGATCCTCCATCTTGAAAGCAGAGATGCGTTCCATGAAACGGAATATGGTAGGTTGCCGCGACACGGGCGACGAACCTATACTCTTCGTCTGAAGCTTCTCGTACGCCGTGATGGACATGCGCCACCGCAACATCCCAGCCCTTTTTGACGAGACGATCCAACAAGACAATGGAATCCACCCCACCAGACACTGCGACGAGCACTTTTTTCATGAATTCCCTCCTTGATATAACAAAAGAAGCCATCTCGATTGAGATGGCTTCTTTTCGCTTAGGCTAAGTGACCCGTACGGGATTCGAACCCGTGTTACCGCCGTGAAAGGGCGGTGTCTTAACCGCTTGACCAACGGGCCTAAATAAAATGGTAGCGGCGGAGGGAGTCGAACCCACGACCTCACGGGTATGAACCGTACGCTCTAGCCAGCTGAGCTACACCGCCATGTTATTGTTGTGTCCTAAGCACATTTTCTATAATAACCAGTCACCATTCGAGTGTCAATTCTTTTTTGAAATTTTTTTAATAAAAAAATCGTGCATAGTGTCATCTTCATCACTATACACGATTTCATGACGTTTTTACATCATGCTTCTGATACAACTTGACGATATTTTTTCTTCCACGCAATTCGGAAGTACGCCCACAGTAATGCAAAACATCCAGCAGCCACAAATGCTAAATATGTTGTCGCCGTCTGCAAATACTGCGCACCGTCAGCTGACAAGATTTCTTTATATCCGGCAACCGTATACGTCATTGGAAGGAGCGCATTGAACGGTTGCAGCGCTCGTGGAATCAACTCGAGCGGGAACGTTCCAGCAGAAGTCGTCAATTGCAAGATTAACAAGACGATTGCTACAAAACGTCCTGGGTTCCCAAGTGTGGTTACGAGTAACTGTACAATAAAGAGGAATGTGATGCTCGTCAACCAACTGAATCCGAAGAACTTCAATGGTTCGCTCACTTCAAGTCCTAATAGTTGCACCATCGCCACGTCTAAAATGAGCGCTTGAAGGAACCCGACGACCATGAGAACACCAGACTTCGACAATACCCATGATAGACTACGTTTCGGACGTCCAGCCGGATCATACAATGGATAGACGATCGATAAGAGGAGCGCCCCTACAAAGAGTCCGAGTGACATGAAGTATGGAGCGAACCCTGTACCATAGTTCGGTACCTCGTGAATCGAGTTGTCGACGAGCGACACTGGTCCTGCCATCATCTCGACATTTTCATCGTTCAAGCCGATGTCTGCATCTTTCGCACCTTTTACTAAAGCGTCACGAAGTTCATCGCTACCTGATGCGAGATCTGTCATTCCATCTGCGAGTTCTCCGCTACCATCTGAAAGTTCTTGTCCGCCGTCCGCGAGCTGATTCGCGCCGTCCGTCAACTTGCTTGTTCCTGCCCCGGCAGTCTTCGCGCCATCTGCAAGTTCACGACTACCTTCTTGAAGTTTTTGTCCGCCGTCCGCTAATTGAGTAGCACCATTCGCCAACTCACTCGTTCCCGAACTTGCGCTTTTCGCACCATCGGCAAGCTTCAAACTACCTTCAGACAACTGTCCAGTCGCGGCTACGAGTTTGTCACTGCCTGCCGTAAGTTCAGTTGTCCCGTCTTGAAGTTGTGTTGCACCTTGATTGAGTTTTGAACTCGCTGACACGAGTTCTTGTGAACGGTCGGCTGCAGTTTGTGTCCCTTGCTCGATTTGACTCGAACCACTTGCTAACGCCTGAGCACCTTCCGCTAACTTCGCTTGACCCGTGTTCAATTCAGAAAGTCCTGACGAAAGTTGTCCTGCACCTGTTTCCGCTTGTGCAAGACCTGCCGCCAATGAGGTCTGTCCCTCTTTCACTTGCGTCGCCCCTGCAGCTAATTGATCAAACCCAGCCGATGTCGCTTGTTTTCCTTCACTGAGTTGTGCTGCGATGGCTTGAAGCATTTCAGGTGACGCAGATTGACCGGACTCAGCAAGTGCCGTTAATTGTCCAATCAACTCATCCTGTTTCGCCGTCAATTCAGATTTCATTTGTCCGATTCCATTGACCACTTCAGTTTGACCCGCGATGAGAGCAGTGTTTCCTTCTTTCGCTTTCGTCAATGCACCTGCTAGTTGGTTTGCGCCGTCATTCAGTGCAGACGCCCCTTCTTTTGAACGCTCGATGCCAGCAGCAAGGTCTTGAACGCCTTGATTCAACGTTTTCGCACCCGTGTGAAGCTCATCTAATTTGGACGCGAATGCCCCTGTTCCTTCGACGAGCTGGCTCGTTCCGTCTTGTAAGGCGGATGCGCCATCATTCACGCGGTGTACCCCGTCTGACAAAGCAGTTGACCCGTCGTACACTTGCTGACTTCCATCCGCGAGTACCGATGAACCTTCTGCCAACTGAGTCACACCATCGTTTAACTGGCTTGCACCGTTAGCGAGCTCACGCTGTTTCGAGGCGAGTAGTTTCGTTCCGTTCGCGAGTTCAGATGAACCATCGGACAACTGAGCGATTCCGTCATTTAACTCACTTGCACCGTCTGCAAGTTCGCGTTGTTTTGTTGCGAGAAGTTCCGTTCCATCCGCCAATTTGACGGCACCATCTTTCGCTGACGTAGAACCGTCGGCAAGTTTTGTCGCGCCATCCGCGGCTTCACCAAGTCCGTCCGCCACGTCATTTAATCCATCTTTCAATGCACTGACGTACTGTTTCGATACCTCGGTCGAAAGCTCTGCTTTCACTTGCTCCATTGCGGAGCCACCGATTTGTGCAGCTAGGAAGTTATACGATTCATTCGCAATGTACTTCAATTCAAGTTGCTCTGGATTTTCATCTAGAGCGGTCGTCGCCTTCTCCGAAAAGTCTTCTGGAATCTCGATTGCCATGTAATAATCATGGTCTTTCAATCCAGATTCTGCTTCCTTCTTTGTCGTCTCGACAAACTCAAAGGCTTCCGAATCTAACAACTTATCAATCAGATCGTTCCCGATTTCAAGTGACTCCCCTTCAAATGATGCCCCTTTGTCTTCGTTGACGATGGCGACCGGTAAATCTTTCATCTGTCCATACGGATCCCAGAAAGCCCACAAAAACATACCGGCATACATTAACGGTACGAGTGCGACTGCGAGAATCGGAACCAACACACGTGGGTTCTTAAAGATACTCCGCCACTCCGCCGTCCATAGTTTCCATCCATTCATTTTTTCTCTCCACCTTCACTTATAAAACATAACTATTTTTTCATGTTCCCTATTTTGCTCTCTTCCTCGAAAAAAATCAACTATATTTAGTTATTTTTTATAATTTTTTTAAAACAAAAAAAGTCGTGAACAAAAATGTTCACGACTTGTCTTGTAACAAGACCTATATGGTTACGAGTAGAAGCTAATTGGTATCGAAGGATTACCCGCGTTTGGCTCCACGTCCACCGCGTTTCGAATCTGTTTGACGTTTCAACGTCGAAAGACGCTCGTCGCTGTCTTTCAAGAATTTGCTCATCAACGTATCGAATGTTTCTGGTTCACGACGTTGTTCACCACGACGACCGCCGCCACGTGGGCCGCCGCCACCGCGTGGGCCGCCGCCACCGCGCGGACCACCTTGACCTGGGCCACCTGGGCGTGGGCCACGAGAGAAACGCTCACCGGCTGGACGCTCTGGACGTTCAGGGCGTTCACTTACAGGACGATCGACTGCTTTCTTGATGGATAACCCGATTTTCCCATCATTTTCGACGTTCAACACTTTTACCGTGACTTCTTGACCGACTGTCAACACTTCGTTAATGTCTTTGACGTAAGAGTCCGCCACTTCACTGATGTGTACTAATCCTGTCTTGCCGTTTGGGAGCTCGACGAACGCTCCGAAATGCGTAATCCCTGTAACCTTACCTTGTACCTTGCTTCCTACTTCAATTGACATAAAATAATGTACTCCTTTTTTGATTGATTCTTTTCAATTATACGAGTCGTTTCCTCAACGGTCAACGAACCGACTTATTCCTCTGGGGAGAAGTAGAAAATAATCTCTCCATCTTTGGAGAAGAGGAGCTCGTTTCGCGCTAAGTTCGCGATATAATCCTCATCCTGCAAACGTTCCACTTGTTCCTTCAACTCATCTTGCTCGGCTTTCTGCTCTTGCAACTCCACTTTCGCTTGTGCGTAAGCTTGTTGTTGGTCCGATACATAGCCTACCTTTGAAAAGTAACTCTGTCCAATTAATACCATAACGAATAAAAATAGGAGTGAGGCTGCCGCCAAACGACGTCGAAGATGAACTCTTCGGCGATGTGTGTCTTTTTCCAGCTGTTCTCTACGCTCATCTAGCGCTCGAATGCGCCGTTGTCGATCCATCGGATTACGTCCGTTCATCGCCTCATCCCCCTCCTCTTAATACATTAAGTATACTTTTTTTTACGAGTCGATACTACCGTCCATCTTCTCTTCTTTAAGTAAACGATACATTTCTTTCGCATCTTCTTTGCGTGCATGTTCCGCAATCGAGTCAATGACGACCGTGACAAGCTTGTTTCCGAATCGAATTTGCAGCTCGTCTCCGACTTTAACATCGGTACTCGCCTTCGCCACTTGGCCATTTAGCTGAATCCGCCCTTGATCTGCCACTTCTTTTGCGAGCGTGCGTCGCTTGATCAAGCGGGATACTTTCAAAAATTTATCTAATCTCATAACCCTTTCTCCTTTGCCTCGTTCCAAAGAGCATCCATCTGTTCGAGCGTCATCTGCTGAAGATCACCATTCGCTTCTATATACTCGAATCGACGTTTGAACTTTCGGTTCGTCTGTTCTAACGCTTGCTCGGCATTTAGCCCAACGTATCGCGCGATGTTGACGATGGAGAATAATACATCGCCAAGTTCTGATTCGTCACTCAACTCTTCACGCCACTCGTGCAGTTCTTCTTCCAATTTTTCGAAAGCGCCCGACACGTCATCCCATTCGAATCCGATTTGACCAGCTTTCTTTTGAAGTTGTTCAGCACGCATCAATGAAGGTTGGTCGACGAGTACACCATCGAGTTGCGATTGTTTCTTTTCCCCTTTTTCCGCTTGTTTAATCGTATTCCAATTTTTTACCACGTCGGAGGCATCTTCGACGGTGACATCTCCAAAGACGTGCGGATGACGGCGGACCATCTTTTCACTGATTGCCCCGATGACATCACGAATATCGAAATACCCTTCGTCTGCACCGATTTGGGCATGTAACATGACTTGAAGCAACACGTCACCGAGTTCCTCGATGATGGCATCGTCATCTTCTGCATTGATGGCTTCAATGAGTTCATACGCTTCTTCTAACAAATACTTCCGAAGCGACTCATGCGTTTGTTTGCGATCCCACGGGCAACCGTCCGGTCCACGAAGTGTGGCGATGATTTGTTTGAGCGTTGCAAAATCTTTCGCCAAATAAGCTTCATCCGTGAGTGGCGGAACATAGAGCGTCGTCAAGTTGTTCACTTCCGCCATGCGGTCCATCTCGAACAACGGAATGTGTTCGATTCGTTCTTGTGTGGTACCCGCAGCTGTCACAAGTGTAACAGGGTGCTCATCCGGATAACGTTCCATCAGTTGCACTTTTACGTCTCCCGCTACAAATCCATCGTACACTTGACCAATCAACACATGTTGCGTCACTTGCAGGCGTTCAAGGTCGAGCGCCGTCGCATCCAACAACTGAAAGCCGTTGATTGGATCGATTTGCAAAGCTTGGAACATCGCATCTAAGAAGCTTTGCCCGCCGAGTACGTGAAGGTCCGCTCCACGTTCCACCAAAAGCTCGACAGTTCGCTCGGCGACGAACGGGTGACCGGGTACAGCATACGTGATAGCCATCTCTTCACTTTTGTTCATCAACGTCTCGACAATTTGATCGTACACCTCTTCAAACGTATCACTCGATTCATAAATCGAATCAAACGACTCGAATGCGAGCCCTTCTGACTCTAACTCACGTACGACAGGGTGTTCTTTCGTCCGTAGCCAAACGAGCGGTTGTTGCTTCAAATGACGGTACACTCCGAGTGGCAATTGATTCAGCTCACCAGATCCAAGACCGACCACCGTGATTGTATAACCCATACTAGTTCTCCTTTTTTTCGAGCACATCGAGGAGGCGACCACCGAACGGGATGAACTCCCATTCCGCAAGTGATAGCATTCGCGTGCTCCATAATCTCCATATATAAAGGACGGCTCCGCTACATACCATCCCGATTAACCATCCGAAGGCTGCGATTCGCGAATCGACCCACATCTGACCAACCCAGTTTAACACGGCAACGAGTAATAACATGGGCACCAGCGCTTTCGATAGCGATTTGTAATGCTTCGACCGAAACGACCCGAGTGGAATCGAACGGTCGAGCGCCCGAAAGTTATAGAACGCCATCGCCAAAAAGCCGAGTGAGGTACCGATGGCCGCCCCTTCAATCCCATAGAATGGGACAAGCCCCACGTTTACGACACCTTTTGCCAAAATCGCGACAATCATACTGCGAGCCGCAATCCATTCACGGTCGATTGCTTGAAGGCAAGTCATGCTTGCAATCGCTAACGATGCCGCAAACGTACTCGTTGCCAATAACACGAGCGCCCGCGTACCTGACCCATCTTCAAACAAGGCAACGTTTAAGAAAAACATCACCCCCATCAATCCGACGGTCGCAGCACCCGCAATGGCTGTTGTCACACGAATCATCGAACGGAGCCCTTGTGTCGTTTTTTGCAGATGTCCCGCTCGATAGTGTCGGACGAGTGTTGGGACGTTGGCCATACCGATGGTCGTTGCGAACAGGATTGCAAATTGGACAAGTGGGTATCCCCGGTCGAACACGCCTTTGCTCACTTTCGCCTCGTACGTCCCCCCCATTAAATTGACGATTGTAAAGGAGTCGACGAGTTGCATCCATAAGATTCCGAGCGAGGCAAATCCGACCGCGAGCCCTGTCGTCAACAATAGGCGCAATCCATGTTGAAACGTGACACGTCGTACTTTTACGATTCGTAGGCCGCGCGCCTGATAGATTAAAAAGGCAATCGCCACAACCCCACCGACAAGCGTCGCGCCATACGCGTATTGACTGAGCGTGTATGCATCTTTTCCAAGACGTACGCCAATCCATAAGAGCGACAGCATGACCGTCACGCGTACAAAATTTTCTAACACTTGCGACCACGCGCTCGGTCGTAAATCATCCCTTGATTGAAAGGCACCACGTAACACGGCGGACGCCGGCATGAGTAAGTAACTCAAACTGATTACGCGAAGCGCCGGGGCCAACTGTTCATCCCCGAGCCACATTGCGAGTGTCGGGGCGAAGATCCACATCGTGACAACAAGCGTGATAGAAAGAAGAAGCAACGCATAGAAACTGCTCCATAACACTTCTAGCTTCTGGTTCGACCCCTTCGCGCCGACTCCTATTTTCGCAATGACTACCGGCATCGCATAAATTCCGAGCGATGCGACAATCGCGGCGAACGGATAGACGGTTTGATAAGCATAGAGTCCAAAGTCACCCGCCAAATTTTGATACGGAACGCGATACGCGAAGCTAATCAGTTTCGATACGTAACCGGCAAGGGCGAACAGGACGACACCTTGTGCAAACTTACTTGGCGACCGCATCGCCCACCAACCGCTTCGTCAGTTCTTCTAATACAGTATCGGCATCATTCAAGAGCTCTGTGAGTGGCATTCGACCACTGAGTGACAATTTCAAGGCTCCGTCTTCTTGACCAATTCCTAGTTTACGACCGAGCGGCATCGTCCATTCCATAAAGGATGGTACATCGAGGGCTGTCGTCGAATCTTTCGATAAGACAATTTCAATCCGTCCAGGCGTTTGTTTGATTCGGCTCACTTTCGCCAGTTCTCCGTAAATCCGTAGACGTGTCAGCTGAATGAGAAGGGCGACTGGTTCTGGGAATTCCCCAAATCGCTCAATCAATTCGTCTTGTAAGGCGAACAATGCGTTTGGTGTATCGACGTATTTGAAACGCTTATACATCTCAATCTTCAGCTCACTATCCGACAAATAGTCGTCCGGGATGTAGGCATCCGCTTGGAAGGCGATTTCCGGCTTGAAGACGACTTGTTTCGCCTGTCCACGCATCCGGTCTTTCCGTTCCTCGATTGCTTCGGATAGCATTTGAGAATAGAGGTCGAAACCGACTGAATCGATGAATCCAGATTGTTGTGCACCTAGCAAGTTACCGGCACCTCGAATCGACAAGTCGCGCATCGCGATCTTAAAGCCGCTTCCGAGTTCTGTGAATTCTTTAATGGCTTGAAGACGACTTTCTGCTACTTCGGTCAAGCGCTTATCTTTTCGATACGTGAAGTAAGCATACGCAATTCGATTCGAACGTCCGACTCGACCACGAAGTTGATACAGTTGGGAAAGTCCCATCTTGTCAGCATCATGGACAATGAGTGTATTGACGTTTGGAATGTCGATTCCCGTCTCGATAATCGTCGTCGAGACTAAAATATCCGCTTCCCCTTCAAGGAAACTGATCAATTGGCTCTCGAGTTCGCTCTCGGTCATACGCCCGTGTGCTGTCGCGATACGTGCCTCAGGCAATAAGGCCCGAATCTCTTCCGCTTTCCGCTCGATGCCTTCGACACGGTTGTAGAGGAAGAACGCCTGTCCTCCACGCGCAAGTTCACGCTCTAACGCTTCACGCAAGACGATGCCGTCATATTCCATGACATACGTCTGAACCGGGTAGCGGTTCTCTGGTGGTGTTTCTAACACAGATAAGTCGCGAATTCCAATCATCGACATGTGAAGCGTTCGCGGAATCGGAGTAGCCGTCAACGTGAGTACGTCGATGTTCGTCTTCAATTGCTTCAGACGCTCTTTATGCTTGACGCCGAACCGTTGCTCTTCATCGATGATGACGAGACCGAGGTTCGCGAACGTCACGTCTTTTGACAACACTCGGTGTGTCCCGACGACGATATCAATCGTCCCTTCCTTCAAGCCCTTCTTCGTCGCAGTCATCTCACTCTTTGAGCGGAAACGACTCATGACAGAAACGTTAATCGGAAATTCACTGAATCGCTCGAGCATCGTTTCATAATGTTGTTGGGCGAGGACGGTCGTCGGGACGAGAAACGCGACTTGTTTTCCGGCGAGCACCGCCTTGAATGCCGCTCGGATTGCCACTTCCGTTTTCCCATAGCCGACATCTCCACATAAAAGTCGATCCATCGGACGTGAACGTTCCATGTCTGCTTTAATCTCAGCAATTGAGCGGACCTGGTCCTCTGTCTCAGCATAAGGGAAGGAGGATTCAAATTGCCCCATCTCTTCATCATCCGGTGGAAACGCAAATCCGACCGAAGCTTCTCGTGCCGCATATAATTTAATGAGCTCATCTGCGATATCTTCAACCGACTTGGCGACTTTCGATTTAACTTTCTTCCACTCGGTGCCTCCGAGTTTATAAATCTTCGGTTCTTTCCCTTCGGCGCCGACATATTTTTGAACGAGATCAATTTGATCGACCGGCACATAGAGCGCATCATCACCGGCATACACGAGATGGAGATAGTCCTGATGAATCCCTCCGACCTCGATGGTTTTAATGCCTAAATACTTCCCAATCCCATGATGCACATGGACGACATAGTCGTTCGGCTTCAACTCTTGATAGCTCTTAATCCGTTCTGCGTTCGTTAAGTTCTTCGTCTGACGCTTCCGTTTCGTCACACGTTTAAACAATTCCTCTTCTGATACGACGACGAGACGACTCGTCGACAATTCAAACCCACCTTCGATTTGACCGATGATGACGGATACGCGTCTCGGCTCTAATTCTCCATCGACATTCGTGAACGTTGAATGAATGCCGTAGTCTGAAAGGAGCGCTTCAATCTTGTCCGCGCGTGACTTGTCTCCCGCAAGCACGACAATGCGTTGATCCCCTTGTTGCCAGCGTTCCACTTCTTGCTTTAAGAGATGCATCTGCCCATGAAATGCCGGGAGTGGACGACAGCTCAAATGTACCGTCGCGGTTTCCGGAATCCCGGAGCGACGAGATGGAAGTAGCGAGAACGCTACTTGTTTCAAGTCACGAAACACTTTGTGCATCGGGACAGCAAGCGTGTAATTGCTGACCGCCTCCCCTTTTTCGATGAGTGAAGAGAACCATTCCGCCTCTTCCCGCTCCTGTACGTCCGCGGCATCATCGATTCGCGCCACTTCATCTAAAATAAGTACGGCGTCTTTGCCAATATAGTCTAAGAGCGTCGATGTATAAAGGAGTGGCGAATACTTTCCAACTTTATCCGGGAAATCACCACGCTCTAAGCGCTCGATGTCCGTTACGACTCCTTCCTCAAGCGCTTGACGAATCACTTCGTTCTCAATCAACTCGACGGTTCGGTCATATTGCTTTCGGAGTGAACGCCCGGCTTGTTTCAACTGATCGTCAGTGGCGATGAACTCGGTGGCAGGCGTGATACACACTTCCCCTACCACACCGAGCGAACGTTGCGTCTCGGCATCGAACGTGAAAATAGAATCGATCTCGGTATCAAATAAATCAATCCGATACGGACGCGCTTCTGTGAGCGGGTAGACATCCAAAATACTGCCTCGTACGGAAAATTCGCCAGGCGTCGTCACGGTCGCTGTTCGTTCATACCCCATATCTGTCAATTGTTTCGCAAAGTCTGCCAACTCGAGATCACTTCCCGGCTTTAGCATAACGCGACTATGTTGCCACGCTTCTGGGCTCGGCATATAGCGTCGTAATCCACCAAGCGGCACGACAACGACGCCTCCTGTTTGGTCAAGGAGACGAGTACGGGCATCGATTCGAGCGGCCAACAGCTCAGGACTAGACGTCAGCGACAGTTCAGCGGCCAGCGTCTCATCAATCGGATAAAGCAATGTTTTTTCCGGTCCGATGAGTGATTCGAGTTGATCGAACATTTTTTGTGCTTGATACATGTTATGCGTCACGACGACGAGACGTCTCGATGACGATTTCACAAGTCCTGCGAGGACGAGAGCTTTCGCGCTTGTCGTCAGTCCCGTCACCAATTGACGGTCTACTTTTTGTAGCCGCTCACGAATCACGTTCGTCTCCGGGAGCGCCACCATAAATCTCTCTAAAGCATTCATTTGTTTTCCTCCAACTCATACGACAAAAAAGGGTGCTATGACCCTTTAGTTGTATCGATTCATCAGCGCTAGCCAATCTGTATCCGTGAAATCAGTGGCTGCGGTTACGGCGTTGTCGAGTGTTTCGTTCAACTCCGGCAAGTCCTCTTTCCGATAGTTCATCAACACCCAGTCGACGACTTTGATCGGGTGAGGAGGACGTCCAATCCCAAGTTTCAATCGCTTGAATTCTGCAGTCCCTAAGTGTTGAATGAGCGATTTGATTCCGTTGTGACCACCCGCACTCCCTTTCGGACGGAAGCGCAGTTTTCCTGGCACCATATCCAAATCGTCATAGATGACAAGTAAATCGTCAATCTCAATCTTATAATAATCTAAAATTGGACGGACAGCTTCACCCGATAAGTTCATATACGTAAGGGGTTTAACAAGTACAACGCGTTCACCATTGATTCTTCCCGTTCCCATAAGGGCGTTAAACTTCGCTTCATTCAGCGAGATCCCATGCTTTTCAGCGAGGCGATCAATTGCCAAAAAACCGATGTTATGTCGGGTCATCTCAAACTTTTTACCAGGGTTTCCAAGACCGACGATGCATTTCATATCATTTCCTCCTGAACAAAAAAGCCCAAAGGCGAATGCCTCCGGGCCTCGTTTTTTAATCGAATAGGGTACTGACCGATTTGTGCTCGTGGACACGCATGATCGCTTCCCCAAGCAAATGGGCAACCGACATCTGCTTGATCTTGCTCGAGCATGGACGACCCGTCAAATCGATTGTATTTAAAACAACCAATTCTTTGATCGATGAATTGTCGATACGCTCCATCGCTGGACCAGAAAGGACTGGGTGCGTACAAGACGCATATACTTCTTTCGCGCCAGCTTGGACGATTGCATCCGCTGCAAGCGTGATCGTTCCCGCTGTATCGATGATATCATCAATCAAAATTGCTGTTTTCCCTTCAACGCTTCCGACGATGTTCATCACTTCAGCGACGTTCGCTTTCGGACGACGCTTATCAATGATAGCAATCGGAGCTTTCAAACGTTCTGCCAATTTACGTGCACGTGTCACGCCACCGTGGTCTGGAGAGACAACCACGATATCCTTCGCTTGAAACTCTTCTGTTTCAAAGTACGTCGAGATGAGCGGCACACCGAGTAATTGGTCAACCGGAATATTGAAGAATCCTTGGATTTGCGCTGCATGCAAGTCCATTGTGATGACGCGTGTCGCACCTGCTACTGTCAAAAGGTCAGCGACAAGTTTCGCCGTGATCGGCTCACGCGAGCGTGCTTTACGGTCTTGACGTGCATATCCGTAATACGGCATCACGATGTTGATCGTACGGACAGAAGCACGTTTGAGTGCATCAATCATGACGAGCAATTCCATGAGCGTTTCGTTTACAGGTGAGCTTGTTGATTGGATGACATACACATCATCTCCACGAACACTTTCCTCGATGTTGATATAGAGTTCACCGTCGCTGAAACGTTTGACTTGGCAATCACTGAGCGGGACACCAATTTCTTTCGCGATTTCTTCAGCAAGCGGGCGGTTCGAGTTTAAGCTAAATAGACGAATTTCTCGTTCGTATACAGTAGACATGTTTAGGATTCTCCTCCATCGTTTTCCATAATGATTGGCAGCAAGTTATCGTTTTGAGTAACCTTCTTTATTTGTTTGGCGTTCACGTGCAATCGCGAGCGCCTCTTCCGGTACGTCATTCGTAATCGTCGAACCGGCTGCGACAATCGCACCTTTTCCGACTTTTACCGGGGCAATCAAGTTGACGTTGCAGCCGACGAACGCATCGTCTTCTACCACTGTCTCGAACTTGTTCTTGCCGTCATAGTTTACCGTGATTGATCCACAACCTAAGTTGACACGTTCGCCGATTGACGCATCCCCGATGTAGCTCAAGTGCGAAGCTTTCGCACCGTCACCAAACGACGATTTTTTAATCTCGACGAAGTTTCCGACGCGTGTGTTCGCACCAAGTACAGCTTGTTGACGCAAGTGAGCGAACGGTCCGACCTGAGCCGCTTCACCGATTTTGCTATCTGTCACGACAGACTGACGTACGACTGCATGATCTTCAATCACACTGTTGCGGATGTCTGAGTTCGGTCCGATGACACATTCCGAACCAATTGTCGTCTTCCCAAGGATGACCGTACCCGGATAGATGATTGTATCCGAACCAATCACCACATCTGGAGAAATATACGTCGATGCCGGGTCCATGAACGTGACACCTTCACGCATGAGACGTTCGTTCGTACGTTTACGCATGATTGCTTCCGCCTGTGACAAGGCAACGCGGTCATTGACCCCGATTGTCTCATCAAACGTTGGCGCTGTATGTGCTGCGACGACTTCGCCAGCTTCTTTTGCAATCGAGATGACGTCAGGCAAGTAGTATTCGCCTTGCGCGTTATTGTTTCCGACTTGTTTGAGCGCGTCGAACAATAACTCGTTATCGAACACGTACGTTCCCGTATTGATTTCATTGATGGCAAGTTCTGTCTCAGAAGCATCTTTATGCTCAACGACTTTCGTCACGTTCCCATCTTCACCACGAACGACACGACCGTATCCTGTCGCATCATCTGCAATCGCAGTCAACACAGTAACTTTCGCTTGTTGCGCTTCGTGATGAGCGAGAAGGGCTTCCAACGTTTCTGCCGTTAGTAACGGTGTATCTCCGCAGACGACAAGTGTCGCCCCTGCTTTACCCGCAAGCTCTGCTTCTGCCATTTGAACAGCATGCCCGGTTCCAAGTTGTTCTTCTTGGACCGCATATTCCACTCGTGTGCCGAGCGTATCTTGTACCGCTTCCGCCCCATGGCCAACGATTACGATTTGACGACTGACACCGATTTGGTCTAACTGGTCGACAACGTGCTCGACCATCGGTTTTCCTAGAACCGGATGAAGTACTTTATAAAGCTTCGACTTCATTCGCGTCCCTTTTCCTGCTGCCAAAATGACTGCAAAACGCTCCATTCTTCATTCGCTCCTATCTCACAACAGCTGTGATTGGTCTGTATAGTTCGGCTTTTCTGCAACTAAATCCTATTTACACCGTTTCTACTATATCGAAACCATGCCTTCGTTTCAATAGTTGTACCATTCCTTAACCAATGAAACGCAAAAAAACAGCGGTAGGTAATCTAACCGCTGTTTGATATCATTCATTCGTGCCGTACGACACGTGCTGGGGGTCCAGTACATCCACTTCCATATTGGAATAGGTTTCCAATACAGCCGCTTCAACTTTCTGTCGCATCTCCCCGTTAATCGGATGCGCGATGTCCCGAAAAATACCTTCTGGTGTCCGTTTGCTCGGCATGGCGACAAATAGACCGCTACTCCCTTCGATGATTCGAAGGTCATGTACAACGAATTCATGGTCAAGTGTGATTGAGGCCAATGCTTTCATTCTGCCTTCTGTCGCGACTTTGCGAATTTTTACGTCTGTGATCTGCATGTTTCGCATCCCCTTTTTCATCGTTGTCTATGCCATGGTGTGGTCTTCTGTAAGGTTCAGTTGGTTTCGAACGAACGTCATGACTCGATATTGATAACTCTATACCCTCTAATCATAAATCGAAATCAAAATTTTGCCAATCATTTTAGGAACTGTTCCACATTCCCCCGTGAAATGGTGACAAGACCTTCATCTGGGTCGACGTTCGTCAATTTCATCAAGCTGACGTATTCGCTGACCATCTTCTTCTCGGCGCCCTCTGCTTCCATCAAGACACCAACACCCGCAAGGTTTGCTTCGAATTCATTCAAGAGACTCATCATCCCCCGAATCGTTCCCCCTGCTTTCATGAAGTCATCGATCAAGAGCACATTCGCGCCACGCGGCAGACTACGACGTGCGAGCGCCATTGTGCGAATCGCCTTCGAAGAACCTGATACATAATTGATACTGACCGTCGATCCTTCCGTTACACGACTATCTGAACGGACGATGACAAATGGTACACCTAATTGTTCTGCGACAGCATAAGCAAGGGGAATTCCTTTCGTCGCAATCGTCATGACCACATCGACTTTACGATCGGCAAATACGGACGCAAAGACTTGTCCCATCGGTTTCACCTGACTCGGATTGCCTAATACATCTGTGAGGTAGAGATAGCCCCCTGGTAAGAGCCGCTCAGGTTTTGATAATTGTTCACAGAGCGTATCAATCATCTCAAGGGATTTTTCTTTACTCCAGCCTGGGATGAACATCACACCGCCCGCTGCACCAGGAACGGTCACAAGCTTTCCAATTCCATCATGAGACAGCATCTCACTCACGATGACAAGGTCTTCACTGATTGACGATTTTGCGGCTTTATAGCGACTTGAAAACATCGACAACGAGACAAGCTGATGCGGATGGTCAAGCAAATAACGGGTCATATCGACGAGACGACCACTTCTACGAATTTTCATACGGATTCTCCTTCACATCTTCAATAATAAACGAATGTTCTATTGAGAATATATCACTTTCATTCGTTTTTGTTCAATGTCTTTTGCCGAGAATCCGAACGACGAACACTTCTGGGCAAAATCCTTTTAGACCATTATAGATGCGATGCGCCTTTTGCTCATGCTCAATGAGCGCAAAGACAGTCGGTCCACTACCGCTCATGAGAACACCTTCTGCCCCACAATGCCGCATCGTTTCTTTGATTTGTTTTACTTCCGGATGAAGCTTGAGCGTCACACTCTCGAGCGAGTTTCCAAGATTTTCGCAAATCCCATGAAAATCTTTTTGACGAATCGCTTCTACCATGGCACCTGTGTTCGGATGATGAACTTCATCCATACGCACGGCGCGATACACATCTGCAGTCGATACTCCTAGCTTGGGCTTTCCGAGTACGACGTAGCATGGCGGCGGTGCCGGAATCATTTCTAACTGTTCACCACGACCTCGAGCAATGGCTGTCCCACCGATGACACAAAATGAAACGTCAGACCCGATCTCCGCACCGAGCTCTGCTAGCTCCTCTAATGACAAGTTTAACGAGAATAACTCGTTCATCCCACGAAGCGTCGCCGCCGCATCACTCGAGCCACCAGCAAGCCCAGCTGCCACTGGAATTTGTTTATCGAGTACAATCTCCACACCTTGTTGAATATTAAAACGTTCCCGCAACAACTCTGCTGCACGATATGCCAAGTTCCGATGATCATTCGGCACATAGGCGTGCTCTGATTGAATCCGAATCTCATCCGAATCTAAAATCGTCAACTCTAAGCGGTCTGCTAAATCGACTGTCGTCATTACCATTTCTACTTCATGATAGCCGTCCGGACGCTTTCCGAGGACATCGAGCGTCAAATTAATTTTTGCCGGCGCTTTCACACTGATCGTGCGCATCACGTTCACCCTTCCCATTTGTCTCCTGTTCGACATTGTACCGTAAACAGGCGCACAAAAAAAGAAGCAGCTGCCAATGCATCCGCCCCTCATTTATAAATCAATTGCCGAATTCAATTTTAACTGTATCCGTTAGGACATCAGCGTAGCTATACGAGACACGTTCCACATTATGCAGGTCTTCATCCAATTTCACAACGAACACCGCAGGATATGTCTCAACGAGCGTTCCAAACCGAGTAACGACTTTCTTACGACCGCCGTTTGCTTTCAACGTCAATCGTTCACCAACATGCGATTCGAGTTTCTGTCTGATTTCTTGTAACGTCTTTGGCATACGCTTCACCTCACTGTTACAAGTATAGCATAATTGAATATGAAAATAAAGTTTAATATTATAACGACTCGTTTTAAGGTCGTCAACTATTTTTAAGTGGTAAAATTGTGTCAGACAATCGTGCGAATTCTTCTAGGCTTAACGTCTCTCCCCGACGTTTCGGATCGATTCCTGCCTCATGGAGCGCGCGTTCAAGTTCGACTTTGTGTTCTTTTCCAATATAGTTTGTTAAGTTGTTCAGAATGGTTTTACGGCGTTGTGCGAAGCTTGCGCGTGCGATATCAAAGAAAAAGGCTTCGTCTTTCACCTGCACCGCCGGCTCTTTGCGCATACGGAGTGTAATGACTGCCGAATCGACGTTCGGCGCCGGAATAAACACGTTCTTTGGAACGACAAAACTGACTTCTGCCTCTGCGTAATACTGAATCGCAATCGATAGCGAACCGTATGCCTTCGTCCCGGGTTTCGCCCCAATCCGCTCTGCCACTTCTTTTTGAATCATCATCACGAGCGCGCGGAATTTCACACCACTTTCAAGCAATCGCATGATAATCGGTGTGGTGACATAGTATGGTAAGTTGGCAACAACCGAGATGTCTTCAATGCCTTCTTTCAAAAATTCTTGCTCTACAATCTCACGTAAATTTAATTCTAAAGCATCTCCATGGATGACTTTCACGTGAGGATACGGAGACATCGTATCATCCAGAATCGGTAAAAGACGCTGATCGATTTCAAGCGCCACGACTTTCTTGGCACGCTTGGCCGATTGCTCAGTCAACGAACCGATCCCTGGTCCGATTTCGAGGACACCACTCGACTCACTGAGTTCCGCCGCACCGACAATCTTACTTAAAATATTTAAATCGATTAAAAAGTTTTGACCGAGCGATTTTTTAAATGAAAAACCATGCCGCTCTAAAATGGCTTTCGTTCGTTGGATTGTTGCAATATCTTTCAACCCTGTTCCTCCTCTAATTGAGCAAGTGCTTGCTCCCACTCTTCGACTGTGACGCCGAGCGCCTCGACTCGTTTCACGAATTGTTTCGCATTCGGCTCGCCGATTCGAAGCAATACACCGAGTCGCTTCCGACGTTTCGCTGCCGCTTCTCCACCGATCAAATCCGCGTCTAACACCATTTTTCGCGTGACAATCGGCTGGTTCGTTTCAACACGTGGTTCAAACACGGCGCGTAAAACACGACGAAGCGACTCCGGGCTCGCATGTTCCACTCCGATTTTCCCACGTTTTCCTTTTGCCTCAGCACGTGGCAGATGGGCATGTTTACACCCTTTGACCCTCTCTTCGACGATTGCTCGAATACGGTCTCCCGGATAATCCGGATCGGTCAAAATGATGACCCCACGCTTCTCTTGCGCACGGCGAATTCGTTCAATCGTCTGATCGGATACGGCAGAGCCATTCGTCTCAATCGTATCGACCTCAAACACTTCCTGAAGTCGTGCCGTATCGTCACGCCCTTCTACGACGATGATTTCTTGTATTTTCTCACGCATTGTCTGTTCCTTCTTTCTCTTCTTCCTGCTTTGGAATGACCCAGATGGTAAGCGGCTTGCGACCAAACGTCACAGCCTCCTCCAACTCATCCATCATGATGTCGATTTTTTGACCTTTGATCGCACTTCCCGTATCTAGCGCAATCGCCATGCCAATCCCTTCCACATACACGCGGGTACCGAGAGGAATGATGGCCGGGTCGACGGCGATGATGCGCATGCCCTCAAAGAGAATCGTATCCGTCACATCATAACCGCTTCTTGTCAGTACTCGTCCGTCATACGTCACCGTGTCTTCTGGATTGTTCGTATAAGCTGTTGCTTCTACGAGTAACTGCTTCGCGGATGAGAAATCTAACACATCGTCCGTTTTCGGTGGCTCTGCTATCTCGACTTCAGCTTCCGGGATGAATGGGCTCGACTCGTCCGCTGTCGTAGGCTCTGTAACGGGCTCTGTGACCTTTTTCGTCCCGACTTTGATGATCTGTGGCATTGCTTTACGTAACGTCTCGACATCCGTTTTCGTACGATTTGTAATTGTACCATTTTCCACAGTAAGTGCATACCTTGTCCGTTCGAGTCCAGGAACTCCGACCTGCACGGTTTGCTTCACACCTTCTTCAAGCGTGTCGTCTTCTTCCTCGACCATATCGTACGGAATCAATTGACTCTCGTATTGAACGACATCACGATTCGTATTGACCGTAATCGTCATTCCTTCCCGTATCGGTGTCGATGCGTCTGGTAGCACCGTGTCACGTTCTGTCACGTCAACATTCGCTTCCCTCAGTAACTGTGCTACATCCGTTGCCATCGTATAGATGGTTGACGCATCTTGCCCGACGATTAAATTGACTCCAACAACAGGCTGGTAGCGAATTGTCATCCCATTCGTCACAGCAGTACGTACAGACGGATAAACCGTATCTCCGTCTCGTACAGTCACCCCGTACCGCAGTAAAACATCCTCTACGGTCCGCTCTCTCGTTTGAATGACTTCTGTTTGTCCGTATCCGATTTGAAGCGAGACCTCATGTGAACGTTCGATTCGAATGAGACGATCTTCCGGAACGTCCTCGCTCAATGCCGGAGTAACATAATCCGTTTCGTCTAACGTGATATTCAATTCCTCGAGTACCTCGAGGACGGAATCGGCCCGTGTCTCATGCTCAATTACCACGCCGTCATCGATGACCTTGATTGGTTCAGGTTGCAACATGACGTATGCGACAGACGCAGTCACAATCACGCCTATACTGGCGAATACACGCTTGATCATGGGAGGCGGAACAGTTTCTTCGCGTTGACCGTCGTCGCTTCTGCCAACTCCTCATACGAGATGTCTCGAAGTGACGCGATTTCTTCCGCAACGTACTTCACATAGGCCGGTTCGTTTCGTTTTCCGCGGAACGGAGTTGGCGTCAAGTATGGGCAGTCCGTTTCGACAAGAAGACGATCTAACGGTACTTCTTGTGCGACTAACTTTGGAACTTTCGCATTTTTAAACGTGACCGGTCCTCCTAAAGAAATATAGAAGTTCAAGTCTAGGCAACGAGGGAGAAGTTCTACTGACATGCTGTAACTATGGAAGACCCCACCGACTTCCTCTGCATGTTCTTCTTCCAAAATATCGAGCACGTCTGCCGTTGCTTCGCGGTTATGGATGACGATTGGCATATTTGTCCGTTTCGCGATGGCAATCTGTTGACGGAATAGGCGCTGTTGTACATCTTTCGGTGACTTATCCCAATGATAGTCGAGACCGATTTCACCGAGTGCCATCACTTTTGGGTGACTCATGAGTGTCTCGATCCGTTCTAAATCCGCATCCGTACAGTCGATCGCATCGACCGGGTGCCATCCGACGATGGCATAGATGTCTTCATATGTTTCGGCTAGCTCGATGGCTCGGTCGATGGTCGGCGTATCAAATCCGACGACGAGTAGCGGAGAAACGCCGGCTTCTCTTGCCCGCTCAATCGTCTCCTCCACATCTTCATTGAACTGCTCCGCATTAATGTGCGTGTGTGTATCAATCAACATCTTGGTTCCTCCTTAGAAAAAGAGAGGGAGACCGTGGTCTCCCCCATTTCATTATTTGACGATGGCACCGTTCGGCATTTGATCAGAGACTGTCGCAAGTTCTAACTTGCCGTCACGGTCCGCAGCTAAAATCATCCCTTGTGATAATTCTCCACGGAGCTTGACTGGTTTCAAGTTTGCGACAACAATCACTTTCTTGCCAACTAAATCTTCAGGGGCATACCATTCAGCAATACCTGACACGATTTGACGCGTCTCTTTCCCGAGATCGACTTGAAGTTTCAACAGTTTTTTCGCTTTTTTGATCTTATCAGCTTCCACGATTTGACCGACACGGAATTCGACCTGATCAAAGACATCAATTGTGATTTCAGGACGAACGTCTTCATCGACTTCTTCTGTCGCTATCTCCGTTTCCTCAATCCGCGCTTTCGATGCTTGACGCATCATTTCTTGGATCGCATCCACTTCTTCCTTCACGTCACGACGTGGGAAGATTGGTGTCCCGTCTGTCACGACAGCGTTATTGAAGTCGGCAAACGTCTCTAACGCTTCCCAAGACATGTCTTCCCCTTCGAGTCCGAGCTGACGGAACATTTCTTTCGGTGCACGTGTCATGAACGGTTGAATCATGATGGCAACGTGACGAAGTACGCCCGCGAGGTGTGTCATGACAGAAGCGAGTTCTTCGCGCTTCGATTCATCTTTCACGAGTACCCACGGCTGCGTCTCATCAATATATTTATTCGCACGGCTGACGAGCTGCCAGATGTTTGTGAGGGCGACCGAAAACTCCATGTGTTCCATGGCTTCTTCTGTTTTACGAGTCGTTTCTTTCACCATGCTCAATAACGCGTCATCAAACGCTGTGACATTTCCGTTGTACGCCGGAATATTCCCATCGAAATACTTTTTAATCATCGCGATGGTACGATTCAATAAGTTCCCGAGATCGTTCGCTAAATCAAAGTTCAAGCGATCGACGAACGCTTCCGGTGTGAATGTACCGTCTGCTCCGAATGGTACTTCACGAAGAAGATAGTAACGAACAGAATCCAATCCGTAGCGGTCAATCAACGGAATCGGATCTACCACGTTTCCTTTTGATTTCGACATCTTCCCGTCTTTCATGAGCAACCAACCATGCGCAAACACTTGTTTTGGTAATGGAAGGTCAAGCGCCATTAAGAGAGCTGGCCAAATAATCGTATGGAAACGAACGATTTCCTTTCCGACTAAATGGACATCTGCCGGCCAATAGCGATTGAAGAGCTCGTCGTTGTCTGTCCCGTACCCGAGTGACGAGATATAGTTCGTGAGCGCGTCGACCCATACGTAAACGACGTGTTTTGGGTTCGATGGGACTTGTACGCCCCAATCAAATGTTGTACGTGATACAGCTAAATCTTGCAGACCTGGCTTCAAGAAGTTATTGATCATCTCTGTCTTACGAGATTCTGGCAAGATGAAATCAGGATGTGACTCGAAATATTCAATCAAGCGATCCGCATATTTGCTGAGACGGAAGAAATAGCACTCTTCGCGCACAAGCTCGACCGGATGTCCGCTGTCAGGACTTTTTCCATCGACAAGCTGGGACTCTGTATAGTACGTCTCATCTGGTACAGAATACCATCCTTCGTATTCACCAAGATAAATGTCTCCATTTTTAAGTAACGTTTCAAAGACGTGTTCGACAACCTTCTTGTGACGGTCTTCTGTCGTACGGATGTAATCATCGTATGAGATCTCAAGACGGTCCCATAAGACTTTGATTTCTTCTACAACTTCATCGACGAAGGCTTGTGGCGTCACACCTGCTTCTTTCGCCTTTTCTTGAATCTTTTGACCATGCTCATCCGTTCCCGTCAAATAGCGGACGTCAAATCCTTTTAAACGTTTGTAGCGAGCAACCGCATCACCTGCTACCGTGGTATATGCGTGTCCGATATGCAATTTTGCACTCGGATAATAAATTGGGGTTGTAATATAAAAAGTCGGCTTCGCCATGATTTATTCTCCATCCTTTCGACATATGCAATTCTCATTATACACGGTTCGACAAAAGAATTTCCAAACCTAATTGTTTGGAATTATTTTGCGTTTAGTTCGTCATAAATGTTCCAAAAATACCCTTTCTTTGTTTCAAGTTCAAACTATCGGGGAAATTTAGGTATATATCGCTCTTGATTCGACAAATTTCGAAAAATTGCTTTTCCAGATAGTAAGCAGTTGACTGCAATTGGAAAGTTTAGTATGCTTTTTGCTGTAGTCACATTGTCGAATTTTGACGATTCATGTCACCACGAGATTTCGACACCATTGGAGGAGGAAACACAAATGAAATCTACAGGTATTGTTCGTAAGGTTGATGAGCTTGGTCGTGTCGTTATTCCAATCGAATTGCGCCGTACACTTGGGATCGCAGAGAAAGATGCTCTCGAGATTTACGTCGACAACGATCAAATCGTTTTGAAAAAATATAAGCCAAACATGACTTGCCAAGTTACAGGTGAAGTATCAGACGATAACTTCAAATTGGCAGATGGCAAACTCATCTTGTCACCAGAAGGTGCACAACGTGTTCTCGTTGAATTGAAGAACATGCTCGAAAACTACTACAGCGAAGAGTAAGCAAGGATTTCCTTGCTTACTCTTTTTTGTGCAGTTGATGATACGCATCATATACATCGTTTCGTGATTCACCACGGTCTTTTGCGGTCTGCTTAATGGCCGCGTTCGGCTTCAGTCCCTCTTCTATATAATGAACAACATGTTCATAGACAGAGAGCGCTTCCCACCACATTGTCGTAGGTGCCGCTTCTGTCGCACCGCTCACAAGAACGACGAACTCTCCGCGTACTTCACCTTCGCACCACTGTAACGCTTCATCGACTGACCCTCTCAAAAACTCTTCGAACGTTTTGGTTAACTCTCTACCTAATACGAGCTGACGGTTACCAAACACTTGTCGAATCGCTGTTAACATTTCCTTTAATCGATGAGGGGCTTCATAAAAAACAATCGTGCCCAGCTCATATTGAATCGATTCGAGGACATCGATGCGATCTTTCTTTTTACGTGGCAAAAAACCGTAATAGAGGAAACGTTCTGTCGGAAGACCTGAAGCAACCAATGCCGTTAGCGCTGCATTGGCACCTGGTAAGACGACCACCGGAATGTTTGCCTCGATGGCTAACCGTACGAGATCACTCCCCGGATCTGAAATACCAGGCATTCCAGCATCAGAAACAACCGCAACCGACTTTCCAGCCAAAAGATCTTCAATCAGTCTCGGTCCACTTACTTCTTTGTTGTGTTCATGATAGCTAATCAGTTTTGTCGGAATTTCAAAGTGGCGACAAAGCTTCATCGTTTGGCGAGTGTCTTCCGCTGCGATTAAATCCACTTCTTGAAGCGTTCGCACCGCTCGATATGTCATATCTTCCAAATTGCCGATTGGCGTTGGTACGACATACAATGTTGGTTGTTCAGTTTGATAACTCTTCTGTGAATTCATTAGTCGTCCCCTCCATCAACTTCTCTTTTTGCGCGCGGGTCAATTGTTTAATGGACCATTCGTATTGCATGGCCTCCCGTTTCGTATCGAACGATTGCACATACCGAAGTCGTACGGGAAGGCGAGCTTTCGTATACTTCGCCCCTTTCCCGGCATTATGTGCAATGATTCTCTTTTCCACATTCGTTGTATAGCCTGTATAATATGTCCCGTCCTGACATTCCACGATATACGTATAATGTTTAGGCATCAAGAATGGCTCGCATCGCTTCCGTATACGTATCGTCTTCTTCATATACAACAAATGGTGGTAAAATTTTAAGACCTGCTTTTCCATCTTTCGATCCCTCGATTAATAACGTATTCGCTTCGCGTCCAGCTTTCGGATATACGAGCTGCATTCGCTTCGGTTCAATTCGGTAGGTACGCATCAATGTCAGGATATCGAGTAAACGTTCTGGCCGATGCACGAACGCCACTTTCCCTCCTGGTTTGACGAGTTGACTAGCCGTTTTAATACAATCTTCTAGCGTGCACAACACCTCATGGCGTGCAATGGTATGATGTTCGTTTTGATTCCGTAATGACGTTTCATTTGCTAGAAAATATGGGGGATTACACGTGACCACATCATAACGAGCGTGCCCAAGTTGTGCCGCTGCCGTTTTGACGTCACCTTCTAGAACTTGAATTCGATTCTCGAGGCGATTGACCGCCATGCTTCGATTCGCCATATCGACGAGTTTCGATTGAATCTCTACACCTGTAATCGTTCCTTTTGTACGATACGACAAGAAAAGTGGGATTGCTCCCGTACCGGCGCACAAATCGACCAATTGCCCTTTTTGAATCGGTACCCATACAAACTCCGCCAGTAGTACCGCATCTAATGAAAACGAGAACACATCGTCACTTTGAATAATCTTGCCAGGGCGTCCAAGCAGATCATCAAGGCGCTCTCCATCCTTTACCGTTACCATTGTTTCCTCCTTCTATAAAAGAAAGGCGACGGATAGGGAATCCCTATCTATCGCCCCGTATTAATGTTTATTGAGCATCGACAAACAGAAGAGACAATCCCCATCTTTTCGTACCTGTCCGTAATGGAGGTTACAAATATGGAATCCTTCTTGATACAGCGCAGCCAAATTGTTCTGCCCTTTTCCAGACAATGCGATTTGTGAATCACCATTTGTCGTATCAACTTCTGCCAATTGTTCGACTTTTTCGCGCAAGTGATGATTCTCTAGATACATATGCTGATTCTCTTCAAGCAAATAGGCGAGCTGTTCTTTTAATACGCCTAAGTGCTCCGTTAAGAGTTGCATCTGTTGCTCGATCGCATCTACACGCATCATCACTTCTTTTTTGTCCATTCTTTCCACTGCTCAGCACCCCATCACTGTTTTGACGGTTTTCGTTTAATCGCACCCACTTCAACAAGTTCATCAATCGTATATGTGACGACACGCGTCCGATCGTGAAGTTCAACTTGAATAAGTTGGTCCAAAATGTTGAGACCGATTACACGACCATCACCTTCTGGAATTTTGATTCGCTTGCCGACGTCTGGTAAATCGCGTTTTAATTCTTCGTATGTGTCATTCTCATATTTTAAACAGCACATCAAACGACCACACACTCCAGAAATTTTATTCGGATTTAACGAAAGATTCTGGTCTTTGGCCATTTTGATGGAAACTGGTTCAAACTCCCCAAGAAATGACGAACAACAAAGAACTCGACCACATGGTCCAATCCCACTTAGTAGCTTCGCTTCGTCACGAACACCGATTTGTCGGAGTTCGATCCGTGTCCGAAACACGCTAGCCAAGTCCTTTACCAATTCTCGAAAGTCGACGCGACCCTCGGCAGTAAAATAAAAGATCACTTTATTGCGATCAAATGTATACTCAACATCGACTAACTTCATGTCTAATTGATGTTCTCGAATTTTTTCTTCACAGACGGCGTGAGCATCAACGGCTGCCAGTCGATTATCGCGTACGATATCCGCATCCTTTTGGTCCGCGACGCGAAGGATTGTCTTCAACGGCATGACGACTTCATCTTCGCCGAGCTTTTTATCGACTTGGACGACTTCGCCATACTCAATGCCACGTACCGTTTCAACGATGACATGTTCCCCACGTTTAAGCGTTGCATCGCCTGGTGAAAAGTAATAGATTTTTCCCGCTTCTTTAAAGCGGACTCCAACTACTTCAAGCACGCGCTTCTATCCTTTCTGCAAATCGAACGAAAGTCGTTCGAAAGTTAATTGAGGATTGACGTTTGCCTCGAGACGTCGAATTGCCGCATGCACACTTTCAATTGCATGTGTGAGTTTAGAGACAGATCGATTCTGAATAAATGCGTTATATAAAGCCGCCTCGTTCTTAAATAGCTTTGGAGTATACGTATCTCGAACTTTGAGATGAAGTGCCTCCTCTAACCAATGTTCGAATAATTCGAGGCCAACTCGTAACTCATTTCGTCCTTTAAAATGTCCTAACCATTTTTCCTGGGCGAACAAGAGCAACTCTTGAGGTCGTTTCGTCAATACTTCAATTAATTGTACCACTAGCCCATACGCCTGTACAAACCACTCCTGCTCAACTGCTTCTTTCGCATCATCCCATTTTGGATAAACGGTTAAAGCAAGGTAAGCCAAATCGTACGTACACGACAATTCTTCTGACATCGTTTGTGCTAACTTCGCGCGGTCAATCGGGCGAAAAGCAAGTTGTTGAGCTCGCGAACGAATCGTTGGAAGAAGTAACTGTGGTTGTGTCGTCACCAAAATAGCAAGTTTTCCCACACCTGGTTCCTCAAAGAACTTCAATAAACTATTTGCCGCTTGAGTCGTCATCTTATGAGCTTGATGGATGACATACACTTGGCGATCTCCTTCAGCACCTCGTAATGATAGGTCGCTGAGTAGTTGTTGAATCTGTTCTTTTTTAATGCTAGCTCCGTCCGGCTCCACTTCGATATAGTCAACAATGTTTTTTGAATCCATGCGTCGACAATTTCGACACACTCCACACGGTTCTGCTCCTTGTGGGGATTCACAAAACAAGGCTTTCGCAAACAATGTGGCTGTTTCAATTAAGTATGGTTCATAATCGCCCGAAAAGATGTACGCATGCCCAACTTTATTCGAAATGATTGAATTTTGAATGATTCGAGCAACAACTGTTTGCGACTCATTTAATTCCTGAAAACGCATATGCCCAACTCCCATTAAAACTGATGGAATCCTTCAATCGGCAAGACGAATACAGTCGCACCTCCAACTTGTACTTCGACCGGATAAGGAATATACGAGTCAGCATGTCCTCCCATTGGAGAGATTGGTGTAATCATTTGATCGCGACTCGAACAGTTCGATTGAATCACATCCATTAAATCATCGAGACGTTCCTGTGGAATACCCATCATAAACGTTGTATTCCCTTCTTTTAAAAATCCGCCTGTTGTAGCTAATTTCGTTGCACGAAAATCTTGTTCGACCAATGCGTCAGACAAACGTGCGCTATCCTTATCATGTACAATTGCAATTACCATTTTCATCATTGTTGTACGCCTCCTTGTTGTAATCGTTCTATTGTATAATCGAGTACCTCATCTTGAATACATTCAATCGATTGATCGGCATCAACTCGGATGATTCGCTCTGGGTACTGTTTAAGTAACGTTTGAAATCCTTCGTAAACACGCTCATGGAACGCTTGATCACGACTTTCAATCCGATCGAGTTGCCCTCGATCTTTCATTCGTGCATTCGCTCTTTCAGGGCTTAAATCAAACAAGAAAGTCAAATCCGGTGTCAAACCGTTCGTTGCCCATTCATTCAGCGATTGGATTTGATCAAGGTCATATTGTAAACCGTATCCTTGATAAGCAATAGATGCATCGATGAATCGATCACACAGAACGATTGCCCCTCGCTCCAATGCCGGACGAATCACTTGTTCCACATTTTGTGCTCGTGAAGCAGCATAAAGCATCATTTCCACTCGTGGTGTCATCTCATGATGATCCGGGGATAATAAGACTTCGCGGATTTGATTGCCCACAGTTGTTCCTCCAGGTTCACGGGTTACAACGATGTCATATCCTTTTTGTTTTAGACTCTCGACTAATAGTTGAAGTTGTGTAGACTTACCTGATCCATCTGGTCCTTCAACCGTTATAAACATTCCGCTCACTTTTTAAAACTCCTCTACAATAACGTCAATTTGCTCTATCATAACATGCTTACTTGCTTGAAGCTTCCTCCCTAAGGAAATCCACTCTAGGAGCACACGTATTTTTTCCTCGGTAATCCGCTCTCCTTTTAGAATCCATGGAATCCCTGGTGGATATGGAATCACCGTTTCTGCTGAAACAAATCCGATTGCTTGTTTGAAGGATAAACGTTGCACTTGCTCATTCCCTATTAACGTATAGAGTTCAGATACACGTTGTGTTTGAGGGAAAGGAAAAATCGTTTCATCCTCATCAATGATCGGGACATGTGTAGCTGCCTTTTTAATCAATTTAATCCAATGCTCAATTTCCTGCTTTGTTATTTCCCTTAATGGCAAACAGAATAACACATGATCCACTGCAGCTAATTCAATATCGATTCCGATTGATGCAAGATGTTCACTAAAGACTAATCCATTTTTCGGATACGTCATGACCGTTACTTTCGTAAAATCGTCCCCCACTTTGACAGTAAAACCTGCACGCTTCAGCTCAAGCACAAAATGAGCATGACTCTTTTGAATAGAAGACCATGCTTCGTCCGTTAGACTTTCTAAATAGGACCGTGCGTAGTCTAATGAAGCCATAATAAGATAAGAAGGACTTGATGTCTGAAATGAAGATAATGCATGCTTTAACCGAATTTCATCGATGTCTTCTTTATAATGAATCCAAGCTCCCATCGTCAATGCAGGTAGCGTTTTATGTGCAGACTGTACAACTGCACTCGCTCCCTCAAAAATCGCAGAACGCTGAAGCAATTTAGGATGAATTAAATGGGCACCATGTGCTTCATCGACGAGTAATGGAATCTCAAGTGAAAACAAATAATTTGAAATCGCACGAATATCAGCCATGTCTCCATAGTACGTAGGAGACGTTAACATGACGGCTCGTCCTCCCGGGAATTCTTGAACAGCCTGTTCAATCGTTTCTAATGTCACCACGGTTGGAATTCCTGTCCCACGTTCAATTGTAGGTGTTAATAGGATTGGTTCTAACCCTAGCCATTCAATTGCGTTCCAAACCGACTTATGTGAGTTTCGTTGAACGTATACTCGCTCACCACGTTTTACAGTTGCCGCAAGCATGCTCCAATTTCCAACAGTTGAACCATTGACGAGCCACTTACTTTTACTTTCATACAGTTTACCCAATGCTTTTTCAGCTTGATCGATAATCCCAGAAGCGTCATGCAAATCATCTAAATGTGCCAGTTCCGTCAGGTCATATGGCATCACCTTGGCAAATGCACTCGGTAACGTATGATCAGTCACGGTACCATTATGATGCCCCGGGACGTGAAAAGATACGCGATGTTCACTCACATGCTGTTCTAGAGTCTCTAGAAATGTAAAAGGATTTTTCCGAGAAGGAGCCATCTGTTATTCCTCCTTAACTATTGACTATGAAAAAAAGACGATCAAGCATATGCTTGATCGTCTACTGCGTTGTTGCCTGGCAACGTCCTATCCTCACAGGGGGAGATCCCCCAACTACTTTCGGCGCTGAGACGCTTAACTTCCGTGTTCGGCATGGGAACGGGTGTGGCCGTCTCGCTATCGCCAC
>NZ_JAIVAC010000006.1 GCF_020171655.1 Exiguobacterium aestuarii | reverse complement strand
GAACACGGAAGTTAAGCGTCTCAGCGCCGAAAGTAGTTGGGGGATCTCCCCCTGTGAGGATAGGACGTTGCCAGGCAACAACAGAGAGGACGACCGAGCATACGCTCGGTCGTTTTTTTAATTGATTGGCGGTGCTCTCTATGAGAGCATCGCTTTTCGTTTGCCTTTTTTTAAATCAATGATAAAATATAGTCAAAAGTCAAAGATGGTCAGAGGGTGGTGGAGATGAGAAATATTTCGGATGTTATCGAACAGTATTTGAAGCAAGTATTGAAGGAAAGTCAGGCAAATGCAATCGAGATTAAACGCCAAGATATCGCGCAACGATTCGAATGTGTCCCATCCCAAATCAATTATGTCATCAACACACGTTTTACCGTCGAAAAAGGATATTTAGTAGAAAGTAAACGAGGTGGCGGTGGATATATTCGGATCCGACGCGTCATCTTACATGAAAAACAAGATGTGCTCTCTAGTTTGATGGATATCATTCATGAGCATCCACGTTTGAATGAACAACTCGTTGAAAATGTGCTCGTGCGATTAGTGGAAGAACAAATGATGCACGAACAAGAAGCGCAATTGATTTACCATCTCTTATCAGATGAAGCATTAAACTTACGAGTTGATGATCGCTCTTTTATTCGACGTCAACAATTGCTGGCACTGATGAAAGTACTTCGTTATCGTAATGGGGGATAAGTCGTATGTTATGCGAACGTTGTAAACAACGACCTGCTGTCAATGAAGTCGTTGTGATGGAACAAGATGTACCCGTAAAAAAACGATTATGTCGACAATGTACGGTAGAACTGATGACAGGATATGTACCAGTCGTGAAGCGATGCCCGACTTGTCAGATGACACGCCAAGACCTATTGCGCGTACGAAAAGCAGGATGCGCTACATGTTATACCGTATTTCGGGATGAATTGATTAAAATCACTCGTCAATATCAACAAGGACACGATCATCATATCGGTTCAATCCCTGACCAGTTACGCACGCCACATGAACGGATTGAAGAACGGCTCGAAAAGTTGGCAGGGGAGTTGAACCGCGCTGTCGAACAAGAAGATTATGAACGGGCAGCACGCATTCAAAAAGAAATGAAGCAATTAGAAGGGCAGGGAGATGTCTGATGGAAACTTTCCTAACACATCCACTTGGTCCAAAAATGAAAGAACGTGCCAAGCTCGATGATTTGGTTGTTTCTACAAGAATTCGACTGGCACGTAATGTCAAAGACACGGTATTCTCTCCCGTACTTTCTAAAGAAGGAGAACGTCAGCTTTGTGATCGTCTAGAAGGGCGTCTACGTGGGTTGAAAGGATTCGAATATCTTCATATGCGTGATTATGATGAAGTGACACGACAGGCGTTGATGGAGAAACACCTCATTAGCCCAGCCGTTGCAACCAATGAAGAGAGTGCGGTCTTCTTAAGTGAAGATGAAACAATTAGTGTATTGATTAATGAGGAAGACCATTTACGCATTCAAACGCTACTTCCAGGATATCAAGTGAAAGAGGCGTTTGAATTAGCGAAACAAGTTGACGCATTATGTGCAGAATCTCTATCGTATGCGTTTGATGAACAGTTAGGTTATTTGACGACATGTCCAAGCAATATCGGAACAGGACTTCGTGCCTCGGTCATGTTACACTTGCCGGGACTCACCTTAACGGGACGAATCAGTCCAATCTTGCGAGAACTTCGAAAACTTGGCTATACGATTCGAGGTCGTTATGGTGAAGGTAGTGATGCGGCGGGTCGCTTGTTCCAACTGTCGAATCAACGGACATTAGGGAGTCACGAGTCACAGTTACTGGCTGACTTTATGGAAGTGACAGAACAAGTGATTCAAGCAGAGCGTCATGCGCGCGAAGAACTCGTTGCGAATCGACAGGAAGAGTTGGAAGATCGATTTTATCGATCATATGGTATTTTGCGATATGCTAAATTACTATCTTCTACTGAAGCCATCGAACGATTATCTGATTTACATTTAGCGAGTGACCTAGGGATTTTGTCTGATTGGAGTCCACCAAAGTTCCATGAACTCATTGTTCGGCTACAATCAGGTTTTCTACAAAAACATTTCGGGAAAACATTATCTACGCAAGAACGGGATCGAGAACGAGCGACCCTCGTTCGTCGAACGTTAGATCAAGGCTTAGTTTGATCCAACTACAAGGAGGTTTTGTCAATGATGTTTGGACGATTTACAGAACGAGCACAGCGCGTATTAGCTTTAGCACAAGAGGAAGCAGTACGTCTTGGCCATCATAATATTGGTACAGAACATATTTTATTAGGATTGGTTCGTGAAGGAGAAGGGATTGCGGCAAAAGCGCTCTTCGCTCTCGGATTGACTTCTGAAAAAATTCAACAAGAAGTAGAATCATTGATTGGACGCGGTTCTGAGAATGGATCGACGATTCACTACACACCACGTGCGAAAAAGGTCATTGAACTCTCGATGGATGAGGCACGAAAACTAGGACATTCATATGTTGGAACGGAGCACATCCTTCTTGGATTGATTCGTGAAGGCGAAGGTGTCGCAGCACGTGTCCTCAATAACCTTGGAATCAGTTTGACGAAAGCGCGTCAACAAGTATTACAGCTTCTCGGTAACACGGAGTCTTCTTCAAATGCTTCGCAACCAGGCGCGAGCGCTGCAACCCCAACACTTGATGGATTGGCACGCGACTTGACGCAACAAGCACGTGAGTCACGTTTAGACCCGGTCATCGGCCGCGCAGGTGAGATTCAACGTGTCATTGAAGTCTTATCTCGTCGTACGAAAAACAACCCGGTTCTTATTGGAGAACCAGGTGTCGGGAAAACGGCAGTAGTCGAAGGTCTCGCTCAACAAATCATTAACAACGAAGTACCTGAAACACTTCGCAATAAACGAGTGATGGTACTCGACATGGGTACACTCGTAGCAGGTACGAAATATCGTGGTGAGTTCGAAGATCGATTGAAAAAAGTAATGGATGAAATTCGTCAGGCAGGAAACGTCATTCTCTTCATTGACGAGTTGCACACATTGATTGGTGCGGGTGGTGCAGAAGGTGCGATTGATGCGTCGAACATCCTCAAGCCGTCATTGGCTCGTGGTGAACTTCAATGTATCGGGGCGACTACACTTGATGAATACCGGAAGTACATCGAAAAGGATGCAGCGCTTGAACGACGCTTCCAACCAATTCAAGTAAATGAACCGACAACAGAAGAAGCTGAACAAATCCTACTCGGGTTGCGCGATCGTTATGAAGCGCATCACCGCGTAACGATTACGGACACAGCGATTCACGAGGCGGTCGTTCTGTCTGACCGTTACATCTCGGATCGTTTCTTACCGGACAAAGCGATTGACCTCGTCGATGAGGCGGCATCAAAAGTACGACTTCGTTCGTTCACGGCACCACCGAACTTGAAAGAGTTGGAGTCACGCCTTGAATCGATTCGTAAAGAAAAAGACTCTGCTGTTCAAAGCCAAGAGTTTGAAAAAGCAGCTTCTCTCCGTGATACAGAACAAAAGTTACGCGATGAGTTAGAAGAGTTGAAAGCAGAATGGCAGAACAAGCAAGGAAACGAAAAACTTGAAGTGACGAAAGAAGATATCGCTCAAGTTGTCGCAAACTGGACAGGTGTGCCGGTCACGAAGATTGCCGAAGAAGAGACAGACCGTCTCCTCAAACTCGAATCAATTCTTCACAACCGTGTCATCGGTCAAGACGATGCGGTGAAATCAATTTCCCGCGCCATTCGTCGGGCTCGTGCTGGCTTGAAAGATCCAAAACGTCCAATCGGTTCATTCATCTTCCTTGGACCTACCGGAGTCGGGAAAACCGAACTCGCTCGCGCAGTTGCCGAAGCGATGTTTGGGGATGAGGATGCGATTATTCGAATCGACATGTCAGAGTACATGGAAAAACATGCGACGAGCCGTCTCGTTGGTTCGCCTCCTGGTTATGTCGGTTACGAAGAAGGCGGTCAATTGACAGAAAAGGTACGCCGGAAACCATACTCGGTCATCCTTCTCGATGAAATTGAAAAAGCGCACCCTGAAGTGTTCAACATCTTACTTCAAGTGCTTGACGACGGTCGCTTGACGGATTCGAAAGGTCGCACGGTCGACTTCCGAAACACGGTCATCATCATGACGTCAAACGTCGGGGCCGCAGCGCTTCAACGTAATAAATATGTTGGATTCACAGTCGAAGATGATGTGAAACGTGAGTATACGGAAATGAAGGATAAAGTACTCGAGGAACTGAAAAAGGCGTTCCGACCTGAGTTCTTGAACCGGATTGACGAAATCACGGTCTTCCATTCACTTCAAAAAGAGCACATTCAAGAAATCATCAAACTTATGGCAGAGACACTCAAGAAACGTCTTGCCGAACAAGGAGTTGATTTCAGCTTGACGGATGCGGCGCTCGACAAGATTGCCGAAGTCGGCTACGATCCGGAATACGGGGCTCGCCCTCTCCGTCGTGCCCTTCAACGAGAAGTGGAAGATCGCCTCTCAGAAGCAATGCTCGGCGGCACAATCGCTAGAGGCAGTAAAGTTGCGCTCGACGTACAAGATGGAGAGTTTGTCGTTCGTAACGAAGGTGTGGTTCAGTAAATCATTCAGCTCCCTCGTTGTTTATGAGGGAGCTTTTTTTAGACAGGAAGGAAGCTTATGGCCAAAATTAAAACGAAATACGTCTGCCAATCGTGTGGATATGAATCAGCCAAATGGATGGGACGTTGTCCAGGTTGTAATGAATGGAATACGCTCGTTGAGGAGTTTGTCGAAGAGAAGAAAGCCAAACGTGGCGCAGCGTTTGTGCATAGTTCATCTCGACAATTGAAGCCAGAACGACTCGCAAACGTCGTCTCACAAGAAGAGACACGCGTGCACACGAATAGTCGTGAATTTGACCGTGTGCTCGGTGGTGGGATCGTTCCGGGTTCACTCGTCTTAGTCGGCGGGGACCCGGGAATCGGGAAGTCGACGATTCTTTTACAGGTCAGTGCACATCTAGCCCATAGTGGTAAAAAGGTGCTCTATATCTCAGGTGAAGAATCACTCAAGCAGACGAAACTGCGAGCGGAACGTCTCGGCTTACCGACCGAAGACTTGTTTGTGCTCGCTGAGACAGACATGTTGATGATCGAACGCGTCATTGATGAAGAACAACCCGGGTTTGTCATCATCGACTCGATTCAGACGGTGTATATGGATGAAATTCAATCGGCGCCAGGAAGTGTGTCACAAGTACGAGAATGTACAGCAGCGCTCATGAAAATTGCAAAAACACGAGGGATTGCTGTGTTCATCGTCGGTCACGTAACGAAACAAGGATCGATTGCGGGTCCACGTTTACTCGAGCACATGGTCGATGCGGTCCTTTACTTTGAAGGGGAGCGTCATCATACGTTCCGTATTTTACGCGCGGTGAAAAACCGTTTCGGTTCAACGAACGAAATCGGGATCTTCGAGATGAAAGAGAGTGGGCTAGAAGAAGTCCTTAACCCGTCCGAAATCTTTTTAGAAGAACGAACCGCCGGTGTGTCCGGTTCGACGGTCGTCGCTTCGATGGAAGGGACAAGGACAGTGCTCGTCGAACTACAAGCACTCATCTCGCCAACATCATTCGGTAACCCGAGACGTATGGCGACGGGAATCGACCAAAACCGGGTCGCGCTTCTGATGGCCGTCCTTGAGAAACGATCGGGTTTGTTGCTTCAGACACAAGACGCATACTTGAAAGCGGCGGGTGGCGTTAAACTAGATGAGCCTGCGATTGACCTCGCGATTTGTGTCTCGATTGCCTCGAGTTTCCGTGACCGTCCGACCCGTCCGACGGATGTCTGCATCGGTGAAGTCGGATTGACCGGAGAAGTGCGACGCGTATCGCGGATTGAACAACGTGTCGCCGAAGCCGCAAAACTAGGATTCACACGTGCCATCATTCCGAAAAACAACATGGGTGGATGGACCGCTCCAGCAGGGATTGAAGTGGTCGGCGTCGGAACGGTGGACGAAGCACTGCAGTTGGCGATCCCGTTTTAACGGGTCGCCAATGGCAGTTTTTAACGCTTTGTAACGAACGTGATTGAAAAAACCATGTTACAATAAAAGTGTTATTTTTGAAATTTTATTTCATATAGAAGGAGGTGGAATGAGTGAAGATTGCTGTACGAATCGGATTTATTTTGATTGGGCTCGTCGTGGGTTGGTTCGGGATTATCGAGGCGTCGCTATTATTAGGAGACCTCGGGATGAATGTGCCGGAATGGTTAACGATTCCATACGTAGCAAGTTTGATTGGTGGACTTATCTTCTTCATTCTTAGTTTATTCTTAACCGATGGTGTTGTTGCATTTATTCGTTTTGTCGAAGAACGGCTTGTCCGTTTACCGGTAGGGGATATTTTATTCGGTTCGATTGGCCTCATTATCGGGCTCTTGATCGCCTTTTTGATTAGTGTCTCGCTTGAAGTAACGAACATTTTCTTACTGAGTAAGATTGTTCCAATCTTTGTCACGGCGCTGTTTGGGTACTTCGGTTTCGCGGTCGGATATCGGAAGCGTAACGAATGGATCAAACTATTTGTAAAGAGTGAGCGGGAGAAACCGGCGGCTGAACCGGTACAACGTTCGAATGATAAAATCTTAGACACGAGCGTCATTATTGACGGTCGTATCGCAGATATCGCCACGACCGGATTTGTGGAAGGCACATTGATCGTTCCTCAGTTCGTCATCGGAGAACTCCAATATATTGCGGATTCATCGGATACGTTGAAACGAAACCGTGGTCGTCGTGGACTTGATATTTTAAAAGAACTGCAAGAAAACAAGCGAATCCAAGTTGAAATTTATGATGGGGACTTTGAAGACGTACCAGAAGTCGATATCAAATTAATCAAGTTGGCAGAGTTGAAAAATGGGATTGTCGTCACGAACGACTACAACTTAAACAAAGTCTGTGAAGTGCGAAATGTTCCAGTCTTGAACATCAATGACTTAGCGAATGCCGTCAAACAAATCGTCATCCCTGGCGAAGAGATGGTCGTCACTGTCATTAAAGAAGGGAAAGAACAAAATCAAGGTGTTGCCTATCTCGAAGACGGGACGATGGTCGTCGTGGAAGGTGGACGTAAGTTGATCTCGAAGACGCTTCCTGTCGTCGTGACGAGTGTGCTGCAGACATCTGCAGGCCGAATGATTTTTGCTCGTCCTGAATAACGAACAAAAAGAGACGCGTGAGCGCTCTCTTTTTTCACGAAGAGAGGTGTTTGACATAGTATCTTATACAGTTGTGATCCCGGCTGCGGGAAGAGGAAAACGAATGGGAGCGGATGCGAACAAACTCATGTTGTCGCTCCGTGACAAACCGATTATCGCGTGGACGTTACAAGCGTTCGATACCGATCCTTGGTGTGAACGGATTGTTTTGGCGATTCGTCCAGAGGAACGTGACTGGTTTGAAGCGATCACGGCACAAGTCGAAACACCGATTACATATGTAGCAGGTGGGGGAGAACGACAACAGAGTGTCCATGCGGGGCTCAAGGTGGTTGCACCAGATACGATTGTGATGATTCATGACGGTGCCCGTCCGTTTGTAAAACGTGAACAGCTGCATCAAGTGGCAGAAGCGGCGTTACAAGGTGGCGCTATTTTAGCGGTACCGGTCAAAGACACAGTTAAACAAGTCGAACGTCATCAAATCGAACGAACGGTTCCTCGGGAAAATCTATGGTTGGCGCAAACGCCGCAAGCTTTTCAGGCCAAGGCGATTTTAGCGGCACATGAACGAGCGGTCGAAAAACAGATGATGGGAACGGACGATGCGAGCTTATTCGAATGGCTTGGTGAGACAGTACAAGTCGTTCTTGGGGACTATCATAATATTAAGATGACGACGCCAGAGGATTTACTGTTTGGTGATGCGATTTTAGCGAGGGAGGACATACAATGAGAATTGGTCAAGGATTTGATGTACACGCATTTGCGGAAGGACGTCCATTAATTTTAGGAGGAATTGAGATTCCACATGAACGTGGGCTACTTGGTCATTCCGATGCGGATGTGTTACTCCATACGATTGCCGATGCAGCGCTTGGAGCGATTGCGGCAGGTGATATCGGGAAGCATTTCCCTGATACGGATCCGGAATTTAAAGATGCGGATTCGAAAGCGTTACTTCGCCACGTATGGCAACTTGTGAAAGATGAGGGGTATGTCCTCGGAAATGTGGACGCGACCGTCATGGCACAACGTCCGAAGCTACGTCCTTATATTGATGAGATGCGAGCGGTCATTGCTGACCTCCTTGAAGCGGACATCGAACAGGTGAACGTAAAAGCGACGACGACGGAGAAGCTCGGCTTCACAGGACGTGAAGAAGGAATCGCGGCGCAAGCGGTCATCTTACTCAACCGGGCTTGACAGAAATGGTATACTATTTGGGCAGAAGAGAAGAAAGGTGGAACTATTATGAGTGAAGTGCGTGTACGCTATGCGCCTAGTCCGACGGGGCATCTCCACATCGGAAATGCGCGGACTGCGTTGTTTAACTACTTATTTGCTCGTCATGCAGGCGGGAAATTGATTCTTCGAATTGAAGATACTGACCAAAAACGAAATGTATTAAATGGTGTCGAGAGTCAAATGAAGTATTTGGAGTGGCTCGGAATCGATTGGGATGAAGGTCCAGGTCGTGATGGAGACTACGGCCCATATTATCAAATGGAACGTCTTTCACTTTATGAGAAATACGTCAACGAATTGATGAGCAAAGGTCTTGCTTATAAATGCTATATGACATCAGAGGAGCTCGAAGCAGAGCGTGAAGCACAAATCGCGCGCGGCGAAGCACCGCGTTATTCTGGTGCGCACCGCAACCTGACTGTCGAAGAACGTGAAGCGTTTGAAGCAGAGGGCCGCAAGCCGTCAATTCGAATTCGCGTTCCTGAAGGCGTGACGTATAAGTGGACGGATGTCGTCAAAGGTGATGTCTCATTCGAGTCGAAAGACTTTGGTGATTGGGTCATCGTGAAACAAGATGGGATTCCGACTTACAACTTCGCTGTTGTTGTCGACGACCACTTGATGAAGATCAGCCACGTCTTGCGTGGAGACGACCACATCGCAAACACACCAAAACAGATGATGGTATATGACGCGCTTGGATGGGAATATCCTGAATTCGGTCACATGACGCTCATCTATAACGATCAACATAAGAAATTGTCAAAACGTGATGAATCGATCATCCAGTTCATTGAGCAATATGCGGATCTCGGCTACTTACCAGCAGCACTCTTCAACTTCATTTCTCTTCTTGGCTGGTCACCGGTCGGAGAAGAAGAAATCTTCTCGAAAGAAGAGTTCATTGAAATGTTTGATGCGAACCGCTTGTCGAAGAGTCCGGCTGTGTTTGACCAACAAAAACTTTCTTGGATCAACAGTGTATACATGAAGAAGGCCACGCTTGACGAAGTAGTGGCACTCAGTTTACCATTCTTACAAGAAGCAGGACGATTACCCGAGGCGGTATCTGTCGAGGAGGCAGATTGGGCAACAAACTTGATCGCATTGTATAAAGAACAAATGACGCACGGGGCGGAGATTGTCGCGTTGACAGACTTGTTCTTCAAAGATGAGATCGAGTATGACGAGGAAGCGAACGCTGTCCTTTCAGGGGAAACGGTGCCTGCTGTCCTTGCAGAGTTCAAACAACAACTCGAAGGAATCGACGACTTCACACCAGAAGCGATTAAAGCGGCGACAAAAGCGACGCAAAAAGCGACTGGTCAAAAAGGAAAGAACTTGTTCATGCCAATCCGTGTCGCGACGACAGGACAAACACATGGCCCAGAGCTTCCGAACGCGATTTCGTTAATCGGAAAAGAGCGTGTCTTGAAGCGTCTGACAACTTTATTAGCATAAAGGCATCGATGAGGAAAGTAAGCGGTATGACACTTTGCAGAGACTAGAACCTAGGCTGGGAGTTCTAGATGTGTCCCCCGAAGAAGTGCACCTCGGAGCCGTCTCGGCGATACGTAGTCGAGGCCGTGACTCGGCGTTAACGAGACTTGAGAGGGGAACACTTTTCCCAAACAGAGTGGAACCGCGCTTACGGCGTCTCTGTGCCTTGGCACAGGGGCGTCTTTGTTTTTGTATAAGAAAAGGAGATATGAATTATGGGATTTTGGAGCAGTATACGCGAAGACTTGCGGACTGTCTTGGAACTAGATCCTGCCGCCCGTTCAAAAGTAGAGGTGGCACTGACGTATCCAGGTCTACATGCCATATGGGCACATCGCATCGCGCATGGATTATGGAAACGTAACGTGAAGCTAGTGGCCAAGTTGTTAGCCCAGTTCAGTCGTTGGTTGACCGGGATTGAAATTCATCCTGGAGCAGTTCTCGGCGACCGTGTATTCATCGATCATGGTTTCGGTGTCGTCATCGGAGAGACGGCGATTATCGGGAACGACGTGACGATTTATCAAGGCGTCACACTTGGGGGAACAGGGAAAGAAAAAGGGAAGCGTCATCCTACAATTGGGAGTGATGTGCTCATCTCGGCAGGGGCGAAAGTGCTCGGAAACATTACGGTTGGCGATTGCGTCAAAATCGGAGCGAGCTCTGTCGTCTTGAACGATGTACCGTCTGATTCGACCGTCGTCGGGATTCCAGGACGTGTCGTCATTCGAAACGGGAAGCGTGTGAAGCAACATGACCTCGATCATCGATTCCCAGATCCGGACCGTGAGTGTCAAGAACGCTTAGAAGCGGCAGTGGATGAACTACAACAAAAATTAGCGACGCTTGAAAAGCGGATGGAGGAGAAGACACATGATTCAGCTGTACAACAGTCTCACGAATAAAAAAGAACCGTTTGTTCCGATTGTTCCGGGTAAAGTATCTATGTATGTGTGTGGACCGACCGTCTACAATTACATCCATGTCGGGAATGCCCGTCCGGCCATCGCCTTCGATACGGTTCGTCGCTATTTGACATATCGTGGGTATGAGGTGAAGTACGTCCTAAACTTTACGGACGTAGACGACAAAATCATTCGTACTGCGAACGAGCTCGGGGAAGACACCGAGACGTTGACGAATCGTTATATTGAAGCTTATTTAGCCGACACGGGAGCATTGAACGTGCAACCGGCAGACGTACACCCACGCGTTACCGATACGATGGAAGAGATTATCGAGTTTATCCGTCAGTTAGAGACGGAAGGGTTCGCTTATGAATCAGAAGGCGACGTTTATTTCCGGACGAAGAAGTTTGAGACGTACGGGAAGTTAAGTCAACAATCGATCGAAGATTTACGGGCAGGCTCGCGTGTCGATGTAGGAGAAAAGAAAGAAGACCCGCTCGACTTCGTCTTATGGAAAGCTGCTAAACCGGACGAACCTTCTTGGGATAGTCCGTGGGGCAAAGGACGACCAGGTTGGCATATCGAATGCTCGGCGATGGCGAAAAAGCATCTCGGGGCAACGATCGATATCCATGCGGGAGGTCACGATTTAAAATTCCCACACCATGAGAATGAGATTGCCCAGTCAGAGGCGTGCAACCACGCGAAGTTCGCCAACTATTGGTTGCATAACGGATTCATCAACATTGAAAATGAGAAGATGTCCAAATCGCTCGGAAACTTCCTGCTCGTCCACGAAGCACTGAAAGAAGTAGACCCAATGGTTCTTCGTTTCTTCATGTTGTCCGTCCATTATCGTCATCCGATCAACTACAGCCGTGAACTAATTGAACAAGCGGCGAACGGTTGGAGTCGAATCAAAGAAGCGTATCAAAACATCGAATATCGTTTATCGGTAACGGCTGGACTTGGTGAACCGAGCGAGTCGATGGAGCGGAAACTTGAAGCAATCAAGACGTCGTTCATCGAATCGATGGATGATGATATCAATACGGCAAATGCCATGACCGTCCTCTTTGACCTGGCACGAGAAGCGAACATTTACGCCAAGGCGGACCATGTGGCAAAAGCGACACTCGAACAAGTTCTGTCGTTATTCGACGAATTGACAGGTGTGCTCGGGTTGACGCTAGCTGAAGAGAAAGAATTGCTCGATGCCGAGATTGATCAATTGATTCAAGAACGAAACGAAGCACGCGCGGCACGTAACTTTGCCCGCGCTGACGAGATTCGTGATTTACTGAAAGAACAAAACATCCAACTCGAAGACACGGCCCAAGGGGTTCGGTGGAAACGGTTATGATGCAACCGAAACAAATGAATGCCCTCGCGCTCGCCTACATGGGTGACGTGGTGTATGAATTGGCCGTACGGAAAAGACTGCTCGAACAAGGATTGACGCGCCCGAACGATTTGCATCGAGGTGCCGTCCGTTATGTGAACGCGCGGGCGCAAGCGAGCGTCGTGACCTATTGGCTAGAGACGGACGTGTTGACGGAAGAAGAACAAGCTGTCGTCAGACGTGGCAAAAATGCGAAATCAGGCTCGATTCCGAAGCGGGTCGACGTCCATACGTATCGTTATTCCACAGCATTCGAGGCATTGATTGGCTATATCTACTTAACAGAAAGAAGGGATCGTCTTGAAGAACTCATCAAACAAGCGTTCGAACGACTCGAAGCCGAGTCGACCGAAACGACATGACGGAAAACGAGGGGCGGAAAAACGAACGTTTGACCGTCCTCGTGGGGAACGACCAGAGCGTGCACGCCATCAGAAGGCGGAACGACCGGACTATAAGGAAGTAGACGTGATGGAGGAAGGGATCGATTTCCTTTACGGGCGAAACCCTGTACTCGAAGCACTTCGAAGCGGTCGCGACATGAACAAAGTATTTATTATGGAAGGGCAACAAAAAGGCCCGCTCGCTCAAATCATCGCGATGGCGAATGAAGCATCCGTCCAAGTGTCATTCGTACCGAAAACAAAGCTTGAGAAGATGGCCGGTAGTGAACATCATCAGGGTGTCGTGGCAGCCGTCGCGGCCTATGAGTATAAAACAATCGAGGACATGTTCGCACTCGCAGCTTCAAAAGAAGAGACACCTCTTTTTATTCTGTTAGATGAACTCGAGGACCCACATAACCTCGGTTCGATTTTACGGACCGCGGATGCTGTCGGCGCACATGGAATCATCATTCCAAAACGCCGCTCGGTCGGTTTGACTCAGACGGTCGCCAAAGCGTCGACTGGAGCGATTGAACATATCCCGGTTGCACGCGTGACGAATTTGACGCGGACACTCGAAGAATTGAAAGAAAAAGGATTATGGGTCGTTGGGACCGATGCGAAAGAGAGTCAGGACTATCGTCGATTAGATGGGAATATGCCACTTGTCGTGGTCATCGGAAGTGAAGGGAAGGGAATGAGCCGCCTCGTACGTGAATCATGCGACTTCCTCGTTCACTTACCAATGGTTGGTCATGTCACGTCACTCAATGCATCTGTTGCAGCGGCACTCCTTCTGTATGAAGTGCATCGCTCACGTAACCCGTTAGCATGAGTATCCAAAAGCGCGAGCTCCTTCTTGTCGACGGATATAACATCATCGGGGCGTGGCCGCATTTAAGAAGTTTGCGCGATATGGATTTTGATCAAGCGCGCAATTTGTTAATTGAAGCGATGGCGGAATATCAGGCCGTATCTGGAAAAGAAGTCACCGTCGTCTTTGATGCCCATATGCGTTACGGTCGTGAATCGAAAGAAAAGCGAAGTCGTGTCGATGTCGTCTATACGAAAGAGAACGAGACGGCGGACGAGTGGATTGAGCGGCGAGCGCACGAACTGGTAGATAACCGACTCGTCACACTATTCGTTGCGACGAACGATTTCACCGAGCAGTGGGTCATTTTCGGCCAAGGTGCCTTACGTGTTCCCGCGACCGAGTTATTAAAAGATTGGAAGCATGCCAAAACACTGATTGAGCAACAACGTCTCTCGTTAGAGAAGGAACAGTCGAATCGAAAAACAATCGATATTCCTCCGCATATTCAAGAACGATTTGAAGAAATGCGACGTCGTAAATCAAAAGATGATTGAAATCACTGACGAGTTCATGAAATGGACTCGTCTTTGTTTCGATTTTGACATTTTTTTGCAAAGGAATGTTGTATACTATTACATATATGAGTTACACAGCATTTAATTGACGGAATTTTTAGAAATTTGTTTGACGCATAGGAGTAGGGGGTCCTATAATGGGACAAAACCTTACATAGTTCAGGATCAATCGCCGGGGGGTAACGAGCATGAACGGATGGCCGTACGAACAGTTTGAAAAAATGTCAGACGAAGAGTTGGTCTTATTGGCGCGCAACGAAGGGGATAGCGACGCGCTCGAGTTTTTGATTGAACGATACCGGTATTTTGTACGCGCGAAAGCACGTTCTTATTTCTTGATTGGTGCAGATCATGAGGACATCGTCCAAGAGGGCATGATCGGTCTTTATAAAGGGGTGCGGGACTATAAAGACGAGCGACTCGCCTCGTTCAAAAGTTTTGCCGAGATGTGCATCACTCGTCAGATGATCACAGCAATCAAGACGGCGACACGTCAAAAGCATATTCCGCTCAACTCATATGTGTCACTCGATAAACCGATTTTCGACGAGGAATCCGACCGGACGTTACTCGATGTCATCTTGCCACCACATCCAACTGATCCACAAGAACTCATTGTGACACAAGAAGAACAGACGTTTATGGAAGCGAAGATGGATGAGATTTTAAGTGATCTCGAGCGGAAAGTGTTGCGTCTTTATTTAGACGGACGTTCTTATCAAGAAATTTCAGACGACCTCGACCGTCATGTTAAATCGATTGATAATGCGTTACAGCGTGTGAAGAAGAAATTCGAGCGTCATGTTGACGTTCGGATGCTCACGAGCTAACCGATTATTGACCGCGTGCCTCCTATGTGATACTTTAAAAGCAGCGCCTTGTCCGTAGACGCCATTTACAGGAGGCGTTTTTTTTTTCGCTCTTTTTTAAGAGGGAGTAGTCGAAAGGGGCGCTTATGAATGGCAAAGAAAGTAAGTCTCGCTTGCTCAGAATGCGGGTCTCGGGAGTATTCGACGACAAAAAAAGATGGTGTGTCGACACGGCTTGAAATGAAAAAGTTTTGTCGCCGCTGTAACGCGCATACGATGCATCGAGAATCAAAGTAACGTAGATTGGCATTCAATGTAGGAGGAAGCTACCATGAACTTTTTGCGCGACGTATGGAAAGAGTTGAAAAAAACGAGTTGGCCAACTCGTAAAGAACTCACGAAATATACCGTTACCGTCATCGCGACTGTTGTCGTGATTGGCCTGTTCGTGTTCGGCGTAGATACTGGAGTCAGCTATCTCGTCAATTTATTGATTAACTAAGGAAGAGGTGAAAGCCGTGGAGAAACAATGGTTTGTTGTCCAGACGTACTCAGGTTTTGAGAATAACGTCAAAGAAAACCTAGAACGTCGAATCGGTTCGATGAACATGGAAGATAAAATTTTCCGCGTCCTCGTCCCGACTGAAACGACGCAAGAAGAAGTCACATTAAAGAGTGGCGAAAAGAAAATTAAAGAGCGTGAAGTCAAAAGTTTCCCGGGCTATGTGTTCGTAGAGATGGTCATGACTGACGATTCATGGTATGTTGTCCGCAACACGCCTAACGTCACCGGCTTCCTCGGTTCAACGGGCGGCGGGGCAAAACCGATCCCGCTCCAACCGGACGAAGTGACAAACGTCTTGTCACAAATGGGACTCATCGAGAAGAAAGATCGTTACAACTACGAGCTTGGTGACCTTGTCCGCGTGAAAGAAGGCGCGTTCGAGAACTTTGAAGGGACAATCGACGAGATTGAGGCCGACAAAGAGAAGCTCAAAGTCGTGGTCGACATGTTCGGTCGCGAAACAAAAATTGAGCTTGATTTCGAACAAGTTCAGAAAATTAACTAAACCCACTTGCTAATCCGTGAAACGGATGGTACAATCGAAAATGTTTGATGTTGTGCTATATTTCGGTACAAACTCGACCTAATAGATTGAGTGGGAGGGCGCACAACGTCCAAGAAACCACATTTTAGACTTAAGGAGGTGTGTCTCGTGGCGAAAAAAGTTTCTAAACTCGTTAAACTTCAAATCCCAGCTGGTAAAGCTAACCCAGCACCACCAGTAGGTCCAGCACTTGGTCAAGCAGGTGTTAACATCATGGGATTCTGTAAAGAGTTCAACGCTCGTACACAAGACCAAGCCGGATTGATTATTCCTGTAGTCATCACGGTATACGAAGATCGTTCGTTTACATTTATTACGAAAACTCCACCAGCTGCAGTTCTTTTGAAGAAAGCTGCTGGTATCGAGAGTGGTTCTGGTGAACCAAACCGTAAGAAAGTAGCAACGGTTAAGCGTGACAAAGTTCGCGAAATCGCTGAACTTAAAATGCCTGACCTTAACGCATCATCTGTAGAAACAGCGATGCTTATGGTTGAAGGTACTGCACGTAGTATGGGTATTGTAATCGAAGACTAATTGTTAGTCTCTGGGGTTGTCGGTGAATACTGCTCACCTTCAATCCCTTCATTATGTGGGAGGAAATTCCGCTAACCACAAGGAGGAAAAGATCATGGGTAAAAAACACCAAGAAGCAGCTAAGCTTGTTGACCGCACGAAGTCATACGACCTCGCTGAAGCTGTCGAGCTCGTTCAAAAAACAGCTACTGCTAAATTCGATGAAACAATCGAAGTTGCTGTCCGTCTCGGCGTAGATCCGAAGAAAGCAGACCAACAAATCCGCGGTGCCGTTGTACTTCCACACGGTACTGGTAAAACACAAAAAGTTCTCGTCTTCGCAAAAGGTGAGAAAGTGAAAGAAGCGGAAGCTGCTGGTGCAGACTACGTTGGCGACGCTGAGTACATCAACAAAATCCAACAAGGATGGTTCGACTTCGATGTAATCGTTGCGACACCTGACATGATGGGTGAAGTTGGTAAACTTGGTCGTGTTCTCGGACCTAAAGGCCTCATGCCTAACCCGAAAACAGGAACAGTTACTTTTGACGTAGAAAAAGCAATCGCGGATATCAAAGCTGGTAAAGTTGAATACCGTGTTGATAAAGCTGGTAACATCCACGTTCCAGTTGGTAAGAAATCATTTGAAGCATCTAAACTCACTGAGAACATCGAGACAATCCTCGAAACACTCATGAAAGTGAAGCCTGCTACTGCAAAAGGAACTTACCTTAAAAACATCGCGCTTTCATCTACAATGGGTCCTGGGATCCGTGTAGCGACTGCGGATTTCCTTAAGTAATCTTGTTGAAATAAATTGTTGACAACGTGTGACGCCGCTGTTAAAGTAATACACGTTCAACCGAATATGTTGGATTACCGTAGACAGAAGGTGGACATCGGTCCGTAAACCCTTCCGAGGTGTCTTTGCTCGAACTTGAGCCTGTTGTCACAGGTTTACTTTCAAACAATTACGCCCTCGTATGTCTTCATACGAGGGATTTCTTTTGGAGAGCAGCCTCTCGTCCGGTATAAGAATTGACTAGGAGGTGCAAACACATGGCAAACGAAAAAATCGTAGCTCAGAAATCGGCACTCGTCGATGAAATCGCTGAGAAAATGCAAGCGAGCGTTGGAACAGTTGTTGTTGACTACCGTGGACTTACAGTTGAAGAAGTGACTACACTCCGTAAATCACTCCGTGACGCTGGAATCGAGTTCAAAGTTTACAAGAACGGTCTTCTTCGCCGCGCAGCTACTCAGTCGAACTTCGAAGGTCTTGACGAAGTCTTCACTGGTCCTACAGCAATCGCCTTCTCTAACGAAGACGTTGTTGCTCCAGCGAAGATCTTGAACGACTTCTCGAAAGAGCACAAAGCGCTCGAACTTAAAGGCGGAATCATCGAAGGCAAAGTGACTTCACTCGAAGAAATCAAAGCCCTTGCAGAACTTCCATCACGCGATGGTCTTCTCTCGATGCTTCTCAGCGTACTTCAAGCTCCAATCCGTGGGCTCGCAGTCGCAACAAACGCAATCGCAGAACAAAAAGAAGAGCAATCAGCTTAATTTTTGTCGCGTAGCGTAACTCAAAAAAACTTTTTCACAACATCAAAGGAGGAAAACCATAATGGCTTTCAACAAAGAGCAATTCATCGAAGACCTCAAATCAATGACGGTTCTCGAACTTAACGAACTCGTAAAAACAATCGAAGAAGAATTCGGCGTATCAGCAGCAGCTCCAGTAGCAGTTGCAGGTGCTGGCGCAGGCGCAGCAGCTGAAGAGAAAACTGAATTCGACGTAGTACTCACAAACGCTGGCGCTGGTAAAATCAACGTCATCAAAGCTGTTCGTGAAATCACAGGTCTCGGCCTTAAAGAAGCAAAAGCACTCGTTGACGGAACTCCAGCTCCAGTCAAAGAAGGCGTTTCTAAAGAAGACGCTGAGTCAATCAAAGCTAAGCTTGAAGAAGCTGGCGCATCTGTTGAAGTTAAGTAATTCAACTTCACAACCTATAGAAGCTCGCCATGGCGAGCTTCTTTTATTTCCTTGAAGAAAGGGTTAGGAGGTTCAACGCATGGGAGATCATTACTATACGAACGATCCACGTTCGGAAAGTGCCCCGGAGACATGGACGTACGAGTTGCGAGGGAAACAGTATCATTTCACTTCGGACCGCGGTGTGTTCTCGAAAGGATCAGTCGATTTTGGGTCGCGTCTTTTAATTGAGTCGTTTGAAGTGCCTGATGTCTCAGGACGTATTTTAGATGTAGGCTGTGGCTATGGTCCGATGGGGATCTCGCTTGCCGATGCCTCTGGGCGTGAAGCCTTGCTCATCGATGTGAATGAGCGTGCGCTGGCGCTCTCTGAGCAAAACGCCGCCCGTAATGGAGTGACGGTCGAAACACGACTTTCTCACGCGTATGACGCGGTGGGGGGAGAACGGTTTGCCGCCATTGTCACCAATCCGCCGATTCGTGCGGGGAAACAAGTCGTCCATACGATCTTGCGTGAAGCACATGCGCATTTGGTCGATGGAGGAGCAATCTATGTCGTCATTCAGAAAAAACAAGGAGCGCCTTCTGCTAAGAAATTATTAGAAGAGGTGTTTGGTCAAGTCGAAACGATTGCGAAAGAAAAAGGTTACTTTATTTTCCGAGCAATTCGGTCTTGACAAACGGTGAAGTCTTGTTGACTCGCCATAACGTATATGCTAACATTATAAAATGCCATTGGAATGGAATTCGCTTGAAACTGCCGTGTCTGCTGCTTTTTAGAGACGGAAAACGAGCGACATTCAATGACAATGTTCGATTACTACGCCCGAAAAATTCGCTAAAGAATTGGGGGTCTGAGAGGTGAATCAGTTGACTGGTCAACTTGTTCAGTACGGTCGTCACCGTCAGAGAAGAAGCTTTGCCCGTATCAGTGAGGTATTAGAGCTTCCGAATTTGATTGAAATTCAAACTGCTTCTTATGAGTGGTTCTTGCGTGAAGGATTGAAGGAAATGTTTACGGACATTTCACCGATTTCCGACTTCACAGGAAACCTCGTATTGGAGTTCATCGATTACTCGCTCAGCGAGCCGAAGTATTCAATCGATGAATCGAAGGAGCGCGACGTAACTTATTCTGCGCCACTTCGCGTAAAAGTGCGTCTCCAAAACAAAGAGACAGGTGAGCTTAAAGAACAAGAAGTGTTCATGGGCGATTTCCCGCTCATGACAGAATCGGGAACGTTTATCATTAATGGTGCAGAACGCGTCATCGTTTCCCAGCTTGTCCGTTCACCGAGCGTGTACTATAACGCTAAACTCGATAAAAACGGTAAACGTGGATTTGGCGCAACCGTCATCCCGAACCGTGGTGCTTGGCTCGAACTCGAGACAGATGCCAAAGATATCGTTTATGTTCGTATCGACCGTACCCGTAAAATCCCGGTAACGGTGTTGTTGCGTGCCCTCGGATTCGGTACGGACCAAGAGATTATCGACCTTCTCGGGGATGACGAATACCTTCGTAACACCCTTGAAAAAGATAATACAGAGTCTACAGAGAAAGCGTTGATCGAGATTTATGAGCGTCTCCGCCCTGGTGAACCACCAACGGTAGAAAATGCGAAATCACTTCTCGTGTCACGTTTCTTCGACCCGAAACGTTATGACTTAGCGAACGTCGGTCGCTACAAGATGAACAAAAAGCTTCATCTTAAGAACCGTTTGTTCGGTCAAAAATTGGCGGAAACGCTCGTGGACCCAGAAACAGGCGAAGTACTCGCTGAAGCTGGAACAGTCCTCGATCGCCGCAACTTAGATCGTATCCTCCCACACTTGGAGAGCGGCCTCGGTTATGTCGATGCGGAACCAACTGGTGGTGTCGCTGAAGGTGAGCCGTTCGGTCTTCAATCAATCAAAGTCATCTCACCAGATGACCCAGATGGAGAGCGTGTCTTGAACATCATCGGAAATGGCAATATCGACCGTAGTATCAAGCATATTACGCCGGCTGATATTATCGCTTCAATCAACTACTTCTTCAATTTACTTCACGAAGTCGGAACAACAGATGACATCGACCACTTAGGAAACCGTCGTCTTCGTTCAGTCGGAGAACTTCTCCAAAACCAATTCCGTATCGGGCTTTCTCGTATGGAACGTGTCGTAAAAGAACGTATGTCGATTCAAGATCAAAACGCGATCACACCGCAGGCGCTTATCAACATTCGCCCGGTTATCGCATCACTTAAAGAGTTCTTCGGTAGCTCGCAATTGTCACAGTTCATGGACCAGACAAACCCGCTCGCTGAGTTGACGCACAAACGTCGTCTCTCTGCACTTGGACCGGGTGGTTTGACACGTGAGCGTGCTGGTTTCGAAGTTCGAGACGTTCACTATTCGCACTACGGTCGGATGTGTCCAATCGAAACACCAGAGGGACCGAACATCGGACTCATCAACTCACTCTCGTCTTATGCGAAAGTGAACGAGTACGGTTTCATCGAAGCACCGTATCGTCGTGTTGACCCGGAAACAGGTCTTGTCACTGGCGATATCCAATATATGACGGCTGATGAGGAAGACCTCTATGTCGTCGCACAGGCGAACATGCCGCTCACAGAAGACGGTCACTTTGCAGACGAACAAGTTCTTTGCCGCTTCCGCGGACAAAACTTGTCAGTTGAGCCAAGCCGAGTCGATTACATGGACGTTTCGCCGAAACAGGTTGTTTCTGCCGCGACAGCATGTATCCCGTTCCTTGAGAACGATGACTCGAACCGTGCCCTCATGGGAGCGAACATGCAACGTCAAGCAGTACCGCTTCTCCAACCAGATTCACCGATTGTCGGTACTGGAATGGAGTACGTGTCTGCGAAAGACTCTGGGGCAGCAATCGTTGCGAAATACCCAGGTGTCGTTGAGCGTGTCACAGCGCGTGAAATCTTGATCCGTCGTACGTCTGACGTTAACGGTTCTGAGGTTTCAGGTGATTTAGACCGCTACAAACTTCAAAAATATGTCCGTTCTAACCAAGGAACATGCTACAACCAAAAACCAATCATCGCAGCTGGCGACCGTGTCGAAAAAGGAGAAATCCTTGCAGACGGTCCGTCGATGGATATGGGTGAGCTCGCGCTCGGCCGTAACGTCGTCGTTGCCTTCATGACTTGGGATGGTTACAACTATGAGGATGCGATCATCATGAGTGAGCGTCTCGTGAAAGATGACGTGTACACATCGATTCATATCGAAGAGTACGAGTCGGAGTCACGTGACACGAAACTCGGACCAGAGGAAATTACACGTGATATTCCAAACGTCGGAGATGACGCGCTTCGTAACTTGGACGATCGTGGAATTATCCGCATCGGAGCTGAAGTCAAGGATGGCGATATCCTCGTCGGTAAAGTAACGCCTAAGGGAGTTACGGAATTGACGGCGGAAGAGCGTCTCTTGCACGCAATCTTCGGTGAGAAGGCACGTGAAGTACGTGATACGTCACTTCGTGTACCAAACGGTGGAGACGGAATCATCTTGGATGTCAAAGTGTTCGACCGTGAAAACGGCGACGAGTTGTCTCCAGGCGTCAACCAGATGGTGCGTGTCTATATCGTTCAAAAACGTAAGATTCACGAAGGGGATAAGATGGCGGGACGTCACGGTAACAAAGGTGTTATCTCGCGGATCCTCCCTGAAGAAGATATGCCATACATGCCAGACGGTACACCGGTTGACATCATGCTCAACCCGCTTGGGGTACCATCTCGTATGAACATCGGTCAGGTTCTTGAACTTCACTTAGGGATGGCGGCGAAGAAGCTCGGCATCAAAGTGGCAACACCTGTATTCGATGGAGCGCGTGAGGAAGACGTATGGGCAACGATTGAAGAGGCTGGTATGGATAAAGATGCGAAGACGCGTCTCTATGACGGTCGTACGGGTGAACCGTTCGATAACCGTGTCTCTGTCGGTGTCATGTACATGATCAAACTCGCGCACATGGTTGATGATAAACTTCACGCTCGTTCGACTGGACCATACTCACTCGTTACGCAACAACCGCTCGGTGGTAAAGCACAGTTCGGTGGTCAGCGCTTCGGGGAGATGGAAGTTTGGGCTCTTGAAGCGTACGGCGCAGCCTACACGCTCCAAGAAATCTTGACAATCAAGTCGGATGACACGGTTGGTCGTGTGAAAGCATACGAGGCCATCGTGAAAGGCGAGAGCGTTCCGAAAGCGGGCGTTCCTGAATCATTCCGCGTCTTGATCAAAGAGCTTCAAGCGCTCGGTATGGAAGTCAAGATGATGTCAGCGGATGATGAAGAAGTCGAAATGAAAGATGAAGATGACGACAACATCCCGAACGCAACATCGGCGTTAGAACAAGTCGTTCAACCGACTGTTACGGAAGAGGAATAAGGCGAAAAGGGAGGTCGGCCCCTTGGTAGATGTTAATCGATTTGAATATATGAAAATCGGCTTGGCTTCATCAGAGAAGATCCGTTCGTGGTCTTACGGTGAAGTCAAAAAGCCGGAAACGATCAACTATCGTACACTTAAACCAGAGAAGGACGGATTGTTCTGTGAACGAATCTTCGGTCCTACGAAAGACTGGGAATGTTACTGCGGGAAGTACAAACGTATCCGTTATAAAGGAGTCATTTGTGACCGCTGTGGCGTTGAAGTGACGAAAGCGAAAGTGCGTCGCGAGCGAATGGGCCATATCGAGCTCGCGGCACCAGTTTCGCACATCTGGTACTTCAAAGGGATTCCAAGCCGCATGGGGCTTGTTCTCGATATGTCTCCACGTGCACTTGAAGAAGTGATTTACTTCGCTTCTTACGTGGTCACAGAGCCAGGTGATACACCGCTTGAGAAGAAACAACTTCTCTCGGAAAAAGAATTCCGTCTCTATCGTGAAAAATACGGTAGCGACTTCAAAGCAGACATGGGTGCTGAAGCCATCCGTACACTCCTTCAAGACGTCAATCTTGAAAAAGAAGTGAGCGAGCTTCGTGAAGAGTTGAAAACTGTCCAAGGTCAACGTCGTACACGTGCGATCAAGCGTTTGGAAGTTCTCGATGCGTTCTTCACATCAGGGAACAATCCGGATTGGATGATCCTTGAAGTACTTCCTGTCATCCCACCAGAGCTTCGCCCAATGGTACAGCTCGACGGTGGACGCTTTGCAACATCTGACTTGAACGACTTGTATCGTCGAGTCATCAACCGTAACAACCGTCTCAAACGTTTGCTCGACCTCGGCGCGCCGAACATCATCGTGCAAAACGAGAAGCGTATGCTTCAAGAAGCGGTTGACGCCCTCATCGACAACGGTCGTCGTGGTCGTCCGGTAACAGGTCCTGGTAACCGTCCGCTCAAATCACTTTCACACATGTTGAAAGGGAAACAAGGTCGCTTCCGTCAAAACCTTCTTGGTAAACGGGTCGACTACTCAGGACGTTCGGTTATCGTCGTTGGACCGAACTTGAAGATGTATCAGTGTGGTCTTCCAAAAGAGATGGCACTTGAACTCTTCAAACCGTTCGTGATGAAAGAGCTTGTCGGTCGCGGCATCGCTTCGAACATCAAAAACGCAAAACGCAAAATCGAGAAGATGCAACCTGAAATCTGGGGCGTCCTTGAAGAAGTCATCCGTGAGCATCCAGTTCTCTTGAACCGTGCCCCGACACTTCACCGTCTTGGTATTCAAGCATTCGAACCGATTCTTGTTGAAGGTCGTGCGATTCGCCTTCACCCACTCGTATGTACGGCTTATAACGCCGACTTCGATGGTGACCAAATGGCCGTCCACGTTCCGCTTTCTGCAGAAGCACAAGCGGAAGCACGTCTTCTTATGCTCGCTGCACAGAACATCTTGAACCCGAAAGACGGAAAACCGGTTGTTACACCATCGCAGGATATGGTCCTCGGTAACTACTACATCTCACTCGAACGTGAAGATGCCGTCGGTCAAGGGAAAGTGTTCTCGAACGTCAACGAGGCGTTGATCGCTTACCAAAACGGATATGTCCACTTGCACTCGCGTGTGGCACTTCCGGCACGTACGCTCAACAACCCGACGTTCACAGACGAACAGAACGAGAAATTGCTCATTACGACTGTTGGTAAGATGATCTTCAACGAGATCTTGCCAAACACGTTCCCTTACTTGAACGAGCCGACGATGGAAAACTTGCAGGAAGCAACTCCTGATAAGTACTTCATCGACAAAGGGGCGAACGTTGCGGAAGAAATCGCATCACGTCCAATTATCGACCCGTTCAAAAAAGGATTCCTTGGAAAAGTCATCGCGGAAGTGTTCCAGAAGTTTGAAACGACTGAAACAAGCCGCATGCTTGACCGCATGAAAGATCTCGGCTTCAAACACTCGACGAAAGCCGGTGTGACAGTTGGGATCGCCGACATCATCGTACTTCCTGATAAACAGGAAATCTTAGATGAGGCACAAAAACAAGTCGACCAAATCATGAAGTCGTTCCGTCGTGGTCTCATCACAGAAGATGAGCGTTACGAGCGCGTTGTACGTGCTTGGAACGAAGCGAAGGATGAAATTCAATCTCGATTGATGAAATCCCTTAACCGCTTGAACCCGATCTTCATGATGTCTGACTCTGGTGCCCGTGGTAACGCATCTAACTTTACGCAGCTTGCGGGTATGCGTGGTTTGATGGCCGCTCCATCTGGTCGCATCATCGAACTTCCAATCAAATCGTCGTTCCGTGAAGGTCTGACGGTTCAAGAGTACTTCATCTCGACTCACGGGGCTCGTAAAGGTCTTGCCGATACAGCCTTGAAGACAGCCGATTCAGGTTACTTGACACGTCGTCTCGTTGACGTTGCGCAAGATGTCATCATCCGTGAAGAAGATTGTGGAACAGACCGCGGGATTCGCGTATCTGCACTCCGCGAAGGTACGGAAGAAATCGAAAACTTGTACGACCGTCTCGTCGGACGTACATCGTTTGAAACAGTCACACACCCTGAAACAGGCGAAGTGTTGGTTGATAAAAACGAATTGATCACAGAAGACATCGCACGCGTCATCGTTGATGCGGGTGTCGAGCAAGTAGAAATCCGTACAGCCTTCACATGTAACACGTCACACGGCGTATGTAAGAAGTGTTACGGACGTAACTTGGCTACTGGATCAAACGTTGAAGTTGGGGAAGCCGTCGGTATCATCGCCGCACAATCAATCGGTGAGCCAGGAACGCAGCTTACAATGCGTACCTTCCACACAGGTGGGGTTGCCGGAGACGATATCACACAAGGTCTTCCACGTATTCAAGAGGTATTCGAAGCCCGTAACCCGAAAGGTCAAGCGGTCATCTCGGAAATCTCTGGTACGGTCATCGACTTCACGGAATCGCGTGACAAGCGTGAACTCACGGTCGAAGGATTCAGTGAAACACGTTCTTACACGATTCCATTCGGAGCGCGTCTCCGTGTTCAAATCGGCGATACAGTAGAAGCCGGTGAAGTCTTCACGGAAGGTTCGATCGATCCGAAAGAATTGCTCGCCGTCCGTGGTGTGTCTGGTGTTCAGAACTATCTTCTCCAAGAAGTTCAAAAAGTATACCGGATGCAAGGGGTAGAAATTGGTGATAAGCACGTTGAGGTTATGGTTCGCCAAATGCTTCGTCGTGTCAAAGTCATCGAGTCTGGTGACACACCACTTCTCCCAGGTTCACTTGTCGACATCAGCGTCTTCAAAGAAGCGTGTAAAGATGCGATTCGTGACGGAAAACACCCAGCGACTGCAAAACCAGTCCTTCTCGGAATCACGAAAGCATCGCTTGAGACAGATTCGTTCCTCTCAGCGGCTTCGTTCCAAGAAACGACTCGTGTCTTGACAGATGCGGCAATCAAAGGGAAACGCGACTACCTCCTCGGACTCAAAGAGAACGTCATCATCGGTAAACTCGTTCCAGCTGGTACTGGAATGGCTGTCTACCGCGATGTCGAACTTAAAGAAGATGAGACGCCAGTTGCACTCGAAGATACAACCGTCGAGTAAAATACGTCTTGACAGCGCAGGTTGGCGGTGCTACTATGATTTAGTGCCGCCAATCGGTTGTTGTCGATGACAACGATGTCCAGCAGTCGGCAAGCTACTTGGACGTCCATCCGAACTTTCTACGGGAAGGTTTGGCTGCTACAATTGCCACTTTCAAGGTATAACTCACGTTTTTGCGAGGTCATGGAATGCCTACGCCTCGTAAAAGCGTTTCGTTATGACCTTAAATGAACCACCCGGGTCGGTGGGACTAGAAAATAGCAACATTCAGGAAGGGAGGATCTTCAAAGATGCCTACTATTAACCAGTTAGTCCGTAAAGGACGTAAATCGAAAGTCGTTAAATCTGACTCTCCAGCACTTAACAAAGGTTACAACAGTTTCATCAAGTCACAAACAAACGTGAGCTCACCACAAAAACGTGGTGTTTGTACACGTGTTGGTACAATGACTCCGAAGAAACCGAACTCGGCGCTTCGTAAGTATGCTCGTGTTCGTTTGACTAACCAAATCGAAGTGACTGCGTACATTCCAGGTATTGGCCACAACCTTCAAGAGCACAGCGTTGTTCTTATCCGTGGAGGACGTGTAAAAGACTTACCAGGGGTACGTTACCACATCGTTCGTGGTGCGCTTGACACTGCAGGTGTTGATGGACGTATGCAAGGCCGTTCTAAATACGGTACGAAGCGTCCGAAAGCTGCGAAGAAGTAATTCTCGCTAACTAAAATACAATTGAAATTTTGAAAGGAGGGTACTCGGATGCGTAAAAACCGTGCAGAACGTCGTGACGTTATCGCAGATCCGATCTACAACTCGAAATTGGTAACTCGCCTCATTAACCGTGTCATGTTAGACGGTAAAAAAGGTACAGCTCAAACTATCATTTACAACGCATTTGGCATCATCGCTGAACGCTCAGGCAAAGAGCCTATGGAAGTGTTCGAAGAAGCAATGAACAACATCATGCCTGTACTTGAAGTTAAAGCACGCCGTGTAGGTGGAGCTAACTACCAAGTTCCTGTTGAAGTTCGTCCAGAGCGCCGTACAACACTTGGTCTTCGTTACCTCGTGAACTACGCTCGTCTCCGCAACGAAAAAACGATGGAGCAACGTATCGCGAACGAAATCATGGATGCAGCCAACAACACTGGTGCGTCTGTTAAGAAACGCGAAGACATGCATAAGATGGCAGAAGCAAACAAAGCGTTTGCTCACTATCGTTGGTAATTTAATCGTAAAGTCCACTCCGCCAAGCATGGCTTAACGGAGTGGCTTTCGGGTATAATCATATCGTGTGCGCGCACACGAAAATCAAACATGCGGAAGGAGAATACCCAGTATGGCAAGAGAATTCTCCCTAAAGAATACTCGTAACATCGGGATCATGGCTCACATCGATGCCGGTAAAACGACAACAACTGAACGTATTCTTTATTACACAGGTCGTATCCACAAAATTGGTGAAACGCACGAAGGTGCTTCACAAATGGACTGGATGGAGCAGGAGCAAGAGCGTGGAATCACGATCACTTCAGCTGCGACAACTGCACAGTGGAATGGCCACCGTGTAAACATCATCGATACACCTGGACACGTAGACTTCACAGTAGAAGTTGAACGTTCACTCCGTGTACTTGATGGTGCTGTTGCTGTACTTGACGCTCAGTCAGGTGTAGAACCACAAACTGAAACTGTATGGCGTCAAGCGACGACATATGGTGTACCACGTGTCGTATTCGTCAACAAGATGGATAAAATCGGCGCAGACTTCTTGTACTCTGTGAAGACGCTCCACGATCGTCTTCAAGCGAACGCTTACGCGATCCAACTCCCAATCGGAGCAGAGGACGATTTCAAAGGAATCATCGATCTCGTTGAAATGAAGACTTACATGTACAACAACGACCTCGGTACTGACATCGAAGTAACAGATGGCTTCCCAGCTGACATGGCTGACCAAGCTGAAGAACTTCGCGGTCAATTGATCGAAGGTGTTGCTGACTTCAACGAAGAGTTGATGATGAAGTACCTTGAAGGTGAAGAGATTTCAATCGATGAATTGAAAGCTGCAATCCGTCAAGCGACACTTAGCGTTGAATTCTACCCTGTACTCGTTGGTTCTGCCTTCAAGAACAAAGGTGTTCAGCTCATGCTTAACGCCGTTGTTGATTACCTCCCATCACCAGTTGATGTTGAGTCAATCAAAGGGATCAACCTCGATACAGAAGAAGAAATCACGCGTGAGCCTTCTGACGAAGCTCCATTCTCAGCACTTGCGTTCAAAGTTATGACTGACCCTTACGTCGGTAAATTGACGTTCTTCCGCGTGTACTCTGGTACAGCTGAAGCAGGATCATACGTGAAGAACTCGACTAAAGGGAAGCGTGAGCGTCTCGGTCGTATCCTTCAAATGCACGCAAACAGCCGTGAAGAGATTCCAATGGTATATGCTGGTGACATCGCCGCTGCTGTTGGTTTCAAAGACACGACTACTGGTGACACGCTTTGCACAGAGAAAGATAACATCGTTCTCGAGTCAATGACGTTCCCAGAACCAGTTATCTCGGTTGCAATCGAGCCTAAATCGAAAGCAGACCAAGATAAGATGGGTCAAGCTCTTGCGAAACTCGCAGAAGAAGATCCAACATTCCGCACTGAAACAAACCCTGAGACTGGTCAAACGATCATCTCTGGTATGGGTGAGCTTCACCTTGATATCCTCGTTGACCGTATGCGTCGCGAATTCAAAGTAGAAGCTAACGTTGGTGCACCACAAGTTGCTTACCGTGAAACAATCCGTGGCGCTGCGAAGATCGATTCGAAATTCGTTCGTCAGTCTGGTGGACGCGGTCAGTACGGTCACGTTGTCGTAGAATTCGAGCCGAACGAAGAAGGCGCTGGATTCGAGTTCGAGAACAAGATCGTCGGTGGTGTTGTACCACGTGAATACGTCCCAGCTGTTCAAAACGGGATTGAAGAAGCTCTCGAAAACGGTATCCTCGCTGGTTACCCAGTAGTAGACGTTAAAGCTCGCCTCGTATTCGGATCGTACCACGATGTCGACTCGAACGAGATGGCGTTTAAAGTTGCTGCTTCGATGGCGGTTAAACAACTTAAGGACCAAGCGAAAGCTGTCATCCTTGAGCCAATGATGCGTGTTGAAGTTGTTATCCCTGAAGAATACATGGGTGACATCATGGGTGACGTAACGTCACGCCGTGGACGCGTAGAAGGTATGGAAGCTCGCGGTAACGCACAAGTCGTTAAAGCGATGATTCCACTTTCAGAAATGTTCGGTTACGCAACATCACTTCGTTCACGTACACAAGGACGTGGAACGTACTCAATGCACTTCGATCACTACGAAGAAGTACCGAAATCAATTGCTGAAGAAATCGTCAAAAAAGCGAACGGCTAATAACGGTTGTATCGCTAGATTGATTGTTGTAAGCTAAGGAGGACGTATGTTAAAAGTAACCTACGTCTTCCTAGTTAAATAAAAAACTAATCGTTTAATAGAGGAGGAATCTAGAATGGGTAAAGAAAAATTCGACCGTTCTAAACCGCACGTTAACGTTGGTACAATCGGCCACGTCGACCACGGTAAAACAACTTTGACTGCAGCAATCTCTGCTGTACTTTCACGTGCACAAGGTAAAACAGCTACTAAGTTTGACCAAATCGATGGTGCTCCAGAAGAGCGCGAGCGCGGTATCACAATCGCAACAGCTCACATCGAGTACGAAACTGACAAGCGTCACTACGCACACGTTGACTGCCCAGGACACGCTGACTATGTTAAAAACATGATCACTGGTGCTGCTCAAATGGACGGCGCGATCCTCGTTGTATCTGCAACAGATGGCCCAATGCCACAAACACGTGAGCACATCCTTCTTTCACGTCAAGTAGGTGTTCCTTACATCGTAGTCTTCATGAACAAAGTTGACATGGTAGACGACGAAGAGCTCCTCGAACTCGTTGAAATGGAAATCCGTGAACTTCTTTCTGAATACGACTTCCCAGGCGACGACCTCCCTGTAATCAAAGGTTCTGCACTTGGCGCACTTAACGGTGAAGCTCAGTGGGAAGAAAAAGTTATGGAACTCATGAACGCTGTTGATGAGTACATCCCAGAACCAGTTCGTGACACAGACAAAGACTTCATGATGCCTGTTGAGGACGTATTCTCAATCACTGGTCGTGGTACTGTAGCGACTGGTCGTGTTGAGCGTGGTGTTCTCCGCGTCAACGACGAGATCGAAATCGTTGGTCTTACAGAAGAAACTAAGAAAACTGTATGTACTGGTGTAGAGATGTTCCGTAAGCTTCTTGACTATGCTGAAGCTGGCGACAACATCGGTGCACTTCTCCGTGGTGTATCACGTGACGACATCGAGCGTGGACAAGTACTTGCTAAGCCAGGTTCAATCACACCACACTCAAAATTCAAAGCATCAATCTACGTTCTTTCTAAAGAAGAGGGTGGCCGTCACACGCCATTCTTCGCGAACTACCGCCCGCAGTTCTACTTCCGTACAACTGACGTAACAGGTATCGTTCACCTTCCAGAAGGTACTGAAATGGTAATGCCAGGAGACAACATCGAGTTGACGATCGAATTGATTTCTACAATCGCGATCGAAGACGGTACACGTTTCTCTATCCGTGAGGGTGGCCGTACTGTAGGTGCTGGTTCAGTAACAGAAATCATCGAGTAATCGATTGATTCAACTGAACAACTTTAAGCAGTCCGCAATATGCGGGCTGCTTTTTTGTGTTTCTGGATGAGCGTGGTAAGATGAAGCATACGAGAAAGGAGTGACGTCATGTTGAAACAATTAGAGACGATTTGTCGCTTGAATGGAATCGCATATCGTATCGGTGGTTCGCAACTGTTAAAGCATCATGGCATTGTCGACGAAACGAATGACATTGATGTTTTCGTAGAGCCCGATCAGTTTGAACGGTTAGACCAGATCTTGAGTCGTGCCGGAGAGAAACAATCGACTGAACCACATGAGGCATACTTGACGACGTACTTTGGGGAGTATGTTTTCGAGGGAACCGACGTGGATGTCATGTCCAGTTTTCGCATGAAGTGCACCGACGGCATCTATACACATCCTTATATAGAAGCAGAAGGGAACTGGATGCACCTCGAAGAATGGATTGTCCTTTATACAGTCATCGGTAGAAAGGATAAATTGACGCGTCTGGCTCGCTATTTTGAGACACACGATATAAATGAAGGAATTGTTCATGCATGTTTAAGAAGAGCCCCACAATCGGTCGTAGAAGGGGTAACGGAGCGATTTGGAGAGATGATGAAACGCTAGGTCGAGTTGACATGGGACTTCGTTTGAAAAATAGTTCAATAAAAGAATGAATTTTCTCTTGCAAAAGCTCGCGAATCTTGTTACATTAGGGAACGTTGAGCAACTCATCAGACAACCAGCAACTTCAAAAATCTAATCTTGCATTCCATGACCAGATTAGATATAATGATTAAGTGTTTGTGCGAGTGGTGAGAGACTTTACAGCAGAAAATGGGTCCAATCGTTGATTTGCAATGATCGGATGCCTCTGCTGACACAAGCACGCTGCGTTGAAGCGGGAGGTTATGACACGCCAGGCAGCATTGCCATGGCCGGTGTGGAAATTTCCGCGGAGAATTGTCTATTTTTAAAATAGGCGAAAAAGGAGGGAAACAAACATGGCAAATGAAAAAATTCGTATTCGTTTAAAAGCATATGACCATCGCGTTCTCGATCAATCAGCTGAGAAGATCGTTGACACTGCGAAGCGTTCAGGTGCAAAGGTATCGGGTCCAATCCCGCTCCCAACTGAAAAATCGGTTTACACGATCCTTCGTGCGGTTCACAAGTACAAAGATGCTCGTGAGCAGTTCGAAATGCGTACACACAAACGCTTGATCGACATCGTAAACCCAACACCGAAAACAGTCGATTCGCTTATGCGTCTCGAGTTACCATCAGGTGTAGACATCGAAATCAAACTTTAATTCTTCATATAGTAGATACTAGCCAGAAGAGACAATTAATTATTAACAGGAGGTGTATCTCATGGCTAAAGGAATCTTAGGAACAAAACTTGGTATGACTCAAATCTTCAACGAAGCAGGCGAAGTTGTACCGGTAACAGTAGTTGCTGTAGAAGGTAACGTCGTTCTTCAACTTAAAACAGTTGATACAGACGGTTACGAAGCAGTTCAACTTGGTTTCGGAGACATCAAAGAATCACGTCAAAACAAACCATCAAAAGGTCACGCTGCGAAAGCAAACGCGACACCTAAGCGCTTCATCAAAGAAGTTCGTACTTCAGTAGAAGGATACGAAATCGGTCAAGAGATTAAGGCAGACATTTTCGCTGCAGGTGAATTAGTAGACGTTACAGGTACATCGAAAGGTAAAGGATTCCAAGGTGCGATCAAGCGTCACGGACAATCACGTGGACCAATGGCCCACGGTTCGCGCTACCACCGTCGTCCTGGTTCGATGGGTCCTGTCGCTCCTAACCGCGTATTCAAAGGGAAACTTCTTCCTGGTCAAATGGGTGGAGAGCGTAAAACAATTCAAAACCTTGAAGTCGTTAAAGTTGACGTGGAACGCGGCCTTCTCCTCGTGAAAGGTGCTATCCCAGGCGCTCGTAAATCGAACGTCATCATCAAATCAGCGGTCAAAGGTAACTAATTAACTGCACGGAAAGGAGGAATTACGAATGCCTAAAGTAGCTTTGCTTAACCAAACAGGTTCACAAGTTGGCGAAATCGAATTGGCAGAAGCCATCTTCGGAATCGAGCCAAACGAATCAGTACTTTACGACGCAATCGTCATGCAACAAGCATCACGCCGTCAAGGTACTCACGATACGAAAGGTCGCTCGGAAGTACGCGGTGGCGGCCGTAAACCATGGAAACAAAAGGGAACTGGTCGTGCGCGCCAAGGTTCTATCCGCTCACCACAATGGGTTGGTGGTGGTACAGTCTTCGGTCCAACACCACGTTCATACTCTTACAAACTTCCTAAGAAGGTTCGTCGTTTAGCACTTCTCTCGGCTCTTTCGTCGAAAGTACAAAACAACGAAATCATCGTCCTCGAAGGCCTTGCTTTCGATGCACCAAAAACAAAAGATATGGCTGCTGTACTCAACAGCTTATCAGTAGAACGTAAGGCTCTTGTAGTCACAGCGGACTACAATGAGACTATCGCTCTCGCAGCTCGTAACATCCCAGGAGTGACTGTGATCGACGCAGCAGGCGTAAACGTTCTTGACCTCGTTGCTAACGACAAAGTCATCTTCACTAAAGATGCGGTTGCGAAGGTAGAGGAGGTGCTTGCATAATGGCTCAAGCATACGATATCATCAAACGTCCGATCATCACTGAGCGTTCAGTTAGCCTCATGGAAGCTAACAAATACGTTTTCGAAATCGACGTAAAAGCGACTAAATCGCAAGTGAAACACGCTATCGAAACAATCTTCAATGTGAAAGTTGCTTCGGTAAACACAATGAACTACAAACCGAAAGCGAAACGTGTCGGTCGTCACGCTGGTTACACAGCTCGCCGTAAAAAAGCGATCGTAACTCTTGCAGAAGGCAACACAATCGACTTCCTCGGTTAATTAACTACCTTAGAAGAAAAGGAGGGAATCCTCGATGGCAATCAAAAAGTTTAAGCCGACCACTAACGGTCGTCGTAACATGACATCTCTCGACTTTGCAGAGATCACAACGAATCGCCCTGAAAAATCGTTAACTGAAAAGCTTTCGAAAAAAGGCGGACGTAACAACCAAGGTCGCTTGACTGTTCGTCACCAAGGTGGCGGTCACAAGCGTAAATACCGTATCATCGATTTCAAACGTAACAAAGATGGCGTTGCAGGACGCGTAGCAACGATCGAATACGATCCAAACCGTTCAGCAAACATCGCACTCATCAACTATGTAGATGGTGAGAAACGTTACATCCTCGCTCCTAAGGGCATCAAAGTAGGCATGGAAATCATGTCTGGTCCTGAAGCGGATATCAAAGTGGGGAACGCTCTTCCACTCGTAAACATCCCTGTCGGTACAACAATCCACAACATCGAGCTTAAGCCTGGTAAAGGCGGTCAGCTTGTTCGTGCGGCTGGTGCATCGGCACAAATCCAAGGACGTGACGGCAAGTACGTCATCGTTCGTCTTCAATCAGGTGAATCACGCTTGTTCCTCGGCACTTGCCGCGCGACAATCGGTTCAGTTGGTAACGAAGAACACGAACTCGTAAACATCGGTAAAGCAGGACGTTCACGTTGGTTAGGCAAACGCCCAACAGTACGTGGTTCTGTCATGAACCCGGTTGATCACCCACACGGTGGTGGTGAAGGTCGTGCGCCAATCGGTCGTTCGGGCCCACTTACTCCTTGGGGTAAACCAGCTCTTGGTCTTAAGACTCGTAAGAAAAACAAATCGAGCGACATGTACATCCTTCGTCGCCGTAAGAAATAATTACTACATGATTCTCGGGCGGTTCGAAAGGGCCGTTCCCGAATCATTCCAAAGGGAGGTTCTAACATGGGTCGCAGCTTGAAAAAAGGTCCATTCGCAGATCACCACTTGCTCGCTAAAGTTGACAAACTCAACGAATCTGGTGAGAAGCAAGTCATCAAAACTTGGTCACGTCGCTCGACGATCTTCCCAGAATTCATGGGTCACACGTTCGGTGTGCACGATGGTCGTAAACACGTACCAGTATTCGTGACAGAAGACATGGTTGGTCACAAACTTGGTGAATTCGCTCCAACACGCACGTACAAAGGTCACGGATCAGACAAGAAAACGAAACGGTAATTTGAGGGGAGGTCAAATCCATGCAAGCTAAAGCATCAGCTAATATGGTCCGTCTTGCTCCTCGCAAAGCACGTCTCGTTGTAGACTTAATTCGCGGGAAACAAGTCGGCGAAGCGCTCTCTGTCCTTGCTCACACGAACAAGGCAGCATCGCCAGTCGTTGAAAAAGTATTAAAATCAGCGATTGCTAACGCAGAGCACAACTACGATATGAACATTGAGAACCTCGTTGTAACAGAAGCTTACGTAAACGAAGGTCCAACACTCAAACGCTTCCGCCCACGTGCGATGGGTCGCGCAAGCCGTATTAACAAACGCACAAGCCACATCCACATCGTGGTAACTGAGAAATAAGGAGGGATATGTAGTGGGTCAAAAGGTAAATCCGCACGGTCTTCGCGTTGGTGTTATCAAAGACTGGGATTCGCGTTGGTACGCTGAGAAAGACTACGCTGATCTCCTTCATGAAGACTTCGTTATTCGTGAATACATCGAAAACAAAATGAAGGATGCTAGTGTTTCTAAAGTTGAAATCGAACGCGCTGCAAACCGCGTGAACATTTCGCTTCACACTGCGAAGCCAGGTATGGTAATCGGTAAAGGTGGTTCTGAAATCGAATCACTCCGTAAACACATTACAAAAATCGCTGACGGAAAACGCGTTCACATCAACGTTGTTGAAGTGAAAAATGCTGACGCTGTTGCGAAGCTTGTAGCAGAAAACATTGCTCGTCAATTGGAAGGTCGCGTATCATTCCGTCGTGCAATGAAACAATCAATTCAACGTTCGATGCGTACTGGCATCAAAGGGATCAAAACAGAAGTTTCTGGTCGTCTTGGTGGCGCTGATATCGCTCGTTCAGAGAAATACTCGGAAGGAACAGTTCCACTTCACACACTCCGTGCCGACATCGACTACGGAACAGCTGAAGCTGACACAACTTACGGTAAAATCGGCGTAAAAGTTTGGTTATACCACGGTGAAGTTCTTCCAACAAAAAACAACACAGCGAAAAACGCTGAATAATAAACACTCTTTCAGGAAGGAGGCAACACACTATGTTGTTACCTAAACGCGTGAAATATCGTCGTGTACACCGTGGTAAAATGCGCGGGAATGCTAAACGCGGCACAACTGTACACTTCGGTGAGTTCGGTCTCCAAGCTCTCGAAGCGAGCTGGATTACAAACCGTCAAATCGAATCAGCACGTATTGCAATGACACGTTATATGAAACGTGGTGGTAAAGTGTGGATCAAGATCTTCCCACACAAGCCGTACACTAAAAAGCCTCTCGAAGTCCGAATGGGTTCGGGTAAAGGTGCTCCAGAAGGCTGGGTAGCTGTAGTTAAGCCTGGCAAAGTAATGTTCGAAATCGCAGGTGTATCTGAGGAAGTGGCACGTGAGGCACTTCGTCTTGCATCGCACAAACTTCCAGTAAAATGTAAGTTCGTGAAACGTGAAGAAAATGGTGGTGATACGAATGAAAGCAACTGATCTCCGTCAATCAACAACTGAAGAGCTCAACGGTAAAGTGGGCGAGTGGAAAGAAGAACTCTTTAACCTTCGCTTCCAACTTGCTACAGGTCAGCTTGAGAATCCTGCTCGTATCCGTGAAGTACGCAAGTCGATTGCGCGTGCTAAAACGATTCTTCGTGAACGCGAACTCGGCATCAACAACGGCTAATTACATCGGATTCTTGAGAGGAGGTAACACTCATGGAACGCAACAACCGTAAAGTGTTCACTGGTCGCGTCGTGTCTGACAAAATGGACAAAACGATCGTCGTCGCAGTAGAAACAAAGGTTCGTCATAAACTTTATGGCAAACGTGTAAACTACACGAAGAAATATAAAGCACACGATGAGAACAACGTCGCTAAAGTGGGCGATATCGTTCGCATCGCGGAAACACGTCCTCTTTCTAAAGACAAACGTTTCCGTCTTGTAACAGTAGTAGAAGAATCAGTAATCATCTAATAACAGTTCGGATTTATTAAACATCCGGAGGGAGGTACACTCGCATGATTCAACAAGAATCTCGCTTGAAAGTAGCAGACAACTCTGGCGCGCGTGAACTGTTGACAATTAAGGTTCTCGGTGGTTCTGGTCGTAAGACTGCAAACATCGGTGACGTTATCGTCGCTACGGTAAAACAAGCAACACCAGGTGGCGTTGTTAAAAAAGGTGACGTTGTCAGAGCAGTTGTCGTTCGTACAAAACGCGGCGCTCGTCGTAAAGATGGTTCGTACATCCGTTTCGATGAGAACGCAGCAGTCATTATCAAAGATGACAAGAGCCCACGCGGCACACGGATCTTCGGGCCAGTTGCACGTGAACTTCGTGAAAAAGAATTCATGAAGATCGTTTCGTTGGCACCGGAAGTACTTTAATTTCCAATTTCAATCCTATAAGGAGGTGCGCAAACGATGCATGTTAAAAAAGGCGATACAGTCCAGGTAATGTCTGGTAAAGATAAAGGCAAGCAAGGGGTTATCCTCAAAGCTATGCCAAGCAAAAACCGCGTAGTGGTTGAAGGCGTAAACGTGATGAAAAAACACTCAAAACCTTCACAAGCGAATCCACAAGGCGGGATCCTTGAGATCGAAGCACCAATTCACGTCTCGAACGTAATGCCACTCGACCCTAAAACTGGCAAACCAACTCGTGTTGGTTTCAAAGTAGTCGATGGTAAAAAAGTTCGTGTCGCGAAATCGGGCGAATCACTCGATAAATAAGAAGAACGTGACGAAAGGAGGTCCATTCGACTATGAACCGTTTGCAAGAGAAGTATAAAAGCGACATCGTGAAAGCGATGATGGATAAATTCAACTATGACTCGGTCATGCAAGTACCGAAAATCGAAAAGATCGTCATCAACATGGGTGTAGGTGATGCTGTTTCGAACTCGAAAGCACTTGACATGGCAGTTGAAGAATTAACAATTCTTTCAGGTCAAAAACCACTCGTAACGAAAGCGAAGAAATCAATCGCTGGTTTCAAGCTTCGTGAAGGTATGCCAATCGGTGCGAAGGTTACACTTCGTGGCGAGCGTATGTACGATTTCCTCGACAAATTGGTAACTGTTTCACTTCCACGTGTACGTGACTTCCGCGGTGTATCGAAGAAAGCATTCGACGGACGCGGTAACTACACGCTTGGCGTGAAAGAGCAACTTATTTTCCCTGAGATCGATTACGATAAAGTATCTAAAGTACGCGGTATGGACATCGTTGTTGTTACAACAGCAAACACAGACGAAGAAGCACGTGAATTGCTCACACTTCTCGGTATGCCATTCCAAAAATAATCTAGAGGGAGGTCGACAACATGGCTAAAAAGTCAATGGTGAATCGCGAACTTAAACGCGAGAAACTCGTTGCCCAGTACGCTGAAAAGCGTGCGAAGTTGAAAGCTGAAGGCGATTATATCGGACTCAGCAAATTGCCACGTAACTCGTCACCTGTACGCTTGCACAACCGTTGCAGCATCACAGGTCGTCCGCATGGTTACATGGGTAAATTCGGGATCAGCCGTATCAAGTTCCGTGATCTTGCATACAAAGGTCAAATCCCTGGTGTTAAAAAAGCAAGCTGGTAATCCACTAACAGTGTGAAAGGAGGTACATCGCATGGTAATGACAGACCCTATTGCAGATATGCTTACACGTATCCGTAACGCTAACATGGTTCGCCATGAAAAAATGGAGCTTCCAGCTTCGAACATTAAACGTGAGATCGCTGAAATCCTTAAGCGTGAAGGTTTCATTCGCGATGTTGAATATATCGAGGACGCTAAACAAGGTACACTTCGTCTTTTCCTTAAATATGGAGCAAGCAACGAACGTGTAATCACTGGTCTCAAACGTATTTCGAAACCAGGTCTTCGCGTATACGCAAAAGCTGATGAAGTGCCTAAAGTACTCGGAGGACTCGGAATCGCAGTTCTTTCGACATCTAAAGGTCTTATGACTGATAAAGAAGCTCGCCAACAACAAGTCGGCGGCGAAGTGATCGCCTACATCTGGTAAGTCACTTTTCTAACAAGAACGGAGGTGTAATCAATGTCACGTATTGGTAAAAAACCAGTTACGATTCCTGCTGGCGTTACTGTAACAGTTGCTAATGACAACACGGTCACAGTAAAAGGTGCTAAAGGTGAACTTTCGCTTTCAGCTAACCCGGCATTGGAAATCAAAGTTGAAGAGAACGAATTGACGGTTGTTCGTCCAGACGAATCGAAAGAAAGCCGCACAATTCACGGTACGACACGTGCCCTTATTGCCAACATGGTACAAGGTGTGTCGAACGGATTCCAAAAAACACTTGAGATCTCGGGGGTTGGTTACCGTGCTACGAAGCAAGGTAACAAACTCGTCCTCAACCTCGGCTACTCGCACCCAATCGAGTACGTTGCTGAGGAAGGTATCGAAATCGAAGTTCCTTCAAACACGCAAATCATCGTAAAAGGGATTAACAAAGAGCGCGTCGGTCACGTTGCTGCTCAAATCCGCTCGTACCGTGCTCCAGAACCTTACAAAGGTAAAGGTGTTCGTTACTCTGATGAACGTATTCGCCGTAAAGAAGGTAAGACTGGTAAGTAATTCGTCACGAAATGAACGGAAAGGAGTGGCATAAATGATCACAAAGGCAGATAAAAATGCAGTTCGTAAAAAACGTCATGCTCGCGTACGTCGTACGATCTCGGGGACAGCAGCTCGTCCACGTTTGAACGTATTCCGTTCGAGCAAGCACATTTACGTTCAACTTATCGATGACGCAGCACAAACAACGCTTGTGTCTGCATCTTCGAAAGATAAAGCTCTCGATCTTACAAATGGCGGTAACGTTGAAGCAGCGAAAGCTGTTGGTAAACTTGCTGCAGAACGTGCACTCGAGAAAGGTATCGACACAGTTGTGTTCGACCGTGGTGGATACCTCTATCATGGCCGCGTCAAAGCTGTTGCAGAAGCAGCTCGTGAAGCAGGTCTTAAATTCTAATAAAAAGGAGGGGACACTCGATGCGCCAGTTAGACGTTAACATGGAACAACTTGAAGAACGCGTTGTTACCGTAAACCGCGTCGCGAAAGTCGTAAAAGGTGGCCGCCGCTTCCGTTTTGCTGCTCTCGTAGTCGTAGGTGACAAAAATGGTCACGTCGGTTTCGGTACAGGTAAGGCACAAGAGGTGCCAGAAGCGATTCGCAAGGCTATTGAAGCCGCTAAGAAAAACATGGTACAAGTACCTATGGTTGGTACAACAATTCCACACGAAATCACAGGAGTATTCGGAGCAGGTCGTGTATTCATGAAACCAGCTTCTGAAGGTACTGGGGTTATCGCTGGTGGTCCAGTTCGTGCGGTGCTCGAACTTGCAGGTGTAGGTGACATCCTTTCGAAATCGTTAGGTTCAAACACACCGATCAACATCGTCCGAGCGACGGTACAGGGCTTGACTGAGCTCAAAAAAGCAGAGGAAGTTGCTAAACTACGTGGTAAAAGCGTAGAAGAACTTCTTAACTAAGGGAGGGAACTAGACATGGCGAAACTCGCAATCACCCTCACACGCAGCACAATTGGTCGTCCGGAAGGTCAGCGTGTTACTGTACGTACACTCGGTCTTCGCAAAATGCATCAAACGGTCGTTGTCCCAGACAACGTCGCGATGCGCGGTATGATCAATAAAGTGTCGCACCTTGTGACTGTAAAAGAAATCAACGAATAATAAAGATTTTAATAAATAAGGAGGTGCCACTATGAAACTCCATGAATTGAAGCCAACTCCAGGTTCACGTCACGAACGTAACCGTGTCGGTCGCGGTATGGCGACTGGTAACGGTAAAACTTCTGGCCGTGGACACAAAGGTCAAAAAGCTCGTTCGGGCGGTGGCGTTCGTCCAGGATTCGAAGGTGGACAAAACCCACTTTACCGTCGTCTTCCAAAACGCGGTTTCAACAACCCAACTCGTAAAGAGTACGCGGTTGTTTCCCTAGACACGCTTAACCGTTTCGAAGCAGGTACTGAAGTTACTCCAGAACTCTTAATCGAGACTGGTGTAGTCAGCTCTGCTAAAGACGGAATCAAGGTCCTTGCTAACGGCAAGCTTGAAACTAAATTGACTGTAAAAGCCAACAAGTTCTCGGGTGCAGCGAAAGAAGCAATCGAAGCAGCTGGCGGTACAGTTGAGGTGATCTGATGTTTCAGACGATCTCCAATATGTGGCGCGTGAAAGATATTCGACAGCGTATTCTCTTCACACTCGCAATCATCATCATTTTCCGCATCGGGGCTCATATCCCGGTGCCGATGGTGAATACGGATGTGTTGCGTTTTGACTCAGGAGGTCTTCTTGACTTCTTGAACTTGTTTGGAGGAAATGCTTTACAGAACTTCTCCTTGTTCGCAATGGGGATCATGCCGTACATTACGGCATCGATCGTTGTGCAACTTTTACAAATGGACGTCGTTCCAAAGTTTGCCGAATGGGCAAAACAAGGAGAGGCGGGCCGTAAAAAGTTAGCGACGGTCACGCGCTATGGGACGATCATCTTAGGCTTTGTCCAAGCGACTTCGTTGTCGTTTGGATTTAACCGCCTCTACCCAGGTCTCGTCAATGAAACATGGGGAACGGCAACTTACTTTGTGATCGCGATTGTACTCACTGCGGGTACAGCGTTCTTGATGTTCCTTGGTGAGATGACAACGGAGAAAGGTGTTGGGAATGGTATTTCCATCATTATCTTCGCTGGTATCGTCGCTGGGTTCCCAAGAATCTTTACGCAGATTTATGAAACAAAACTCCAAAACGCTGGAGATGCATTGTTCATTAACATCGTTTACTTGGTTGTATTGGCCCTTGTCATTTTGGCTGTGACGGTTGGGATCATTTATGTTCAACAAGCGGCACGCAAAATTCCAATCCAATATGCAAAACGCACGGCAAACCGTACCCCAGTGGGCGGTCAGTCGACGCACTTGCCAATCAAACTAAACGCTGCAGGTGTTATCCCGGTTATCTTCGCGATTTCCTTCATGGTAACACCACCAACTGTTGCAAGCTTCATTGCTTCTCCAGAGACAACGCAAAAATTACAGACGTACTTTGACACGACGGCGCCAATCGGAATGTCGATTTACGTTGCGTTAATCATTGCGTTCTCTTACTTCTATACATTTGTTCAGGTCAACCCGGAACAGATGGCAGAAAACCTGCAGAAGCAAGGTGGTTATATTCCTGGGATTCGTCCTGGGGCGCAAACAGAACAGTACATCACGAAGTTGCTGTATCGATTGACTTTCTTCGGAGCGATTTTCTTATCGCTCGTGGCGATCATGCCGACAATCTTCATTAAGCTTGCCGGTCTTCCAACTTCCGTTCAAATCGGAGGAACGAGCTTATTGATCGTCATCGGGGTAGCCCTCGAAACGATGAAACAAATCGAGAGTCAACTTGTAAAACGACACTACAAAGGCTTTATCCGTTAAAGCGGAAGGAAGGGTTGACCCTTCCTTCCTGTCGTGTTTACAAGCCCTTCGTGAAAATCAAAACTGGAGGCTAACCGAGATGAATCTAGTACTCATGGGCTTACCGGGTGCTGGGAAAGGGACTCAAGCTGCTAAAATCGTAGAAGAGTACCAAATCCCTCACATTTCGACAGGCGACATGTTTCGTGCGGCAATCAAAGGCGGAACGCCACTCGGTAAAGAAGCCAAGTCGTTCATGGATAAAGGCGAACTCGTACCGGATGAGGTAACAATCGGAATCGTACGCGAACGTCTTAGCCAAGATGACACTGAAAAAGGTTTCTTACTTGATGGATTCCCGCGTACTGTTGCTCAAGCAGAGGCACTCGAAAGTTTGCTTAAAGATTTGGGGAAACAGATTGACCACGTCGTCAACATCGATGTGGATGCGGAAATTCTCGTTCCACGTTTGACAGGTCGTTGGATCTGCCCAACATGTGGTGCGACATATCACGTGATCTTCAACCCACCAAAAGTGGAAGGCATCTGTGATGTGGATGGGTCGGCTCTCATGCAACGTGAAGACGATAAAGAGGAAACGGTTCGCCGTCGCCTTGACGTCAACATCGAGCAATCGAAACCACTCATTGACTTTTACGCTGAAAAAGGGTATCTTCGTACATTGGATGGAGATCGTCCAATCGATGTCGTATATGCCGATGTCAAAGCATTACTCGGTGATACTGAATGATCATCACGAAGACGCCTCGTGAAATTGCGATTATGCGTGAGGCTGGGCAAATTGTTGCTCGAACGCACCAGGTGCTCAAACAGCACATAAAACCAGGAATCACGACGCTTGAGCTCGACCAGATTGCGGAAGATTACATTCGCAGCCAAGGTGCGACGCCATCGTTTAAAGGCTATAACGGTTTTACCGGTAGTGTTTGCGCTTCGGTGAATGAAGAGCTTGTTCATGGCATTCCAGGAAAACGGGTATTGAACGATGGAGATATTATCTCAATCGACATCGGTGCCTACTATAATGGATACCATGGAGATTCCGCTTGGACTTATCCAGTGGGAACAATCTCAGAAGAGACACAGCGGCTACTTGACGTAACCGAAGAAAGTCTGTATAAAGGATTGGAGCACGCCAAGGCTGGAGGGCGATTGACAGATATTTCACATGCGATTCAAGCATATGTTGAATCACACGATTTTTCTGTCGTCCGCGAATACGTCGGTCATGGTGTTGGACAAAATTTGCATGAAGAACCGCAAATTCCACACTATGGTCCACCGGGGAAAGGGCCGCGCCTGAAGACTGGGATGACGTTAGCTATTGAACCAATGGTTAATGCTGGTCAACGCTATGTTCGAACACTGGCTGATAACTGGACAGTTGTCACAGTGGACGGTAGCATGTGCGCCCACTTTGAGCACACCATCGCCATCACAGACGATGGATACGAGATTTTAACGAAACTCGATTCCGGTGAATGAGGCTCTATTGTTTCATACTGATCCATTCTGGATCCTTCTCTCACAGTAGATGGCAATAGATCGTCTGTGCTCCTAAAGATCTTCATATAGAAAGGGGAATAAATGATGGCGAAACAAGATGTCATTGAAGTGGAAGGCACTGTTGTCGAACCACTTCCGAACGCAATGTTTAAAGTGGAGTTAGAAAACGGCCACACGGTGCTCGCGCACGTCTCAGGGAAAATTCGGATGCACTACATTCGGATCCTTCCAGGTGACCGCGTAACTGTTGAGTTGTCTCCATACGACTTGACTCGCGGGCGGATTACGTACCGTTATAAGTAACTCCGATTTTTCCAGGAGGAGGGTATACTCATGAAAGTAAGACCGTCGGTAAAACCGATTTGCGAAAAATGTAAAGTTATTCGCCGTAAGGGTAAAGTAATGGTAATTTGCGAAAACCCGAAACACAAACAAAAACAAGGTTAATTTCAGAGGAGGTGCACACATGGCACGTATTGCTGGTGTAGATATTCCACGCGAAAAACGTATCGTTATTTCGCTCACATACATCTATGGTATTGGTAAAACAAAAGCACAAGAAATTTTGAAGGCTGCTAACGTTTCTGAAGAGACACGCACACGCGACCTTACTGAAGATGAACTCAACCGTATCCGTGAAGCAATTGACGGAATCAAAGTTGAAGGTGACCTTCGTCGTGAAGTTTCACTTAACATCAAACGTTTGATCGAGATCGGCGCATACCGCGGTATCCGTCATCGCCGTAGTCTCCCTGTTCGCGGTCAAAACACGAAGAACAACTCGCGTACTCGTAAAGGCCCACGCCGTACAGTAGCGAACAAGAAGAAGTAAAGGAGGGAATTGAACAATGGCGAAACGTAAGCAAAACGTACGTTCTAAACGTAAAGTTAAAAAACATGTTGAAGTCGGTGTGGTACACATCCGTTCTACATTCAACAACACAATCATTACAATCACTGACACGCAAGGTAACGCGATCTCATGGGCTACTTCTGGTAACCTTGGATTTAAAGGATCACGTAAATCGACTCCGTTCGCAGCACAAATGGCTGCTGAAACTGCAGCGAAAGTTGCAATGGACAACGGTATGCGTACAGTAGAAGTTAACGTTAAAGGTCCTGGTGCTGGACGTGAAGCGGCTATCCGTGCGCTCCAAGCTACTGGTCTCGAAGTTACTGCAATCCGTGACGTAACTCCAGTTCCGCACAACGGTTGCCGCCCTCCGAAACGTCGCCGCGTATAATCGCTTGAACGTGTGAGGGGTTTACCTAGCACGACAGCTTATACTTTAGCAGTTCAAACTGCACGGCAGGATATACTCAAGGAGGGGTTCAGATGATCGAGATTGAAAAACCAAAGATCGAAACGGTCGAAATCAGCGAGGACGCTACGTTTGGTAAATTCGTAGTAGAACCGCTTGAACGTGGATATGGCACTACTCTCGGTAACTCACTACGTCGAATTCTATTGTCATCGCTCCCAGGTGCAGCGGTAACAGCGGTTCAAATCGATGGCGTGCTTCACGAGTTCTCTACGATTGACGGTGTCGTCGAAGACGTTACTCAAATCGTACTAAACCTCAAGAAGTTAGCACTCAAAGTGTACTCGGAAGAAGAGAAAACGCTTGAGATTAACGTTTCAAGTGCCGGTGCTGTCACTGCGGCAGACATTACCCATGATAGCGACGTTGAAATCTTGAATCCTGAGCTCCACATCGCGACTCTCGCTGACAATGCGACGCTTCGCATGCGTTTGACTGCTCGCCGTGGTCGTGGTTACGTCCAGGCAGAAGATAACAAACGTGATGATATGCCGATTGGGGTCATTCCAATCGATTCGATCTATACACCGATTCAACGCGTGAACTACGAAGTAGATAAAACACGTGTCGGTCAAGACGCTAGCTTTGATAAGCTTTTATTAGACGTGTGGACAGATGGTTCAATTCGTCCGGAAGAAGCTGTATCATTAGGAGCGAAAATTTTGACTGAACACTTGAACATCTTCGTTGGTTTGACAGATGAGGCTCTCAACGCAGAAATCATGGTCGAGAAAGAAGAAGACCAAAAAGAAAAAGTACTCGAAATGACGATTGAAGAACTCGATCTCTCAGTTCGTTCGTACAACTGCTTGAAGCGCGCTGGCATCAACACTGTTCAAGAACTCGCAAACAAATCAGAGGAAGAGATGATGAAAGTTCGTAACCTCGGACGTAAATCACTCGAAGAAGTTCAACACAAGTTGGACGAACTCGGTTTGGGCTTGCGTAAAGAAGACTAAGTTCAACCGAAGGAGGGAAATGTAATGGCTTATTCGAAACTTGGCCGTACAAGCTCGCAACGCAAGGCGCTTTTGCGTGATCTTGCAACTGACCTAATCATCAACGAGCGCATTCAAACAACTGAACAAAAAGCGAAAGAACTTCGCCCAGTCGTTGAAAAATTGATCACTCTTGGGAAACGTGGCGATCTTCATGCCCGTCGTCAAGTAGCTTCATTCGTTCGTAAGGAGAACGCTGGAGAAAAAGACGCAATCCAAAAATTGTTCGAAGACGTGGCTCCACGCTACGCTGAACGTCAAGGTGGATACACGCGCATCATGAAAGTCGGCCCACGCCGCGGTGATGGTGCAGAAGTTGTAATCATCGAACTCGTCTAATTCATTAGGCAGTCAACAGGGCATGCGGTGACGTATTGCCCTGTTTCCACATCAGAAAGGAGCCGACCTATGGAATCGCAAATTATGGTACGGGACGTCGTATTTCATTACCCTGGACAGTCTGAGCCGGCACTTAACGGCCTGTCGCTCGATGTATATAAAGGGGAATGGCTTGCGATTGTCGGCCATAATGGTTCTGGTAAGTCGACACTGACGAAGTTGTGGAACGGACTTCTTATTCCTGAACAGGGGGAAGTCCGCGTCGAGACACTCGATCCATCGAACGCCGCAGACGTGTGGGACGTTCGAACTCGGATCGGGGTCGTCTTTCAAAATCCCGACAATCAATTTGTCGGGGCGACCGTGCGCGATGATGTGGCATTTTCTCTCGAAAACATGGGACTTCCACGTCAAGAAATGGTTCGTCGAATTGATGACAGTCTAGCGCGCGTTGGATTATCGGAACTAGCGGACCGTGAACCGCATCAGTTATCCGGTGGACAAAAGCAGCGCGTTGCGATAGCTGCAGCTCTCGCAATGCGCCCGCGTGTCCTCGTGCTCGATGAAGCGACCTCGATGCTCGACCCAATTGGGCGACAAGAGGTATTACAAACGGTAAGACAACTCGTCTCAGAAGGGATGACCGTTGTCGCCATTACACACGAGCTCGACGAAGTGTTGTTTGCCGACCGTATCATTGCATTATCGAAAGGTAAGATTGCGATGACCGGTACACCCGAAGACGTGTTTCAACATCCCGATCAGCTTCGTGACATTCAATTGGATGTCCCGTTCATTGTCCGGATGCAACTCGAACTGAAGGCACGTGGCATTCCACTCGATCGTCTGATGCTACAACATTCGGAGTTGGTGAACCATCTATGCCGATACGCATTGAAGAAGTAACATATCAATATCAAATGAATACTCCGTTTGAACGAACCGCGCTGCGCGATGTGAATGTAACCATTCCGTCGGGAGCGCTTGTTGCGTTTCTTGGGCATACGGGCTCGGGGAAATCAACACTCGTTCAACATATGAACGGCTTATTACGACCGACTGATGGACGTGTCGTGGTCGATGATATCACGGTCACACCGATTCGAACGCGTCGTGATAAAAAACAAAATCTCTTGCCGCTTCGGCGTCGCGTTGGGCTCGTCTTTCAATATCCTGAGCACCAATTGTTTGAAGAGACGGTCGAACGCGACGTCATGTTCGGTCCGCGCAACTTTGGCGCGACAGATGCCGAAGCAAAAGAGCGTGCCCATGAGGCACTTCGTCTCGTCGGTTTGGATGAATCACTATGGGACCGTTCCCCATTCGACCTTTCTGGGGGGCAAATGCGTCGCGTCGCGATTGCGGGCGTCTTAGCGAGCCGTCCCGACGTCCTCATCGTCGACGAACCGACAGCTGGTCTCGATCCGATTGGCCGACGAGATATGCTGGCATTATTTAAACGATTACGAGAAGAGCTGAATCTAACGCTGATTCTCGTTTCTCACGATATGGATGACGTGCTCACTTACGCCGAACGCGTCGTCGTGATGGAGCGTGGACAGGTAGCGTTCGATGGCGATCCGTTTGAGTTGTTTCAGGATGAAGCTCTCGTACGTCGTCTCCAGCTTGATATCCCGCACGTTCTCCGATTCGCCCGTGATCTAGCACCGGTTTTTGGGGAAGCGGTCACTCCACTCGTACGAACGGAGGCCGAATTAGCGGATTGGATCGCAGAGCACTTGAGAGGGGGAGCCATATGATTATTGGTCAATATATACCGGGTCATTCCTGGCTCCATTCACTCGATGCCCGTGCGAAGACACTCTTTATTTTAGGATTTATCCCGGTCGTGTTTTTAGCGGATAACTTATGGACGAACTTATTTCTACTAGCGTTCACGTTATTTGCGGTGAAACTATCACAACTATCGTGGCGTTATTTATGGAATGGGTTACGGATGATTCTCTTCTTGATCGTCTTCACGTTGATCTTGCAGTTATTATTTAATCGTGACGGGACACTCCTTTTTGAATTTGGCCCGATTGCCATTTACTCAGAAGGGATTCGGATGGGACTGATTGTCTCGCTCCGGTTCTTTTATCTCGTCATGTTAACGACACTCGTCACATTGACGACGACACCGATGGAATTGACCGATTCGATTGAAGCGGGTCTGCGACCGTTTGAGCGGATTCGTGTACCGGCACATGAGATTGCCTTGATGTTATCGATCTCGCTTCGCTTCTTACCAACTCTTGCAGACGAGACAGACCGAATCATGAAAGCCCAACAAGCACGAGGGGTTGATTTGATGAGCGGTCCATGGAAGTCTCGTTTAAAAGGAGTCATTCCCTTATTGATTCCATTGTTCATTTCGGCGTTTAAGCGCGCTGAAGACCTTGCTACGGCGATGGAGGCACGTGGGTATCGTGGAGGTGAAGGACGGACAAGGTTGCGTGAGATGGAGTGGCAGACGCGTGATACAGCAGTATTGCTGATCTTTGTCGCGTTAACACTCATATTGTTTGGATTGAGAGGGATTGGATGAGACGGATTAAACTGACAGTTGCCTATGACGGGACACACTACGCGGGATATCAAGTACAGCCAAATGGGAATACGATTCAAGCGGAGATTGAGGCAGTTCTCACACGAATGCATCGTCACCCCGTCAAAATTGTCTCCTCAGGTCGTACAGACGCTCGTGTCCATGCCTTAGGACAAGTGATTCATTTTGACACTTCGTTACAGATGCCGGCGGAGCGGTTTGTTAAAGCGTTGAATGCGATGTTGCCGGACGACATCCTCGTCAAACAAGCAGAAGAAGCGGACACTGGGTTCCACGCTCGATATGGGGCGAAGCGAAAAGAGTATCGCTATCATATCCGTAAGACCGAGGATCCATTCAGAAGGCACTACGCTACCACGGTGACGTATGACCTTAGCCTTGATCGAATGCGTGAGGCGATGGAGCAGCTAGTCGGCACCCACGACTTTACATCGTTCTCTGTGACAAAGGCGGAAGTCGAGGACCGTGTCCGTACGATCTATGAAGCAGAAGTGTTCGAAATGGGGGATGAGATCGTATTCCGTTTCGTCGGTTCTGGTTTCTTATATAATCAAGTACGTATTATGGTAGGGACGGTTATTGAGGTAGGGAGAGGCAAATATGAGCCGGCTGACATCACCGAAATGCTGGAAGCGAAAGACCGCCGTATGGCGGGGATTACCGCGCCTCCACACGGTTTGTATTTGTGGAATGTGAATTATGAAAAAGTAGATTGACATTCCCTCTATAAAATCGTATTATATTCATTGGCATTTCATTTTCAAATTTAGAGATGAACCACAATCTTAGCCCCGTAAACTAGGATTATGATAAAGCATCAAAAAAATTAAGTGAACAGACATTTTAGGAGGTATTCCACATGCGCACAACATTCATGGCTAAAGCATCTGAAGTAGAACGCAAATGGCTCCTTATCGACGCAGAAGGCAAAACACTCGGTCGTTTGACTAGTGAAGTAGCATCACTTCTTCGCGGTAAGCACAAGCCGACTTTCACACCACACGTTGATTGCGGAGACCACGTCATCATCATCAACGCTGAGAAAATCAAATTGACTGGTAACAAATTGAATGACAAGATCTACTACCGTCATTCAGGTCATCCAGGCGGTTTGAAATCACAAACTGCAAAAGAGCTTCTCGCAAAACGTCCAGAGCGTATGCTTGAACTCGCGATCAAAGGGATGCTTCCAAAAGGATCACTCGGTCGTCAACAATTCAACAAACTCCACGTTTACGCTGGAACTGAACACAAGCATGAAGCACAAAAACCAGAAGTTTACGAACTTCGCGGTTAATCGAGACACAGGGAGGAACTAAACGATGGCAGATGTACGTTACTACGGAACAGGCCGCCGCAAACACTCGGTGGCTCGCGTTCACCTCGTTGCAGGTGACGGTAAAGTTGTTGTAAATGGCCGCGATATCTCAGAATACTTCGGTCATGAGACTTTGATCATGATGGCTAAATCACCACTCGTATTGACTGAAACAGAAGGTAAATACGATGTAATCGTTAACGTTAACGGTGGTGGATACACTGGACAAGCTGGAGCGATTCGCCACGGCGTATCACGTGCGCTTCTTCAAGCGGACCCAGAATTCCGTCCAAGCCTCAAAGAAAAAGGCTTCTTAACTCGTGACGCTCGTATGAAAGAACGTAAAAAATACGGTCTTAAAGCAGCACGTCGCGCACCACAATTCTCGAAGCGTTAATCTTCGCGAAGTGGTTCGAACTCTCCATCCTTTCGGGTGGAGAGTTTTTTGTTTGAATTAGTCGATTCCAAAGCCGTCAAGAAAACGCTTTTTTTGATATACTGATATCGAAACAGTTATAAGGGGGAAGCGATATGCTTACAGTAGAGCAAGTACGCGAGGAATTGGCGGGGCTCGTTGATCCAACAATCAACCGAACGCTTGGAGATACAGCGGGAGTCAAAGACATCCGCATTAAAGAAGATTACGTCAGTGTGAAAGTGGCACTCGGACAAACAGGGAGCGGGGAACAGCTTCAGTTACAACAAGAGATCGTCACATTGCTCAAGGGGAAAGGCTTTAAGACGGTCGGGCTTCGCTTTGAAGCATTGAACGATGAAAGTTTGAAGGAGGCAACGAAGCCAGCAATCCTTCGTGAAAATTCAGGAACGACATTTATCGCTATCGCTTCAGGTAAAGGTGGCGTAGGGAAGTCGACAGTATCCGTCAACTTAGCGGTTGCGCTTGCACGTGCTGGGAAGAAAGTTGGATTGATTGACGCGGACATTTACGGTTTCAGCGTTCCAGATATGCTCGGAATCGAAGAACGTCCAGTCGTTCGTGGAGAAAAAATCATTCCAGTTGAGCGATTTGGTGTAAAAGTCATCTCGATGGGCTTCTTCGTTGAAGATAATGCACCTGTTATCTGGCGCGGACCGATGCTCGGGAAGATGCTCAACAACTTCTTTAATGATGTGGAGTGGGGAGACCTTGACTATCTATTGCTCGACTTACCACCAGGAACAGGAGATGTCGCGCTCGATATCCACTCTATGCTCCCATCATGTCAAGAGTTGATTGTGACGACACCTCATGCTACAGCAGCCTTCGTTGCTGCCCGTGCAGGAGCAATGGCGATTAAAACGAACCATAAAGTGTTAGGCATCATTGAGAACATGGCTTACTTCGAAAGTAAGGTCACAGGCGAGAAAGAATATGTATTTGGGTATGGTGGTGGAGAAAAACTCTCAGAAGCACTGAAGAGTAAACTCCTCGCTCAAATCCCACTCGGTCAACCGTATGACAACGAAGAAGACTTTGCACCATCTGTGTATCGTGATGGGCATCCGTTTGAGCATACGTATGATGAGTTGGCGCAAGCAGTCATTCAACAAATAGAAGGGTGAATCGGTGAGAGATGAAAGTACAAGGTTTTTTACGTTTGTTTTGGACAACGCTCGTTTTTGGGACGTTGTTTGGGTTCCTGATGAATTTATTGGCGAACCCGGGTTATTTGGTCAGTCAGTCCTGGGAGGCAATTGTCACGGCGCTTAGTTACTCGAGTACATGGACCGGGATCAGCATGATGGGCTTCTTCGCCTATTTAATCATCCACCGAGTCGGTCTCGACTTGTTTAGAGGACCACGTCTATGGAATCGTGTTCAAGTATTGCTGATTGCTTTTGCAATCTTTGATGCCGTTTATTTACGAATGCTCGCATTTGGGAACGATCATATGTGGCGTTATATCGGTGAGATGGCTGTGCTATTAATTGTCGCTTGGGTAGTTGCTGCAAGTAAGGCGAAACAAACGAATATGAGTGCTTTCATTCCGACACTCTTCTTGATGACGGTGATTACGTTAATCGAATGGATTCCAGCGCTTCAAACAACTGATGAAATCCCATTACTTTGGCCAGCACTCGCGACACTCGTGTTTGCGAACGCCTATCAAGTATTGATGCTTCATCGTTTCCAACAGACTGGACAAGTTGCAGAGCCGACTTCATCAGAAACAGCAAAGAAGAAAACAAAAAAAACAGATGTCTTCTAAGTCATCCTAACGATCGAGCGGTCGTGGATTACTCCTTGTCAGGGGTTGATCCACGACTGTTTTTTTCTTTTAGTGATGTTAATAGAAAAAAATAAAGTTTTTTTAGAAAAACAGTTGACGGTTTTTTAGGATGCTGATATATTAATAAACGTCGCTGATGTTGTTCACGAAACGATAATCAGAAAGCGAAAAAAATAATAAAAAGTAGTTGACTTTCACAAGTCAAATCGCTATTATTAAAAAGTCGCTAACACGACAACGATTGGTCTTTGAAAACTGAACGATGAGGCAAAAATAAGTTTTACAATTTTTGAATGAAGCGCAAGCTTCGTCAATTTAAGAGCTATATCAAATTCTTTGGAGAGTTTGATCCTGGCTCAGGACGA
>NZ_JAIVAC010000005.1 GCF_020171655.1 Exiguobacterium aestuarii | reverse complement strand
TCAAACTCTCCAAAGAATTTGATATAGCTCTTAAATTGACGAAGCTTGCGCTTCATTCAAAAATTGTAAAACTTATTTTTGCCTCATCGTTCAGTTTTCAAAGTTCGTCTGCCGCTCTTGGCGACTAAATGATAATAACATTTAATTCTTTTTGATGTCAACAACTTTTTTGTTTGTTCAACGTTTGTCGCTGGCAACAGAGATAACTATATCACCTGCTTTTTAATCTTGCAAGCATTATTCTAAAAAAACTTTTGATTATTTTTCGTATCTTCATAAAGTTTGAATCTCAACTTCTAAAAGGAAGAACAGATTACTTTAAAGAATACACTTATATCTAATAACGACTATCAACCGATAAGGAGTCACATTCATGATCCAACACGATTTACAAAAACCAAAAAAGCGCTCCCCGTTTAGAATATGGTCTGGTACACAAGTATACACAATGAAGCGACGATTGGAATGGATAACAGATAAACGACAATACGTCTCGAAACAAAACATTGAACCAATGCCTTATCTCATCTTCACACACCGAACTCCCCTCTATCGACAGCTACGCGATGTAGACATGGAAGTTCAACATAATAAAGTCACGAATCTAAAGATCGCAATCGCAAACCTAAACGGAGCCATCCTAACACCGAACGACGTCTTTTCTTATTGGAAGATGATCGGAAAGCCCACCAAACGAAAAGGGTATGTCGATGGCATGATTCTGCATTACGGAAAGGTCACCTCAGGAATCGGTGGTGGCTTATGCCAACTATCTAACCTCATTTATTGGATTACACTTCATAGTCCATTGACTGTAACTGAGCGTTATCGTCATAGCTACGACGTGTTTCCTGACTATCGAAGAGACCAACCATTCGGAAGTGGCGCTACATGCTCTTACAATTATCTCGATCTACAAATTACAAATCAAACCGCACAAACGTATCAACTCCTTCTATATATAGAGGGAGATTATCTCGTAGGTGAATGGCGCTCTACCATCCCGAATAAAGAGCAGTATCGTATATATGAAGAAAACCACCATTTCACACGTGAGTGGTGGGGAGGGACAATACGACACAATCAGATTTTCAGAGAGGTTACTTCAACGAATGGGACTCATCTCCGAAATGAATTCATTACAGAGAATCATGCCATCACGATGTATGATCCTTTCCTACCCGAAAATACTGCATACAAAAAAGCCGACTCTTAATGGAAGAGCCGGCTTTTCAAATGAACTTATGCGTGTGGTAAGAACATGAAGTATGCCAAGAAGATGATTAACATCCCATACATGATTGGATGAATTTCTTTCGTCTTCCCTTTCGCGATCATCATGAGTGGGTAAAGGATGAACCCAAGCCCAATTCCTGTTGCGATTGAAGATGTCAAAGGCATCATAATGATCGTCAAGAAAGCTGGTACGGCGATTTCGATTTTCTTCCAATCGATATCAAGAAGAGCCGAAGCCATGAGCACACCGACAATGATTAATGCAGGAGCCGTAACCGGCGCTGTTACAACCGCCAAGAGAGGTGAGAAGAACAATGCCAAACCGAAGAACAATCCTGCGAACACCGCCGTCAAACCTGTACGTCCACCTGCAGCAACACCAGCTGACGATTCAACATATGAAGTCGCTGTAGATGTTCCGAAGATCGCACCAGCTACCGTTGCTGTCGAATCAGCCATTAACGCCTTACTTGCGCGCGGTACTTTGTTTTCTTTCATGATTCCTGCTTGACGCGCCACGGCAACGAGCGTACCAGCCGTATCAAAGAAATCGATGAAGAAGAACGTTAAGATGACAATCAGCATTTGGAGCGTGAATACGTCACTGAAGTTGATGAACGCTTGACCAAATGTTGATGACATGCTCGGTGGCATTGACACCACATCAGAGATTGCCGTCGGAGTCGGAACGAGACCGAAGATCATACCAACGATTGCTGTCAACAACATCCCGATGAAGATTCCACCTTTTACATCACGCGCCATGAGCAAGGCACTGACAACAAGTCCAAATACAGCGAGAAGTGTTGTGCCAGTTCCAAGTGAACCGAGACTTACGAGTGTCGCTTCGTTCGCTACAACAATCCCTGCATTCTTCAATCCGATGAAAGCGATAAAGAAACCAATCCCTGCTGCGACCGCCATTTTGAGTGGCGCTGGAATCGCGTTAACAATTGTTTCGCGAATACCAGAAAGCGTCAATACGATGAAGAAGAGACCTGATACGAGTACACCCGACAAAGCCGTTTGCCACGGTACACCCATTCCGATAACAACGCTATATGCGAAGAACGCGTTGAGGCCCATGCCCGGCGCAATCGCAATCGGATAGTTCGCTAAAAGTCCCATTGTCAATGAACCGACTACTGCAACAAGTCCTGTTGCGACGAAGACCGCCCCTGTATCCATCCCCGCTGCCCCGAGAACGTTTGGGTTCACGAAAAGGATGTACGCCATTGCGAGGAACGTTGTGAATCCTGCAATCAATTCAGTGCGGACACTCGTCCCAAGTGCTGTGAGTTGGAAGTAACGATCAATCCGACTCGTTGTAGGTTGTTGCTGTTCTTGCTTGAGCTGTGTGCTCATTTGTTTTCCTCCTTGTACTCGCCGTAAAACGAGAAAAGGTCCCCGGCAAATGACCGAGGACCCCACGCGAAACATACGAGGGCATGCACCCTCATCTATGTCTCGCCGTAGTGAAATCATTTAAGGTGATTTCGTAGAGACTCTCGGGCCATATCCCCGACATTATACGGCAAAATATTTTATAATTGTTCGGTTATAATAAGAACGTTCTTATCGTATCAGCGTGAAAATAGAATGTCAACTAAATTCACGGATTTTACATCTTAAAAAAACGTTAATGTTCGGTTTTAAGACAAAACAGAGGGTGTGAGCCCTCTGTTTGGCTTATTCCCATTCAATTGTTGCAGGTGGCTTAGACGTAATGTCATACAGCACACGGTTGACGTGGCTGACTTCATTGACGATACGGACAGAGATTTTCTCAAGTACATCCCATGGAATGCGCGCCCAATCAGACGTCATCCCATCAATCGATGTAACGGCACGGACGCCGACTGCATAGTCGTACGTACGCTCATCACCCATAACTCCAACTGAGCGAATCGGTGTGAGGACCGTGAAGTATTGCCAGATATCTCGTTCAAGACCTGCCTTCTTCACTTCTTCGCGCAAAATTGCATCTGATTCACGGACAATTTCGAGTTTCTCTTCAGTGATTTCACCAAGTACACGAATTCCTAGACCCGGGCCTGGGAATGGCTGGCGCCATACGATATAGTCAGGAAGACCGAGCTCAGTACCGAGCGCACGGACTTCATCTTTAAAGAGCGTGTTGAGTGGTTCGATCAATGTGAAGTTCATGTCTTCTGGCAATCCACCGACATTATGGTGTGATTTGATTGTTTGCGCTGTATCTGTCCCACTCTCGATAATGTCTGTATAGAGCGTTCCTTGTGCGAGGAAGTCCATATCGACAAGTTTCGATGCTTCTTCATCAAATACATAGATGAACTCGTTTCCGATAATCTTACGTTTTTGTTCAGGATCCGACACACCAGCTAACTTCGTCAAGAAACGTTCCTGCGCATCGATTTTAATGACCTTCATGTTAAACCCGTCAGCGAACGTCTTCATGACGCTATCTGCTTCTCCTTTACGAAGGAGACCGTGGTCGACGAACATACATGTCAATTGATCACCGATCGCGCGATGCACGAGTGCCGCAACGACAGAAGAGTCGACGCCACCTGAAAGGGCGCAGAGCACTTGCTTGTCGCCAACGATTTCACGAATCTTTTCGACTTCGAGGTCAATAAAGTTTTCCATTGACCATTCACCTTTAGCACCACACACTTCATAGATGAAGTTTTTCAAGATGTCGTTCCCATACTCCGAGTGACGAACCTCTGGATGATATTGAACGCCATACATTTTCAACTCATCGTTTTTAATCGAAGCGACCGGGCAAGATGGGTTCGTTCCGTCAACGATGAATCCTTCAGGCGCTTCCATGACGAGGTCGCCGTGGCTCATCCAGACTGTGTGCTCGACTGGGAGACCCTTGTAGATAGCTGATGCTTCCGGCGTTGAGAACAATGTCGCTTTTCCATACTCACGGTGTGCGGCACGTTCGACACGACCACCGAAATGATGCGTCATGAGCTGCATGCCGTAACAGATTCCGAAGATTGGAATACCTAATTCGAAAATTTCCGGGTCACAACGATATGCACCTTCTGCGTATACGCTGTTCGGTCCACCAGAGAAGATGATGCCGACCGGGTTCAATTCGCGAATCTCCGCTGCAGTCATTTTATGTGAATGCAACTCACTGTATACGCCAAGGTCACGTACACGACGCGTGATCAACTGGTTATACTGTCCACCAAAATCGAGCACCAAAATCATTTCTTGTTCTACTTTCACGAAATCTCCACCTTTCTGCCTTCTCCTCAAAAAAAGGACGAGCCTCTCCCCAGATTATCCAAACCGAAGAAGAAGCACGCCCTTTTCTTTGTATGCGAAACGTGCTCCTTCATAGTCGGTCCATTTACGGTGGTCCGGTAGAGACTCTCGCGCCAATTCACGAGTATATACGAAGGAATGCCATGTTCAATTATCTAACTAATGCGTCTATCTTACTTGATGCATCCCGCCACTTCAACTCATAATTCTGCGAATCATGATTTTCCAATATTCTTTATATTTTGAATTCGGTTCTTGTTCGGCATAAACCGCTTGTTCGAACAAAGCCGTCAAGCGCGTCATATCATTCGTTTCGTAATAGGCATCGACTTCTTTGGCAAGCTCCGAAGGCGTACGCCCTTCGACTTTAAATCCATTCGCGCGAAGTCGCTTCACCAAATAGCGATGCATCGATACGAGGCTACCGTCTGTGAGCGGACGACTCATCCACCAGACATACATAATTTGTCGCTCAATGATTTTCCGGTTCCAAATGACAACGGCCACAAGGAAAAGAATTACAATCCATCCCCATACCGGGATACTGCGAGACTCTTCTTGTGCATCACCTGTTGTGACATCATCGATCAACAAATCTTCTTGTGGACGATTTTGCGCATTATTGTCTTGCGTTGCCTGCGGATCATTCGTTGCCGGTGTCGTATCATCTGTATTCGTTTCCCGTTCCATCTGTAGTAAGTTCGCATCTGAGAAGCTGATCGTCGCCTCTAACGGGACCCAACCTGCTCCTTCGATAAAATACTCGACCCATGAATGGGCGTGACGGTTACGAATCGTATGCTCTTCCTCACCTTGAACAACTCCTCGCGTGTCGCCCATCGTAAATCCTTTTACCCAACGTGTCGGGATTCCATTCGCTCGTAATAAGACGGCTGCTGACGTAGAGAAGTTATCACAATAACCAATCTGCGTGTCGAACAAGAATTGGTCTACATAATCGGTTTCCCCTTCTGGTTGCGCGACATCTTCGGTATCATACTGAAATTCTCCGTTTCGGAAGTACGCTTCTACCGCTTCTGCTTTCTCATTTGGAGTCTCACTTTCAGCGGTAATCTCCGTAGCCAAGTCACGTACACGATCCGGTAAAGAATCAGGTAGTTGCAAATAGACCTGTTCTTCCTCTTCTGTCAGGGATGTTACCTCTTCATTTAAGGCAAGTTGCTCTTCTGAGAAAGCCGGAACACTATAGCGAAGTTGAATCGTCCGCGGTGTGGCTTGATTTTCGTTTTCAAACACAATTTTTCCGGACGGCTGGATTGTGATTGTCTCGTTCGGAAAAGCTTGTTCGATATCTCCGACCCGAAATTCAGTGCCTGACTCTGTTTCCGTCGCTTGAGGATACTCTCCCCCATACGGAACGAATGTTTGACGACGATCAAAACGCAAAAGTGCCTGTTCCGGGGTTGTATCTACTTCAGAGTCGACCAATTGCCCGCGATTATAGTTAGAATCTAAAACAGGTGCCTCAATCCAACCTTTTCCTGTATAGATGGCTTTCGATTCGATTCGCCAGTAACGAGCCGGTACGCCTCGCGCGATAAAGACAATGCTATCATCCTGTTCAAACGGACCACCTAGTGCCTCATCGTTCACACCATATCCGACCCGACCTGGTCCGTTCCCATCACCTTCTGTTGTCGCATTTCGGAAACTCGTTGTGATTCGGTCGGACCAATCTCCTTCTAATGTCGGAGAGGCACTCGCAAGCGCAACGACGACACTGAGAAGCAAACCGATACTGACGAATCGTACGAGCGATTGACTTGGACGCTTCGCTAAATCCGTGACAAATAGTAAGAGAAGTGAGGTGACGATCGCATAAAGGATATTCCCTTCTCCGTCATATAGTGTCCACGTATCGAAATAAGCCATGACACCCAATGTCGAAACGATCATCCCAAGTGCGAATCCGTAACTCGGGTATGTTCGTCCGACAAGGATGGCAAATAGTAGACCGATGAGCGCCATTGCAGAGAAGAAAATCGCCTCGTTTGGTAACTCACCGCTTATGACGCCCATAAAATCTTCCATCCATATGCCAAACCAGTCGAAAATACTTCCGTGATAGACGTATAACACAACTAGGAAATTGAGAAGGGAGATTCCAAGAAATGCACTCCATGGGAGAAGACTGACGAACATTGGGACGATCAGAAGGAAATAAAACGGCCAACTTACATCGAACGTTGTACTTCCAACAATCGGCTCGATCCAAAAAGACAATAAGTAGGCGGCGAGCACTGTATATACAATCCGTGTGATCCACGTCTTCATCCCGTCACCTCATTTACAGCTGTGTATAAGTGATAACTACCTTGAGTTTCATGCATGAGCTCTCGAATCGAAGTCGTTTCAAACGGACTGATCAGAATCAAGTCCCCCATTTGTTGAGGCAAGTTTTGTTTCACACGCTCGACAAGACGCCCCTCCGCTTTCGGAGTCGCAGTCAACAGATAGTGTCCGACTTCTGCACTTTGATCCGGAAGATGGAATAAACGGACCTGTTCTTCAATGACATATAGCTCAAACGGCAAGTTCTTTCGTTCCAACTGTCGAATCGCACCAACGAGCAAGGACAACGAACGTTCAAACGCCTCCTCATACCCGGCAGAGACTGCCGGGACGAATACGAGCGAAAGTTTCTTTTCTTGCTCTTGGTCAAATGTTTTTGTCATCAAGTTTCCACGTCGAGCGGATGCTTTCCAGTCAATCCGACCAATTCGGTCCCCTGCCGCGTATTCACGGACACCACTCGTCGTATTGGCCACTTCCGTATAAGTACGCATTTGACGATATTGTTCGCCGCGTCCTCCGACATGTTCATCCCGCGGAAGGTCGAACGGAAGTTCAGCAGGTGACACTTCTACGACCGTTTCGATTCGTAACGTCCGCTTTCGGTCGAATAAACCAAACACATCGCGTACATGAAGAACTGTTCGGTCAAAGACATGAATCCCCCGCTTAATCGCATTGACCTCGTAATGGACCACTTCGGCGCGTCGAAAGAAACGGTCTACCGGTACGATGATTGTCCTGTCTTCATCAATCAATCGTTGTGGCAATCGTTCTTCTAACGTCACCATTCCAATCAAAAAAGGATATTTTCGTTCGATTCGTAACTCGACGTCCATTGATTGACCCGAGACGAGACGTTTCGTCGTGACTCGTCGTGACACATTTGCCGCAGTGACCGGATAAATCATAAAGAGCGTCCAATAAACCGTCAACACCACGAACGACCACCATAATGTCGAAGCAACGATACTCCCTTCGATACGGGCAAATGCGTACAATCCGAATGCCGCCGCCCATACAACGAACAGCTTCATCCAGTTTTTCATACCTCGTTGACCTCACGATCCATCGGGACAGGCAACGTATCAAGCCAACCTTGAATCAATTGATTTGGTGTTTTCCCTTTATAACGCGCTTCCGCCGTCAACAAGACGCGATGTCCAAGCACACTCGTCGCCATCGCCTTGACATCATCCGGTAACACGAAGTCACGATTATGAATATACGCCCATGCCTGCGCCGCTTTCATCAATGCGAGCGTAGCTCGCGGACTACCTCCTAAATACGTATGGGGATCCTTCCGTGACTCATGTACCAATCGTACAATGTATTGTTTGACGGCACTTGATACATGGACCTCTCTCACTTCACGTTGCATGAGTTCTACTTCTTGTTTTGTAATGACACTATGAAGCGCCTCAAGCGGCTCGTCCTTTTCAAAACGACTTAAGAGTGCGATTTCTTCATTAAATGTCGGATAACCCATCTCGATTTTGAGTAAGAAGCGGTCCAACTGTGCTTCCGGTAATGGATACGTCCCTTCATGCTCAATCGGGTTTTGTGTCGCCATGACGAAAAATGGTGAAGGTAACACTTTCAACTCACCGTCTACCGTTACACTCCGCTCGGCCATTGCCTCGAGAAGAGCGGACTGCGTTTTTGGTGAAGTTCGGTTAATTTCATCCGCTAAGATAATATTGCCCATGAGCGGTCCCGGACGATATTCGAACTCTCTCGTTTTTTGGTTATACATCGAGATTCCCGTCAAGTCGGACGGCAACATGTCTGGCGTAAATTGAATCCGTTTAAAATCTAAGTCGATTGCCCGGCTAAACGTACGAACGAGCATGGTCTTCCCAACGCCAGGTACGTCTTCTAAAAGAACATGCCCGCCTGCCAACAAGGCAGTCAGGCTCTTTGCGATGACTTCTTCTTTTCCGACAATCACAGTTTCAATGGCAGTTATAATCGATTGGACAGTTGGACGGTACATGACGGATTCCCCTTTTTCTCTGAATCTAGGATGACTTGAAGTTAGAATGTTCTGACTTTATTGTGACATAAGAGCGTTCCGAAATGAAAGAAATACTACATGCAAATACGCTCCTTATTCCTTTACCCAAAAAACGTGCTCGTTCTTTAGAAAAAACGGGCACGTTTGTCGATTATTCAGGACGCTTTACATCAAAAAGTTCACCGAGTGTTGCATAACTATTCCCGGCCATACGGCTGACCGGCGCCAACTGTCTCGCATCGATTCGTCCATGTTCATACAATCCCCGATCAATGTGAAAACGGACAACCCTTGCAATCAACAAGTCTGCTGTCGTTTGTCCTTCATGTTCGATTAGTACATGTTGATGTAAGACGCATTCAAATCGAATTTTTGCTTCTTTGATTCCTGGAGTCGTAATCACTTCGCTCGGTTGAATTGTGAACGTTGTACGTGACAGCTCACTCTCATCAGCGTCAAGATTCGCAGCCGTCTCATTCACAGCGTGAACATTTGTTTCGTCAACAACATGGATGACAAGTTCTTTAGTCGTGATTGCGTTTCTTGCCGTATCTTTCATCACGCCATTTTTTCGTTGAATAGACACGGAGACGAGAGGCGGATTGGAAGCGACTACGTTGAAATAACTGAATGGAGCAGCGTTGATCACGTCCCCATTACGTGTCGTTACAAAGGCGATTGGCCGCGGTACAATACTGCCAATCAAAAACTTATACGTGTCCCGCTCAGTTAAAGCGGATGGTTCAATGGATAACATTTAGTCACGCTCCTCGTTTTTTTATCTTAAATTCAAGATAATTATTATTGATGGTTTTGTCAACGACTAGAAGGTTGGGACGTGTATATTTTAATCATTTCGGGTAAATCGCTTTATGTGCTAGATATGCACATCACGTAAGCAAATTAATTCAATTTCCTTTCCCTTTTTCATAAAATGCAGGGCAAGGAAAAGATGGCCTATCGTTTTTTATGTTCAAGGAAGGAAGTAGAACGAATGATCAGCAAGTGGATTGAACAACTAAACAGTCGTCAAATACTCAGTATTTTATATAGCGTATGCGGATTTAGTCTCATTTTAACTGCCATTGGAGCCTGGTTTGTTCGAGATGGAAATGTGTCTACTCTCGAACTTACCGCCCTTCGGTGGATTTGGATGATAGGACTCGTCATGTTCATTAGCGCTATTCTTTTGATTGGTCGTCCGCTCATCAAACGAATGGCCGATCAAAACAGTAGACTTAAAATGAAAAAAGAAAAACTCGAAAATGTGATTAAAGAGTCAAAGCTAAACGAAATGAATCTTCAATACCGTAATGAATTGATCGAAGTATTGGCGTCGAAAGAATCTTTATTTGATTATTCTTCTGTCATCGAAAAAATCGTATTACTCACGAAGTCTGAATTCGGCGCGTTGTTACTCACTAAAGACGGAGAAATCACGTCTGTCGTACCAAAAGAAATGACTGAAGACCAACAAGAGAGTCTCAAAAAGGAATCACTGCTTCTTAAACGTGTCATGATTTCAAAGTCGCCTGCAGCTACTTCAAAGCGGGTCGTCGATGCCTTGCACACGTATCCGTATTATATTTATGAAACGGTCATCCCAATTATGGACCCGTCAGATAACAGCCTGATTGGTTGCCTATATTTGGCCCGTTACGATGAACACTATGACGCAAGTGAAAAGTCTGAACTGAATGCGTTCGCTAGTCAGCTCGCCATTTCACTGCTTCGGATGCAACTTTATCGTCAGATGCAACAAGATCGAAAAGAAACAGCTCAATTGATCAACTCCGTGCGCGAAGCCATTTTATACGTGAACTATGAAGACGATACTGTCGTTGGAAACCGCGCGTTTATTCGCATGTTTGATGACCTTCACTTCGACTATAAAGGGTATGAAGAGTTGTCAGCGATTGATATCGACATCGAGCAACTCGCAGAACGTGTAGATCAGCACGAACAATTCGTTCGTTACTTCGAACGCGTCTTTTCACAAGATACGCCCGAAGACGGACTTACAATTTCTATCGATCAAGGTGATTGTTTCATTCAGCTTTATGCCGAAAGCGTCTATCGCGATCGTCGACTTCGTGGAACGATGCTTGTGCTACGCGACGTCACTGCCGAGACCGAGGTAGATCGAATGAAGTCAGAGCTCGTTTCGACCGTATCACATGAGTTGCGAACGCCCCTTTCTTCAATCTATGGCTTTACGGAGCTCATGTTGTCACGTGATTTGAAAGAAAATCGACGAGAGCTTTATTTAAAAACGATTCATGATGAGGCGAAACGATTATCTTATCTCGTTAATGATTTCTTGGACCTTCAAAAAATGGAGTCTGGGAAACAAACGTTTGAATGGGAGCCGGTCGATTTGTATAAACTCGCTACTGACAGTGTAACGTTTTATCAAGAAACGACCGATCAACATGAATTGTTCATCGATGCTGATGCTGAAGAGAATTTTATAATCGATGCAGACTTAGAAGGAATGCGTCAGTTACTCGGAAACTTATTAAGTAACGCCATTAAGTACTCACCAGACGGGGGGAACATCCTCGTGTCACTCGAACGAGTAGACGAACAAGTCGTGATGAAGGTGCGAGATCACGGAATGGGTATTCCAAGCGCATCTCTCCCTCATCTCTTTGGAAAGTTTTATCGTGTCGACAACTCAGATCGTCGTAAAATCGGCGGTACTGGACTCGGGCTCGCAATCTGTAAGGAAATCGCTAAAGCACACGATGGTCAACTTCATGTGGAGTCGGTTTATGGAGAAGGAAGTACCTTCATCTGTGAGTTACCTACTTCAAAAGAGCACATCATGCAATAACACGGTCAATCAGACCGTGTTATTTTTAACTCTTTTTCAGAAAAAGCGGAAGGAGTTCTTTTACAAAATATAGAAAACTATAAATAGTAAACTGAGAGTATGAAAAGTGCTATACCCTACCCAATTATTTTTGCACGTACTAGAGCAAAAACAAGATATACTGATTATAAAGAGATGTTAGGATTGGAGGGCTTGCCATTGGATCATCGTGACCCACCTTTTTCAGAAATTGGAGACTTTAAACAATGGGGGCGTTTTGAAATCGATGTCCCTCACATGGGGGAGCAGGCGAAGTTCCAAAAAGCTGCCGCATTAGTTCGAAAACATATTCCATTGCGACTTGGTGGATTTTATATTATTGCGAGCGAAGAGCAAATTTTGCACAGTGGCTCATACGAAGGAAATCTTCAAAAACACTTCATTCATTTATTGCAGCAAGTCCATAACGGTCATTTAACAGATGAACGTCTTGTTCAAGAACAAGTTTGGACGGTGCATTATTTTACAACGCCATAAAAAAGAACTCGAAATCGGTACGCTTACTGATCTCGAGTTCTTCTTTATTTATTCCCAGCGTGACATCATCGAGATTGTTTTCTCGTAATATTCCGTAGCTAGTTTATATTTCCCTGTGTTTCTTAATTCTCTTGATAACCACAAAGCGTATTTATGCGTATAGTATTCGTCATACGCTTCAAAATACTCCACTGCTTTTTTTAAACTTTCAATCAACGCATATTGATTATTTTTTTGATATTTACTCACATAAATGTCAAAGTGGTAATTAAACTCAACCAACTCATTTTGATTACCTTTTAATTCATAGCCGCTTTCTAACCATTTTAAAATAGCATCAACATTATCTTGGGCAACACTAACTTCAAGCAGTGACATTACGCTATATAGCTTACTTTTAGCACCTTCTTTAACATGGTAGCTATCAAGAAAATATTTTTGCGCTTTTTCTTGGTCGCCAACTAAAAAGTAGATATCTCCCATATTGTTATAGAGCATCCCATAATAATCTTTCAAGTTTGCCTTATCGGCTACTTTTGCAGCTTTTTCGTAATGTTCTAATGCAACCGTATATCTTTTCCGCCTCTTAAATGACAATCCAATAATCATGTGAGATTCAATGATTCGTTCCAAACAAAAGTTCTCTTGAAAGTATTCAAGGGCTATCTTTACATATTCAATTGCCTGTGAATAATCTCTAAACCGATGATATAAAGCCCCCATCACATAATACATATCTGCCTTTTCCCAGTCTGGAATACTAGAACTCGAAATCTTATTTCCGACATTTTCCAATAGGTTAACAGTCGTGTTTCGATCAGCAGACTGGTATAAAAACATGTAGATACATTGCACCAAATCATAGCGAATGCGATCATCACTTTTCAACTGATCTTTAATCCAACCCACTTCGATTAAATATTGAATATTTCCACCAGGAGTTATACCAAAACGAGCTAATGTTATTAGTAATGTAATGTATAATTCTTTTGATTGTAAAACAACAGGATTCGTTTTAAATTTTTCTATTTTTTTAAAGTATTTTTCTTCTTGGCGTGATAATAACGCCTCTTTTAATATATCTCGAATTTCTTTTTTTGTTTGATCTACTTTTTCACTAAAATCATAGTAAAGAGGAACTTCTAATTCTAGCCTTTTAAAAATCAATTCTAAAACTCCATCACTTGGTGATGTTTGATTATTTTCAATTTTACTTAAATACGAAATCGAGCAAATACCTCTAGCCAATACAGATTGTTTCATATTTTTTCGCATGCGCTCTATTTTTATCAAGTTCCCAAAATTATATTCCATAATAAATAATAGCTCCTTCGAACTAAAATGATTACTTTTTTATTAACAAATTAGTCTTTTTGTCACACGCTCATGAAAATTTATTCAAAACAAGCTCTTAATTACATACTTTTTATAGAAAGTTTCCCAACCTATTAGTCCCCTTTTTTTAAAGATGACATGATAACATTGAACTAGTTAAAACAGTTTCTACAGATTATTTAGTTACTTTTTACTAAATAAAATATTTCATTTTAATCATCAATACGGGGGTGAAAATGACAAATGGGAAAACTAAGCTTTTTACTTGCTGAAGACTACATTAAACCTAAAATTTATTTTAAGTCAAAGCAAGTTGAAACAGTAAGCTCGATTTTTACAAGTGAAGATCACGATAATTTTTTTGGATTGGAACATCTAAATCAGTTATTATGTTCTTCTAAGGGTTTTATTGTAAACGCTTTTCAAATCGATTACTACCAATCATTACCTCGACTAATAGCTAGGACATTGAAAAAAAGTTATTCTTTCAAAAAACTTTACATTTTAGGACCCGAACTATCACTTTCTATTTTAAGAAGAAGCACAAAATCTCTTTATGAAAAACAATTTCTTGATTACGAATATATTAACGTAGAACAAGATTCCGAATTCGTGGCAAATCAATGTGTTACGTTACTTGAAGAAGGACACATTTTATACATCCTTCCAGAAACATCTGTTTGCTGGAAGCCAAATATACTTCCTGAGTCAGAGATAATATCGCATGCACTTTGTAGTACGATGTTAAGTCAGCAAGTAAATGTCTCAATCTTAGCATCTGCTTTAAAGAACGAAACTGGAAAGATAGTTGTTTTTCCAGCAGACAATCCCGAATCCTATACAGGGGACATGGAGACTAAAATTCATCTTCAATCTGAAACACTTTACCAGTTGTTGGATTCTTTAAAACCTGACGAATAAACTCATATGAAATTAAGAGTTACAGCATTAAAAAATATAAATCAACTATTAGTGGAGGTTTTATTAATGAGAAAAGTAACAGGAGTACTTTTAATTGCTACAGCAGTCTTGCTTTTAGGAAGTTCTGTTAGACCTTTAGTAGATGA
>NZ_JAIVAC010000004.1 GCF_020171655.1 Exiguobacterium aestuarii | reverse complement strand
TGACATGCCTCGTATTGTCAAAGTAGATGAACCTGTTAAATTATTTGTTGATGACATGCCTCGTATTGTCAAAGTAGATGAACCTGTTAAATTATTCGTTGATGACATGCCTCGTATTGTCAAAGTAGATGAACCTGTTAAATTATTTGTTGATGACATGCCTCGTATTGTCAAAGTAGATGAACCTGTTAAATTATTCGTTGATGACATGCCTCGTATTGTATAAGTAGGTTTAAAGACGCCTCGTGCGTCTTTTTTGTTGTTATAAACCCTCTATATTTCAAAAAAAGATAAATAAATTAAATATTAATGTCCATTTTTTTCTTTTTTACTTATATAATAATGACATCATATGATTTTATTAACGAATCTATTACCCACTTATAAAAGGAGTTATTTATTTGAATATGTTGAAATCTTCTTGGAATGCCAAATTATTAGTCAGTTCTACCCTTATGATCTCGGCAATCGCAGTGACACCGCTCGATTTTGAATCGAATTCGTTCAAAGTCAGTACAGTAGATGCAGCAGCTACATACTATACAACGACGGTAAATTTAAATCTTAGAAAAAGTGCTTCAACTTCAAGTACCATTTTATTGACCATTCCTTCTGGAAAAACAGTTACGTATCTCGGAACTTCTGGTTCTTGGTACAAGGTGTCATACAACGGCACAGTCGGATACGTCTCATCTCAATACTTAAAAACGTACAAACCGACGACTGTGAAAACCTATACGACAACAGCGAACTTGAATTTACGTAAAAGCGCCTCGACTTCGAGTAGCATTTTAACAACAATTCCTAACGGGAAAGAGATCGTTTATCTTAGTACATATGGTTCATGGTATAAAGTTTCTTACAATGGGACAATCGGTTACGTCTCTTCTGACTACGTTAAGGTGACTGAAACCTCTACACAAGCTCCAGAAACCAATATCACCTACAAAACAACTGTGAACCTAAATTTACGAACGAGCGCATCCACATCTGGTTCTATCTTGACGACAATTCCAAGTGGAGAAGTCGTCAACTATATCGGTACATACGGCTCATGGTTTAAAGTTTCTTATAACGGAATGACGGGGTATGTATCTTCTCAATATCTTGCGCCAACGAGTACGCCAGAGGTGGAACGTGTTTACTCGACAACAGCCAACCTCAACTTACGTCAAAGTACCTCGACATCAAGTACGATTCTATTAACCATCCCATCTGGTAGTACGGTCGACTATCTCGGAACGTACGGATCTTGGTATAAAGTTACTTACAAGGGCGTCACAGGGTATGTATCCTCAGAATATGTAAAGGTAACGACAGCTTCTACATCAACGAAAACGGTTGTGATTGACGCCGGTCATGGTGGAAATGACCCGGGTGCTGTCTACGGCTCATTGTATGAGAAAGTGATTGCATTAGACATTGCCAAACGTCTCGCCAATACACTCACGAGCACATACAATTATAACGTCAAACTGACACGATCTACCGATACGTATCTGTCATTGTCAGAACGCGTCTCATTGAGCAAGTCGTATAAAGCGGACGTCTTCGTGAGTCTCCATGCGAACTCCTCGGTGTATAGTTCTGCAAACGGTCATGAAGTACTCGTTCCAACATCAGAAAGTTACACAACGAACCCTTACGTCTCAGCCAGTCGTACTCTCGGTTCGACAATTAATAAAGAACTCGGTTCAAAAATCACAACGATTCAAAATCGCGGTGTGAAATATCAAAACGTGTACGTTGTTGGGAAGAATGTTACCCCTTCGACACTTGTTGAATACGGCTTCATCAGCAACTCTAGCGACCGCTCGTATTTAACGAACACGTCCTATCGTCAGCTCATGGCAGAAGCCACAGCATCTGGTATCCATCAGTTCATGCGTTCTTATTACTAACAAATAAGGAACTTAGCGTCTATTGCTAAGTTCCTTATTTTATGTTCACTTCCCAAATCATATGAGGTGCACCCGGACCCCAATAATGATCGAGGATTAGTGACGGCTCTCCCAATTGCTTTCGCCAATAGGCTTGTGCACTGGGAAAGCCCGCATCCAAATAGAAGACGTGTTGCTTTCTCGCAAGGATTTCTCGTTTCATTTCCTCTAATAGAAAATGCCCGACTCCTTGACGTTGCATACGAGGAAGGACATAGACGCTCCCGAGTTCGATGGCACCACGCTTTATTTCCAAGTTGCCCGATATAATATCGTTTGGAGGCAGCAAAGCCCCCGCTCCGATAAGGATTCCCTCCTGCTCAACCACATACAGTTGAACTTGATCGTCATCAAAGTGGTCCTGAATGGTCGTATTCAGGCGCGCCACTTCTTCATCGAGCAAATCGGCATCTTCAAAACGCTCTCGTCGAATCAAGTCACTCAAACTCTCCATAAATAAGCGCTGTAAGGATTTCACGTCTGATTGTTCGAGTGCGCGAAAGTCCAAGACGTCCACTTCCTTTTCTCTTTTTTTGTTTTACTCTTTACCCTCGCGAATCCGATGCGTAACACTCGGGTACGAAGGAATGAATTCTTCGAGCGGCTCGTAATTCAACTTCCCATAGGTTTTCCATAACACTAAAATCGCTGCAGTCCACAACGTGATCATCAAATGAATTAAGCCGATGGGATACCCTTCTTCTGCTTCGAAGCCTACCATCACGAACATGACGTTGAACATTGTATGCATGAGAAATGCGGACCACAAATTGCGCGATGAACCATTGTATACCCAGCTAATCAGAATCGAATAGGCCATGACAGACAACCCATATGCCCAAAACGGCAAATTTGCCTGACCGGTACCAGCCATAAGAAAAAGCGGTGCATGCCAAATCGCCCAAATTCCCCCTAGCACTAAACTTGCCAATAATGGGGACAATCTCGACTGCAACGCATCAAGCAAATAACCTCGCCAGCCGTATTCTTCTTGTAGCGTTCCACCGAGGAAGAGCATATATAAAAAGTAAGGAGCAATCCACCACGGTTCACGAGCGATTAACGCACCACTCCGGTCCGTCCACCAATACGCGACAAGGAATATGAATGGAATCAATCCGAACGGAATCGCATACGTTTTCCAACTCATTTTCACTTGAATGCTTTTTTGAAAGATATGCTTGACTCCTGCCACACCTCGAAGTCGATACATCGTCAAGATACCGGAGAGACTCGGTCCAAACGCTCCGATGATAACGACTGCCATAATCGGCAAATCGGTCCACCAATAGAGGCTCGCCCAGACAATCCATGAATAACCGAACGTGATTGTAATAAATCGAATGATTTCTGAAGTTTTATACATAACGAGTCTCCTTCCTGTTGATAAGTACCCGTTATTGCAGGAGGAAATACCATCCTCAGTCACTCTTCTCAATTTGTTCAGATTTTCTTTCAACAGTAAAAGAGCACACCTGCTTTCACAGACGTGCTCTCTCTATCCATGCTCTTATGACACGCGTTCTTTCTCTTCTTCCCGAATCAAATGATATTGGTCGAGAATCAATTGCGTCAATGTGTCTCCCTCATGGAGCTGCAAATATTTTTCAATCGTTGATGAGATGCCGTGCTCTTCAATCGACAAGTTGAGTTCTGACGATTCCGAATCCTCCGGGTTGTGATAATGGAGGGCCGCTGCAATCCCATAAGCGAGCTCGTTCGGCTCGATTCCGTTATCCATCAACTCACGCGCTGGTTTGACGAGACGATCGCTCGGTCCAAGCTTACGAATCGGTGAACGTGCCACCCGTGACACTTCATCTTTCAATTTCGGATTTTCAAAACGCTTAATGATTTTTTGAATGTATTGGCTATGCTCTTTCGCCTCGAAGCCATATTTCTCAAGCAATAACCAACCTGTCTCATACAATGCACCTTGAACGACTTGACGCACGCGGCGATCTTGTAACGCTTCGTCAATCGTCGCCTTTCCGAACAACGAACCGATGTAAGAGGCGATGGCGTGCCCTGTATTCACTGTGAAGAGCTTCCGTTCGATGTACGGTCCGATTTCCTCGACCCATGTCACACCTTCAATCGGTGGTTGCTCGTTCAGCCCTTGCGTCTCAATGACCCATTCATGGAACGTCTCGACTTCCACGTAAAGTGGGTCTTCATGCTGTTGCAGGGGAACGATACGGTCGACCGCCGCGTTGGGGAAGAAGACGTTCGCCTCTCCGACGCCGCCACACGCCTCTACTTCCTGACGAAGAATGGCACTACCACCAATCATGTTTTCACATGCGATGACATAAACCGGTGCGTCCTCGACTTCACGCGCACGAAGCCCTTCACTGATCAATGGCGCTACTTTTGAAAGAAGCGATGGTCCGACAGCCGTCGTCACGAGATCCGCTTCTGCAATCAAAGCCGCGACGCGGGCTGGTTCTTTCAAACTGTTGACCCCGCGTACTCGGTCGACAATGATTCGATCGACACCGTCTTCCGCGAATCCAACCTCATAGTGACGTTTTGCTTCGAGTGCTTCGATGACCGTGTCGTTAATGTCGACGAACGTCACCTCATAACCACTTTGATTCAGTAGCAACCCGATAAATCCGCGTCCGATGTTTCCTGCTCCAAAATGAACAGCTTTCATTTATGCCACCTCTTCCATGAAGAGCGCCAAGATTTCCTCTTTCGTCTTCGCCTGAACAAGACGCTCCACGTTTTCTTCGTCCGAGCAGAGAATCGCAATTTGCGAAAGGAGCTCTAAATGTTCATCATTCACGCCCGCAATCCCGATGACGAGTTTAGCCGTCTGTCCACCAAAGTCTACACCGTCCGGTACTTGCAGGAACGAGATTCCCGTCTTCTGAACCGCTGATTTCGCCGCTTCTGTACCGTGTGGAATGGCTACGTGATTTCCGATATAGACGTTTGCGATCGCTTGACGTTCATGCATCGCTTCTACATACTCCGGCGTCACACAGCCGGCGTCTTGTAGGACTGCCCCGGCTGCTGTGATCGCTTCCTCTGTCGTTGCGAATGTTTGGTTAAGTCGAATCATCTCTGTTTGAATGAATGGCATTTTAATTTCCTCCTAATAGCTAAACCGTATCTCTATCTGTTCTGTGTTCAAGAAATTTTGCTGCGTTCCGCTTTAATCTCTTCTACCAATTGATCATAGTAATCGGCGTTCAAGAAGTTTGTGACCGAGCGATGAATCGCATTCGGTGCTTGCGCTTCTGCGCGCTCTGTTAAGTCTTCATGCGTGATGACAAACTGCGCATCTTTCGGCAAGTTGCTGATCGACGTGTTCGTCACTTTGATTGGCAAGTTGGCTTTATTGACCTTGTTTCGGAGAACCGAGGCCCCCATCGCACTTGACCCCATTCCTGCATCACATGCGAAGATGATGTGATCGACTTTATCAAGGCGATCTGTCACGAGAGCAGATGCGTAAGACTGTTTGCCTTTCATCGCGCTAACGTTTTGTGTCGCTTCTTCGAGTGATACTTCCTCTGCTGCGCTCGATTTCAAGATGACACTCGCCACAGCAAATGTGACCGCTGCCGATAAGAAAATCCCTGCCACGAGTCCGAGGTATGAACCGCGTGATGCCATCGCGAGAATGGCAAAGATACTACCTGGTGAAGCCGGTGCGACGAGACCGACATCAAAGAGTACGAATGTGAAGATCCCTGTTGCGCCCCCTGCGATCATCGCAAGGATCAAAATTGGCTTCATCAACACGTATGGGAAGTAAATCTCATGAATCCCACCGAGGAAGTGAATAATCGCTGCACCAGGTGCTGTACGTTTTGCTGCACCTTTGGCAAAGAACATGTATGCGAGAAGCAATCCAAGACCTGGCCCTGGGTTCGCTTCAAGTAAGAAGAGAACAGACTTACCAGCCTCTGCCACTTGATCGACACCAAGTGGACTCAAGATCCCGTGGTTAATAGCGTTGTTCAAGAAGAGAACTTTTGCTGGTTCGATGAACAAGCTTGCCACTGGAAGTAATTTCGCCCCGACGATCCAGTCAACACCTGCCGCCATCACTTTATCGAGGGCACTCATGATTGGACCGAAGATTTCGAATCCTCCAAGCATGAGAAGTCCACCAATGATCCCGACCGAGAAGTTGTTGACGAGCATTTCGAATCCTGCTTTGACTTTTCCTTCAAGGGCACGGTCGACTTGGCGGATGATGTAACCACCGAGTGGACCCATGATCATCGCTCCGAGGAACATCGGAATGTCTGTCCCAACGATGACCCCCATCGTGGCGAGCGCCCCGACGACACCGCCTCGTACGTCATGAAGTAATTTACCACCTGTGAAACCGATGAGTAATGGTAAGAGATATGTGATTGTTGGACCAACGAGTTCTGCTAAGTTTTCGTTTGGCCACCATCCTGTCGGAATAAAGAGTGCTGTGATAATCCCCCAGGCAATGAAGGCACCGATGTTCGGCATGACCATCCCACTGAGGAAACTACCGAACCGTTGTACTTTGACTCGGACCCCGCCCGAGCTCGCTTGCGTATTCGCCATGTATAAAACCTCCAGTCTGTAAAATGTGAAAGGTTGAATGTGTAGTGTAGCTAACCGGTTTGTGCTCTACACCTGTATTGTATGCCTGGAGTAAGCGCTTTCTCAATTCAATCCAGTTCACACTTTGGCAACATTTTGTGCCAAACAAAAAAATGACCATGGTTCGGTCATTTTTCGTACAACGTCTCATGAATCATTTTCTTCATGCATTCGTGCAACAATAAACGAAGGTCCTCTTTCGCCCCCGTGCTGTATAAACGCATATGTTCCTCACTCTCAATGAGCGATCCACTGATCGCACTTAAAAATTGAAGTTCGACATCGCGCGCCTCTTCTGGTGCTAGGAGCACGAGAAGTCGCGTCACGGGTTCAGTCGATTGATCCATCATGAGGAGCGGGATTGACGTCGTTAAATCAAATGCAAACACACTCGCTTTCTCAATCGAAGTATGTCGTCCATGGAAGAGTGCCAGTTTTGTACCTGGGACACCAAGACCTGCAACTTCGTGACGCCGGAGCAATTGCGCAGATAACTGAATTCCGCTTTGCACGAGATTTCGTTCCTCAAGATGTGTTCCGATATCGACCAGGATATCCTCTAAACGGTCCGTATTGTTGAGTGTGACCAAATCAAACTGATCATCCATCCGCTCAAACGTCTCCACGAGTTCACCAAGTTCGGCAAAATCGAGCATCGTCGATCGCGGCTTTGAAGTCAGCGTTTGGAATGATTGTGGTAACGACAACAAGAGATGACGGACGCGTTGTACTTCCTCACTCGTCAACAGCGGATTGACGATCAATGTCGGCACCGAGAGCGGTGGTAATGGCACCGTCGACAAGACGACATCGTATTCCTCGAGTCGATGCTGTTCTAGTCCGAATAGAGACGAGTTGATGACGTCTTGCATCTCCGGGAACTCTTGACGTACCCGATTGACGAGCATCTTCGACGAACCGAGTCCGGCCGAACAAACGACGAGTGCCCGATACTCGCGACGTCGTACCGGTTTGACGAGTGCTGCCGCGAAGTGCATCGCCCAAAAGACCGTCTCTTCCTCGGAGAAGGTATTCGTCCCAAAGACGATATCAGCAGCCTGTTGGATTGCAGAGCGAAGTCCCGGATAGTCTCGATCGATATGCGGCTTGACTGTACTCGTTTCAGGTAGCGCCTGCGTGTTCATACTCGACAAGATGTGCGCGAGCAGTCCACGTTCGAGCGCTGCGTCATCCGTAAAGGTAAACCCGTAAATGAGCGAGACGTGATGAATTAGTTTATGCACCCGAATCTGCATGATCCACCGCTCTTCTTCATCTTCTTTCATTTGATCTTTAATCGAGCGAAGACGATTCGCCTCCTCGGCAAACCAGACACGTTCCGCCATCGAATAGGTGATGCCAAGTGCTTCCTCCATGTCGGTCGCGACTTTCAGATAGTCCTCAGACCGGCCTTTCGTATACATCTCTAAAAAGAATCCGGACGCTAGGCGTTCTTGTTGGACCCCGTAGGCGAACGTGACCCGCATGATGGTGCGGTCATCCATTCGCTCAAACGAGCGTGACTTCAAATAATCGTAACCATCCCGAAGACCTTCTAGCATCTCTTCGCATGGCACGGTCTTCAAAAAGGCTGGAATGTAGTCGTCTTCCCCACTGACGAAGCGGTAAAAGGCAAGTGTATCCCAGTGAGCGAGCAACGCGTTGATCAGTAGCTTACGTTTCTCCGACTCATACCCGAGCACTCTGGCACCGACACCTTTTTTCCGCTCGACTTCTAAATGATATTCTTCGAACCATCGATCCAACTTCTCCAAATCTTGCGTCAACGTACTCGGAGAGACGTGCATCTGTTTGGCGACCGCCTGCAGTTTGAGTGTGTCGCTCTCAAACAAAAGGCGCCACGCCAGCTCAAATAAGCGGTCCTCGCTCGTCGGGATCGCTTCTGCAGATAAGATGAGATCTTCTCGTAATTGTTGTTTCGCCGACGGTTTGCCGACAAGGCTAAGTCCATGCCCACGTTGCCAGGCGAGTTCGAGCTCGAACTCTTTCAAGATGCCTTCAAGTAATTGTCGTTCCCGTTGAATCGTGCGTTCAGACAAATTCACCGCCTGCGCGATTTCGGCGAGCGGTGTCGATGTCTCAGTTGCTAATAAGTGTAGTAAAATCGACCGTTCTCTCGCGGTCCACTCATGTCTCATGCTCATCCATCCATTCTTCGACAAGTAGTCGGTATTCCTCGAGCGACAGGAGTTGTCGGACTGACCGGACACGTGCGGTCGGATGGGTGACCGGGGTCGCCCCTTCCTGATAGAGAATCAAATCCACCTCATTCGGGATGTTTTGAATCGTTCCGTGCGTAATCGTACAAAGCAAGCGCCCCTCGCTTGCCTGTGCGAACAACTTCGCCGCCATCGCACTTGTCACAAACCCGCTATGGCAAGCAATGTATACGTTCATGTCAGCCCTTCTTTCGTCGCTTATCTTTATCTAATCATAAGTTGGAACCGCTTACTTCTCCTACTATTTTGCTTGTTGGCAAAGATATCGGCAAGCAGTAAAAAGCACCTCTCCTGAAGAAAGGTGCCTTACACTATGTTCAGTTTATTCGACCGTCACCGATTTCGCCAAGTTCCGTGGCTTGTCGACGTCACAACCACGGGCGAGTGCCGCATAATATGCCATGAGTTGCACCGGTAAGACGTTGATGAGCGGTGCCAAGAGTGGCTCAACATGTGGCAAGATGAAGTCATCATTCTCATGTTCGACGCCTTGCATGGAAATGATACAGGCGTTCGCGCCACGGGCGACGACCTCTTTGACGTTCCCGCGGATGTTCAAGTTCGTCTTCGGTTGTGAAATCAGTGCGATGACCGGTGTCCCGTCTTCAATCAAGGCGATCGATCCGTGCTTCAGTTCCCCACCCGGGTATCCTTCCGCTTGGATATATGAGATCTCTTTTACTTTGAGCGCTCCTTCGAGACAGACAGAAGCGTCAAGCCCACGACCGATGAAGAACGTGTTCGGTGTCGTCTTCAAATAACGTTCCGCGAGGTCTTCGAACAACTCTTTTTGCGCCATGATCGAATCCATGATCGTCGCAACACGAGCGAGTTCCGGCATGAGATTGAACGGCAACTCTCTCTCCGTCGCACGGGCGATGTCGTATGCGAGAATCGCGAGGACGGCGATCTGTGCCGTGTACGCTTTCGTCGACGCGACGGCGATCTCCGGTCCTGCGTGGAGGAGCATCGTCTCGTTCGCTTCACGTGAGAGCGTTGAACTCGGTACATTCGTCATGGTTAGCGCTTTATATCCGCGTTTCTTCACTTCGACGAGGACGGCACGGCTGTCCGCCGTCTCACCGGATTGTGATAAGAAGACGAACAACGGACGTTCACTTAAGAGCGGCATATTGTAGCCAAATTCAGAAGAAACGTGCACTTCTGTCGGAATGCCGGCGATGCGTTCTAAAATGTCTTTTCCGACGAGTCCGGCGTTATAGCTCGTCCCACATGCAACGATATAGACACGGTCCGCTTCCGAGACGAGCTTGCGCACGCCTTCCGTGAGTTCGATGTCGCCGTTCTCGTTCTGGTAATACTGGATGATGTTGCGGATGACGGCCGGCTGCTCGTCCATCTCCTTCAACATGTAGTGCGCGTACGTGCCCTTCTCGATGTCTGACGCATCGATCTCGGCCGTGTACGGTGCACGCTCGAGCACTTCGCCGTCGAGCGTCTTGATCGTCGCCGATTCACGCGTGAGGATGACGATCTCGCCGTCGTGGAGCTCGAGGTACTGGTCCGTCACCTGGAGCATCGCCATCGCGTCCGATGCGACGACGTTGAACGTGCCGTCACCGAGTCCGACGAGGAGCGGTGACTTGTTCTTCCCGATATAGAGGCGCTCTTTATCCTCTGAGTCGATCATCGCGATCGCGTATGAACCGTGGAGGTCCGAGAGCGTCTTGCGGAACGCCGCCTCGACATCGTCGAGCTCGACGAAGTGCTTCTCCATGAGCTGGACGATGACTTCCGTGTCCGTCTCTGAAAGGAACGGAGCGTCGAGTGTCGCTTTCAATTGTTCGTCGTTCTCAATCACGCCGTTATGCACGAGCGTGAAGCGTCCAGTCGTACTTTGATGCGGGTGGGCGTTCGGTACGCTCGGTACCCCGTGTGTCGCCCAACGCGTGTGACCGATTCCGATGGTTCCTTCAGCGTCAGCCGGTACGATGTCACGGAGTGCTTGAATTCGTCCCACTTCTTTGAATGTAAGAACGTCCTCACCGACCAAGGCAATCCCTGCCGAGTCGTAGCCGCGATACTCGAGCTTTTCAAGCCCTTTCAATAAAATCTCTTTCGTTCCAACTTGTCCGATCATTCCTACGATTCCACACATAAACAAATCTCCTCTATCCTTCGATTTCTCGAAAAAGGAAACGGGCTTTTTTGAGTGATGTCATCAAGTCTCGTTTTGTCCGCCCGGTCACCCGAACGTTTTATCAAGACTTTCTCAGTCGTGACACGCGACTGGAAGGCATCCGCCGAAATCTCGATCACCTTCGTCCTCGTCAACTCCATAGAGTTCTGGCGCTTCTATCTCATACCCAGCCGTTTCTCCAGATACGCTTTCATGCTATCGAGTACAAAAAGAATTGGATAGAGCAATTCAAAAAAATGTCGCCGAATACTTTTTTACCGTTCATGTAAAAGTCACCACTTTCACTAAAAAGCCATCCGTTCACCAGGTTTTCGAGTATGGTTAGAACGGGCATGATACAAGTAACGAGTAAAGAAATGAGGGGAAACACATGGGTGGAATCTTCCTGTTGATCGGCATACTGTTATCCGTCTTATCCAGGTGGCTTGAATTTGAAGGGAACAGCACGTTAGGGGATGTCATGTTGTTTCCTGCGATTTTCTTTATGGCGATGGCATTCTTCTGCAGTTTTCCATACTTTAAAGAATGGTGGGAAGACCGCTCCACCCGTAAGAAAGCATTCTTATTCGTGATCTTTGCCGCAGTTGGCATTCTTTGTTTGCAAGCCGCTTTCTGGTTTGTCGTCTGGCGCGATCAATGGCTCGGGCTTCTTCTCCTTCTTCCCTTTGCGGCATGTGTGGGGTTCATCGCTCGGTTGTTTAAATAAAATGGGGAGACGCTTATGCGCTCCCCCATTTTTGTTCTTCTCTTAATTCACGTTCCGTGACATAGTTCTCATCGAGACGAACCATATGACGTTCGTACAATCGATGCATCATCACAGAACTCAGGATGAGCAATGCAGTCGTTACAAAGAAAGCAAGCGTCGAAATCTGCCCTGTAACCGTGAAATACAGAAAAACAATTACAAACGGGTACGCAATCAAACCGGTGATCGAGTTCCAATGCGCGAGTCGTTTCGCTTCTCTCGATGTCAGATAACGCTTCTTGATCGCCTCTCGGTCCCATGTTTTCTTCCATGCAGGTAAGGCAGCGATTTCTGAAATCAACAACACACCTACCAACGACATCCAACCTTTCTCTACAGCAAAGAAAAGCATGAGTGCGAGCGCACCGCTCATCATACTGACAGTCCACTTTCCCGTTTCATCAAATGCCGTCAACTCTCTCATCTGATCACGTTTGTTCACGACGTTGCTCCTTCTCGTATTCACGGACCTCACGAATCTCTTTCAAATCTTTATCCGTCAAATAGTTCTCATCATAGGACTGAATAACGCGGTCGAACCGTTTCGCCAAGTATTCAATCCCGAAAAACGTCAGCTGCGAAAGGATGAACACACGGAATGATTGTGGACCTGTCGTTTCACTCGTGAAGTAAAAAAGTCCGTAAATCCCGATACCGGTCAAAGCGAGCGTGTGTGCCATCATTTTGATTGATAAGAGGTTACGTGCCGTTTGATTCGTCACAAAGCGCAGCCACATCCGATATTGAATAAAAATACCCGTCAGGATTGCGGCGAGCACGGCATATAATGTTCCTGTAACAACGCCGTCAGAGAGTGTCCAATACGAGGCGTAAATCAAAAAACTGACGACAAGCCCGATTCCGATGATGCCTACACCCCATTTCGTCAAACGGTCTACTTTTAAAATCGTATCGATTTGCGATTTTACTTTTGGTGATAGTTCCATACGTCCTCTCTCCCTTCCAACACTTCTTCATACGTCGGTAGCCTTGACTGATGTGCATGAATTCGCTCTTTCCACTTCTTCTCTCGATACGATTTCGTCAACCCCCAAAGGGCGACGATCCCGCCAATCAGGATGAAGGCATCTTCGTTTACATACATCGGGATGAAGAGCGCAAATAAAGAAACGGCATCAATCCAACAATCAATGAGTCGATAGCGTAACACGCGAGCGACCGCTTGATGTTCGGCAAAATGGCGAATGACTCGATATTCCATATATCCTTTATAAGCCAAGCCCATGGATACGATCAACATGACCGGGATGACCCACATCGCCTGTGTTCGCAACATCACGATGAACGAAATCAAGAAAATGACGAGTACGGGCCAACCAAAGAACCGCTCGAACTGTTTGGCATGCGTTACGGTGAGTTCAAATGGACGATTCATGCGAGACCTTCCCTTCAATCACCTCTTCATACGTCGGAAGCCCTGGTTCGATATGTTGGAGTTGATTTGTGAACCACTTCTGCCGAAGCGGACTAAGTACTCCCCATATCCCGAAAAAGAGACCAATCATGAGACCAAAATCTTCTGCGGTCAGCAGGGTCACCATGAGTGTCGTCAATAAAATCGCATCCACCCATTCGAATACGTATTGGAATATAAGCATTCGATGCGCCTTCGGGTGTTTTGTCATTCGCCACATGATACGCATTTCTTGATAGCCCATCACGACGATAATCACGGAGACCGACCCCATAATGGGAATCAACCACATTTTCTCTAACAAGAGGGCGACAATGACGGCTGTGACATATAGAATCATGACGGGTATGGCATAACCTCGCATCCGTTGCATCCACTTTATGTCTTGCTCCACCTATATCGCCTCCTTGTTAAAGTTGATATACTCTACATCTTGTCGTTTCGTCTGCGTCTCCACGTTCCATGTCCATAACATCGCGCCTGCGATGAACACCGTGACACATACATATGCCACGTTTGAGGTAAATAAGAATTGATTATTCAACGCGAGGAAAAAAGCAACACTGTTGATCCCGTCCCGAGCAAGTTGACGACGATATAACCCCTTCAATTCTGGTTGAAATGACAGGCGCATCCGATAACGCTTCACATATAAGATGTTCAACGGAATGAGTGTACAGGCGATATACAACACGCCCCATGCAAGGTCATCCGTCCATAAACTGATGGGAAACATGAGTACCACCAATGTTCCAAATATGCCGAAGATCCATTGGTCGAATAAACGTTTCCATGCCTTCTCTTGCGTTATCCGTTCATTCATCTCTTCAACCGTTGTTTCTCGGATTGATCCACCAAAGGCATGCGTTCTCCGAATTGTTTTTGGAAAGTCTGACCGAACACCATCCACAAGGTGAGAACAACAAAAATTGTCAATGTGTCAACTTGCATAAAGAGAAGCGCCACCGTGATCACAATGAGGATTGCTGAATCCACTAAATCGTATATGAGTTCCCATTTTAGAGACTTCACTTTAATTTTTTCGCTTTCATGCGTACGATGTTTCTGATACTTGCTAACATCTATCCCAATCATCACGATTCCGACAACAATGAGTGGAACTGTCAGCCATACATTACCTTCGAAGTATGACACTGCAAGCGCCATGAATATGAACGCAAACGAGGTATATTTTATTCGAAGTGGTGACTTCCACCATGTATCTCCTTGTACAAATCGATTTTGATTGTTCACTTAACAAACACCCTTTCTTTGCAGGATCTACCTTTCTTATACGCAATCTCCTCCTATATTGTTTCATATTTTCCGAATATTCTAGCATTGAATCGTTCGACTTTTTTCAACAATTGACGAACGAAACGTATCCGCTTACAAAGTTTATCTGCTATACTGTTAGCAAATTCATTCCCACAAATTTTTTTGAAAGGTGTAGAACTGTATGTCTCCGAAGTACAAGCAAGTTGCGAGCCAGATTGAATCAGACATTGTCAATCACGTCTACCAACATACGAATAAATTATTGACCGAAGATGAGTACGCCAATAAATATGGTGTCAGTCGCAATACGGTCCGAAAAGCAATTGAGATCCTCGTCAACAAAGGATACGTCTATCAAGTTCAAGGGAGCGGTGTCTTCGTCCGCGACCATTACAATAGCGATTACATCAACCTTGAAAAACTTCAAGGTCTCACGAGTGACTTCAGTGGCCGGAAAGTCGAGACACGCGTCTTACATTTCGAGCAGACTGTCGCAAACGATGAAGTCGCAGAACGTATGAAGTGCCCGATTGGGACACCCGTCTACTTCGTGAAGCGTCTACGTCTCGTCGATGACCATCCGTTCTCGGTGGAAGATTCATACTTCCGAAAAGAGCTCGTCATCTACTTAGACGAGAACATCGTCCAAAAGTCGATTTATACGTATTTACGAAGTGACCAAAAGCTCGCCATCGGATTCGCCGACCGAGTCATTTACGCAGACTTTTTAGATTCTGAGTCCGCCGATCTGCTCGACTTGAACGAGAATGACCCAGCCTTGATTGTCGACAACACCGTCTATTTAACAAATGGTCAAATCTTCGACGTCTCTCGTTCCATCCATCATTTCAAACATGTCAAAATGCTCAAAGTCTCGAACATCAAGTCCTAAACGCGCCCGAGAGATGGTTTTCTCGTGCGCATTTTTTATGCATTTTTTTCAAAAAGAAAGGGTTTACACGAAAACGCTTTCGTGCTACTATCAACATGTAGAAAATATTTGTACCTATGAATTTTAGTTATCCATACAAAAAGGAGAGATACTATGGTTTCTGAAACAATCGAAATCTCACCGGAAGATATTTTCGGTCTCATCGCCCTCTCGGGTGACGCCAAAGCGAGCTACCATCAAGCGATGCTCCTCATGCAAGAAGGAAAAAAAGAAGAAGCCGAGGCAGCAGTCGTTGCTGGTGACGCGACATTAAAAGAAGCACATGCGATTCAAACGAAATTCGTCACGCTCGAAGCACAAGGTAAATCGGCAACGGTCGGTGTCCTCATGGTGCACGCGCAAGATCACTTGATGAACACGATTCTCGTCAAAGAAATGCTTGGATATATGATGAACATGCAAAACGAAATCAACGAATTGAAAGGAATGGATCAAAAATGATTAAAATCGGACTCTTCTGTGCAGCAGGTATGTCAACAAGTATGTTAGTAGAAAAAATGAAAGCGGTTGCCTCTGAGCGCGGTATCGAAGCTGAAATCGCAGCATACCCAGAATCAGAAATGGAAACATACGTTAACAACATCGACGTTGCACTTCTCGGACCACAAGTGAAGTACCTTCTTTCAAAAGGGAAGCAAATCTGTGAACCAAAAGGTGTTCCAATCGACGTCATCAACACAGTCGACTACGGCATGATGAACGGTGCGAAAGTATTAGACCACTCATTAAAACTTGTAAATAAATAAACTGAGGTGATGACTTTGAAAATGCCTAAAGATTTCTTGTTCGGCGCTGCTTCGGCCTCTTACCAGGTCGAAGGCGCATGGAACGAGGACGGGAAAGGCCTCTCGAACTGGGACGTCTTCTCGAAAATTCCTGGTAAGACATTTGAAAACACGAACGGCGACGTCGCAGTCGACCATTACCATCGCTATAAAGAAGACATCGCGCTCATGGCGGAGATGGGACTCGAATCGTATCGCTTCTCAATCTCATGGCCACGCGTCTTCCCGAACGGTACGGGTGAAGTGAACGAAAAAGGACTTGAGTTCTACAACAACTTGATCGACGAATGTTTGAAACACGACATCGTCCCATTCGTCACACTCTACCATTGGGACCTTCCACAAGCACTTGAAGAAAAAGGAGGCTGGAAGAACAAAGAGACGGTTGACGCATTCGTCCGTTTCGCGGATACTTGCTTCCAATCGTTCGGTGACCGTGTCAACCACTGGATCACATTTAACGAAGCGGTCATCTTCTGCTCACTTGGATACTTAACAGGCGCACACCCGCCAGGCATCGAAGGCGACGTCAAAGGTTATTTCCAAACGACGCATAACGTCTTCGTCGCTCACGCCCGTGCCGTCGAGCTCTTTAAACAAAACGGTCACACTGGCGAAATCGGGATCACGCACGTGTTCAACCCGGCGTTCAGTATCGATGACGCAGAAGAGAACAAGTTTGCCGAAATGCATGCGAACGCTTATGCGACACATTGGTTCTACGACCCGATCTTAAAAGGTGAATATCCAGAGTACGTCGTGAACGGTCTGAACGAACAAGGTCTTCTCCCTGAAATGACAGAGGAAGAACTCGACGTCTTGAAACGTACCGCTCCGATGAACGACTTTATCGGTCTCAACTACTACAGCCCGCAGCGCGTCATGAAAAATGACTCAGCGCTCGTCATGGCTGGTGGACGTGAAAACTCGACAGGTCGCCCTGGTAACCCATCGTTCGATGGCGTCTATAAGACAGTCAAGATGGACGACAAAGTGTACACGAAATGGGATTGGGAAATCTCACCGGAAGCGTTCCTCGATGGGATGCACATGTTAAAAGATCGTTACGGTGACGTCAAAATCTATATCACAGAGAACGGTCTCGGTGATGTCGACCCGATCGTCGACGGTGAAATCATGGACACGCCACGAATCGAGTACATCGAAGGTCACCTTCGTGCAGTCAAACATGCTGTTCAACAAGGCATCAACGTTGCCGGTTACTACGCTTGGTCTGCAATTGACCTTCTCAGTTGGTTGAACGGTTATAAGAAACAATACGGCTTCATCTACGTCGACCACAACAACGGTCTCGCACGGAAGAAGAAACAGTCGTTCCACTGGTATAAAGAGATCATCGCCACGCGCGCTGAAGACCTATAAGGAGGTTCCCCTATGAGCCGCTTAGAAAGAGTATTTGAAAAGTTCACCCCTGCTTTTGTTCGTTTTGCGAACGCCAAGCCCGTCCTTGCGATTAAGGACGGGTTCATCCTCACGATGCCGATGACCATCATCGGGTCGCTGTTCCTTCTCATCCTGGCGTTACCGATTCCAGGTTGGGCTGACTTCATGTCAGGTCTATTCGGGGCAGACTGGTCACTCCCGCTCACGCAAGTCGTCGGTGCGACTTTTGACATTCTTGCTTTAATCGGTGTTTTTGGAATCGCTTACTCATACGTCAAGAACGAAAAGATCGAAGGGGTACCGGCTGGTATTCTCGGAATCATCTCGTTCCTCATCATCACACAAGCTTCTGTCTTGTCTGAATCTGGGGAATTCGTCGGTGGCGTCATTCCAAAAGTATGGACAGGTGGACAAGGTGTTCTCGCTGCCATCATCGTCGGATTGACAGTTGGATTCATCTACTCGCAGTTCATCAAACGCGGGATCAGCATTAAAATGCCAGACGGTGTACCGCCAGGCGTATCGAACTCATTCTCTGCACTTGTTCCTGGTTTGGCAATCATCTCGCTCGCCGTTGCAACGTTTGCGATTTTCCAAGCGGTTGCAGAGCGTACGTTCACAGAAGTCATCTATGATGTGCTTCAAGCACCACTTCAAAACTTGACAGACACACTCGCTGGAGCCGTTATCATCATGGTGCTCATGTCTGTCATGTGGTGGTGTGGGATTCACGGTGCCGCAATCCTTATGGGAATCATGGGACCACTTCTCACAGCGAACGCGCTTCAAAACCAAGCCATCCTCGATGCAGGTGGTACGCTTGTCGCTGGTGAGAACGCAAAAATCGTTACAATCCAGTTCCTTGATGTGTTCACGAAACTCGGTGGATCAGGGATCACAATCGGTTTCATCATCGCGACACTGATTGTCGCACGTTCGGCACACTTGAAGCAGCTTGGTAAGTTATCACTTGCGCCAAGTATCTTCAACATCAATGAACCGGTCATCTTCGGGATGCCAATCGTCTTCAACCCGATCATGTTCGTCCCATTCGTTGTCGTGCCAGCCATCGCTTCATTCATGGTTTACTTCGCCATCCTTTGGGGTTGGGTCGAGCCGTTCAACGCCCTTCAAGTACCATGGACGACACCTCCAGTCATCTCTGGATTCTTGATTGGTGGATGGCGTGCTGCGCTCTTACAGATTGCAACGATTGCTATGGCCGTTGCGGTTTACCTTCCATTCGTTCGCATTCAAGACCGCGTTTCGTATGGTGAAGAATTGAAAGCACAAGAAGAAGCAGATAAAGCGTCAGCCTGAAACAAAAACGACAGCCCTTCTCAGCAATGAGGAGGGCTGTTATCATGTAGGAAAAGATTGGAAAGTTGGGTCATAATGAAAAGAAATGTCACCGCCATGTTCGCGCTATTTGCCTCATCCTCGTTTGCAGCAGGTCTTGCCTTTCAGTCAGTCATTCCTTTCATCGTAGGTATCTTATTCATTTTAGCGGCCGGCTATCAAGCAGGAAAGCAAACCGAGACGAAAAAAGCCTGAGTTCATCAAATTGGACTCAGGCTTTGTTTTGGGCATCTCTATAAGTGATTCAAGCAACGTATGCTATAGTTTGAGTGAATCTAACTAAGGAAGTGATCAGCATGAAGGCACTCGTCTTCCATCAGTTCGGTGGTCCTGATGTTTTAACATATGAAGAAGTCCCGACACCAATGCCACAAGTCGATGAAGTATTGGTCCGCACAAAAGCCATCGGATTGAATTATGCCGATGTGTATCGCCGGAAAGGCAACTACCATCTTGTCGGAGAACCTCCATACATTCTCGGATATGAAGGAGCCGGTGTCATTGAAGCGATCGGGGCGAACGTCACCTCGCTTCAAGTCGGGGACCGCATCGCCTTTGCCGATGTCCCGCACGCCAACGCAGAATTTGTTGCCGTCCCGCTCGACAAGGCGATTCCTCTTCCAGATGCCATTTCATTCGAAGCAGCCGCATCGACCATGCTTCAAGGATTGACGGCCCATTACCTCGTCCACGACAGCTATCGGATTCAGGCCGATGATGTCGCGGTCGTACACGCAGCCGCTGGTGGTGTCGGTCAATTGTTGACGCAAATGATTCAGCGTCTCGGCGGACAGGTCATCGGTCTCACGTCCACAGCCGAAAAAGTGGCCACTATTCAAACACATGGTGCCCGTGCCTATCGCTATGATGAAGCATGGGTCGAAGAGATTCGTAATGCCACGAACGGTCGCGGTGCCGATGTCGTTTATGATTCGGTCGGTGCGACATTAGAAAACAGCTTTGAAGCAACGTGCATCGGTGGGACGGTCGTCTTCTACGGCATGGCCGGTGGCGACCCAAAACCGGTCGACCCACGTATGCTCATGGACACATCGAAGACATTGACAGGTGGTGACTTATGGAACATCCTTACCTCAAAAGAGGAACGCATTCGTCGGTCACACGAATTGTTCAGTTGGATTGAGGACGGTTCACTCATCATTCCATCACCAACAATGTTCGCCTTGTCAGATGGTGCATCCGCCCACACCTTTTTAGAAAGTCGGAAGAGCCAAGGCAAAATCCTCTTGATCCCATAAACAAACGCCAGCCCGTTTTCGGTGCTGGCGTTTTTACATGTCTTCTTTCCGGAGTGAGTATCCGTCCACTTCAAGCAGTCGCATCCGTTTCTGGTCGACCGCCGCATGAATAATCACAGTCACCCCGGGATTCAGTTCCATCATCTTCTTGATTTTTAGTAAGTCGTCTCCTTTAATCTCAATCGGCAAGACGAATTCCTCTTCTCTCAGGTGAATGAATTTGATTTTCCCTTGGTCGTCATAGCCCGTCACTTCGTATGTCGAAAATTCTCGTTTCATGAATATCCCTCCCCTCTTACAGTTCCCGTAACAGATACATTGCACACAAAAAATCCATCCCCGTAGCGGCAGGGATGGATGCATGTTACGCCTCGACGCTATCCGCGTGTTTGGCTTTATGGTCGGCGATGACATCGGCATACCACTTCGCGCTATCTTTCCAGATACGCTCTTGTGTCTCAAAGTCGATATAGAGGATTCCGAAGCGCTTCTCGTATCCGAAGCTCCATTCGAAGTTATCCATGAGCGACCAGAGGTAGTAGCCTTGAATGTTCATGCCTTCATCGTTCAAGTCAGAGACAGCTTCGAGGTGCTGGCGGACGTAGTCGATCCGGTTATCGTCATGGACTTCGCCATTCTCCAGCACGTCGTCAAATGCGGCGCCGTTCTCTGTGATGTAGATGGGAAGGTCAGTATACTCGGCGCGTAAACGACGGATCAGGTCTTTGAATTCGTTCGGGGCGATATCCCAGCCCATGCCCGTCTTCTCGTAGTCCGAGTAAGCGTCTGCCTTCAAGAAATCATTTGCTGCGTTGAACTCGACAATGCCACGGCTGTAGAAGTTAATGCCGAAGAAATCGCAAGCTGTCGAGATCGTCTCCATATCACCCGATTGGATGAAATCGAAGTTATGCACATATTTAGAGAACAAGTTCATCATGTCGACCGGATACTGGCCTTTGAAGACCGGATCGAGGAACCAGCGATTCGAATACCCGTCGGCATTGTTCATCGCAAGGCGGTCATTCGCCGAATCCGTCTTCGCATACATCGGTGACAAGTTGAGCGTGATGCCAATCGGGGTCGTGGATGTCATCTCTCGCTTCAACAATTCGACCGCTTTTCCGTGCGACAACAAGATGTGGTGCACGGCGCGTACCGCTTCGTTCATGTCACGATGACCCGGTGCGTGAACACCGACATGGTAGCCGAGGAAGCCGGCACACCAAGGCTCATTGTGGGTGATCCAAGAGTCGACGATGTCATCAAGCTCTTCAAAACAGACTTTCGCATAATCGAGGAACCAGTCAACCGATTCACGGTTGACCCAGCCACCTTCTTCATGAGCCCACATCGGAAGGTCCCAGTGGTAAATCGTGACGGCTGGTTTGATTCCTTCTTCACGGAGACGCAGCGCCAAGTTTTTGTAGAACGCCATACCTTCTGGGTTATACTCTCCCTTGGCAGGGAAGATTCGTGGCCACGCGATGGAGAATCGATACGTGTCGACACCTAGTTTTTTGATGTGCTGGATGTCTTCTTCGTAACGATGGTAGTGGTCACATGCGACATCGCCGTTATGCTTTTCAAACACGCGCCCGTCGATGTCACAGAACATATCCCAGATGGAAGGGGTACGTCCCCCTTCATTGTGTGCGCCTTCAATTTGGTATGAGGACGTGGCTGTCCCGAATACGAAGTCTTTCTTAAAATGCATAGTGTTTTCCTCTTTTCTCTATATTTATTCTTTGACAGCACCTGCCGAAATACTGCTGACGATGTACTTCGAGAGGAACAAGAAGGCAATCATGATCGGTACGACCGAGATCGCGATTCCTAGGTAAAGCGCGCCAAGGTTTTCTGCGACTTGTGATCCTTTCAAGAAGCCCATCAAGACAGGCAACGTGTATTTCTCAGGAGAGAATAAGAGGACAAGTGGCATCAAGTAGTTGTTCCACGAGCCGATGAACGTGAAGATCGACATCGTCGCAATCGCTGGCATCATCATTGGGAGCGCGATTGTATGGAAAATACGTAACTCGCTCGCACCGTCAATCCGTGCCGCTTCAATCAAACTGATGTGAAGTGTCGCTTGCGTGTACTGGCGGATGAAGAAGACCGTGAACGGTGTTGCAATCGCAGGGACGATCAACGGGATGAACGTATCGAGAATGCCGAGCGTTTTTGAAATCTCGTAGAATCCGATGAGTCCAAGTTGTGCTGGAACCATCATCATGACGAGCATGAAGATGAACATCGCATTCTTCCCTTTAAAGTTGTAGAACGTGAATCCATAAGCTGTAAGGGCTGAGAAGTAGCCCGAAAGTACCGTTACCGATACCGAGATAATCAAGCTGTTTTTAAAGCCGGTCCAGATGTTGATGTACTCGCTCAGGGTAGCGTAGTTATCGAGCAACGCATTACCAGGGATCAAGGTGAAGCCAGAGATGACTTCTCCATTCGTCCGCGTCGCGTTGATGATCATCATCAAGAACGGGATGAAGCAGATAATCGCAAGAATAACCAAACTTGCATAGATCAAGCCTCTTACAACACGATGCTTCGACTTTTGTTTTTTAGGTGGCACCACTTTGAGTGGACGGTCTTCTTTACGTTTTGGCTGCGCTTCGCTATCCGGAAGCATTCGCCGTGTTTCTGCATTTTGTTCCATCGCTTACGCCCCCTTCTTCTGTGTTGCGCGTTCGTTGCGGAACATACCTTTGAAGACGATCGCCGAGAAGATGAGCGTGATCAAGAATAAGCCGTAAGCGACCGCAGATGCGTAGCCGTAGTTGTTGTACTTGAAGGCTTGGTTATACAAGTAAAGCACCATCGTGTTCAACGAACCGTCTGGTGAACCGATTCCATCGGTAATCAACATCGGAAGGTCGAACAATTGAAGTCCACCGATGAGCGATGTGATCATGATGTAGAGAAGAATTGGTTTTAAGAGCGGCAACGTCACTTTCGTAAACATCTGCCAACGGTTCGCACCGTCGATGTGAGCGGCTTCAAAGTAATCTGTAGAGATTCCTGAGACACCGGCCATCACGATGATGAAGGAGTGACCGAACCACATCCATGTCAAGATGAGTGAAACGGATAGTTGAGCCGTCACGGGTTCTGCCAACCAGTCGATCGGATTTGAAATCAAACCGATTTTCATCAACACCATGTTGAGTGAACCATGCTGCCAGTCGAGCAAAATACCGAACAAAAGCGCGACCGAGCTGATTGTGATCAAGTTTGGAAGATAGAAGAATGAACGGAAGAAGTTTAATCCTTTTAGCTTCAAACGTAGATCTGAGAATAAGAGCGCCAATAAAAGGGCCATTCCCATCTGCAAGGCGAAGTTGACTCCCCAAATCTTGATGGTGTTGAAAAACGCTTCGATGAAGTATGTGTCCGTCAACAACCGTGTATAGTTCGCAAATCCGACAATCTCTTCTCCTGGGCTACCGGTATAGTTCGTGAAGCTATAGTAAAGCGTCAAGAAAACCGGATAAATGCTAAACGTCAAGAATACAACCCAGAACGGGGCGATGAACAGATAGCCGTAACGATCTAATTTTTTCACGTGTATTTCTCCTTCCATAAGAACCGAGGGAGGAAATCCCTCCCTCGTGTTGGTCATCGTCAGTCTACTACGATGTCTGGGTAAGCGTTTTTAACTTGTTTCTTGAATTCTTTGATTGCATCTTCTTTCGACTTCTTACCTTCTACGTAAGATGTAACTGCCGCTCCGTAAAGCGTGTCGAGCTGTTGGTCGTATTTCGTAACAATCCCTGGTTTGATCGATTCTGCTTCTCCGAGGAAGAACTCGTAGTTGTTCTGTCCACCGAGGAACTCGTCGCTGAAGTCAGTTTTGATTTTTTCTGTAACTGGATTATAAGCAAGTACGTCGCCTGTCTCTTTCGCCCATTCAGTCAAGAACTCTTCATCTTGTGTCATGAGTTTGATGAATTCGTAAGCCTCTTCTTTATGTTTAGAGTCTTTGTAGATCCCGACCCATGTACCGCCCCAGAAGTATGGGCTCGGTCCGCTTGTAACAGCCCAGTCACCAGCAGTGTCTTTCGCGTTCTCTTTCAAGACAGCGTGGAGACCCCAAGTTGGGAGGACGTAAGAGAAGACTTCTGTTTCCGTTTCTTTGCCGCCTTCTTTCACTTTGATCGGCTTATCCATTCCTTCGAACCAAGATGGTGACCATTCTGGTGCGAGAGCAGTCAAGTTATTTTCACGAAGCTCTTTCGCGTAGTCGAAGTAGTTTTCTTTTCCTTCAGTCAACACAAGTTCATTGTCTTCGTTTACCCATGCTTGTGGGTCATCGCCTTGTGCGAACCAACGGATTGAACCTTCGTCTGGGAAGAGTTTGTAGCCTTTATCTTTAAGCTTTTCACCGACTTCGAAGAGTCCGTCCATCGAACTCATCATTTCGCCGACTTCAGCCGGGTCATCAGTACCGAGTGCTTCTTTAGCGATGCTACGTTTGTAGTAGATCCCACCTGGAGTTGTTTGCCATGAAAGGGCACGAACGTTTCCGTCCTTGTCTTTCCCGAGGTCGAAGACGTAAGGAACGATGTCTCCAGAAACTTCTTCTGCGTTGTATGGTTCTTCCGAAAGGTTTTCCCAATATCCAGCGTCAATCCATTGTTTAAGGAACGCGATTTCACCCGTGAAGACGTCCGGTGCGCCGACGCCACTTTCAAGAGCTGGCTTCAACTTCGTTGCGTAGTCAGCCGTCGGTACGATTGTCAATTCGACTTTCACGCCGTTACGCTCTTCGAACGTTTTGATTGGCTCTTTCAACTCATCTGTGAATGACCAAATTTTTAGGACATCATCTTTTGAACCTTCTGAAGATGATCCTTCGCCGCCGTCAGAGCAAGCGCTCAAGACACCAACTGAAAGTGCTCCAATGGTAAGTAAGCTAACAAGTTTACGCATGTGTTGTTCCCATCCTTTTTTATAAGTAATAGTAGAAAGCGCTTGCAAAAAGAGGTGAATAATTATCGAAAGCGCTTTCGGTTCATCCGAAATAAAATATCGAAAGCGGTTTCGATTTTCTCTAAAAATGACTTTCGAAATCGCGCTCCCCTCTCCATCCGCTGAAGAAAAGAGAGCGACTTCGAAATATCATTGGCTATAAATCACTGTTTGACCGGCGCACAAGATGCCCGTTCTACTAAGCGTACCGGAATGATGCGACGTTCGGTGAGTCGCTCTTTCGCGGTCATTTGTTCAAGTAAAAGTTCTGCTGCCGCTTCCCCGATTTCATCCGTATCTTGGCGAATCGTAGTCAGTTTCGGCGTAATGTATTGGATCATTTCAATGTCGTCATATCCGATGACAGAAATGTCATTCGGGACGTGAAGACCGTGTTCGTGAATTGCTTCGATGACGCCGATTGCCATCTGATCCCCGGCCACAAAGACAGCAGTCGGTTGATCGTCGAGTTCAAGCAATCGTTCCATCGCTTGCTTGCCTTCTCCTACTGAGAAGAAACCAGCGTTGACGAGGTAGCCTGGTCGAATCGGAAGGTTCAGCTCTTGCATCGCAAGTTCATATCCTTTGATCCGTGCCGCTCCAGCGTCAATCGTCTCATCCCCAGCGATGTGGGCAATTTTTCGATGACCGAGTTCATAGAGGTAATTCACAGCGAGACGTGCCCCTTCGATGTTGTCGGAATAGACGACGCTACAATTGGCGCTGTCCATATCGACGACGACGATCGGGATGTCGCTTCGCATGAGCTCCTGAACTTGCTCATCCATTCGGTCCGAGCAGATGACGACGATGCCGTCGACCGCACGGTGTTTGAAGTGTTCGAGATAACTCATGTCACGATTGCGCAGGTTACGCGAGGCGAAGATCAAATCATAGCCTTGCTCCTCTGTCGCGTGACGAAAACTTTCGATGATCCCGTTGAAGAACGGGTGCTTCATCCCAACTTCATTCGCCTCTGAGAACATGACCCCGATCGCCCATGATTTTTTCGTCGATAACGACTGGGCATGTGCGTTCGGCAAGTAGTCCATCTCAGCAGCGGCTTGAAGAATCTTTGCTCTCGTCTTGTCGCTCACGTCTTTGTAGTTGTTCAACGCTTTGGACACTGTCGTGATTGAGAATCCTGTTTTTTTGGCTAAATCATAAATCGTACCCATGTTATTCTCCTCTTCCCGAAAGCGCTTTCGGTAATTTGATTGTAGCGCATGAATTTGTAGGAATCAATTCTTTTTCGAGGAAACTTTTTGATTCTTTTTTCCATTCCTTGTTTCTTCTATATTACTGCATCGGGAAATTTTTGTCCTTAATGTGTCCGTGTATACAGCCAGACGAGATTCGTAAACTTTTGGACTTCCGTCTCGCCTGTCACGCCTTTAAATAGACGCTGAAATGGCTTCAACAACTGCTCTAAGACAATTTTCCGAAGACGTTCTTGTTTCAGTTCATGTGAGATTGCATCGAACAAATCTCGTTGTTCTTCCGTCATCTCGACATGCTCTTCGATACGAGCAGCCATCTCGTTCAATTCTTCGATTGTGACAAGGTGTTTATCTGTCGTCCCCCGCATTTGCTCGACCGTAACCGGGTTCAAGACATGTTCCCCTGTCTCTATCATTCGTGCAGCAATCAGTTCTACGTACGTATATAAACTGCGCACGACTTTTTGAGGAGAGTAAGCAGCATTCGTGATTCGGTTCGTGAACAAGATATGTTGCAACATCCCGTTAAAGAGCACCGTCAATTCCATCGAATACGGTCTGACAGCCTCTCCGATGATTTCCGTCAAACGCATCGCAATCCATTCAATTTCATAAATGCGATGTTGAAGTACGAGTTTTTTCAATTCATTCTCGTTTGACGACATGATCGATTCAAATAACGCGTGCAAGTTCCGTTCTTCGTTCAATTGAATCAATATCGAGATTTGCTCGATAAAGACATCACGATCTCGTTTGTCCCGTCCCATCTGCATCTCAATCCGGCGCTGTCCGGCATCATATCGTAAGTTTTCGAGGATACTGGCCACGCAATCCGTCTTCGATGAGAAGTAGTTATAAAACGTCCCTTTTGAGATATTGGCACGGTCGATAATCTCTTGCACCGATGTGTGTTGCACTCCATTTTCGATGAAGAGAGACATGGCAATATCTGCGACTTTTCGCTTTTTCTCTTTCATTCTCTTATGACTCCGTTCTATCTAATTTGTACCTTTACTATAGCACCGAAAACCATTTTAGACTAATAGTACAAAATGGTTGCTTTATTTATACAACGGGTATAAAATCATTTCATCGACACTTACCAACACATAACTATTTAGAAAATAAAGGAGCCATCCATATGAAACCAGAATTCCAAAAGAAACCGCCTTACGTCATGTTGGCGGTCCTCTTTGCGGGTGCGTTTATCGCATTTTTAAACAACTCATTACTCAACGTCGCGCTCCCATCAATCATGGTCGATCTTGAGATTGCAGACTACTCGACCGTACAATGGCTTGCGACAGGCTTTATGCTCGTGACAGGTGTACTCGTCCCGGCATCCGCCTATTTGATCACTCGTTTTTCTAACCGAAGCTTGTTCATCACCTCGATGAGTATTTTCGCCATCGGTACGGCGATCGCGGCCTTCTCGCCAAACTTTGGCTGGTTGTTGAGCGGTCGGATGATTCAGGCCGTCGGAGCCTCCACGATGGGGCCACTCTTAATGAACGTCATGCTCGTAAGTTTCCCGCGTGAAAAACGTGGGATGGCGATGGGGATTTTCGGGCTCGTCATGATCTCAGCACCTGCGATTGGACCGACACTCTCGGGTTATATCGTCGAGTACTATGACTGGCGCGTCTTATTCGAAATGATTTTACCGCTCGCCATCATCGGTCTCGCGCTCGCTGTTTGGAAAGCGGAGAACGTCATGGTCCAAAACAAAGACCAGTCACTCGATTACTTGTCACTCGTCTTATCGACACTCGGATTTGGCGGGATTTTATACGGTGTCAGTTCAGCAAGCTCGGACGGCTGGGATAACCCAATCGTCTTGGCGACGATGATCGTTGGTGCCATCTCATTGATCGCATTCATCTATCGTCAGCTCCATATGGAAAAACCATTGCTCAACTTGCGTGCTTACAAACATCCGATGTTCGCACTCGCGTCAGTCATTGCGATGGTCAACGCGGTCGCCATGTTCTCCGGTATGATTTTGACACCGGCTTACGTCCAAAGCGTTCGTGGCATTTCCCCACTCGATTCAGGGCTCATGCTTCTCCCTGGTGCGATCATCATGGGAATCATGTCACCGATCACAGGGAAACTGTTTGACCGATTCGGACCAAAATTATTGGCACTTACCGGATTGACAATCACCGCGGTATCGACGTACATGCTCGCAAACGTCCAACTTGACTCGACCTACACATACATCGTCTTAACGTACACGTTGCGTATGTTCGGGATGTCAATGGTCATGATGCCCATCATGACTAATGGACTGAACCAATTGCCAACTCGCCTCAACCCGCACGGAACGGCCATCAACAACACGGCCCAACAAGTATCCGGTGCGATTGGTACGGCAGTACTCGTGACCATCATGAACTCGGTGACACGTACGGAAGCTGAATCATTGATGACAGGAGTCGATCCTGCGACGCTCACAGAGAGTTCGATGGGTGCCATCACTCAGCAAGCCCTCTTATCCGGGATTCAATATTCATTTTACGTCGCACTCGGGATGAACCTCTTGGCGCTTGTTTTAGCATTTTTCGTGAAACGCGTGGATGTACGGAAGTTCGATGATAATGTAGAAGCTGTTGAAGAATTGAAACAAGCGAATTAATATGGAAAAGCCGATCTGAATGATTGATTCAGAACGGCTTTTTTAAAATTCGAAATTTCAAATTATTCACTAACGTGAGGCGCAAACTTTGTTTTCTTCTGTTCTACAAATACACAAGTCTAATTTCAATCCACGCACCTACACGAGGTGCGATTTGCTTATTAAGTGCGTGCGCCTGTCATCTTCTTATTTCAATCCACGCACCTACACGAGGTGCGATGCCATAAATGATCGGATAGTGTGTCCCTTTTTTATTTCAATCCACGCACCTACACGAGGTGCGATTGCAACGACTCAGATTTATGCGCAACTCACACAAATTTCAATCCACGCACCTACACGAGGTGCGATCGTATTCGTGCGTATGGTCGGACGCGCAGTCCAAATTTCAATCCACGCACCTACACGAGGTGCGATTGGGAAGAGATTGACAAGGAAGACGAGAAGCATCAATTTCAATCCACGCACCTACACGAGGTGCGATAACAAACACCTGGTCTCTACTGGACGCAATTGCAATTTCAATCCACGCACCTACACGAGGTGCGATTAAATGACGCGGTAGATGTAAATTGTAATCATGTATTTCAATCCACGCACCTACACGAGGTGCGATGTTAATAACGGACATTGCAAATTTAGCAGAATAATTTCAATCCACGCACCTACACGAGGTGCGATCCCAAGCATGATAGCCATCAAACCGATACCAACAGATTTCAATCCACGCACCTACACGAGGTGCGATAATAGCGTCTCCAATCGCATTTAACGGAGATACGAGATTTCAATCCACGCACCTACACGAGGTGCGATGTTTTATGCGGACTCGAATAAGGTGCATCATTGGATTTCAATCCACGCACCTACACGAGGTGCGATAAGTCGCTTGCGATTTCAGCCGTGAACGCCTTATTTCAATCCACGCACCTACACGAGGTGCGATAACTACGAAGCGGACGTTACAGCCTTTATTTGTCATTTCAATCCACGCACCTACACGAGGTGCGATGCCCTTCGTTGACGACCGTCTGCTGCACCTCGGCATTTCAATCCACGCACCTACACGAGGTGCGATATCAATGATATCACGGCAATTACGCAAATTACGTGATTTCAATCCACGCACCTACACGAGGTGCGATCAAATATGTGATCGTGTCCTCGCACTTAACGAATATTTCAATCCACGCACCTACACGAGGTGCGATTTTCTTGATGCTGACCTTTGTGTCCTTGTTGGTATTTCAATCCACGCACCTACACGAGGTGCGATATTCGGGTGATAGTGACAGGTTGTGATCCATGATATTTCAATCCACGCACCTACACGAGGTGCGATCACGCGGAGCCAACCGGTTTTGGCACGATTCAATAATTTCAATCCACGCACCTACACGAGGTGCGATCAATCAAATCTTCCGCCATCGCTTGGTTGGCGCTATTTCAATCCACGCACCTACACGAGGTGCGATCACGCGGAGCCAACCGGTTTTGGCACGATTCAATAATTTCAATCCACGCACCTACACGAGGTGCGATCCGTCCTCGTTCTGCATAATCAAGCCGATACGTTATTTCAATCCACGCACCTACACGAGGTGCGATCACATCCCCTTTCGAGAGCGTCTTTTCACGTCCATATTTCAATCCACGCACCTACACGAGGTGCGATATCTATTTTTTTATTGTTGATACGTCCAACCGAAATTTCAATCCACGCACCTACACGAGGTGCGATCTAAACAGGTTGATGCCTACGTCAATGTTGCAGTTATTTCAATCCACGCACCTACACGAGGTGCGATGTGAGAAGTGTAACGTCATCGTTGGAATATCAAAATTTCAATCCACGCACCTACACGAGGTGCGATACTGCTCGACAATGCCAAGTCACTGGATGCGCCGATTTCAATCCACGCACCTACACGAGGTGCGATGCACTTGCTCTTTATATGTTATCGGCGGACGGCATTTCAATCCACGCACCTACACGAGGTGCGATTATAGCGGAGGTTTTGAAAATACTCGTCCTCGGTATTTCAATCCACGCACCTACACGAGGTGCGATACGACGTGATTCAGCTTAAAGGTACGGTTTCGATATTTCAATCCACGCACCTACACGAGGTGCGATGCTGACCTTCCGGACGTACGTCTGGGGGTCGGGATTTCAATCCACGCACCTACACGAGGTGCGATATGGTCCTCGACCTGGTCAGGGCTGGCCGAACGCATTTCAATCCACGCACCTACACGAGGTGCGATCTATGCGAAGAGTATGAGGAGCGTAATGCGGACAATTTCAATCCACGCACCTACACGAGGTGCGATTTATATGCCTACGCGTCCGTTCCTGCATATTTGATTTCAATCCACGCACCTACACGAGGTGCGATTGGCTTGCGGACACAACAAGCGTTCGGTGGCGTAATTTCAATCCACGCACCTACACGAGGTGCGATGCGTCATCTCCGAGAGCGACAAAGAGCCGTCCGCAATTTCAATCCACGCACCTACACGAGGTGCGATGTGCGGACTTCGAACAACGGAAGCAGTCGCAACAATTTCAATCCACGCACCTACACGAGGTGCGATCGATGCTCAACATCGAGTTCATTGGTCCGTCTACATTTCAATCCACGCACCTACACGAGGTGCGATTGCCGCGCTATACGCAATGGTAAAAATCGAAGAATTTCAATCCACGCACCTACACGAGGTGCGATGGAAGCGGTCAAACTGTTGGACGTCGACGCAGCGATTTCAATCCACGCACCTACACGAGGTGCGATAAGTAACGGCACTCGACGTAGCAAAAGAAAAGATATTTCAATCCACGCACCTACACGAGGTGCGATTGAGTCCGTCGATCGTGTTGATGTCGACCGTGAAATTTCAATCCACGCACCTACACGAGGTGCGATGCTCGTCAATCGGCGTATCTTCCGCCACCACGTCATTTCAATCCACGCACCTACACGAGGTGCGATTACCGCCCGCTAGATGCTTGAGTGCGACTTTCGCATTTCAATCCACGCACCTACACGAGGTGCGATAGGAACCCGACATGCCCATTCTCTAGCCATATGCATTTCAATCCACGCACCTACACGAGGTGCGATTTCATGATTGTCGGGTTTAGCATCATATTCTTATATTTCAATCCACGCACCTACACGAGGTGCGATTTATTTGCAGACATTATGAAGGAATATATGACTGATTTCAATCCACGCACCTACACGAGGTGCGATATCTTTACCGTTCATTTGGTCATTTGCAGTAGTAATTTCAATCCACGCACCTACACGAGGTGCGATCACTCGCAGCCTATAACGCGGGGCCGGGTAACGTATTTCAATCCACGCACCTACACGAGGTGCGATTTACGCTGGTAACTTGTCACCTTCGCGTTGAACGGATTTCAATCCACGCACCTACACGAGGTGCGATTGAATAGTGGTCAGCAGGTATTCGCGGGCGACCTATTTCAATCCACGCACCTACACGAGGTGCGATGTTCGACACGAATTCCATGTCTAAATTAAGACTATTTCAATCCACGCACCTACACGAGGTGCGATCTGATTGCGAACTCGCCTGTCGCGCCACTTACTTATTTCAATCCACGCACCTACACGAGGTGCGATACCACTGATTTCCTACTTGGTGAAACTGACAAGGCATTTCAATCCACGCACCTACACGAGGTGCGATGTCCCCGAATCGGTCGGGTGATGATTTGCCATTATTTCAATCCACGCACCTACACGAGGTGCGATGGATTCTTCTTCGTGGAATTACTAGGTGATAAAAATTTCAATCCACGCACCTACACGAGGTGCGATCGAAATAAATTTGTGCCGTAAAAAATCCATACCGATTTCAATCCACGCACCTACACGAGGTGCGATCCCGCTCACGGTCGACGTCCCGCTCGACCTTGTTATTTCAATCCACGCACCTACACGAGGTGCGATATCTTCGTTTCGCGGGTTACATACAAGTTTTGTTATTTCAATCCACGCACCTACACGAGGTGCGATGCATATTTGTAAGATTTAACGCTCCATTCCACGCCATTTCAATCCACGCACCTACACGAGGTGCGATATCCCGCAACTCGTACCATAACGCCTCACAAGTATTTCAATCCACGCACCTACACGAGGTGCGATAAAGACCAGGTATACACGGCACTCAAGTTCCTCATTTCAATCCACGCACCTACACGAGGTGCGATGCCATTGGGCTAGGCATCTACGCCATCGTGTTACAATTTCAATCCACGCACCTACACGAGGTGCGATTATTCGGGGTGATGGCGATCAACTTACTACGACAAATTTCAATCCACGCACCTACACGAGGTGCGATTCTTGAATGGCATGACCTCGACCGAGTCCGATTTATTTCAATCCACGCACCTACACGAGGTGCGATACGAACCGTCGAAGTTATTGCTCAACAACGAGACATTTCAATCCACGCACCTACACGAGGTGCGATAACTTACAGTATCTTTGCACACCGTGTCACAACAAATTTCAATCCACGCACCTACACGAGGTGCGATCCACTTGTCATTCAGATGAGCGGTGAGTTTACACATTTCAATCCACGCACCTACACGAGGTGCGATTTGTTGATTCCATTTTAGGAGGAAAACCACTTTATATTTCAATCCACGCACCTACACGAGGTGCGATGATGACACAAACGAGCGACCCGATTGAATTAGGGATTTCAATCCACGCACCTACACGAGGTGCGATAGCCGATTTTAGACAAATCAATCGACTAAAACAATTTTCAAGGAAATATTATCCTTTAAAGGACGTTATCTTCTGAAAATACTACAAAATCAATTAACTCTACAGGATAAATTAGGTGCGAACCCCTCTAGAAAATCATGTTCACTTTAGCTTCGCACGAATTGAAATCATCCCGAATTTTAAAAAATGAGAGGACCTTCCAAATCTAAAGATTCTTTTACGCCCACATGCTCAACTTTAGAAGCATGATGATTTCCTAATCGATAAAACCGAAGACTATCCCGTTCAATGTCTACAATTTCTTTTAGCCGTAATTTCAATGATGTAAATTCGGTTTGATCGACTATACATTCAAATACACTATTTTGCACGCGTTGCCCATACTGTTGGCATACCTTGGCCACTTGACGAAGACGTCTCGTCCCGCCAGGTGAAGTTGTATTGACATCATAGGTTACTAAAATAAGCATTTTTCATTCCTCACTTATACAAGAAAGATGGGTATTCCTCTAAATCACCGCGCAAATACCTTGCCAATAATAAGGCTTGAGCATAGGGTACTAACCCCCACATCATCTTTTCTTTTAGATAGGGATGTTGAATCATTTCTTGTTTTTTCTTTTGCCAAGATGACAAAAATACTTTTCGACCTTCTTCAGTCATTAGGATTGCACCGTTCTCTTTTTGAACAAAATGTTTGGATTGTATCACTTTTAAGTTGATTAGCGAGAGGACGAAACGATCTGCATAAATCCCTCGCAACTCTTCCATCAAATCAAGCGCAAGAGAAATTCTCCCTGGTCGTTCGCGATGTAAAAAACCAACGTACGCATCTAACCCTACCGATTCGAGTGCAGCGCTACAGTCTCGCGCTAATAAACTGTAAGCAAAAGAAAGCATCGCATTGACGCGATCGAGTGGTGGTCGCTTTGAACGTCCCTTGAAGATAAACTCTTCTTTTTGTTGAAGGATCATGTCATCAAATAATTGATTATAGTGAACAGCAACTTTTCCTTCGAGACCTCGTAACCTTTCTAAGTCATCACACTGACGAATTTCAATCAACTTATTCGATAAGTATTTTGATGTTTCTTTAAATCGCTCAACATCAACACGCATCGGGTAATCTCGTGTAACGCGCTCCAACATCCATTTTTGGTTGTATACTTTACCAAGAATAAAATTCCTCGCTACAACGGCGGACTGACTCTCACAATCTGAAAGTCGATATTGCGTTTTACGCAATACTACGTTCCCTTTACTTTCTCCAATGACACGGGCTAAAAATCGTCCGTTCTTGGTCATAAATGTAATCGGAACGTTATGCTCCGCACAATATCCCATAAGCGCAGGACTCGCACCGGTATATCCGAAAGTAACGATTCCTTCGAGGTTGTGAAGAGGTACTCTTCCTAGAACTTCATCTTCTTTCCTTACTAGTACATTACCGCCATCAAGTGCAAGATATGCATCTGACTGATTCACAAAAAGCGTATTTAATAATTTTTTCAATCTTTTATCCTCCTCTCCAAATATGTTGTTACACTTTCTCGAACCATCAATTCAGGTAAACAAATATTTTGAAGGGAGCAACTTTTGCAATGCGGCCCTGTTTTTACACGAGGTGTATAGCGCGTTCGATAATAATCATTCATCTTACTTACAATCTTTCTTACTTCATCTTTCAGCGCATCTGACAGCATGACCTGATGCCGATGTTTTGTCTCATGATAATAAAGATAACCTTCATCAATCGAGCATAAAAACATCTCTTCTAAACAAATGGCTTGAGCAGCTAACTGCAATTCGTCTTCTTTTCCCACTTTCGGCTTCCCTCTTTTATACTCCACAGGTATAGGGCGATACAGACCAGGGGTTCCATGCAACGAAACCCCTGTCGGATGTTCTACAAATTCAACCACATCACATTGACCGCTAATGTTTAGTGATTCCGACTTGACGGCCATTCCTCTAACAGTCAACTTATCTTTTCGCTTTTCTCGAACATAAGGATCATCGGCTTTTTGATGTAAATGCTGACCTTCCACTGTACGGACGTTTTCTTCCCACTGTTGTTCAATATGAATCAGTGCCCATTGTCGAGGACAAAATTGAAAGTGCTGAATTCCTGACAACAATAAATAGGAATCATCTTGTTTATAGTCCATCTATCACTTCAGGTTCTAATCCATCGAGTGGAGTGACTTGAATCTCGTAATCCGAAAAATCTTTCGGTTCATCAGTTGTCGGTCGCACTGTGACCGAACGATGAACTTTAGCGGAAGAGTACTGACCTAATTTTGAGTTATGTTCCCACCAATACACTTTATGCACTTCCATACTTCCTTCAGGGCGAGCCGAAGAAGCATCGTTTTCAAATAGTGTTACTAGTACCTGCTTCAATTTTTCAGCATCTTCTTTCGTGAAATTCGTTTTTTCAGCAAGTTGAGTATTAATACTCCCGTTCAATACGTATAATCCATGATCTACACGATGCTTCATCCCCATTGTATCTGAACCACGATCTTTCCCACTTTCAGAGTTCACGCTTTTTGTAATTTGCATACTTGTCACATCAATCGGAGCAACGCTTGTGGCTGTATGGATAGAAACCGGACCTCTAACACCAATTGACACCCCTGATTTATCCCCTTTAAAAGCGAACACTTGTCCGAATGAACGTACATCCATCCAAGTGGCACAAGCTTCTTGGGCAAACAATTCACCCATTCCTTTTCCTTTCATTAATTTCTTCAAATCTTCATTAGCTTCTGCACGCGCGCGCAGACTATCAAACTCATCAACACGACGATCGTTTGATTGCACGAAAATGGATTCGCCCATGTCTTGTAACCGGTTACGAATTTTCCGTTTAATGGCCACATCAGAAATTTCACCGTAACCGTCGTAGTTTTGTCTTGGGCGATTACCGTTCAACGGATCTCCGTTCGGGTTTGCTTTTGACACAGATAAAATGACGGTAAAATCGATTTTGTGATCTAACGTGTTCATACTTCAACACTCTCCTCTTCTGATGGGTTCACTACTTCTTTCTTTTGATAAAGGTCATGACGTTGGCTATAAAAACCTAGCAAATATCTTTCCGACAACGGCTTATTCGTGAAGTCTCTCGGATCAATTCGTGAACCCACCTCATCGATTTGACTATTGATGTAGGTGACCTTCCCTCCTAATTTCGCCTGGTAAGGCTGAAGTGCACTTTGAATCGTTAACCACGTCCGAGCTGGCTTTTGAGAAAATGCATTCATGTATCGAATGGCATTGGTGGCACGATTTTCACGTTGTTCTTTTAGCGCCTTCCTTTCTAAGTAGTCAGCAAGTGCCAATAAGCGTCCAAACAAATAGTCACGATCTGTTGATTCACGGTCTAAAGCCACATTCATCCCTTCTTTCTTATTAATCACTCCACAAGCAATCTGTAGCGTTTTCTCCCACTCCCATTTTTCCATCCCGACTGGATTAGACGCTCGTTGCATCAAACTTCGTCGAATGTCATCCGGAATTCGTCTCTCATCCACGACCGATGGTAGCAAACGCTCAACAGTCGCTTTAATCAAATGGTCATTCGCATGTGTTCCATATGCCATCGTCGCAATATCTTTTAGAGCTGGTGCACCCGTATAATTTCGGATGTTCCCTTCATGATCCTTATAGATATACTCCCATGGATTGTGTGTATGCCATCTCTCTAAACGTTCAAAATATTGTTCTTGATCAAATGAACGATAATACAGAATAGCAAGTCGGCCTGTTGTGGCAGCATCCATCATCAAAATGTTTACTTTTTGTCGTGGTAACAATCTTTTGTACCCGAGTAACGATTCAGAAAAAGCTCTAGCTCCTTCTGAATTTGTATCTGTTTTGCTTGTTACTTCATCTTGAAAAAATGATGATAAAGAAAACGTTGATTCAATCGCATTAGGTAAACGAGTCTCTTGAACTCCCCAAATCAAAAAGATACGTTGATCAATTTTTATTCCTTGCTTTAAAATTAGCCATTTTAGAGCATTATGAGCCTTTTGCGATACTTCATAACTAATCGTCGCTGCCTCTGTCGCTTTATCAAATCGACCTCTAAATGTAAACCCGCTACTGTCATTTGATGAAATTAACTTCGCTTTATCACCTGCATTTCGTATCTTATTCGCATGTTTTGTCGTTCCTATTGAACAGTTTCCTGTAACAAAACATAAGCTCGACTCTCGTTCCTTACTTTCATAGAAGGAGATAAATGATTGATAGAATTGAGCATCATTCCACGTTTCTTTGTTTAACTCATTTACTGAATGCACATTAAAACGAATGAAAGCTCCTTCCACACCACTCGAAATAACAGAATATATGTCTGGTTTGTCGTCTTTTCCATCCCACGTCCATTTCAGAGTCCCGTCATCATTTAAAAACAGTTTTTCTGCCATTACTAAATCTTCAATCAGACAACCTTTTACCAGATAGTTATAGATACTCTTCAAGCGGCCGAAGCCAAATGAAGATTCTGACCACTCTTTTAGATTTTGAATGTACGCGTTATACGCACTATCCTTTTTATAACTACCTCCATACTTCTCGTAGTCTCCAGCGACGTAAGGTAATTTGTCATGCAATGGATAAGGAGAAACTACACTCCCAGCTCGACCTGCGGAATCTTCGGTACACGGAATCAATGTGTTCCCTTGTCCTTTAGGAATCACTTCCGCGGAATGAAATTCACCTTCGGGTGTAATATGGACCGTGATATGTGCAGTTTGAGTAGTATGAGACACTGGTAGCAATGTAAATGTCTGTCCTTCCCAACGAGTGCTGAGTTCCCCGACTTCGTCAAGATGTTCATTATATGTTTCGTATAACTGTTGCCACACACTCATAAAATCACCCCCTATAGACTTTCATACGTTAATTCTACATTTTCAATGTTCATTTCCGAAAATTCTTTCGGCTTCATTTTTTTAATCGATTGAATTTGAGAGCACTCTTCTGGTCTTAAAAAAGTAATCACCCCATTTTTCATTTCCGGTTGCCACAAACGTACAGCTAGTTCGTCAACTCCCGTTTCGTCAGGGTAATTGAACCCGTGCACCATCGTTCCAAAATGGAGATCAACCCCATCGTAAAAGCTATCTCCTTCGTCAAAGTGAATCGGCTCAATGTATGCCTGACACTCTCTTGCCCCGAGGAAAATATCACGGCGCCCGCCTGCTTCAAGCGAACGTTTTAAAATGGCGTAATGTTTTCCTTCGTTTCTGTCAAAAGCTAAATCAGGGCGATGTTCATTAAACTCAAAATGTGCTTTGACGTGATAACATACATCTTTTAGATAGGTGTAATGTGCTAATGAATTTCCTCCCCCATATTCAATCGGTCGCATCCCTTTTGACTCCATTTTGATTGGATTCATAATTCGAATCGCATCGACTACCATGACAATCGTCGGTTTCCAATAAATCGACTCGACGATCCCTTTGATTGCTTGATAAGTCGGTATTTGATACGACATTTTTTCACCACCTAACTTCGTCAAAGGATCGGTGAACAGCGCATAGTTCCCGTACACTTTAAATTCAATCGAGTTTCGCATGATACTCTCCTTCCGTTCAAATCATCAAATTTTGCATCTCTGAATCTTGTGATAGATTCAAGCCAAACTGTTTGTCATAAGCACTTTCATGTAAAGCAAGTACTTGACCATCGAGTAACGTCATAAGACCGTCTGTTCTCTCAAGATTTTGTATCTCATGAGCATATAAACCGATGGAATATTGTTGAGATTCTTTTAGCCATTGCCTTGCCTGTTCCCAGCTAATGTCGCCATTCAAATGAGCAATGAGTTCTTCCCCTTTTTCCGTATACGGAACGAGCACATCTTGTGTTGACTCATCAATGACTTGAAAGTGGTCAGCGACCGTACGATGTCGCGCAGTTAACAGTGATTTTTTTTCGTTATTGTTCTCGCTCATGTCAAAAAGCATAGGAGCCAAACATTGACCAGTTTTTATCGGATAATCCAATTCATACTCACGAACCTGATAAAACTCTGTAAAATATCTCCTCATCGCAGCCGGTGAGAGCAAATCACCACCGTAAGCACCCGAATCTCTTTTCAAGTCCACTACCATCCGCTTTACAATCTGTTGACCCTTTTCAATGTCAGTTAATTTCGATACATCTTCCTCGATGTGATTGACTACATAAACTGTGCTGATCTCTAATTCACCATGGCGATTACAACGACCGGCGGCTTGTGCAATGGAATCTAATCCTGCATAGGAACGGATAACACAAGGGAAGCTAACGTCCACCCCAGCCTCAATCAATTGTGTACTAATACAAACTACACGTTTATTTGCCTTCAATCGCTCAGTTATCCTTTTTAAAAGATCTTTACGGTGAGCCGCACACATCGAAGTGCTAAGATGAAATAACTCTTCTTCCTGAAATGTCGTTTTTAGTGATTCGTATAACTTTCTGACAACTGACTTTGTATTCAAAATAACGAGAATACTCTTATGTTCAGCTGCTCGATTTTGAAGTAATACACTTAGTTTTTCCGTGTCGTAATCTTCTACCAACACTTCCAGCTCTGTTCGTTTGAAAGAATCCGATACCATGGGAAGATTGGAAATAATTTCACCATCGTTAACAAGTCGACGTTTAACAAAATCGAGAGCCGGCTGTGTCGCGGTACATAATAGAACACTTGTGTTCATCCCAGTTTTCAAATAGTTTAAAGACTCATTGAACAATGACACGCACTTCGTCGGAACTTTTTGTACTTCATCAAAAATGACGACTGCGTCACTTAGATGATGCATACGTCGCGTGTTTCTATTTCCTTTCGCATAAAACGTATTCAAATATTGAACCATCGTCGTAAAAATAATTGGAGCATCCCAATTATCTTTTGCTAAATTCAGTTTTGCTTGGAGATTGATCTCATCATCAGAAAGATTTTCTGATTGAATTACATTAGAATGATGCTCAACGACTTCTTGTGTGTTTAAGACATTGCGAGTAACATGAGCGTTTTGCTCGATGATTGTGGTGAATGGGACAACATAAATAATGCGTTGTTTGTTATATAGAATTGAATGATGAAGTGCGTATCTGAGACTGGCCAATGTTTTTCCGCCACCTGTCGGAATGGACAAGGTATAAATACCACTTGGTCGCTCGGCATGTTCCCGACATTGATTGGACATTTCTTGCCTTAACAGATTAATTGGTGTTGCCGAGGCATTCTCCCCTAAATGAGAAATATAATCTTCCAATCTTTGCATATACACTGAAAAGTCATTCATAAGAATATGTTCTGATTGTTCTGTTTCAAACTGTCGTGTATTTGTTCGATCGGCATCTAACAACACACTAAATATAAACTTGGTCAAGAAAGTGGAAACTGATGTGTTCTGTCCTACTTTTTTAAAGTATTCCAACATTTCTAGATGAGCTGCTCCAACGTATTGGTTGAAATCGGATTCAGATATGACTTCGACAAAGAATCGATGTTTACAGTGTTCATACTCCTCAAGCTCTTTCATTTCGACGCGTTTTAAAAACGGAGACTCTTCTCCTGATACATAGTCATGCAGATTCCCATGATGTGAGATGATTGCGTTGCTAACTATTTCTGCTAGCAATTGCTTCGTTACACTCGTACCTCTCAACATTTCAAAGAGCAAACGCCCCCCGGCAGTCGCGTGATCGACTTCTCCACGAGTTACTTTTTCTCCAGAGGTAGCCCGGCGTATATAATCTTGAAACGCATCACTATACTTTCCTAAGTCATGCAATAGAGCAGCCAGACCACAAATCTTAGAAATCTTTAGAGGACTCCCCCACTTTTCGGCAAGTTCTTGAGCATCTAATAGATGTTCTTTGACAGTTTGAATCGCATGGTCAGTTGATCGAACGTGTGCAATGTAATCCACTCTCTCATCCTTTCTTTAGACCTATTATTTTTTCAACACGTTAGTACTCAATACCTCTTCATTTTATTACATTATTTTACTTAAGGTGGGTACTTTTTCTTATTAGGTTTTGTTTCTACATTTAAATGTAGATTTACTAAAATCCACAAAAAAACCGAATCGCATCGCAACTCGGTCTCTTCACGCTCTATTTATTTTTTCCCCGACACATACACTTCCAGCATGTGATTGATGTTATCGACATCATACGCCTGAACTTCTTTTGACGCCTCTTTATACTCTTCATGTTCTGGATGCGTCGGATCGGCCAGAATGTCCCGAATCATCTGATTTTCCTTCCCAACCTCCCACGCCTTCATGAGGTGTCTCTCCAACCCATTCGGTCACAGTCGGGTATGGATTAGGATAATCTTCAATTACTCCTTCAAACGCTAGCTAGTGCGTTCAGTCTTCTCCATAATCGTACGTGAAGTAAAGAACCGGATGCTTCTCAATGATTGTTGGAAGTTTAACGTTTTTCATGTGCTTTTCTTTCACTCACTGTAAACGGCTCAACATAAGACGCTCAAACTCGCTCAATTCTGATTTACTCTTTAGATAGGCTAGATGTTCTTTGTGATCATAGACCTCATTAGGAAAAAGGACGAAGCGAAACGTCGGCTCTCGAAAATCGTCTTCAAACTTTGCCAAATGTTCATCATCCCACCACATTACAAGTTGTATCGCATCATGGAGTCGCTTGAAATTCGTTTCGGCCGGAATGACAAAACGACGCCATATCGATTCATCTTCATCCATCAAGCTCAATTTAAACTGGTAGACTCTGTACACATTGTTTTCCCCATATTTCTTTATACGTTTACTATAAACAAGAATGAATATATACAATACACAATAATCATTATAATAGTGGGTCAATATTACTTTTTAATGGTATTATTTCTCAATGGATAGGATTCGTTTAGGAGGGTACATATTATGAAAAAAGTGTTCGGCTTTATCATTGTTGTTCTTCTGGCCACTTCATCTTTCGTCTCGACAGGATCAATCGTTGAGGCAGCCCCAAAGAAGCAGAATCGTGCTATCATGGGAGTATCGGCTTTGACTCCGCAACAAATGGCGGATTACGTAAAACAAAAGAATCCTCGTGATGTCCGGCTCGCGAAAACGTCTGTCGAAGATTTGGCGAAACTTTTCGTCATCATCGGTGCAAAAGAAGGCGTCCGTGGTGATGTTGCGTTCGCGCAGGCGCTGAAAGAGACAGGGTATTTCCGTTATGGCGGCGATGTCCTTCCAAAGCAGCATAACTACTCAGGGATTGGGACGACTGGGAACGGCGTGAAAGGACACTTTTTCCGTTCACCACACCAAGGCGTAACCGCTCAAATTCAGCATCTAAAGGCATACGCCTCAAAAGATGCGCTGAATATGACAAAAGTCGATCCACGCTTCCACCTCGTCAAACGGGGCTCTGCGACGACTTGGCCATCACTGCATCGAAAGTGGGCCATGCAGCCAAAAGGAAATTACGGGAATGAGATTCTTTCGATTTATCAAGAAATGTCGAAAACACCGAAAAGTGTCGCTAAAGCAAAACGATGAAGAAATGTAGGGGTGAAAGAACGTGACGTGCAAACAAGTTAGACTCGCGAGCGGAATCGCATTATTCGTGACCGGCGTGATGTTGTTACTCAAGCGCTAATAAGCATTTCGGACAGTTGTCCGAGTGCTTTTTTTATGGATTTATTTACTTAACAAAAAAGCCGTAGCATTTATAAAGTGCTACGACTTTCAAAACGAAGAACAGTTACTTACTCACGTGCTATACGATGAGCCAGTTTATGCAATCGGAAACGACACCCGAAAACAAATGACCTGATCTTCGATCGGTTCAGCTGTCAACGTCCCGCCATGCAACAAAATGATTTGGCGCGCAATCGATAAACCCAATCCATCACCTGGAGTGACCCCTCTCGACGAATCGACGCGATACGTGCGATCAAAGAGATGGGGGATGGCTTCAATTGTTTCTGCTGTTGTCGCATTTGAAATAGACCATTCAATCTGTTGTCCTTTCGTTTGAAGTCTAATCTCGATTGGACTCGTTTGCTCGGCGTATTTCCAAGCATTCGAGAAAAGATTTTCAAATACACGAATGAGCTGTTCTTGATCAGCCTCTATCCATCGGTCAGATTGAATCGACAGGTGTAATCGATGACCTCTTTCCTTAAATAACGGCTCCATCTCGTGGATGAGCTGGGTCGTCAACAAACTCAGATTGAGTTTCTGTTTGTTAAGTTGCATATTCGGGGCGTAGAGTCGGTTCACGTCCATCAACTGATCTAGTAGATGTTCAAGCTGATTCGTCTTTTCATTTAAGATACGAAAATGATTGTTTTCTTCAGCTGTCAGTTCACGATTCATTTGAAGGAGTTGAGTATAGCCTTTGATGCTCGTGAGCGGAGTACGCAAATCGTGTGACAGGTTGGAAAACAGTTGGTTCCGCTCTTCTTCGTGCGCCCGCTCCTTCTCAAACAATTCGCTTAACTGCCGTGACATTCGATTTACACTTTCTCCAAGTGAGGCGATTTCGTCTCGCCCTTCGACGTTGATTGTTCGACCAAGATCACCGTTTGCGATTTGTTCAATCTCACTCGACAGATACGTGATCTTCCGAAGTGTTTTACGCATCATCAGTGAAAACCCAATGATAAAAATCAGAATGACAATGAATGTCACTCCTAAAAACATCAAATTGGATGTCAGGGGGTCCGGTGTTGTTTCATTCTTGATGTAATATAAACTAATTGAATATCCCATGATTAAAAAAGCAATCGTCGCAATCAACGCGTTGATTAAGATAATGCTAATTAACTTGACAAGCAATCGATCCCATTGCCTCTGTTTCATAATCGATACCCCACGCCCCACACGGTCTTAATAATGGTCGGCTTTCGTGGTGTGTCCTCTAATTTCTCACGTATTTTCGTGATATGGACCATCACCGTATTGTCGACCTCAAATGCTTCTTCCCCCCACACTGCCTCGTAAATCTGTTCGACTGTGAGGACTTGATTTGGATGCCTCATAAAATAAGCAAGAATATCAAATTCTTTCGGTGTGAGTCGAACTAAAGCTTCGACTTTTCGACACTGTCGCGTCTGAAGGTCGAGTGTGACTTCTTCATGGGTGAGGATGGTCTGTGCCTCGGACCGATCTGCCCCATAATCACGATAGCGACGCAACAGAGATTTGACGCGAAGCGTCACTTCAAGTGGATTGAACGGCTTTTTGATATAGTCGTCAGCTCCAACAGAAATCCCTTGCATCAAATCCATATCGCTCGTTTTTGCGGTCAGCATAAGAATCGGCATAAACTGTGTCTTTCGAATTTCAATGCAAGCCTCAATTCCACCCATGATGGGCATCATCAAATCGAGAATGAGTAGATCAATCGTTTCGGTCGAAGCAAGGTCGATGACTTCTTGTCCATTTTTGGCAAATCGAAGTGCATATCCTTCATTTTTTAGGTAGATGGCAAGTAATTCTCGAATCGCTTCATCGTCGTCGGCGATACAAATGACGGGTTGTGATCGCATATCTTTCCTCCTCGTCCTACATAATGGAATTGATCCATCTTATTATTGAGTGTAACAAACCACTCAATAACACATCCTGACGAACTTCTTAAGATTTCTTAAGAGAATACTAAAAACTCCTTACGCTTGCGAGTGAATACTAGACAAGGTAAGGAGTGAAACGTTATGGAAATGATCATACATTATGGCATGCTTGCCATCGGCATCATGTTTACCCCATTATCTGACGACGTCTTAATGATTACTCATCTGACGGTCGCGGATGCTTTTGTCCCAAGTTGGCTTTTATTTGTCTCCACTTGGATTCTCTTCACGCTCACGTTCGGCTGGTTTTATTTAATCGGGAAAGGACTTCATCATATTTTACCCATACGACAACGAGAATCTCGTTATTTCAAGAGAGCTGAGGCATTCTATCAAAAGTATGGAGCACGTACCATTATGATTTCATATTTTATTCCCGGCCTTCGGCACCCGCTCCATTACATCGCCGGGTTCACATCGCTCAAACTTCGTACGTATGCGTTCTATACGACCATCTCTGCATTTTTCTATACGGGTGCTTGGTTTCTCGTCATCGGACTTGCCAATCAAATCCCGGCGTTTCAACAGTTTCAAGATTGGATGTTGTCGCTCTGACTCAATGTCCTCTGTATTTTCCGAGTGCCCGCATATTTAAGAGATATAAGACACCTGCATAGAGAATCAATCCGAGTAAATACATCCAAATGCCCGAGAAACCGCTACCGTAAATCATGACTTCCTTGATTGCCGTCGCCCCGTAAAAGATTGGCATGACGTAACTCAAGTTCCCAAGACCGTATGGAATCAAGTCGAGTGGAATGAGTCCCGAGAAGAATACTTGCGGGATGATAGTAAACGGAATCATCTGGACGACTTGTAATTCCGAACGGGCAAACACTGAGATGGTCGCTCCGAAGAGCACCGCCGTACCTGCCATGAGCAGCATTGTCAGCATGACCCATGCCATATTGCCAAGGGAAGACAGACCGAGCACATAAATCGAATAGAGCACAATGAAAATCGACTGAACGACCGCAAACGTCCCGTACCCGAGCGTATATCCTAAAATGACCTGTCCTCGTTTGATTGGGGTCATTAAGAGTCGTTCGAGCGTACCGCCACTGCGTTCTTTGACGAGCGCCATCGCGGATAAGATGAACACGAAGAAGAACGAGAAGAGAGATAGAAAGACGAATCCGAACGAATCGAACGTCGACTGTCCTTCTTCCCCATACACGAATGACGTATCGATCTCGGCTGAAGGATTGAGCGTCGTCAACGCATCCTGAATCTCACCAACCGCCTTTGACGACTTCGTCGACGGTTCACGTAACGTGATGGTCGTTCCTTCTTGATCCATTTCAAAGACGGCATCGACACCTTCATTGTCTTCGATATACGCTTTCGGGTCATCGAACGTTGCCTGTTCCACCTCGAGCGTCTCGTCTTCAAACGCATTAACAAGCTGTTCTGGTGCGTTGTCATCAAGGACGACAGTCGGCACGTAATCGGAGTCACCGAGTAAGAAGTAGACGAGTGTCAAAATGAGAAGCGGTGCAATCAAAATCAAGGCGACACTTCGTTTATCGTTCAACGTTTGGAAGATGACACGTTTCGCTAAGTTACGCATGATCGCCCACCTCCTCTTTTCCAGCAATCAAGAATAGTTCTTCGACGCGACCGTTCTCGGTCTGGTCGAGCAAGTCCTGTACATGGTCATAGGCAATCAACCGTCCATTGTAAACGAGCGCGGCACGGTCGCACTCGAGCACTTCATCCATGACGTGCGTTGAAACGATGATGGTCGTACCTTCTCTCCGAATCACTTGAAACTGATCCCAAATTTGACGACGTAAGATCGGGTCAATTCCGACTGTCGGTTCATCGAGGAACAACACGTCTGGCTTATGCAAGATAGCAATGGCTAGCGACAGACGTTTTTTCATCCCGCCTGAAAAATTACGGACTAGTTTATGCCGATCGTTCGCCAAATCGACAAGATCGAGTACTTCTGTGATGCGATCTTGGAGTGCCTTTTTTCCTAACTTATAAATTGAACCGAAGAAAGCGAGGTTCGCCTCGGCCGACAAGTCTTCATACAACCCATCGTTTTGCGGCATAAATCCGATTTGTCGGAGCATGCCCATGTCCGGCATCTTCGTTTCGCCGATATGGACACTTCCTTTGTCTGGTGTGAGTGCGCCGATCATGAGTCGGATGAGCGTCGTCTTCCCCGATCCAGATGGTCCGAGCAAACAGCAAATCTCACCGGACGGAATCGTGAAGTCGATGTTGTCGATGGCGAGCTGGTCACCGAACGACTTGTCGACGTGTTGCAATTGAATGTTCATGCTTATCGCTCCTTTTCGGCGCCTCATCGTGTATACTCAAGATAATCGACACCGTGTTGGTTTATAAGTTTAGTATAGACCTCGTTCACGGTAGCAACAATCGTCAATATCAGTCATCGTGTTGGTTTTCCGACAGATGGACTTCATGTGTTGAAGAAAAGGAGAAATAATATGGAACAAACCGATTTACGCGTCATCCGGACGAAGAAGTTGATCAAAGATGCCTTCTTCAGCCTCATTGAAGAACAGGGATTTGAAGCCGTCACCGTCAAGCAGTTGACCGAACGGGCCGGCATCAATCGGGGTACATTTTATAGCCATTATGTGGATAAGTTCGAGTTGATGGAGAAATGCGTCGATGAAATTTTTGAGGAAGCCGAACAGAAATTGATTTATCACTTGCCACACATCTTCGGAGACGAACGGACCGACAACTCGTATCATTACCTTGTCCCGTTTATTCGCTTCATCGAAGACAATCAAATCATCATGAAACCGCTCCTCGGACCGAACGGAGACCCGACGTTCCAGGCAAAACTTCGAAAATTTATGCAGGCTGCCTTGTTTCAGCGCTCTCCGGTAACCTTATTTGATCCGGATAAGATGATGGTCCCGCCTCCATATCTCGTCGCCTATCTTTCTTCGGCTCACATGGGCGTCATCTACGAGTGGTTGAACAATCCATCTTCGAAAGAAACGGCGGAAGACATCGCTCGCATCATCTATACGATCACATTTGAAGGACCGCTCGTCGCCGGTGGTGTGAAGTGAAACAATTAAAGCCTCACGCACACGTTGCGAGAGGCCCTTTTTACGGAATGCGAACATGCACATGCAAGTTCCCATTCTCTTCAGTTGTCGTCTGGTATGCGTTCTGTACTGCCTCTAAATCATGCCACGCGATACGATATGACTTCCCTCGCATCCCTTCAAACTCAAAAGCGAGGTGCTGTAAGTCAGCGATTCGCAGGAGGCGTTCAAACGGTTTACTCTCACCATCCCATTCCAATTGATTCGCCGAATCCTTTAAAACGAGATTGAGCCCGTACATCACTTTTTCTTTGATCACTTGTCCATCCGCCGCAACACGCATCCCGTCTTGAATATCATGCATCCGACACGATTCGATATCATCAAACGGGATGGTGATGTCATCCCCGTTGGCAAAGTGAAGCGTGATTGTTTTTACGATCATATTAGATTCCTACTTTCGTTCAGTCTCTGTTCCCTTACTATACAAAACTTTTCCCGATTCAGGGATGACATCTTTGTGGATGTGGCAAATCCGTAAAAGCATGTTCGATTCATTTAGAAACGGGAATAGAAGAGGTAGCAATCATTCTGTTTTTTGAAAATAATACTTCGGAAAGGCGGCGAATATATGCAATCAGTGGATAAGTCGGTCATCGTCATCGGCGGAGGGCTCGGCGGATTGTCAGCGGCCATCTCGCTCGCTCAAAAGGGATACGACGTCTCACTCTACGAAAAGAACGACCATATTGGAGGGAAAGTGAATCGTCTCGAACAAGACGGATTCGGCTTCGACCTCGGACCCTCGATTTTAACGATGCCCCATATCTTCGACAAACTGTTCCGCGGAAGCGGCAAACGGATGGAGGACTATGTTTCCATCAAGCGGCTTGAGCTCGAATGGCGCTCGTTCTTCCCGGACGAGACCGTGCTCGACCTCTATCATGATCTCGAACAGATGCAACGCGCAAATCCTTCCCTCTCTCGAAAAGACATGCAAGAATATCGTGAACTGTTGAATTACGCAGCCCGCATTTATAAGACGACCGAGAAGGGCTACTTGGCTGAAGGGTTTGAATCACCTTTAGAAGCCGTCATGAAGACGGGGATCTTCCCAACGCTCTTTGGGTTCGATTTGACGTCGACCATGTATAGCGCCATCAAGAAGCGCATCAGTAATCCCCATCTTCGGGACATGCTGTCGTATTACGTCAAATATGTCGGGTCGTCTCCGTATAACGCACCGGCCGTCCTCAACATGATGATTTACATGCAGTACGCCCAAGGCTGTTGGTACGTCGAAGGTGGGACCCACAAACTCGCGGAAGGATTGACGAAGCTCGCCGAAGAAATCGGTGTGAAGCTACATACCGGTCAGGGCGCCGTCCGTGCCCACACAGTGAATGAAAAGATCTCAGCGATCGAGCTTGAGGATGGACGTCTCCGTTCGGCCGATTACTTCGTTTCGAATATGGAAGTCATCCCGTTCTATCAGAAAATGGTCGACGCGGACGAACAGTATGTCGACAAGCTCGTCGATAAATACGAACCTGCTAGCTCTGGATTCGTCCTCCATCTCGGCGTGAAGAAAGCCTATCCTCAGCTCGCGCATCATAACTTCTTCTTCTCCGAAAACTTGCATGAGCAGATGAACAAAATCTTTGAGAAACACGAGCTTCCAGACGACCCGACGATTTATCTCGTCAATGTCAATAAGACCGATGCGACTCAAGCGCCACCGGGACATGAGAACATTAAAATCTTGCCACACATCCCGTATATCCAAGACAATCCGTTCACCGAAGAAGAGTACGCCGCCTTTGAAGAGCGTGTACTCGATAAGTTAGAACGCATGGGTCTCGATGGTTTGCGTGAACATACGGTGACGCGTGACGTATGGACGCCTCATGATATCGAGCGGACGTATGGCTCGGACCGAGGTGCCATTTATGGAACGGTTGCCGACAAGAATCGAAACGGTGGCTTCAAGCATAAGAAGCAGAGCGAACTCTATCATAATCTCTACTTTGTCGGGGGAACCGTCAACCCGGGCGGCGGTATGCCAATGGTGACGTTGAGTGGTCAACAAGTGAGCGATAAAATCGCGAAGCGCGACAAAGTGAAATGATTTTCTTTCATCCCTCATTCGATATGAGGGATTATTTTTTTGAAACTTTTTCCAATCATCTTCCGTATATTGTGCTACGATACAAACAATCAAACATACAAACGGAGGAACAGGATGCATCAAATCACAAGTTATTTCTTTATGTATGCCAAAGTTGTCGTCACGGATAAAGTTCCATTCTTTTGGACACTCGGAATTCCACTCGTCATCGCTTTGACGACACCATTATCAGGTGTTCATCAAGCGACACCTGCAGAATATTACGGACAAATCGCTTATTTTTGGGTATACATTGTCCTTGCTACATATATGAATGGTGTAGGTATCGAACTCGCTCGCATGCGCGAATATGGATTGATGAAAACGTACGTGATGATCTCCGGGAACAAACTGACATACGTCATCGCCGTCATCTTGGCACAACTGTTGTTCGCTTCCATCAGCCTACTTTTATTCACAACTGTCGTCACGCTCGTACACGGGTTCTTCTCATTCACGTTACTTGCGTCAGCTCTACTCATATTGATTGGGAGTATCCCGTTCGCGGTTGCCAGTGTCGCCATCACGGCACTTCCGATGAAAGTATCGAGTCTCGGAACGTTTGCGAACATTCTCATGTTCCCACTCTTCATATTGGCGACGAAGTCACCCGATCAATGGTTCAGCTTCCTCAACCCGTTCTACGCGCTCCATGAATTCGCGCTCGGGTTGCTGCACCTGACGACTCAAGTTGATCTCTCGTTCGGAGTATGGGCGACATTCCTTTCCGTACTCGGTTACTTCATCATCGGTACGATTGCGTTGAAACGCTTCAGTCTCGTCTCACTCATCACACGCTAGGAGGTTCTTATGCACGTAAACCAACTCAATTATCGCTATCCGAAAGCGGCACGTCCTGTACTCGACGGCGTCTCGTTCACCCTGCAACCGAATAAGCTGAACGTTTTGATCGGACAAAACGGTGCCGGGAAGACAACACTCTTTGATTGTATGACGGGTACCCTTCCCGTTGACAAAGCGTCACTCGACCTCGTTCCGACGACGGACATGTTGTATTTGACACAACTGATGTATAACCATCATGAGTTGACGGGAAAAGACTTCGCCTATTTCATCGGGCGTCTGTCGCAGCGCCCCGACTTTAAGAAACTCGAGTCTTATGTAAATAATCTCTCGACGTCCCGAGAACAAGAACTGTTCGAACATCTATGGACGATGAAACTCGGGAAGATGTCCGTCGGGGAGAAGAAATGGCTCTTCGTGACACTGTTGTCTTCGATCAAACGATCTCTCTATTTATTTGATGAGCCGACAAGCGGAGTCGACCCGGCGTCACGCATTCAAATCATGCGCCGCCTGCAGCGACTCGTCGACGAAGGCAAGACGTGCCTCATCTCGACACATCAGTTACATGACTTAGCTCAACTTGATGCCCACGTCATCTTCCTGCACGGCGGACGTATTTTGTATGAAGGGGACTTCCAGGACTGGCTCAAAGAATCTGGAACGACCGACCCGGATGAAGCGTTCGTTCGGATGGTCGACACACCACTTGATGATGTGGCGGTGACACGATGAATGACTCGTTTTGGGAACGACACCGGTTCACATTCTATACAATCGGCATGGTCGTCTGCGGTTTTCTCATCTCCATGTTCTCATAAGAAAATCAGCTCTGACACACGTCAGAGCTGATTTTTATTGTTCACGACGTGCGCGTCGTAACTCTCGATTGGTCACATGCTCTGGGTCCGCTTCACGTAGTTTACGGTCCATCGTCATGTACAAGATGAGAAGCGGGATGATGCCAATCAATACGACACCGAGTAGTTCCTGCATCGAATCGAGTACGAACTTCGTGAGGAAAGTGAATACACCAAGTGACACAAACATAGTGACGATGATTAGAAATTCTCGGCGCACGAGGCGTCGGTATTCCTCGTCTTCGTTGAATGTGCGCAACAGCTTCATCCGTCGCCACGCTTGATAGAGCATCGGCAGTTGGGTCACGAGGAATGAGAAGGCAACCGTCGTCACCGTGACACCTTTTATGACCGAAACAACCAGTAAGAGAAACAGACCGATGATCCCGAATATCGCACTGATCCCTCGGGCGTCGAGGTCCTGTTCCACCATTTTGGGGAGACGTTCTTGTTTATCCATTCACTTTCCTCCTTTTTTGTTTCTTCCGCTCAAATTGGACATGGCCGAGCTCGACACCCGTCACATGTAACGGGTCGATTTCTTTTAGCTTGCGGTCTAAGCGAACGCTTAACGTCAACAAGCTGATGATTCCGATAAACGCTGCAATGATGAACGTGAGTAATGTAATCCATTCAAGCTCTATACAAGCAATCAGGATGAGAAGCAGAAGCGGCTGAGCAAAATTCAATAAAAACTCGAACCGCACAAGTTGTTGGTATCGCGTGTCCTCGTTAAATAAAAGGAGTAACTTTTTGCGATGCCAAGCGTGATACAGGAGCGGAACTTGTCCAACGATAATCATTGGTAACAATAAGAGGATGTCTGTCTTCCAAAAATATAAAAAGAAGAGCAACATGACGCCAATTAAAGGAATCACCATTTGTCTCTTTCGCTTTTCATCATCTTTCAACATTTGTTCTAATCTAACTTCATGGTCAACCATCGAATCCCCCTCGAGTGTTCTCGTTATTTTTATGTACGAAACCTATTCTCGATTTGTTTCATTCCTTACGCTTCTCCCGGTTCATCAGCCCTAATAAACTCTCGACGACATGCTCGTTATCAATCTTTAGAATCTTCCAGTCGACCCATGACTCGAGAATGAGGCAACTCACAATTAGCATCGCACAGCCAAGGCTCAATGTATCAAGCGAAATGTACTTCAGTGCATAGAGTGCCATCGTCGATATGACACCAATCAAGAGGATAAACTGAATCACACCTTTTAGATAAATGAAGCGCTGGTACGTGAATGAGTCATTGAACTGTAAAAACAACTGAATTTTGTGCCATGTTGCCACCAGAAGCGGCATGAGCATCGCCGCACAAAAGATGAACAGGGATAGGCTCATTCTTGAATCATTGAACAATAGCCAAAGCGCTGTCACTACACCGATGATCATCACAAAGAGCGGACCCTTTTTAGTCCATGCCTTGTCATATAAGTATTCCATTCGTTCTTCCCGTAACACATCACACACCTCCAACAGTAAAAATCATCCAATTCTCTCTGTATGTTCATCTTAACAATCTAAAAACAAACTTTCGAGGATTTTCCATTAAAAAGGAAAAAGCACCTGATGTGGATCAGATGCTTTTCGTTATCCGGCTTTCGAAACTTTCGCTGATGTGATGGGTGTCTTCCCACTCAACTGAAACACGAGCACTCCACCGACAATCAAGACAATCCCGACGGCCGTCTTCCATGTGAACGGGACGGCCGTCAAACCGAACCATCCTAACGTATCCCAGAGGAGCGCGAACAAGATTTGAGACACCATGACGATTGAAATAGCATAACTGGGTCCGAGCCGCTCGACACCTTGCGTCACACTCATGACAACCCCGACGCCGAGGATTCCGCTGAACCAGTACCATGTCTCCATCTCCTCTACTCGGAACAAGGCACTCCCTTCTTGGAACAGACCGATCAGGAGCGATGCTAAAAATCCGAGTCCAAGGACGAGTGTCGTCGTCGCCCATGCCCCGACACGCTTTTTAACGTTGGCGTTAAACGTGTTTTGCACACAGACGAGCATTCCGCCTACAACAGCCAGCATCATCCCAATCGCCATGGTTCTCCCCTCCTATTCATAAATACTCTCCCCGACAATCTCCAACAACCCTTCCCGGTCGATGATGGTAATCATCCGCCGATTTCGTTCAATCAATCCTGCCTCGACGAAACGCCGAAGCGTCCGGTTCACATGACGATAACTCGTCCCAATCAAATCAGCGATATCCGTCAATTGATCGACAGTCGAACCTAGCGTTTGGTCATCTGGCGTCATCGACAATAAATAACTCGCCAAACGTACTTCGACAGGATAGAACAAGTTGAAGCTGAGGGACTGCGACTTCCGTTCGAACTTTCGCGTGATTTCTTCCAATAAATAATGTAACCAGGCGACTTCTTCGTGCGCGTGACGTACTAAATCCTCGAATCGGATGACGAGCATCTCAACTTCTGTGACAGCTTCAACCGTATTCAAATAAGGGGTCCATTGAATATATTCGATGTCCCCAATCAAATCGAGTGGATATTTGAAAGAAAGGACGAGTCGCTTACCGGTAGCGGAAGTATGAGAGACGCGAATCTTCCCTTTCACTAAGAAACGGAGATGCTCCGCTTCATCGCCTTGCGTACAAATGACGTCTCCCGGCTCGTATCGGACAAGCTTCAATTCTTGTTGCGCAGCAACGGGCAAAACGTCTAATTCAAATTGCTTCACATACGCTTCAACCATATACGTTTCCCCCTACCATTTTAATAAAATGACCCCCGCAATCATCATGAACACCCCGAACAACTGCATCCCGTTCAAGTTCCGACGCACCATCCCGAACCATCCACGCCAGTCGATGACGAGCGCGAGCGCCAACTGCGCGATGAGGAACAAGGAAATCGTGAGCGTGACTCCGAGCTCGTGGACGGCTGTCATATTACTGAACAAGATGATCGCCGCGAACGCTCCGCCAGATAAATAGAGCGGGTTCACGTGACGCATCTCGATATACGTGCGGTCGCGCAACGCCAACATGACGAGGAACGCGATGATGAATCCTGTGAACTGTGTCAACGTCGCCGCTTGCCACGTCCCAATCTGTGAACTGATTCGCGCATTCGCAACACTTTGCAATGTCAGAAAGAAGCCCCCGCTGATTGCAAACAACACTCCTCGCATCGTTCTCCCCCCTTAAGATAGACGAATCAATACAATTCCGATCACCATGACAATCAGACTGATGATTTGCACACCGGTGACCGGGTTCTTCTTCGCTCCGAACCAACCGAAACGGTCGATCAGTAAACTTCCACATAACAGTCCGACAATGACGATGATGACAGCAATCCCCGTCCCGACAATCGGAACGATAAGGACGTTTCCTCCGATGAAGAGCGCCCCGATGATCCCACCGAGCCAGATCCACCATGGTTGACCTTTCAATCGTCCGAGCGGAATCGGTTGACGCGAGACGAGCAAGATGAGTAAGAGCGCCATCGTACCGACAACGAAAGAGACCAATGCTCCTTTCAGAGCCGATTCGAGCACCGTACCCAAATAGCCGTTAATGGCCGTTTGCGTGGCACTCATCATTCCTGTGAAAATTCCAAACAGTCGCCAAAGGTTCAGGTTTCCCGTGTCCGTTTCCATGGAGACGACCAACTTGCCTCTTCGGCGGTTGAGCCAGTCGGATAAGGCGACCGTTCCGATGACGCCAAGTAAGACGAGCACGACCCCGAACAAGCGTAACGCCGTGATCGGATGCTCAACGGAGTTGAACCAACCAAAATGGTCAATCAACAACCCCATTAAAATCTGACCAAAGATCGGCATGATGACCGTCTGGACACTCCCGAGTCTCGGGAACAGCAAGATATTTCCCGTTAAGAACAAAACACCTAACAGTCCACCGATCCACATCCACCCTGGACCTTCCTGAATCATCGAGCTATCAAACCCGAATGACTGTCCGGTCAAGAGGAGTAACAGAGATAAAAAGATGGTCCCGACGGTAAACGATAAAAACGATGCGACGAACGGGGAGCCAACCACTTGGCGCAAACGTGAGTTCACACTCGTCTGCATCGGTAGCAAAATCCCAATCGTCAATCCAATCAAAATAGCTAACATGAATGTCTTCCTCGATTCTTCTACTAGTTCTCTATACATTGTCAGCTTACGCCTCGGCACCCAAGAAGAAAAGGACCGATGTCCTCAAATAAAAACACGAACCCTTTTCAGGTGTTCGTGTTGGATTCATGGAAACGCTGATTGCGCGCTTCACGCAACTCTTTCCCAAGTACGTGATGCACATCAAACTTATGAAGATGTCGATTGATGAGCGCTGGCCCAAGAATCGATAGGGCACCGATTCCGAACAACCCGGCAATGGCAACGACAGGAGATAACGAATCGGCATAATAAGCGGCTAGTAGGCAGATCGTCGAAACGAAGCAGACCCACTGGATCCCAAAGTCTGTATACACCAGACGTTGATAACGGGCATCCTCGTTAAAGGTAAGAAGCAGTTTTGTCTTCCGCCACTCGAGACAGAGATACGGGAAAAAACTGATGAAGACGATGAGCGGGGCGTACAGTCTGTACTGCGCAGCGATGAGGAATGTCATCACGACGGTCGCGATGGCGACGCCCCACCGCCAACGCCAATGACTGTCATCTTGTTTGAGCAACTGTTCAATTCGCTTTTCTTTCGTCAGCATATGTACTCCCTTCGTAAGATCGATAGTGCTTCGTCACCTCATCCCGTGTCGGTTGGTCCGGGTCGGCTTGTCGTAATTGCCGGACGGTCTGATAGTGGGTCCATGCTAGCAGGACAATCCCTAGACCAATGATGCCCAGGACGATGAAGCCTAGACCGATTGACGAAACCTCAAGGCGACTGAGAAGGACCATTCCTATGACCACTCCAATCCAGTAAGAATAGAGGCGGTACAAGCGTCTCGTGAGTAACTCGGCTTTTCCGGACGTCAAGGTTTGCAACTGTTTACTTTCTTGACGTGTTAGATACATGAGTCCAGTCGCTGCTAGCGTCGACCCGATCCCCCATATCCACCATGTGTCAAAACCGAGCACGAAACTGTTGCAGAAAATGAGGGCCGCCGTAAGCCAGATGCTCGTATTTTGATGCGTTTGCCGATACGCGCCGATATATTGAATTCGTTCTTGTTTCGTCATGATTCCTTACGACCTTTCCTTGAAATATCATCTAACGCATGTTTCAAACGCTCACGATTTGCCCGGGTCCATTCGCCCGATGTGACGTGGTGCTCATCAAGGGCGGACTGCTTTCGGTCAATCCAACGTGGAATCAATATGAGACACGGTCCGCTGATGAGAAGCGTCCAACTCATCCACGGTAAGATATCGATTCCGTTGAAATGCATGACAATCAAAACCACGAACCACATCAGACTGATTAACATGACAGTAAAATCCATTCGTAATAGACGATGATAGCGTGTCGATTCGTTGAAGGGTTGCTGTAATCTCATCTTGTTCCATTCAAGCCATGTCGTATAAAGAAGTGCGACACCTGGTAGGAGAATGCTATACGGACTCCATGTCGACAGAAAATAAATCGATACGCCAAACATGACCACGCTTGCGATTATATTCAGACGATTGAAGCGCTTCTCAAACTGCTCAATTCGTTGAAGTCGTTCCGCCTTATCCACGCTGTCACCTCAATCTTTCACGAAGTCGAGTTTGATTTCGCGGCGCATCGGTTGATCCGCATCATACTCGGAAATCTGTCTGTCGAGCATCTTTTGTACGAAGTGTAATAAGGTGACTCCACTTAAGAAGACAATGAAGAGCGACCATCCCGGCCAACCGATTAGAACGATGAATGGAAAGAGGATGGCTAATAAGACGAGTAGCCCCATTTCCGATACATACTGCCAATCGATGATCCGTTTGGCTTGTTCCACATTCGTTAACTTCCTGACGAAGCGACGTTCTCGTCCGATGACGTAAAGCATAATTGTTAGTACGAGCGCCAACAGGATAGTGTACATCGGTTCTCCATTAGATTGAAGCACGAGTACGACAAGTCCACCTGTCAGTATTGCAAGAATTGAGCGCAACAAAAGCCAACGCTGCTGATAACGATAAATCGTATTGATCCGTTCTTGTTTATTCATCTCATTCATCCTTTCAGAATCGTCGAATCTCTCGACGTGTCGGTTGTTCCGGGTCGAGCCAGCGGATTTGTTGATCGAGTTTCTCTTGAGCCCATAAGATATAAAGCAATGCCCCACCGATAAGAACTGCAGGAATCCAAGACCACTCTATGATTCGAATGGCCAACGGATTCACCAGTCCGAGCAATGCGATAAAGAGGAAGTCCAGATGATACTGCAGTGTCACGACACGTCTCACCTGTTCTTGCCCCGATAATTGACTGATCGCCTCTGCTTCATTCGAAAAGAAGTAACGCGTCGCAAGTAACACCCCACCGATGATTGCGAACCCAATCCAAATGTTCCCGTCCGTTCGCATGAGGAAGTAAACCGCAAGACCTGCCGGAAGCGCTAAGAGTAAGCGTTGCAGGAGTCGCTTTCGATTTGATCGTTTGATTGTATGTAGTCGTTCTTGCTTGTTCATCTCATTCACCTCTTATTTCACTATACGGGATGAGCATGAGAAAAGTTCCGTTATTTTACATTTTCGTACCAAAGTCATGTTTCTTGACGATATGATTGTCTCGGCCTATAGTTTAGTTAACTTAACTATATGTTAAAGAATGAAAGTAAGAGGTTATCAACATGAGTTTATTAAGCAATTCCCGATTTGTGTTTACCTGGTTATCCGGGATGACGCTCACGCTCGGGTTTTCAATTTTCTTCTTGAGCGTCTCGTGGTTAACCATTGATGTGTTGAAACAACCGACGCTACTCGGAATCATTTTGACCGCGGTCTCGTTACCTCGCGTGATCATGATGGTGTTCGGCGGTGTGTTCGCCGACCGGTTCCAAAAGAGTCGCTTGTTATGTTTAACGAATATCGGGCAAGGCGTTTTGATGTTACTTGTCGTCTCGCTTCATTTTGCTGACGCCTATTCGGTGGCAGCACTCTTGGTCATCTCCATATTGTTTGGTCTTTTAGACGGGATGTCTTACCCCGCACTGTCATCACTCATTCCTTCAATCGTATCAGGTCAACAGTTGCAACGCGCGAACTCCCTCTTCCAAGGGTCGCTCGAGTTGATGTTCGTCATCGGTCCTTTCCTTGCAGGGATCCTACTCACGTGGGGAAGTTTTGGTCTCAGTTTCGGAACAGCGGCTGCCTTGATCTTCCTCTCTGCGATTTTGATCATGCCTCGGCTGATTCAAGATCACATTCCCGAGGTCGCTCCGCTCTCCCCAAAAGATGTGCTCGTTGATTTGAAAGAAGGCATTCGTTACGTATCGAAGACACCTGTTTTACGAAGCGGGACGTTCGCGATCGCGATCGTCAACTTGTTCGTCATGGGACCGCTCATCATGAGTATCCCGATTCTCGTCGGTGCGGTCGGAGGGACGGCTTTTGATTTAAGTATCATCGAAGGCGGACTCGCCGTTGGAACGTTCGTCGCAAGTTTTCTGATTCTATTATTGCGGTCCGTTCATCGTGGACGTTTCGTCTTCCGAGCACTGTTCCTGACGCTCGGTGCATTCTTCCTCTACACGCAGGTTCAATCGATTCCACTGCTTGCCGTCGCGGCTTCCATGAGCGGATTTATGATCATGCTCGTGTACTTGCCGACCGTCACCATCATGCAGGAACAAAGCGACTCTGACAAAATTGGACGCGTCATGAGTATCATGTCACTCGCCGCCTCGGGCCTGGAACCAATCGCGTTCGCCATCTTATCGGTTCTTGTCGCCCTGGCTGTACCGATTCAAACGCTCTTATTGGCGTTTGGTATAATCGGACTAGTGTGTGGTGTTCTCTTATATCTACGGAGCGAAACGTTCCGACGGACACCGTAAAGAAAGGATGAATGACACGTTGAATGAAACACGAAAACAACAAGTCCTCACGATGTACCGCCAAATCGATGAGCTGGACTTGCTGTTCACGAAATATTTTACGGAATTGAACGAGTTCGAGTTGAGTTATCAACAAGAACAGATGTTGCTTCTCTTCAAGCGCCAAGAGACGTGGACGACGACAGAGATTGCGACGAAGATGTCCATCTCCAAAAGTGCCGTCAGTCAGGTGATTAAAGTGCTCGAGCAACGCGACTTCGTCGTTCGCGAAAAAAATCCTGAGAACCTTCGGGAAAGTTTCATCCGGCTCGGTCCGAACGGCCTGGCGTACTCGAAACAAATCGATGCGATTGAAGAGCGCCTCGCTGAAGAGATGTTCTCCGTCCTCGAGGATGACGAGATGAAGATGATCAACCGCTCGCTCGCGTTGATGATTCAAAAGTTCAAATGAAGAAAGGGATTTCCACATCGGAAATCCCTTTCTTTTAGTTCATCTTATTTTTATATCGCACAAGTCCTCTAACCGCATACTCATGATCGAGCTCTGGTGTTAAGCCTGCGACTGTCACCGTACCAATCATCCCGGCACCGTTCACGCGGATCGGAAGCGTTCCTCCGATGGCCTGATAATCGTTCGCTGGTAACAGTGAATTTGTATCGTGTGAAAGACCCGACTCCTCAAAACGTTTCGCGATGAAGTGCGAGCTACGTTGATAGTGGTCCGTCACCCGTTTCTTCCGGAACAACCACATGTAATTCTCTTCTGTCGTTCCTTCCATCAAATGCGTGAAGACCGGGATACGGTTCTTTTCAATATGAACGGCGACGTTCACCCCGTCCTCTTTCGCCAAATCGATGATCGTCTGACCGAGTTGGAGTGCCTCTTCGTGACCGAACGTCGAAAGTGTCAATTGTTCCTCTTGTGCTTGAAGTTGTGTTGTATTCATCATAATCTCTCCTTTTGTTTGTTGTAACTGACCATCGCAAGAAGTGACGCGAGTAACGCCATCCCTGCTCCGACAAAGGCGGTATTCAATACGTCTGAGACGGCGAGGACGACACTACCGAGCGTCGAACCGAGGGCGATCCCAATATTGAATGCCGAAATGTTTAATGCCGATGCCATTCCTTTCGCCGACGGGACGTATCGTTCCGCGAGCTGGACGATGTGTGTCTGTACACCGGCTGACATCATGAACGCTACGAGTCCGAGAAGTGAAATGGCAACAAGCGCCAAGAATTTCTCCGGTAATAGGACGTATTGCAGCGCTAAAATGACTGCTTGAGCAAGAAAGACGAAACGTAAGCCTTTGAGCGGCTCCTTGTCTGCGATTCGTCCTCCGATGATATTCCCGATAGCGACAAACACGCCGTATAGTAATAGAATCCACGTGATGCTCGAGCCCGCATATCCACTGACACCCGATAAGATTGGTGCCATATACGTGAACAGGACGAACGTCGCCCCGAACCCGAGGATCGTCATCGTGAGTGCTCCTAATATATGAGGATTCTTCACAAGCGCTCCGATATCACGAAGGGTTGTCTTTTCTTCGGTCTGCTGCTTGTCTTGTTGCACCGATGTGAGAATCGCAATTAATCCAATCACACCGAGCGCAGCGACGACACCGAACGTGGTGCGCCAACCGAACGACTGACCGACCCAAGTCCCGAGCGGAACGCCTAAAATCGTTGCGACCGTGAGACCTGTGAACATGATGGAGACGGCAGTCCCTTGCTTCGTGGGTGGAACGATTCGTGTCGCCACAATCGTCGCCATGGCGAAGAATAATCCGTGTGCGACAGCAGTCACGACACGAGACACCATCAACCATTCATAGGTTGGTGCGATGACCCCAAGGGCATTCCCAATCGTGAACACGACCATTAACCAAACGAGCAAGCGTTTTTTGTTCATCCCGCTGAAGACGACCGCTAAAATCGGTGTCCCGATGGCCAATGCGAGTGCGTAACCGGAGACGAGACTTCCAGCCGTTGTCAACGAGATGGCTAAATCATCCGCGACCGTCTCGAGCAGACCGACGATGACAAACTCGGTCGTCCCAATGGCGAAGGCACTGATGGCCAACGCGAACAAGGCGCGGTACATCTGTTTCGTCATAATGAATTCCTCCTGAATTATTGAATGAAGGAGGTGATGGCTTGACTATACTGCTGAAGGACTTTACTGAGCTGACGGTCACGCTTTTTCGTCAACCGTGAACTCGGACCCGAGATGGCGAGTGCGGCGATGACATGACCGTCACGCATAATCGGGACCGCGATACAACGCAGTCCGATTTCGGCTTCTTCATCATCGACTGCGTACCCTTGTTCATGGATGGCATGAAGATGATAGGTCAACAACTGACGATCGACGAACGTGTGCGCCGTCTTTTGAACGAGTTCGAGTTCCGTCATGACACGCTGTAACGACGACTCGTCCAAGAAAGCGAGAATCGCTTTTCCGAGCGCGCTTTGATGCGCCGGCGAACGTTCTCCGACTTCCGTGTGACTTCGAATCGAATGCGTTCCGTCCACGACCTGTGTATTGACGACGTTTGTGCCATGCAAGATGGCGACATATACCGTTTCGCCAGTTTCTTCACTCAACTGTTGGAGCGGTGGCACGGTATACCAGTTCGTCACCGTATCAATCGGCGCTTCGACCGATTCGAGCTTGTCACCGAGGCGATAGCCGTCTTCCGTTTTCTCCACATAGTTCAACTGCTCGAGCGTATACAGGAGACGGAACGTCGTCGTCTTGTTATAGCCTGATGCTCGCATCAGCTCGGTCAATGTCATCGATTCATTCACCCGAATCAAATCAATCAAATGTAGTCCTTTTTGCAGTGTGGTCACCATGTATGCTTCCATGTTGAATCACCTCATGTCGCTTATCATAAGCAGAATGTATTGTTACTTCAAAGATACCCAAAAAAGTTTCGATATATGAAACAAGCCTGTCACACACGGTGACAGACTTGATTAATCTTCTATGTTGAATTGTTTTACAATCCGCTCTGCCGACCGTAATGCCCCTTCGATATGTCCCCCGAACTGTGCATCCATCTCCGAACCGATCAAATGGAGATGGTCACCGAGTTCGATTGGACCGTAAGCCGGGAATGCCGTGAGCGGCATGAGGTCGTCAGAAGTTGCTGTCTCTGATTCTGTCGACCAGTCCATATAGTGAAATCGCAAGAAGTCATTCGCTTTCGGACCGTATAACTTCTCCAGTTGCTCAATGACACGTGTCTTCACTTGTCCTTCTCCCAACGCTTTACGTTCATCCGGTGACAGACGGAAGAATCCGAATAGCGCGCCTTGACCATCAATCTGCGAGGCGTCATGAATCTCTTGGAGCGGACCGACCCAGCTCATCCCAAATCCAGACAGACCCTCTTCTCGCCAGAACGGTGTCTCGTATAGGATCAGTGCCTTCGCCTGAGACGCCATCCAAGTTGGTGTCGTCTTGAGCGCATTTCGCGTTGAAGCTGATAATTCAGGCTCAATTGTTAGATTGGTGACAAGGCGTGGAGGAAGTGCAAGAATCACTTCGTCCGTGTGATGCACCGACCCATTTTGGAACGTCAATTGAACTCGGTCTGACTGTCGGTCGATGGATGTGAGGCGATGCCCAATCCGAACGATATCCTCGGGTAACTTTGCGTATAATGCTTCCACTAAACTCGTCATCCCGCCGACTAAACGTTTCGATCGGACGATGCTTTCCTCCGGCAGCACATGTCGTTCAGGCGCAGTCGTCGTCTGGCGTTCGAGCACCATTTGTCCTGTCGTATGTTGAAGGAAAGACTCGAGTCCGAGTGTATCCACGAGTTCCGAGATGGTCTTCTCCGTATCCGGCCAATACCATGTCGGACCGAGGTCAAAGCCTTCCTTCGTGAAGATGCGTCCACCAACTCGGTCACGTGCCTCGAAGACCGTGACGTCATATCTTTTTTGATGAAGCTCGCTCGCGGCATAAAGCCCACTGACACCAGCTCCGATGATGGCGATTGATTTCATTGTAAATTCTCCTTTGTCGTCCGTCTCTCCTCGATTATACTGAGTTAGATGATTGGATCTGTTCTAGAAAGGACGACATCAATTGAAAAATATGTTCTATTATCTCTACTTCCCTTATATCGTATTGATGCGCATCCTGTACCGATTTATTCGGACAGAGAATGGGATGACTTGGGCGATGTGTCTCGTTTCACACTCTATATGGTTTCTATTTTTATTCGATTTCATTCAATGGTCGATTTTAGTCGAGTCTGTTATCGTCCTTTACGTAATGAGCGCTCTATACACGCCCCAACTCTACTTTGAGACGGACGTAAAGCGAAGACGACCAAACGGATATATCCCAATCGAGGAGCGATATCGTTAAGTCCAATCTATTTCATTCAAATAGTCTAGAAGCTGTTGATTAGAAATCTCATTCTGCATCAATAACTTCTCCCCTTTTTCTATCCTCTGATCGTCTGGGTAGTAAAGTCTCAAAATTTTCAAGCATTCGTCTACGGTCGTCGCAAAACTCTTGTCCTTCACGTTAATGGTCAAATACCAACCTCGAATGACACGCTTCACGATGGAGCGCTTCTCCAGATGAGACATCTGTCCACGAAGTAATTTGGACTTAGCTGTTTCAATGGCGGAAACTAAATCCTGGTTCAATGCCTCACTTACACGAGCGTCCGGCTTCATGAGTGGGAATTGAGTTGAAACATCTTCCCCGTAAACACACGTACAGAGATGCCTTATCCAAAAGCCCCATTCAAAACGGTTCGCCGGATTTAGTGCCACATCCAGACGACCGATATCGTAGTCGATTTTAATGACTTCCCGATGTTCCGTTAGTAATTGCTCCGTCTGTTCTACCAATTCCGTCGCATCGATGTCCTCATGCACAAGCACCGTCAAATCGAGATCCGATTCACCAGCAACGGCCGTCCCGCGACCGATACTTCCGTATAGGTATATGCTATGTAGCTGTTCATCGAATGCTTCTTTCACCATTTCGATTGCTTTAAAAAGAACGGTTTCAAAGTCAGGCTGTATATGACGGATGGACGTCTGGTTGATGACGTACCCCGCCTCGTCCGTACCAAGTCGGGTTGGCTTGTTCATGACACACCTTGTTCGACGAACGATTGGACATCAAGCACTTGGTGAAGATGAATCTGGTCGACGATGTAGTAATATTTCGTATTCGTTTCAGGATACTCCTCAACGATTGCTTCACACCATTCACGGTCGAACATCTTCTCCCACGATGTACGCAGCTCTTCCTCGTTCTCTGCCTCACGGTCTTCAAAAGAGAGGAACCATCGATTTAACGCGAACACCCAATACCCTGCTTCCAGTTCTAACACGGCCTCATCAGGTAGCTCGACGGTCAATACGACACCCGGTTCCCCTGCCTCTAGAAAACCACCACGCGTGACGTTTGGTGGGGTATCACTAAGCCAAACGGGATCATTCCCATTCAGTAATCGTTTCGTACGCTTCTCATATTGGTCAGCCAGCCAATCGTAGGCAGATCGATGATTGGCATCTTCCTCATCTTTACACATGCCGTAGTTCGGGTCACCGAATAAAAAGCCATTCTTCTTAGCGGCTTCCCACGCACCTGCATGTTGATATGTATAATAGATTGCCACTTTCTCAACCCCTTTCCTTCTTTTATTTTCATTGTATCGAGAATAAATCCTTCAACGCTACCGCTAACCTTTCCATTTGGATGGATTTGGAAGTATAATAAAGATGTAAAATAGGGGGGGATTTTTAATGAACGTTATGATGATTTCATTATTCGGACTCATTTTCGAGATTTTACCGATCGTAGTACTAATCATCGGTATCTTGTGGATTCGCAATGTCGTGGCACGTTCTGAGAAACGAGCAGACGAGCAACTCTTTATGGAACGTGAACGCTCGAAGCAGATGCAAGTATTGATTGAACGTCTCGACCACATCGAACAGCAACTAGATTCGAACGCAAAACGCAGCTGACTTAAGTTAGCTGCGTTTCGTCTGATCACACTTTCCATTCAAACGGTTTAGACCGAATGAAACCAAGCTTATACCCAATCCGCCATCCCATCCCTTTTACACGATCCAACCAGTTGTCACCTCGCCCGACAAATGGCATGACCGCTCGCACTTGCGTAAGCTCGATACGATGGGTGACATACTGATATGTCAAACCGACTGAAGGTTGATTCGCTACGGTCGACTCACACCACGCACGATCAAAAATACGCTCCCATGATTTTCGGATCTCTTCTTTTGAAAAGTGAGAGTCGTCATAATCAGCGTTCTCCTCATCATAACTTTCGAAAATATATCCATTGTTCAAGACGATATGCCAGTATTGAAACTCTGATGCCAATACTGCTTCATCTGGAATCTCAACCGTCAAGACAATTCCTTTCGCACCTTGATCAATATGTCCATCCCTGCCTAAATCGGGAAACTCGTCCCAACACCAAATGGGATAGTTCCCATTCATCAAAATGTCGGTACGCTTCTCGTATTGCTCGACCATCCAGTCATAATATATTTTAAAATCATCATAGTCAGGATCCATAAACAATGCGTGTTCCCCACTTGCTTCAAGATATCCCCTCTTTAAAGCCTGGCGCCACGCTGCTTCATGCTGGTATGTATAATAAATTCCCAATGCCTTTTTCATCCTTCCACCGTTCGTCTCCAGCTAGTTTATAAAATTTACGCAGAAGCACTACGACAAAAAAATAACCAGGTTATATTATATGATGGGTCTGAATGATACAGGTGAAGATAGATTAATCAACGACGAGGGACGACCGTATCCCATTGATTCGTCGATGAACGTCTCTAGAGTGCGTACATTCTCCGTCACCACTTTGACGAGGTAACTATACTGACCGGCTAAGCGATGACACTCGATGACAGACGGCTGCTGACGACAAAATTCACGGAACGCCTCACATCGATGTGTGTCGTAGAGGATGAATGCAGTCACGTGTTTGTCCATCCTTTCGGGATTGATAACGGCCCGATAGCCTGTAATGACTCCGCGTTCTTCAAGTCGCTTTACCCGTTCGGTCGTAGCGGGCGTGGATAATCCAATCTGTCGTCCTAATTCGGTCATCGAGATTCGGGCCTGTTGTTGCATCAATTCAAGAACATGGCGGTCAATTTCATCCATTTATCATTCACCTTTCAAAAATAAAGTGAAACGGTACATAATCCGTTCTTTCTTAAGTCATTCGCTGAAACTTCCGTCAAACCTCTATGTATCTGTATTCCTCCGTTGCATACACTTGAAGTAACCAATTCAAGGGGGAATCCACATGCAAACACCGGTCGTTCCATTACTCATCATCGATGTCCAAAAAGCCTTTCATGATCCAAGCTGGGGAAACCGCAACAATCCACAATGTGAAGAGAACATCGCGCGATTGATTGAATCTTGGGAAAATCATAATCAACCGATCATCTACGTCCAACACGTCACCAACGTTCCGACCTCACTCTTCTATTTCAAAAAAGATGGCCATTTGTTCCAAGACTTCATTCAACCTCGTGAACAAGATGTCATCCTGACGAAACAGGTGAATAGTGCCTTCATCGGAACGGATTTACAAGAGCGACTCGAAGCACTTGGTGCGACACAGATTGTCATCACCGGATTAATCACAAACCATTGTGTCGAGACGACCGCACGGATGGCAGGCAACCTAGGATTTAATCCAATCGTTGTGTCGGATGCGACGGCGACGTTCGACCGTCAATCAATCAGTGGGGCATGGATCCCCGCAGAGGTCATCCATGACGTGTCACTCGCTAGTTTGAATGAAGAATTTGCATCGATTCAAACGACGGATGCAATGCTCCAATTCATTCAACAAAAAGAAGTACAGCCCTTCTCATGAAGGCTGTACTTCTTTGATGTCATCCTGCTTGATCTCGAAGGGCAGCATGAGATGTGAGAAAAGAACTTTTCTTAAAATATACACTTGAAACGAGTAACGTCAACGCTCCAATCAGATACAGGAGATTGGGATTGATCCAGTCCGCAAACATTCCTCCAAACAAATAGCCGAATGGGGCCAACATTCCTTGAAGCGCATAAACGACCGTCAACGTTCGTCCTAGGTATTCAGATTGAATTTGACGTTGAAGAAGTGTCTGAAACTGAATGCCCATCATACCGATTGCAATCCAAGCTATCCCAAAACTGGTCAACGTCACGCCAACGTTTCGATTCAACCAAATTGCAGATACACACCAAGCAAACCCTCCAATTCCTGTCGCCAAAACGAAAGTCCAACGCAATGAGCGACCACCGTAACGGGTAGACAGACCGCTCCCAAGTAACGTTCCTACGGAAATCGCCGCAAGCCATAAGCCATACATGTTCTCAGTCGTAGCGAGTATCGGGAGTACACCAAGTGAGATCGACACCATAAAGTTAAGGCATGTGAATGCAACAATCAATGTCCGAAACGTACCGAGTTTCCAAACATATCGAAACCCAACTTTCAAATCAGTCATATACGTCACATCGTCTGATTCACGAGTCACCGTCTCACTGATTCGAAGGAAGAAACCGATGACCGCAAACAAAAAGAGATAAAGAACTGCGTTACTCGTAAACATGAGACCGATACCGATGATTGTCAGCAAGAATCCCGCAATCGCATTACACAACAAATCGAGACTATGGTGTGTGAACGTGAACCATGCGTTCACTCTCTGTAAGTCCGCTTCTCGTACAAGTTTTGGAACGAGTGCATATTCTGTCGGATAACTCAGCTCACTCGCTAGCGTTGCGAGGAACAATCCGGCGATGACAATTCCAACAGTTAACTCCCCCACTGCATATAAACTCGCCAAAATAATCAAAACCATCGCCTGGACCGCCATGGCAACGAGCAATAACTTCTTTTTTGAATAACGATCAATGAGTGGTCCATAAAGTACTTGGAATGCCACTGGTATCATTGCCGCAAACGTGGTGACACCTATCCAAACCGAGGCATCCGTCGTCTCTTTGACATACCAGACCGACGCCAAAAAATAAAAGCTATCCGCAAAGTTCGCGATGACACGCACTACTAATAAAACCAATATATTCCGATTCATCTTATCCGCTCCTCATTTGATTTGTCGATGTCATGACAGACAAATCAGAGGGCGGTCCACGTATGCAAGGTTATATATCGTTCAAGTAATGGTACATGGTCTACTCCTTTTCCAATATGTTTCGAGTGCTTTCAATCAAAATGACCAACTTTCCCCCGACTGTATAATCGATGGGTCACATGACTCGCATCGACTTTCTTCAATCTACGGTCAAGATTCGAGGATGCAACGATTCCAAATAAAACGAGACTACAAGACAATAGCAATCCAGAAGTGTACCCTTCTCGATACAAAATTATCATACTCATGAGTGTAAATAGTACAATCATTCCAAGACCTAAAGCACACTCATACCAGACGAGTCGTCGATATCGCACGCTTTCGTTAAATGTCAAAAGAACATTCGTCCGAAAGGCAATCTTGATACACGCCGTGACCGGAAATAAGACGATGAACCAAGTGATTTCGGCTAACCGCTGATGATCATTCCAGTAAAACAAGGCACCGCTCAAAGTAATCAAGAGTCCCACTTGAATTGCAAGTCGGGTCGAGCGTTTTCCAGATGCGTAAAGTTGAGAAAATCGCTCAGCACTATTCATCCAGAGAATCCCTCCTTCTGTGTATATCACCTTTACTGATACTATGGACATAATCATTAAGCATGAAAGAAGGAATGAAATGTTTACTACAAAATCAGAAGTAAATGTCTACTTCAAGCTTGTCGGTGATGATTTTTCGATTGATGAAGTGACAAGGCTACTGGATTTAACCCCAACCGAATTCTATAAATTGGGCGAGACACGGGAACCTTCTAAACGTCCATCTACCTTTACCGCATGGATGATTGGTACGGGTTATCAACCTTCATTTGACGTGAACGATCAGTTAAAACAAATTATTGAAACATTAAATGGGAAAGAACTAATATTAGACCAACTCTATCAAACATATGAAAATCTACAAGCCAAATTTGTCATCGTCATCGTGATTGAAGATGGACAGGCTCCAGCGCTAGTCATAGATACGGATACAATCCAGTTTGCTCACCGAATTCAAGCCGAGTTTGATATTGACTTGTATGCGAATCCTTACGAAGAAGATGACTTTTTTGATGAAACTTAACGCATCACTCTACATGAATTCGTTTCATCCGCTTCCAATGTATAAACGCATTCGCAAACCAAATGATTGTTAGTAGCGGAAACATGACGTTCATCCAGTTCGAACGTTCTATGTGGAATAAGGGAATCGCAAGAAAGAGAGCCAAACTCAATATGCCTGCTCCAAGATACATGACGAATAGTAATCGATGGTTCGACTTCATCGTGAATCTTCCGCACTCAAAATCGGATACTTCACTGCATTTTTCACAAGCTTGTCTTCAATTGCTTTCGAGACATCGATTCCAGCAGCGTGAGCGAACGTCAACGCGTAAATCAACACGTCAGCAAGCTCCTCTTCCATCTCCGTCTTTTTCGTCTCAAGCGCTTCTTCACTCGAGATCCACTGGAATACTTCAAGTAACTCACTCGCCTCGAGCGACAAGGAAAGTGCCAAGTCTTTCGGGTTATGGTGAAACGCCCAATCGCGCTCATCTCGGAACTTAATAACCTCGTCCATTAATCGTTGTACTTCGTTCATATTTATACCCTCTCTCTTTGTAGCTTCAATAATTTTCGTCGTAGCGATTCATCGGACGCATATAGATAGAGTCCTTTGACGCCACGCTTCATCAATATGTTAATCGAGTTCAAGACGATCTGTTCTTTTGCCGAATCGACGTTCTCAGTTCCTTCGACTCCAGCATATGCGCCTGTGTCTTTATATAAATTCGGATCAATCACCAGACACTCCTGCTCCTCGTCATAAGATACGGATGGACCTAAAACGACACCTACATAATTTAAATCGAATCCTTGAATCGTGTAGATGGAACCGGCCTCGGCGATGGTTTCTGCTTTTTCGGCCCACGTCGTCTTTCCACCGGTCGTATTCCACGGCATTTTATAATCTCCGTTCGATTCATACACATAATAAGTGTCTCCGTCTTTTTTGTGTAAAAAATCAAAGGTCGAAACGACACGACTCAAGCCGTATTGTCGGTCTTGTTGAATAATGGCACGATGCATTTCCTCCAATGTTTCAAATATTCGTAAGTCATATCGCTTCGATTTCGGCAACGGATTGATTCGTTTTTCTTTGAATGCATTGACCCAGTTCATCATATCTTCATCCGCTTGCATTCGGAATTGATTGGTTAGTTTATAGGTCTCAACCGTCCTTGCTCTCTTTTTATAATCATCCAATTTTAGCGAATTCCAATGACTCTTCAATTTCAATACTTGATGTTGATCAAAAATAGCAATGACAATTTTGGCTTTCTTCAACAATTCCTCGAGATGATTGTCTTGCCGAAAGTTGTTATAGGCATCTGATTTCGTCAGCAACAAATGGGCTTCGTCCACAAAGATAATATCGACTTTCTCATCTTTCAGTTTATTCAATAACGGCGTCGGTTTTGTGAAGTCCCCTGCTTTAAGATGTTTCACTTGCTTTGCGATTCCTTTATAGGTCTTCAACATCTCTTCATGATTAACGACCAAATAATTTTTTGTCTGATGAAGTGTTGAATTGGTGTCTTTTGTTCGAGCTTGGATTGTATTAAAGATTGAGCTTAAGACAACACTTTTTCCCACACCTGCTTCTCCTTCAATCACATATAGATCTCCGTATGTTTCATTTGGGTCTACTTTCGACATTTGCGTTTCACAAAAGTCGAGTACCTTCTCTTTTAAATCTAACTGTTCGACAGATAATTCTTTAAACGGAGACAGCTTGAAGATATCCTTGTTTTCAATGGCGTGAAGCTCATTTTGAACAAGTCCCTTACGATGTAATTCATCCCAGAGTTCGGGAAACAATTCGTTGTCGTAATAAGTTTTATTGTAGTAATTGTGCGTGAAGTCGTTCGCAGTTTTACTTTTATTCTGAAGCGTATACTTCTCATCTCCTAAAAAATAATTGATGAGCTTTGTTTCGAGATGGAATGTTGCTGAACGGTTGAACTTATCATGATCGACGAGATGAATTTGACTCAGTTGTTTCCGTTCTGTTTGTTTAAGCTTTAGATGTTGCTTCATTCGCTTTTTAAAGTGAACCGTTTCTCCAATGTATGCTTCTTTCTCTCCGTTCAAAATGTAAATCACCGGATAGTTCACATATGTTTCTGTATCATCAATGCTATGTAGACTACTTTCTTCGAATGTGAATGGAATGACGTTAACCATACAACAAACCTACCCTCTTATAATTTCAAATTATATCCATTTTATCATACAATGCCTTTTAGATGATTACTTGCTACTTTGCAAGTTCTAAATCAGATAATGGTATAATTCCAATAAAAAGGGAGGGATTCGGTGCTTACTTTCCAAAGTGTCTCGGTTCGTCAACAAGACACACTCATTCTCGAAAATATTTCATTTACGATCCAACCAGGTGAGTTGGTCGCCATTCATTGTGGCGTCATTTCTCGGGAAATCATCTTCGGTCTCATCAGTCAGGAGATCTCGACATACACCGGGAACATCGACCATGCTTCAACGTTTTCTCTCTTCTCTATCCGGGACGGCTTATACGACCGACTCACCGTTGAAGAATATTTATGCTTCACTAAGCGTCTTTATGACTCATCCGACTCGGTCGAATCGGTCATTGAGCGTCTCCAACTCACCACATATCGAAAGAAGCGTCTCCATCGTCTCAGTCGCTCCCTTGTCAGACGCACGCAGTATGCTGCGATGCTTCTCCAGGACCGTGACCTGTATGTGTTTGAAGAACCGGATCAAGACGTAGATCAAGAGACACGTCACCTTTTACGCGATACGCTACAGACATTGACGTCGAGACAAAAAGCCGTCCTCATGTTGACGAGTAACATGGAAAGTGCGCTCTTCATGACATCGATCGTTTATCGGATCGACCATCGTCACTTACGCCTGTTAGACGTGGAACCAGAAGAAACGGATGAGACAGAAATCTCATCTGAGGTCATCCACGTCCGTTTCGAAAAGATCCCGACGAAAGTGAACGAAAAAATCATCTTACTTGACCCTCCTGAAATCGACTTCATCGAAAGCCAGGACGGCCAATCGATTTTACATAGTCAATCGGATCAGTTCCCGAGCGTCTTCACGATGAACGAACTCGAGACGCGTTTGACCCCGTACGGTTTCTTCCGCTGCCATCGGTCATATCTCGTGAACTTACAACGTGTCCGCGAAGTCATCACCTATACGAAAAACAGCTTCAGTCTCGTCTTGGATGATTCAGAGAAGACAACGATTCCGTTATCTAAGACAAAAATGGCGGAATTGAAGACGATGATGGGGCTCAAATAGTCTCCATTCATAGCTCATATCGCTTCATTCAACTCCTGATAAGCGCTATTTGTCGCCATTTGAATGCGATCCCCTTTTATTCCTTATACGATAGAGACAAGAAAGATGATATCGACAAGGAGGAACCGGAATGGAACCAATCATTCAAGTGAACGGATTGAAGAAATTGTTTGGAAACGAGGAAGCGTTACATGATGTGACGTTTACGGTAGGAAAAGGGGAAGTGTTCGGCTTCTTGGGACCGAGTGGTTCTGGAAAGACGACGACGATTAAAATTCTGACGTCACAGCTCGCACAGACATCTGGAGATGCAACTGTCTTCGGTGTGCCGGTCGCTGACTTGAAACAAGAACAGTACCGCAAACGCATCGGCGTGTTGACAGATAACAGTGGTCTATACACACGACTTTCGATTGAGGAAAATCTCAGTTTATATTGCGATCTATATGATGAACCGAAGACCCGGATTGATGAAGTATTGAACATGGTCAATCTCAGCGGGGAACGAAAGAAGCGCATCGACAAACTCTCTAGAGGAATGTTGCAACGGGTGACGCTCGCACGCGCCCTTCTTCATGAGCCAGAGCTCCTGTTTCTAGATGAACCGACATCGGCTCTCGACCCGGTCAATTCTCGACACATCTATAAAGGGATTGAACGGTTGAAGGCAAACGGGACGACCATCTTTTTAACGACACACGATATGCAGGAAGCTGAAGAGCTGTGTGACCGTGTCGCTTTTTTACATCAAGGGTCGATTCAATTACTCGATGCTCCGAACGTATTGCGCAGGAAATATGCGACTGGATCGATGCGAGTCGAATTGAACAACGGCCAGACGCATGAAGTGACACAAACTGACGAAGGCGCAGACTGGCTTCATAAACAGATGCGCGCTAAAAATATCGCGTCAATCCACTCCAATGAGCCGACACTCGGCGACATCTTTATCGAAGTGACAGGGAGGAAATTATCATGACTTTTTCAATGAAACGTGCACTCGCCATTTTCCAAAAAGACTATAAAGATTTGTCTCGAAACTTGTTTGTCTCGTCGACCTTGATCATGCCCCTCTTCTTCGCTGTCTTTTATTCGCGAATCGGTGACGGTGGCGTCGACATCACGTACTTCGTCATCAACATCACGTTCAGCCTCGTCGCCATCTTTGTACAGTGTGCGTTGATTGCCGAAGAGAAAGAGAAGAACACGCTTCGCGGGCTCATGTTGTCCCCCGCGGGCACGCTCGACATCTTGCTTGGGAAGAGCGCCCTCACATTCGTGACGACGATGATCCTCATTGTCGGATCGGCATTTTTGATGGACTATGCCCCGCAAAATCTGTCTGTGATCGCCCTGGCGCTCATCGTCTCGACATTCTTTTATATCGGGATCGGAACGATGTTCGGCTTGATGACGAAGACGGTCATGGAAGCTTCATTGATTGTCATGTTGCCGTTCTTTTTCTTCTCGTTCTCACCGATGTTGTTGCCACTACAAGACCGTTTCGCCATCATCGGAGTGCTCGAGTATTTACCGAACGTACTCTTGATTGATGTGGCCCATCAAGTGGAAGACGGTGCGAACTTCGGTACCGTCGGGCTAGAGCTCGGGTTGCTTACGGTGTGGGCGCTTGCCGCATTCGTCGGTAGCGTCGTGATGTATAACCGAAAACAGACGGACTGAAAAAAGAATCGCCTGAGAAAGGGCGATTCTTTTCATATACACTCATTTATGTTCCGCCGGTGTCCAACGCTCCTGTTCACTCGACGCAGGGTAATCAATTCCATCCGGATAGGCAATCAGCTCAATGAGTGATCCCCACGGTGCCTTCCCGTATACACCTTGGTTATTCCCATTGTCTTCGACACCGGCTAACGGATGCGGTTTCGACAACAACTGCCCACCTGCACGTTCAAAGCGCTGAGCCGCCTCTTGCATATCATCCACATAAATTGCGAAATGATGTAAACCGTACGATGAAATTCCTGTCGGTTCGGTTTCATTTACTTGTGCGACTTGAAACAACTCGATAGACGGTCCTGATTTGATTTGAAGCAGCCGCATATGGAGAATTTGTTGTCCGTCTGGTAAGTCCAGTTGTTGCTCTGCTTCTTCCCCTTCCATCGGCTCATCTTCTGGACGTTGCACGTCGTAGCAAATCTCAGCGTGGAACGCATCTTTCAAAAAAGTAGTTGCCTCCTCAATAGAAGGCACCGTCATTCCGATGTGATCAATTCCTCTGTTCATGATGAGTCCCCTTCCATTGTTGACGGATCTGATCCATCCACGTCATGACATCCCGTGAATAAAGTCGCGTCTCGTCAGATTCACCAGAAATGACACGATGCATCGCGTCGATTTCATAGCGTAATGCCTTCTCCGTCTCCCCGAGCTGAACGGTCTCAACCGAGCCATCTTTCGTATACGTGATGGTCGCCTCCGTTGCACGAGGAAACGAATTGACGGTAATGTACCCGTCTTCTCCAGCGACTACGCCTTGCTTCGGTAACTTCGTGCGCATCGCAAGGGTAATGTTCACCATTTGATTAGAATCCGTACGAAGGATCGTACTTGATTGTTCATCGACCCCGGTCTTGTATGGCTCCATTGTCGTCAACACGTCCACTACTTCTTCGTCTAAGAAATTTCGAGCGAACGATAAGGCGTACGTTCCGATATCGAGCATCGCACCCCCAGCCAATTCCGGATTGAAGAATCGGTTAGACGGATCATCTTCTTTATAACTGCCGAACGTCACATGAATCATATTGACTCGTCCGATTGCACCTTCCTGAACACGCCGTCTCAACTCTTCAAAGAGCGGCATATGATAAATCGTCATTGCTTCGAGCACAATCACCCCTTGATCATCAGCCAGACGTTTAATGTTCTCCAGCTCTTCACTGTTTAGTGTGATGGCTTTTTCGCAAAGGACATGTTTTCCATGTGCGATGGCTTGTTCCATCATCGAATAATGGAGGTGATGAGGTGTCGCCACGTAGACGATGTCGATGTCAGGTGAAGACAACATCTCATCTAACGTTTGGTACACATATCTCACACCATATTCTTGCGCGAATTGTTCGGCTTTTTCTACATCTCGTCCCCATACCCCGTAGGCAATACCATCTGATTGTGCGAGTGCTTGAGCGAATTCTGTAGCAATCGCACCTGGTCCAATGATTCCCCATCGCTTCATTTCACTTCCCCCGTTTCTGTTGAATAGACGACTGTATCGTGATGCGATGCAACGATGACGTGCGTGACGACATCTGTGAACAAGGACGTATCAACCACGCCACGCACTTGAGATAACTGGTGGTGCACCTCAATCGGATCTTCAGACGGATGGACAACCACGTCGAGTAATCGGTTTCCGTTCACGGTCACCAAGGCCCCGTCACTGTTCAAACTTTGACGAACTTGTAGAGATGTCACCCAAGGGAACTCTTGAATTTTTTGGTTCACATAAGTGAATGCTTGTGGAAGAACCTCTAAGACAACCGGATGATTAAACGTTAATCGTTCAACAAATTTAGAATCATCCACTAGTAATACATACCGCTGCGCCATGGTTGCAATGAGTTTTTCTTCCGTATGAATCCCGCCTCCACTCTTTAAGGCGTGGTGTCGTGTATCAACTTGGTCACATCCGTCAAAAGCAAGGTCAATCAGCGAGACATCCCCCGTCTCAACAACCCGAAGCCCTTTTTCCAGACAAGCACGTCGTGTGACAAAAGAAGGCGTCACGATTGTCAAGTCCAGTTCATTCGCATGAATCATATTGATGAGGTGTTGAATGGTACTGCCGCCCCCAAGACCGATTGTCATCCCCGATTCAATCCAAGGGAGTGCGGCTTCAGCACACTTCTTTTTTACATCCATCTGTTCATTCCCCCTATAACAGTTGTTGGGCCGTGCAATCAGTTGTCACGATGACATCAATCAACCGATACTGGGCAGCAACTCGAATCGCCTCTACTTTCTCACTTCCATAGGCCACTCCGATTTTAAGCGGCACCTTCGCGAGTTGTTGATGCTCAATATGGACTGTTCGATCCGATAACGAAGTGGTCACGGTCTCTCCATTTTGATTATAGAAGTGCGAGCAAAGATCTCCTATGATTTGGAGTTCGTTCATTTCCTCGGTAAACGTTTGACCATAGAAGGCCAACCAGTTGGATTCCTGGTTCAATTGGGCCGAACCGATTCCAAAGAGGGCGATGTTCATCCGCCCCCACAGCTCCACGACTTCCTGAGCATGTGTTGACTGCGTCAATGCTTGTTTGATGGCAGCATTCGGTAAAATAGCAGGAACGTCGATAAGTTTAGATCGTCCACGCCATTTCCGTGAGGCGTCATACGCTAATGTGTTCGCATGAAAACGACTTTCGAGCTTTCCGTCCGGCCCACCGATGAGTGGCACACATTGGATAGTTGAATACGCTTCTTTCGGTGTGAATGCTTCCACAACGGCAGCGAGTGCTGTCCCCCAAGAAAAGCCGATCACATCGTCATCGGTCACCATCGACTCGACGTATGTTGCGCACGCTTCCCCCATACGTTGTAACGTCTCTTCGCGTTGTCCTGATTTTTCTGGTACAAGGATGACATGTTTTAGACCAAACCGCTCTTTCAGTTGGGCTGCCACGTCAATCGATTGATAGCGATCATAATCGATTTGGAACTTCACGATTCCTAATTCCCGAATGCGTTTTAACATGCGACTAACCGTGGCCCGATTGACATCGAGTGTCTCTGCAATCTGGTGTTGTGTTTGATTCTGTTCGTAATACAAGTGCGCTACTTCGTAAAGCCTTTTCAGTTCTTCTGACATTCAGTCACACCCCTTTGCACAAATGTACACCTAAATGAACATATGTGCAAATCGATATGTGATTGACTTGGTGAAACCGAAAAGAGCGACGAATTGAATCGTCGCTCCTGCTCTCGTTATATACTTCGTGTATTTATCAGACTTAAGACGCTCAGTCTTTTTTCGTCAGCAAATTAGTCAGTGTTTTTCTCACTTCTGGACTTTTTGCTAATGCTAATGCGGCACCACTGACTCCTGCTACAATCGATGCCCCCATCCATTTCTTGAACTCCGAATCTTTTTGAAATGACTTATCTACCATGCGTTCAATACGATCATTGAGTTTGTCTCTAGTTTCATCTGATAGGTTGTCTTCTTTAAGTTGCTCGGAAAAGACATCAATCGCTCTATCAATCGTATTGTATACTTTGTCTTGCGATTTTGAGCCAACTCCTCCCATGTTGCTAACGGCATTTATGACGTCTAGAGTATGCTTCAATATCATTTCGTATTGTTGAAAAAGGATGTCATTCATCTCATGTTCATCTCCCATAAGTTGTTTTGCAGATTGAACAATTTCTCCTTTTTCACTCATCACTCTACCTCCTGGTATGATCTCAATTCAAAGTTACGGTACGCATCGGTCCCAATATTCGACAAGCGGCGATACTGAAAAAACGGTATGACACCTTTCAATTTTACATGTTATACAAAGGGCAATGCCTCTTCATGTTCTGTATTCGCATTGAGCAAGCCACGGTTATGGAATGTCGAACTTAAATCTGCATAATGCGTCGTGATCGGCAGTCTTGTTTTCAATAGCGAGTGGACGTGCATGAACGACAATCGATAGACATCCGTCAAAATGGCTTCGAACGGCAAGGTCGTTGTTTGTTGTACGACTTTGAGTGGTTTTGCCATCCCGACACGAATATGAGGACTCGTCGTGAGGAGATAACCCATGCGCTCTTTTGTATAACTGAGTCCCTGTGAAGTTTTCCACCCATCTTCATGAATCGCCATCCGTCGATTGATATTCTTCAAAATTTCCACGTAGTCGAATTGAATTTCACGCGGAGATAGAATTGAATCAATAAGAGTCAAATCTTCACGACCAAATCCATCTCGATGGAACGTGATATGCTTCGGCGCATATCCGTACTGTTCTTCGAACGCGTGAAGTGTGTCATAGACAATTTCCCGCATCGTCTCAGAACTGATTTTCTCCCCTGCTTCACTTGTCGAGAGTGCTTTCTGCTTGATCATCGCCCCGTCTTTTCCAATGATTTGAATGATGCCTGCTGCATGTTTACCATTCTCATGGCTTACGTCTAACCCGACAAAACAATCCGAATGGAGCGGCTCACCAAGAATCCAAGGTTGTAGACCGGCCTTCACGTAAATACCGAGTAGAATGTTATATAGCGTGTCCTCAGAGTTCAATACACGGTCATGTAGCTCGACGCATTGCGTCACCACATCCTGTTTCCCACCAAACTGTCTTTTGATGGCTTGATATGAATGCTGGAGCGATTCTTCCTCGGCGATGACAACGACGACACCTTCAAAGTGTTGAGGGACACTCTTCAGTTGATATAGAACATCCTCTGCTTGCAATAAATCAGAAGGTAGTTTCTGGCTCAATCCTTTTGGTTTATTCGAGACATTGAGGGTCACCCCAAAGCGCTCAGAGGTAGTTTTTAGTTTATTGATAAACTCTATGACTTGCCGTTTTTGATGATCTCGTAATTTCGGGTCGACAAAGAAACTGACAGTCGCTTCTCCTGTTTCAAACACACCGCCTTGATTTAGACCAGTTTTTGCATAACTCGTAGTCTTCCCTTTACCAAATTGAAGACGTGGCGAAGGCAACGTTTGAATTGAGTAACCAAGACGAGCCGCCCGTACATCTTGTCGCTCAAACTGAAGCATTGGAAGACGACCAATCAACTTAAGCGCTTCCGGCATAAGTTTCGACATCCGCTCTTCAGGCGACAGTTTGATGATCCGATTGACTGCACCGAATTGATGAGTGGGGATCGTCTCAAATGAACAACTTTGTTTAAGCTGTTCAGGTAAGTATGGAAGAATGTGATTGTTTCGATCTTTAACATGAACGACGAGCGCATCTGGCGCAATTATACGCTTCGGGTCTTTCTTTGTGAAATAATCAATAATGGAACACTTCATAATCGGACTCACTTCGTTCGCTCGATATGGCGCGACCTCTACAAATTCGTACTCATACGACTTCGGATGAGTCGAATCCATGACACGCATCCCCGCAGATACGGATTTCGGATCACGCTTGATCTGCTGCAATAAGTTTTCACGGTATTCAAACTGATGAGTCAAATTGAATCCGAATACAATTTCAGCCGTCTCAGATACATTCACATTGAGATCTAATGCCGGATAAATGAGCAACCCACTTGTAGACTTTGGATGCGCCTGTTTCGAGCGGAACTTTCCTCGGTTCATCATGTAATCTGGATGAGCCAATCGCTCCAACTGTTTTTTCAACAGACGTTCAATTAATGTTCTCTCGACATTCAGTGAAGGACTAATTGGACGCGCCTCATATTGAAGAAACGTCTCGTCTCCCCATTGTTTGATTTCCTCAAATGAAGCAATGTACTGATCAAAAAACACCATCGGTTGAAAATTGTTCAATTTATTCAAGTGAAAAATCAACTTTCCACCCTGTGTATTTCGCGATGATGGGTCTTTGAGCGGTACGGTATAGATATGAAGTAGCACTTCCGTTGCTTTCGTTAACGCTCGCCATTCTGTTAAATAATACTGGTTCATCTTTCCCTCATCCTTCCCCGTTGTTCAATTCTTGCATCCACTATAACGGATTTCCTAATATTGGGTAGATAAAATAACGGATAGGGTTCAAATGAGTATATTTTGCACTACACAAATAATTCTTTGAAGTGTGTAAATTTAGTAATAATTGCCTTATAAACTTCATAATAATTTTAGTAGTTTTTAAATATTTGAATAAACAGAATTATAAGGAAAATAAAAAGGATGGCCTTGATAGAATATGGCCATCATATAATCGTATAAATTAATTTTTTCATAGTTATAAGTTAAAAACGATTTTAACTCACTTTTTTATTTAATCTTTTTGTCTAAGACGACATCTAATTGACTATTATAATTTTCGATTTCTCCATTAATCAATTTTTTAAAAAAGATGTCGTAATCTTTAGGTGTAATAAAAATGCATTTGTACTTGAATGGTAAATCTTCGTTTTTAAAATGCTTATTAAGTAATTCAAAGTGAGTCACTGCAGCTTTATACTTCCCAATATTTTCAACATCAGGATTAGTTATTTGTGAATCGTCTTTAGTTTCTACAACTAAAGTTAAGTTACCTTTTCTTATAAACCAGTCAGGATTAAATTTACCAGTTTGGTGGTGACTCCCTTTTTGCCATGAATAGTCAAAATCATAAAAATTCATATCAGCAGATTTTATAAAGCCATGGATATTTTTTGCCACTTCAGAACTGATAAGTTTTTTTAAAAATTCCGTCTCAGGGGCTCCATTCGTTGTGACAGCATACATGGGTGTTTTAAAATTATACTTGTTATTTACTTTCATTTGCTTGTATCCATTTGATGTATCTACTAACTCTACGAAACTTGCCTTGCTTGAATCATCGTCTAAACTATTTTCAAGTTCATCTGTATAAAATAAAGTTCTATTTTTATGGAAGTTACTTAATTCACTAGTTTCTCTTGGTAATTTAGTAGTGCTAATATTAAAATACTCTTCCGGTTTTACATCATAGGTTACACTTTTTGATCCTTGTCTGAAAAGAATGTTCATAGATGATAAAAAAGCATTTTTTATTCTTTTGGTTATGAATTCATTACTACTTTTTCTTAGAGAGACATCTATCATGTCTTCTATTTTTTCAATACTCCAGAACTTTTTGTATTCATTTTTAAGAATTTTATCATCTAAATCATCAAATCTTGAATATAAAATTTTAGCTAATTCTGACTTTTTTATAATCTCATGCTCGTAAGATACCGATAAATTCCTTGTTGAATTTTTATTTTGAACGCCAATTAAAGTTAAATTAGCTATTGCATCTTTAGAATCTGTGGGTAACTTAACTCCAATTATATTGTCATTTTCATCCATCCATATGTTATAAGAACCCATTTTTAAAAAAAATGGAGAAGTTTTTGCTTCAGATTTATATTTAATATTTTTTAATTCGAAATTAAATTTTGAATCTATATTTACTTTTATGGTTAAAGTTTTCTTTAATTCTAAAATTTCATCTACAATCGATTTCACATTATTTGCCCACTTTTCATGATTAAAGACTGTAACAGTGGGTGTTCCCCAAGACATTTCCCAATTTTCAGGTCTACGAAGTCCTCTCCCTAATACTTGAGCAATTAATAGTTTCGAATTAAAAGCACGCTCTTCATCTGGCACTATTTGAAACACTCTTTTTACATCCCAGCCTTCTGTTAACATTGAAACACTAAAGATAAATTCAACAGAATTTTTGGGTTGATCAACATTTTTTAATTTAACTCTATCACTGGCTGCAGAAGATCCACTATGCACACACAGTACAATGTTATCTATTTGAGCATCAGTTAGTTTTCGCTGAGTTTTTAAAAATTTTTTAAAATTCTTAGCTTGTTGATCAGCTTTTTGCTGAGTTGCAGTAACTATTATCGTTATTGGTTTTTCTCCAAGAGTTGATTCCAATTTTTTTGAAATTTCGTTATGTGAATTTAATATAACTTGCCAACGCTCATTCTTATCATTTGGCATATCTTCTTTGGAAATATACTCAACATCTTTGACAAAACTCTGTTCTATGGCATCTCGTAATGAATATCTAAAAATAACATCTGAAAAATAGTCATTGGCATCCCCAGTTTTTGTTCTTCTTTTATATGGGGTTCCTGTTAAACCTATTACATATTTAAAATTAATTCCGTGGTTATTGCTGTCAAGAATAAATTCCTTCCATTGATTTGATTCAGAATAATATACATGATGTACTTCATCATTAAGAATTAGTGTTTTTTCACCATTATTTTTTAGACTATCAATAATTGAATTTCGATTTGCTTGAGCTTTATAGATGGCGTTTCGATTCTCAATGGCAATTGAATTCTCAATTAAAGTACTATCCCCATTAAGTATTTCTGGTGTCACAAAATCAAGTCCTAAAGACTTTACCAACTGTTCTTTAGATAAAACATCTCGAAATTTTTGAGTCAATTCACTTTCAATTGTAAGGCTTGGCACCAAAACTAAAACACGATTTACCTTCTTACTAGCAAGCATGATTAGGGCGAGAGCAATCATTATATAAGATTTGCCTGTACCGGTAGCTAAATCAAGGGTTGCAGACAGTTTATCGGACAAATCCAAACTGTTCTTAAAAGACTCAAAGTTATTATTAAAACGGTCCTTGATTACTAAATTCTTATCAAAGTTTTCTTTGGCCAGCATTTCAAGATTTTTATACTCTTCAGAATTTAAATATCTAAGGGTTGTTTCAGTTGCTTCTTTTTGATATACACGATCATTAAATAGGAGATTTAAGAAAGTTTGATAAAACCCTTCGTCCCAAATTTGTGGATCAACGTTTTTTGATACTTTTAAAACTAGATCGCTCTCTTTATACGCCATTAATTTTACTCCTTTAAAGTGGCTTTGAGTTCATTTCCAAACTTATCAACAAAAATGTACATCATTTTTTCGGTTGCTTTATTAATATCAAGAGTTACTGTGTTATGCTCATCAAAATCATGTTGGTAAAAAACTTTGTCCATTACAAAAATGTTACCATCGTAACTATAATCAACTAACAGCATGGAAAAAGCTTCAAAACCATTACTTTGATATTCGCCTTTAATTCTTGAAAAAGCTTCAAATGATAAAATAGAAAGTAAGTTACCTTCTACTTTGAATTCCACTTTCGGAGGTCTAATAAAATCAAATCCGACTGCATCAATAGCTTCATTAACAGAATTTAAATCATCAGCCTGTTTAAGAGGAGTAAAGTTTTCAGTGAACTTTTGGAACATAGAATAAGGCACACGTAGTAGATTAAATGTCGTATCCCATTCACCATCGTTATCATACTCATCTACAGCAAGTCCAAATTTCCCTTGAGGGGCAATTATGAATACTTCATTTCCTAAAGATGGGCCTATACGCATTTGTATATCCCGCAGAGTATCTTCAGTTATTTTGGTATTTTCTTCAAAATCTTGAGGTGAATAAACTTTTACCAACTCACCATCTTTTAAACCATCAAAATCGAATCCCTTTATTGTATCTTGATGAGGTTCAACATCATATAACGACATTGCGAATTTTTTCCATTCATTTGTTTCAAATGAATTTAATTTACTTTCGTCATAATGCCCAGCATTATAAACTGCAAAACTTTTATGGTTATCAATAGCCAATATTCTTTTCTGAATTGTATAAATGGATAACTTACCAACATCCCCAGTTATCCATCGACGCCCAAGTTTTTCTGCTACTGCAGCAGTGGTACCAGAACCTCCAAATGCATCAAGAACCAAGTCACCTTCATTCGAGGATGCTTGAATAATTCTTTCTAGTAATTTTTCTGGTTTCTGAGTAGGATAATTAACATCTCTTCTTTCTCTCGCCATTGGATTTATCATTGAGATATCAAAAACATCAGGCATAGGGACACCTTTAGATTCTTCATCTTGAAGAATAGATTTTCGCTTTCCTGTTACTTCATCAATCACACTTAGCCAACTTTTCCCTTTGCCGCTAGATTTTTCAGATTTAGGTATATAGAGATTATTAAAAACATGATTTTTATTATTTTTTTCATAAAATAAAATGGTATCGTGATTTCTTGCAAAAGTGGAACCAGCAATGTTCCAACGTCTGTAATACCAAACAATCTCATTTAAGAAGTTACCTTCTCCGAAAATTTCATCCATTAATACTTTGACATAATGTGATTTATGCCAATCTAGATGCACATAAATAGAGCCGTTGTCAGAAAGAACTTCTCTTAGTAACACAAGGCGTTTTCTCAACCATTCTAAAAATTCAGCACCCTTTAATTTATCTGCATAAGCTTTCTGATCTTTAATGGAAAAATCTTGTTTAGTAGCAAAAGGCGGGTCAATGTAAATGAGCCTAACGCCATCAGTCCCATCACTATTCTTTAACTCACCTCTTTTTTTCATTTCTACTAAAGATTTCAAAAATTGAATATTATCACCAAAAATAATTTTATTAATCCATCCTTGTTCACCACTCCCCTTAAAATTTCTATCCATTTGTATAGGTGCAGCAAAAGTTTTAGATATAATTGATTGAACACTTTCTTTCCCATAATAAGTCAATTCATATTCTTTGCGTGAAGGTGGGAAAAGAACTCGAGCAAATTCAGTTGAAACTTCTTCTCCATTTTCTACAGACTCTTGAGCCTTTTGAAGTAACTGCAATAATTGTTGTTGCCGATGAAAGTCTATTTTAATCACCCTTAATTTCATTAATTGTGAAAATTTTATAATTTTTAAAGAGGGAAAATATCACAAATTCATTATACATAAATTTGTTGATTATTTACCAATCTCTTAACAAATAGATTATATAATTTTGTATTGTGCTTAAAAATTGAATTTACATAGCATTAATTTCGATGAATTTCTAAAATTAACTATGAGTAGTACAGCAATATGAGTAGTACAGCAAAATGATAGGTTTGCTTCACGCATTTTCAACTGAGATATTATACAAATGAGTAAATAGAAGTTTTAATTAAATCTCTCACTAAGCAAACTTCAAAAAGTAAATACTACATAATTTTACTGATGTAATTTCTTTTCTTTTAAATCTGATAGACTTCTCGGATTTCCTTCACCTATGTCCTCAACGTGCTCGATCCGACTCAGAGTTGGCGATATCTTTCAAGTTAATCAGTCATGGACTTCTGGGCTGCTCAAATACGGATACTCCTCCAACCAGGCAATGATTCAGTCCCGATATGTGTCGAGTTTCTTCTTTCGTGAACAGGCTTTTTGGTCAAATTCATGTAGTGCATCTTCATACGTCATTTTCAGGTACTTATATACCGTTGGTCTGGATACCTTCAGCGCTGTGGCGATTTGAGTCACTTTGATGTTCTGCTGATACATTTGATGAATCTTGATGTGTAGCACTTTTTTTTCTCCAAATCCATTCCCACCAGATAAAATAGCCTCAACTACTCTATCGGAGTTCTGTTCTGATTCTTCGGAAATAGTGTAAAATCGTATCGAGCAAAAACTATCAATTTTATTCTAGCGTTCCTACAGGCTAAGCGAAATATAAAGGATAGGTATATTTAATTTTTAATTTTGCTACTGAATTAGTTTTGTTGAACATAATACTAGCGAATTTTTGGACTTACTAAACAATAAACTATGACAAATAAATTTTAATAATTACTAGTATATTTTTATTTCTTGTTAGCATTAATAGTTTGAGTCACGATTAATATGTAATATTAGTTCATTTACTAGCTGATTTTGAAGTGGGAACGTGCAAATATCAGTACTTAAGAGTTTTTATTATTCTTTTCAGAGTTAAAAAAGTGATTTATCTTACTATTTAATTCAATAAATACAAACAGGATAGATAATCAAATAATGATGTTGAAAACAACTTCCTACACAAAATACAAAAGGCCTCCCATTAGCTAAATAAACTAATGAAAGACCTTTCACTTCAATACCACAAGATTTGAGATGGGAAATTAGAGTGAGCATTAATTTCTAATCACTTGTGAAATCGTTATATATTACAGACTTTTGTAACTCATTATGTTATCACATCATGCCGCCCATTCCACCCATGCCGCCCATGTCAGGCATTGCAGGGCCATCTTTTTCTGGCTTGTCTGCGATGACGGCCTCTGTTGTGAGGAACATCGCTGAGACAGATGCTGCGTTTTGAAGAGCTGAACGCGTCACTTTCGCTGGATCGACGATACCATGTGCGATCATGTCGACGTATTCGCCAGTTGCCGCGTTGTACCCGACACCGACTGACTCGTTCTTGAGTTTCTCGACGATGACCGAACCTTCTTCACCCGCGTTTTCCGCGATTTGACGGACCGGTGCTTCGAGAGCACGAAGGACGAGTTTGACACCTGTCGCTTCATCCGCTGTCACTTCTGCAAGGAGCGCACGAACAGCTGGTATGACGTTGATGAGTGATGTACCACCACCCGCAACGATTCCTTCTTCAACGGCCGCACGTGTCGCGTTGAGCGCGTCTTCGATGCGGAGTTTACGCTCTTTGAGTTCTGTCTCCGTAGCTGCACCGACTTTCACGACGGCTACGCCACCTGCGAGTTTCGCGAGACGCTCTTGGAGTTTTTCACGGTCGAAGTCAGACGTTGTCTCTTCGATTTGGTTACGGATTGTTTGAACGCGTGCTTTGATTGTTTCTTCGTTCCCTGCACCTTCGACGACAGTCGTTGTGTCTTTTGTGACGACGACTTTCGATGCGCGACCGAGCATGTCAAGTGATGCTGATTTAAGATCGAGACCGAGGTCTTCTGTGATGACTTGACCACCTGTGAGTGTCGCAAGGTCTTCAAGCATCGCTTTACGACGGTCACCGAATCCTGGTGCTTTGACGGCTACCGCGTTGAACGTACCACGGAGTTTGTTCAAGACGAGTGTCGCGAGGGCATCGCCTTCGATATCTTCTGCGACAATCAAGATCGGCTTCCCTTGTTGCACGACTTGCTCGAGCACTGGGATGATTTCTTGAATGTTTGAGATCTTCTTGTCTGTGATCAAGATGTACGGGTTGTCGAGTGACGCTTCCATCTTGTCAGAGTCTGAAATCATGTAAGGTGACAAGTAGCCACGGTCGAACTGCATCCCTTCGACGACGTCGAGTTCAGTCGTGAAGCCGCGTGATTCTTCGATTGTGATGACACCATCGTTCCCGACGCGCTCCATCGCTTCTGCAATCAATTCGCCGACTTCTTCGTCCGCTGCTGAGATGGCCGCGACTTGTGCGATTGCTTCTTTTGACTCGATTGGTTTTGAAATCAATTTCAATTCTTCGAGTGCACGACGAACCGCTTTGTCGATTCCTTTACGAAGGATCATCGGGTTTGCGCCCGCTGTGACGTTCTTGAGACCTTCACGAATCATCGCTTGTGCGAGGACTGTCGCTGTTGTCGTACCGTCCCCTGCGACTTCGTTCGTCTTCGACGCGACTTCAGCAACGAGTTTCGCGCCCATGTTTTCGAAGCGGTCTTCGAGTTCGATTTCTTTCGCGATTGTCACGCCATCGTTTGTGATGAGTGGTGAACCGAATTTTTTCTCGAGGACGACGTTACGTCCTTTTGGTCCAATCGTTACTTTGACTGCGTCAGCGAGTGCGTCGACGCCGCGAAGCATCGCGTGACGTGCATCTTCTGAGAATTTGATATCTTTTGCCATCGTTCATTTCCCCCTAAAAAAGTTTTTGAATAATGGTGCTTAGCCTACGATTGCGAGAATGTCGCTCTCGCGAACGATTAAGTACTCTTTTCCATCATGCTTCACTTCGGTACCTGCGTACTTCGAGTAGATGACCAAATCATTTTCTTTCACGTCGAGATCGATGCGCTTGCCTTCGTCTGTCACGCGGCCCGTTCCGACTGCGACGACTTTCCCTTGTTGCGGCTTTTCTTTCGCTGTATCAGGAAGCACGATGCCCCCGATCGTCTTTTCTTCTTTCTCCACGACTTCGATGATGACACGATCGCCTAGTGGTTTTAACATGGAAAAACCCTCCTCCGAATATGAATGATGTAATGTGTATCGTAAGGTTTTAGCACTCAGTTAAAAGGAGTGCTAACATTGATAAGTGTAGTATGCGACGATTAAAAAATCAAGTAGGGAACATCAAAAAATGCTCCTACTCGCGGTCAAGAGAACTTATTTGTTACAATGAGAAAAAGGTAGGTTCATTCTTATGATTAAGGACGTGTTGAATTGGCTACATTAAACTCAAACCAATCGATAAATACCCGTTTTTCGATGGCGCCTAACATTCGTCTCCGGCACCTCACCCCGATTTTACTATATGCGTTCGTCCAACTGTTTCCGCTCGCCATCCGTGAAGTGCGACCGGAATGGTTAACAGAAACGTTCGTCGGGCTCTGGCTCGCCATCGGATTCGGTGTGACGATTGTTCTGTCGATTTTACTCATCTGGCCGGACTTGAAACAATACAAGGCGCAAGGCATCCAGTCAAACTTGAACGACACGGTCAAATGGATCGGGCTCGGGATTTTGATGCAATATGGACTTGTCATCGTAGCGAACTTGATTGAGACGGCCATCTCTGGTGAACTGGTCGAATCGATGAACACACAAAATATTGCCGAAATGGTGGAAGTCATTCCACTCATGATTTTGCCGGTCGTCTTGCTCGGACCGATTATCGAAGAGATTCTCTTCCGTCATATTTTGTTCGGGAACTTGAACGCTCGCTTCGGATTCTGGATTGCTTTTGGGGTCAGTTCGATCCTATTCGCGCTCATCCACCAAGACAATCGGTTCCTCGTGTATATCGCGATGAGCTTCGCGTTCTCATACGCGTATGCGAAGACGAGACGATTAATCGTGCCAATCGCCATCCACGCGTTCAACAACGCGCTCGTGATGCTCGTACTATTTTTAATGTAGAAATGAGGTGGCAGTTATGCCGCGACAATTAAAAGTGATGTTGCTCTTTAGTCTCTCGTTCGGTGTGTTGTTCACCGTCCTCGCGTACTTCTCCGTACAAGAGTATGGGTTCAGCTTCTGGACGTACTTCATCATCGCCGTCGCCGCTTACGACTTTTTCAAAGTGTATCAAATCTTGGCACTCGCCCGAAAAGTCAAAAAAGAAGGCACGGACAAATCCGCATAACGAAACCCCGAGTCTTACGAGCTCGGGGTTTTTCTTATCGTTGTGACTTTCGATCGATCCTGTATTTCTTCTTGATAGACACTCCGAATGAGCAGTCCACGCAGACCGAACAACACACCTAATGCGACATAAATGGCATCAATCAGTAGGATTTGCGGTTCATCCAAGAAGAAATTGATGACCACACCAATGACCAGCAAACCGTAAATCGTGATGTTCATGAGTGTCGCATCGACTTGTCTCATGATTCTCTTACTCACCTTTTCCTCAAGCTTTTCAATTTCTTCGTGTCGATAACCATAAACCGCAAACCCTAGGCCTGTAATTGACAAGGCGACGAACTCACCATCCCATAGCGCAAATAAAAACAGTCCTACAAAAAAGATCATGAACCCAATTAGTAACTTCTTACGCACCATACCCCTCCTTAAGACGGAATCCATAGTTTTGCAAAATCAAAATAACCGAACAAGTCGACACAGACGTCCTTTAGCTCGACCGGGAACGGAATCGTCCGCTCCTCGTTATAGAGCGGGATGAAGTACGACTTCTCTTTCAACTCGCGCTCGATTTCTCGGTGCAACGACAACCAGTCCTCAAATGGCAAGTCGTCATACCGTTCGATTCGTTCCGCTAATCCCTCCATGTAAGGGATCACTTTATGTGGCGGCGAGTACTCGTTCGACATAAATTGTTCGAACCCAAGCGTGATATTCCGCTCAAACACTTCCCCATGAACGACCAAATCGACGTATTCATAATACGTTTTGTCGTGAATCGAATCTTTGAAGCTGATGGGCACAAACTCATAGGCAATCCCGTGACGTGTCAACATCTCCGCAATCCAGTCGGTCGTATCGTTCGTGTAGTCCGTCTGTTTGATTCGTATCGGACGATTGAACGTGACGGGTGCTCCTTCCGGAACATCATACGTCTCACTCAGCGAACCGAGAAAACCTCGGTCGTTCGGCGTTCTTCGCTCATTCAACGTCCCAATCTCCGGACGAATCTCCGCAATCAAGCGATGTATATAATGCCTCGCCTCTTCATTCGCGAACACACTATTCGGATGACTGTTTAAGATGACAAGCCCGAACCCGGACGGTGTCGAGATCAGTCCTGTCTCTTTGGAATCCCGCGACGAGATCCGATATGTCGGGTCATATCCGTCTGGCACTTTGATGAACTCGACCCGATCCAAGAGTGCTCGGACTCCAAAATAGTTCTCGAAAGCGAGAAGGACCGTCTTCTCCTTGTCGTGGCGATCCAATTGAAAGGGACCCGTCCCAACACTCCCTTTCGCGATGCTCGTATGAATCATCGACAGTTTCGGGATGTAGGAATTTCGGCGCCGGTCGAGCGTGACATCGACGCGATACGTGCCGTTCGATGCGATATGCCGGACGTGCCGGTACATATAGCGATACACATCCGACTGAACGAGTGTGCGTAAACTCTTCGTCACGTCTTTACTCGTCATGAGTGACCCATCATGGAAACGGACGCCTTTCCGAAGAAACAAGACGAGCGTATTTCCCTGCCATTCGTAATGATGAGCAAGCTCTCCTGTGACCTCTCCGGACGCGTCAATCATGAAGAGACGATTGAACACGTTTTGGACGAGGTGGGCGCTATGGATGTCAGCCGCCTCAAGCGGATGTGTCGTTAAAAAGTGACGACGGCGCGGAATGATGAGCGCATCGCTCGATGTTTGGACGTAACCGAACTTCTTCTCAAGCTGGCGCATGAAGCGCCCTGCCTGCGCAGGCGACCAGTCCCATTCGAGCTGACTCGTCACCGCCTCGACCGACTCTTTCTCCATGCGTTCGAGTAGCTGTTTCGCCAAGTCGCGCTCCACGTGTCGCAGCCATTCAAGTCGCGTCAAATTCCCCCGGCCGCGTCCGCTCGTATACGTGAGCCATCCTTCCTCTTGCCATCGTGCCAAATGACGCTTCGTCTGTTTCGGGCTTAAATGGATGGCTTCCGCCATATCAGAAATCGTGTACGCCCCGTCCCGACACTCTTTCCACAATCGAAATAAATATGCATCCACGTCGCATCCCCCTAAAAGTGGACATCACTTCCCCATGTCGTCCATTTTTTAAATCCGTTGTCTTGTTTATCATACAGGTACAGAATGGAAGGTGACAAGATGAAATGGAAAGATATACCTAAACCTATAAAAGTTCGACTCGTTACATCGTTTTTCAACCGCTCGGTCTCTTTCGCCATCATGCCGTTCATGGCACTTCTCTTTGTCAAAGCGTTCAATGAATGGATTGCAGGCGTCTTCTTAGTCTCGCTCGTCTGTCTCGGATACGTCATCGGGTTGATCGGAGGATACCTCGCTGATAAATTCTCACGGAAGCGACTTCTCGTGTTGACGGCAAGCCTCACGGCATCCATGTTTCTCGTCATGACGCTCAGTCTCCAGTTCGACCAGATGATTATCTTCATGATTGCTTATACAATCTTCACGGTCACAAATAACCTCGGTCGGCCGGCGATGAGCGCGATCATCATCGATGCGACGACGCCGGAGAACCGAAAAGCCGTATACGCGCTCGATTACTGGTTGATCAACTTATCGATCACGATTGGGACGGCGCTCGGGGGCTGGCTCTATGTCAGCAATCAGCTGTTACTGTTTTGGATTTTGACGTTCACGTCGAGCATGTTGCCGATTGCGTACGCCATCTTCCTCGAAGACACGAAACGGACGTGGACCTCACAAAAGCTCAAGCTCGTCTTCGTCGACGTGTTCCAAAGCTATCAAATCGCCTGGCGTGACCGCCCGTTCGTCAAAGTCGTCTTCGGCTCGATGTGTATTCTCGCTGCCGAGTTCTCCATGGGCAGTTACGTCGCCGTCCGACTCGCTGATTCATTTGAATCGCTCTCGTTCGAAGACTGGACGATCAACGGGGTGCGGATGATGAGCTTGATCCAAATCGAGAACACGCTCATCGTCGTCGCGTTGACGTTCTTCATTCAACGTCTCGCCTCACGCTTCTCGAACAAGCACACGCTTCTCGGCGGGCTCGCGTTGTACACAATCGGCTACGCGGTCATCACGAGCGCGAATTCGATGATGCTCCTTCTCGGCTTCATGCTCATCGCCACGTTCGGAGAATTGTTGTACTCACCCGTATTGAACACGGAGAAGGCGAACATGATGCCAGAAGACCGACGTGGTGCGTACTCAGCATTTGCCGGGACGTCGTTCGCCGGTGCCGACTTCTTATCGCGCTCGACGATTTTGATCGGATCGCTTCTCACACCGTTCATGATGAGCGTCTATATCGGACTGTTGGTCAGCTTCGGCTGCTTCCTCGTCTATAGCGGCATCTATGTAAAAGAAAAGCTCGTCCTACGGCGAGCGGCTTCCTAAATCAAAACCATCCTTTCTCACGCGAAGGGATGGTTTTTAGTCGAGATGTTCTTGGTGCATCGCATAAATCAATGTCAACGCCCGGATACAAAAGATTGTCGAGAAGCCGTAGATGCTCAGCTCGAGCAATGAAATAGAAGGTTCTTGTAAACCGAGCGAGACGGCATAGCCTACGAAGCAAAGCAAGATGACGAGTGTGATTGTCCACTCGTTCGACCGCTGCTTCATCTTTTCGGCTAACGCCTTGTCTTCTTTCTCGACACGTTCCCGTTGCCAAAAGTAAAAGAACAAGGCATACATCGCAAATGAGATTCTCGGAACGTCACCTAAAAGTAAATCAAAGATGATGAGACCTAAAAATAGATATGTCCCCAACTGATAGCCACTCTGCATGTGAAGACGCGAACGAAGTGGTCCATTTGCCCTCCACTTCATAACCCGATCACAGCTACAGTCAACCCTCCGTAGACGAATCCGAGTACGATGGCACTGATGGCCATTCGTTTATATTGTGGATACTGATACAGTGCAATCGCCCCACCGACGACGTGAACAAACGCGACGATGAACGTCAAAATCGGAAAAAGCATAGCAAACCTCTTTTCTTTTTAGGAAATCATGGAAACAAATCCATTTTCCGATATACTAGAGTCCGAACTTATTATAACAATTATGGATAGGGAGTTGAAATCCGATGAATGTGTCACGCATGGATTTGACGACGGAAGAAATGCAGCTCGTCAACAGCGAAGTCGAGAAGCGCAAGCGCAGCTTACTCGTCGCGTATTTACTTTGGTTTTTCCTCGGTGCACTCGGTGCACATCGCTTTTATTTCAAAAAGATTGGGTCAGGAATTGCGATGGTCCTCCTCGTCGTCTTGACGCTCGGTTTCGGTGCCATCATCACAGGAATCTGGGCACTCGTCGATGCGTTTCTCATGCCAGGTTGGCAACAGCGCGAAGTCGAACAAATCGAACGTGAGACGATCGAGCTACTGCAAACACGCTCTGACCGCTACACAGGATTCTAATCAAAAGACGATCGAGGCATTTCGCCCCGATCGTTTTTCACTGTTCTTTTAAGTAGAATGCGAAGTCCCGTGTCTTCCGTTCTTTCACCGCATAATGAATCCATAGCCACGCTAACCCTTCTAGTTCACGGGCAAGCTTCAACCCATGGAGCGGATGCGTATCGAAGCCGATCTTGTTCGATAGCTCGACGACAAGGCGCACCGCTTCTTCATCATCTCCTGCGACAAACATGACAGAACCATCCGGATTACCTAAATTCTCGACGCCTGTCTGGTTGAACGCCTTGACGACTTTCGTATCGGGAACGAGTCGCTGCAAATACTCCGCGCCCGACACCCCATCAGGGCGCTCGACTTCGTTAAACTCGATCGCAATCGGATTCGTCACATCAATCAGGACTTTCCCATTCAGTCCATCAAGTGTCGGCAGCAGGTCGACCGCAGCCACAAAAGGCGTACAGAGCAGGAGCACATCGCTTGCTGAGGCGACTTCTTGTAACGTCAATGTCCCTTCCCGCTCCGTCCGTGTCCCGTACAGCACCTCATAACCTGCCTGTTCGAATTGCTCCCCGAGCGTGCGACCGACTTTCCCGGCACCTAAGATTCCGAGTTTCATGTCTCACAACTCCTCGTCTGTCCGTGTGACCGTTCCTCCATACTCTTCTGCGAGCCCGTCTAAAATCGATGGGTCGAATTCTTCCCCGATGGCCATGACGCCTGTCTGACCCGGTTCGATGTTTCCGACCGTCCGTTTGAATGTATCTTGAATGCCTTGTAAATGTTTTACGTCTTTCGTACCGCCGATGAGACCACCTGTGAGTGTCCCGAACAGGATTCCGAACGGACCTCCGAGGATCCCAACCGCCATCCCGATGAGCGCACCTTTCGTCGACTTGTTGACGGGTGCGAGCTGCGCCGCATCCTCAAACGAGAACGCCCCGTTTTCTTCACGCTTGATGACGACCAATTGTTCAAAACCGACAAGCCCATCCGAATGGTACTTTTTCAGTTTACTGAACGCCTGATACGAAATCGCCTCTTCTGGGAACGTGAACGTGACGATGTGATACGGTTGTTTTTCCTTTTTAGCCATGAAAAATTCCTCCTTTAAGGTCGAAAACATGACGCGCACTTACCCTTTCCTATTTCCCCGAGTACCCTGTAAATAATCTACATTAACAAATCAATCGATGGGCATGTTTATGTACTGATTATGGTAAAATTTACATATCAACTCAAAAGGAGCTTTGCTATGCAACGTACACTTCGTAAGTCCGCGACGGACCGCTCTCTGTCTGGAGTATGCGGTGGGATTGCTGAATACTTTGGTATTTCTTCAATCGGAGTTCGACTCATCTTTTTGATTCTCCCTGGGAGTTTCCTTCTTTATATGATCTTAACGAATTCCATGAAAGATGCACCTCGCTATCTATAAGAAAACGCGAAAGCTCTTAGCTTCCGCGTTTTTTGTTAGGCATTCACTTTATCTTTCATCGCTTCAAGCGCTCCGCTGTTCAAGAAGTGCCATGGCTTGTTGTAGTGCGGTTGGAAGAAGAAATCGACATATGCGAGCTCTTCAATCGTCATCTCGTTTTGGATCGCAAGAGAGAGCGTGTTGACCGCTTGTGTCAAATCCGCTTTTGATAACACTTGTCCACCGACAATGCGATGTGTTCCTGTCTCATAGACGAGTTTGAATTCGACTTTCTCTGCGGTCGGCATGAACTCCGGACGATATGCATCCTCAATGACGACACTTTCTACGTCGAGTCCGAAAAGGGATGCCGCTTCTTCCGTCAAACCAGACGACGCAATGTTCCAGTCATAAAGTCGAAGTCCTGACGTTCCTTGCGTCCCTTGGTAGCGAACGCGTGGTTGCATCATGTTTTCCGCGACGAGCGTTCCCATACGGACAGCATTCGTTGCAAGCGGGATATAGGCATGTGTGCGTGCCGGGTTGTAGTAGACGGCACAGCTGTCACCTGCCGCGAAGATATCCGGGTTGCTCGTGCGCATGTATTCATCAACGATGATGGCACCGTTCCCGAGCATATCGACCTGCCCTTCGAGGAGTCCTGTGTTCGGACGGAATCCGACGCATAAGATGATGAGGTCCGCCTCGAATTCACCTTTGTCCGTCACGACATGTGTGACATTTCCATCTGTACCACGGAACGCTTCGACCGTCTGACCGAGTTCGAGGTCGATTCCGCGACTTGTCATGTCTGCTTCTAATGGATCCGTGAACGACTTATCGAGATATTTGTTCAAGATGCGGTCGGCACTATCGATGAACGTAACATGCTTCCCGTATGTTTCGAACGCCTCGACGAGTTCGACTCCGATATAACCCGCCCCGATGACGGCAATCTTCGTCGCATCTGTCGCACGCTCGATGATGCGTTGTGCGTGCGCATAGTTTTTACAGAGCTCGATTCCATTCATCTCAATGCCCGGGAGCGTTGGGACGATTGGCCACGAACCCGTCGTGACGATCAAGCGGTCGTACGTGTCATGCACGTCTTCCCCCGTCTCGAGATTCTTGGCGTGGACCGTCTTCGCTTCGGCGTCAATCGACAAGACATCATGTTTCATGCGCATTGTCGCTCCGAGCTCTTCAAGCTCACGTGGAGAGGAGTAGAACAATTCTTCCGCACGTTGGACGACCCCACCGACGTGGAGCGCAATCCCACACGAGAGGAAGCTGACGTTGTCGTTCCGCTCGTAAACGGTGATGTCGAGATTGTTGTATCGATTGAGTAACCCTTTGACAGCTGCTGTTCCTGCGTGTGTACATCCGATGACTGCGATTTTCATATGAGTCGTCTCTCCTTTTATGTTAGACAGTACGTTTTGTTTTTACATTGTGATAAATATCACATTCACTTCCTGACCTTAGTGTACTATTTCACAATATAGGATTCAACGACTATGCTCACTATTTCACGTAAAAGTGTCTAAAGTTTGAACAGGCTTTTTGAAAAGATTATGAGGACGCTTATAAAAAAAGACTTGCACACGGTTACAGTCGGATGTAAGATAAATTTAAATTTTCAGATTTCTCATAAAAGATGCATAGATGGGAAGAGCGAGTGACCGAGATTGTATAGAGAGCTTCTGTTGCTGGAAATGAGGCGAATCTCACACTCAAAGATGGTCCCGGAGCAGTCGGAAGAACGCGAGTCCGCTCGCCATTAGAATCGACCGGTATGACGGATACCGATATCATTCCATGGAGTCTCGAACTCCTTGAGGTGATTCGATGCGAATCGGATCACGAACAAAGGTGGTACCACGTGATCAGACATCACGTCCTGCGTAATGAGGGCGAGATGTCTTTTTTATGGGGTCCGCCCGGAAGGAGGAGACGGAAATGACGGAAGCATTGGTTTTGCAATCAGATTTTGGAGTAAGTGATGGAGCAGTCAGCGCGATGTACGGTGTAGCACACAGCATTAATCCTAGCATTCGTATCTTTGATTTAACACACGACATCCCACCGTTTCATATTTGGGAGGCCTCCTATCGCCTCGTTCAGACCGTCCCCTACTGGACCGAGCAGACGGTATTCGTATCGGTCGTGGACCCGGGTGTCGGTTCGAACCGAAAGAGTGTCGTCGCACGAACGCATGCCAATCAATATGTCATCACTCCCGATAACGGGACGTTGACACATCTTTGGCAAGCAGGGCTTCTTGCAGAAGTTCGGGAGTTGGATGACAAAACGCACAGGCTACCGCGCATGGGGGAATCCTACACGTTCCATGGCCGTGACATTTTCGCCTTCACAGGAGCGCGGTTGTCCAGTCATGACATCACGTTCGAGGAAGTCGGACCGCTCATCCCGCTTGACGAAATCGTCTTACTTGACCGGACACCCGCCACACGTGATGAGGATGCGGTTGAAGGGATTGTCGAGATCTTAGATATCCGTTTCGGGAACGTCTGGACGAATATTCCGGTTCAACTCGTCCGACAGGCTGGCGTTGATATCGGTCATCGTGTCATTGTCACGATTTCGTTCCGAGAACGTACGGTTTACGAACAAACCTTATCGTTCGGTCGCTCGTTCGCAGATGTTCCAGTCGGTTCAGGAGTCGTCTACATCAACTCGCTCGACCAAATCGCCATCGCTCTAAATCAAGGATCTTTTGCTCACGCTTTTGATATCGGTATCGGGAATGATTGGAAAGTTCGCTTACAACAAATTTAAGGAGGAAAAATTCATGAACTCATTCACAACGAAACAAATCGTCGCAACAGGAATCGGCGCAGCCGTTTTCATCATCCTCAGTCGCTTTGCGGCTATCCCGACAGGTGTGCCGAACACGTCAATTGAAACCGCCTACGCATTTCTTGCGTTTATGGCTGTCTTATTCGGTCCCATCACAGCTGGATTGATCGGTTTAATCGGTCACGCGCTGAAAGATGCGATTCTGTATGGATCCCCTTGGTGGAGCTGGGTCATCGTTTCAGGTTTTGTCGGTCTCGGAATCGGTCTCGTCGCCAATCGCATTCGTCTTGAGGAAGGTGGTTTGACGACTAAAAAAATCATTTTGTTCAATGCGACTCAAGCTGTCGTACAAGCCATCGGATGGATTGTCATCGCACCGGTCCTTGATATCTTGATTTACGCTGAACCAGCGAACAAAGTGTTCGTACAAGGTGCTGTGGCAGCCACTTCGAATATTTTGACAGTCGGTGTCATCGGGACATTACTCCTTGTCACTTACGCAAAAACACGAAGCCAGGCGGGAAGTTTAAAACGAGAAGCATAATGACGAAGGGCTGGCATCATGTCACACATGACTTCAGCCCTTTTGTATGGAGGTCAAGAGTTTGAAGACAATCATTGAGTTTGATCATTTTTCATTTACCTACCGTAGCCAGTCCGAACCGACACTACGACACATTCACCTATCAATCCAAGAAGGAGAACGCGTTCTCATCGTCGGACCTTCTGGGTCTGGAAAAAGTACGCTGGCCCAATGTATCAATGGGCTGATCCCTTTTTCTTACCCCGGGACGTGGGAGGGCAACGTTCGGATCAACGATATGGATGCACGTGAGTTGTCACTCTTCGACCGTTCCAAACAAATCGGAACGGTACTTCAAGACCCGGACGCACAGTTCGTCGGATTATCGGTTGGGGAAGATATTGCGTTCGCACTGGAAAACAAACGGGTCGCACGGCCGGAAATGTCACACATCGTCGAGCGCGTAGCTAAGTTAACCGATGTCGACCATCTCATCGATTCCCGATTGAACGAGCTGTCAGGCGGTCAACGACAACGGGTCGCGTTGGCAGGTGTCCTCGTTGAGGAAGCAGACGTCCTATTATTTGATGAGCCGCTCGCCAATCTTGACCCGGTCGCCGGTAGTGAAGCGATGGCCTTGCTCGATCGGTTGCAACGAGAGACGGGACGTACGCTGATTGTCGTCGAACATCGCATCGAAGACGTGCTCTCCATTCCTTTCGACCGCATCATCGTGATGGTCGATGGTACCATCATCGCGGACGACCATCCGGATGCCATCTTGAGTAACGATAGTTTGATGAACGCCTTTTTACGCGAACCCTTGTATGTAAGTGCTGCGCGCTGGGCGGACATCGCCGTTCAACCACAGGATCGTCCAAGTGATCTCGAGACGTTTGTCACACGTTTCGAACGTGAACCGATTTTGACTAAACTTGAAGAAGAAGCAGTGACCATTCATCAACCAACGTCACCACTGCTCGAATTAGAACACGTACAGTTCCACTATCATCAAGAGCAGCCTGTTCTCGAACGCATTGATGCCACCTTCGAAAAAGGGACACTGACGACACTCGTCGGTCAAAACGGAGCAGGAAAGTCGACGCTTGCCAAACTGTTGAGCGGTTATAAGCGTGTCAGTTCCGGCACCATTCGATTGAATGGCGAGGACATTACGAATCAGTCCATCGCCGATCGCGCAAAAAAGGTCGGCTTTGTCCTCCAAAATCCAAACCATATGATTTCAAAACAAACGGTCCATGAAGAAGTGCGTTACGGAATGCAGGCGCTCGGATTGAGTGATGAAGAGGAGTCCGAGCGTCTTGAACAGACGCTTCGTCGCTGTGGTCTCTATCCGTTTCGTAATTGGCCAATCCAAGCACTTAGCTTTGGACAAAAGAAACGTGTGACGATTGCCTCCATCCTCGTTCGCCAACCCGATGTCTTGATTCTGGATGAACCGACAGCTGGTCAAGATTATCGTCATTACTCGGAAATCATGGACTTCTTAGAGGCCCTGAAACAGGACGGGATGACACTTCTCATCATCACGCATGACATGCATCTCGTTCTCGAATACAGTGATCAAGTCTGTCTGCTCCATGGAGGGCGCATTCGCTATGCGGGTGACCCGCTGTCGCTCCTGCTTCAAGAAAACTTGTTGCACCATGCCCATTTAAAACAAACGTCTCTGTTCACAGTCGCGCGACATCTCGATGTGGATGTCAAACCGCTCTTGTCGGCCGTGATCAGAGCTGAACGAAAGGATCGGAAACAATGGCAGTAGAAATGCTCGGCTATATCGATAAACCGTCTCCCGTCCACCGCTTGACGGGGACGACTAAATTAATTGGCTTCATCTTGTTCACGACCGCCACAATGTTCACGTATGACACACGGGTTCTACTCGTCTTAGGTCTTTTCAGCATCGGACTCTTCTCGATATCACAAATCCGATTCAAAGAAGTTCGGTTCGTTCTTGTCTTCACCGCAATCTTTGTCTTACTGAATGCACTTGCTGTCTATTTATTTGAACCGGAACAAGGTGTCACCATCTATGAGACGCGCCATCTGTGGTTCGAGGGAATTGGGCGCTTCACCCTCACAGCAGAGCAAGCGTTCTATATGTTCAACCTCATTTTAAAATATAGCGTGATTGTCCCGATTGCCGTCTTGTTTCTCGTCACGACGCATCCAACCGAATTTGCGTCTTCCTTGAATCAAATCGGTGTGCCCTATAAAGTCGCATTCGCCGTCTCGCTCGCGCTACGTTATATCCCTGATGTTCAGCAAGATTTCCGTACCATTGCGGACGCACAAGCAGCCCGAGGTGTCGCGGTGACACAAGGGTCGCTCTTAAAACGGGCCCGACACAGTCTGCAAATCTTGATTCCGCTTCTCTTTACGAGTCTTGAACGGATTGAGACGGTCAGTAACGCGATGGATTTACGCGGGTTCGGCGCCGACAAAAAACGGACGTGGTACAATCAACGCGCGATGACCCGAATCGACTATATCGCCATCGGCATCGCCCTCTCGTTGACAGTATTCTCGTTCATCGTGACCTTCTATGATGGGAGTCGATTCTATAATCCGTTTTAAGTACACAAGCAAAACAGGCACCTAGCTCCCAATATGACAACGGGGACTAAGTGCCTGTTTTATTTCTCATTCATCTGTTTCATTAAATCCATCTGTTCTTGCACCATCGCTTCTTTCTCCCGGCGCAACACCCCTTTGTAGGCGACGCGTGAAATCGATAAACTGATTTCATACAGGAAGAAGAGTGGCAATGACACCATAAGGTGCGACGTCAAATCCGGTGGTGTGATGAATGCCGCGACTACGAATAGCGCGAAGTACGCATACTTACGAATCTTCGATAAGAAGTATGGTGTCACGACACCAATTCGGGTCAAGAACATCGTCACGACCGGCAATTGGAACAATAGACCGAACGGAATCGTCAGTTGCAACAAGAACGTGAAGTAATTGTTCGCCCCGATGATTTGTTCGAGTCCGAGGTCTTGCCCGAGGTCCGTCGAGATATCGAGGACGAGCGGGAATAACCAGTAGTAGGCGAACGCAAGGCCGATCAAGAACAATCCGAAGATGATCGGGATATAAGCAAGGGTACCTTTTCGTTCATTCGGATGCAGACCGGGTGCGACAAACGCCCACACTTGATACAGTAGGAATGGGCTCGCCGCAATCAGGCCGATGATGAGCGCCAAGTTCAAGTAAATCATGAGCGGGTCCGCGACCCCAAAGGCGTTCAGTTCGAGCCCGCGTTCGACGAGATCTTCTTGCAAGTACGCGAGTACATATTTGACACTCGGCAAAGCCATCAAAAAGAAGGCAAAGACGACAAATGCAGATAGCATCAGTCGTCTCCGCAGCTCTGTCAAGTGATCGGTGAGTTCCCGCTCTTGATCAGGTTGATGATTCATGGCTTACTGCTCTTTCTTTTCGATAGCTTTCTTGTCGTTCTCGTCGTGCTCGTTCATCATGCCGTTCGTTGCATTTTTGAACTCACGAAGCGTTTGTCCGGCCGCGCGACCAAACTCAGGCAATTTCTTCGGTCCGAAGAGAATAAGCGCGATGATGGCGATGACGAAAATACTGACGCCGCCAGGCATACCGACGACGAGTGATGATGCTAGTAATTCCATTATTGATGGACCCCCTCAGCGGTTGGATAGTGTTGCATAAAGTAAATGAGTGACTGCAGCTCAATCGACAAATCGATGTGATGGACGCGAACCGTGTCCGGTACGGTAAGTCGTGCCGGTGTGAAGTTCAAGATGCCCTTGATGCCGAAACGGACCAAGTCGTCTGCGACGGACTGCGCATAGGCAGAAGGTACCGTCAAAATGGCGACGTCAATCTTGTTTTGCTTCATAATCTGTTCCATCTCATCGACGTGATGAATTGGGACGCCTGACATCGTCGTGCCGACTTTTGTCTCGTCTGCGTCGAACCCGACGACGATATGTGTGTTATTGTTTTTAAGGAAGTTATAGTTGACGAATGCCGTCCCAAGGTGACCGACCCCGACCAAGGCGACATTCGTAATCTCGTCCTGATTCAGTGTCTTTCGGAAAAAGTCTAACAGATACTGCACGTTATAGCCATATCCCTTTTTACCGAGCGCACCGAAGTACGAGAAATCACGGCGAATCGTAGCCGAATCGACCTTGACCGCCTCACTCAGTTCTGCTGAAGAGACACGTTGTTTACCTGACGTGTGCAGGCTTTGAATAAATCGATAGTATAGTGGCAACCGTTTGGCTGTCGCTTGTGGAATCTTTGGTTCGTTTTGACTCAACGGAAAGAGCCTCCTTTTTACGACACGTTACAAACGAATCTGAATTTCATACACCTTGATTGTAAACGAATTCACATGACCACTCAACGAATATACCTAAAATCGCTGAAAAATACAGTATACTAAATAGAGAGAAAGGGGTTTTTTCACTTGATCCTACTGCAAGTCAATAACTTATCCAAATCCTTCGGCGTCGAGCCGATTTTAGAAAACGTCAAACTCGAAATCCAAGAAGGCGAACGCGTCGCCCTCGTCGGCCGAAACGGGGCTGGGAAGTCGACGCTTTTGAAAGTAATCGCCGGGGAATATAACTATGACTCTGGGGACATCATGAAACCAAAAGACGTCACCATCGGCTATCTCGCCCAAGACTCAGGGCTCGAATCCGACGAGACGATCTGGAACGAGATGCTCACCGTCTTCACGGACTTGATCGAGCAAGAGAAGACGCTCCGTCGCATGGAGGCCGACATGGGATCCGAACGGATTCTAAACGACGCCGCTGCGTACGAACGCCTCCTCTCCTCTTACGATGAAGAGCAGCACACGTTCAAAGAGCGCGGCGGTTACCAGTATGAAGCGACGATCCGCTCGGTCCTTCACGGGATGCGCTTCTATCCGGACGACTTCGAGCGCCGGATCGACACCCTCTCTGGTGGACAACGGACACGTCTCGCCTTGGCAAAGATGCTCCTTCAAAGTCCCGACCTGCTCATCTTGGACGAGCCGACGAACCATTTGGACATCGAGACGCTCGCCTGGCTAGAGAAGTACTTGAGCGGCTATAAAGGTGCCGTCCTCATCGTCTCCCACGACCGATACTTCCTCGACCGCGTCGTCTCGGTTGTCTATGAGCTGTCACGTCATCGGAGCCGCCGCTTCGTCGGGAACTACACGAAGTATCTCGAACAAAAGGCCGCTCTCTACGAACAAGAGAAGAAGCAGTTTGAGTCGCAGCAAGAAGAGATTGCCAAGATGCAGGACTTCATTCAGCGAAACATCGCCCGGGCGACGACGACGAAACGGGCGCAAAGCGTGCGAAAACGTCTGGAGAAAGTCGACCGCCTTGATGCTCCGGACGGTGACGAACGCAGTGCTGTCCTCTCGTTCTACATCAAACGACAGAGCGGGAACGATGTGTTGAGCACGAGTGACCTCGCCATCGGGTATGAAGAACCGATCGCCCAAAATCTCCGTTTCCAGCTACAGCGCGGGGAATCTGTCGCTCTCGTCGGTCCGAACGGGGTCGGAAAATCGACACTTCTCAAAGTATTGACGAAACAACAAGCCGCCCTCACGGGTGAGATTCGTTACGGAACCGGCGTCGAGATCGGTTATTACGACCAGGAACAACAAAACTTGTCGGACGCGAACCGTGTCATCGACGAGATTTGGAACGACTGGCCGCTCATGCGCGAGCAAGAAGTGCGGAGTCTTCTCGGACAGTTCCTCTTCAGCGGGGATGACGTCATGAAGCGTGTCCATGAACTATCCGGTGGCGAACGTGCACGTCTCACGTTGGCCAAGCTGAAGCTTGAGCAACCGAACCTCCTCATTTTGGACGAGCCGACGAACCACTTGGATCTCGACTCGAAGATGATCTTAGAGAACGCCCTTCTCGACTATCCAGGTACGATTCTCTTCGTCTCGCACGACCGCTACTTCATCGATCGTCTCGCGACGCGTGTGTTAGAAATCACGCCGAACGGCATCGACGAGTATCTCGGTGACTATTCGTACTACGTCGAGAAGAAAGAAGAACTCGAAGAACTCGCGCGACTCGCCCGTGAAGAGACGAAGCAGGTCGTCGTGAAAAAACAGCGTGCCGATAAAGAACAACAACGAGAAGAGCGCCGCATCAAACAGCGCATCGAAGAGATTGAGCTGGCAATCGAGCAACATGAAAATCGCCTCGACGAGATTGAACAGTTGCTTTGTGAGCCGGACGTCTTCAACGACTTCGCCCGTGCCCAGGAGTTGTCGACCGAATCGGACGCAGCGAAAGAATCCATCACCGCACTTTATGCGGAATGGGAGGAACTCCATACATGATGCGTACACGTGCCATGCGAATCGAGTTCATTCAAGCGTTTCTCACGGGACTGGCCTATATCGTACCAACCGGGACTGAGTTCGTATCGGAACTCATCCGCGGGGAGCCAACGATCGTCCCGTCTATTCTCTTTTACTTTTTACCGGTCGTGATCGGCTTCATCATTCAGACGTGGCCTGGGATTCTACTCAGTCTTTTCAGTGGTCTGCTCATGAGCACACTCTTCATCCGTATCGTCGTCTGGCCGGTCGATGTGACGGTTCACACGTTCTATGCACCGGGATCAGTGTGGGCCCACTTTTATGAAGAGACGCTCTTCATGTGGATCCTCGCCCTTCTCGTGTTCATCGTGAGCCGCATCAACACGTGGCATCGGGAGAATTATCGACAACCGAAAGCCTGAACAGTCCGTCCTCTTTTTTGAAGGGGACGGCTTTTTCATTTATGTATAAATTTATTTATAGATAAGGTTTTTTTTCTTAATTTGTTTTTCGTTAGAGCGCGCGTTATTCTAGTCACGTACCGAAACAACGGATGATTTCTTAGGAGGAATGACAGATGAGTAAACATGTATTAATGGTCGTGACGAACGCAAAAGAAATGAAGGACGGTCACACGACTGGACTTTGGTTGTCTGAGTTTGGCGAGGCATACGTCGAGTTCAAACAACAAGGATATGACATCACGGTCGCTAGCCCGAACGGTGGCCAATCTCCAATCGACGCACGCAGTTTAGAAGGAGAAGTACCGGCTGACATTCAAGCAACGGCTCCCCTTCTCGAAGATACGATTGATTTGAAGACGATCACCAACTTCGATCAATTCGATGCCATCTTCATGCCAGGTGGTCACGGAACGATGTTCGACCTTCCACAAAGTGAAGCGTTGAATGTTGCGATCCGTTCACTATTTGAAGCAGGTAAAACGGTTGCTGCCGTCTGCCACGGTCCAGCTGGTCTTGTCGGTGCGACATTGTCTGACGGCACACCACTCGTGAACGGTAAAACGATTGCGACGTTCACGGATGAAGAAGAACGTGCGACAGGTCTTGATATCTACATGCCGTTCATGCTTGAAACGCGTCTTCGTGAACTCGGTGCGAACATCGTGCTCGCAGACAACTTCACAGAAAACGTTCAAGTCGATGAAAACTTGGTAACAGGCCAAAATCCACAATCGACCGTTGCTGTCGCAAAAGCCGTCATCAACACGTTAAACTAATCGATTCTTTCTCGTTGCCAATCGATGAAAGAGAGCGACCCGCCTGTTCTCAAACAGGCGGGTTTTATAGATGAGGAGGAATGAAGATGATTACCATATTAGCTCAGATTCAAGCGAAGCCCGGTCTCGGGTCCGCGCTTGAGACACACTTACGCCAAGTCGTCACCCCATCACGCGCGGAGGCAGGTTGTGTCTTCTATACGTTACACCGTGTCGAAGGCAACCCGGACGCGTTCGTCTTTTATGAAAAGTGGGACGACAAGGCGGCACTCGATGCGCATATCGCCTCACCCCACTATCAAACGTATCGCCAAGAAGCAGAGGCACTTCTCGCTAGTCGCGACGTTCAATACTTAGAAGAAATCAAGGAGGTTTATTAACCAATGGAACGTTTTCAATATCACAACCCGACCAAACTTTTATTCGGAAAAGGACAACTGGAATCACTCCGTACCGAAATCCCACGATACGGGGACCGTGTCCTTCTTTTATACGGTGGAGGGAGCATCAAAGCGAACGGGCTTCATGAGGAAGTAACCGCTCTATTAGCCGACATGAACGTAACCGTCGTCGAACTTTCTGGTGTCGAACCAAACCCACGTCTAACGACAGTTCAAACAGGGATTGACTTAGTCCATGAACATCAAATCGACCTCATCCTAGCTGTCGGTGGAGGTAGCGTCATTGACTGTGCGAAAGGAATCGCAGCCGGTGTAAAATATGACGGGAATCCGTGGGATATCGTGACACGACAAGTCCCCGTCACAGATGCATTACCGATTGGGACAGTCTTAACATTGGCGGCAACGGGATCGGAAATGAACGGTGGAGCCGTCATCACGAACTGGGAGGCGCAAGATAAGCGCTCGTTCGGCTCGCCCCTCACTTACCCGAAATTCAGCGTACTCGACCCGACCTATACGTTGAGTGTACCGGCGAACCAAACCGTATATGGAATCGTCGATATCATGTCGCACGTCTTCGAACAATATTTCCACGCTTCAGAGAACGCCCTACTCCAAGAACGGTTCGGGGAATCGATTTTACGGACCATGATGGAAACGGCACCTCGCCTCGTTGAAAATTTGAATGATTTTGACGCACGGGAAACGATGTTGTTGAACGGAACGTTTGCCTTAAACGGGACCTTATCGATGGGCGTGAAGACGGACTGGGCGACTCATATGATTGAACACGCGGTCTCTGCCGTCTACGATATCCCACACGGTGGCGGACTTGCGATTCTCTTCCCGGAATGGCTTCGCTATGTCGGAAAGAGACGTCCTGAACGCATCATTCAACTCGGTGAACGCGTCTTCGGCATTGACATGAACGACAAATCGGATGACGTGCTCGTCGAAGAGACGGTTCAGGCGTTACAAGACTTTTGGACATCGATCGGTGCACCATCACGTCTCAGTGATTATGAAATTGACGCCACGCATCTCGAATTGATGGCAGAACGGGCGATGGTCGCTGAACAGATCGGCCAGTATGTCCCGCTCCGTCAACAAGACGTAGCGACAATCCTAAAAAATGCATTATAAAAAGTAGGGCCCACGTGGACCCTACTTCATTTTGCATCCTGCAGCGCTTGGATGACTTGGTTGATGACGGGGTCATGCTTCGACTCGGTCCGATGCGCGAGATAAATGACGTTCGTCGCAAAACGCTCCGGTGCTACGATTTGAACGCTTCCTCGCTCGAGTGCGTGTCGAATCAAATAGTTCGGTAAGATACTAATCCCGCACTTCGATTCGATTGCCGCAAGGATCGCGTCGACGTTTGGTAAGATCATCTCCGGACGGATGTCTGGGCGTTCCCCGAACTGCGTCTGATAGTATCGACGGATGATAGGAAGCTCCAGTCCGTAACTGATCCACGGCTGATGATCCATCCAATCTTTTAACTCATCGGTTGGGATTTCCCAATCGTTCGGCGCCACTAACAAAAACGATTCGTCGGCAATCGGGACGTATTGGATACCAGGCTCCTCCATCCGCTTCGTTGCGATGACAAAGTCGAGCTCCCCGTCTGCTAAGCGTTTGATTAAATCTGCTGTCATCCCGAAATCTGCGATGTACTGTGCAGCATCAAGCGGCAAAGCGGGTATAATCTCATGTGTGACGAACTCGGTCGGTCCACCGAACTTGAGCACGGGACGCGGTTGCTCCCCTGAGACATATTTCATCTCAAGCGATAGTTCTTCAAGACGGTCGATCAAGCCGACCACTTGCGTGTATAGTTCCTTCCCCGCATCCGTCGGAATCATCTGACGTGGTGCCCGTGTGAAGAGGGACGTTTCGAGTTCTGCTTCGAGTGCGGCGATATGTTGGCTGACAGCCGGTTGGGTCAAAAAGCGAACACGCGCCGCTGCCGACACGGAACGTTGCTGGTACACGTGGATAAAACTGCGATACCATTCAAAATCAATCATCTGTGTAAACTCCTTTTATATTCATTATCTTCAGTATAAAAGGGAGTAAATCATAAGACAAATAACGTTTAAATCATCAATCGATAAATAAATTTATAAGGAGTGGCTATTTGATGAAAGCTTTATTACTACATGAACCGAACACGTGGCAGACGATGCAAATCGAGGAGGTAGATACACCGACGCTTCGTTCCGGTGAGGTATTGATTGAGGGAGAATATGCAGGGCTCAACCCCGTCGACTATAAAACGGCTACCAATGGCAAACCCGAATGGTCATATCCTCACGTACTCGGGCTCGATGTCGCGGGTACGATTGCCGCTGTTGCGGATGACGTGACGAATGTACAGATCGGTGACCGTGTCCTCTACCACAGCAACTGGAATGAATGGGGTGGCTTCGCCGAGTTCACACGTGCCAAGGCGCACATGGTCGTCCCGATTCCAGAATCGATCTCGTTCGCTGATGCAGTCGCTTTACCGACAGCTGGATTCACAGCGTACCAAGCCATTTTTGAAAAACTTCCGATGAATGCAATCGATACGATCCTCATTCACGCGGGTGCCGGTGGTGTCGGTGGCTTTGCCATTCAACTGGCGAAGTATCTCGGAAAACGTGTCATCACGACCGCTTCAGCGCGTAACCATGACTGGGTCAAACAGCTCGGAGCCGACGAGGCAATCGATTACAATACGGAAGACTGGCAACAACGGGTGATGGAACTGACAAGTGGTCACGGTGTCAATGCCGTCATCGATCCCGTCGGTCGGGAGACGGCGACCGCTTCCCTCCAAGTTATCGCCTACAACGGACACATCGCCCATATCGCCGGAGCCCCTGACATGAGTGTTATCAAACCGTTCACACGTGTCATCTCCTATCATGAGGTCGCACTCAATGCGATTCATCATCAACAAGACCGTGTGAGCGAAGCGAACATCGTCCGCATCGGTACGCACATGCTCGAACTGCTTGCAGCGGGTGAGATTCAACCGATGATTCAAGAGACAATTCCATTTGCGGATATCCCGAAGAAGTTGGTCGAACTTTCGAACCGACATGTCGTCGGGAAGATTGTTGCCAATTTGAAGGCATGAAAAAAAGAGGTCGGCGTGTTTAATACGCTGGCCTCTCTTTTTATTAGAAGTATCGTAACGGTTGGAATCCCACCGTATGGAAATCGAGCTTCGTCCCGTCCTCAGCGATAAAGAAGACCGCCTCGTTCGTATCGACGTCACGTGTGAACACTTTATAGAACGTCATCGGTTTTTCGTCATTCGTCACATAGCGCGCCTCGTGTGTCGAGATGACTTGTGCGAACAGTTGCTGTTCGTCAAGTTCCTCGATCAAAGCGTCAAACTTCGCAGCCTCTTCTTTCGTTGCCTCGCGACCCCGCTCAATTTCATAGTAAGCATCGCTCGCTTTTGGCTGAACGCCGAGATTGCGATCAACGACGATCACACGCTCTGGCTCTTGGTCGATGACACTCGTGTAACCATATAATGACTCGATGAGCGTATTCTCTCCGGTCACACGACCGATACCTTCTAATGACTCTTCTCCAGTCAACGACTTCACTCGTGTCTCTTCTGGCACAATTTCCTCTTGATAGGCGATATTGTAAGCGCGGATGATTTCTCGTACTTGTAAAAACGTCGCGACGACGAGTAGTACGATGAGTCCTCCAATGATGATGCGTTTCGTCATGTCTCTATTTCCCCCTAGACTGTCATGCTCTCTTCTAAGGATAACCCAGGAACCGCATTCATCGCTAGTGTATCGCGCTTCCCGCGCACATACGCGTGATGTGCCGCGACCCCGATCATGCCGGCATTGTCTCCACAAAGATCGAGTGGTGGGATGACAAGTTGAATCCCTTCAGCAGCAGTCGCTTCTTGAAGCGCAGCGCGGAGTCCACGGTTTGCCGCAACACCACCGGCAACGAGTAATTGTTTCGCTCCTTTTTCTTTCACAGCGCGAATCGCTTTCTCAACGAGCACTTCGACGACACTTGCTTGAAAACTCGCTGCCAAGTTTTCCGGGATGACCGTCTCCCCACGTTGCTCCGCATTGTGTACGGCGTTGATGACCGATGACTTCAAGCCACTAAAGCTGAAGTCGAAGCTACCCGGTTCAAGGCGAACACGTGGGAAGTTGTACGTATCTTCTCCAATAGCTGCTAAACGGTCAATTGCCGGACCACCCGGATATGGGAGGCTGAGTGTGCGTGCGACTTTATCATACGCTTCACCCGCCGCGTCATCACGTGTCTCACCAATGACTTCAAAGACACCGTGTTCTGGCATATAGACGAGCTCTGTATGTCCACCTGAGACAACGAGACAGACGAGTGGGAACTCCATCTCTTCGACGAGTTCGTTCGCGTAAATGTGTCCCGCGATATGATGGACGCCGATGAGCGGTTTTTGATGGGCGAACGACAATGCTTTGGCCGCACTGATGCCGACGAGAAGGGCACCGACGAGACCCGGTCCTTGTGTGACCGCGACCGCATCGACGTCTTCCATCGTCACGCCTGCTTCGCTCAACGCATCGTCAATGACATACGTGATGCGCTCCACGTGATGACGAGACGCCACTTCAGGGACGACGCCACCAAATCGTTTATGGCTCTCAATTTGAGAAGAAACGACGTTCGACAATAGCGTCTTCCCGTCTTTGACGAGCGCAACAGACGTCTCGTCACAGCTCGACTCGATTGAGAGAATCAGTGATGTGTTCATTCTGAGTCACTTCCTAACTTCGCCCAATAAATATAGGCGTCTTCATTATTATCCTGATAATAGCGTCTTCTTCGTCCGGCTTGCATAAACCCAAACTGTTCATACAGTTTTTGCGCCCCAACGTTCGACACGCGGACTTCTAACGTCAATCCGACAAGCCCCTTTGACTTGGCAAACGCGACAAGTTCCGCTAACAGTTGATTACCGATCCCTTGCCCACGAAATTCAGGTAAGACGGCAATGTTCGTGATATGTCCTTCGTCGACGATTGTCCATACTCCGACAAAACCGACGACCCGTTTGTCATGGACCGCGACAAAATAAATAGCCTGTTCATTTCGAAGCATCTCGTTCATGAACGCCTCTTTTGTCCAAGGAATGGAGAACGACGCTTCTTCGACTTTCGTCACTTCTTCGACATCGAGCCACGTCATTCGACGAATTTTAACGTCAGCCATTGTTTTGACCCTCTAACCATTTCGCTTCCGCTTCAGCGAGTCGCAAATACTCTGGCTCAAACGCATGGACATCACTCGTCTCATCGCTAAAGACGACCAAATCACTCGCGCGGCCGTAACGATGTGCAGCCGGCGCTTCGACATACTCATATTCACTCAACACGTCACGGAACGGTTCGACATCTCCAACGACGAGGAAACGTCCTTGGATATTCAGTCGTAGCCAGTCGGCGACAGACGCGTGTTGGTCGTGCGTCAGTGCCTTGTTCTGTTGATAATATCCGATATAAGCGTTACCGCGTCGCGCGTCAATCAACGAGACGACAGGCAAGTCCGTATTCGGGGCTGCTGCCATGAGTTGAAGGGCAGACACGCCGATTAGTGGAATGTTCAACGTATAAGCAAGTGTCTTCGCCGTCGTCACTCCAATCCGAATCCCTGTGTACGACCCAGGACCTGTCGTAACAACGATGCGTTCGAGCATATTCGGAGTCCATTTCACAGCTGCCATGAGTTGTTCAATCATCGGCATGAGTGTGACCGCATGGTTTTTCGAGACCATGACCGTCGCTTCGGCTTGAATTTCTCCAGCCTCACTTAATGCGACAGATAAACGTGTCGTCGCCGTATCAATCATCAATTGCTTCATGCGAGCACCTCCTTGGCGATTTGAACGTAACGCTCACCCGTTGGAGCGAGTGTCAATTTCCGTTCTTCATCACTGACTCGTTCAATCGTAATCGCCAAGCGTTCTTCCGGAAGAGAAGACTCGATCAAGTTCGACCACTCTACGATGGCGACACCGTCACCGTTGATATATTCCTCAAGACCGATGTCATCCCCCGTATCCTCGAGTCGATAGACATCCATATGATAGAGCGGTAAGCGCCCTTTGTATTGTTTCATAATGGTGAAGGTCGGACTGTTGACGTTCCGTGTGACACCGAGTCCTTTTGCGAACCCTTGTGTGAACGTCGTCTTTCCGGCACCAAGGTCACCGTTTAACGTGATGACCGTTCCTGCTTCGACGAGCGTGGCCAAACGTTCTGCCACTGCCTGCGTCTCCGCCGCAGAATGCGTAATCAATGTATACATGAATGGTTCTCCTTTTATCACTTCTCATACGTACTCATTGTACACTTCATTTTAAGCAAAAAAAAACACGAAACGCTATCGTTTCGCTATCTCATTTAAAAATTGGTTGCGGGGGCTGGATTTGAACCAACGACCTTCGGGTTATGAGCCCGACGAGCTACCAGACTGCTCCACCCCGCGACGACATATGAAATTAAATAAAAATTGGTTGCGGGGGCCGGATTTGAACCGACGACCTTCGGGTTATGAGCCCGACGAGCTACCAGACTGCTCCACCCCGCGATGGTTTGAATTGTTTCGACATCCTCTATAATAAGTGAGACAGTTATAAAAAGCAACCTTTTTCTCAATGTTTTTTGAAAAATGGAATCGGGAACAGGTATAACAGCATAGAATTTAGAGAAAAGGGGCGCGACCGCCATGTCCAAATGGGGAAACCGATTCAAGAAATGGTTCTTTTCGGAGATCGAAGCCGACATCACGTTTGACCCGGCAGCACTCATTCCGAAGCAGGTAGTGACCGGGACCCTGCACGTATCCAACCCGACGACGACTGTCGTCCGGTTACAAGAACTGACACTCAACTTTTTGACGACATTTAAAGACATCACCATGGAAGGAAATGAATTCAATCGAGAAGCCGACATTCAAGAAATCCCGATTCCACTCACTGTCGTACTAGAACCTGGTGCGAAGGAAGACGTTCCGTTCTCATTCGAATTGACGATGTATGCCCCTTCGTCTGCTGGAGCCCCATACAGCGTAGAGGCGACGTTATGGGACAAGGACATGAAACGTGTCTGGTTTGACGTGATTGAACACATTGAAATCGAACCGATGCCTGAGCTGAAACGATTGCTCGACGCAACGGCTCATGCTGGACTTGAACCGATGTTTGTTCGGAACGTGATTGACCCGCTCGGAGAAGAGCGTCCTTATCCGTTCGTCGAAAAGTATGGGTTCAAACCGGTCGGTGAGTGGGCCGATGAGTTTGAGGTCGTCAAATCATTTTGGCGTCTGCATGAAGATGGAATCGACCTCTACTACTGGCTCGACAACATCGAGACTCAGCGCACGCTCGAGTCGATGGCGACCGACGTCGAATTGCGTCATCGTTCCCTCACATGGGAACAACTCGAACGTGAGCAAGAACAGCTCGGTCTCGGTATTCAAGATACGCTACGCAGTCACCGCTCCTCGTGAGCGGTTTTTTCAATTTGAATTTCATCCTTACTCGTATTGACGATGGTTTGGAAGTGATGGCGATACGGATGCATGAACACGTCATATTGAATACGTCTTTCGTCATGCGAGGCGCGTAAGTAATCCATTTCCATTCCCCGTTCCTGGATATCACGATTCGCTCTGCGTCTAAATTCTGTTTCTCCGTCCGTATAAAGATAAATCGACTGGTCAAAAGAGGAGAGATCTAGAAATGCGACACTCATGCCCTCAATAATCGTAATCATTTTTTTCGGGTCAATCCACGTACGTTCTAAATATGAGACATCGATTGTGTAAAAGCCGATTCCCTCTCGAATCATACGAACATCACGCTCGAGTGAAAGCAGATGATGCGCAGCTGGATGACAAGCCGTCATCTTATAATGATGGGTTTTTCCATTCTGTTCATAGGTGAGTATCGTTTGTTTCCGTAACTGTGAATCGATGATGTATGGATCTGTGTGAAGCAGGTTTATATCACCGAGTCGTTCCCGTAATCTTTCGGCCAATGTCGATTTTCCTGCTGCCCCATGTCCAGAGATACCAATCAGCGTTCGTTGTCCTGTTTGCACATTTTGCACGATTTCATCGATGAGTCGTTCCATGATTCTCCCCCTTTGGTACACTTAGTATTGAAAGGAAGTGTATCTATCTCATGTCCACTTGTCCATTTTGTCACCCGACACTCGATCCACATCAAACCATTATTGCCGAGAATGACTCTTGTTACTTTCTCATGCATGACCACGAGCAAGACATCCTCGTCGGCTCGGGCGTGATTGTCCCGAAAGCACACCGCGCAACGACATTCGACTAACGCCTTTAGAGTGGCAACATACATATGAATTACTTCATCAGGCCAAGGAATACCTTAATCAATCATTTCAACCTGACGGATACACACTGGGTTGGAACGTCGGCACTGCATCAAACCAAACCGTGCCTCATGCCCATCTGCACGTCATTCCTCGTTACGAGGCAGGACCTCATGCAGGGAAAGGACTTCGCCACTGGTTAAAACGACCGGAGTAAATAAGCAGCTCATCGCGTGAGGATGAGCTGTCTTCTTTTTTCACCAACCTCTTCGAGTCTTTCTCCCAACTGTTCCATTTTTGTCGTCATATGCGTAATCAACTGACTGATTTCCTTATCCAGTCCTTTCACTTGATTTAATGAATCATTGATTCTTCCATGCATCGTCCATTCTGAAAAAATATCATCCAAAAAGTAATCTGCGAACTGAATCAGTGAACCTCGATCGACATGTAATTCCTGTACAATTTCTTGGACGTCTGCCAATTCACGGGAGAAACGTTCCAATGCCGATTGAAGTTCATGCATCGTCTGCTCGGATGCATCTAACGCATCATGTTTCATTGCCGTCGCAAACAACCCTCCTCCGAAGAACGTGTCATACGTCGACCAACCTTTGGCACTGTCTAAATGCTTTAGCGTCTTCGTAATCGTTGCTCGTGCTGCCTTACCCGCAACAATGGCTTCTCGATATTCGATGATAAGTTCATTCGTCTGAGCTTGTTGATTGGTGAGATCATGTAGGTCTCGGCGAATAGCTGGATCTTTTGTTAGGTGTGCCTCTTTTGTTTCTAAGAAGGTCTCCCACTCCGTATCGATGCTTTCATATCTCTCGAGCTGTTCTTGTAAATCTCGATGCTCGAGCGTCAGTTCATCAATCATCTTCTCGTGTTCGCGCAATTTCAGTTCAGCACGAGCAGCTTCTTCTACTTCCTTTATGCGTTGCTCATCAAATGTGCCTCGTAATTTACGCCACGTATTGACGAGCGAAAAACTTTCAAGATCGTAAACATCGCGCTGTTCTTTCGTAAATGTATTCAACAATTCTTTCCGTATCACTTCATGTTCCTTTAGCTGTTTTTCAAGTGTCTTTTGTTTGCGGACAAGTCGATCACGCTCGGCGATACGTTGTTGTAAGTCTAATTGGATTTGCTGAAGATCTTTCATTATGCTTCCCCTCTCGTTTTGTTTCCCCGATGAATCACTGTAAGGAGACATATTGTTCATAAAAAAATCCCCTCTTTCTCATATTCACTACGAGGAAAGAAGAGATAAAGTTTCAATGAAACAAAAAAAAACGACCGAGCGTATGCTCGGTCGTCCTCTCTGTTGTTGCCTGGCAACGTCCTATCCTCACAGGGGGAGATCCCCCAACTACTTTCGGCGCTGAGACGCTTAACTTCCGTGTTCGGCATGGGAACGGGTGTGGCCGTCTCGCTATCGCCACCAGA
>NZ_JAIVAC010000003.1 GCF_020171655.1 Exiguobacterium aestuarii | reverse complement strand
TCTGGTGGCGATAGCGAGACGGCCACACCCGTTCCCATGCCGAACACGGAAGTTAAGCGTCTCAGCGCCGAAAGTAGTTGGGGGATCTCCCCCTGTGAGGATAGGACGTTGCCAGGCAAACGGTGGTTCTGGAGCATTCGCTCAAGGGCCGCCGTTTTTTCTTATCATCGATTTAGTCTAGTGGAAGAGAGGACGTAAGAAATGGCTAAGAAGATCAAAGTATATGTCGAACCAAATGAAACGGTCAGCGAATGTTTAGATCGAATCAATGAAATGGGTTATCGTCCTATACGCCGCATTGAAAAGCCCGTCTTTGAGCAAACGGGAGCCAAAGATGAACCTGTCCATTCCCATCAATCGATTTTATTTGAATGCGTCTCTAAAGAATCCTAATGCCAAGCCGTCACACAGATAGTGTGACGGCTTTTTTATATCTTAAAATGAATGCTTGCGTTCAAAGCATCGGTCTCCAAGCGCATCCAATAAAGTTTGAGCGCGTTTCTCTATCTTTTTAGGAAGATTCTCTTTACTAAAGTATTCAAGAGCCAGGCTTTCACCGTCTTCCATCAGAAGCTCTCCATGTACTCCTTTTGCCTGATATAAATGGATGACACCGTATGTTTCATCGCCGTTCGGATATTTAAAGTAACCATCCGGACCGGAAAAGACTTGAATGAATTCAAATTGCTTAGCGAAAAGTCCAGTTTCTTCTTTTAATTCTCGTGCAGCGACTTCTTCCAACGTTTCTCCGAGCTCCATCGATCCTCCTGGTAAACCCCAGTCAAGTGTATCCGATCGGAATTGCATCAGTACCTCTTGTTTTTGGTTGATGACCAAAATGGTCGCTCCAACGCTGATGATCGGACGGTTGCCAATCACTTCCCGAAGACTTGATATATAATTCATCTAACTCCCCCTTTTATAATAGAATACAGGATATATAGAGAAGATTCTTCTTATATCCAAAAAGCGAACGATAAATATTCAGACAATTAAAATGTTCGCAGTTTATTGACATGTTTTCAAAGAACAAGGTACGATAGGCGTGTGAGATAGGAAAAATAAATAGTGCTCCATATAATCGCAAGGAAATGGCTTGCAAGTTTCTACCTGATCACCGATTCTGATCAGACTATGGGGTGTAGCTGACGTGTATTTGTCATGCCTATACCCTAAACTGATTGCTCGGTTTAGGGATTTCTTTTTGTAAGGGGGACATTTGGAATGAACGTAGTAGTTGGAGTAATCATGGGTAGTTCATCTGACTGGGAGACGATGAAACATACATGTGACATGTTAGATGAGTTACAGATTCCATATGAAAAACAAGTCGTATCAGCTCACCGTACACCAGACCTTATGTTCGAATATGCTGAAGAGGCACGAGGCAGAGGCATTCAAGTAATCATTGCGGGTGCTGGTGGAGCAGCCCACCTCCCTGGAATGGTAGCTGCGAAAACGACACTTCCTGTCATCGGTGTCCCAGTTCAGTCTAAAGCTCTCAATGGAATGGATTCGCTACTCTCGATTGTTCAGATGCCTGCAGGAGTTCCAGTAGCAACTGTTGCGATTGGTAAAGCGGGAGCGACAAATGCAGGATTACTTGCTGCTCAAATTCTTAGCATTCACTCCACAGACATTACAAATCGACTTGATGCATTTCGGGAGAAAAAACAAGAGATGGCGATGCGAGGAACGGAGGAGTTGGTCTGATGAGAATCGGAATTTTAGGTGGAGGACAACTTGGACGGATGATGTCTCTTAGTGCGAGTGCAATGGGGTATACGACACTTTGTCTCGATCCAAACCCACATGCACCGACTGCTCAAGTGGCAGATTCCATTGTTGCCTCATTTGATGATGTCGACGCCGCAAAGAAACTCGCCGACCGTTCTGACATCGTGACATACGAATTTGAGAATATCGACACAGAGATGATTGCTGCGATTGAAGAAAAATGTCCACAAGGAATGGATGTATTGAAAGCGACGCAACATCGCATCTTAGAAAAACAAATGATTGAATCTGCGGGACTACGAGTCGCACCTTATGTTTCAGTCCGTACCGTTCGAGATGTTCGGGAGGCGAAAGAAAAGCTTGGGTTGCCATTTGTCGTCAAAACGTGTCGCTTCGGTTATGACGGAAAAGGGCAGACAGTCATTCGGACGGAACAGGATGTTCAGGCATTCATTGAACAGTTCACGGAACAAGAATATGTCGCTGAAGCTTGGTTGCCGTTTGGAAAAGAGATCTCGGTCATCGTGACACGTGGAGAAGAAGAAACGTCGACGTTCCCAATCAGTGAAAATATTCATCATAACAACATTCTACATCTATCCATCGTACCAGCTCGTGTGGCTGATGAGATTCAAGAAGATGCGAGACATCTCGCACTTCAACTCGCAGACCACATCGGGTTGATGGGAACACTCGCTGTCGAGTTGTTTGTCATGCCAGATGGTCGCCTTTACGTAAACGAACTCGCACCACGTCCACATAATTCTGGACATTACACGATTGATGCATGTGAGACCTCACAATTTGAACAACACATTCGAGCCGTGACGGGGATGCGTCTCGGACGAACGACACTGACCACTCCGGTCGTCATGGTCAATCTTCTCGGTGAACATATGCAACGACTCAATGTCAAAGCATTGCCATCGAATGTTAAACTACATCTGTATGGAAAAGATGAAGCGAAGACAGGTCGCAAGATGGGACACTTAAATGTTCTCGGTGACACGGTCGAGGATGCGCTTCATACCATCGAACAACTGGCAATTTGGAAGGAGACCGTTTTATGATTTCACGCTATACCCGCCCAGAGATGGCGAACATTTGGACCGATCAAAACAAGTTCGAGGCTTGGTTAAAAGTTGAGCTTTACGCGTGTGAGGCTTGGAGTGAACTTGGAATTATCCCGAAAGAAGATGTACAAGTCCTTTGGGACAAAGCATCGTTTGATGTTGATCGTATTTTAGAAATTGAACAAGAGACGCGTCACGATGTGATTGCCTTCACCCGTGCCGTTTCTGAGACACTCGGAGAAGAGAAAAAGTGGGTACACTACGGATTGACGTCGACGGATGTCGTCGATACGGCACTCTCGTACTTAATCAAGCAAGCAAATGACATCTTAGAAGCCGATTTAGATCGCTTCATCGGCATTCTTGCAGAAAAAGCGAAAGCACATAAATATGACATCATGATGGGACGGACACACGGTGTCCACGCAGAGCCGACAACGTTCGGTTTGAAGCTCGCCCTCTGGTATGAAGAAATGAAGCGAAACAAGAAACGCTTCATGGCAGCACGCGAAACGATTGAGTTTGGGAAAATGAGCGGAGCCGTCGGAACGTTTGCGAATATCGATCCGTTCATCGAATCATATGTGTGTGACAAGCTCGGTATCCAAGCTGCACCGATCTCGACACAGACGCTCCAACGGGACCGCCATGCCGAGTACATGTCGACACTCGCATTGATTGCGACATCGATTGAAAAGATGGCTACCGAGATTCGTGGTCTTCAAAAGACAGAGACACGTGAAGTGGAAGAGTTCTTCGCAAAAGGACAAAAAGGATCGTCGGCTATGCCACATAAACGAAACCCGATCGGTTCTGAAAACATGACAGGTCTTGCGCGTGTCATTCGCGGTCATATGATGACGGCTTATGAAAATGTTCCGCTTTGGCATGAGCGTGACATCTCGCACTCGTCAGCAGAACGCATCATTATTCCGGATGCGACGATTCTTCTTAACTATATGTTGAATCGCTTCGGTAATATCGTGAAGAACTTGACGGTCTTCCCAGATAACATGCGTCGCAACATGGATCGTACGTTTGGGATTATCTTCTCGCAACGTATTCTACTCGGCCTCATCGAGAAAGGCTGGTCGCGTGAAGCCGCATATGACGCGGTTCAACCGAAGGCGATGCAAGCGTGGGAAGAAGAGACGATGTTCCGAACATTGATTGAAGAAGACAAAGAAATGGGCGCACTCTTTAAGAGTGAAGAGCTCGATGAATTGTTCGATCCGCGTTATCACGTACGCCGTGTCGATACAATTTTTGAACGCTGTGGTTTGTAATCGTTGAGGGGCGATATGCCCCTCTCACTTTTAAGGGGGACGGTTCAGATGAAAGCAATTTATGAAGGCAAGGCGAAAGCGTTATTTGAGACAGAAGAAGCGGGTGTGCTTCGCGTATATTATAAAGACGATGCGACAGCATTCAATGGAGAGAAGAAAGAGTCGATTGATGGGAAGGGGATCCTGAACAACGCCATCACGACACAGCTGTTCGAATTGATGCATGACAACAAGATTCCGACGCACTTTATCAAACAAATCTCAGAGCGAGAACAGTTGGTACGCCGTGTCGACATCATTCCATTAGAAGTAGTAGTCCGAAACGTAGCGGCTGGAAGCCTGGCGAAACGACTAGGTTGGGAAGAAGGGACACCGCTCCTTGCACCGATTGTCGAGTTCTACTATAAGGATGATGCTCTTGGGGATCCGCTCCTAACAGAAGACCATATCCGTTTGTTGCAAGTCGCTACACATAAAGAAGTCGAAACATTGCGACAACTTGGTCTTTGGGTAAATGACGTATTACTCGATTTCTTCGGTCAACACGGCATTGACGTGATTGATTTCAAACTAGAATTCGGGAAAGTGGACGGAACCATCATCTTAGCGGATGAGATTTCACCAGACACGTGCCGACTGTGGGACAAAGAGACGAAACAAAAGCTTGATAAGGACGTATTCCGTCGCGATTTAGGTTCTTTGACTGAGACGTATGGACAATTGCTAACACGCATAGGGGGAAATGGACAATGAAAAAAGTAAACGTGTATGTGACATTACGTGAAAGTGTACTCGACCCACAAGGAGTAGCTGTGAAAGGCGGACTCGAGCATCTTGGATTCGCTGGAATTGAATCGGTACGCATCGGGAAAGTCATCGAGCTTCAGGTCGCTGACGAAACGACAGAAGACATGGTCAAAGAGATGTGTGAGAAACTACTCGTCAACACGGTCATTGAGAATTATGAAATCGAGATGGGGGTACTTGCATGAAGTTCGCGGTCATCGTCTTTCCAGGATCAAACTGTGACCTCGACATGTATCACGCGGTAAAAGACGTGCTCGGGGAAGAAGCGGAATACGTGTTCCATACAGAAACCTCACTTGAAGGGTTCGATGGGGTGCTCTTACCAGGTGGCTTCTCATATGGAGATTACTTGCGTTGCGGGTCAATCGCCCAATTTTCACCGATTATGGCGGAGGTAAAACGTTTCGCAGAAGAAGGACGTCCGGTGCTTGGGGTATGTAACGGATTCCAAGTACTTGTCGAAGCGGGACTCCTCCCAGGCGTGTTGATGCGAAATCGTGATTTGAAATTCATGTGTAAGACTGTCGAACTTGTCGTTGAAAATAACGAGACGATGTTCACAAGTGACTATGCGGCACAGGAAACGATTCGCGTGCCAATCGCACACGGTGAGGGCAACTACTACTGTGACGAGGCGACACTCGAGACATTGAAGGCAAATGGTCAGATTGCGTTCACCTATAAAGAGAACCCGAACGGATCGGTCGAAAATATCGCCGGCATCACGAACGAAGCAGGAAACGTACTCGGCATGATGCCACACCCAGAGCGTGCGGTCGAAGCATTGCTCGGTGGGGAAGACGGTAAACGGTTATTCACGTCAATTGTAAAATGGGGGGCACGACATGTTACTTACAACTGAACCGACAGCTACGCAAATCCGCGATGAAAAGATTTATGCCACGATGGGATTATCGGACGACGAATACGCACTCGTCGTCTCACTGCTTGGCCGGGAGCCAAACTATACAGAAATCGGTCTCTTCTCGGTCATGTGGTCTGAACACTGTTCGTACAAAAACTCGAAACCTGTGCTCCGGAAGTTTCCTACAACCGGAAAGCACGTCTTACAAGGACCAGGAGAAGGGGCAGGAATCGTCGATATCGGAGACGGTCAAGCTGTCGCCTTTAAAATCGAGAGTCATAACCACCCGTCAGCGATTGAACCTTATCAAGGGGCGGCGACTGGGGTGGGCGGAATCATCCGTGACATCTTCTCGATGGGTGCCCGTCCGATTGCATTATTGAACTCACTCCGTTTCGGAGATTTGAACGAATCACGTGTGAAACATTTATTCGGTCATGTCGTGTCAGGCATTGCCGGTTACGGAAACTGCGTCGGCATCCCGACTGTAGGTGGCGAAGTCGCATTTGACCCGGCCTACTCAGGGAACCCACTCGTCAACGCGATGTGCGTTGGTTTCATCCGTCATGAAGATATTCAAAAAGGAATCGCAGAAGGTGTCGGGAACTCGGTCATGTATGTCGGAGCGACGACAGGACGCGACGGAATCCATGGTGCCACATTCGCCTCTGAAGAACTCGGGGAAGACGCGGACGAGAAACGCCCAGCCGTACAAGTCGGAGACCCGTTCATGGAGAAGTTATTGATTGAAGCGTGTCTTGAAGTCATCAAACACCCGGCGCTCGTCGGGATTCAAGACATGGGGGCAGCTGGATTGACATCTTCTTCAGCGGAGATGGCCTCAAAAGCCGGCATGGGGATCGAGATGAACTTAGACCTCGTCCCGCAACGTGAGACAGGCATGACGCCTTACGAGATGATGCTATCGGAATCACAAGAACGGATGCTTCTCGTTGTCAAAGCCGGACATGAAGACGAGATTGAAGCGATCGTGACGAAGTGGGGACTTCACGCGATCAAAGTCGGCGAGGTCATCGATGAGAAAGTGCTTCGCCTCGTTCACCAAGGAGAAGTTGCAGCCGAAGTACCGGTCGATGCGCTCGCCGAAGACGCTCCTGTCTATCATAAACCTTCAAAAGTACCAGCCTACTACGAAGCTTTCCAAGCTATGAGTCCTGTTACACCAATCGTCGAAGATGTGATGGCGACATGGAAAGACGTTCTTGCGATGCCAAGTATCGCTTCGAAACGTTGGGTGTATGAGCAATACGACCATATGGTTCAAACATCGACAGTCGTCGCACCGGGCAGTGATGCCGCAGTCATCCGCATTCGTGAGACGGAGAAGTCGCTCGCGATGACGACCGACTGTAACGCGAAATACGTCTATCTCGACCCGCGTGTCGGTGGGGCAATCGCTGTCGCTGAAGCGGCACGTAACATCGTCGCAAGTGGTGCAGAGCCTCTTGCTTTGACGGACTGTCTCAACTTCGGAAGCCCGGATAAACCGGAAGGGTTCTGGCAGCTCGACCAAGCCGTTGAAGGAATGGCAGAAGCGTGCCGGACGCTCGATACACCTGTGATTGGTGGAAACGTATCGTTGTACAACGAATCGAACGGACAAGCCATTTATCCGACACCGGTCGTTGGAATGGTCGGTCTCATTGAGAAGCCAGAGCACATTACGACATCGTTTGCGAAACAAGCCGGAGACGTCGTCTTCTTACTCGGAGAGACAAAAGCAGAATTTGGGGGGAGTGCCCTTCAAATGTTGCAGGATGGAAAAGTGAGCGGACATGCGCCGACACTCGACCTTCAGGAAGAACGTCAGACGCAGAAAGCATTACTTCAAGCGATTCGTGAAGGTCTTGTCACGGCGGCACACGATGTGTCAGAAGGTGGTCTTGCGGCAGCGTTACCAGAACTCGTTTTCGGAACAGGGCTAGGTGTCGACGTCACAATCGATACAGATCTCGTCACTGCGTTATTTAGTGAATCCCAGTCACGCTTCCTCGTGACAGTCGAGAAAACGAAAGCCGAGGCATTCGCGAGCATGACGAACGGAACGGCAATCGGAACGGTCACAGAAGCGGCAACCGTTGTCGTTCGCGCGAGCGACCGCTTGATTGAAATGGATGTGCAAGAGTTGGAACGTGTATGGGAAGGAGCTATTCCATGTTATATGACATCCGAGGCATGAACGAGGAATGTGGCGTCTTCGGTGTGTTCGGTCACATCGAAGCGTCACACCTTGCCTACTACGGACTTCACAGTTTGCAGCACCGTGGCCAAGAAGGAACGGGAATCGTAACGGCAGACGGAGAGCGTCTCCACGCGAAACGTGGACTCGGACTCGTCACCGAAGTATTTGACGAAACGTCTCTCGACGCACTCACCGGGAATCATGCGATTGGTCACGTACGCTACTCGACAGCGGGCGGCAACACGCTCGAGAACGTTCAACCGCTCCATTTCAAGTCGTTGACAGGTGATTTGGCGATGGCGCATAACGGAAACCTTGTGAATGCGACTGAGTTGAAACATATGCTCGAAGCGGAAGGTGCGATCTTCCAGACGACGTCCGACACGGAAGTCGTGGCCCATCTCATTAAGCGGAGTCGCGGTAATTCATTGAAAGAACGCATTGCAGATAGCTTGGCTCGTCTCGTTGGAGCATTCGCCTTCTTATTTTTGACAGAAGATGCCCTATACGTCGGAGTCGACGTTCATGGGTTACGTCCTTTGTCACTCGGGCAGACGGAAGACGGTGCGTACGTTTTCGCATCAGAGACATGTGCGTTTGACGTCGTTGGAGCGACGTACGTCCGAGATGTTGAACCAGGCGAGTTACTCATGATTACGAATGAAGGCATCACATCTGAACGCTTCAGTGAAGCGGCAGTTCGTGCGATGTGTTCGATGGAATACATTTACTTCTCACGTCCGGACTCGATCATCGACGGCATCAACGTGCATACGGCGCGTAAAGCCATGGGGAAAAAGATGTTCGAAGAAGCGCCGGTCGAAGCGGATGTCGTGACGGGTGTGCCGGACTCGAGTATTTCCGCGGCAATCGGTTATGCCGAAGCGAGTGGAATCCCATACGAGATGGGACTTATTAAGAACCGTTATGTCGGACGGACATTCATTCAACCTTCTCAGGAATTACGAGAGCGCGGCGTGAAGATGAAACTGTCGGCGTTACGCGGTGTCGTGAATGGGAAGCGGGTCATTATGGTCGATGATTCCATCGTCCGAGGAACGACGAGCCGCAGAATCGTCACTTTGCTTCGAGAGGCAGGCGCGACGGAAGTGCATGTGCGCATCACGTCACCGCCAATCAAGCATCCATGCTATTACGGAATCGATACATCAACGAAGGAAGAGTTAATTGCGGCAACCAAATCCGTTGAAGAAATCAGAGAAGAGATTGGTGCCGATTCACTAGCGTTTCTCACATTGGATGGAACGGTCGAAGCCATCGATCGTCCGTTCGAAGGAGCGTTACGCGGGCAGTGTGCTGCATGCTTCACGGGACTTTATCCGACTGAACTTGCAGAACTCGTGACAGAGACAAAGGCTTAAGGGGGAAAACCGATGAGCGTTCGATATGAACAAGCGGGTGTGAATTTAGAAGCAGGGTACGAGGCCGTATCCCGTATGAAACGTCATGTTGCCCGGACGATGCGTCCAGAAGTAATGACAGGGCTCGGTAGTTTCGGGGCGATGATTGATCTCGGCTCGATGAACATGAAACATCCCATTCTCGTGAGTGGGACGGATGGGGTCGGGACGAAACTGAAGTTGGCTTTCGCGCTCGACCAACATGACACGATTGGAATTGATTGCGTCGCGATGTGCGTCAACGATTGCCTCGTTCATGGAGCAGAACCGCTCTATTTCCTCGACTATATTGCGACAGGAAAAGCAGAACCGGCTAAACTTGAGCGCATCGTTGCCGGGGTCGCTGAAGGATGTGTCCAAGCCGGTTGTGCCCTCGTCGGAGGAGAGACGGCTGAGATGCCTGGAATGTACCCGGATGGAGAGTATGACATTGCCGGGTTTGCGGTCGGGGTCGTTGAGAAAGAGCACTTACTCGATGGTTCAACGATTCAGGATGGAGATGTCGTTCTAGGGCTTGCTTCTTCAGGGGTTCATTCAAACGGTTTTTCTCTTGTACGTCATATCGTCGAAGCGCAAGGTCTTCACTATACGGATGAAATTGCGATGCTTGATACGACACTTGGGAACGCGTTGCTTCTTCCAACACGCATTTACGCTGAAGCGGCGAAAGCGGCGATTTCGACAGGTAAAGTACAAGGAATGGCACACATCACAGGTGGTGGCTTCTATGAGAATGTCCCTCGTATGTTACCGGAAGGACTCGGGATCACGTTCGATGCATCGAGTTGGCCAAGCCTTCCTGTCTTCGACTGGCTCGAACAAGTCGGAAACATCTCGAAACAGGAAATGTTCAACGTCTTCAACATGGGCATTGGTTATATGATTACGGTACGTCCTGAAGATGTGGAACTGGTCGAAGCGGCGCTCGAACGTGTCGGTGAAACAGCGCATCGAATCGGGAAAGTCGAGAGTCGTCCAGGAATCCGAATCTCAGGAGTGGACCAATGAAACGATTTGCCATCTTTGCATCAGGGTCAGGGAGTAACGCTGAAGCCATTTGGCAGGCGATTGCCGATAGGCAATTGTCAGCCGAATGCGTGCTACTCGTCACGGACAAACCAGAAGCGACGGTTCTCGACCGTGCGGAGCGTCACGGAATTCCGAGTTTTTCCTTCACACCGAAAACGTATGCGTCTAAAGAGGAGTTCGAGGAAGAAATCCTCGTCCTTCTCGATTCGCTTCGAGTGGACTATATTGTGTTAGCAGGGTATATGCGCTTGATTGGAAATGTGTTACTATCCGCATATCCGAACCGAATCATAAACATTCATCCTTCGCTCTTGCCCGCCTTTCCGGGGAAAGACGCGATTGGTCAGGCGCTTGACGCGAACGTGTCGACGAGTGGCGTGACAGTTCATTATGTGGATGCGGGGATGGACACGGGTCCGATCATCGCACAAGCGTCAGTCGAGATTGAAGGATGCGACCGCACGGAAGCGACACGACGCATTCAAGCGATTGAACATCAACTGTATCCGCGCGTATTACAACAAGTGTTGAATCAACAGGAGGTTTTCAAGTGAGAGCATTATTAAGTGTTTCTGATAAAACAGGAATTGTGGAACTAGCAACTGTCTTACATGAGGCGGGCATCGAACTCATCTCGACAGGAGGGACCGAGGCGGCACTGCAACAAGCCGGTTTACCGGTCAAAAACATCTCTGAGGTGACATCGTTCCCAGAAATGTTAGATGGTCGTGTCAAGACGTTACACCCACTCGTTCACGGCGGATTACTCGGACGTCGCGACCTCGATACACATGTCGCTCAAATGAAAGACCATGATATCGAACCAATCGATTACGTGGTCGTCAATCTTTATCCGTTTAAAGAGACAATCGCAAAAGAAAATACGACGTATGAAGAAGCGATTGAAAATATCGATATCGGTGGACCGAGCATGTTGCGTTCGGCTGCGAAAAACCATGCGAGCGTAACAGTCGTCGTCGACCCAAGTGACTATACACTTGTTGCAGATGAAGTACGTAAAGGTGGCACATCATTTGAGACACGTCAACGTCTCGCAACGAAAGCGTTCCGTCATACGGCTGCTTATGACGCATTGATTGCCGATTATTTAGGGCGTCAAATCGGGGAAACCTTCCCAGAACAGTTGACGGTCACGTATGAAAAAGTTCAAGACCTTCGTTATGGAGAAAACCCGCACCAACAAGCAGCGTTCTATAAGACGCCATTGTATGATGGGATGACACTTGCGAATGCGACACAACTTCACGGGAAAGAGCTTTCGTATAACAACATTCAGGATACGAACGCGGCGCTTGAAGCACTCAGCGAATTGAACGAACCGGCTGCTGTCGTCGTCAAACATATGAACCCATGTGGTGTCGCAGTAGGACGGACGATTTCTCAGGCGTTCGAGCGTGCACATGCGGCTGACCCGGTCTCTATTTTTGGTGGGATCGTTGCCTTGAACCGCGAAGTCGATGTAGAAACGGCAGATGCCCTTCGTAACATCTTTTTAGAGATCATCATTGCTCCATCCTTTAGTGAAGCAGCACTTGAACGATTGAAAGAGAAAAAGAATCTTCGTCTATTAACGTTGGATATGGGTCAAATGACAGGGATGCGCTTAACAGCTGTCGCTGGAGGATTACTCGTACAAGATGGGGACGACATGACACTCGATGATGCAGCTTGCCAAATCGTGACGGACCGTCGCCCGACAGCATCCGAATGGGAAGATTTGAAACTCGCATGGCGCGTCGTCAAACACGTGAAATCAAACGCCATTGTCGTAGCGAAAGATGAGACGACGATTGGAATCGGAGCGGGACAGATGAACCGCGTCGGAGCTGCAAAAATCGCTTTCGAACAAGCAGGTGAACGTGCGACTGGCGCAGCGCTTGGAAGTGACGCGTTCTTCCCAATGGCAGACACGGTCGAAGCGGCAGCAGCGGCAGGCATTACAGCCATCATCCAACCAGGTGGGTCGATCCGCGATGCCGAATCGATTGAAGCGGCAAACCGTCACGGTATTACAATGGTGTTCACATCGGTCAGACATTTCAAACACTGAGAGGGGTTCGCGTCATGAACGTAATGGTCATCGGTCGAGGAGGACGCGAGCATGCGCTCGCATGGAAATTAAAACAAGACGGGCATCACGTTTTCGTTGCACCAGGTAACGCCTTCATGGAAGGTATGACATGTGTATCGATCAATGAGACAGACGTCGAGGCACTTGCTCGGTTCGCAGAAGAAACGAACATCGAATGGACGATTGTCGGACCAGAGTCTTCCTTGATGGCAGGGGTCGTCGATACGTTCCGTGCTAAAGGACTAAACATCTTTGGACCGACGAAAGCAGCGGCTTTGCTCGAAGGAAGTAAAGCGTTCGCAAAAGAGGTCATGATGGAGGCGGGGATTCCGACAGCAGCGTACGAAGCGTTCACGGACGCAGAATCGGCGCTCTCCTATATTCAGAAACTTGGAGCACCGCTCGTCGTTAAAGCCGACGGTCTTGCTGCTGGAAAAGGTGTCACGGTCGCGTTCACAGTGGAAGAGGCAGAAGCTGCGGTACGTGATATTTTCACGACGGATAAATTCGGACAACAGTCACAGGTCGTCATTGAAGAGTTCCTTGATGGGGAAGAATTTTCACTCATGGCGTTCGTCTCGGGAGAGCGTGTCATTCCAATGATTACGTCACAAGATCATAAACGTGCCTATGACGGTGACAAGGGACCGAACACAGGTGGTATGGGTGCCTACAGTCCGATGCCGCATTTGTCAGAGGACGTGTATGAAGAAGCGGTGAAGACGGTACTCGAACCCCTCGCTCAAACGATGGTCAAACGAGGGACTCCGTTTGAAGGATTCTTATACGCCGGACTGATCTTGACATCGAGCGGACCAAAAGTGATTGAATTTAATGCTCGCTTCGGTGACCCAGAGACAGAAGTTATTTTGCCGAATTTGAAATCACCGCTCCTCGACGTGATCCAAACGGTCATCCGCAAAGAGCCATATTCGATTGAATGGGTCGAGGGTTATACGATGGGGGTCGTCATCGCAGCGAAAGGTTATCCGGACCAACCTGTCACCGGTCAAGTATTGTCTGGTTTTGAGTCGCTCCCGCAGGACGTTCTCGTCTTCCATGCTGGAACTGCACAGCAAGACGGTCAAGTCGTGGGAAGCGGTGGTCGCTTGCTCGTTGTCACCGCGACGAAATCGACGCTACTTGAAGCGAAGACAGCAGTTTATGAAGCCATCGCACAACTCGATTTACCGGATACGTTCTACCGGACAGATATCGGTTCACGGGCGTTCACACAGATTATTTGAAGGATGGGTCAACCCATCCTTTTTTTCATGCGAAAAAAAGGGAATCCCGATATCCTGTTCTACAATAATAAAGTAGCTTAGGGAAAGAGGGTGGTCGGCCTGCGTGTTCAAACAAAACTATTCATTGCGATTGCTATTAACATCGTACTTTTCATTGGCGTCATTCTGTTTGTCATCAAACCGTATTTCGTAGAAAAGAGCATTGAACAGGACAAGGCGATGACCCACGATCAAATCGAGAGCGTGACAGAAGTATTCGCCAATCATCGAAGCATGCTCGAGCGCATCCTTGTCGATTGGTCGGTCTGGACAAACGCCTACGATTTCGTTCAAAACAAAAATGAATCGTTTATTGAAAACAATATGGGAGAAGAAACGCTCGACAATCTAGGTGTCGGGGCGATGATTTTCCTCAACGACAATCGAGAGGTTGTCTATTCCGAATTCAATCAGTTTTATGAATTGGACAGTAAGAATGAAAAGAATGATTTCATAAATGAACTGGTGCGTTACGTCAACTCGTCTGGAGTCACACAAAGTGCGGTATACGGTACAGACTTCGGCCCCGTCGTGTTCATGAGCCATCCGATTGTAAAAAGTGATGGGACTGGGGAACCTGGGGGTACGCTTGTCCTCATTCAAAAAATTGGTCCAGACTTCATGGCGGCGATGAGCGTACAGGCAAAAACGAAACTTTCTATCAGTCCACTCTCGCATCAACGATTGACGATTGAGCAAGACAATCAGTTTGCCCGTGTCTCGTTACCACTGCAGTCGGTCTATCAAGATGCGAACTGGGAAGTCAATTTTTCGGTGAAGCGTACGTATTATTCAAACACACAGACGATGTTAGAAACGGGCATGCTTGGACTTCTCGTTCTTGGTCTCGGACTATTGTTGACCTTGTTTTGGACAGTGAATCAAATCGTCACGAAACGGTTAATGGACATCGTTAAAGAATTGAAGTGGATCACGAAAGAGCGAAACAGTCGCTTACGAATCCGATTGAATCCACATCAGCAGGATGAAATCGAAGAGATGGCAGTCAGTATAAATGAAGTGCTAGATGCACTTGAACAGACACAGAAAGAATCGTTGACGCGTGCCTTTCGAGATTCTCTGACTCGCCTTCCGAACCGCTTGGCCGTTGAAGACATGTTTATGAACTTGCCGAACACGTCCTACTCGATCGGTGTGATGGGGATTGACCTCGACAACTTCCGACGAATCAACGATCAGTTCGGTCAACGGACGGGTGATGCGATGTTATCTTTCTTTGCGTCTCGATTGATGTTTTACAAAGAGGATGGTTTTGTTGCCCGAATCGGAGCTGATGAATTCATCATGATTCACCCTGGATGGGCGACTGAAGAGTTATTGATTGTCGCGAATCAACTGGTGAAAGATTTGAGAGAGTGGGGCTTGAAGCAAGGCATGAATCATCTGACGTTAAGTATCGGAATTGATGAGTTGGAACCTTCCCATCATTCCTACGAGGTCATGATGGCACGTCTCGATGTCGTCTTACACGAAGTTAAAGCATCAGGGAAGGACAAGATCCTCTCTTATCAGGACATCGAAGACGGGAGCCATTACTTGCAGGCGCTCGAGATGGAAAGAGATTTGCGATATGCGCTGCGTCACGACGAATTCGAATTGTATTATCAACCAATCGTCTCACCAAAACCGTTTCAAGTGAGAGGAGTAGAAGCGTTAATTCGTTGGCATCATCCGCAAAAAGGATTCGTCTCCCCAGGTGTCTTCATTCCCGTTGCCGAACAACTTGGGCTCATTTCGGATGTGGGAAGATGGGTACTTGTAAAAGCCATCACGGAGATTCAAGACTATGCGGAACGCTTTGATTTATTTTTGTCTGTCAATGTGTCGAAACGCCAGATTTTAGATGGGTCATTTTTAGAGGCACTAGAAGAAACGCTCACCAAAACGAGCTTCCCACCTCATCGATTGCATGTAGAAATTACAGAAAGCGAGGTCGGTGGGAATGTGTATGAACTCCAACAGTTCATTCAAGCGTTGAAGACAATCGGTGTCAAAATATCACTCGATGATTTCGGCGTCGGTACGTCATCGCTATCTTACCTTCAATCGCTACGTCTCGATATCATTAAAATTGATCAGAACTTCGTCAAGGGGATTCCGGAGAACAAATTCGATCGAGCGTTATTAGAAGGATTGTATCAAACGTTCCACACACTCGGCCTCGATATCGTCACGGAAGGGGTCGAACGACCAGAACAACTGGCTTTCGTATTAGAATATAGTGGTTCACTCATCCAGGGATATCATTACAGTAAACCGATTCCGGTAGAACAGCTGCATCACTATTTACGCAAAACGGTCATGACTCAAATTTGATGTAGGCGACTCTTCGTGCGGAGAGCCGCCTTTTTTGTGAAAAATATATGTGAAATTTGTTACAATAGGGAACATAACTTGCGACCCATTCAGAGAAAAGGTAAACTTGAAACAGGGAAAGAAAACGCTTTCAAAACTATTTCTTAATAGCATTGAAAGGGAAAAGGGAGGATTGGGTTCGATGCCAACAAAAAGAACGGCGCGGGCACCGTGGTCGAAAGTGATGATTCGCTCGCAACTTGAAGTCGTAGATCGAGTACGACCACCTTCGCTCGTTTTACAGAACGCGACGTATTTGAACGTATATGTGAAACAATGGAAAACAGCGAACATTTGGATTGAGGGAGACCGAATTGTCTATGTCGGTCCAGATCTACCAGAATCGGCGGTCGAAACGGTTGATGTGTCAGGGAAATATATTGTGCCTGGTTATATCGAACCACACGCTCATCCATTTCAATTGTACAATCCGGCGACGTTGTCTAAGTATGCAGGAGAGCGCGGGACGACGACGCTCGTCAATGACAACATGCTCCTTTTTTTACAAGAAAAAGAGCAAGCGTTTGCGCAGCTTGAAGCGATTCAACAGTTGCCAACGAGCACATATTGGTGGGCACGACTCGACACGCAGACCGAACTCGACCGAGAGAGTGTCGCCGTCGATTCAGAACGAATTCATGAATGGTTCAATCATCCGGACGTCGTGATGGCCGGGGAGTTGACAGCATGGCCGCGCGCTCTTAAAGGCGACGATGAGATGCTCCAGTGGATGCTTGACGCAGAGACGTGCGGTCTACCGGTCGAAGGGCACTTTCCAGGTGCCTCACCAAAGACATTGACTAAAATGGCGTTGATGGGTGTACACAGCGACCATGAGGCGATGACAGCGGAAGAGGCGCTCAACCGACTCGAATTAGGCTACACGACAACGCTTCGTCATTCCTCGATTCGACCAGACTTACCAGGGATGATTCGTGATCTGCTTGCGAACGGATTAACCGCGTTCGATCATCTCATGGTGACAACGGACGGTTCGACTCCCGGCTTTTATGAAGACGGGATGCAGGACGCTCTCGTTCGCATCTTAATAGAAGAAGGGTTACCGGCAATCGAAGCGTATCGCATCGTGTCGCACAACGTGGCGCGTCATTTCGATCTCGATCATATTCTCGGTTCGATTGCGCCAGGACGCATCGCACACCTGAATATTCTTGACTCAATCGAAGAACCACGCCCTTCGGCAGTCATCGCGAAAGGACAATGGATTTTCCGAGATGGTGTGTCCTTGTTCCCGAACGAATTGGTGGAAGCGGTACTCGATAAGATGCCGTCGACTGACGTCTCGATTGAATTGACACCACAAGACTTGTCATTCAGCATGCCCGTCGGTCTCGACATGGTCAACTCGGTCATCATGAAACTGTTTAAAATCAAGCACGATACAGGGCAGGACGAATTGCCACGCGATGAGGACGAGTCGTTTTTAATGTTGCTTGATAAGGAGGGGAAATGGCGACTAAACACGGTACTGAAAGGATTTGCGAAAGATTTTGGCGGTCTGGTCAGTTCGTATTCGATCAGTGGAGACTATTTGATTTTAGGAAAATGTAAACAGGATATGTTACTAGCGTTCGAGCGGATGAATGAACTCGGAGGAGGCATCGTCCTTGTCGACAGAGGAGAAATCGTTGCCGAGATCCCATTACCGCTCTGTGGCATGACGTCGACAGAGCCGCTTGAGACGCTCATCGGTCAAGAGAAACAACTGCGTAACGAGCTTGTGGCACGAGGGTATCAGTTTGAAGATCCGATTTACACGTTACTGTTTTTAGCATCCACACACTTGCCGTACGTTCGGGCGACTCCACTCGGAATTTATGAAGTGATGAAAAAACAAGTACTATTTCCTGCGATTTTGCGATGAATAGTTGAGTCCGAGCCGCCCCTGCTTTAGAATGATAAAGAAGTATGAGTAGAGAGGATGCTTGCGGATGCAACTCGATAAATTACGAGGTCGAGAGCTTGATCAATTGTTTGAGGCAATTTTGAAGCTCGATACACTCGAAGACTGTTATCAATTATTCGAAGATTTAGCGACTGTTAATGAAATTCAAGCACTTGCACAACGACTAGAAGTGGCACGTCAAATACGTGAAGGCAATACGTATCATAAAATTGAGGACGCAACAGGTGCCTCAACGGCTACGATTTCTCGTGTGAAACGTTGCTTGAACTATGGGACAGGCGGATATGATCTCGCTCTTGAACGTCTACAACAAACAAAAGGTGACTCGTAAGAGTCATCTTGTTTTTGATGGAGGGGAGGGGCGAGATGCAACAAAAATTCATGAAGCGGAACTTACAATTGTTCTTTCGAAACTTAACACCAGTCCAAACACTCGTGTTGATCTATAGTGCGGCAGCCGTTTTATCCGTGTTGCTCCTCGCCTTACCGATCGCCCACAAACCGGGTGTGACGATTACGTTTACGGACCTCGTCTTCTTTGCGGTGAGCTGTGTCAGTGTCACCGGCCTCACACCGATTGTGGTCACTGATACATTTTCAACGTTTGGTTTGTTTATCATCTTGTTTATCGTTCAGGTGAGCGGTGTCGGGTTGATCAGTTTGCATGTGATCATGTGGATTTTGCTTGGGAAGCGGATTGGGTTTCGGGAACGCCAACTGATTTTACGTGACCAAAACCAGACGTCGATGTCAGGGATTGTTAAATACATCACGGAAATCGTTATCACCGTTATTGCCATCGAGGCGGTCGGTGCCGTCTTGCTCGGTGTCCATTACTTAAATTATTTTGATACCGCCGGAGAAGCCTTCTTACAAGGATTGTTCGGGTCGGTCAGTGCGACGACGAACGCCGGTTTCGATATTACCGGTAGCTCGCTCGCGCCATTCCGAGAAGATCCATTTGTCATCTTCACGCAAATTGCGCTCATGACAGGTGGTGCCATCGGATTCCCGGTTCTTGTGGAGATTCGGACTTATTTGGTGAGTCGCATCACACGGAAACGTCATACTTTCCCGAGTCGATTCTCTTTGTTCACGAAGTTGACAGTCTCGACATTCTTTATTTTGATTGCCGTCGGGACAGTCGGCTTGTTCATCTTTGAATACAACAATGCCTTCAAAGACTTGCCGCTCTGGCTGTCTCTTTCGGACTCGCTATTCCAGTCCGTGACGACACGTAACGGTGGATTATCGACAGTCGATGTCAACTTGTTCTCGGAAGCGAGCATGTTGCTCTTATCGATCCTCATGTTCATCGGGGCCTCTCCATCGTCTGTCGGTGGGGGGATTCGGACGACGACGTTTGCCGTCGCCGTTCTTGGTGTCGTCGCGTTCATCCGCGGAGACTCATCGATCAAAATTTTCGGGCGTGAGATTGTTCTCGAGGATATTTGGAAAGCGTTCGTCATCATTACGGTGTCGCTTGCCGTCTTATTATCTGGAGTCATGGTCATGGCTTACTTCGAAGATGCCTCATTGACACGAATCTTATTTGAGGCTTGTTCCGCGTTCGGGACGACTGGACTATCTGTCGGTCTATCTTCCGAATTCAGTAACGTCGGAAAATGGGTGCTGACGATTCTCATGTTCATCGGTCGAATCGGAGTCATCGCCTTCATTCTCATCTTGCAACGGAGACAACCGAAGCGGATGTATAACTATCCGAAAGAATCAATCATCTTAGGATAAGGAGATTGTCATATGAAAGCCTTTTGGATTAATTTTGGATACGTCTTTATCGTTCCTGTCTTGCCGTTCATCGCGGTCGTCAATGGGACAGCGCTCTGTTCGCCAGACTCGCCATTACTTGATATTCCAGTGCTCGGATTCTTTTTAGCGAATCCGCTCTGGTTTGTCCCAGTATATGCGCTATTCGCACTGCTTGTTGCGAAATGGTTGACGGAACGGGAACGGAATCGTACGGCACGTTCGTGACTTGCTTCGGCAAGTCTTTTTTATTGGAGAGATGCACGTCACGTAAAAAATCGATACACTAGAGAAGGATTCGATGGGAGGGGAAGAATTGAAATTTCAGTCATGGCGGCACGTGTTTAAACTAGATCCGAATAAATATCTCGACGAGGATGCGCTCCAGGCGCTTATCCACTCCGGCACTGATGCCTTTCTGATAGGCGGGACGGATGGTGTCGATGCAGAGAATACATTTTCTCTTTTCGCGAGAGTCCGGGATGCCGGATTACCGGTCGCGCTTGAAATCAGTCAACCGAGCCAGGTCATCGATGGATTCGATCACTATTTTGTACCGACCGTGCTGAACGCCGGAACGCCGGAATGGATTGTGGGACATCATGCACGCGCATTTGAGCGTTATGGACATTTCTTCGACTCCCGTCATATCACGGCACAAGGCTACCTCGTCTTAAATCCAGACGCAAAAGTGGCGCACGTGACGGAATCAACATGTGACTTAACGTTAGAACAAGCCGTAGCGTATGCCGAAGTCGGGCATCATTTGTTCCGTCTCCCTTCCCTCTATATTGAATATAGTGGACGACTCGGCAATGTCGATGTCGTGAAAGAAATTCGATTGGCGCTACCAGACGCACACCTCTTTTATGGGGGTGGCATCGATGGGGCAGAGTCGGCTCGGTTGATGGGAGCGTACGCCGATACGATTGTCGTCGGCAATATCATTTATGAAGACTTAGCAGGGGCACTTGCGACTGTGCAAGCACTCCGATAAAATAAGAACAAACGTTTGGAACAAGGAAGGAAACGATTATGTATAATCTTAGCGAAGAATTAGTCAAAGGTATGAACCCGGAACAAGCAGAAGCGGTCAAGCATACGGATGGTCCTTTGTTGATCATGGCGGGTGCAGGGTCTGGTAAAACGCGTGTCTTGACGCACCGCGTTGCCTATTTGATGGCGGCGAAGCAAGTGGCACCGTGGAACATTTTAGCGATCACATTCACGAATAAGGCGGCACGGGAGATGAAAGACCGGATTGCACGCCTCGTCGGTGGGGTCGCCGAAGACATTTGGATTTCCACGTTCCACTCGATGTGTGTTCGTATTTTACGACGCGATATCGATCGTATCCGATACGACCGGAGCTTTTCGATTTTAGATGCCTCGGACCAATTGACGGCCATCAAACAAGTGTTGAAAGAGTTGAATCTCGACCCGAAAAAGTATGAACCGCGTACACTTCTCGGGATGATCTCGAACCATAAGAACGAATTGCGAACGGCAAAGGATGCAGCAGCTCTTGTCGGCAACAATCCATATGAACGAATCATCTCTGACGTCTACACGGCATACGAGAAAAAATTGAAACAAAATAACGTGCTCGACTTCGATGATTTGATCATGAAGACGATTCACTTATTCCAAGAAGCGCCGGACGTGTTGGCGTTTTATCAAAAGAAATTCAAATACATCCATGTCGATGAGTATCAAGATACGAACCGTGCCCAGTACACGCTCGTCAAACTTCTGGCGCAGGCGCATGAAAACCTATGTGTCGTCGGGGACTCAGACCAGTCGATTTATCGTTGGCGCGGTGCCGATATCGCCAACATCTTGACGTTCGAGAAAGACTACCCGAGCGCCCATGTCATCTTGCTCGAACAAAACTATCGCTCGACGAAGCGGATTTTAGAAGCGGCGAACGGCGTGATCAAAAACAACGCTTCCCGTAAAGATAAAAACTTATGGACTGAAAATGCTGAAGGAGAGAAGCTGTTGCTTCACGTCGCATCCGATGACCGTGACGAGGCATTCTTCATCATGAACCAGATGAAAGAACTGAAGATGGAAGGGATGGACTACGGTCAAATGGCGGTCCTGTACCGGACGAACGCCCAGTCACGTGGTCTCGAGGAAATGCTCCTCAAATCGAACATCCCTTATAAGATGGTCGGCGGGACAAAGTTCTATGAGCGAAAAGAAATCAAGGACGTCTTGGCATACTTGCGCTTGATCGCGAACCCAGACGAGGACATCTCATTCGTTCGTGTCGTCAATGAGCCGAAGCGAGGCATCGGTGCCGCGACCATTGATAAATTAGGGGACTTTGCGGATATGCAGGGCGTCTCGCTCATGGATGCGATTCGTGACATCGAACTGTCGGGAATTGCTCCACGTACAGCGACGAAACTTGCAGATTTCCGTCAGATGATGATGGACCTGCGACAAATGGCAGACTATCTCTCGATTTCAGAACTCGTCGAAGAAGTATTGAAGAAGACAGGGTATGAGGAGATGCTCAAAATCGAGAAGACACTCGAAGCAGAAAGTCGACTCGAGAACTTGCAAGAATTCCTGTCGGTCGCCCAAAACTTTGAGAAAGAAAGTGATGAACAGACACTCGTCGCTTTCCTTACTGATTTGACGCTCGTATCTGATCTAGATTCGCTTGATGAAGTCGACGAGTCGCATCAAGTCACATTGATGACGTTGCACTCGGCCAAAGGTCTCGAGTTCCCGGTCGTCTTCTTGATCGGAATGGAAGAAGGTCTCTTCCCGCATAGTCGTGCATTGAACGATGAGGAAGAGATGGAAGAAGAACGTCGTCTTGCATACGTCGGGATCACTCGTGCCGAGAAGCGTCTGTATTTGACGCGTGCCCAGTCACGGATGTTGTACGGTCGTTTCCAAAACAATCCGGAATCAAGGTTCTTGCACGAATTACCGGAAACATTGTTGGAGCGGTCCGGAAAAGCGAGAAAGCCGATGCCATGGAACCCTGTTGAGTCACCAGGGAAGTTGCCGGTGAACGGCTTCAGTTCAAAACCGAAACCGAAACTTGCGCAATCATCCGGTGCCGAAACAGTCGGCTGGAACGTCGGCGATAAAGCGAATCATAAAAAATGGGGACAAGGCACGGTCGTGCAAACGCGTGGAGAAGGCGACCAACTCGAAGTGGATATCGCATTCCCGGAAGTCGGGATCAAGCGTTTATTGGCCAAGTTTGCCCCAATCGAAAAAGCATGAGGTGAAGAGATGGAGATGGCAGAACGTGTAGAAGAACTACGCAAAACGTTAAATCAATATGGATATGAATATTATGTGCTTGACCGTCCGAGTGTACCGGACTCAGAGTACGACCGTTTGATGAACGAGTTGATTCAAATCGAAACAGACTATCCTGAACTTCGGACTCCGGACTCTCCAACGCAACGTGTTGGAGGAGCCCCACTTGACGCGTTCGTCAAAGTAACGCATGACACACCTATGCTTTCGCTAGGTAATGTCTTCTCGAAAGAAGAACTTGTAGAATGGGTGGAACGGATCGAGAAAGACCTTGGCTACACACCTACATTTGTGGCTGAACTCAAATTTGATGGGCTTGCCGTCTCTTTGAAATATGAGGACGGTCGTCTCGTACGTGGTGCGACACGTGGAGACGGTACGACGGGTGAAGACATCACCCAAAACTTGAAAACGATTCGTGCCATCCCCCTTCGTCTACAGGAGGACGTGACGTTTGAAGTACGGGGCGAGGCGTATATGCCGAAGCGTTCGTTCGAACAATTGAATGACGAACGGGAGCGAGTCGGTGAACCATTGTTCGCTAACCCGAGAAACGCAGCGGCGGGGTCGCTTCGACAACTCGACTCTAAAATTGCCGCATCGAGAAACTTGGCATTTTTCGCCTATGGTTTAGTGTCGCAAGACGATCTCGTCGCCTCACATGATGAGTCACTCGATTATTTGAAGCGACTCGGCGTCGCCGTAAGCGGAGACTATACGACGTGCAAGACGGCAGATGAACTATGGGACTACATCGAAACATACGTGACGAAGCGCAGCGAACTCCCGTATGAAATCGATGGGATTGTCATCAAAGTGGCAGGGTACGAAGAACAAGAACAACTCGGCTTTACAGCGAAAAGTCCGCGCTGGGCTGTCGCGTATAAGTTCCCGGCAGAAGAAGTCGTGACGACAATCGAGGACGTCGACTTCAGTGTCGGTCGCACCGGAAAAGTCACACCGCGGGCGCGATTTGCCCCAGTTTCTGTGGCGGGGTCTACCGTGACGTATGCGACGCTTCACAATGAAGATTTTATAAAAGAAAAAGACCTTCATATCGGTGACCGCGTCGTGATCAAAAAAGCAGGGGATGTCATCCCAGCGGTCGTCTCGGCGCTCGCGAGTGAACGCAGCGGGGAAGAACGGGCAATCGAGTTCCCGACCCACTGCCCAGCGTGCGGTTCTGAATTGATTCGACTAGAAGGCGAGGCCGATCATCGCTGTGTCAATCCCGAGTGTCCGGCCCAACTGCTCGAAGGTCTGATTCATTTCGTCTCACGTCAAGCGATGAACATCGACGGACTCGGTGAGAAGGTCATTACGCAACTCCATGAAGCGGGACTCGTCCATAACGTGGGCGACTTGTATCGCCTGAATCGAGACGATTTACTCGGACTCGAGCGTATGGGCGAGACGTCGGTGACGAACTTGCTTTCGGCGATTGAACAATCGAAGCAAAATTCGCTCGAACGCGTGCTCTTCGCCCTAGGGATCCGCCTTGTGGGGCAAAAAGCCGCCTCCTTGATCGCGGAGCGTTTTGAGACGATGGAAGCCATCATCGAGGCGACGGTGGAAGAGTTGACGTCAATCGATGGCATCGGCACGAAGATGGCCGAGTCGATCGTTCTTTACTTCGAAAAACCAGAAGCACGTGAACTCGTCAAAGAACTTTCGGAATCGGGTGTGAATCTTTCCTTCAAAGGAACGAGACGACCAACGACGGAAGGGGCACCGCTCTCTGGTAAAACGGTCGTATTGACTGGGAAATTACATGAGATGACCCGCGGTGAGGCCGGGAAACAACTTGAACTCCTCGGTGCAAGTGTGACGGGGAGTGTGAGTAAAAATACAGACTTACTCGTGGCCGGTGAAAAGGCTGGTTCAAAACTGACGAAAGCCGAATCGTTAGGCATCGAAGTTTGGGATGAGGCGAAACTTCTCGATTTTTTAAATGAACACGCATAAGACGTTTCGCTTCGGCGAACGTCTTTTTTCACGTTCGTTTTGTAAAATTTTATGAGATTGAATAGGTTCGCACAAGCGTTCGAAGGGTATAGAGTAACTAAATCAAAATGCTAATATATTTTTGCGGGAGAACCCTTTGACACCATGGCTTTCACACACACATCCCTCTCATTCCTCTACGTGGTGAAATTCGTCATCGGGCCAACATCGATGCGTATGCTTATTGCTCACCTTAGAGGAGGGATTGACATCATGACACACAACATCCAACGCTTCCTTGCGCTATTCACCATCCTCATGCTCCTATCCACACTGATGCCCACCAATCTCGCACATGCAGATACGACCACGTTCCGATATATTCAACTGAACCTGACGGACGAAGAAGTCGAAACATTATATGAAGCAAGTCTCGTTTACGATGACATCACATATTACGGGGTACGTGAATCTGCTGACATTTGGCGCTTTATGATTGATGCAGAAACGGTCGATGACTCATTAATTGACTTGGTCACTCTTTATAATGCTGAAGGTGTTCCGTACACGTTTATCCCGAATACCATCACGGAAGCGTATCCCGTCGAAGTGGAGGAACCACCTGTTGTGACTGAACCAGATGAACCAGAAGAGGTAACACCCCCTGTGGAAACAGAACCAGAGCCGGTCGTGGAAGAACCGATGACGGAACCGATGTTGCCGGTGCTCGCTTTAGAAGCACAGAACATCGCCGGGGTCGACAAGGCCGTTGTCGGAGGAGAATTGTCGTATACGTTCATTGTAGAAAATACAGGAGACACGCCGATGACGGTGACAGAACTTTCTCATGAGTATGTGAGCGGAGACATCGATCATCAATCAATCGAATCGTTCAATCAACGCGTATTTGATCGTTTGCATGAATTAATAGGAGAAGACGGTCTCTTGCCGGGAGAACGGGTGGAAGTGACAGCAGTCTTGTCCGTTCCGTCTGATTATTCAATCCACACACACCCTGAGATCGGCAGTCTGTTTCGTGTGACGGGAGTGGACGAATATGACCGTGTCGTCACAGCAGAAAGTCAACAAATCGTCCTCTTGCGACAACCTGATTTTACAGTGTCAGGAACGAGCGAGTTGACGACCGTTCAGCCTGGGGAACCTGTCCGATACACATATACAGTGACGAACACCTCTAACGTCACCTTGTTCTTGTCTGATGTGACACTCACATGGCCGAGCGGCGCCTTGACATATGAGGAACAACAGATGGCAAATGAACGATTCATGAAGCAGGTTCAATCGATTCCTGCATTCATCAACGGATTTGGACCGGAAGAAGTCGTCACGTTTTCATTTGAACTCCCGCTTCTCCCGTCCTATGACGTCCGAGCTGGAGCGGAATTGGTTCAACAGGCAACATTTACGCTCTATGTGAACGAAGGGGTGACCGTCACTCGCTTTGTCGATGTGCCGGTTGCAGTAAAACAACCTGTTCCAATCAAAGAGGACGAACCGAAACAAGTTCCTGAGAAAGAAGCGAAAATCGAAACACCAGTCGTGAAGGTTGTCGTGAAAGAGCGAGAGACTCCCCCGGTGCAACTCGAAGATGAAGTTGACACGTATTCGCAAGATGTGCTCCCGATGACAGGAGAGACGAACGAAACGTGGCATGCGATGCTTGGACTCCTCTTGTTTGCATCTGGACTCCTCTTGATAATTCGTCGGAAGCGCCCATCTACCAAATAACGATTATGTATCCCTCCTTGTCTAATTCAGGAGGGATTTCTTCTGATTCCGCTTCGATACTTTTTTCGTGGAACGATTTTGTTATAATGAACAAAGTGAAATAGGAAACGATGTTCAAAGGAGCTAGACATAGATGAAATGGAAACAACTCGTCATCCCGACAATGGCCTCTGCGCTTTTGTTAAGCGGATGTTCAATGAAAATCCCGATGGGTGAAGAAGAAGCGACACCGACCGGCGAAGAAACAGCAGCAGAAGGTGTCACGCAAGCAATCGAAGCGCGTGATTCCTACTATCAAATGGTCATTCCGTTCAAAGCGGCAGCGGCGCGTGGGCTTGCCCAACGCCAAGTGAGTTCGTCCTTAGAGCTAGAAGAAGTCGAACTTGGTCTCATGCGCCATTCGACGGACGCGTTCGATCCGAATCAATTTGCTTATCAAGAAGGACAGCTTCTGAATGCGGAAGACGTATCCACCTTACTTGGACGTAAAGGTGGCAGTGGCGAAGGGTTGACGCCACTGAACCCGGCTTATGCAAACGGGAAGGCAGAAGTTGAGGACGACAAGTTTGTCGATGCGAACAAGAAGTCACCTCTTTATTTGGCGTCAATCGTAGAACAGAACTATATGACAAAAGAGGACAGCGGTTATCAGCTTGGAGGCGTGTCGTTTGCGCTCATTTTGAACCGTGAGTATGTCTTCCAAGCACCGAACTACGGACCGACCTACACGGTGAAACTCGACCAGAAGAAAGTAATCGCAGAAGGTGAACGAATGGCGAACGAACTTGTCGCCCAGTTACGGAAGCGAGAAGATTTTAAAGATTTGGATATAAACGTCGCGCTCTATATGAAGTCGACCCAAGGTTCACCGACTCCGGGGAACTATATCAAATCTGCCTTTGTCGGAACGGATGATCAGGTCGCAACCGGTGACTGGAAAGCCATCGATGAGAAGTACTACTACTTCCCATCTGCTGCGGCGACGAATGACGTACGTGAGGATGCCCAGAAATTTACGCTCTTCAGTGACCGAATTGCAGACCTTTTCCCAGACTATAGCGGAATGATTGGAAAAGGCTTTTATCAAAACGGCGACTTATCACGGATTGAGATGGATATCCCAATCCAATTTTATAGCCGTGCCGAGCTCGTCGGATTCACTCAACACGTCGTCGGCTTGCTCGAAAACCGCTGGGAATATAGCCGGAATGTGCCGGTTCGGATCAACGTGACATCACTTGGCGGAGACCCTGAAGTGACGATTGTGTTTGAGGACGGCATGGATAGCCCGAAAGTATACTTCTAATCGAGAAGAGATTCGTTTTTTGAAACGAATCTCTTCTTTTTTTCGTATGAAAAGTGAAAGGAATATCTTTGACCTTATTTGACCAATTGAGTAGAATAGAGTTAACAGAAACGGGAAAGGGATAGGTGAGGTGAATCCATATGGCTAAAAACTATTACGACGAGCTCGGTGTCTCAAAAGGAGCAACCGAACAAGAGATTAAACGTGCATACCGGAAATTGGCGAAACAGTACCATCCGGACGTCAATAAAGACCCTGGCGCACAAGATCGATTCAAGTCGGTCCAGGAAGCGTTTGACGTATTGAGTGACCCAGAGAAAAAAGCGAATTATGACCGATACGGTAGCCCGGATGGACCGTCGTTCGGACAAGGATTCGGAGGCGGTGGAGAGACTTACGGGGAAGGCTCGTCGCAGTTCGAAGATCTATTCCGACAATTCGGAGGCGGATCGCGTACGACCTCGCGAACTTTCGGATTTGAAGATATGTTCGGAAGCTTCTTTGATCAAGCGGTCGAGGAAGACTTGGATGAGACTGTACGTGTCAACATCCCGCTCAGTCAATTGACGAAAGAGTCAAAAGTGAGCCTTCGCCTTCAGACTGGCACGGTGAACGTCAAGATTCCACAAGGTGCCTATGAAGGTCAAAAATTGCGGTTAAAAGGAAAAGGAAGTCGCGTCGGACAATCGGGGAACCGAGGAGATGTATACGTCGAGCTTCACTTTGCGGATGACGATACGTATCGTCGTGAAGGAGAGCATATCGTGACAGTGAAACGATTGCGTCCGCTCGACTTTTTAGACGGAGCGAGCGTCATCATTGCCACGCTCGACGGAGGACGGGTGAAGTTGAAAGTGAAACCGGGAAGCCGTCCGGGACAACGGATGCGGATTCCGGGTCGCGGTGTCATGACCGGCTCGAAGGTGCGGTCGGACTTATTCGTCCAACTCGAGGTCGACTTGCCTCTTGATGAGACGTACCGTTCTGTTTATGAGCAAATCGAACGTTAATGAATAAGGAGGAATCGTGATGGACTTTAATCGTTTTACAGATAAAGCACATGAATGCATTGTCAGTTCACAGGCGTTAGCGAAACAATATCATCATAGTGAAATCAATGAGTGGCATGTCTTGGCGTCCATGATTTCACAGACGGACGGGATCGCACCGTTGCTGTTTCAAAAAATGGAAATCAACGTGTCTGAGATTGAAGGCGAAGTCGCGCTTTCTTTAAGAAATGCACCAAAACTTCAAAACCCGACGACACCGATGATTTCGGCTTCTTTGCTGAACGTTCTAACGACGGCGGAGCGGGAAGCGACAGGGATGAACGATGAATACGTATCGGTCGAACATATCTTACTCGGCATCTTGTTGAACAGTAGTCAGGCACAGGCGATGCTCGAGCGAAAAGGGGTCACAGAAGACCGACTCCGTGAGGCGCTCGTCGCCGTACGAGGTAATCGTCGGATCACGTCGAAGTCGCCTGAAGCGACGTATGACGTCTTGACGAAATACGGACGAGACCTCATTCAAGAAGTGAAGACTGGGAAAATCGATCCGGTCATTGGACGCGATAGTGAGATTCGTCGCGTCATCCGGATTTTGAGTCGGAAAACGAAAAACAACCCGGTCCTCATCGGGGAACCAGGTGTCGGGAAGACTGCAATCGTCGAGGGACTCGCTCAACGAATCGTCCGGGGTGACGTACCGGAGAGCTTGAAAGACAAAACGATCTTCAGCCTCGATATGAGCTCGCTTGTCGCCGGTGCGAAATACCGTGGTGAGTTTGAGGAGCGTCTTCAAGCGGTCTTGTCTGAAGTGAAAGAGGCGGAAGGTACAATCATCCTCTTCATCGATGAATTGCATACAATTGTCGGGGCAGGAAAATCGGAAGGTTCGATGGATGCCGGGAACATGTTAAAACCGATGCTCGCCCGAGGTGAGCTGCACTGTATCGGTGCGACAACGCTAGATGAGTATCGCCAATATATCGAAAAAGACCCTGCTCTGGAGCGGCGTTTCCAACAAGTGCTCGTCGCTGAACCGGACGTTGAGGATACGGTTTCAATCTTGCGCGGCTTAAAAGAACGCTTCGAGATTCACCACGGGGTACGCATCCACGATAACGCCCTCGTTGCAGCGGCTGTCTTGTCAAATCGTTATATCACAGACCGCTTCATGCCGGACAAGGCGATTGACCTCGTCGACGAGTCGTGTGCGATGATTCGGACAGAGATGGAATCGATGCCGGCTGAACTCGATGAGTTGGTTCGTCGGGTTATGCAACTTGAAATCGAAGAGGCAGCGCTTAAAAAAGAGAGCGATGCAGCTTCCATGAAACGACTCGAAGCACTCCAACAAGAATTGGCATCGCTCCGTGAACAGTCTGACTCGTTACGTCTCCGTTGGGAGAATGAGAAAGAGTCGACGCACCGCGTGCAGCAAATCCGTGGAGACCTCGAAAAGGTACGCCTCGAGTTACAAGAGGCAGAAAGTCGCTACGACTTGAACCGGGCCTCAGAGTTGAAATATGGACGAATCCCAGAGCTCGAGCGCGAACTAGAAGAAGCGGAACAGTTGGCGAGTTCGGTGACACGCGAACTCGTGCGGGAAGAAGTGACGGAAGAAGAAATCGCTGAGGTCGTCTCAAAATGGACCGGCATCCCGGTGACGAAACTGACAGAAGGAGAGCGGGATAAACTGCTCAACTTAGAAGCGGTTTTACACAAGCGTGTCTTCGGTCAAGATGACGCGATTCGTTTAGTCAGTGACGCGGTCATTCGTGCTCGCGCCGGAATCAAAGATCCGAACCGTCCAATCGGTTCCTTCCTCTTCCTTGGGCCGACTGGTGTCGGGAAAACGGAACTCGGGAAGGCGCTCGCAGAAGCAATGTTTGATTCGGAAGACCATATCGTTCGACTCGATATGAGTGAATATATGGAGAAACATGCCGTATCACGACTTGTCGGTGCACCTCCTGGCTATATCGGGTATGAGGAAGGCGGACAGTTGACGGAAGCGGTTCGCCGTAACCCGTACTCGGTTCTTTTACTCGATGAGGTCGAGAAGGCACATCCGGACGTCTTCAACATCTTGTTGCAACTGCTCGATGATGGTCGATTGACCGATTCGCACGGGCGCATCGTCGATTTTAAAAATACAATCGTCATCATGACGTCGAACATCGGGGCAGACATTTTGCTCGAAGCAGCGAGAGACGGTGTGATTGATGAAGATGAGGAGCGCCAAGTACTCGAGAAGCTTCGCCGCCATTTCCGTCCTGAGTTCTTGAACCGGGTTGATGAAACGATTCTGTTCCATCCGCTCACGAAAGATCAAATCGGTCAAATCGTCGAGAAAGCGGTCGGACGAATGAGCGAACGACTCACGACGCGCTCGATTCATATCGAGATCACAGACGCAGCAAAAACGTTCGTCGCCGATGAAGCGTACGAACCTCAATTCGGTGCCCGTCCAATCAACCGTTACGTGCAACGGACAATCGAGACGAAACTTGCCCGAAGCATCTTAGCCGGGGATGTCGAAGATGGTCAAACGGTCGTCATCGATGTCGAGAACGGGGAATTGACGTTACGTCCATCGACGGTCAATGCATAAGGAAAGAGGAATCCAAAATTGGATTCCTCTTTTATGTATGCCGACGCTTTCGTCTGAAAAGCAGAAAACTGACACCTATAAAAATGAGATAGAGCACCGTTCCGAAAAATAAGTTGAGTACCCACGGGATTGTTCCCATAAATGTGGCGCGGGTCGCTTCCTGAAACCAGAGCAGTAACCAAAAGAATAAGCCAAGACTCGTTGCGAGTAGCGTATAAAACCCCAACAAACCTTGTTTCGTCCACCGCTTGATTCCAAATCCCAATAAAGTCGTAACGACAAAAATCGCACCTAGCCCAATATAAAACAATCCATCGATTGGTAATGACTGCACCTACATGACTCCCTTCTCACCATCAGATTCATATAGTCTCATCTTACACTGTGAGGAAATAAATGGGAATCTTTATTGTGAAACGAGAGGACGTTCTGGCTGATAGATGCAGTACGGTTCTGCCTCCTTATAATCACCAGTAACCGCATAGGCTCTGGCCCGCGAACCACCACATAGATAACGATATTCGCAATATCCGCACTTTCCGTGATGACTATCCGGATCACGCAACGCTTTGAAGATCGGATGATGACGATAAATATCGGCGAGTGGTGTCGTTCTGACATTCCCGCAAAGAATCGGTAAAAATCCAGAAGGTTGGACGTCACCTGTGTGCGAGATAAAGACAAACCCGTTCCCGTCATTCGTTCCGCGAGGTGCCTTTGCCAAATCATCATGGGGATGCCCAATCGGAGGGAGTCCCTCTGATTTTCGCCGTTGATTTTCTTGTCGTGCCACCCGTCGATAAAACTGGGCTTCCGTCGTCGAGATGATAAATGGCGCCGTCTCTTGTAACGAGAACGCCCACTTCAGCACCTCTTCATGTCGCTCGGGAGAAATGGGTTGTAACAGAGATCCTCGCCCGGTCGGCACAAGGAAAAAGAGCGTCCAGACCGATACGCCGAGGGACTCCACGAGTTTTGCCATTTCAGGTAAGCGATCGACGTTATATTCGGTCACCGTCGTGTTGATTTGAAACGACATGCCTTCTTCTCGGAAGTAGGAGATTCCTCGGATGGTACGGTCGAAACTGCCGCGTGTTCCTCTAAAGTAATCGTGTGTCTGCGCATCCGGACCGTCGATGGAAAACGCCCAACGTGACAACCCGGCAGCTTTTGCCCGTTTCACAGCGTCACGGGTGACGCGGGGTGTGGCAGAGGGTGTCATCGAGACACGCATCCCGAGAGATGAGGCGTACGCAGTCAATTCAAACAAATCTTCGCGCATGAGGGGATCTCCACCTGTGAAGACGAGAATTGGATTGTCCATCGCGTGAGTGTCGCGAATGAGTGCCTTCCCTTCTTCCGTGTCGAGTTCATTTTCGTATCGATGAAACTGTGCCTCGGCCCGGCAATGGACACAGGAGAGAGCGCAAGCACGTGTCACTTCCCAAATGACGATAAACGGGTTCTCGTTATAGTCGATGTGTTTCATACCGTCACCACCTGTTTGAGTTTCAGGTTGTTGACTGCTTGTTTTGCGGAATCGACACAATCTGGTAAGCCAACCCCATGGAGAATGGCGCCACACGCCTCGACCCCGTCCCACTTCGCGAGTGCTTCTTCAAAGGCGCGGACATCTTGTTTATGTCCGACCTCATATTGGGGCATCGTTTGAACGTGACGTTCGACTTTCGTGAAAAGTGGTGTCCCGACTTGTTGAATACGGCGGAGTTCGTGCAAGGCAAATGTCGCAATCGTATCATCATCTTCGTGCAACAAAGAGGAAACATAATCAGAACCGATATACATCCGAATCAACGCTTTCCCTTCAGGTGCCATATGTGGCCACTTCTTATGCATCCAACTGCAAGCGGTCAAAGCGTTACCTTCAGACTTGGCGATGACGTAACCTGTCCCGTCTAGCGCATCGACTTCTGATACGTCGAATGCGGCAAGAACGGTCATTGAGGACGTTCGCTTACGAGTCGACAAACTCTCGGCTTCCGGAAAACCGAGTAACGGCCCGAGCATGTTTGGGGAAGTCGCAAGAATGATCCCGTCAAACTGCTCGACCGTTCCATCCGCCAATGTGATTTCATGCGGTCTTACGGACTTGACGATTGTCTTCAGTACGAGACGGTCAATGGAAGGACGGAGTGCCTCGACGAGTGCACCGAGTCCTTGATCGAGCGATAAAAACTTTCCGGTCTCAGACGGTTTCACTCCAGCCTGAGAAGGGGGCGTGAGTGCTTTCATACCGAGAATCAGACTGCGAGTTTTTTGTTCAATCGTGATAAACTGAGGGAAAGTAGACTCGATGCTCATATCGTCGAGCGTTCCGTTATAAATCCCGGACAGAAGGGGCTCGATCATCGTGTCGACGACTTCTGATCCGAGTCTCGTCCGAAAGAAGCGGTCGAGCGAGATGTCCTCTCCTTCATACACACGCGGAATGACAAGGTCGAGTCCTGCACGAAATTTCCCTCTCCACGTAAAGAGATCCGTTTTTACCATCGGCCAAAACTTGGTCGGAATACCCATGACCGATCCGGCTGGCATTTGTCTCAGTTGTTGACGTACGTAAATGTAAGAGGTCCCGGTTTTAGAACGAACGAGTTGGTCCTCAAGGCCGAGGTCGGTAATGAGAGACGTCAAGGTCGGCTTACGCGCCATATAACCGTCCGGCCCGGTCTCTAACGTAAATCCATCTCGATAGATGGTTTTGATTTTTCCGCCGAGACGATCCTGTGCCTCGAACAGTGTGACGTGTGCGCCGGCTTCTTTAGCATAATGTGCTGCGGCCAGCCCGGCGATGCCACCTCCGATAATTGCGATTTGATTCAATCGATTCACCCATTTCTGTAAAGTTCTTGTCGTATTAACGGTACCGAGAATATAGACGCAGACATAGGATAAGTGTCACGGAGTTCTAGACAAATTTGTCACGAATTCGAAAGGGGACGATGAAATGATGGCTTTCATCATTATCGCGACTGTCATTGTGTCAGGTGTGGTTGGTTTTATTGTGACGATGAATCGGCATGGGGAAAAATTGGTCGGGGATGAAGAAAGTCCACCGGTGATTTGGGCGGATGAAGAGTGGTATAAAGAAGATGGACCGCCAGACGGGTAATATGATAAGATGACCCGGTTGAAATTTGATGGAACATGAGGTGATCGAATGAATGTACTCGAACAACAGTTGAACCACTTGATTGATGAGTGTCGTCCGTATACGGCTCAGGGGAAAGTGGCGGACTACATCCCAGAACTGGCGCATGTGAAAAACGATTTACTCGGGGTGGCGATTTGTTTGCCGGACGGTACGTATATTCACGCTGGGGACGTTCATCACAAGTTTACGATTCAAAGTGTATCGAAGGCGCTGACGCTTTGTTATGTGCTGATGGAATTTGGGGAAGACTATGTGTTTTCAAAAGTGGGGATGGAACCGACGGGTGATGCGTTCAACTCGATCGCGAAACTCGAGGAAACGGTCCCCTCAAAACCACTGAATCCGATGATCAATGCAGGGGCGTTAGCGGTGACGAGTATGATTTTAGGGGAGACGGCTGACTTAAAGATTTATCAGTTCCGCCAATTTTTAGCGACCTTGTTGAATCGACCCGTAGAGGAGATTACGTACGATGAAAAAGTCGCTCGCTCTGAATACGAGACGACCGACTTGAATCGCGCACTCCTCTATTTCATGCGCCATCATGGAATTGTAGAAGGAGACGTCGATGAGATTATCGACGTATATACGAAACAATGTGCCATTGAAATCGATTGTTTTGACTTGGCGCGAATCGGGCGTGTCTTCGCAGGGAACGGGGAAGACCCGGAGACAGGTGAAGAATTGATTCCCCGTCGTGTCGTCCGGATCGTCAAAGCCATCATGACGACATGTGGCATGTACGATGCATCAGGCGAGTTCGCCGTCCGTGTCGGACTTCCCGGCAAGAGCGGGGTGTCAGGTGCGATTTTAGCAGTCGGAAACCACGAACTAGATTTGAATAACGTCGGGTTTGGCATCTTCGGTCCGGCGCTTGATTCAAAAGGGAATTCGATTGCGGGGATGAAGTTGCTCGAACTATTGATTGAACGGTATACATCGCGTTAAATTGATAGGTGCTTCACGGATTCATCAAGTTCTTGCTGTAAGACTTCAATTTTTTTGTCGTACGGGGATTGCAGGTCGGTAGGAGGGGTGAAGGCCAGCCAACGCTTCAACAGTTGATCATGGTCATTCATCTCACCGAGTTCGGTTTGCATCTTTTTTAACGTACGGACGGTGTCGATTGACGCGTCCGACTCGTAGTTTAACAAATATTCATGCAAGTATCGTTCACGTTTCACGGCTAAGCGAACCTTATGGAGCGCTTCGATTTGTTCTTTTCCACTCGATTGTTCATGATAGATGCGAATTCGTTGTTTGCGTTCGCTTTTCGCCTTTTCTAACATCGGAGAGGCGTTCGTTTTTTTAAGCGCACGAAACAACGGTCCGCCGATGAAACGACGAATTTGTTGGTCGAGTGAGGGAGTCATCTTTTCACTGACTCGTGTCGAGAGAATGGTCCGTTCGATGGCCCGTTGTTTTTCCATGGTTTGTAGAAATACTTCGTCGAGCTCTGTTTTTACATCAAATTGTTCGATGAGGACATCGAGGTCACGGACATGACCGAGTGCCTCCATCAATTGTTTGAGTTGCCGGAACGTCGCGGGCTTCGTCTCAAAGATCTGCATGAACGTGATCAGCTTTCGTAAATGAACGCGGGCGCGATGAATGTCCTCGGAATTGTTGAACGAGAGGGCCTCGGTCACGTAATGGTTAAACGTGTTCCACGTTTCTAACAGTTCAAATTTAAGTTTTTCTGCATGCCGTTGATTCATGATATTGTTTCCTTTCTGAAAAAGAGATGAGGGTTGTCCATGTACCAAACACATTCATTAAACGAAAAAATCAAACTGTTCTTTACGATTTTCTTTCCAATCCTAGTTACGCAAGTGTCTTTTTATTTGATTAGCTTTTTTGATACCGTCATGTCCGGACGCGCAGGCGCCGTCGACTTGGCTGGCGTCGGTGTCGGTTCGAGTCTTTGGATGCCCGTTTACACCGGGCTTAGCGGAATCTTGTTGGCAGTTGCTCCAATCGTGTCACAAGCGCTCGGCGCGCGGGACCGTCAACAAATTCAACGTACGCTATTTCAAGGCATCTACTTAGCCATCATGCTCAGTGTAATCACGCTGACATTAGGGTCTTTCCTCGTGCCACTCGCAATCGAAGGGATGGGGCTTAGTACGGAAGGGAAGCGAACCGCGACCCAATACTTACTTGCGCTTGGTTTCGGTGTCTTGCCGATGTTCTTGTTCAACGTGCTTCGCACGCTCATGGATGCGCTTGGCAAGACGAGGGTCTCGATGATCCTCATACTATTAGGGTTACCCATTAATGTCGGATTAAATTACATCTTCATCTTTGGAAAACTCGGGATTCCGGCGTACGGTGGCGTCGGAGCAGGAATCGCCTCGAGCATCACCTATTGGTTGCTCTTTTTCATGGCATTCTTTTTCGTCCGAAACGGAAAACCGTTCCGCGAGTACAAGTTCTTACGGACATCAGAGCGAATCGTTTGGCTCAGACAAAAAGAGTTGTTACAACTCGGGACACCAATCGGGCTAGCGATCTTCGCCGAGGTCAGCATCTTTGCGGCAGTCACGCTACTGCTTAGCTCATACGGTGACCAAATCGTCGCGGCACACCAAGCGGCCATTAACTTTGCGTCGTTTGTGTACATGCTCCCGTTGTCGGCATCGAGCGCGTTGACGATTGTCGTCGGGTATGAACTTGGTGCGAAACGACTACAGGACGCCGTTCGATATGCGAAGATTGGGATTTCGCTTTGTCTAGGTGTCTCCATCTTCTCGGGTGCTTTCTTATTTTGGCAAAACGAACGCGTCGCAGCCATTTATACGAATGACCCGACAGTCGTGGACCTTGCGGCACACTTCATGATTTTCGCCGTGTTCTTCCAGTTATCAGATGCTGTCGCCGCACCGATTCAAGGGATTTTACGAGGCTTCAAAGACGTCAACATTACGTTAGTTCTCTCTCTCGTCGCCTATTGGGTCATCGGCTTACCACTCGGTTATGTGTTGGCGGAGCATGCTGGATTTGGACCGGATGGCTATTGGATTGGGTTGATTGCAGGACTGGCTGCTGGAGCGGTCTTATTATTCCTCCGACTAGTGTGGATTGTCCGTCGCTTCGGGACGCTTCAATCGACGTCATGACACAAAGATTGTTCACAATTGTGAACAATCTTTTATTTATCTAAAATTGGTCTATACAACTATACTTTTATTCGATATGATAACATGGAGGAAAACAAAAGAAGGAGTGGTGAAGCGATGGGGACATTGATTAATGCTCATATCGTGTCAGCGGAACAAACGTGGGAGCGTGGGTATATCAGATGGAGTGACCAATCGATTGAAGAAATCGGATCAATGGAACAATTTAAGCAACGAGACGAGAGCGTCATCGATGTCTCGGGTGCGCTCGTCACGCCTGGCCTCATCGATGTTCATATACACGGGGGGTATGAAGTCGATACGATGGACGCGGACGAGTCACGGCTTCGTCAATTAAGTGAAGACATGCTTCAAGAGGGTGTCACGTCATTCTTTGCGACCACGATCACCCAGTCGAAAGAAGCGATTGAACGGGCGTTGACAGCAGTTCGGAACGTCATTGAGTCAGACGATACGACCATCGTTGGGATTCATTTAGAGGGGCCATTCGTCAATGTGGAGATGGCGGGTGCACAACCAGCAGAACATATCATTGATCCGGATGCGGAACAATTCCGAAAGTGGCAAGAGCTTGCCGGTGGTCATATCCGACTCGTCACGTATGCACCGGAACGGCCGGGAGCCCGAGCATTTGAAGCAGCCCTTCGTGAATCGGGTGCAATCGGTTCAGCGGGACACACGAGTGCGACGTTTGAAGAGAATAAGCAGGCTGGCGTCAAACATGGAACACACTTATATAACCAAATGAGAGGCTTGCATCATCGAGAACCGGGAACGGTCGGATATTGTCTCTTAGAGAAAGGTGTCATGACCGAAATCATTCCAGATGGGATTCACAGTCGTCCGGAGATGGTCGATTTTGCTTACCGCTTAAAAGGAGCGGATGAACTCGTCGTCATCACGGATGCGATGCGGGCGAAAGGTCTGCCTGACGGACAGTATGAACTTGGGGGTCAACCCGTCATCGTAGAAGGAGGTGCTGCCCGTCTTGAAGCAGGGAATCTCGCCGGGAGTGTCTTGACGATGGATGCGGCATTCCGAAATATTCAAGCGTATACGGGATGTACGGTGGAAGAAGCGGTCAAAATGACTTCGACGAATGCGGCAAAAGAATTCGGATTGACGACAAAAGGAGACATCAAATCGGGGTTTGATGCGGACCTTGTCGTTTGGGATGACAGTGCACATGTTCAAATGACAATCGTCAAAGGAAACATTGCATATGAACGGGAGGAACAACGATGAACGTATTAGTCGCAAAGACAGCGAATGACGCGGAACGTATCGCCTATTCGCTCATTAAAGAACGGATTTCAGGGAAGCATGACTTCGTACTCGGTCTCGCGACAGGCAGCACGCCGGTCGGGATGTATCAAATGTTTAAACAAGACGCGCTCGATTGTAGCCATGTGACGAGCGTCAATTTAGATGAATACATCGGTCTATCACCAGAGCATCCACAAAGCTACAACCGCTTTATGAAAGATCGTTTGTTTGACAAAGTGCCGTTCAAACAAAGCCATCTTCCTCAAGGTGATGCACCAGACCCTGAAGCGGAGGCGGCTCGCTACGAAGGACTCGTTCGGAAGCTTGGTGTCGACTTACAACTTCTCGGTATCGGGGAAAATGGTCACATCGCATTTAATGAACCGGGCACGGCGCTTGATGCGAAGACACATGTGACCGAACTCACCGAATCCACACGAGAGGCAAACCGTCGCTTTTTTGACCGATTGGAAGATGTTCCGACGCATGCGATCACAATGGGACTCGATACAATCATGAATGCGCGTGAGATTGTCCTTGTGGCGACGGGCGAGCGAAAAGCAGAGGCCGTACAACATATGATTGAAAGTGTACCGACGGTCGACTGGCCGGCGACGATCCTTCAAGCGCATCCAGGTGTGACGGTCGTACTCGATGAAGCGGCGGCATCGCGCTGTGCAGAAGCTCTTCAAGCACGAGGACAAGAAGCGGCAACGCGATTTTTCACCATTCGGGCTTAATCAACCTGCGGAGACATCTCCGTGGGTTTTTCTGTTTTCAACTGTGGGAAAATGTAAAGAAATGAATTTGTCATCAAAACGTTTTCGACAAATTTCACACTTTCCTCTATAATGAGTGAAGCTCATTACTTTGACTCGAAGGAGACCATTATGAATTCTAGAACACATACTCGTAGACAGCGCAAAGGTCCGTCTGCGTTTTATAAAGTCTTTAGTGCCCTTGTGCTGATTGCGATTATTGCTGGGTCTAGCATTTACGGTACCGCATTTTATAAAGCACACAACATGTTGTCCGGCACCCAAGTCACGCTAGAGGACGACCCGACGGTTGAACCTACTCGCTTTGACAAAGAAGATACGGAGTCGTTTTTGATTTTAGGGACAGACCTTTCTCCACAAAAGAAAGCGCGTGGAGAGTTTGGACGCTCGGATGTCATGATTGTCGTCATTCTGAACAAGAAAGAAAAGCAGACGACGATGCTCAGTATCCCGCGTGACTCGTACGTCAATATCGATTACACAGGATACAATATCCCTTATGGAAAGACAGGTCTTGATCAAGATAAGATCACACATGCCTACTATTTCGGTTCCATGGATGAATCGAACCCGAACAACGGGATGCGTATGGCAACAAACACGATTGAGGACTTGGTCGGCGTTGAAATCGACCATGTCGTCTCGCTCAACTTCCAAGGATTTGTGGATTTCATCGATGCAGTCGGTGGTGTTGAGATCGACGTTCCATTCTCATCACAACAAAACAGCTATGACGCCTCACGTGAGACCGTACAAATCGAAGAAGGACTTCAGCAACTTTCTGGTGAAGAGGCACTCGCCTATGTCCGTAACCGATATGACGACCCACGTGGAGACATCGGGCGTGGACAACGCCAGATGGAAGTCATTAATGCCGTGCTCGAACAGTCACTTGGCACGTCACTCATCAATAACTATGATAAGGTCTTGAAAGCCGTGGGCGACAACATGCAGACGACGCTCGGACCGAATGACTATATGCGTTTGATTGAAGATGTCGGTGCACTACACAATACGGTGCAATATCAATTGACAGGTGAAGGCGCCCGTGCAGATGACGGCCACTTCTACTATTTCTTGAATGAACCGCTTCTTGAAGAAGTACGCTATCGTGTGCAGCAAGCGGACGCAGGAAATCCTGTGGAGCCGATGACGGATACGGAATTAGAGTCTTACACGTTAGACCCGAGTGGGGTAACGTACGAAGCGCAATAAAGTTTGACTTACGAAAAATGCAAAACGCTCAGAATTCATTTTCTGAGCGTTTTTTATGTGGCAATGCATTTCAGGTCAGACCGATTTTTTGTGTGGGGTTGCTTGAAAACTGATTTAGTCAATGATTTTCCCACTCAAAAATTTGGTCTCACAGTAAGGACAGCGATATACATCCTCCACATCAGTGTCATGGTCAAATCGTAATGGGAGTCGTCTTTTACACTGTGGACATTTCCATAAAGTGAGGGATATGGCGAGGAAAATTACAAATAAAGATGCTCCTAAAATCGCCAACCATGTCGAGCCTATAAGGATATTGATCATACTAATTGGGATTGAGATAAATAAACAAAGTAATGCGAGTTTTCGATATTTCATGATATCGATTACCTTAGGCAATGTCCTCCCCCCTTGACATCTATATACGTAGAATAAGATTGCTTAGTTCCAATATGAGTCGAAAAGAAGGTAGATAATCGTATTTCTGTTTCGTGCGTTATATGCGATCCATCGCAACGGTTAACGAATAGGAGTCTCCACGAAAGAGCGAGCGACTATATTCAAACATGTCACCGTTCTCGAGATAGGTACGTTGATCGATCAGCAATACCGGTGCGTTTGGAGAGATGGTCAGCAGTTTCGCTTCCTCGGGACCGGCGCTGCGGGCTTCGAGTGTCTGTGTTGCATTTTTCAAACGTAAACCGTGCTGTTCGGCGTATGCATAAATGGAACCGGTCGCGTCTTCTTTCGTCAAGTCAGGCAATAAACGGACAGGAATGTAGGCGGTCTCGAGCGCGAGCGGATGGTCGTCTGCGAGTCGGAGCCGCTTCATTTCGTATACCGGTGTTTGATTCGGGATACTCAGTTGTTGGGCGATTCGATCCGTTGCCGGGATGACCTCGTAGGACAAAAGACGACTGAGTGGTCGCATGCCACGATGTTTGATTTCTTCAGAAAAACTCGTCAGTCCGGACAACGTCATGGCAATCTTTTGGCTCGCGACGAATGTGCCTCGTCCTTTTTGACGGCTCAAATAACCGGCGTTGACGAGGTTCATGATTGCTTGACGAATCGTCATGCGACTGACATGAAATTGTTCGGAGAATTCACGTTCTGAAGGTAGCGTGTCTCCTGGCTTTAACAATCCGTCATCAATTTGTTGCTTTAAGTACGCTTCAATTTGATAATAAATAGGTAACGGAGATTGTTTATCGATTTCTAACATATCATTTCGCTCCTGACTGAGAAGATGTATGTTTCATTATAGACGAAATTAGACTAGTTGTCTGAACAGATTTATAGAGAGAAGGTGGAGGACAAGATGAATCAATATACAGTCAATACAATCGTGACCTCAGTAAGCGAGGATGGAAAAGGTCATTGGCATACACTCGAGCATAGTCCTTTTTATGCGGAAGGTGGGGGGCAACCGGCAGACCGGGGATGGATTGATTCGCATGACGTATTAGATGTGCAACTCAAGGAAGGTGAAGTGTGGCATCTGTTGTCAGCGGCATTACCTACCGGAACACCAGTAGTGGCTCGGATCAATGAACATGTGAGACGAGACCATTCCATCCAGCATACTGCCCAACACTTGTTAACGGCGATTTTGGAAGATCGTCACGGCATTCGTACGCTCAGTTTTGGAATTGGGGAAGAGGATTCGTCCATTGAGATTGAGACGGCAGGGATGGACTGGGCTCAAGTTGAAGCTCTTGAGCAAGAGATGCAGCAACTCATCTTTGAGAATTATCCGATTCATGTGTATGAAATCGCAGAAGAAAAAGTGGACCGGACGCGCTTACGGAAAGCGACCGATCGAACAGGGATGATTCGAATCGTCGAAATCGAAGGGCTTGATTATAACGCGTGCGGTGGGACACACGTGGAAACGACAGGGCAACTTGGTACGATTCACGTGACGACGCTCAAAAAAGTGAGAGGAAACATCCGCTTGACGTATGTGGCTGGTAATCGGGCGTTGAAAGCGACACAACGAGCACGAGAAGCGTTACGGACAATCCACCACACGTTCTCGACGACGAATGAATCGGTGGCGGCACGCGTAATTGAAGAGCACACGATTCGTCTTGAACGTGAAAAAGAAATCAAGACGCTCGAAGAACGGATTGCGAAAGCGAAAGTGAAGGCAGTCTTACAAGAAGACAACTATGTAGCGTTACATGTGGGACGAACGGAAGCCGAAACGTTGACGACCGCAATTGTTGAACGAATCGCAGCGACCGGACGAATAGCGGTCGGAGCCAACTACAGTACGCAAAAATTATTTGTCATGCATGATGGGACTCATGACATCGCGGTCGGAACATTTCTTCGTGCGGCCCTTCAAGAAATGAAGATTGGTCGCGGTGGTGGAAACCATAAGCAGGCACAAGCACGATTCACTTCGGTCATAGAACTTGAACGAGGGATGGAAGAAATCGTGAGACGATTACAAGAGGGGGTCTTACCATGTTGACGATTCAATCGGGAAAAGAAGCCGAGTTGATTGAGCAGGCCAAACAAGTACGGGAAATCGTATTCGTTCAGGAACAAGGAATCGATGCGAGTCTCGAATACGATGATTTAGATGATGTCTGTACGCACGTGGTCGGTCTCCTTGACGCGCAACCGGTGACGACAGCACGTCTTCGCCCGGTAGACTCGACTGTCGGGAAAGTGGAGCGGGTGGCGACGATTCAGACGGCCCGAGGTCATGGATATGGAAAAGAAATCATGGACGAAATCGAACATGTCGCAAAACATCAAGGATTAAGCGAACTGCGCCTAGGTGCACAGTTAACGGCGCTTCCGTTCTACGAAAAAATCGGGTACGAGGCGTTCGGAGATGAATTTTTAGATGCCAATATTCCACACCGTATGATGCGGAAAACGTGGTAACTCTTTTTTGAAATATCCCATTTTTCTAAAAAAAGGTTGGCAAGAAGATTTCGTTTTGTTATAACTAATACTAACAACTGACAGATAGAGGTTGCGAATGACATGAGTAAGCTTGGTTGAAACGGACGCACTCCGGACCGAGCCGAAAGGGGAAATTCGCCGAAGTCGACGTTCACGTGCGTGTGAACGAAGGCTGGGGTAGTCGTGAATAACGCCTACACTGCCATGGTCAACTACCATGGAGCGCTATCTACGGAACGATTCTTTAATCGTTTTTCAACTGCGCGTACAAGCGGCAGACCGTAGGGAGAGTGCTTCCTACCGGTCTGCCGCTTTTTCTGTTGGTGGACATCTTGAAAGTGGGGAACTTGATGACAACCGTACTGAAATTTGGAGGCAGCTCTGTTGCCACAATCGAACAAATACAAGCCATTTCAGACTATTTACAAACACGTGTGGCGACCGGTGAAAAATTGGTCGTCGTCGTATCAGCAATGGGCAAGACGACGGACTCGCTCCTGTCGCTCGCTAAACAAATCACGGAGCGCCCGATGATTCGTGAACTCGATCGGCTACTCGCCGTCGGGGAAGAACAGACGATCAGTCTACTCAGCATCGCCTTGAACTCGCGAGGGGTACCTGCCATTTCACTCACCGGACAACAAGCCGGGATTGATACGATGGGCATCCATACGAAGAGCAAAATCAAAGCGATTCGTAAAGAAGTATTGCATGAGAAGTTGCGTCAGTACGATGTTTTAATCGTCGCTGGTTTCCAAGGTGTGAATGAAGCGGGAGACGTTACGACACTCGGGCGTGGCGGTTCGGATACGACAGCAGTCGCACTTGCGGCCGTCCTCAGTCAACGTTGTGAAATTTATACGGATGTGGCTGGGGTATATACGACGGACCCGCGGATTCATCCGACGGCGAAGCGCCTCGACACCGTCTCTTATGATGAAATGATGGAGATGAGTGCACTCGGCTCTAAAGTCATGGAAATGCGAAGCGTCGAGCTCGCGAAAAAGTATGACGTGAATATTTTTGTTGGAAAGACGCTCTCGAGCGAAGGAGGAACATGGATCATGGATACGACGCAAGCAATGGAACAGAAAGCAGTCACGAGTGTAAGTGTCGTCAAAAACGTACTCAGTGTCTCAATTAAACACATCCCGCACACGACAGCCGGAGTCGCGGACATCTTTGAGCGATTGTCCGAACGTCACGTCAATATCGATATGATTTCACAGACGGCGTTCGATGGCGAAGTGTTCCTTTCGTTCACATGTCCACTCGATGAAGAGGCGTTCTTAGAAGAGGCACTCGCAGAATTAACAGCGACCTTGCCACAAATCAAAATCGATCGCCATACGGAACACGCAAAAATTTCGGTCGTCGGAATCGGTATGCGAGACGCGACCGGTGTCGCATCAGAACTCTTCGCAACATTCCGCGAGATGGGGATTCCGTTCTATCAAGTCACGACATCTGAGATTAGCATTTCCTACACGATTCAAGAACAAGACGTGGAAGCGGCAGTCGCAGCCATTGCGGCTCGCTTCAACTTATAAGGGGGGAGCACGATGTATAACGTAGCTGTCGTCGGCGCAACGGGCGCCGTCGGACAAAAAATGATTGACGTCTTAACCGAATACGAATTTCCAATCAGTGAACTGAGACTATACGCTTCGGCCCGTTCGGCAGGGAAGACAGTCGAAGTGAACGGACAATCGATTGTGATTCGTGAATTGAACGATTCGATTTATGCGGACCCAATCGATATCGCCTTGTTCTCTGCCGGTGGAAGTATCAGCGAACAGTATGCACCACGCTTAAGTGAACAAGGGGTCATCGTCATCGACAACTCAAGCGCATTCCGAATGCAAGAAGGAATTCCGCTTATCGTACCGGAAGTGAATCGAGTCGAACTCAGCCCGGAGAAGACGCTCATTGCGAACCCGAACTGTTCAACGATTCAATCGGTCGTCGCGCTCGCGCCGCTATCGGAAGTATATGGGTTGACGCGAGTCGCCTATACGTCTTATCAAGCCGTATCCGGTTCGGGTCAAAAAGGGATTGATGACCTCGAACGCGGTGCTCGCGGTGAGGATCCGACGAATTATCCGTATCCGATTTATGATAATGTATTGCCGCAAATCGATGTCTTCTTAGAAAATGGCTATACGAAAGAAGAACAAAAAATGATTGAAGAGACGCGTAAAATTTTGAACGCGCCGAACCTTGGCGTAACGGCCACTTGTGTCCGAGTGCCAGTACGAAACAGTCATGCGGTATCCATCACGGTGACGCTCGAACGGGATGCGACAGTCGCAGAAGTCAAAGCCGTACTCGCAGATGCGCCAGGTGTCGTGATTATGGACAACCCAGCCGAACTTTCATATCCGACACCACTCGATGCAAACGGAACCGATGAGGTGTATGTCGGTCGGATTCGCCGGGATGACTCACAGCCGAATACATTCCATTTGTGGTGCGTCGCGGATAATGTTCGAAAAGGCGCAGCGGCAAATGCGGTTCAAATCGCACAATGCATGATCAGTCAAACAGCGACAAAATAAGGAGGAGATGACATGTTCACAGGAGTTGCGACAGCACTAGCGACACCGTTTCAAGAAGATGGACAGTTAAACTTAGAGGCATGGACAGCATTGATTGAAGACCAAATTCAAGAGGGAGTAAGTGGACTCGTCATCGGTGGAACGACCGGCGAAGGAATGACACTGACGAATGAGGAGTTCGAGACTTTGCTCGTTCGAGCAGTAGAGGTCGCAAACGGTCGAGCGGTGATCATCGCGGGAACGGGATCAAACAACACGGCTGTCAGTATCGAAAAAACGAAGCGCGCCGCAGAACTTGGAGCGGAAATGGCGATGGTCGTTACCCCGTACTATAACAAGTCAACACAAGCTGGGCTTCTCGCTCACTTTACAGCGATTGCGGATGCATCACCGATTCCGCTCATGCTATATAACGTCCCGTCACGGACCGGCGTTGCCCTGGCTCCCGAAACGGTCGGGGAGCTTGCGGAACATCCGCGCATCACGGCCTTGAAAGAGGCGAGTGGAGATATCTCGGTCATGGCACAGATGATGGCTCATCTTCCGGAAGGATTCACCGTCTACTGCGGGAATGACGATCAAATTTTGCCATATATGGCTTGGGGCGCTCAAGGGGTCGTTTCAGTGTTATCGAACGTTTATCCGGGTGCGACCGTCGCCTTGGCAGAAGCACTTTTAGCAGGTGATCTTCAGACGGCGCGCACATGGCAATTGCGCCTCCTCCCCGTGATCGACGAACTTTTCGCAGAAGTGAATCCGATTCCTGTGAAGGCCGCTCTTCAAGCGAGAGGATTTGAATTTGGTGCGCCACGTCTTCCGCTCGTCCCGATGAGCGCGACGGCCGAAGCGAAATTGCTATCGGCGATGGAGCAGTTTAACGAGGTGAGACAATGAATGTACTCATCCACGGATTCGGTGCGATGGGACGAATCGTCGAAGAAGTCGCCAACACGCAAGGCGTGAACGTCTCGGCTATTGTTTCACCTGGGAGTGACGAGCATCTGGCATCATTAGACGAGGTGGATGCACAAGTCGATGTCGTCATTGATTTTTCAAATCCGGCACTACTCCCTGACTTGCTTGCATTCGGACGGTCACGTAACATTCCGCTCGTCATCGCGACGACAGGATTCACACCTGAGGAACTTGCGGATATCGAAGAAGCATCATCAGACATCCCGATTTTTCAGTCGTATAACACATCGTATGGGATTGCTCTGTTGAAGCAGTTACTCGATCAACTCGTTCCGCTCACGCTCGGCTATGATATCGAGGTCATCGAGGCGCACCACCGGAAGAAAGTGGACGCACCGAGCGGCACGGCGGAGCTGTTGGCCCGCGCCATCGAAGCGAAGCGAGAGGTGACACCGATTTACGAACGAACATCACGTCGGGAAGCGCGTGGCGCCGAAGAGTTAGGGATGCACTCGATTCGTGGGGGCACAATCTTCGGGGAACATACCGTGCTTTTCGCTGGAGATGATGAAATGATTGAATTGAAACATACCGCGTTATCCAAACGCGTGTTTGCAAACGGGGCACTCGCTGCAGCGGCAACGATTATCGATCGCCCCGCAGGACTTTATAATCTATCGAACTTATACGAGGAGGCTACTCATGTTACTCACAAACGCTTATGAAATCGCACAATATATTAAAGATGCTAAAAAGGAAACACCGGTAAAACTTTACGTCAACGGCCAATTGGCAGGTCTTGAAATCGAAGAAGCGAAAGCATTCGGTACAGACGAATCGAAACTGTTCTTGACGACGGCGGAGCGCGCAGCAGCTTTCTTAGAAGCGAATGCGTCAGTCATCACCGATTCACACCTTGAATATGATCGTCGCAACAGTGCCGTTCCGATGCTCGATACGACACAACTCAACGCACGAATTGAACCAGGTTCGTTTATCCGTGACCACGTTCAAATCGGAAACAACGCTGTCGTCATGATGGGGGCTGTCGTCAACATCGGGGCAGTCATCGGAGAAGGTTCGATGGTCGACATGAACGCCGTCATCGGAGCACGCGGAACGCTCGGAAAAAATGTTCACCTCGGAGCAGGTGCCGTGGTCGCCGGTGTCCTTGAGCCACCTTCAAAAGATCCAGTCATCATTGAAGATGGTGTCATGATCGGAGCGAACGCTGTCATCTTGGAAGGGGTTCGCGTCGGCGAAAATGCAGTAGTCGCAGCTGGAAGTGTCGTCACGCAAGATGTGCCTCCAGGTGTGGTCGTCGCGGGTACACCTGCACGCGTCATCAAGCAGAAAGATGAAAAAACTTCTGAAAAAACGCAACTTGTTGATGACTTACGCTCTCTCTAACGTATAATAGACAGAAAATATAAACAATGAGGAATGGGAGAGTTGCATTATGGAACAGTATGGACAATGGATGTGGAAAGACGGGGCTTGGATTGAGCCGACTGACGCAAACACGAGTATCATGACACACGCGATTCACTACGGAAGCGGGTTCTTTGAAGGGATTCGCGCGTATCACACGGAAGAAGGCCCAGCCATCTTCCGCTTACGTGAACACTTGGAGCGACTCGTTCGCTCGTGTGCATACTACCACGTCACACTACCTTACACGGTAGACGAACTCGAACAAGCGACGATGGAATTGATTGAACGAAACGGATTTGAAGCATGTTATATCCGCCCGTTCGTCTTCCTCGGGACACCTTGGCAAGCACTTATGCCGACAGCAGAGACGAAGGTACATGTTGCCATCTCGTGTTGGCCGCTCGGCGAATATTTCAGCAAAACAGTCGGGATTCGGGCGAAAGTAGCCTCGTATCGCCGCGTATCTTCTACGATGATGCCGATGCAAGCGAAAGCCGCATCGAACTATATGAACTCTCAGTTACTAAAAGGGGAAGCGCTTCGTGACGGATTTGATGAAGCGATCGCCCTCGATATGAACGGAAACGTCAGTGAGGCGAGCGTCGCGAACATCTTCCTCGTCAAAGGGAAGACAATCACGACACCGTCGCTCGATTGCTCCGTACTCGATGGCATTACGCGTCAGACGATTATGCAACTTGCGCGTGAAGCAGGTTACGAAGTCGTGGAACGTCACATCGGGCGCGATGAGCTATACGTAGCCGATGAGATCTTCTTGACGGGAACGGCAGCCGAGGTGACGAGCGTCATCGAGGTCGATCACATCTCAATCGGTGGCGGCGTCCAGTCGGTCGCGACAGAAATGTTGACACGCTATCGTGAGGCCGTATCAGGACAACTTCCGGAACACCGTGATTGGGTTACGTTTGTAAAATCAGCAGTCAAAGAGTAAAGGAGTTTTGAACGATGGGAGTCACAATTGACTTGAATGCGATTCGCGAGAACAAACGTCGGATTGAAGCGCTCGGGCGCCCCGTGTTTGCGGTCGTGAAAAACAACGCCTATAACCTAGGGATGGAGCCAGTTGTGACGACTTTGTATGATGAAGGGGTCCGTCACTTCATGGTGACAACAATCGAAGAAGCAATCGAAGTTCGAACGCATGCAGCATCGGCTCGTGTCCTCGTCATGAATCCGGTCTATACGTGGCAACACGTGCATGCCCATGACTTTGATGTCGCCATCGGGTCATATGAATGGCTCGTCTCACAGCGAGAGCATCTCGATGGAGTTCGCCTACACTTGAAACTAGATGTCGGGATGAACCGATTCGGTGCCAAAACGTTTGAAGAAGCGCTACAAATCGTCGCCTTCTGTCAAAATGAAGGACTGGACCTCGTCGGATTATGTACGCACTTCCCGCTCGCGGATGCAGATAACGCGGAAGTCGAGCATAGCGTGCAAGTCGAACGTTTTGCCGACTGGTCGACACGACTGATGGAACGTCATACGTTTGAATTGATCCATGCGGCAAATAGTGCAGCCACGCTTCAAGATGACGCGCGCTTGCATCATTGCACACATGTGCGTGTCGGAATTTTCTTATATGGCTATTCATCGGTCGAACCGGTTGAATGGTTGGTTCCCGCTTTCTATTGGGAGACGGAAGTGGTCGCGGTCCATGACATCGAAGCGGGGGCTCATGTGGGATATGGGACGGGATACGCAGCCGAAACGAAGGAGCGAATCGCCGTTCTTCCGGTCGGATACGGAGATGGGTTAATGCGAGCGAGACGTCACTTGCCTGTTCATATTGAAGGGAAAGCCTATCCGTTCGTCAGCAATATCTTTATGAGTCATAGCTTCATCAAAGTGGACGACGACGTACAAATCGGCGATCGGGTCACATTATATGGGGTAGAAACGAAAATCGATGACGTGACACGTGTTGGTTACGCCAACAATTCAGAACAGCTCTGTGCTCGTTCATGGCGTGTCCCCCATCGCTTTGAAGGAGGAATTGTATGTACACCACCAATCAATCAGAATGTTTGATCGAAGGTGTGTCCGTCCGTGAACTTCAAGCGACGTACGGGACACCTTTATACATCATGAGTGAGCCAGAACTAGAGCGTCGCCTCGGGATTGTCCAGGATGCGTTCCTAGACAAGTATCCGAACACGTATGCGTTATACGCGTCAAAAGCGTTATCGATTGCGGCCGTGTATGAAAAAGTAATGGCGTCAGGTTTAAGTGTCGACGTCGTCTCAAGGGGTGAGATGTACGTGGCACTGCATGCCGGTGTACCGGCAGAGCGCATTCACGTCCACGGGTCGAACAAAACGATTTTGGATATCACGTTCGCACTCGAACAGGGGATTACACACTTTACCATCGACAACATGCGTGAAATCAGCCTCTTGTCAGGACTTGCGGCTGAATATAATCGTGAAGTCGATGTTCTTCTCCGCATCGTGCCTCAAGTCGTTGGAGGTGCCCATGCGGCGATTCAAACGGGTGGGGTTGATACAAAATTTGGTTTCCCGACGCATGACGACACGTATTTAGATGCTGTTCGTGCGACGTTGGAAGCGGAACATTTACAGTTGAAGGGCATTCACTGTCACGTCGGTTCTCAAATTCAAGATCCGACCCTCTTCATCAACACGGTGAAGACGATGGTGCGCTTCATGGATACGATTCGTCAGGAGACCGGCTATACGACGGATGTGTTAAACATTGGTGGTGGCTTCGGTGTCGCTTACTTGGATGAAGACGAGCGTCTCGACTTCGCACAAACGATGGAGCGTGTGATGGAGACGTTGGTCGAGGAAGTCGAGGCACGTGAATTGCCACTTCCAAAAATCGGGATTGAACCGGGTCGTTGGCTCGTCGCCAATGCAGGCGCCACGCTTTATGAGGTGGGAACCGTCAAAGAAGTGAGTGGTGTACGCACGTTTGTGTCCGTCGATGGGGGGATGACAGATAACATTCGTCCGGCGCTATATGACGCAGAATATGAAGTCGTGGCAGCGACTCGGATGAATGAAGAGAAGACGCTCGAGGCAAAAATTGTCGGAGCGTGTTGCGAGTCGGGAGATATCATCTCGAACCGCTCTTTGATCCCTCCTGTCACACCGGGTGATTTGCTACTCGTCAAAGCAACGGGAGCGTATAACTTCTCGATGGCGAGCAACTATAACCAAATGCTTCGTCCTGCCGTTGTGTTCGTCAAAGATGGACATCATCGCCTCGTCGTACGTCGCCAAACGTTTGAAGACCTGGTGGCATGCGAGGTCATTGGTCAATCGATTTAAGGCTACAGAGCAATCTGTAGTCTTTTTTGATTTTGAAATGAGAACGTTTTTCAATTATGATAGAGAAGAGAAAAAAAGGGGAAGTGACGGTCATGACAAAGACAGTAGCACAACAGTTAATTGAAGAAAGACGCACCGTTCGGATGTTCAAAGAAGAACCGATCGATACGAAGGTGCTTTACGAGGTGTTGCAATCGGCACACCACGCACCGTTTCATAATAAAGTCGAGCCCTGGAACGTGTATGTGTTCAACGGGGATGGCAAACAAGTGTTACTCGATGCGCTCGAGCCAGCCTTCTCGGAGGCGTCAGAAGGACAGCGTGAAAAAGTGACAGGACGCATCTTGAATGCAGCGACGTGTATGTATGTGACGGCAAAGCGATTTGAGACGGAAAAAGGAAATCGTGACGCGTTGCTCGCGACGGCGACATTTATTCAAAATGTTCAACTCTTGTTCAGTGAACGTGAGATTGGAATGGTCTGGCGTACGGGCGGACTTTTTGACGATGTGCGTTTGAAAGAAATGATTGGAGCGGAAGGGGAGACGTTTATCGGTCTTCTGCAAATCGGGAAATATGACACAGCAGATATCCCTGCACCGAAAGCACGACAGCCGATTGATGCACACTTGACCATTTTCGAATAAAAAACGAGCGAAGGGAGAACCCTTCGCTCGTCGTCTATATGAATCCGTTATCGTTTTAATTTAGTTGCGAGCCAATCTTGAATCACAGGTGTGGGAATCATCCAGCCGTTCCTCCATTTTTAGAATCTTCTTCTCTACTATTATCCAAATGCATACGTTCCCAAACCTCACGATGTGCACCATGGAGCGTGTCATCGAAAGAATCATCGATATGAAGGCCATAACTTGGGTTAATCGATGAGGCATACAAATCTAACATGAGTCGATCATGGTTCGGATACATAGAGTGGGCTCCTTTCAATACGTCAGCTTGGCTACACCATTAGTATACAAAGGAACTGTGTAGAAAATTCGAGAGAAACGTTAACATTTTATGAATCTTGTAAACGCTTTCACGAACTGTGTGTTTCGCTTACGGGTACGCACGACTGTTTGTACTGCTCAGCACGTTTCGCATACTTCTTAACCGTTCTCTCCATGATGAAGCGGTCTTCGTCGTTTAGAGGACGGACGACTTTTGCTGGTACGCCCATCACCATCACCCCTTCAGGGATTTGCATATTCGGTGTCACAAGCGCACCCGCAGCCACGAATGACCCTTTCCCGATTTTTGCACCATCGAGCACGGTAGCGTGCATCCCGATCAAGCAATCCTCTTCAATCTCGCACCCGTGAATCATCGCCATATGACCAATCGAGACACGGTCATGGATAATGGTCGGTGAACCCTCATATTGATGAATCATCGAACCATCCTGAATATTGACATAAGAACCGATTCGAATCGGACCCTCGTCTCCACGGATGACGGTGTTGAACCATACTCCTGAGTGTGCCCCGATTGTCACATCGCCAATGACATGTGATCCTGGTGCAAGATAAGTCGTCGAATCGACATGTGGTGTCAGTTCTCCTAGTTTGTATTGCATCGTTGTAACCCCTTTCAGATCGATATGCTATCATTGTCGCACAACTTGAAAAAGAAATTGCAACGAAAAGAATATTCTTGGTAAGATAGTTAAAATACGTTGAATAAGGAGATCAAAAGATGAAGAAACAACATTTGATTGACATCGCCGCAAAGAAAAAGAAAGCGGCCGTCGTCTTTAAAAACGTCGCTGTGATTGACGTGTACAGTCGTGAGACGATTCGTACGGACGTCGCCATCGATGCCGGGTATATCGTGGCAATTGGGGAAGGATACGAGGGAGAGGTCGAATATCATGACCCGACTTGGACGCTTGCACCGTCCTTTATCGATTCGCACGTCCATATCGAGTCGTCGATGGTCCCACCTCATGAGTTTGCGAAAGCGGTCTTGCCACTCGGGGTCACAACGGTCATTGCGGACCCGCATGAGATTGCGAACGTGAACGGGGCACTTGGAATTGAGTATATGTTAGCGGATGCGAAAGGACTACCACTCGATGTCCGCATGATGTTACCGAGCTGTGTGCCGGCGACGCCATTTGAACATGCGGGAGCAAAGTTATACGCAGAAGACTTGGCACCGTTTTTAGGAGACCCTGGTGTGCATGGATTAGGTGAAGTCATGGACTATCCTTCTGTCGAAGCAGGAAGCGAGGATATGCTTCAAAAGATTGCACAGACGGAACAAGCGGGCAAAGTCGTGGATGGCCATGCTTCGGGTCTCAATCCTGATCAATTGAATGTATATCGCTCAGCAGGAATCATGACGGACCATGAATGTACGACGGCAGAAGAGGCGATTGAACGGGTACGACGTGGATTTTACGTTCAAATTCGAGAAGGTTCCGTTGCACGAAATGTGGAGAAGGTCAGTTTGGCCGTGACAGAAAGCAATGCCCATCGTTTCCTTTTCTGTACAGACGATAAGCATTTGGATGACTTGGTCGCAGAAGGTGGGATTGACTACAACATTCGCACAGCGATCAAGCAAGGCGTCAAGCCAGAAACGGCCTATGCGATGGCGAGTTTACACGCTGCAGAAGCCTATGGATTAAAAGATATCGGGGCCATCGCACCTGGGAAGAAAGCAAACTTCATTATCTTGTCAGACGTCGAATCGGTAAAAATCGAGCAGGTGTACGTCAACGGTACGCTCGTCGCCGAAGCGGGGAATGCGACATTTGATGCTGATGGGATTGAAGTACCGAAGCCGATGAAAGGTGAGCTCGAATTACCTGAATTGACAGCCGACTCGTTTCGAATTGCTCCGAGCGACGAGGAAGTGGATGTCATTCAAGTGCTTCCGAACAGCTTGTTGACGAAACGACAACGTCTCTCGTTCCAACCGGATGCATCAGGGGCAGATTTATCGCAGGATATCGCCACGCTCGCCGTCATCGAACGTCATCATGGGACAGGTCACATGGCGCTAGCTCCTGTCACAGGATTCGGGTTAAAACGAGGTGCACTTGCAGCTACTGTAGCCCATGACAGCCACAACTTGGTCATCGCTGGAGTCAGCCCAGAGGATATGTTACTCGCAGCGAAAACGCTTGAAAAAGTAGGTGGAGGGGTCGTTGCCGTATCGGAAGGTGAGGTGCTCGCCGTGTTACCGCTTGAAATCGGTGGTCTCATGACGAAACGTCCTTACCGTGAAGTGGCAGATATTCTCGAACAGTTAAATGATGCGCTCGACGTTGTCGGTGCACACCGTCACTTTAACCCATACTTGACGATGTCATTCCTTGCCTTACCGGTCATTCCGGATTTGAAATTGACCGACATGGGATTGTTCGACGTGACCACTTTCTCATTCATCAACGATTGACTCGGTCTAACGTATGATTTTTGTTAAGAACGGTCGATAACGATTGAATGACTGACAGGAAGTTGGTATAGTTACGACAAGTTTCATCGGGTCAAATTTGAAAGGGGGGATATTACAGATGGAACAAGTTGCTTACAATCGGTCGTATGATGAACATGAGGAATTGATCAATTCTGTATATCGTGCTTTCAAGGACCGATGCGAAGAACTGCCAGAAGAAACGCAGACGAAACGCCGTTTACGGCGACTCATCTTTTCTACGATTAAAGAACAGACGAAGTCTCACGCTGACCGATTCGTGTTATACCACTTCTTCAACGATTTCTTTAAAGCAGTAGAGACGAATGACCAAGAAGCGCTTGCTGTATTGAAGCGAATCATTCGTGATGAAAAAAACTATTGATATGTGACGTCAACTTGTGATAATTTAGACGTAACTTTAAATGAATATTCGTGCTATCGATGAGGTAGAGGTGCGATGCTGATGAGTAAGTAGTCGGAGGATGACAACGATGAGGACTACAAAAAGGCAGGATCGCCGAAGTGCAACACCATGTCCGTGGGGTTGTGCTGGGCTGACGGGAAACACCCGTCGGACTGCCATACATATTTACGTATGGAGCGCTCCAAGTCGGCTAAGAAAGACGGAACATCCAGCGAGGGTGTCGGCTTTGTTGCCGATGCCCTCGCTTTGCGTTTTTTTAAGCATAGGGGGGCCTCATCCTAATAAAAAAGGAGGAATTCAGCATGGTAGATTATTCAACTTCGGTACTTTCACTCGTACCGGCATTACTCGCAATTATTATGGCAATCACAACAAGAAAGGTCATCCCATCACTCGGTGTCGGGATTATCGCAGGGGTACTTCTCCTGCACAGCTTTAATCCGCTCGATTCGATTCAATACTTGTGGTCGAACATTATCGCCCTATTCTGGTCGGATGGAGCCATTAACGAATGGAACGTCTTGTTGATTGCGTTCTTGCTCCTTCTCGGAATTTTGTCGTCAATCATTCAAACGTCGGGTGGCGCACGCGCATTCGGTGAATGGGCTGCTGCGAACGTCAAGACGGCACGCGGTGCGCGTCTCGTATCGTTTGGTCTTGGTATTTTGATCTTTATCGATGACTACTTTAACAGTTTGGCGGTCGGGAACATCAGTCGTCCACTCACAGACCGTAAAAACATCTCACGCGCGAAACTTGCGTACACGATTGACTCAACAGCAGCACCTGTCTGTGTCATTAGCCCGCTTTCAAGTTGGGGTGCGTACATCATCGCCATCATCGCTGGAATTTTGACAAAATATTCGATTGATAGCTACTCATCATTCTCTGCGTTCATTCAAATCATTCCGATGAACTTCTATGCCGTCTTCGCACTCTTGTTGACAGCGTATGTGGCTTTCACTGGACTTGCCATCGGACCGATGCGTACGCACGAACTTCGTGCCCTACAAGGTGAATTGTATGATTCAGCAAAAGGGAAGCCAATGGGAATGAGCGAAGATTTGCATGAACATGAAGGTGGAAAAGTTCGCGACTTGATCGTTCCGATCATCACACTTATCATTGCGACTGTTTCGGCGATGCTCTACACAGGTGGACAAGCACTTGCAGCAGACGGCCAGGACTTCTCATTGATTGGGGCGTTCGAATCGACAGATGTGACGCGTTCACTCGTCGCAGGTGTGGTCATCAGCTTGATTGTCGCACTCCTTCTTCTTGTCGGTCGTAAAATCCCGGCGCGTGACTATGGAAAAGCGGCATGGGAAGGCGTCCGTGCGATGTGGCCAGCCGTCCTCATCCTCTTGTTTGCTTGGACAATCATTGCAGTCATCAGTGATATGAAGACAGGTGAATACTTGGCGAGCTTCGTCACGGATACGATTGCCGCTTCGTACTTGCCACTTCTTCTCTTCTTGATTGCTGGAATCATGGCATTCTCGACAGGGACGAGCTGGGGAACGTTTGGTTTGATGCTTCCGATCGGGGCAGACTTGATCATGGCAGTCGAACCAGAGCTTCTTCTCGCATCACTCGCTGCTGTGTTGGCCGGTGCAGTGTTCGGTGACCACTGTTCGCCAATCTCGGATACAACGATTCTCAGTTCGACAGGAGCTGGCTCACACCATATCGATCACGTGTTGACGCAATTACCATATGCAATCCTTGCAGCAATCGTCTCAGCGATCGGATACTTGGTTCTCGGAATCACAGCATCGATTTGGATTGGGTTCTTCGCGGCATTGATCTCGTTTGTGGTACTAGTGGGAATCGCGCAAGTGATTTCAAAACGTGGGAAAGTACCTGCTGACATTCGCGCTCAGCGTGAGGCTTAATAGATGAAAATGACTTCCATCGATTTGATGGAAGTCATTTTTTTGTGATTGTCACTCCATAAATGAGGCGGTCGAACAGTTTACCGAGAATGAACCAGAAGAAGACTGTCATGATATACAGCGCTGACTGAGGCAATGAGGTCGGATGGATGATGTGTGAGGAAAACCAGGGTGTCTCAAGCAACCAGAATGGAGGCGAAGATAAAAACAATAAGATGTTCTTGTCATCCAATCCAGAAATATTGAGGATGCAGATTGCGGTAGCCAATAGGGTGAGCCATAGCGTCCAACTCTTCATAAGTAAAAATCCCTTTCACGACAGAAAAACATCCTTGATCCAGATAGAATCAAGGATGTTATCTCATTATTTGACGTCAAGCCACTTGAAGCTCGCATCGGCACCGAACGGGTGACGGTACATGTTTTCGATGTTTGAACGCTCTAAGTATGCTTCACCTTTTTGGTAAATCGGAGCGATTGCGAAATCTTCTTCAAGAAGGATACGTTCAGCTTCTTGCATCGTTTCCCAACGCTTCATCTGATCGGCTTCTTTCTTCGCTGATTGGATCAATTGATCATACTCGTCGTTTGAGTACTCCATACGGTTGAATGGTCCGTCTGTGACCCACATATCGAGGTATGTCATTGGATCCTGATAGTCAGGGCCCCATCCAGCAGCAGAAACGTCATACTCACCTTTTCCTTCGAGGTCAAGGAAGTTTTTGAACGGTTGTTGTTTGATGTTAAGCGTTAAACCAGGCAAGTTCTTTTCGAGTTCACCTTTGATGAACTCGTTGACTTTCTTGAACGCTTCTTCGTCACGTGAAAGGAACTCGAGCTCGATTGTTTCGACTCCTAGCTCTTCAAGACCTTTATCCCAAGCGGCTTTCGCTTCATCAACATTGTAGCTGAGGAGGTCTGGATGCTTCTCACGGAAATCAGCGCCGTCTTCTGTGAATGTGAAGTCTTTTGCCACGATGAAGTTCGCTGGCTGTGAACCGTCCGTCAAGATGACATCCGTTACACTTTGTTTATCAAATCCTTTGGCAAGTGCCTCACGAATGTTGACGTTTTGAAGCGCCTCGTTCTTTTGGTTGAAACGAAGGAAGTTGATCCGTGCATCGGCACGCGTCTTAAATTCATCGCTGTCTTCAAATTGTGGAACGAATTCAGATGAGAGAAGCGTGTAGTCCGCTTCACCAGACTCGAACAAGTTGACACCTGTCGATACGTCTTTTACGACTTTGACGTTGATCGTATCCATCTTCACGTTTTCAGCATCCCAATACTCTGGGTTTTTCTTATAGACCCATCCTGCATTGTCTTGCCATTCGCTCAACACATAAGGACCGTTATAGAGCGTTTTGTCGACAGAAGTCGCGAATTCTTCGCCCTGTTCTTCGACGTACTCTTGTTTTTGCGGCATGTATGTTGGGAAACCAGTCAATCCTAAGAAATATGGTGCTGGTGCTTCCAACTGAACTTCAAGTGTCTTCTCGTCGATTGCTTTCGCACCGAGATCGTCAAGAGACGCTTCGCCTGCAAGAATTTTGTTCGCATTTTTTAAGTCTTGAAGGATATACGCATACTCTGCGCCTGTTTCCGGATTGAGTGCGCGTTTCCAAGAGTACACAAAGTCTTCAGCTGTGATCGGTGAGCCGTCTGACCAGTTCGCGTCACGTAGTTTGAACGTGTATGTAAGACCATCCTCGGATACTTCGACATCTTCGGCAATTCCTGGTGTCGGTTGGTTGTTCTCGTCTAGACGATATAAGCCTTCGAACACGTTGTTCGTCACGATAATCGATGTCGAGTCCGTCGTAAGCGTCGGATCGAGCTGTGGCAAATCTGTCGCCGATACCATTGTGATTTCTTTTTTAGCATCGTTTGAAGATGAATCCTCCGAACTTGATGAGTCATCTCCTGTACTACAAGCTGCCGTCGCTAATAATGCGACCCCCGATAAAGCTAGCCATTTTTTGTTACGCATTATACAACCTCCCGAAAATTCTGATAATTTAGAATATGTTGTAATTAAACTACATCTGGGATGAATATGCAATGGAATTTTTCAAATTATTCGAAAATATAAACTTATTTAGAATGTCTATCCCTCAATCCTTTTAGGAAGTAGAATAGAAAAATCAACGAATGATTATACAGTATTTTTGTATAGTTATTCGATAAGATTATAGATTGGTGGAGGCGTTATTTTGAAACAACATTCAGGCGGAATCGGCTTTTTCGGTCTCGCGGCCATGGTCGTCGGGACAATGATTGGTGGAGGTGCCTTTAATCTCCCAGGTGCTATGGCACAAGGGGCAGGCGTAGGACCTGTTTTAATCGGATGGGGAATTACGGGGATCGGGATGATCATGCTCGCCTTTGTCTTTCAGTTTTTAGCGGACACGCGTCCAGAGTTAGAAGGTGGCATTTACGCCTATGCACGGGAAGGGTTCGGTAAATTTGTCGGATTTAACAGTGGATGGGGTTACTGGATGTCAGCATGGATTGGGACAGTAGCAAACATCACCTTGATTTTTAGCACGTTGGCATACTTTTTCCCTGTATTCTCGGCAGAACATCGATTGTTCCGTTTGTTCGTCAGTGCAATTTTGGTGTGGGGATTATTTTGGCTTATTTCCCGTGGAATGCGGGAGGCGGCACTGTTGAACATCGTCACGACGATCGCGAAGCTCGTTCCGATTTTTTTGTTCATCGTGCTCATTCTCTTCGCGTTTCAGATTGATACGTTCCGGGTCGACTTTTGGGGCGAGTCGGGATTTGTTTGGGCAAATGTTTTCCCTCAAGTGAAGTCTACGATGCTCGTGACATTATGGGCGTTCGTCGGTATTGAAGGGGCAGTCGTCTTATCCTCGCGCGCGCGTCAGAAAAAAGATGTAGGTCGAGCGACAGTGATTGGATTGATCGGCACATTGTTGATTTATATGATGATTTCGATTTTCTCGTTCGGTGTCATGACGCAAGAACAACTCGCAGCGTTACCAGAACCATCGATGGCCTATGTGTTAGAAGCGGTCGTCGGACCGTTCGGTGCGACATTGATTAATATCGGGTTGCTCATCTCATTGACAGGTGCATTGCTTGGATGGACGATTTTAGCGACAGAAATTTCATATGTCGCTAGTCGAGATGGTGTCTTCCCGAAAGTGTTCAATCGACTGAACGCAAACGACACGCCAGTGAACGCATTATTGATCACACAGGTGTTTACGCAAATCGTCACAACTGTTGCATTATTCTCGGAGCAGACGTACCTTGTCTTGTCGAGTATCGCCGGGATCGCAGCGCTCGTTCCATATCTTTTCTCGGCACTTTATGGATGGATGGAAGCGAAGCGGACGGCATCGTTACGGATGATGGTCATCTCTGCCATCGCCTCGATATACGCCACATGGCTACTGTATGCATCAGGAATCGAATACGTCCTGATTGCGATGATTCTTTACGCACCTGGTATTTTTGTCTTCCTGTTGGCAGAGCGGGAACAGGGACGCCCGTTCTTAACACGCACGCAGTCGATTATCGCTGTCATTATTTTGTTATGTGCCACGTATGGCGTATATGGTCTTTGGACATCATCGATTGCATTATAAGAAAACTCACCAAACGCTTCATGCGTTCGGTGAGTTTTTTGATGACCGGAGTAATTGTTCGATTGCCTCTGGAGAAGCAGGCCTTGCATACAGGTAACCTTGGAATGAATCACACGCGGTAGACTTTAAATGCTGAAGCATCTCTTCGTCTTCGACTCCTTCGGCCACAACGTGAAGGTTTAAACTTTTCCCGAGATGGACGATCACGTCGAGTAAGTGAGATTTGGATGTCATCCAATCGTCGAGGAACACTTTATCAATTTTGAGTTCATCGACTGGGAATGACTTCAAATACTGCAAGGATGAGAATCCGGTTCCGAAATCGTCAATCGACAGTCGGTAGTTCAGTCGCTTGATCTGCTCCATGCGTTCAATGATTTCATCGGTTTGTTGCATGACCAAGCTCTCCGTAATTTCTAAAATGACATCTGATGTGTCGAGTTGGAGTTGTTGCTTGATATTTCGAAGCGTATTTAAGAAACTGTCGCTTCGGAACTGGTTTGGTGAAATGTTGATTGCCATCGAGAGAGGCTGGTCAAATTCAGCTTTCCATGTCTTCAATTGTTTCGTCGCCTCTAAAATGACCCAATTGTTGATTGGAACGATGAGCGCCATCTCTTCTGCGAGCGGAATGAACTCAGAAGGCGGGATTTGTCCCAATTCTTCGTGATGCCAGCGAAGGAGCGCTTCAAAACCAATAAGACGGTCTGTCGCCAGCTCATATTTGGGCTGATACTCGAGATAGAAATGTTTTTCTTCTAGCGCGCGATATAAGGCTTTCTCGATATGAATTTGTCTTGAGAATGCGGCATCCATATCTTTTGTCACGAATTGAATCGTACCGACCCCGATCTGTTTCCCTTTGAAGAGGGCACTTTCAGCACGTGTATACAGTTCTTCGAGTGAACTCGCAGAAGACGGATAAAACACACAGCCGACCGAAATTGAGACCATGATCGAGTGATGGTAGATTCTGAATGGTCGTTGCAACTCGTGTTGCAGATGGCGGAGTGATTGAAACACTTCTTCTTTCGACTCTTCAAAGAACATGACACCGAATAGTCCGCCTGTCGGATGGAACAATAAAGCGGATTCTGGGATGAGGTGGAGTGCGCGCTCCTTGATTTGGACGAGGAGCTCATTCCCGACGCGAGATCCGAACGATTCGTTGATGATTTTGAAGCGATCGATATCGAATAAAGCGATGTGTAGAAGTCCTTCTCGCTCATCGATTTGTTGAAGAATCGAGTCATACTGACGTAAAAATCCTTTTTTATTGTAAAGCCCCGTCAACTCGTTTTGATAAGCAAGGAATCGGACCTCTTTTTCGAGACGTTTCTTTTCTGAAACATCGAATCCAAACGCCGTATACTGAATCACATCACTTTTTTCACTAACAATCGGCACGACGGTCAAATTAAGCCAGCACGGTTCCTGGTTATGCTCTTTGCAAGAAATCGGCATTTCTCCGTTCCAGATGCGATTTGTCGCCAAGGACTTTAAGACATCACGTGAAATCCCGTTTTGGTCACTTGCGTCATGAATGAGCTCGAACCAGTTTCGTCCGATTAGTTGCTGCTCCGTTGCATCGAGTAAACGACACAATGATGGATTAATATCGACAATCTCCCCTTTTGCGTTCGTCGCCAAGTAATGGGTCGATTGCTTGATCATTTCTTGAAAATGATGAAGCAAATTGAACTGCTCTGTACTGATGAGCGGTCCAAACCCTTTCGGAAGGAAGGCGAGGAAATAGCCATTAATCCCTTCGAGTGAAAAAGATTGCAAGTATGCGGTCGCGTAGATGACGGACCCATCTTTATGTTGAAACGGCGTCATCGCCGTCGTTGAAAATGGATATTGAAGGAGAAGCGGTGTCCATGTCTCTAAAGCATGTTCCAACTGTCGAACGACAGGAAGCGGTTGATGGAGGACTTCTTCACGTTCCCAGCCGAATAACACTTCGGCATGTGTATTCCATAACAGAACCATACCATCCTGAGAAATATAACAACATGGTACAGATAAAGCATCGATGAATTGGTCAATCGATAAATCATGCAATGAAGCCACATCATTTCCTCCAATCTGTCATGCTAAATGCATATTCTACTGTCAGTGTACCTGATTTTGCCAATTCAAGGAATGCTTAAGTTCGCCATTGTCAAAAGAAAGAGGGACATCATATACTGAAAGGGTAAGATAGTTTTGAATAAGGGGGAAGCAATATGTCAAAAACACATGATGTGATTGAGCTGACAGAAAAATTCGGGGCGCACAACTATCATCCACTACCGATCGTTATTTCGGAGGCGAAAGGGATTTGGGTAACCGATCCTGAGGGGAATCGCTACATGGATATGTTAAGTGCATACTCTGCAGTCAACCAGGGACACTGCCATCCGAAAATCATTCAAGCGCTCAAAGATCAGGCGGATAAGATTACGTTGACGTCACGTGCCTTTTACAACGATCAACTCGGACGTTTTTACGACAAAGTGGTAACGCTTACAAAGAAACAAATGGTGTTGCCGATGAACACGGGCGCAGAAGCCGTAGAGACAGCAGTAAAAACTGCTCGTCGTTGGGCATATGAAGTGAAAGGGATTCCAGGTCAAGCTGAAATCATCGTATGTACAGGAAACTTCCATGGACGGACGATGGCTGCTGTGTCGATGTCGACTGAAGCAGAGTACCAACGTGGGTTTGGACCATTATTGCCAGGATTCAAAGTCGTACCATATGGCGATATCGATGCATTTGAAGCGGCAATCACAGAGAATACAGCAGCGTTTATCGTGGAACCGATTCAAGGTGAGGCAGGAATCATCATTCCACCAGAAGGTTACTTGAAACGTGCATCTGAACTCTGTCAACAACACAACGTCCTGTTCGTCGCTGATGAAATTCAGTCTGGGCTCGGCCGTTCAGGAAAATGGTTTGCCATCGAGTGGGAAGATGTCACACCGGATATGTACATTCTCGGAAAAGCGCTTGGAGGCGGTGTCTTCCCGATCTCATGCGTTGCCGCGGATCAAGAGATTCTCTCTGTATTTAATCCAGGATCACATGGCTCGACATTTGGTGGAAACCCGCTCGCTTCCGCGGTCTCAGTCGCAGCGCTCGAAGTGTTGGAAGAAGAGAAACTTGTCGAACGCTCACTAGAGCTAGGGACGTATTTCATGGAACGTTTGAAATCAATCGACAATCCGATGATTCGCGACGTCCGTGGACGCGGATTATTCATCGGCATCGAATTGACGGAAGCAGCTCGTCCATATTGTGAAGCACTCAAAGAACGTGGACTCCTCTGCAAAGAAACGCATGAGACAGTCATTCGATTGGCGCCACCTCTCGTCATCACGAAAGAAGAGCTCGACCAAGCGTTTGAAGCAATCGAAGCAGTTCTTGCTCCGGCAGCTATTTCGTAAACAGGGACAGCTTGGTATAATAGCCTCAGTTGAATGGACACCTGTATGTTGCAGGTGTCTTTTTCGTGGGGGAGGGCATGAGATGCTGTACGTATATGTTGGGTTAGCAGGTGCAGTTGGAGCGTTGGCACGGTACGGACTTGGATTACTAATCGCTTCTTTCGGAACGAGCCCGTTTCCAGTCGCGACACTCCTCATCAATTTAATTGGAAGCTTTCTGTTAGGATGGCTGACGCATCGATTCCTTCAAGCGGGAAAACCTTCTCCTCAAATCGTCACGATTATCGGAACCGGAATGATTGGGTCATTTACCACGTTTTCCACGTTTAGTGTAGAAACGATTCAATTAGTTGAACATGATCATGTACTTCTCGCTGTTGCATATGTATTCCTCAGCATCACACTCGGTTTATGCAGTTCTTGGGTCGGCTATCACGTTGGAACAAAAACGTCGACAAGAGGTGAAGTGAAATGATGCTTATTTGGATTGCAGCTGGCGCTTTCATCGGTGCGATTCTCCGCTTCGCAATCGGTCAGGCCATGAAAAAATGGTCCGATTCAACATTTCCGTGGGCGACGTTGTTCGTCAATATAACAGGGTCGTTTGGTCTCGGGTATTTGTACGCGCACACCGATCAGCAATCACTCATCCTCTTTTTAGGTATCGGATTTTTTGGTTCGTTTACGACCTTCTCGACCTTAAAACTTGAATTGATGCGGTTTGCGACAAAAGACTGGATTCAATTTGGTCTCTATTTACTTGCGACCTATCTGTTTGGACTTATTGCGGCTTACATCGGTTGGTCGATGTAATACACAACACCCCTTCATCGAAGGGGTGTTGTGTTTATTCTGCGAGTTGCAGCTTTTCTGTACATGAAGCACAAGTCGTTTCGTATGACTCGCACTGTTCGTCCATATGGTTTCCGCATTCCTGACATGTCTTATCAGGTAATTTTTGATAAAACTCGACAGATGATTCGAGTCGGCTCGCCCATTCATTCATATGAAAATGCCTCCTTCGGTAAATTGTCTGACAGTCTTGGTTGTTGTCATGATTGTATTATAACAGAAGTGTATAAGTCAACTATAATATATAACAGATATGTCGCCGATTTTTTGCTACACTATATACACATAAAAGACGAGGTGAAAAATATGAAAGTGCCCCAATGTGAGACGATTGGGATCCAATCAGAAGACGTACCAACGCTACAAACTGCCTTGGCACAATTGGATGCCCCGCGTGTCAGTCGGTTGTTTAAAGCGTTCGCTGACCCGACTCGTTTGAAAGTACTGTATGTCCTGACGCTCGAACATGAACTTTGCGTTTGTGATGTTGCCGCCGTCATCGGTCATTCAAATGCGACCGCATCCCATCATTTACGGACGTTACTCGAACAAGGACTAGTGAAATATCGCAAAGAGGGGAAAGTCGTGTATTATTCATTAGACGACGAACATGTCAGACAGCTTGTTGAAATTGCGCTAGCCCATAGCGAAGAACAGAAAGATGCTTGAATCCAATGACCAATCCTTTTAGGGTTCGGTCATTTTTTCCTATTGTCATGAATTTCATTTCGCGTTACGATATATTCAAATGAACGTTTGAATGTTAGGGGGAACGAGATGAGGAATCGAGACGTATTACCTGTGTCTGGAATCACTTGCACGAACTGTGCGGCGAAAATCGAGCGGGATGTTACAAAGCGCGAAGAAGTGGCATCTTGCCAAATTGATTTCGCAACGAGTCGAATGGTGATTGAATGGATTGATGTCTCTGAACGCAAAGCGATGCTCGAGTCAATCGAGCAGACGATGAAACGAATCGAACCGGGTGCGAAGTTTATCAAAACAGAGGAAGATCAAACCGAACAACGAGATACGGTCCTTTGGCGATTCCTTGCGGCTGCCCTCATATTTTCAATTGCCCTTTGGATGGATTCCATTCCAGGCTACATCGTAGCGTATGGGCTAGCTGGATATGATGTCGTTTATGGTGCCGTCCGAAATGTATGGCACAGGGAATGGTTTGACGAAAAGTTCTTAATGACCATCGCGACCATCGGGGCATTCGCGATTGCCGAATATCCGGAAGCCGTAGCGGTCATGTTGTTTTATCAACTTGGAGAATACGTGCAAGGGCGTGCGGTACGCGCTTCGCGGAAGTCGATACAATCTTTGTTAAACATGAGACCAACACTCGCTCGCGTACTAGTTGGTGAGGAAGAAGTCGAGCGATTGCCAGAAGATGTAGCGGTCGGTTCACACCTGATTGTCCGTGCCGGAGAACTCGTTCCGATGGATGGGAGTGTATTCAGTGGTGCGAGTTCACTCGATACAGCTTCATTGACAGGTGAGGCGGTTCCTCGTCAAGTGAGAGCGGGTGAAGAGGTGTTGGCGGGGATGATTAATTTGGAGGGACGACTCGTCATCCGAACGACGAAGCTCGCCGCTGAATCGAGCCTTCAAAAGATGATTGCCCTCGTAGAAGAGGCGAACGGGAAAAAGGCGAAGACAGAACAGATGATTACCCGATTGGCGAAAGTCTATACACCTTTCGTTGTCGTCATGGCGACACTCGTCGCATTTGTCCCACCGCTATTTGTCGGAGACTTGTCAGAGTGGGTTTACCGTGCGCTCATTTTCCTCGTCATCAGTTGTCCATGTGCGTTCGTCATTTCGATTCCATTAGGTTATTTTGGTGGAATCGGAGCGGGCTCTAAACAAGGCGTTCTTGTAAAAGGTGGAGAATATCTAGACGCGTTAACAGAAGTGGACACGATTGTTTTTGATAAGACAGGAACGTTGACGACAGGGCGATTTGAAGTAACAAATGTTGTGACGACAGAAGGGGTACATGCTGAAGAATTGTTGCACCTTGCCGCTCGCGTCGAACGGGCATCGAATCATCCGCTCGCGCGAGCCATCGTCAATCGAGTCGGAGACGTTCAGCCGTTCGAATCGATTCAAGAAGAGCCTGGATATGGTCTCCATGCCCATGATGGCGATGATTACATTAACGTGGGTAGTGCTCGATATATGAGGTATTTAGGTCAAACGATTGAGGATACATCGATTGGGACAAGTGTTCACGTGATGAAAAACAATCGTTGGCTAGGGCGAATCGAATTAATGGATACGGTGAAGCCGGATGCGTATCCTGCAATCCAAGCGTTGAAGGAAGCCGGATACCGGACGGTGATGTTATCGGGAGACCGCCGCGAAGTCGCTACAACAATCGGCGAACGACTAGGACTAGATGAGGTGCGAGGCGAATTGCTTCCGCACGAAAAAGTAGAAGCGATTGAACAGATGACCGCCTCCCAAAAAGTTGCATTTGTCGGAGATGGAATGAACGATGCGGCAGCGTTGGCACGGGCCGATGTCGGACTTGTTATGGGGGGAGTCGGAAGTGATACAGCGGTCACGGCAGCAGATGTTGTCTTGATGCATGACGACCCGAACGATGTGGTCCGAGCCATCAAGCTCGGGAAGCAGACAAAACGTGTCGTCTGGCAAAATATCTTCTTTGCGTTCGGAACGAAAGCGCTTGTTTTGGTTTTAGGATTATTCGGAATTGCGACCATGTGGGAGGCTGTCTTCGCAGACGTCGGTGTGGCACTGCTTGCCATCGCGAATGCGACGAGATTATTACGAATGACTTCATGATGACAAGAGGAGTGTTTCAGCATCAGTCTGAAACACTCCTTTTTCTATTCGACCGTTTCCTGTTGGGGTTTGATACGTGCTAACAAGAAGGTGAGGATGACGATGATGGCAATCAATAAAAACGTGATGGTAAACAGTACTTGAGTTAAGAAGGAGACTTGATTTTCTGCTGCAATCAGCTCTTTCTGGATATCTTTATACTGCATCTGTTTAAGCGACCGTAGATCTTCTAGGATAGTCTGTCGCAGTTGCGTCATCGTCTCGGCTACTGCTGTTGCTTTAACAAGGTCACCTTCTTCATAAATGACGAGTACACGGTCGGCTTCTTTTTCCCATATGGCATCTCGCTCGAGTAAATCGAGGACGGAACTCGGAGTGTCCGGGTCATCGATGACGGACTGTTTCAATGCCCTAGCTTGCCGAGACATGCTATAGTACATCTCTAAAAAATGTCGATCTTCGTAGGCGAGTAAACCACGGATCGCGTTTGCGCGTTCAATATTATAATACATAATATCTTCAATCACCTCGTAAGAGCCGAGTTGTTCATCTTGTATGATTTCTAGCCGCTCATTCGTCTCTCTCAATTGGAAAATAAAAATGCCGATGATTGAGATGGATAGCACGGATAGGCTGATCCATAGTAAAATCCACTTTCGTTGTGACATCGTGACCCTCCTTTCTACTCCATCGTACATGATTTTGGAAAAATCGACAGAAAATATTTTTTTGAAAAAGGAAAAAACGGGTAAATGTATAATCAATTAGTGTAAGAACTTTATACAACAGAAGACCATTAGAAGCTTAAGGAGAGTCAATATGTCAGAGAATTCATCATTACACAAGTTGTACCAGGTGTTACAAGATCAGCGTACGAACCTTACTTACGAGATTCCGAGTCTATGGAATCGAATGCGTTTTCCTTCTGAACCGATTCGTGACGGGGTCGAGCGTGTGAATCCGTATGATTTTTTAGTAGAAACAATAGAGAAAGCGATTCTTCCATATGCGGTAGAAAATCGAGCATATCATACGTCCATCGCGAGTGCAGATGGCCATTTACAGACGGGTGGCGATTGGATTAAGCGTGCCTCTGTCTATTCGATGCAAGTTCGTACATCAACTTCCTGGGATCATGATGGATCGGGTTATGTGGAGATGCAGAACTCACTAGGGATGAAAGACACAGGCACATTTGTGAAAACGCTTGCGCTCATTCCACATCTCCTTTATATGGGGATTGATACTTTATTCCTGTTACCGATTTCTCAGCATAGCCATAAAAACAAGAAAGGTGAATTTGGCTCTCCTTATGCCGTTCAAGATTTCTTTGCCATTGATGAAGAGTTAAAGGAAACGTTGACAGGCGATGCGATGACTGTCGAAGAAGAGTTTTCTGCATTTGTGGAAGCTTGTCACATGGTAGGGATTCGTGTCGTCATCGATGTCATCCCTCGGACATGTGCGCGAGACAACCGACTCATTCTTGAAAATCCGGAGTGGTTCTACTGGATTCCGCTGGCCGAAGTCGATTATTATCATCCACCATCTGTGCCGGGGATTGGAGAGAATGTAAAACCAGAATTTGCTTTCTTACCAATGGTGTACAACTCAGAAGATGTCTGGCAACACTTGAGACGGTTCTCGATGGCTCCGAACTTACTTGATGCTGAAAAATGGGAACGGGTACGTGCTTTCTTGATCGAACATCCAGAAGAAAACGTCCTCGCAACGATTGAACGAGAGTTCGGATTGACGACAGCGCCTGCCTTTTCAGACTGTATCAACGATCCACAACCACCTTGGTCGGATGTGACTTACTTCCGTCTCTTCTTAGACCATCCGCTTGCGGCGGCACCTTATGTGAACGATGCGAATATCGCTCCTTATATTCTGTTTGATTCAATCAAGTCCAATCAATTCCGAGGAAATGTCATCAACGAACCACTCTGGGAGATGCTCGCTGATATCATTCCACACTATCAACGCGAATATGGCATTGATGGCGCACGAATCGATATGGGACATGCACTTCCTGTCGATTTGGCACAGCGCATTCTAGCAAAACCACGTTCACTCGATTCGAACTTTAGCTTTATTGCGGAAGAATTGATTGAAGCAGGAGCTTGGGCGGCGAAAGATGCCGGTTATAACATGATCATCGGATATGGTTTTTACAAAGAACCTCGATTCGACACGCATGAAACCCATCAATTCTTATACGACTCACGCTTTTTACCACTTCCAGTATTCGCAGCAGGGGAAACAGCGGATACACGTCGACTGGCGACGCGAGAAGGGGGACGACAAGCAAGTCGGTTGTTGACAGTCTTGAACGGTTTTATGCCGAATGGCGTCCCGATGATAAACTCTGGACTTGAATTATATGAAACGCAGCCGATGAATACCGGACTCGATTGCCGTCCTGAAGAAGCGTATCAACTCTTCCCGACCGACCCGTATTTCGGAAAACTCGCATTCTTTGATGCGTATCAGTTCCATTGGGATCATCCGGAGCGAGATGAGATGATTGAAGTGATGCATCAAGTGGCAGAGATTCGTCGCCGTTGGCTTGATGTACTCGTTGATCCGAACCATTTTGAACCACTTATTTTAGACGAGCCGTTTGCACCGTTTATCGGGTTCGCGTGGTTACGTCCGGAGACGAACGATACGTTGCTCGTTGTAGCGAACACATATATGTGGGAGTCGTTACGAGGCGTGGTTTCCCTTGATGGTGTACGTCGCCGAAATTGGAACGCGAGTCGTTTTGCGGAGATGGTCTATTCACCAACTTCGTGGCCATATGCGGAACATGCGTTTGATGAACAATGGAATCTCCACGTCGATTTAAAACCTGGTGAAGTCAAAGTATATGAGATGAAATGAAAAAACGCCTTGAACCGATACATCATTCGGTTCAGGGCGTTGCGTGTTTCATGTAATAAATGACGAACTCATCAAGTGGCATCGGCTTTGCATAGCGATAGCCTTGCATGGAGTCACATCCAATTTTACGAAGGAACGTCTCTTGATATTCAGTTTCTACACCTTCGGCGACGAGTGCCATACCAAGTTGTCGTGCCATGGCGACGATGGTCGTCGTGACCATCTGATATTCGCGGTTCTCTTCAAGTTGCATCGTGAATTCACGAGGGATTTTCAATTCATCGATTGGGTAACGAACGAGATAGGCCAGCGAACTATAACCTGTCCCAAAATCGTCAATCGAAAGTTTGATACCGAGCGACTTTAATTCTAGGATTCGATTCAAGACGCGATCCGAATGATGAGCGGCGACCGTTTCGGTTAATTCAAAATTGAGTCGGGACGGATCAATTGGGAATCGCTCGAACAACGTATTCAAATAATCAATTAAATGCTCATCAAACAATTGCCGAACGGACAAGTTGACCGAAAGCTTCGGCAAATGAATATCTCCTTGTTCGAATACGTGAATCAGTTGGAACGTCTCATGAATCATCCAGCGACCTAAATCGTGGATATGACCGGTTTCTTCAGCAATCGGAATGAATTGACTCGGGGGAATGAACGTCCCGTTATGTTGCCAACGCATGAGCGCCTCCGCTCCAATCACTGCCTTCGTAGACGCATCGACTTGAGGTTGGAGGAAAAGTGAAATCTCTCCTTTTTCAAGTGCGGTATCAAGTCCTTCCATCAATACTTTCCGTTCTTCCTTGTCTTCCCGCAATTCTGGTTCGAACATGACGGTTTCGTCACGACCTTTGTCTTTTGCGCGATACATGGCGAGATCGGCGTTCGAGAGCAAGTGTTTCAATTTCTTACCATGCTCTGGGAAGCGGACGATTCCAATCGAGGCATGCACTTCAACCAGTGTTCCAGCCATATAATAAGGTGGGCGATAGACGAGACGCCGTAAGCGTTCTGTCAACATTTCATCATCACCGTGCTCAGCGACGACAATAAATTCATCACCACCGAGACGTCCGGCATATTCGTTTGGAAGGAGTGCGGTCCGCAGTCGTTTTCCGATATGCTGCAGAAGCTCGTCTCCCATATGATGGCCAAACTGGTCGTTAATTTCTTTGAAACCGTCTAAGTCAGAGAACATGAGCGTGAACGTGCGACCTTCTTCGATCAAACGTTCAATTTGCTCTTGTAGCGCATAACGGTTGTGAAGCCCTGTCAGACTATCGAATTTGGCTTGGTATAAAATTTGTTCTTGCTGCTCGATCATTTGCGTGATGTCTTTCGCGATAGCGTAAATACCTTCGACTTCCCCGTCGATGATCATCGGAACATTGACGAGTTGCCAAACACGTGTCTCGCCTTCTTCGGTCATAATCCGTACATCAATCGTTCTCGGTCGACCGTTTGATAACTCTTGAAGAATAATCGTATACGGTGCACGATCTTTCGATTCGATGATGTCGAGGATATTTGACCCGAGTAACTTGTCCGTCGTCAATCCAAGAATCGAACTTCCTGCCTCATTGACCGACAACACTTCGCCGTGCAAATCGAATAAGAAAATTGGTTCTGAATGATAGGCGAAGAGCGAGCGGTATTGCTGTTCACGAATCTCGAGTTCATGCGCCTTTGTCGACACGGCCACTTCTAAATCTGTATTGACGGAATGAAGACGATGGCTGATGAGCGCGTTCTGTTTTGAGACGACGAACTGGCGAATGAGCAAGAGAAGCACAGCATTCGCAATCATCGAATCGGTTATAGACGTACCGAGAAGGCGGTCTGAAGCGAGTAAAAATAGCATGACGACGATACTGTACAGAATGTAATCCAAAATGGAATCGTAAGCAAGGGCGTCTTCCGATATATCCTCGACCCAATAACTGATGGAAATCATAAGGATACTACTGACTTGAACGAGATGAACTAGTTCATGTGTGATGCCTGAAAACACAAAGAGCGTGTTCGCGATTGAGGCGACCGTGAAGCTTAAAATTCCGACGAGTACAAGAATCCGGAATTGCTGTCCAGCCGAGACGACGCGATTTAAATACAAGAAGGATAGCATCATGTACAGGCTGATCAGGAGCATCTGCTCTTCAAAGCCACTCAACTGAGATACGAGTGACACGTCTTGTGTGGAATAAAACCAGATATGTAGTGCACCAATCACAAAGAAACTAAATAAGGCGAACAAGTCAAACGTACGTAATTTCAACGTGCGAATCTCAATGGATTGAGTAATGACAATCAGAGCCATGATTAAGTAAAAGAAATTTTGTAAAAACAAGAGGTATTGAGTATTCGCACCTGTCGAATCATAGTGCATTAGTAAATAAAGTGCGAAGCACACATTTCCCGCAGTAATCAAAACATGAATAAATCTTCTCATCCCTCTATGTTTAAAAATTGCTACTCCACTAAATAAGATGGCTGCTCCTGAAATGAAGAGATAATAGATGAGCAACGTGCTGTTTCGCAGATCATGAGGGGTCAAAAATAACAATAAAAGTCCGGTCAAAAACGTTCCGATGAGAATCGCCGGAACGTATTGGCGCAACGAGTGAACTGACAACTCATGCACCTCCTTCTTTATATATAGGGGTCTCTTATTTATTATCGGAACAGGTGACCGAAGATTACACAAAAAATCGACAACAATACGAGATTGTTGTCGAACAGGTAAATATTAGAGTGTATACGAGTGTTCTTTGAAGTTCCCTACGATGGAATCGATTTCTGATACGGTGACAAATGCCTCAGAGTCAATCTCGGAAACAATCTGACGAAGTCGAGGGATTTCATTGTTCTGGACGACGACGTACAGCATTTTTTTCGAATCGTTCGAATATCCGCCTGTCGCATCCATGATGGTGACGCCACGTTTTAAGTTCTGCTTAATGACCAAGTTGATTTCATCCGCCTTCTGACAAATGATGAAACATTGCTTTTGAGCGGAGAAGAACTTGTGAATCGTGAGTAACGTGCGTGACCGGACAAAGCTTAACACAAGGGCATACATGACCGCTTTAATGTCAAAGACGATGAAGACCATTACATAAACGATGATATCTTGTGTCAAAAAGATTTTAGGTAACGACAAGTTTCGGTTGTTCATATAAATGACTTTCCCTAAAATATCGAGACCGCCGGTAGAAGCGCCTGCGAATAAGAGGAGAGCAAGTCCTAGACCCGAGACGATTCCGCTGAATACGGAAGCGACGAGCGGATCGTCAAGTGGAGTCGGCGGAATAAGGACAGGTAAACTATCGATTAAGATAGAAGAGAGCACGACAACAATTCCCGTCATCAAAATAAAGCGACGTCCCAAGTATTTTAACCCTAAGATGAAGAGTGGGATATTGAGCACGAGCTGAGTCATCCCAATTGGCGTTCCGAATAGTTCGTTCGTAATCAACGTGATTCCGACGATTCCTCCCGAACCGATTTCATTAGGTTTGAGCAGTAAACTGACAAAGACAGACTGAAGGATTGTCCCGGCAATGATGAACAGTACCGTTTCAAGGGCAACCCGTTTTCGAGATTTAGCATACATAGATAATGGCTAGGCCTTACGCCTCCTTTTGGTAAGTCTTCTGCTAGCGTACTGCTACTCGTTCATCATTTCAAGTCACAATTCGTTATGGAATCGGTCGATATCACTCGCTAATTGTTCATGTACATAATCGATCACCTGAGCATCATCGAATAGTCCGAGCGGTACATCATCCGGAATCGCATCGAACGGTGAGACGAAGTATAGAATTGCCGCGACGAGCTCTTCTTGTTTGTCAGGTTGCATTTCAAATTGATCATTGTATAGCGCGCGCAACATATTCAGCATTTGTTTCATTTGGAAGTAGAGCGTCAGTTCTTCTTCGCGCTCGATATTACTGATTTCATTGGATGCCACGTCTACGGTCACTTTTGCGAGGGCGCGTTCACCTTGGACGAGTAAGTCACCGAGTTGTTCGCGGTCGTGGATGTCTTCTTTCGCTTGTTTCAAAAAGTGTGTGTAGGTTGATTTCCAATCTGCCATAGTAGATTCCTCCTTCATTCTTCATCTACTAATATGCCCGTTTTTGCGCATTGGTTGCAACTTTTCCTGAAATTTAAGAAAATAAAGATAACTGAAAAGGAGGAACGATACATATGTCTATGATTTCTATGCCGACAGAGGCAGATTTCGCACGCTATGCAGAGCTAGCTGTGAAAAAAGGTGTAAACATTCAACCAGGACAACAGCTAGAGGTACGTGCCGATATCAGTCAGGCACCACTTGTCCGTCACGTGGTGAAAGCTGCGTATGCGGCAGGCGCGAAACAAGTATTTGTCAATTGGAGCGATGAGGAGACATCGAAGATTCGTTATTTCGATGCACCAGCAGACTCGTTCAAAGAGTTTCCAGATTGGTTAAAGGCTCGTTTTGAACAATTGGCTGAAGAGAAGACGGCATTCTTGTCAATCGTCAGTGATGACCCAGATGCCTTGAATGGTGTCGAATCGTCACGCATCTCGGATGCGAACCGTGCAGCCGGACAAGCACTTGCGAAATGGCGTCAATATGTGATGAGTGACAACGTGAGTTGGTCAATCGTTGCAGGTGCGTCAGAAGCGTGGGCTGAAAAAGTATTCCCAGGGCGTGAAGATGCGGTCGCGGCTTTATGGCAAGCGATTTTCGCAGCAACACGTATGGATCAAGAAGATGTGGTCGCGGCATGGGATACACATGATCAATCACTCCGTAGCCGTGCGAAGTTGCTGACAGAGAAGAAGTACGCGAAGTTGCACTACCAAGCACCAGGCACTGAACTTACAATCGGGCTTCCGAAAAAGCACGTCTTCCTTGGCGGTGGCGGTCCAAACGTCGATGGCATCGACTTTATCGCGAACATGCCGACAGAAGAAGTGTTCACGCTCGCGGATAAAGATTCTGTGGAAGGTCACGTGTCGAGCACGAAGCCACTCAGCTACAGCGGAAACTTGATTGACGAGTTCACGCTTTGGTTTGAAGGTGGGAAAGTCGTCAAGGCAGAAGCGAAAAAAGGACAAGCGGCTCTTGATGAGTTGTTGAACATGGATGAGGGAGCACGCCGCATCGGTGAAGTGGCGCTCGTTCCAGATGATTCGCCAATCTCAAACTCAGGTCTTCTCTTCTACAACACGTTGTTTGACGAGAATGCATCATGCCACTTGGCATTAGGTCGTGCCTACTCGACATGTCTCGAAGGTGGTCCTTCGATGTCGCAAGAAGAACTCGCGGCGAACGGCGCGAATGACTCGATGACACACGTTGACTTCATGATTGGGTCAGCTGAAATGAATATCGATGGTGAACGGGAAGACGGCACGCGCGAAGCAATCATGCGTGACGGCAACTGGGTCATCTAAACGAAAGAGCGAATTCCGTAAAAGGAATTCGCTCTTTTCATGTGACGTCATACAAATAACGAAGGGCGTGAGGCAAACGGCGGCGCCAAGCTGATTCGTGATGAATCGCATCCGGTTCTACTTCATATCGGAAAGCGATACCCTTTTTAGCGATGGCTTCAATCAGTTTTGCATTCGTGAACAAGTAATCCTTCGCTGTGATTGGTCCGCTCTCTTCATTCGTTCCGATGTCCATATACAGTTTTCCAGAGATATCGGTTTGCTGAATAGCCTGGATCAATGGATCCAGATTCGCCCATGCTGCGGTGGAGAGGGATCCGACTCTTTTGATGGAAGGGTAGGTTGCCATCATATATAAAGAGATGACACCTCCCATCGAGCTCCCCATGACGCCGACATCTTCTGGATCTGTCGCATACTCCTTGTCGATTCGTGGTTTTAAGTCGTTCATAAGCCATTCTGCATACAAACGACCTTGACCACCAAGGGTTGGGCGCGTTTTCGCAAGTTCCGGTCCGATACGGCGATATAACATCTCATCTTCTTCATATGAATATTCGTCATAACGATCTAACCAGTTCGGAGCACTTACAATGGCGACGACCATAAGTGGAAGCTGGAGTGTATCGATGCAGCGGTCAATTTCCCATCCTTCTCCATATGTAGCCGTGCTTCCTGAGAATACATTTTGCCCATCATGCATATAAAGGACAGGAAGTGGGGTGTCGGCATTGACCCAGTCTGGTCGAAACACGCGGACGATCCGTTTTTGACCACGGACCTTCTCCGTTGGAATCGATACGTTCAATTGATCAATCATTCTTCATCACCTCTTTCACCTTGTATTGTGGAGAATCATGAGCGAAAAGACAAACACAAATCTTGACTACCTACCGTTCGTTAGGTAAAGTGAGGAGGAAGGAGAGTGAGACGCGTGAATACAAAAGAGAAAATTATGCAATCCGCGCGGACACGGTTTGCCCGTGAAGGATATGAAGGATTATCACTTGCGGCGGTTGCCGAAGACGTTGGCATCCGAAAGGCTTCTTTGTATGCTCACATCGATGGGAAAGAACAATTGTTTAAGCAAGTCGTGACCGATATGGCGAATCGTTACGAAGAAGCATGGCAACAGACATGTGAGGATACTAAAGATCGACCACCTTTAGAACGGATTGAGTCGATCGTTCGGATGCTCACGTCATTCTTTAGCGATCACGAGACGTGGATGTTGACGAAACGGATGCTCCTCGTACCACCCCCAGAATTTCGAGACTATATTGAAGAAGTCATCGGAAAGGTAGAGACGGAGTTAAAGCGGTTTGAAAAAGAACAGTTTCGTCTCGCGATGGAACGTGGAGACTTACCATCGCAACCACTCGATGAGCTCTATGCTGCGTACTATTGCTTTCTAGATGGTGCCTTATTGTCTCTATTTACATTTGAAGATGAGCGGGAGATGCGACAACAAGCCGCTTTCCGAATCTTCAAGAAAGGTGTGGGTTGGAATGGATAAGGAAAAAGTCGCCTGGATTTCTCTTTTGTTCGCAGGATTGCTTGAAATCATTTGGGCAACGACGATGAAATTGTCTGAAGGGTTTACCGTTCTTGGTCCGACGTTATGGACGATTGTACTCTTGGTTGTCAGTTTTGGCTTACTCGCCAAAGCATTCCGGGTTTTACCTGCAGGTACAGGGTATGCCGTCTTCACGGGAATCGGAGCGGTTGGAACGGTGATTGTCGGTGCTCTTCTTTTTGACGAGGCGCTCAGCGGCTGGAAACTTTTACTTGTGACGACGTTGATCATCGGAATCATCGGGTTGAAACAAGTGACAGGAGGAGAAGAAGCATGAGTTGGGTATATTTGATCGGTGCAGGGATTGCTGAGATGACAGCCGTTTTCTTTATGGGGAAATCGAAAGGGTATCAAATTTTAAAATGGTCAATCTTATCGATTTTGTCGTTCGCGCTCAGTTTTTATTGGCTATCGAAGTCGCTTGAAGACATTCCGTTAAGCTTGGCTTACTCCATCTGGGTCGGGATCGGAGCGGCAGGTGGCGTCATTCTAGGCATGCTCTATTTAAATGAGTCTAAAAGCCGCTGGCGCATCTTTTATCTAATGATGATTATCGGCAGTGTGGTCGGTTTAAAAGTTGTATCGTAAAGGATTGAAACAAGCTGAAAACGGGAATTGAATAATTCAGATTATGAGATGGAAGAAAGGGGCGGAAAACGATGCATCTTGTCGAGTTGCAGTCCGAACGTTTGCGGTTTGAACCGTACACGATCTCTGATTTCTATTTTGTTAAGTCGCTTCTCCAAGATCCTCGGGTGATGCGCTTCATCAGTCCGGATGGGAGACCGTATACAGACGAACAAACAATCGAATGGTTCGAACGTCAATTGGCCCGCTATGAAACGGGACGCCAGACAGGGCTATTGAAGCTGATGACGTTTGAAAGTGATGAACCGATTGGTCATGCAGGTACGTTGCTTCATGAGTTAGACGGTAAACTCGAGCTAGAAGTCGGCTATTGGTTGTCACCGAAGCATTGGCATATGGGTTACGGACGTGAAGCGGCCGCACGTTTGATGCAGTATGCCTTCACTGAAGGGGAAAAGGAGATCATTTCGCTTATTCATCCAGATAATGTGCCGTCTCAGCGCGTGGCCAAGGCGAACGGTCTTCATTGGGATCGGGACACGTTGTATAAAAACATGCTCGTCTCCGTTTATGCAGGTGATTTGGAACGCCTCTGCCGGCATATTGATCGCCAACAAATGACGCGTTAAAAAAAGTACAAAAAACTTTTAAAAAGTTGTTGCCAACTTAATAGTTTCTTGATATATTAATAGTGTCCTTAAGAAAGGACACGACCTGATTCTGTAGCTCAGCTGGGAGAGCGCTACCTTGACAGGGTAGAGGTCGCTGGTTCGAGCCCAGTCAGAATCACTTGGGTGCCAAACCCTCGAGAAACCCACCGGAACATGGGTTTCCGCGAAGCCACTTCTTGCGAGAAGTGGCTCTTTTTTTGTATATTGACATGGCGCGAAAGCAATTGGTATATTCCTTTCAATACATAATGAAACGGGGAATGCAAAATGGTGCTAACAGGAACCCTCGTCAATGCCGGACTAATCGTCATCGGAGCATTGTTAGGTCTCTTATTTCACCGCATTCCAGAGCGTATGAAAGAGACGGTGACGGCAGCAATCGGGCTTGCGGTCATCTTGCTCGGCATTCAAATGGGGATGAAAAGTGAAAACTTTTTGATTGTCATCGGAAGTCTTGTCGTCGGGTCTGCGCTCGGGGAATGGTGGAAGCTAGATGAAGTATTAAATGAAATCGGCTATCGGCTGGAACGGCGTCTTGGAAGTCAATCGAGTGTAGCGGAAGGGTTCGTTACGGCAACGCTCATCTTCGTCATCGGCGCGATGGCAATCATTGGGGCGCTCGATAGTGGATTACGTGGCGACCATGACGTCCTGTATACGAAAGGGTTGATTGATGGATTTACAGCCCTCGTGTTGAGTTCGACGCTCGGCATCGGGGTCATGTTTTCGGCCGTTCCGGTGTTATTGTATCAAGGTGGGATTGCACTACTCGCCATTCAAATCATGAAGTTCATTCCGGAGTCGCTCATGGACAGCTTTATTTTAGAGATGACTGCGACTGGTGGTGTGATGATCGTGGCGATTGGCTTGAATTTGGTCGGAATCACAAAAATTCGTGTGGCGAACTTATTGCCAGGGATTTTAGTAGTGGCACTCATTGTGTCGGTTATACATATGATGACATAAAAAATGGGCGGAAGCGTGGCTTCCGTCCATTTTTATGGTTTCTCAATTGTTTCATGATCTTCTTTGGCACTTTCGCGTAAGGCTGAAGACATCACATCGGCAAGGTTGCGGTCTCGTAACACGCCGACACCACGGTCGGTCGGTCCACCTGGAGCAGCGACGTCAGCAATGAGTTCATTCGTCTCACGTGTTTCATGTGACAGTAACTCTGCAGAGCCTTTCATCGCCTGAGCCACAATTTGACGAGCCGTCGCTTCGTCGTATCCGACATCGGTCAAGACCGGAGTCATCGCCCCGACGATTTCATAGAAGAAAGCTGGGCTACAACCTGCGGCTGCCATAAATGCAGACATCGTCTTCGCATCCGTGATGGCCGTTCGACCGACACGTTCAAAGAGGGCAGTTGCTTTCGCGCGATCGGTCTCATCTGTTTCAGGACCGAACCATAAGCCTGTCATCCCGCTCCGATATGCGACCGGCGTGTTTGGCATCGCGCATACGGCAGGAAGTCCTGAAGCTTCTTCTAATTGGCTCGGTTCGATATGTGCCGCAACCGATACAAGTAGTGGGGTCTTCCACTCTTTTGATTCCACATACGGAATGACGCCGTCCGGTTGCATCGCTAGTACGACGATGTCATAGTCGTTCACGTTTTCTTCTTCGACGATGTGTACGCCGAGTTCATCTTGTAGGAAGTTCAAGCGTTCCCGATCACTTCGGTTCGTCATGGTAATTTGTGTCGGTTCGATTCCTGAGTCAATCCACCCTCGAACGAGCGCTTCACTCATTGATCCTGCACCGACCATTAGTAATTGTTTCATCATTCGTCACCTCTTCTATTCGATTCGGTCAATAGTTATGTTGACTATCATAACAAACCTGCTGTCGAATATCGCCCATCTTGCTCATTTGTTAAGAGATGGAAAACGATTTGACATATGGAGCGGTGAACATGACAAACGTTTCAAATCGCGCTATGATGGCACTAATTCAACAGAGTGAGGCGAAATCGCGTGAAACGTGTACTAGTAAAAGGGATTCAAGGTTATCAACGTTTTATCTCACCATTAAAGCCGCCGACATGCCGGTTTTATCCGAGTTGTTCACACTACGGAATCGAAGCGATTGAGAAACATGGAGCCGTCAAAGGCAGTTATTTAACCGCTCGCCGGCTCATCCGTTGTCAACCGTTTCATCCGGGCGGGCTCGATTACGTCCCGGATACATTTGATTGGAAAGCGCCTTTACAACGAGAGAAGCCTGAATCACAGCGAGACGATTAAGTTCGTCTCGCTGTTTGTATACAGAAGTACGTTTCGAACAGTTGTTTTAGCACAATACTTTTGCATTGTTCTAAGTATTCTGAAAAAATAGGGATGTACACTATTTTTCGGGGAAAGGGGATATTTTGTATGGGGCAATCATTTAGTGAATGGGTGAGTACGGCATCCAATTTTGTATGGGGACCACCGCTTTTAATTTTGCTTGTGGGGACAGGCATTTACTTGACGGTGCGTCTAGGTGGTATTCAAATTACCAAATTACCGTATGCATTGAAATTGGCGTTTTCAAAAAATCAGGATCAATCCTCAAAAGGGGATATCAGTCACTTCCAGGCGCTCATGACCGCGCTTGCGGCGACCGTCGGTACGGGGAATATCGTCGGGGTGTCGACAGCGGTTGTATTAGGAGGACCGGGGGCCATCGTATGGATGTGGGTGTCCGGATTCTTTGGGATGGCAACGAAATATGCGGAAGCTGTTCTGGCTGTTAAGTATCGGGTCACCGATGAACGCGGTCAGATGGCTGGTGGACCGATGTATTATCTAGAACGAGGATTGAATCAACGTTGGTTAGCGGTAGCATTTGCGGCATTTGCCTCGATTGCGGCGTTCGGGATTGGAAACGGGGTCCAGACGAACTCTGTCGCGCTCGCGCTCAAAACGACATTCGATGTACCACTCTACATATCAGGAATTCTCATCATGATTTTTACAGGCGCGGTCATCCTTGGAGGCGTACGTTCGATCGGGAAAGTGGTCAGCTACTTCGTCCCGGTCATGATTGCCTTCTACTTAGGTAGCGGTCTCTTGATCATGATTATGAACTACTCGCTTATTCCAGATGCGTTCGCACTCATCTTTAGCAGTACGTTCAGTGCGGAAGCAATCGGTGGGGGAGCCATCGGAGCGGCCATTCGATATGGTGTCGCGCGTGGTGTCTTCTCGAACGAGGCAGGTCTCGGTTCCGCTCCGATTGCTGCAGCGGCAGCGAAAACAGATATGCCGGGTCGTCAAGCGCTCGTCTCGATGACACAAGTCTTCTTGGACACGCTTGTCGTCTGTTCGGTGACAGGGTTGACACTCGTCATGGGTGGTCAAATCGGGACAGGACTAGAAGGAGTCGAATTGACTTCAGCCACATTCGAACTGTTCCTCGGTCCGGCAGGTGGCTACATTGTCACGATCGGCCTCGTCCTATTCGCTTACTCGACCGTTCTCGGTTGGTCGTATTACGGCGAACGGTCCATCCATTACTTGTTTGGGCAAAAGTCGATTCTTCCGTATCGGATTGCCTTCGTGCTCGTCGCCGGACTCGGTGCCATGACGACAAACTTGAATTTGGTATGGGCGCTATCCGATGTCTTCAACGGTTTGATGGCCATTCCGAACTTGATTGGTCTCTTGTTCTTGTCGGGCGTTGTCATCGCCGAAACGAAACGATTCAACCAACAGCTTGAAATTGAGAATCGAAAAGTATCCTAAACGCATCGACGCCATCCTCATGAATCAGAGGGTGGCGTCTTTTGTTTCGCTTCTAATTCATCGAGTCGTGCTTTTTGTAAGTGGTCAAATACTTTTGTGATGAAGCCAACCATAATGCCGACCCCTGTTAACACATAACCGATTGTAAAAATTTTGCCGATATCTGTCTGAGGGGCGAAGTCACCATATCCGATGGTCGTCAATGTGATGACGCTGAAGTAAAGTGCGTCCAACCAACGCATCGCCTCGAACCGTGTGTAAAAAAGCGTACCGGACAGAACGGTAAGAAAGGCGAGGCTAAATAACACTTGAAACTCGGGGTCGCGGAGACCGCGCCAAATTCCGCGGACAATCCGGCGTAATGTCAGTAAGAACGGTAGCATGTCACTCGCTCCTTTCGATATTAGGTTTGTTCGCTAACAACGGGGGAACATCCTTTATAGTTCGAAAAAAGAGAAAGGGTGAGTAGGATGGGGAAAGTCATTCCAAAGCAAGAAGGGCTCGACCATAGTGTCGATTTTCTACGGGAAGGATATTTGTTTGTGGCGAATCGACGTAAAAGTTTTCAGTCGAATATTTTTGAAACGCGTTTGCTCGGAGAACGCGTGATTTGTCTCGGAGGAGAGGACGCTGCTGCCTTGTTCTATGATGCGGACAAATTTACACGTCAGGATGCCGCGCCGAAACGTCTTCTCAAAACCCTATTCGGGGAAGATGGGGTGCAAACATTGAATGGAACGGCACATACGCACCGAAAACGTATGTTCATGTCATTGATGACGAAGGAAAACATCGATCGTCTGCTTCGATTGACGGACCGTGAATGGAAAAAAATCCGACATGCTGGAGAAGAAATCGTTTTATATGACGAGGCACAACAGGTATTGATGAAAGCCGTCTGTGAGTGGGCGGGAGTTCCACTTGCGCGAGATGAAGTAGCGAAGCGGACCGATGAAATGAGATTGTTATTTGAATCGGGTACTTCGTTAGGTCCAACTTATTTGCAAGGGCGGAAGGCAAGAAGTTCGGCCGAGGCGTGGATTCAACAGATGGTCAAAGAAGTACGGTCAAATCGATTATTACCGAATAAACAGACGGCACTTTATGAGTTCGCGTGGCATCGAGATGAATCTGGTGAGTTGTTGCCTGAAGAAGTAGTGGCTGTCGAAGTGTTAAACATTTTGCGACCGACTGTTGCCATCTCGGTCTACGTTCTTTTTACGGTTCTAGCGCTTCATCAATTCCCTAAAGAAAGAGAACAAGTAAAGCAAGGACAGTTTTCGAAAACGGCCTTTGTCCAAGAAGTGAGACGTTTCTATCCGTTCTTTCCTGTTGCGGCAGCTCGAGTCAAAACAAATTTTGAATGGGACGGATATACGTTTACCGAAGGAACACTGACGCTCCTTGATCTTTATGGAACGAATCACGACTCTGCGATTTGGGCTGAACCCGATCAATTTAATCCTGCTCGCTTTATGGACTGGAAGGAGAGTCCGTTCAATTTTATCCCGCAAGGAGGAGGAGATGTAGATTTTGGACATCGTTGTGCAGGGGAGCATGTGACGATTGCGATTCTAGAACAAGTCATTGAATTGTTTACGGAGGAGTTCTCGTATACCGTTCCTCCTCAAGATTTGAGTTATAGCTTCGTTGATATGCCGAGTCTACCGAAAAGTAAACTGCGTTTGACTGATGTAAAATGAATCGAATAAGTAAACGCCTACTCTTGATGGAGTAGGCGTTTAGTATGAAGTGCGGTTTATTTCGTTTGTAAATTGAGACGCTTTGAAATCGGACGAATTGGGACGGAAGGGTCAATCATTCGATTATCCCGTTTCGGTTCATCCGTGCATTCAATCTGCCAATCGGCGTCATGAAGCTCTTTTAGTCCGACGGCAATGTCATAAAGCGAATAGTTCGCATTCCCGTTTAGCTGATAGATGCCGGGTCCGCGTTTCGTCAAGATTTCGAATAAAGCTTCCGCTGTATCCGGTAAAAATGAGCAAGATGGATACCAATGCTCACTCGCTTGTATGACCCCTCGTTGTTTCATCTCGTTCGTAAAATAGTCCATCATATTGTTCGATCCGGCTTCATCCCCAATCTGCCATCCAAGACGAACAATCTGAGCACCCGGGTTGACACGAACGATGGCTCGTTCGCAGTCACGTTTATACTTTCCGTAGTCATCTTCAGCATCTGGCGCCGTGTCCGGTGAAATCGGTCCAGTCACATCATCTGAAAAAATCGACACTGTACTCGTGAACAAGAACGGAATCTTCATCTCCCCACATAAACGAGCGAGCGTTTCGGCCCATTCAACCGGTCCCATACCGATATGTAAAAAATAGTCCGGGCGGATGCTTTCAATGAATTGTCGCATCTCCTGCTCGTCTGTCGTGGACACTTGCTCACGATTCCATGCAATCCCCTCAATGCCATGACGCTGTAACGCTTCGGCAACAACCGGTGCTACCGTGCCGTTCATTCCAGTAATGATTGCTTTCATTTCATTTCGCCCCTTTCTCTCTATATCATGCCACAAAACGGGCGTGGACAAACAATCGATGTGTTTGCCTATGCTAGACTAGGTGATGGAGGGATCAATGATGAATATTCGACAAGCAACGAAGCAAGATTGTACACAAATCGCACCGCTCATGTATCAGGCGATTCATGACATCGCGTATACGTTGACGGGGTCAACGAATACCGATGAAGTATTAGAGCGATTGGCGATGTGGGTGGAAAAACCGAAGAATCGTTTAAGCCACGAAAATATATGGGTCGCCGATGTAGAAGGGGAAGTGGCGGGAATGATCATTTCGTATCGAGGGGACGAGGCGGAAGCATTAGATCGCCCGATTCGGGAATGGTTAAAGGCGCATGGGAGCAAAGTGGAATTAGATGTTGAGACGGAGGGGTTCGTTCAATACATCGATTCACTCGCTGTACTAGAGGCGTATGGTGGTCGTGGTATCGGAACGAAGTTGATTGAACAGATCTGTACTGTCGCGGCAGAACGTGGTGTCCCGGCCGTCACCTTGAACGTGGATCAAGACAATCAAGCGGCTCATCGTTTGTATACGCGACTCGGATTCCACAAAGAAAAGGAAATTATGATTTCGGGATCTCGTTTTGACTATATGAAAAAAGAGACACGCTCGACTCCTTTCTCGGTCTAAAAGCGGATGCGCAAACGCTCGTTCTCGACTATACTAAGTGCTTGAGGAAAGATATATGTAAAGGAGATACATTATGGAGTGGAAGAATATTTGGCGGGGAATGGCCATGGGAACGAGTGATTTGATTCCTGGTGTAAGTGGAGGTACCATCGCAGTTATTTTGGGCATCTATGATCAATTGATTGAAGCAATCAGCGGTGTATTCAGCCGATATTGGAAAAAGTATATTGGTTTCTTAATCCCGCTAGCGATTGGGATGGGAACAGCCATCATCGCCTTAAGTCGAATTATCGAGTATTTGTTGCTCGAATATTATGCGCCGACACAATTCTTCTTTATCGGATTGATTTTAGGGATCATTCCGTTACTTTTTGTAGAGTTTAAGTCACGTGCATCGATTCGTCCCATTCATGTGATTGCCATGATTGTAGCAACGGTACTCGTAGCGAGCATGGCGTTTCTCAATCCGGTTGATTCGTCTATCATTACGGACGTTACCTTTGGGACAGCGCTCCTCTTGTTCTTGTCTGGGTGGTTAGGAAGTATGGCAATGTTACTTCCTGGAATCAGCGGGTCATTCGTGTTGTTGCTGATTGGGGTCTACCCGACAGTCATCAGCGCCATCTCGAACTTCAATTTGCTCATTATCGGAATTGTTGGGGCAGGCGTTGCGGTCGGCTTTATTGTTAGTAGTAAAGTGATTCGCTATTTGTTGGCGAATTTCCCAGGAATGACGTTTTCAGTCATCATCGGATTGGTAGTGGGTTCGCTCGCCGTCGTATTTCCAGGAGTGCCGGCTACGGGGCTCATGTGGGGACTCAGTGTCATTGCGTTCATCGCAGGGATTGTTGTCGTCCGATTGCTCAGTCGTTACTCCGTATAAAACAGCAAGGAGTCCGGGATCACCGGACTCCTTTTTAATAGATAAACGGAAATAATCGTTTGCGTGACTTTGCCCATGATACATACGATTGACCGAAGTGACGGGTCAGCATCCCTTCCTCAATCCGAATCCGATATAGTAACGCAAGAGCCGTAAGACCGGTACCGATCAAAGCGACTGCCCAATGAAGAAAATACAATGAGAACCCTAACGTAATGAATAGTAAACCTGTGTATAAGGGATGGCGTAAGAAACGATAGGGGCCAGAGCTGACGAGCTCGTCTTGAGGACGAACGACAACGTGTCGGGTGAATTGATGACGAAGGTGGAAAATTCCCCAATACCGTAATGATACACCCGCTATGTAAAACGAAAGAGCAAGTATGCGTTGAGCCATTGATGGACGCGCCTCAACAAAGATTGAATAGATGATAGACAAAGAGAACATGACAATCATCGTCGACGCTACGAAATAAAAGCTTTTTCGCTCGACGGAACCGTCCGTTGCCTCTTTTCGATTACGAAATTTCCATGTCTCCACAAGCCAAAAACAGGACACGATGATCAATGCAAGATCCATCCACTCCATAGCGCACATCCTTCCTTTTGATTCATCTTTCCTTACCCGACCTTCGATGAAGAAAAACCAAAGGCGAATGGTGTTGGGAAAAAGTTTGTCAAAGACAAAGAAACGGGTTATCATCTAATGAGAATGATTATCATTTTTAAGGTGAGTAGATCATCTACATAGAAGGGAAGGATACGACGATGGGCGAAGAACAATTCGACGTGACGATTATCGGTGGGGGTCCGGCAGGGTTATATGCTGCTTTTTATAGTGGATTACGAGGCATGAAAACAAAAATAATCGAATTTCAACCTCAACTAGGTGGAAAGCTGCACGTTTATCCAGAAAAAATGGTGTGGGATGTAGGGGGGCTCCTTCCGACGACGGGAGCAAATCTGATCGATCAACTCGTCCAACAAGGCCTCACCTTTTCGCCGACAGTCATCCTAGGGGAGAAAGTGGAGTCGATTTCAAAACGCCAGGATGGATTATTCGGGATCGACACGTCGAATGGTCATCACGTATCCAAAACGGTGATCGTCGCAACCGGGAGCGGTATTTTGAAACCACACAAGGTCGAAATCAGCGGTGCAGAGCGATTTGAATTGTCAAACCTTCATTATACGGTCAAGTCACTAGAACGATTCAAAGGGAAGCGGGTCTTGATTTCAGGTGGCGGAAATAGTGCCGTTGATTGGGCCAATGCGCTCGAGCCGATTGCGGAGCAAGTCATTTTGGTTTACCGAAAAGAAGAGCTCGGAGGTCATGAAGCGCAAGTCGACAAGATTAAAGAAAGCCGAGTCGATTGTTGCCCCCAGTCAAAAGTCACGGACTTGATTTCTCATGATGGGCAATCGATTCAGCAAGTGCTGTTAACACAGATTGACACGGGAGAAACGAGTGTGGTCGATGTCGATGAGGTCGTCATCAATCATGGGTACGAACAAGATGCAGAACTTCTTCGAAACAGTGAATTAAACGTAGAAATGGTCAATGGATTTTATGTGAAAGGGAACGCGGGGAGTGAATCGTCCGTTCCGGGATTATATGCTGCAGGTGACATTCTGACGCATGAAGGAAAGGTCCATTTGATTGCAGGGGCATTCCAAGATGCGGCGAATGCGGTGAATCGGGCCAAAACGTATATTGACCCGAATGCGACCGCTACGGCAATGGTCTCTTCTCATAACGAACGTCTAAAAGAAAAGAACCGTCAAATCATAGAAGATACTTTATTGAAGCAGTAAGAGAGACGTCTCTTACTGCTTTTGCGTAGGATAATCACAAAGCTCGGTGATGACACCACCTGAATGACGTGGGTCCATATAGATCAAACGTCGACCTTTTGCGGTCGTACGTAGTGTATCTTCTAAAAAAGTGATGCCATTTTGTTTGTGTGTAGCGATGGCGATGTCTAAATCTTCTACACGATATGCGATATGATGGACGCCTTTTCCTCGTGCTTTCATGAAACGCGCGATCGGACTCGTATTACTTGTTGGTCGCAACAATTCGATGACATCTTCACCGATGTGAATGACAGCTAGCTCGGTTTCCACCCCAATGGCTGTATTCGTATAACGGTCAATCAGTTCTCCACCAAGCGCAGTTGTATAAAATGTGATCGCTTCGTCTAAATCACGGACGGCGATTCCAGTATGATCGATTTGCATAAACATTCCTCCTCAATCTTCAGTTTGCCTAAAGTTGAACAAAATGTCACTTCACAACGTTTCGACCATATCCGATATAATAAGAGAGGGAGGGACAGCGAAATGAACGGAAAAATCACAATGGGATTGGTGGGCATGTTCGCCCTAGTATCATTTGTGTTTGGACTCTCGCTTGCGACGTTTGTCGATTATCGCATCAATGAAGAGCAAGTTGTGCTCGAACGGTTAACCACCCATAAACAGATTGGTCCGACAGAGTTGCTGTCTACCGAGGTCGATTTTCATTTGAATGGATCGAATTATGCGATTCGTTTCAAGGATGAACCGAACATCACGTATTGGTTCAGTGTCGTAGATCGCCAAATCAAATTTGATCGGATTGAATCGCTCGATTTGAGAGACACGGGACTCCGGACAGAACTGTTTAAGGAAATGCCGCCTTTGGCGATGGAGTCGACAACTGCTGCAGAATAAAAGACGTCGAATGAACAACTTTTTCGTGTGAGAACGAGTTGATACAATCGACGTCTTTTTTATTGATCAATAGAGTGGAGCCGGCAGCACTTGTTGTGTAAGCATATATATCCCGCCTGACGACACTTGAGCACCTTGCTTTCGAAGTGCAAAATTCAAGTCAGATTGCAGGTTAGTCGTAGAAATACGAGCCTCGTCGATATATCTGAATGCATCGTAAAATTTTTGTTGAAGAAAGGAAAGGGCATCCTGCAACATAGACTCGTCACAATCTAATTGAATTTCTTGGACGCACACGTGATACATATGTAGTCGTACTTTCATGATTCCGATTGGTTGGTGACACCAGTTTAATGTGTAGAACAGTGTTTGTTGCCGAGTTGCATGTGCGAATTGTTCATCCGTCATCGGGATGGCGCCCGGCAAGACATGACAATGCGCATTACGAAAGGTGAGCCAATCCGCTCTTCGTGAATAGTCTATCAATTCGAGGGTCCAGTACGTATGCGATGCTTTCTCACAAGGAATGAATGGCAAGTGATACGTATTCGTTTGATGGAATACTTGAAACCCAGTTGCCTCATATATTCGAAGCTTATCTTGATTATGATAGTCCTCTTCCTGAAGATAGTACGTAATCGGGTGTGTGGTTTCTCGACTTCGTTCATACATGATTCGGTCAAGCAACCCGCGAAACACATGACGATCAATATATGAGACCTTTGAGAGTTGAATGATTTGAAACGCTTCTAAATGCTCGTCATTCGCAACAAAAGCAGCTAATGGATTATTTTTGTTTAAAGCGATGTACACGTGCTGATGAGGAGGTAAGGAAAGGAGCGGGGGTGTCTTTGATAAGGGGTATAACGACTGAATGGAGATGCGTTCCTGCATAGCTAATTGCCTACATTCTACAAAGCGTAGCGCTCGTTTCAAGGAGAATCCTTCTTTCTGAATGAGTTAATAAGTACAATTAAATTGTAAGCGCTATCTTACTTAAAATTGTATGGCATTCTCATGAAACCTGATTGATGAAAATAATCAACAACTTTCATAAAAACATGAAATTAAATAGATTGTAAGCATCCGATTCAGAAAAACTGATTAGTTACGCTGATAGATCTGTGAGTTTCGTCAAATGTCAGACGTGACGTGCGTCGAAGACATGATATACTTAATCACAATGAAACCAATCAATTAGGAGTTTATGATGAAATATATTTATCAACTGATTCTCGTATCTATGTTGTTCATGATTGGTGCGCCCACGACGGTTATGGCCGAAACAGAACCGGTAGTGATTCACGAGAACATCATTGTCGAAGAAGAGGTAGAGATTCACGAAGGATTTCAATCACCCAATGAGATGGTGTATGTCTTCGTATTAATCGTGTTATTATCTGTCGTTGGTTTAGGAATCATGAACACGATCGAATAACGTGAAAACGTTCACAAAAACGCAATAAGTCGTTTGGTAACGGTTACAAACGTTGCTTTATACTTATATGTGTAGGAAGGAAGTTCTGCACCAACTTTCTGTCCTCCTTTTCAAATGAACACCCCTCGTTCATATCATGTATTGGAGTCAACCGATGTCATCGATTGACTCCCTTTTTTGTCTATCTAAAATCGAATACGTTTTTCTTTTGCTAATCGTTTTAATCGTTTTGTTTCATCCGTATGGCCATGGCTCTCTAAGAAATCGACGTAGACACGGAACGGTTCGGAACGATGTGAAAAGAAAGGGATATACTCTGAAAATAGCTTCTGTTCGGCTTCTTGTAAGTTACCTTCGGCGACGAGGAGGCGGAGCTCTAACATTTTAAGAGCTTGATAGTTTTCAAGTGCGGTATCTTCTGTCTGGGATTTTTCCAACATCCGCTCACACAGTTTGAGAATGCGTACGTGAAGAATCTTTCTCGTGTTGGCTTGGCTGTGTTCAATCGGCAAGGTTGATAGTAAGTCGATTCGTGTGGAATCCACGTCTTTTGGCACGTGGAGGGCAGTATATAAAGCGCGGTCAATCCAGACGGTATCAATGGGTGCGTCTAGTTGGTAGTAGTGGATGAGTTTTTGGAGCATCGTGACTTGTGAGATTTTCAATAGGCGAAACGGGTCGCTCGTTGAAAAGAGAGGTTCTTCTCCGGCTGACGTTGACAGAAGATAAAACATCTCTTCATACATCGTGCGTGCCTCAGTATATTCTTCGGCATAGTGGGCTAAATCACGGATGATTTTTTTGGCGTGGATATACCAATTTTTTTGATCACGGTCGGACATGACTTGATTGGGACGAATATATAAATGTTCATATGCTGAATCGACAAAACGTTCAGCTAACGTAATCGTTTGTGAGAGCGAATGACGCTCTTCCGAATGTTTTTTTTCTTTATAGCGTGTGAACTGGCTGATCATAAAATCAAAGTCTTGATCATCAATCACATCTTTTGGAGTATGACGATACATCTCGACCAATAAATCACGTAACGTCGCCTCACCATATTGCTCCAACAGCATGCGTAATTTTCCGATGCGCATCAGCTCTCCTCCTTTCATTAAAACTTGTTGTATGCATCTCTGATTTGGGCAGACACCAATTATTATTCCTTTCCCGGATTTCATCTGAAACAATCATATGGTCTCATGCTTAAGACGGATTTTCCTTAGAAACGTTGTCAGATCAATGCGGGTTCGGGATAATAGAGAAAAATTGATAAAGTTGAGGATTGAAAATATGAAAGATGATCAACGTTTATCGCGTGTAGAACGTAGAAAGCGCGAACTCGAACAACAAGAACTCGAAGCGTCTCGTTTGAATGATGAGCAATCATCGGACGAGCGACCGAATATAAATGAAGTTTCCGAACGAAATCGACAACACGAAGGAACATCTCCTCAATCGGAGCATCCTTTCTTAAACGAAAAATCGTCAGAGTCGTCGAAACCAAATCAGGGAACATCGAAAAACCGACGAAAACGGATGCCTCGAATGCTGTCATTCTCAAAACCAAAGCGCAAAACGTCTCGTCCGAAGTCAAATCATGCGGCGCAGCAATCGAGACCATCTAATCCGTCAAAACCATCAAAACGTGAAGTCGATCAATCAGCAAAACCAACAAATAAACGAAAGCGTAAATGGAAAGGGAAAGTGGCCGTTTTTCTCATTTTGATGTTACTTGTTGGAGGATATGTGGCGACTTCCCCGTTCACGTTCCTCATTATGGGAAGTGACGCACGGGTGGGGGAATCCCTCTCGGGGTCCCGCACAGATTCTCTACAATTGATGGAATTTGTCCCTCGTTCACGTACTGTTCAAAACGTGTCGATTCCACGCGATACGTATACGGCCATTCCATGTGAGCCAGACCGGGATGGCGATAAAATCACCCATGCTTTCGCTTATGGTGGTGCAACGTGTACGGTAGGTGCTGTTGAAGGACTGACCGATGCGTCGGTTGACGGACAAGTCGTGATCACATTTGAGTCGTTCATGGAATTGATTGATTTGATTGGTGGTGTCAATGTGACGGCAACACACTCGTTTAGTGAGAAAGGGTTTAACCAGACGTATGAGTATACGGAAGGTGTCTCTTACGCGATGGATGGAGACATGGCACTTGCCTATGCGAGACACCGTAAGTCGGATACGGACGGTGCCCGTTCGAATCGTCAAACCGAAGTTATGACAGCCGTCGCAGAAAAATTGGCTAGTCCTTCGGGCTGGACGAAGATTCCGGCAACGTATCGTTTCATGAAAGAGGAAATGGGTCTTGAGATGAATGTCTTACAAATGGCATCTGTCGGTCTGACGATGATCTCGAACCCGGACGTGAATAAGATGCAAGTTGAAGGACAAGATGCCTATATCAACAACGTCTATTACTATGAACCGTTAGAAGAGAGTGTGCAATCCATTCGGGATGCCCTCGATTTATCGATGTGGGGAACGGTCAGATAATTTTAAGAAAAGGGTTTGATTCTGACTTGAAAGAGGAATTTTAAACAAATGAACTACTCTTTTGAGGAGGGAAATTTGAATGAAAGTATTAGTCATTGGAGCAACAGGAAAGATCGGGAAACGTGTATTGAAAAGTCTAGCGAAGACCCATCAAGTGACCGCTTTAATTCGTTATCCTGAACTACAAGCAGAGTACGAGAAAATGGGTGCGCGCGTATTGACGGTTGATGTCGAGAAAGAACTTGAGAAAAAAGTTCATGAGGCGACAAGTGGACAAGATGCAGTCATCATTGCGGCGACTGCTGGCGCAGACGGATCGAGTACCGAAATTGAACTGCTCGACCGAAACGTCGCGATGAACGCGATTGATGCTGCTAAAAAAGAACGAGTACGTCACGTCGTCTTGCTCAGTGCATATGGCGCGGACCAACCGAATGCCGCACCAAAGGAACTCTTTAACTTTCTGTCAGCCAACAATGCCGCCGACGAATACATCGAACATAGCGGTTTGAACTATACGATCATTTGCCCAGTGACCATTGTCGATGAACCGAGTAAAGGTTCCATCGAAGCATCTGAAGACTTGAACGATGCGGACGGTGCGACGATTTCCGAGACAGATGTCGCGACTGTCATCTCTGCATCTCTTGACAACCGTGGACTATACGGTCGCCGAATCGAAATCAAGTCGGGTAGTACGCCGATTAATGAAGCGCTTGATTTTGAAGGCCGTGGAGAAGTGGCGAACGGAGGTAGAACGACGTTACGCCGACCACAACGATCATAACGAGTTGAGGAGAAGATGACATGGAACGAAAATTGTATAAAGATCAGAATAATAAAATGATTGCCGGAGTCTGTTCGGGGCTCGGGAACTATTTAGGAGTGGACGTCACAATCATGCGTGTTCTGTTTGTGGCAATGGCACTCTTAGGTGGTCCAGGGCTTCTGATTTATATCGTTCTGGCCATCATCATGAAAAAGCCGCCATCAGAATATGAGGCGGAACAAGAAGATCGTTTTTAACGAAATCAAGCAATCCGACAGTCATGTCGGATTGCTTTTATTTTTCGATGTATAAGGTGTAGCTTGCTTCGAACGTCTCGTTTGGGGCAAGGAGCTGAATTCCTTCTTTGTGTAGAAAATCTTTTCGGTGTCCTTTATAATCTGCGTGACCGAACCACGGTTCAAGACAAACGAATGGAGCATCCTTATGGGGTGGTGACCAAATGCCAAAGTGAGTAAATGAAGGGCTTTCCATCACGATTGCCGTGCCTGACGGCTGATGACGTAGTGCAGCGTACTCCACATTTTCGAAAATCAATGCATCGTCGTCAAATAGGGAACGGGTAAGCGGGATGTATTGCCGATCACCTAGTGGTTGATAGGCCCCTGTCAAATACGGTCCCTCTAATAGATAGCGGTCAAGTGTACGTACTTCTCCGAAGTCGATCGTATAGTCCTCGAACGCACCACCCTTGAAAGGGATGTTGAATGCGGGATGACCACCGATACTGAACGGTAACACGGTTTCGCCCGGGTTATGGACACGATAGGTGACAATGACTTCTTCTCCTACAAGTTGATACGATACGTTCAGAGTAAACGGGAAAGGGTAATGTTGACGTGATTCAGGCGTATCTCTCAAGGTGAAACGAGCGGAAGTTTCAGTCGATGATTCGATGTCGAAAATCGCATCACGAGCAAAGCCGTGTTGACTCATCGTATACGTGTTGCCTTCATATACATATTGATCATCCAATAATCGCCCGACAATCGGGAAAAGAATAGGGGCTTGTCGTCCCCAGTACGTCGGATCACCTTGCCATAAGTATTCCGTTTCGGCTACTTTCCAACTAGTCATCTCAGCACCCTGTGCTTTTAACGTAATCTGAACATTTTTGTTTTGAAGTTGCACAATACATACGCTCCTTTACGGTTTGTGATAAGTTAAGTGTAGAAATCTTAAGTAAAACAAACAAGGGGTAAATGATGCGCTTACAAAGAATCGTAATCGGAACGCTCATCCTTCTATTGATTGCTGGGCTTGCCTACAAGGGCTACGAAGAATATATGATGACACAAAAGAAAGAAGAGGCGGTTCCAATCGTCCAAAATGAATCGGTATTAGGAGGGCTCGAAGTGGGGCAACAAGCTCCGGAATTCACCTTGAATACGCTAGAGGGGGAGAGTCTGACCCTTTCACAGTTCCAAGGACAGCCGGTAGTCATTAATTTTTGGGCTTCTTGGTGCCCGCCTTGTCGAGATGAGTTCCCTGAACTGGTTTCGTTTGAAGAAGCGACAGGCATTCCGGTTCTCGGTGTGAATGTCACCAAAAATGAACGACGAGGAAAAGCGGACGTCGAGGCTTTTTTACAGGAGTACCCGGTTGATTTTCCAATCTTGTTAGATGAAGAAGCGGTCGTAGAGCAACAGTATCGTGTCGTCGCGCTACCGACAACGTACGTGTTAGATGAACAAGGAGTCATTGTAGCGAAGCAGACAGGTCCCGTCGACGAAGCGTGGATTCAGCAACAGATTGAAAAGACGTCAATGTGATATTTCAAAAAAGCTGAACGATCTGCCCTTAATGGGAGGGCAGATCGTTCAGCTTTTATAGTGTTGCTTGATCAATGCATCAAAATTTGGGGTCATATCTTCTTCAAGATAATAATGATGATTGTCTCGAATGATTGTATCACCAACACGTGCTTCGGAAGGTAAGAATCGTCTAGGAATGAAACTTGAGCCGTTATTCCATCTCAATACGGCATATTTTCCCTCGATTCGCACCAATGTACCGTACTTAATCATGCCTCTTCCTCCTCGACGAGCAGCTTCTGTCTCTTTTTATCCTTACATCATGTATTCCCACATTCCACAAAAGCTACACATTTTTACGAGTGTCTGTCCAATCGGATAAGGGAAGTTATTCCAAGAAACACAAGAGGATAAATTTGATAAATGTGAAGGAAGTTTGAAGAAAACGCTTTCTTTTTTTAAAATGGTCTTCTATAATGAAAGCACGGGGTGATTATGACGAAACTGTGAACAATGGGGGGATGGTCATGTTTTCTTCTGCAATGATTGGGTTACTCGCTCTGACGGGAGTAACGATCTATGGGGTTGACCGTATGTTCACGGTCCGCTCAGAACGCGTCACAAAGAAATAGGTCTACATAGGGGGAAATCGCAACGTCTTGGGGAGACGTTGCGATTTTTTAATAGTCTTGTTGACGAGACCGGCGATCGGTCTCTTTTTGTTCCACCATTTTTCGATTACGTTCATGGACACGGTCGAAAAAAGAATGTTCTGGCCACATAGGAGACCAGTGGCGCTCTTCGGGAAGTGCTAAGATGTATTCTTCTGCCGCACTCAAACGTTCAATCATTTGGCTACGATTGTCGCATAGGTCACCATGTCCAGGCACGAACCATTGAACTTCATGTTCATAAATGAGAGTTTGCAACGTTTGTAATGTTTCGAGATATGCGGTCGGATCATGCTCGATAAAAGGTGGCTCGATATTCGAACCGTAATCTCCGCATACGAGTAGGTGCATCGGCTCGATTAGAACAGATAGGTGAGTTGCATCATGACCCGGTGTCGAGATGAACGTAACGGGTAACGATCCAAGTAGAAGTGTCTGATTCGATTGGACCACGATATCGATATCAGGCTTTTGAATCGGGCGATCGATGTAGTGCTGTTCATAGAACTCGCGAATCTCATCGAGCTGATCGGACGAGTCGGCATCTACAAATGCCTGTGAGGCAATCGTTGTCGCATCCTTAAAACCATAAGCCCCAATAATATGGTCGAAATGATGATGGGTGAAGATGACGTAAAGTGGGCGATCATCGCGTCTTAGCTCGATATCCCGACGAATCGTGGCAATTTCCTCAGGAAGCCACGTGGGGTCAATCAAAAGAATGGCGTCTGGTGTATCGATCAAGGTGGATGTCGTTCGCATCAATGCACTTTCATAAATCGTGAATGATTGAAGTTTCGCTTGAATCAAAAGAGTTCCTCCTCATCTGATTAGAGTCATTCACTCTTTTCCCCAAAACAATCAATGGAACAACAAAAAAGCAGAAAGTCAGAAGACTTTCTGCTTTTGCAAGGTCTCAACCGTGCATTGTATGTGTGCGAGAGGTTCTCGCGTATATGTCGATATTGGAGCGGGTGAAGAGAATCGAACTCTCGTCATCAGCTTGGAAGGCTGAGGTTTTACCATTAAACTACACCCGCATGAAGAAAAAATATGGAGCGGGTGAAGGGAATCGAACCCTCGTCATCAGCTTGGAAGGCTGAGGTTTTACCATTAAACTACACCCGCGTTACGTCTTAACGTTACTTTGATATAATAGCATATCAGATTCTATTTGCAAACCCTTTTTTAAAAAACTTTTTAGGTTGCAGAATCCTATCCACAACGAAGATAATAGAAAAAAGGGGAGAAATCAAATATGAGTGAACGAAAATCATATTTACAACTGATGGGCGAAGGATTTCGAATGTTGAAGCAGTCCAAACAAACGGATCAAACAGTGTCTCTTCGAAGCTGGACGTTCTCGATTCATCACGATAATGAATGGTATGTCGTGTTACGTTCGAATCGGGTCAAGTGGGTCGGATTGCCGAGTCATACATTTGATATTGCTCTTGATTCGATTCAAATTGGGAATCTTCGAATCGTACGTCACCCTGAATGGAACGAAGTACGTTTGACAATCGATGAAGAATGGGGATTGGAAAATAAGGTTGTTTGTGACAACCTAGAATGGGAAACATTCGTCGATGCGCTCAAACAAGTGAAGGGGGAGTAAGCGTGAGTGAAGAGAGGTTGTATCGAATGGAAGCGGAAGCACGAGGGAGTGCTTGGCGGGCCCGGGTTCTAACAGGAATTCAGCGATTTCGATTTTACAAAGGCGAATTGCTCGCACCATCGAACCGGCCGTATGTCGTCTTGAGCATTTCGCAAGATGAAGGGTCTTTACCTGATCTGATTGAAACCGATATGGGCATCCTCTTGATTCATGAGCGAGTCAGTCCAATCTTTATGAATGTCTGTCCATATGACGTTCAGCTCGTCCGTGTCGAGCTTCATACAAGTACAGGGAAGACTGATCGGTATTGCGCGCTTAATGTGCTCCGACGCTTTGAAATCGAATACCTCGAACACTCGAACGAATTTCGCCCGTTGAGTACGGATCGATTCTATTTTCTATCCAATCAAACGGTTCGAATGAACTTATTTGGACATATGATTGCCCAAGATGTAAATAGCCAACGTCTGTATGTGACCGAACGACTAAAATATGCACTACAAGCAAAAATGGTCACAGGACTGGCATTTAAGCAAGTAAAGGAGAAAACAGCATGAAAGAGTATGAAATTGATGGGTGGTTCCGCCTGACGTATCCGGAACATTACGAATACAGTGAAGAAGAAGACTACGTGAGCTTCTATTCAACAGAAGAGGATGCGCAAGGAACGCTTCAAATCTCCATCTATGAGTCTGAGGATTCACAAGAACCAAGAGAAGCCGTCTTACGCGAGTTAAACACCTTTTTAGGAGAGTTCCCGATTGACGTAAAAATTGCGCCAAGCGTGACTGACGAGACGGGTGACATGACGACGGCTTATGCAAGCGGGATCGAAGACGGGATGCATCTAGATGTGTGGTCGTTGACGGACGGAAAACGTCTCTTGTTCTTGACGTATGTCGCCGATCAAGTGACGAATGAAAAAATGGAGATTGAATCCATCATCGACTCAGTCGAATGGACATAAAATGAGACACGACGCCAAGTTAGAGGCGCGTGTCTCATTTTTCATGTCTAGTTATCTTATTTGTTTCATCCACATGAGTATGTCTGACCATACTTGTTCCCGATCCGCTTCACGCAAAATTTCATGTCTGGCATCGTCATATGTCGCAACGGACAGTTCGACGTCCGCATTGCGATATTTTTCGATGATTCCGTTCAACCCTTCCCCATCATGAATGACAGGGTCGTCCATCCCGGCAACGAGCAACATCGGAAGAGACTTCGGATGCTCATGAATGCGTGCGACGGTCGTGACATCAAGTGAGGCACGGGTCACTTCATGTAAAAATCCGAGTGAGGGAAGCCCCCCACAATTCGAATCATCGATGTACGAATCAACTTCCTCGGGGACGCTTGATAGCCAGTCACTATCCGTTCGAGCAGGCAAAAACTTAAGGTTGTAGCGCCCGAACAAAAGGCGTTCAAAGAAACGTGATTGATGCGTGGCACCTTTACGTTTCATGACGGAAGCGATTAAACGATGCCCGACTTCGCCTGCAACCCCAGGATGTGGGGGAGGCGCGACGACAATCACTCCAGCCAAGGCATGCCCCATGATTTGACCAAGTCGACGAACGAGCAGAGAACCGAAACTGTGACCTAATACATAAGCAGGGCGTTCATCCTCGTAGCGGTTAATCAGATATTGAGCATCCTCGACAAGTTGCAAAAAGCCCTCGCCCGGAGAGAGGTGTCCATAAGTCTGTTGTTCGTGGGCGCTTGAACCGGCCCCTCGTAAGTCGCATATGAACACATCATATCCATTTTCTGTTAGAAAACGAGCGAACTCAATATATCTTTCATGATGCTCAAGCATTCCGTGAAAGATGAATATTTTTCCAATGGACTGTTCTGCTCGAATTTCCATTACTTCTGTCTGATATCCGTCTGGATACGTCAACTCCGAAAGAACCATGTGTCATCCTCCTATTAGAAAAGTCCGATTGCTTTTCCAGATTCATCAATGCCCATGTTGAGGGCAGCCGGATGTTTCGGTAAGCCCGGCATCGTTAAAACGTTTCCTGTGAGAGCAACGAGGAAACCTGCTCCTACTGATGGTTTTAATTCGCGTACCGTAATGGTGAATCCTTGTTGATAACCGAATTTGGAAGGGTCGTCCGATAGAGAAAACGGTGTCTTCGCCATACAAATCGGTAGGTCTGTCCAACCTTTCTGTTCAATCTCAAGCATTTGTTTTTTAGCTTTTGCTGTAAACAAGACATCGGCTGCACCATATACTTCCCGGGCAATCGTTTTAATCTTTTGTTCAATCGAATCGGTCAATTCGTAAAGTGGTGATAGTTTACTTTCGTTTGACTCAACCGCATCAATGACAGCTTCAGCGAGTTGTTGCCCACCGAGTCCGCCGTTCGCCCATACTTCGCTCAGTGAAGCACGAATCTCATGTGCTGTGCACCAGTCAAGTACCGCTGCAATCTCTTCTTCGGTATCTGAATTGAAACGATTTAAGGCAACGACGGTCGGAAGACCGAGTTTTTTCATCGTGTCGATATGTTTCGCAAGTAGTTTCATTCCTTTACCGACTGCACCGACATTCTCAATATGGAGCTGGTCTTTCGCCACGCCGCCATGCATCTTCAAAGCACGAACGGTCGCAACGAGTACAACTGCATCTGGATTTAACTCCCCGACACGAGACTTGATATGACAGAACTTTTCAGCCCCGAGATCGGCTCCAAACCCGGCTTCTGTCACAACGTATTCTCCTAGTTTTAATGCTGTTTTTGTCGCAATGAGCGAGTTGCAGCCGTGGGCGATATTCGCGAACGGCCCCCCATGGACGAGGGCAGGGGTTTGTTCAATCGTCTGAACTAAATTTGGCTTGAACGCTTCTTTCAACAACAATGTTGCAGCCCCAGCAGCGCCGATTTGTTCAGCAGTGATTGGTTCTTGTTGGTGATCATAAGCAACGACGATTCGCTTAATCCGATCTTCAAGGTCTTTTAAAGAGTCTGCGAGACAAAGGATCGCCATAATTTCAGAGGCGACAGTAATATCGAATCCTTCTTCACGTGGTACGCCATGAGCGGGGCCGCCAAGACCAACAGTGACGTGACGAAGGGCGCGGTCGTTCAAATCGAGGACACGTTTCCAAACAATCCGACGAACATCGATGCCGAGGTCGTTTCCTTGGTGAAGGTGATTGTCGATCATGGCGCTGATCGTATTATGAGCTGACGTGATGGCATGCATGTCTCCTGTGAAGTGGAGGTTGATGTCTTCCATCGGAAGGACCTGACTGAAACCACCGCCAGCCGCTCCGCCTTTTAAGCCCATTGTCGGTCCGAGTGAAGGTTCACGGAGACAGACGATTGCCTGTTTATTCAATTGGTTTAAGGCCTGGCCGAGTCCGACCGTTACCGTCGACTTTCCTTCTCCGGCTGGCGTTGGATTGATGGCTGTAACAAGCACGAGTTTTCCATCTTTTTTTGTCTTCAGACGATCGAGGACATCGTAAGAAAGTTTGGCTTTATATTTTCCATAAAGATCAAGATCGTCTTCTTGAAGTCCGATTTTTGCTGCAATCTCTTTAATGGGCAATGTTTTAGCTTGTTGCGCGATGGTTAGATCGGATAATGGTTTGGTTGTTGTCATAGGAAAGTACCTCCGTTTTCGAACGATGTGTATTTATATGTCGTTTAATATTCGGTTTTAACGTTTTTGAGTACGAAAGGAATCGATTGATATCCAACCCGTTCGTAATATCATTGATTTTATCATAACTCATCAGATCGTGAAATTCATTCATTCCGTTCAATATTTTCCACCCTTTCCGTCAAATGTATCCGTTTTCATAAAAGGTTCTTCAGGATACATTGATAGTGGAGGCGATACACATGACTGAAACTTCGAAACGGATGAAACGAAGACGAAATTGGAAGAAACCAGCGAGTTTTGTAGCATTTGTCGGACCTGCTTTTCTAGCGTTCGTCGCCATCGTTCTCATTCCGTTCTTCAATGGGATCTACTATAGTTTTACGGATTGGAACGGTGTGACTGGAGAATTGAATTTTATTGGATTTGATAATTATCAGCGATTATTCTTTGAAGATGAGCAGTTCCGCGCTTCATTTTGGATTACGACAAAGTACACAATCATCTCTGTCTTACTGACGAACATCGTTGGATTCTCATTAGCATTGCTGTTGACGATGAACATTAAAACACGAAATTTCTTGCGTACGATTTTCTTCATGCCGAACTTGATTGGTGGGTTGATTCTCGGATTCATTTGGCAGTTCATTTATGTAAAAGGCTTTGCATCAATCGGAGCGTTGACGGGTTGGAGTTTATTTGAACTACCATGGCTCGGGGATGCGCAAACAGCATTCTGGGGAATCGTGATCGTCGCGATCTGGCAAGGAGGCGGTTATGTCATGGTCATCTACATCGCAGCGTTACAAAATGTACCGACGGATTTGATGGAGGCGGCTCGGATTGACGGAGCCAACCGCTTCAAAATGTTTCGTCACATCACGTTGCCGATGATTATGCCGTCCATCACCATCTGTTTATTCTTGACGATTTCTTGGTCGTTCAAAGTGTTTGATACGAACTTATCACTCACAAACGGCGGACCGTTCAAATCAACGGAGATGTTAGCCTTAAATATTTATACGGAATCTTTTGTGAATAATAACTATGGTCTTGGGTCAGCGAAAGCGGTCATCTTCTTCTTGGTCGTGGCTGCGATTACGGTGACACAAGTGTACGTGACGAAGAAACGGGAGGTGGAAGCATGACAACTGAGAAATTGGAACATGTCGAGAGAAACGTAGAGAAGACACCAAAGCGTGTTCCGCAGCGTCCACTTCGCTCGGGGGCATATTCTTTGAACCTTGGAATCATTGAGCTTGTCGCCATCTTGCTTGGACTTCTCTATTTGGTCCCGTTCTATTACGTTGTCGCCAATTCGTTCAAATCGATGGCTGAAATCTTTACGAACACATCGGCGTTGCCGAGTGAGTGGTTGACGTCAAACTATACGGAAGCATGGGAAGCGATGAATTATGGCCGTGTGTTTTTAAACTCACTTCTCATTACAGTCGGAGCGAATGCAATCATCGTCATCTTCACATCGATGGCAGCGTGGAAACTTGTTCGGACAAAGCATTGGATTTCCACGATGATTTTCTTCTTATTCGTGGCGGCGATGGTCATCCCGTTCCAATCCATCATGATCCCGCTTGTGAAAGTCTCAAGCATTCTAGGGTTACTTAACAGTCATTGGGGACTGATGGTCATGTATCTCGGATTTGGTTCAGGAATCTCTGTGTTCCTATACCACGGATTCATGAAATCGATTCCGGAAGAGATTGAAGAAGCCGCAATCATCGATGGTTGTTCAACATGGGGCGTCTTTTGGCGCATTGTCTTCCCATTACTCAAACCGATCACGGTGACGATCGTCATCTTGAATAGCCTATGGATTTGGAACGACTTCTTATTGCCATCACTTGTTCTCCGTGATGTGGAGTTGCGGACGATCCCGCTCGCGACGTTCTATTTCTTTGGGCAGTACACGAAGCAATGGGATCTTGCGTTAGCTGGTTTAGTATTAGGAATCGTTCCACTTTTAGTCTTTTTCTTCGGTATGCAAAAACATATCATCAAAGGGATTACAAGTGGCTCGATTAAATAACCCTCCCAAGGGAATCCTCCGTTCGCTACACGGAGGATTAATTTTTTTTGAAAAAAGTCGTTGACATTAGTCTGAATATTTATAATAATGAACTCAATTCAATTGTGAACGACGTCGAAAGGACGAGTACACGAAGGTAGTGAGTCAAGCGATCCGGGGGTGGTGTGAGCCCGGTCTTAACCCTTCGTCGAAAAACTTCCTGGAGTCGCTACCCGAACGCTTTGCCAGTAGACGTAGCCGGACCGCTCCCCGTTATCGGAGTTACGAGATGATTGTCTCGAAAAAGTGAGTAGATTCGTCTACTAATTTGGGTGGCACCGCGGAACCGAAGTCTTCCGTCCCATGTTCAATGGGAATGGAGGGCTTTTTTTCATGGCTTCATTTTCAAATATTCCACAATTGGAGGAAACGGAAAATGACAACAGCAACAAGCACGATGAAGGAAAGACAGCAGACAATCGCAGCAGTAAAGGCACTCTTCGAGGAGAAGGTCTCACGTGAACTCGGACTCACGCAAGTACAGGCACCGCTATTCGTTGAATCGGCAAGTGGTGTCAACGACCATTTAAACGGCGTGGAGCGCATCATTCAGTTCGATACAATGTACCCAGGACATGAACTTGAAATCGTTCAATCGCTTGCGAAATGGAAACGTGAGGCACTCGGACGTTATGGATTCGGAGTCGGAGAAGGGTTATACACGCAAATGCGCGCCATTCGCCGTGATGAAGAACTCGATGCGACACACTCTCTCTTCGTCGATCAGTGGGACTGGGAGCGAGTCATCGCTCGAGAAGAACGGACGATGGAATATTTAAAAGCAACGGTCGAGTCGATCTATGCGGCACTCCGTGAAACAGAATCGGAAGTGGAAACAACGTATGGCATTGAAGCGATTCTTTCGGAAGCCATCCATTTCATCACGAGTCAAGAGTTAGAGGACGCATATCCGACGATGACACCGAAAGAACGTGAGAGTGCCATCTGTAAAGAACATGGCGCCGTCTTTATCTCGCAAATTGGTGACCTTCTCGCATCTGGCATGAAGCACGATGGACGTGCGGCTGATTATGACGACTGGTCACTCAACGGTGACATTCTTGTCTGGCATCCAGAACTCGAGTCGGCATTTGAATTGTCATCGATGGGGATCCGGGTAGATGAAACGGCTCTTGACGCACAGCTGAAAAAAGCGGATGCGGACGAGAAACGGGCATATCCATTCCACCAAGGTGTTCTCGAAGGAACGCTTCCGCTGACGATTGGCGGAGGAATCGGTCAATCACGTGTGGCGATGTATCTCTTGCGTGCGCGTCATATCGGGGAAGTACAAACGTCGGTCTGGCCACAAGAAGTGATTCAGTCGTGTGAAAAAGCTGGCATCAGCTTGTTGTAATATAATATGAAGAAACACGGAACAGGACTCCAAACGTGAGTCCTGTTTTTCTGTGCAACATTTTCCACCCTATTCGTCAAATTTGACACCTACATTATGGAAGCGTTTTCATTTAAAGTTGATTTTGTAAAGAATGGATCAGGTTAAGGGAGGAAATGAAATGAAACGGAAGTGGAAATTGTCGACTGCAGTCATGACAGCTGGAATGGTACTATCATTAGCAGCTTGTGGAGGAGGATCTCTTACAGACGAAGGGTCTTCTGAAGGAAGTGCGGATAGCGGTGATAAAAAAGACGTTACGTTAAATGTCTTTCAGTTCAAAGCGGAGATCGCCAAAGATCTTGAAGCAATGGCGAAAGAGTATGAAGAAGAGACTGGCGTCAAAGTGACCGTTCAAACGGTCGGTGGCGGTGCGGACTATGGTGCGGCCCTCAAGTCTCAATTCGCTTCAGGCAACGAACCGGACATCTTCAACAACGGTGGCTTCACAGAAGCACAAACGTGGAAAGACAAACTCGAAGACTTATCGAGCGAGAAATGGGTCGGTGATTTGACGGAAGTCGCCAAAGAGCCGATGACGATGGATGGTAAACTTTACGGAATGCCGATGAACCTTGAAGGATACGGTTTTATTTATAACAAGGCACTGTTTGAAAAGGCCGGCATCGATGAGTTACCAAAAACGCTTTCTGAATTGACAGCAGCGGCAGAAAAATTAGAGAAGGCGGGGATCACACCATTCTCTGTTGGTTATGCAGAGTTTTGGATTTTAGGCATTCATCTCTTAAATATTCCGATGGCGCAGCAAGACGATCCGGACGCGTTCATTCAAGCATTGAACGAAAATAAAGCGAAATTTGAAGACAACGAACAGTTCCAAGAATTTTTGAAGCTGTTTGATTTGACGATCAAATACGGGAATAAGAATCCATTGACGACAGACTATAATACACAAGTCACACAGTTCGCCCAAGGAGAGACAGCGATGCTCCAACAAGGGAACTGGGCACAACAGATGATTCTCGATGTGAATCCGGATATGGAGATGGGCTTCGTTCCAATCCCAATCAACGATGATGCCGAGAAAATGGACCGCCTACCGGTTGGTGTCCCGAACAACTGGGTCGTCAACAAGAACTCGAAGTATAAAGAAGAAGCAAAAGATTTCTTAGAATGGATGGCGACATCTGATACTGGGAAAGACTATATGGTCAACAAGTTCAAGTTTATTCCTGCATTCAAGTCGATTGAAGCGAACGACCTCGGACCGCTCGCGGATGACATCCTCGCATACTCGAATGAAGGAAAGACCATCTCGTGGAACTGGTTCAAGTACCCGGATGGTGCGGTGAATGAATACGGTGCCCTCATGCAGGCATATGTCGGTGGACAAAAAACAGGTGAAGAGATGCTACAAGACTTCACGAAAGTATGGCAAGACAAAGTGAAATAAGCGACGCACAGACGGTGAAACGACCCCTTCACTGTCTGTGTTTTTTTTATGAAGAAACTGTCACAAGAATCCCATATAAACCACACACATACCCACGGGGGTTTCAGTAGAATAAGTGATGTAAGCGGTTGAGAGAAGGAGGGGGCATGAAACGATTACTAGTAGGGATTCTATTTATGTGTTGGGTGCCGCATGTGAATGCGGAAGAAACGCTGACTCCATTGACCGAACCAATCGTCATCGAATCAAACGAAGTATTTGATGGGGCTGGAAAAACATATACGAGTTGTGGACATCCGGCGTTCATTCTTCGAGGAACGGGTGCTCTTCTTGAACGTGTATCGGTTCAACAGTGCGAGAGTGATCGTGTACCCGCCGTTCAAGTATCGGGTCTCGGACACCAACTAATCGATGTGTCCATCGAATCCTCGGGCACTGGACTATTGATTAAGAATGGTTACGGCGTACGTGTCATTCGAACATCAATTCAAGGAAATGGACAGGCAGATGGGGTCGTTCTTCTCAATAGCGAAGCGTCAGAGCTTAGAGGAGTCGTCGCAAAAGAAGTGCGAGACGGGATATACATAGAAAATGGATTTCAGCACACGATTGTGCGACCAGTCGTCTCGCATTCACGTTATGGCATTCACTTGATGTTTCCGACTGACGTTATGATTTCTGTACCTGAACTTCATCATAACCTGACGGGTGCGATGATTATGGGTACGAATCGAGTCACTTTTCAAAATGGAAATGTGCATGATCAAGTCGGTGGAACGGCGACGGGACTGATGTTATATGAAGCCATCGATACAACAATTGAGAAGACGAGTATTTATGGGAATCATATCGGTTTATATGCGGAGCAGTCGACTGGGACGACACTCGAACAGAATGCAATTAATGGAAATGACATTGGCTTTCAATTGAAGCAAGCAAGAGGGATGATGATTCTCCAAAATAATCTATTGGGGAATCGAGAACCCGTAACGATGGTCGAGTCATCTGAAAACATCGTGCAAGGAAATGTGTGGGGTGACATAACCCTTGACCTGAATGGCGACGGCTATAGTGAGGTTCCATTTCGCACAGACCCATATTTATTCTTATTGACAGATTCATATGAGGCATTCGAATTATTGTATGGGTCACCTGGTCTTCTTTTACTAAAAAGTATATTAAGGAGCCCGAAAGACGTATCGTTGACAGATGTTTCACCACAAACTTATTCTCCGATGTGGAAATGGAACGGTTCGGTCTGGAATGTAGGAAGTATTTTATTGCTCATGATCATTTGGAGATTTGGGAGGAAACGACATGAAATCGTATAAACAAGTAGCAGGACTATTATCAGTAGCAGGATTATCGTTAGCACTTGGTGCATGTTCAAGTGCGTCGGCAGAACCGTTTGAAATCAAATGGGGCGAAACGGAATGCGAAGTGTGTAAGATGAAAATCATGGATGAGCAGTTCGCAGCGGAAGCAATCATGGAGAATGAAAAAGGATATGCGTTCGATGATATTGGATGCTTGATGCGTGATTGGTATCCAGAACAAAAAGAAGACGATATTGCAGCCATGTATGTGAAAGATTTCAATACAAAAGATTGGGTCGAATTAGACGAAGCGATGTTTGTTTACGACAAAGAGTCGAAAACACCGATGGCTTACAATATTCTATCGTTCGCAAAAGAGGCGGACGCGGAAGCGTATATGGAAGAGAACGGCGGCAAGATGATGAACTTCGATCAATTGAAAGATCATACATGGGAACGTGGCGAGATGAACATGATGATGGATGGCGAAGGCTCGATGGACGGAATGAATCAAGATAGCGAGATGGACATGGAGATGGATACGGAAGAAGAAGGGCAGTAACCGATGTCTCTATGGAGGATGGAATGGGCACGCAGCCTTCGAAAGCGAGAGAACTATGCCTTTCTCCTGACGTGGATTCTCACACTCGTTCTACTTGGAGGACTTGGACAAGCACTACCGATTGCTGCCGACTATACGAACATAAGCGCAACGTTGATCACGGTGCTCGGTCTATTGCTTCCGCTTTTCATCTTACTGACCACGGCAATCCATTGGGGACAAGAACAAGAATCGAAACGACTAAGTTTGCTTTCGACATTCACGTATCCAAAGTGGAAATTCATTTTCATCCGCTTCAGTTCGTTTTTGGTTACACAAGTACTTGTTCTATTATTGGCATTCTTCATCGCGTCACTCGTTGTCGGTCAATCGTTTACAACGTGGTTCATCTTATTTGTCTACGCGACCGGATTAACAATATATGCGACGGCACTCGGTACGTTAATCGGACTATTCGGTCGTACAAGGATCCGAGCGATGTTACTCGCCTTTTTAATGTGGGTCGTCCTCGTACTATTATGGCCGACGATTCTTGTGGCGATGATTTCCTGGCTTCCTTATGGCATGCAGATGAATGGAATGATCCTTGCACTGTTTGTGAATGGATTTGATTTGATGCGCATTTGGGCCAGTACAACAGTATCATCTCCAGACGTGTTTGGAGAGGTGTATCTTAACTGGTTAAATTGGATGAATCGCCCGATTGGATCCATCGTCGTCTGGGCTATCTTGATGGCGATGAGTAGTGTCTTGTTGTGGTTTGCTTCGAAAGTGGCTTGGAGGAAAACATCATGATTCACTGTATAGACGTAGGAAAAAAATATGGCGATACGTGGTCGCTCCATCCGATTCGTGAAGAGATTACCTCAGGGAGAATTATTGCTTTATGCGGGAGTAATGGGGCGGGGAAATCGACGCTTTTAAATCTGATGAATGGAACGATTGAACCAAGTACCGGCGTCATTCAGTTGAATGGCTTCACGACAACTGAACGAATGAAATACAATCAAAGCTTTGGTTATATGCCAGACGACTTCTCATTTGACGATACATGGACGGTTGAAGAGACGTTCGCCTATTACGCGATCTTGCAAGGCGCACGTCCGACTCCTGAAGTTCTAAAACGGGTCGGATTATATGAACATAAGCGCAAGAAAATCACCGAACTATCCAAAGGAATGCGACAACGTCTCCTCTTGGCACAAGCGCTCGTCAATGAGGCGGCCATCCTTTTATTAGATGAACCGACGAACGGTCTAGACCCGATCTGGGTGCGAATGCTTCAAGATTTACTACGTGAAGAGGCGGAGCGAGGGACGACCATTGTATTTTCAACTCATCAATTAGATGTTGCCGCTATGTTGTCAGATGAAGTCTGGATGATGAGAGCGGGTTCTATTTGTGGGAAGGTGCATGTCGATGACGAACAAGCCGCGTATGAACGTCTAAGAGAATTCTTTTTCGAATCAGAAGATGACACTTGTCAAATGGACGTGGCTCGCACAAAATAATAGACAGTTGAAGTGGTGCTCGGAACCTTCCGACGCCACTATTTTTTTGGGGAGATGGAACGGATGAGAAAAAATGTGACGGTTGCTCTCTTATTGGCAACCTTTTTAGCGGCGATCGAAGGGACGGTCGTATCAGTTGCGACGCCTGTCATTGCCAGTGAGTTGAACGGGGCGACGCTCGTCAGCTGGGTATTTGCTGCCTTCTTACTATTTACAGCAGTATCAACACCGATTTATGGAAAAGTAGCAGATTTATTCGGGCGAAAGCGTGTCCTCTTATTTGGAATCGGATTGTTCACGCTATCCTCACTCTTATGTGGGTTAGCCACGTCGATGGAACAGCTGATCGTTTTTCGGGCGCTACAAGGTCTAGGGGCCGGTGCCGTCCTTCCGATTTCGATGACGATTATCGGAGACCTATATAAATACGAGGAGCGCGGAAAGATTCAAGGGATTTTAAGTGCCGTATGGGGTGTGTCGGGTGTGCTCGGTCCGGTCATCGGAGGCTTTTTAGTCGAAACGTTATCTTGGCGCTACGTCTTTTTATTGAACGTACCATTTGCGTTACTCTCGTTTATCATGATCATCATCTTCTATAAAGAGAAAGTCGCTGAGACGACTGAACGAATCGACTTGAAAGGAGCGCTCTTGTTCGCAGGTGGGACGACAGCATTCTTATACGCCCTGATCACATTCAGTGAAACGAATGAATGGACGACGACCATTGTTGCCAGTGGGGTATTCAGTATCATCTTATTGGTTGGTTTCTTCGTATCTGAACGAAAAGCAAAATCTCCGTTATTGCCGTTTGAATTACTCAAGCAACCAACGATTGCTGCCATCAACGGCTCGGTCTTTTTTGCGGCGTGGGTGCTCGTCTCCATGTCCGCTTACATTCCAATTTGGGCACAAGCTGTGTTGGGAAAATCGGCGACAGAGGCTGGATTCATGTTGATGCCACTTTCGGTCGCGTGGACGTTCACGTCGATTATCGGGGGGCGTTCACTCGGAGTGGCTTCTCCGAGACGACGCGCCTTGATCGGGATGGGATTGCTCATCATCGGGACGCTGACGTTAACACTGTTATCCCAGTCGAGTTCAGACGTATGGGTGTATGGGGCAGTGGCGCTAATCGGTGTCGGATTTGGATTGTCTCAACCGATGTTTATCGTCGTCCTGCAAACTGTCGTCTCTTATCAACAGCGTGGAACGGCGACGGCGACCAACTCATTTTTAAGCACGGTTGGTCAAACGCTCGGTGTAGCGGTGTTCGGAGCAGTCTTTAACTTTGTTGTTCTTAACGACTTTAAAGAGAGCAGCGCGTTATCTCAAGTTTCGTTAGAAGACTTCTTCAATCAGAGCGTCACGGAGACGTTGAACGCTTCGGTTCGACTTCAAGGAGAACAAATCATTGCGACCGGATTGAACAGCATCTTTATCGGAGCGATGGTCGCCGCAATCATCGCGTTCGTCATCGCGTCCCGCTTGCCGGCTCGCCCACCGGAACCTTCACAACGCTCTTGAAACAAGGGTATGATGAAGGAAAGGGAGGCGAACCGACATGAAACGTCAAATTGGGATTGTGACACTGTTGTTTCTGATGGGATGTACGCCGGAATCGACGAACGAAGGAACAGAACCACCTACTTTAGAAGAGACACGTAGTGAGTCAGAGACTGATCGTGAGACGAGTACGACGGAAGAGTCGAATCTTGAGATTGGAGAAGTGACCGCCATTGCCGAGAACTTGTCCATCCCGTGGTCACTCGCTCGAACAGAGGAGGGGTGGCTCGTATCCGAACGCGGTGGTACCATCACCGTGATTGACAGTTCGGGTCGCGCAACCCGACAAGACGTGAACTTCAAGGAAAGTGTATTCGAGATTGGTGAAGGAGGGCTCCTTGGCCTTGCGTTAAGCGAAGATTTTGAATCGAGCGGAATCCTTTACGCGTATCACACGTATGGATCGTCTGGAAGAAATGTTCAAAATCGTGTGGTCGAGTTGACGTGGGATGGAGAACGCTTTGAAGAGACGGACGTCTTGCTTGACGAGATTCCAGGTGCACGTTTCCACAACGGAGGTCGCCTATTGCTGGACGGTGAGCATCTTTGGGTGACGACGGGAGATGCGCTCGTGCCTGAACTCGCACAAGACGAATCATCATTAGCCGGAAAGATTCTACGAATCCCATTATCGGGTGAAGGTAAACCGACCGACTGGATCTATTCGCTCGGTCACCGCAATCCTCAAGGATTGAGTCAAATTGATGAAGTTCTTTATGCGAGCGAACACGGGGCGAGCGGACATGACGAGGTAAACGTGATAGAAGAAGGAAACAATTATGGATGGCCGATCATTGAGGCGAATCAGGAACAAGATGGCCTTGTCACACCGTGGTTTGAAGTAGGCGAGACGTCTTGGGCACCTTCTGGTATCGCGACAGATGAACAGTACGTCTATATGGCGACACTTCGGAACGAGCGGCTTGTTGCCATCGACCGGGAAACGAAACAAGTGACGACGATTGTCGAAGATGTAGGTCGGATTCGTGATGTGTGGTTAGAAGATGACACCTTGTATTTTATTTCGAACAATACGGACGGACGAGGCAACCCACAACCTCAAGACGATCAACTTTATCAAGTAACGATTCGCTAGAAACTGACGACTTTGTCAGTTTCTATTTTTTTCGTTGTTTCTTCTGGAAGTAACGGTATAATTAAACATGTATTTTGGAAAAAGAAGGAGAAAATAGATGAATCATTCAAACTTGGTACATAAACGAGAAAAACTATACTTCTCACTATTAGTTGCAGCAAGCGTGCTCATGTTAATCCTCGGGATCGTGCTGACAGTAGCCTCATTCGGTCTCTTTTTATGGATCATCGGTACAATCGTATCGCTCTCGCTCTTTACTCACTGGATTCAAATCGGGTACATTCGGACGAACGGTGTCAAAGTGACGGCTCGTCAGTTTACAGAACTTCATGAGATGGTTCAACGCGTCGGGGCAGATATGGGCATCCGCTTGTTGCCAGATGTGTATATTTTACAAGCGGGTGGTGTATTAAACGCTTTTGCCACACGTTTCTTCCAGAAGAACATGGTCATTCTGTATTCGGATGTCGTGGAATTAACACGGACGGGACAGACGAAAGAAGTGGAGTTTGTCATCGCACACGAGCTGGCACACATTCGTCGTAACCATGTCCAAAAGCAGTGGGTCGTCTTGCTCGGTAGTATCATTCCTTTCTTAGGTTCTGCCTATTCACGTGCTTGTGAATATACGTGTGACCGGATGGCTGCTCATTACATTCAAGATTTCGGGGCGACGAAGCGTGCGTTAACGGTTCTTGCAATCGGGGGACCGCTCGCGAAAGAAGTGAATGAGTTCGACTATATGTACGAAGCAAGTCGAGAGAACGGGTTTATCGCGAAGTATAGTGAGTTGTTGTCGACGCATCCAACGTTACCGAAGCGAATCGCATCGATTGCAACAGCTGCAGGTGAAGAAAACATTCCGGTATTCAAGACGGCTGGATATGTGAAAGCTTCTATCATTTCGATGGTACTGTTGACGGTCATCGGGAATGGAGTCATTATCGCTTTTCTAGTTATGAGCGACGATTTGACGGAGATTGTATCTGCGGCGATGAGTGAGGACCTTGCAGATGATTGGGCGTTGGAATGGGAAGAACCAATCCAAGAATTGACGTATAATAATGCGAGCTATGAAGAGATCGAAGCAGAATTACAAAATGGTGCTGACGTGAATATTCAAGACGAGTATGGCGAAACGCCACTTCACAACTTGTTCTACAATGATGAGGTGGATTCGGAGATCGTTCAATTATTATTAGACAACGGAGCTGACGTCACGATTGAGAATGAAAGCGGGATGACGCCAATCGATACAGCAAAAGAGTGGGGACACGGTCCTCAAGTCATTGAATTAATGGAAGCATATGAATAAAAGAAATTTCCTCGTTTCAAAAGAGACGAGGGAATTTTTTTGTGGTTTTTTGCAAACGTTTGCATAGAGCGTGATATACTGTTTGGGTAGGAGGGATATCGGTGAATAGCATACGGACAAAGTTAACGGGGATGATTGCGTTGACCATCATTGTACCGGTCATATTAGCGACGATTGTTTCATTTTGGTACGTGCAAGATCGGGAGCGTGAACGTGGTCTTGAGATGACCGAATGGTCGCTCGAGCGGGGGACACGTCAGATGGAACGCTATATCTCTGATTTGAGTCGATTGCCAACGAGTTTATACGCTGATCGTGACGTGTTAGACATTTTGGAATATGGACCGGGACTTTCGTTAAGAGAAACGGAGATTGAAGTGCGGCGCGCGCTACTCGCGATGTATCTGTCCCGAGAAGACGTGGCGCAAATTCAGCTGTTAATGCTCGAAGATATGGATTCGTTTGCGGCTTATAAAATGAAAGTGTCACCACGATCGAAAAAAGAGCCGAGCGTCGTCCAACAACAGCTCTTGGATAATCCGAAAAGTCGTGTCTTATTGGAAGCATCCCATCCACTTGTTGCTTATCATGATTTTGGACCGATCATGACACAAGAAGACGTCGTGACGCTTCATTTCAGGCTCGACAAGATTGAAACGGATGAACCACTTGCTATTCTTTCGCTCGATATCCCTGAAAATCTATTCATCGGGCAGCTGGCTTCTTTACAGAATAGTCCGGATGAGAGTTTATGGTTCGTCGGTGAAGACAACCGTGTGTTTGCCCATCTCGGTGAGGGAGAAATTCCGTCTTCATTTCAGCCAAGATCCATCTCGACCGATGGGAAACATCATCAAATCACGAAAACATTCGAATTCGATCATCAGCAGTTTTATGTCGGTAAATCGATTCCAGATGAACTCCTGACCGAACCGGCTTCACGAACGTCATTCATCATCTTGCTTGTCGGGATGGTCTCGCTCATTTTGGCACTGATCGGAGCGACCTATGCTTCGATGAAATTGACGACACCGATCAAGACGTTGACCTCGAACATTTGGCGAATCGAGCAAGGGGACATGACCGTCTCATTTGATTCCCTCGGAAATGATGAGTTCGGCGTACTCGGAAGACAGTTCAAGCGAATGATTGAACGGATCGATGATTTGATTCAACGAGAGTATAAGCTCGCTTTAGAGAATCGGACGAACGAGCTTCGTACACTTCAGGCGCAAACCAATCCACATTTCTTATTTAACACGTTACAGTCGATCGGAACATTGGCATTGAAGGGAGATGGCAAGACGGTCTATCGATTGATCACGCAACTGTCTTCGATGATGCGGTATACGATGCATCCAGAAGAGTCGATGGTGACATTGAAACGAGAGATCGAGCATTTGAACTCATACATTCGTCTTCAAGACGTACGATTTCCAAATCAGTTTCAAGTGACCGTCTCAGTTCCTGAAGACCTCTATGAACTGATTGTTCCAAAAATGATTTTGCAGCCGTTGGCAGAGAACTTTTTCAAGCATGGGTTCGAGCGGGACGGCTCTGCTTTAGCGAATCGGTTTGATGTGACGGCCTGGATGGACGGCACGTCACTCGTGATTCGTTGTGAGAACAGTGGTCGTTCGCTGACGACCGAGGAATGGGAACGAGTCATGTCACGGATTGAACAAAGTGATTCGACATTTTATGACACGGAAGGCACAGGATTACGAAACATTCGCGATCGACTCATGTTAAACTATAATCGGGAGGCAGAATTTATGTTGGCTACACCTGAAACAGGCGGTTTTCGAATTATGATGCGTTTCCCGGCTTCTTCTGAGGGGGTGGCGTCATGACGAAAGTGTTGATTGTAGATGATGAATCTCCGGTAAGGGAAGCGGTGAAATTACTCGGTGAATGGGAACGGTTCGGTGTGACGACGGTTCTTGAAGCAACAGATGGGCGTGAAGCACAGGCGCTCATCGAACAAGAACGTCCAGCGCTCATCTTATCCGATATTCAAATGCCCCATTGTGATGGGATCGAGCTGATGGAGTGGGTACACGACCATGCTTCATTTTCTAAGCTTGTTGTGCTGACAGGATACGATGAATATTCGTATATGCGACGGGCCATCCAGTATGGGAGCTTTGATTATTTGTTAAAACCGATCGACCCGGATGTATTGAATGATACGTTGGCACGCGCGTTAGGGGACGTGGTGGATCGATCGAGTGAAGACCCGATTTCTCAGATTGGAACGTTCATTGAACAGCATTTTTCGGAAGAACTGAGTTTGCAAGGGATGAGCGAACGATTTTACTTAAGTCGAGAGTACATCTCGCGACGTTTTAAACAACAATATGGCGTGAATTTGTCTGAATACGTATTGACGATTCGGATGAACGAAGCGAAGCGCCTGTTAGAGACGAGTAGACAGCGTATCTATGAAGTCGCCCAAGCAGTCGGCTTTTCGGACGATAAGTATTTCCGGAAGGTCTTTAAAAAACAAGTCGGTGTTACTCCGAACGAATTTCGGGAAAAGGTTCAACGACAAGCTTAAAGGAGGAATTCAAACATGAGTGTACACATTGGAGCTCAAGAAGGACAAATTGCAGAAACGGTATTACTTCCAGGGGATCCGCTTCGCGCCAAGTATATCGCGGAGACGTTTTTAGAAGACGTTGAATTATATAATGAAGTTCGTGGTATGTACGGCTTCACAGGTACGTACAAAGGAAAACGCATCTCGGTCCAAGGAACGGGGATGGGTGTGCCTTCGATGTCGATTTACGTGAATGAACTCATCATGTCGTACGGTGCAAAAAACTTGATCCGTGTCGGAACTGCCGGCGGAATTCAAGAAGACGTCAAAGTGCGTGATGTCGTCATCGCCATGAGCGCATCAAGTGAGATGGGTCAAAACCGTGTCCGCTTCAACGGAATGGACTATGCACCAACAGCGACGTTCGACCTCCTACATCGTGCATATATGAATGCAGAGAAAGCCGGAATTCCGGTCAAAGTGGGACAAATCTTCACAGCAGACCAATTCTATCAAGATGACTTCCACCACTTCAAGAAGTGGGCAGACTTCGGTTGCCTCGCAATCGAGATGGAAGCAGCGGGTCTTTACACGCTTGCGGCGAAACATAAAGTAAACGCGTTGACAATCCTCACGATCTCTGACCACTTGTTGACAGGTGAAGAGACGACTTCAGAAGAGCGTCAGACGACGTTTGATGAAATGATTCGTGTCGCTCTCGATACAGCGGTTGAAGTGACGAACTAAACAGTTTTCCCTACAGTCTTTGGCTGTAGGGATTTTTTGTGTCCAAACCCATTCATCCCTATGAAACGGTTGGAGCTCCAGCTAGACTAAGGATAAGATACCGAGAAAGAGGAAACGTCTAATGAAAACTCCATCACGTTTTATATTATATGCAATTGTATTTTTTGCTTTTTTTGATCTGTTCGCCCAACTCCCAATCATGAGCACGTTTGCGTTGTCCGTTGGGGCATCTTCGTTTATCGCTGGTTTTTCCATCGCAATTTATTCGTTGACGAACACATTTGGAAATGTGCTGTCCGGTATATGGACTGACAAGAAAGGTCCATATCGCGTATTGGTTCTCGGTTTGTTCCTGACGAGCTTAAGTTTACTCGCTTATCAATTCGTCGACTCACCATCCATATTACTGATTGTCCGATGTGTCCACGGCTTTATGGCTGGACTCATCGTCCCGGCTGCTTTTACGTTGTCTGCGAACATCACCGCAATGAATCGTCAAGGGAAGAAAGTCGCCATCACCGGTAGTTTCGTCGGATTGGCGGCCATCATCGGTCCTGCGTTCAGTGGAATTGTCGCCAGTATCACATCACCACCGACCGTCTTTTTATTTGTTTCTTTATTCGGCTGGGTGATTCTGTTCGTGACAATCGTAACGATGCGACGGAGTCAAACGGCGGATTCGAAGAAAGATACCCATACAGCACCGATAAAACCAGACCCGAAAGTGATTCGAGCCTACTGGGGGGCATTCTTCCTCATGTTTTCCCAGGGGGCACTTGCGTTTTTATTACCGGTCCATGTGCAGGAGCTTGGATATGATTCACGATTGAGCGGGACATTGCTCAGTATGTTCGGCGTGGTCGCCGTTCTATTCTTTTTACTACCGACGAACCGATTGTTCGATCGATTTTCACCGACAAAATTGACCGCACTTGGGGTGGCGATTATTGGAACGTGCCAGATGTTAATTGGACAGGCGGGTATACAAACTAGCCTTTATGGGGTACTTGCCTTATATGGTGTCGGGTTTGCGATTCTTTTCCCGGCCATCAACACACTGTTGATTCAATCTACTTCTCCTCAAAATCGAGGGAAAGCATATGGAGCGTTCTATGCCTTCTTCTCTCTTGGGACGGTAGCGGGATCTTCTTTTTTAAGCGCTCTGCCACTTTCAGTCGTAGAGCAGTTCACGCTGACTGGTTTGATTTTATGGGGGGCGAGCCTTCTCTTTCTTGTCAGTGTGGTAAAGGGAAGACGGATATTTTGACACGATAGAAGTAATGTATTACTCTATGATTAAATGTTTAAACATTTAAACGTTTAGTTAACTTACACCGATGAAAGCGTTATTTTAGATTCGTTTTTCACTCGATGATAAAATGAAATCAATGTGATGAATCATAAGGAGGAAAGTTCATGCTGGCACCGATTGAACAATTGACGATTGACGAGCTTGTCCAAAAACAACGTCGTTTCTTTAAAACACAGGCGACGAAATCAATGGCATTCCGTTTAAGTATGCTGACGTTTTTAAAGGAATCGATCAAGCATCATGAAGCGGACTTGCTAGAAGCGCTTAAAGAGGACTTGAACAAATCGGAGATGGACGCATATACGACAGAAATCGGATTCATTTATGACGAGATTTCTCGGACGACACGTGAATTAAAACGATGGATGCGTCCGAAGCGTGTGCGTGGAACTGCCATCCATCTTGGAATGAAGAGTGAAATTCAATATGAGCCATACGGTACGGTATTGATCATCGCTCCGTGGAATTATCCGTTCCAACTAGCGGTCGCGCCACTCATTGGTGCCATTGCCGCGGGAAACACAGCGGTCGTCAAACCTTCAGAACTGACACCGAACGTCGCGCGTGTCCTGACACAAGTGCTAGAACGTGCTTTCACCGATCGATATATAGCCAGTGTCGAGGGGGATAAAGACACAGCCCAAGAGCTCTTGAATCAAAAATGGGACTACATTTTCTTTACGGGTTCGACGCAAGTCGGTCGAATCGTAAATAAGGCGGCAGCAGAACATTTAACACCCGTCACACTCGAACTCGGAGGGAAATCACCTGTAATCGTTCACGGAGATGCGAATGTCTCTATCGCAGCAAAACGTGTCGCGTGGGGGAAATGGATGAACGCCGGACAAACGTGTGTCGCGCCAGACTATGTGCTCGTGCATGAATCGCAGCAAGAAGCATTTTTAGAGGCAATCAAACAAGAGGCGTTTGCGATGTTCGGGAACGGTGTCGGTACGAAACGATACACTCGTATCGTCAACGAATCGCATTTCGACCGTTTGTCTCACTATTTGACAGAAGGTGAACTTGCTTTTGGTGGGGAAACGAACCGGGATGAGCTAAAAATCGCGCCAACCGTCATGACGAATCTCGAAGAAGATGCCGATGTGATGAAAGATGAGATTTTTGGCCCGATTTTACCGGTCATTCCGTATCGTCAGCTAGATGAAGTGATTGAGTTCATCTCTGACCGACCGCATCCACTTGCGCTCTATCTCTTTACGGAATCGAAAGATGTGGAAAGAACGATCATGAAACACCTCTCCTTTGGAGGAGGGTGTGTGAATGATGTCATCATGCATTTGACGAACCCGAATTTACCGTTTGGTGGAGTAGGCGAGAGCGGTATGGGGGCCTATCACGGACGTACGAGCTTTGAGACGTTTAGTCACGCGAAGTCTATTTTGAAAAACACGACAAAATTTGATTTACCAGTTCGGTATCCGAACTTCAAACCGGCTGAACAATTGATTCGATTGATTCAACGATAAAGCTATAGAGACTCGGTACAAATGCCGGGTCTCTCTTTTTTTGAAAAAGATTGTTTGAAATGTCACATACTTTTCTGATACTCCCTGTCACACTCCTGTATAATAAAGTCATAATTGGAACGTACGAATGAAACGTGGAGGGAGCACCGACCTATGTCAATGCAATGTGGAACGACCCAACCGAACAGTTTTGTATTCTCAGATGAAACGAAACAATTGCTACTGGAAATGATGACGATTCAACATCATCCGAAAGCGAGTATCGTATGTTGGGAAGGTGAGAAGTGTGATAAGTTCTTTTACTTGAAGAGTGGTTCTGTCAAATTCACAAAAATCACAAAAAAGGGAAATCCACTCGTCATGTTCATGTATGGTTCGGATGATTTCTTTGGTGAGTTTGACATTGTCGAAACTTTCCCCAGCTCGTATAGCATTGAGACGACTGAGGAAAGTACGATCGGGACCATTTCAAAACGCGAGTTGGAATCGCTCATGCAACGTGACATCCGCTTTGCCGGAGAAATTTTACGATGGACATCGATGATGCGCAAACATTCAGAGATGAAAGTACGCGACTTATTGCTATACGGCAAACCAGGCGCTTTGGCTTCGACACTACTCCGTATGGCAGCCATGCATGGGGTGGAGGAAGAGGGGACAATCGTCATTCCTCGTCATCCGTCAGATGGAGAACTCGGGCAGTTGATTGGAGCGCCACGCGAGACGGTGAATCGATTGATCAGTCAATGGCGAAAAGAAGGAGTCATCAGCACGACAGCCAAATCGATTGTCATTCATGATGTTGATTTTTTGAAAGAGCTTTGTCACTGCGAGGGTTGTCCTGCAGGAATATGTCGTTTATGAACCGCCTCATGTGAAGGCGGTTTTTTTGTGGCCTACTTTTATCAAAATGTGAATTTTGTGTGTTGAAACTACGCAAATTTGATGTGATTGTCACTTTTGGAGTGATAAATATCACATATTATCCCCTAGACGATTGCATACAATGAAAGTGGAAAAACAACCGAAAGGGGTCTTACACGTGGAACATAAAGATGGGCAAGAACCGAACCTAAAAGGAACGTTTACATCGGTCATGATCGTTGCAGGTGTCATCATCGCCATGTGGTCATCAGTCTTTTACTTATTCGTCACACGATAAACATGTAGGGAGGAGGGTCTCATCGTGCATATTCATAAACTAGAAAAGTATTGGCTTACATTTGGTATTATCCTACTCGCGGTCTTCTTGACTGTTCTCGGGGTATCGGCATTCGCGGCAGGGAACCAGCCAGCATCGGATGCGGATTTGATTGACCCGGCCAAAGTAAATCAGACGGCTCCATTCGACAAACCAGGACTTCATCAAATTGGTGAGAATGAATACGAACTCGTCATGATCGCACAAGCGTTTACGTTCACACCAGGGAATGTTGAAATTCCAAAAGGCGCAAAAGTAACATTCCTTGTGACGTCACCTGACGTTGTCCACGGATTCCAGTTGACAGGTACTCCGGTCAACATGATGGTTGTCCCTGGACATATTAACTCATTGACGTACACGTTCGAGGAAGCTGGCGAATTTTTGATTCTTTGTAACGAATATTGTGGGACAGGGCATCACATGATGTCGACTAAAATCAAGGTGGTGGAGTAAATGAACGACGTATCATCTAAACTGAAACAATGGGAGATGGAGCGAGGGGTTCCTGTTCCAAGTATCGGAGCGAAAGAGGCGCGTCTTGCGTACGGTCACGTTCTCGTATCAATTCTCGCCGTCTTGATCGGTGCGTTGGCCGGTTTGACACAGACGCTAATTCGGACCGGAGTCATTCCTGAAATCTTTGGATATTATCAATTACTAACGGCTCACGGTATTATGCTCGGGATCGTCTTCACGACGATGTTCATCATCGGTCTCTTATATGCGTTGCTTGCGAAGTCGTTCGGTCGTTTTGAATCATTCCCGACACGTGTCGCTTGGCTCGGTTTTTGGACGATGATTATCGGTGCCGTCATGGTAACGGTCATGATCTTGGCCAACAAAGGGACAGTATTGTATACGTTCTATGCACCGCTCATGGCAGATCCGCTCTTCTATGTCGGACTCGTCCTATTCGTAGTCGGAACGTGGTTGTCGTCATTCGCGATGTTCCGTATGTATGCGGACTACAAACGTGACAATCCTGGTGTTCATCCGCCGCTCCCGGCTTATATGAGTATCATGACGATGCTTCTTTGGGACATTGCGACACTCGGTGTCGCAGCAACGATTCTGTTCCAACTCCTTCCTCTCTCGTTAGGATGGACAGATACAGTCGGAATTGAGTTATCTCGTACCTTGTTCTGGTACTTCGGTCACCCGCTCGTTTATTTCTGGCTCATGCCGGCATATATTGTATGGTACACAGTCGTGCCGAAAGTCATCGGTGGGAAGATCTTCTCGGATGCGTTGGCACGGATGGCGTTCTTGTTGTTCTTGCTCTTCTCATTCCCGGTCGGCTTCCACCATCAGTTGACAGAACCGGGGATTGAACCGTTCTGGAAGTTCGTTCAAGTTATCTTGACGTTCTTGGTCGTCATCCCATCGTTCATGACAGCATTCTCGCTCTTTGCGACGTTCGAACTTCGTGGACGTGCGCTCGGTGCGAAAGGATTGTTCGGATGGGTGAAGAAAATGCCGTATGGCGATGTTCGTTTCCTTGCACCATTCGTCGGAATGTTATTCTTCATTCCAGCCGGTGCAGGTGGAATCATCAACGCGTCTCACCAATTGAACGCGATGGTCCACAATACACTTTGGGTCACAGGTCACTTCCATATTACAGTCGGGACGGCTGTCGCCTTGACGTTCTTCGGAACGGCATACTGGCTCGTACCAGTACTTCGTGGTCGCACGTTGACGAAGGCGATGAACAAGCTTGGATTGATTCAAGCAGGGACGTGGGCGTTCGGTATGGCCATCATGTCATATGCGATGCACATTTCAGGATTGAATGGTAACCCACGTCGTACGGGTCCAGCAACTTACTTCTCGGATGCGTTGACGCGTGAATGGATTCCGTACCACGTCATGATGGCGATCGGAGGAACGATTTTATTCATCTCGGTTCTGATCTTCGTCTACTCGATGTTCAACTTGTCATTCCTCGCTCCAAAAGGCGAAGAGGAATTCCCGCTCGCTGAGACAGAAGAGGCGGCGATGGATACACCGCGCTATTTCGAAAACTGGAAATTGTGGATTACGGTAACGTTCGTCTTGATCGCATTTGCATACACGGTTCCAATCTGGCACTTGATTGAGAGTGCGCCTCCAGGAGCGCGTGGTTGGGTACTCTGGTAAACTAAAGTCAGCTCATACGTGAGCTGACTTTTTTGTGTGGGGAGGAACGATATGAACGTACTAGACGTCATCCATGCAGCGCGTTCGATGCATTCAGCCAATCGACCGTTTGTCGTAGCGATTGATGGATTGAGCGGAGCGGGCAAGACGACGTTCGTCTCGCATTTGAATGGAGAGTCCGATTTACTTGTGCTTCATATCGATGATTATATCGTCGAACGTGCAAAACGCTATGAGACCGGACAATCTGAACCGACCGAGTATTATGCACTCCAACGGGACGTGTCGCGTCTTGAGTGTGAACTGTTTCGTCCCTTAACAGAAGGAGTTACGAAGTTAATATTACCGCGATATGATTATGAACGAGATGTCATCGTTGAAGAAGTGATCGATGTGTCATCTGCTCATACCGTTGTCGTGGAAGGGATTTTTCTACAACGATCGGAATGGCGACCATATTACGATTACGTGATTTATCTTGATTGTCCCCGCGATGTTCGGTATGAACGGGTATTGAATCGAGATACATATCTCGGCGTCCCGGAGGAACGGCTTGCGAAATACAAGCGGCGTTATTGGCCAGGGGAAGATCTTTATCTCCAACTCGTCGACCCGAAAAGAGGAGCAGATATCGTGCTCTGACTAAACGTTTTAACATCTGACGCATACGTCAGATGTTTTTATTTTGGAGAAAATTTGAAAAAATGATTGACGTCTAACTGTATTACGCTAATAATACAGTTAGAAAGTGTATTAACCATGTCATACACTTAGAAAGGTGATGAACATGCAATTCAATACGAGGGCACCGGTTTACCTGCAAGTCGTCGACTACTTCAAGAAGAAGATGGCGCTCGGTGAATTAAAAGCCGGGGATGAGATGCCATCCCGGCGTGAGCTTGCGAATGATTTGAAGATTAATCCGAACACGGTTCAAAAAGCGTTCAAGGAAATGGAGGACCAACAATTGATTACGACCGAACGAAATCGACCGAGTCGCGTGACGACAGATGACGTCATTCTCAAACACATTCGCTCTGAAATTGTAGATGACGCGGTCGCCGTATTTGTAGAATCGATTCAAGAACTTGATGTCTCGGTAGACGAACTTGTTGAAAAAATCAAACGACAGTACCAGGAGGGGATGTACGATGATCGAAGTGTTGGGAGTTAAAAAACGTTATCGGCGGAAACAAGTCATTGAAGACGTTTCGTTCACAGCGAATAAAGGTGAAATCACGTGTCTCATCGGCTTGAACGGTACGGGGAAGTCGACGTTGTTGAAAGGCATCATGGGATTGACACCTTTCGATAAAGGTTCGGTATTGATCGATGGGAAACCGATTGATTTGAATCGTGTCGCCTTCGTCGCCGATCATGCGATGTTCCCGATTCACTTTACAATCGAACAATGTGAGGCGTTCATGAAAGATTTTTATCCGACATTTGATTCGGCATTATTTGCCCGTCTCGTCGATGATTTCAAGTTGTTTCCGGAAGATAAGTTGAGCGAGTTATCGAAAGGGACGCTCGCGAAAGCGAACCTCGCACTCGGGATTGCCCAAGACCCGGACTATTTATTGCTTGATGAACCGTTCTCAGGAATCGATGTCTTCTCAAAAGAACAGATTGTCGAACTATTTTCGAGCGAGGTCATGGAGAATCGTGGCGTGCTCATTACGACACACGAGATTGAAGATATCGAGTACTTGATCGACAAGGCCGTCATGTTGAATAACGGAAGAATCGTCCGTGAGTTTGATGTGGAAGATGTCCGTTTCATTCATGGGAAGTCCATCGTCGATGTGATGAGAGAGGAGTACGGGGCATGAATCTATTGAAACTATTGAGTTGGGAAGTCGAGCGTGTCACAAAACCGTTCTTGATGTTAGTTACTGGCCTCCTCGTCGTCCAGTTTGGATATCTCGGTTACTTTTTATGGGACGAGACGAACTTTTATGAACAGTTGAGACGTACAGGAGATGCAGACTATCAAATGTCATTTTCAGACTATCTTGGAGGTACACCATATCTCTTGTCACTCGGGATTGCGGTCGCAGCGATGTTACTATACAGTGCCTGGATCTGGTATCGCGATTTCCAAGGACGAGGGACGTTCATGTTGCGACTACTCACAATGCCACAAAAACGGATGACTTTGTTTTTCGCCAAGTTTGCTACAATTTTGATGATGACGTTGGGGTTATTGGCCATCGAATGGATTGCTCTCAAATTACAGTACATAGCGTTCACGAGTTGGTTCGATGGGAAGATGATACCGATAAACGGATCATTTGATCAAGCTTTATCTATTAACGGAATATTGGCCATGATATATCCTACTTCAGTCGTCAACTTTGTCATCCATCAATTGTTTATTGTCATCGTCGTATTATTTGTTTTCACATTTGTGTTGATTGAACGGAGTTTCTGGCAACGGACGATGTGGTCACCCGTACTTAGCTTATCTATCTTGATGGTCATACTGACTATTCCGATATTGGGCTATGCCCTTTTGTCGAATCGATTGATTTATGATGAGACAATCGTATATGTGGGTGTTGTGTTAATCGTATGGGCAAGTGTGACAATTTGGCTCAGTCGAAGATTTTTACAAAGCAAATTGAATGTGTGAGGTGAGAAGATGAAGCGAATGTGGAATGTGGTCGCACTTGGTGCGGTCATTGTGATAGGGCTTGGAACATTTGCCGTTGACGCAATGGAACCAAAAGCGAAGTGGTCGTTAAACATTAGTTCGAATCCATCTGTTTGGAAAGACGCGGTCGTTGAATTTGGTTATAACGCAGAGAATGATGTTGCTCAAAGGTTTGAAGTCACTTCTGAGGAGAGTCGAGTCACCTCGAATTTGAATTATATCGCTGAAGGAATTCGTTATCGAGATCGTTTAAACAAAGAAGAGCGCTCGATGCACCGACAAATGAACGGATTGACGTTTGCACAATCAATTCAAACGGAAAATGGATTCATAGGAATTGGCCAAAATAGAAATGAAGAGCTCATAATCTTTAACCAGTTAGACGGAAAAGAGATAACCACTTATGAGTTCGATGCAAAGGATCGTCAAATTTATGAGATCTTGACAGGTGTGTGGGCAGGTTTGTTCATAAATGATGGTCAACTAAATTTGATTTATCGAGAAGGCTATGATGGTGATGAAACGACGATGCTTGCGACATTCAATCAAACGATGGATGACGTCACTGTCAAAGAAATAAAGATGGAAAATGGATTTATCACGCACGTAAGTGGAACAAGTCGTTTTTATGAAACAAGTGGATCCCCGTCCAAGTTCGAAACACGCTATGTCCCAGTCGGCGTCAGTGCCTATGAGACAATTAGAGAAGGGGAAGAGACGTACTATAGTGGAATTACGATGCCGGGGCAATTCGCTTACGATACGGAAACAGGAAAAGTTGTCCAGTTGGCAGGAGACCAAGACTTTTGGGACTATTCAGTCTTCGAAAATACACTATTCACACTAAATGCGGATGGCGAAGAAACTGTCATTGATTTAGGTACCGGGAAGCAGATGACTCGGAAAGTTCTCGACTCAGTAGATCACGCCTTCTATTCAAACGGTCGCCTGTACCAAACGCGCCAAGCGAAAGACGGTGTCATCATCGACGTTTATGAGGATGGAAAACAAGTCTCTAGTGCGGCGGTTACACCTGAAAACGAGGAAGCGCAAGCGATGCTCGATCAGATTGACGTGTACGTCAGACAAAAATAAGCAAAGGGCCGCGGCCCTTTGCTTATTTTGATGGTTTCGGTATGATGACGCCTTCTTCTAAATCAAGCAATAAGTCGATCAGTTCCGCGCAGAACTCCGGGAATTGCTCCAAAAAGGCACCGGGTCCGACTTCATCTGTAAAGTCGATATATAGATCAGACACGTTTCCAGACATCTTCGCAGGTAAGGCGAGAAACGCCGAACCGAAGCGCCAGCTGCCTCGGATGTCGAGTAACTTTCCGAGGACGAGGTCGCCGGTCTCACGTTCTTCGGGTAACTGAACAGCGTATGTCTCTTTGGACTCCCAGTCTTTCAACTGGCCGTCCTCCGTCACTTCAAAGATGCTACAGCGCGGGACAGCTAGTCCGCGGAGTGCGTGATAAAGAGCAGGTGACATGTCGCCCTTATGGTCAGCCAAATAGCGACCGTGTGGTGTCATGCCATCTTCGTCCGTTTCAAAGAAGACGGCCCAATCAATGAAGAGGTCACGGAAGAGCTCGGCATCTTTTAAATGCCATGTCCCTTCCGACGCAATCTCTTGAATATAGTTCGTCCATTGTGTGCTTCGCGCAAGAGCGGCTTGCTCATATAACTTTTTCAGTTCGGCAAGCAATTCGGACTCTTCGACGAGCAAAGGGAAGGGAATTACTTTCCGGTCTTTTTTCATCGGCGCGGTCCTCGCTTGTTCGCAGGACGTTTGACGACAGGAGGCTTTTCCTCAATCCGTTTCTCAATCACGTCGCCACGATAAATTTCAAGTTCTTTCAATTCGACACCGAGTTGACGCGCGAATGATTTCAAGTGTGGTAAATCGTCCGTTGTCACGAGAGAAAGGACGGTCCCGCCTGCGTTACCACGAGCCGTACGGCCTGAACGGTGGATAAAGTCATCGATGGATTCTGGTAAATCGAAATGGACGACGTGCGTCACATCTTCGATATCGAGACCACGCGCTGCGAGACCCGTCGTGATGAGGAGCGGGTATTCGCCTTTACGGAATTCACGGAGCGTCTCGACGCGTTCGCGCTTTCCTTTCAAGCTGTCGAGCATGCGGTAGTCCACTTTCAACTTTTCAAGCTCCCCACGAAGTGGTGGCAAGAACGAGCGGTTATTGATGAACGCAAGTGCTTTCACGCCATCGACGTGTGAAAGACGGCGTAACAGTTCTGGTTTGTAGCGACGCGTCGTCAACAAGTAACCGTATGTCACTTGATCGCTGACAGCACGTTCGATTTTGATATGTGCCGGCTCGTTCATGAACGGTGCCGACCACTCTTTGAGTGAATCAGTGAGTGTTGCCGAGACGAGTGCAAGTTGACGCTCATGCGCAGTATGCTTGATGATGCGCTCAGCCGCCTCTGTCAAACCGCTGTCGATGATTTGGTCGGCTTCGTCGAGAATGACGGTATGTGTCTCATGGAGCTTCAGCTTTTTCTTGTCAATCAATTCGACGAGACGTCCCGGTGTCCCGACGATTAAATGCGGTTTTTTCTTGATTCGATCGATTTGACGTTTCAATTCGACACCGCCGATGAACGAGCCGATGCGGACATCGCCTTTTTCGGTGAAACGTTGTGCGACCTGTTGGATCTGCATGACAAGTTCACGAGTTGGAGCGACAATGACGACTTGGATTCGGTCGTTCGAGGGATCGATTTTTTCAATCGCTGGGAGCAGGTAAGCGAGCGTTTTACCCGTTCCGGTCGGTGCCTCGATTGTCACGTCTTTTCCATCTAATAGTAGGGGAAACGCCTCTTTTTGGACCGGCATCGGCTCGTTAAAGCCCATCCGTTCCCACGTCTCGTTAATAAAAGGTTTTGTAAAATTCATAATAGGTCTCCTTATCTTTAGGCAAAAACAAAGGAAGCGAAAGCGCTCCCTCGTCAAATATAGCGAACATGCTCCTGACCATCTTCCATTGAAGAACGTAACGTCTGTGTATACGTTTGACCGTCTTCGATGAGTTGGATGTGGGCATCCGCGCCTTCTGCTGTCAATTCCACTTTCTCAATCGTGAATCCTTGATAAACGCGATACTGTAACTCGGACGTCATTTTCTCGAACGGTTTCAGTTCCGGATGTGTCGTGATGACATGGATCGGACGCGACAAAAGTCCTGCAAGTAATTGGTCGCGATAATCGATAAAATCTTCGTTCTCGATGTCATCGTCAAAGCGAATCCAAAACCCTCCATCTTCAAATTCTGTGATAAATCCATCACGCTTTTCACCGGCTTCGTCGACCTTCAACGAGATGCGATCGCCGACTTGAAAGGCGTGGCTTGGTGTTAATGGTTCGTACGTCATGAGTAGAACCCCTTCCTCTTATACAATGTTCTGCCTTCATTGTGTCTGATACGACACAAAAATTCAAGTTCTAACCGAGTGATGTGAGATTTATCACCCACAAAACTGTATAGTTCGTCACAGAACAATCAAATTAGTACAGACCATAGTTCGGCCCTAATGAAATGGGATTCAGCTGTTTCAAACTATATAATTAATCGAATATAACAGTTTGTAAAACGCTTTCAAAAACGGCTATTTCATCACGTTCATAAGATTGTTACAAGTTTCACAAGACTGTAAAACATATTGTTCACGTTTTCACGTACACTCACAGTATAGATAACACGCAATTACTTTCGAGAATGAGGAGTGAATCAACATGGCAACCGAAATCAAATCCGCATGGTCAGGTTTTATCCCTGGTCAGTGGACGAATGAAGTCAATGTCAGTGAGTTTATCCGTTTGAACCGTCATGAATACACAGGGAACGATACGTTCTTAGCAGGTCCGACAGAAGCGACAAACGTTCTTTGGAATCGTGTGATGGAACTGACAAAAGAAGAGCGTGAACGCGGAGGCGTTTGGGACGTTGATCAACACACACCATCGACAATCGTGTCGCATGGACCAGGTTACTTAAACAAAGAGTTAGAGAAAGTCGTTGGCGTTCAGACGGATGAGCCGTTCAAACGTTCGATTCACCCAAATGGCGGGATTCGCATGGTGGATGCCGCACTCGAATCATATGGTTTCGAACCAGATGAAGAAATCACAAAAATTTATTCAGAGATCCGTAAAACACATAACCAAGGTGTCTTCGATGCCTATACGCCTGAAATGCGGGCCGCTCGTAAATCAGGGATTATCACAGGTCTTCCGGATGCGTACGGTCGTGGACGCATCATCGGTGACTATCGACGCGTCGCGCTCTACGGAATTGACTTCTTGATGGCAGAGCGCAAAAAAGACTTGGCGAAACGAGGTGGATTCTTATCTGAATCAGACATCCGTGACCGGGAGGAACTATCGGAACAACTTCGTGCCCTCCAAGAACTCAAACAACTCGGAGCCGCTTATGGATTTGATCTCGGTCGCCCTGCGGAAAACACGCAAGAAGCGTATCAATGGGTGTACTTGGCATACCTTGCTGCGATCAAAGAACAAAACGGTGCCGCGATGTCACTCGGACGCGTCTCAACATTCCTTGATGTGTACGCTGAACGTGACCTTGAAGCTGGTCGTTTAACAGAATCAGACGTTCAGGAAATCGTCGATCACTTCATCATGAAGCTTCGGATCGTCAAATTCTTACGGACACCGGACTATAACGAATTGTTCTCAGGTGACCCGACTTGGGTAACGGAGTCAATCGGTGGGATGAGTGAAGATGGTCGCTCGAACGTCACGAAGAGCTCGTTCCGATTCTTACATTCACTCACGAACCTCGGTCCTGCTCCAGAACCAAACTTGACGGTCCTTTGGTCGACGAAACTTCCAGAAGGATTCAAACAATACTGTGCGAAAATGTCGATTGAAACATCGGCGATTCAGTATGAGAATGATGACTTGATGATGCCACAATTCGGTGATGACTACGGCATCGCATGTTGTGTGTCACCGATGAAGATCGGGAAACAAATGCAGTTCTTCGGTGCGCGTGCCAACATGGCGAAAGCCCTTCTTTATAGCATGAACGGCGGACGTGATGAGAAGAGCGGCGCTCAAATTGCTCCTGCTTGGGAGATGAATACAGAAGATGTGCTCACGTACGATAAAGTATATGCCGACTTTGACCGTACACTCGATTGGTTGGCAGAGCTATACGTCAATACGCTCAACGTCATTCACTTCATGCATGACAAATATGCGTATGAACGTATCGAAATGGCGCTTCACGATCCAGAAATCTTACGGACGATGGCTTGTGGGATCGCGGGTCTCTCCGTAACGGCAGATAGTCTTTCAGCAATCAAATATGCAAGCGTCAAACCGGTTCGTAACGAAGAAGGAATCATCGTCGATTTCGAAACGGAAGGCGACTTCCCGAAATTCGGTAACAATGACGACCGTGTCGACACGATTGCTGTGGAACTCGTCGAATCGTTCATGGAAAAAGTACGGAAACATAAAACATACCGTGACGCGCTTCATACGCAATCGGTCCTCACCATCACATCAAACGTGGTGTACGGTAAGAAAACAGGGAATACGCCAGACGGTCGCCGTGCTGGTGAACCATTCGCTCCAGGTGCCAACCCGATGCATGGACGGGATACGAAAGGTGCGGCTGCATCGCTCTCATCTGTTGCGAAACTTCCGTTTGAACACGCACAAGACGGGATCTCGTATACGTTCTCAATCGTACCGAAAGCACTCGGAAAAGAAGAAATCGCACGTGAACTCAACTTGGCGGCACTTCTTGATGGGTATATGAGTGGAGAGCACAAAGGACATCATTTGAACGTCAACGTCTTCAACCGCGAGACGCTTCTCGACGCAATGGAACATCCGGAAGAGTATCCACAACTCACAATCCGCGTATCTGGATATGCGGTCAACTTCATCAAGTTGACACGTGAGCAACAGATTGATGTCATCAACCGTACGTTCCACGGTTCGTTGTAAGTAAAGGCTTAGCGGCCTTCCACGGAGGGCCGCTCATTCGTTAGGAGGTCATTTCGATGACAATGGGATATGTACATTCGGTCGAATCATTCGGAACAGTTGACGGCCCTGGTATTCGCTTCATCGTCTTTTTACAAGGTTGTGCGTTACGTTGCCTCTATTGCCATAACGCGGACACGTGGGATTTCAAAAAGAATAACCACCGCTCGGCTGAAGACGTCATTCAAGAAGCGCTCAGTTACCGACCGTTCATGGAGGCATCGAACGGCGGCATCACCATCTCAGGTGGTGACCCACTCGCGCAACCTGAATTTTTAGAGGCACTGCTGCGTGAAGCGAAAAAGCATGGGCTCCATACGACACTCGATACGTCCGGTGCGCTCCGTCCTCCTAACTTGGATGCGATTTTAGATCACACCGATCTCGTCTTACTCGATATCAAGCATATCGACGACGACATGTGTAAAAAATTGACGGGACGTAGCAATGCCAACACGCTCGCGCTTGCCGAACACCTTTCCGAGCGCGGAACGAAAATGTGGATTCGCCACGTCCTCGTACCTGGATGGACGCTTGAAGAAGGGGCGCTTCGTCGCACCGCCGCGTTCATTCAAAAACTAGACCATGTCGAGAAAGTCGAGATTCTGCCTTACCATGAGATGGGCGTCTATAAATGGGAGGCGCTCGGACTCGATTATCCGCTCAAAGGAACAAAACCCCCGACGTCTGATGAAGTCGAATGGGCGGAAGGAATCTTACAGGGAACTGTATAAAAAACAAGCGCAGACCGGTGTGGTCTGCGCTTGTTTGACGTTATACTCGCTTTTTCTTCTTTTCTAAGACGCGGGCGTGCTCTGCCTGTTTCTTCTCCATATAGAGAAGTTCCCGTTCTAGTTTGACGAAGCTGGCATAGCGTTTCGCATCTAACGTACCGTTCGTTAGCGCTTCTTGGACGGCGCAGCCCGGTTCTTTCTGATGTGAGCAGTCGCGGAAGCGGCAAGTCTCGGCAAGCGCTTCGATGTCACGGAACGTCTCATCGAGATGCTCGCTTCCTTCCCATAGTCCGAACTCGCGCATCCCTGGTGTGTCGATGACGTATAAGTCATCGATTCGGAACAGTTCGCGATGTGTCGTCGTATGTTTGCCGCGCTCGTCCTGCGTCCGGACAGCTTGCGTGATGGCAAGTGTCTCGTGGGCTAGGGCGTTCGTCAGCGTAGATTTCCCGACTCCGGACGAACCGACGAAGGCAATCGTACTTTCACTCGGTAACGCCTGACGAAGTTCAGCAACCCCTTCTCCCGTCACAGCACTGACAGGAAATACTTGAATTCCAGGTGCGTTTAGCTCAATGTCTTCGAGCAGTGTCTCGACGGATTCGACTTGGTCGGTCTTTGTCAGGACGATGATGGGGATGGCCCCGGTGTCCCACGCAGCTAGCGTATAGCGCTCAAGGCGGCGGATGTTGAAGTCGTGTCCGCATGCCATCGTGATCAAGACGTAGTCGACGTTCGCACAGATCAATTGTTCACGCGTCTCGTTGCCGGCGGCCGCTCGTGATAGAACGGTCCGACGCTCAAGGAGATGGTGAATCGTACCTTGACCATGCTCGCGAACTTGAATCGTGACATAATCGCCGATGACCGGGTAATCCCGTTCGCTCGTCGCCTCATGTCGAAATTTTCCGGAAACCCCGCACATGTAGGCGTTTTCTCCGATTGATACAGTATAAAGATGTTGGAACTGTGCCGTGACACGTCCCGTTTCAGTTTGTTGAAACAAATTAGAATCCTCCTTTTAATGATGGAGGACGACAGCCCTCCGATTCGCTGACATTTGGTGACGTGCATGCATCATGTTGCTCATAAAACATCATCCTTTCATTGTTCGATAGCATCAGTGTACCACAGTTATTGGAAACGGTAACATCTCAGTCTAAAGACCGAGGCGAAACAAGCCTTCCGCTCGTCGACCTATACAAAATAACGTATTATGATAAGAGTGTACTTAACAAGGAGGGATGACAGATGAATCACCAAGTGAAAAAGGTGTTGTTCATCGTAGCCGCGATCGCTCTAGTGCTCGTGTTGATCGGTTCTTTACCGAATATGATTTTATTCGGATTAGGAGCGCTCTTGACGCTTTGGGCTGGAGTCCGTTTTCAGGCTGTGACACACATCGGTGCTAAAGTTGGTTTCGGGATCCTTGCCGTCATCGGGATTGGGACGATGCTCTCAAACATTTGGGCGCTCGTCGGAATCATTGTCGCGTGGTTGTTGTTTAAAGGGTATATGATGTATACAGGTGTGAAACGCGACCCGGAAGTCGAGATTTTAAATGCCGACGGAACGCGTGCTAGCCGTAGCAGCTTCCAACAGTTCGATCAAGTGTGGCAAAAATTTGTTAATCGTCGTTAAGATTTCATAAGGAGGATTCACCATGAAGACACCGTTTGATCAGTTTCGTGAACTAGCGAATGAATTGACGAAAGAGATTTCAAAAGAAGTGAAGAAGTATCAAGATAAAGAGATGCCACGTTCGAGTGGAGAAGCGGAATTGAACCGTCATATCCGTGGAGCGGAGAAAGAAGCGTTATCGGTTGAGCGTCTCGTCGAACGTCAACGCACACTACTTGCAGAGCTTGCTGAAAAGCGTGATGATGCCAAAAAGATGGCAGATAAACGATATGAACAGACAGAACTGGCGAAGCAGGCTGGTGAAGAGAAGTTGGCAGAACGTGCAGCTCTTGAGTCAAAACACTACGGAGAACAGTATCGTTATTTCGAAGGGTTGATTGATGAAGGAGAGCGTGAATTGGATGCGCTAGAGCGTCGTGCACTCGAGATGAAACTCAAGCTCGATGAAATGCAAAACAAACGATATGAATTTGCGATGCGTGAAAATTTAGACCTTCTAAAAGGGGCACTTGACCAAATCTTCGGTCAAAACACGTCGCAGTCTCATCCGTTTACCGAGGAAGAGAAGAAAGAACAACCTGTTGAAGAGAAGAAAGACACGCAAGCAGATGAAGATGATTTTGAAGCAAAACTAAAAGAACTGGAGCGTCGCTTTAAACAAGAGTGAGGTGACGGTTCGGCGATGACCTGAACAAGGTCATCGCTTTCTTTGCTTCATACATATGAACAGAAAGGGGGAATGAACATGGAACGTTGGAACACACGTCAAATCATTGGATTCATGATTATTTTATTTTCAGTTGGACTCTTTATCGACATCGTGACGGGTGGGAATAGCGTCTTATTCAGCATGATCCTCCCATTGCTTCTTCTTTATATTGGAAGACGCTTCAGTCGTCGGGGCAAACAGTCGGCCAGCTATATCTTTTACGCCATCGGAGGCATTCTCTTGATTGGCTTGATCTTCTCGTCAGCCGCGTTTGGGTTTGTGCTCTCGGGTCTGTTGTTGCTTTTTGGGTACCGACTCTATAAGAATCGACCGGTCGAATCAAAAATTCGGACGCCGCTTCGTCAGGAACAAGCCTTCTCGTTCGGTATGAAAGAATCGGGACACTATGTGTTACGCGATACGAATGAGTTCTTTTTGCTACGTGATGTTGAGATGGATCTATCACAAGCCATCATTCCTGAAGGGGAGACGTTCTTGCTCCTAAATGGACTTGCGGGAGACATCCGTATCCTCATTCCGGCTGGTTATGATTATTCGATTGATGCGTCGATTGGATTTGGGAAAGTCCAAGTTGATGATTCGAACTATTCACCGGTTTTTAACCGTCGCTTCTATACGGCGTCTGATGATTATGTCCAGGCTACGCGGAAAGTTCGGATTCATATCGTGCTCATGAGCGGAAGTGTTGAGGTGATGACGGTATGAAAAAGGATTCTTATCCACGAACGGTCGTCTGGCATCAATTGTTCAGTAGCCTCTTGACGGCTTTCTTGATTACAGTAGCGTTTCTCATAGGTGACTCGACTTCACTGAGCGACTTATTTTCGCGTGAAGAAGGGTTGCCTTTCGGTGTGTCCATTTTGGTGATTGCCGTTTTGATTGGCAGTATCTTTGGAGTCGCATCATACTTTTACTTACGTCGAGACTTTCGAGAGGTCGCGAACGCCCTTTGGAAACTAGAGAACCAAAAAGAGATCACGTTCCGACCGTTGTCTCCTTACCGAGACACGCTCGAACGAATCGTTCGCGTCTCAAAACAACGTCAAGAGATGATTGAAATGGCGAAACGAGTTGGCGAACGCCCGGTCAGTGTCGAAGAGGCGCGTAGTGAAGCGGTCGTCGAAGAAAGACGTCGCGTCGCTCGCGAACTGCACGACTCCGTGAGTCAACAGCTTTACGCCATTTCGATGATGACGACTGCGGTCAAACAGACGATGCAAACGAAACCGGAATTAGCGAGTAAACAAATGGAGCAAGTGGAGCTCATGGCCCAAACGGCACAGGCAGAGATGCGCTCGTTACTCCTACAACTGCGACCGGTGGAATTAGAGGGCATGACGTTAAAAACCGGGATCGAACGCCTATTAGAAGAACTGTCGCGTAAACAGTCGACTGAACTCGTCTGGCGTCTAGAAGAAGTGAAGCTATCACGGCACACCGAAAACGAACTGTTCCGCATCGTCCAAGAGGCGATCAGTAACACGTTGCGGCATGCGAAGGCGACTCGCCTAGAAATTGAGATGCGAACCGTGCAACAGACGGTTATTTTAAAGATCAACGATGACGGAATCGGATTTAACGTGGACGATACACAAGTCGCCTCATATGGATTACAATCGATAAGAGAGCGCACGGCGGAAGTCGGTGGAACGTTGCGATTGGTCAGTGTGCCGAATGTCGGAACACAAATCGAAGTACGTGTGAAACAACAAGTGGAGGGGTAATGATGATTCGAGTTGTATTAATTGATGATCATGAAATGGTCCGAGCGGGCGTGTCTGCCTTTTTATCGACACAACCGGACATTGAAGTCGTCGGTGAGGCATCGGACGGCGCAACGGGAGCGGAGCTTGCGATTGCGGAAAAACCGGACGTCGTTCTCATGGACTTAGTCATGGAACCTGTGGATGGGGTTGAATCGACGAAACGAATCAAAGCAAGCTGGAAAGAGGCTAAGATTCTAGTCGTGACGAGTTTCTTGGATGACGAGAAAGTATACCCGGTCATTGAAGCCGGCGCGATGAGCTATGTGCTCAAGACGGCAAACGCCAATGAAATTGCCGACGCGATTCGTCAGACGGCTGCCGGCAACCCCGTTATGGCTGCCCAAGTGACAGGAAAGATGCTCGAACGTCTACGTCACCCGGAGATGACCCTCCATGAGAGCTTGACTGCACGTGAACGAGAAATTTTGCAACTCATGGCAGAAGGGAAGTCGAATCAAGTCATTGCGGACGAATTGTTTATTTCACTGAAGACGGTGAAGACGCACGTCTCGAACATCTTGACGAAACTTGATGTCTATGACCGAACACAAGCTGTCGTGTATGCGTTTCAACATAATCTGGTGAGTAAAGGATGAATCGGCTCCCGGTGATTGAAACGGAACGTCTTCGACTGCGCCCCCTTCAAATGGAGGATCGTCCACACGTATTCGCCATTTTTTCAAATGAACGCGTGCTCCAGCATTATGGGATGGAGCCGCATCAAACGCTTGAAGAGACGGAGCAGATGCTTACCCATATGCTCACCCAAATTGAGACGGGGGCAATCATCCGTTTTGCGATTGAACATCGAGAATCAAAAGCGTTAATTGGAACAATCGGTTTTCACAATCGGGCGCCGTCACACCGTCGCGCCGAAATCGGTTATGAACTCAGACCAGAATATTGGCGTTCGGGTTTTGCGACCGAAGCCCTCCATGCGGCCCTACAGTTTGCCGAGACATGTGAGATTGAACGTGTCGGTGCCATTGTCTATATCGACAATCTCGCGTCGCAACGCATGCTTGAGAAGAATGGATTCGTTCAAGAAGGTCGACTACATAATTACATGCGTCAGCGGGGACAAGCCCATGACGTCTATATCTATAGCTATATAACACATCAGTCAATCTAAGCACATCGCCTAACGGGCGGTGTGCTTTTTCGTTTGTGATGCGACTAAAATGGGAACCCAATAAAGGTGAATCATTCAAAGGAGGACGATGGGATGAAAGCAGTATATATCGAACAGTATGGCGGGTCAGACGAATTCAAAGTAGGGGAGCTTGACCAACCGACAATCGGTGCAGATGACGTATTGATTGAGGTTCATGCCGCAAGTGTCAACCCGGTGGATTGGAAGTTACGTGAAGGATACTTAAAAGAAATGCTTCATTTCGATATGCCGCTGGTCATCGGATGGGATGTATCGGGAGTCATCAAAGAAGTCGGGGCGAATGTGACCGAGCTTAAGGTCGGCGATGAAGTATTCAGCCGTTCGGATATTGCGCGGCAAGGCACATATGCCGAATATGTGGCGGTCGATGCCCATCTCGTCGTCAAGAAACCCAATTCATTGAGCTTCGAGGAGGCCGCGTCACTTCCGCTCGTCGCGCATACGGCATGGCAAGTCATGTTCGAAGTGATGGATGCGAAACCGGGTGACCGAATCTTCATCGGTGCTGGTTCAGGTGGTGTCGGAACGGTTGCCATCCAGCTTGCGAAAGCACACGGATTGTATGTCGTCACGTCAACGAGTACGCCGAACGTGGACTGGGTCAGCGAACTTGGGGCCGACGAGGTCATCGACTATAAACGACAAGATCCATCAGAGACAGTCCGCGATCTTGACTTCGTATTCGATACGATGGGAGGAGACGGACAGAGCAAACTGTATCGAATGCTGAAAGAAAATGGGATGCTCGTCTCCATCTCCACACCACCGAATCAAGAGGAAGCCAAACAAGCAAATGCCCGCGCCGAGTATGTCTTCATGCAACCGACAGGGGAGCGCTTGAAAAAAATTGCGGAAGCTGTTGAAAAAGGCGAACTGAAACCTGTGATTGACCGTGTCTTTGATTTAGAAGACACAAAACTTGCTCATGACTATGGAGAAGAAGGGCATGCCAAAGGGAAAATCGTCATTAAAGTGAAGTAATAAAAAAAGAGGTGGATTCCCGGAACGCGCGCCGAAAATCCACCTCCTTTTCATTTTATTTGAGAGGCTACCTCATGTGAAGATCAGCCCTTTTTCTGTGCTTGTATCTGTTCATCGATTTCAGACAAGTACGTCCAACGTTCCATCTTGGCATCGAGTGATTCTTTCAGTTCGGCGATTGTTGCGTACAATTCATTTACTTTTCCGAGGTCGCTGCCCGCGGTCGCAAGCGTCGCTTCTTGTGCTTCAATCTGTTCTTCAAGCGCGGCGATGTCTTCTTCAATCGTGTCCCATTCCTTCTGTTCTTTGAAGGTGAATTTCACGACTTCCGACTTCGCCCGTTCTTTTTTCTCTTTTGGTTCTTTCTCTTTCTTCACTTGACGAACCTCTTCTTGGCGCATCGTCAAGTAATCGCTGTATTCTGCATGATATACCTGGATGGTCCCGTCTTCAAATGCGATCAACTGTCCGGCAACACGGTCTAAGAAATAACGATCGTGGCTGACGGCGATGACGGTGCCAGGGAACGATTCTAAATAGTCTTCTAACACGGATAACGTTTCCGTATCCAAATCGTTCGTCGGCTCATCGAGGAACAAGACGTTCGGTTCGTCCATGAGAATCCGCAGGAGGACAAGGCGTCGTTTTTCTCCACCCGATAACTTCGCAATCGGTTTATATTGCGCGTCCGGTGAAAAGAGGAAGCGTTCGAGCATTTGACCGGCCGTGATTGTCTCGCCGTCCGGCGTATAAATCACTTTCGCAATCCGCTCGATTTCGTCTATCACGCGTCGTGATTCGTCTTCAAACTCGACTTGTTGACCGTAATAGCCGAGATGGACCGTTTCCCCGTGCACGATGGTACCGTTTGTCGGTTCCAAACGCTTGGCGAGCAGGTTCATAAGTGTTGATTTCCCGCTCCCGTTCGGTCCGACAATGCCGTAGCGTTCACGGCGTCCGAAAATCCAATTGAACTGCTGAATGAGGAGCGAATCGTCGTATCCAAAAGACAAGTCCTCGACTTCGATGACCTTTTTACCGAGTCGGCGTGATCCGACGGAAACGTCGAGTGACTCTTCTTCGGCCAAGCTTTCTTGATGTTTCAAGTCTTCGACACGTTGAATGCGTGCTTTTTGTTTCGTTGTTCGTGCTTTTGCGCCTCGACGTAACCAAGCGAGTTCACGACGTAAAATATTTTGCCGTTTCTGTTCCATCGATTGTGCCCGTGCTTTTCGTTCGGCCCGCTTCTCAAGGAACAGCTCATAGTTCCCGTTATAGAAGTAACTCGTCCCGTCCGCAATCTCTAAGATATGGTTTGTGACACGATTTAAGAAATAACGATCGTGGGTGATCAGAAGGATGGCTCCCCGATAATCGGCAAGCATCGTCTCGAGCCATGCGATCGTGTCGGCATCAAGTTCGTTCGTCGGCTCATCTAAGAGCAGTAAGTCCGCTTCGTCGAGTAACGCTGCGGCGAGAGCGACACGCTTTTGTTGTCCTCCTGATAAGGCGTTCACATCGACGGACACGTCAGGAAGACCGAGACGGTTCAAAATCGACTTCAGTTTTGCTTCCGTTTCCCAAGCGTCTGCGGCATCGACAGCCTGCTGAGCTTTCATGAAACGTTCGAGTAAATGCTCACTCGTCGGATCCGCTTCGAGCGCTTGGCGGGCACGTTCGAATTGCTTCAGTGCTTGAACGGACGGTGTATCGCTTGTGAACAAGGCGTCAAGAATCGTTTGACCTTCATCGAATTGGACCGTCTGAGTCAGATAGCGGATGCGGTAATCGTTCGGATGTTGCATCGTTCCCTTGTCCGCCGTCTCGGCACCAGCGATGATTTTCATGAATGTCGACTTTCCAGAACCGTTCACCCCGATGATTCCGATGCGGTCTCCTGGATGAATCGTCATCGTCACATCATCAAATAGGACTTTGTCGGCAAACTCTTTATGAATGCCCTCAATCATTAATAAACTCATGCGTTCTCTCCTTCAATCTGTTGACGAATGGCTGCTTCGACTGTTGCAGCGATTTCCTTATTCGGTAAGTCAGCCGGGTCGATCGCGGGTAAGAAGGTGACGTCGACCGTTGCCGGAGTGATTCGATTTTTGGCTTCTAACAATTTGTAGCTCCCTTGAATGGCAACTGGAACAATCTTCGCACCGCTTGACGTCGCAAGTGTCAAACTCCCGGCTTTAAATTCTTTCATAGGACCGCCTTTTGAGCGTGTTCCTTCTGGGAAGACGATCATTGACTGACCGGATTGGATTGTTTCGACGCCCGAGCGAATCGCTTTGATTGATTGACGACGATCGCTTCGATCGATAAAGATGCAGCCCATCAATTCCATCCAACGCGGGATGATCGGGAATTTTTGTACCTCAATTTTCGAAATGAATGCCTTTGGTCGTTTCGTGGCCGTCAACATGATGGGAACGTCAAAGTTTCCTTGGTGGTTCGATACGTAGACGACCGGTTCATCCGGAATGTGATCCTGTCCATGGACCCGAATGTCGGCACCGGCAATTTTCAACAAGAATTGTGCCCATTTATAAGCGATGTCTTGTACGTAGCGATAACGCTTTGGTGGATCAATTTTTTTCGCCTTTTGTAAAAATGGGACGGTGATCGGTAACACCGCAAAAAATGAGAAAAACCATACAGCTGTTCGAATCATTTTATTTTCTCCTCTCATAATGACAACAAGAAAGAGTCTTCTTCTCTTGACGAGAATCCGACCCTTCGGCATGAATCCTTATTCCCAAAAGCGAGAATCGCTCTCTTCTTCCTCTTCCTCAAGCTCGAACGTAATGCGTTTATTCACAGGATCGACGACGAAATAAGCGCCGTCTTGTTCAATACTTTTAATTTGCATGGCTTGGTCGTTCCCGATTTCAAGGGTGAGGCGGATGCGATTGTCGTCATCGACAAGTAAGATTCCATCTTCTTTTAACCAAAGCTCCATGACAGGTGAATAACGAAGTAGCCATTCGTTCGATAACGGAATTTCATTCATACGATTGTGTGCCTCCTGCGATTATAAATCCAATGTACGTTGTCTGTTCCTTCATAGAATACCAAATGTGGAGAGGGAAGACGAGCGTTATGTAGAGCGTTTCCGTGTCGTCGAATGCATTCTGGCCACGACACGTTTGATTCGTTTCTGGTTCCGTCTTTCCACAAAGAACTCGCTCGCTTGCATAAAGAGTTGTTTGAAAGAAGACAGTCCCATCGCAATCAAGACAGCAAATAGAAAAGTTCCAATCGGATCTTTATATAGTTCGGACTGGAACAAAAAAGCGAGGCCTGCAGTCGATAAGATGGTCGTAAGAAAATAGAAAATCATAGCGGAGTCTCCTTTTCTTATGTGGTAGTAAAGAAAAAGGCAAGGTCTTTTAATCGTATTCGACCTTTTGTAGGAAATTCCTGTTTGCGTTTGGCAAAGAAAAAACGCCTCCAGTAGCTCGGAAGACGTTTACTCTTGAGTCATATAAGTCGATGATGACGATACGTTTGTATCCACACCGTTTGAAAAAATGAAGCTGAGTGATGCGAGTAATGCGAAAAAGGCGACGAGTAGCCCTTTTGTAAAACGTTTTGCAAACGAACGAGACTGTATATCAAACATTTATTATCCCCCGATCAATCCTAAATGAAACCTTATCTATACCGGACACTTCCTATATAATAACGTTTTCAAAAATAGGATACTAGAAGAAAAAAAGACGTTCACAAAATTGTCACAAAATTTTAATAAATCATCTTCCTTCCATTTCTTGTGACGGGTTTCCCTTTTCACTTCACGTTCACAAATTCGTCACATTTATTCAAAATGTTGAAAGTGAACATGATATGATTAGGAACGTGTGTAGATAGGTATACTGACAGTAATAGATTAGAAAAGGATGTGGGTGTAATGGCATTGCGCGCAGGAGAAGTAGTAGACTTGGTCGCGGAACGTTCTGCTGATTTTGGAGTATTCATTAGTAACGGTCGCGAAGAGGTACTCCTTCATCGAAAAGAACAGACGGAAGAAGTGACGGTCGGTCAAACGGTTCGTGTCTTTTTATATCATGACTCAGAAGGGCGTCTCGCATCAACGATGACGATTCCGACGGTCTCTTTCGATGAGTATGAATGGTGTGAAGTGACTGGCGTTCGATATAACACAGGTGTCTTCGTCAATATCGGGATTCAAAAAGATGTTCTCGTCTCGATGGACGACTTACCAGAGAACCGGTCATACTGGCCGCAAACGGGAGACCAATTGTGTATTCGTTTGAAATATGACCAAAAAGGACGTTTGCTTGGGGATCCGGCACCTTACGCATACTTGAACTTGTTGGCACGTCCATCGAAAGAAGAATGGAACAACCAAGTTGTTCAAGCGACTGTCGTCAATAAACGTGAAGTTGGCGTCAACGTATGGGTCGAAGGGGAATCACTCGGTTTCTTACATGAAGCAGAAATGACACGTTGGCCACGTCTCGGTGAACAATTGACGGTTCGGGTGACCCAAGTGAAACAAGATGGAACGGTTCTCGTTTCTATGAAACCACGTGCCTATGAGGCGATTGACGGCGATGCGGCGAGCGTCCTCTCTTATATCGAGGAACGTGGTGGTCAAATGCCTTACGGCGACAAGACAGCCCCTGACGTCATTGACCGTGAGTTTGGGATGAGCAAAGCCGCGTTTAAACGGGCGCTCGGAAAACTACTAAAAGAAAAGCAAGTTGAAAAGCTCGACAACGGCTACAAATTGAAATAAGATAACTCATGTTCGGATGACATGAAAAAGTTTGAAAATGTATTTCTTTCATTTTAGGAATAAATACGTTATAGTTAATAAAGTTGACTATGAGGAAACATTGAGAAAACGTCTGTAGATCTGTCAAACTGAACTCAGACGTTTTTTGTATGAACAAAGGAGAATATAATTTGACAAAATTCCAAGATTTACAATTAAGTGAAGCGTTAGTAAAAGGTGTACACAAAATGGGCTTCGAGGAAGCTACACCGATCCAAGCTGAGACAATTCCTGTCGCACTCACAGGAGTGGACGTATTAGGACAAGCACAAACAGGTACAGGGAAAACAGCAGCTTTCGGTATTCCGACAATTGAGCGAATCGATTCAAAGGCACGTCAAGTCCAAGCACTCGTTCTTGCACCGACACGTGAACTTGCGATTCAAGTTGCAGAAGAATTAAACAAAATCGGAGAAACAAAGCGCGTATACGCACTTCCTGTTTACGGTGGTCAGCAAATCGACCGTCAAATCCGTGGTTTGAAAAAGAACCCACAAATCGTCGTTGCAACACCAGGACGTCTCATGGACCACATGAAACGTAAAACAATCAAACTTGATGACATTCAAACGGTCATCTTGGATGAAGCAGACGAAATGCTCAACATGGGCTTCGTTGAAGATATCGAAACGATTTTGGCAGGTCTTCCTGAAGAGCGCCAAACGCTTCTTTTCTCAGCGACGATGCCACCACAAATCAAAAAGATTGCAGAGCGTTTCATGAAGTCGCCGACAATCATCAAAGTCAAAGCGAAAGAAATGACAGTTGAGAACATCAACCAACAGTTCATCGAATTGCGCGAAGGTCAAAAATTCGATACGCTTTGCCGTTTGATCGACATCGACTCACCAGAACTCAGCATCATCTTCGCTCGTACGAAGAAACGTGTTGATGAAGTGACAGAAGCACTTATCAAGCGCGGATATACAGCAGATGGTCTTCACGGAGACTTGACGCAATCAAAACGTGACCAAGTGATTCGTCGTTTCAAAAACGGAACGATCGATATCTTAGTAGCGACTGACGTTGCTGCACGTGGACTTGATATTTCAGGTGTCACGCACGTTTACAACTTCGATGTACCACAAGACCCAGAGAGCTACGTACACCGTATTGGTCGTACAGGTCGCGCTGGTAAAACAGGTACTGCCCTCACATTCATCACACCACGTGAGTTTGGACAAGTAAAAGCAATCGAACGTGTAACGAACAAACGCATGAACCGTCGTCACGTACCGACAATCGCGGAAGTACTTGAAGGAAACCAAAAGCAAGCAGCTGAAGAGTTGATTGAACGCGTTCAAGCGGGCGACTTCAAAGCGTACACGCAACTTGCGACTGAACTTCTTGAAGAGTATGAAGCAGTTGAAATTCTCGCTGCAGCCCTTCGTGGATTGACGAAAGAGCCAGATTCAACACCTGTTGAAATCTCGTACGCTGAACCAGTTCGTGTCAAACGTCAAGGTGGCCGTGGTGGCGATCGCGGTGGATACCGTGGTCGTAACGACCGTCGTGGCGGTGGCGGTGGCCGTGGTGGCGATCGTCGTGGTGGACGCGGTGGCGAACGTCGTGATGGACGCAGTGGAGATCGTAAAGGATCATACCGTGGTGACGATCGTCGTCGCTCGGATGACCGTGGCCCACGCCGTCCGCGTGACTAATCATCGTGAAATGCTGCATTTCCTTAAGTGGATTTGCGGCTTTTTTTATTGTGTCGTGCTACACTAGTTGAGTAGAGATAGAAGGATGAGGTGTCAACGGATGGTGGAATTAAGTTTCGGTCTCCTTGTGCTATTTGGTTGTGTGCTCGCACTCAAACCAATCGTGTCAAAGACAGACCGTCCTAACTTTCGTTATATCCCCGTGGCGACATTGTTATTTGGAGCGATGATTTTTTTAGTGTTAGCCATTGGAGTAGGCGGAAAGATGGGCATTGCATATGGCGTAATGAGTATCGCCTATTTTATTGCTTGTTTCGGTGCCTATATGTATGTACACACGCGAACGAGCTGATTGTAGCTCGTTTTCGCATTTAACGAAGAGGTGATGAGTTATGGATGCGGTAGAAGTGATGGTCCATCCTGAAGAAGTGATGGTGACGTATGAACCAATCCTTGGAGCGGCGACGTTTCAAGTGGAAGGCTATATGGTACATGGGCGATTCCGAGGCGAATCGTTGACACCATTTTTTTATGATGATGACGTTCCGCTCGAGTATCAGTTAGACATCGCCCAACGGATGGAGCAATTGGCAGCAGCACAACTTCGAGACGCCAAGCCATTCGTCACGTTCAGATGTCGGTCGGAATGGATTCTTGAAGAAGGAGGAGAAGCTTTTTTAGCTCCGCTTCGCGAATTGAATTTCCCGTTACATCGTATTTATGTGACGCTTCAGGGGACGGATCTGGTTGATGTTCCTCGCCTATCGCGTGTCATTCAATACTACCGTTCATATGGACTAAAAATTGCCCTAGACTTCGCAGAGTCGACGAGTATCGAGGACATTATGACACTCGCGCCAGAATTGTTGCTTGTCGATCTCGGTACGATGGTAGAGAAAAAGACGTTGTCGGTCACCTATCCGAATATGCTTCAAACGATGGAATATATCGCTTCGAAGCTCGGTGCACCGCTACTGTACAAATCCATCAACCATATCGGACAGCTTCGTTATGCTTGGCAACACGGCGGTCGCTATTATATGGGTGGTTTGCTTGGTCTAGAAGACGAGCTTCCACAACGAGAAATCAAAGGAATGGGTGTCTTGGCGCAAGAAGTGCCTTCTTTCTTTTTACATGATCAGAAACGATTAAATCGTTTATACGAACTTGAGTTTGAGTTACATCGTCGAATCGGAGAACTCGTTCAATCTGGCAAATGGTCGAAAGATAAGAAAGACGAGTGGATTCAATACATCGCACCGAAGCTCGAGGAAGTGTTTGTCCGTTACTATTTGACGGATAAGACAGGTTTTCAGACGAGTGCAAACGTCTACTGTGTGAACGGAGAATGGCGTGTCGATAATACGTATCGGGGTTACAACTGGAGTTTCCGACCATATTTCATTCAAACGATGGCGGCCATGGACGTTCGGGGACGTGGCTATTTATCTGGAGACTATCGTGATTTCAGTTCAAACGAAGTGACTCGTACGTTCAGTTATCCGTTACCCGACGGCATGTTCTTATTCGCCGACATATCCGAAGAATATCTGTACCAGAATCGATTATTAGACTGAAAGGAAGAGTTATAATGTTAGATTATGATTACGATGCGTTACGTGAAATCGGTCGAATCGTCGCACTTGCACGAGATGAGATGGCGAAAGCCGTCAAACCGGGCATGACGACAAAAGAATTGGATGCGATTGGGCAACGTATTTTAGAAGAAGAGGGTGCGGCTTCTGCACCGATTACGATGTATGAGTTCCCAGGATACACATGTATCTCACTCAATGACGTCGCCGCCCATGGTATTCCTGGGGAAGAGGTCATTCAAGAAGGCGATATCGTCAACGTTGACGTCTCGGCTGTGAAGGATGGCTATTATGCCGATACAGGTCGTACGGTCATTGCAGGGGAAGCAAAATCACCTCAACATGAACGATTGGTCGAAGTGTCGTTGACGTCGCTCGAAGCGGGTCTTAGCAAAGTCAAAGCGGGCGTGAAAGTCAATCAGATCGGGAAAGCGATTTATGCCGACGCGAGAAAGAATGGATTCACGGTCATCCGTAACTTAGCCGGACACGGTCTCGGTCGAACGTTGCACGGGGAGCCGGAGACGATTTCGAACTACTACAGTCGCGAAGAGAATCAGCTCTTAAAGGCTGGGCAAGTGATTGCGGTCGAAACATTCATCTCGACGAAAGACGAAATCGTCTATCAGTCGGAAGAAGACGGATGGACACTCTTCACACCGAACAAGAGCCTCGTCTCACAGTTCGAGCATACGGTCATCGTCACAGAAGATGGATATGAAGTGTTAACGGGATCGTTCCGTTAATGTAAAGAAGGTGTGGTTCAGATGAACCGCACCTTCTTTATGTTTGCAAGAAAATCACTTCTTCGCGTAGCTGTTCAATTACATCCCAGTCTGGCTGTACCGAATCCGGTAGCGTCAACTTCCCGTTCTCCACCTCAAGCGGTGTATCGAGCAAATCTTGTTCGAAGTAAGCGCTCGTCCCCGACATATCCGCCGGAAAGCTCGCGCCGCTGAGCGAAGCGAATAAAAGCGTGTGATACCTTCCAATTCCGGATTCATACATCCCACCGACCCAGTACGGTGTTCCGTGTTTCCGAATGTGCAACGCCTCACTGAAACCACCGACACGTGCAGGCTTAATATTGACGATTTTACCCGCGCCGAGTTTCGTCATCGTCTCCACATCGTCGTAAGACGTAATCGACTCATCGAGGCAGATTGGTGTCTTGAGTTTTTGTTGAAGAGTCGCCGATTTAACGAACTGTCGGCTCGGATACGGTTGTTCAATCATCAATAACCGATGGGCGTCGATTTGTTCGAACCATTCTATCGGTTGATCGGACGCGCTTCCGTTTAAGTCAATCATGAGTGGGGCATCTGGGAAGACGGTTCGGATTTCGCGTAGTGCCGGGAGTAATTCATTAGGGGAGGCTTTTAATTTGATTCGCTCGAAACCATCAGCTAGCGCTGCTTCAATCGAGTTCATCGTCTGATGGAGTAGCCCAATCCCAATCGTTCTACCGCAGGAGACGGTATCCCCGGCCTTCATATACGACTTAAGTGACATGTTCGCGCGTGCTGCTTCAATCTCCCATAATGCACTTTCCCACATCGCTTTCGCCATTCGTTGACCGATAACCGATGAGACGAGGGTCGGAAACACGTCCGTCGTGACTGTCATGCCCTTTAATAGATGAAGAATCAATTTTGATGTATCAATCATGGACTGGGTCGTTTCTTCCGTGTACCAAGGTGTCTCAAAGGCGACACCTTCGCCATATCCGACGACACCATCTACGGTTTCAAGTCGAAGGATGAGTGTTCGTCTCACCGACAAAACGGCGTGCGCCGTTACGATGGGGTGTTTAAATGTTAAAGGGACAATCGAAAGGTCAGCACGTTTGATCATGGCAATAGCTCCTTTAAGCGATGACGCATTAATTTTCCGTTCGCGTTTCGGGGTAGGTCCTCTACGTAATGAATCGCAAGCGGATGTTTATACTTGGCTAACTGGGAATCGAGGATTTCCTGCATCTCCGTCGGGTCATATGATCCGACGACGAAGGCGAGCGGGACTTCTCCCCAGGTCGGGTGTGCTTGTTTCGTAACCCCAACGTCTCGGACACCGGCACATCGTAACATCGCAGCCTCGATTTCAGCAGGATACACGTTTTCGCCACCAGAAATAATGAGGTCGCTTCGGCGATCGTGTACATATAAATACCCGTCTTTCATCGTTCCGAGATCACCTGTTTTCCAGTAACCGTCTTGTGTCCAAGCATCTGATTCAGGTTGCTCGAAGTACCCACTTGTCACGGTCGGTCCTTTTACCTCAATCTCCCCGTCCTGACTGATCCGGATCACGGTCGGTGCGATGGCTCGACCACTCGAACCGATATGTGAGAGCGCTTCGCTTGGAAGTAGCGTGGCGACTTGAGAACACGTTTCGGTCATACCGTATGTTTGAGCGACCGGTAACTGTCGTCGCTCTGCTTCTTCTAGTAACGGGCGAGGCACCGGCCCACCTCCGACGAGCAACGTGCGAAGACAGTGTTTTTCTAGCCCGGCATCAAGCAGTCGCTGTAGCATGATGGAGACGAGTGACAACTGGGTAATGCCTTCAGTTTCAATTAAATGAAGAGTTCGGTCGACATCAAAGCGTGGCTCGACATAAAGTGTCGAACCGATGATTGCACTCCGATACACTTGAGAAAGTCCGCTCATGTGAAAGAGTGGCGTCACCGTAAGCATGCGGTCGGATGGGTGATAGTCTAGATGCGCTTCGGCAGCACGTGCGCTTGCGAGATGATTCCCATACGTCTGTTGTACAGCCTTGGCCCGCCCCGTCGTACCGGACGTAAACATGAGAGACATGGTGTCATTTTCTTTCCACTCATGTGTCGCAGTGAAACATGAAAGCGCCCGACGTGTCACTAAAAGTTGTGTGACCGGCAAATCGCCCTCGTCATCGACGAGAAGCAAATCGACTCTTGCTGTGTTTAACTGAGTGCGCACTTCCTCTTCGGTCAATCGTGTGTTGATTGGAACGAGTACTTTGCCGAGCAGGTGCACCGCATGGATGGCGATGATATAGTCTTTGCTGTTTTTAGCGAATATGCCAATCTTTTCGGCAGTTGCTGCCTGTTCATGGATGTATTGGGCAAGTTGCAGGCTCTCGGTACGTAACGCTTCCCACGTCAGTCTTTCGTCACGTGTCACGAGTGCAATCTGTGATGCCGGATGTTGATCAATCCATTCATACATGTCTGTAACCTCCAAAAAAAGAGTAGCGGAATCGCTACTCTCTCAACAAAATTAAGGGAAACGTGGGAATTGACCGAAGTCAGGGTCACGTTTTTCTTTGAACGCATCTCGTCCTTCTTTCGCTTCATCGGTTGTGTAGTAGAGAAGCGTTGCATCTCCAGCGAGTTGCTGAAGTCCGGCAAGACCGTCTGTGTCCGCGTTCATTGCTGCTTTCAAGAAGCGAAGTGCAGTTGGTGAGTGTTGTAAGATTTCTTGGCACCACTTGACTGTTTCTGCTTCGAGTTGATCGAGAGGGACGACTGTGTTGACGAGTCCCATTTCGAGTGCTTCTTGTGCATCATACTGGCGGCAAAGGTACCAGATTTCACGAGCTTTCTTATGACCGATGATGCGTGCTAAGTAACCAGAGCCGTATCCTGCATCGAACGAACCGACTTTAGGACCCGTTTGTCCGAAGCGAGCGTTGTCCGCTGCGATTGTTAAGTCACATACGACATGAAGGACATGTCCTCCGCCGATTGCAAAACCTGCGACCATGGCAATGACCGGTTTTGGAATGACTCGAATGAGGCGTTGAAGGTCGAGGACGTTCAAGCGTGGGATTTCATCTTCCCCGACGTATCCGCCATGCCCACGAACTTTTTGGTCTCCACCTGAACAGAATGCCTTTTCGCCTTCACCCGTCAAGATGATGACGCCGACTTCTTTATCGTCGCGTGCGCGTGCGAATGCATCAATCAATTCATTGACCGTCAATGGACGGAACGCGTTGCGTACCTCTGGACGGTTGATGGTGATTTTAGCAATCCCATTCCATGTTTCATATTTAATGTCTTCATACGTACGGACCGATGTCCAGTTCGCTACTGATTCCATTTTAAATACCCCCTAAAATCAATTTCTTTATTATTGTACCAAACTCTGGTGCATTCTCGATATGAGGAGCATGCCCCGCATCTGAAATTTCGTAGATTTTAATATCAGACCGTTCTTTCTGCATGTCTCGTGCAATCGCTTTGAACTTAGAATCTTCTGCCCCGACAATCAGGTCGGTGCGAGGGAGGTGCTGGAGTGCATCCCACAGCGACGGCATGTGACCTGTACCGATGGCCCGCAAACTGTTCGCAAGAGCGATGGGATGTTGTGCGAGTCGGTCCTTCCTGAGTGATTGTTTCATCTCTTCAGTTTGTCGCCAAAGCGGAAGGTTCTCCCATCGCTTGACGAAAGCGGCGAGTCCTTCGGTTTCGATGAATCGGGCAAGCTCTTCGTCTTGACGTCGACGAGCTGTCCGCTCTCTAGAAGAGCGGAGCCCGGGTGTTGTGCTGATTCCGATGACATGTTCGACGCGCTGATCGCACGCGGCGAGTGTCAGCCCGATTCGACCACCTAGTGAATAACCGACGACTGTCCAAGGATGGTCGTCTAGATCGAGTAGGCGTGATAGGTCCTTCACTTGTTGACTCATCGTCGAACGATTGACGGGAGGGTGTTCCGTTGTGCCGTGTTGCAACAATGAAGGCGACACGAGTCGAACGGGTAAGGTGGGGAACGAATCAACCCAATGAGCATTTCCCGTGAACCCGTGTAAGAATAATACCGGTTTTCCTTCCCCTCTAATGCGTACTTCATAGTCCACATCTCTCAAACAGATGGTCATGCCTCGTTCTCCGTGATGAGACGAGCGCAGACAGACTGCGTCCATCCTCGGTGAGTTGTTACATTCTGCTCACGATCCGATGGGAACTCAATCAAATGGATGCCGTCTTCAATCGCTTCTTGAATCTCCTGTGGCTGCTCAATCAGACGATAGGATAATCCGTAAGTCTCGGCAAATCCACGAATATTCAAATCAAGCGGTGTCCCAAACAAATCTTCAAAAAGCTGGGCATCGACAGACGCTTGCGGTAAAAAGGAGAAGATTCCTCCACCATTATTATTCGAAATCACCACTGAAAACTTCCCGGGATGTCGCTTCAACAGTTGTAAAGCGTTACTGTCATGATAGAATGCCAAATCACCGATTAACAAAGCAGCATGCGACGTGTCAAAACAGCTCCCGAGTGCGCTCGAAAGAACTCCGTCAATTCCGTTGGCGCCCCTGTTGGCGAAAACTTGCACGCTCTTTCCGGCTGATAATGTCGTATCGACATCACGGATCGGCATACTGTTACTGACGAAAAGACGTTCGATTGACGTATCGAGTAATCGTTTCGTCAATTCGGCTTCTCCCTGGAGTGAAGGCTTCGCCGTTTCCGTGACATCCTCGAAGAAACGTAGGCGTTCAACGTAACGTGGATCATTCGTTGATTCAATGAGTGGTAAAAAGTCGAGTGAGTCTCCGTAACAGATGGTCGCACGGCTACTTGGGTCACGATAAGAGCCCGGCTCTTCAATCACAACTAGTTCCGTCGCAGTCATCCACTGATTGAGCCGTTTTGAAACGGGCGCGGCACCGAATCGAATGAACACATCCGGTAACCAGTCGGCTTTATGTTCACTTGCGAGCCATGTGTCGTAGTTCGTCAAGACACCGTCGAAACGACGCATGCCGCTTAGTGGATCGGCAAAAATCGGGATGTGATGCTCGATCGCCGATTTGTAAATGGCTTTTTGCCATAACATTGGTGTGTAAGGGCCGACAACGAATGCGAGTTGCTTTTGACTCGTACGTTCCAAAAAGATTTCCCGGTCGGTATTTGTCGGGCGAACGCTCTGTCTTTCCGGTATAGCAGGTTCACCTCTCAGCATCAGCTTCAACTCTTCAAGGTCTGGTAGCAACGGTTCCCGGAATGGGACATTCAAGTGAACGGGTCCCATGGGTGACTGCATGGCGAGGTTCGTGAACCGGGTGACTGTCTGCTGCATGAACGACAGCGTTGCTTCTTCAGGTACGGGTAAGTCGAGACTCGTCTTTACTTGTTCACCGTATAATCGAACTTGATTGATTGCTTGTGGTGCCCCGACGTTCCGTAGTTCATGTGGTCGATCGGTAGTCAAGACGATGAGCGGCAATTGCGAAATAAACGCCTCTGTCACTGCCGAGTAGTAATTTGTCGCAGCCGTCCCGCTCGTACAGATGAGTGCGACAGGACGAATGGTGTCCGTCGAGCGAGTCAGTCCGAGGGCATAAAATGCGGCGGAGCGCTCGTCGACGATGATGTGATGGCGGATTTGCGGATGCAAATAAGCCGCCATCGCGAGTGGGGTCGAACGAGAACCTGGACTAATGACCACGTCGGTCACGCCGGATTCAACAAGTCGATTCACCATGGATGCTACCCAGTCGGTCAACATCTTATTCATGTAGGGTGCCTCCTTAATCGTGCGAATCAAACTGTAAAGCTTGTTTGATTGGACTCATTTTCATTTCGGTTTCTTCAAGCTCTTGCTCGAGAACCGAGTCTTTGACAATCCCGCCTCCTGCGTAAAGTGCGACGAACTGTTGCTGGACGAGTGCTGAGCGGATGGCAACGACAAACTCACCATCCCCTTCGTTGTCGACCCAGCCAAATGGTGAACCGTACCATCCGCGGTCGAACCGCTCGATTTCACGAAGCAATCGGACCGATGTCCGCTTCGGTGAGCCTCCGAGGGCTGGGGTTGGATGGAGTGCTTCCGCTAACGACAACAAGGAAGCGTTTGTTTCGAGTGTCGCTTGGATCGGAGTGTGCAGGTGGAACACCGATCGATTCGCAAGAATTTGCGGTATCTCACTCGTGTGAATCGGTGCGGTGTAAGGTGCCAAAGCTTGCTTAATATCTTTCACGACGATTTGATGTTCTTCACGATTTTTCGCATCGTGTAACAATTGTTCCTTCGCGAGGTCGCTTTCAATTTCAGTCTGAGGGCGCTTGATTGTTCCGGCGATAGCAGCTGTATTCAGTCGCATCCCTTCTTTTTGAATCAAGCGTTCAGGTGTCGCTCCGAAGAAGCCGATGTCACGTTTAGGTTGGTATAAGTAGATGTAACTCGACTCTTGATGGTCCGCCAAATGCTTCAAACTCTTAGCGAAAGGGAAAGCGTCATCGGAACGTTGATAAATTTCTTCTCGCGCGATGACGATTTTTTCGACTCGCTCTTCCTCGATCAACTGCTTGGCTTGCTGAAAACTTGATTTGTAATGTTCCACACCGTCTTTTACTTTCGAATAGGACGGTGTTGATTCTTCGGCCGGGCGTAGTGAGCTGAATTGCGCCAATTGATCGGCTAATTGAATTAAATACTGTTCGACCGATTGTTTCGAAGAGACAAGGGTCGCGACTGTCAATGTGTGTCGGTCTTTATAACGGCGGTATAAAAATTTTGGAACGACGAGCGATGCCTCCCCGAAGGCATCCCACATACTCTTTTGTGGACGCATGAACGTATCGAACGAAAAGCCAGCAAACGCATGAACGGTCGCATCGACATCTCGCCGATGAAGACTCCAATCGTACTGGAGTCGCTGAAATCGTTCGGGTCCAGAGGCACTCAAGACGAGCGCGTCTCCGCAACCGAGCATTTCAAGTGTGCGGTCCGGTGTCATGAAGTAATAGTGGGACGTATCCGTGTTCTGGATGATTTGAAACGCATCGAACGCCGAAATTTCCCATGTGTAGGATGCGAGCACAGGTCGTTGCCAAGCTCGTGCCCGTTTGTGGGCTTGCTCGATTCGTTGTTTTATATGTGTTTGAGTATCTGGCATGAAAGAAAAGCCTCCTCAATCCGATAGAATTCTCACTCTTTAGTGTATCATGAGTTCGCAATCCACTTGCCTATGAAATGCTTGAGAAATTGTAAGGAACGTGAGAGAGATGGCTAGCGTTGACAGATTTTTTCATCGAGACGTAAACTAACGAAGGGAGGGAACGAAATGAAACAGAAATCAAAAGGGGCATATTGGCGAATGATTCGCCCACATACCCTGACAGCAAGCTTTATTCCGGTCTTGCTCGGGACGTTCATCGTCCTCGATCAAACCGAACTGAAGTGGGGACTCTTTCTTGCGATGTTAGTCGCGTCAGTCCTCATTCAAATCGCAACGAACTTATTTAACGAGTATTATGACTATAAGCGAGGGTTAGACCATGAAGGATCGATCGGGATTGGTGGGTCCATCGTGCGCGACGGGTTTACGCCAAATCAAATCCTATCAATCGCCCTTGGCATGTATGCTGTCTCGGCGATACTCGGACTTTATATCGCAGCGTCAACGAGTTGGCACCTGCTTTGGGTCGGTGCGTTATCCATGCTCGTTGGATACTTGTACACGGGAGGCCCGTTACCGATTGCGTATACGCCGTTCGGTGAGATTGTTGCCGGTCTCTTCATGGGATATGTCATCATTGGAATCGCTGGCTATATTCAAATCAATACGGTGACGACGGAATTGTTGCTCGTGTCGTTCCCGATGGCCTTGTTGATTGGGGCAATCTTACTTGCGAACAATATTCGAGACTTAGATAACGATAAAGAGAACGGGCGAAAAACAATCGCGTGTCTAGTCGGTCATCGACGTGCCGTATATGTGCTCGCGGCATTCTTTATCGCCGCATTAGTCGGCATCATCGTTGCCGTCGTGTATTATGGAGTCACACCATGGGTCTTGCTATCACTATTCACCGTGCCGGTCATGGTTCGAGCGATTCAACGCTTTTGGCAAAAGGCTGAACCGGCCGAATTGATGCCTGCGATGGCGATGACGGCGAAGGTGAATACGTTGTTCGGGGCATGGATGGTCGTCGGACTCATTGTTTCAAGATTTGTGATGTGAGAAAAGGGGAGGCGTTAACGTGTCAGTCGTAAAAGAAATGCTTGAATTTAACAAACGTTTCGTAGAGGAAAAACAGTACGAGCCGTTCGTATCTGATAAATTTCCGGATAAGAAAATTGTGATTTTGACGTGTATGGATACACGTCTGACGGAATTGTTACCTCAAGCGCTAGGACTTAAGAACGGAGACGCTAAAATCATCAAAAATGCGGGGGCTGTCTTGTCGCATCCATTTGGTTCAGCCATGCGTTCGATTTTAGTCGCGCTTTATGCGCTAGGCGCGGAGGAAGTTGTCGTGGTCGGTCATTACGATTGTGGAATGGCAGCAATCGAGCCGTCTGTCGTGATTGAAGAGATGGAACGTCGAGGAATCGATCCTCAGACGTTGAAGACGTTGAAATCGTCAGGGATGGATTTGGAGCAATGGCTACATGGATTTGATTCGGTCGAAGAGAATGTCGTTCATTCAATCAACTTAATCAACAATCATCCATTATTACCACCAGGCACGAATGTCCACGGGTTCGTGATTGACCCGGCGACAGGACGTCTTGACCCAGTAGAGGCATAAGGAAGGAGCGCGTTCAACTCGAACGTGCTCCTTTTTGTATTAGCCATACGTATTCGTCGGGATGTCTTCGTAGTCATCCTCTTCTTGTTTTTGTTTCGCTTTCTTTTTGTTCTTCTTGAAGTCACGTTCATATTCTTGTTCACTTGGCGTTTTAAAGAAACGCATCCACGTCGCGTTAATTTCAGACCCGATGAGGATAATCATTCCCGTCAATTGTAACCAAAGCAACGTGACGATGATTCCACCGAGCGAGCCATAGGTGGAGTCGTAACTTCCGAAGTTTGAGACGTACAAACTGAACCCGAAAGATACAAGCTGCCAACCGATGACACCGAATATGGCTCCTGGAATCGTACTTTTCCAGAATACATGTTGCTGCGGTGAAACTTTATAAAAAATCGAAAGCGTCAAAATCAAGACGACCGTCGTTAAGACGTAGCGGAACACATTAATCATCATCTCTTCTGCCCCGGTAATGTTGACGGGTAAATATTCGGTGACGAACGAGATGATTTGCGATCCGAACACGTTCGAAAGAATGAGGAGCAACATCCCGATTCCGAGTAAAATCGTCAGACCAAGCGCTAATCCTTTTTTGACGAAGAAATTCCGTTCGTTGTCCTCGCCATACGCATGCAGTGAAGTCGTGATGAGTCGATCGACACCTTTTGCGGCAGACCAAATGGCTAAAATCGCACCGAGTGATAAGAGACCGCCTCGAGGCTCCCCGATTGCGTCAAAGATACCCGTCAAGAATCCGGAAGCAGCGGATCCTGGAGCCAAATCGTTCAATTGATTTTGGAATGAATCTTGTGAGACATCAAAAAATGATAAGAGTGCCAAAATGAAGATGATGCCGGGGAAAATCGATAAAAACCAAAAGAATGCGAGCGTGGCCCCGTAATCTTGTACATCATGCTCTTTAAAACGACGGAATAACTCTTTGCCAAACCCGAACCAATTCTTTTTTTCCTTTACTTCTGTCATTGCCATCATAAAACCCTCCTGACTCGGTCAATATAAAAATGTTTCCCGAATTCAGTCGAGGATACACATGATTAATCCTCAGATAACGTCAAATCGTAAAAACGTGACTCATGCGAGGCGAGCTTTTCAGCGAGCGATGGAGGACGGACCGGAAGATGGGGTAACGCCGATCGCTTAATCCACATCGGGGTATAGGATCCGTTTGTCTGTTCTTCCTGGAACTCTTCACCCGTCCCGGTACCGAATTCGCCACCCGTCATCTTCGCCCAATAGTAAGGGTTTAGCTCGTTATTAAAGGCAACATAGGCGGCAACCCCTTCTAATTCGACGTGAACGCCGAGTTCTTCAAACGCTTCACGAACGGCTGTTTCTTCAGTCGTATGCCCATATTCTACTCCGCCTCCAGGGAATACATAATACAAGACGTTCTCTTTTTCGCGGCGAATCAAAGCCACTTCATCTTGGTCATTCATGAGAATGATTGCACTTCTTAATTTCGTTCGAACCACTGAAATCGTTCCTTTCATTCCTATAATTTTGCACAAAACGCATCGACGATTCGCCGATGCGTTCAACTCATTTTTGCGTAGGTTGTTCTAATGAATCATACATGTCTTGCGTCAATCCGTTCTCGTGTGACGCGATGACTTTTCCTGCGACACGCATCCCGAGACGAAGCGCATCTTCGATTGGATGCTGTTTCATCAGTTCTGAGATGACAGCGGAGAAGAATGAGTCACCGGCCCCAGTAGAGTCGGCCACTTTTACTTTCGTTGTCGGGACGTGACCTTGTTCATTCGTACGAAGGTCGACATAAACAGCCCCGAGCTCACTCATCGTAACGATTGTGAGGGGTGCACCTTTCATGGCGAGTACTTCGGCGACGCGTAGTGCGTCATCCACCGTGACGATTGACATATCGGACAAGATTTCCGCTTCTTCGCGGCTACAGATGAATCCAGTGAAGCCTTGAAGTAAATGGCGGTTCCGTTCAATGACAGAAAGGTGGCCACACACACCGTATAGTGGCAAGTCCATCTCACGGCAAAGTTCAATCGTTTCGTTTAAGACGTTAACAGACAAGTCTAAGTCGATTGCGACCGCATCGCTCTCTTTAAAGACTGTGTCGATTCGACGTAAAATCGCTTCTTCCATCCGTGCTTCGTCAGGTTGTTTCGAAATCGATGTTTGGAGGTCGCCATTGTTATCCATGACGGCGAGCCACATTCCCATTCCGTTATCGTCGAGCATATCGACACCATCGACATTGACCTGTAAACCACGTAACTCCTCGAGGACGCCGACCCCGATTTGGTCGTTCGTGACAGTTGAGACGAAGCGAACGTCATTACCGAGTACACCTAAGTTTTGAGCAACGTTCCGACCTGTTCCGCCATTAGAGAAAGTGATGTCGCCGACATTTTTCGCATCTTTATGAAGCGGTGCGAAAGATGTTCCTTTAATATCGACAAACACTTTGCCGATGACTGCAATCGTATTCATATCATGTACCACCTTTAGCCAATCTTTCGATCTGTTTCAGTCTATTTAGACACATTGTTTCAATTATAACGAAATCGACATATCGTTTCAATCATCGATTCGATTTTGTCGAATCGGTTACTCCCATGAAGAGGTGAGAAGACGAAGTCCATTCAAGATGACCAGAATAGTAGAACCCTCGTGTCCGACGACCGCGAACGGCATGATGAGCAGTTCGAAAATGTTTGTGGCAATAAGGACGAGAATGACACCGAGCGCAAAGACGACGTTTTGTAGGACGATTCGGTTCAGCTTGCGTGATTGGCGAATGGCGTCGCTCAAACGCATGAGGTCATTTTTCATCAAGACGACATCGGCTGTTTCAAGAGCAGCATCGGTTCCTTCACCCATCGCGATTCCGACATCAGCGGTCGCAAGGGCAGGTGCGTCATTGATGCCGTCGCCTATCATTCCAATTGAACCGTACTCTTCACGTAACGCTTTGATTTGTGAAACTTTTTCTTCTGGTAAACATTCGGCAATATAACGTGTCAATCCAGCTTCATTTGCGATGGCACGAGCAGTCGCTTCATTATCTCCCGTAATCATGATTGTCGCGATTCCGAGGTCATTCAGACGCTTGATTGCTACTTTAGCCTCGGACCGCAATGTGTCTCGTAGGGCATAGGCGCCGATTGTACGGGAGTCATCACTAATAAACACGAGTGTGTGACCGGCTTCTTTCAGTCGTTCCACATCTTCTTTGAAGAAGTCACCACTTCGGTCAGCGAACTTCTGTTTACCGACGCGATATGTCGTCCCGTCAATTGTCGCCTCGATTCCAGAACCGGTGATGTCTTTAAAGTGCGTCATCTCGCCGGTATGTTTTCCGGTATAAGAGACAAGTGCCTCTGCGAGCGGATGCATCGAATGCTCTTCAATCAAACTAACGATTCGGTTGACCTCGATTTCCTGTAAATCAGGTGAGGTAAGCGCTTCTTGGACGACTGGTTTCCCGATCGTGAGCGTTCCGGTTTTATCAAATGCGATCGCTTTCAACCGTCCCATGTTCTCGATATGAGCACCACCTTTGAACAGGATCCCGTGTTTCGCGGATGAGGCGATGGCTGCTAGGGCAGCAGGCGTGATGGCGGCAACAAGGGCACAAGGGGAAGCGACGACAAGTAAAATCATTCCGCGATAAATGCTCGTTTCGAGAGACCATGACGTGAAGAAGGGGCCGAGCAGGATGATGGCTGCGACGGATAGAAGAACAACTTGTACATATCGCCCTTCGTAGCGGTCGATGAACTGCGCAGAAGGTGACTTTTCTTCCTGCGCTTGCTGGACCATTTGAATGATTTTTTGGAACAACGTCTCGGTCGCAAGCTTAGTCACTTCAATCGTCAAGACACCGTTTAAGTTGACGCTTGAGCCGAACACGTCATCTCCGACTTGTCGGTCAACCGGGACAGACTCTCCTGTGATGGCGGCTTCTTCGACAGATGCGCTTCCTTTCATGATTCGCCCGTCAACAGGGATGCGTTCGCCTGGACGGACATAAATCTGGTCTCCAACTTTCAAATCATCAATATGGACAACTTCAAGTGCGTCAGAATCGGTTAAACGAGTTGCTTGTTCAGGTTGTAGCTCCATCAACGATTCAAGTGCGCGTTCATTTTTATTCATTGTGTAAGTTTCGAGGGCACCTGATAGAGCAAAAATAAAGATTAAAATCGCACCTTCCATCCAATAGCCGATGGATGCGGCGCCGATGGCAGCGATAATCATGAGTAGTTCCACGTTCAAAGACTTTGTTTCAATCGTGTCCGTGATTCCCTCTTTCGCTTTTGCATATCCTCCGATGAAAAAGGCAGATAAGTAAAGCGTGACATGAATCCAAGGAGCTCCTTCTTGTGTTTCGGCGATATAAGCGAGTACAATCAATACACCGCTAATGAGCGCCATAATCAATTCGATATGTTCGTACCAGCTAGCCCGTTTGAAAACGTGGCTTTTTTCGTGTGTAACCGATTGGACGTTCATAGAATCCCTTCTTTCTAATTGAGAATAAATCTCGATTAAATGATAATGATTGATGATGATTATCATCTTCAATTGGCTTAATATAAGGTTTTAGTCTTTAATTGACTCAATCCCTTTATTTATAATAATTATTATTTAGGTTCATTCTAACACGCTCATCAGTGACTCACAAATAAAAAGATTAAGGAGTTTTTGTGTCATGCAAAATATATTTCAACGCCCATGGACAGTGGCGTTTTTGGCGATTTTTAATACGTTGTTATGGGGGAGTGCGTTCCCGTTCATCAAACTGAGCTATGAGAAGTTGGATATTCAGTCGAACGAATATGGTCAACAGTTGTTGTTCGCAGGCGAGCGCTTCTTACTCGCCGGGGTTCTTCTGCTCATCATCAGTCAGACGGTATTGAAACGTTCGATTCGATTGACGCCTAAGAAGTTTAGAGCGTATGCGCATCTCGGTTCTTTTTTAACGTTTCTTCAATATTTGTTCTTTTATATCGGACTCTCAATTTCGACTGGAGTACAAGGGTCAATCATTGCCGGGTCGACATCGTTCTTCCAAATGGCACTCGCTCATATCCGCTATGATGATGACAAATTGAATCGTTTGAAAGGACTTGCTTTGACGTTTGGCTTTTCTGGAATCGTGATCGCGAACTGGCCGGCAACTGGTACGGAGGTCGGTTTTGGGTTAGGCGAAGTTTTGTTGATTTTGGCGATGGTAAGTGGTGCGTTCGGGAATTTGATTGCGAAGGATTATTCGAAAGAATATGATGTTGCCCCGATGACAGCTTGGGCGATGGTGATTGGTTCGATTGGATTGCTCATCATCGGCTACTTGTTAGACCCAAGTTGGATCTCGATGCCATACACCGGACAGACGATTGCGTTCCTCTTCTATTTAGCGATGTTGTCAGCGATTGGCTTTACACTCTGGAATACGTTGATGAAACATAATCCAGTCAGTCGGATTTCACTTTATATCTTCCTAGTTCCCTTATTTGGTGTCATGTTGTCAGGTATTTTACTCGGTGAGACGATTCCGTGGAACGCGATTGTCGGACTCATTTTCGTTATCGTAGGGATTTATTTGTCTACTTATTTTCAAGGGAAGCGCGTGAAAAAACGAAGCGTGAGTCATTGAAAAAAGAGACGGAGTTGACGGAATTAAAATCCCATGACAAAATAAATTAAAAATTCTGAATTTTAAGCTCGGAAATCGGTCTTCGTTTGTAAAGACTTGCGTACGCAATCATTCAAAGGAAGGAGGAAAAACAATGACTAGAAATCGAATCGTCCGTAATATCCTCATCTCGCGTCAACCGAAAGATGAGTACGTCAAGTACGTGATGAAGTGCGTGAGTCAGAGTTTAAAAGAACGTCACGGTCCTGTGGCGACCCGCGCGACGAGACAAGGGGATGACATTCAGACGAGATGGCAGTTCGAAGACCGTGTCGTAGAGGTGACGTTGAAATCGGAAGTCCTCGCCTCGCTGGACACGGAGCCGTTCGCACTAGATGAAGTGTTCATCCAGGCGTTGCAGTTAAACGATGAAGAGATGGATCGAGTTGTAGAATGAAAGAGGCAGATGGTTCATGGGAACCATCTGCCTCTTTTTATATATTGATTGGTTTGGATGTTGACGTGAAGAGTCGCAATGCGAGAATGCCTAAAATCAGCGTATACATGAAGAAGTAAACCTCTTTCGGAAGCGACAACCAATAGGCGCCGATCATCGGTCCTGAAATCGAGCCGATACTGAATGAGATGCTATACAGCATGTTGCCAGTCGGGAGGAGGGAGCGAGGGAGCACCTCTGTCATGTGTGCTAGACCAAGTGAATACGTCGACCCTAACCCTGCGCCGGCAAGAGCGAACAGCACGAGTAGACCGACATAGTGATCGACGACAAGATTCGCTAAAGCGAAGACGAGTGTACCGAACGCCAGAACGATTTGCAAAATTCGTTTCTTCCCATACAAGTCAGCGAGTCGACCGAGAGGGAGTTGGACGACGATCGACATGACGATGAACGTCGTAATCAGTGTACTCGTCTCTGTCAGGCTCATCCCGTTACGCGACGTAAAGATTGGGAAGTTGGCATTCAAGCTCGCTTCCAGGAATCCGTATGTAAACGCAGGGAGAAGCGTGTATCCCGCACCGACTAGAATCAACCGGATGCGTCCCTTCGAATCCGTCTTCACTTTCTCGATTTCAGGGAACTCATTCTCGACTTTAAAGACGAGCATCAATGAGGCAAGACAGAAAAAGACGATAATCAAAAACGGTAACCAAAACCATAGATCGACAAGTGGTGCAAGTAAAGGTCCGACGGCGAAACCTAGACTGAACGACATCCCATAATACGCCATCGCGCGACCGAGACTGCGCTTATCCGTAGAAGATGTCACCCACACTTGTGAACCATAGTGGAGGGCAGAGTCACCGAATCCGATGAAGAAGCGCATCATCGCCCACACGAGTAAAGACGGCCAGATGGGCAAAGCGAAAGTCGCGAATGCGGTTAACACAATGCCTAAGACGATTGTTGGACGAAATCCGTACTTTCGGACGAAGCGCTCAAGGAGCGGTGCAGAAACGATTACCCCGACATAGAGCATCGTTGCATTCAATCCGTTCACCCAAGCAGGTGCTCCGTCACGTTCAATCAACGTGGACAGAAGGGGAATGAGCGCACCTTGAATCAAGCCGGATATAAAGACAATCAATAGTAAAATCATAAAACGAAAGCGGAGCATGGATTCACCTCATGAAGTCAAAGTAAAAAGCCGAGAAAGTTCTCAGCTTTTCGTGTCGTCAATCGGTTGTGGAGAGTGATTCAAGTGAAGCAATTCATCATCCCAACTGCCTTGACTAAACATTTCATCATGCTCTACTTTGTCTGAAACGAATGCGGCTGTCAATAAGATGCTGAGCACACCACCAAAAATAATAATGGCCATTACAGTGATCATGAATACATAAATCGCTGTCATCTATATACACCTCGATTCAGTTAATATACAGAACATTTCCCGAATCGAAATAATTAAAACGAAGTAGCTTTACGAGATTGGAAATCGACCTTCGGATAATAAGCTTGCTTGACGAGTGCGTTTGGTCCAAGGCATTTCACAGCGGGACAATGACAAGAAAGCGTAGCGTTCAATTGACTGTTCGTCCATGTATCGTACGCTTCTTGGAAGGACGTGTCGTATACCGTACCGAGTGTACCGAGCTCGTCACCAAAATCCGTCACAATAATCTGACCATCAAAGATGTTCGTGTTAAGGCGTGAACGGCCGTCCGGATCGTTTCGGACCGTCACGTTTTTCGATTCATGAAGTCGTTTCAATAAAGCGCGATCTTCCGGCAAATCAGAACATGCGTAGAATGGTAACGTGCCGAACAACATCCAGACGTTCTCGTCACGGACATCGAGCAAGTCGTGAATGGCTTGTCGTGTATCCGCGAGCGATGCCGATTCGAGGGCGCTAGCCCAGTCTGCGGGGTACATTGGGTGAACCTCATGCCTTTGGCAACCGAGCGATACAATTTCTTCATGGATTTCTTTCAAATGAGGAATCGTTCGTTTGTTAATCATCGTTTCTGCCGACACAATGACGCCTTCGGCCGTGAGCGCGCGTGCGTTATCTTTCATCGTTTGGAGCATTTTTAACCGGGCCTCTTCACTCGGTTTCCGGTCCATCATCGCGAATCCACCTTCAAGGAAATCGGCATCGGTGCCCCAGTTATGCGAAATGTGCAAAACGTCCAAGTAAGGGGTAATAAGATGATAGCGAGATAACGGTAACGTCAAGTTCGAGTTGATTTGCGTACGTGCTCCACGTTCTTTTGCATAACGTAACAGCGGGACGACATAGTTGCGAACCGATTTCATCGATAACATCGGCTCGCCACCTGTGATGGAGAAAGCGCGTAAATGTTCGATTTCATCTAACCGTTGAATCAACAGCTCGAGCGGCACTTCCGGTTCTTCCGTTTGGTCGAGCATATAACCGACCGCACAGTGCTCGCAGCGCATGTTACACAATTTTGTTGTGGTTACTTCGACGTTGGATAAGACGAGTCGACCATGTTCGACTTGGTCGAGATAGGCTTCCCAAGGGTCGAAGGTTGGGGAGATGTTTTGCATGTGGATTCCACCTTTTCATCAAGTTACACGAAATAGTATGCTATAATAGCAACTCTTTGTCACGAACCAAAGGAGCGATTACAAGATGGGTAAATCACGTACAGATACCGCCGGAAAGATGAACGTCCTAAAATCGAGAACGGAATTGCTATGTCTATCGGTCAATACGCTAGATGAGCATACGACACCTGAAGATTTACATCGCCTGTTAGCCGACATTGATTCGTTGCGCGCCAAAGTTGTGCGTTACGCCAAAGACCTAGAACAATCGTCTCGAAAGGATGAATCAGATTGAAATTAATTACAGGAGATTTTAAAGATGTCACAGTCGAACGACTTGGCATCAATGGAGAAGGCATTGCGACAATCAATCGCATGGTTATCTTCATTCCGAACTTATTGCCGGGAGAACGAGCAAAAGTTGAAATCACGCGTGTCGAAAAAAACTACGCGGAGGCACGTGTCGTCAAACGCGATAATGACTCAAAAGATCGCGTTAAAGCACCTTGTCCGATTTACGATGAGTGTGGTGGATGTCAAATCCAACATATGAGTTCACGTCTGCAGATGGAGTATAAGGAAGAAATCGTTCGAAATGCTTTCCGTCAAAAGACAAAACTCAACGTGGACAAATCGGATATCCGTCCGACAATCGGTATGGATGATCCGTGGTATTACCGCAATAAATCACAGTTCCCGCTCGGTACACGCCGTGGGGAAATCGTGTCCGGTCTTTACAAGCCGAATTCGAACCATCTCGTACCAATCGAGCACTGTATGGTTCAACAACGTGACACGACAAACATCAACAATGCGATTGTCCGTATTTTAAACGAACTCGACATTCCCGTCTACGATGCACGTCGTGACACAGGTTATGCTCGGACGGTCGTCGTTCGCTCAGGTTACAAAACGAATGATGTACAAGTCGTTTTGGTCGTCGGACATGAAGATGTTCCGGATTTAGATGAATTAAGTGACCGAATCATGGAATTGCCAAACGTCGTCTCATTCCATATCAACATCAACGCGAATCGTTCAGGTGTGATTTTTGGTTATCGGACGGTTCATATCGCAGGACAAGAGAAGATGGATGAACAACTTGATGATGTGCATTATCATCTATCACCACGTGCATTCTTCCAATTGAATCCGGCACAAACTGAAAAAATGTATCGTGAAGTCGTTGAAGCGGCAGGGCTAACAGGTGAAGAACGTGTCATCGATGCCTATGCAGGTGTCGGTTCAATCGGTCTTTGGTTGGCACCTTATGCAAAAGAAATTCGCGGGATGGAAGTCGTACCGGAAGCGGTCGAAGATGCGAATGATCATATGCGTGAAAATGGCTATAACCATGTCACGTATGTCGAAGGACGTGCCGAGCACTGGATCCCACGTTGGGTGAAAGATGGCTGGATTCCAGATGTCGTGGTCGTCGATCCGCCACGAACAGGGATGGATCATCAATTAATCAACTCGATTATTTCATCGAAGACGAAACGAATCGTTTACGTATCATGTAACCCGCAAACGCTCGCGCGAGATGCCGATCAGTTGATGAAAGCGGGATACAAGGTCAATTACGTGCAACCGTATGATATGTTCCCGCAGACGTCTCACGTTGAATCGGTCGTCGTGTTCGAGAAAAAGAAAAAGAAAAAATATTGACGAGTCCGTGAAAACACTTGATGAGTAAGCGTTTTCACGTTATAGTTCAGATGTCAGACTTCTTCTCAAATTTAGAAGTGGAGGAACATCCAATGATTTCACAAGAACGCGTACAAGAACTCGTGCATAAAGCCATTGAAGCGCGCAAACGCGCCTATACACCGTATTCAAAATTTAACGTCGGAGCCGTCGTCATCGATGCATCTGGTAAAGAGATTACGGGATGTAACGTAGAGAACGCTTCGTACGGACTTTCGATGTGTGCCGAACGGACAGCCATCTTTAAAGCTGTCTCGGAAGGTAGTGACTCGATTGAGACGGTCGTTGTTGTCGGCGATACAGAAGGTCCGATTTCACCGTGTGGAGCGTGCCGTCAAGTCATCGCCGAATTCGCAGGAGAGGATTTTACCTTAATCCTTGCGAACTTGAACGGTGACACAAAAGTGATGACAAAAGAAGAAATGTTGCCTTACGGATTTTCACCGAAGGACTTAACGTAACAAGCTGCGGACGATTGTCCGCAGCTTGTTTATTCGTCTTTATATTTCTTTTCACTCGCCGATTCATTTTTGGAGTGACGTTTGTTCTTCTCATCCTTCACCCGTTCATTCAATTCCTCGACGGGAATCGGGTCGACGGTTTGCATGCCGTCCTCGTCAAAAATACTCTCTTTGTCCGTATCGACAGCGTCCGGGTTATCAAACGGACGTTTCGACGTAGGTCGTTTCTTTTCCATCCAATCGCCTCCTTCTCACTACAGATTCCACTCCTTGAAAAGTTGTAAACGTTTTCGGTTTGGGTTTTAAGATGATCAAATGGTGGAATGAAGATTTCATAGTGAAGGAGGGGACAGGATGGATCGTAAAGTATTGATGGGGATTGTACTCGGTGTCGCAGGCGCAGCACTCGTTGCACCTAAAGTGGCGGCACTGCTTTCGCAACGTGAGGAAGAAGACACGTGGCAGAAGATGGACGAGCGGGAGAGCGTCGATGCGGATCAGGATGAAGCGGAGCAAGGTCTCACGCAACTTGATTCGAGTCACCGTGCCGAATGGCAAGCGAACGGATACCCGCAGACGCATGCAGAGCGAGAGCGACTCGAACAAGAGTCGGTCGATCAATATAAAGGGAAAGACATTTAAAAGGCAGCCGCGAGGCTGCCTTTTTACATATCGAACGCTTCTTCTGGTAAGAGAGGTAAGCCGACCGTAACCGTCGTCCCTTGCCCAACTTCTGAGCTGAAGTGAAGCGATCCTTCATGTCGTTCGATAATATGCTTCGCGATGGCGAGCCCGAGACCGGTGCCGCCATCTTTTCGTGTCCGTGATTTATTGACACGATAGAAACGCTCCGTCAATTTATCCAGATCTTCTTTCGGGATACCTCGACCTTCATCGCGTATTTCTGTGATCGCATAGTTTGTCTCGGCGAATGTCTTCACATAAATCGTTTTGCCCGCCTCGGTGTAGCGGAGTGCATTATCGAGAAGGTTACCGATGACTTGTTCGAGTCGGTCATGGTCGCCAAGAATGATCAAGTCGAAGTCTAAATCGGATTCGATTGTCACTCCTTTTGCCCGGGCAATCGGTTCGAGTCGATAAAGGACATCTTCAAGCACTTGCGAATACACGACGGGTTCTTTTGTCATCGGATACGAATCGCGCTCTAGCTGTGCGAGGTCGAGTAAGTCCGTGACGAGACGTTGAAGACGATTCGTCTCGTTTTCGATGATGTCGTAATATTGCGCCCGTGTTTTTTCATCCAACGTGTCATCTTGAAGCATCTCCGTGTACCCACGAATGTAGGAAAGTGGGGTACGGAGTTCGTGACTGACGTTCGCGAGAAACTCTTTTCGCTGTTCTTCGACGAGTCCGAGTGACTCCGCCATCGAGTTGAGGGTATCCGCCAACTCGCCGATCTCATCATCATACACGATTGGGATGCGGTGTGAGAAATCGCCTTGCGCATACACTTGTGAGGCACGCTTCATCTGGATGAGCGGCTGAATGATCGTATCGATGATCTGTTTACCGAATAGGAGCAAGTTCACAATCATGAGGACGAGTAAGAACGTGATCATGAGCCGAATCGGTTGGAACGGTTCGCTGATTTTACTGAGTTCCATATAGAGGATGAGCGCATTATCGAGTTCCCCGTCACGTATGAGCGGGAAAGCGGTCATTAATATATCGACGTCCTCGGTCGGATGCTTTCGCGTAACAGAAATGGCATACCCGTCTTGGAGACGTTCGAGGTCTTGTTGCCGTAGGAACGTCTTACCGGAGCCGAGTGTATCTTCTCGAACAGAGGAAAGGAACACTTTCGTTTCGGTCAGTTCGTTCGTATACGTCATACTGTCAGCGAACGCGTCAGAGAAACCGTCGGCCTTATAGATTGTGACGAGTTTCTCTCCGCGGTTGATGAGCAGTTCTTCTTGCGTTTGGATATAGAATTTGTCGTACAAATAGAACGTCATGATCAGAAACACGAACGCTGAGAAGAGGCTGGCTGTCCAGATGGTAATCCAAATCCGCTTCCGGATCGTGTATCGCTTCATCCGTTTGCCTCAAATTTATATCCGATGCCCCAAACAGTTTGAATGTAACCGCCAGCCTCCCCGAGTTTCAGACGTAGCGTCTTAATGTGCGTGTCGACCGTGCGAAGGTTACCGTGATATTCGGTTCCCCAAATTTGATCGAGCAACTGTTCACGAGAGAACACTTTTTCGTCGTTCGTGATGAACAGGTAGAGTAAGTCAAACTCTTTTCGTGTCAGGTTGACGGTTTTCCCTTTCACGCTGACGGCGCGACCTTCGATATCGATGGAGAGAATGCCGACATCAAACGTCGCTTCTTGTTCTTTTGAAAAACTGTGTGTGCGACGGAGTGTCGCTTCGATACGAGCAAGTAACTCGCGCGGGCTAAACGGCTTCGTGATGTAGTCGTCAGCCCCGATTTTTAGACCGTGTATGCGGTCGAGTTCTTCAGAGCGTGCCGTCAACAGAATGATTGGAACGTTCGAGAACTCACGGATACGCATGCAAGCCGTCAATCCATCGAGTTCCGGCATCATCACGTCGAGTAAGACGAGATGGAACGTTTCTTCTTTTAAGCGTTCAATCGCTTCAAGACCGTTTGAGGCGGTGACCGTCTCATACCCTTCTTTTTCTAAATTTGATACAAGTAAATCTCGCATTTGTTCTTCGTCATCAGTTACGAGGATACGAAACATTGATTCTGACATATGCCATTCTCCTTTACGAAACGGTTAACGAGAGTTGTGATGAATCCCTCATACCTTTATCATACCTATCTCTTCGAATTAGAACAGATTTATTCGGCTCCGACAAGTTACCTCCATCAAATCCACACAAAAACGCCACAAAAAAGCCAATTCTTTGACAGAATTGGCTCATGCTTCGAGTTGTGCCTCGTAAGGGACTTCGTATTCCGGGATGTGAAGAGCGTGCAAGTAAAGTTGGAAGCTCGACTTGGATACTTCGTATAATACATATTCCACATCACCTTGGTTGATCTCAGCGAGCAGTTCAGAACGAAGCTCATTCGCGCAAAATGCGTACGGGAGTTTCTCTGCTGCAGCAATCGATCGTTCATTCGACTTACGAATCTTTAAGAACACACTTTCAATATCAAGCTCGAAGAACAGTTCTGAGAAGAACGCCTCTTTCGCAACTTGATTATAACCTTTGCCGTGATACGGCTTGCCAAGCCACGTGCCGAGGAATCCATAGCCGGATTCGACATCGAACAAGCTGATCGTCCCAATCGGGGTGCCATACTCGTTCGTGATGGTACGTGAGATGATATTTCCTTGCTCCTCTAGCTCGATGATTTGCTTCGTGCTAAATAAAAACTCGTCAAAGTGGACCGTCTTTTGACGGACATACGGAAAGACATCTGGGTGTTGCATCAGTTCGAACAACTCCGCGCAGTCGGTGAGCTCACGAAATTTGAGCACCTTTACATTCCTCCTCCTATTTCAGACCGCTGAAGAATAGTCGTAACGAAAGCATACTTCTGGCTTCGCTGTTCGAACCGCCTTGGCTGCTTTATGAAGTTACAAGATAATTTTATATAGTATTTTTAAAAAAGCAAGTAAATTATGCGTAAAATGCTTATGAAAAATAATGAAAATTATTCGACCTCATGATGCGTTTCCGCACGGTCTGTTTTATAGACAACTTCACCATTAACAATCGTCATAATCGGCTTCGCTAAATAGTCGAGCGGGAAGTGATTCCAAAGCACGAGATCGGCGTCTTTTCCGACTTCTAGTGAGCCGATGCGGTCGTCAACACCGAGTGATTCAGCAGGGTTGATGGTGATCCCTCGTAGCGCAATATCGACAGGTAACCCTTCACGTGCAGCAAGACCAGCACATAAATTTAAATACTGCACCGGCGTGTACGGATGATCGGTCGTGATGGAAACAATCATGTCATGCTCATGGAGTATGCGATACGTTTCCCACGTCTTATTTTGAAGTTCGATTTTCGACTTTCGCGTAAAGGTCGGTCCGACGGTGACATGTTTCACACCGAGCTCTTGTAACTTTTCTGCGACGAGGTGACCTTCCGTACAATGTTCGATGCGGTAGTCGAGGTCGAACTCTTTTGCAAAACGGACGACCGAAAGAATATCGTCTGCACGGTGCGCATGCACGCGAATCGGCATGTCGCGGTCTAGGGCGAGTTGGATCATCTGACTCCCGAACGTGCCGATCGTCTTCGTTGAACCGACCGTACGAAATGCTTCACGGAGCAAGCCCATGATTCCCATCCGCGTCAGGTCGCCCGTTTTCCCCATACTATGAATTCGTTTCGGGTTTTCGCCGAGTGCCATCTTCAACCCCGCATGACGGCGGACAATCATATCATCAATATAGCGGCCGTGCGTTTTGATGACACTTGTCACACCACCGATGACGTTCATACTCCCGGGCATAACCTGGACAGCGGTCACGCCAGCCATCAATGCTTCCTGGAACCCTTCATCGAGTGGGTAGACACCGTCGATGGCACGAGCATGAGGCGTCATCGCTTCGACCGTTTCGTTGGCGTCGTTCCCAACAGAGCCTGTCCCCTCGTCATATAAACCAAGGTGAGTATGCGCATCGATAAAACCAGGGAATAAAAAGTTTCCTTCTGCTTCGATGACATTCTCGCCATCCATCGGTTCGAGCAATTCGGCCATTTCGACAATCTTTCCATCACGGACACGGACGTCTCCGTAAAAATGGGGGGCGGTAATCGGATAAATATGGGCGTTTCGAATAAGTAAGTGACTCACGATTCATTCTCCTTAAGCATCTTGTAATAGGTTTTTTAATGCGGGTTCTAATGTGTCATATCGGAAATCAAAGCCATGTTGGAGCGCTTTGGTCGGTACGACTTTTGCTCCTTCTAAAACGATGACACTCTTTTCACCGAGTGCGAGTTTCATCATTGGGGCGGGTGCCGGGATCCAGTGAGGACGATGCATCACCTTCGCGATCGTCTTCCCGAACTCATTCATCGTCACCGGTGAAGGGGCGGTTCCGTTTACAGGACCTTCGATTGTATCCGTTTCGATGATATGCACGAACAACCGCACGAGATCATCTAAATGAATCCATGGAACCCACTGCTTTCCGGATCCGATTTTACCACCGACTCCGAATTGATAGGGGAGTTTCATTAATGGGAACGCACCGCCATCATTGGATAAGACGACGCCTGTACGCATTGTCACGAGACGAACGCCCAAATCGCGAATCGGTTCAGCTTCTTGTTCCCAGAGGACACAAACATTCCCGAGGAAATTGGTTCGTGTCGGTAATGGGGTTTCTTCTGAATACGTGATGGAACGGTCTTCCCCGTATATGCCGATTGCCGAGCCGCTGATGACGACTTGAGGTTTATGTTTTAACTGTTGAATGATCCGGACGACTTCCTTTGTCCCTTCGATTCGACTTTGGAGGATGGCTTGCTTCTGTTTATGGGTCCAGCGTCCGTCGTTGATGGACGCGCCTGCCAAATGGATGAATGCGTCTGTTCCTTCGAGTTCTTCTTCTGGCTTGCTAGTTGGCGTTAGCCATTCGATGAACGACACCCCGCGATGGCGGGGACGTGGATGTCTTGTCAAGACGACGACTTGGTGACCGGCGTCAGCCAGTGCGCGGACGAGCGGTTGACCGATCAACCCGGTTCCACCGGTGATTGCGATTTTCATGAAATTCCCTCCGATATCATGTGTTGTTTCTAAAATGGGTATAAGTCAGTATATCCAGATGAATACCCTTTCTTCTAACTTATCAAAAATCCTTTCCGATTCCTGAACGTGATATGTTAGAAACATGAAATGGAGGGGAGTCGTTGTGAAAATTGCGAAGTTCACGACCCAACAAAAGAATAAAGATCGATTGAACGTCTTCATCGAACGCGAAGGGAAAGAAGAGTTCGCATTCGCCATCGATGTTGACGTGTTCATCAAGTACGGGCTCACAAAAGGGATGGAGCTCGAAGACGACTTTGTGCAGGATGTGCTCGAGGCGGAAGAGGCACAGAAAGCCTATAAACTAGCCGTCAATTATTTATCGTACCGAATGCGTGCGATTTCAGAGGTGCAGGACTATCTCATGAAGAAGGAGTTAAGCGAAACTGCCATCAAACATGCCATCACGCGACTGAAAGAGCAGCGTTACTTGAATGATGCGGAATTTGCGAAAGCTTATGTCCAAACCAAATTCAATACGAGTCCAAGTGGACCGATCAAAATCAAACGTGAGCTCGAACAGCTCCGCATTCCACCGGACGTTGTTGAATCCGTATTAGCATCAATCACACACGAAGAACTCGTCGAAAAGGCTGGAAAGTTCGTAAAAAGGAAACAAATGGAAACAAATCGTCGTTCTGCCACAGAAGTGCAACAAAGAATTCAACAAACCCTGATGCAAAGGGGGTTTACCTTTGATATTATTTCAGAGGCGATTCAAACTTTTTGGGAAGAAGAGGACGAAGATGTCGAGATTGCGGCATGTCTGAAGCAGGCTGAAAAGTTGAATCGGAAATTCAGCGGGTATGATGCGTTCGAGCGCAAGCAGCGCATGAAGATGCAGCTTCGGCGCAAAGGATTTCCGTATGATGTGATTGAGCGTACGTTAGAGAGACTCGTTGAAGAAGAATCGTGATGGGACATCTGTTTACGGTAGGGGAAAACACGAAAAGGTGGGTCTACATTGACGATTTTAGAATGGATTACAGCACTGACGCCGATTGTGGCCGTGCTCATCTTATTGGTAATTATGCGTTTACCTGCATCAGTAGCCATGCCCTTGTCACTCGTGACGACGGCGATTTTAGCGTTCTTCGTCTGGCAATTGGATGCGACTCGGATTATGGCGGCGACACTGCAAGGTCTCGTTATTGCCGTGACGACTGTATGGATTGTCTATGGTGCCATTGGGATGATGAATACGATGAAAGAAGGGGGCGGAATGAATGCGATTCGCTCTGGATTCGTCAACATCACACCCGATCCGCGTATTCAAGTCCTGATTGTCGGTTGGTTGTTCGTTTCATTCATTGAAGGGGCTTCAGGGTTTGGTACACCGGCGACGGTTGCGGCACCGCTTTTAATCGCCCTCGGTTTTCCGCCGATTGCTGCTGTCGTGATCGCACTGTCTGCGGACGTATCAGCTGTCACGTTTGGAGCGGTCGGGACACCAGCGCTCATCGGGATCGGGAATGGTCTTTCGCTAGACGTGAACCAACCGGAGTCAATTGCCTTTTTGACGGAAGTCGTCTTGCAAACCGTATTGATTGATATGGTCGTCGGTCTATTCATCCCATTCATTTTAATTTTGATGCTGACACGCTTCTTCAGTAAGGAGAAGTCAATCAAACCAGCCCTCGAAGTATTTCCGATTGCAATCGTGGCCGCGCTGTTATATAGCGTACCAGCTTACATTTGGACGCTCGTCCTCGGATTTGAATTTGGAGGAATGCTCGGTGGACTAACGGGTCTCGTCATTCTCGTAGCCATGGCGCGTAAAGGAATTCTCATGCCGAAACGCGTATGGACATTCGATGGATATATGGACGAATTGGAACCATCCACTGAAAAAGTAACGTTAACATCGAACAAGCGTGAACTACCGCAGTGGAAAGCGTGGGCGCCTTATCTCATCTTGACGATATTCTTAGTCCTCACCCGTACGGTTCCGTTTTTGAATGAACTATCTCGGAGCGTTCGGATCAACCTGCCGAACATTTTGGGCGTAGAAGGAATCTCGACGTCTTGGGAGCCGTTCTACTCACCGGGCTTCATGTTCATCTTGACGATGATTGCAACATTCTTCCTGCACAACATGAGCTGGTCACAAGTGACGTCGGTCTTTAAAGCGACGACGTTTGGGATCGTCGGGACAGTCATCACGTTAGCGGCCTCTGTTCCGATGGTCCGTATTTTCATCCACTCTGAAAATGGGGGAGCTGGACTTGCATCGATGCCGGTCGAACTTGCGACGGCAGCTGCTGACACGTTCGGTGGGGTATGGCCGCTCGTCGCACCGTGGATTGGGGCCCTCGGTGCCTTTGTCTCGGGGTCGGCGACCTTCTCGAATATGATGTTTTCAAGTTTGACAACGAACGTAGCCGAATCGGTCGGACTCGATAATACGCTCGCCTTATCGATGCAGATGGCAGGGGCGAACGCGGGGAACATGATCTGTGTGTTGAACGTCGTAGCGGTTGCTTCTGTTGCGGGACTGCTCGGTAAAGAAGGGACTATCATTCGATACACGCTCATGCCGATGATTTATTACGTCACGGCAACAGGGGTCATTGGTCTCATTTTGGGCATGTTTTTCTTAAACTAAATCAAGTTACAATTTTTTTACAAAATAATATTGACAATTTTCAGAACAGTCTGCTAAGGTTTGAGTAGATTTTAAAACTACGAAACGAGAGGAGCCAGAATGATGAACAACATTGCACTCACAAACACACTCAAAACATCATATGGCTACTCGTATTTAACTGCGTGACTTTGGCAGCTGGATAGGGGTAGTGTCCTTTCCCTGACCATGCAAAAGATTGAAGACTACTTCAAGCGCGCTTCATTTGATTGGTTGCACAATCAGGTGGAGTGCGCTTTTTTGCGTGCTTAGGTGGATTGGACGGAAGGGGGAAATCAGTCATGAAGCTGATTAAACAATTAGATTGGTTTATTAAAAGACAGAAACGGACGTATTTGATTGCCATCATCTTACTCATCATCACGGGAGTTGTAGATATGTTGCCACCGTGGATTATTGGACAGGCAATCGATGCGATTCGTGAAGGAAGTTTGACGACAGAACGATTGATCCTCATTGTGTCATCACTTTTAGGCATCATGGTGTTGTCTTATGTGATGTCGTACTTGTGGATCGCCCGACTATTCGGGACAGCCTTTTTACTTGAAAAGAAATTGAGAGGTCGTTTTTTCGGTCACCTCCTCAAACAAACGCCACGCTTTTATCAACAACATCGTACGGGGGACTTGATGGCACTCGCGACAAATGACTTGAAAGCGGTTGAGCGAACAGCGGGATTTGGGGTCATGACATTAGTCGATTCGTTCAACATGACGCTCATCGCGTTGACGATCATGGGTGTATTCATCGATTGGAAGTTGACACTTGCTGCACTTTTGCCGATGCCGATTCTCGCCTGGTCGATGAATAAACTCGGAAGTCAAATTCATACACGCTTCACGGCAGCCCAGGATTCATTTGGAGTAATGAACGACCAAGTTGTCGAGTCAATTTCAGGTCTCCGGGTCGTCCGTTCATTCGTTCAAGAAGAGGCGGACACGAAAAAGTTTGATGACATCACAGATGATGTCATGGCGAAAAACATGCACGTCGCAAAAATCGATGTATTGTTTGAACCGGTCATCAAACTTCTTGTCGGTCTTAGTTATTTGATTGGGCTCTCGTTCGGGACGTATCTCGTCTTTACGAACGACATCACGCTCGGTCAACTCGTCTCGTTCAACATTTATTTAGGAATGCTCATTTGGCCGATGTATGCGTTCGGTGAACTGATCAACGTCGTACAACGGGGAACGGCGAGTCTCGAACGAATTGAATCGACGATGAACGAAGCTCCGGACGTTGCCTCTACGGGGACGGTCCAGATCGACGTTCCGGAGAAAATCACATTTAAATCGCTCTCATTCCGTTATCCGAATGCGAATCGTGATTCGTTAGAGGACATCGTCCTGCACGTTTCGCGTGGTGAGACGATTGGGGTCGTCGGACCGACTGGAGCTGGGAAGACGACGTTACTCCGTCAGTTACTTCGGGAGTATCCGATTGATGATTCACTTCTCGTGAATGGCGTGCCGATTTCGGACATCAAACTCGAAACCGTTCGTGGCTGGAGTGGTTATGTGTCACAAGAACATCTTCTCTTCTCGAAAACGGTTCGCGATAACATTCGTTTCGGAGTGGATGATGTCTCGGATGAGGCGCTAGAGACGGCGATTCGTCTCGCGGCGTTTGATACAGATATTGAACATTTAGAGAATGGTTTAGATACGGTAGTCGGAGAACAGGGTGTCATGCTGTCAGGCGGACAGAAACAACGTCTGTCGATTGCACGAGCGTTGTTGAAGAATCCTGAGATTCTACTCCTTGACGATTCGCTCTCAGCGGTCGATGCGAAGACAGAATCACGCATCATCGATTCCGTTCGTACGAGCCGCGAAGCGAAAACGACATTCATCGTCGCACACCGTCTTTCTGCGGTGGCGCACGCTGATCAAATCCTCGTCCTTCAAGACGGGCGTGTCACTGAACGTGGCACACATGACCAACTGATGGAACGCCACGGTTGGTACTATGAACAATTTATTCGACAAGGAGAGTCGGAGTAATCCGAGAAAGGGGGAATCTCTCATGATCGATCAATATGAATTAGATCCAGTCCGTCGGAAGAAAACGATCCGTTCACTCGTTGGGTACGCCAAACAAGTGAAACGCTCGATCTTCCTCGGATTGACATTACTCTTTTTAGCGGTCGGTGCAGAACTTGCCGGACCGTATATCGCCAAAATCATTATCGATGAGCATATCGTCGCCATCGAACGTGATTGGGTTCAAGTCGAGTCTGGCGGTAGCGTTTCCTTTGATGGAAACTCGTACGAGAAAGAAACGAGGCTTGACGGGCAAGACGTGGTTCAGCCCGTCTCCATCGTGCAAACGACGGACGGATACTATCTCGTCCCTGATGCAGTGATGAGCGGTGGGATCCGAGACGTCGAAGGAGACGTGCTGACGATTACACGAGGAGATGAGACGGCGACGTATGAAAATATCGTCTCGCTCTCATCGACCGACGTGTTCCAGTTTTATCAGACAGATTTACGAGCGGTGCTCATGTTATCTGGTCTCTATGTCGTCCTATTGCTACTCGCAGCCGGATTGAACTGGGGACAACAGATGCTCTTGCAACGTTCGGCGCACAGTATCGTGAAAACGATGCGTCTCGACGTGATGAAGCATCTACAAACGATCCCGGTACGATATTTTGATCAGACGCCGATCGGGAAAATTGTCAGTCGTGTCACGAACGACACGGAGACGATTCGAGACCTGTATTTAGGGGTGCTTGCCCGCGTCTTCCAAAGCGTCGTCATGATGATTGGGGTACTGATTGCGATGTTCTTCCTAGACGTACGTCTAGGCTTCGTCTCACTCATCATCATCCCGGTCGTCATCGTCTGGATCAAATTGTTCCAGCGTTTCTCGACGAAAAATAACTTCCGCGTCCGTGCGCTCGTCGCAGACATGAATGCACAGTTGAATGAAAGCATTCAGACGATGCCGATCATTCAATCGTACGTCCGCGAAGATCTCGTCTATGACGAGTTTAATGAGAAGAACAGTGACAACTTCCAAACGAGACGGAAATTGTTGAAATTGGATGCGTTAATGAGTCATAACTTGGTCAACTTTTTCCGAAACATGGCGCTCGCCTTACTCATCTGGTTCGTCGGGGCGCAAACACTCGGTGGGGGAAGCATCCTGACACTCGGGATCTTGTATGCCTATATCGATTACGTCTCGCGTATTTTTGAGCCGGTGACACAAATCATGAACCAGTTATCACCGCTTCAACAAGCGCTCGTATCGGCCGACCGGATGTTCCAGTTGCTCGATGAAAAAGGAGAGCCGGTCTCATCGGAACGCATTCCACGATTTAAAGGGGAAGTTGTCTTTGATGACGTGACATTCAGTTATGAAGCTGGGAAACCAGTGTTACAACAGATTGAACTACACGCGGCTCCGGGTGAGACGATTGCCCTTGTCGGACATACAGGCAGTGGGAAGAGTTCGATCATGAACTTGCTCATGCGCTTTTATGACCCCTCAAAAGGTGTTCTCCGCATCGATGGAATGGATGTGACGAAACTGCCGACTCAGGCGGTACGAGACCATCTCGGAATTGTCTTGCAAGACCCGTTTCTCTTCACTGGGACGATTCGTACAAACATCACACTTGGAGATGAATCCATTACAGATGACCAAGTATGGAAAGCACTGACAGCCGTAGGGGCGGATCGTTTTGTGAAGCAGTTGCCAAAAGGAATCGATGAACCGGTGATTGAACGTGGTGCTTCCCTTTCAAGTGGGGAACGACAGTTGATTAGTTTCGCTCGCGCCCTCGTCTTTGACCCGGCCATCCTCGTCCTCGATGAGGCGACAGCGAGTGTCGACTCGGAGACCGAGGCACTGATTCAAGAAGCACTCAAAACACTCACGTTCGGTCGAACGACGTTTGTCATCGCCCACCGACTCTCGACGATTCGGGAAGCGGATCAAATTCTCGTTCTCGACCATGGTCGAATCATCGAACGTGGGAATCATCAGTCGCTCATCGAATTCGGTGGCGTCTATGCCCGAATGCACGAATTACAAAGTAAGCAACAAGCGATCAGTTAAGGAGGTCACATGGAAATCACGGGGAAATATAACCGCGCCAAAGTATTCAATGAACGTATCGATGACATGACGCGGAATCAGATTCAAACCCTTCTCGACCAACCGTTCACAGAAGGAGCATCGATTCGTATCATGCCAGATATGCACGCTGGGAAAGGGTCGGTCGTTGGCACGACGATGACGATTCACGATAAAGTCGTACCAAACTTGGTCGGTGTCGATTTAGGATGTGGGATGCTTTGTACTGAAATCAAAGCCAAACGAATCGACTTTCAGCGACTCGATGACGTGATCCGTGAACTTGTACCGAGCGGGATGAACATTCGCGAGACGGTTCATCCGTACGCGTCTGAACTTCCGCTTGAAGCGGTTCGAGCGCCGTATAAACTCGACCGCGCCTTGCGCTCGGTCGGGTCGCTCGGCTCGGGGAACCATTTCATTGAAGTGAACCGGGATGACCAGGGACGTACGTTTCTCGTCATTCATTCGGGTTCGCGCCATCTCGGGGTACAGATTGCCGACCATTATCAAGAGCGCGCGATTCAACACATGATGGAAACGAACGATGTAAAAGAAGCAATCGAGCGTTTGAAGACCGCTGGACGGCAGCAAGACATCTCGACGTATCTGGAAGCGGAACGTGAAGCGCGGAAACCATTCCGTGACCTGGCTTATGTCGAAGGGGAGGATATGGACGATTACATGCATGACGTGCGAATCGCCCAACAATACGCAGCAGCGAACCGTCGAGCGATGACAGATGTGATCGTGGAAGCAATGAAGTGGAACGTCGTCAATCAATTCGACACCGTTCACAACTATATCGACCATGACGCAATGATTCTGCGTAAAGGAGCCATCTCCGCGCAAGAAGGAGAGCGTGTCATCATTCCGATGAATATGCGAGACGGTTCGCTCATCTGTACGGGGAAAGGGAACCCGGACTGGAACTTCTCTGGTCCTCACGGAGCAGGTCGGATCATGTCCCGTTCAGCCGCGCGCAAACGCGTCGACTTCAAAGAATTCAAACGTACGATGGAAGGCGTATGGTCGACATCGGTTCGACCGTCGACCGTGGATGAGTCACCATTCGTCTACAAATCGATGAAAGAGATTATCCGTTACATCGAACCGGCGGTCAGCATCGATCAAGTCATCAAACCGTTGTACAACTTCAAGGCGAACTGAGTGAATTTCACTCAGTCTCGCCTTTTTCTTTTTTTCGCAAAATCTGATACGCTTACATCGAGGTGAACGAAATGGAAAAGCGGTTAAGTGATTTATCGAAATATGAGTTAGAGCAAGAGATTCAAGCCTTGCATGAGAGAAAGCGGAAGGCTGAACAAATGGGCATGGTCAGCGAAATCGAAGTTGTCCTTCGACGGATTGCGATTGCCGAAAGCTATTTGGTCGACCCGACATCGTTTCGTCCCGGTGAAACATATGTCGTCAACTACAACGACCAACCGTTCCGCTTAAAATTCGTCAACGGTGTCATGGGTTGGGGTACGTTTGAAGGGGACATGACAGAACGCGCCATCCCACTCTCTGAACTGTCGGAGGTGAAACGATGAACCGAAACGAACAATACGAGCGACTCGCGGCCATTCTAAAAGAGAAGAATGACGTGCTAAACGATTCGGAAGCCATCACATGGGTCGAAGTGCTATGGGAAGACTTTGAGACGTCGCTCGCCAAGGCAGGCGAACCGTATCCAGGAGAAGCGAAAGCGTTTCAATACGTCATTCAACAGATTGATGCATACGGCGCACAGCTCCATTTGTTCCAAACGAAGAACGAGAAGTTTAAGCACTTGATGTCAAAACGAAATTTACATTGAATCACGTCCGTTGCGGCGTGATTTTTTATTTGCAATTCTCATTCAGTTCGTTATAATGAAGGTCGCTAATAGTTTGCTTGTAAGTATAGTATAGATAAACTTTCTTTAGTTGAACTCATGTTTCACTAAACTAGAAGGAGGCGTTCAGTCGTTGGAAGTAGGTCAAAACATTAAGCGACTCCGGATAAAAAAAGGATTGACCCAAGAGGAGTTAGCGGAGCGTACGGATTTGAGTAAAGGATACATCTCTCAAATCGAACGTGATTTAAGCTCTCCTTCATTAGAGACGTTATTTGATTTGTTGAGCGTCCTTGGAAGTTCACCAAAAGAGTTCTTCGATGAAGATTTGAATCAAAAGGTCGTATACACCGTCGATGACCGCACCACATATACGGATGAGGAACGAAAATATCGGACGGAGTGGCTCATTCCAGAATCAAATGAAAAAGAGATGGAGCCGATTCTCGTCACATTTTTCAAAAACGGAGAATTTAAGCAATATGAACCTTCCCGTTCAGAGACATTGGTATACGTCTTGTCCGGCAAAGTGGCGCTGAAGTTAGGTCATCACACTTATTTCGCTAAAGCAGGGGAAACAATGTATTATGTCGCCTCGGATTCACACCAACTCGTCAACGATCACGATGGCGAAAGTGAATGTCTCATCGTAGCGACCCATTCTTATTTATAAGTCAATAGAGGAGGAAACAGCATGAATGCAGAGACAATTATTCGTTTTGACCACGTGTCAAAGCGTTACGACGACACTGTCGTCCTAGAAGATATCAGTTTTGAGATTGAGCGTGGGAAGTTTTATACGCTTCTCGGTCCATCGGGATGTGGGAAGACGACAATCCTACGTCTCATCGCCGGATTTACCGACGCGACTGAAGGTGATATTCAGTTCAGTGGGAAGCGAATCAACGATGTACCCGCCAACAAACGACAAGTGAACACCGTGTTTCAAGATTATGCGCTGTTTCCTCATTTGAACGTATTTGAAAATGTCGCGTTTGGTCTCCGCATTAAAAAGTTGAAAGAAGCAGACATTAAAGCGAAAGTGGAGCAAGCTCTCAAGTTTGTTAACTTAGAAGGATACGGCTCGCGCGAAATCGATGAGATGTCAGGTGGACAACGTCAACGTGTCGCCATCGCCCGTGCAATCGTGAACGAGCCAGAGGTCATCCTCCTCGATGAACCGTTGTCTGCCTTAGATTTGAAACTTCGTACAGAAATGCAATATGAATTACGTGAGTTGCAACAACGTCTCGGCATCACCTTCATCTTCGTCACACACGACCAGGAAGAGGCGCTCGCGATGTCCGATGAGATTTTCGTCATGAACAACGGGAAAATTGTTCAGAGTGGGACGCCGACTGATATTTACGACGAACCGATTAACCGCTTCGTCGCAGACTTCATCGGAGAATCGAATATCGTACCGGGTGTCATGCCAGAAGACAATGTCGTCACGTTCGCTGGCAAAACGTTCGATTGCGTCGACCAAGGGTTTGACCGTAACGAAAAAGTAGAGGTTATCATTCGTCCGGAAGACTTGGAGATGACATCCATCGATTCTGCGAAATTGATTGTCGATGTTGATTCACAACTGTTCCGCGGCGTTCACTATGAGATTTGCTGTTACGACCAAGAAGGGAACGAGTGGCTCGTTCACTCGACGAAGAAGTCGACCGTCGGATCAAAAATCGGATTGACGTTTGATGAGGAAGCGATTCACGTCATGCGATTAGGAGAGACAGAAGAAGAGTTCGACCGTCGTCTCGAATCCTATGAGGAGGTCCCTCATGAATCAAACTAACCAGACCGCAAAGACGGTATATTTGACGACATATTGGATTTGGATTGCCTTATTCGTCGTCGCGCCACTCGTCCTCGTCGTCTATTACTCGTTTTTTGATATCGACGGGAACTTGAGTTTAGAAAACTATCAGACGTTCTTCTCTTCGACGTACTTGTCGATGACGTTATCATCATTTTGGTACGCGTTCCTGATTACGTTCTTTTCGCTACTCGTCGGGTACCCGACGGCGTATTTGTTGACGAAGACGAAGCATAAACAGCTGTGGCTCTTGCTCATCTTGCTTCCGTCATGGATTAACTTGTTATTAAAAGCGTACGCGTTCCTCGGGATTTTTGGAACGTACGGCATCACGAATCAGTTTTTAGAGGCGATTGGGATTGGGACGAAGCAGATTCTCTTCACGGACTTCAGTTTCGTCTTCGTCTCGGTATACATTTTCATTCCGTTCATGATTTTGCCGATCTACAACGCGATTGAAAAATTACCACCATCTCTCGTCTATGCATCACGCGACTTAGGTGCATCGAACTGGACGACGTTCCGACGTGTCATCTTCCCGTTGACGCTTGACGGCGTCAAGTCAGGGATTCAAATTGTCTTTATTCCGGCGTTGTCACTCTTCATGATCACACGCCTGATCGCAGGAAACCGTGTCATCACGCTCGGTACGGCGATTGAACAACAATTCCTCGTTACGCAAAACTGGGGGATGGGATCTACGATTGCCGTCTTCTTGATTTTGGCGATGGTTCTCGTCATGGTCATCACGCGTGACTGGGGTGCGAAAGGAGCGGTCCGTCGATGAAACGTAAACGATTCAAACTATCAAACCTATATTTGGCGGCCGTGTTCTTCATTTTATACGCGCCAATCTTATATCTCGTCTTCTACTCGTTCAACAGCGGCGGGACGATGAGTAACTTCGAAGGATTCACCCTTGAGTGGTACAAGTCACTCTTCACGGACACGCGACTTCTTGTCATCGTCTTGAACACAATCGTCATCGCCCTATTATCGGCGACAATTTCGACCGTGCTCGGTGTCATCGGGGCGCTCGCCATCTATACGGCGAAACAAAAGTATACGAAGACATCCCTGTTGTCTTTGAACAACGTCTTGATTGTCAGTCCGGACGTTATCATCGGGGCATCGTTCTTGATTCTCTTCACGATGCTCGGGATTCAGTTAGGCTTCTATTCGGTTCTCTTGTCGCACATCGCGTTCTCGGTTCCGATTGTCGTCATCTTGGTGTTGCCGAAACTTCAAGAGATGAGCCCGACGCTGATCGATGCGTCGCGTGATTTAGGGGCAAGTACATGGGATGTGTTGACGAAAGTCATTCTCCCGTATATCACACCAGGTGTGTTCGCCGGATTCTTCACAGCACTCACGTATTCGTTAGATGACTTTGCAGTCACGTTCTTCGTGACAGGGAACGGGTTCACGACACTTGCGGTAGAAGTCTACTCACGGGCTCGTCAAGGAATCTCGCTTGAAATCAACGCGTTATCTGCGATTTTGTTCGTCTTCACCCTCATCCTTGTCATTGGATATTATGTGTTGGCGCAACGAGGAGCAAAGGAGGTTAGACGATGAAAAAATTAATCATCATGCTGGCTGTTCCGTTGATTGTCAGCTTCGGTCTCCTTCTTTGGATTCAGCAATTGAACGCTGCGCAAGGGTTTGGTGGCGACAATACGCTTGTCGTCTATAACTGGGGAGACTATATCGATGAGGATTTGATTGGGGAGTTCGAAGAACAGAGTGGACTAAAAGTTGTCTATCAGACGTTCGATTCGAACGAAGCGATGCTCACGAAAATTGAGCAAGGGGGTACAGCGTTCGATGTAGCTGTCCCTTCAGACTATGCGATTAGTAAGATGATTGAAGAGGACTTGTTGCTTCCAATCGACTACGAGAAGCTTGAGAATTTCGATAACATCGATCCACGCTTTCTCGACAAATCGTTCGACCCAGGTAACAAGTACTCGGTTCCTTACTTCTGGGGAACGGTCGGGATTGTCTATAATCCCGAAATGGTCGATGGTGAAATCACATCGTGGAACGACTTGTGGGAGATGCCGCTTGAAAATGACATCCTTCTTGCAGACGGAACACGAGAAGTGATGGGCTTCGGCTTGAACTCGCTCGGCTATTCTCTCAATACAACGAACAAAGATGAGTTGATTGAAGCGGAACAAAAGCTAGAGACGCTTTGGCCAAACATCAAAGCAATCGTCGGGGATGAAATTAAAATGTTGATGGCAAACCGTGAAGCGGCAGCGGCTGTCGTGTGGTCTGGAGATGCGTCGGAAATCATGTACGAAAATGAAGAACTGACGTATGTCATTCCAGAAGAGGGGACGAATCTCTGGTTCGATAACCTCGTCATTCCGAGCACGGCACAAAATGTGGACGGTGCGCATCAATTCATCGATTTCATGCTAGATGCCGAGATTGCAGCCCGTAATACGGACTATGTCGGCTATTCGACACCGAACGAAGCCGCGCTCGAGTTTTTAGATGAAGAAGTCACATCAGATGAGCGATTCTATCCATCTCGTGAAGTGACGCAAGAACTTGAAGTATATGAAAACTTAGGGAAGCGGATGAACGCTTACTATAATGAACTGTATTTACGTTTTAAAATGCAGAGCAAATGATAAGACATCCCTCACTCATTACGAGTGGGGGATGTTTTTTTACCGCTTATAGGCTGATTCGATGTCCTCGACATGTTTCATCATGATAGCTGCGTCGACTTGTGTGAAAGATAATAAGGTCTCATATAGTTGTATTTGTTCATCTTGGTCGAAGACGAAATCTTGGTACGTGGTCAACTGTTTAGCCCATTGTTGACGATTCAAAACGGGAACGTCTGATGACTCAATTTGTTTCAGTGTAGATCGATTGCTGAATACAATCCATGAATGGAGATGTGTTCGGTCGAGTCCGAGAACTTGCTCAATGGCTTTCAGGTGTAATTCATTTTGTTTGATTGGGTTGAAGAAGCGATGTTTTCTACGACGGGGAAGTGTCTGCGTCCAGTATTGGTCACGTGCACGCCCAAAAATCCATCCGCTATAATTTTTGGATTCAATGACGTGGATTCCAGCCTGATTGATGAAGACGACATCAATTTCTGTTGTTCGATCTTTCTTTGAGGGATGAGGCAAATAAAGATTCGTCAATATGAGCGGTTGAGAGAATGTTGACTCGATGTCTGCCACACACAAATATTCACCATAAAGTCCTGTATCTTGAACGACTTTGACATATGAATGCCGTGTCTGTTCATAGTATTGACTTCGTTTGTAGCGTCTAACCTTATAGACGATGATGGATGCGAGTACGAGAAAAATCGGGGTGAAGATCACAAGCAAGGTCACAAATATATTCTCTAATAATTCGGTGAGTAATGTAGTCATCGAATGCCTCCCTTTTTCTCCACTATACATAAGAAATCAATCATATATGTATATTTTTTACAATTGAGGAGAATCGTTTTTTTGAAATGAGAAAGGACCCATCGAAATGGGTCCTTGTGATCATATTTCATGCTTTAGCGCTTCACGCTCTTCTTCTGTAAAGACTCGAGAACGTCCTAAAAATCGTTTTCCTTCGACACCCTCGAGGGAGAACATACCGCCTCGACCATCGACCACATCGATAATGAGTTGTGTATGCTTCCAATAATCATATTGTTTCTCGTGGATATAGAATGGGGTATCTCCAATTTCACCAAGGAGCACATCATGATCGCCCACCATGAACTCGTCGCGTGGAAAGCACATGGGTGAACTTCCATCACAGCATCCTCCCGATTGATGAAATAGAAGTGGACCGTGTTTCGATTTTAGACGTTCGATCAGTTCGAGCGCGGCGGGGGTGGCCTCGACTCGTTTCACCATCTTAGAAGAACCCGAGCTTTTGTTCGCTGTAGCTGACGAGCATGTTTTTCGTCCGTTGATAATGACCAAGCATCATCTTATGGTTCTCGCGACCAATCCCAGACATTTTATACCCACCGAAAGCAGCATGTGCCGGGTATGAATGGTAGCAGTTGATCCAGACGCGACCTGCTTGGATTTCACGACCGAACCGGTAGGCACGGTTCATGTCACGTGTCCACACGCCTGCCCCAAGTCCGTAGAGCGTATCGTTCGCGATGGCGAGTGCTTCCGCATCATCTTTGAACGTCGTCACCGATAAGACCGGTCCGAAAATCTCTTCTTGGAAGATGCGCATTTTGTTATGACCTTTGAAGATGGTCGGTTGAATGTAATATCCATCCGCGAGGTCTCCATCCATCATGTTGCGTTCTCCACCGATGAGACACTCTGCGCCTTCTTCTTTCCCGATTTCAAGGTAAGAGAGGATTTTCTCCATTTGTTCGTTCGATGCTTGTGCACCCATCATAACGTCTGAATCGAGCGGATTGCCAAGTTTAATCGCTTTGACGCGCTCAAGCACGCGTTCCATGAACTTGTCATAGATGGATTCTTGAATTAATGCACGAGACGGACACGTACATACTTCCCCTTGATTCAAGGCGAACATGACGAGACCTTCAATCGCTTTATCGAAGAAATCATCATCGGCTTCCATGATATCTGCGAAGAAGATGTTTGGAGATTTTCCACCGAGCTCGAGTGTGACCGGGATGATGTTTTGTGAAGCGTACTGCATGATTAAGCGTCCCGTCGTCGTTTCTCCTGTGAAGGCGACTTTATCGACACGGTCACTCGATGCGAGCGGTTTACCTGCCTCAAGACCGAAACCGTTTACGATGTTGACGACACCTGGTGGCAATAAGTCTTCAATGAGTTCCATGAGGACCATGATCGAAGAAGGTGTTTGTTCGGCTGGTTTTAAGACGACACAGTTTCCAGCTGCGAGTGCCGGAGCAAGTTTCCATACCGCCATCAAGATTGGGAAGTTCCACGGAATGATTTGAGCGACGACACCGAGCGGTTCATGGAAGTGATAGGCGACTGTATCGTTGTCGAGTTCACTGATTCCGCCTTCCTGTGAACGAATCACACCGGCGAAGTAACGGAAGTGATCAATCGCGAGCGGAAGGTCGGCATTGAGCGTTTCCCGAACTGCTTTACCATTCTCCCATGTTTCTGCATATGCGAGCATCTCGAGATTCTCTTCCATGCGATCAGCAATTTTATTCAAGATGACAGAACGTTCCGCGACGGACGTTTTGCCCCAATCCTCTTTTGCTGCATGTGCAGCATCCAATGCGAGTTCAATATCCTCTTTCGTTGAGCGGGCGACTTCACATAATACTTTCCCATTTACAGGAGATGTGTTTTCAAAGTATTCTCCACCAGCCGGTGCGGTCCACTTTCCGTTAATAAAGTTCTCGTAACGGTCCTTAAACTGTACTTTCGTTCCTGCTGAGTTCGGTACTTCATAAATCATGTTCGTTCCTCCCTTTTCATACGAGATAGAGGAGTTATGTATGCGCTTACATTTTTAAGTAAGCGAACGACTCCCTTTTTTCATCGTAACGGTTTGTTGTGATAAAAGTCAAAATTTTTTGACAATAATTTGTCGATCTTTTGAAAAAACGTTTTGAAGTCAAGATTTGTGGTAATCAGTACATTGTGTACATCATTCAATTACCTATAAGGAGTGAACTAACATGGCGAAGACATATCAAGTTGACCCGGCGCACAGTTCCATCACCTTTACCGTTAAACATATGATGATTTCAAAGGTAAAAGGCGAATTTAAAGAGTTTGATATCGAAGCGAACGGAGACCCGAACGACTTGGCAAATGCGAGCGTAAAAGTGACGATTCAGGCAGCATCCGTGGATACAAACAATTCGGATCGAGACAATCACCTCCGTTCAGGAGACTTCTTCAATGCAGAAGAATATCCACGTATCGTGTTTCAATCGACATCATTCCGCTCGAAAGGCGGCGGTGAGTTTGAATTGACAGGGGATTTGACGATTCGAGGAACGACACGGGAAGAAACGTTCGAAGTCGAGTATGAGGGAAGTGCAAAAGATCCATGGGGTAACATGAAACACGCTTTCTCAGGGGAAGGTTCTCTCAACCGAGAAGATTATGGATTGACATGGAACCAAGCGCTCGAAGCGGGAGGTGTCCTCGTCGATAAGAAAGTCAAATTTGAGTTTGAGCTGCAGTTCACTGAAGCCGAGGCATAAGAAAAGTCGCTCATCTGAGCGACTTTTTATTGTTCGTATACTAGTTTTTTCTGAAGGCTGTCTTCACTGAATACCCAACCAGTAAAGGAAGATAATACTTCGTTTGACTGTTCGTCTACGATGACGACAGCGACGAACGGATACATATTTTTTGAGAAATAACGTAAGTTCGTGAAACGATATTCAATCATTCCGTTATGGCGTGTCACGGTATACGTGTGAATTTTTGAAAACTCGAGGAACGCTTGTAAATCTGCATTTTTTCGAGCTTCGACGAAATGTAGATCTTCTTCTCCAGGCATCGGTTTGTCGCGGAAGCGACCACACTCGATGACTTTCCCTTTCTTCACTTTCACGGCTCCGAGACCATCGCGGAAACGGACGGCAACGTGCCAATCATCCCAACCGATTCCTGGTGAGATAAATAGTTCATGTGCACCGGCAAAGTGTCGTGCCACGGTAGCGAGCGCACGGTTACGCAATTTAAACTGAATTGCATAGTAACTAATGACAAGCGCAATGAGCAATGCAAAAATAGGGACAGTCGCACCGGTTATCATCCATAATGCATATGCACCGTAATAAGCAGAGAACAAGTACGGATCAAACGTTCCGATGACACCCCAGCCGATCCATTTTTTCGAAAATGGCTGTAGCGCTTGCGTCCCGTAAGCGTTGAACAAGTCGACCGTGACGTGTAACAACACAGCGATTTGTGCCATGACCCATAGGGAGGCGGGATTGACGCCAAGCACCGTACCGATGACGGCACTGACGATAATCGGCCAAGCAAGCAGTGCGGTGATTCCATGTGAACGACCGCGATGTTGGCGTAAATACGTACTATTTCCTTTTAACTTAAAGACGGTGTCGAAGTCTGGGGCATGCGAGCCGACGAGAGCCGTCGCTGTCATGGCCAGAAACATCTGTGCATCACCTGACACTTCCGGGCTGAGCGTCGCGATGGCACTTAAACCAAGTCCCATACCAATGTGTGTCGCAGTATCCAATGTGCTTCAGCACCTCCATCAATATATACAAAATCACGTCATCTGTTCTTAATAATCATACAATATTTTTAAAACGAGGGGAAACACAATGCTTAATCTTGATAAATTGTTCACAAATTATAATATTCATCAATTCAATGAGGGATTGGTCACGTGGTTCAATCGTGAAAAGCGTGATTTACCTTGGCGTCATGCGAAAAATCCATATCGCGTCTGGGTGAGTGAGGTCATGTTACAACAGACGCGGGTCGACACGGTCATCCCATATTACAACCGTTTCATGGAACGCTTCCCGACACTTGAGGCGCTCGCTTCTGCTGAAACAGACGAAGTCGTCAAATATTGGGAAGGGCTCGGTTATTACTCCCGCATTCGAAACTTACACGAGGCGGTCAAAGAAGTCGCTTCTGTTTATGATGGCATCGTACCCGAAGAGAAGGAACGTTTTGAAAAGTTGAAGGGAGTCGGACCCTATACAACGGGAGCGGTGTTGTCGATTGCTTACAATCAACCGGAACCAGCGGTCGATGGGAACGTCATGCGCGTCATGTCCCGACAATTCGGGATTTATGACGATATCGCTGTACCGAAGACGCGTAAACTTTTTGAACAAGTCGTTCGTCGTTTGATGGACCCGACTCATGCGTCCGATTTTAATGAAGGCGTCATGGAATTAGGGGCGACGGTCTGTACACCGAAAAATCCGATGTGCTCGCTCTGTCCGGTCCAAGATACGTGTTATGCGTATGCCCATCACGTACAAGATGAGCTGCCGGTCAAAACGAAAAAAGGAGCGGCACGTGTCGAAATGTATGACGCGCTATGCATCGAAAAAGACGGGAAAGTCGCCTATGAACAACGACCGGACAAAGGACTACTCGCTGGGATGTGGCAATATCCGCTTACAGAACGAGGAACGGGGGAACAGGTAAACGGAACTTATCTCGGGCAAGTGAAACACGTCTTCTCCCATATCGTCTGGTATATCGATTTATATCGAGTCGATACGCTCCCGACCGATGATGTCGTCTGGTTAGACGCCTCAGAGCGCGAGGTGAAGACGGTTTCTGTGGCTCAACAAAAACTAGAACGATTGGCAGGTGGTGAAAGTGAGACGATTTGATGTAGAGTCGACATACGATACGACGATTGATACGCTATGGGATCTATTACAGGATGCTTCGCTTTTGACGAAGCTGACAAAGTTTCCTAAAGTACGTCTAGTGGGGGATGGTGCCTCGGTCGAAGGCAATGAAGTGAAGTTGTTAATAGGGGTCGGTCCAATAGAATTGCCTTGGAATAGTGCCATCACGATTTCAGGAAACCGGGCGTTCTGTGATCAAGGAAAGGCACTGCCGTTTCCGTTCAAGCGGTTCACACATGTGCATCGAGTCGAGTCGCGTGACGGAAAGGCGGTCATGATTGACGAAGTGACGTTCGATAGCTATGTTCCGAACATACTCGTCGAATATTTCGTGCTTCGTCCGATGTTTCAGGAACGGGCACGGGCCTTCCAAAAAACACTAAATTCATGAAAATAAGAGATTTCCTTTTTCATTGGTTCTGAAAGTCGCTATAATTAAATATGAGAATTGTATAGCATCACAGCGGAAAGGAGGAGCTTATGAGCTTATTTCCCAAAGCAGGTAGCAAAATCGAGATACAGAGCTACAAGCACAACGGAACTTTGCATCGCGTTTGGGAAGAAACGCTCGTCCTTCAGTCGTCAAAAACGGATATGATCGGATTCAACGACCGCATCATGGTCAGTGAGTCAGACGGTCGGCAATGGAGAACGCGTGAGCCGGCAATTTGCTACTTTTCATCTGAGTATTGGTTCAATGTCATCTGTATGATTCGCGAAGACGGGATTTACTACTACTGTAATCTAGGTTCGCCGACTACATTTGATGGGGATGAACGTGCCATCAAATATATCGATTACGATTTGGACATCAAGGTGTTCCCGGATATGTCGTATACGATTTTAGATGAAGATGAATATGAGCGGCATCGTCGCGAGATGAATTATCCGAAAGCGATTGATCGAATCTTGAAGCAGAACGTGCAAGAACTGATCAACTGGATTCGAGGACGGAAAGGGCCGTTCAACCCAACATTCGTCGATGAATGGTATCGCGAATACGAAGCACGTTACCGGAGATGATTCCTCATCTCCGCTTTTTTTCTTAATGAAGGAGGAACTATGGGTAGTATTAAACGTTATCTGCAATTTGTTAAGCCATATAAAAAACAAATTGCCCTAACGATTTCCGTCGGGATTTTAAAGTTTTCGATTCCGCTCGGATTACCGTTACTTTATAAATATGTCATTGATAATTATTTAGGTGATGATGCGCCGAGACAGGACTATACGACGCTTGTCTGGTTATTCAGTATCGTCTTCTTCGTCTTTCTCGTTCTCAAGCCGCCGATTGAATACTTGCGTCAATATTTGGCGCAGTGGGCCGCGACCCGTGTCTTGTTCGATGTACGGAACAGACTGTTCGATCACGTCCAGAAGTTGTCGCTTCGCTTTTATTCAAACAATAAGACGGGGCAAATCATTTCGCGGATCATCAACGACGTGGAACAGACGAAAGACTTCGTCATCACCGGCTTGATGAATATTTGGCTCGATATGATTACGATTTTCATCGCTATTGGAATCATGTACACGATTGATCCACAACTCACACTGATCGCCATCTTACCACTTCCGTTCTATGCATTTGCGGTCCGTTATTTTTACGGGCGATTGCGTCGTTTGACGCGTGAACGCTCGGCAGCGCTCGCTGATCTTCAGGGACATTTGACAGAACGTGTGAATGGGATGGCGGTCATTCGGAGTTTTGCGCTAGAGCCATATGAAAACAAGGCGTTCGAACAACAGAACGGCGGGTTCTTGAATGCGGCGCTTAAACATACGAGTTGGAACGCCAAAACGTATGTCGTCGTGTCCACCATCACTGATATCGCGCCAATCCTCATCTTCACAACGGCGTCGTGGCTCGTTATTCAAGAACAGGTGACGCTCGGTACGCTCGTTGCATTCATTGCTTATATTGACCGTCTGTATGCGCCGCTCGGGCGTCTCGTCAACTCGGCGACGACACTCACGCAGTCGGTCGCTTCGATGGACCGTGTTTTTGAATTCTTGGATGAGACATATGATATCGAGGAGAAGCCGAACGGATTCGTCCCACTGTCGACAGCGGGTAAAATCGATCTTGAGCATGTGAGCTTTTCATATGAGCAGGACGGAACACGAGCATTGAACGATGTGAACCTTCAAATTCGTTCTGGGGAACGCGTAGCATTCGTCGGGATGTCCGGTGGCGGAAAGTCCACACTGGTCAGTCTGATTCCACGCTTCTATGACGTGACGGATGGAAGTATCAAAATCGACGGGGTCGATGTACGTGATTTCAAATTGCGTGCGCTTCGTGACCAGATTGGAATGGTTATGCAGGACTCCGTCCTCTTCAGTGAATCGGTCGCAATGAACATCCGCATGGGGAATCCGGATGCGACGGACGAAGAAGTCATCGCAGCGGCGAAGGCGGCTAACGCCCATGAGTTTATCTCGAAACTGCAAGACGGATATGCGACACCGGTCGGGGAGAAAGGTGTCAAGCTCTCCGGGGGACAAAAGCAACGACTTGCAATCGCGCGTGTGTTCTTGAAGAACCCTCCGATTTTGATTTTAGATGAGGCGACGAGTGCGCTCGACTTAGAGAGTGAAGCGATGATTCAAGACTCGCTTGCTCGTCTGACGAAAGGGCGGACGACGTTAATCGTTGCCCATCGCTTGTCGACGATCACCGACGCCGATCAAATCGTCGTTGTCGAGAACGGACAAATCATGGAGACAGGAACGCACGAAGAACTGATGCGTCGTCGTGGTGCCTATTATGATTTGTATATGATTCAAGATTTAGCCGTAGTGGAATAACGAAAAAGTCGAGGCCGTATAGGGCTCGACTTTTTTAGTGGTCTAAAAATCGTTTACGCACATCGGGGGAAGGGAGCGTGCACACTTCCTTCTTCCCGAATAGACGTGTCCGATGTTTGGCGAAGAGATCATATCCGCGATCACGAATCCATTTGGGTACGAATCGGATGAACCGGAGCAGGCGCCAACGGCCATCAAGGTGCTCGGCAATCCGAATCGCTGCGTCTGATTTCAAGTAAGGGACACCTTCTTCAATGTAGACGATACTGTCGACTGATTGTGGGATTCGGTGTCGTGCTCGATACGAATGACCGACCTCGCTTTGGAGCGATGCAAAGTAAATCGAGGCATGTCGGTCGTGACGAATAATGAACTGGACACTGGCATCGCAAAAGTTGCAGTCTCCATCGAATAACACAATCGCAGGCAAGTGCTTCGCCTCCTTCATCGTACTGTTTTACCGTTTTGTCTTCATGTTAAACGTCAAGCCGCGAGTTGGCGAGCGGGTTGCATCTTATATAGCGATACATAATACAAGTAAGCACCGAGGGCACCAAAGATAAAGATATACCCGCTCATGAAGATAGGACCGATGAACGCACCGACGACGATACCGGCTGCCGCGACGAGTTTGGCACCATGGAACGTCAGGCCGCCGAATGCAAGATAAGAAGCGCGTCGCTCAGGGTCGAGCAAATCGACTTGTTTCACTTGTCGAATCGGAGAGTAGAGAAGTTCACCAATCGTAAAGGTGATTGCAAGTGCAGCGAGAACGATGAAGGAATTCATCGATGTGATGGCAGCATAGGCCGTCACGTACAACGATAATCCGACGAAGAAGACGGCTTTCTCTTTAAACCGCTTGACGAATGCGGTGACGGCGAACGTGATGGCGACGACGAGCAACGTGTTTTCAAGTTGCATAAAAGCCATCATGCGTACTCCGTCAAATGGTATTCCGAAAATTTGTCGACTTTCAAATGACTCGGCTAAATGGACACCAATGTAATTCGCCATATGAAACTCGGTCGAAAAGACGAGCATACTTCCGAGGACGAAGGTGATCCAACGACGATCGCGCAACGCGATTTTATAGTTTTCGATAACCCCGTGAATCGGATTTGACGGAGTCGAACGGTTCCCAGTATACGTATCGACCAAATAACGTTGAAGTACAATCGTCGTGATTGTAAGAACGATTGTCATGCCGATGAAGAGAGCGAAGCGATGGTCTCGATAAAAGGCACCTCCAAGCATGACGCCTCCTGCGATGGCCAAATTGACGAGCCAATAGTCATATACATAGATGGCTTTTCGATTCGACTCTTCCATCGAATCGATGACAATCGCCTCGAGTGCCGGATAGTTCAATCCGTTCGACACGGCATGCCCGAAGTAAAGGATGGCGACGACGAGTGCCCAGTTGTTCGATGGGTGAATGGCGACGGTCATACCAAGAAAACAGATGATTTGAATCACCTGACCAATTTGTAAGATAACTTTCCGATTGAACCGATCGGAGAAGTACCCACCGAATAGGCCGGTCAAGTAGCCGACGATCACGAATGACGTCATGATGATTCCGGCGGGCACTTTACCAAGTTCTTCTGAAAAGTAGAGCGCCATGAATGGGAAAATGGCAGAGCCGACGATTCGAATGCAAAATCCACAAACGAGTCGCAAGCGGACGTTTAATGGAAAATTCTTAAATTTCATATTATGAGCACCTCCTTGGTTCTACTGTAATGGGGGACGGTGCTCAATAAAAAGAGACACTTTTGGTAAAGATGTCCCCTTTTAAACAAAGAAAAAAGAGATGCTCACGCATCTCTTTCTCACAATTGTGCAAACGAGCGGTTGACCGCTTCGATTGTTTTGTCGATATCTTGTTCCGTATGTTCTGTTGTGAGGAACCATGCCTCATATTTCGATGGAGCCAAGTTCACGCCGTTTTCAAGCATCAACTTGAAGAAGCGTCCGAACTTTTCACCGTCCGATTTTTCAGCACCCTCATAATCAGTGACGATTTCATCCGTGAAGTATACCGTGAGCGCTCCCTTCAAACGGTTGAGCGTGATGGTCACGCCATGTTTCTCTGCCGCTTCACGGATCCCTGCCTCAAGTCGTGCACCGAGCGTGTCTAACTTCTCATAAACGCCAGGTTGTTCGAGCACTTCCAGACACGCGATTCCCGTCGCCATCGAGGCCGGATTTCCTGCCATTGTGCCGGCTTGATACGCTGGTCCGAGTGGTGCGACCGTCTCCATGATTTCGGCTTTTCCGCCATAAGCACCGATTGGTAGACCACCACCAATAATCTTCCCAAGTGCCGTCATATCCGGTTCGATTCCGTATACTTGTTGGGCACTTCCATATGTGAAGCGGAATGCTGTGATGACTTCATCATAGATGACGAGAGCGCCATGTTCGTGCGTGATGTCATTAACAGCCTGGAGGAAACCTGGCTTCGGTTCTACGATTCCGAAGTTCCCGACAATCGGCTCGACGAGAACACATGCGACCTGGTCACCCCATTCCTTCATCATCTCGCGATACGCTTCGACGTCGTTGAATGGGACGGTGATGACTTCTTTAGCTGTGGCTTTTGTCACACCTGCTGAGTCTGGAGAACCGAGTGTTGCCGGACCACTACCTGCTGCAATCAGCATGAGATCCGAATGTCCGTGGTAGCAACCGCTGAATTTCACAACGAGTTCACGACCGGTATAAGCACGGGCGACTCGAACTGTCGTCATCACGGCTTCTGTTCCAGAGTTGGTGAATCGTACCTTATCCATAGAAGGAATGGCTTGTTTTAGTTTCTTGGCAAACTCGACTTCAAGACGGTGAGGTGTTCCGTATAATAAACCTTTTGAAGAAGCGTTCATAAGCGCTTCATGAATGTGTGGGTGGGCATGGCCCGTAATGATTGGACCGTATGCCGCCAAATAATCGATGTAACGGTTGCCGTCTACATCATAAAAATAGGCACCTTCGCCGCGTTCCATATAAACAGGGGCGCCGCCACCGACCGCTTTAAATGAGCGGGATGGACTGTTGACACCTCCGACGATGTGAGTGAGTGCATCTTGGTATAATGCATCGGATGACTTACGATTTGATGAAGTAGTCATATGTATTGCCTCCTTATTCAAATTCGCACTTATTGTATCATAGCCGTCAACCGCATAAGCTCAGTGTTTGACGAGTAGTTGAGAAATCAGTACACTATTTATAAAGATTACTATGTAAGAAATAAGTTAATGTTCAAAACTATTTCGCATGAATTTTATAGAAGAAATGAGGGATTGACGTGGGAAGCGAAATGCTTGACCATGCTGTTCAGTCGCTCCGAGAACATGGAGTCAGAATGACGCCTCAGCGCCAGGCCATTTTGGAGTACCTCGTCACGGAGCACAGTCACCCGACAGCGGATGACATTTATAAGGCACTTGCCGCACGGTTTCCAAACATGAGTGTGGCCACTGTATATAACAACTTGCGCGTCTTTAAAGAAGTGGGTCTCGTTCAAGAGATGAACTATGGGGACGCCTCAAGTCGCTTTGATTTTGTGACGTCGAAACACTATCACATCATTTGTGACACGTGTGGGAAAGTCGTCGACTTCAACTATCCGGTATTAGATGAAATTGAATCGGTCGCATCTCAATTGACGGGGTTCAAAGTCGATCGTCACCGTCTTGAAGTGTACGGAACGTGCCCGTCCTGCCAATCTGAGCAATCACAAACACATTAAAAACCACATCCGAATATTCGGATGTGGTTTTTTGTATCAGTCCGTTTGTTGCGACTGACGCTTGTTATATTTTTCATCAAACTCTTTACCTTCAAGTGAGCGGTCAATTGTGAGCGGTTCATCACAATGCATACATAAGTCGACGCGCCCGAGCATTTTTGTCTCTTTCTCACAGTTCGGACACGTGACGATGATTGCTTTTGTCGAGGCCATCCCGACGATGAAGTAAAGGGCAGAGCTTGCCAGCACCATGATAAATCCAAGAAGCATAAAAATAATCATGAGCCAAGTAATGGATTTGGCGAGAAGTCCAAGATACATGACACCGATTCCGCCAAAAATCAGGAGTAATGCTATATTACGTGCACGGTTGATTTTGTTCCCCCGTTTTTTCATAAGTGAATCCCTCCAATAGTCTGTCTCTATCATAGCTCATCTTCAAACGAGTGAGAAGTTCCTGCACTTTTTCGGCAGGAGTTTTTTGAAAAGAGGGCGAATCTTGTTCGTATCGAAAATGACAATCGTCATATATAGTCAACTTACGATTGGGAGAGAAGGGGTCCAGATGACGATGGAATATGCGACTCGCACTATTTATTCAGAATATGCTGCATTAAAAACAACACTTGGAATTATTGAAGTGAAGAAAAAACGAGCACGTGATCCGTTGACGGATCAATCGGACCGTCTGCTCATTGTCATTGAAGCGAGACCGGATCCATTTTGGACGGTAAAACATTATCAGGTCGGTCAAGAAAGAATCGTCTTGCACGTCGTTAGTGACTCGATGATGGACAGATGGATCGTCTTAAATGAAAACCGACGCGCGATTCATTGGATTGAAGACGGAATTGTTCTATTTGAACGGAATGAATACATCTTAGAATTGCGACAACGAAATCGTAATTTGACGAATCGAGAACAACGTCTTCAACTGTCGCTTTCGTTTGCGAAACTATTGCGTCGTTTTGAAGATGGTCGCTACTTATTTTTAGAAGGCGAATTCCAAGACGCCTTTACCCAGATTCACCATGCGCTCACACACTTGGCGCGACTTTCGATTCTAGAGGCTGGAATTCATCCTGAAATTGTTTTGTGGGAACAAGTCCGAGCAATCGATCTGGAAATTTATAAGCTGCACGAAGAACTTGTCGGGGGACAAGAGACACTTGAACAACGAATCCATCTTGTCGTGATTGGAATGGAACATTTGATTCAATCAAAAGTGTTGCCCGGCACACTATTGTTACTTCAGACGATGCAAGAGAAAGATGGGGCTTGGACGTTCTCTGAATTGATGGATCATCCAAACTTAAATGAGCTTCGTGTCGACCTCGGAAGTATCATCGGATTTTTAGTGAGAAAAGGATATGTTCGTACGGTCACGAGACCGACAAAGGGAGTTGGAGTAGAGGCGGTACTTTATGAGATTGCCTAATTTCCCTTATGTAAGCATGATGAGGAGACGATATGTCGCATGAAATTTTTGAAGTTTAGCATCGGAACGATTTTCATTCTATTTGTCACGTTTGTGATTTCCGTCGTTGTCGCTCTTTTTACGATGGGGGACCCGATTACACAAGGACGCCCCATTCTTTGGACGATTTGGTATATGGCGGCTCTGTTGATTGTATGTATGGGGCTTTACGATTTTTCTCCTTTAACGAACCATAAAGTGAAACGGGTCCTCGGTTGGGGAGTTTTATCAGGTGTTCTTGTATTCGCTTCTGTCAAAGGGTACTACATGTATCAAGATCATTTAAAAATTGAAGAGCGTGGTGTAGAGTTGGTTGACTATCAGCCGTTTACGAACTCAGATCGATTGGCGAAATTGAATCATCCAACATCCGTTTCATTCGTGAACGGCGTGCCACGATTGGATGGTGCGACAGCCCTTTACCCGATGTATGCTTCATTCGTCGAAGCGGTGTATCCAAACTCCGGAACATATGACCCGTATAATGATCAAGTGAGTAAAGTCGTCTCGACAACAACGCCAGAAGCATACAGTCGATTGATGAACAATCAAACGGACTTGATTTTTGTCGCGGGTCCGTCCGATCGTCAGTTGCAAGTCGCCAAGCAAAAGGACGTATCTCTACATATGACACCTGTTGGTAGAGAAGCATTTGTTTTCTTCGTTCATGAAGATAATCCGGTCGAATCTTTGACGATGGAACAAGTCCGTGGAATTTATGCGGGTGACATTCGCAATTGGAAAGAGGTCGGTGGCGACTCCGAAACCATTCGTGCTTTCCAACGACCAGAGGATAGCGGTAGTCAAACAGCGTTGCAAAAGATGATGGGTGAACGGAAGTTGATGGAAGCACCGGTTGAAGATGTCCCTGAAGGAATGGGTGGAATCATTCAACAAGCCTCATCGTATCGAAATCATAAAAATGCGATTGGATTCTCATTCCGATACTATGCGACAGAAATGGTGAATGATCATAAAATCAAGTTACTTCGTATAGAAGGAATCGAACCAACTGTTAAAACGATTCAAGACGGATCTTATCCGCTGACCTCTGAATTCTACGCAGTCACTACGGAAGAAAAAGCAGAACAATATGATGCTTTTCTAAAATGGTTAGGTAGCGAGGATGGACAGGTGTTGGTCGAAAAGACGGGTTACGTTCGTCTTAAATGAAACAGGTGATCAAGGTTTACTTTTCGTCTTATCAGCGAAGAGTAAATCTTTTTTTTAATTTTATTGTTTTTTGTATTGACGAAGTGGTAAATAGAGATTATAGTTATAAACGTTGTCACGGCAAAAGATTATTTCAGAAAAACAATTTGTGAAAAAAGTTGTTGACGAAAACAATTGAAACGTGATAGATTAATGAAGTCGCCAAGAGCGACAGACGAACTTTGAAAACTGAACGATGAGGCAAAAATAAGTTTTACAATTTTTGAATGAAGCGCAAGCTTCGTCAATTTAAGAGCTATATCAAATTCTTTGGA
>NZ_JAIVAC010000002.1 GCF_020171655.1 Exiguobacterium aestuarii | reverse complement strand
TGAGCCAGGATCAAACTCTCCAAAGAATTTGATATAGCTCTTAAATTGACGAAGCTTGCGCTTCATTCAAAAATTGTAAAACTTATTTTTGCCTCATCGTTCAGTTTTCAAAGTTCGTCTGCCGCTCTTAGCGACTCATTTATAATAGCATCTGACTTTATATTCGTCAACTATAAAAATAAAGTTTTTTAAAAAAGAATAAATAAAGACGATTCCTATCATTTTTGATGAGAGGAATCGCCAGTCTCTTCTTATTGAAATGATACAATTTTCACTTCAGCCAAACGTGATAAATCATATTCAGTCTCATCCGTATCTTCTATAACAATAGGTCGCTCAATACGATTCGTATAGGCGTGAATCTTTCCCCGCACTCCGCTACTCAATAAAACGGTTCGACCGATTTCATAAAATCCGAGCAACGTAGCGAGAAGCGACAAGGCCTCCTCGTCATAGGCTTTATTCTGCCACATATAGAAGTATGCTTCTTCTGGCGAAAGTGGTTTTCGAAACGTTCGAGGTGCGGTTAACTGACAGAATCGATCAGCGACAATAAATAGAGGAGACGCGGGATTCAACTCCCGCTCGGTTAGACGTTTTGGAAAACCGGATCCATCTAGACGTTCGTGATGCTCTGTGATCAATTGATAGACACGCCCTCGTAGCGTTTGGGTACTTGGAAGCATCGCTGCCGAGACGAGTGGGTGTTGGTATAGTAGCTCCCGTTCCATTTTTGTGAAATAACGCATATGAGACCATTTTCGAATTTTAGCGTAACTTGCATCAGCGAAATAAGAAGCAATTCCGTAATCAAATTGAAGTTGGTGCTCATCCCCTCGATATTTCGATAAGGCGCGTGCGACGAGTGCTCGATAAATCGCATGGTAGATGACATGGTTTTTTCGCAAAGGTTGATGCGTAAAAAAATGAACGACTGCTGAAAGCGGGAGTTCCTGACGAAATAGTTGATGAATGAATTCTAAACCTTCGTAAGGATTCGGGGCGATTCGCTCTTCCCACTGATTATAATGTTTCTCATATTGTAGAACCTGTTCGCAAAGAAGCTTTTCTTCTATAGAAGTGAAGATGAATTGTTCAACAGGTGCAACATCAATTGCTTCAATCTTTAAGAAACGGAGCAAACGTAGATGTTCATTTGTTAAATGAATTCCTGCCTCTAAGGAAGAAACGGGTGACAATAACGTCATACCAACATGTACAGCGGATAAGTTCAAACGCACGCGAATCCCTCCTATATATGAAAAAGGTCGAACGGAAACACCGTTCGACCTCTCGTCTTACTCATTCACATCAGACGATTCGTCGGCTTCAGGTGCTTCTACCTCAAACCCATTCTCCAAATCGACTGCTGATTCCTCTTCTAACTCATCTTTTTTCAATTTTGCGATAGTCGCTAGACGATCGCCATCTTCAATGTTCATCACTTTCACACCACGTGTGCTTCGACCCATCTGAGAGATGGTTTGCGAATCGATTCGAATCGCAACGCCGTGCTCAGTCATCAACATGATGTCATCATCTTCATCAACGACACGCATACCCACGACTGTTCCACGATCTGTCTTAATTCCAATGATTCCGGAACCGCCACGACCTTGTGTACGGAACTGCTCCATAGCCGTACGTTTCCCGAATCCTTTTTCAGTGATAATCAAGACGTCTTGCGTTGTGCGAACGATTTCCATTGAGACGACTAAATCATCGTCTTTCTTCAAACGAATTGCACGAACACCACGTGCCGTACGTCCCATCGATCGAACTTCTCCTTCGAGAGGGAAACGAATCGACATTCCTTGGCGAGTGACAATCAACATTTCATCATCGCTCTTCGCAAGGCGGACGGTGACGAGCTCATCTGTTTCATTCAAGCTGATGGCCCGAAGACCGTTTTTGTTGATTCGAGCGTATGCCGAGAGTGGTGAACGCTTAATCAAACCTTCTTTTGTAATGAAGACAAGAGACAATTGCTCATCTGCCACTTCTTCTTCCGATTCATTCTGCGCATCTTCTGCCACCGTTTGGTTTGCCAGGTAACTGTTGAAATCGACAGGAATCATCGTTTCAACTTTTTCACCTTTATCAATTTGAAGCAAGTTAATGATCGGCATTCCTTTTGCGGTACGACTCATCTCAGGAATTTCATATCCTTTAAGACGGAAGACACGACCGAAGTTCGTAAAGAAGAGAATCGTATCGTGTGTCGATGCTGATAGCAAACGAAGTACGAAGTCTTCATCGTTCGTTCCCATACCTTGTTTCCCACGTCCACCCCGACGCTGTGCGCGGTATGAATCGGATGGGATTGACTTGATGTAACCTTCGCTCGTTAACGTGATCATCATGTCACGAACCGGGATTAAATCTTCGTCCTCAAGTTCAACGATGTCTGTACGAATCACCGTACGACGTGCATCACCATACCGCTCTTTGATTTCAAGCAACTCGTTACGAATGATGTCGAGAAGCAACTCCTCATCACCAAGAATCGCACGAAGTTCCTCGATCAACGCTTTCACTTCACGGTATTCGCCTTCGATTTTCTCGCGCTCCAAACCAGTCAATCGTTGGAGACGCATATCTAAAATCGCTTGCGTTTGCTCAGTAGAAAGTCCAAAGCGAGCAATCAACTTCTCACGCGCCTCGTCACCAGTACGTGTGCTACGAATGATGGCGATAACTTCATCCAAGTGATCAAGGGCAACACGAAGACCCTCTAAGATGTGGGCACGCGCTTCCGCTTTATCCAAATCGAATTGTGTACGACGACGTACGACTTCTTTTTGGTGTTCGATGTAGTAATAGATGGCTTGTTTGATGTTCAACGTTTTCGGGCGACCGCCTACGAGGGCAAGCATGTTCACTCCGAACGTCGTCTGCATCGGCGTTTGCTTATACAAGTTGTTCAAGATGACACTCGCATTCGCATCCCGACGAACTTCGATGACGACCCGCATCCCGTTACGGTCGGATTCATCACGCAAGTCTGTGATTCCTTCGATTTTTTTATCACGTACCAAATCGGCAATTTTCTCAACGAGACGTGCCTTGTTGACTTGATATGGGATTTCATGAACGAGGATCCGTTCACGACCGTTTTTCAACGTTTCGATTTCGGCTTTCGCACGCATCGTAATCGATCCACGTCCCGTTTCATAGGCACGACGAATCCCGCTGCGTCCCAAAATCTCTCCCGCTGTCGGGAAGTCAGGGCCTGGGATGTGTTGCATCAATTCAGCAATCGTGATGTCTGGGTTATGAGTAAGAGCCAACACCCCATCGATGACTTCATTCAAGTTATGCGGAGGAACGTTCGTTGCCATCCCGACCGCAATCCCGCTCGTTCCGTTGACAAGGAAGTTCGGGAAACGCGCCGGAAGAACGACCGGCTCTTTCTCTTCACCATCGAAGTTTGGTTGGTAATCGATTGTGTTTTTGCCAATGTCTCGTACGAGTTCCATCGCAATCTTAGACATACGTGCCTCGGTATAACGCATCGCAGCGGCCGAGTCGCCATCGACTGAACCGAAGTTCCCGTGACCGTCGACTAGTTCGTAACGATAACTGAAATCTTGAGCCATACGAACCATCGTTTCGTAGACGGCAGAGTCACCGTGTGGGTGATACTTACCGATCACGTCCCCGACGACACGCGCCGATTTCTTATGTGGCTTGTCCGCACGAATTCCGAGCTCGTTCATCGCATACAAAATACGACGGTGAACCGGCTTCAAACCATCTCGCACGTCCGGAAGGGCACGTGATACGATGACGCTCATCGCATAGTCCATGAACGACGTTCGCATCTCTTGGCTAATATTTATATCCTTGATATTTTCTTGTTCTGCCATTCGTTATTGCCTACCCTTCTTATTAAATATCGAGGTTCTTCACGTAATGGGCGTGAGATTGAATAAAGTCACGGCGTGGTTCGACGTTGTCACCCATGAGCGTTTCAAAAATCTCATCTGCTTCAATCGCATCTTGAAGATCGACGCGAAGCATCGAACGCGTTTCCGGGTTCATCGTCGTATTCCATAACTGTTCAGGATCCATCTCCCCAAGACCTTTGTAACGTTGAACGCTATAACGTGCATTTTCAGGAAGTTGTGCAAGTGTAGCTTGTAGCTCTCGCTCGTTTTGAACATAGATCGTTTCTTTACCGTGTTTCACACCATAGAGCGGTGGTTGCGCGATATAGACGTATCCACTTTCCACGAGTGGTCGCATGTAACGATAGAAGAACGTCAATAACAGCGTACGAATGTGCGCTCCATCGACATCGGCATCGGTCATGATGATCAGTTTATGGTAACGCGCTTTTGATAAATCAAACTCATCCGCAATTCCTGTTCCGAGAGCCGTGATAATGGTCCGGACTTCTTGGTTGGCTAAAATCTTATCAAGACGTGCTTTCTCGACGTTGATGATTTTCCCTCGAATCGGCAAGATTGCTTGGAAGTGACGGTCACGACCAGATTTCGCCGAACCACCCGCTGAGTCACCCTCAACGATGTATAGTTCAGATTTCGAAGCGTCTTTCGACGAACAGTCAGCCAATTTCCCTGGTAATGAACTGACTTCGAGAATACCTTTACGACGTGTCATCTCGCGTGCGCGTTTTGCAGCAAGACGTGCGCGTGCTGCCATCAATCCTTTGTCGACAATAAGACGACCGACTGATGGATTCTCGAGCAAGAATTGTTCGAACGTGTCACTGAATAACGTATCTGTCGCCGTACGAGCATCGGCATTTCCAAGTTTCGTCTTCGTCTGTCCTTCAAACTGAGGTGCCGGGTGTTTGACGGAAACGATCGCCGTCAATCCTTCACGGACATCATCCCCAGAAAGACTTCCGTCGGCCTCTTTCATCAATCCGAATCGCTTCGCATAATCATTGATTGAACGTGTGAGTGCTGTCTTAAATCCAGTCTCGTGCGTCCCACCTTCATGTGTCGGGATGTTGTTCGTGAATGAGTAGATATTACTTGCGAAACCTTCGTTGTACTGAAGGGCAATCTCTACCTCAATTCCATCTTTCGTTCCGTGCACATACACAGGCTCTTCATGAATCGATGCCTTCGAACGGTTCAAGTGCTCGACGTAAGACTTAATTCCGCCCTCGTAGTGATAATTACGTTCAATCGTCTCATCGCTACGATCATCTTTTGCGACAATCCGTAGCCCTTTGTTTAAGAAAGCGAGCTCGCGAAGACGTGTTGCTAGCAAATCAAAGTCATACTCGAGCGTTTCTTGGAAGATATCGCCGTCCGGGAAGAAGCGGACAGTCGTTCCTGTCGTATCTGTCGTTCCGACGATTTCAAGTTCGCCTTGTGGCACGCCACGTTTGAACGATTGATAATACACGTTGCCGTCGCGACGGACGAACACTTCAAGTTTTGTCGATAGTGCGTTGACAACCGACGCCCCTACACCGTGCAAACCACCTGAAACTTTGTATCCGCCACCGCCGAATTTACCGCCGGCGTGCAATACCGTGAAAATAACTTCAACGGCAGGTCGACCTGTTTTCTTTTGAACGTCTACTGGAATCCCACGTCCGTTATCTTCGACAACGATGGAGTTTCCTGGCTCAACCGTCACTGTGATCGTGTCACAATAACCTGCAAGCGCCTCATCGATTGAGTTATCGACAATCTCCCATACTAAGTGGTGGAGACCGCGAGAGCTTGTGGAACCGATATACATCCCTGGACGTTTACGTACAGCCTCTAAGCCTTCAAGAACTTGAATCTGATCGGCGCCATACGCTTGCAATTCTTTTTCGTTTTCATTACTCATCGGTTATTTTCACCTACTATACATGATTTGGTGTTCCTTCTTACCACGATTACACGGATTCTGTTTCGACTTCGCCTTGTTTCACGTGAAACACTTTGGCTTGTTGAATGGTTTCATGTGCGATTCCATCAATGTTTGTTGTCGTCAAAATCGTTTGTACTTTTCGTCCCATCGTATCGAGTAGATGGGTTTGGCGATGATCGTCAAGTTCAGATAACACATCGTCTAATAACAAAAGAGGATATTCGCCCACTTCTTCATGAATCAATTCAATTTCAGCTAGCTTCAATGACAAGGCCGCCGTTCGTTGCTGACCTTGTGAACCGAACGTTTGAACGTTTCGATCGTTTACGTACAATTCAAAATCGTCACGATGCGGACCAAATAAGGTCACACCTCTTCTTCGTTCGTTCTCTCTTATTTTATCAAACTTTTGACGATACGTTTCAAACATCTGTTCTTTTGAGAAACGTTCTTTTTGGAACGTGTCAGAAACGTATTGAATCGTCAGTGTCTCTAACTCACGTGTGATCCCAGAATGAATCGGATTGGCCCATTTTTCGAGTTGATCGATGAAATGATAGCGTCTCATCACAATCTTCACGGCGAGTTCAATCAATTGGTCCGTCAATACTTCGAGTAACGTCTCGTCCCCACCCTTTGTGGATAACTGCTTCAACAAGGCGTTTCGCTGTTTTAACGTCTTCAAATATTGATTGAGCTCATGTAAGTACACGGGACTGACCTGACCGATTTCCATATCTAAAAATCGCCGTCTCCCTTGTGGACTGCCTTTGACGATGGCTAAGTCTTCAGGGGCGAACAAGACGACGTTAAATGCGCCGACATAGTCACTGAGACGACGTTGTTCTAAATGATTGAGCTTTGCTTTTTTTCCTTTAGGAGAAAATGAGAGACTCTGCACCGATTCGCCGGTGCGTTTATGAATCCGTCCTTCGATACTTGCGGCATCAGCTTCCCAACCGATCAATTCTCGGTCTTGTGTCGTCCGATGCGATTTTGCGAGCGCAAGTACGTAAATCGATTCGAGAAGATTCGTTTTTCCTTGGGCATTCTCACCAATTAGAACATTCGTCTGTTCTGAGAAATCTAGCTCGAGGGTTTCGTAGTTGCGATAATTTTGCAATCGGATCGACTTTAAATGCACGTCAGTTTCCCTCGATTTGATATTCCCCGAAGCCTTCGACCTCGATTGTATCTCCATCTCTCAATTTACGACCACGGCGTTGGTCCTGCTCACCGTTCACTTTGATCATGACATCTTCTAAAAAGAACTTTGCTTGTCCCCCACTTGAGATGATGTCTGCTAATTTTAAAAATTGTCCGAGCGTTACATACTCGGTTGTAATCGACACTTTTTCCATGTCGTCACTTCCTTTCTCACATGCTGATCTGAAAAAATCGCCATACATATTAGTTTATCGAAAATCGTCGAATAAGGCAAAAAGAGGGATGACAAGGTCAGACACCTCATCATCCCTATCCGCTGCTTACGATGTGCGGACTGGTAAAATCAGTTGAAGAACGCTATCTTGCTCAACCGGTCGTAGAATGAACGGTCGCATCGAACCCGTGAACTGGATTTCGATTTCAGATGCATCGAGCGCACGAAGCGCATCCATTACAAACTTAGAGTTGAAGGAGATTTTCAATTCCTCCCCTTCAAGCGATAAGATGCTGACACGCTCAGACACTTTACCGACTTCAGGCGAATGTGAAGATACTTCGACTGCTGTCGTATCTTCCGCGACAAATTTAATGACGTTGTTCCGATCAGCACGTGCTAAGAGTGATGCACGATCAATGGCTTGTAAGAATTCTTTCGCATTCATGCGCACCGCTGTACGATATTCTTCCGGAATGAGGCGTGACGTGTCTGGGTACGCTCCGTCTAACAAACGAGAGAAGAATGAGATATTTTTCATACGGAACAAGATTTGCTGGTCTGTTAGCACGATTTCGATTGGTAACTCTTCACGATCGAGCAATTTAGCGAGTTCGTTGAGCGAACGACCAGGAACGACGACATTTTGGAACGTCAAGTCGTTGTCTGTCTCAAAACGAGCACGACGAAGCGCCAAGCGGTGGCTGTCCGTTGCTACACATGTGAGGAAACCTTTCTCAGCAGAGAAGTTGACTCCTGTTAAAACTGGGCGTGTCTCTTGTGAGGAAACTGCGAAACTCGTCTGACGGATGATGGTTTTTAAAAGATCCGCTGGTAGATAGAAACGACGGTCGCTCGCAAGTTCTGGGAGGCGAGGATATTCGTCCGGATCGAGACCGTTCAAATGGAATTCTGCCTGGCCAGACTCAATTCGTGTCATGAAGTTTGGTGACACTTCGAGTGTGACTTCGTTTGTCGGCAATTTCTTCACGATTTCTCCTAAAAAGCGCGCATTTAATACGACACTTCCGGCACGTTGAATTTGAATGAGTTCGATTCCACCTTCTTCGATTGGGATCAAACGTTCAATCGAAATTTCAGTGTCACTTCCTGTCAGTGTTAAACCGTCCGCATGAGCTTCAAGCTTTAAGCCTGTCAAAATTGGAATAGTCGTTCGTGAAGCCACAGCTTTTGATACATCTTGTACGGCTTGCATGAATACATCTCGTTGAATCGTTAAATGCATGTGGATAATTCCTCCTAAGGTGAAATGAGTCATTTACTAATGATAATAATAGTATTAATTAAGTCATAATAGTAATAAGGGCTGTGGATACTGGGGATAAGTCCCCTGAAGCATACGTATGAAGCCATTTCGCCTGTGAATAACTTGTGGATAACTAAGGTGGTTTATCCACAGGATATCCACAGAGAATCTGTCATCAGTTAGACAGTGCTTTTTTCAACGTTTGAATCGTCTCTTGCATTTCCACATCATTTTTCAGAAGCGTGCTAATTTTCTCATGTGCATGAATCACAGTCGTATGATCACGCCCTCCAAACTCTTCCCCGATTTTCGGTAATGAACTCTCCGTCATCTCACGAGATAGGTACATCGCGATTTGACGTGGGAATGCCAACGTTTTTGTGCGTTTTTTCGAGTTCAACTCTTCTACTTGAATGTTGAAGTGTTGACCGACGATTTCTTGAATGTCACGAATGACGATCTTCTTCGCTTCCTGAACCGGCATGATGTTATGAAGCGCTTCTGCTGCTACGTCTGGGTCAATCGGTCGCCCAACTAGTTTTGCGTAAGCGACAACGCGTGTCAACGCCCCTTCTAGCTCACGAATGTTCGTATCGATTTGATTCGCAATATAAAGCATGACCTCGTTTGAGATATCGAGACCTTCAGCAGTCGCCTTTTTACGGAGAATCGCAATTCGTGTCTCGAGGTCAGGTGGTGTGATATCCGTAATGAGTCCCCATTCGAAACGCGAACGTAGGCGATCTTCTAACGTCGGAATTTCTTTTGGTGGTCGGTCGCTTGAAATGACGATTTGTTTCTGATCATTGTGTAGCGCATTGAAAGTGTGGAAAAACTCTTCCTGCGTTTGTTCTTTTCCTGCTAAGAACTGAATATCATCAATCAGCAACACATCGATGTTCCGATAGCGATTACGGAACTCGCCTGTTTTATTGTCTCGAATGGAGTTGATGAATTCATTCGTAAACTTTTCAGAAGAGACATACGCAATCCGAGCTCCTGGTTTTTGTCCTTTTACGTAATGACCAATCGCATGCATCAAATGCGTTTTCCCGAGTCCGACTCCCCCGTAAATGAATAGCGGGTTATATGCACGGGCTGGCGCTTCAGCAACAGCGAGTGATGCGGCGTGGGCAAATCGGTTCCCCGATCCGATGACAAACGTCTCGAAGATATATTTGTCATTCAGCTGTCCGAGATCCCCTTCCTCTTTTGAAGGTAATGGTAAAGGCTGTTCCCTTGTTTCCGTCACGGCAATGGATTCTTGTGACGATCCATCCGCTGGAGCATACTTGTGTGCTTGAGATTCTTCAATAAAATGAATTTCGAGCTTATTGTTTGTGATTTCTTCGACCGTATCTTGTAAAAGTGACAAGTACTGTCGCTCTAACCACGTAACGATAAAACTGGCCGGCGCCGACACAACGAGTGTCGTTCCCATCAGTGATATCCCTTCGGTTGATTTCAACCACATGTCAAAACTAGCTTTTGGAGTTCGTTCCTCTTCTTCAATCACAGATAAAACGTTTCTCCAAATCTCGCGAGCATTCTTCAATGAAAGACCTCCTTTACTCACATGTTTGGTAAAACTTATTCACACGATATACACATACACTATTCTATAGTAGAAACTAGGGTTATCCCCAGAGAACAAAAACTGTGGATAAAGTTATCCACATGGTGTTCATTATGGGGATAACACTTATCCACAGCCTGTGTATATCTAGGAATCACGAATTGTTCATCCACAAGTTTGTGCACATTCAGTTTAGCAAAATAAAATAGACGTGGCAATGCTTTTCGGTATTTATCCACAGATAAAGAAAAGTATCCACACCCACTTATCCACATGCTGTGTGTTTTGTGGATAAACTGTGGATATGTTGTGGATAAAGGTGTTTGGATAGAAAGGCGATTGAAAAAGTTATGCACAAAAGAGGAGGAAGTGAATTGAGAGAAAGTTTTTGTAAAAGAAGAAAATGAAAAAATAAAGAATTTAGACATGAAAAAAGAAGAGTTATTCACATATAAATGTGGATAACTTCGTGAATATGTGGATAAAATGGCTCAACATCGCTATTTATAAAGACCGTTTAAGAAATACGTAAAGGTTTCGTATCAATCTGGTTCCATACAAGCCGTTCTAGACAAAGTTGAACGATCCCAAATGATGCCTCTCGATCACGTAATCGACCCGATTCGAAAACCGTTCGAAAATACATTGACAATTGTTGATTCGATTTATATAATCTTAAAGACTGCCTTAAATGAAAATATAACTTGCTAATAGAGCGTTAATCTTGAGGAGGTGCTGTAACCATGAAACCAACTTTCAACCCTAACAACCGTAAGCGTAAGAAAGTTCACGGATTCCGTGCACGCATGGCGACTAAAAACGGTCGCAACATTCTTGCTGCTCGTCGTCGTAAAGGCCGTAAAGCCTTGACTGTATAATTTCGAATGAAGATTGCCCGGGGATCCTTTCCTCGGGCAATTTTTTAGTTTGTCACAGAAACGTAGCATTTCATGGATTCTCCCTCGTTCAAATGATGCGGATATGATATGATGTTAGTTGACGATTTTTGAAGCGAAGGATGGAGTGAGAATTTTGAAAAAAGAATACCGCCTGCAAAAGAATGAAGAGTTCCAAGCGGTGTTTCGCGAAGGACGCTCCGTGGCCAATCGTCAGTTTGTCGTCTACACGCTCAAAGCGGATCAAACGCATTTCAGAGTGGGTCTTTCTGTCAGCAAAAAGCTTGGAAATGCTGTAGAACGAAACCGCATGAAACGATTGATGCGTGAGTCGCTTCGCTTGCTTGAACCGAACGTTGCACCGAATGATTATGTGATCATCGCCCGGAAGCCTGCGACCGCATTGACGCAGTCGGAAGTGACCGAGAGTTTGAAACACGTATTCAAACGAGCGAAGGTTTGGCAAAAACAAAGCCGGTGACCATGACAATCTGAATTTGTTCTCTCATATAATCAGAGTCTTATAAGATTGCCCGATCGACGTGTGCGTTAAAAAAGAATTGATAAAGAAAGCGTAGGAGGAACTATGAGCAAAAAGCTAAAATTAGGATTACTCGCTGCCATGACTGCGGTCATTATGCTGATGGCAGGCTGTGTGGATCCGTCTACCATCCAAGCCGAACCAATCACGGCTGACACAGAAGGTTTCTGGGCGAAGTACTTTGTATGGCCGCTCGCATGGCTCTTGAAGGAAGTTGCTTATTTAGTGGGTGGCCCATGGCAATATGGGATTTCAATCATCATCGCGACAATCATTGTTCGTTTGTTGATTCTCCCGCTCATGATCAAGCAGACGAAGAGTATGGGTGCGATGCAAGTCTTGCAACCGGAAATGTTGAAGCTTCGTGAGAAGTACAGCTCAAAAGACCAAGAAACACAACGTAAACTCCAAGAAGAGATGATGAAACTTTATCAAGAATACCAAATCAACCCGCTCGCAGGTTGTTTGCCAATCTTGATTCAAATGCCGATTCTCTTCGCGTTCTATGATGCGATTCGTCGTACTCCTGAGATTTTCGAAGCGGACTTCTTATGGTTCGACCTCGGTGCTCCGGACCCGACGTTCATCTTGCCGATTTTAGCGGCAATTTTGACGTTCGTTCAACAAAAAATCTCAATGGCGGGTCAAGAACAGAACCCACAATTGAAGATGATGCTTTACATCTTCCCGGTCATGATCTTCATCATGTCAATCAACCTTCCAGCCGCGCTCTCATTGTACTGGGTAGTCGGTTATATCATCTCAATCATCGTCACGATGGCAATCATGCTTCCGATGCGTGAGAAGATGAAGGTTGCAGCAGAAGCGAAAATCGCTGCGAAAGAAGCAGAGCGTGCAGCGCTTGCTGAAGAAGAGAAGAAAAACAAAAAGAAAAAACGTAAATAATCGTTAGGCTGGGTGTCTTCTGACACTCAGCTTTTTTTGTGGGATTGTATGTTGAGAAGACGGGAATAATGAAAGAAACGGGTAAATGGAGGTGTGGAAACATGGAGGCATTTATTCATCGTGTAGAACGTTCGACGTTATGGCAAGCCATCCTTTACTTTGTGCTCGGTGTTCTTATTCTACTGTACCCTCGATTTTTCTTTGATGTCATGGTGTACGTGATTGCCGGATACTTGGCGATCATGGGCATATGGATGATCTTTCAGGGAGTTCGCAGACGACAAGGCGGATTACCGCCGGCTTTCTTTATGGGTCTCATCTATTTGATTTTGGCAGCGGTCGTCTTTTTCTTCGCCGAGACGCTGGCTAGTCTACTCCCGATTTTAATCGGGGCGCTGTTTTTATTTGGAGGAATCATTCGCCTCATTCAGGCGCTCGGTTACCGTCAATCGATGGCAGGGCGATGGCTCTGGTTTTTGATTGGCAGTCTACTGTGGATTGGTGTCGGGATTCTCATGCTGACGAATCCGTTCAGTAGCCTACTTGTCCTATTCCAGCTTTTCGGTGGAATCCTCATCGCCATTGCAATTCTAGAATTGTTCCTCTATTTCACGATTCGTTCGACGAAACGACAAGCACGTTACTAAAAAACAAACCGTCCTCTTTCAAGGGCGGTTTGTTTCTCGTTGAAGCAACTGTTCCATAAACGATCCGAACACATTGTAGCCGGATAAGGATTGGAAGAAAGGGTGTTCTTCTTTAAGTCGCTCGATATAGAGTCGGGCGGCTTTTTCATGATTCGTTGGAGTCAATTGATTATAAATTGGATGTAGGTCGATTTCTTGTCGCTGCGTCATATCCTTTAAACCGAGGGAAGCCCGATCCGGTGTATGGTGAGCGGCTAACACATATGCAAAATGGACCATTCCTTGACGAAGCATTTCGGCTGCCCAAATGTCGTTACCGCGATTTCTTGATTTCGTATATTGGAAAAAGAACCAAACGGTGTCGAAGGCATGGTCACTTGTCGTCTTTTCCTCAATCTGTAACGAGCTTTCATGCGCTATCAGGAGATGATGCGGGTCGTAGAGAATCTGCATTGAGTCCTGATGGTTCAAGGTGTCTTTAGTGACGGTGAATAAGTCCATGTGAAGAAGATCGTCGAATACGACGATGAGTTGTGGGGCGACAATGAAGATGTCGTCTTTCAACAGAACAGGTCGATACGCACGAAGGTGATCGAGTCGTCTTGATAGAAACGATTCTTCTTGATCGGGGTGCACCATGACATAAAGATCGATATCTGAATGCTCATCGGCTTCTCCCCTGCCGAAAGAGCCTTTCAAAAAAATTGCTTGAACTGCCTCATCCTGTTTTAATCGTTCCGTAATGAGTTGAATCGCTTCCTGTTGCTTCATGTTCATCCCTCTCGTCTCTGTCAATATATTCCTTTATTGTACGAAAATAATGATAGGAACTGCAATGACTTCATCGGCGGGTGAACTCTTTCGTTCAAGTCGAATATCGTGTATAGTAGGTTCGTTATGCATATGATAGAAGAAGATGGTTTAGGTTTGGAGGGAGAAAGATGCTAGAGTTTGACACGATTACAGCGATTTCGACGCCGATGGGTGAAGGTGCCATTGGAATCGTCCGATTATCAGGCGATTTGGCGGTCGAAACGGTGAACAATGTGTTTTCTGGAAAAGACTTAACAACGGTCGATTCACATACCATTCATTATGGAACATTAAAACGTCCTGATACGGGCGAAGTCGTAGATGAAGTCATGGTCAGTGTCATGCGAGCACCAAAGACGTTTACACGAGAAGACGTCGTCGAAATCAATTGTCACGGAGGCGTCGTGGCGGTGAATCGTGTGCTAGAACTCATTCTCGACCAACCCGACATCCGCTTAGCAGAACCGGGCGAGTTCACGAAACGCGCCTTTTTAAATGGCCGCATCGATTTATCACAGGCCGAAGCGGTCATGGACTTGATTCGTGCGAAAACGGATCGGGCGATGAACGTGGCCATGTCTCAAATGGAAGGACGTTTGTCACGACTCGTTCGCGAATTGCGTCAACAACTGCTTGAGACGATTGCGGCAGTCGAGGTCAATATTGACTATCCGGAGTATGACGCCGAAGAGATGACACAAGCGATCGTCGAAGAGAAGGCGGGCGAAGTCAAACGAATCTTGGAGCAATTACTCGAGACGGCGCGACAAGGGAAAATCTTGCGCGAAGGTTTGGCGACGGCGATCATCGGGCGACCGAACGTCGGAAAATCCTCACTCATGAATACGCTCGTGCAGGAGACGAAAGCGATTGTCACTGAGATTGCGGGGACGACACGTGACACGATCGAGGAATATGTCAACGTGAAAGGTGTTCCGCTCAAGTTGGTGGACACCGCCGGTATTCGCGAGACAGAGGATATCGTTGAACGCATCGGCGTGGAAAAATCGAGGAAGGCGTTAGAAGCGGCGGACTTGGTCCTTCTCGTCTTAAACGGACATGAGGGGCTGACTGTCGAAGATGAGGCGTTGTTTGAGGCCGTCAAAGGGATGAATGCCATCATCATCATCAACAAGACAGACTTGCCACAAAACATGGATTCTTCTAAGCTAGAGAAACTAGCGGCAGGCCGTCCAATCGTGGCGACGTCGCTCTTACTAGATGAGGGGATCGATGCACTTGAAGCGGCGATTGCGAACCTCTTCTTTGCAAAAGGCGTCGAATCGCAAGATATGACATATATCTCAAACGCTCGACACATTCAGTTAATCAAACGAACGATTGGTCAAATTGATGAGGCGCTCGGTAGTGCTGTCATGAATATGCCAATCGATATGGTCCAAATCGATTTACGTCGGGCGTGGGATACGCTCGGTGAAATCAATGGAGATACCGTTCAAGAGAGCTTGATTGATCAGCTCTTTTCACAGTTTTGTCTTGGGAAATAATAAGGAGGAACAAATATGGCTTATACGGCAGGCGAATATGACGTAATCGTCATCGGGGCCGGACACGCAGGGATTGAAGCGGCACTCGCATCGGCTCGGATGGGTGCCAAAACAGCGATGCTGACGATGAACCCTGATATGGTCGGGTTCATGTATTGCAACCCGTCGATCGGCGGACCGGCGAAAGGGATCGTCGTACGTGAAATCGATGCACTCGGTGGAGAAATGGGTCGTGCGATTGATGCGACATACATCCAAATGAAGATGCTCAATACGTCGAAAGGTCCAGCGGTACGTGCGCTACGTGCACAGGCGGACAAATTCCAATATCAAAATCACATGAAGAAAGTGCTAGAAGACGAGCCGAATCTATTGCTTCGTCAGGCACTTGTTGAACGATTGCTCATCGAAGACGGAGAAGTGCGTGGGGTGGTAACGAACACGGGTTCAGAATATCGCGCGAAAGCAGTCATCGTAACGACGGGAACGTTCATGCGTGGTCAAATCATCATCGGTGAATTGGCATACGAAAGTGGTCCAAACAACCAAATGCCATCAGTCGAGCTTTCAAAACATTTAGAAGAACTCGGCCTCGATTTAGTTCGATTCAAAACAGGGACACCGCCACGAATCGATGGGAAAACGATCGATTACTCGAAGACTGAGATTCAGCCTGGAGACGAGAATCCATCATTCTTCTCGTACACGTCGACTGACTTGAATCCAATTGAACAAATCCCTTGCTGGCTCACGTATACGAGTGAACGTACGCATCAATTGATTGATGAGAACTTACACCGTTCACCAATGTATTCAGGTGCAATCAAAGGAACAGGACCACGTTACTGTCCATCGATTGAAGATAAAGTCGTCCGTTTCAATGACAAGCCGCGTCACCAGATCTTCTTAGAACCAGAAGGTCGCGACACGGAAGAAGTATACGTTCAAGGTTTCTCGACGAGTATGCCAGAAGACGTTCAACATCAGATGCTTCGGACGATTCCAGGTCTTGAAAAGTCAGAAATGATGCGTCCAGGTTATGCGATTGAGTACGATGCGGTCGTACCGACGCAACTTTGGCCGACGCTTGAAACAAAGGCAGTTCCAGGACTCTTTACAGCAGGGCAAATCAACGGGACGAGCGGCTACGAAGAAGCAGCCGGACAAGGAATCATGGCGGGAATCAACGCCGCATGCAAAGTGCTCGGTAAAGACCCTGTCATCCTTGATCGCTCTCAAGCATATATCGGTGTCTTAATCGATGACTTGGTGACGAAAGGAACGAACGAACCATATCGTCTCCTCACATCGCGTGCTGAGTATCGCCTCTTGTTGCGTCATGACAATGCAGATTTACGTCTCAGCGACATCGGGCATGAGATCGGCTTACTTTCAGAAGAACGCCATGCACATCTCAATGAGAAGCGTGAAGCGATTGAAAAAGAAGTGAAGCGACTCGCATCACTTGTCGTCAAACCGACGCCTGAAGTGAACGCGATGCTTGAATCGGTCGGTGCACAACCGCTGAAAGAAGCGACACATGCGAACATTTTGTTGAAGCGTCCAGAAGTGACGTATGAGGCGCTCATGACGGCCGTGCCATCTGCGGACGAGTTATCGTTCGAAGTGAAAGAACAAGTCGAGATTCAAGTGAAGTATGAAGGTTATATCTCAAAACAACTCGAACAAGTCGAGAAGATGCGTCGCATGGAAGCAAAACGAATCCCAGAAAACTTGGATTACGATGCAATCGGCGGTCTTGCGACAGAAGCGAAACAAAAATTAAAACAAGTTCGTCCACTTTCGATCGGACAAGCATCACGAATCTCAGGTGTAAACCCTGCAGACGTGTCAATCTTGCTCGTCTATATCGAACAAGGACAATATGCGACGGTGGAGTGAAACGATGAACGAATCTCAATTTATTGAAGCGTTACGGGCGAAAGGGTTTGAACTGAACGAGACACAACTCGCTCAGTTCAAGCGCTATTTCGAGATGCTCGTTGAATGGAACGAAAAAATGAACTTGACGGCCATCACGGACAAAGAGGAAGTGTATTTGAAGCACTTTTACGATTCGCTTAGCGCAGCGTTCCATTTCGATTTCACGAAAGTCGAAACGGTATGTGATGTCGGAGCGGGTGCCGGATTCCCGAGTCTCCCTCTCAAGATTTTATTCCCGCACTTACATGTCACGATCATCGATTCATTGAACAAACGCATCACGTTCTTGAATGAGTTGGCGCTCGCCCTTGGACTTGAAGGTGTCGCGTTCCATCATGGACGTGCCGAAGAGTTTGGGAAGAACAAAAAATTCCGCGAACAGTTTGATGTCGTCACAGCACGTGCGGTAGCCCGCATGACAGTGTTGGCTGAGTACTGCTTGCCACTCGCAAAAGTAGGCGGAAACTTTGTCGCGCTGAAAGCGGCGAAAGTATCTGATGAGATGAAAGACGCCCAAAATGCTTTGGCTGTCCTTGGCGGGAAAGAAAAAGCGACACACCAGTTCCTATTGCCAGGAGAGATGAGTGAGCGTAATATCGTAGTTGTAGATAAACTACGAAAAACGCCCGGGAAATATCCGCGTAAGGCGGGGACACCGGCGAAAGAGCCACTTATCTGATGATGTCGTTTCACGTGAAACAAAAGCAGATTCCAGTGGTGGAGTCTGCTTATTTTTTTACATAAAAGGGGTGCCCGACGTTGAAGAATAGATTTGCGAAATTGTTCGGTGTGAATCGAAAAGACGAAGTTGCCGTGACGCAGATTGCAGAAGTTCGAGCGGATGACACGGTACAGGAGCTCTCGTTGTCACGATTGCGTCCGAACCGATATCAACCGCGTAAAGTATTCGAACCGGCTAAAATTGAAGAGTTGGCAACGACGATTTCGGAACACGGACTGCTTCAACCGATCGTGGTTCGTAAGGCAGATGGGGACTGCTATGAAATCATCGCCGGAGAGCGTCGTTTCCGTGCCGTGAAATCGCTCGGCTGGTCAGCGATTCCAGCAATCGTTCGCGATATGGATGATGATACGACGGCTGCGCTCGCCTTGATTGAAAACTTGCAACGGGAACAGTTGAGTCCGATCGAAGAGGCGGAAGCATACGACCGTTTACTCGCCTTGAACGGCTTGACGCAGGATGCGTTAGCGAAGAGTTTAGGGAAGAGCCAGTCTACGATTGCGAATAAGTTACGACTGTTGAAGTTGCCTGAAGACGTGAAACAGTCACTTCGCGATCGTCGCATCAACGAACGACACGCACGTGCGCTGTTACCGTTAAAAGAAGAGGGATTACAGCTCCAAGTGCTCGTGGAAGTATTGGAACAGGATTACAATGTTAAAGAGACGGAAGAACGAGTCGCCTTTTTGACAACGCCGATTGAAGAAGAAAAGCGTAAACCGAAAAAACAACGTCGCCGGACGAAAAGTTTTGCGCGCGATACTCGAATCGCCATCAATACGATTCGTGACTCAATCGATTTGATTGGGAAAACAGGGATTGATGTCCAAACTGAAGAAGTAGACGAAGAGGAATTTGTTGAAATTCGAATTCGCATCCCGAAAGCGCGGCCTCAAAAATGAGTCCGTGCTTTTTCATACGATGAAGGAGGTTTGTAGATGGAACGATTAGCATTAAAATTCATTCGCCCAAACCCGAACCAACCCCGGAAACAATTTGAGGTGGAGAAACTAGAAGAGTTGCGCCAGTCGATTGAACGGTATGGCGTTCTGCAGCCGATTGTCGTACGAAAAGCGACCGGCTATTATGAAATCATCGCTGGGGAAAGACGATTCCAAGCGGCAAAACTTGCCGGGAAAGAAGACATTCCCGCTCTAGTCGTCACGGCAGACTCGGATCGCGTCATGGAGTTGGCCTTGATTGAAAACATTCAGCGTGCCGACTTGAACGCCATCGAAGAAGCCGTCGCCTATGAACAATTGATGCAGACACTCGACCTGACTCAACAACAATTGGCAGACCGGGTCGGGAAAAGCAGAAGTCATGTGACGAACAGTTTGCGTCTGCTTCGTCTACCGAGCGCGGTTCAGCACGCGGTCATGGTCGGCGATTTGACGATGGGTCATGCACGGGCGATTACAGGCATGAAATCAGAACAAGCGATGGAGCAAATCGCGAAGCGTGTGATTGCCGAGCATTGGACAGTTCGCAGACTTGAGCGTTACTTACAAAAAGAGCGCACAGCAAAAAAGACGCTGAAGCAATCGAACGCAGATATCGAAGCGGTCGAAGCAGTGCTTGCAGAGCGTCTTCAAATGGATGTGTCGATTCGTCCTCGTCGAAAGGGAGGAGTTTTAGAACTAAAATACTTCTCACAAGACGATTTAGAACAACTCCTTACATTGTTGTCGCCTCAAGACTTTGACTCGTCTCGTGACTGACGAAGTCTAGTGATCGCAGCCTCTTCGTGATGAAGGCGTCCGATGCGTGAATCGAAATCGACGAATCCTTCCGTGATGAAGCGTGCGAGTTCATAGACGAGATGGAGTCGTGTATTTTGAAGAATCATCATTTCCATAAAGCCACTGACGTTCACGACGGCTTTGATATTATAAGCACCGACGGCAGGGAGTTCTTTTTGGACGCCTGCACCCGGGGCGAGTGGTCCTTCTGAAAAGAAGACGTAGCCGACGCTCGACAAACGTCCGAGACAGGCATCGATGGCAATGATGAGCGGTTGATGGAAGCGGGTTTGAATCTCATGTAACGTCTCCACTAAATTGAGCGCGTGTACGGGTTTCGTTAACGTACCGTATACGTGTAGGTTGCGGATGCGACGTTCTTCTAAAAACGTTCCGACGAGGGGGCCGAGTGAATCACCGGTCGAACGATCTGAACCGATGCAAACAAGGACGATGGGGCGATGTGTTTCATTGACCAACTGTTCATGAAGCTGGTCCGCAAGTAATCTGGATCCACTCCGCTCAGTGTGTTCAATGAAGAAAGAGTATGGTTTATGAGGTTTTAAGCGAAACGGCATGAATCTCATCCTCTCTTCTGAGCTGCCTATTCCTAGTTGCAGTTAGGGGATTGATCTCGTATTAACCCATTCCCAAAAGTGGAAAACTTCTAAACTTCCGAATGCGGCGTTTGAGAAAAGTCGCGAAATATGTTTTGATGATTTAGAATCTACGACTTTTGAGGTGAAAAGATGGCTTCGCAAAATACAGAAAAAGATTTAAGCACGGTGGCAGACGAAACATTGGATAGCGTGAACCAATTCGTGGAGTACTTTAAAGATACAGACATGTGGATTGGTTTAGGAATCAAGCTCACTGGTGTGGCGCTCATCATCCTTGGTTTATATATCGCAACAAGAATTTTGACGACGATGGTGGAGCGCGTATTTACGATTCGAAAAATAAAAGAACACGATATTGTCGCTCAGCGTCAAAATGAGACACTTTTGAAACTCGCACAAAACACGATTCGTTATGTGATCGGGTTGATTATGGTCCTGACAGTGCTCGGACAATTCGGCGTCAATATCGCCGGTTTAATCGCATCAGCCGGGGTAGCAGGTCTTGCCATCTCGTTCGGTGCGCAAAGTTTAGTGAAGGACGTCATTACAGGCGCGTTCATCATCTTTGAAAACCAATATAAAAATGGGGATTATGTCAGTTTGAATCAACAGGTCGAAGGAGTCGTCATCGAGGTCGGCATTCGCACCACGAAACTAAAAGGATTGAACGGACAAGTTTCTATCATTCCGAACGGACAGATTATGCAAGTGACGAACTACTCACTAGAAAATAGTGTGGCGGTTGTCGATGTCGGTGTCGCCTACGAAGAGGACATGGAACATGTCGAGTCGGCGATTAAAGAGATTGCGAAAGAAGTCGAGGCGAAGTATCACGACCTCTTCATCGAACCAATCACACTCGCAGGAGTACAGTCACTCGGGGCTTCGGAAGTCGTCTATCGCTTGATGGCAGAAGTACCACCGACTCAACATTTCGCAGCTGGACGAATTTTGCATAAAGAATTGAAGGCAGGATTCGACCAACGTGGTATTGAAATTCCATACCCACGCACGGTCATGTTGCCACCGAACCCAACTCCTAAAGGAGGAGAAGCAGAAAATGCACAGTAAAACTTATGCGTTGAACGATGTTGTGGAAATGAAAAAACCACATGCCTGCAAAACGAACCGCTGGCAAATCACACGTGTAGGGATGGACATTCGCATCAAATGTCAAGGCTGCGGAGCAAGTGTACTCATGCAACGCCGTGACTTTGATAAGCGATTCAAGAAAGTGCTTGAGCAAGGGAACGCCGCAGAATAAGCGGCGTTTTTCTTTAGGTTATGAACGTGAGTTGCGGTTTAATCGTGGACTATCTATAATTGTGAAGGATGTGACGGTGTGGTGTACTGAAGGTACCCACTCCACAGACGGCTTAACATTTCCCGGGAAACACCGGATGAGGAGGAACTACTAGTGGGATTAACAGCAGGAATTGTCGGATTACCAAACGTCGGGAAATCGACTTTGTTTAATGCGATTACACAAGCAGGAGTCGAAGCGGCTAACTATCCGTTCGCGACAATCGACCCGAACGTCGGAGTCGTTGAAGTACCAGATGCACGTCTTGATCGATTGACGGAACTCGTCAAACCGAAAAAGACGGTGCCAACAGCGTTTGAATTTACAGATATCGCTGGAATCGTCAAAGGTGCATCAAAAGGTGAAGGACTCGGAAACAAGTTCTTGGCGAACATCCGCGAAGTCGATGCAATTTGCCAAGTCGTTCGTTGCTTTGAAGATGAGAACATCACGCACGTCGCGGGACGCGTCTCACCGATTGACGACATTACGACGATCAACCTTGAATTGATCTTAGCCGACCTTGAACAAGTCGATAAACGAATCGCTCGCGTTCAAAAAATGGTAAAAGCAAAAGATAAAGGAGCGGTACAAGAGCTTGAAGCACTTGAAATCGTACGTGACGTTCTTGAGTCGGAGCGCCCGGCACGTGTCGCTGAATTAACGGACGACCAACTCGCCATCGTGAAACACTTCCAATTGTTGACGATGAAGCCGATGCTTTATGTGGCGAACGTGAGTGAAGACGAAGTGGCGGACGCGGACTCAAACGAGTACGTACAAGCGGTCCGTGACCATGCGGCAACAGAAGGGGCAAAAGTCATCGTCATCTGTGCACGTATCGAAGAAGAAATTTCAGAGCTCGAACCGGAAGAGCGCCTCGAATTCTTGCAAGATCTCGGTATCGAAGAGTCAGGACTCGATCAATTGATTCGTGCTGCGTATTCGACACTTGGTCTTGCGACATACTTCACGGCAGGTGAAAAAGAAGTTCGCGCTTGGACGTTCAAACAAGGGATGAAAGCCCCACAATGTGCCGGTGTCATTCACTCTGATTTCGAACGTGGATTCATTCGTGCTGAAGTTGTCGCGTATGAAGATCTTTCGGCAGCTGGCAACATGACGACAGTGAAAGAACAAGGGAAACTTCGCTCGGAAGGTAAAGAATATGTCTTCCAAGACGGCGACGTTGTCACATTCCGCTTCAACGTATAAGTTGATTTGCTGAAACGTGTTGTAAAAGTCAAGGAAGTTTGATAGTATATTATGACGTGAGTAAAACAATTGTTTGCTCCTTGCTCCTACAAACCGGTAGGAGCCGTTAGTCCAAGAGGAGGTGAAAGATAATGCGTAAATACGAACTTCTTTACATTATCCGTCCATCAGTTGATGAGGAAGCGAAGAAAGCTTTGATCGAGCGCTTCAACAACGTCATCACTGAAAACGGTGGTACTGTTGAAAAAACAACAGACATGGGTAAACGTCGTTTCGCTTATGAAATCAACAAGATGCGCGAAGGACACTACGTTCTTCTTAACATCGTTGCTGAACCTAAAGCGATCCAAGAAACAGAGCGTCTCATGAAGATCTCTGACGACGTTGTCCGTCAAATGACAACAAAAGACGAGCGTTAATCCTTAACGCCTCGTATCGTGAAAGGGGAGCTTGGAGATGATTAACCGAGTTGTGTTAGTTGGTCGATTGACTCGCGATCCGGAAATGCGTTACACGCAGAGCGGAATCGCCGTAACACGCCTTACTCTCGCTTGCGATCGTCCATTCGCTGGACAAGATGGGAAGCGCGAGACGGACTTTATTGATTGTGTCGTTTGGCGCAAACAAGCAGAGAACGTAGCACAATACTTGAAAAAGGGCAGCATGGCCGGCGTTGACGGTCGCCTTCAAATCAGTAGTTACGAAGGACAAGATGGCCAACGTCGTTACCGGGCAGAAGTAGTCGCCGACAGCGTACGCTTCCTTGAACCACGCGGAGCCGCAGGGCAACGTGAGCAAGCACCATCTGGAGATGTCTTCGGTGGTGGTGAATCAAGTGGATCAGGATGGGGCGCAGGAGCTGCTTCGACTTCATCTCAGTCCTCGAATTCGAATAAAGGTTTTGACGCAGATCCGTTCTCGGGTGGCGGCAAAATCGACTTGTCAGATGATGATTTGCCATTCTAATCATTGTTGACAATAAAAACTAACTTATAAAGGAGGTCTTCACATGGCACGTCGTCCAGGAGGTCGTCGTCGTCGTAAAGTATGTTTCTTTACGTCGAACAACATCACTCATATCGATTATAAAGACGTAGAATTGCTCAAACGCTTCGTTTCGGAGCGTGGTAAAATTCTTCCACGTCGTGTGACTGGTACTTCAGCGAAATACCAACGTCCACTTACTGTCGCTATCAAGCGCTCACGTCAAATGGCTTTGCTTCCATACGTTGCAGAGTAATGTTTGACGAACGGCTTATCCTTTTGGATAAGTCGTTTTTTTGTATTTTACCTCGTTTGTAAGTGTGTAAGTGAAACCGACGAATATGGTATGATAGAGCAGAAACCTTTACGATTCCATGGGTGAACATTACTCATTTTAGGAGGCATACATGCACAGTGGTGAAGCAATAACATCCGTGAAGAACCAATACGCGCGGCACATGATTCCATATGTGGTTGGATTTCTTGTCTCGTTAGGATTGGCGTTCTACAGCATTGTGGCGGCAATCACCCTGTTTATGGGCACGCTGATCTTTTTCATCTATCAGCAAGTGACGATGCGACGGGAACGTAAAAATTGGGAACAGTATGTCCTTTCACTCTCTCATCAAATCGAAGAGGTCGGAAAAGAAGCGTTGACGACGATGCCGATTGGGATCTTAGTCTTCGATCAAGACCGACGAATCAGTTGGTATAACGAACAATCGCGATTGATCTTTGAACTTGATATGGCGATTGGTGTACCGCTTGATGCGCTCCATTCCGCATTCGATGAATTGATTGAAGAGGAAGAGGATGAAGCCACGATTGAAGTGGGTGACCGCGTCTACCGTGTCTATTACAACCAAATACATCAAACCCTTTATTTGTTCGATATGACCGAAGAAGCTGAGATTGAACAAAAGTACGCTCAAGCGCAGACGGTCATTGGTATTTTGTATCTAGATAACTATGATGAGATGTCGACCGCGGTGGATGAGCAAGTGCGAAGTGAAGTAAATCGTCGTGTGACGGTGCTTCTCAACCAATGGGCGCAGCGGCATCACATCTATATGCGCCGTACGGCAGCAGACCGCTTTTTCCTCGTGATGAATGAGCGGACGTTATCCGAACTTGAGAACAATCGCTTTTCCATTTTGGATGAAGTGCGTGATGCAACGAAGGAACAAAGGATTCCGTTGACGTTATCGATTGGGGTTGGATGTGGAGAAACGACATTGACGGAACTCGGTAACTTATCGCAGTCGAGTCTAGACCTTGGACTTGGTCGCGGTGGTGACCAGGCAGTCGTCAAACGTCATAACGGAAAAGTTCGTTTCTTTGGAGGGAAGACAAACCCGACGGAAAAACGGACGCGCGTCCGTGCACGTGTCATCTCGAACTCGATGCGTGATTTGATTCGCGAATCGAGCCGTGTCCTCGTCATGGGACATAAAAACCCAGATATGGACTCGCTCGGGGCTTCGATCGGGATTATGAAATTGGCTGAGTTTGTCGGACGTGAGGCGTACGTGGTTGTGCCGTCAGGTGAGACGAGCATCGGCATTCAACGTCTCGTTCAAGAGGTAGAAAACGATGACTCGTTATACAGCCAGTTCTTAACCGAATATGAAGCACAACCGCTCATCGATGAACAGACGCTTCTCGTCGTCGTCGACACGCATCGTCCTTCACTTGTCATTTCAAAAGACATCCTGTATCGAGCGGAGCGTGTTGTCGTGATTGACCATCACCGACGTGGTGAAGAATTTATCGAGGATCCGGTTCTTGTGTACATGGAACCTTATGCATCGTCGACGTGTGAGCTCGTCACGGAGTTGATTGAGTATCAGGCGGGAAGTCGCAAGCTCTCGATTTTAGAGGCGACGTCACTTCTTGCAGGAATCATGGTCGACACGAAAGGCTTTACGCTCCGTACAGGTTCACGTACGTTTGATGCGGCGTCCTACTTACGTATTCAAGGGGCTGACACGGTACTCGTGCAACACTTTATGCGTCAAGACCTTGATGCCTATATCGAACAGTCACAAATTTTGAAAAACACCGAGATTTACGCAGATGGCATGGCGATTGCGGTCGCTTCTGACGATGAGGCCCATCACCAGGTATTGATTGCTCAGTCTGCAGACCAGTTGCTGAACATGGAGGGCGTCAAAGCCTCGTTCGTCATCGCGATTTTACCGGATGGACGAACCGGGATCAGTGCGAGGTCACTCGGTGACGTCAACGTTCAAGTCATCATGGAAATGCTCGATGGCGGCGGACATTTGACGAATGCAGCGACACAACTCGAAATGAGTCGCGAACAAGCAAACGTCTTGTTAAAAGAAGCAATTGATCATTATATGACAGATGATACTGAAGGAGAGGAATTAGAATGAAAGTCATTTTGAAAGTAGATGTAAAAGGGCAAGGAAAAGCTGGAGAAGTGAAGAACGTGGCAGACGCTTACGCCAAAAACGTCTTGTTCAAGAAAAACTTGGCGGTTGAAGCGACACCTGGAAACCTAAAAGCGTTCGCGGCGAAAGAACGTCGTGCTGAAGAGGCTGCAGAAGAAGAGTTGAAAGAAGCGCAGCAACTTAAGGAAAAACTTGAAAAAGAGACGATTGCCGTCACGACAAAAGCCGGTGAAGGTGGTCGCGTGTTCGGATCGGTCACAAGCAAACAAATCGCGGATGCCCTCAAATCAATGGGCTACAAGATTGATAAGCGTAAAATTGAACTCGAGCACCCAATCAAGGCGCTCGGTTTCACGAAAGTGCCAGTGAAGTTGCATCATGACGTCGTTGCGACGTTGAACGTACATGTACAAGAAGCTTGAAGGTGAGGTAGAGACGGATGAGTGATGCGATTCAAGTCAATACACCACCACATAGCGTGGAAGCGGAGCAAGCCGTCTTAGGGGCGATCATCCTCGATTCGGACCGGTTGATCACGGCCTCAGAGCGGGTCGACCCGGACGACTTTTATCGCGTCAGCCACCAACGAATCTTTGAAGCGATGTTAAAAATCAATGACCGGGGCGAACTTGTCGACTTGGTCACGCTCAGTTCAGAGCTCCAGGCGCAAGGTATTTTAGACGAAATCGGCGGTCTCAACTATTTAGCGGAGGTCGCTGAATCCGTCCCGGCTATCGGGAACATCGGCTATTACTTGAATGTCGTCGATCAAAAAGCGGCACTTCGTCGTCTGATTCGAACGGCAACGAACATCGTTTCAGATGGTTATGAGCGTCAGGACGAGGTCGATTCTGTCCTCTCGGACGCGGAGCGGAACATTCTAAAAGTATCGCAACGGAAAGGGCAGTCCAGTTTCCACCCGATTGGTTCCGTTCTATCGGATGCCTATTCGACGATTGAAAAACTGCATCAGTCGAGCGGTGAGATTACCGGGATTGCCACAGGGTTCACGGATTTAGATAAGATGACGGCCGGTTTCCAACGAAACGATTTGATTATCGTGGCCGCTCGTCCATCTGTCGGGAAGACCGCGTTCGCCTTGAATATCTCGCAAAACGTTGCCGTCCGTACGGGCGAGAACGTCGCCATCTTCAGTTTAGAGATGGGGGCGGAACAGCTCGTCATGCGTATGTTGTGTGCGGAAGGAAATATCGATGCCCAGCGCCTCCGGACCGGACGCCTTGAAGCGGAAGATTGGGGTCGCTTATCACTTGCGATGTCTTCACTCTCACAAGCAGGCATCTACATCGACGATACGCCGGGTCTTCGTGTCAACGAGATTCGGGCGAAGTGTCGTCGCTTGAAGCAAGAGCACGGTCTTGGGATGATTATGATTGACTACTTGCAGCTCATCGTGGGGAACGGCAAACCGGGCGAGAACCGACAACAGGAAGTATCGGAAATTTCACGTACGCTCAAAGCGATTGCGCGTGAACTTCAAGTACCTGTTATCGCCTTGTCACAGCTCTCTCGTGGGGTAGAGAGTCGTCAAGACAAGCGACCGATGATGTCGGATATCCGTGAATCGGGAGCAATTGAGCAGGATGCCGATATTGTTGCCTTCCTCTATCGTGATGACTATTACGATAAAGAGAGTGAAGACGCCAATACGATTGAAATCATCATTGCGAAACAACGTAACGGTCCGACCGGTACGGTCAAGCTCTCCTTCCGGAAAGAGTACAACAAGTTCGTCAATATGGAGACACAAGCCTTCGCACCACCGATGTAACGTCGGTGGTGTCTTTTTTTATATAGGTGATTTGTAAAATAACGAACGAATAGTTACATGTTATATAAAACGTTCGGTATTGGATTGACTTTCTCGCTTTTCAAGTGTACACTTACGGATGGTTTGAACAGAACGTTGATCAATAAGGAGGATTCATTATGTCATCAGTAGTCGTAGTGGGAACGCAGTGGGGCGATGAAGGGAAAGGGAAAATCACCGATTTCTTATCGAAACAAGCCGAAGTCGTCGCGCGTTATCAAGGGGGAGACAACGCTGGTCATACGATCGTCTTCAATGATACGAAATATAAACTTCACCTCATTCCGTCGGGTATCTTCTATTCGGATAAGACGTGTGTCATCGGGAACGGAATGGTCGTCAACCCGAAATCACTCGTGACAGAACTCGCTTACTTACATGAGCGTGGTGTGAGCACGGATAACCTTCGTATCTCGAATCGGGCGCACATCATCTTACCGTATCACCAGCTTCAAGATCGTTTAGAAGAAGATGCGAAAGGTGATGCGAAAGTCGGGACAACACTTAAAGGGATTGGTCCAGCATACATGGACAAAGCGGCGCGTATCGGGATTCGTATCGCAGATCTTCTCGACAAAGAAGTGTTCGCAGAAAAATTAAAGACCGTTCTCGAGTTGAAAAACCGCATGTTCGTGAAAATGTACGAGGTCGATCCAGTTGAATTTGATGACATCTTCGAAGAGTACTACGCGTATGGCCAACAGTTTGCGAAATACGTGTGTGATACATCTGTCGTCTTGAACGATTCACTCGACGAAGAGAAGAAGGTTCTCTTTGAAGGAGCACAGGGTGTCCTGCTCGATATCGACCACGGAACGTACCCGTTCGTCACATCGTCGAACGCAGCATCAGGTGGCGTATCAAGTGGTGCCGGAATCGGTCCATCAAAAATCCATCACGTTGTCGGTGTTTGTAAAGCATATACGTCACGCGTCGGTGACGGTCCTTTCCCAACACAACTCGATGACGAGATCGGTCATACGATCCGTGAAGTCGGGAAAGAATACGGAACGACAACAGGTCGTCCACGTCGTGTCGGCTGGTTCGACTCGGTCGTCGTTCGTCACTCACGTCGTGTCAGCGGGATCACAGATCTTTGCCTCAACTCAATCGATGTATTGACAGGTCTTGAGACACTCAAGATTTGTACATCGTATGAGTACGAAGGAAAGCATCTTGATGAATATCCTCCGAACTTCCGCGTACTTGAGAAGTGTGTACCGGTATACGAAGAACTTCCTGGTTGGACTGAAGACATTACGGGCGTTCGTAACTTCGACGACCTTCCAGAAAACGCGAAACGTTACGTGCGTCGCATCGAAGAATTGACGGGTATTGAGTTATTGACCTTCTCGGTCGGACCGGCCCGTGAGCAGACGGTCATCTTGCGTGACATTTACGAAGCATAAGAAAGGAGAGCCATTGCGGCTCTCTTTTTCATTTCCACGGAAATGGACCACGCTTTCTAAGCTGTATAAAAAGAGTTACAATGTAGGCATGTACGTTTAATGATAAGAGGAGGACTCACTGAATGGATCGTACGATTTTAGTGGTAGATGACGAACAACCAATCGCAGATATATTGAAGTTTAAACTTGAAAAAGAAGGTTACCAGGTGCATGTCGCCTATGACGGCGAAGAAGCGCTCGTGAAAGTAGAAGAGATTCAACCGGATCTCATCTTACTCGACATCATGCTTCCACTCAAAGACGGCATGGAAGTATGCCGCGAGGTACGGAAGAAGTATGATATGCCGATTATCATGTTGACGGCAAAAGACTCAGAGATTGATAAAGTGCTCGGACTAGAGCTCGGTGCGGACGATTACGTCACGAAACCGTTTAGCTCACGTGAGTTGTTGGCTCGCGTCAAAGCGAACATGCGACGTCATGCGACGGCGCCTGCGCCTGAAGCAAAAGGGGCGAACGCAAACGATATCGTGATCGGCGACTTGACGATTCACCCGGATTCGTACATGGTGACGAAGCGGGAAGAGAAGATCGAGCTGACGCATCGCGAGTTCGAATTGATTCATTACCTCGCGCAAAACATCGGACAAGTGATGACGCGTGAGCATTTACTCCAAACGGTTTGGGGCTATGATTACTTCGGGGATGTTCGTACCGTGGATGTTACCGTACGTCGCCTTCGTGAAAAAGTAGAGGACAACCCATCGACACCGACGTATATCATTACGCGTCGCGGGGTCGGGTATTATTTGAAGGCAGGAGAAGAAGATTAAACGATGAAACGGACGAACTTCTTTAAATCAATCCAGTGGAAGCTCGTCGTCATCTATGCGCTGCTCATTCTCGTTGCGATGCAAGTCATCGGCGTGTACTTTGTGCGTTCTTTGGAACGGCAATACATCAACAACTTCTCGCAGTCACTCGTCGACCGGGCGAACCTACTGAGCTATAACGTCAGTGAGGGGATCGCCGCGAACGAGAGTGACTCGACCACGGACCAGCAGTTGAACCAGTTACTGGATCAGCTGCTGTCTGACTTTACCGAGAGCACGACGCTAGCTGACGACATTCGAGAAGTCCAAATCATTGATACGAACAGTGTCGTACGGGCGACCTCGAACCAGAACAATCAAAGTCTCGTCGGACAACGGACGGCAAGTACGTTTATCCAGAAGTCATTCGCGACAGGCGGCGCCCAAGAGACGCTCGTCTATGAAGATTCGAATGACCGGATGCGCGTCGTCGCCGTTCCCGTCAAGTCAGAAGTAGACGGGACCACAATCGGCATGATCTATATCGAGGCATCGATGCAGTCTATCTATAACCAGATGGAACAAGTCATCCGAATCCTTGCAACTGGGACGGTCATTGCCTTGATCATCACATCCTTCCTCGGTATCTTGTTATCTCGAACGATCACACGACCGATTGCCGATATGCGTCGGCAAGCCGTCGAGATGCGAAAAGGGAACTTCTCGCGAAAAGTTAAAGTGTATTCGGATGATGAGGTCGGTCAACTCGCCTACGCGTTTAACGAATTGACGGACGAGTTGATGGAAGCGAATGCGACGACAGAAGCAGAGCGCCGTCGATTGACGAGTGTCCTCGAGAACATGTCTGACGGTGTGGTTGCGACCGATCGTTCGTTACGGGTCATCTTAATGAACGACCAGGCACGTGACATGATCGGGGTCGATGAAGAAGAGGCGATGGGCATGAACTTGCAGAGTCTTCTCGCGTTCGAAGAGGAAATCGTCATCCCTGAGGATGGGACGATGCCGGCGAAACTGATTGACCTCAGTACGGATGAGGAACTGTTCCTCGTTCGAGCCTATTTCTCACCGATTCAAAAACATAGTGGACCAATCACAGGTCTTATCGTCGTCTTGCATGACGTCACCGAACAAGAGCAAGTTGAACAAGATCGCCGTGAATTCGTCGCAAACGTCAGTCACGAGTTGCGCACGCCGCTCACGACGATGCGTAGTTATTTGGAGGTCCTTGCGGAAGGGGCTTATCAGGATGATGAGTTGGCGCCGCGCTTCTTAGAGACGACGCAAAACGAGACAGAGCGAATGATTCGCCTCGTCAATGACTTGTTGCAACTCTCGAAGATGGACAGTAAAGAATATAAGATGCAGAAAGTGAAGTTTGACTTTGTGCAGTTCTTTAACGACATCATCGATCGTCATGAGATGACGAAAGGGGACGCGATTCAATTCCGTCGGAAGCTGATGAAACGTCGCGTGTACGTGCATGCCGACCAGGATAAGATGACCCAAGTGATCGATAACATCATTACGAACGCCATCAAGTTCTCACCGGAAGGCGGTACGATCACGTTCCGGACGATGCTTCGGGCGAAACGCCTCGTCATCGGCATCAAGGATGAAGGGGTCGGGATTCCGAAGTCGAACTTGAAGAAAATTTTCGAACGCTTCTATCGTGTCGATAAGGCGCGGGCGCGTAATATCGGTGGTACCGGACTCGGACTATCGATTGCCAAAGAAGTCGTATCCGCTCACGGTGGAGACATCTGGGCAGAGAGTGAATTTGGCCGCGGCACGACGATTTACTTCACGATTCCGTTCGATACGATTGTGGAGGTGAATGATTGATGAAACGGTTTACGATTGCAAAGCCAGAACTGTGGAAGTCGTTCCTTTTGCTCACGTTAATCGTCACGTCGATTGTTCAAACCATCATTTTGTGGGATTATCATCCCACCTATCAGGCAGTCCAATCGGAGACGCAATTGACGACGGTGGACGAGTCACTCCAACGCCGGGCGAATCAAGTCGTCATCCCGGTTCAAGCGGTCGTTCATGACAACAACGCCGTCTTCGCTTCGAAGAACACCCCAAAGCAGTTGATGCGGGTCATTCGGGATACGTTTGAAGCGAGTGAATTCAAACCACTCGCCGCAAAAAATATCCCGAGCTTTTACACGGATATCAACGAAGGACTCGAATTGATTTTACCGGAAGCCTATTATGCGGATACGCTCAGCTATATGCTGCCGGGCACGTACAGTCTGTCTGGAAAGATTCCGCAACGTGTGCTCATCTACATGGAAGACAATGCGTTTACCATCCGAACGATCATGAGTGACCAATCGATTTGGGAAGGGAAGTTGACGAAGGTCGGAAACGGCGACGTGAACAGTCTATTCCTAAAAAACTCGAGTCGGACGATGAAGCGAGTGACGTATACGGATGAACGCGTGAACTATATCCCGATCGTCGGACCGGAGATGAATGAGTTGTTCGCATATGACGTATCGTCGATTCAAATCGATGCGCGCCTCGACTGGATGCGGGACACGTTCTTCCCAGGCGACCCGAACGTCCAGGAAGTCGACCCGGCGAGTTCGGTCGGTGCATTGACGAACGGTGTCAGTGTGGCGGAATATGACGCGAAGCTGAACGCGAGTCGCTATCGGAACTTGTCTCGAAACAGCACTGAGCGGGAAACGGCACTCGGATTGGATTCGATTGTCGAATTCGTGAATTTCCATGGTGGATGGGTCGACGAGTCTTCGGAGAATCAAGGACTCTCGCTTCGTTTCGATGCCATTACACCGGCGAACAAAGGCTTTGAAACGACCGTATTCCGTTTTCATGTGAAAGGATTCCCGGTCTTTAGCCAACGTGAGGCGTTTATCAACAATGACGCCATCGACTTATCCACATTGCGTGTGGAAAACGACGGGGCGCAAGTCCGGTCCATCACACGACATCACTTAGAGATTGACCGCTTGATCACAGTCGGCACGACGCAGCTGGCTGACGCAGAAGAAGTACTCGGGACACTCATCAACTCTGGACGGTTTGAGAACGTGACTGAGATTCGAATCGGTTATGAAATTGAGTATAACGAGGATACGAGCCGATATGTGACGTTCTCACCGAATTGGTTCGTACGTGAAGCGGGACGTTGGGTCCCATATAATCAGTCAGAAGATTGGACAGAAAGGATGATGTATCGTGGATTGGAGTAAAGCGAAAACCATTTTAATCTTCGCCTTCCTCGCCTTGAACATCTATCTGTTGTTCCAATTGGTGACTGAGACATGGGCGACCGAAGTCGTGACGAACGACAACACGTCGATTGCACAAATTTTAGACCAACGAAACGTCGACCCGGCCAAACTGCCACGAATGGGTCGGGATATCGGTTATTTGACAGGGTCGTCTGAAGAGATGTCGGCCGCGATGATCACGAAAAATCGGGAGGCGCAACTGGCGACGACGCTCGACAATATGCAACTCGAAGTCGAGCTGAAACAGCCGGTACCGCTCGATGCAAAAGAATTGAGAACAACGGCTTCAACGTTTGTTGCGGAGTATGTCCCGTTCGGAGAAGAATATGCCTACTGGCGATATGATGAAAAGACGAGACAAATCGCTTTCGTCCAAACGTTTGAAGATAATAAGATTTTCTCGGCACCTGAAGTTGAGGGAGATTCGGAGATGTATATCGGACCGTCCCTCATCTTGATTCAATTGAATGAGGCGTTTGAAGTGACGGATTATAAGCAACGTCACTTGAAAGACATCTCATCGAAACCACAAGACGATCTCGTGTTAACGGCCAGCGAAGCCATCTCTCAACTTGCGTCACGGAAGTATTTCCAACCGAACCAGGAGATGCGGGCCATCAACACCGGTTTTTATAGCTTACCCCTCGACAGCTCTGGCGGTTTGATTATCATGCCACCGCTCTGGTCGGTCGCGATTGACGATCATGTGTATTTCGTCAATGCCATCGACGGAACGGTAGAGCGCGTCGAGTTTGAAACGAAAGAATGAAAGGAGTGATGGTGTGAGTTTACAGTATAGTGTGTTAGCGAGCGGGTCGACCGGGAACGCCCTCTATATCGAGACGGGACGGACAAAGCTGCTCGTCGATGCCGGATTGACCGGGAAAGCGATGCAACAACGCATCGAAGCGATCGGTCGGTCGTTTGATGGGATCGATGCACTGCTCGTCACCCATGAGCACTCCGACCATATTAAAGGAGTAGGGATATTAGCGCGAAAGTATAACTTACCGATTTATGCGAATGCGAAGACGTGGGCGGCGATGGAATCACTCATCGGAAAGATTGACCCAGCGTTGAAGTTTCACATCGAGGTCGGGGACATCAAGCAGTTCGGTGATATCGAGATTGAAACGTTCAACGTCAGTCACGATGCGGCGGACCCGATGTTTTATCAGTTTGCCCACGACGGGAAACGCTTGGCCCATATCACGGATACCGGCTACGTCTCAGACCGGATGAAAGGGATTATCCGCGGAGCTGACGACTTTATCTTTGAGTCAAACCATGACGTCTCGATGCTGCAGATGGGACGTTACCCATGGAGCGTCAAACGACGCATCCTTGGGGACTACGGACACGTCTCGAATGAGGATGCGGCGATTGCGATGAGCGAGGTCATCGGTGACCGGACGAAACGGATCTACTTGGCGCACTTAAGCAAGGACAACAACATGAAAGAGCTCGCGCAAATGAGCGTCTCGCAAACACTCGGCATGCGGGACGTCGACTTAGGTCGGATCAAATTGTGCGATACGGACCCGACAATCCCCACTTCGCTCGTTTCTTTATAAGGAAACTTGGGAAAAGACAGTTATCATATTGTCTTGAAGGGGGGACGCGTCGTGAACGAAGAGAGACACCATGAGTATGAACCTCAAGACGTCGAACCTGAAGTACACGAAGCAACAGAAGAGAAATCGACGTATCCGTCTCGGAGCGAATGGCGTCCGAAGCAAGAGGAGCACGTACGCCACAAGCCGAGACCGAATATAAAACCGTTGTTACTCGGAGGGGTTGGCGGATTCTTAGGAGCGGCTTTGTTTTTTGTCACAGTGATGCTCTGGGATTCGCCGACCTCTCGTTTTGTGACGAATGAACTGACGCGGACCGAGCAAGCCGTGACCGTCACCGAATCCGACGTCACGACCGCTGTACTTGGAGCGAAGACGTCCGTTGTCAGTATTACGAACATTCAGCGGGCCTTCACCTCAGACTCGCAGTGGGAGGCGGGCGCTGGTTCTGGTGTCATTTATAAAGTGGAAGGGAACACGGCATATATCGTCACGAACTTCCACGTCATCGAAGAGGCAGACGAAATCAATATCGCCTTTTCCGACGGTCAGATCGCGTCGGCAACGATTCTCGGTGAAGACCCGCTCAATGATTTGGCGGTCGCAGAAGTTGAGCTGCCAGATAACATCGATGCGAAACCGATCGTGCTTGGTGATTCGACCGTGCTACAAGCCGGTGAGACTGTCATGGCCATCGGAAATCCGCTCGGTGTCTTCTCAAACTCGGTCACCCGTGGTATCGTCAGTGGTGTCGAGCGGACGGTGCCGGTCGATACGAATAGCGACGGCTTGATGGATTACAACGCAGAAGTCATCCAGACCGATGCGGCCATCAACCCAGGGAACTCGGGCGGTGCCCTCATCAATATTCGTGGGGAGCTCGTCGGGATCAATTCGATGAAAATCGCCGAAGCGAGCGTAGAAGGGGTCGGCTTCTCGATTCCGGTGAACGTGGCGCTGCCGGTCATTGACATGTTAGAACGCGATGGGAAAGTGACACGGGCACAGCTCGGGGTCACGATTCAAGAAGTCATTGCGGTACCTGGTAACGTTCGGGAAGAGTATGGCATCTCATTCGACCAAGAAGACGGTGTCTTCGTCGAAGAAGTGACACCAGGTAGTCCGGCTGAAGAAGCGGGACTTCGCGTCGGCGATATCATCACGCAAATCGGAGATCGCGAGATTAAACGATACGTTGATTTACGCGATGCACTCTATCGAGATGCAACGGTCGGTGATACGATTACGATTGAGTATTTACGTCGCGGTGAAGCAAGTGAAACCGAGGCGACGTTAACTGAAGCAACATAAAGAAGCGGCGACGCTTCTTTTTTAAGGAGGAAAAACTGTGGAAAAAAAAGTATGCAAGGAACATGTTGAAATCGCTTTAGACATCATTGTGGATGAAACAGGGGAGTACCCGTTGTTAGAGGAATTATCCACAAGTGAACAAGTGACATGTGAGTTCTGTGAAGCCGACGCAACATATGTTGTGTCAAGCAAAAACTAATTATCAACATGTGGATTTGTGGATAACTCTGTGGATAACCCTATGGATAACTCCAAAAAAACTGTGGAAAAAGGAAGAATTGGATGAATATTTCAATTATCACGGTAGGCAAACTAAAAGAAAAATATTTAAAACAAGGAATTGCCGAGTATACAAAGCGGCTCTCTGCCTACGCAAAAGTGCAGGAAATCGAGGTCTCAGACGAAAAAGCACCCGAGCATTTAAGTGAGGCAGATATGTTATTAGTAAAACAAAAAGAAGGCGAGCGGATTTTAGCGAAGATATCCCCAGACACGCACGTCATCGCTTTGGCGATTCAAGGGAAGCAGCGGACGAGTGAAGCGTTCGCTCGTGAACTCGATCAACTCGCAACGTATGGCAAGAGTAAAATCGCCTTCGTCATCGGAGGATCGCTCGGTCTGTCGGACGATGTGATGAAACGAGCGGACGATACGATCTCGTTCTCGAAGATGACATTCCCGCATCAACTCATGAAGCTCGTATTGTGTGAACAGATTTATCGGGCGTATCGGATCAATCGGAATGAGCCGTATCATAAATAAATATTTTCAAAGAGTCATCTAGAACATTGTTTTATACTTGTTCTAGATGACTTTTTTTAGGAGTTGAATCATATGGGTGTTTGGGGAGTAGCAATTTTATCGAATGATCTTGCCGAAGATATTCGGTTTATATACAAAGATTTACTAGGGGACGGCTATTCGAATGAACAAGCGAGTGAAAAGGTCATTCAAGAGTACGTAGATGAATTAGATACTGAAGAAATGACACTTTTTTGGCTTTCCTTTGCACTTATTCAATGGAAGCTAGGACGATTACAAGGTCATGTAAAACAAAATGCTGTAGAGATTATTGACAGTGGAATCGAGCTAGAAAATTGGAACGATGATTTAAAGTTAAGGAAGAAAAGAGAGGCCGTTCTTCTTAAATTAAAACATCAATTGAATCAGCCTCAGCCCCTGGCTAAAAAGATTCCTAAGCGCTTTGTAGCGGATACGACGTTTAAATCAGGAGACATTGTCAGTTTCCAAATGGACTCTTCCGAATATATCCTGTTAAAAGTGATTGATATTATTGAGCAGTGGACACGTGATCGGTACCCACTTTTTGAGATATACGATTGGCAGGGAAAAGAGATTCCTTCATTAGAGGAAATCAGTACATTGAGATTAAAGACCGGATATTATGATGACGATGAGGACATGCCTCGAAAAATTGCCGTGTATCAGTCTGGTAAAAGGGATCCATTCATCAAGCGGGCTAGTCTCATTGCTGAAGGTTTTCCTGTAACGAGTGATACGGAACCACCTTACACCTTGTTATCTTGGAAGAGCCTCAACGCACTTATAGATGAGATGAATCTAAATAAAAACTAGATTGGACGATAGGATTCATCAAAACGATTGATTTTGCATCGGACTGTAATATTCTCAATCAAGGAAATGGAGCTGCAGCCAAATATGAACCACACCATCAATCTTCTAACAAATCAAATTGCTCTCGACTTTTTAACAACCTTCGAACGTTTTCAGGAAACGCATCGCATTTATGCCGTGGATTCGAGCGGTCAACTTTATCAAAAAGACGAGCATTACATCGATGAATGGGATGATGCGAAAAAACAACAGGTCATTGAGATTCTTAACTTCTACATCGACCGTGGCGGCGTTGTTATGGCAATCCAAAAAAGTGAAACGTTACTTGGCTTTGCCGGACTGGATGGACACCCGCTCGGAACGGAAGGACAGTATTTGAATCTGGGCTTCATTCATGTGAGTCGTCCTAATCGTGGACAGGGGATTGGTAAAGTGTTATTTGAACAGGTCTGTCAGGCAGCGGTCGATCGAGGTGCAAAGAAACTCTACATCGGGGCGAACCCGGCCGTCGATACGTATCATTTCTATGAAGCGATGGGATGCATACTAGCCGAAGAAATCGTGCCAGAAATCTATAAAGAAGAACCACTCGATTTACAACTCGAATATGTTTTATCGTTTCCTGAGACCGCATCGTAACGATGTGGTCTTTTTCATGTACAAAATCGCTCAACTCCAAGCTTTTTCTCCTGTGAAGAATTGACCGATTTGAAAAAATTGTGATAGAATCACAAGGCAAATGATTATCATTATCAGTCAATAAGAATAGATGAAATCGAACCGTTGGAGTGAACGTGAAAGGATGAATACAATGAGCACGCTTGAAGCATATAACATGGCATTTAAAAACGGATTGGAATTAGAGGACGATGTGGTTCTTGAAGAGATGAAGCTTGGAGAATCGACGGAATGGGATTCGATTGGACACATGACCCTCATCGCAGAAATCGAGGATGCGTTTGACGTCTATATCGACTCGGATGAAATGACGGAATTCCATTCGTATCAGTCTGGCATCGCGTTGCTGCAGCGCCTCGGTGTGGACATCCGGTCATGACGCTTTTTCAAACACTCGAGCAATACACGGATCGTGAGGCGGTCTATGCGGACCGTTCTTACACATACGGCGAGATGTTGGAGGTTGGCGACTCGATTTGTCAGGAAGTCGGCGAACGAGCACTCGTCTTCTGTCTATGTGCCAACCGGGTCGAGTCGCTCTTCGGCTATGTCGGTTTTATTCGGGGACGCGTCGTACCCGTCTTGTTAGACGCGGATATCCCAGCCGAGCAATTACAGAAGTTGATGGAACGGTATGAACCGACGCACGTATGGGCACCGGAATCAAGAGACGATTTGGCGAACGCGTTGGATGCTTACTATGGTTACGGTGGTTACGCCTTGTTTGAAACAGGAGCAACAGTTCACCATGAACTTCATGAAGAGTTGGCCCTTCTGTTGACGACTTCAGGGAGTACCGGAAGTCCGAAATTGGTCCGTCTCACGTATAACAACCTATCAGCGAACGCCACGTCAATCATCAATTATCTCGACATCGATCAAACGGATAAACCGATCACGACCCTTCCGATGAACTATTCGTATGGGCTCTCGATTATCAACAGTCATCTGTTGAAAGGGGCAACGATTATCCTGACAGACCGCTCGATCGTTCAAAAAGAGTTTTGGGAGTTGTGTCGTGCTGAGCAGGCGACGACGTTTGGTGGTGTACCATTTCATTACGAGATGTTAAAACGTTTGAAATTTGAGGCGTATGATTTGCCAAGTTTGAAGAAGTTGACGCAAGCGGGTGGAAAGTTGGACCCAACGCTCGCCAATCACTTTGCAACGATATGTGAGAAAAAAGGGATACAGTTTTTCATCATGTACGGCCAAACGGAGGCGACGGCCCGGATGTCGTATTTACCCGATCGGATGCATGCGGAAAAAGCAGGGAGTATCGGTATCGCCATCCCAGGTGGAACACTCTCACTACGAGACGAAGCCGGAAACGACATCAAAGATGCGAACGTGACGGGCGAACTAGTGTATCAAGGTGACAACGTGTCGTTCGGGTATGCGACTTCATTAGCTGACCTTGCGAAGAGTGACGACAATCACGGTGTCTTACGTACAGGTGACATGGCGTATCGTGACGAGGATGGGTATTTCTTCATCGTCGGCCGCATGAAGCGCATGATTAAACTATATGGAAGTCGGATCAGCTTAGACGAAGTCGAGGCCCTCCTTCGAGAGCACGGACATGACTGTGTCTGTGCCGGGGAAGACGACCAACTATATGTGTATACGTTGCAAGATGACGTCGCACGCATTCAAAAAATCATCAAAGAACAAATCAAGGTGAAAGGTGTTCGGGTGATGCAGATTGACGAGATTCCACGTAATTCGTTCGGAAAGATTCGTTATGCCGCATTGCCGAAGCGAGAACTTGTGACCACCTGATTGTCAGGAATCGGTACATCGTCAAGTTTCATAACATCAGGTGGTAAATATGACTTTTATTTCGATTGAATTTCTCTTATTTTTAACAATCATCGTTGGAACCTATTACGTGGTCCCGCATCGATTTCGATGGGTGCTCCTCCTCTTAGCGAGCTATGTCTTTTACGCTACGTTGAGCATTCAATTCATCCCGCTCCTGTTGATCAGTACCGCCTTCACCCATGTGATTGGGATTCTGATTGAGAAGCAGGAAAAGAAAGAACAGAAGAAACGGCTCATGTGGGTCGGTGTCTCCGTTCTCGTCTTCTTCCTCGGATGGTTCAAATATTTTAATTTCGTCAATGATTCGCTCCGTTCGTTCGCCGCATGGAGCGGATTTGATTATGACGTCCCGTATAAAGAAATCGTGTTGCCGTTGGCCATCTCGTTTTATACGTTCCAAGCCATCAGTTATGTCGTGGACGTCTCGCGAGGGAAGCAAAAAGCAGAGCGACATTACGGCTATTTCTCGGTCTATTTCGCCTTCTTCCCGCAACTCGTGGCGGGACCGATTGAGCGAGCGAAAAAGTTGCTTCCCCAGCTGAAGACGGAGCAGCATCTCGACTACGACAATATCAGTTATGGGATACAGCGCATCATTTGGGGATTCTTCAAGAAGACGTTGATCGCTGACCGATTGGCTCCGATTGTCGCAAGTGTATTCAACAGTCCAGATCCGACTGGTTCAGAGATTGTGCTCGCGACGATGTTGTTCTCGATTCAACTGTTCGCCGATTTCTCGGCGTGTAGTGATATCGCCATCGGTTGTGCACGATTGCTCGGAATTCGATTATCGGAGAACTTCAAACAGCCACACTTTGCCGTATCGATTGCCGACTTCTGGAACCGCTGGCACATCACACTTTCGATGTGGTTGCGAGATTATATCTTCATGCCGCTCGCCAAAGGGAAGAAGAAGCGCGAACAGATTTATGGTGCCATCCTTGCGACATTCTTAGTAAGTGGAATCTGGCACGGTGCCGCGTGGAATTTCGTCTTATGGGGACTCATTCATGGAATCTATCGTGTGTTCGGAGACCATACGAAACAGCAACGCGAAAAAATGGCGTCATGGGTTGGGTTTGACCGCGTGCCGACACTGCATCGGTGGTGGAAAATCGCCATCACGTTCCAGCTCGTCTGTTTCTCGCGCGTCTTCTTTCAATCGCATTCGATGGCAGAGGCGTTCTCGCATGCCAAACTGTACGTGACACCCTCTTCATGGGCACCGTCAGGCATGATACAGGCAATTCAAATGTTCTCGTTGCTCGATTTAATCATCTTCCTCGTCGTCTTTGTCGTGGTTCACCTGTTCCAACATATTGAACGGACGAAAGGTTCGGCTTGGGACTGGATGGCACGTCAGTCTGCCGTGACGAGTGTGGCGATCAACTTGTTCTTGATTGTCTCGGCCTTCTTGTTTGGCGTGTCGGGCCAAGGATTTGTGTACGGTGGGTTTTAAGATGCAAGGAAAGGAATTAGCATGAAGCGTTTAGGAATTAAAATCGTCGTTGTGTTACTCGTCATGATCGCCATCTTTATTCCCGTCAACGAGTTCGTGAAAGACTCGTGGGAGTACAATAACAACCGGGCCGTCCTAGCGTTTAAAGAAGATCCTCATCCTGTCGATATCATCAATTTGGGCACGTCTCATGCGATGTATGGGTATTATTTTAAACCGACCGGATTGTCGCATCTCGACTTGGCGTTACCAAGTCAACCGATTGAATATGACTTGAAGATGCTAAAAGAATACGATGAGCATTTGAAGCCAGGCGGGGTCGTGATCGTGTCCTTATCTCAAATCACATTCAGCAACTCGGACGTCGGTCGGAAGGCGAATTACTATCGCGTCTTGGACCGTAAAGACATCGAGCCGGTCAGCCTGTTTCAATATTATACGCATGAACAGTTCCCAGCATTGAACAGCGGAAGTGCCTATGCCGCCATTTCCCGGGAAATCCGAGATTTTCGCTTTGATGCGCATAAGCCATGGGAGAATGGTGGGCTGAACTACTCAGAGCGTAAGTATGAGGAAGTGGCGGCTCAATATGAGAACGCTGTGAACAATCATGAGATTGAAAAAAACATGGCGCATTTACAAGACATTATCGACTACTGTAAACAACAAGGGTATCGTGTCGTCTTAGCGATGGAGCCGGTCCACGCGTCATACCATACGTATTTTGATGAAGACGTCATGGAACGCCTCGTGTTTCAGCATTTAGAGAACTTGGATTTAGATGTCCCGTTCCTCAATTATATGGGGGATGAACGATTCATTCATGAGCAGTCATTCTTCCATAACCCGGACCATTTGAACGGTGATGGGCGAACGCTGTTGTCTTCACTCGTTTATGAAGATTTGAAGCGGTTGGGATATTTATAAATTGATGGGCGGCTGTCCATCAATTTTTTTATGCTTTATGATAGCGAAAGGGACGAAGTGAAGGGGGAAACCATGAACAATCAGCAAATGGTAAAAATCCATGACTGTGAGTTATATGTTGAGTATATTCAACAACATTCAAAGTCAGTGACAATTATCATGGATGCAGGATATGGCGATGATTCTACGACTTGGAGACAGGTGGCGGATGAAGTGTCGAAATATGCCAATGTCCTTCTTTATGATCGGGCGGGTCTAGGCAAAAGCGGGACCAGTACGAATCGAAGAACAAGTAAGGAGATGGTTCGAGAATTGCACCAACTGATCAAACAGTTGGATATAGCATCTCCGTTCATTTTGGTCGGTCATTCGTTTGGAGGCGTCAATATGCAATTGTTCGCGTCTGAATATCGAGATGAGGTAATGGGTCTCGTATTAGTAGACACGACACCGAGTGACTATCGAGAACGATTTCTTCCGACCATGTCACGAGAGTTTCAAAACGCATACTCCAAGCAATTTGTGCGGGAAGGGAACTATGATGAATTTATGGAAAGTTTGCACCAAGTGAAACAAGCAAATCTTGATCTTTCAATCCCAACAACAATCATATCAGCAGGAAAGAAAGACTTTTATTCCGCAGAAAATCAGAGGCTGTGGAATGTCTTACAAAAAGAAATGACGGGAATATCTTCAAATGCCACGTTTGTAATTGCAGAGCAGAGCGCACATTATATCCAAAGAGATGAGCCACACTTGATTGTAGAAGCAATTCGAAAGTTAATTTAAACACTTTTAAGTCACGCATAAACGATGGGGATTTATCGCGAGACGAAGCTATATATTCAATCAAAAAGAATGCCTGCGAATGTCCATAATATCACCAGCATCGACAGGAACGAGACGAATACTGTCTGACTCGATACCCGTTGCTCCGCAAAGCGTCGAAATAGTCGCTCGAGGATTGTTTGGCCGATGACGACCGCTAGAAAGATGATTGCCATTTCAGCGAATAGAGAAAAGTCGTTACGAAAAATAAAAGTCATGGCAACAAAGAGGATGATGGAACTGGTCAATGTGGTGAGAAAACGTTGTTTATTCAATCAAATCTCTCCCTTCTCTTATCATTACGTGTATGCTTTAGAAAAGATTCAAATAGACGGGGAGTGATTCACATCGAAACAATCTATTTAGCGGGCGGATGCCTATGGGGCGTTCAAGAATTTGTGAGGACATTACCTGGCGTCCTTTCAACTGAAGCAGGACGCGCGAACGGGACGACCGATACGTTAGACGGAGAGTATGACGGTTACGCGGAGTGTGTCAAAACAACGTTCAATCCGGACGTAGTGATGGTCGAGGATTTGATGCATTACTTGTTCGAAATCATTGATCCATACAGTGTCAACCAACAAGGGATCGATGTCGGGGAGAAGTATCGAACGGGCGTATACAGTGAAGAATCACGACATTTGATGGAGGCACAAGAATTCATTGAGCGACGCCCTGATGCAGAACGAATCGCTGTTGAAGTCAAACCGCTCACGAACTATGTGCGAAGTGCGGACGAACACCAGGATCGCCTGACGCGTTGCCCGGACGATTATTGTCATATACCGAAAGACTTGTTAACGAAATATCGGAAAGACGAAACATCGCCAACCCCTTAATTCGGAGTTGGCGATGTTTTTACGTCCGCTCGAGAATATTCACGAGCATCTGATGGATGACGTCATGGTCGTTCGGGTCATGCAGCTGATATGGACTCCCGGGGAGCGTGTACACATCTTTCGCTCCGACGTACGTGATGTGGAGTGTCAAGGAACCATCTTCCTGACACGCCGTCGTCAATTCCAAGTCACCACTGATGACACCGACTTCTTCCGTCATGACACCGTGGGTTGCCTTGAATGTAGAAGTAAGTTTGTTCATGAATGACTCCTTCTCTGTCTTAATAAATACAAGCGTTGATGGCTGTCGTGAGTGCTGACTTCTCTGACGATTGAAGGCTCAAGCCCCAACGGCTTTTCGTCTCGACCCACATCTTCGCATATGCACAACGCGCGCCGGTGCGAGGGGGTTGCCATGTCGATGGATCTTGGTCTCCTTTTGAGCGGTTCGATGAAGCGGACACCGCGATCAACTGAGGACCGTTCAAGTCGTTCGCAAAGCTCTGACGTTTGGTTGTCGTCCAGCTGCTTGCGCCAGAGCGCCATGCTTCAGCGAGCGGAACGACGTGGTCGATATCGATGTCAGATGCTGATGTGAACGTCAAACCGTCATAGTAACTGTACCATGAGCCCGTCGTTACCGGACATTGGTCGACGACCGAGTCAGCGTCCCGTTTCAAGACGATATGACGCGTGTTACAACCACTTCCTTGACTCGACCAGTGCGGGAAGAGGTCCCGACTGTACCCCGTCATCGACCCTTCATTTTTGACCGTGAGCGCATTCAGTTTTGTGAGCGCATCCGCTTTCGAAGGAATATTCGGTGGGAATGCAGAGACCGGTGTCGCGTCAAATGACGCGGCCACCCAAACAAGCAATGTGACGAGTGCGACAGACATGAGTTTCTTCAACATAATAAGCCTCCTACTATGTATTTGGAATGAACACTTGTCGAAGCAAGTGGGCAACCTTTCATCAACCAAAAAGTGAGACAAACATCACGCAATAAATTCAACTTGATCATACACAGGACGATTTTGAAAAAGTGTGAAAATCTGCAAAATGATTAGAAAGACTATCGCAAATCCTTCTCTAGCATTAGCGAGCGATCTCGTGTTATTTCTTTGGAACTAGTGAGCGATCAGGACTGGTATAATGAATGACATGGATTGAGAGAAAAGAAGAGGTGGATGGAATGAACAAGAAAGAGATTGCGGCGATTCGCCGACAGTTTAAAGTGAATGCGACGAAGCTGAAGATTGCTGACTTATATACGATTTACATCCGGCAGGAAACGAATGAGATTTACTACGAAGAGTTGCGCCCGTTCCCGTTCCTTGAAGAAGAACAGCAGGAACTGTTTTTGACAAACTTCAAAAAAGTGCTCGGTGGGAAACTTGATGAAAAGTTATTCGAAGTGAAGTTCCAATATCCTGAAGAAGGTCAAGTCGACCATACGCAAGGATTGCTGTATGAAGGACTTCGTACGGAAGAGACAGACGTATGGACGGACTATATGCAACGCATCGCCTTGAAGATGGTGAAAGACACGCCGTTTGAAAAAGACATGGTCGTGACGTTCATCCGGGGTAATTATAATAAACCGACGAACCGATACTCGGAAGAGTCTGAGATTCACGCGAACGATGAAGTGTATACGACGAAGTTCATCCTCGGCAGTATCAGCCCGACAGAACTTCCGAAAAAGTCACTCGTCTTTGACTTCGTCGAGCGTGAATTCAAAGCCAGCTTGATTGTAAATCCAATCATCAAACTCGAGGCGCCAATTGGTGGATTTTTATTCCCGTGTTTCACGGATAATGCGGCCGATGTGAACCATGTCCTCTATTCGGCACATAAAGCGCACCAACCGGATATGACGTTCATTGAGAACGTGCTGAACGGTTCGGAAATCGTTACAGCAGTGGAAGAGAAGGCGGTCTTCGAAGAAGTGGTCAAAGCTGTCATCGGGGAAGAAGTCAATTCACGGACGCTCGCGACCGTTTACGATGAGATCAATCAAATCATTGTCGCCGAAGAAGAGAACGAACAGGAAGAAGAGCGGGTAGCGATGCTCGACTCTCGTGCGGTCGAGGTCGTCCTTCGGGCGAGCGGTGTGGAAGATGTGACGACAGAAAAAGTCGAGCAGGCGTTCAAACAAGTCGTGGATGACACGAAATATGAGATGAAAGCGACGAGTGTCGTTCCGAAATATACGTCGAAATCGATTAAAATCAATACAAAAGTCGCCAATATTTCTGTCAGTCCACAAGATTTGAAATACGTGAAGCAAGTGAACTATAAAGGAAAACTATGTCTGTTGATTGAAGTGGAAGAAGAGACGGAGATTGAAGGCTTCAAACTCATCTCTGAAGAGTCGCTAGACTGACTGGAGGAAAATTGATGCATCCGCTTGAGTTGATTGATCTGTTGATTGTGTTCGCCATCGTGGTTGTATTGGTTTTGCTGTCGTTTCAATTTCATGGGAAATGGCGCAGGCGTATACGGGTCGCGACGGTGTGTTGTATATTAGCGTACGGAATATTCTATGCAGTTCGTCCCTATTGGGTGAATCAACAGGTGCAGGAAGAAAAAATAGTGCTCGAAGCGTATCTCAAGGACCGATATCCGACTGAAATCATCACCGTCCGCTCTATTCCTTATGGGGAGAACGGATTTGAGAGTATGAATCCTCATACATTGTTCGTGAAATTTTCGACAGAACCGGATGCTGAGTACACATATCTCGTGAGTCGTGACGAATCGATTCATCAAACGAGCCACAGTTCAACCATCGACTCAAAATTTGATTTTCTTCACTTGGAAGACTGAGCCCAAACGACAGATTGGGCTCTTTTTTGACAATCGAGTGAGGAAGGTTGAATTTGAGATTTGATACAGGTATGATGCAGGTGAAAACGTTTTCCGAAATCCATATTTTTTTAATGTTTTTCGAAAGCGCTTTCGATTGTTGTGAGGTAATAAAAAACCTCAAAGACGAATATCATCTTTGAGGCTGAATCTGCATTATTTACGTGCTTTGCTCACTTTAAGTTTCTTCCCTTTGACAGGAGTCGTTTCCATCGCTTGAAGGACAATCGAGCCTTTTCCGTTAAGGATATCGACGTATGTCATTTGGTCATTGATTGTGATGATGCCGATGTCGTCAGCGGATACGCCAGGAATTTTGGCAATTGTTCCAACGAAGTCGACAGCACGAAGTTTTTTCTTCTTCCCGCCACTGAAGTGGAGCTTCATGATGTCCTGGTTAATGCGAGCTGTCTTGTTGTTTCGAACGACGCGTCGTCCGCTCAACTTTTGCTCAAAGGCATCTTGGTTAGCCGCTACTTCCGCTTCTGTCGGAGCATCGATCATCGGAATTTCGAATTGAACGTATGATTCGATAGCTCCGATGAGACGTTCTTCCTGACGGGTCATGAGCGTGATAGCTATTCCTTGTTTGCCGGCACGTCCGGTACGACCCGTCCGGTGCACGTAACTTTCTTTTTCGACAGGAACGTCATAGTTGATGACGAGTTCGACGTTGTCGACATCGATTCCACGTGCTGCGACGTCTGTCGCCACGAGGTAGCGGAAGTTACCCATCTTGAAGCCGTTCATGACGGCGAAACGGTCCTCTTGCTCAAGTCCGCCGTGAAGACGTTCAGCCGAGTAACCGGCTTTGTCGAGCTCAGCGTACACCGTATCGACGTTCTCTTTCGTACGGCAGAAAATCATACAGCTATCCGGGTTTTCGACGACCGTGATGTCTTGAAGGACAGCAAGTTTCTCGTTCCGATGAACGGGAAGTAAACGGTGTTCGATTGTCGAAGCCGTCATACCTGTCGATTCGATGGCGACACGTGCCGGAGCATTCATATGCTTCTGACAGAGACGTTCGATATCTTGTGGGAATGTTGCTGAGAAGACCATTGTGACGCGATTTTTCGGCAACTGTTGAAGGATTTTCTCTACGTCGGCGAGGAAGCCGCGGTTGAGCATCTCGTCCGCTTCATCGATGATCAAGTATTCGATGCGGTCGAGTGAGAGCGTCTCGCGCTCGATGTGGTCCATGACGCGTCCAGGTGTACCGACGACGATATGCGTCTTTTGTTTCAATTCTTCACGCTGTTTCGAGAACGGTTCTTTCCCGTAGACGGCAGTCGCTTTGATTCGTTTGAAACGTCCGATGTTCGTCATGTCTTCCCGTACTTGAACGGCGAGTTCGCGTGTCGGTGTCAAGACGAGGACTTGGGGTTTGTTTTCGGCCCAATCGATGAGCTCGATGACCGGAATCCCGAAAGCAGCTGTCTTTCCGCTTCCCGTCTGTGCTTTGACGATCAAGTCTTCGCGCTCGAGCGCACGGGGGATGACCTGTTGTTGTACTTCGGTCGGTGATTCGTATTTCATAATGCCTAACGCACGAGTAATCTCGTCGCTCAGGCGATAATCCGTAAATTGCTGTTTGTTCATGGGTAACCTCATTCTTTCGTGAAAACTTCTGCTTCAGAAAATTTCAATGTCTATTTGCAATACAGTCCATTATAGACCGAAAGACGGTAGGAAAGCGAATGAGAATCCATTATCCGAAGTCAGGCAACGTCGGGTCGGGTTGAATCACATAAAAAATAAACTGGTCATGAACATCTTCTAACTGTTCGATCAGCTCTTCATTTTGTTGTTGATATGCTTCTAGCATTTGAGGGCATATGTAATGAACTGTTCCATCTTCACGAGCCAGGCTAGCGGTTTCTTCCTGATCAAATTGTAAAACTAACGGTTGTTGGCATGCTGTGCAGCAACCAATCTCCATCTTGTGAAAACCGATTTTTGCTCCCTCAATGAAGCAAGCATCGCAATAATGCTTGATTGGATCACCGAAATGACCGAGTTCATCTGTATGGATGACTTCATGTTCGTTCAATGATTTATTGCAGCTGACGCAGTTATACATCAATAACACTCCTTTAGTAATCTGTTCCAACAACGTATCATGCGATGAGCCGATGTACAACTTTATCCAATAACAATATTTTATCAGGTTCAGAAATGTTGAAAGAAAGGGGCTTACATAATGGAATCCGATTATAAATATCTCGTCCAACACCTTCAACAAAGCCAATATCGAACGCACGCGAACCATCTCGAAACTATCATCAAACCAATTCCAGATTTAGATCGTACCGGTGACCTCGATCCACGCGTCTTTGCGACGCTGCCTTCGAATCATCCTTCAGATGATGAACCGGATGGCGAATTCAATCTCGAAGCGGCACGTGCCGGCATGGGGTGGCCGAATCAGGATCAGACGACAATCGACATCAAAACCGAATATGTAAAGATTCCAAGTGAGGACGGTGACATTCCGGTTCGCCTGTATCGTCCGCATCACACTGAAGCCATCCCAGCGATTCTCTTTTTCCACGGGGGCGGCTTCTTCGGAGGGACGCTCGAGACGGTCGAGAATCCATGTAAGTTTCTGGCGGAACGGGCGAACGCAGTCGTCATCTCCGTCGATTATCGTCTCGCCCCGGAGCATCCGTTCCCGGCCGGATTGAACGATTGTTACCGAGCCTTTGAATGGGTGTATGACCATGCGAGTGAGTTGAACATTCTCCAAGACCGAATCGCGGTCGCCGGTGACAGTGCCGGAGGGAATTTGGCGACCGCTTGTTGTCTGATGGAGAAAGAACGAGGGGAGGGGCGCATTTGTTATCAAGCACTCGTCTATCCCGTCGTCAATCTGGGATCGATTCCGACAGATGATTTTGAATGGACACTCGATGCGTACGATATCTCACACCATCACGACCTGATTCGAGGTGTCGTACTCGCTCTTGCAGATCCAGATTCGCTACTAAATGACCTCTACCTTCAAGGGAAGACGGATGTCACGCATCCACTCGTCTCACCACTTTTGGCAGAGGACGTCACGACTTTACCGCCAGCCTTGATTGTGACAGCCGAGTACGATTACTTACGACTTGAAGGGGAGGCATATGCCCGAAAACTTTCAGAAGCTGGTATTCCGACTCGACTGATTCAATATCGGGGTATGGATCATGCCTTTATGGACAAATTAGGAGACTACCCACAGGCAGAAGATTGTATGAATGAAATCGCAAAAGGACTTAAGGAGCTGACGAAATGAAACAGTATACATTGGATTGGAAACGTTATGAAGAATTGGCACGTCAAGCGGTCGCGGAAGGGGTCGTGTTAGTCAAAAACGAACAGAAAACCCTCCCGTTGCAGTCTGAAACGAAGCTTGCCGTATTTGGGCGTAGTCAATTCCATTACTATAAGAGCGGTACCGGTTCAGGTGGGATGGTGAACGTCGGACATGTCACGACACCGCTCGAGGCACTACGTGAACGTACAGACATTCACATCAATGAATCGCTTTATGCGACGTATGAGGAGTGGGTGAAAGAGAACCCGTTCGACCAAGGTGTCGGCTGGGCCGGAGAACCGTGGTCACAACAGGAGATGGACGTATCGGATGAACTCGTCGATCAAGCCGCGCAGGAGTCGGATGTCGCGCTCATCATGATCGGACGTACGGCTGGGGAAGACCGTGACAACACGGCCGACCCGGGCAGTTACTTATTGACGGATATCGAACACGCGATGATCGAGCGCGTGACGAAGCGCTTCAACAAGACGGTCGTCGTGTTGAACGTCGGAAACATCATCGACATGAAGTGGGCGAATGAGCCGAGTGCAATCCTCTATGCATGGCAAGGTGGGATGGAAGGCGGAAAAGGACTCGTCGACGTGCTTGTCGGAGACGTAAGTCCTTCCGGGAAACTGACAGATACGATTGCCCGATCCATCGAGGATTATCCGTCGACAAAGAACTTTGGTCATGCGGATAAAGGGATTTATCAGGAAGACATCTATGTCGGTTACCGCTACTTTGAAACGTTCGCGAAAGACGACGTCTTGTACCCGTTCGGATTCGGACTGTCTTATACGACATTCCATACTGAAGTGAAGCGTACGACAGAAGTCGATGGCGTTTTAACGGTTGAGGTGGAAGTGACGAACACGGGTGAGTGTGACGGGAAAGAAGTCGTCCAACTCTACGTCGAGAAACCGCAAGGAAAACTCGGAAATCCGCTCCGGTCTTTAGTAGCGTTTGAGAAAACATTGCTTCTTGAACCGGGTGAGCGACAAACCCTTTCGTTTAACGTCCGCATGACTGATTTTGCGAGCTACGACGACTCTGGCGTGACGGGTCATGAATCGAGCTTCGTTCTCGAATCAGGAACATATCGCTTATATGTTGGAACGGATGTGCGTTCGGCTTCACTTGCTTTCGAAGTCGAGCAACAGGAGCAACGCGTCCTCGAGACGTTAAGTGAAAACATGGCGCCTGTCCTCCCGTTCGAGCGGATGAAACCGATTCAAGGCGAACGAGGATTGGAAGTGGGTTACGAGTCGACACCGCTTCGCGCTGTTGACGTCGAGACACGTTATTTAGAAGAACGTCCGGAGACGAGAGTGTTCACGGGTGACCAAGGTATCAAATTGAGCGATGTATATCACGAGAAGGCGTCACTCGACACATTCTTAGATCAATTGACGGATGAGGATTTGGCGACAATCGTTCGCGGACAAGGGATGAACTCGCCGCGTGTCACGCCGGGGACGGCAGCGGCGTTCGGTGGTGTGTCCGATCGATTGAACGAGCTTGAGATTCCAGCGGCGTGTTGTGCCGATGGTCCATCAGGCATTCGTATGGATATCGGGACGAAGGCGTTCGCGCTTCCGAACGGGACACTCTTGGCTTCTACGTTCAACGTCGACCTCGTCGAAGACTTGTTTGAGATGACAGGGCTCGAGATGCGGAAAAACCGCGTCGACACGTTGCTCGGACCAGGGATGAACATTCATCGCAACCCGTTGAACGGTCGGAACTTTGAGTACTTCTCGGAAGACCCGCATTTGACAGGGAGGATGGCAGTTGCTCAATTAAATGGGATGCATCGTGTCGGTGTGACAGGAACGCTCAAGCACTTCAGCGCCAACAACCAGGAGGCGCATCGTCACGATATCGATTCGGTCGTCTCGGAGCGGGCGTTACGCGAGATTTATTTGAAAGGGTTCGAGATGGCCGTGAAAGAAGGTCGGGCTTCATCCATTATGACAACATATGGTGCGGTCAACGGGATTTGGACGGCCGGATTATACGATCAAAACACGCGCATCTTACGTGACGAGTGGGGTTTTGAAGGGATTGTCATGACGGACTGGTGGGCAAAAGTGAACTTCCGTGAGGATGAGTCGGCCAACCGTCAAAATACGGCAGCGATGGTCCGCTCGCAAAACGATTTGTATATGGTCGTCGACCGTCCGGACCTCAACTCATTCGAGGATAATACGATGGCATCGCTCGAAGAAGGGGTGGTCACACGGGGTGAGTTGTTGCGGAGCGCGCGCAACATTTGTTCATTTATCTTGAAATCACCGGCGATGGAGCGTCTTCTCGGAATTCATGATGGTTCGGTCGAGGTGCTCGGCTTTGAAGATGAGACGAATCAACAGGACGCATTCGAGTTGGACTATCAACATCTCGAAAACGGGGAGCATGTCGATTTGTCAGGAATCGACACCTCGACAGGGAACACGCACGTCTTCGCCATCTCGGTCGACCAGACCGGGACGTATGACATCACGTTGACGGCCCGTTCGAACGCTGGGGAGTTGGCGCAGATGCCGGTGACGTTGTTTGCAAACAATATCCCGGGTGCGACGTTCACGTTTAACGGGACGGACGGGGAATGGGTGACACAGACGAAGCAGGTCTTCTTCCTGAACCAGCATAACTATCTCCAACTCTATTTCGCATTGAGCGGTCTAGAAGTGAAGGACGTGTCTTTCACACTTGCGGATGAATTCAGTATGAAGAACGGATAATGGATGCAAGGACGTCTCAATGAGGCGTCCTTTTTCTATTTACAAAAAGCATACACATCTGTATTCATTCTGAAAATGTATCTTTACAAAAGTCCGTTAGGCTACAGAAGTAGCAAACATTCGGGAGGGTTTACAGATGAAAAAGACAATGAAAAAGTTCGTTCCACTCGCAGTCGTTTCGACGCTTGCACTCGGGGGCATCGTTGGCGTTCAGCAACAAAACGAAGCAGAAGCAGCAAAGGATTCAAAGAATCATAAAGCGAAAAACGTCATCTTTATGATCGGGGACGGGATGGGCGTGCCTTATACGACAGCACTTCGTTACATGAACGATAATGAAGAGACGGTAGAAATGGAACCGACTGCGTTCGATTCACATTTGGTGGGCATGCAATCGACATACCCTGAGGACGAAGAAGAAAACGTAACAGACTCGGCCGCAGCGGCGACAGCGATGAGTTCTGGCGTAAAGACATACAACAATGCGATCGCTGTGGATAACGACAAAACAGACGTGAAAACGGTACTTGAACAAGCAAAAGAGAACGGCATGTCGACAGGACTTGTCGCGACGTCAGAGATCACGCATGCGACACCGGCTTCTTACGGCGCGCACGAGGAGCAACGTAAGAGTGAGAATGCCATCGCCAACGATTACTACGATGATTTGATTAATGGTGAACATAAAGTCGACGTCATGCTCGGGGGCGGAACGAAATTCTTCGAACGCTCGGATCGAAATATTGCGAAGCAGTTCCAAGAAGACGGCTACAGCTATGTCACGTCTGCTGAGGAAATGAAGCAAGACAACAACGAGCAAGTGCTTGGTCTCTTCGCGGAAGTGGGCATGGATAAGATGATTGACCGTGACGAGGAGCAACCGAGTCTTGCGGACATGACGACCTCGGCGCTTGATCGCCTAAAAGGGAACGATGATGGATTCTTCCTCATGGTAGAAGGAAGTCAAATCGACTGGGCCGGACATGATAATGATGTCGTCGGTGCGATGAGTGAGATGAAAGACTTTGAGCAAGCGTTCGAGGTCGTTCGTGATTTCGCCAAAGAGAATGGGGAGACGTTGGTCGTCGTGACAGCGGATCACTCGACAGGCGGTATTTCAATCGGAGCGGACGGAAATTACAACTGGGATCCGACACCGATTCAAGCAGCGAAACGCACACCGGACTTCATGGCGAAAGAAATCGAAGGTGGAGCGGACGTGGAAGCCGTCTTACGTGAGAACATCGATTTGGAATTGACGTCTGAAGAGATTGCTTCTGTGAAGAAAGCGGCTGAAACGAATGACGTGACAGAAATCGATAACGCCATCGAAAAAATCTTTGATCAACGTTCGGGAACAGGCTGGACGACGGACGGTCACACAGGTGACGACGTACCAGTATATGCGTTCGGACCACAACAAGAGAAATTCGTTGGCATGAGCGACAACACGGATCAGGCGAAACGGATCTTCAACTTGTTGAAGAATAAAGGGAAAATCAAATAAGTAAGGATATACCTTAAGACTACGTGGGAATTCCCGCGTAGTTTTTTTTGAAGGTATCATCTTTCATATACTTCTAGTGATTTGATTGCATGTCGCAATACATCGACCTCTTCGTTTTCCCACCCTAATCGGTCTACTGCATTGATGAACTGTCGTGTTGCTTTAATAAGAGCAACTTTCAATTCTTCAATTGAAACGATACCGATTTCTGTATCCATTTGACCATCTTTCATAAATGATAATTCGAGTTCAGACAAAGATATTTTTTTGGCTGATATCGAAAGGGGACCATCCATAAATGGAAACGTATGAACAGATTTAAGTGGAGCGTGTAAAATTGCGCGACAGCTATCAATCCACCATTTTAATAGGACAGCAACGAAATCAGACCAACCGACTCCCGGGAAATAATCATATGTATCAATGACAAAGTTGATTTCACCAATAATTTGATTAGAGTATGTTAATGAATCAAAATCAATCTCAATGTAAATTTGATGACACATCATTGCTCACCTCATCAATTTTGAAAGATTACTACTAAGAACATCTTACTCGAGCGATAAGAAGTATGAAAGAATGAGCTGAGCTTACAGAAAGAATCGTATGATAGACAGACAAGTAATGATTCAACCAACGAGGGGGAAACGAATGAAACACGCAGTCATTTTTGATATGGACGGAACATTATTTCGAACAGATTTGATTTTAGAGTTGGCACTCAATGAAACGTTTGATTACTTACGACAAAATGGAGAATGGACAGGATCGACACCGATTGACGAATACCGGAACATCATGGGAGTACCATTACCTGTCGTATGGGAGACGTTGCTGTCGAAACAAACGGTAGAGATTCGGGAAGCGGCAGATGCCTATTTCTTAAGACGACTCATCAAAAACATTCAAAACGGGAATGGTGCATTATATACCGGGGTACTCGAGTTGTTTGAACAATTGAATCATAGGGGTTATCCAGTCTTCATTGCGAGCAATGGCTTGGTTGCCTATTTACAAGCGATTGTAACGCACTATGAATTGGACCATTGGATTACCGAAACATACAGTATTCAGCAAATCGATACGTTGGATAAAGGGGATTTAGTGGCTGAAATCGTGAATAAGTATGAACTACAGGATGGCTTCGTAGTCGGAGACAGATTATCGGATATCATGGCTGCACGAGCGAACGGACTTACTTCAATCGGCTGTCGTTTTGACTTTGCGCAAGAAGCAGAATTGAAAGAAGCGGATTACGTCGTGAATCACTTGTCGGAAGTGCTAGACATCGTTCTACAGGAGACGGTTTCGCTATAAGTGAATCGATTTCGAGTTTGGGTTCGTACGTAAAGTACTACAACAAATCGGAGGGATCATTATGCACACGCTCTACATGAAACAAAAAGTGTTCAGTCTACGCGGCCGCTTCACCATTAAAGATGCGGGCGGACATGATCAATATTTCATCGAAGGTAGCTTTATGAAGTTTCCGAAGTCGTTTGAAATTAAAGACGTGAATGGTCAAACGGTCACAACCATAACGAAAAAGACATTCAGTTTTTTACCGAAGTTTTGTGTAGAAGTGGATGGTACGGATATGATGACCATTTCAAAAGAGTTTTCATTCTTTAAACCGAAGTATTCGATCGATGCGGCCGGAATCGATGTCCAAGGGGACTGGTGGGACATGGATTTTGACGTGACGAAAAATGGACAATCGATTGGAAGTGTTCAAAAGAAGTGGTTCTCATGGGGCGACAGTTATGAGATTCGTGTCGAAGAACCAGAGATGGAGCACCTTCTCATCTCAATCGTCGTAGCCATCGATTGTGCGAAAGCAGATCAAGCAGCGGCATCAAGTGCAGCAACATAAAGGGGAGTATCTAATGGAATTTTGGGACGTCTATAACGTGGACCGAGAAAAGACCGGTCGCACGTGGCAACGGGGAAGTCGATTGCCAGAAGGGGGATATCATCTCGTCATCCACGTATGTATCTTTAACGAGAAGGGTGAGATGTTGATTCAACAGCGCCAACCGTTCAAGGATGGATGGGCCAATATGTGGGATATCACAGTCGGTGGAAGTGCCACGGTAGGAGATACGAGCCAACAAGCCGCGATGCGGGAGCTCGAAGAAGAGATTGGGCTCAAGCTTGATCTATCTCAGACACGACCGCATCTGACAGTCAATTTTGACGAAGGATTTGACGATATCTATTTGGTCGAAATGGAAGTGGATTTGAATGAGCTGACGCTTCAAGAATCTGAAGTGCAAGCCGTGAAGTGGGCGGATGAGGCGACGATTCTTCAAATGATTCGACAGCACGAGTTCATTCCATACCATGAACCGATGATTCCGCTGCTGTTTGCGATGCGAGGACAATGGGGAGGAATCAATCACAAGGCCGCAGTGAAAGTGGATTCTTAAATGTGGGAAGCATCGACATGAGTCGGTGCTTTTTTATGTCATTTTGATTTCACTTCCGAAAAGTGGTTGAAGTTGGGATGGATAAAATTTTATAATAGCATTAACGAAAGCGCTTTCGGAAATCGCTTTCAAAAGAACGGACTGATATATTGCCATCACTTATCCTGAAGGAGGACACATGATGAAGAAATGGGTTGCACTCGCACTTGGAACAGGTCTCGTCTTGTCATTGCCACAAGAAGTACCTGCTGAAAAGAGCTCAAAAGCAGACGACGCCAAGTGGAAACTTGTCTGGTCAGATGAGTTTAGTAAGGCGGAAATCGATCATTCGAAATGGAACTTTGAAACGGGGAACTGGATTGTCGACAAAGACGGAAATCCGGTCGCTGCCGGTTGGGGGAACAACGAGAAGCAATTTTATACGGACAAAAACGAAAACGCTTTCGTAAAAGATGGGAAGCTCGTCATCCGTGCAAAAAAAGAGCAAGCATCCGATCAATTCGGCACATATGATTACACGTCGGCGAAGTTGACGACGAAGGGCACGTTCAGTAAGACATACGGTCGTTACGAGATGCGAGCGAAACTTCCGACAGGAAAAGGGCTCTGGCCAGCATTTTGGATGCTACCGGAAGAGGACCGTTACGGTGGTTGGGCCGCATCTGGTGAGATCGACATCATGGAGTCATGGGGCAGTCAGCCGGACAAAGTCGCTGGCACGATTCACTACGGGGAAACATGGCCGAACAACAAGTACACGGGGAAAGACTATCACTTCGCAGAAGGTGACGGCATCGACAAATGGCATACATATGCGGTCGAGTGGGAGCCGGGTGAGATTCGTTGGTATGTAGATGGTCAACTCTACCAGACTCAAAATGACTGGTATGCGAAAGAAGCGAACAAAGCATCGAAATATAGCTATCCTGCGCCATTCGACCAAGATTTCTATTTGATCATGAACTTGGCGGTCGGTGGATGGTTTGATGGGGACGTCGATGAGACGACACCATTCCCGGCAGAGATGGAAGTCGATTACGTCCGCGTCTTTGACTTGAAGAATGGGAAGTATCGCGATGCTGTCGAGCCGACATACTCGGATGAAGAAGTCGTATTGCCAGAAGGAGCGAAGCAACCTTTAGAAGACGGGAACCTCGTCTATGATGAAGACTATGTAGAACCAATCACAACGGTGACGAACGGTGCACAGGCGCTCAACCCGACGTATTGGAACTATGTGGCGCTTCCTGACTTTGGTGGTGTCGGTTCAGTCGATGTAATCGATTTGGCAGGATCACGTTTTGCCGACATTTCGATTGATCAGGCAGGAAGTCAGCCGTACTCGCATCAATTGATTCAAAACGTATCGCTCGGACAAGGCGGACATTATAAAGTGACGTTTGACGCCAAAGCGGACGCGGCGCGTTCGATCGCCGTTAAAGTCGGTGGTGGTCCAGACCGAGGCTATGCGAAATATTCAGATGAAGGGTCATTTGATTTGACGACAGACGTCCAAACGTACTCGATGACATTCGATATGACAGAAGAGACTGACCTTGCGGCACGTCTTGAGTTCAACGTTGGACTCAGTACGTCTGGTGTCCAAGTCGGGAACGTCCGTGTCGAGCAGACACCTCGTGAGGCGTTCGATCCGAATGCGACAAAACCGAAGCTTGGAGACGGGAACCATGTGTATAACGGGACGTTCGACCAAGGTGCGATGGATCGCATGACGTATTGGACGTTCGACCCAGGCATCACGAAAGGGACAGGAACGGTCGATCCGGTAGAGCGTCTCTTCCGTTTTGAAACGAACAAGAAAAAAGGAGCACCGGCTACATTGGTGCAGCAAGGCATTCAATTGCAAGAAGGACATGAATACGTTCTCCGCTTCAAAGCACGGGCAGAACGTGTAGATAGTCTTCAAGTAGGATTGAACGGAGCGAATGGTGACGCCTATCTCCCGCTCCAGCGTGTCGCTCTATCTGAAGCATTCGATACGTATGAAATTCCGTTCACCATGGAAGCCGGAACGGACCTCATGAGTCAGCTTCAGTTCAATCTCGGTTCTGAAAAAGGTGTGATTGAAATCGATGACGTTGAATTGCGCGATGTCACACCGGTTTATATCGATCCGTCTCCACTTAAAAACGGAGCATTCACAGAAGGTCTCACACACTGGGGCTCTTATGTACACTTTGACGCACAGGCTGCTGTCGAAGCGGTGAATGAGGCAGCTCGTATCTCCATTACGCAAGAAGGGAACGAAGCGTGGAGTGTCCTCATGGAACAAGGCGGTCTTGAGTTACAGCAAGACCAAACGTACGTCGTTCAATTCGATGCATCTTCTACAGTCGCTCGTTCATTCGAAGTGACGTTAGAGAATGCCGGGTACTATCGCTATTTGAGCGAAGTCGTTTCAGTCACACCGGAAACGAACACGTACACGTTTGAAGTGACGATGCCAGTAACGGATATGACAGGATTGAAGTTCTTGATGGGACGCACAGAAGAATCACCACTCGGTGCCCATGACATCACGATTGATAACGTAAGTGTGACGTTGAAATAAGATTATACGTAAAACAGGAATTTCTCCTCGTGAGAAATTCCTGTTTTTTAACGTTTTCGACTAATCAACCGTGCCGTCCGTAAGATTGACGGCAAGAGTTTCCGACGTTGACGGAACGCAAGATAACGCCCTTCCCACGACGGTTTGAACTTTTGCTTAAACTGTCGTAATCCGCTGAACGGATAGATGTAGCTGATGTTTTCAAAAATATCGGCGGCAACGCGCTCTGGCCAATGGGAGAACGTCTGCTCACCAACGGCGGCAAGTGGTGCCACGCCGAGTCCGACATGTTCATAACCTTGCGCACGCGCCCATTCGATGATGTGAAGAATCAACACCTCGATTGCTCCAGATGGTGCTTCATTTTTCGAACGCATCAAATCGATTGAAAGGATCCCATTCCCTCGGAGTAACGAAATGAAGGCGACGACGACACCGTCCGCGTCCCGTAACAGAGCAATCGGATAACGTCTTAATGTTTCGTAGTCAAAGAAACCGAGAGAGAATCCTTTCTCATTTCGATTTCCAATCCATTCATCTGAGATATCTTTTAACTCCTCTAATAACAGGAGGCTCGGTTCACAGACGATCTCGAATGTGATTCCTTTCTTCTCAAATTGATTGTAGAGGGAGCGCATATTTGCACGCTTCTTGCCGGACAATGAGAAGGTCGAAACGTCAATCGTCGCCTCTTCCCCAAGTTTGAAGAACGTGAAGCCGGCATCATGAAGGCGCGGCATCCAATTCGGTGTGATTTGATAAAATAAAGGAATATACCCAATCCGGTCCGCATCTTCAATGAAACGCGTTAACAGTTCAGTTGCGGCCTGTCGTTCACCTTGGATGTCTCCAAGAACAATCGCATGGTTCCGCGCTGTCGCAAATAAGAGACACGCGTTTCCAGTCTCGTTCATATAGAAACGCTTATCTGCCATATGGGCCAAGTCAAAGCTACTCGATGTGTGCTGTGTTGATTGAAACTGTCTGATTCGATCTTCATCGTATGCTTCGCCAAGCGCCGGACGCTTCCAGCGGTCGAACAAGAGCAGGAGTGCACTTGCCACGAGCGACGTGAAGAGGAGAAGGAACACCGTCAACCAACCGGCCTGATGTGATGTGAAGAACAAGTCGTCGGTACGTGCGAACGACTGCAGCAAGAGGGCGTGAGAACCCACATACAGCAAAACGTAGAACAGGTTTCGAATGAGACGACCGGTCGTTAAAATCGAGCGGTATCGGACGTGGCGTTTTCGTGTCAACCAGACGAAAGCAGCGAAACCGATGACGACGAATGTCTCAAATAAGTTCAAGCCTCGAGCGATGACCCCGATGGTCGCCCAGATGAACGCCGTATTGAGCAACCAGAGCGTTCGCTTTGTCCGCACATACATGCCATATACGGACAGGAACATGAGAAGTCCGGCACTCAATAAGAAGAGCGTTCCAATCCACTCGAACCAGCGATTCACTTCATAGAGTGGTGTCACACTCGGGAGAAGTGTCTGGAACCAAATCAATAGACTGCTCATCAAGGCGATAAGACTCCCGGTCAAGCGCCCAATCTTCGCGAGTGTCCGGGAAACGATGCGCCATACGACGGTCCCGATCTCATAAGAAGATCCGATGATTGGTCGATATTCGATTTGTTTGACGACCTGGTCCCCGAACGCGATGGCCGCGAGAAAGAGTCCAATCAAAAAAGGAACGACGAAATAGACGAATCGGTAGATGATCAAAGAGGAGAGGACAATGTCTTGATGAATCCCCAATTGTGTCATTCCGACAAGATATAGTAAATCGAACGTTCCGGCACCCCCTGGAACGAGGGAGACGACACCGACGACCGTCGCGACGACGAATACACCAAAGAGTTGCACGAACGAGGTCGACCCGTCGAGTAACGATAACGCGTAGATGGCGACAAGTCCTGCGGTGACCCATTCCGCAAGTGAAGTCAGCGTGTATCCGATCAACGTGGACCAACCGACGTTTGAGCGGCGTGAGGTGACGAACAAGTAAAACGGGAGCATTGCACTCACCGCAAGCAACACCGGCCAAATCCAAGGTTTCGTCCCGACGAGTGCACCTGCTGGAAAAATCCCGAGAAGCACACCGATGGAGAGGATCGAAAGACCGCTGATGAGTGTCGGTGTCATCCAGCCGATTGCACGGAGCAAACGTTTTGTGTCTGTATAAGGACGGTACAGGGAAGTACGAAGGGCGATCCCGATCACCCCACCGAATCCGAGCATCCCGTTCATCGAGTTCGTGATCCATGCCGTTTGCACGACTTTTCGCTTCGGTAATTGAATGTGTAACGAGCGTAGTAAAAAGTAATCGTAGCCGGTCATCGTCAAGACGGCGAATCCACCGAGTAGAATAAGTGTGAACTGTTCCCACCCGGTCAGTTGTTTCAATGTCGTGAAGGCGGTCGCAAGCGAGAGATCTTTCAACTCTTGTCCGCTCTGGATTAAAATCAATCCGATTAACGCTATAGGGATGAGCCATTTTAATTGTTTCCATGAAAACCGAGTGCGCATGAGATTTTCTCCTTATCTGTCATATGGCTGACAGTGTCTTCTGACTAAATCGTACTATAGGATACGACTGAAATCTGTAAAACGTTTCAAAAGAGGGGATTGTAAGCGCAAGAAAGAGGACGAAAAGTTGATTTTATATTTGCTACAGTGAGAGTAAGAGAGGGGTGTGGACATGCTGACATTTGAAGAAAAGTGGGCGAAAGTGCTCGCTTGTGACGCGACGTATGATGGGTTATTTTATACGGCCGTGAAGACGACGGGAATCTATTGCCGACCATCGTGCCGTTCCCGCAAACCAAAAAAAGAGAATGTTGATTTTTACATCACAAAACAAGAGGCAGAAGCGAAAGGATTCCGACCGTGCAAGCGATGCCAGCCGGAAGTCGAGCATGCCCCACACCGAGCACTCGTACAACAAGTGACCGTGTATCTGATGGAACATTATAAACAGCCGATTCGCCTCGAACAGATTGCCGAACATGTCCAACTGAGCCCGTTCCATTTGGAGCGGACATTTACCCAAGCGACAGGAGCGACGCCAAGGCAGCTATTGGAACGACTTCGCATCGACAAGGCAGCTTATTTATTACGAACGACCACGATGAGCAATCTGACAGTCTGCTATGAGGTCGGGTTTCAAACGCCATCGAATTTTTACCGTGTCTTCCGTCAAGTGAAAGGGTGCACACCGAATATGTATCGAAAAGGAGGGGACATATGAACGATTTGCTACTAGACGTTCCACAACCGTTTGATTTTCATGAGTGTCTCGTCTTTTTAAGTCGGTCCGAACAAGAGGTACTCCATGTCACGACGGACAAAGTAGTTCAAAAGCTGATGCGAATCGGGGAACGCCTGATCCTCGTCGAACTTCAAGGAGAGCAAGACCACATTCGTATCCTGTTCCCGGTCGATGACGTCTCGGATACGGAAACAGAAAGCATTGAACGTGAGGTTCGTGACTGGCTAGACCTTGATCGTGACCTCACACCGTTTGAGGCGATGGGGGCAGAGGATGAATTGCTGGCTCCTTTGGTTGAAGCACATCGTGGGTTACGAATTATTGGTTTCCCAAATTTGTTCGAGGCGCTTACATGGGCCATCATCGGGCAACAAATCACGCTCTCCTTCGCCTATACAATCAAGCGGCGGTTCGTGGAACGATATGGCGAACAGCGAGTCATCGAGGGAAGAACGTACTGGACGTTCCCACGTGCGGAACGAGTCGCCCTGCTTGAGCCGGAAGCGTTACGAGAGCTTCAGTTTAGTCGAAGGAAAGCGGAGTATGTTATTGATATTGCACGGGAAATAACAGGTGGGACATTATCAAAATCGGCGCTACAGTCGCAATCTTCATCTGATATTCGTCAACGCTTGCTTTCCATACGAGGTGTCGGGGCTTGGACGGCGGACTATGTGTTGATGAAGTGTTTTCAAGACGCATCAGCCTTTCCGGTCGCGGATGTCGGATTGCATCAAGCGATTCAGCATCAATTAGGTACGCCTGAAAAGCCGACGATTGAAGAAGTGAAACGATACGGGGAGCGCTGGCAAGGTTGGGAAGCATACGCGACATTCTATCTATGGAGGTCATTATATGGAGACGTATAAATTAGACATGGAGACACCGGTTGGCGTGATTGAAATCGTTGGGACCGAGAAAATCATCCAGTCGATCTTATTCGTTGAACGCGAAGTGGCGCAATTACCTGAACCGAATGTACCTGATGTGTTGCGACAGTGTAAGGAGGAGCTCGATGCATATTTTCGAGGGGATAGGATGACGTTCACCTTTCCCATTGAACAAGTAGGCACGCCGTTCCAGCGGGATGTGTGGAGTACGTTACAAACAATTCCTTTTGCGGAGACGACATCATATCGTGAACTCGCCCGTCGTGTGAAGCGACCTACGGCTGTTCGGGCAGTCGGGGCGACGAATGGACGCAACAAACTGAGTATCGTCGTGCCTTGTCATCGTGTCATCGGATCGAACGGGAAATTGACAGGGTATGCCGGTGGATTATGGCGAAAAGAATGGCTCTTACACCACGAGAAACAAGTCGCACATCAAACCCAGTAAAAAAACATTTCCCCCTCCAAATCTGCTACACTAAAGGAGGTCCTATCGTGACGTCTGAATCGACGAAGTTGTAGGATGATTCCCGTCACTTATGGAGAAGGTTTTTGGAGGAATGTATGATTAAATTACTAGCAGATTCAACGTGTGACTTATCAGATGCAGTGCTTGAACAGTACAACATCGGGGTCGCGCCGTTGATCATTACGATGAACAATATGTCTTACCAGGACCGGGTGGATATCCAGCCGGATGATTTTTACGGAATGTTGGAAGCGCTCCCGGAATTCCCGACCACGGCGATGCCGAGTCCGGCGACATTTTTAAAGTTGATGGAAGATGCGGTCGCGGCCGGGCATGAAGAGATTCTATGTATCTGCATGTCGAGTGGCACGAGCGGCTCGTATCAGTCAGCGGTCATCGGGAAAGAGTACTTCGAAGAGGCGCATCCCGAATCAACAGTGAAAATCCATGTCGTCGATTCCCGATCGATGAGTCACGGCAGCGGCTGGTTGTTGTTAAAGAGCGCGCAAATGCGTGAAACCGGTGCGACGTTCGAAGAGCTCGTTGATTTTAACGAGACGTATAAGACGAACGTGAAGCATTTCTTGTCCGTTGATGACTTGGACCATTTGATCAAGAGTGGGCGCATCTCGAACGCGAGTGCCATCATCGGAAAACTACTCATGGTGAAACCGATTATGAGCATGAAGAACGGGAAAGGTGCCATTGTTGCCAAAGAGCGAGGCACACGTAGAGTGTTGAAGCATTATACGGACGAGTTCGTGAAGCGCGTGAATCCGGACATCACGAATTTCGTAATCATCGGGTACACATCCGATCAGCGGATTGCCGAGAACTTAAAAGCGAAGCTTGAAACCGAAACAGATTTCACAGGTGAGATTTACCTCATGCAGATGGGGGTCTCGGTCGGGACACACGTTGGTCTCGGAGCCATTTCGATGTTCTTCGTGGAGAAATAATAAAAGCCGTCTCATGTCGAGGCGGCTTATTTATGTGGCCATATGCATTTGATGACGGGCTCTTCGTTACTTAAATCGAGACGATAGACGTCTGGATTACGCATCGTACGCCATGTTTCAAAGTCATATTTAGGATCAAGCCGTTGTAAGAGGAGCGCAAGCAGATTACCGTGAGTCACGAGTAGTATCGAGCCATGTTGAGACTGGACACGCTCGATCACTTGCATGATTCGCTGAGTCGCTTCCTCACCAGATTCAGCACCAGGCAACTTGAACGTCGGGTCGATGAACGACTGACGTAGCGGTGTCAGCCAGTCTTCGAGCGGTCCATCAGACAGAATACGCTCTCGTAACAACGGTTCACGTTCGATTGGAAGTTGGTGGGCTTCGGCAAGAGGTGTGACCGAAGCGACCGCTCGGGTGTAGTCGCTTGAGAGTATCCGGTCAATCGGGATTTCACGAAAGAAATCAAGGAGCAGGTGTGCTTGTTCGTGACCCGCTTCCGTGAGTGGTGCGTCAGGTTCTTGACCGGAGGCCGAGCAGTGACGAATCAGATAGAGTGTGGACATGTGGATTCTCCTTTTTGAAATGCTCAATTACCAGCAAGATAAGCGTGTCATCGAGTCATTATGACTTGTGATGTATGCAATCTCTTCGAATTCATGCAAAAAAGCATTTTCGTAGAGGGAGTTGAGCATCTCTTGGTCTTTACAGTATATCGTCACGTACTGACTGTCCGTTACAAGTAGCACAAACTCGCACGTGCTATGTAGAAAATCTTCATACGTTACGATTTCCGAGGACATATTAGAGTGGAACGCTTTTATATCAACAAAAATCAAATAGTGTTGTTGAGTGATCCGTTCATTGAGTTGTCGACCATTGATAATGGTCGACTTCGGAAACAACAAACAGTCAAGTTGTTCATCTTTCACAACATAGGATTCCTCATCAATTACCTTCCATTGATATTGGTCGAGAGGGATAGGAGTCAAAATATCTTGTAAAAAATGACGGTATTGATTAGGGATTGTAAAACTTAGACCGCGTCTCACAAGAACACCTCCTTCGTTTCAAGGAATCATGACAATTTCATAAAAAGTTTCAGCACAAAAAATCATACATAACCCTTATCATTCATCACAAAAGAGTTATAATCGGTATAACGATTATAAAATATATGATTGAGGAATGGGGATTCTTCGGTTGTATGACAAAAAATTCAGGGGATAAGGATGGGGTTTTCATGAGCAGTACGCAAACGAGAACAGACGTCATTTTAATTGGGGCAGGCATTATGAGCGCAACGCTCGGTTCACTCTTTAAAGAGCTCGTACCGGAGTGGAACATCAAAGTGTTCGAAAAGCTCGATGCAGCAGGGGAAGAAAGTTCAAACGAATGGAATAACGCAGGTACGGGACATGCCGCACTTTGCGAATTAAACTATACAACGGAGAACGCGGATGGGACGATTGATATTTCCAAAGCGGTCAACGTCAACGAGCAATTCCAAATCTCACGCCAGTTTTGGGCACATCTCGTCAAGCAAGGATTGATTGAAAATCCGGGTGCCTTCATTCGTTCGATTCCACATATGAGCATGGTCCAAGGGGAAAAGAATGTCGATTTCTTGAAACGCCGTTTGGAAGCGCTCACAACGAATCCGTTATTTGAAGGCATGGTCTTATCGGACGATCCGAATCAGCTACGGGAATGGTTCCCGCTCATCATGGACGGACGGACATCGGACGAACCGATTGCCGCGACGAAAATCGATTCAGGGACGGACGTGAACTTCGGCGCGTTGACACGGATGTTGTTTGACCATCTCACATCAAACGGAGTCGAGGTCAACTACGGCCATAGCGTCGAGGACGTGAAGCGTCTCGATAACGGTCTTTGGGAAGTGAAAGTGAAAGACTTGTCTGCGAACAAGATTGAGACGCATACGGCACCGTTTCTCTTCATCGGAGGCGGTGGCGGAAGTTTACCACTCTTACAAAAGACAGGGATTCCGGAGTCGAAACAAATCGGCGGGTTCCCAGTCAGTGGACTCTTCCTCGTCTGTAAAAATCGTGAGGTCATCGAGCAACATCACGCGAAGGTCTACGGAAAGGCGAAAGTCGGGGCACCACCAATGTCGGTACCGCACCTCGACACACGCTTTATCGATGGACGAAAAGAGTTGTTATTCGGACCGTTCGCCGGCTTCACGCCGAAGTTCTTGAAAACAGGATCGAACTTGGATTTGATTCGTTCGGTCAAACCAAACAACCTCATCACGATGCTTGCGGCAGGGGCAAAAGAGATGCCGCTCACGAAATACTTGATCGAACAGGTGCTCTTGTCACACGACAAGCGCATGGATGAACTTCGTGAATTCATCCCGAACGCCAAGAACGAAGATTGGGAAATCGTTGTGGCCGGGCAACGGGTTCAGGTCATAAAAGATACACCGCAAGGAAAAGGGACACTTCAGTTCGGAACAGAAGTCGTCAGCGCGGAAGATGGTTCCGTTGCGGCACTTCTTGGTGCTTCTCCAGGCGCATCGACAGCTGTTCATGTCATGTTGAAAGTGCTCGAGCAGTGCTTCCCGCAACAGTTACCGGAGTGGGAAGAGAAAATCAAAGAGATGGTTCCGTCATATGGCTTGAAACTTTCGGAACATCCGGACCTGTTCAAGACGATTCACGAATCGACAGCGGTCACGCTCGGTTTGGAAGAAAAGGACATGGTCCACAACTGAAGAGAATGAGGCGAGTATACAATCGTATGCTCGCTTTTTCTTTTGGGACTGTAAAAGGAGAATAAAAAAATGGGTATTTACAAAAATAGGAATATGAAAAGGAGGGATACGTCATCGATCCGATTAAACTGAGTAAGTGGGAGCAGAAAAAATATGCACGTTATCTAAAACATCTGCGAACATACGATGAATACTTCGAGTATTGTGTCATTCCGAATTATGAGGAGTATGCAACGGAACTGAAGACAGAGTCGATTCAACTCGCTGATTGTTTTGCTGTGCTGATGCGTCAGAACGGTCACTATGTGCTCGTCTCCATAGCGTTAGATGGAGCATGGGAATTCAAACGTGTGTTGCAATGGCTTGATCTCCACGAAGTGAGATTATTCCATCCTACACAAGATACATTGATTCTATCGAACGTACAGGATGTGATTGATGCAGTCACATTTCAAGGGTATCCTCTCATATTGGTCGAGAAGGGGACGAACGTGCTATTCGTCGGTCCTGAATATCTAGAAGAAGTCACAGATGAATTCGAGCAGTACCATAAAATCACGAATACGGCGTCGGCAGAATCGCTACAGATTGAAGATGAATAAGGAGCGGTGTCTCATGAATCAAGACGGGTTGACAGAGTTTGTTGAGAGCATCACTACGAAAGAATATTTGCGACCGTTTGTCAGCAAGTACAAATTGTCGAAACCGAATGTCTTTGTAGTTGGAATCAATCCAGCATCTTCGATTTTGAAAATAGATGTAAATTATGATGTCAAACGATACATTGATTTAATCACGGACAGAGAATCGTTTTTAACGTTCATTCAGCAGAAAAACGTACAAAAAGGAAAGAAACCTTTTTCAAAAACGAGAATTGGACTGAATCATCTGGTAGAACATTTAGAAACGAAGTCGAATGGGAAAATCGAAGTATTGGAGACGAATATCAATGCATATCCGACGAAAAATGCGAAACAATTAAAGGCGATGTCGCCTCGAATTCAAAAAGTTGGTCAGGAATGGTTTCGTAAATTGATGCTTGAGCATGCCCCGCCTGTCGTCATCGTGCATAGTCTGGATGCGACACGTGATTTGATGAAATGGTTAAAGTCTGAAAAGATAATTTCACCATTGGTTTACAATCGGTCTTATCGGCTCAAAGACTGGATTGACCTTGGTCCCATTCCAATCAACTATCCTTGTGGTGCGAGAGGCGTCGTCTTTTGTACGAAGCACTTGAAATACTATGGACGGAAGGGCAATGCGTTTCAACAGTTAAGAGATGATGTATTGAACCAGTTTAAAGAACACTGACAAAAACCGTTCAATCGAAGCAGGACGCGTTGTCGCAGCTTCATTTGAACGGTTTTAGCGTCATACCATTTTAAGAAACGTCTTCGCCTGTTGTTCGAGTGTAGCTGCTGAATCCGCTAATTTCTCGAACTCTCGGACCGTCTGTTCGAGTTGTCCGGAGCTATCTTTCACTTTGTGAGAGATGCGTCCGATGCTCGTGGACACGTCATCGATCCGTTTGACGATTCCTTCGATATTGTGATTCACTTCTGTGATCGAGAGGGACACTTTATTCGACAGATTACGCACTTCCGTGGCGACGACATTGAACCCGCGCCCATGCTCACCTGCTCGTGCCGCCTCGATGGCCGCATTGAGTGCGAGCAAATTCGTTTGGGCAGCGATTTCGCGAATCGTTTGGACGATGTCCGTGATCATCTTTGCCTCTTGTTGGAGTGCAAGAAGGTGTTCCCTGTTTTGAATCGATTCTGCTTCAATTTGTTTCACATTTTCTAGCACATGTTCTCCGTCCTGCTTACCAACCTTAGACTGTGCGGATAAGTACTCTGATGTTTCTTGAAGGTTGTTTGCTAGATGGAGAACATCCTGTTGACGTGATGTGATATCAGCTGCAATCTTAGAGACACCAATGACACGTCTGTTCGTATCATCAAAAATAGGCATATAGGTGGCTTCTAACCAAACCGTTCGACCATCTGCAGCAAGACGTTCGATTTTGTCATGATAACTGACTCCTTGCATCAGTTTCCGCCAAAACAAGTCATACTGGGGACTGTTTGCAAACTCCGGCAAGCAAAGGTCACGATGGTGTCGTCCCATCAATTGAGTGACTTCATAGCCCATCGTTCTGGCGAAAATCTCGTTGACGTAGGCGACGCGTCTGTCTTCATTGAATCGGATGATGGCCAAATTATTTTCGATGGCTCGAATCACATGCGTGTCGGTGACATGGGTCGTACTAGAGTGCAGTTGCATCCTAACATCCTCCCTATATCGTGTGAGTTATTTGTATTAGGATACCCCATAATTGTAAAAATAAGTATATTATTGTGACAGAACAAAAAAAGACCTCTTCCACGTGGAAGGGTCAAGGTGTGAGTGTCGCCATGCTTTCATGTAAGTATTCACCGATTTGACGTTCGATGTCGCTCTCTGAACGTTCAAGAGCGAGCGAGAGTTCTTTCACCAAAATGGTTTTGGCGTTCTCTAAAATTTTACGATCTTGTTCGTACAGCTTTTTGTTTGCCTGTAGCGATTCGATTTGACGACGGCTCAACGTATTCACGACTTGAGCGATCTCGTGACGGTTTCCTGAATGGACAACATTTAAAAATTCACGATTGCGATTGTTCGAATGCGGATTCCATTCAACGCCAGGCGAGCGGAACGACTCTAAAATCTCTGATGCTTCGTCTGCTTCGAGCAACGTCAACATCATCACATTGTCATTATCGATCGGGATGCTAATCTGCAACTTCTGTGAGTTGTTGATGGGGTGAAGCGTATAGTACGATTTCGTTTCTCCTGCGACCGTTTTGTCCGAAATGTCGTCGATGCGACATACGCCATGGGTCGAGTAGATGATTAAGTCTCCAGCTTTAAACAAGTCGATCACCTCTTCCTTATCTATAAGCATAGTCATTCAGAAGGTGAAATGTCAACTCGGTTGACGTTTGGTGCAAGGTGTGCATATAAAAATCGTGACGAGTGAACCCGACACGATTACAGTTTCCAGTCTATCCGTAGAATGGTTTTCAGTTGATTGAACGCCTCTTGTCCGATGCTTTCTTGGATCCGTTGCTCGAGTTGCGCTTTGAGCGCCTCATTCTGTTCATAACAAGTGTGACCGAGAGAGGTCAGCTCGATGCATTTGTCCTTTCGATTTTGCGGATGGTCCGTCACGAGGACGAGCGCCTTACCTTCTAGATTCTTAATCAGTTTATGAATCGCTTGCCGCGAGATATGGACGTCTCGTGTGACCTCGGCAATGGTCGTCTTGGCTTGATAAAGTGTAGCAAGAATATACCATTCAGAGTTTGAGATGTGGATGTCACTCTGCTCATTCCAGGATTGTTCACTTATGCGTCGAACTTGATCGTTTCGTTCTGTCAGTAAATCAAGTAGACGTGTTGACGTTGATGGAGTCAAATCAAGTCACTCCTCTTTCGTTTCCAGGTTTTAAGACGTTCCTAACTATACAAAAGCAACTATACCCCGTCAACGTCAATCTAGAACAAAACGAGGCACAAGGCCTCGTTTTTTACTGGCAGTCTTTATTTTTGAAATCGATGACCATCCGTCCCTGAATTTTCCCTTGTTCCATCTCTTCGAACACGTCTTGCACTTCGTGAAGGCAACGCTTGTGAACGACCGGGACGACGAGTCCTTCGGCTCCGAACTGGAAAGCCTCTTCTAGGTCTTTACGTGTCCCGACGAGAGACCCGACAACTTCAATCCCATCGAGAACGAGACGGGGGATGTTCAAATCCATCGTTTCAGAAGGAAGCCCGACGGCTACGACTTTCCCGCAGGCTCGAACGGCGTTGACCGCTGAATTGAAGGCAACTTTTGAGACGGCCGTGACGACTGCGGCGTGTGCTCCGCCGAACTTCTCTTGAACGATGTCCGCCGCATCTCCCTCGTTCGAAGGGTTGATCGTCAAATCGGCGCCGCTCTCTTTAGCGAGTTCTAGCTTGTCGTCGTTCAAATCGACAGCGATGACGTGCGCGTTGAAAACATGTTTTGCATATTGGATGGCTAGGTTGCCGAGTCCACCACAACCGTAGATGACGACCGTCTCCCCAGGCTTCACGTCCGCGACTTTGATGGCCTTATACGTCGTGACGCCCGCACATGTGATACTTGAGGCTTGTGCAGGATCCAAGCCTTCTGGCACTTTGACGGCATAATCTGCCACGACGATACTTTGCTCAGCCATGCCACCGTCAACGCTATAGCCGGCATTTTGAACGTTTCGGCAGAACGTCTCGCGTCCCGTCGTACAATATTCGCAGCGACCACACGCATGGTACATCCAGGCGATGCTGACACGGTCGCCAACTTTTAGACTTTTGACATCGTCCGCGATTTTTGACACGATCCCAATCCCTTCATGACCGAGCACACGTCCTTGGACATCCCCGAAGTCACCGGCCGCGACGTGAAGGTCCGTATGACAAACGCCACAGTACTCGACATCGACGAGCGCTTCCCCAGATTGTAATGGACGAATTTCCTTTTCCACGACTTCAACGTTGGCTTTGCTTGCTGAATTGACAACGACTGCTTTCATGTTTGAACACACTCCTTGTGAGAAATTAGCGAATCTGCCTAAAAACACTCTGAATCACACCGTCAGAATATCACAAAAAATGGAATGAAAGCGCTTTATTTTTGGATAGCATTTGTCTGAAACATGAACTTTTGTCACATGAAGATTTAGGGAAATAGAGATGAAGGAAGCAAACGAAAGGAGTGTCAGTTACATGACACGGACAGAGTTATTTCACACGTACAAATCGAAAATTTTGCAGTTATCAAATTTAGAAGAAGAGACGTTAAAAAGTGAAGACTTTTTGTTAGACCGTGATGAAAAGAAACAACTCGACATCTATTACGCACCGTTTGAATACTTCAATCCAAAGGCGAAAGTCGTCATCGCGGGAATCACGCCAGGCTTGTATCAAATGCGTCAGTCGTTCGAAGCAATCCGTGACTTAGAAGATGCCACGGACGAAGAGGCGCTTCGAGCCGTCAAACAACGTGGCAGTTTTTCCGGTCCGATTCGAAAGAACTTGGTGACGATGCTAGACGATTTGGAGTTACATCATCATCTTGGAATCGAATCTTCCCTCGATTTGTTTGGATCAGCGAACCATCTCGTTCAAAACACGGCGGTCCTCCCTTATCCAGTCTTTTATAAGGGCAAGAACTATAACGGATCGAGCCCGGATATGATTCGAACAAAGCTGTTTCGACCATACGTAGAAGGAATCTTCGCAGAAGAGATGGCCCATCTTCAAGATGCACTCATCCTACCGATGGGCGTGAACGTGAGGCGAGCTATGGAATTATTGGTTGAGCGAGGGCTCTTGGATCAGGAACGTGTGGTGAGTGGGTTTCCACATCCGTCTGGTGGGAACGGTCATCGCCATCGCATCTTCGCCGAAAATCGAGACGCCATGAAGCGACACATCGCCGAACATTTTAAACGACATCCACTCTGAACCGCAGTGCGGTTCTTTTCATGTGAGCACATGAACTGACATCAACTCTTTACTTCGCTAAAATGATAAACGGTTGACTCACTCACGAGATGTAGAAAGGATGTCTGCCATGATCACATTGTCGTCCGTCCATAAGCGTTATGGACAAGAGATGGCCGTTCGCGATGTATCGCTTCATATTCGAAAAGGTGAGATTTACGGCATTATCGGCGCAAGCGGTGCCGGGAAGTCGACGCTTCTTCGATTGATGAATTTGTTGGAGAAACCGGATACCGGGAACGTCACGGTCGATGGCGACCAGTTGACCGAACTCTCTAATCGGGAACTACGCAAGAAGCGACATCGGATTGGAATGATTTTTCAACAATTTAATCTTGTTGCGAATAAAACCGTCTTTGATAACGTCCTCGATTCACTGAAGCTTGCCAAGCGGCCGAAATCCTCATGGGAGACGCGCGTGATGGAATGTCTCCGGTTCGTTGGACTCGAAGCGTACCGCGATAAATATCCTTCCCAGTTGAGTGGGGGACAGAAGCAACGGGTCGCCATCGCTCGGGCACTCGCAAGCGAACCGAGCGTGCTCCTGTGCGATGAACCGACCTCTTCCCTCGACCCGAACACGACGGCGGAAGTACTGCGTGTCCTTCAGTCAGTCAATGAAAAACTCGGCGTCACCGTCGTCCTCGTCACACATGAGATGGATGTCATTCGTCAAATCTGTCATCGTGTCACCGTCATGGCAGACGGTACCGTTCATGAGACGATTGAACGGGAGCCGACAGGGGTGGTCGCCATCGATCAGAACCCAAGTTGGTTCGTCGAACAGTTACGGAAGGAGGGTGAACCGAATGCCTGACATCTTGTTGCGCTATCAATCGGAGATTTGGCAGTCCATCGCCGAGACGTTCATCATGGTCGGGGTATCGATTCTCGCTGCAATCCTAGTTGGACTTCCATTAGGTACGTGGCTTTATCTTTCGCGTAAAGGACAATTGTTAGAGAATCAAATCGTCTTCTCCGTCCTTAACTTAGTCGTGAACATTGTCCGGTCTTTCCCGTTCTTGTTACTCGTCGTGTTTTTGATTCCATTTACACGGCTTATCATCGGAACGGCCATCGGAACAGCGGCAGCGACGGTGCCACTTTCCATCATCGCCATCGCGCATTATGCGCGCCTCGTCGAACAGTCGTTGATTGATGTTCCGCGGGGAGTCGTTGAAGCGGCGCTTTCGATGGGGGCGTCGGTGAAAGATATCATCTTCAAGTTTCTTTATGTCGAAGCCAGATCCGGTCTCGTGCTCGGATTGACGACATCCATCATCAGCTTTATCTCGTACTCGACGATCATGGGGGTCGTCGGGGGCGGTGGCATCGGTGACTTTGCCATCCGTTACGGGTATCAACAGTTCCAGACAGAACTCATGCTCTATATGATTCTCATCATGCTCGTCTTCGTGCAATTGATCCAGTTCACGGGCACGACCGTGGCACGAATCATCGACAAACGCTAAACAGAAAGTAGGAAATGAATATGAAAAAATTGATGGCACTTCTTGCCTCGCTCACACTCGTCCTCGCCGCATGCGGGAACGACACAGAAACACAAACAGAACAATCGAACGAACCACAGACGTTGAAAGTCGCGTCACTCATCCCACCGATGACAGATATGCTTGAAATCGCGAAAGAACAGCTCGCAGAAGAGAATATCGAACTCGAAATCGTCGTCCTCGGAGACAACGTCCAACCGAACTCGGCACTTGCGGCGAAAGAAGTCGATGCGAACTTCTTCCAACACGTCCCGTACATGGAAGAGTTCAACCGCAGCAATGATGCGAATCTCGTTCCAATCGAACCAATCTATTTCGCAAACTACGGCGTATACGCGAAAAACTATGACAACATGGAAGACATTCCGGAAGGCGCGACCATCGCCATCGCCAACGACGTATCGAACATCGACCGTTCACTCTCCCTTCTCGCACAACATGATGTAATTGAACTCGGAGAGAAAGAAGGCACGTACTATACACAAGCTGATATCACATCGAATCCGAAAAACTTCAATTTTGAAGAAGTCGACTTGTTGATGCTCGCTCGTGCATACGATGATGTCGATGCGGTCTTGATGACACCGGCTTACGCAGCACCGCTCGGTTTGACACCGAAGAGTGACGCACTCCTCACAGAAGGTGTCGAGAACGACTTCGCAATCACGCTTGTCGCACGTGAAGACAACCAGGACGACGAAACAATCCAAAAACTCGGTGAGGCCCTCACGAGCGATGAAGTCCGTGCGTTCTTAGAAGAAAATTATGAAGAAACAGCCATTCCGGCGTTTTAACTAAAAAAGATTGAGCCTTTGTCGGCTCAATCTTTTTTTAGTACTCTTCGTATTCTCTTGGATCTTGGTCATCGATGCGACCATCCGGCTTCGTCAACGCATTGAGCGTCTCCATCTCTTCGTCGGTCAATTCAAAGTTGAAGACATCGAGGTTCTCTTTTTGGTGTAACTCGCTAGATGAACGGGCGAGCGGAATCACACCGAGCTGGATATGCCAGCGCAAGATAACTTGAGAGACACTCTTGCCTTTTTGTTTGGCAAGTTCGGTGATCTTCTCGTCATGGATGACCGTACGGGCGCGACTGAGCGGGCTCCATGCCTCTGTGATGATGCCGCGTTCTTTATCGGCTTGACGCTGCTCGACTTGCGAGAAGTACGGGTGTAACTCGATTTGGTTGATGACCGGTGTTTCTCCCGTTTCTTCAATCAAACGGTCAAGATGTTCCGGCATGAAGTTCGATACCCCGATGGAGCGGATCCATCCGTTTTTCTTCGCCTGAATCAATGCACGCCACGCCTCGACGTAATTGTCTTGTTTCGGGTTTGGCCAATGCAAGAGGAACAAATCCCAATAGTCGAGGTTCGCCCGATATAGGGACTCCCGAATCATCTCGAGTGCCTGGTCGTAGTCATAATATTGCGCGCGCAATTTTGATGTTAAGAAAAGTTGTTCGCGCGGGATGCCAGATTGGCGAACCGCCTCACCGACCGCACCTTCATTATCATAACGAATCGCCGAATCGATCAGTCGATATCCGTTTCGGATGGCGCACGTAATGGCGTCGACCCCTGCTTCACCTTTTAAATAAACCGTTCCGAGTCCAATGGCCGGAATCTCATAACCATCATGTAACTTCATTGTTGGAATACCCATCAAATGCCTCCCCATTCAAAATCCGTTCTCTTCTCCGCTATTCCACTTTCCTCGGAAATGAAACGTTCGAATGTGAGGTCAACGACGAAAGGCTTTGATCAACCCTTCGGCCAGATCGAGGATACACACGACAATGATCGTGAACAAAATACTCCATACACCCCAGCGACTGATCGTTTCGATGTCGATATTCGTTTGTTCAGCAATCAAAGAGAGCGCTTCGGTCGAAATTAGATCAGGTTGCAGTAAAATGAGTGCCGTGACGGCAATCCATACCACATTGAAGAGGGCGTTCCACAAGGCGAGCGGCTTCGTCCAGTGTCGAACGATCCATTTGTAAATGGCAATCGCGATACCGAAAACGGCCAAAGCAATGACAAATGGGAAGAATTGATTCAAGACAGACGAATTGAGTAGTGGATAGGATTCGCCATCCGTGACGACGCGAATTAACTGTTCGGCGTTGACGTACAATACGACCATCAAAACGGTGACGACAACATCAAACAAGATTGAACCAAGAGAGATTGAGGTCGAACGAGGTTTTACTTTCTTGAGTTGTTCAGGTTTCCAACTCGAGAAGGGGACTTCGCCCTCAGGTACAGCCCGTTCGATGATGAAGAACGTGAGGGTAATCCAGAATAGCGTTTGAACGACAACATTGAAGATGGCAGCCCCGGTTTGAAGGAATGCTTGAATCAAGAATTGACTCCAAGACGTGTCGTCGATGGGATTGGTCAAATAACCGATGATGGAGAGAATGGTGACAACCGTGACGGCAATCGGTAAGACAATCTTGATGATGTTCACGTACTGTGTGAAGAAAGCTGGTCCGATGAGATGGAGGAGACGATTCGCATAACGAGCAGCGAGAACATGAGGGTCGCCGAGTTCGCGCAACGCTTCAAATAAGGCAGTTTCAGACGGGTCATTTCCAGTCATGTCATCGATGGTCGATTCCAATTCAAGGGCGACATCTTGCCGCATCGATTCAGGGATTCGAGAAGTGACTTCATCGATATACACATCACGAAGATTCATGATCATTTCCTCCTTCAATGAGACGGGTCAACGTTTTCGACATCTTCATCCATTCTTCGTACAATTCATTCAAAATAGCCATTCCATCGGGGCTGAGCACATAGTACTTTCGAGGTCGACTCTCCGTCGTATCCCAGGAACTCGTGACGAGCCCTTGTTTTTCAAGTCGACGCAAGAGCGGGTAGAGCGTGCTTTGATCAATGTTGATTTCGGCATCAAGTAATGCCTGGACGAGCGAGTAACCATACTGTGGTGTCTTCAACTGACTGAGCACCGCAATCGTCAACGTACCACGACGCAACTCTGTCACCAACGAGGCTTTGACATCGGACATTTTTTCGCCTCCTTCATTCGTTCATCTTTATACTGTATATCATACACTATAAGTCATCATACATCAATGTAGTCAATAATCTAAAAAAGAAATTGAGTCTTTTCCTGATTTTGGGATAATGAAGGGGAGGTGATGTTCATGAAGTGGTGGTGGATAGTTGGCGGTATCGTAATTGTCATGTTGATGGAAGTGAACGTTCGGATATATGGTGGAGCCGCAACGTTCGGTGTGCCGATTGGGTGGATGATCACGCTATTGGTCATGACCCAGTTTCGAAAGCCGACATCAACTCGATGGGTTGTGGCGTTTGGGGTGATTAGCGTCAGTATCGGAATCGTGTTATCTGTACCGACTTATTCGGTAGCGGAAGCGGAAGAGGCGTTGGACAAAACGTACAGTGATGTGACGTATATGGAAAGCGTACCGACAACTGGGGGAGAATGGAATCCATTTACTCCTCGAAGGGGCTACCGATTTGAGACGGGGAGTGGAGACTCAGTCTTGTTCATCCCGGACTCCGGGAAAACGTTTGAACTGTAAAAAAGACTCGCTCTCATGATAGAGGGCGAGTCTTTGTATTAGTTGCGAATCATGTAGTCGAAGGCGCCGAGTGCGGCTGTCGCACCAGAACCCATCGAGATGATGATTTGTTTGTAGGCGCTGTTCGTGCAATCTCCTGCCGCGAACACACCTGGGACGTTCGTCGCGCCATGACGGTCGACAACGATTTCCCCAAAGTTGTTGCGTTCGACCGAGTCGAGCCAGTCCGTGTTTGGGACGAGGCCGATTTGGACGAAGACGCCTTCAAGTTCGACATGGTGTGACTCGTTCGTCTCACGAGACACATACGAGATGCCGTTCACTTTGTCCGTACCCGTGATTTCTGTCGTCTGAGCGTTCGTGATGACAGTCACGTTCGGGAGGCTGTGGAGACGGTCTTGAAGCACTTGGTCGGCCTTGAGTTCAGGAGCGAACTCGAGAACCGTTACATGCTTGACGATACCTGCGAGGTCGATGGCCGCTTCGATCCCAGAGTTACCGCCACCGATGACCGCGACACGTTTCCCTTCGAAGAGAGGGCCGTCACAGTGCGGGCAGTAAGCGACCCCTTTGTTTTTGAACTCCGCCTCACCTGGGACATTGACGTTACGCCAGCGTGCACCGGTTGAGAGGATGACGCTCTTACTCTTCAAGACTGCGCCGTTCTCGAGTTCGATTTCGACGAGGTCATTTTTCTCAAGACGCTTCGCGCGTTGGAGGTTCATGACGTCAATCCCGTACTCTTTGACGTGCTCTTCTAGACTTGCGACAAGCTTTGGACCTTCTGTATAAGCGGTACCGATGAAGTTCTCGATGCCCATCGTGTCCATCACTTGGCCGCCGAAGCGCTCTGCGATGATTCCGGTACGGATTCCTTTACGAGCCGCGTATACGGCTGCGCTCGCACCCGCTGGACCGCCACCTACGACGAGGACGTCATACGGGTCTTTGTCCGAAAACGCAGAAGCGTCAGGACCTGTACCGAGTTTCGCTAAGATCTCTTCGAGTGACATCCGACCGTTACCGAACGATTCTCCGTTCAAGAAGACCGTCGGGACAGCCATGATCTCTTTCGCTTCCACTTCATCCTTGAACGCGGCTCCGTCGATCATCGTGTGCGTGATGTTCGGGTTGAGGACGCTCATGACGTTTAGCGCTTGCACGACGTCAGGACAGTTGTGGCAGCTGAGGCTGATGTATGACTCGAAGTGATACGTGCCTTCGATATTTTGGATCTGTTTGATCGTGTCCGCATCAACTTTCGGTGCACGCCCACTCACTTGGAGGAGGGCGAGGACGAGTGATGTGAACTCATGTCCGAGTGGAATCCCCGCGAAGACGATTCCTGTTTCTTCAGACGGACGATTCACGCTGAAGCTCGGTGTACGCTCGAGTGTCGCGCGTTCGACCGAGATGCGTGATGACATGCTGGCGAGTTCTCTGACGAGCTCGAGCATCTCGTTTGAGACTTTGTCTTCCCCAGCACTCACACGGAGGACGACATCGCCCTCCATGAGCTGGAGATATTGGTCGAGCTGTTGTTTAATCGCTGCTTCTAACATGCAATCGCTCCTTACAATTTACCGACGAGGTCAAGGCTTGGGCGGAGTGTTTCAGAACCCTCTTCCCATTTCGCTGGGCAGACTTCGCCTGGGTTGTTGCGTACGTATTGTGCTGCTTTGACTTTGTTGACGAGCGTGCTCGCGTCACGGCCGATGCCGCCAGCGTTGATCTCGACAGTTTGGATGACGCCGTCTGGGTCGATGATGAACGTACCACGGTCTGCGAGGCCGTCTTCTTCGTTCAAGACGTCGAAGTTGCGTGAGATGACGTGTGATGGGTCACCGATCATGATGTACTCGATTTTTCCGATTTTCTCAGATGTTTCGTGCCAAGCTTTATGTGTGAAGTGTGTGTCTGTTGAGACAGAGTAAACTTCTACACCGAGGTTTTTAAGTGTAGCGTACTCGTTTTGAAGGTCTTCGAGTTCAGTTGGGCAGACGAATGTGAAGTCAGCTGGGTAGAAGCAGACAACGCTCCATTTACCTTTGAGGTCGTTCTCTGTAACTTCGAGGAATTCACCTGTTTGGAATGCTTGTGCTTTGAATGGTAGTACTTCTTTGCCGATTAATGACATGGGTTATGTCCTCCTTGTTTTTTACTCTAGCGTTTCTATCTCGACTAGAATAATTATAATGTAATACTAAATTCATATAACGAGCTGGAATTGTCAAGGCGTTTGCATGCTTTGAAATGTGTTGAAATAATTAGAAGTATTGATAAATATCTATGTATCAATGATGGTAACGCTTTCAATTGATTTTGTTTTTCTTTGATAACATTTATATGATTTTTTCAATCTTATTATAGAACAGTTATTTTTAATACTGAAAAAGCTGTGGAATTCTCGTACGTGGGCGATATATTATCAATTAAGATGAAGTGTCGTAAGGGGTTTTTAAAATATTTGGGGAGCGTTATGCAATGGGAATATCATTAAATCAAAATGCGTTAGAGTTTATACAAGAATTTGAAAAAGTGGCTTGTAAAAGTACATGGACAAAACGCGAATTAGTAATAAAGTTTATCGATTCAGAATTCTATGATGTGAATTTTGAAACTTACCATTCGTCAGCATTAGAAAAATCAATATGGTGGGCTGTCAAGAGAAGTGGAAATTGGGTGATGAATCGCTCCTTTTATAAAATAAAGTCAAAGGAGGGTAAGTCAATGACTCATTTAAATAGAGCGGAACATAACTTTGGAATAGCAGTTGTGGAGAAACAAAAAGAAGATAAGAAAGAGGAAATTGATTTTGCGACGAATTCTAATGAGGATATTGTAGACACCGTGGATATTTCTGAGAACGCGATGCATGCAGCTATTTTGGCGATTTCGTATGACCGAGATGCGTTGATCCGACATCTTAGCGAGCATTTATACGAGGTCACAATGCTGTCGTTATCTATTCGAGACGAAGGACTACGCCATTATCAATTAAAAAAAGGCATGGGTGAGAACTTATATTTTTTAACGGAAAGTTTCTTTCGTGGACTTGGGTTGGCGAAAACAAAATATCGGATGGGGGATTTCATTACAGAAGGAGCAAAAGAGCGCTTAATAAATCGAATACCGTCTGGACTAGTATATGAACATATGGTCCCGAAAAACATTTACTTAAATGAGTTCAGAGAATTAGCACTTAAGAATGAACTAACAAGAGAAAGAATCCATCAACTTTTAGACAAATATCACTTCATTTGTATCATTACAAAAGAAGAGGACAGATTACTGTCCTCGACAAAAATGCCAGATGATTGGGAAGGCAATAACCCGTTTTATCGTTATGAAAAAGCAGGAATCGATTTTGAGCCTGTTCAATATTAGACTTCTATTCTTACAAATTTGAAAGAGAGCGTTGGCGTTCTACATAATGAGAGATTACATAAATCACATGATCAAAATCTTCTTTGATCTCATGTTCCCAAAAACGAAGAATCGTCCATCCTTCCTCTACATAATGGCGTGTAACTTCTGCATCCCTTTCAATATTCCGTCTGATTTTTTGGTCCCAAAACTCACTATTGATCTTGGGAAGCTTAAAATGAACAGGACAACCATGCCAAAAACATGAATCTAAAAAGACAACGAGTTTGTATTTTTTTATTGAAATATCGGGCGACCCATACAAAGTACGATCATTTTTACGGAATCGGTATCCTTTTTGCCATAAAGCTCGTCGTACCTTGATCTCCATTTTCGTATCTTTACCTCTTATTGCACGCATATTATTTGATCTATTTGACTGTGTCTTTTTCATTGAGTTTGCTCCTAAATTCTATTAAGAACCGATTTAATCGACACTTAGGTAACTTTACCCATTTCTATTAAGATGCAATGCTAGTGTATATATTGAGTATATGAAGGATTTACGGAATAATAATTGATAAAACAAATTGTTAAATCAAAATCCATATGCTATTGTTTTCTTACAAAGTTATAATGGCGAACGGAGGTTCTTATAATTGCGTGGGGGAAGTCGCTCTGGAGCAGGAAGAAAGGTTCTACCTCATAATGATAAAAGAAAAAGTAGAAGTGTTTACATTGATGACCAATTATACGAAGAAATAATGAATCTAGATGTTGATGAAAAGCTTAGCTTTTCAATGAGATGTAATTTACTTTTACAACAAGGATTGACTATATACGAAAAAAATGAGGAGGATCGTCTGATGGATGGAAAATTACGATTTATTGATTTGTTTGCTGGGATAGGTGGCATTAGAAAAGGCTTCGAGGATGAAAATACGACGGGGGTGTTTAGTGCAGAATGGGATCCACACGCAGCTAAGACATATGAAGCAAACTATGGAGAAGTACCTTTCGGTGATATAACAAAAATTCATGAGAAAGATATTCCGGAACATGATGTGCTGTTGGCGGGATTTCCGTGTCAGCCATTTTCAAATATAGGAAAACGACAAGGTTTTGCTCACGAAACTCAAGGAACATTATTTTTTGATGTTTTAAGAATTTTAAAATGGCATATGCCAAAAATGTTTTTATTAGAAAATGTACCGGGCATTTTAACTATTCAAAATGGAGAAACATTTAAAATAATCGTTAGTGCCTTAGAGGAATTAGGATATAGTGTGTTTCATGACGTATTGGATGCTCAAAATTTTGGGTTACCCCACGTTAGGAAGCGGGTTTTAATTATTGGGTTTCATCCTAATATGAATATTTCTGAGTTTGAGTTTCCTAAGGGTGACCCTGATAATAAAGTTCCTATCAAAACCATTCTAGAGAAGAATGTTGAAGGATATACAGTTTCTGAGCATCTGCAGAATAGTTATCTATTTAAGAAAGATGACGGGAAGCCTCAATTGGTGGATCATGATTCAGATGTTCAAGCTAAAACATTAGTTGCAAGTTATCATAAAATTCAACGATTGACAGGCACTTTTGTTAAAGATGGCCCAACAGGTGTAAGACTCTTTTCCGAACTTGAATGCAAGCGACTCATGGGCTTTCCTGAATCATTTGTTGTTCCGGTTTCAAGGACACAAATGTATAGACAATTTGGAAATTCTGTAGCGGTCCCGGTTATTAAAGCAGTGGCAGATAAAATGAAGTTAGTCTTGCAAGAAGCAGAAATGAAAGATGAACAAATGACATTAAAGATTTAAAAACACAACTTAGGAGAAGCTCATGTCCAAATATAACAAAGGTGAGTGGTCAGAGTTTTACGCATTTTTAAATACTATGTGTTCTGGGAAACTCGACATAGTAGATGACCATTTAAATTTAATACCTGATGCAGGTTACGAAGTAATTAAGCTCTATAAAGCTGATACTGAAAATCCACACATTGATATTGAGTATGATATTTCGAATATTGATCAGGGGTATGTCATTGTTAAAGATTCTATTGGGGAGTATCGCGTTAGCAAAGAAGATGTTGCGAATGGAAGAACAAAATTGCTAAACGCTATACAAAATGGAAGTGGTACGTTCAGTGTTCCTGAATTAGATGAGCTTATTCATGATCTGAAGCTTAAAAGTATAAAAAGTCCATCATCTAGTAAGAGTGATTTAAAAATCCAGATATATGATCAACGTACAGGTCTTTCACCACAGCTTGAATTCAGTATTAAATCTTTAATGGGGAGTCAACCCACGTTATTAAACGCTTCTGAACCTACATCGGTATACTATAGTCCTTCAAAACCAGTCACGACTGAAATTATCGAGGAAATTCAAAATTTGAATAGTCGAAATAAACTTATGGAACGTGCTGCTTATTTAGAAAGTAAAGATATTCAGTTGCAGTTTAAATACATGAATAATACTTTCTCACGTAATCTACAAATGACTGATTTCCTAATGCCAAAAATTTTGAGTGATTTGTATTACTGCTCATTGTTCGTAAGAGGAAAAAAAATCAAAGATGTTGTTGAGTCATATGTTCACAAAACTGGCGAAGATATTGAGTTAATTGAACATAAAGTAAAAGAGATGTTAGTTTCAATTGCATTAGGTATGGTGCCCAATAAAAAGTGGTCTGGGCTTGATTCCGCCACAGGAGGATACATTATCGTAAAAGAAAATGGGACTATTATTTGCTACCATATTTACGATCGTAATCGTCTCAAAGACTATCTTTATTCACATACTGCATTTGACACACCTTCCACATCACGCTACGAAGCTGGTGTTTTTCATGACGTCAATGGTGAAAAGCTGTTCAAATTAACTATGCAAATACGATTTTGTTGAAGCCATCAAATATAAAAGACAGGTTCGAAACCTTGACTAAAAAGTTTGTCATAAAAATCAAACTCTTAGTTCAGTTTCTAGCCTGTCTTTTTCGATTAAAATTACTCCGCCATCAACGCACACACCGCATTCGAATATGCTACCGGATCTTCAATCGGTAACCCTTCAATGAGAAGGGCTTGTTGATATAAGAGGTCTGTATATTGTTTCGCTTTTGCTTCATCTTCCTTATAAACACGTTGGAGCGTCTGGAAGATGGCATGCTCAGCATTCACTTCGAGCACTTTCTCCGCTTTCATGCCGCCGCCATTTGGCATCGCGTTCAAAATCTTCTCCATCTCAATCGAGACGTCACCCGCGACCGTCAGACAGACTGGATGTGACTTAAGGCGTGTCGAGGCACGAACTTCTTTGACGCGGTCCCCGAGTTCTTCTTTCATGAAAACAAACAAGTCTTGGTTGTCTTCGTTGAGCGACTTCGCTTCCGCGTCATCGAGACCGAGGTCGCCGCTCGCAATCGACTTGAACTCTTTGTCGTCATACGACTGAAGCATCTTGATTGCGAACTCGTCGATTTCTTCTGTGAAGTAGAGGATTTCATATCCTTCCTCTTTCAAGCGCTCTGCTTGTGGCAAGAGGTCGATGCGATGAATCGATTCGCCTGTCGCATAGTAGATATACTTCTGATCTTCTTTCATCCGCTCGACGTACTCTTTGAGCGAGACGAGTTTCTTCTCATGAGAAGAATGGAAGAGAATCAAGTCTTTCAATTCGTCTTTGGCTGCGCCGAATTGGTCGTACACGCCGAACTTCAATTGACGACCGAACGACTCATAGAACTTCTCGTAGTCCTCACGCTCGTTTTGGAGCATCTTCTCGAGCATCCCTTTGATTTTTGACTTCAAGTTCTTCGCAATCACGCGAAGCTGGCGGTCTTGCTGCAACATTTCACGGGAAATGTTGAGTGAGAGGTCTTCAGAGTCGACCATCCCTTTGACGAAACCGAAATAGTCCGGCAAGAGGTCTGGTGACTTCTCCATGATCAACACGCCGTTCGAGTAGAGCTCGAGCCCTTTCTCAAATTCTTTCGTGTAATAGTCGAACGGAACCGTTGACGGGATGTAGAGGATCGATTGATAACGAATCGTCCCGTCGACGTTCAAGTGAAGGTGCTTGAGCGGCTCATCAAAGCCATAGCGCTTCTCGTGATAGAACGCCTTATAATCCTCGTCTTTGAGTTCGCTCTTACGCTTCCGCCAAATCGGCACCATGCTGTTGACGGTCTCTTCTTCCTTGTAGTCCTCATACTCTTCTGAGTCCTCTTTTTGACGATGTTTCGTCACATCAAGTTTGATTGGGTAACGGATGAAGTCCGAATGTTTCTTGATGAGCGAGCGGATCTCGTATTCTTCAAGGAATGAAGAATACGCGTCATCTTCTGTGTCTGCTTTCAAGTGGAGCGTGATTTCTGTACCGATGTCCGCCTTGTCTGTCGGTTCGATTGAATAGCCGTCTGTGCCTTCTGACTCCCATACGTATCCTTGATCACTGTCAATCGAGCGAGTCCGTACCGTCACACGGTCAGCGACCATGAACGCGGAATAGAATCCGACCCCGAATTGACCAATGAGGCTATGGTCTTCTTCCATCTTCGTCGCCTGTTTCATGGCGAGTGAACCACTCTTTGCAATAATTCCGAGATTCGTTTCAAGTTCTTCTTCTGTCATCCCGATGCCCGTGTCGCGAATCGTAATCGTCCGTGCCTCTTTATCGAGTTCGATTTTGACGAAGTAATCGTCTTTGTTGAACTCGATGCTCTCGTCGGAGAGGGCGCGATAATACATCTTATCGATCGCGTCACTTGCGTTCGAGATGAGCTCGCGCAAGAAGATGTCCTTATGTGTATAAATTGAGTGGACCATCAACTCTAAAATTCGTTTCGATTCCGTTTGAAACTGTTTCTTTGTCATGATCGTTCTCCCTTGTTTGTCTGTATTTTGGCACTCTTGTATAAAGAGTGCTAACACTATTGATTATCCTAAAAATTAGGAAGATGTCAACTGGATTTGAAGAAAAGATTGACGAGGACGTAGGTTTCGCATATAGTTGAGTACATGCGATGAGCTGGTCTATGTAAGACGGCGGACATTCCCTTGAGGAGCACGTTGTGGAGCGTAGTCCGTCGCGGTAGACTTTCGAGAGCACCTCTAGTGAGAGGTGCTCATTTTTTGTATACGGGGGTAGAATGATGAACTTACATACGATTCACCACGTCGCAATCATTGCGTCGGATTACGATAAAGCCAAGCATTTTTATGTCGAGGCACTCGGATTCGAAGTGATTCGAGAACACCACCGCCCGGAGAAACAGGATCACAAAATCGACTTACGTCTTGGTACATATGAGCTCGAGCTGTTCATCAAACCGAATAGTCCCGAGCGTCCAAATTTCCCAGAGGCGCGCGGTCTTCGACACTTGGCGTTTAAAGTCCACGACATCGAGTCCGTCATTGCCGAATTAAACGAACGTGGGATTGCGACAGAACCGATTCGTCGTGATGATTTTACAGGAGAGAAGATGACTTTCTTCTTCGACCCGGATGGACTACCGTTAGAACTGCACGAATAAACCCCTTCACGAGGAAGGGGTTTTCTTATGCCCGAATGGAGGCGAGCAACATCTCTTTTAATGCGTTGATTTGCACAGCCGGTTCGATATCGTCCTCTAAATAACTGATGTGCGACTTCAACATGATATTGTTGCCGAACGTCCCGAATGCATTGATGATCGTAACAATTGTCACTTTCACATCGATATCTGGTCTGAACGAGCCATCACGCTTTCCGTCTTCGATCAACGGTTCAAGCGTCTGCATGATTCGTCGTTGTACGTCAATGTATGTCTCGATGCCAGGAAGGGGTGTGGCGACGAACGATGCATAGCTCTCGAACGCCTCACGAAAACGGGCGTGGTCCGTCCGCTCCAACTGCATCTCGAAAAAGTGGTTCAAGATGATCTCGAGCCGTTCATAGGCGTTGCCTTCCTCATTCACAAACTGTTCAAATCGCTCGAGTGTCGGCTGTAGATTTTTGACGGCCGCTGCGACGATCAATTGGTCTTTCTTCGGAAAATAGCGAAACAGTGTCGCTACCCCAATCCTTGCCGCATCCGCAATGTCCTGCATTTGAACTTTCTCAAAGCCATTCTCTAAAAATAAGCGTTCTGCCTCTTGAATAATCAGTTGAATCCGTTCTTCTTTGTTTTGTTGTCGTTTACTCAATTCCATCACCTCATTGTCTGTCCTTAGTATATCGTCTTCGAGCAGTTTCGTTGAGATTAATGTCACATCCAATTATAATTATGATAGTTAGACTATCATAATTTAATGAATGGAGCTGGGACAATGCGTTTACAGGGGAAAGTAGCGGTCATCACAGGGGCAGGAAGTGGTATGGGAGAGTCGACGGCACGTCTATTCGCCAAAGAAGGAGCGACGGTCGTCGCAACAGATATCAATGAACAAGGGGTAGGGAGCGTAGTCGAGTCGATTCGTGCACAAGGTGGGGAAGCCATCGCGGTGAAGCATGACGTGACCTCACGTTCAAGCTGGGAAGACGTGTTTGCAGAAGTGGAAGCGACGTGTGGCAAATTGGATATCCTCATCAATAATGCCGGAATCGCACTCGCGAAACCGTTCTTGGAACAGACAGAAGAGGACTGGGCGCGCACGTATCGCATCAACATCGATGGGGTCATGTTAGGGACACAGTATGCGATTCCGCTCATGACAGAAAATGGCGGAGGATCGATTGTCAACATCTCCTCCATCTCAGCACTGAAAGGTATGGCAGGTGCCGGGGCATACACGGCCTCAAAAGGTGCTGTCCGTTCTCTCACGAAAGCAGCGGCCGTCGATTACGGGAAGCAAAACATTCGCGTCAACTCGGTGCATCCGGGGTATATCGTGACACCGATGAGTGCGCCGCATATGGAACATCCGGACTATAAGCAGCACTTCTTGAATCAAATCGCTTTGCCGAATCTCGGACAAGCGGATGAGGTCGCGGCAGCTGTCCTATTCCTCGCGTCAGACGAAGCGAATCATATTAGCGGGATCGAACTTCCGGTAGACGGTGGCGTGACGGCGAAATAAAACTAGGGTCTCTATGGAGGCCCTAGTTTTTGATTACTCTAAGATTCCGACTAACTCCATCACGAGTAGCATGACTAGACCTGAGCTGAGCACAGCGGCAAAAAAGACGAGCACAGCATACTCTTTCTGCTTCAGAATAGCCCACCATCCGGTCACAAACGCTCCGAGTCCGAGGACGGAGAATGTGGTCATATAGCTGAGTCGAAGCATGTTTGCGGTATTGTCGCTCCAAAGCGTCGAGTGGAAGATTGTATCAAATTGATTGAGCAGGAGAAACGGCACATACATGGCAAGAAACAAGGCAATCAGGATGATAGACCACTTGCCGACCGAGGTGTGTGGAAAGATTGCACCATTCATGACGAATCACCTCTTTTCGTTTGAAAATCATCTGTACCATTCATATTCCCGTTTTGAGTAAAAAATTTAAATGATTCATCAAATTGACATGATATAGTCGAAACGAAAGCGTGGGGATGAGGATGGTAGAACAGTTCAAACTGAGGCGAATATGGGAAGACGATTTGGCAATCGAAGTGATGATGACGCTAAAAGGGAAGTGGTGCGAGGTTAACGTGAACGAGTATGTCACAGCATCCGATATCAACACATTGATCTCTTCATTACGAGCGTTCAATGAACGGAATGGGAAGTCACCGGAGATATGGATACTTGACCTTCCGCTCGTCCGTGTCTCCTTGACGTTCGCGCTTGCGAATGTAAGAGGGGTTGTTCAAGTCAGCGCCGCAATCGAGCAAAATAAAGGTGATGACGGAGATATGAATGCGACGTTCTCGTTCGAGACGACGATGGGACAGATGGATGATTTGCAGCGACAACTGTCGGCATTCTTAGGACGCGAAACCAATTCGGTCGAATCGCTTCGCCCAGAGTAAGTGTTCAGATTAAAACGAAAAGGCGGGTGAGGAGAGTGAAAACTCAATTCGAGATGGAACGGATTTGGATGGATGAAACTGAGCTGTTTTATCAGGTTAAGCTACAGCTCCATGCATCCGTCTGTTCGAGCAATCAAGATGTATATATACAGGACGAGACATTGCAAGAACTGATTGACTCAATCGATGGATTCAATAACATATGGGGAAAGAATCCCGTGACTTGGGAGTTGTTGGACCCGGATGCGGATGACCAAAAAATCAGCCTCACGTTCACACTGATTGATCGGACAGGCACGATTCAAGTCGACGTCTTCATCCATGACGAGTGGCCACACGATTCGTTCGATCACTTCCATGCGACTTTCAAGTTCAGAACGACAATGGGCCAGCTCGATGACTTGAGCGCTCAACTCAAACGTTTCATTCGCCGTGAGACCGATTATGTCGCATCGCTTCGACCAGAATAAAAAACAAGCCTAGACGCGCGTCTAGGCTTGTTTTAGTACCATTCTTTCGGTTCGTAATTCAATTCGCGGAACAACTGCTCCCGCTCTTTTTTCGAAAGGTCGCGCCATTGTCCAGGCGGGAGTTTTCCGAGCGTGATGTTCATGACACGCACGCGTTGGAGGCGGAATACTTCATAGCCGAGCGCCTCACACATCCGACGGATCTGACGGTTGAGTCCTTGCGTGAGGGTGATGTTGAAGTCGAACTTCGAGAGCGGACGTACTTTACACGGTAGCGTCTTCTGTCCGAGGATTTTGACGCCGGCTTCCATCTGTTCGACGAACTCCGGTGTGATCGGCTTATCGACCGAGACGATGTATTCTTTCTCGTGCTCGCCTTCTGCGCGAAGGATTTCGTTGACGATATCGCCATCGTTCGTCATGAGGATGAGGCCTTCCGAGTCTTTATCGAGACGACCGATGTTGAAGATGCGGAGCGGGTGGTTGACCATGTCGACCAAGTTTCCTTTTACTTTCTTCTCTGTCGTACTCGTGATCCCGACCGGCTTATGAACGGCGATATACACGTTGTTTCGTGCGACACGTGCGACCGAACCGTTGACGAGGACTTCATCCCCCGGTTTGACCTGGTCGCCGATTTTTGCTTTTTTCCCGTTGATGGTGACGCGTCCCTCTTCGACGAGACGATCGGCTTGGCGACGGGACGCCTTGCCTGATTCACTGATGAATTTATTGATGCGCATGTATACACGTCCTTTGTTTGGCTTCGTCCTATCACTATAACGCATTTTATGAACTCTCGAAAGCGGGAAACGAACGGGAGAGGAGGGATGACATGGAGGCAGTAAAATTGTTACAAGATGCAATCCGATTTCAAGCAACGTTATGTGAGACATCGTTTGGTCAAGAACTGATTTCGGAGGCATCGCCTGTCCTTTGGTACGGTCGTCCTCGTGCGAATCAATGGCTGACTATTGGGACGAACCCGTCACGCGGCGAGTTTTTACATCGAGACGGGACACCGAGAATGGGGCAACACCAAAAGTTCTATTGGCGGAACGCGCTCTCGTTTGAAGATTACCTCGGAAATGAAGAGGCGCTGCAAGAAACGATAGAACGAGCATCGTCTTATTTCGAATCGGGTCGCGCGACAACGAGCTGGTTCGGGAAACCGAATGGCGCCAAACTTGAGGCGCTGTTGAACGGGATGGGGCGAACATTTTATGACGATCCGGTCTCTGTCATCCACGTCGATTTTTTCAAGTATGCGACGTATGAACAAATGGGGAAGATGAAGACCGGACGCGACTGGATGGAACACCCGAACTCAATCGAATTGTTGGAGCGGACGATTGCATATATCAAACCAATCCGTATCATTGTGCTCGGACGAGACAACTGTCGTGCCTTTAGCGGTTTTTCAACAATCGGAAGACTGTCTGCTTATCCTGCCATCACTTATGAAATCGGACGCCATGAATCGGGCATCCCGATGATTGGACTTCATATGAAACCGTCTGAAGTGTTCGTCGGGCTCGGGAATGGTCGGGATTCAAACGGGCTACATTACGGGTCATATGCCAAGCGTGAGCATCTGTTAAGAATCGGACAAGCGCTTGAAACGATTATGGACGAGTGGCTGGCGGATGGACGCGCGTGATACTTCCCCAGAAATTGAATTCATTGAAGTCGATATAGCGCACGTCTTTTGAACGGTTGTCGAGCACGGCCAACAAGATGACGTCCGAAAAACCCCGTTTTTCAAACTGTAAATAACCGATTCCGGTGACGGAATGATTTTTATAAAAGCCGTTCGCCATATTCAACACAAACGGGCGACCCGCTTTCAGCTCACGCTCAAACGTCGACCATTTCCATAGATAGCGGGAACTCCCTCGACCTTCATACCCGTATCGCTTCCATAATTTCGTGATGATGGTGGCGATTTGAGTCGGGGGCGTCCCTTTCTCGTCTTTGAAATGATGTATGAAGGCGATCTCGCGTACATCCTCTTGAATCTGTGTCACATCATCTGGGATATTCGTATACCCATGGTCTCGATAGAAACGAAAGATCGCGGTGATGGATGTCAACGTACAGTTGTTCTTTCCGTTCTCGAACTGGCGTTGGAGCAAGACGGGCACGCTTTCAATCTGTACGGAGCGCTTTAATGTCCAGCGTCCGTGATAACGGTCGTTCACGTAAAGCTCCGGGTCGATGATTCCAGCATAGCCGTTGTTCGCGACCTCGAGTTGTCCTGCAAATGGGTGCTCCATCTTGGTCTCCCTCCTTTTCTTTTAGTATACAAAGGACGCCCCATCTCATAAAAGAGAAAGGGCGTCGTTTTCGTTAAAAGACAAGATGTGCGATTCCGACGATGATCGGAAGTGTGATGAATGTCCGTAACAAAAAGATTAAGACGAGGTCGAGGAATGAGATCGGTAGTTTTGAACCGAGCAATAAGCCACCGACTTCAGACATATAGATAAGCTGAGTGACGGACAGTGTGGCGATGACGAAACGCGTCAATTCGCTCTCGATGCCGCTTCCGAGGACGGCCGGCAAGAACATATCAGCGAAGCCGACGACCATCGTCTGAGCGGCCTCCGATGCCTCAGGTACTTGCAGGAGCATCAGGATCGGTTCGAACGGCTTCCCGATAATGGTAAAGAACGGCGTATATTCCGCGATGACGACCGCGATTGTCCCGACCGCCATGACGACAGGGAGAACACCGATCCACATATCGAGGACGTTTTTGAAGCCGTCTTTGAGTGTCTCTAGGAAACTTTTACTCGAACGTGACTTTTGTAGCGCTTGTATCAACGCCCACTTCCCGAGTGAAACGTCTGACGGCACCTCTTCTTCCGGTTTAAGCTCGGTCTTCTCATAAGCCGTATCTGCTTTTTTAGATAGTGGATAAATCCGTGGCATGATGAGCGCTGCGACCAAGCCAGATAAGACAATCGCCCCGTAGTACGGTAGGAAGTATTGGTCGAGTTCGACGTATTGTAAGACGACGATCGTGAACGTGATGGAGACGACGGAGAAGGTCGTCGCAATGATTGATGCTTCCCGTTTCGTATAATAACCTTCCTCATACTGTTTGGTCGTCAGTAGAATCCCAATCGTCGCATCCCCGACCCATGAAGCGAGCGAGTCGAGTGAGGCGCGCCCTGGCAATCGGAAGAGTGGGCGCATGATTTTCATCAAGAACGTCCCGACGAACTCGAGAAGCCCAAAGTTCAAGAGGAGCGGTAACAACATACCTGCAAAAAAGAATGTCGCAAACAAGATTGGAATCAAATCAAAGAGGAGCAAACCTCCTGTGAATTCTGACGTGATCATTTCTGGTCCGAGTGTGAGTAGCGTCATCACACCGGCGACAAAACCGATGATGCGCATGACGAACCAAAACGGTGTCACGCTAAAGAGTGCGTTGATGGACGGTCGTTCCACAATAAAAGCAGGACGTGCCGTAAACAACAATAAAGATCCGACAATCGAAATCCCCATCATGATGACAGCGAGTGTCGGGACGAACTCGCCAATCCACTCAATCAATAGATTGGATAAGAAAGCGACCGGAATCGTAAAGCCTTCCTCTGATGAGATTGGGACGATGAAAAACATGATCCCGATGAGCGATGGGACCAAAAACTTAAAAAAGTCCCGACTCGAAAAAGAAGTGTTCTTTTTGTCTGGTGTTGATGAACCATTCATGATGCATTCCCCATTTCCCCGAAGTGTTTGCGCTGTCTATGTATCCCCATTACACATCCAGCCGCTATTGAAACGTATTTCTTTTCTAGTATAAAAAATATGACCAGGTGCTATCAACCGAATGCGTAAATTTTCTGAAAAATATAAAGCAGACACTAGGCAAAACATTCGTATTCCCTTGAAGCATTTAGTATGATGACGGCGAGTCCAACAAATTCAAGATATTTAGAAACTTCATTATAGAGATAGGAGAATGCATCATGAGATTGAGTGTGTTAGACCAGGCGCCGGTCACGTCGGGTCATACAGGCGAGCATGCGCTGAACAGCGCGGTCGAGCTAGCACAAGTCGCAGAGGAGTTGGGATATTACCGGATGTGGATGGCGGAGCACCATGGCGGCATGTCGTTCGCGAGCTCGGCTCCGGAAGTCATCACGGCCTATCTGGCAGCTAAGACGAACAAGATTCGTCTCGGGTCCGGCGGCATCATGATGATGCACTATTCACCATTGAAGATGGCGGAAGTGTTCAAGACGCTCAGCGCCCTTGCGCCAGGACGCATCGACTTCGGTGTCGGACGCGCACCAGGCGGGGACGCTAATGCGATTTATGCGATGTCACAAGGGCAGAAGCCGATGATGGAAGGTCTATACGAGAAGCTCGATACGACGCTTCAATTGATCAAAGATGAAGCACCTGAAGAGAGATGGTATAAGAACACACCGGCCGCCCCAACAGGCGTCACGCTTCCGGAAGCGTGGTTACTTGGGTCGAGCGGAAACAGTGCCGTGCAAGCCGGTCGGATGGGACTCGGCTATTCCTTCGCACAGTTTTTCAACGGTCAATTGAGTGCCGACACGCTTGATACGTATCGCCACCACTTCACCCCGTCTGATTTTATGGAGAAGCCGGACATCAGCGTCACGTATTTGGTCACGACGGCAGAGACGGAGGAAGAGGCCGAATATTTGGCTCGGCCGTCTGATTTGTCGCGACTCTTCTTGATGCGCGGACAGTTGAGACAATTATTGAGTCCAGAAGCAGCCCACGACTATCCGCTTACAGAAGTCGATAAAATTCATATCGCCAACAACCGAGCGATTCACCTCGTGGGAACACCGAAACAAATTGCAGAACAACTGCGAGACGAGTCGGAGCGCTATGGTTTTGACGAAGCGATGATTTGTAGCATCCAGCATAAACAAGAGGATCGCTTGAACGTCTATCGCCTGTTAGCGAACGAGTTGCTTTGATTCGACGAACACCTTCTCAGATTGAGGAGGTGTTTTTGTATGAATGAAAAACGTTTTCCCATTTTTTCAAAGGTTTTCTCCATAGTCGGAGCGAAACCAACTACACTATAAGAAAAAGGAACAGGTGGAGGTATACGATGCAACGGATGAAAGGCGACCCATATTATCTATTCGAGCTGTTCACACGCTTGTATCGAATGGTATTTCTAATGGAAGTGACGGATGAAGGCTATCGTTATGTTCATGTGAGCGATCAAGGGAAAGTCGCTTCCTCGCTTCCTGATGATGTGGAAGGTCAGTATTTACATGAGATGTATCGCTCAGAAGTGGCAGATGAATTGATTGGACATTATGATGCGGTCGTCGAGACGGGGGAACCGGTCTATTTTATGTCAAAAATGAATGTCGAATCCAATACGGCCCGATTCGCCTCCTCTATGCTTGTGCCGATCGAAGATGAATCGGGTGTCGTGCGCTATGTGCTCAGTTTGACGACGGATTTGTCAGAAGAAGCGGAAATCAAGTTGTTGCGTAGTATCGAACATATGGACTATTTGACGGGAATGCCGAATTTGATGAAAGTCAAATTGGATCTTGATCAACTGTTTGAGCGCCAGAGCATGGAAGAAACGAGTGTGATGCGCCTACATATCAATCGTTTCAAGATGATGATGTCGCTCCAAGGGGTGGAGCGCTCGAATGAATTGATTAAAGACATCACGCGTCAATTGGCGAATACACTCCCGCAAGGTTCCATTATCGGTCGGGTCGATGGGGAAGATTTTATCGCGGTCTTGCCCCACGTCCCGATGAAGACGGCCTATATGTATGCGGAACATTTACTTGATGTCATCGCGAGTCATTCTTACAAAGTGGCCGATGCAGAATTCCCATTATCAAGTTGTATCGGCATCGGTTCGGGAACTGCTGACGCCGATCGCGTCATCATGAACGCCTCAACGGCTTTATTAGAGGCACGTCAGAACGGTAACCAAACGATTCATCTATATGAACATGATGAGTATGTTCAGCGTTATATTGATGAGATTATGATTGAGACGGAGCTTGTGAAAGCTCTCAAACAAGATGAACTATATATGGTGTATCAACCAAAAGTGTCGATGGACGGGTCGATTCATTTCGAGGCGCTCATTCGTTGGAATAGTCCGGTACTCGGGTTCGTCTCTCCTGAAACGTTCATTCGTGTGGCGGAACAGTCACTGCTTATTGAAGACGTGACACAGTTCGTCATGAATCGAGTCTGTCAGGACGTATCTGCACATGCAGAGCAATTCGAAGGTCGTCGTGTCGCCGTGAATGTGTCACCGAATTTGTTTCATGAGCATCACATGAATGAATTGGTTACCATCATTTCGTCATACGACCTGAAGCCGGAGCAGTTTGAGTTCGAAGTGACGGAGCACACACTTATGCATGAACCGGTCGCAGCCATCAAAACGGTTGAATCGTTGAAGCAGCAAGGATTCCGATTGGTGATTGATGATTTTGGGGTGAGTTATTCTTCTTTAAATTACTTGAAGCTATTTGAAATCGATGGCATCAAGATTGACCGATCATTCGTTGCACAACTCGACCAGGAAAATGGACTGAAAGAGTATGAAATCGTCAAATTGATTGTGTCACTCGCCAAAAAATTAGAGCTCGAAGTGACAGCAGAGGGCGTTGAAACGGAAGAACAGTATCGTATTTTACGTCAGCTCGGCTGTGATGAAATTCAAGGTTATTTCTTTAGCCGCCCGATGGCGCTCGAAAACCTAGATGAGGCACTCGAAATCTTGTATTCTCACCAGGTGGTCTTATCGAAAATTGAACAGCCGTCGCAGTTACTTCATCCTTCACTTGATGAACGCGAGATAAAGCGAATAAAGGCCATCTTACGATTGGAGATTTTAAACACGCCACAAGAAGAACGGTTTGATCGGATTTCTCGTTTGGTCGCACAAACGTTTCAGATGCCGATTGCCTTCATCTCCATCATGACGACGGACCAGCAATGGTTCAAATCGTGTGTCGGGATCGAACTCGAATCTTCTCATCTTAAGCGGGAGTGGACGCTATGTACGCGAGTCGTCACGTCGGAACGTCCGATTGTGATTGAAGATGTGGCAGCTGAAGCATTTGAGAGTGACAGTCCGTGGCTCGAACAAGTCGGGTTCTATGCCGGGGTGCCGCTCCGGACGAAACAAGGTCACGTCATCGGTACGCTTTGTGTGGTAGATGCTCAGGCGAGAACATTCACTGAAGAGAATCTACATGCGCTCGAGTCGTTCACACACTGGGTCATGGCAGAGATTGAACATACAGAAATGTCACGGCGACAAATCAAACGCCAACAAGTCGTAGAGGCGTTGTATGAAGCGACGGCACTTCGTATGCCGTTTCAAGACCAGTTGGCACGAGTTCAAGAAATCTTATTGGAATGGGTCGGTTACTCGCATGCCGTGATCTTCTCAAGTGAATCCTCACATCGTCTCTTGGTCGAGAACGGGGTGTCTCGTCTGATGTGGGAGGAAGAAGAGCTATGCACCCTCCATCAACTGACGACGGTCGGTTCACAAACTCTTCAAGAAGGAGAACTGATTGTAGATGGAATTGAGTTCACAACGATTGTCAGCTTCCCTTTGACACATAAACACCAAGTGTTCGGGTGGATTGTCTTATTGGCGGAGCAAGGGAATTTAAATGATCAACTCGACGAAGAAACCCTGCAAGAGTTGGCAGACACGATTCGGTTGCTTGCAAGATGGTTAGAGAACGGCATTCGGAAAGAGCGGAAACAACGCGAAATGATTCGAATTGCGACACAGGATCAACTAACAAAACTCTGTAATCGATATACACTGATGACCGATCTATATAGACAGATTCAGCGTTCACAAAAAATCACATTGTTGTTGATCGATATAGACGACTTCAAACGGATTAATGATCAATATGGTTACCTGATCGGAGATGAGTTATTGATTGAAATCGCACAACGATTGAGCGGGTTCGTGGAAACGTTCGGAGGTCAGGTATATCGATTTTCAGCTGATGAATTCGTTGTCGTTCAAGAGGAAGGACCTGTTGGCTTAAAGGAGATGAACAACGTTATTTCCCAGGGAATAAGCGCGTCAAATGGTGAAACCATACGTCTTACAGTAAGTATCGGGGTCGCCACAATCCAATCTACCTCAACGATTGATTCGATTCTTCAGCAAGCGGATGCGGCTATGTATATTGCGAAGAACAATGGTGGCAACCAATGGTTTCAATACGATGGATATTCAAATGATGAGGAGTTTTAAGTATGGGGAAATTGTGGTTGATTGAGGGGTTGCCGGGAAGTGGAAAATCCACATTTGCTGAAAAGATATGTGCGTTGAAAGAAGGTGTCTTCTATTCGGAAGTGGACGCTGCTCACCCCGTCGATCTGCATGAAATCTACTGGGTAACGGAACCACCTTCACATGGTACGATTCTTGATGAAATTGAAGGCGGATGGCTCGTTCGTTACGATGAAGGGGAAGAGCGCGTAGGAACGGATGCCTATGAGTTGCCCTTTGCACTCCACACACGAATCATGTGCGAACGATGGCGTCGTTATGTAAAGAAGCTTGAGCAAGAAGAACGAGACGTCATCTTTGAATGTGCGTTGCTTCAAAATCCGTTCACGATTGGGATGGTCGCCCAAGACGTTTCGTTAGAGGCGATTGAAACATACGTTCAAGAGGTTTCATCGATTCTAAAACCAATCGAACCAATCATCATATATTTAGAGTTGAACGACGTTACCCGTATATTTCCAGTCGTCTATAATGAACGACCGATTGAATGGCAACAGGGGTTTGTCGAGTATTACACGACAGGGTCCTATGCATCGAAACGTAACCTTGTCGGTGTATCGGGGACGATTGCGGTATTGGCAGACAGACAGCGACTTGAGCTTACATTGCTTGATCGGATCCCGTTTCGTCATGTCCGAATCCAAAATGATGAGCGTTCTTCATTTGAAGAACTAACCAAATTGATAGAAGAGGAGTCGAGCCGTTCATGCAAACCTTGATCAAACATTCGGAACGTTTTTGGTATATGACGCCGGTTGCGCATACGGACCGTCCGATTCTTGGTGCCGTTGTCGGTGACACCCATACGTTACTCATTGACGCAGGCAACTCCGTGGCGCATGTCTCAACCTTTTTAGGACAGCTTCAAGAGCGTGGCCTCCGTGCGCCATCGATGGTCGCATTGACACATTGGCATTGGGACCACATTTTCGGTCTACCTGCCTTAGAAGGAGTGGTCTCGATCGCAAGCGAGGCGACGAAACACGAGATGCAGAAACTCGTCCCTTACGCTTGGGATGATGCATCATTGAATCAACGAGTTGCTGAAGGAATTGAAATCGACTTTTGTGCCCAGGCAATCCGCGAAGAGTATGGTGATTCGCGAGACATTCAAATCGTTCTGCCAACACTTACGTTTCAGGAGTCGTTGACGCTTGACCTTGGCGGGGTTCATGTCATATTGAGGCATGTCGGTGGCGACCATGCGAAAGATTCGGTCGTTATCTATCTCGTGGAAGAACGCATCTTATTTTTAGGAGACGCGCTGTATGCAAATTTGTATGCCCCGACATGGCGAATGACACCAGAGGAGACACTTCGGTTGTTACATGTACTAGAGACATTTGATGCACAACAGATTGTCTGGTCGCACGGTGAGATGGTAAGTCGTGAAGCGTTCGCAGAAGATTGCCTTGCATTGAGAAGAATCGCCATGATTTCAAATGATTTCCCAGGAAATACCGAGGAAATCACCCAATCATACGCTGCACTTGTCAATCGCGAATTGAACGAAGAAGAGCAGGAATTGATTACGTTTTTTGTGAATGGGACGGTGGAGGATTAATGCATACAATTGTACGAATCCATGAAGAAGACGAGTCATTTCAACAGTTTTTGACTGGGAAGCTACGTGATTATAATAATGTTCACTCTGCGCATCATCGCGAGATTCGCAAGGCGATCGTACCGGCTGTTCAATTGAAAATCGAGCAAGACGGACGAATCATTGCTGGCTTGTACGGGAGTGTGTATTGGGGATGGTTCGATTTAGACCGTTTATGGGTGGAGTCGAACGTTCAGGGACAGCGGCTCGGGAGTCGGTTGCTTGAAGAAGGGGAGACGATTGCGAAGTCGCTCGGTGCGACGCGTGTGAAGTTGACGACGTTCTCGTTTCAGGCGAAATCATTTTATGAGCGCTTTGGCTATACGGTCGCCGGTGTGCTACCGGACTACCCACCCGGATCTGACTATTACATGATGATGAAGGAACTATAAAAGGCGACACGAGGTCGCCTTTTTTTAGTATACTTTATCCCCATTGAAGATTGAGTTTTTCACCATGACATAGTCTACCGTGCGCAATGCTTCGAGACTGTCGCCACCCGCGTAAGAAATCGCCGACTGGAGATCTTGCTCCATCTCGGTCAATGTATCTTGTAATGCCCCTTTGTGTTCGACAAACATCTTTTTCCCCTCGACGTTTTTTCGCTCACCTTTTTGGAACTCGGAAGCAGAGCCGAAATACTCTTTTAGTTGCTTGCCGTCTTGCTCGAATGTTTCCCCTGGAGATTCGTCATGGCCAGCGAACAATGAACCGATCATGACCATCGAAGCGCCAAAACGAATCGACTTGGCGATATCCCCATGTGTACGGATTCCCCCATCCGCGATGATCGGCTTCGTTGCTGCCTTGGCACACCAGCGGAGCGCCGCCAATTGCCAGCCGCCCGTGCCGAATCCCGTTTTGATTTTCGTGATGCATACTTTCCCTGGTCCGATTCCGACTTTCGTCGCATCCGCTCCGGCATGTTCCAATTCACGAACGGCCTCTGGCGTCCCGACGTTCCCTGCGATGACAAATGAACCAGGAAGATGGTGCTTGATATGTTGAATCATTCGGATGACCGCGTTCGAGTGTCCATGTGCGATATCGATCGTAATAAATTCTGGTGTATGACCAGTCGACTGAAGCATCTCGATAAATGCATACTCCTCTTCTTTCACCCCGACGCTGATGGAGGCATAGAGACCTTTCTCGTGCATGTCCTGGATAAACGCGAGACGCGTCTCAGGATTGAAGCGATGCATAATGTAAAAGTAACCGTTCTCGGCCAACATGAGCGCCACTTTCTCATCAATAATCGTTTGCATGTTAGCCGGGACGACCGGTAAACGGAACGTGAAGCCCCCGAGCTCGACGGTCGGGTCACATTCCGAACGACTATCGACAATACATTTTGCAGGAATTAATTGAATATCTTCATAATCAAACACTTTATCCATAAGTTGCACCCCTATTCACGAACATTAACATCTTGAACTATAAAAAAACTTCGCCCATTCGGTAATATAACGTGAACAGCTCTCAAAGTCAAAGGGAAACTTCGTAAAAACGATCTAAAAATGAATGTATTTAGATTTTTTAGTATTTAATGTTCGTATTTAGGTGTTCTACATATGTTTCACGTGAAAAAAAGGACCTTGATTCACAGGTCCTTTGCGAGTACATATTGGTTTCGACCGTCTGCTTTCGCCTCATATAAAGCGAGGTCGGCGCGTTTTAACAGCTGTTTAGTCGACAATCCTTTTGTATAACGAGCGCCACCGACGCTCGAAGTTGTGATGAATGTATGCTGGTCGATTTCCCAAGGTCGTTGTAACGCTTGGATAATCTTTTCGGCGACACGATGGAGAGAAGAAGGATCGGTGAATCGGATGAGGACGGCGAATTCATCGCCCCCGAGTCTTGCCACCATATCTTGTTTTCGGAGTACCGACGTCAATCGGCGCGCCAATTGCCGCAAAAGCTCATCCCCGACATCATGGCCGAACGTGTCGTTGATTTGCTTGAAACGGTCGACATCGAGCGCGAGAACGCCTAATTGCTCTTTCTCATATCTCGTCTCTTCGATGGCTTCTTCAAGATAGGCGAGGAAGTAGCGTCGGTTCGGCAAATCAGTCAGCGTGTCGTGATATGCCAAGTGCTTTAAGCGCTTCTCAAGCGCTTTTCGCTGCATGATTTCTCGGCTGACCGTCAAGTAGTGCAGAAGATGCCCTGATTCGTCATAGATAGCTTGAATTTTTGTCTCGAGCCAAATCCAGCGTTGGTCCGCGTGAAAGTGTCGGAATTCAAGAGTCAGCGAGACGTCTTGCTCTTTCAAGTCCTTCAATTGTGAACGGACGATTTGAATGTCATCTGGATGAATATAGTCGAGCGTATTCTTCCCTTCATAGTAATCGGCCGCAAAGCCGAGAACCGTACGATGAGAAGGGGAGGCGTAACGAACCGTCCCGTCCCGTTCTAATATGCAAACGAGATCACTCATGTTTTCCGTGATCAGTCTGTATTGTAACTCACTTTGTCTCAAGGCCTGTTCCATTTCTCGTTTTTCCGTGACATCGCGCAAAATCGTCAATATGGCCAGCTGTCCTTCATAGTCGATGAGGAGACTGCTGATGTCCATATGAAGTCGGTCCCCGCTCGGCGTCACAACGACCATCTCGGTATCTTGAACAGGTCCACCTAGTTCAAGGGTAGCGAGACGTGTCCGAGTGGATTGGTGATATTCTTCTGCAATGAAAGAAAAGATAGATTCACTCTCGAGATAAGTCTCTCCAATCGTTTCGAGCGCCATTGCGTTCGCATATAAAATCTTCCCATCTTGGTGAACGATGATGCCTTCCGGAATCGTTTCGATCAGTTGGCGATAGCGACGTTCACTTTCGATTGTGGCCCGTTCAGCGTTCTTCTCAGGCGTTAAATCGATGATGATGGCAAACAATCCAGTGATGTTGCCACCGACTTCGATCGGGATGTTCAACACAGACAAATCAAGCCGCTCCCCAGACTCATGAGTGGCGTAAACCGAATACTTGTGCGGAATGCCGGATAACGTGAACTGCAACCCTTTCCGTACACGAGAACGTTCGTCCTCGGGAAGCCAGTAAAGGAACGGTTGATGGAGCATCTCCTGCTCGGCATATCCAGTGATGCTCATGACGGCCGGATTGACCGATTTGATATTCAGATGATGATCAAGTACAAAAATGCCATGGGGCGAGTAACGTCTTAATGACTCATGATGATCTTTCAAAATGGACAATTCCAGTTCGCGACGCTTTCGTTCCGTCACTTCGCGGACGACCGAGACGATATGTGTACATTGTCCCTCGTCATTAAAAATAGGAGTCACTTCTGACTCGAAGTAATGAAGGGGAAGCGTCAATACATCATTTGCTTCTACCGTATCGGTGTAGAATGAGTCAGCAAGACGATAGTCTTCATAGACGACACTTTTTTTCGTTCGAATCGCTTCATCGTAATAGGTTGTGATGAGCGCGGCCGTTTCAGCGGGGACGAGTTCGTCAATCTGTTTTCCGACATCTGCGTCCGACCAGTTGATCGCGCGTTTTGCGGGTTCATTCACAAAGACGTATCGATAAGCTGAACCATCGACTTCCATAAAGAACACATAGTCTGAAATTTTATCGAACGTCCGTAATAAAATCGATGCGTTGTATTGAAGTGTTTGGTCAGCCTTCATCTCGTCTCCCTCATTTCGTTCTATTTTTTACACGTCATTTTTATCTTAACGTATCCTTCGATAAAATGTGTGAACTTTCAAAAAAAGACAGGATGCAATCACATCCTGTCAGGCGGCCTCTTTTAGTTGTTTTTGTTCGCTTCGGCCATTCATGAGGTAATACAAGAAAATGGTAAAGAGAACGACGCCGGAAAGCATCAAGTATAGCGTCGAAAATCCAGTCAATGGAATGAGTAGACCGATGAAATACGGACCAAACCCGAGACCTGCATCGAGTGCGATGAAGAACGTCGAAGTAGCCATACCCATCCGGTGGGGTGGGGATGCTTTGACGGCAATCGCTTGTGTACCGGACTGGATATTCCCAAACCCGAGCCCGATTAGAGCACCTGCGAGTAACAGCATCCAGCCGCTATTCGCTTGACTGAGCACGAGAAGCCCGACGGCGAAAATCGCGATCGCTGGATACATGACGACGTTCGCCCCGCGCGCATCCATCAACTTCCCGGTGATCGGACGCGACAACAGGACGGCGACGGAATAGACGAGGAAGAAAATACTCGCCGCTTCAATCAAGTCGAGTTCACTCGCATAAAAGTTGATATAGGACAAGACACTTGAGTAGCTGAGTGCGGCCACCCCAATGATGAGCGCGATCGGTAACGCCTTCGGTTCAACGAATGATTTCAATGAGAAACCACGAACGACTTCCGGTGCGTCTACTTCTGGTACGTTCACGAAGAACGTACTCGCCAAACTGATCAGTCCGATCACGAAACAAAGTCCGAAAATGACGGTGAAACTCGTATATTGGCTAAGGAGCAACCCGACGAATGGCCCGATGGCTGTCGCCAAGGTAGAGCTCATACTGTAGTAGCCAATCCCTTCGCCTTTTCGTGTCGCGGGAATGACCTGTGCCACGATTGTTCCGGTTGCGGTACTCGATAATCCCATCCCGAGACCGTGTACGAAACGAGTGAGCAATAAGAACCCGACGCCCCAATGGACGAAGTACAACAAGATGGTGGCGGTGAAAAAGACGAGCCCGATATAAAGCGTCTTTTTCCGGCCAATCGAATCGATGAGTCGACCGATGAACAATCGTCCGGTCAACGTCCCGATGATAAAGATGCCGGTGACGAGCCCTGCTTGACTCGTCGTCGCCCCGTACGACTCGACGGCATGTACCCCGATGGTGACCATCAATAAGAAAAAGATGAGCGTCAGGAAGAAGTTGATGAGCGAGATAATCAAAAAGTCTCTCGTCCACAGTTTTTGGATAGGTTGTTGCATCGAAAACGACGCCTCCTTTTCTTCAAATTCGAATAGTTAATAAACATAACTAAAAGAGTATACCAAATCAAAACAGGATTGTCTGAGATGATGCATTCCACGAGTTCATGGAGCAAATAAAAAAACTCGACTCGTGAATCGAGTCGAGTGGTATCGTTAAGCGCGGTCCCAGAAGCGGGCGGTTGCGATTCCGTCGATGAACGTATCGAACCCATCGAGGTTATGCGTATCAAACGTGAAGACCCCAGGCTGGTCTGTCTTCACGCGACATGTTGCGAGCGCTTCTTTATGATGCACGTGCAGGGCGAGCGGTTTATAGTGCTTATACGTGTTCTCGATGAACTCGAGGACGTCATCTTCGACCGAGGTTGCGGCACTCACCAAGAAGGCGGCGTCGAAGAGGCTCGAGTCGACCGTGTCATACGTCTCTTTTACTTTCAAATCACCGAGCATATAGGCTTTCTTACCGACGAGACTATAGTTGACGTTGTGGTCGGCGAGTTGCTTCACCCATTGCTTCACTTGATTCGCATCCACGTCACCGGCGAGGAGAAGGGCGACGCTCTTCGTATCTGGTTTTTTGATCGTGTTCGCCATCGAGAGGGCAGGGGACGTCTTGTCTGACTGGACTTCATTGTTTTCTTCAGGTACTTGCACGCCTAAATTGTCCGCGACGACCTCGGCGAGATGGCGATCGATCCGATTTAATAAATCGACAGCGTTTTCTTTCACCATATCCGACTCACATTTCCCGAGTTCGAAACTGCAGGCTTCTTGAATGTGTTGCTTTTCGACATCGGTCATGCTGTTATAGAAGAGTTTCGCCTGTGAATAGTAGTCTAGGAAGCTGTCGCTGCGTCCTCGAATCTTATGTCCATCGACTTTCTCTTGATAATGCTCAAATCCGCCTTGGTCAGCTGGTACGGGTTCAGGCTGATTGTTATTGAGCGCATTTTTATGATAACTCGTTTGTCCTTTGTGGACGGCCATTTGATGCATGCCGTCACGCTGATTGTTGTGGAACGGACAAACGGGTTTGTTGATTGGAATCTGGTGGAAGTTTGGTCCACCGAGACGCGAGAGTTGCGTATCTGTATAAGAGAACAAGCGCCCTTGTAAGAGCGGGTCGTTCGAGAAATCGATTCCTGGAACGAGGTGTCCCGGATGGAAGGCGACTTGCTCGGTTTCGGCGAAGAAGTTATCGACGTTTCGATTGAGTGTCATCTTCCCGACAAGTTTCACAGGGATTTCTTCCTCGGGCCACAGTTTAGTCGGGTCTAAAATGTCGAAGTCATAGTTGAACTCATCTTCTTCAGGGATGAGTTGGAGTCCGAGCTCCCATTCCGGATAATCGCCTTTGTTGATGGCTTCATACAAATCGACACGGTGGAAGTCCGCATTTTTCCCGACTGCTTTTTGAGCTTCGTCCCATACTTGTGAATGGACACCGAGCTTCGGTTTCCAATGGAATTTGACGAAATGTGCCTTTCCTTCCGCATTCACGAGACGGAACGTATGGACCCCGAATCCTTCCATCATGCGTAGACTACGTGGAATTCCCCGGTCACTCATCGCCCACATGACCATATGAGCGGTCTCGTGGTTTTGTCCGACGAAGTCCCAGAACGTATCGTGCGCGCTTCCCCCTTGCGGCACTTCCGTATGCGGTTCAGGTTTTACAGCATGGACAAGGTCTGGGAATTTGATGGCATCCTGAATAAAGAAGACCGGGATGTTGTTTCCGACTAGGTCGTAGTTCCCTTCGTCTGTATAAAACTTCGTCGCAAAACCGCGTACGTCACGGACTGTATCCGCAGACCCACGCGAGCCTTGGACGGTCGAGAAACGGACAAATACCGGTGTTGTCTTCGAAGGATCGTTCAAGAAATCAGCTTTTGTGATGTCGGCGAGCGGTTCATATACGTGAAACTCTCCGTGTGCCCCAACGCCGCGAGCGTGGACAATCCGTTCTGGAATCCGCTCATGGTCAAAGTGGGTCATCTTCTCCCGGAAATGAAAATCTTCAATCAAGGTCGGACCGCGACGCCCTGCCTTCAGTGAGAATTCATCTTCCGCCATCTTCAATCCTTGGTTCGTCGTCAAGCCTGCTTGTTGTTCGTTATCAATCGTATGTTGTTTTAACTGCTCTTCTTTCTTGTTCCCCATGTGATTGCCTCCCTTAAGTATGACTGACCGTTGTAAGTCACGTTTTGACCTACTGTATCGGTGTTCCCTAACCCAAATAAAAAAATCCCTCTTTTTTCAAAAAAGAGAGATTTCACACAAACGAGTAACTCACTTATAGCGCGGCCCATACGTGCTGCTTCAAAACGATTTGTTGCACGATTTTTGGGTCAAGATCATATTCACTGGAGACGATTCGCGTCACTTTTGATTTCACGTCCGGGTCGTCTGGATCCTGTTTCGTATATTGTTCCTGCCACAACGCCCAGATTTGAATCTCTTTTCCAGTCAGTTTCGTCGACCACTCTTTCTCACGAAGCTGCCAGCCGAACATCATCTCGTCTGTTTGACCAGGTTCGACCCAGTCGGCAAGCGCATAGTCGCCTTCAGGAGCGAATACGGCCTCACCGAGTGGGGGTTCTGTCCCGATATAGGCGGCGTCATCATAAAATCGTAATAAGGCGGCCTGGAATTGGTCAGACTGTTGGACGTTCTCGATGACGTCATGGCTAATGGATTGAAGTTCATCCGTACTTGGTTCACCATGCACCACAACATCATATTCATATCGCGTCACACCGTCTTCTACAACGGGTGAACGCTTTTCGATCGTGTATATTTCCTCGGAAATAGAGACTTGTTCAGACTTTAACTGCGTGGTGGGTGTCGACTCGTTTGGCCAAAACCAGATGGCGCAGCCAAGAGGGACGAGAAACACGATCAGTCGGCGAAACGCGTACACCCATCTTGCTTTTCTTTTTTTCTTCAATCCAAAAACACTCCTTCAATATGTAACAACCCCCAAGAATAGGGGTTACGTTCGGTCTAGACGAACGAGATCAGCGTCTGGATGATGCTGACCACGAACGAGGGCGCTCAGGATGTGAGAGCCGAGCATACTGTACACCGTCCCATTTCCCCCATATCCGAGCAAGTAAAACAAATTCGGTCGATTCGGGTGCTCTCCGATGAACGGGAGTTGGTCCACCGATTCTCCAAACAAGGCGACCCAGGCATAATCGACTTCAAGGTCATACATCGGGAAGAGTTCTGCAATTTTCTCCTTCACTCGTTCAGCCCGGTCGTTCATGAGTGCCTCATCGTGAGGCGTCTCTGCCTTGTCTTCGTCGAGGCCACCAGCGATAATCCGACCGTCCGGAGTCGTACGTAAATATAGGTATGGTCGTTTCGTCTCCCAAATGAGTGCGCGTCCTTCCCATTCGCTGAACTCTGCAATCGGATTCGTTGCGATGGCGTATGAACGGTTCAAATCGATCCGATGAGAATCAAGTAGGGGAGCAGGACCGTAACCTGTCGCAAAAATGACTTTGTTTGCTTTGAATGTACCGTTTGAAGTGAGGACAATCCATCCTTCGCCTTCTGAAACGACTTCATCTACCGATGTTTCTTCAAAAATCGGGACGTTTTGTTTCGATAAGTGACGAATGATTTGACGACTGAGCGTGAGCGGATTGACTTCGGCATCACCTTTTGTGATCAAGGCCGCAGGTTTGTCGAATGGAAAACGTTCACGCAATGCATCGCGATCAAGCCATTCCACTTCAAAACCATGCTTCGAAAGCATCTCATACTCAAGTTTCAATTTGGCAACATCGGCCTCTTCACTCGCAAAACAAAGGCTATCCCGGCGAATATAAATATCGGATGCCCCGACATCTTCCGCTACCTGATCAAGTGATTCGACGGCATCGAGACAAAGACGATAGAAGCGTACCGCCGCGTCTTCTCCGATTTTTTCGGCGAGTTCATGTAACATAATGTCATTTGAATATTGAATAAGACCGGTGTTGGCCGACGTGCTGCCTGTTCCGACTTTTCGTCCGTCGAGCACCGCAAAATCCACACCATCCTGTTGCAACGTGTAAGCTGTCAGCGTTCCCGACATTCCGGCTCCGATGACGAGCACGTCATACTGCTCTTTTTTCTCAGGTTGTTGCAACACCACGTCATCTGATTCGGTCGTTGGCCAATATAAATCTCCGTTATACAATTCCATCAGTTTCATCCTCCATGATTCAGCATCTTCCTTTTTATCCCCGCTTCAAGGGAGCTGAAACCAAAAAAAACGCAGACGATGTGTCTGCGTTTCAACATGTTATTTCTTGATGATGATGGATGATGGAGAAGCACCTTTCGCATACGTGATGCGCTGAACATTTTTCGCCCCGCGAATCTCGGCAAGGTTTTTTCCGTCAACAATCACTTCTTTCACTGTTGCGCCTTTGAAGTCGATGATGGCACCGGCTTCTTTCGGTTTCACTTGAACGACGACGTTTTTCAACGCATCACCCGTCAATTCCGTGTAAGCGCCACGGACAAAGATTCCGTTTTTAAAGTTTGTCCCTTTTCCAATCGTCACACCGATAAAGTCCTCTTGAAGGACGAGGCGAGCGGCTGGATGATTTTCTACCGTGTAACGCGTCAATTCCACTTCAGGTTCTGGAGTGAAGTCGATTTGTGCGAGAACCGGATCATGGTCACTCGCGCGACCTGACATCTCGGTGAAGTCCGCATTGACGTGAATCATGTCAATCTTCGTAGAAGCGGCCAAGCGGTTCGACACGAGGATGTGGTCGAGTACTTGTGAGTTTCCTTGATAGACATATGAGTAGCGGTCAACAGCAGGGACTTTCTCGACCATGTTCGTCATCAAGTCTCCTTTAAAGATCTGAAGCGCATCCGAGAATTCGAAATCGTTAAAGTCTCCGAGTGCGACAACGTTCGCTTCCGGGTTTTTCGTCTTCACGTCCGCCACGAAGTTGTGGACGACTTGTGCAATCTTCTTACGTTGTACTTCACTTCCGAGTACGACCGGCTGTTGTGAACCGAAGAATCCAGTATCGCCGCCTTTTGAGTTCCAGTGGTTCGCGATGACAATCACGTTCTCACCTTGGAAATCAAATTGAGCTGCCAACGGTTTACGTGAGCGATTGAACGCTTCGTTCGTCGGGTCGATACGTCCCGGGTTGTGCGTCAACTTCCCGTCAACATATCCGACTGCCGTCGTCGCGTCACCAGCAGGCATTCCATCCGTCAACGATACACGCGCAGGGTCATACAAGAAACCGACACGAATGTTGGCATCCGGCGCACCACCGTCTTGGTTGTTCTCAGGGTCGATGTTGACGTACTTATACGTTTTCCCGCCGACAGCGACGATGTTGTCGATCAACCGTTGATAGCTTTGATCAGCGGCAGAACCCGCACCTTTGTCTTGTCCATCGTTGTCCTGTACTTCTGTTACGCCGATGATGTCAGGGCTGTTCAATTCATTGACGAATGCTTTTGCCAATTTGAGCGCCTTCTCATCTGATGTTTCTTTAATGTTGTTCGAGAAGTTTTCTAAGTTGTAAGACGCAATCGTCAATTGATCTTCTTCTGCTTCGATGAACGTCTTCTCACGCTGCGCATCCCCTTTGACGAAGGCAGCTTTCATGTCTTCGAGCGACGCTTGAATCTTGTAGTTTCCGAATGAGTAGCCGACGACACCAACGATTGGTCCGTTGAAACGGTCGCCTGTCGCCACATCGAAGTCACGTGCTTCTGCGTTCGGTTCGAGACGGAATTGAATGCGCTCCGGGTTTGCGTCGTTCTTTTTCAATAAGACACCACCATTGTAAGTCTCCGTTGGCGTATCTTCGAGCACGGTCACGAGGTCACCGTATTCTTGTGGTCCGACTGATTTCAAGTTGGTCGTTTGAACGCGCATGCCTTCGAGGCTTTCCCAGAAGTCAATCGCGTCCTTCTCCGGGTTGAAGACAGCGAGGTTATCACTATCGATAAACTCTGTCGGTAGGTTTGAAGCATCGATTGTAATCGGAGTCGGGAGTGTCACACCGCTCGCGACGACTTCGACTTTTCCGTTACGTGTATCGATTTGCGTCATCTTCATGTCCGTCTGTTGGCGATCGCTATATCCTTCAATCGCGTATTCGCTCACTTTCCCGTTCACCTTGACGAGGTCACCGACTTGAATACCAGCGATTGAACGTCCACCGTAAAGGACAATCCCTTCAGATGTGCGTGCATCGTTGTCGGCTTCAGCATCCGGTGTCTGGATGAAGTAATATGTCGTCCCGCTCGAGACGAAAGTAGACGTGACGATTCCTTCGACGCCCTCAACCGTCTGTCCGTTCATTGGAGCCGTATGGTTCGCTCCTTGGATGTCGTGAATGCGAATCTTATCTGTGATCTTGTATGAGAACGTCGAGACAGCGCTGAACGTGTCGCCTGTTTTCACGACCGTCTTCAGTGTCGTCGAGTTTTCGATGCGAATCGAACCTTCGTAACGAGTCCCGTTCTCTACCGGATCTGAACCGTCGAGCGTATAGAAAATCTCGGCATCTGCCGTCGTCGTTGAGAGTGTGACGTCTTGCGGTCCGACAAACGTTCCGGCACCTGGTTTTGCGACGGCCGGGCGAAGGACTGACGTATCGATGACCGTGTCCGCTGGGTCACGCGGGATGATTTGATAAGCATCGTCAAACTGCTGAACAATTCCTGTGATGGATGAATAGTTCACATCCGTCTGTAAATCGAGGATGCCCCGCTCGTCACGAACGATGAATTCTTTCGTTCCGTCCGTCGCCGTCAAGTTTTGACCGCTCCCTGTGAGCGTGACATTGTTGACGGTTACGAGTTCTGACTCGACGTCTTCATTGATTTGTTCTCCCGTCACTACTTGTGCAGTAGGAAGCGTTGCTGCTTGTTTCGAGACGACGACCGCGCTGTTCAATTGCAGGAGTTCACGATACGAACCGACGACGCCTGTGACGACGACTTCATCCCCGACATTGACCGCAAGGGACGTCGGACGGATAGAAAGACCGCCTGTCGCATCTTGAATCGAGATTGTGTTCGCAAGTTTTCCAGTGACGACTCCTTTTACAGTGACCGTCTCATTTTCTGCTTTTGTCCGTGCGTCCGCGATTGAAATCGGCGTGATCGGTGCAGGTGGCTCCGTCGTGCCACCATCGCCATACTCGACGCCTTGGAACGTATGCGCCCCGAGGTTATCGAATGAGTCTTGTGGTGTCGATGTCCATTCGACAGCAGGATCGAAAGCATCGCTTCCGTCACTGTCGCCACGCGTGACCGTATCTTTACGGATGAGTGACTGGTCGGCAGTCGCGACGGTCGTTCCCCATTTCGTACCCGGATCGACACCGAGTTGACCGAAGACATCGAGAACAGTGTCTCCTTTTTTCAAGACGATCGTGTCATCTCCGTTGAAGTTCGTCACAGCGCTCGTTGTATTCGATTTCGCTTTCAATGCGTCTGACGCACTACCGTTCACGATGACATATGTAGCTCCTGGTGCGAGTGTTCCCGTCAAATTCAATGTGTTTCCGGCAGTTGTGCCACCGTTTGAATAGAGTTCAATTTTGTAAGCAGAAAGGTCGATCGTCGCGTTCGTTCCGTTAAACAACTCGATGGCTTTATTGTTGCTTGAGCCTTCTACATACTCTGAGATGAAGAGGTCTGAAGCATTCAACGTCTCGGCATGTACATTTGCCGCGATCGGCGTCATGCTACTGACGATGAGTCCTGCTGACAAGGCGAGTCCAGTGACTGCCTTAAATGATTGTGTTGGTTTCCCCATGTGTAAGTCTCCCTTAGATGTAATTGTGTGATTCGATTTCCCCATTGTGCACCATCATAAATTGAGTATAAATACCCCTCCTTTTTATCAAAAAACAACATGATAACGCTTACATTACTTTCCTTTTAACGAATCACTTGAAAAATTATTCGTGTATTGTCAAAAGTGACAAACACATTTCCCAAGTTTTTAACTACATGTTAAACATAACCAAGCGGACGTCAGAACTCAATCCACTAAATACGAAGTTATGATTACAGTTTGATGACAAGGTAAACGAAACATGAAGAACTTGACGGTTGGGTCGATAACTTTTACACTCTTCTAATACGAATTAATTGTATCGGTTAAGTGGGAATTAAAAAAGGAGGCAGTAATGAGAGCAATCAACTATCCAGTCATTCCTGGAGCAGGCGCATTTTATTATGAAGGAAACGAAATTGGTATTTTGCTTTGTCACGGATTCAATGGAACGCCTCAGAGTGTGCAAGACGTTGGGATTGAACTGATGAAACAAGGCTTTACGGTGTATGCTCCACGTTTGAAAGGGCATGGGACAGATCCAGAAGATTTTCGATGTTCAACGCATCGATGTTGGTACAAGAGTGTCATCGAGGGCATCGAACGATTGCGCGAGTCGTGTCGGACGGTCATCGTCGTCGGTCAATCAATGGGCGGGACGCTAGCGCTCAAAGCTGCGCTTGAAGAAAAGGCTGATGCTATCGTCACAATCAATGCAGCCTTGTCCGTACCTGGGTATGCGTGTCATGCGTCAGATACCGAGTGTCGATTCATCGATGAAGACGCGCCCGACATTCTAGCAGAGGATGTATACGAGATTGTCTACGACCGCGTGCCGACAAAGGCGATTCGGGAATTGCTGGCGTTAATTGACGAGGTACGCCCGCACGTCGGGTCGGTTGATGTGCCGACATATGTCATCCATTCGGCAGTCGACAACGTCGTGCCACCGACCGATTCGATTTGGTTGTTCGATCAATTGCAAGGTACAAAAGAATATGCGGTGCTCTCGAACTCGTATCACGTCGCGACGATGGACAATGATTGGAAACACTTATCGAAGCTCATCACGACTTTTTGTGAACAAGTTGGGGCGCTTCATTCAAATGCAGTGTAAACTGCATTTTTTGTGAGTTGATTCTTTGCAAACGCTTGCACTAGTGCTATGGTAGATGTGAATCATACCTTATTGTAGGAGGCACGTGCCGTATGGAGACGTTGTTCAGCCAAACAAAACAAACAGAAGTGAGTCGCGTATGGTGGAAAGAGGCGATTGCCTATCAAATCTATCCACGAAGTTTCAAAGATTCGAATGGGGATGGAATCGGGGATTTACGTGGGATTATCGAAAAGCTCGATTACTTAGAAGACCTTGGCATTGACGTGATTTGGATTTGTCCGATGTATAAGTCGCCAAACGATGACAACGGATATGATATTAGTGACTATCAAGACATTATGGAAGAGTTCGGAACAATGGAAGATTTCGATGCGCTATTAGAGGCCGTACATGCACGTGGCATGAAACTGTTGCTCGACCTCGTCGTCAATCATACATCGGATGAGCATCCGTGGTTCCTTGAATCGAAAAGCTCTAAAGATAATCCAAAACGGGATTGGTACATTTGGCGAGACGGAAAAGACGGTGCGCCACCGAGCAACTGGGCAAGTATCTTTGGTGGCTCTGCTTGGGAATACGATAAAAAGACCGATCAATACTACTTACACGTCTTCTCGAAGAAGCAACCGGATCTGAACTGGGAGAACCGTGAAGTTCGAACGGCCATCTATGACATGATTAACTGGTGGCTCGATAAAGGGGTGGACGGATTCCGCGTCGATGCGATCAGTCACATTAAAAAGATGCCAACGGGAACGATGCTTCCATCACCGGACGGCAAGCCGGTCGTCACGGCGTTCTCGATGTACTCGAATATCGACGGCATCCATGACTATCTTCAAGAGATGAAACGGGAAACGTTCTCGAAATACGATATTATGACGGTCGGTGAAACGAACGGGATTGAGCCGGAAGCAGCAGATCTTTGGATGGGTCCAGAAAACGGCGCAATGAATATGGCGTTTCATTTTGACCATGTCGACATTATGCGGCGGTCACGTCTGGCCCCACTCGATGTCGTCGAGTTGAAACGAATCTTCGATAAGTGGCAACAAGGTTTACGTGAGACGGGTTGGAACGCGCTATATATTGAAAACCATGACATGGTGCGGGCGGTCTCGCTCGTTGGGGATGAGCATCATTATTGGCGGGAGAGTGCGACTGCGCTCGCGATGATGTACTTCTTTATGCACGGGACGCCGTTCATTTACCAAGGACAAGAGATTGGGATGAAGAACGTACCGCTTCCATCCATCCATGACTACGATGATGTCGCGACGAAGAATGAATACTTCGAACGGATTGCGAACGGGATGAGTGAAGTCGACTCGATGCAGCAAGTATGGGGCACATCCCGTGATAACGTGCGAACGCCGATTCAATGGGATGCGTCACCGCATGCCGGTTTCTCGACGACAACCCCATGGATGCCGATTCACGAAGAGTATGAGACACTCAACGTTGAGGCACAGCGAAACGATCAGCACTCGATTCTCTCGTTCTACAAGGAAATGATTCGTCTTCGCCGGGCCGAAGATACGTTTACGTACGGTCGTTATCGTGATGTCTTGCCAGAGCATAAGCAGGCCTTTGTCTACGAACGTACATTTGAGAACAATCGATTCTTCGTGGTCGTCAACTTGACTGCGAATCCGGCAGAAGTGACCATTCCGGAGATTGCGGGTGCGACGCTTGTCATGACGAATGAAATCGATCCGGAGACGATTGATACCGAGACATTCATGCTTCGACCATTCGCAGCGCGGTTATATCGTTTATGATAGAGGGGTACCTTCTGAGGAGGGTACCTCTTTTGAATGAGAGGTGTGGTGAGGATGCATACGATCGAATTTTCGGATGGGAATGATACCGTACAGATCGTAATCGAAAGTGCCAATCGTGAACGATTAACCTTGAAGATTGATCAAAGCCGTATGGCGACATCCGTGACAGCGTATCTCAGCTTTGCGGAAGCGTTCGCGGAAGCTTTTCATGCTCTTCAAGGAACAGCGACACTTCGCGATATAGACGAAAACGAGGTCATGGACGTCATCTTCTCACATCGGGGAGTACGTATTATGTTTCATACCTCCCTTCCGAAGAAGACGCTACAGACCGATCAAAGTTACATGACGGAACCGATGCGACAAATCGGGATCTGGAATAGGCTGTGACAAATAAGGGAAAAGAGCATATGATAGAGGTTGACTAAATGGAAAGGGGTGTCGGGTATGGATGGAACGAAACGTGCTGACATTCGCCCAGGACTCCATGTCCAAATCGTTTTGAAACAAGATCAACGAAGCGGGAAGCTGACGAAAGGCGTCGTTCAAGATATATTGACGAACTCGCCACGTCATCCGCACGGAATCAAAGTGCGTTTGAGCGATGGACAGGTCGGTCGTGTGAAAGTGATCGAAGCTGGAGGTGAGTAAGATGAGTGAGAAAAAACTATCTTTTCAAGAAGCGATGAAACAAAAGCTGGCAGAAAAGAAACAGAACCAGACAAAGGTTCCGACGGGTTTACATGGTACAAAACAAAAACCGTTGACGAGCCAATTGACGAAAAAACCAAATAACCAGAAGAAACGTACTGGTATTTAAGACGACAGCTACTCGAAAAGAGTGGCTGTTTTTTTGAATATGCGTTTCATCATAAATGAATTTAATCATGATTTAATATTTCTAAACATTTTTATGTAAGCGCTTTAAGTGCTTGTAAATAAGGAGTCTTGCTTAGTTGATGTGAAAAAAGAGTGAAATCACCTATAAAAAAATTATTGCTAATTGTCAGAATCTTTGTATAATTCAGAACTAAGACATCATAAAAATTCTCAACTTCAGATTCACACAACAGGGAGGAACTTATTCATGGAAGCGATTCAAGGTATGTTACAGGGAAGCGTCGACTTTTTGAACAACATCTTATGGTCGTACGTATTGATCGCCGTGCTCGTCGGAGCCGGGATCTACTTCACGGTCAGAACACGATTTATGCAGTTCCGTTACTTAAAAGAAATGTTCCGTACGATTACAGATAAATCGGACGTGACGCCAGCAAAAGATGGAAAGAGTATCACACCAATGAAATCATTCTTCATCGGTGCTGCGACTCGTATCGGTACAGGTAACCTTGCAGGGGTTACGGTAGCCGTCACACTCGGTGGACCGGGAGCGGTCTTCTGGATGTGGATTGTTGCCCTTCTCGGTGGAGCAACGGCCATGATTGAAAGCACACTCGCTCAAGTATACAAAGTGAAAGACGATGTTGCGTACCGTGGTGGTCCGGCTTACTACATCGAAAAAGGATTGAACAACCGTGCACTCGGAATCGTATTCGCGGTTCTCATCGCCGTCACATTTGGTCTCATCTTCAACTCAGTTCAATCGAACACAATCGCTGCAGCATTCGATAACGCGTTCGGCGTCGATGCAGTCATCGGTGGAGCAGTCTTAGTCGTCCTTACTGGTCTCGTCATCTTTGGTGGTGTACAACGTGTCGCGAACTTCTCGGCAATCGTCGTACCTGTCATGGCTGTCTTGTACCTTGCAATCGCACTCTACGTTGTTGTTGTAAACTTCGCTGAACTTCCAGCTGTGTTCGCGATGATCTTCCAAAGCGCATTTGGTTTAGACGAAGCGGTCGGTGGTTCAATCGGTGCTGCAATCTCAATGGGTGTCCGTCGTGGACTCTTCTCGAACGAAGCTGGTATGGGTTCTGCACCAAACGCAGCAGCAGCAGCTGAAGTATCGCACCCAGCGAAACAAGGTTTCCTTCAAGCGCTCGGTGTCTTCTTGGATACGTTGATTGTTTGTACGGCAACTGCAGCAATCATCCTTCTCTCAGACAGCTATGCTTCAGGGAACGGTGAAGGGATCGTCCTTCTTCAAAACGCTTTGACAGAACAAATCGGTGCACTTGCTCCAGCATTCATCGCCGTCAGCGTCTTCTTGTTCGCATTCAGCTCAATCGCAGGAAGCTACTACTACGGTGAAACGAACATCGAATTCATCAAGAAGAGCAAAGGTGCAGTCCTCGGATTCCGTCTTGCAACAATGGCATTCGTCTTCATCGGAGCGGTCGCAAGCCTCGGATTCGTATGGAGCCTCGCTGACCTCTTCATGGCAGGAATGACATTGATCAACATCGCGGCAATCACATTGCTCGGTGGCGTTGCCTTCAAAGTTCTTAAAGACTACGAAGAGCAACGTGCTCAAGGTCTCAACCCACGCTTCTCTGCCCGCAAACTCGGTATCGAGAACACAGAGTGCTGGGACGTGGAAGAAGACGAAGTGGCACAAGGTTCTGTTCAAGCAGCCGCTGCTGATTCTTCAAAATCTTAATTCGTGAAATGCAACAAACAGGGACCCTGCTAATCGGGGTCCCTGTCTTTTTTATGCGTGATGACGCATCGGTTTGACGGCTTGTTCCGCCTCCGATTTATTCAAATATAAGTAACTTCCAGCGACGAACAACGCACCACCGACAATATTACCGAGTGTAGCGAAAAATAGATTGTAAAGAGCACCGCTGAAGGTGATGAGGTCCGACGGTACATAGTGGAGCGCAAGGGCAAAAACGCCCATGTTCGCAATCGAGTGCTCGAATCCGGCGGCAAAAAATACGACGACTGGAATCATCGTCAGCATAATCTTCGCGACGTCGTTATTTGTTTTGAGCGGCATGAAGATGGCCAAACAGACGAGCACGTTGCATAGGATGCCTTTCAGGAAAATCGCGAGGGCATCTCCACCGATTTTTTTCGCGGCGACGACGGAGAGTAAATGATCACCTGTCACTTCGCCCATACTGTGAGCGCCGATGACGAGTAAGGACAGGATGAGGGCACCAATCAAATTACCGAACCAACTGAGTCCCCATATTTTTGCTAAGTCTAACCAGGCGACACGACCTCGTTTTGCCCCGGTGTAGAGATACATCGTGTTACTCGTAAACAGTTCTCCCCCCATCCAGACGATGAAAACGAGCGCGACCGAGAAGCTGGCACCGGCGATGAGCATCGTTCCTGGAACGTCGATAAACATGTTTCCGACCGTGAACGAGAAGACGACCCCGATCCCAATCAAAAACCCAGCGATAATCGAACGTAACATGTATTGCGAAAATGATTGCTGAAGCAATGACGATTTTTTAAATGCGGCTTCTTCCATATAGTCGATGACTTGTTTTTCCATAAGAAGACCTCCTTTAGACATTTTCAGTCTAGGAGGTTGCCATAAAGTTTGCAATTGTTTTCACAAACTTTCAAGAAGTTCTCACGAAACCGTTCACATCGTTGCCACGAGTTCAACTTTGATGCGGTCTGGGTCTTCAAAAAACAGTGCTGTATAGTTCGAACCCCCTGCGTGAGGGAAGCGGTCAGCATACAATTCACGAAAACCGTGTGACGTGAGTTGCTGTCGGATTTCTTCTAGTTGTGCGAGCGATGAGGCATGAAACGCCAAGTGATTGAGTCCGGTCTTTTTTCGATGGTAGGACGGAGTAAGGTGGTCTTCCTCTGTCTGAACGAACACGATATATGTATCGCCGTAACGATAGCTTCGACCTTCTGGCCACGATTGGTAGAGCGTGTACGCTAGCTGGTCACAGAGAAGCCATTCCCAAGCGCGTATACTGTCATCTAGGTTGGATACGTATAGTTCGACATGGTGAAGCATGAGAATCATCCTTTCGATGGACGTTTGAAATTGCTCCATTCGGTATAATTGAACTATACAACGAATGTGGGAGGAAGCGTATGGATCGGACAGGGCTCGTCTCAAATATTTTGATTGCCGGGAAAACTGGCGTCGGAAAGAGTGCGTTCATCAATTATATATATGGACATGACGTCGCCGAATCGCGTGCCGGAAGTCCGGTCACCGCAGAAGGGCTTCATGAGTACGAGTATTACGACTTAGAACGGGGAATCTTATTTCGGTTCTTTGATACGTGGGGCCTCGAGGCAGACCGCTCTGAAGAGTGGCATCAAGCGATCCTATCCATTGTGCATCAGCGCGAAGGGGCGCTCGATATCGCAGAATGGTTTCACACCATCTATTACTTGTTGTCCGTGCAGTCAGGACGTGTTGAGGCATACGAGCTTGAGGCGATTTTAAAGCCGTTATATGAACGGGGGAGCAACGTCACCCTCATTCTGACCAACTTTAATGAAGAAGACCCGATGAGTGTGCAGAAGGCAGAAGCGATGGAACGGGTATTGTTACGTGAACTGCCAATCGATGAAGGGGACATCATTCGTATCAACAGTGTCGAGAAGAAGTTACTGACCGGGAAACGTGTCCCGGTAAGAGGCTACGAAGACGTATGGAAACGGAATCGAACGAACCTTTGGAAAGACATTGAACGAAAACTTCCCATCAATCTGACGAATCATCTTTTAGAAGAGTTGGAAGATTGGCGGATTCGAAGTATCGACTCGGCAGAAAAAATCCGTATGTTCACCCCACAGGCGATGATTAGTTGGAAAGCCCGTCACATTGAAAAGGATTTAGAGAAAACACTAGAGCATGCGGCCGTGACGACAGAAGATGCGATGGCTGAAGGGGTACGTCACTATATCCAACTCATGCAACGGTACCCATTAGTCGGTGAACAAGCAGACCACTTGTTTAGAACGAGACGAGTCGAACTCGGATTTGACTATTCATTTGGAAAAACGGTAAGGAAGATGGTTCTCGGAATGATTCCCGGAGTGCATTTCATTTACTGGGCATTCAAGCGCCGAACGGCAGAACGAGGCATCAAAAAGGCCATCGATCAGCAATACACATCTGTGAAACAAACGATTGAAGAAGAGATTCGACGTGGCTTTGAGCGCGAGATGCGTCAGCTAGGGCAAACGCTCAACTCATAAAGGGGGAAACGAGAATGGAATCGACAAAGCGGTTTGATTTTAAAGACTATGATTTGAAAGCAGAGCTCGAGCGACTTCGTGGAAATGTAAAGAAACCAAACATCCTCATCGCAGGGGCGACGGGAGCGGGGAAAAGTTCGGTCGTGAACCATGTGTTTGGTCGAGATTTGACAAAGGTGGCGGCAGGGGAGCCCGTCACTCGGGGAATTCATCAATACAAGAGTGACGATATTGCGGTCACGTTGTTTGATAGCGAAGGGTACGAGATTGGGAGTGCACGCCAACAACATTACGAGGAAGAAGTCATCGGGTTTGTGGAGAACGCAAAGCAACAAGAAGCATCCGAACGAATCCATCTCGTTTGGTACACAATCAACGCCGCGACAAAACGTGTCACGCCACTCGACAAGGCGCTCATTCGTCGTCTTCGTGAATCGACTGCTGTCGCTGTCTTATTTACACAAATCGATCAGGTCGATTTAGATGAACTGACAGCATTGCGAAATGAACTGGATGGGGTCGTATCGGAGGAATCCGTGTTTCAGGTCAGTATCGCCCCGGAAATACTGAACGATGAAACGTTACGACAAGTTGTCGATTGGGAACGATTGATTGTATGGTCGGTTGAACAGCTAGACGCTTCTTTGCAGGAAGGACTACTGATGGAGATTCAAGCAGAGAGTGAGACGATGCTCAAGTTGAAACGGAAGAAAGCCAATCGAATCATTTCAGGGTATGTGGCGAGCGCAGGAACGGCCGCTGCAGTCCCGCTTCCGTTTGCAGATGCCGTGGCCTTGACACCGATTCAAGTGACGATGAGCGTCCATCTGTTTCGCTATTGGGGCGTGAAGGCGAGTGATGATTTACTGAAGACGCTCATTGGAAGCACGATTATCCCACAAATCGGACGTACGTTATCGAAAACGATTCTATTGAATGTCATGAAGTTCTTCCCGGGAGCGAATGCGGCAGCCGGTGTCATCAATGCGACGGTTGCCTCAGGGATCACGTGGGCAATCGGACTCGCCATCAACGAAATTGCCTATCGAAATGCGATGGACTCCTCAAAAACAATCGAGCAGTTGTTGAATCAAGAGTTCGGTTCGTTGTTTGAACAGTTCTTGAAACAAACTCCGAAGTCGAATCAACCATCCTAATGACTCCCTTTTGTTAGACTACAAGTAATCGTAGAGAGGGGGAGAAAGATGAAAAAACGAATCTATATTACGCGACGCTTGCCGGAAGAAGCGGTCGCGCCGCTTCGTGAACACTATGACGTGCGTATGTGGGAGCATGAGGGGCAGAGTGTTCCTCGTGAGGTGCTTTTAGAGGAGGCGTCATCTGCGCATGCACTCTGGACGATGCTTAGTGACACGATTGACCGTGAAGTGTTTGAGCGTGCACCGCATTTAAAGGTTGTTTCCAACTTGGCCGTCGGCTATAACAACATCGACTTGAAGGCAGCGAAAGGGAAGGGTGTCATCGTGACCAATACACCGGACGTCTTGACGGAAACGACAGCTGACCTGACGTTTGGACTCATGATGATGACGGCGCGACGTCTCGGAGAGGCCGAGCGTGATTTACGTGCCGGTGAGTGGAAATCGTGGCTTCCGATGGGATATGTCGGGATGGACCTCTATCAAGCGAAACTTGGGATCATCGGAATGGGACGAATCGGTGAAGCGGTCGCACGACGGGCGCGAGGATTTGACATGGACGTCTTGTATCATAATCGGACGCGTCGTCACGAGTCGGAGTCGATGTATGGCTTCACCTATGCGGAGCTCGATGAACTGTTAACGCAATCTGATTTCGTCGTCGTTCTCGCACCACTCACGGACGAGACTCGTGGAATGCTTGGGGCAGATGAGTTTGCCAAGATGAAAGAAACAGCGATTTTCATCAACGTGGCTCGTGGAGAAATCATTGACGAACAGGCGTTGTATGAGGCGCTCAAGGCGAAAAAGATTTGGGGGGCTGGCCTCGACGTGTTCACGAAAGAACCGGTCGACTTGGATCATCCACTATTGACCCTTCCGAACGTGACGACACTACCACATATCGGGAGTGCCTCGATTCGGACACGTCTCGCGATGATGGCGTTAAACCGGGACGCTATCGTTAACGTGCTTGAAGGAAAAGAACCGAAGAATCGTTTGACATAACAAAGAGCCTGACGCGTCCGCGTCAGGCTCTATTTACAATTAAAAGCGTCGAATGTTGTCTGGGTCTTCGACATCGTTTCGATACGCACGATCATCAAGACCGCGTAGTTTTTCTTCGCGGTCAGGATTCTTCGTTTCTTCGTCTAATTTATCTTGTTCCGGGTCTACAGGGTGACTTGGATCGACCGTCTGGCCTTCATGGTAAGGTTTCGAATCGATCTCTAATCCGTCGTCTGTATGACTACCGAGATGAGTGGATGATGCGTCTTGATACGGTTTCGCGTCAACCGTCACCCCGTCTTGATGGCGACGCTCGAAGTCCTCATCCACATAGACGAGAATCTTACCGGCTTCAACATCGTCATAATGACGTTTTACTTCATCTTCGCTAAGTCCCATATTTCGTAAACCGGCATGAACATCTTCATGACCACTCAAGAAGGCGCGAACTTTATCGAACCAACTTGCATGATGTGCAGCTTCTGTATGAACATCTGTGTCCCGTCTCAAAATCGATACGTTGTCTTCATGCTTCATGACGACGTAAATGTGTGAGTCTTCGTACCCTTTTGCCCGCAACTCTTCGATTTTTCCAAGCGCTGCATCTTGTGTATCGTGCATACTGATGAATCGTTTCTCGTTCATAGTAGTTCCTCCTTATAGTCGTCGATGGTCTTCTAAACCAGAATGTCCACGAACAATCGGGTCATCCTTTGTCCCTTTTGGTTCCTCGTCATGATCATTGAACGGCTTTGCATCAAAAGCAATCCCATCTGCCTTCTCACCTTTGTCATGATCGAGTTCACTATCTTTTTTGTACATATTCGGGTAACGATCATAAGAATGACGATCGACATAGAGTAAGATTTGACCTTCGTCGATGGCATCATAGTATTGCTCTGCCTCGGCGTCGCTGAGCCCCATGTTGCGAAGTTCATCGCGGATACGGTCACTTCCATGTAGGAATGCTTTCACGCGATCGAGCAAATTTACGTCTCGAATTCCAGCCTCGGCATTTACATCCGTATGGTCACGCAATGCGGAGATTTCCCCATCTCGCTTGGCGACGACATGCATATTCTTTTCGGCTTCCCCTGCAGACCTCAACTCGTCTACTTTATGCATGACCTCCTGTTCCGTTTGAAACAGACCAATCATTTTACGTTCTGACATCGAATACCCCCTTGATTTTGGCAAACCTTCAATCAGCGTCACAATAGGAGTAATTTCCGTTCTATCCAAAATTGAAACAAAAAACGCCATCTCCTAATAGGAGTGGCGCAGATTAATAATAAAGCATGAGCGTGTCGTCTCCGAGTGAACAACGTGTACTCTTCCAGACAAACTCAATCAACGTCCAAATGGCCATGAAACCACTGATCGCTAACAAAATGAGCGCATACAGTGGAGTCAATTGAATGATGAACGACCAACCAAGTGTCATCAATAGCGGTTGAATCAAAAAGATGGACGTGACATAGACGACCACGATGAGTAAAGCGAAGGCGATCCGTCGTCCGAGCGTATGAATGTGGTGCCGAAAACGGGTCAATATACCGAAGATGGCACCCGTCACGAGAACAGGTAACAGGAAGGCCAGATAGTCGATTGGATATGTCGACATCGGTGCAGTGAACAACCGTCCGCTGAACACATCGTCGATAACGAGCAGTAAGTTGGCGTATGAAAATGCCAAAATCATACCGAGCAACCAGCCGAAACGGTTCCAAATCGTCCGTGATGATTTGAGCGCTTCGATTTTCGTATAAGCGAGGAATGCAAGATCACGAACTTCAATCTCTTTCAATGAGAGTTTGGCTTCGTCTAGTTGATTGACCGCCCAATCGAAATCTCGATTCGCTTGAGCTTTTTCATGAGGTTTTAATTCATCCGAGGCATCGATCAAGACGTGGTAGCGACGGCGATATTCTTCATTTGTTTCTGGTTGTTCGATGAGGAAACGAGCGTACTCATGCGGATCTTGGTTTAAGAGACTGTCTAACGACTGTCCACTTTTCTCCGCATGGCGGATATAGCCGGCGAGAGCCAGCAAGAGGCGATCCGCTTCCGCCTCATCTCCAATCAGTTCGATCAGGCGATGGCGTACTTCGTTAAAGAACTGTTGGACGTTCGGGTCATGAATCATATTCGGTTCCAGACAGATTCCTCTCCTTTCTTGGTTTGTCATGGTCACGCAGGTGGTTCGTCATTATGAGAAAGTTTAAGCGACTCGAAATCACCTTGTTCGATGCTTCGAATCAAAATCTCGCTTCCTCCCATATTTGTCGAAAGGGGGATGGAATACACGTCACAAAGACGCATCAATGCGCTCACGTCTGGTTCGTGAGGTTGGGCAGTCAGTGGGTCTCGGAAGAAGATGATCATATCCATCTCACCGCGTGCGACGGCAGCTCCAATTTCTTGGTCCCCTCCAAGCGGTCCTGAGCGGAAACAATGCACGGGTAAGCCGGTCGCTTCCGCAATTCGCTTACCGGTTGTACCTGTTGCGAACAATTGATGCTTTTCTAGAATATGTGCATACGTTTTAATGAGAACAATCAAATCGTCTTTCTTTTTGTCGTGAGCCACTAAAGCGATGTTCATTCGAATTCCTCCTAAAATGACTTCTCATGTTATTCGTATCATATCTCGCGGGATTTGACACGATTTCTCTCTTACTTACGTACCCATTTCTATGGAATCGTAATAGTGATGTGAAAGAGTTGTCATATGCATGATGTTTGATGATTTTGAAATATAGGTATTTAAAGAAAGAACACTGTTAAGGAAAAGCAATCATCTCTTAAAAAAAGGAGGAAGATTCGATGAACAATACAACGTATAACTTCAATTCGTTCATGTCATGGCTACCAGAGCTTTTGCTGGCAATTGTTATTCTCGTAGTCGGTTATATCTTGGCGAAAGTATTGGAAAACGTGACACGAAAAGCATTGAAGAAGGCACGACTCGATGAGCGGGCCGGTATCAAAAAAGAGGGGGAAAAAGGAGATAAGTGGACACCTGAACGCATTATTGCAAAAGTGGTGTTCTTTGGGGTGTTACTTCTCGCATTCCTGATTATCTTTGAATTCATGAATGTCCCTGCAATCACAGAGCCGTTCAGTCAGATTTATGAAGGATTCTCTGGATTGATTATCGGTGTGATTAAAGCAGGTTTGATTTTACTCGTTGCGTGGGTCATCGCTACCCTTTTGAAAAAAGGGATTCAAATGGCGGGACATCGCTTGAATTTAAGCAAGTTGATGGAAAAAACGGGACAAGAATCGACAAGTGTCAATCAAACGAAATGGGTCGATACGGTCGCGAATATTGTTTTCTATCTCGTTCTCTTATTGGCATTACCAGCTGTACTTGACGCACTTGGACTTCGTGGGGTCAGTGGACCATTCGAAGACTTGTTAAACAGTTTCCTCGGATTTATTCCGAAACTTGTCGCAGCAGCGCTCATCTTCGCAATCGGTTATATTGTCGCGAAGATTGTACGTGACATTTTGACGAAGTTCCTTGAAGCGGCAGGATTAGATCGATTGGCAGAGCGATTCCATCTTTCTGATTATGTGAAGGGATCGAGTCTTGCGAAAGCAATCGGTACAATCGTGTTCATCTTCATCATGATTCCGGTCACGATTTCGGCACTTGAAGCGCTTGATATTCGAGGTATCTCGGAACCAGCGATTGCGATGCTCAATGATGTTCTTGTCATGATTCCAGACATCCTTGTCGCAATCGTCCTCGTCCTCGTCGGTGTATTCGTGGCAAGATGGTTGAAGGGTGTCGTTGTATCACTCCTTGAAAACCTTGGCGTCAATTCATTGGCTCATAAAATGGGCTTCGGGGAACGAGCATCTTCGATGTCAATCGCCCAAGTGGTCGGTGTCATTGTACAAGTGATCGTCATCTTACTCTTCGTATCTGAAGCACTTCAGGTGGCGAATCTTGAGTTCATGGCGTCTCTCGCGACAGCGATTTTCGCTTACTTGCCAATGGTGATTGCGGCACTCATCATCTTGGCAGTTGGCTTCTGGTTAGCTAATATGGCAGAACGTTTGGTCGGAAGTGTTCTTGTCGATGGCGCAGGACAACCGAGTGCGCTTCGTTACGTAGCGAAATATGCGATTCTCGGACTCGTCTTCTTCATGGCCATCAGCCAACTCGGCATCGCGCCGATGATTGTCAATACGGCCTTCCTTCTTATTCTTGGAGCCGTTGCCCTCGCCTTCGGTCTTGCTTTCGGGCTTGGCGGTCGCGAGACGGCAGCACGCTACTTGAAAAAAGCGGAGCACCGTATTGATGAGACGGAAGTTTCAAAAGAAGGACTTGAGAAAGAAAAGGAACAGATGAGTCGCGAAGCGGAAGCTGCGAAACAACAAGCTAAACAAGGTGTTGAGCAGTCGAAGCAGGAAGCGGAACAATCGAAGAACGAAGTGAAGCGAGATGTTCATGATTCAACAGGCGATCACGTAGACGGACCAGAACCAAATCCGTTCCACGAAAACATCACTCCGGATCAAGACAATCGTTCACTAGACGACAACGATGGCCCGTTACGCCCTTAAATGATTCTTTTACGGATCTCCCATGTGGAGATCCGTTTTTTGTGTTCAACTTAGAAAGGAATCTGGTCGATAGATAAAGAAAAGAGTGACAGAGGTGAGAGGGATGTTTGAACGATTTCAACGTACACTCGTTGTGAACTATGTGATTGGCTCAGGATTAGCGGTTTTTGGTGTGGGGGGCGTCTTCATCTTTCAGACGCTTGATTTGTCAGTTCGTGAAATCGGACTACTTCTGGCCATTATGTTCGGTTCAGGAATAATCATGATTACGTCGGAACTTCTTTTGTATCGTAAACATATTCGACCAATCCGACATTTTTTTAAAGCTGAGTCTCCAACGAGCCAAGAACTGACGTCAGCGTTCGAACAAGCAAGCCGCTTTCCTACTTTAACGGTACAGCGAATTTTGGGTCCTCATTTATTTGGATTATCCATTCCGTCAATCGCTTTGACGACATTCTGTATTTATCAAGGCTGGATTGATTTACCGTATCGTTTGATTGGTCTCGCTGCCATCGGTGCCGTCATGATTGCCGTGTTACATGCGTTGATTGAGTACTTTTTGACGGTACGGTCGGTGGAACCGCTACTCGTGTATATGAAAGAAAGGCACTTCGAACTGTATCATCAGCCTATCCATGCAACGTATCGGTCATTCAGTGTCCGAACTAAATTATTGATCAGCATGCTCATTACGGGTGTCTTTCCTATCATGCTGTTTATGTTGGCATCGAGCGTTCAATTGTCGACCTCGACTCGGACGGATACATATTGGAATTGGGCGTTCGTGATTCTTGTCATTATCGTTGGGATTGCAGTGTTATGTAGTTTCTTACTCTATGACAATATCAAACGTCCGATTGGGCTTTTGACGTCAGGCATCGAGCAGATGGAATCTGGGAGACTTCAGAAAATCGAAAACCCCTATTTAGATGAGTTCGCCCAATTGATTGGTGGGTTCAACCAAATGGTCGAGACTGTGAACGCTCGGGAGCAAGAGAATGCGCAACTGTTGGACAGTCTCTTCATTTTATTCGCGGCAACCCTCGATGCACGTGACCCTTATACGGCCGGTCATTCAGAACGTGTGGCGATGTACTCGGTAGAGCTTGCCCGTGCGCTTCATTTGCCAAAGGAACAAATCGATTTACTCAATAAGTCTGCACTTCTTCACGACATCGGGAAAATCGGGATTCGTGATGATGTCTTGCTGAAGGAAGGAAAATTGACAGACGAAGAGTTTTCAAAAATTCAGGAACATCCGACGATTGGCATTCATATATTGAGTCAAATTCATTTACCGGCATCCCTTCAACCGATTTTGGCCGGGGTTCGGTCGCATCATGAACGAATCGACGGCAAAGGGTATCCGGACCGCTTAAGTGAGGTCGATATTCCATTGTTCGGAAGAATCATGGCGATTGCCGATGCTTATGACGCCATGACGTCTGATCGGCCTTATCGCTCTGGGATGCCGATGGAAAAGGCACTCTCTATTTTAGAGAGCGGTCGTGGCACGCAATGGGACAGCGAATTTGTAGACGTATTCGTAAGGCTTCGTCGACAAGCGATATCTGCATAAAAAGGAGCGGCACCTCGTGTGCGGCTCCTTTTAGAATAGAGTTTGGAATGCGTACACACCGAATACGGCTCCGATAACGACAACGACGAGATTGACGCGGAGTAGCGCAAGCATCGTAGCAACCACTCCTCCGAACAAAGCGGACGTCGTAGTGGTCGTCGAAGACAAGACTCCCGGAAAAATCAAACTAGCCAATACCGCATACGGGATGAAGGAAAGAAATCGTTTCATATATGCCGGTAACGCCAATTCCTTTAACCAGAGTAGCGGGACGAGGCGAGGAAGATACGTGACGAGCGCCAACCCTAGGACGAGCAAAAATAAGGACATCATGAGACCTCACCCTCCTTAAATAGAAAAGCACCGATTCCGGCTGCGACGACAGTCGCGATGATGATCCGAATTCCATCTGAAATCGGAAAGAACGGCGTGATCATCCAATGAAGCACCGCTTGCATGACGATGGCGAAACTCGCAACAACGAAGACAGGGCGATTCGTCAAGGACGGGACGAGTAACCCGATGAACATCGCATATAGCGCAATGCCCATGCTCGCTTGTAACGTGCCGGGAAGACCGAAAGCGAGAAAGACACCAATCCAAGTACCGATGTTCCAAGCGAGAAAGGCAATCGTGTTCAATCCGAGAACGAACAGACCAGAACGTGCTTCTTTTCGGGTGGATGCGATACTGAATGTTTCATCGGTGACACCGAACGCAATGGCTGCTAAAAGCTTGCGAGACGTTGTATCGATTCGTTGCGACAACGAGGCGGACATTAAAAAATGACGAGAGTTTAGAATGAACGTCGTCAGAATGATTTCCCAATACATCGAACCGGTCATCAGCAATTGCACGGTGATAAACTGACTCGCTCCTGCAAAGATAAAAAACGACATGGACAACGTGATCACGTTTGGCAGATCAAACGATTTTGCCAAAAGACCGAAGGCGATGGCAATCGGGATATATCCAATGGCGACGGGAATACCTGCTCGCAGTCCCGCGCGAAATGTCGACTGTTGTGAAGATGGGGATGTGGATTGAACTGAAGTCGCCATGACAGCCCTCCTTGATGATCAAGATGATTTCTATGTCATTCGGGATGAATGGACGGTTTCCTGCTGAAACGATGAAAAAGAGGGTATACATGTATCGTTAAGGAGGGTGGTCACATGAGTCGTGCTGAAGAATTTTTGGCATCCTACCATCGAATCGAGGACTACTTGAGTCGAGAGATGGGAGATGGCCAGCATTTCAGTTTTAGCAATATGGTGAATCGGTTAGCGAAACAAAATCCAATCATCGATCGGTATAAAGAAGATTTACATCAAATGAGTCAACTGCGAAATGCCATCGTTCATGAGCGTCGTGAACCTGATTTCATTATCGCGGAACCCCACGAGTCGCTCGTTGAATTGATTTTAGAGGTGGAGCGTGAACTGCTTCATCCACGTCTCGTCATCCCATTGTTTGCGAAATCAGTTGTGACGTTTCAGTCCGAAGATTTTTTGACAGAGGTGCTCCGAGAGATTCGCGATAAAAACTACTCGCAGTTTCCTGTGTATCACGACAACGGCTCTTGGCGTGGTCTTCTGACGAAAAAAGGAGTGACCAGTTGGTTGGCCGAGACGATCGACGGAACCAACTTATCACTCAAAGGAGTTCGCGTGAAGCATGTTCTCCATCATGATCCGCATATGCATCGGTATCGATTTATTCGAAAAGATGCGACAGTCATCGAAGCACAACACTGCTTCACGCAAATGAAAGAGGGCGCACGATACGACGCCCTCCTGATTACGGAGACCGGTAGCCCAGATGAAACGCTACTTGGAATCATCCGTCCTCAAGATTTATTAAACGCGCTCCGTTGAGGCGAGGTGTTCAATCGCGACCTCATATTGGGTCACGGTGTTGCCGAGGACGATCGGTTTTACTTCCGACGTCCCGTCATCTCGTTTCTTATGGGCGTGCTTGTAGGCATTGCTGTCGCGCCAATTTTCAAAGCTTGCCGCATCCCGCCATGTGGTCATGATGACCACATGGTCCATTGCTGCATCGGACGTATCCGTCAACACTTGCATCCGGACAAAGCCATCCATCGCTTCGATTCCTTTTGTCGTCTCGAAACGCGATTTGACCGCATCGACTTTTCCTTTTTCAACGTCTAGTTTATTCATAACAATCCACATCCCGCATGTCCCCCTATACGAATAAGATGATTCCATTATACCGTGAACAGGGAAATGTCTAAAAAAGGATGCTCACTCAACGTTTGCCCCACCATTCTTCAAACGCCCAGTTCTTCTGCTTCATCATCGTCGCTTCGGTTACCCCGACATAGCGCAAGTGCCATGGTTCATAATTATATCCAGTGATTTTTTCTTTTCCTTTCGGATAACGGACGATAAAGCCGTAACGATGGGCGTTTTGAATCATCCACTTTCCTTCAGGCGATTGGTCAAAGGAGGCGTATAACCCTAGACGCATACGTTGACTCGTCATATCCACCGCTAGACCGGTTTGATGTTCACTGTGTCCGGGACGGGCGACATATTTTGAAGCGTATGCGACCCCGCGCGTATTGACCCAGTAGGCATATAGGGATTTTTGAGTCGAATAGGAGCGATAGGCGCTCAGTGCGTATAACGTATGACCTTGCTTTCGACCTGCGTAATACAGTTTCGCTAGTGCATAAGCGGCTTCCGCTGTCATCAGTGTTCGTTCGCTCCCTTTTTGATAAACAGTTGGGACGGTTAAGGTCACAAGTTGAGGGGAACGATAAGTGGACGGGAGCCCATAAGTTTTATTGACGAGTCGTAACCGATCGGCCGTTGGCATTTTCGGGATACCGGCTTTCAAATTCGCGGTCGGAGTGAAGTACTTTGTACGCCCGATATAGATATTGGACCAACTTCGGTTATACGTGGTGTAACGGACAGGGACATTCGTTCGTAACGTCTTCAATACAGCAGAAGATTGCATCGCACGACCGTATAGGTAGGTTGTTTTGATGGTATAGCCTGGTTGTGGGGACGATGATGCCGCCGTCACCGGCGAGGTTTGCAACAAGAGCAGACAAATGATCAAGATACGCAGGGACTTCATGACAAAACGCCTCCTCGTAGGTTAGATGATGTTCCTTTTCCCGTTTTCTTGACGGAGTGAGCATCTTTTATCCACCCTTAGGTCAGATAAGGATACAGCTTGGGCCCGATGAAGCGGGGAGTCAAATCCGATACAATAAACATAACGAATGAGATCGTAGAAAGGAGTGAGCGAATGGAAGTCTTATTTGGATTACCACTGTTGTTGCTCGTCCTGTTCTTTGCCTTTTTATACTTTAATATTAAAGGGCTATCGAATATGTGGAAGGACTACAATCGAACGAAATCGATGATTCCGCTCGGATTCTTCATCGTCGGGATTATTGGAATTTTCACAGGAGTGTGGACGTGGCTCGTCATTTTGATTTACTACGTCGTCCGCCCGAAAGACTAAACACTGTATGCAGACGCATACGGTGTTTTTGCTATACTAAGGACGAGGTGTTGAGATGGAGAAGTTAATAAAAGCATGGTTTATCGTGACGTTGATCGCGTTTGTAATTTTTAAGCTTGGTGAAGTGATGACGACCCCGTATTCGGAAACGCCGAGTGAAGGGAATGTATACTGGATTGTACTCTTGATTGGGTGGCCGTTTCTGTTATTATTTGTTTGGATTACAGTCCGTATGACACGTCGGGTCACAGCATCCGTGCGACCGATCGGGAGAGTCGTATTAGGTTTGGGTAGTCTCATCATGGCCGGGATTGCCTGGGTGACCAATCAATCGCAAGCGAGGTCTCTTCGGGAAGGAATTCATTTATCTACGAATGAGTCTTTCGCAGAAGGATGGAACCAGTTCACGAATATCATCTATATGAACCAGTTGACTTTCTTTTTCTTGACAGTCAGTTGTATGGGGATTGGGATTGTCCTTTCGTTCATCCCGACCAAAAAACAGCGAGAAGAAGCCGTCTGAGCTTCCTCTCGCTATTTTTATAACCGCTCTTGATAAAGACGGGCATATCGATCGGCTGCGATGATCGCGTCTGCAACTTCTTCAGGCGTGACATCAAAACCACTATGAATCGTTTCGTCTTCTGCCGTGGCGGCTTTTCCGACTTTCAAGATATCTTCTCGAGATGCATCTTTCAATTTGATATCTTCGAGTGTGACCGGCAAGTCGAGTGCCATATAAAAGGCAACGTACTGCTCGAATTCTTCTTGAGGACGTCCTTCGAGTGCGAGTTGCACAAGTGTTCCAAATGCAACTTTTTCACCGTGCGTCAAATGGTGGATGTCCCCTTCTAACGCGGTAAATCCATTGTGAATGGCATGGGCTGCTGCCAAGCCACCACTTTCAAAGCCGAGACCGCTCAATAGGGTGTTGGCTTCAACGACCGCTTCGAGCGCAGGTGTGACGACTTTTGCTTTGACGGCTTCATATGCTTGAATACCATACGTGAACAATACTTCTTCACAACGTTCGGCGATCGCTTCCGCCGCAAGCGTTGGGACACCGCCGGCCATCGTTTTTCCTCCGAATGAAAGGACACTTCGCACTTCGACCCACGTCGCCAAAGCGTCGGCAATGCCTGATGCAAGGAAGCGTGGCGGTGCCTGTGCAATCAACTCAGTGTCCACCAGAACGAGATCTGGATTCTTTTTATAAAAACGATAACTTTCGAAATTACCTTCATCTGTGTAAATGACTGAAAGTGCACTTGTTGGTGCATCTGTCGAGGCGATTGTCGGTACAATGACGATGCGCGCATCCAATTCATCTGCGACCGCTTTTGCTGTATCAAGCGTCTTACCACCACCGAGACCAATCACGAACGCTGTGCCACTCTCTTTGGCATCTGTGGCGATTCGAGTGATCTCATGCTTCGATGCCTCACCGATAAAATCTGCTTTCGTCGCCTCAATAGTGCTCGCCTGCAGTGAATGTGTCACACGCGAACCGACCAATTCCCAGACGACGTCATCCGCGATGAGTAAAGCGTTTGAACCGAAGTGAGCGACATACTCTCCGATGCGATCAATCGTTTGTTTCCCTTGCACATACTTAGCCGGACTGATGAAAATACGTTCTAACATAGTGAACTTCATCCTTTCATATCGGGTTTAGTGTAAGTGCTTACAACGCCATCATACTAAAGTTTGTGAAGGAATGTCCGTGAAGATTACATGAAGATTGGCAACTGACCGAGCACAAGTAACAAGATGATGATGGCGACAACAATGAGAAATCCCCAGTCGTTCATTCGTTTTGTCATACGAGATATCCCCTTCATAGGTCGGAATGTCGATTCATTTACAGTATAAAAGGATGTTGAAATAAAGGTAGGATGAAAAAATCACCAGGTCAAAAATAGACATACCTTATGACATCGAGACAGCTCATCAGGTTTAACGGATGATGAATCGGGAACAATAGTGTCGTATGTTCATTATTGAAGGAGGAATTGAGTATGTCGAAACATGTACTGATTGTCACGACGTCAGCGAATCAATTATCAAATGGTCACGCAACGGGACTTTGGCTTGAAGAGTTTGCCGTGCCTTACTTGTTATTTGAAAAAGAAGGATACAAAGTGACGGTCGCGAGTATCGAAGGTGGAGACGTGCCAATCGATGCGAATAGTTTAGAAGATGGTTTGTCAGAAGACATTCTAAATACGCGCGAGTTGCTCAAAGACACAGCGCGACTTGATCAAGTCGCAGACGAGTCGTATGACGCAATTTATTTGCCAGGTGGTCATGGGACAGTCGTCGATTTCCCAGAAAATGAAACGCTACAACGCGTTATTCGTAACGTCTATGAGAGTGGAAATATTGTCGGTGCGGTTTGCCACGGACCAGTTGGATTGGTCAATGTGAAACTGAGCAACGATGAACCGCTCGTCAAAGATAAACAAGTGACAGGGTTCACCGATGCAGAAGAAAAAGAAATGCAACTCGATTCTGCTGTACCGTTCTTACTTGAGACGGGACTACGCAATCAAGGTGGACAGTTCAAAGGAGCCGACAACTGGGCAGTGAATGTGGCAGTCGACGAGCGACTCGTCACAGGTCAAAACCCGCAGTCTTCTGAAGCGGTCGGGAAAGAACTTGTCAAATTGCTAGGATAAATAGATGAAGCAACTTCGGTTATTCGAAGTTGCTTTTTATTTTTGGACATATGTCCTATTCAAGCGGTCATTCTTTTTGTACAGTCAGACGAAGAGAGAGGGGAATGACATGGGAATTATATTTGCCATACTATCTGGCACGTTTATTGCTTTACAAGGAATCTTTAACGCCAAACTAGGAGATGCGGTAGGGGCATGGATGTCCGTCACAATCGTCCATTTTGTCGGACTTCTGTTAGCGCTCGTCATTTACTTTTTCAAACGAGATGCAGACATGACGGCTTTCAAACGCGTCCCTTGGTATTATAGTCTAGGTGGACTATTCGGTGTATTCGTCGTGTTCGGTGAACTGACAGCGATTCAACAACTGGGAGTGACATGGGCAATCTGTGTCCTGCTTGTGGCACAATTACTAGGCGCCTTTATCATCGATTTGAACGGTTGGTTTGGTGTCAAACGGAAGCCGATGAATACGGGACAGGTCATGGGACTCGTCTTGATGGTCGTCGGGATTGGAATCTATACATTCGCGTAAGGAGTTCAACTTTCATGATCAATATTATGGATGCACTAACAAGATTGCAGTGGAATCATCTTTTTTCTAACGCAACGCTTGAAGCTTCTTCTTTAGTCACTTATGAATCAGGTACAATGCTTTGTTCGAATAATCAGCATATTGAATCCTTGTTTGTCGTGCTCGAAGGACGCGTCAAAATCTATACACTCAGTGAAGAAGGGAAGTTGCGCTTGCTTCGTTTGAAAGCTGCGCCGACGCTCATTGGGGACATCGAATATGCGAGTGGTCGGAACGTATTGCATACTGTCGAGGCGGTTGGTTCGGTAACCTGCTTAAGGATTCCATTCGAGGCACTTCGTCGTCATAATCGTACGGTCGAATTCACGGAACATCTATTGCGTGGGGTGTCCGAAAAACTGTTCATCGAGGCGAACGCCTCATCCAATCATCTCATGTCGACACTTGAAGAACGGTTGGCGGGCTATTTGATTTCCCTTAGTGAATCGGGTAACGAGCTGTTTCAAGCTGAGATGAGTCAACTGAAGCGTAAAGAAGTCGCCGAATGGCTTGGGACGAGTTATCGTCATTTGAATCGGACGTTGCAGGCGTTCGTCGATGAAGGATTGGTCACGCGAACGAGAAAAGAAGTTGTCATATTAAATAGTGAACGATTGAAGGAACGTGCGAACGGTATGTTCTATGAGTAAGGAGAGATTATATGATTTTTGGGATCATCTGTTCAGCAGTGGCCGGAGCATTCATTAGTGTACAGGCAGCGGTCAATGCAAAAATGAATACAAATTTAGGAGCATGGGCGACGACAGTGTTGGTCTTCATCGTCGGATTGGTCGGATCCATCATTCCGTTACTGTTATTCGGAGGGAATCTTTCGGGATTACGTGATGTGTCACCCATCTATTGGCTTGGTGGGTTACTTGGGGTCGGTGTTGTATATTGTGTTATGCGGAGCATCCAGCTACTTGGACCGACTTTGTCCGTGTCACTCATCCTCGTGTCACAACTCATTTGGGCGTTACTCGTCGATTTATATGGCGCTTTCGGGATGCCTCAAATCACGTTATCGGCTGGACAAGTCGTTGGGCTTACGGTCCTGCTCGTCGGAGTTATTCTCTTTAAACAGTCTCAGACCGCAGCCGTCGCCAAACAAGCTGTCAACGAAGCCACTTCTTGAGGAGTGGCTATTTTTCTGAGCAAAACGGGTACAGGTTGGTAACGATTTTTTGATAAAATAAAGCAGTATGGTTTTAAAAATAGCTGAGGTGATGAAAAAAGTGGATTCTTCCATAGTGATTGATTTGTTGATTGTTTTGTTTTTGATTGTGTTGAACGGGATTTTTGCGATGACAGAAATTGCGCTCATCTCATCGAAGCCTGCAAAACTTGAGGTTGAAGCAAATCGAGGGAAACGAAGTGCCAAGATTGCGCTTCATTATTCGAAAGACCCGACAGATTTGTTGTCGACCGTTCAAGTCGGAATCACATTGATTGGGATTATTAACGGGGCATACGGGGGCGCACGCTTCTCGGCACCGCTCGCATCGGCATTTGAACAAGCCGGAATGAGTACGCAGTATGCCGGAACCGTTGCTTATGTGGCCGTTGTTACAATTATTACGTATCTGTCGCTCATCATTGGTGAATTGGTCCCGAAACGGATTGCGCTCGTCTCGCCTGAAAAAGTCACGATGGCGATCATTCCGTCGCTCGATCTATTCAGCAAGTTGATGCGCCCATTCATTTGGATTTTATCGAAATCAACGCTCTTCTTATTCAAGCTCCTTGGATTAAAGGCAGAACAAACGAGTGGAGAGACTGAGCTTGAAATTAAACAGCTTCTCTTTGAGGGGGCTCAGCAAGGTCAGTTCGCCCATGAAGAAGTGCAACAAGTTGAACGCGTCTTTGCGTTCCACGATCAATTGATTTATGAGCTCATGCAACCTCGGACGATGCTTGAATGGGTCGACTTAGAGGATGACATGGATGACATGAAAAAATCGATTTACGAGAGTAAGCATAACAAGTTACCAGTCGGTCGCGACTCACTCGACGACTTTGTCGGATATATCGATGTGCGTGACATTTTGACGTTACCGACATTGCGTGAACCGTCACAAATTTTAAAACGTATCAAGCAACCATTGATCGTGCCAAAGCAACGTGAAGCGAGCCAAGTGCTTCAGATGATGCAGAAAAATGGTGTCGAGATCGCATTCGTCTTAGATGAATACGGCGGATTCCTTGGGATGGTCACATTGTTCGACATTTTAGAAGAAATCGTCGGAGAAGTGATGATTGAAGAAGATACACCGGAAGTGGTTCGTCGTGAGGACGGATCGTATTTAGCGGACGGGTTACTCGGGATTGAGGATTTGAAGCGAACGTTCGAGATTCGGGATGACCGATTCGATGAAGGGCGCAATTCGTATCATACGCTCGCCGGACTTGTCATTTACGCATTAGGTGATTTTCCGAAGCGGGGGGACGTGGTCGAAGCGTACGGTCTTCGTTTCGAAGTCGTGGATATGGACGGCAAACGAGTTGACCAAGTGCTCGTTTCTGAATTAACAGAACCAGTCAAAGAAGAGGATTGATGCGAATTGCATCAATCCTCTTCTTCATGTGTCATCCAAGTACGCTGTAAAGCGCCTAGCAAAATGTGAGCCGTGTGGAGCATCGCTCGTTCATCCACATCGAAACGAGGATGGTGGTGAGGGAAAATCGCTGAGAGTTCAGGGTTTCCAGCGCCTGTGAAAAAGAAGCTGCCTGGTACTTGTTCTAAATAGTAAGCGAAGTCTTCTCCGACCATGAGTGGTGCCATCTCGATGACACCGTCTTCGCCGACGGTTTCTTTCGCACTTTGGCGGACGAATTCTGTTTCTCTTACATGATTGACGACGGCTGGATAACCTTTTATATAGTCAAGCGCGTACTCGGCATCGCTCGCAGCGCAGACAGAACGGATCATACGTTCCATATCCGTGATGATTTTTTCTTGCGTCTCTGAAGTGAATGTACGCACGGTTCCAGACAACTTGGCCTCTTCGGCAATCACATTGAACGCTTGACCGGAATGGAGAGTCCCGATGGTGAGAACGGCTGGTTCCAGCGGATCGATGCGTCGACTGACCACTTGTTGGAGATGATTCGCCACGTTCACGGCAACCATGAGGGCATCGACTGTATGTTGCGGAATCGCACCATGTCCACCTTGTCCTGTGATGGTCAATTCAAAGCGATCGGCTGCCGCCATGACGGGACCTGTTTTGACGCCGATCGTTCCGAATGGGAGAGGTGTCCAGATGTGCGCACCGTAGATATAATCCACGTTGTCGAGACAGCCGTCCTCAATCATCGGCTTAGCGCCACCAGGAGCCAATTCTTCGGCGAACTGGTGAATCAGCACAACATCTCCCGGGAGGTCCATCTCGGTCAATACTTTCGCGAGGACGAGAAGCGTCGCTGTATGGGCATCGTGTCCGCAAGCATGCATGACCCCATTTACTTTTGAACGATACGGGACGTCTTTCACATCTTGGATGGGAAGCGCGTCAAAATCGGCCCGTAACGCGATGGTCGGACCATCACCGCCTTTGATTCGACCGACGACCCCATTACCGCCAACGTGTTCACGTACTTCAATCCCAAGTTCGCGGAGATAAGAGGCGATCATCTTCGGCGTTTCGACTTCTTGAAAAGATAGCTCTGGATATTGGTGAAAATGGCGTCGTAAAGACACCATCTCTTCGAACAACTCGGTCAAACGTACTTCGGCATTCGTGACAACCATTGCGTACACTCCTTTGTGATCAACGCATTAAGAATTGCAACCATTTGCTAATTTTTATGAAAGTTAAGCTTATCTTATACGAGTAAAGGGAATTAATACAGGAGAAAATGAAGAAATGAGGTGCCAACATGGGGTGGATTATTGCGATTGTAGCGGTTGTCGTGCTCGTACTCATCTATTTTTCGATGTACAACGGGCTCGTCAAATATCGAAACTGGGTCGACGAGGCATGGGCTCAAATCGATGTTCAGTTGAAGCGGCGATATGATTTGATTCCGAATTTGGTCGAGACGGTGAAAGGCTATGCGAAACACGAGCAGGAGACGCTCGCGAAGGTCGTCGAACTGAGAAATCAGCTTGGTGAGAAGTCGAATCGCCAAGATCAGATGGCGGTGAACGATCAACTGAGCGGGGCGCTGAAAAATCTATTCGCGCTTCGTGAAGCGTATCCGGATTTGAAGGCGAACGAGAACTTCAAGATGTTGCAGGAAGAATTGACGCAGACGGAAAACAAGGTCGCATACTCGCGTCAGCTCTATAACAACACGGTCATGAAGTACAATACAAAAATCGAATCGGTACCGACGAACATCATTGCCTCTGTGCATCATTTTGAAAAGCGCGATATGCTTGAGGCGCGTGCCGAAGAGCGCGAGAACGTTCGCGTCTCGTTTTGATGAATCGAGGTGGCAAGTATGCTCCTCTATGAACAGATTCGAAAGAATAAAGTAAAGACGGTCTTCATCGTCACAGGGTTTGTCTTATTTGTCCTTCTCGTCGGAGCGGCCATTTCCTATGTGAACTATGGAGACGCAATCCCAGGTTTGATTTTCACACCAGTGTTCTCCTTGTTTTATGTCGGCATCGTCATCATGTCGAGCACGAATATCGTCATGAAGATGAATCGGGCGCAAGAGGTGACATCGGTGGAAGAACACCGCTTTTTATGGCATACGGTCGAAAATATGGCGATGGTCGCGCGAGTACCGATGCCCCGCATCTTTATCATCAACGATTCGTCACCGAACGCATTTGCGACCGGACTGAAACCAGAAAAGGCGGCCGTCGCCGTCACGACGGGGCTACTAGAGCGATTGTCTCGTGAAGAAGTGGAAGGTGTGATTGCGCATGAGATCGCACACATTAAAAATTATGACGTGCGACTCTCGACGGTCACACTCGCACTCGTGTCAGTCATCGCCATCATGAGTGATATCGGTTCACGGATGTTATTTTTCCGAAGCATCAGTGGGGGACGACGTGACCAAAATCAGAATCCCATCTTCCTCATCATCGGACTTGTTCTATTAGTGTTGGCTCCGCTCATCGCGATGCTGATCAATATGGCGATCTCACGTAATCGCGAGTTTCTAGCAGATGCGAGTGGAGCGGAACTGACCCGAAACCCGGATGCTCTCGCCTCAGCGCTTGAGAAGATTGCCAACGTCGAGACACCGGTCGAGCAAGCGTCGAGTGCCTCTGCACCACTGTACTTCTCCGATCCACTTAAGAAGAAAGTGAGCGGTTTGTTCTCGACGCACCCTGATCCAGTCGAGCGAATTTCCCGACTTCGTCAAATGTGAGAAGAGCCTGTCCGGTTTGAACTGCTCCCCGTCAAGTAGACAGGGCAAATAATAAAAACCAAACTAGGCGGCTTGAGACCTGTATTCGACAGGGCTCAAGCCGTTTAGCCGTTTCTGGAAACGGTCATGGTTGTAGAACGATATGTAGGCCTCGATGGCCGACGTGAGTTCGCTATAGGCCTGAAACTCACGCAGGTAGTACATCTCGACTTTCAGGGTACCCCAAAAGCTCTCGATTGGGGCGTTGTCGATGCAACGTCCGACCCGGGACATGCTGTGGGTCAGTCCTGCGTCTTCTATTATGCGTTTGAACCCTTTCGATGTGTATTGATATCCTCGGTCACTATGGATCATCGGACTCGCTCCTGTACGGAGCCCCGCAATCGCTGGCATCATCGTCTGGAAGACGAGTCCGTTGTTGTTGGACTTCCCGACGCGATAGGCGACGATCGAGCCGTCATAGAGGTCAATGATTGCGCTCAGATACGCCTTCTTCCCGGCGCCATATTTGAACTCGGTGACGTCGGTGCACCATTTCTCGTCCGGTCGGGACGCGCTGAATTCCCGGTTCATCAGGTTCTCGGCCACATGCTGTGGAGACGACTTTTTGTACCGTTTGCGCTTCTGGCGGATGACCGAACGAATCTCATGGATGCGCATGAGACGATAGATGCGCTTCTCGTTGTATGCCGGCAGGCCATGCTGGTGTCGTCTGCGGTTGACCGTCATGGTGATCCGTCGATAGCCGTAGGTCCCGTTCACCTGGTCGTAGAGGAGGCGGATGTCCTCCAGTAGGCTCATGTTCTCTTCCTCGCGTACCGAGACGGTACGCTTCAACCATTTATAGTAGGCGGCCCGTGAGACCTGAGCGATCTCACACAGGAGCACGACGGAGAACGCGTCCATTGTCGACATTTCCTTGATGGCCGTGTAACGCAATTGTAGCCGGATCTGGCTGATCAACCTCTCCTCTCGATCTCCTCTAACTTTTTTAGGAACAGGTTCTCGGCCCGAAGGCGCTCGTTCTCCCGCTCGATCTGTTGGATGCGACGTTCGAGCTTCTCCTCGTTGGTCAGTTCCTCTTCTTGCTTCGTCCGTCCACGCCGGTCCTCGAGCCCGTGCACGCCGTCGGCGTCATATTTTTTCGTCCAGCCATAGACCTGTTGGTACGACACGGCGAATACCTCGGCCGTCCGTTGATAGTTCCGTCCATTGTCCAGGCAATACCTGACGATTTCCATGCGTTCCTCGAATGTGGTCTTTCTTCCTTTTGCCATAGCTCGATCCATCCCTTTTCTCGAATCTGTTAACTCGCTATGACCAGTATACTTCTTAATCCACCTGTGAAGAACAGACCAGTGACTGATTTGATGTTTGGAGAGGGTCTCCAGTTTAGTGAGACCACCGAGATAGTCACGGACGGCCGCGATCTTCTGTTCCTTGGTGTACAGTTTACATGTCTTCGACTCCTTCAACGCATCGATCCCGCCGGTATCGAATTTCACTTTCCATAACTGAAGGGTGTCCCTAGAGACGTCATGGGTCTCCATGATCTCCTTCCAGGTATTTCCTCCATCATGCGCAGCGCACTCAGCTTTTGTTCGATCGAATGCCGACTTCTCGCCATAAAAAAACACTCCCCAATAGAATAAACAGATTTGTTATTTCATCTGTCTACCTATTGGGGAGCATATCAGTTGGGGCAGGCTCTTTGTGTTACACTGAATTGGGAAAATAAGGGGGTGGATGAGTTGGATAAAAAGATATACATAGGTTTAGGAGTCGCTTTACTAGTCGCATTATTTTTATTGGGACTAGGACCATATATTGTACATATAGTACTCAAGATTTTCATGTGGCTTACGCAATACATCTTGCCATGGATTTTTCTCTATTACTTCATTCAATTCTATAAACACTATGCACAAAAACAAGAAAAGCCACCTGAATGAGGTGGCTTTCGACGTTTATCCGGCGCGGTGGCTACGAATTTTTTCAATCTCATCGAGGACGAACTGAACGTTTGTACCGACGATGACTTGAATATGATTCGGGCTGACGACTTTAACGCCAGGGATGCCGGCTTTCTTGATTTGATCTTGGTTGACGGTATCCATGTCTTTGACATCGACGCGTAGGCGTGTGATGCAAGACTCGATTCCTGTGACGTTGCTGTCACCGCCGAGACCGTCATAAATCATGTTCGCCATAACTGAGAATTCGTTACCTGAAGCAGAAGCCACCGGTGCGACTTTCGTTTCGCCGTCTGTCGTTTCACTTGCGACTGCATCCACGACTTCATCCGGTTCACGACCTGGTGTTGCCAAGTTGAGCTTCACAATCATGAAGCGGAAGATTGCGTAGTAGATGACTGCAAACACGAGACCTTGAACGAGTAGCATATACGGTTGGTTTGCGAGCGGCAAGCGTGAGCTTAACACGAAGTCAACGAGTCCTGCGCTGAATCCGAAACCGGCTGTCCATTGGAACGTTGCCGCGATAAAGAGCGAGATTCCTGTAAGGACTGCGTGTACAAGGTAAAGAACTGGTGCGAGGAACATGAACGAGAACTCGAGTGGTTCAGTTACCCCTGTAAAGAATGAAGCGAATGCAGCTGCGAGAAGAAGTGAGGCTGCTTGTTTTTTACGTTTTGTCTTCGCTGTATGGTACATCGCAAGTGCTGCGGCCGGGAGACCGAACATCATGATTGGGAAGTAACCCGCTTGGTACATTCCCGTTACACCTTTCTCACCTTCACCCGACCAGAAGTTTCCGATGTCGTTAATCCCTGCGACGTCGAACCAGAAGACTGAGTTGAGGGCGTGGTGAAGTCCGGTTGGGATCAAGAGACGGTTGAAGAATCCGTAAAGTCCGGCACCAAATGCGCCAAGTTTAGAAATCGATTCCCCGAATCCAACGAGGCCTGTGTAAACGACCGGCCAGATGAAGTAGAGCGCGACCGATACGAGAATCATCGAGAATGCCGTCATGATTGGAACGAGACGCTTTCCACTAAAGAACGCGAGGGCATCCGGTAATTTGACGTGACTAAAGCGGTTGTACATCGAAGCAGCGACGAGACCAGAAAGAATCCCGACGAATGCGTTGGCAATCTTGCCGAATGCTGGGTTGACGGCTTCGACATCCACACCTTGGAATAAGGCGACCGTGCCAGCAGAGAGAAGTGTTGTGACGGTCAAGAAGGCGACGAGTCCACTGAGTGCTGCAGAACCATCGCGGTTTTTAGCCATTCCGAGAGCGACCCCGACTGCGAAAAGAATTGGAATGTTATCGATAATCGCCGCACCCGCTTTAATTAAGAATGCAGCTGCAATGTTTTCAGATCCCCAGCCGACTGGGTCAATCCAATAACCAATCCCCATGAGAATCGCGGCAGCAGGAAGTACGGCAACCGGTAACATGAGGGAACGTCCGAGACGTTGGAAAAAGTTCATCATTTTTGATTTCCTCCTTTTTGGTGGTGTTGATCTTGTAGGCGTTGAATGTGGAGCGTAATATAGCCAAGTTCTGACTCGGGCAAGACGATGCCATATGTCTCTTCCATTTCTTTTGCGACATCAGATGCGCACGCATAAGCAGACGTGAATTTCGTCTGAATCATGCGGAGCATGTCTTCATCAATCGTGTGATGATCGTAATGGTTGACCCGATCCATGACGAACCGTAAATGGGTTAATAATCGTTGATAGGATAAGTCATCTTCTTCAATGGATACATCGAGTCGCCGTGAAATCGATTGAATCATGTCGCGGACAATCGTTGTCTGTTTGACCGTCTTGCGTAAATCACCTCCTTTCACTTTCATCGTATGGATATGAAGCGCGATGAACGCGGCTTCGTCTTTCGGCATTTGGACGTTCAATTTTTCTGCGATGTGTTCAATCGCCCATAATCCAATCTCGTACTCATTCCGATAAAGGATTTTAATCTCGTTCAACAGTTTGTTCCGGAGTGAGATGCCTTCCATCTCTCGCTCAATGGCAAATGAGATATGGTCGGTCAAGACGATGTGGATATGTTCATTGAACGATGTCTCAAGCCGTTTTTCTGCGTACGAAATAATGTCTTCGGAAACGGTAAAATGTTCAACTGGGATTCGACTCAACAACTGTTGAAACTTGTCGTTTTCCGGCATGATGAACAATTTTTCAATTTTATGGGGATTCACGATGTCATTCTTCGCTTTTTTAAAGGCGACGCCAGGTCCAATCGCAATCTTTTCTTCCCCATCGTCCGAGACGATGACCGCATTGTTGTTTAGAATCTTTTTAATCTTAATCATGTGTCCTCCTTGTTTCGGAGTCACGCTTCCACTCGGGCGATAATTGTCTTACCCGGAACGGCTTCCTTCGTGAATGTGAAGGCGTAATGATGGGCAAGCGCGCCACCATTCGTCACGACCATTGGCGTGACCGTGTCTTTACCAGCTTGATGGATTTGGTCCAAGTCGGCTGTCATTAACAGCTGTCCTGTTTTCACGTGGTCACCTACATCTACACGGAGATCGAACGGTCGACCTTCGAGTTCGACGGTGTCGAGTCCGACGTGAATTAAAATCTCAGCCCCATCCTCGGTCCGAATACCGATAGCGTGCTTGGTCGGAGCGATTTGTACGATTTCTCCGTCAGCTGGTGAGACGACTGCTCCGTCTGTCGGGGTGATGGCAATGCCATCACCCATCATCTTTTCACTGAAGACCGGGTCCGCTACTTGATCGAGTGGAATAACGTCTCCTTCCATTGGCGAGTGCAGTGTCGGTTTGTGTCGATTCATGAACTTATTCCATAGCATATCTTCTACATCCTTTCTTAACGCAAAACGAGGAAAAACAAAACAGGCATGGAGTATAGACGGGTGGCATGCACCGTACGTCTTACCCCATGCCTGATCGAATCAGTCACATGTGATCGCTATTCGTTTCTTCACGTTCAACATAACATGTGTGGATTTGAGACACAAGTCTTTTTTTGAAAGCGTTCTCTAAAATTTTACAAGGTACTGAATCTATTGTATAGTAAGGGCGAATCTATTGAAGAAAGGTGTTGCATGTTGATGAGTGAGGTTGTATCTGCCTAACGAACTGAAAAATGTCGGATGACACGTCTTTTTGTCATGCCGTCATGTTCCGTTACAGATACCGCCCATCAAAAACTGCCAGACACCGGTCTGTCTTTTTGCGTTGGTCGTCATCGACCGACGCTTTTTTGTTTGCGCGGTATCTCGATTCTACAATTTGAGGAGAGAGACACATGAACGAACAAACATTTGAAAAATTACAATACAATGAATTGATGACAAAAGTAGAGCGTTTCTGCATCAGCGGATTTGGAAGACGACTACTCAGACAGCAACGTCCGACGAGCCATATTGCGACGGTGAAGAAGCGTCTGCAAGAAACGTCTGAAGCTCGTGCGATTTTAGATGCGACGTCACATGTACCATTCATCGGGGTATCTGATATGGAAACCATCATCGGGAAACTACAGCGAGGGATTCAACTCGAAGCAACCGAGCTCGAAGCAGTCGCGGAGTTTTTACGTGGCGCGCGCAAGCTGAAGCGATTCATGCTCGAACATGAATTTTTCGCACCACTCTTATCCGCATATGCTGCCGGAATGGGCGAATGGCGAACGCTCGAAGAAGACATCACGCAAGCGATTCGAGCCGGTCAGGTCGTCGATGAGGCGTCAAAAGAGTTGAAACGAATCCGAAAACAAGTCGATATTTTGGAAGGACGCATCGAGGAGCGGTTAGCCAAATTTTTGAAGAGCGCCGCCAATCGTGAGATGATTCAAGACGGATTCGTCACGAAAAAACAAGACCGCTTCACCATTCCAATCAAAGCTTCATATAAGCATAAAGTAGCAGGTACGATTGTGGACACATCGAATCGCGGCACGACGGTCTTTATCGAACCGGAAGCCATTTCAAAATTGAACGCCGAACTCGTCGTCAAACGTACGGAAGAAGCGGTAGAAGTGTATCAAGTACTAGCGACGTTGACAGGAGCGGTGGCAGAAGTCCTTCCTGACATCGAGGCGACGCTCGACGTCATCGCCCAGTACGATATGGTCTTCGCCAAAGGGAAGTACAGTCAGTCCATCGATGGCGTGACACCGCATGTGAATGCGACCGGGCGCATCCAATTGAAACGAGTACGCCATCCGCTCTTAGAAAGCGCTGTGCCACTCGATTTTGCCATCGGTACGGACTATCGCGGCTTGATTATCACGGGACCGAACGCCGGCGGAAAGACGGTCGTATTGAAAACGATTGGACTCCTCAGTCTCATGACGATGACGGGTCTGCATATTCCTGCCCATCCCGATACGGTTATCTCGACATTCAATGAGGTGTTCGTCGATATTGGAGACAATCAGAATTTGGAGTCGGCGCTCAGTACGTTCTCGGCACACATGCACAATGTGGCGAAAATCATGCAAACTGCAGGAAAACGTTCGCTCTTGTTATTCGACGAAATCGGAAGTGGGACGGAACCGAATGAGGGGGCCGCTCTTGCGATTGCCATTTTAGAAGCGGCATATAAACGGGGCGCAATCGTTGTGGCGTCGACGCATTATGGAGAAATCAAATCGTATTCTGAAGCGCATCCAGATTTCATGAACGCTGCGATGCAGTTTGACCCGGAAACGCTCGAACCGAAATACAGACTTCTCATGGGGCAGTCTGGCGACAGCAACGCCTTATTTATCGCTCGTAAGATGAAGTTGCCGGAAGCGATTCTCAAACAGGCATCTCGTTACATGAACGAGAAAACGTATGACACTACGAAAGTCGATGAATCTAAAATAACGCGAGAAGTGGAAGTGGTACCACTTGAAGAAGCAGAGCGTTTTGAAAAAGGTGACCGTGTTCGTCTACTCGAGACGAATCAAGTCGGTCTTGTTTATTCGTTTGATGCATCGCGTCGGCATGTACGAGTGTTTGTGGATGCAGAGTATATAGAGTTGCCGAGTCGTCGTGTCCGGTTAGAAGCACGGGCAACGGAACTTTATCCGGCTGACTATGATTTGGATACGTTGTTTACGACGTATCAAGAACGAAAGGAAGCGCACGACTTTGCACGAGGATCAAAAAAAGCGTTACGACGAGTGGAGAAAGAGATTCGAGAAAGAAAGAAACAAGAGCACTCTAACCGAAAATGAATGTAGCATACGATGAAAGGGTAAGAGCACATAAAGAGAAGTCTTAATCTGGGAGGGGCTTATGTGTTCGAGTTAAGTTTTTGGTTTGCACTCGGTTTTGCCGTGATTCACTTTTTTTCAGGAAATCTCATTCACGCGCGTGAAGTGCCGAGGAGCCGTTTTTTGTCAGTGGCTGGCGGGATTGCTGTTGCTTATGTATTTCTTCATCTCTTACCAGAGTTAAATGAATATCAACGCGAACTTGAAGGAGAGATTGGGAATAACGTCTTCGCTTCCCTTGAAAACCATATCTTGATTATCAGTATGTTAGGACTAGCTGTCTTCTATGGACTCGAACGTTTCGCGACGGCGAATAAACGCAAACAAAAACCGTATGTATTTTGGATTCACATCGGTTCGTTCACGCTTTATACGTTTAGCATCGGGTATGTACTCGCAGAAAGTGAGTTTCAATCGAATGGCACGATGTTCCTTTACTTTGTGGCGCTCGGCATACACTTTGTCACGGTCGATCAAGGATTGCGTCAGCATCATCAGCAACTTTACGATCGACAAGGGCGCATCTTCTTAGCGCTTGCCGTGCTTATAGGATGGGGAGTCGGTACATTTGCAGAAGTAAATGAACTCGGCTTGTCCATCGTTGTCGCTTTTTTAGCAGGAGGGGTGATTTTGAACGTCATGAAAGAAGAGTTGCCTGCTGAACGTGAAAGTAGTTTTGGTGCGTTTTTAATCGGATTGTTGGGTTATGCGTTGTTATTACTCGTCATATGAAAAGGCAGCCACTTGCGGTGGCTGCCTTTTGACTTATAAGCTGTTGCTTTGATTTTCTACGTTGCTGTCGCTCTCTGTTGAAGCATCGTCATCTGAAGAGGATGAATCGTCATGATGTGGACCGTGCCCATGCCCATGGCGACCACCTTCACGTCCGCCACGCATGCCGCGAGCATCTTCTAAATCATCGTAACTCGTCACATCGGCAAAACGTTCTTCGTGGTCCGCAAGGATTTGATCGGCTTCTTCTTGCGTCAAGTTTCCTTCTTCCACAGCGGTTGCGAGTTTTTCTTCATGCGACGACATGATCGCATCGATGAATGCTTCGATTGAGATGCCTTTCTCTTCTGCAAGCTCAGGAAGTGATTGTCCGTTTTCGCGAGCAGCATCCACTTCTTCTTCCGTCAGTCCAAGTGCCTCGATGAGGGCTGTATGTCCCGCTTCTCGGTCACCGAACATACCGGGACCCCGTTCACTACGTTCGCATTGTGTGGATGCTGTCGTTGTCGATTCATCTGTCGTCGTGTCATTCGTCGCGGCATATACGCCTGTGCCCGAGACGGCTAAAAGACCCGCCAAGGCGATTGCAAGTTTTGTTGATTTCATGTGTATCTCCTCCTTTGTTACTTCAAGTGTAGAACTGAAGGCTTCGGAAGTTGTGAGGGAGTTGCAAGATTTCTGCAAATTGTCTTTGGGAAACGGTGGGACGTTCGATGTGTGCGATATAATGGACGTGGAGGCGATATGAGATGAACGTACTCGTTGTGGAAGATGAACAAAAACTGGCGGACGGCATGTCCCGTTTTTTAACCTATGCCGGGTTTGAGGTGACCGTGGCGAAGACTCTAAGTGAGGCGAAACAACAGTTGCATCAACGATTTGATGCGGTCTTATTGGACGTCCGCTTACCGGACGGGGAAGGGTGGACCTTGATTCCGACATTGAAAGCGCAACAGCCCGCCCCTGCCATCATCTTGACGACGGCACGAGGCGAGGCAGATGATCGCGTATTCGGATTGGAGCTCGGGGCAGACGATTACTTGGTCAAACCGATTGTCTTGAAAGAGCTAGAGATTCGTCTGAAACGTCTCGTCAAACAGACCGATTTGATTCAATTCGGAGCGCTCACTATCGACATCAAATCGAGAATGGTACAAGAGAACGGACATCCGCTTCGACTGACGAACAAGGAGTATGAACTACTTTTGTATCTATGGAAGCACGTCGGGGAGGCGTTGGACCGGAATCGCCTGCTCGACGACGTATGGGACTACACGTTTGTCGGAGATACGCGTACGGTCGATACTCATATTAAACAATTACGTGATAAATCACCCACACTGAAAGAACAGTTGAAGACCGTTCATCGGGTCGGTTATCGCTTAGAGGGACTGTCATGAATCGATTGATGAAGAAATTACTGTGGACGGCTGTTCTACCACTTGCTGTGATGGCACTCTTAACTTTCGGACTCACGTCATTATTGATCGGGCGCTTCGCAGAAGACGAAACATATGCACAGTTAGAGCGCGAGGCAGTGATTGCGTATGAGGCCATACAAGAAGAACGTGGGATTCCAGGTCAACTAGACGTGCTACTATTTCAGAACGGGCAACGGATCGAGCTAGAACGTGGTGGACGGATGCATCGCATGATGCCGATCGGCCTCGACCCGGATGACTTAGCGGTTCAGGACGAAGTGAGTGTGAACGGCACCCGCTTCTTGACGTATTTACAAGAAGAAGGGGATATTCAAATCGTGACGTACAGCCCCGTACCGTTTTCGAATCCACAGTTTCAGCAAATTTATCTCATCTTAGCAGGTGGATTTATCCTGGCACTGTTGGTTGCCATCGGCGTCACATTTTGGATGAGTCGTCGGCTCACGCAGCCGCTCGTGGAGTTGAAACAAGCGACCGCATCAATCATGGAGGGACGACATGACATCACTCTACCGAATGTGACGAATGACGAGATTGGAGATTTGACTGTCACGGTCGGTCGTATGAATGAATCGCTTCAAGAAAAAGAGGCGCTTCAAAAATCATTCATATCCGGGGTGACGCATGATGTGCGTACACCACTCGCCATCGTCCGTAACGAGGCGGAATTGTTAGAGCTTGGCGTCGTCAATGACACAGAAATTGAGGCGACCGGAAAAAGTATTACCGAGGAAGTGGACCGAATTGACCGACTCGTCAACCAGATGCTCGAATATTCAAAGTTGTCGTCCGGTTCGATTCCGCTTGAAATAGAGTCACTTCAACTAGACGAATTGATTCGTCGGTTGACTTCACGCATGTCCGAGTGGTTCCGACAAAAAGATGTGACGCTCGACTTACAATTGGAACCTGTAACGATTCAAGCCGATCGACTAGCAATGGAACGGGTTCTCTCGAACTTTTTGAGAAATGCGTATGAAGCGAGTCCTCCTGGGGGATGCATCACCATCAGACTGACGCCAAATCGATTAGAAGTGACAGATGAAGGGAAGGGAATTGATCCTACCATCCAGCATTCGATTTGGGATATGTATGTGAAAGGAGACCGTTCGAACGGACATGGTCTAGGTCTCGCCATCACGAAACTACTTCTTGAAGCACAAGGGCTTGCTTACGGGGTTAATTCAGAGAAGGGGGCAACATTTTGGATCGAATGGACATGAGGTTATTTTTGCGTGGGGTACGGTTAGAGAGGGAACGAATCCTTTCGACAGGCTATCCGTATACGTTACCGATTTTTCAGACACTCGATGAACTCTCGTTTCATCATCCTGTCACGTTTCTTGTCGGAGAGAATGGAAGTGGGAAATCGACGTTGATTGAAGGGATGGCTGTAGCCGCGGGCTTCAATCCAGAAGGCGGGGCACCTTCCTTCCAATTTGAAACAGAGTCGACGCATAGTTCCTTGTTTGAAGCGCTTCGTCCGATTCGAGGCCCGTATCGTCCGAAAGATGGCTTTTTCTTACGTGCTGAAACGGCATACCAGCTATCGAGTTATGTGGACGAAATGGCGAAATCTGGTCCCGATCTTGAACGATTTTATGAGTCGTATGGCGGACGTTCCCTTCATGAACAGTCACACGGTGAAGCGTTTCTATCCCTCATGCTACATCGATTTCGTGGAGACGGTCTCTACATTTTGGATGAGCCAGAGGCCGCATTGTCACCGATGCGCCAACTGACGATGCTCGCGCGCATGCATGAACTCGTACAATCCGGCAGTCAATTCATCATTGCGAGTCACTCACCCATTTTGATGTCGTATCCAGGTGCGATGATTTTGCAAGTCGAGACGGGGCTTACTCCGACAGCGTTTGATGATCTGGAACATGTAAAGGTCATGCGCGACTATTTGGATGCGCCAGAGCGGATGCAGCGGATCTTGTTCGACTAAAAAAGCGGCCTCGGCCGCTTTTTTCATGCTTTCGTAATCTTTCGCAATAAGATGATTGCGAGGCTAACGCCCCCGGCAATCAACATATACAAAACAATCTCCAACCATGTGCTCATTCGTCGTCTCCATCCGCAAAGATCGCGAGCTCACCTTGCGGCATCGCGACCAACAGATAGGCGTCTCCGCCGAGCGGTCGTGCGTCACCTGCTTGCCAACATTCAAATTGTTCTTGAAATCCATTGATGAATAGGAGAGAACCTGATTCAAATTCAAGTTCGAGATGGGGATGTTCGTCACCGAGGCGTACGTGATGGATGCGCTCACGACGAAGCCGCATAAGTTGTTCGAGTTGTTCACCTTCATCAAACGTGCTTTGTGTAGCGTGAACGTGCCACGGGCCCTCAATCGAGATCCAGGATTCTAGTCCCTGGCGACTGAAATAAAGGAGATGGTGATTTGGGCCAGAACCAAAATCAATTCCGACAAAGGAAGAGGCGGTAAAGAGGTGATGCAAAATAGATGTCGCTTGTTCGTACTCCGTGGTAGACACACCGTCACCTCACTTTAAAAGAGTTGTTATTATTATCATTTCACGTTACCACGCTAAAGTAAACGAATCGCACTCAATCTTCAGAAAAAAATAATTGTGGGTGTTACATCACGAAACCGCTTCAACCGGAGCGTTTCCCAATTGCTCAGAATGTTTAGGTTATACTGGGATAAAATAAAGGAGAATACATTCGATTTCGTTTTGGATAGGGGGACAAGAGATGATTGTATCAATCGACAAAGCAGGATATGAGGTAAACGAGCCAGTCATTCGAGGCATTTCGTTTGATGTGCGATCAGGTGAAATTTTAGGGGTGATTGGGTCGAACGGTGCAGGAAAAACGACTACGATCGCCTGTCTGACAGGAACGATTCCATGGATGAAAGGGAACGTCGAGATGGAACGCTATGCGTACATCCCGGAGCAACCCGTTTACTACGATTATTTGACACTATCGGAACATATTGCGCTCGTACAAGAATTGACAGGTGTCGAGTCGAAGGAAAAGACGGAGGAGTTGTTGCAGCTTTTCCGACTCGATCATGTGACAGACCGGTATCTCTCCTCTTTTTCAAAAGGGATGAAACAAAAAGCGATGATTTTATTGGCGCTCATTCAAGAAGCGCATGTATTGATTGTCGATGAACCGTTTATCGGATTAGATGCAACGACCACCATCCAATTACTTCGATTGTTAGAAGCGGAGCGCACGAGGGGAGCCGCTGTTTTACTAGTCACACACGTTCTTGATACGGCCGAGCGGTTGTGTGACCGGTTCGTATGGATTGATGACGGGCAACTCTTGGCGAGTGGGACGAAAGCAGAGATTCGTGAAGCACTCGAAACAGAGGGGATGACCTTGTTCGATATGATGGAAGATGTGGCGCTCCGATGATTGCGAAACGATTGTTTTGGATGCGTGTCTCCCGTTATATGAAACAACAGTGGAAGACGGTCCGACTGATTGTCGACTGGACGATTTTCTTATACGGCGTCATTCCTCTTCTCATATGGGCAGGGTATTCTTACTGGCTCGTATGGGAAGGGAATATCGATTGGTTGCGTGATGTGCCTTATTTGTTATGGGCAATCCTGTTCGGATGGGTGATGTGGCAGGACCGCATATTTGTCTGGGTGGAGCGCGCCGACCTCATCCTTGTAGCTGATCGTCATCTCATTCGACAGTTGAAATGGTACTCCGTCGTATATCAGATGACTCAACATCTGATTCAATACGGATTCTATCTTCTATTGGTCGCACCGATTCTACATGTGAAGGGAAGAACCATTGTCGAGATACTCGCATTCGGAGCCGCACTTTTCTTACTCTCCTGGTGTCATACATGGATTCAGTATCAACTTCGCCTCCGACACGTCCATCTCATGAAACGATTATTGGTCGTGTTGATTGCTTTTGTAGGCGTGTATGCGCTATTGATTGAGTCGGTGTTACTCAGTGTATTGATTGGAAGCATGATGGTCACATTTGCGTTATACGTAGGGGAAGGATGGATGTCGAAACATCCGAATATCGGTCGCGAGATTGAAATCGGGGAACGTGAGCGTGCCTCATTCGACCGAGTCCTGCTGACAACCTCAGGTGCCATCGAGAAGACGAGTGAGCGGACACGTCCACTATATCGACCGAAACCGAATCGCTTTGGCACCGTCAGGCGGACGATGGAAATCCTCATCTATTTCAGGACGCCGAGCCACCGAAATTTGTGGTTTCGACTCATTCCGCTTGGCGTGACAAGCTTCATTTTACTTCCAAGCTGGTTTAAAGTATTGGTTCCGATTTATGTCATGTATGTCGCCTATCAGGAACAGACGTCGTTCACGAGAGAAATGGAGCGGCATCCATTCTTCCAATCTATTCAAGAAAGAGGTTCATCATGAACGAACAGCAATATGAGCAACTGTTACAAATCGAGACGGCCAAACCGCAGCAAGGATTTCCAACCTCGGCGGAATATCATCGTTATGAACCGACACCTTATGAGGCACTCGATTTGCTTCGGGATGCGTATCCGTTAGAGTCCGCAGATACCATCGTTGATTTTGGTTCGGGCAAAGGACGTCTCCCGTTCTATTTAGCGTATACGTTTCGCGTGCGGGCGATCGGTGTCGAGATGGACGGTGGGTTTCACGAGGAGGCACTTCAAAATTGGGCGTGCTATACGAAGAAACATCGAAATCGGGGAAGTGTTCAATTAGAACAGGGACTTGCGGAGGAATTCACGATTCCACCGGATGCGAATCGATTCTACTTCTTTAATCCGTTCTCAGTGAACGTCTTCCGCCAAGTGATTGCCAACATCATCGAATCTGTTGAAACGGATCTTCGCCCGGTCGATGTGATTTTATATTATCCGGCGGATGAGTACCTCCATTATTTGAACGACGAGACGCCTTTTCAGTACGTACAAACGGTGCGATTGCCGCTGAAGAATCTTCATGAGCGATTTTTGATTTATCGGTTTGATATGATGGAGTCATCTTGGTAATGGAGGAGTGAGCACGATGAAAAAGAAAGACATTTTAGAGGCGTATCGTTGGCGTCAAGCGACGAAAGCATTCGATGCGGATCGTAAAATCAAAGAAGAGGACATGGAGTTCATTTTAGAGACAGGACGTCTTTCGCCGAGTTCATTCGGATTCGAGCCATGGCAATTCGTCGTGGTGCGTCGGGAAGATTTGCTCCAAAAAATTAAAGATCATGCATGGGGAGCGCAAGGTCAGGCACTGACTGCCAGTCACTTCGTGTTGATCCTCGCAAGAACACCGAAAGCCATGCGTTACGATGCGGACTACATTCGTCATATCGTGACGGGTGTACAGGGCCGGACGGAAGAAGAATACGCGCAACGCGTGAAACGGGTACAGGAGTTCCAGGAAAACGACTATCGTCTCTTAGATGATGAGCGTGTCTTCCAAGAATGGATCAAGCGTCAGACATATATCCCGCTCGGAAATATGATGACGGCTGCCGCACAAATCGAAATCGATTCATGCCCGATTGAAGGGTTCAATCAAGAAGAAATCGATGAGTTGCTCATCTCAGAAGGTGTGATGGAACGAGGCGAATGGTCACTTTCGGTCATGGTTGCATTTGGGTATCGGGCGCGTGATTTCGCACCGAAAACACGCCGGGACTTCAACGAAGTCGTCAAATATATCGGATGAAAAAAAGGTTCAATCGCCTCAGCGATTGAACCTTTTGAATTATTTCCAGTCTGTGATGCGGTCGACTGGGAATCGAACTGACGGGTACCCTTCTTCTGCTGCTTTTCCGATTGAGAGAAGCATGACTGGAAGGTAACGTTCTTTGTCGAGACCGAACGCTTCAGCGATGTTCGCTTTGTCGTATCCGCCGATTGGGTTTGTGTCATATCCGTGCGCACGTGCGACGAGCATGAGTTGCATCGCAACAAGACCTGAATCGAGCATGATGCTGTCTTTGACCATTTCTTTCGGTGCATCTTTGAAGATGCCTTTGATCATGTCGACTTGACGGTCGCGGACCTCAGCCGGCATCATACCACGCTCTACCGCTGTATCGAAAATCTCTTCTGTGTAATCTGCCATTTGATAGTCAGCGAAGAGGGCGATGACAGCTGAAGATGTTTCCACTTGGCGTTTGTTGAAACTTGCGAGTGGAAGGAGTGTTTCTTTTCCTTCTGCGCTATCGATGACGACGAAGCGCCATGGCTGTAAGTTAAGTGATGAAGGAGCTGTTGTCGCTTCTTCAAGAATTTGTGTCATTTCTTCTTTTGAGATTTTGACGTTCTCATCGTATACACGAATCGAGCGGCGTCCTTTGACAATCTCCATAAAGTCTTTTTGTGTAGCAGTGTTCATATTGTAGTCTTCCTTTCATGGTCAATAGTATCTTGTAACATCGTTAGGGATGCTAGTAACTGTTGTTGATCCTCTACCTTCATGTTGACAAAAAGTCGGTCCGTTAAGCACTCTTTTTGCTCAGTCCAATGTGCAATTTGCTCACGACCATCGTCTGTCAACTCGACATAAATGACACGGTTGTCTTGTTCACAGCGTCTCCGCGTGATCAGTCCTTGTGTCTCTAATTGTTTCAGGTGTCGGGTGATGGCGGCATGGTCAACATCGACGCGTTGTTGCAATTCACGCTGTCGCAATGGACCGACGTGATACAGGTTGCTTAAAATGTCGTAGCGACTCAGGCTGAGCCCGTCCATTTCAGAGTCGAATAATTGCCCCAATTCTTTTTGTACGGTGATGATGTGATAGAGAATTTGATCACGGAGCGAGCAGGAATCTCGCATGCACATCGCCTCCTCAAATCATTGATGACTCAATCATTGATGGGTCACACAATGTATAGTAAACCCATCCTGACGAGATTTCAAATAAAAAGTTTTAAGAAATGGGTTGTCAAACTGTTATATAATAGTCTATATTGTAATCAACTGATATATAACAACTATTAAAGGAGGATGTGAACGCTTGGAACACTATGAACGACTAAATACGTATCATGTTCATGAAAAGCTGGTTGAATTTGTGAATAAAAACGTACTTGAACCCCAGGAAATCAACGTTTTTTGGGAAGGCGTTGAATCGCTTCTAGAGCGTTTCATTCCAGTGAATCAGACACTTCTGGAGCAGCGCATGACATATGAGCGATTGTTACAGGAGTGGTACAGTCGCCAAGAAGAAGTCGATCCAATCGAATATGAGACATTTTTAACGTCAATCGGCTATATCGAACCGATTGTCGAAGATTTTAACATCGATGTTTCGGGTGTCGATCGTGAAATCGCGCATCAAGCGGGACCGCAACTCGTCGTACCGTTAGACAATGCCAGATATGCACTTAACGCCGCCAATGCCAGATGGGGAAGTCTCTACGACGCCCTTTATGGAACAGATATGATTGAAGAGGCGGACGGTATGGAAAAGGGACGAGGATATAATCCCGTTCGCGGTAATGAAGTTATTCGGTTGGCGAAACAGTTTCTAGATGACACGTTCCCGCTACCGTCAGGGTCGCACAAGGAAGTGACGCAATACGTCGTTCGTGATGATGTCGCTTATGCGGTAATCGGGGACGTCGAGCAATCGTTCGCAGATGATTCTTTCGTCGGTTACACCGGGGAACCGAACGAGTTGAAGACGTTGATGCTCAGACACCATGCCTTACACGTTGAACTGCAATTTGACCGCGAGCATCCGGTCGGCAAAGTCGATCCTGCTGGACTGATGGACATCGAGCTCGAATCAGCCCTATCCGCAATCGTGGATTGTGAAGACTCGGTCGCAGCCGTTTGTGCGGAAGACAAAGTTCATCTGTATCGTAATTGGCTCGGCTTGATGGATGGGACGCTTGAAGCCTCGTTCCAAAAGAACGGGGAGCGACTCTCTCGACGTTTAAACGAAGATAAGCGTTTGATTGGAAAAGGTGGGGCGGAAGTTGTCCTCCCAGGACGCGCACTCTTATTCATTCGAAATGTCGGACACTTGATGACGACGGACTTGATCCTTGATGCAGAAGGTCGTGAGGTACCAGAGGGGATCGTTGATGCCATCTTCACTTCATTGATCGCGAGTCGCCATCTACATCGCCGCCTCAACTCTCGGGAAGAATCGATCTATATCGTCAAACCAAAAATGCACGGGTCTGAAGAAGTAGCATTCACCAATGACTTGTTTGACGCTGTAGAAGATCTGTTAGAACTTCCACGCCATACGTTAAAAGTCGGCGTGATGGATGAAGAGAGACGAACGTCGCTCAACTTGAAAAATTGTATCGCTCAAGTAAAAGAGCGGGTCGTTTTCATCAACACGGGATTCCTCGACCGGACGGGGGACGAGATTCATTCCTCGATGACACTCGGACCGATGCGTCGAAAGGGAGAAATGAAGACGTCACCTTGGCTCGCTGCATATGAACGGTTGAATGTATCAACTGGTCTCGAGAGCGGGTTCCATCATCAAGCACAAATCGGAAAAGGGATGTGGGCGATGCCTGATCGGATGCGGGACATGATGCGTGAAAAAATTGCGCATGTACGCTCCGGGGCAACGACGGCATGGGTGCCTTCGCCGACAGCGGCGACGCTCCATGCGATGCACTATCATCAACTCGATGCTTTTGATGTACAGCGAGAATTGATCAAGCAGCCTCATTCGAAACATGAGCGACAACAGCTCCTCGACATTCCGCTCGCGACGCGCATCTATTCACAAGACGAAATTAAAGAAGAGCTCGAGAACAACTTACAAGGATTGCTCGGATACGTCGTTCGTTGGGTCGAACAAGGTGTAGGTTGTTCGAAAGTACCGGATATTCACCATATCGGACTGATGGAAGACCGAGCGACACTCCGGATTTCGAGCCAACACGTGGCCAACTGGCTGCATCACGGCATCTGTTCAGCAGATCAAGTGGAGGTCACACTTTATCGGATGGCGCAAGTCGTCGATGAGCAGAACGAGTCAGATCCGAATTACCGACCGATGACACCGAATGTCGATCAGTCAATCGCCTATCAAGCCGCTCACGAACTCGTGTTTCATGGGTTGAAACAGCCGAACGGGTACACGGAACCAATCTTGCATCGCCGCCGCCGTGAATTTATGAAGCGACAAACCGTGGAGTTCAATTTAAAAGGAGGAACCTCATCATGACAACGAAAAAAATGGAAAGCGAACAGTTGATTGAACGTTGGGTCGTCCGCCGCATCGTATCTGGAGAATCGACAGCATCACTTGCGAATACAGCATTCGTATATGGCAATGACTTGATGCGCCTCGTCTTGGACCGTGCCGACGGCTCGCTCCAAATCATGAAAGAGCCGATCGATGAAGTCGTCGTCTTCCGCAAACCGGAAGATCGGGACGAAGAGAACGTATGCCGTTGCTGTGGGATGGAGCATTCGACGTTCAAAGCAGCGTTGGAGTGCTGTGCTTACCTCGACTAAAGTGTTTAATTTGCACTATCTGTTATATAACAAATTGAATTAATTGAAATTAATATAATACAGGAGGGTTTATTAATGAAACAACGCGAAGAATTGGTGAACAGCTGGAAGTCAGAACGATTTGAAGGGGTAGAGCGTCCATACTCTGTAGAAGACGTCATGAAGTTACGAGGGTCTATCGTGATTGAACAAACGCTTGCGACAAAAGGGGCGGAACGCCTGTGGAAATTGATGCATGAGCGTGACTACGTTCATGCGCTCGGCGCGTTGACAGGGAACCAGGCCATTCAGCAAGTGAAGGCAGGACTCGAAGCCATCTACTTAAGCGGTTGGCAAGTAGCGGCAGACGCTAACCTGTCAGGTCACATGTACCCGGACCAAAGTTTATATCCGGCCAACTCGGTTCCGAGTGTCGTCAAACGAATCAACCAGGCGCTTCAACGTGCCGATCAAATTCAAACGGCAGAAGGAAAAGGCGATACGCATTGGTTCGCACCGATTGTCGCGGATATGGAAGCGGGGTTCGGTGGTGTCCTCAACGTATTCGAATTAACGAAGGCAATGATTGAAGCAGGTGCTGCCGGTGTTCACCTCGAAGACCAGCTCTCGTCTGAGAAGAAATGTGGTCACCTCGGTGGGAAGGTGTTACTCCCAACCCAGACGGCTGTGAAAAACTTGATTTCGGCTCGGCTCGCGGCAGACGTCATGGGTGTCCCGACAATCATCGTAGCACGGACAGATGCGCATGCGGCGAACTTGATCACGAGCGACATCGATCCAATCGATCACCCGTTCATCATTGGAGAGCGTACACCGGAAGGCTTCTATCGTACGGAAGCTGGTATCGAGCAAGCCATCGCTCGTGGTCTTGCTTATGCACCATATGCAGACCTTGTCTGGTGTGAGACGTCTGAACCAGATTTGGCAGAGGCACGTCAATTTGCCGAAGCGATTCATGCGAAGTATCCAGGAAAACTTCTCGCTTACAACTGTTCGCCATCGTTTAACTGGAAGAAGAAGTTGTCAGACGAAGAGATTGCGACGTTCCAACAAGAAATCGGCGCAATGGGATACAAGTTCCAGTTCGTCACACTCGCTGGATTCCACGCGCTCAACTTCGGCATGTTCGAGCTCGCACGCGGATACAAAGACCGTGGCATGGCTGCGTACTCGGAGTTACAACAAGCAGAATTTGCGGCTGAAGTACATGGTTACACGGCGACACGTCATCAGCGTGAAGTCGGGACGGGGTACTTCGATGAAGTCTCACTCGTTATTTCAGGTGGGCAATCATCAACGACTGCACTCGCCGGTTCGACAGAAGCAGAGCAATTCACAAATTAATCACACTTTGGAGACGCCAATTTGTTGGCGTCTCTTTGTTTATGTGAAAATGTGTGGAGTAAGTCCTAAAATATGTGAAAAAAAGATGAATTAAAGTTCATTTTGACTTCTCTATATCGACGAATAGTTGTCACAAATAGTAAGAATAAAACGTTTCCATTCCTTGTATACTCAATCTGTTCACAAGTTGGACACAAAAAATAAGGGGGAAGCGGTATGCAAGGGGAACGATTGAACAAACGCAACGCTTGGTATCAAGCGATTTGGCGTTGGCACTTTTATGCAGGTCTTATATTTGCACCGATTTTCATTATCTTGGCTGTGACAGGAAGCATTTATTTGTTTGAACCACAAGTCACGAAGATGCAATACAAAGACATGATGACGGCATCTTTCACGGAAGAACAGCCGATAGAAATCCAAAAGGAATCATTCATGACAGAATATCCGGATGCGATAATCACATCGATTCGATTGCCGAATGAAGGTGAATCGACTCGAATCGGTTGGATGAACAATGATGAGATGATGTATACATATATTCATCCAGAAACTGCCGAAGTTTTAGGGACACGAACTGCTGAAAGTAGTATGGATTTGTTGGTTGTGATTCATGGCACACTATTAGGCGGACAAATCGGGAACTGGATTGTCGAGCTTGCGGCATCATGGGCCATTATTCTTCTCATTACGGGAACGTTCTTATTCTGGCCACGTGGGAAAAATCCGGTTCGGATGCTCATGCCGAAGCTCGGGAAAGGTCGGCAATGGTGGAAACAAATGCACGGTAGCGTCGCTTTATGGTCATCGCTAGGTCTCGTCATCATCATTAGTTCAGGTCTTGCCTGGTCCTCCGTGTCGGGAGCGATGTTGCAGTGGGTCTCCTCGTCGACAAATACGGGAGCACCGCTGTATGCCTATGCGTTTGGCGCTAAACCGGAATCAACTGTAACCACAAAAGATGTGGCAGAAGACGTACCTTGGGCAACACAAGCAGATCTTGTACCGGCATCTTCACCAAGTACACTGTTGCCAATTGACTTGAATCAGGTCGTGAACAATACGTCGATCAATCGACCGTACACGATCTCGCTTCCAGAAGGCGAAACAGGCGTCTATACCGTCACATCGGCAGCAGGACACCCGTTCAAAGAAGCAACGGTGAACTTAGATCAATATAGCGGTGAGACACTTAGTTCTGTAACGTATGCGGATTATGGGATTCTCGGAAAACTGATTACGGTCGGCATCGCCTTCCATGAAGGTCGCTTGTTTGGATTACTGAATCAATTGATTGGGGTCGCGCTTTGTATAGGTCTCATTTTTGTGGTCATCAGCTCGTTCGTAATGTGGCGCAAACGAAAAGTCGGATCCATCGAACAGATGAAGCGGTTCGAAGACGAACGGATCAAACGAATCGTTGGTATCTCGATTTTACTTCTCGGTGTGACATTACCGCTCGCGGGAATCAGCATCCTTATCGTTCTCGTATTCGATTGGTTGATCGGACGCCGGAAGTTGAAAGCGGAGGTGGCGGCATGAAACGATTCAAAGCAGTTTTTCCTGTCATCATGGCGACAATCTGGTTAGGGGCATGTCAACTTCAACCGATCGAACGTACGATTGATCCGATTGGCATTCAATTGATAGTACCTGAACGCGTGGAAGTCGGATCGACGACACTTGCGATGAAAGTAGCGAATGACGAACGCGTGACAGAAAGCCATATTCAAGTCACACCTTATGCTACCGAAGACACACAGACATACGAAGTGACGGAAAGGGATGGCTACCTCGTAACGAGCGTGAAGCTCGATCAAGGAATCTATCAAGTGAACGGCATGGTGCATGAAGGGCAGAAAGTGTATACCCCAACTGCATGGATGATTGTCGGCGATGTACCGCAAGACCAAATCGACCAGATTGAACAATCGACAGTTCAGTCACATGATCACGATGGTGGACATCATCACTAAAAATAACCGCTGCACGCGCAGCGGTTATTTTTGTTTGAGGCGTGCCCCAATTTCTCCGACGAGAATAGCGATTCCCATAAAACCTGCACCAAGTATGGCCATCTGATTCTGATTGGCGACCCCGACCTCGTTTTCGAATTGATAAATGTCACGAGTGAAGAATTGGATTGGTTCACCGGATGTGAGTGCTTGTTCATAACCGAGCCAAATCAAAATCGAGAATGTGGCAATGGAGACACCAAGTCCGATGAGTGCAGCGATACTAACGCGGATTGCGATTCGAGTCATAGCGATTCCTCTTTTCCTGTTTGCATACGATACGTCACAAGTAGAGGAAAAGATTCACGGTTCACTCATTTCGGAATGGTCAACACTTGCCCGACACTGATGAGGTTAACGTTCGTGATGTTATTGGCGGCGGCAATCTTCGCGACGGTCGTATTGTACATCGTCGCAATCTTATACAGTGTGTCGCCCGACTTTACGGTGTATTTCACGGTCGTTGTAGGTGGAGGTGTGACGGTTGTTCCTGGAATGATGAGCACCTGACCGACAGTGATGGAGTTGACGTTGGTGATATTGTTAGCGGCTGCAATTTTCGCGACGGTGGTATTGTACATCGTCGCAATCTTGTAAAGCGTGTCGCCCGACTTCACGGTGTATTTCACAGTCGTTGTAGGTGGTGGAGTGACGGTTGTTCCTGGAATGATGAGCACTTGTCCGACATAGATTAAGCTATAGTTGGTGATATTGTTAGCTGCCGCTAAAGCGGATACGGTGACGCCATACGTCCGTGCGATGCTGTACAACGTGTCACCGGACTTCACAGTATACGTTTTGTTCGTTGACGTGTTTTGATAGGCGAGTAATTGCGAGACCGTGACGAATTGGTACCCTTTTGCTTTCAGTTGTAAAATCATCGTTGGGAGTGCAAGTGGAGTACCCGGTGCACCCGCACCTGTATGCATCAAGACGATTGAACCCGGGTTGATATTGGTTTGTACTTTCGTATTGATTTGGCTCGCGGTCAACCCTTTCCAGTCAATCGTATCGATGTTCCATTGAATCGTGTAACCATAGCCAGCAGCACCGACGCCGTTCAACACAGTACTATTGACGGCTCCGAACGGGGCTCTGAAAATCGGTTTTGTCGTTTTTCCGGTCAACGACTTGATCAAAGCTTCCGTGCGGTCGAGTTCGGATTTCATTTGAGTGGCAGTTAGTTTCGTGAAGTCTGGGTGTGTGTATGAGTGATTACCGAGCTGATGCCCTTTTGCGGCGATGTTTTTAATGTATTGGGGATGGTTGTTTGCACCGGATCCTGTTAAAAAGAAAGTGGCTTTGACGTTGTTTTTTGCCAAAATGTCTAAAATCTTGTTCGTGTTTGCCCCGTCTGCCCCATCATCGAACGTCAACGCGACGACTTTGCTCGTCGTATTCACGCTCGTGATAAATTTTGAAGCGGCGGCACTGACGGAGATCGATTGCGTGATCACCATCGCCAATAAGATGAATAATGCCATCGCCCCACGAATGACCCTACGTTTCATCTGAATTCGCCTCCATTCATGATGTCATCCTCTTGATGTTAAGACTTTCCAAATGTACGCCTTATATATATTTTATATACCCCTTTTTAGAAATGATGGACTAATATTCGGAAGTGAATGAAACAAATTCTGATTCAACTATATGTGTGAAATTTGTGAGAACGTATCGTGGGATATCTCACAGAATGCTCACACTCTTTTTGGAAAGAGATGGTATCATGAACAATGTGTGAATGATGTAAGCGATTTATAAGGAGGATTTATGATGAAAAAGATGATGACACGGTTTGGGGTCGTGTTTGGACTCATCGGCCTATTCGTACTCGGTGCTTGCGGCACGGAGAAAGAAGCAGAAAGTGCAACTGTTCCACAGTCGATGGAGCCGGTAGAGGCAGAGTTGACGGTTGCTGCGACGGCAGAAAAAGAAGAAACAGTACCTTTATCTGTAAAAGTTACGCAAGATGGTCAACCCGTAGACGATGCGGATGAGATCAAGTTCGAAGTATGGAAGAATGGTGCGAAAGAAGAGAGTGACATGATCAAGGCGTCACTCACGAAAGACGGTGTCTACGAAGCAGAGACGACGTTTGCGGAAGAAGCGGTCTATACGGTCCAAGTTCACGTGACAGCGCGTTCGATGCATACGATGCCGACGACGAATGTGACGGTTGGACATCCAGAAACGACAGCTGAAGCTGAGGAAGATAGTGACCACCATCACCATGCAGGAGCGGACATTACGCTCGATCCGAAAGAGGCGACAGCAGGTGAGGAACAACCGTTCATGGTACATGTCATGATTGAAGACGAGATGTTAGCGGGGGCAGACGTACAACTCGAAATCTTCCAAGACGGAGCGGAGAAACATGAGTGGGTGAAGTTAGAGGAAGCAGATGCTGGGATGTACAAAGGAATGTACACCTTTACTGAATCTGGTGCATACAACGTTCAAGTTCACGTCACGAAAGGTCATGACATTCATGAGCACGTGATGGAAATGGTAGACGTCAAATAAAAATGATCGGCTCACGCGAGCCGATCATTTTTATTATGCATTTTGATAGAGAGATTCAACTTGTTGTTGAAGCGCTTCGTTCTCCAAGTACTCATCGTACGTTGCTTCTTTATCCACGATGCCATTCGGTGTCACTTCGATGATGCGTGTCGCAATCGTCGAGATGAGCTGATGGTCATGTGAGCTAAAGAGGAGTACGCCTTTGAATGACTCGAGACCGTTGTTGAGTGCTGTGATTGATTCGAGGTCCAAGTGGTTCGTCGGATCGTCGAGGACGAGCACGTTCGAGTTTGAGAGCATCATCTTCGAGAGCATGCAGCGTACTTTTTCTCCCCCTGAGAGGACAGACGCCTTCTTCATGACTTCTTCACCTGAGAAGAGCATGCGGCCAAGGAATCCGCGAAGGAACGTATCTGACTCATCGGCTGGTGAGAACTGACGCAACCAGTCGAGGATACTCTTTTCCGAGCCCTCGAAGTATTCCGAGTTGTCTTTCGGGAAGTACGACTGAGTCGTCGTCACACCCCATTTGACCGAACCTGTGTCTGGTTCCATCTCACCCATTAGAATTTTGAAGAGTGTCGTGATCGCAACGTCAGAACGACCAACGAATGCGACTTTGTCCGTCTTGTTAAGTGAGAACGTTACGTTGTCGAGCACTTTTACGCCATCAATCGTTTTCGAAACGTTGTCGACATAGAGAACATCGTTCCCGATTTCGCGTTCCATCGTGAATCCGACGAATGGATAACGACGTGATGACGGACGAATGTCGTCGAGTGTGATCTTATCGAGCAACTTCTTACGTGACGTCGCTTGACGCGCTTTCGATGCGTTCGAGCTGAAACGTGCGATGAAGTTTTGAAGCTCTTTGATCTTCTCTTCTTTCTTCTTGTTCTGATCTGCCGCCATACGTGTAGCAAGTTGGCTTGACTCATACCAGAAGTCGTAGTTCCCGACATACAATTGGATTTTTCCGAAGTCGAGGTCTGCCATGTGTGTACAGACTTTGTTCAAGAAGTGACGGTCGTGGGAAACGACGATGACTGTGTTTTCAAAGTTGATTAAAAACTCTTCTAACCATTGAATTGCTTTGAGGTCAAGTCCGTTGGTCGGCTCGTCCAAAAGCAAGATGTCTGGCTTACCGAAGAGTGCTTGGGCAAGAAGGACTTTGACTTTCTCGCCACCTGTGAGTTCGCTCATTTGTTTCTGGTGAAGCGCTTCTGTGATCCCGAGACCTTGAAGAACCATCGAAGCTTCTGACTCTGCTTCCCAACCGTTCAACTCGGCGAATTCGCCTTCGAGTTCAGCTGCGCGCATGCCGTCTTCGTCTGAGAAATCTTCTTTCATATAGATGGCGTCTTTTTCTTTCATGACGCTATAAAGACGCTCGTGACCCATGATGACGGTCTCGAGAACAGCACTGTCCTCATATGCATAGTGGTCCTGTTTGAGGACGGCGAGACGCTCACCCGGTGTGATGCTCACATCACCCGTCGTCGTATCTTGCTCACCTGATAAAATCTTTAAGAATGTCGATTTACCGGCACCGTTCGCACCGATCAATCCGTAACAGTTGCCTGGTGTGAACTTGATGTTCACGTCTTCGAACAACTTACGGCCGCCAAATTGTAGGCTGACGTTATTTACTGTAATCATGTATGGTATCCCTCGTTTTTCTGATTAGTTTACGACGTGTATTGTATCACGTTTTTGAAAAACGCGCAGTGTCACGTCATGATTCACAAACGTTAAAGAAAAACTTGTGCATCAGGATAGAGGATTATACAACGTAAGATGGAAATATTATGTAGAACAGAAATGCACGTGAATCAAATGGGGGTACTATGAAACAAATTAGACTCTGGCTGATCATCCTATTCATTGCGGTCAGTTCAAGTATCGTGAATTCGCTATTGAAGAATGAACTTCAAACGTTTGAGGTAGGGAAGTTTGAGTTTGGGAAATATGATGATTTTGACGAGGCGTTGGCTAAAGGTCTCACTTATGACATGAATAAGTTGATTTATATAACACGACACGATGGGGTGACCATCGTCATGTACACGACGATTCCGGATCCTACAGAATTTCAAGATGTCATGGAGTTTCAAGATGTCATGGAGTTTCAAGATGATATGGAGTTTCAAAATGAGATGGAGGCATTGGTCGTCCAGTTCTTTGAGGGGAATGATGAAGAAGGATGGGAGCTTCTTGGACCAAGAGGGTGGACGCACTATGAAAACGACAATTTCACCTCATATAGCACATTTTTACGAGAATACGATGACGCCGGAAACGTCGAACATTCTTTCAATGTGGGATTTGGAGAAGTGAACAATCCAGAAATCGATACGATTGAAACGAAATCCCATCACGAAAATACGTTCACCGAGGCAACGATGATTCAAAAAGGCCCGTACCGATATTATTTTCAAATTGGAGAAGACGCGGTTGTACGAGGAATTTCTGTGAACGGTGAGATTGTCGATCAACAAGGTAGCTGATAGTTCGAAGACTTTTGTCGCCGCTCGTATTTGATTCAAACAACATATTCTGCAAATGCGCTCAAGTAAGAATAAAAAGTGAAGTGGGTAGCGAGGTTGCAGGTAAAGGGGAAGCATATGACTCGTATAGAAAACAAACATCGTTTTGAAACAGGTTCGTTGTTAACGGCACTTGGTATTTCGAGTATGGGGGATTTTATATATCTAGTAGCAATCAATGTTTTTGTTTATCGCTTGACGGATTCAGCGATGGCTGTCGCAGGTCTGTGGATGATTGGTCCACTCGCTTCAGTCATGACAAAGTTCTGGATTGGAAGTATCGTTGATCGATCGTCTCTAAAAAATATAATGATTTGGACGGATGTTATTCGGGGAGTTTTATTAATTGGAATTCCTTTTATGGAATCGTTATGGCTGTTGTATGGAAGTTTGTATCTGCTTGCTGTCGCAAAATCTTTTTTTGAAGTCTCATCATTTTCATACATCGCAAAATTGATTCCGACGACAAGACGCAAACAATTTAATGCTTACCGACAAGCAATCACGTCAGGTGCATTTTTGATTGGTCCCGCCCTCTCCGGAGCCCTTGTCCTCGTGTCAACAACAAGTGTCGCGATATGGATAAACGCTGCATCCTTTTTCTTTTCGGCAATTTTATTAACACGATTACCTCAGTTTGAATGGAAGCCAACAACGTCTAAAGCACATATTTCGATACAAACTGTTCGAGCGGATTGGAAGAAAGTATGGACGTTCAGTCGATGTAATATATTTGTTTTCAGTATGTATATGCTGTTTCAAGGAATGGTAATTGTCTCGTTCGCGATGGATGCACAGGAAGTGGTGTTCACACAAGAAACGTTACGTTTATCCGAAGCACAATATGGTCTTCTGATTAGTCTGACAGGCTTAAGTGCTGTAGTAGGGTCACTGGTCGTCGCGTCAGCTACTCGATTCTTGTCGATCAAATGGTTGATTGGAGCGGGATCGGTGCTTGTTGCCGTCGGCTATATGATTTATGCCTTATCACATTCTTTTTGGATGACTCTAGTTGGTTTTCTCATATTAGGATTCTTTAATGCTTTTTCTGGTGCGGGTTTTATTACGTTTTATCAAAATAATCTACCAGAAGAGATGACAGGAAGGATTGCAAGTGTATATGGCATGGTTCAAAGTATCTTACAAGTGATTGGGGTGTTACTCGTAGGACTACTCAGCGATATTGTAGAGCTACGAATCACACTCATCTTTGCGGCGAGCTTCATCTTGCTTTTAAGTATGATTCAGTTCTATTTCGTCTTTCGATCATCCTCTGCAACGTATTACTCAGAGTCGGATCAACCAATCAAAAATATTTCATGAAGAAAGAGCCGTTTCTCCAAGAAGCGGCTCCTTTTATCCTTAATCGACTCGTACAACGGTCGTATTCAATTCGAACGCCACATTTCCTGCGAGCGCCCGTGAAATCATACATTGATCTTTCGCTTTTTTCGCAATACGCTCGACTAACGTGATCTCTCGGTCGGTCATCTCTGCAGGGACTTGAATCGTTGTCGTATAGCGAATCGTCTCGTAAGTGAAGATGCCGTTTGTCACATCGACGATGCCTTCCGCATCAATCGTGATGCCACGGTGAGTCAGGTCACTTCGCCCGAGTACGGCTGCAAGTGTGATGATATAACACGTGGCCGCTGCCCCGAGTAACATCTCATCCGGATTCGTGCCGACTCCGGGACCGTCCATTTCGGGTGGAATCGAAATCTGTGTCTTTAATCGCTCGGCCTCGAGGGTACCGACATCATTTCGTCCGCCATCCCAGCCGAGGTTCATGCTAAATGTATGTTTCATCAAAAATCGCCTCCAATGTCTCTAGTGTAAAAGAGAACGATTGGAGGCGCATTTGTTATGCTTGTGCACGCTTCGCGAATGTGCGAAGTGTTTCGATAATGACCGTTGTTGCTTTTTCCATGTTGTTCACAGAGATATATTCGAACTTCCCGTGATAGTTCTCGCCACCCGTGAAGATGTTCGGCGTCGGAAGGCCCATGTAAGAAAGTTGCGATCCGTCTGTCCCACCACGAATCGGTTCAATCTTCGGTTCGATGCCAAGGCCGCGCATGACGTCAGCGACGGTATCAACGATATGTTTGACCGGTTCGATTTTCTCGGCCATGTTGTAATACTGGTCTTCCATTTTGAGCTCAATCCGCTCTTCCCCGTATTTTTGTTTCCATTCGAGGACAAGTTTCTCCATCAACGCTTTACGCGCTTCGAACTTCTGTTTGTCGTGATCGCGGATGATGTATTGAAGTGTCGTCTTCTCCACATCCCCATTAAAACCGTTCAAATGGAAGAATCCTTCGTAGTTGCTCGTACGTTCCGGTGCCTCATCAGCCGGTAAACGGTTTTGGAACGCCATCGCGAGCTTCATCGAGTTGACCATCTTGTTCTTGGCACTACCTGGATGCACGTTCGTCCCATGGAAGGTGACGGTCGCACCAGCTGCGTTGAAGCTCTCATACTGTAACTCTCCGAGCGGTCCCCCGTCCATCGTGTAAGCGAAGTCCGCGTTAAAACGGGCGACATCGAATTTATGTGGTCCACGCCCGATTTCTTCATCCGGTGTAAAAGCAATGCGGACCGGTCCGTGCGGAATCTCAGGGTGAGCCAATAAGTATTCGACGGCTGTGACGATTTCGGCGATTCCTGCTTTATCATCCGCACCGAGGAGTGTCGTTCCGTCCGTTGTCATGAGCGTATGTCCGACATACCCGTCAAGTTCTGGGAAGTCTTTTGGTGACAAGACGACATGAAGCGACTCGTTCAAGACGATATCGCCACCTTCATAGTGCTCGACGAGTTGAGGTGAAACGTTCGTACCCGTGAAATCGGTCGCCGTATCCACGTGGGCGAGGAAGCCGATTGTCGGGACGTCATAATCGACGTTACTCGGAAGTGTGGCGAAGAGATAGCCGTATTCGTCCGTCTCGACGTCTGTCAGCCCGAGTTCTTTCAGTTCTTTCTCCAAATGACGAATCAAATCCCATTGTTTGGCCGTCGATGGTGTTGTCGTACTCGTGAAGTCAGACTGTGTATCAATCTTCGCATAAGTCATTAAGCGTTCAATTAATTTCTCTTGCATGGATTGCCCTCCTCTAAAAAGTTTCATCTTCATTAGTTTATCACGCGCGCTCGAAGTCGAAACAAAAAAGTCACGCCCATCGATGAAATGAGCGTGACCTGTTCAAAAGAGAAACGGGTATAAAATGGGCAAGATGAACGAAGTGAAGATGGCGGTCAATCCCATCGCGGCACCACCTGTTGCACCAGACAACGGATGTTCCGTCGCTGCTTGTGCGGTCCCGATTCCGTGACTGATGGTGCCGAGCGTGAGCCCACGCGTGAACGGGTCGTCCATACGAATCCATGTCAAGAGCACCGGACCTAGCATCGCACCTAAAATACCGCAGGCGACGGCAATCGAGGCGGCAAGTGTCGCATCCCCCTCTAACTGTCGAGCCAATTCGAGGGCAATCGGAGACGTGGCCGACTTGACCGATAGCGCAATCAACACGTTTTCGGTAAACGAAAACAACTTCCCGAAGAACACAGCGACAAAAATCGTGGAAAGAGACCCAATGACAATCGCACTCAATGCTCGCTTTGCCCGGGCGAGTAACACGGGTAAGTTGCGATAGAGCGGTAACCCGAGGGCGACTGTCGCCGGACCGAGTAAGATGGTGATGAGATCGGTAGCCGGTTTATACGTATCATAGGACTGTCCTGTCACGAGTAACAGGAGAATCAGAATCGCTGTACTTAAGAAGACGACATTAGTGAACGGAGATGCCCATTTTTTCGAAAGTTGACGACTGAGCGAATACACGAGAATCGTCAATCCGATCCAAACGTATGTCATGACGCCTCACCTTCTTTCCCGGAAACGAGAGCCGTCACGATCATACCGACCGCCATGCTGACGAGTAGTGTGACGAGAAGAGGGATGCCAGCGGCTTTTAACAACGTACCGTACGCCATGAGACCGACGGCAATCGGGATGAAGAAGAAGGCGAGATGCTTCGTCAAAAATCCAGCGCTGTCTTCAATCCATTCCACGCGGATGACTTTTGTTACTAAGAGGACGAGCAACAGCACCATGCCGATGACACTGCCCGGTACTTTCCACGAGAACGTCTCAACCATCCAGTTGCCGAGCGTGCTCAATCCAAACAAGAGTGAGAGCCCAATCATCCATTTCAATAATTTCATATATATGACTTCCTTTCGCGTCATTCAAAACGTATGCATCTTCTCAAATTCATCTTCATCGGTCAAGAAAAGGGTATGACAAAAAAGATAAGGGGTACATACGTTCGGCATGCTATACTACATCTATCATAAACAAGCGGGGTGTCGAGATGGAACTAAAAACGATTGAGCAATTTATTGAAGAGCATGGATTACAAAACGGGGAAGACATTTTACGTGCGTTCACGAAGCGGGTCAATTTGACGCTTGTACCACGAACCACACGAGAAGAAGTTCAAATCGGCCATTCAAAATTCGGTGGGCATCCCGATTTGCCAAATGCTGACTTGCACCCTGGGGAGAATATGACGTTTTTAGCTCAGTTCCGTTTAAGTGATTTAGCTGGGTTTGAATCCGTGGATGCACTCCCGAAAGAAGGTTTGTTGTCTTTCTTCTATGACTTGGAAGAACAACCTTGGGGAGATGAGGACGAGCGTCATCTTTGGCGTGTCTTGTATACGGAAGAAACGCAATTTGAGCGAGTGCGGGTTGGAGAAGCATTGAATGAGCGTGCCGTTTCTTTCAAAGAGGGCTATGCGGAGAATGGATATGATTTGTACGATTTGCTCGGTGACGACCTGTACGAAACGCTTGTCGAACAATTCGAACAAGAAGAACTCCACGCAATCGGTGGACATCCGAATGAAGTGCAGAATGACGTGTTTGAAGAAGTAGAAGAAACATATGGGGAACGATTCAATCATCCTTTCCTGCTCTTTCAAATGGATTCTACTGAAGAATTAGATGTCATATTTGGGGATGTTGGAATTCTTTATTTTCTTATTCCAGAAGATGCCCTCCGCGCCAAACGGTTTGAAGAAACCGAAATCATCATGCAGTGTTATTGAGTGCAAAAAAAGAGAGTCGACTTGTTAAAGTCAACTCTCTTTTGTTTACGCTTGTTTTTTCTTACGGAATCGTGCGAAGAACTCATAGACGATCGGTACGATGAGCAACGTGAGAAGCGTCGAACTTGTAAGTCCGCCGATTACGGTGACACCGAGACCTTTCGAGATGAGTGCTCCACCCTCGAGACCGAGTGCGAGCGGTGCGAGTGCGCCGATTGTCGCGAGTGCGGTCATCAAGATTGGGCGAAGGCGTGTGCCTGCTGCCTCAAGTAACGCTTCACGTGTTGATAAACCAGCTTCTTCTTTATGAATGACGCGGTCAATCAAGACGATGGCGTTCGTGACGACAATCCCGATCAACATGAGTGCCCCGATTAAGGCAGAAACCGAAATCGTTTCACCCGTGATGAGGAGGGCGACAAGTCCCCCGATAATCGCATACGGGAGTGAGAACAACACGACGAATGGTGTGAGTGCCCCTCCGAATGTGATAACGAGAACCAAGTAGACGATGGCGATTGCGGCGAGCATCGCAAGACCAAGCTGTGTGAACGATTCTTGAATCTGTTCCGTTACACCGCCGACATCATACGATACGCCAGACGGGAGCTCGATCTCTGATACGCGCTCTTCGATCGCAGCAGACGCTTCTGTCGCTTTATCCGTGCTGAGTTCGACACTCACTTGTGCGAGCAGTTTTCCGTCGCGCTCGACGAGTGTATCCGGCGTTGTGCCTTCTTCGATTTCAATGAAGTCTGAGATTGGGCGTGGTCCGAACGGTGTCGTGATTTCTTGTGCTTGTAAGTCATCGACACTATCATACGTTACTTGCTCGTTCGGGATGACGACGTCTAACTGTTTGTCATCCACTGTCACGCTCGCAAGTGGGCTTTCTGGTGCCTGGAATTGGCTGATGACTTGTGCGATTTGACCTGCAGACACACCGGCTTCTGCAGCGGCTTGTTGGTCGACGTTGAACGTGTATTGTACGTACGACTCACGTAAGTCTGACGTTGCCTGACGGACGTAATCCGTTTCTTCTTCAATCGTTTCGATGAAGGTCGGCACGATCGCTTCTAAATCTTCAAGCGAGTTGGCGTAGACGTTATACGTGACACCGCTCGTTGCGCCGCCACCTGAGAAGTCTTGTTCTTTCCACTCCCCGTTTGAGGCGAGTTCGTTCAACTTCTCAATATCAGCCAACTTCACATCTGCGAAATCTTCCGTGTCCGGGTCATACTGGACGATAAAGATTCCTTGTTTATTGTTTCCTGGGTTCAGCGGATTCTCTCCACCGACTGTAAATTGAACGTCCGTTGCGTTCGGTTGTTCTTCCATGAAGTATTCTTCTGCCACTTCAGCCGCGGCAATCGAATCTTCAAGCGTTTGACCAGGTTCTGGGTCGAACGTGACGAACAACGTCTTCTCCGAATCTTGGTTCAAGAAGTTGACCCCAATCGCTGGGACGAGGGCAAAACTACCAATCAATAGGGCAGTCGCGAGTCCGAAGACGACGAGTTTATGGTTCAGTGACCAGTTCAAGACGCCGCGATACCATTCTGCGAGCTTTCCTGGACCTTCTTCTGGCTTCAACTTATCGCGGTTTTTAAAGAACGAGTCGGCCATCATTGGTACGACCGTAATCGCAACAAGTAATGAAGCGAGTAGGGCGAAGACGACAGTCAATGCGAACGGCAAGAACAATTCACCGACAAATCCTGTGACAAATCCGAGCGGTAAGAATACCGCGATTGTGACGATTGTTGACGAGGCGATCGGGATGAATACTTCTTTTGTCGCCGCGATGATCAATTCTTTACCGCGAAGTGGTTCGTTCGACCGTGTGAGGCGACGGTAAATGTTCTCGATGACGACGATGGAGTCATCGACGACGCGTCCAATCGCAACGGTCATCGCACCGAGTGTCATGATGTTCAATGTGATATCCAATTGCTTCAACACGATAAGTGCCATGAGAAGCGATAACGGGATCGAGATTACAGCGATGATTGTCGATCGGAAGTTACGCAAGAACACTAAGATGATGAGGATGGCGAATAAGCCACCGAGCAATGCTTTCGATAACATCGTCTCGACCGACTCTTCAATCGGTTGTCCTTGGTCGAGTGTGATCGATACATTCGCCGTGTCATACTCTGCTTCGAAGTCATTCAATACTTCTTTGACGGCATTGACGACATCGACCGTGTTCGCATCTTGTGTCTTCGTCACCTGTACGCCGATTGAACGTTCACCGTTCGAGCGAGAAATCGATTCTTCAATTCCTTTGTCCTCGATTGTCGCGAGTTCGCTCAACGCGACAGTCGGAACCGTCGTCGGAACGTTTGGTGGTAATGCCGATGGTGTTTCCGTCGGGACCTCTGTCGGCACGTCTGGTGTTTGACCAGGTGGCAATTCAGTCGGAGCAGACGGTGTCGTCGGCGTTGATTGTGCTGGTGAGTAAGGGATTTGGATGTCACGGAACGCTTCGAGCGTCTCAGATTTTCCATCGATGACGACCGCTTGTTCCGTGTCACCTAATTCATATAATCCGAGCGCGATACGGGCATCATTCGCCTGAATCAATTGTTTGACCGTGTCTTCTGTCAAATTGTATTCAGCGAGCGCTTCTTGATCGAATTGAAGTTCGACGCGGCGAATCTCTTGTCCAGCAATTTGGACGGTTTGTGCGCCTTCGACTCCTTCAAGAGCGGGTTGGACTTCTTCCTCGACGAGTTTCGTCAATTCAGCCAAGTCCAGGCTCTCATCCGAGATGGCGGCCCCGATGACCGGGAAAGCGTCGAAGCTGAGGCGTGACACTTGAGGTTCTTGTGCCGATTCAGGTAGTTCGACGTTACTTAACGCGTCTTTGACTTGCTGTTCCGCTTCATCCATATCCGTACTGAAGTCGTAATCGATTTGGATGTTTGAAGCGTTTTGGAACGATGAAGAACGAACTTGTTCCACGCCATTTAGACTTTGCAGGCGTTCTTCGAGAACGGTACTGACTTCTTCGAGTACTTGCTCAGGGGATGCTCCTGGATAAATGGTTGTGACCGAGACGGTCGGCGTCGTGATATCCGGTAGCGTCTCGAGCTTCATCGTCAGACCTGCGAAAAGACCTGCGGCCGTCAAGATGATCGTCATCAACCAAACCGCAAACTTGTTGTTAACGGAAAAAGACGTGATTTTCTGCATGGGTTTTAAATCTCCTCTATATGTTGTTTTTATGATTGACTGTCGATGGCGTGTGCCCGTTCAATCAAGCGTGCGATGATCGCTTGTTTGAGCTCGGCAGGGGGAACACCGACCCCAAAATGTTCTGACATCATCATGCCTTCGAGTGCATAACGAATGATCATTGTTTCAACCGGGTCGGCTGTTTTTTGAAACTGTGCGAAGAACGTATCTAAATCTTGCTTCCATCGATCGGCATACTCTTGGTCGACGGCGAACAGCGTGAGAAATGCAATCATTTTCTCAACGTCGATATGAATGGCAGCGCGTTCGGGATGCAAATTCGTTTCATCGAACAGACGAACGAATGCTTCGACTGGACCGTGACCTTCCTGTTGCAGTGAGGCATACAACTCATTTTGTTCTTGTTGTAACCGTTCGACAATTGCGGTCATCAATGCTTCTTTTGAAGCGTAGTGATAGAGAAGCCCACCTTTTGAAACGCCAGCTGTTTTGGCGACTTCATCTAATGTAAGTTGATGGACACCTTGACTCATGATGATATCCGTTGCCGCATCTAACAGCTTTTGTTTTGTGATATTCGATCGGTTTGTCATATCTTCACCCCTTTCTGTACCGACCAGACGGTTTGTTTGATTTCACTATAGCGTTAGAAATCTTTTGAAGTCAAGAATTAATGACTTCAAAACTGTCACAAATCACACATTTCAACTGATAGCGATTGCAGAAAATCCTTGACGTGAGAATGATTATCAGTGATGATAGGTACTGAGAGTAATTATCATTACCATAGAGAAAAAACATTGAACGTGGGGGAATGACAGATGAACAAAAAATATGCAGCTTTAGGAATTTCAGCAGCGTTAACGACATCACTCCTTGCCGCTTGTGCAAGCACAGATGAGACAACTTCAAATGAAGGCTCGGACGATTCGAACGTCGTCAATGTTTACTCGAGTCGCCACTACGATGTCGATCAACAATTATATAAGCAGTTTGAAGAAGAAACGGGCATCAAGGTAAACGTCGTTGAAGGTAAGAGTGACGAACTTCTTGAGCGTTTGAACACTGAAGGAGAGAGCACTGAGGCTGATCTCTTTATCACGGCAGATGCTGGGAACTTGTATCAAGCGAAAGAAGCAGGACATCTCCAAGCGGTCGATAGCGACGAGCTTGAGTCAAACATCCCTGCAAAATATCGTGACACGGACAACGAATGGTTCGGTTTGACAAAACGTGCGCGTGTCATCGTTTACTCAAAAGATCGTGTGAAACCAGAAGATTTGTCGACGTATGAAGCGTTGACAGAAGAACAGTGGAACGGAAAAGTACTCGTCCGTCCATCTGAAAACATGTACAACATTTCACTTCTCGCGTCATTCATCGAAGTGAACGGAGTCGACGAGGCGAAAGAGTGGGCGAAAGGCTTAGTGAACAATATGGCACGTGATCCACAAGGGAACGACCGTGACCAAGCGAAAGCAGTCGTCGCTGGTGAAGGGGACGTCGCCATCATGAACACGTACTACATGGGGCTCATGTTGAATTCTGAAGACGAAGAAGAGAAGAAAGTCGCCGAGCAACTCGGTGTCTTCTTCCCGAACCAAGATACAACAGGTACACATGTGAACATTTCTGGTATCGCAATGACGAAAGCATCGAAGAATACAGAAAATGCTCAAAAATTGATGGAGTTCATGTCAGAGCCGTCAGCTCAAGAGAAATTTGCGAGTGTGAACTACGAATACCCAGTCAACGAGTCGGTTGAGCCGAATGAGCTTCTTCAATCATGGGGCGAGTTCAAAGAGCAAGATATCAACCTCTCTGCACTTGGAGAAAACCAACAAGAAGCAATCCGCATCTTTAACGAAGTAGGTTGGAAGTAAGATGACTTCGGCTTGAACGAGAGTTCAGGCCGGAGGTTTTTGCGTTTCATACACCCTAAGCGCTACACGGGACGCGTAGAAACTGATATGATGGGACAGGAATTGATTGTTTACAGAACGGGAGAGGTACGACATGAACTGGCACGCGGTAAAACGACAACTGAATGGATGGGCGATCCTAAGCTTTCTCGCGATTTTATTGATCGTCTTGCCGGGGATTGTCGTGCTCGTGGAATTATTTGCACCAGTCAATGACAACTGGCAGCATATTCAAGAGTATTTGTTGCCCCGTTATGTGCGGAACACGTTGTTCATCATGGTGGCTACTGGTCTCCTAACGACTGTGATTGGAACGAGTCTTGCCTGGTTCGTGACCGTCTATGATTTTCCATTCCGTCGCTTCTTTAAATGGGCACTCATCTTGCCGCTCGCGATTCCGCCTTATATCGGGGCGTATACGTATCACGGCATTTTAAATTACACGGGAGTGATCCAAACAACGCTACGGAACCAGTTCGGGATCACCGTCGATCAGTCGTACTTCAATATCATGTCGATTCAAGGGACAGTGTTTATTTTCACCTTGTTCCTCTATCCATACATTTATACGATCACACGAGCGTTCCTGCATAACCAATCGTCCTCGATGATTGAAAACGCACGGATCCTCGGTCGTGGCTCGTGGGATATTTTCTTCACCGTCGTCATTCCGATTTCCCGAGTTGCCATCATCGGTGGTGTCAGTCTCGTGTTGATGGAAGTACTTAACGACTATGGTGTCGTGAAATATTTCGGGATCCAGACGTTCAGTACCGCTATTTTTAGCACATGGTTCGGGATGAAGGATACGTCGTCAGCGCTGAAGTTGGCAGGTACCCTCATGATTCTCGTCATCGCCATCTTGACGATGGAACGGCTCGTGCGAGGACGGAAGCAATTTAGTTACGCTTCGACGAAAGTGAAACCGCTCAAACCGAGACCGCTTCAAGGCTGGCATCGCTATGCGGTATTCGCTTATGTCTCCATCGTCTTTGCCATCGCATTCGTCATTCCGTTCACGCAGTTGACGGCATGGACGTTCCTGACGTTCGATACGGTCTTCACGGAAGAATTTTGGCAACTCGTTTGGAATACGGTGCGTGTCGCCTTTATCGCGACGGTGATCATCCTGTTGTTCGCACTCATCATTGCGAACTACACACGGCTCTTCCCTTCGAACATGACACGCGTCATCTCAAAGGTGACGACGCTTGGATATTCGATTCCGGGAGCAGCGATCGCCATTGCGGTCATCACGCTCTTCTTATGGCTCGATGACAAAGTGCTCGACATGGCTAAGGCGCTCGACTTGAGTCAGACGTTCGTGTTTCGGACGACGCTCATCATGCTCATCTTCGCCTACGTCATCCGCTTCCTCGCTATCGGCTATAACTCGATTGAAAGCGGGTTCGAGAAGGTCGGGAAATCGTTCACTGAAGCATCCCGCATGCTTGGTTGGAACACGGTCCAAACGTTCTTCCGCGTGGATATCCCGATGATCAAAGGCGCCATCATGAGCGCATTTATCCTCGTTTTTATTGATATTATGAAAGAGTTGCCGTTGACGCTCTTTTTACAACCATTTAACTTTTCGACGCTTGCGACACAGGCGTTCAAATACGTGAGTGATGAGAAGATTCATGAAGCGGCACTCGCTTCCATCGTTATCGTCCTCATGAGTGGACTGTTGATATTCGTTTCCCATAAGGTGCTTGATAAGGAGGCCGACTAATGTTCGTTCAAATCAACGATTTACATTTTAGCTATAAAGGTGCACATGAAGAGACCATCAAAGGGTTCTCGATTTCGATCACAAAAGGCGAAATCGTCTCGCTTCTTGGGGACAGCGGTTCTGGGAAAAGTACGATTCTCCGATTGATCGCAGGGCTCGAGATGCCGAACCAGGGCGTCGTCGTTGTGAACGACTGTGTCTGTTGCGACGATTGTCAGTTCATGCCACCAGAAGATCGTGGCGTCGGGATGGTCTTCCAAGATTACGCACTCTTTCCACACATGACCGTTGAAAAGAACATTCGGTTCGGTCTTCATAAACTAAGCCGGAAAGAACGAAATGAGCGTGTCGAAGAGATGCTCGCGCTCGTCAACTTGACGGAGTTCCGCCACCGCTACCCGTACGAACTCAGTGGGGGACAACAACAGCGTGTCGCGCTCGCGCGTGCACTCGCACCGAAACCAGCACTGTTGATTCTAGACGAACCGTTCAGTAACCTCGACACGTCACTTCAACATCGGATTCGCGACGACCTTCGCCGTCTCTTGAAGCAGACAGGTACGACGACGATTTTCGTGACACACGACGAGGAAGATGCAGAGGCGCTTGCTGACCGCATCGTCTACCTCGGAGAAGGCAAAATTAAAAAGCAAGTCATGACGGAGAACAACAAGACATTCAACCCGCAGATTCCTTGCTTCGTATAATAGAGAAGACCCCTTATTCACACGTTAAAAGTGAGTAAGGGGTCTTTTATCATTTGGTCATCTCGGAAGGCTTCGACTCATTTCCAAGTTGGTCAATCGCAGTCACATAATAAGAAACACCTGTCTCACTTGCGACTTCGATACTCTTTCTTGCATGGGATGGGACGCTTTCGATATGAGTCGCTTTTCCGTCGACGACTTCATAGATGCGATATCCGATCACGCTCTCTTGACGCACGGCGTGCCAGGTTAACAAGTTTCCTTGTCGCTCGACTGCCGTTGGAATCTCGAGATCGACAGTTTCGTTCAGCTCGGTATCCACTAGCTCTGTATATACGACGAATCGTTCATCGTAGCCCCCGTCCCCGAACGTACCCGAACAGGTGATCAAATTTAAATTGCGATTTGATGTGGCACCGAAAATCTCTTCGATTGGCGCAGTTTTCGTATCATAGCGTTCTGTTTTTGTGACGCGGAACCGAAGTGTGTTTCCGGCTTCGTCTAGAATCAGAACGTCATCGCCTTCTTTAAGTTGATTGAGTTGATAAAAGACGGCCGGGCCGGTCTTGCTGTCGACGTGACCGGCGATCACGGCATTTCCTTTACTTCCTGGTGTGACACCAGGTTCGAACCACCCGACCTGATTTTCATCTTCTGGAACACCCATCTGTCCGTTTTCTAGTACCCCGACTTGTTCGATGGCGGTGTCGACATCGATTTTCGGAATTTGGATTTGAACAGGGGTGACGGCCTTAGCATTTTCTTCTTCCTCCGCTAATCGTAACTTCTTCACCTCTTCCTGTAGAAGTGAGAATTCAGCCGTTAAATCCGGGCTCTCCTCTATTTGTTTTTCTTCTACAGGTGGTGACGACGATTCTTGGGCGCTCGTCCACGTCCAGAAGCTAAAACAAAAGAGAGAGAGCGCCAGAAACAAATGGCGCTTGTTCATGGGGCTCCCTCCTTATTGATTATTGTTCAGACACTTTACGTTTGCGAAGCGTTACGAAGGCGAGTAAGATTCCGCCAAGTACAGCTAATCCAGCGTAGAGCGTGTTCATTGATTGTTCTTGTGCACCACCGAGACCTGTTTCAGGCATCTCTTCAGGCATCATTGTTTCTTCAAACTTGTCAGGCATTTGTGTCACGATCGCGTTACCGAGTGTTTCACCAACACCGAACATGAACGCATATCCTTCACGGAATGACATCCAAGCCGCTTCTGCATCGCCTGCGACATATTGATCGAATGTGTCGAGTACGAGCGCTTCGTGCTGTTTGATGGCTTCTTCACCGGCAGCTTGTGGCAAGTTACCTTCTGTTGCTGCATCGAGGAATGTGCTGAAGTCGACAGCGAATTGGTCGAGGCGCATACGTGCTTCTTCGATTTTCGCTTCGTCCCCTTCAAGTGTAGCAGCTACGATATCACCTTGTGCTGTGATGTGATCTGAGTTCCAAACTTTTTCGAACTGTGCAGCACCTTCGTCACCGTATACAGATGCGATGGCCGCTTTGAAGTCGAGTGTGTTCTGATCTTCTGCCCATGTGACGTAGTCATAGTCCTCTGCTTGGTCATATCCTTTTTGCATACCGATTGCAGCGAGGGCGAAGTGCTCACCTGCAAGACTGTTCAATGTTGAGCGGAGTTCAACAGCTGGTGTATCTGCTCCAGTCGTGAATTTGTCAGGCATTTGTGTGACGATTGCACCTGAGAGGGCTTTACTGATGTTGAACATGTGCTTGTAGCCTTCACGGAACGTCATGTAAGCTTCTTCGTAATCTCCTTCGACATAGTTATCAAATACAGAGAGGACTTGGTCTTCATGAAGTTCAAGTGCATCCGCTGCTGCTTCTTTCGGTAAGTTACCTTCCGTTGCTGCGTCGAGGAATGTTGAGAATTCTTCTACGAACTCATCGACTTCAGCTTCAGCTTCCATGCGTAGTTCTTGGTTGTCTGATTTTGCAGCTTCTACGAAATCATCTGAATAGTCGTTATGACCACGGAAGATGTCTTCAAATTGTGCAGCGCCTTCTTCACCGTAGATGGAAGCGATAGCTGGCGTCATGTCGAGCGCGTTTTGATCGAGTGCTTGATCCGCGACCTCAGCATCTGCAGCCTCGTCGTATCCTTTCATCATCGATGTGACGGCTAATACGTAGTGCTCAGATAAGAGTTGATCGAGTGTGGCGCGAAGGTCACCTGCTGGTGTACTTGCTGTCGGTGTGTGATCCGCTGCCTGTGCGTTGACCGGTACGAGTAGTCCTAAGGCTAGTGCCGGTGCTACGATTTTGTTTAACGTCTTCTTCTTCATGTGTAATCGCTCCTTTTCGTAAGTGAGTGTTGTTGTCGTTATTTACACCCATCTAACGGAGCGGTTCAAAAAATGGATCACTCTTTTTTTATTTTTTTTCGTTTTTTTGTTGAAGAGTGCGATAAACCCCTGGTGCTACCCCATATTTTCGTTTAAAAATTCTGTGGAAATATGGATAACTTCGAAATCCAGACAGTTCCGCAATCGTTTCTAACGAATGTTTTGTATAGCGCATTTGCTCTTCGGCAAGCTGTAAACGAATCGATTGTGCATATTCGATGATCGTCATCCCGGTCTCTTCTTTAAAGAGATGAACGGTCCGTGAAACACTGAGTCCGACCGCTGCGGCGACGTCGGCCACTTTAAAGTCACTCGTGACGTGCGATTCGATAAAGCGCATCATACGAGAGACGACTGGAGGTCGCGCCTGGGAATGCACATCTTGAATTGAACGATCAAGCATGAGTAGAAGCGCTTTGACGAGAGTTTCAATTAGTACCGCACTTTGTTCAGATGGTGGACGGCGCACTTCCTCTGTAATGTGTTGCCATAGCGAAAGTAGGCGGGAATCGATGGTGATCGCGTATAGTCTTTCCCGTGGCGTCGCATGCCACCATGTATCCATCGCATGTCCGGAGCAAAAGATATGATAGTCTCCGCTCGCAGGTGTATCGACGTGCATTTCATAGAAGTCACCTGGACGGACAATCAATACGTCACCAGGTCGTGTGATCATCATTTCCCCATTGACCACGATCCGAGCCGTCCCCTCTGTCTGTAAGCGAATCAGATACGTATCGAGTAAGTTAGCGAATGGAAAAGTGTAGGTCGTTGTATGATACGAATAGCCACAAAAGCCGATTTCCATAATAGTCTCCTCATTTTATAGCAAAATTGTACATATTCTAATCATATCATGGATGGTCATGAATCCTTGAAGGCAGTACGATGAAAGCGTTGAAACGGAAATGAACTTCAAGGAGGACGTAACATGAAACAATGGTGGAAAGAAGCAGTCGTGTATCAAATTTATCCACGGAGCTTCAATGACTCGAATGGTGATGGGATTGGTGACATCCAAGGGATCACGGAGAAGATGTCTTACTTGGCAGAACTCGGGATCGATGTCATCTGGCTCTCGCCGGTATACGATTCGCCGAACGATGACAACGGATACGACATTCGTGATTATCGTGCCATCATGGACGAGTTCGGAACGATGGACGACTTTGATGCGATGCTTGAGGAAGCACACCGTCACGGGATTAAAATCATGATGGACCTTGTCGTCAACCACTCTTCTGACGAACACCAGTGGTTCATGGAGTCACGTTCTTCAAAAGAGAATCCATATCGTGACTACTATATTTGGAAAAAAGGAAAAGACGGTCAGCCACCGACGAACTGGGGAGCTTTCTTCGGCGGCAGCGCTTGGCAGTATGACGAGGCGAGCGATGAGTACTACCTTCACCTATTCAGTAAGAAACAACCGGATTTGAACTGGGAAAGCGAGACGCTTCGTCGTGAAGTGTACGATCTTATGACGTATTGGCTCGATAAAGGGGTCGACGGGTTCCGGATGGACGTGATTAATATGATCTCGAAAGACCCGAGCTATCCGGATGGTCAAACGCAAGGAACAGGTTACGGTGACGGCACGCCATTCTTCTTTAACGGGCCACGTATCCATGAATTCATGCAAGAGATGAATCAAGAAGTCTTATCGAAATACGACACGATCACGGTCGGTGAGATGCCAGGGGTCAGTGTGGAAGAGGCGAAATTGTATACAGGGGAAGACCGAAACGAACTGAACATGGTCTTTCATTTTGAGCATGTAGACGTCGGAAACGGCAGCTTCGGGAAATGGAATCCGACGGACTGGAAACTCACAGAGTTGAAGACAATCTTCTCGCGTTGGCAAGAAGGACTGGAAGAAGAAGGATGGAACAGCCTGTATTGGAGTAATCATGATCAGCCCCGTGCTATCTCGCGCTTCGGGAACGACTCTCCGGAATATCGCGTCCGTTCCGGGAAGATGCTTGCGACACTTCTTCATCTATTGAAAGGCACACCTTACATTTATCAAGGGGAAGAGTTCGGGATGACAAACGTCGCGTTTGATTCGATTGATCAGTACCGAGATATCGAAACGTTAAACGCCTACCGTGACTACACATCAAAAGGGTTGTTGACGCACGACGAGATTTTCCGTGGAATCCATGAGCGAGGACGTGACAATTCACGCACACCGGTACAGTGGTCGGACGAAGCACATGGTGGCTTCACGACAGGGACACCATGGATTGGGGTCAACCCGAACTATGTCGACATCAATGCGGAGGCGGCACGGAAAGACCCGAGCTCGCTCTTTCATTACTATCGTCAATTGATTGCGCTCCGTAAAGCCAATCCAATCGTTGTCTATGGAAAGTATGAGCTGTTGTTACCGGAAGATGAGGCAGTCTATGCGTTCACGCGTTCGTTCGAAGGAGAGACATGGCTCGTGCTCTGTAACTTCTCAGGTGACACACAACAACGTGACTTACCATATGACGTAAAAGAACGCGTCATCGGAAACATGGAACCGATTGAACCGTTCACCCTTCGTCCTTACGAAGCACAAGTGTATAAACTGTGACGAAAAGCTCGCCAGACGGCGAGCTTTTTTGAGTGGTCGCGTATCTTCTTCTCACGATTCGGGAATAGTGTAAGTAACGTCTGACATGAAAAGAGGGAACGACATGGGTACTTTAATCGCGTACTCTTCCAGATATGGAACGAGTGAAAAAGTGGCGTCTTTACTCGCTGAACGGTTATCGGGAGACGTTCATGTCCAAAATATCGTAGAAGAGCCGAACGTCATGTGGGAGACGGTGGATCACGTCATCGTCGGCAGTTCGATTCGGATGGGTACTATCCAGGACGAGATGAAAGAATGGTTGACGCTTCATGAAGCACACTTGCTGGAGCATCCTCTCGCTCTATATTTGTGTGCCGGGACACCGACGGAATCGGAGCGGATTCGCGAGCTAGAAGAAGCCTATCGTGCTACGCTGCGCGCACATGCCTATTTCGTCGAAGTCGTCGGAAGTGGGTATGACTTTGAACGAATGGGCTTTTTAGACAAAGCGATCGTCCGCATGATGGCCAAACAGAAAGAAAGCTCGCTTGAACTCGATGAGGACAAACTGGATCGGCTTGTCGAGGCGGCTCAAACGTCCGAACGCACTCGGTCCGAGAATCCGTAAGCGAGTATACCTTGCACATCGATCGGACTTTTCGTGGAGATGAGTACATCTCCGCTTTTTTTCTGTCCTTCGATGTGATAAAGTGCGATCCTCTCCAGCTGACGTCCTATTCTTAACGCGATTGGCGCAGATTCGTGGCATCGTAAGTTTTCGATGGTCACTTCATCGGTCCGGTTATCCCCTCCGAACAGTTCGAGATCAGCTCTCGAGGTTGTAAATCCGCGCACGGAGATGCGATGTAATTGAACGCGTCGAGACTTGTATTGAATCGCCAGTGCCGGATGTTTTTCATAATCGTAAGTTGGGTCACCGATAGCGGTCAATCCATGAATCAAGACGTCCTGATAGGCCGAGACGACTAAACTTCTTGGAGAGGATTTCGCATATAGCGAGCTTCTAACCGGTTCGACGGATACTAAATTCGTACCAGATAGAAAGCGTGCTGTCTTCGAATCGGGATCGTCTGCTAAATGATGACCAATGTGACGGAAGTTAAATGAACGATTGTCATGCACCGAAAGATGGCCGAAGATATGAACGTCATGAGCTGCGGATGAGGTTCCATGTGCCTTTACTTCGATTCCGCCAAAACATCCTTCACTTTTATTGTTTACGAGTGTGACGTGCCGCGATCCATCGTCGATCTCAATGCCATTCGAATTTGAGAATCCAACAGCATGTGTTCGACCATGAGGATGATGACAATAACAGTTAGTGATATAAATGGCATCGCTATGGTGTGTCGTGATTCCGTCATCCCCATAGTTCGTCGCCTCAAGGTGATCAAGATGAATATACCGACTGCCGTTTGCGGCACGGAGGCCGTCCCCTAAGTAATGATAGTGTGGAGACGTGATGTCGAACGCATGAAGACCGGCATTTTTAGCCGTCACATGATGCACCCAGCCATACGTCACATGCGCAAACGTCAAGGCACTCGATGTCGTGTCACCGCTCGTCGTCCGTTTCGCATCGCCTAATCGTGCGACGTTCCAATCGAGCGTCAGGTGACATACCTCAATATGATGGTTTCCCGCAAATAGGGTGGCGTTTCGTAACAGTCTTCGATGCTTTGGGGCACGATCCGATAGTTTTAGAATGGTGACGTCCTGTCCGGCACCTTCTAACACGCAGTTCGAAGGAAGGCGAATGCCCCGAACGATATATACACCTGCCGGGACAAAGACGCGGCGGTTAGAGCGGAGGGCGAGACGAAAAGCGAGCGTGCAATCCGTTTGTCCGTCCCCGATAGCGCCATAATCTGTCACATCAACACGTTGTTTTGCGACCTGAAGCAGATTCAAATATTCCGCATCGAGGCGTCGCATCCAAACAGGACGAACCACTCCGTCCATTTGTTCGAGCGGGAGTGACGTTTGAACAGGCGTAATGCGCTCAGTCATTGGAATTCGGCAAGGGATGGAATGTTGCTGCTCTGAGTAAGATGTCTCGCGCGTGGCGCGGTGCCATTCGAGTGTTCGCTGGATGAGGTCTTCTTCCGACCAATCAGAATAAGAGGCAATCATCGATGCGATTGATTGCGGGTCCTTTGCATTTTTCATAATAAATCCTCCTAGCATCATCTTCTCTAGCATGTACCCGTTTCACCTCGTTTTTTAGCAATCAGAAGTATTTACTAGACAGAAGCATCTAGTCGTGTTATATTCAATATGTGCTTAATTAAGAATAGCTGGAATCATAATTCACAAGTGCTTGGGATTATTTTTCATTAGATAATCCAGAGGCTTGTATTTTTTTTGGTCAAGTTTTTTCTAGTAAGGCACTACTATAACGCATAGCGTTTATTTCAGGAGGGTTCATTCATGAACACAGGTAAAGTAAAATGGTTTAACTCAGAAAAAGGTTACGGCTTCATCGAAATGGAAGGCGGAGACGACGTATTCGTACACTTCTCAGCAATCCAAGGCGACGGCTTCAAAACACTTGAAGAAGGCCAAGAAGTAACTTTCGAAATCACAGACGGAGCTCGTGGACCACAAGCTTCTAACGTTGAAAAAATCTAATCTTCCTTTCTAAGGAATATGATACCTGCTCGCATCGGCGAGCAGGTTTTTTTGTGTTTAATCGTGTGGTTTGAGGGAACAGTATACGAGCGACAATCCATGAAGGAGGAATTCGGAATGAGTGCAAAAGAAACAGCATTAAAGATTCTAGATTCAAGTAATGTAGGGACGATGGCGACAGTGTATAAGGTGAAGCCACATAGTCGTTACATGACATTTTTCCATGATGATTTCACACTTTATACAGCAACCTCGAACGATACAGATAAAGTAGAGGAATTAGAAAAGAATCCATATACGCATATTTTGATTGGTTATGATGGCGATGGGGTCGGCGACACCTACTTAGAAATCTTAGGGAAGGCGACTGTGTCAGATGATGAATCGATGAAAGAAAAAGTATGGAACGATAAACTCGAGGGCTGGTTCGACGGACCAGATGATCCAAAGCTTGTCATCCTCAAAATCGAACCGGAATCGATACGCGTGATGAACAAGAAAGGTCAGCCACCTCAAGAAGTGACATTGTAAAATCCTCAAAGGCGCCTCAAGTAGGCGTCTTTTTGATGGATGTGAATAGAGTGTGACGTACATATGGACGAATCATGAACAAACAAAAATACATATGTGAAATGGTGAACATAGGTGATATATTGTGAATGTAATCACATTATTCATTTATTCAACTTCTTGAAAGGGAGGAATCATCATGTTCACGAAATTTTGGCAAAATCATAACATCGCTACGGCAATCTTGACGGTGTTACGTGTATGGCTCGGTTATCATTGGTTAACAGCAGGTTGGGGTAAAATCACAGGTGGCTTTGGAACGGAGGGATTCTTAAACAACGCGGTGACACTCGCGACTGGAGAACATCCAGCTGTCGCAGGATGGTGGGCTGCATTCTTAGAAAACGTTGCGATTCCAAACGCTGGATTGTTCGATATCCTCATTCCTTATGGTGAATTTTTGGTCGGGTTAGGGTTATTGCTCGGTGCACTCACACGTAGCGCGGCGTTCTTCGGGCTTGTCATGAACATGGCTTTCTTGCTCTCTGGAACGGTCAGTACGAACCCAACGATGTTGATCGTATCTGTATTGATTTTGGTTGCTGGACATAACGCAGGGAAAATCGGAGTCGACGGTTTGTTCCTTCGCAACTTCGTCGAAACGAAAGTATTGCATCGTTCACCAAATCGTCAAATAGCTTCGTAACTTTTATGCACTCTCCTGTGACAAACCTCTCATGTTTCGGCTACGATAGATATAGCCTACAGAGATAAAGGAGAACGCATATGACTACGACTCATTTTAAATGGCTTGGCTACACAGAAGGTGTGTCCTTCTTGTTGTTACTGTTTATCGCGATGCCATTGAAGTATATGGCGGGTATTCCACTCGCGGTCAGTATTGTCGGCGCAGCGCACGGTTTCTTGTTTGTGGCCTACGTACTTGCGGCCATGTACATGGCGTGGCGCTTCCGTTGGGGCTTCAAAGTGCTGACGCTTGCCGTCATGGCATCCGTCATCCCATTCGGACCATTTTTATTAGAAAAACGGGTACTCCCGTCAACAGAGAAGACATCGAACTGATTCGTTCGATGTCTTTTTTTGTTAGGATACTCGTTCAACTGACTGAGCTGCTGCTCGTTCTGCTTGGATGTCATGGCGAATCCGATATGTGAGTGTGAAGGTACATAGGAGTAGACCAATCATACATGCAGTGTATAGATGTGCGACTGATACAAGATCACTCAATACCCCGAATAGAATAAAACCGATTGGCGTGATGCCCATCGCAAGTGACTCGAGTACCCCAATGACGCGACCTAAATAATTCGGATCCGTATTCGTTTGTAAAAGCAATTGAATCGGAACGTTGACACGTACGATAAAGAAACCACTCAATAAGGCGAACATTGCGAAAAAGAAAATCGAAGTGAGGACGTTGAAGTTCAAATATAATGGAATGGCAGGGCCGACAAATAGAACACTGAGTATGGTCAGTGCAGATCGCATGGTCGACAGGCGATGTTTGATTTTGAATAGTGGCAAGGCGTGAAGTAAAGAAGCGATTAAGAATCCAATGGCAACCATGCTTTCAAGTAGTCCGAACTGAAACGGAGACACGCCAACCTCTTGTAAAGCGGCTATCGGGAACAACACTTCTGTCGCGACGAAAAAGAAGTTCAAGAAGGCAGCTAGAACGGCGACTGTCCATAAAACTCGTTGCTGCTTCAAATAAGAGAGACCAGACCGTACATCTTCCCAAGTGGATTGTTTGGTTGGAGCAATCTCTTTCTGATGAAATGTGAGTCGAGAAGCAAGCAAGGCGGCAATCATGAAGAATAGGGCTGAACTGAATAAAAAAGCTGAAATCGGTATGAGTTTAAACAGTGCTCCGGCAAGAAGCGGAGTGCCGATACTTGAGATGGAGATGATGCTCTGAATGAGGGAGTTGGCACGTTGAAGCTCTTCCTCTTCGAATAGAAGTGGGATCGAACTCGATAGCGTGACCGATAAGAAGGTAGAGACGATGGATAGGAAGAATGTGATGACATAAAATGCAGGTGCTTCGAACGTCCAAAGCAAACTTGCGATCCCTGCGAGTAAAAATAATCCTCCATTCAAAGACTCCATCTTGATGATGACTCGTTTTCGGTCAAGTTTGTCCGCATAAGCGCCGGCAAATGGTGACAAAAGAACGCGTGGCAATGTGCCTGCCAGTAAGACAAATGCGAATTGTAATCCAGATCCAGTCGTCGTCAACACCGTTAATCCCGCTACGAACGTAAATAAGTTGGATGCGAACAGTGACATGAATTTACCGAGTAATAAAATCGATAAATTGGAAGATAAGAATTTCATAGAGAACACTCCTTTACAAAATAGTTAAATGTGATTTAACATCATCATAAAGGTAATCGAGTGAAATGTAAACATAAAGTTCAATATAATTTAACTTATAGAGGTGGCATATGATTGGTGAACGAATTAAAGTGTTACGAAAACAGAAAAAAATGACCCAAACGCAGTTGGCGGAAGGAATCGTCACGAAGTCGATGCTCAGTATGATTGAAAATGGGAAAGCGGAGGCATCGATGCGTAGTTTACGAGAACTCGCAAGTCGGTTAGATGTCTCGATGCAACAGTTATTGACTGACCCGAAAGAAGCTGAACTACAAACGATGGTCGAACAGTTAGAATATGAAGAAATGACACTCGTTTCGCGTCCAGATCAAGAAATACGACAGATGCTTTCCCCATACTTAAAAGAAGAAATGAACTCCGTATGGCAAGGTAAAGCATACATGTTGTATGGGGATACGTACTTTCAAGAAGGGGAAAATGAGAAGGTATTGACCTATTACGACCGTGCCATTGAAATTTTTGAGAAGCTAGGTGAATCTGATGAATTGGCAATGGGACGAATCAGCCAGGCTTATTATTTATTGATGTGGAATCGATTTGAGGAATCGCTTGAACGGATTGACGCGATCGAACTTCTTGATGCGAAATATATGAAAACGAAAACGAGAACTGAGTATGTCATGTTGATCGTATTTAAAAACCTTCTTTGTGATGAGGATTTGGAAGATTCGATTCGACAGCTTGAAGACGTGCTCGAGTATATGAAACGGACAAGAATCTACTACCGTGCGGACGACGTGTATCGCACCATTTCGATTTGTGCGCTCTATTTGAACGATGAAAAGCAAGTTCGTGAGTCTCTACAAAAGGCGAAGCAATACATTCAATTCACGGAAGACCGCTTGGCAGAAATCAAAGTGGCACTTTCTGAAGCACTCTATGCGATGGAATATCGACATATCGATCAATTAGGGGAAAACGTCAAATTGATGGAATCACTCACGACAGAGATCGAGCCGTTCATTGCGGCGATTTCGATGGCGAAAGGTGTGTACTATGCTTTTCGAGGGGAATCGGAAAAAGGAAGAGAGTGTTTATTGGCATTATGGGAAAACAGAGACGAGTGGAAAGCACATAGTTTAGTCGATATCGCGATTTACTACGAAGGGTTATTAAGGGGAACACTGAACGGATGTGGAGACGACTGGGTATCGGTCATCGAAGAACAAGTAGCCGAATTCCCGCAAGGACTGTTTCGCAAACGTTTAGAAACGTTGCTACAACAAATCAAGGGCTGACGAATCAGCCCTTGAACGTTTGAATCAATGTCCCTTGACCATGCTCGACTTGCACAGAGGCGTGGGCCCCGTTGATGAGCGTCATCTGCGGGGGAACGTGTCCGCAATCGATATCAAAAAAGATAGGGACTCCTAACATGTGGTGGAGCTCCTCATACACCATCTCGGCCGTATAGTCTTGATGCACAGATGGGGCATCACTTCGTCCGAATAGAATACCAGACGTATGATCGAACCAACCGGCCCATTTCATTTGAAGGAGGGTCCTTTTTAATGCCGGAACGTTCATCTCTGCGTTCTCAAAATACCAAAGAATCGGTTCATCATTCAGATGCTCGTGTTGGAACGTCTTAACGTCACCATACGGTGTCCCGATTGTATGCAAGAGTACATCGAGACATCCACCGAGCAATCGACCTGTCGCGTGTTGACCACCGATTGCTTTCCATTCAGTCGTTTCCGTCAAATGAAACAGATGTGGCGTCGGATTGTCAAACTGCCATTCTTTTTGGAACTTCTCGGACGAGCGTTGGATGACCGTCTCGTCGATCCGCGTCGACAAAACATCTAGCCAGCGCGAACTCGTCTCGTCCCATACATCTGCACGCAAATCGACTAAGTTCGGACCATGGGCCGAGGCGATTCCAGTTTTTAATGTATAGACGAAGAGTAACAAACTCGTATCCGAATAACCGAGCATCCATTTCGCGGGTAAGGATTGCCAATCAATTTGATCGAGGATTTCCATTAAGAGCTCCCCACCCCAGGGCGGGATGATCAAGTCGACATTGTCATCTTGAAGTAGGGATGTCAGTTCATGTGCACGGACCCGAGCCGGAGCAGACTTCCCAAATCGTTGTTTCCACGCATTCGGGGTGAATTGTAACGTGAACCCTCGATTGGAAAACTTATGTTCCGCTTGATGCAATAAATGGTGTAATTCTGTTGGTATACCTGATGAGGGAGCGGTGACACCGATTTGATGACCGGATAACTGTGGATAACGAATCATGATGACCTCCTGTGGATAAGTGATAAATGAAATCGGTTAAAACGGTTATCCACATGTGGACAACTAGTTAGAGCGCATCCGTTCGGCGTGACGCATTCCCCATTCATTCATCGCTTCAAGAATCGGGATCAGTGTTTTCCCATACTCACTTAAACGATAATCGACACGGGGAGGGACTTCCGGATAGACGGTTCGGATGACGATCTCTTGTTCTTCTAAGTCACGGAGTTGTGCGGTCAGTATCTTTTGACTGATTTTTGGTAACGCTCGTTTCAACTCACTGAAGCGTAGCGTATCACCATTGATTAAGGCGAGGAGGATGGAGTGTTTCCATTTTCCTGTAATCAGTTCGAGTGCCGTATCGACTTCGCAGCTTGTTATCTTGGTCACATCGCTCTTCCTTTCCATTAGTATCGTTGAAGTAACTATACCACCTTTTTGTGCCTACTTCTGCAATGTGAACCGAGCGGGTATAGTGAAGGTGAGGTGATTGTATATGAAAATCGAACAAATTGAACTAGGACCGGTGACGCTACGCGTCCGTGACATCGAACAGGTGAAACAATTTTATGTAGACGTGATTGGGATGAGTGTCCTAGAAGAAACCGAAGAGCTTGCCACGCTCGGTACGAAAGAGCGTCCGCTCGTCATCTTGCACCATGTTCCACAGGCGAAGACGAATCCGCGGGCGGCAGGGTTGTTTCATTTAGCGATTTTATTGCCAGATCGTGTAGAGTTAGGAAGCATCTTGGCGCACCTCATCGAACAACGCATCGAAGTCGGACAAGGCGACCATTTAGTGAGTGAAGCGTTCTACTTGAGTGACCCAGAAGGGAACGGGATCGAGCTATATGCCGATCGTCCGAAGGAACAATGGAGCTATGAAGCGAACGGGCATGTGAAGATGGCGACTGAACCGGTCGATTATGAATCGATGCTTCAAGCTGCAGTGAATCGACCATTTGCAGGGTTACCGGTCGGCACGACGATGGGACATGTGCACTTTAAAGTCCGGTCGATTGAAGCAGCGAAACGCTTCTACCATGACCGACTCGGATTTTCCGTTACGACGGATTCTTATCCGGGGGCACTGTTCTTAGCGGCAGACGGGTATCATCATCACATCGGCACGAACGTGTGGGCACGTCCGAGTGAAGCTCTAGGGGTCGAAGCGGGACTCGAAGCGTGGACACTTCTTGTCAACGAAGAGACAAACCAGGCGTTAGGTGGAACATCGTCTGAATGGACGTTGACGGATGAAGATGGAATTACTGTGCATATAAAAAGAACGGGCGCATGAGCGGCCGTTCTTTTTAACGTGCGGATGTTTTCTTCTGACCTGCATTGAAGGAGAGACGAAGTCCGCGTTTTTGATACGCTTGCTCGACTCGCTTCGGGTTGAGGCTGAGCTCGAGATGAGCCAACTTCAAATGGTCAAGTGCCGGCACCGTGACATCAAGACGAACGAGCTCCATGTTGCGCTCTGCTTTTTTGCGTGTTCGTCTCAAGTTACGGGGCACCTCCTCTGACGTCAGTGCCGCGATCGTTTCATTTACTTGTTGTCGTTTATCCCCTTTGATACTCAAGGCAGAATACAGCTTATCGAGCGAACCGAATCGTTTGATTAGTTGGACCGATTGGTTTTCGTCAAGTCCCGCAACGGGTGGAATTCCGTCTGAACGGTCTCCCGTCAACGCTTTAACGGCTGACAGCTGTTTCGGTTTCAACCCTTCGTATAACGCCGCAATCTCTTCTGGTCGAATTTCTAAATGACGTTTGAGCGGTAACGGACGGTTATCACGAATGTCACAGCGAGCCTGCATTTGCTGAAGCTCCTGTGTTTGCAACCAAACGGTGATTCGTGGACTGACAAGCTGTAACAAGTCTTTGTCTTTTGTCATGATGACCACAGGTGCACTGCAACTGAATTTACGTGCGATGTGGGCGATTAAATCTTCCCCTTCATAGCCTTCTACTTGGAATTGTGGAATTCCACTATCCTCAAGCAGTTGGCGCATGAGTTCCATCTGCGCTTTCAATTCAGGCGGTGTTTGACGTCTGCGGCGTTTATAGCCCGGGTAGAGTTCTCGACGCCATAATGTTTCACGTGAGACGTCCCAGACGACGACAAAGTGAGTCGGACGATGTCTGCGTAGAATCGTCCGGATGAGGCCGGTCATTCCGATGACGGCACTCCGATCGTTTTTGGATACCTCGCGTCCTTTTTTTGTTCGGCTCGCGGCGGCACCATAGTAAGCACTGGCCAGCATGGAGTTACCGTCAATCAAAAATAGTTTGCGTTCCATGCGTAACCTTCTTTCTATTTCTTTCTGTTTAAACCGAACATCTCGCCATGTTTCGGTGATGTTGTGTCATTGAGTGCGTGACACTCAAATAAGCAACATATGTGCAGTATATCACGGCAAGAGGCGAAAATATAGCGACAGTTCGGTTCACACATGAAAAACCCTTCTCCAAATCAAGGAGAAGGGTTTGACAGAAACCTTATTCTGAGAGAGGCTCTTCCTCTTCATGTGAAGCTAAAATCAGGTCGACGAAGACGATTCGATGGTTATCGACTTCACTGACAATCAATTCATGGTCGCCAGGTAAGAGGAAGCGTTCGCCCGTCCGAGCGTTCGCTTTTTGCGATAAGACAAATCCGCCGACTGTATCGACATCATCTTCGATTTCGATCCCGAACCGTTCCTCGAGTTCTTGTGTTAACACAAGTCCAGAGAGACGGTAATGTTTCGGAGCAATTTCTGTAATTTCTGCTTGTTCATCTCGGTCGAACTCGTCGCGAATCTCACCGACGATTTCTTCTAGGATGTCTTCAATCGTTAAGAGGCCGGCAGTACCCCCGTACTCATCGATGACTAAACACATCATCGTCTGCGCGTTTTGCATCTTCACCATCGCTTCTTGAAGCGGCGTGAACTCGGTGACGAGTGGCAATTGATGAATGAACGACTCGAACGGTGCGTCATTTTTCGAAAGTTGAGCAGTGAAGAGTTGTTTTGCATTCACAAATCCGAGCACGTCGTCGCGGTCGCCATCTCGTGTGACCGGATAACGCGTATACTGGTGCTCTTCGACAACTGAAATGATCTCTTCAATCGTATCTTCTTCATCGATTGTGACCATGTTCATACGTGGAACCATGGCATCCTTGGCAATTCGTTCGTCAAACGAGAAGATGTTTTGTACATATGCCAACTCGTTTTCGTTGATTTCACCACTGCGGAAACTTTCCGTCATGATGATTTTCAGCTCTTCTTCTGAGTGTGCCGTCTCCTGAGCCGTTGTCTGCACCCCGAATAAGCGGAGGGTGAGACGTGCCATGCTGTTCAAGGCACGAATGAACGGGTAGAAGATTTTCGTGAACACGTAGAGCGGACGTGCGACAAGGAGCGTCAACTTTTCGGCTTCATGGACCGCAAGTGTTTTCGGCACAAGTTCTCCAATGACGACGTGCAGGAACGCAATGAGTAAGAATGCGATCAGGAACGACAAGAATGTCACGAGAGACGGCGATAAGTTCAACTGGTCGACCCATGTGTGGATATATGTTTCGATTTGATCGGCACCAATCCACCCGAGTCCGAGTGCAGAAAGCGTAATTCCGAACTGAGATGCAGAAAGGGAGTCGTCGATATTCTCGATGACTTTTTTTGCGCTGACCGCTTTCTTGTTTCCTTCAAGCACGAGCTGGTCGAGTCGAGCGCCACGCACTTTCACAATTGAAAATTCGGCTGCCACGAAAAAGGCAGTCAAAAAGATTAAGAGCGCAACGATGAGTAAGCTGAGTAACATGGGACTGTCCAACAATTCCCCCAAAAATCGGGGAGTCACCTCCATTGAGTATAAGATCAAACGTCTTTCAGGCAGTTCCTGAAAACGAATAGTTTGTTTCAGTATAGTTGATTTGTTTCAAATATTCAAAATGCAGCCAATCATGTTTGATGAAGAGGGGAATGTGGGAACTAAGAACGAGAAGATGAAGGAGGAATTCACATGGCAAACTATCCAGAGTTAAAAGGAAAAGTCGCGGTCATCACGGGAAGCTCGAAAGGTCTCGGTCGAGCAATCGGGGAACGCTATGCGAAAGAAGGGATGAACGTCGTCCTGAATTATCGTAGTAGTGAAAAAGAGATGGAAGAAGTCATCCGCGGCATCGAGGCGGGTGGTGGGAAAGCCGTCGCCGTAAAAGGGGACGTCTCGGAAGAAGGACTCGCGGAGAAGATGATCGAGAAAGCCATTTCTGAGTTTGGGAAGATGGATATTTTCGTGAATAACGCCGGCGTTCAAGTCGAAGCGAAAACACATGAGATGGAATTCGACAATTGGAAGAAGATTATCGACGTCAACTTGAACGGTACGTTCCTTGGTGTCCGTGCTGCCTTGAAGTACTTCGTTGAGAACGAAATCGAAGGCAATATCATCAACATGTCTTCTGTTCACGAAGTCATTCCACGTCCTGGTTACACACATTACGCAGCAAGTAAGGGCGGCGTAAAAATGTTTACGAAATCAGTCGCTCTCGAATATGCACCGAATCACATTCGTGTGAATGCGATCGCACCAGGGGCAATCGATACGCCAATCAACGAAGAGACAATGAGCGACCCAGAAGAGAAGGAAGGGTTAGAGGCACTCATCCCATCTCACGTCATCGGGAAGCCGGAACAAATCGCTGCCGTTGCCGCATGGCTCGCGTCGGATGAATCGTCATATGTTACAGGGACAACGATTTTTGCGGATGGTGGACTATCACTTTACCCGTCATTCGGTCCAGAGAATAAAGTACAGTAAACAAGAGGGTGCGCTATCGCACCCTCTTTTCGTTTAGCTACTCATCTGACTCGTTACATCCATTTTTGGAAGACTAACGGTGAAAATGGAACCTTTACCGATGTTCGATGTGGCATGAATTGTGCCGCCATGACCTTCTGCAATCTCTTTACAAATCGCGAGACCAAGGCCGGTGCCTCCGATTTTGCGACTGGCGGAATTGTCGACACGATAAAACTTGTCAAACAACTTCGACAGTGCGGTTTGAGGAATCCCGATTCCATGGTCTTCAATCGAAATATCAATCCAATCCGGTCGCTCACATGCGACGCGAACATGGATGTCTCCACCATGAGGAGAATACTTCACAGCATTATGAAGCAGATTCATGAAAAGTTGATTGAGTCGCGTTCGGTCTCCATATACGTAAAGATCTTCCTGACAATCAAACGAAATATGATGATGTTGACTTGCCCCTTGATGCACCGCGATAGCCTGTTTCAGGATGTCGGACAGGCGCTCGGATTCGTTATGATACGTCTGTTGTCCTGATTCCATCCGTTGGACATCGAGCAAGTTGGAAATCAAATCTTCGAGACGCAATGTCTCTTGATGAATCATTCCCAAATATTTCTCCGAACGTTCGGCTGAAAGTTTTCGGAAACGGAGAAGCTCGGTGAATCCGATGATACTCGTGAGTGGGGTACGAAGTTCATGGGAGACGGTCGAAACGAGTTCAGTTTTCAAACGGTCGACCTCAGTCTCATGCGTGACATCACGGAAGACGAGCATCGTGCCATGGCGTGTTCCTCTCAAGTAAATCTTCTCCGCATACATTTGAATGAAGCGCTCTTCCTGGTTCATCGAGAACGTGACGCTCTCTTCTTTACACTGTCCGTCAAACGACCGCTCCATGAACGCGAAAAAGTCATCCTTTTGGTCCACCTGCAGTCCAAGTTCTTCAAGGCTGGCGTCTAAACGGTATAAGTCGACTTCGTTTCGCTTTGTGATCGGTTGGTTAAACAAGACGAAGAGGGCTTGATTGGCTACTTTTTCGCTTGTTGCGTGCTCGACATAGATGACGGCATCGCGGATGGAGTGAAGGAGACGCGCTGTCTTCTCACGCTCTTCTTCGATTCGATGGCGCTGCGTCGTGAGTGACGAAGCCATCTGACGGAATGAGGTTGTCAGTTGACCGACTTCGTTTTTAGATTGAACGGTGACCGGCGTGACCGGTTGCTTCTCTCCGGCCAGGCGCTTGCTGTTTTCAATCAATTCCTGAAGTTGACCCGTTAAGCGTCTGACGTAAGGGCGAGCGACGATGAAGAGAATGAATAGGACTCCGAGTAAGGAGAGGAGCCATAAAGCTTGTGCCCATTTCGTATGTGTCGCAAGTTGAGCACGGAGCGCATCCTCTTCTGCGTTCAGTGAGTTCCGATATTCCGTGAAGACGCTCTCCATATCGACGATGCTCGCGCTCATATCTGCGGCACTTTTCGAGTTGATTTTAAATTTACGGTCTGCCGGCGGCTCTTTTTGAGGGTTTACCTTCCCGAGCGTTGGCATTTTTAAAAAGGGTTCGGTCACACTTCCGTCCCGTTTTCCTTCTACATAACGTTCAAGGCTTGGCATGACGCGTTCTTGATAAGCGACAAACAGCGTACGGGCATCGCTCGCATACGTTTTTTCCTTATCGGTTACGGCGTTCTGTTCGAACCAAGTCGTCTGTTCGTCAATCAAAACTTGTTTATCTTGTACGCGCTCTAGCATCGCATCGTCTCCGAGGAGTACGTAGCCGCGCATTTCATATTGCATCGACTGCCATGTCTCGAACAATTCGGTCGCATTTGTGCGCCGTTCACTGATGTTCTCGAGCGATGACGTCGTCTGTTCGATTTGGTTTTCCGTATACACATATACGGCAAGTGATGTGAGGAGGATCAGTCCGATGAATAAATAGAAGACGAATAAAAATTGTCTTCCGATCCGCTGGTCAATCCATGACTTCATAAAGACCGTTCCTTCCTAGAATGATGAACATTCCGACTGTGACAAATATCCTACGAGTGTCGTTCTTTTATTGTACAGATTCACCTCCTCAGAAGCTAGATATTGAGAAATCAGGGGAATGAATACTATTGTTTATTGAATAGTAGTGGTTGATGTGCTATTGTTCTATGTATAGTAGGGGGTGGGATCATGAATCCTCAATTCAAGAAGGGCGTACTCAATCTTTGTGTGCTGGCGCTTGTAGCGGAGCAAGACCGCTACGGCTATGAACTCGTCCAAGCGATTTCGGCCAAAGTAGCCATTTCAGAAGGTGCCGTCTATCCGTTGTTGCGTCGCTTGACGACAGAGGGCTATTTCACAACGTATTTAATGGAGTCCGGAGAAGGGCCGCCGCGGAAGTACTATCAGATCACGGAACAAGGGCTTACACATTTGGCTGAGTTACGAACAGAATGGAATGTATTCACGAACGGCGTCAATGACTTAATCCGAGGGGGAGACGACAGATGAATGAAGAACAGTACTTGTCAGAACTTGAGCAATTATTGATGAACGTGAAGGTGAAAGATCGCCTCGATATTTTACGAGATGTGTCTGAGTACTTCACGAGCGGTCGATTAGAAGGAAGAAGTGATGAAGAGATGGCGCGCGAGTTAGGGGAACCGAGCGTGCTCGCATCGGAACTACTTGCTTCTGTCGATTTTGAAGTAGCGGAGTCGACACGACCGCCTGCAGTTGTCAAAAGTTCGACCGTCGCTTTCCAAAGCGTCCTCATTCAAGTTCAACATGCGCAGGTGTTCGTGACACCATCACAAGATGGGTATGCGTACGCGACACTTGAAACAGAGACCGACCATGGGGTTGTCATGGATATCGTCGGGGACACGTTAGAAATTCGGATTGAATCCGAACGTCGTTTCGGTCTGTCTGATTTGTTTTCGTGGTTTGGGTCAAAAGCACCGGTCCTTCGGGTCGAGCTACCTCATCACGCCTATCATCAAATTCAATTGAAGAATCGTCACGGTTCGAGTGATGTACAAGATCTTCAAGCGGAACGTTTACTCGTAGAGAGCGAGAATGGGCGAATCATCGCACATCACATTCAAGCACGTCATGGCGAACTTCGCACATCGAACGGGAAAGTGCTCGCATCAGACTGTCATGGTCACGATTGGGAGCTTCATTCCTCAAACGGTCGTGTTGAAGCGAAGCACTCTCGGCTAGAGCGCATCAATATCCATTCCTCGAACGGTCGAATCGATGTTGATCACGTCACAGGAGCCATTGATGCCAAGACGTCGAACGGCCGGATTGACTGCCTCGTTCAATCGATTCAAGCACCGATTCGTTTGAAGACAAACAACGGAAAGATTGACTTGCACGTGGATGAACGTCCGGAAGATGTGACGATTCGGGCAAAGTCACGGAATGGAAAAGTCAATGTGTTCGGAGAACGGTCGAAAGAGTGCGTGTTCGGTGAAGGATCCATTGAAGTGAAACTAACAAGCTCAAACGGAAGCGTCACGGTATCAGGATAAACGTAGCCCCTCCATCGATGGAGGGGCTATACTTATAGATCATGTACCAACACATAGGCGACTCGAACAGGACCATGAACACCGACGATGAGGTTCATTTCGATGTCGGCCGAATTCGACGGACCGGAGATGAAATTGACACCGTTCGGGGAATGGAGACCATCTCGATCGAGTGCGGCAAGCTGTTGTGCCGTTTGCGTCATACGTGGAACAAGGACAGATTTCGGGATGATCGCAATATGGTCTTGCGGTAACAGACTGATCGTCCGTGATTTTCCCGGCTTCGCATATTGGACGATTGTTGCACTTTCCGCAAACGCTGCATCTGCGATCGTGATGCCGATGTCGGCACGTGCGGCGAGCTCTCGGCTCGTGTCCGGCTTTGTCGAATCCCACCATGCGAACGTCTCACTCGTGGAGGGAGCCCAAGCGGAAATTCGGTCATCGTTTTCCGCGAGGATCCGTGTTCCTTCGTAACGTTCAATCAAGAGACGGAGCGTATCATCGAGATTCGCAGATTCACATTCCACCAAATCAGTATGGATTCGTGTCGCGACCATGCGAAACGTCTCGAGTAGCTCTTCTTCGCTCGCATCTTTTAACACGTCGTCTTGTGGGCGATGTTTGTACTCGCGTTTCGGTGGGGTGAGGTCGACCTCACGCCCGAGCTGTTTGGCGATGCGTTGTAAAAAGTCTTCACGGTTTGTGATTGTACCAGGATTCATCAGGCGTTCCCCCGTTTCTTGAACCAATCTCGGACAGTTTGTTTATTCGGTTGCGGCAAGTCTTTCGAGTCCGTCCAAGCCGGCAGTCCTTTTTCGATCTGACCGGATGTGGCGAACGGTGATGTCGTAAACGGTGCGACATGTTCCGCTGCTTCGAATAAGAACGGACTTGATGCTGTGACGGCAAAACCTTTCATCGCAATCCGTTCCACGAAAGGTGATTGTTTCTTTTCCTCTACGATGACGCGGCGGTGTTCAATCAACAGCTCGTGTAACGGAATCTTCACGGGGCATGCCTCTGTACAGGCACCACAAAGACTCGACGCATAAGGAAGTTCTTTATAGTTCTCGTATCCATCTAGGAGTGGGGCTAAGACGGCACCAATCGGACCAGGATAGATTGAACCGTACGCATGACCGCCGATGTGACGATAGACAGGACAGACGTTGATACAGGCCGCGCAACGGATGCATTGCAGGACCGATTGGAACTGTGTACCGAGAATGCCAGAACGCTTATTGTCGACGATGACAAGGTGGAATTCCTCAGGACCATCGACTTCACCGACCGCGCGCGTCCCGGCGAATGTCGTGATGTATGACGTGAGGCGTTGACCGACCGCGCTTCGACAAAGCATATTGACGAGTACTTCGAACTCTTCATAAGAAGGGACAACGCGTTCCATCCCCATGACAGAGATGACCGTGTCAGGAAGTGACGTCACCATGCGTCCATTCCCTTCATTGGTCACAAGCCCGACGGCTCCACTCTCTGCAATGGCAAAATTACAGCCGGTGATGCCGACTTCTGCCTTTAAAAAGTCTTTTCGTAGTTCTTTTCGTGCATAGCGCCCGAGTTCAGTCGGATCGTTTGAACCGGCATAGCCGTGAGCGGTGAACGTCTCATGAACAGCGTTGCGGTCTTTGTGCAGGGCGGGGGCGACGATGTGAGACGGTGGATCTTCGTCGAGTTGTAAAATCCATTCCCCAAGGTCGGACTCGACGACGGTACATCCTTCTTCCTGAAGCGCCTCGTTCAAACCGATCTCTTCTGTGACCATCGATTTTGATTTCACGACATGTTTGGCTTGTTTCGAACGAACGACTTCCCGAATGTAACGGTTCGCTTCTTTTGGCGTCTCTGCGAAGAAGACGCTCCCACCTCGTTTTGAGACATTCTCGCTCAATTGATACAAGTAATAGTCGAGATGCTCGAGCACGTGTTGACGAATCTCTTCCGAGTGGTCACGGAACGCTTCCCAGTCTCCGAGTTCACCCGCAGCATCCAACCGTCCATCCCGCAGCCGGTTTTGAGCTGAACTGACGGCTTGCCGCATGAACGCATCCTCAATCCCGTCCTTGCGACGGTCCTGAAACTTCTCATCTAACCGAATCCCCATGCTCATGCTTGCTTCACTCCTTCGTTCAAGACTTCGGCAATATGCATCACTTTAATCGGATGCCCCTGTTTATGAAGGCGTCCGCCGATGTTCATCAGACACGATGCATCTGCCCCAATCAAAACGTCTGCACCGGACTGTAAAATCGATTCGACTTTCTCATCCACCATCTGCACTGACACGTCCGGCATCTTGACGGAGAACGTCCCGCCGAACCCGCAACAGTTATGTACGTTCGCAAGGGGAACCATCGTCAGTCCATCGACGTTTCCTAGCAACTTTCCAGGCGCCGCTTCAATTCCAAGAAGGCGGGTCATATGACAAGACGCATGATAGGTCGCTTTGGCGGGGAATTTGGCGCCGACATCAGTGACTTCGAGCACATCGACGATGAACTGCGTCAGCTCAAACGTTTTGGCGGCATGTGCCTCTGCCCGAGGACCCCATACCGGATCACCTTGGAACAAATGCGGATAGTCGCGCATCATCATGACACATGACCCCGATGGTCCGACAATATATTCCGCATCTGCTTGTTCGAACGTTTCAATCATGTGTTTAGCGATTTTTTTCGTTTCCTCATGATAGCCGCTGTTATAAGCAGGTTGCCCACAACACGTCTGTTCAAAAGGGAACGTCACCTCACACCCTAAATGTTCGAGCAGTTCGACTGTCGCTTGTCCGACGGATGGAAACAACGTATCTGATAAACAAGTGACGAATAAAGCTACATTCGGCATAGCCATTCCTTCTTTCTTCTCATGATAGCGATTTCACCGTCATTATTTCATAATACGTAGGAAAGTGACAGGAAAATGGGGAGGAAAACTGATTAATTTGTAAAATCCTGTCTAATTGATAACGTATCTCACTGAATGATAATTCATCCGTAGTCTGATATAAAACAGCATTCCGCTACGTATAACAGAAAAAGACCCTCGTCACATGACGAGGGTCTTGTATCTAAATTATAGGAAGAACATTTCCAAGATGAAAAGTGCGCCGAACAAGTATATGAGCGGGTGAACCGTCTCTTTGTTCATCGCTTTGAAGATCGGGTACAAGATGAACCCGAATGCGATCCCACGTTCGATACTTCCTGAAAGCGGCATGATCAAAATCGTCATGAAGGCCGGGAAGTATTCGCTAAAGTCGCTCCAGTCGATATAACGGACGTTCGTCAACATGAGCGCCCCGACGATGATAAGTGCAGGAGCTGTGATCGCCGCAACGCCAGAGATGGCACCGATGAGCGGGCTGAAGAAGAGCGTCAATCCGAACAAACCAGCGACGACGGCCGTTGTGAGACCCGTACGTCCACCTTGTGCGACACCGGCTGCAGACTCGATGTATGCCGTCGAAGGACTCGTCCCGACGAGTGAACCACCCATTGTGGCAAGTGAGTCGGCAAAGAGTGCACGGTGACCATTTTCAATCGTTCCGTCTTCTTTTAAGAGACCAGCTTGTTTCCCGACACCGACAAGTGTACCTGTCGTATCGAACAATGTGACGAGGAAGAACGAGAGGACTGCACCGAATAATCCATATTGAATGACATCACTAAATGCTGTTACCGGGTTGACCATGAGTCCTTCTGGAAGTGTCGGCATTGCCGTGACACCGTTGATTTGTAAGATGTCCATGAAGTAAGCCACGATTCCAGTGAGTACCATCCCGATCAATAACGAACCGGGGACATTGCGCGAGAAGAGAAGTGCCGAGACGATTAAACCACCGAGTACGAGTAACACTTCTGGTGAGGATACGTCACCGAGACGCACCAAGTTTGCCTCATCTGCGACGATTAATCCCGATAACTTCAATCCGAGCGAAGCGATGAAGAGACCGATTCCGGTCGTGATCGCATGTTTCAACGAAGTCGGGATCGCCTGAATCAGTTTTGTCCGAATCGGAGAAAGCGACAAGATTAAAAAGAAGACGGACGAGACGAAGACGACGCCGAGTGCGGCGGATGGTGCGATTTGTTCTTGGGCGACGAGCGTGTAAGCGAAGAAAGCGTTGAGACCCATCCCGGGTGCCACAGCAATCGGCAAGTTCGCATAAAATGCCATTAAGCCTGTTCCGATGAGGATGGCGATGATCGTCGCTGTGAAAGCTTGAGCGAACGGGATTCCTGCGTCAGATAGAATCGCCGGGTTGACGACAGAGATGTACGCCATCGTCACGAACGTTGTGATTCCGGCTGTCACTTCTTGTTTAACATTCGTACCATGTTGTTTCAATTGAAAAATATTCATCGATAAAACTCCTTATTTCGGCCTATTTCCGAACATTAATTGAGAAAAATGTATAAATTAACGTTATCAACTTGATGACTATACAAAAATGTTTGATTCCCGTCAATTGTTTTGAGTAAAAAACATGAAAAATGAAAGTTACCAATAAATAATGTTCGGAAATAAACTTTTTTCAAAAAAGACCTTGCTCTGAAACGCGTTTCAGAAGATACGGTATAGACAAAGGGAGGGGAACCGATATGAAACCGACAACGTGGAAGACATGGTGCAGTGGAATCGTATACGAACTCGTCATCAATCAGTTGTATACGCCGTTTGGAAAAATGTTGTGTACCCGTTTCCAGGAAGAGTTTCTTCACTTACCGTTAGAGGAGCGCTTCCGTCTCGTTCAAGCGATTCGAAGTCAAGTCGTCGAAAGAGGTGACAGTCAGCAAGCAGAGTGGGTACACTATATGCAAAGACTGACAAGTTGAGGTGGGGCGAATGGCAAACATTCGAGATATCGCGAAGCACGCTGACGTATCGGTGACGACGGTCTCGCGCGTGTTGAACGAGCATCCGTATGTATCGAAGGAAAAACGGACCCGTGTCCATGCGGCGATGAAAGAACTCGGGTATTTGCGAAATCAACAGGCGTTGACGTTGTCGACGGGGAAAACACAACGCGTCGTCGTCATCTTACCTTATATGGATCATCCGTATTACGGTCTCTTCGTCAACGGGCTTGCGAAAGCGGCCCTCGAGCACGATTATCGACTCGTCATGTGGCAGACGGAGTATAAGCTGAGTGAGGAGCGACAAGCACTCGATTTATTGAAGCATCGCGAAGTCGATGGGGCGATCGTCTTGTCGCACGAAATGTCCTTTAAGGAAATGGAGACGTATCGTGCATACGGACCGATTGCCGTAGCGACCGTCGGCGCACCGGAGACGATCTCATCCATCCATGTCGACCATTATGCATCGTTCGTGTCAGGTATTCATGTGCTACAGGAGCATGGATATGAAGAGATTGGAATCATCTTGTCAAGAAGCCATAGTCCGAGCTCCCTTGCGCGTCAGCAAGCCTATTTCGATGAAGTAGCGCATGCGCGTGAGCAATGGATTTGGACCGGTTATTTGACGAGTGAGGACGGTATTCGGTTAGCAGAAACGTTCCTCTCTCAAAAAGAGCGTCCTCGAGCGCTCTTTTTCTCGTCTGATTATGTCGCTCTTGGATTTTTGGGGGAGATGCAACGACGGAACATCTCCATTCCTGAGGAAGTCGCCATGCTAGGGTTTGACGGACATCCGATTAGTCGGGCATTCGGACTGTCGACGATGCTTTCTCCGAATGAACAGATTGGTCGTCAACTGTTTGAAACGACGCTCGCTGAAATGAACGGAGCCATTCCAGAGATTCACGGGATGACCGTCAGCTATCAAGCGGGAATGACACTTTAGGCAACATCCTCGCTCGACTCTTTTGAAACGTTTAGAATGAAAGAAGTAGTCGAGAGGAGGAAATGTGATGAAGATTCAAGTAACAGAAGAAGCGCTCCAATGGTTTAAAGAAGAAATGGAAGTCGAAGCGGGTCAAACGGTTCGTTTGTTTGCAAAATACGGGGGCTCGACAGACTTGACGCACGGTTTCTCCGTGGGAGTCATCACAGAAGACGTGAACAATGCGGCTGTTGAGACCGAAGAAGACGGCATTCGTTTCGTCGTGGCGGAACAAGATGAGTGGTTGTTCCAAGGACAAGACGTGAAAGTCGAACTTCGCGGAGAAGAAATCGTCTTCGTTCAAGCCTGACGTTTCAGTTTGTTTACGTTTGATGAAATGTCGTTTGACGAAATCTGGCTTGGGGAACAGATTACGACAAGTCGGATTTTCGAAAGGATGACACGATATGTCAGACAAAGAAAAGCGTGAACAAGAAGAAAAAGAGAAGTTGAAACGAGATCAACCGGATATCTCCCACGAAGAAGATTCAAAAGGAAATCATTCCGACCTCGAGGAGACAGATGAAGACGAACAATCTTAAGAGCCGAAACGGCTCTTTTTGTTTGGGGAATTGAAAGAAATGCCGTGGACGTTATAATGGATAAGGGAAAACTATTTAGTGAGGAGAATGAGATATGAGTACAGTACTAGTCTTCGGACATAAAAATCCAGATACCGATACGATCACATCAGCGCTCGCCTATGCCGAGTTGAAAAAGAAATTAGGGATGGACGCAGAAGCGGTCCGTCTTGGCGAAGTGAACGGGGAAACGCAATATGCACTCGATCACTTCCGCGTAAAAGCACCACGTTTGATTGAAAGCGTAAAAGGTGAAGCAGAAGAAGTCATCTTAGTCGACCACAACGAGTTCCAGCAAAGTGCAGACGGCATCGAAGACGTGCGGATCCTTGAAGTCATCGATCACCACCGCATCGCGAACTTCCAAACGGCAGACCCGCTCTACTATCGTGCCGAGCCAGTCGGATGTACAGCGACAATTTTATTGAAGTTGTATAAAGAGCACGGTGTTGAAATCGCAGCGGACATGGCCGGTTTGATGCTTTCAGCCATCATCTCGGACTCACTTCTCTTCAAATCACCGACATGTACGGACGAGGATATCAAAGCAGCGAAAGAACTTGCTGAGATTGCTGGTGTCGATGCAGAAGCATACGGGCTTGAGATGCTCAAAGCCGGTGCAGACCTTAGCCAAAAAACGATTGAAGAACTCATCTCACTCGATGCGAAAGAATTCGCGATGGGCGACTATCGTGTCGAGATCGCGCAAGTGAACACGGTCGATGCGAATGATGTCTTGAACCGTAAAGCGGAAGTCGAAGCGGCGATTACCAACACGGTTGCAGCGAAAAACTTAGACTTGTTCGTATTCGCCATCACGAACATTTTGACGAACGATTCAGAAACCATCGTTGTTGGACCAAAACCAGAACTCTTCGAGCAAGCGTTTAACGTGACGCTCCAAAACGGATTGGCGACACTTCCGGGTGTCGTCTCACGTAAGAAGCAAATCGTGCCATTCTTAACGGAAGCGGCGACAAAATAAAAACTCGAAGCCGTGGCCTCGAGCGGAACTGCAGACGTTCATACGTCTGCAGTTTTAATTTTGTTTGAGAAGAGTCTTTTTCAAATAATATTGTTGATGCTCTACTGTCGGGTGGTGCTCGATCACCCCAACGACTTCATAACCGAGCCCGATATAAAAGTCAGGTGCCTGGAAACTGAACGTGTCGAGTTGTATGAGACCGCACTGATGCTCGATGGCGCACTGTTCAATACGCTTCATCAATTTCGTTCCATATCCTTCTCCCCGAAGCTGTTCGTCCACCCATAAGAAATGAATGTGCATCGTGTACCAAAACACCGTACCAGTCACCCCACCGACAATCTGATCGTCGTCATCTCGAACGATGAAACTCACATGTTCGACGGGGTGCTTCACTTCATCCGGTAATTGAGATGCATTATATTCAATCAATCGCTGTCGAATATATTCGCGATCTTCCTGATTCCACTGTTGAACAATCTTCATCCACTCACCCTTTCCTCATTAAGAACCTGTACTTGCAAAAGCACGCAGTCCAAACAACCAAAATCGATAGGCGATGACGAGTGAGAGGATTGCGACAAGCGGGGTTGCTAGTGCAAACATGGTGAACCCACGTCCTTCAAAGAAGTACATCGCCGGATAAAATGCCGTGAAGCCGAACGGGATAATGTACGTTAAGACGAACATGATCACCTTCGAGTAAATCGTCATCGGGTAACGGGCGAAATCACTCAAACTGAATACGGCGAACACGACGGGCAAACTGTCAATCATCCAAAACGAGAACGTCGCAAAGAACAAGTTGACTGCGATATAAATCATGCCGCTCGCGAGGACCATGATGAGAAGGACAATCACGTCCATCACACTCCACGACATCCCGAGTTCGTTCGATGCGAGCCAGAGTACGCTCCCCCCAATCAAGAGTTGACCGAATCCGTCTTGCTGAACCCGCTCCGCGACGATTTGGAACAGCGGATTCACGGGACGCATTAGAATACGGTCCAAGTTTCCCGTACGGATGTACTGCCAGCCAATCGTCCAAAGATTATCAAAAAAGATATGATGGACAGCCCGACCTAAAAACGCGATGCCATAGATGAACAAAATCTCGTAAAAGCTCCAGCCGTTCAGCGATTCGATATGCTGAAAGACAATCGATAAAAAGAAGAGGGCGGCAAATTGTTGACCGAAGACCGATAACACGCCAATCAAGAAATCCATCCGATATTCCATCATCACTTTGAAGTGATTTTTGGCATAGAGCCAATATAGTTTCGCATATCGTTTCATCCGCCAAACACCGTCACTTTCCGAACCGCATACGCGAATAAGAGTCGTACAAATAGAAAGAAGGCCCCGACCCACGCAAGTTGAATCAGAATCGACGGCCATATACCGGATGCTTGTATGTCACCTGTATAGATGGCGACGGGCACATAGACGAGTGAGGCGAACGGTAAATACAAGCTGATCGTCTGGAACCAGTCAGGGAAGAGTGTCAGCGGGATGATTGCCCCGGACATGATGGTAATGATCGCCTCCTGTAAAACAGAAAGTCCCCATACGTTCACCGTATAAAAGGACAACACGCCGACGAGCAAATCAATCAGTGTCGCAAGTAGAATCGCGAGTACGACGCTGATTGAGAAGGCGAACACACTCTCGAGGGACGTCGGAGGGTCAACCCCGATAAACAGCATCGCAATGACGAGGAGCGGCAGTGTCGATCGGAAAAATGTCGACGTTTTCGTCCCGATATCTTGAGCGAGTAACTTATCCAGTAAATGATAGGGGCGGAGCAGTTCGACGGCGACACCACCGTGTTTGATGAGGTGAGCAAGTTCACGTCCGGCACCGCCACGGAATTGATCGAGCATCGTCGCAAGTACTGCATACGTCAACATCATTGAAAGCGAGATGCCTGATACATCGGTCTTATTTTCGTAAACCGCTTGCCAAAAGAAATATAAAATGAACAGGCGCATCGTCACCGAGAACATGCTCGCCCAGTACCAAGCCGTATAGGCCATATCGACTTTGATTTGTGAGGCGGCGAGCGCTACATATTTTTGAAGCCTCATGCGCTCACCTCAGGCTGATAAAGGTTTCGGATTAACGTCTCCATTTTCGGTACGACAACGGATAAGTCTTTCACTTGATTGCAGTTCACGATTTCACGAATCAACTGTCCGCTTGAAATCTCATGGTGGTTAAATGCCAGTTGAATCGAATCTGTCTCTGAAGCGAGTTCCGTGACGAGTCCTGTCACCGATGGCGGAATGACGAATGTCGTTCCTTCGTCGAGTGTGATTTCAAGCGTGCGTTCATTGTTGAACGTCTGCTTGAGCGTCTCAATGCGGTCATCATAAATGATTCGTCCCTCATCCAGGACGATGACTCGATCACACACTTCTTCGATATCCTGCATATCGTGTGTCGTCAAAATGACCGTCGTGCCCCAAGCATCACTGATTTCCCGAATGAACGCCCGAATCGTCTCTTTAATGTCAATATCGAGACCGATTGTCGGCTCATCCAAATACACGACACGAGGACGGTGCAAGAAGGCCGCTGCGAGCTCACATCGCATTTTTTGTCCGAGTGATAATTGACGGACAGGCACGTCGAGAAGAGGTTCCAGCTGGAGTTGTTCGATAAACCAGGCAATGGTTTCCTCGAACTCTGAACGCGGCACTTCATAGATTTCCCGAAGTAAGTCGAATGACTCCCGAACAGGAATATCCCAAAACAATTGCGTCCGTTGACCAAAGACCGCTCCGATTTGACGGGCGTTTTGGATTCGGTTTTCGTGTGGATCGATGCCAAAGACACGGACGGATCCGGCATCCGGACGAAGGACGCCGGCAAGCATTTTAATCGTTGTCGATTTTCCAGCACCGTTAAAGCCGATGTATCCAACGCGTTCGCCTGGAGCGATGGACAAGTCGATTCCTTTCACGGCTTCTTTGATACGATACTTTCTTGAAAATAGGGCTTTAATGGCGCCTTTTAAGCCGGCATCACGTTCTAAAATTTGATAGTGTTTCACGAGATCGCGGACCTCGATGGCTGTCTGTGACATACGTTCCTCCTTATTCGTGCAAGCGTTTTCCTTCATCAGAATAGCATGTGAATCTGGGATTTCCTACCTGTACAAAAAAAGACCGGACGATGAAGTCCGATCTTAGGATGATTTTGTTTGTCTTCCATACGTCCCTAAGCGCCATAGCTTCTCAAATGGTCCGTAACGGTGATTCTTCAGCCACCACATCGAGAAGAATGCCTGGACAATCAAGATTGCGATACTGAGGAATAACCCTTCGGTTAAAGAGAGCGCCCCGTATGCACCGAGTGCGATCACCGGTAAGAACACGATCAGCGTATGCGTCAAATAATTCGTGAGTGCCATCCGTCCGAGCGCTTGAAGCGGCGCGAACGTACGACCTTTACGAACGGCTACCGTGAACAGACAGACGTAAGTCGTGGCGAGTAACTTCCCGGAAATCAAGACGGCGAACAAGTTCAGCCAGAAGTATGGATACCCTTCACCGTAATGATGCCAAATGATCACGCCGAAGAATGGAAGGGCGAGGACGGCACAGATGATGGCCGTACGCATCAAGCTTTCTAAACGCCACGTCAGAAGTTTTCGTTCACGTCCGATATACAGTCCGAATAAGAATAGACTGAGAATCTCGAAACCGACCGCGAACGAGTTGGAGAAGGCGTTAAAGATTTCGATGGAATATCGATAATCGAACCAGGCACCGAAGCCTTGATTGAATACATCGGGGAACGGGATGCCGCCATAATAACTTCCACCCATGCGCCATTCACTCAACGCGGAAGTTCCATACAACAGAAGGATACTGCCGATTAACAAGCTCCATGCCCACGTCAGAATGGCACGGTTGCTCAACTTATAGAAAAGGGGAAGCAATAAGCCCCACATCGCGTACGTATGGAGGATATCACCTGACCAAATCGCCAAGTGTGCGAGACCGAACAAGAAGAGAATCAAAATCCGGCGTATGTAACGACTGACCGATTCGCCCCGAGCGTAAGAACGCTCGAGGAAAATCGAAAAGCCGATCCCGAATAAAAGGGAGAAAATCGTATAAAACTTCGTCTGCACGAACAAGTCAAAGAGCGTGCGGACAAACAAGTCGCTCCCATAATAATCGGGGCGACCGAATATCCAGTCGCTCCCGAGCATACTCGGGATATTGACGAGGAAAATGCCGCAGAGGGCAAACCCTCGGATAATATCATACAAAATAATCCGTTCATTCGTTTGAATTGGGGTCGCCATACGACACGTCCTTTACTGAATTAGAATACTTTCGTCGTCCACGACTCACAGTTCCAGACGTCTGTGACGATATCCTCATAGAATTCTGGTTCGTGACTGATGAGGAGGACACTTCCTTTGTACTCTTTCAACGCACGCTTCAACTCTTCCTTCGCATCGACGTCCAAGTGGTTCGTCGGCTCATCGAGTAAGAGAAGGTTTGTTTCGTTGTTGAGGAGTTTACAAAGACGAACTTTCGCTTTTTCACCACCACTGAGGACGGAGATCTTACTTTCGATGTGTTTCGTCATGAGTCCGCACTTCGCGAGCATCGCGCGTACTTGTTGTTGGTTGAGTGATGGGAACTCGCTCCAAATCTCTTCGATACATGTGTTGTTGCTCGTTGCTGCTTCTTGTTCGAAGTAACCCATCTCCAGAAACTCACCGCGCTCAACGGTTCCTTCAAGCGGATTGATCAATCCAAGCAAGCTCTTTAAGAGCGTCGTCTTCCCGATTCCGTTCGCTCCGACGAGGGCAATCTTTTGACCGCGCTCCATCTGAAGGTCGAGCGGACGTGAGAGCGGCTCGTCGTATCCGATGACGAGACCTTTGGCATCAAAGATGAGTCGTCCCGATGTACGGGCCTGCAGGAAGCGGAATTCCGGTTTCGGACGCTCTGCACTCAATTCGATGACATCCATCTTATCGAGTTTCTTCTGACGTGACATCGCCATGTTTCGTGTCGAGACGCGCGCCTTGTTCCGGGCGACGAAATCTTTCAAGTCGGCAATCTCAGCTTGTTGACGCTTATAGGCTGCTTCAAGCTGCGAGCGTTTCATCTCGTACACTTCCATGAACTTGTCATAGTCTCCGACGTAGCGGTTCAACTCTTGGTTCTCCATATGGTAGACCAAGTTGATGACACTATTTAAGAACGGGATATCGTGTGAGATCAAAATGAAGGCATTGTCATAGTTTTGGAGGTAGCGTTTCAACCACTCGATATGAACTTCATCCAAATAGTTGGTCGGCTCATCGAGGAGCAAGATATCTGGCTTCTCGAGAAGCAACTTCGCAAGCAATACTTTCGTACGCTGCCCACCTGACAAGTCCGTGACGTCCCGGTCGAGACCGACATCTAAAATACCGAGACCGCGTGCGACTTCTTCTACTTTCGCATCGATGATATAAAAGTCGTTCGAGTCGAGCGTCTCTTGAAGTTCACCGACTTCAGCGAGCATGTCTTCCATCTGTTCAGGTGTCGCGTCACCCATCTCCATGTAGAGTTCGCCGATGCGCGTCTCCATGTCAATCAAGTATTGGAAAGCACCTTTTAAGACGTCACGAATCGTCATCCCGCGCTCGAGCACCGCATGTTGATCGAGGTAACCGACACGGACATTTTTCGCCCATTCGATTTTCCCTTCATCCGGTTGCAGTTTGCGTGTGATGATGTTCATGAACGTTGATTTTCCTTCACCGTTCGCTCCGACGAGACCGATGTGTTCCCCCTTTAAGAGGCGGAAAGAGACATCGTTCAAAATAGCGCGGTCACCAAAGCCGTGGCTCAAGTTTTGTACCGTTAATATACTCATAATTCGTTTTCGTTCCTTTCAAAGTAAACTACCCGATATTGTAGCATGAATCCAATCAAATTAGTACGCCAGTCCGACTGACTCCCGTACATGTTCATTCTCTTCGATGGCGTGAAGCATGAACTGGGCGACATCTGCCCGTGAGATGTGTTTCCCGTTATCCGGTACCTCATCGATGGCCGTACGATAAGTCGAGGTGCGAGGACCGTCCGTCAATTGCATCGGTCGTACAATCGTATAATCGAATGACGAGTTGCGCCACAGGTCCACGGCTGCCCGATGATCACGGAGCGGTTTTCGGAGCATGAACGTAATGGCTTTCCCTGCAAGTCCCGGTATCTCATTGTCGATTCCAGCTGAGGCCAAATAGACGACGCGTGAGATGCCATTCGTCTTCATCGCAGGGACGAGCTTGTCCGTGACACTCGCTAAAAAGTCCGGATTGCTCAAATCCGTTCCGAGACAGCTGATGACCGCATCATGACCATGCATCGCTTCTGTTAACGCATCGATGTCATATAAGTCGCCTTCGATGATTTCAAGTTGTGGGGTCCGAATCAACTTTTTCTGTTCACGTACGAACGCGGTGACGTCATGACCGTGCTCGATGGCTTGGTCGATGAATTGATGTCCGGTCCGACCGGTTGCGCCTAATACGAATAACTTCATAAGGGCAAGGCTCCTCTCTCATATCCAATACATACAGTATACAGCAGTTTCAGAAAAATCGAACATTTCACCGTTTGATTCCAACCTATTGCATTTCTCGTCAGCTCGTCTACAATAAAGTTTATCTTATATAAATAGATTCGCACTCGTATATCAGCGGAAATATGGTCCGCAAGTCTCTACCGAACTACCGTAAATGGTTCGACTACGGGTGGCGCTTGTCGTATGCTGTCGTTGATTTCCATGCGGTTCGTTGCCTCCCGATGAGGGGTGACGAATCGCATTTTTTAATGGAGGGAACAACAATGAAGCAGTTAGAAGACAAAATCCGTGAAGAGGGTCGGGCCTTATCCGACCAAGTGTTGAAAGTTGACGCCTTCTTGAATCATCAAGTCGACCCCGTGCTCATGCAAGCCATCGGCAAAGAGTTCGCAGAACGCTTCAAAGACGCTCAAATAGACCGAATCGTCACACTCGAATCGAGCGGGATTGCGCCAGCGATGATGACGGCGCTTGAGATGGGCATCCCGTTCGTATTCGCGCGTAAGCGGAAATCGCTGACGCTCCAAGACGACCTCGTCGAAGCGGATGTTTATTCGTTCACGAAACAGGAGACGAACCGCATCAGCTTGAGCCGACGTTTCGTCTTACCAGGCGAACGCGTTCTCGTCATCGATGACTTCCTCGCGAACGGGGAAGCGGCGCTCGGACTGACACAACTCGTCGAAGCGGCAGGTGCAGAAGTCGCAGGTGTTGGAATCGTCATCGAAAAATCGTTCCAACCAGGCCGCGATAAACTGATTGAGCGTGGTTATCGCGTCGAATCGTTGGCACGTATCGCGAAATTAGAGAAAGACCACATCTCATTCGTGGAGGTCGTTCGATGAATACATTTAAGACGGCAAGTCTCGGGTTTCAGCATCTGCTCGCCATGTACACGGGAGCAGCCATCGTCCCGCTCATCGTCGGTGGTGCCATCGGACTTGGTCCAACCGAGCTCGCCTATCTCGTGGCAATTGATTTATTCATGTGTGGGGTGGCGACGCTTTTACAAGTATGGACGACACGCTTCACGGGTGTCGGATTGCCAGTCGTCCTCGGATGTACGTTCACGGCGGTCGGTCCGATGATCGCCATCGGAAGCTCAAATGGGATTACGGCCATTTATGGCGCTTTGATTGCCAGTGGGTTCATCGTCATCCTCATTTCCGGATTTGTCGGGAAGCTCGCACGTTTCTTCCCGCCGGTCGTCCTCGGTTCGGTCGTGACGATCATCGGTCTCTCACTGATTCCGGTCGCCATCAATGACATCGGTGGCGGGATGCCAGGTGAGCCTGGATTCGCATCGATGCAGAATCTCGGATTAGGTGGTTTGACGATTTTACTCATTCTCATTTTGAACCGTGTTGGTACTGTCTTCACCCGCGCCGCTGCTGTCCTCTTTGCCGTCCTCATCGGAACAGGGGTTGCTGCTTCGCTCGGTCTCGTGGACTTCAGTCCTGTCCGTGAAGCGGGATGGTTCCAAATGGTTCAACCGTTCTACTTTGGGATGCCGACATTCGATGTGTCTGCCATCCTCGTCATGACGCTCGTCGCCATTATTTCGATGATTGAATCGACAGGTGTATTCTTGGCGCTCAGCGATATCACGAAAAAACCGATCGGTGCAAAAGAATTGACGAAAGGGTATCGTGCGGAAGGCGTCGCAACGATTCTCGGAGGAATTTTCAACAGCTTCCCATACACGACGTTCAGTCAAAATGTCGGACTTGTTCAATTGTCAGGTGTAAAATCGCGCCGTGTCATCTTCTGGACAGGTGGGTTACTCATCTTGCTCGGATTCCTTCCGAAAGTCGCCACATTCACGACATTGATTCCAAAGCCTGTGTTAGGTGGAGCGATGCTCGTCATGTTCGGAACGGTCGCCGCTTCCGGCATTCGAATTCTGAGTCAGGTCGATTTTTCGAAAAACGAGAATTTGATTACGATCGCACTCTCGATTGGTGTCGGACTCGGCATCACCGCTAACCCGGCGATTGTCGCCAACATGCCGGAATGGCTTCAATTGTTCACAGATAGTGCCATCGTGGCAGGTTCGTTCACAGCGCTCCTGTTGAACGGATTTTTCCGTATGATGGACCGCTTCCGTCCCGCGGCGATTATTGCCGAAGAACGACAAGTCAGCTAGACTGAAGGAAATAGTAGTCTAGGAGGAGTCACGAATGGGGAAAACTGCACTTGTCGTAGGCGCGACCGGCTTGATTGGTCGCGAATTGGTGGAACAGTTGTTAGAGAGTGACCGTTATGAGTCGGTCTGGATTGTCGTCCGTCGCTCGAAGCGATGGAGTCATCCGAAACTACACGAGGTCGTCGGATTCGAGGAGATGGATGCGGCACTTCCACACATCGATGACGTGTATTGTGCACTCGGCACAACGATTGCGGTCGCTGGCTCACAAGAAGCATTCAAACAAGTCGATTTAGAGCTGCCGCTTGAAGTCGCTCGTATCGCCAAGGCACATGGTGCGACACGCTATGCGGTCGTATCGGCACAAGGCGCATCATTACGTTCTTCTTTCTTTTACAACCAGGTAAAAGGGGAGCTTGAAAACGGATTGCGCATCTTCAACTTCGATCATCTCATTATCGCGCGTCCTTCGTTGTTACTCGGCGAGCGTGATTCATTCCGACTCGGGGAAAAAGCGGCTGAGGTCATCAGTCGCCCGTTCCAGTCGCTGCTGGTGGAAAAGGCACCAGAAGTCGCACCGATTCAAGCGCTGCATGTCGCACGTGCGTTGATCATGGCGTCTGAAGAAGGCGAAGGAATCGAAGTGTTGACGTCGGGTATGATGCAGAGGATGAGCCGATGAATCCATTGACGAAGAAACGAACGAAAGCGGTCTTAATTGACAGTGTCATCGCAGGGCTCGTCAGCTATGGCGTGGAGCAACTCGTGCGCAAGAAAGTGAAGAGCGAGTTCGTGCATGCAGTCGTCACACCGACACTGCTCACATACGCGATGGAAGCTTGCCAAATGAGTCGAGGCGGACAAACCATTGGCTATAAGTTGATGGGGCTCGAGTTGAAAAATGATGACGGCACAGCTGTCACGGCGAAACAGGCGCTACAGCGTGCTCTTTACCGTGATACGTTGTCAGGGGTGCGATACTGGAAAGACCGTGCGCATTTTGAACAAGAAGAAGGCGCCGTGTTACCGCACGATGCCCGTTATCATATGCATGTACGTGAAAAGAACTGACCGTTATTATGGTCAGTTCTTTTTTCAATCCTTGATTTTACTTAAGATAGCTGTCGTCAAAGCGACGATCGTTCCGAGGACGAGTCCGTTTGAGAAGACGGTCGCAAGGAGCGGCGGCAAATCATTCATCGAACCAGGTGGCAAGAGCATCGCCCCGGCACCGATGACGAGCGGGAGACCGACCGTAAGAGAAGCCGTCGATTGTTTTAATTCGAAGGCAGCCTCATTGATTCCGATGATGATCATCGTTGCGATAAGTGGTGTCACGATCGCATAGCCGACAGCGGCTGGGATACTCGCAATCAACGAGACGAATGGTCCGATGAGTGCTAATCCCATCATGAGGGCATGGGCAATCAAGTGAGGAGCGCGCTGGACGCTCTCCGTCGAAGAGAGGAATCCGGCCGTCCCGGAGATTGCGACAGGACCTGGTGTTCCGAACAGACCAGCCACGATTTGACTGACCCCACTTGCAACACCAGACGCGGGAACGTTCCCTTTGATTTCACGTTTTTCACGAGAGCTGACGATACGTTCAATCAACTTGATGTTCGCGAGGACGTTCGTCATGAGAAGCAAGGTGATAACGAAAGCCGTCGGCAACAAGTTCCAATCCCACACCCAACTTCCGAAGGGAAGAAGTTCCGGTACGAGGAAGAACGATTCTGAGCGGACGATTGGATTTCCAAGGTCGAGCAAGTGGAATAAACCGAACCCGACGAAAAGCGTCATGACGAGTCCATATTGTTTAAAGCGACTTTGTTCAAGCGTGAGTGCAAACAAGACGAGACCAGCCGTTGCGACGGCTTGAACGATATTGATTCCGTCTTCCGTCACCCCGAAGCCACCTTTAATGACGGCTCCTGACAATTGGAGGACGAGTAAAATCATATAGACACCGAGTACTTGAGGTGTAAACAGGGCAAGCATGCGTCTTAAGATACCGGTGACGGTCAGCAACACGCCAAGGATCCCACTCAAGAACAACATAAATCCAAGTGCCTGCAACGTCTCTTGTTGACTTCCGTATAAGGCGGGTCCGATGGATGCGTATAAGGTGAAGACGCCCCACCAAATGCCGGCGGGTCCTTCAAGTATCGGGAGGCGATGTCCGAGCAACGTCTGGATGATGCTAAAGAGTGCGAAGATGAAGAGTGAGCGGGATATGAAGGTCATCGTCTCATCTGGTGACAGTTCAAACAAGGCGGCGATGGAGAGTGGTGGTACAATATTTGTAGCTAAAATAAAAATAAACCACTGAATCGTCGTGGTTACATTACTTCTGGTCATGGTGTCCCCCTGATCATGCTTTTTCTTATTAGTGTAACGCTATGAGGAAGTGGATGCAAATGGAGGCTATATAATGAAGAAATTCTTCAAGTGGGCCGCACTCTCAGTCGTAGGGTTGCTTGTTGTCGCGGTAGCAGGCTTTTTGATTTGGACACAGTTCACGTATGGACCAACCGATGAAGCGACACAGTATGCCGAAGAGGGGAAAGTGGTCGACAACCGTCTCGAGTTTGGAGATACGACGAGTGAGGTCGGCGTCATTCTCTATCCAGGGGCGAAAGTCGAGAAAGAGGCGTATGCCTATTACGGAACACAATTAGCGGAAGAGGGTGTCTTTGTCGCGATTCCATCGCTTCGTCTCAATTTAGGCATTTTAGATATCGATGCGGCAGCTCCAATCATCGAGGCACATCCGGAGATTGAACGCTGGATTGTGGCCGGTCATTCACTCGGAGGTTCGGCGGCATCGGGGTATGCACTTGAGCATCAAGAATTAGTGGGGGGTGTCATTTTCCTCGCTTCGTATCCGATCAGTTCGATGGTCGATAGCGACTTACGTGTACTATCGATTTCCGGTGAATTGGATGGATTGGCTGTCCCAGAAGACATCGAGGCGAGTCGAAGCGACCTCCCTGAAGATAGCCAATTCGTACAAATTGAAGGCGGGAATCATGCAAACTTCGGAATGTATGGTCCACAAAAAGGAGATCAGGAAAGCCCGCTCACATCGAAAGAACAATTGGACGAAGTCCTATCAGCGATTCTCGAATGGTTATAAAAAACGTGTGCACCTCGATGAAGGTGCACACGTTTTAGCGTTGATCAAGCGAATAACTGACTGCGGTCAACGCGGCTGTAACGAGGGCGACCAGACCGCCGACAAGTGCGAGCGTCATGATGGGGCTCGTCGCATAGACGACACCACCGAGAGCGGAACCGAGTCCAATCCCGACATTACTCGCCACGGGCATAAGTGACGAGGCGAGACCTTTGGCATTCGGATTGAACTTCTCTGCCAAATCGATCAAATAAATCTGAGTCGATGTCGTCAATAAGATTGCCATGAACGACATAAGTGCGATATTGAGAAGACCGAGCGTCACATTCGACGTTGTCACGAATAGCGCGGCCAAGACGAACGCCTGGACGAGAAAGACGAACCGTAAGCGTCCGATTGGATTGTGACTAGCAATCTTTCCGGCAGCGATATTACTGAAAATCGAAATGAATCCGTAGGCGAATAAAATCGGACTGACCCAAGCGACCGGTACACCGAGTACATCTTTTAAAATCGGCACGAGATACGTATATACGACATACGTTGCCCCGAAACCGAACGCCGGAATCAGGAATGCGATCAAGATGCGCGGATTCGTCAGCAATGTCAATTGTTCACGAAGTGATGCTTTTTCTTGAGACAATTGGTTCGGCAAGACGCGGTAAATGGCAATCCAGGCGACTGCACCGAGTGCAGTCGTTAATATAAATGTGGATTCCCAACCTGCCTGTTGTCCGATGAATGTCCCGATTGGAACGCCGAACACGTTCGCCATCGTGAATCCACCAAAAATAAAGGATACGGCGACCCCACGCTTTGTCGGTGGGACACTCTCGCTGGCGACAAGCATGGCAAGTGAAATCAAGACACCTGTGACGACGGCCGTCAACATGCGCAAGACGAGTAACCACTCATACATCGGTGCCAGGCTGCTCAACAAGTTAAGGATAGTGAACAGGATGGTCAGACCAAGCATCAATTTGCGTTTAGGAAGATGGCTCGTCAAGGACATGGTGATTGGTGTGCCGACGGCAAAGCTGATGGCGAATGCCGATACGAGACTCCCGGCCGTCGCGATCGAGATGGATAATCCGTTTGCGATATCAGGTAAAATCCCGACGATGACAAATTCACTCGTTCCGAGAACGAAGGTTAATAAGGATAAGGATAAAACTAAAGTCCAGTCGCTTCGACTGAGCGAGCTTGTCTTCATATTCAAACACTTCTTTCTATCTCATTCATTAGTAGTTAGACATCAGTCTTCTATCACGTTACAAGATTTTCTCCAAAAGAAAAACCCTTTTCTCCCAAGTAAGGAGAAAAAGGCGAATTAGCGCCAAAATACAGTTGCTTCGACACCGGCGTGGTCGGAGACAATCGGTCCGTTCTCGCCATCAAAGACGACCGCGTGGCGAGAAACGTGAATCGGGGCATTCGTTAACATCAAATCAATGCGAAGTGATTTTTTGTTTTCGTCCCACCCGGCGATTTTCCCTTGTACCGTCGCATCGCCTTCACGTTCTGTTGCGAGGTGGAACAAATCTTGGAGTCCATTCTCCATCAAGTAATCGTATCCTTCTCCTCGAATGAAGGCATCGTTATTGAAGTCGCCGAGTAGAAGGGCATGGTCGTCATGCTCGACGCGACGAATCAGTTCATCGAGTTGGTGTTTCACCGGCTCCTCTTCATCATGCCACCATCCGAGATGACACGAGTAAATGGTCGTTGGAGCATCTGCGCCTGCAATCATGGCTTTGACGATCTTACGAGACTTGTAGTTGTCTGGGTCCATTGTCTTCGATACGAAGAACGATTCTGTTGATAGGAACGGTGTGCGCGACAGGATGGCGACGCCTTCCTCGTAAATATCGTATCCATAATGGGCAAAGTCCCATGTCATGTGATAGTGGACGTCCAACTCTTTTAAGCGCTCGACGAGGACGTGGGCGAAGTTGTTCTCACGGATGTTTCCGTAGATCAGTGGGGCCTCTTTATGTTGATTGACTTCTTGAAGCGCGATGAGGTCGTACTCTTCACTCGCGATGCGTTCGACGATGGCGTCAATCTTTTCTTGTTGACGGTCTTCTAACCAGGCGTGACAATTAAGCGTTAAAATATTCACGATAGTCCTCCTTTAGAAAAAAGGCCAACTCTTGAGCGAGTTGGCCAGTAGATTATGCACCGATGACGTCTTGAATGTCTGATTTCAATACGTCGGCTTTCGGGCCATAGATGGCTTGGACTCCACGGTCTTTTACGATGAGACCCATGGCGCCATTTTTCTTCCAATCTTGTTCGTCAGAGACGAGTGTAACGTCTTTAACGGTCACACGAAGACGAGTCATACATGCATCGACATCTTCAATGTTTTCTTCCCCACCGAGAAGGGCGATAATCCCCATGACTTGTTCGTTACCTGCCACAGATGACTTCTCTGTCGTCTCTTCCATGTAGTTTCCGTTACGTCCTGGTGTCGGCAAGTTCATCTTCTTGATGAAGAAATTGAACACACCGAAGTTGAGGAAGAAGAATGCTACAGAGACGAGAACGAAGTTGATCAAGTCTTGAAGTAGTCCCGCTTTGACAATCATCGGGATGCGCGTCAAGAGTTCGATTGCACCAAAAGCATGGACGCGTAGGTCGATGATATCTGCCAATGCGAATGCAGCACCTGCCATAAGCGCGTAAACCACATAAAGGACTGGCGCGACGAACATGAACATGAACTCGATTGGTTCTGTGACACCTGTCAAGAAGACAGCGAGTCCAGCTGACAAGAACATCGGCTTGTATTGTGCTTTCTTCTCAGCGTCGACGTTACGGTACATCGCATATGCGGCACCGATCAAAGCAGCGAATGACAAGATGACTTGACCGACTTTGAAGCGGGCCGGAACGACATCAGCGAGAAGGGCGTTGTATGCAGCTGTATCACCAGCGGCACGCAAGTTGACGAGGTCTGTTACCCATGCCAACCAGAGCGGGTCTTGTCCGGCAACGACTGACCCAGCTGTCGCGCCTGTTAAAATTGTGTACGTTCCACCAAGTTCCGTGTAGTTCATTGGAACAGTGAGCATGTGGTGTAAACCGAACGGCAAGAGGAGACGCTCGAGCGCACCATAAATGAACGGAGCGAGGACTGGAGCCGTGTTGCGTGATGTGGCAATCCACTCACCAAAACTGTTGAGCGCACCTTGAATCGTTGGCCATACAATCGATAGAACGATGGCAGCAACGACTGAACCAAGGATGACGACGAATGGTACGAAGCGCTTCCCGTTGAAGAACGAGAGGGCATTCGGCAATTTGTTGAAGTTGTAGAAACGGTTGTATAGTGCACCACCAAGGAAACCGGCGATGATCCCGACAAACACACCCATGTTGAGGGCAGGTGAGCCGAGTACAGATGTGAAGTAGTCAGCGACGACAAGGTTTGCACCGAAGAGTGACTCGATTGTCGCTTCCGGATCTTGAAGCATGGCACCGTTGACACCGAAGATGGCACCTGTGACACGGTTGATCAAGATGAAGGCGAGAAGTGCTGCGAACGCACCACCTGCACGATCTTTTGCCCACGAACCACCAATCGCAACTGCGAAGAGGATATGTAAGTTGACGATGATGCCCCAACCTAAATCTTCAATGATGCGAGCTGTTGTTAATAAAATACCGACATCTCCGGCTGACATTCCAATCAATTTACCGATGGAAATCATTAAACCGGCAGCTGGCATAACGGCGATGACGACCATCAAGGCCTTACCGAGTTTTTGCCAGAAATCGAATGAGATCAATTGTTTCATGCTATACGCTTCCTTCCTGTGAGGGAGTTTTATCTATTTTTGTGTTTGCCAATAGTGCAATCGCTTGCATAAATGATTGTAATCGATTGCATAAATTCATGCAACCGTTTTCGCTATTTTCATTTGTTTTCATTTTCAAAGCGACAATGGAAGATGTTAGGTGAACTTGTCAGTCGAATCGAATCTAGCTACAATATGATAGGTTGAAGGGAGCGAGAAAGATGGGTTGGAGACAGACCACATCTGCTTTGACGAAGGACGAGCAGATTGAATTAAAAGAAGAGTTATTGCAGAAGGGTGTATTGCAGGAGGACGACCTTCCTCTGTATGAAATGCTCATGCCAGATCGCATCAAACGGATGTATGAAGTATTGAATACACGAACGAACCATATCACGATTTTGACGGAAGGTGTGGACGATCCGCACAATCAATCCGCTGTGTTGCGTTCAGCCGATGCGTTCGGGGTGCAAACGTTACATGTCGTCGAAGGGCGGGCAAAGTTCAAACCGAACTCGATTATCGCCAAAAGCGCCGATCGCTGGGTGGACGTCGTGGAGCACGGTTCGATTGAAGAAGCGATTGACGCTTTAAAAGAAAGTGGTTACCAAGTATATGCGACGGCGCTAAGCGAGGAAGCGATCCCGCTCGAGGAGGTAGATGTGTCAAAGCCGACCGTTCTTCTATTCGGGAATGAACATAGCGGTGTCTCGGAAGCCGCGCTCAACAAAGCGGACGGGAACTTTGTCATTCCGATGCAAGGATACGTACAAAGTTTGAACATCTCGGTGGCGGCTGCAATTTCTTTGTATGATGTCACGACACGGTCACGTCATATCGTGACGGATGGCTATGAACTGCCTGTCGAAGATCAAGCGCGCATCTTCAAAGACTGGATGGTCAAGAGCTTACCGAAGCGTACGCTCGGACTATATAAACAAAAAGGTGTAACAGCTTTCGAACGGGAGACAGGAAATTCGGAATGAACGGCGAAAAGAACAGACGTACGGAATCTTTGTCCAGAAACTGAAAGGGGATGGCACGATGAGTACGACGAGTTCATTTATCGTAAAAGATGTGACGAACAACTTTAAAGATTTTGAAGAGGACTTCTTCCGGCTGTACCGCACGTTATATGGTGACCTCGATCAGCTGCGATTTAAAGAGCGCCTGTATCGACACGCCAATCCGTTGGTGCTCTTAGCATTCTCAGAGGAGCAGCTGGTCGGTTTTAAAATCGGTTATGAGGCAGAGCCTTATCGGTTTTATAGCTGGGCGGGCGGCGTACACCCAGACTTTCAAAAGCATGGCATTGGTCGCAAGCTGATGGACACGCAACTTGAGTGGGTCGAAGCGCAAGGTTTTCATTCGATTCGTACGAAAGCGCGGAATACGAACAAAGGGGTCATCATCTTGAACCTCCTTTGCGGATATGACATCATGGGCGCCTACACCGAAGACGGCGAGCCACGTATCATGATGGAGAAACAATTGAACAGTTGAATGGATGCCGCGGTCGAATGATCGCGGTTTTTTTGATGAAACCGATTCGACTGAATGAACGTACATAAAGAAAAAGGGGGGGATTTGAAATGACAGTGTTTGGATTTGGCGGAGATCCGTTTAGTGACTCCATGGGGGACTCATTCTTTACCGGAATTGTGTCGATATTTCCTATCGTGTTCATGGTTGTGTTCGGTCTGATTATTTTTGCGTTCGTAAAAACGATTTTTCAGCATTCCAAAACATCGAGCACGTTGAAGGACTTACAACAATTCGCCTCGCAACTCGCCGATGATCCGGACGATGACACGGCCGAGCGATTGGCCGAGTATTTACGAAGTGTCGATTCCTTCTCGATTGAACGGACACGGATGGAACCGTTCCGTGTCGCACTCGGGTGCTATCAATTGGTGATGGAGTCAAGATCCGTTCGCGAGGAGACGAAAGAGCGAGTCGATCGCCAATACAAGCGTCTCGGCATTTTAGACGGGGAAAAATTTGCCGATGAGGCTCCACCACGTCACCGTTCTTCTTCATCGAACCATCATGATATCCACCACAACCACCATGACCATATGTAAAAAAGCGAAGGGACTCCTTCGCTTCAGCTTGTTGACAAATAACATGTTCGAACTCGTCCTTCCGGCGCCCACGCTTTCCTCAGGCAATCCCGGAGCCGCATCGCGACCTAAGTCGCTGCTGGGTCTCCGTCGGATTGCTTTCCTGCAGGAGTCGGGGCGCCGTCGGGCGAGCAGCGCAAACGGTCGTCATCTGGCGGCCGTTTGTCTTTTTCTAAGGCCCCGACGGCCGAAGAAAAAGCTCGGTACTTACTTCGAATCGATGTATTAGGGGAAAGGGAAAACGCCGAGCCCACCCGTCATCGATCCCGAGATCATCCTCCTCGGGCCGCTGTTCAACATCCGTTCCGTTTGTCAGACCGTGAAGGATGGATTGTGTCGACTTGTTGATCATCAAATCCGCCCCTGTGTGTTCTTCTCACACCATTATATTTGGGATGAAGGACAACAGGTGACCAAGAACGGGCAGGCGAGACTCCTGAGGGAATAGCAAGCAAAGGGAGACCCAGCAGTGACGCAGTCGCGATGCGGCTCCCTGCTTGCCCCTAGGAAAGCGAGCCGTGTCCGGATTGGGCATAAAAAAGACATTAGACCTATACTTTGTCTACAGTCTGAAGCGAAGGGACCTTACATATATCGTGAAGCATCAAAGTCGATATCGGTCTGATAGCGGACGGCCTGGATGGCACTTTCGATTCGAATGGCTCGTCTCTTAATATCGCGTGCTTTCAAGCGATATAGCTCCGGGTCATATAAGGCGTGTTTGATCACGGAAACCCCGTGCACGTATTCCTTTTTCGGACGTAATGACAATTTCTCATAAAGACGTGCTTGGACACGTAACTGAATGGCGAGTTCGATTGCCTCTACGAGCGGGAGCGGACCGTCATGCGTTTCAACGACGGCTTGGACGTTCGCTTCTTGAATGAGGCGGTCGAGCTGACGTAAGTCCAGACGGATGTGCTCAAGTTCCATCTCGATATCTTGAAGGGAGCGAGACTGAATCGTCGGAATGGAATCATTCACTTCGAGCGAGATGAATGCCACGTGCTCAATCTCTTCGGTCAATGTATCGATTTGCTCATGGAGCAACTGTTTTAATGTTAGGGCATCTGCAAGGTTCATATCGATTTCCTCCTTCTGCTTTCTCTAACCGTAACACATCGAGGTGGCTGAAAAAAGATGGATGACATCTCGGATTGCGGGAATAAAACCAAATAGGAAGGAGGGAGGACGATGAAAAAATGGAAGGTACAGTGGATGATTGCACTCGTCCTACTCCTGTTCGGGACAGCGACGTTTCTCTATCAATGGATTGATGTAAGTCCAGGAGACATCCGGGACTATATCATCCAATTTGGTTGGTTGGCCCCTTTGATTTATATCCTCTTGTTCACTGTTCGTCCGCTCATCCTGTTTCCGACGTCCGTCTTATCGGTCGCCGGCGGTTTGGCGTTCGGGATGTTACCGGGTGTCGTCTATACCGTCATCGGGGCGACACTGAGTGCTCTCGTCGCTTATTATGTGGCTATCTATTTCGGCGACCATTTCTTGCATCACTTTGAATCGAAGAATTATGAAGCCATTCAGCACAAAATCGAAGAGGACGGATTCTTTTATGTACTCATCTTACGTCTCATTCCGCTCGTCAATTTCGATTTGGTAAGTTATGCTTCCGGTTTGGCAAAAGTAAAAGTACCAGCGTATCTGTTTGCGACCGTTGTCGGTATGATTCCTGGCGCGTTCGCGAATAATTTTCTCGGAAGCAGTATCGCGAGCGGGGATTGGAAGCTGATTGCGTTGGCGTTCGGGATCATGCTCGTATTGACGCTCATCGCGACCGTGTTCCGTGAACCAATCAAGCGACAGATCCATCGCTTTCAAAAAAAGTAGGCGACTCCAATGGAGCGCCTACTTTTTAATTAACGGTTGTCGACCGTCTCAGGGTAGAGGTCATGGTTGAACAAACGATGCTCCGCCATTTTTTCGTACTTCGTACCCGGTTTTCCGTAGTTGTAATACGGATCAATCGAGATACCGCCACGCGGTGTGAATTTGCCCCACACTTCGAGATAGCGTGGCTCCATCAATTTGACGAGGTCCTTCCCGATGACGTTGATGCAGTTCTCATGGAAGTCACCGTGGTTACGGAAACTGAACAAGTACAACTTCAACGATTTCGACTCAACGAGTTTCTCATCCGGGATATACGAGATGTAGATCGTCGCGAAGTCGGGTTGGTTTGTGATTGGGCACAGGGACGTGAATTCCGGCGCATTGAATTTGACGAAGTAGTCGTTCTCCGGGTGACGGTTCGGGAACGCCTCGAGGACGTCAGGTGTGTATTCAAAAATATAAGGGACGCTCTTCTGTCCGAGGAGCGAGAGGTCTTGTAAGTCTTCTGGTCTCATGTTTATTCTCCTTAGACGCCACGTTCGTTGGCGTACAGTAATGTGTGTAGTTGTGGTAGGACGCGGACGCTTTGCCATGAAGGGTCGCGTGCGACGTCTTCCCACAATTGTTTTAAACGACGGAGCTGGGCATCGGTGATATCACCGTCAGCACCTGGCTCGGGGTTACCGGCAGATAAATACATGACGTCCGGTGCATAGCGTTGTTGTACTTCTTTCGCGTAAGCGAGGTCCACTTCATCAAAGACAGCAACTTTGAATGTCGTCTGCTCCGGGCGCAACCGTTCGACGATGGCGTCGAGTTGTTCCCAGTTTGTCTTCATGCCAGATGAAGGAGGCTTCGGGCTGAGGGTCACGTCATCGATCTGTGTGAGCCACTCTTGATAGCGGCTACCTTGCGTCTCGACGGCGAGTGTGACGCCACGCTCTTTCAATTTCACGACGAGGTTCTCCATGGCCGCGATGAGGAGCGGGTTTCCACCCGAGATGGTGACGTAATCGTACGCACCGAGTGCGTCAAGGCGAACGATGACCTCGTCCGCCGTCAGCATGTCCGGCTTTTCTGAACCGTCCCATGTGAAGGCAGAATCGCACCACGAACAGCGATAATCGCAACCGGCGGTCCGGACGAACATCGTTTTCTGTCCAATGGCACGTCCTTCTCCTTGGAAGGTCGGTCCGAACACTTCTAAAACAGGGATTTTCACGATTCCACCAACCATTCACGGCGGAACTCAGCGTACGACGTCGGCGTTTCATACAAACGGACGAATTCGACGCGCACGTCGCGTTCATTTGGCAAGTGTGTCGCCAGTTGTTCAAAAATCCAATAGCACATGTTTTCTGCAGTTGTATTCATATAAGGGAGTGACTCGTTCAAATAGCGATGGTCGAGATATGGCTCAAGCTCTTCTTTGAAGATTTTTTTCAAGTCACCAAAGTCGAGCGTCATCCCGCGATTGTCGAGAAAACCGCTGACACCCATCTGGAGCTTATATGTGTGACCATGAAGGGCGCGACATTTGCCATCATAATCAAATAAGTGGTGTGCCGCGTCGAACGTCACTTCTTTGACGATTTGAACACGATGCGGGCAGTAGATGAGCGACCCTTCTTGCTTCGATTCGACACTGGTCGGGGCGAGGAATGGAGCATGTTTCATACGCGCACCTCCTCGTAAGCTGTGAGCCCGTTTTGGCGAAGCTTACACGCCGGACATTCTCCACAGCCTGAACCGATGACACCGTTGTAGCAAGTGAGCGTACGTTCTTTGACGTAGTCGAAGGCACCGAGCTCGTCCGCGAGTGCCCACGTCTCTTTTTTATCGAGCCACATGAGCGGAGTGTCGATGACGAATGGATAATCCATCGCTAAATTAAGTGTCACGTTGAGTGATTTAATGAATTGGTCTCGGCAATCCGGGTAACCTGAAAAGTCCGTTTCACATACACCGGTCACGATGTGATGCATACCGAGTTGTTTGGCCATGACAGCCGCAAATGATAAGAATAGATGGTTGCGTCCATCGACGAACGTGTTTGGGACGTCCGCATTGTCGATGTCAAGATCGTGTCTCGTGAGCGCATTTGATGTGAGTTGTCCGAGTAGGGACAAGTCGAGGATGTGGTGTGGGACATCGAGTTCTGCCGCGATTTCTTTTGCGACCTCGATTTCCGCATCATGGCGTTGACCATATGCGAACGTCACCGCTTCCACATGGGAGAATTGTTGTTTTGCCCAAAATAGGCAAGTGGTTGAATCTTGGCCACCACTGAAGACGACCAATGCTTTTTCGTGTTGCATGAAGCACACTTCCTTTTCGCTAGTTTTGATGTCGGAGGAGGTTACGAACTCCGGAGGTCACCCTCAAGCATATAATTTATCATAAAAAGACGTTTGACAGGGAGAAAGGAAGCGAGTATAGTAAAAAACATCACTGACGTGCTTTTGTGCATAAAAGCGTTTAAGCGGTTAGGTGAAATAATAAATAATTAGGATATAACGAAAGGAGGGGACGTCGATGCAGATGAAAGGAAAAGAAGCTGTATTCGTCGTGTTGATGAGCGGGATCACCTTGCTCGCACTGATGTTTTTGGCCAAAGCGACGCCGCATATGGCGATTTTTGGCACAATGGTAATAGTAGGTGGATACGCGTATTATCGTTCACGCGACTTCAAACAGATTGAGACGGCGATGATCAACGGGATTCGTGAAGCTATCATGCCGGTATTGATTTTGTTATTGATCGGGATGCTCATCGGAGTATGGCAAATGTCCGGGACGGTCGCGACGATCCTCTCCATCGGATTAAATACAATCTCTGCTGAATGGTTCTTACCAAGTGTCTTATTGATTACGATGATCGTCTCAACATTCACAGGAAGTGCGTTTACTACAGTCGGAACGGTCGGTGTCGCCTTGTTCGGAATCGGGACGGCACTAGACATCTCGCCAGCTCTCGCTGCAGGTGCCATCGTATCGGGTGCGCTTTTCGGAGACAAGATGAGCCCGTTGTCGGACACGACAAACTTTGCGCCAGCAGTGGCTGGTGTCAAACTATTCGACCACATTCGCTTCATGATGGGGACGACGATTCCAGCGTTCATCATCACACTGATTTTATTCACGTTCCTCGGACGTAGCGGTCAAACTGCTGATACGACTCAAATCGCGGAAGCACAAGTTGCGCTCAGCGGACGTTTCGACCTTTCTTGGCTCACATTAATTGCCCCTGTGCTCGTCGCAGTGCTTGCGTTCCGCCGCATGCCAGTTTTGCCGACGATGCTCATCGGGATGTTCGCTGGTGTGTTGACGGCAGGGTTTGTTCAAGGCAACTGGAGCATCTCGAACTGGCTCGGTGTCATGCAGTCTGGATTCAAGTCAGGTGTCGAGAATGAGACGATTGCGACGGTACTCGATCGTGGTGGTCTCGAATCGATGCTTTGGTCGGTCAGCCTCGTCTTGATCGCCCTTGCATTCGGAGGACTGTTACGTGAACTCGGTGTGTTCCAAGCGATCGTTGAATCGTTGCTCGAGCGCTTGAAGTCACCAGGAAGTTCGGTTCTATCGGTCGTCCTCAGCTCGATCGGTGTCAACTTGCTCGCAGGGGAACAGTACTTGTCGATTCTCTTGCCAGGACAGGCGTTCAAACAAGGGTTCATCGATCGCGGGATCGATCCACGCTACTTGTCACGTGCGCTTGAGGATGGCGGGACTGTGATTAACCCGCTCATTCCGTGGGGTGTCTCCGGAGCGTTCTTCGCAGCGACACTCGGTGTGCCTGTATTGGAATACGCCCCATTTGCGTTCTTCCTTTGGCTCAGCCCGGTCTTCTCCATCATTTTGGGATACGTCCGATTGGGGAAGCAACGTGAATCACTTAAAATCGCATCGTAATATCGAGGTGTCCTGCCATGCAGGGCATCTTTTTTGTGTGCAGGACATGACTTTTGAGAAAATAGGAGAAAGGGAGGTGGAACGATGAAGCGACTCGATCTAGCATTTTATGAACAACCGACACTCGAATTGGCACGCGCCTTACTCGGCCAATATTTGGTGCGGCGACACCCAGAAGGTGACATCATCGCGAAGATTGTCGAGACAGAGGCTTACCTCGGTGCCATCGACCGGGCGGCACATAGTTTCGGAGGGCGTCGAACGAAACGGACGGAAGTCATGTTCGGACAGCCTGGGCATGTATACACGTATCAAATGCATACACATACGCTCCTGAACGTGGTCAGTGGTTCGGTTGGTACACCGGAAGCCGTGTTGATTCGAGCCGTCGAACCGATTCAAGGACATGAATGGATTGCTTCGAACCGTCCTGGGGTGAAACGATATGACCAAACGAACGGACCAGGGAAGTTGACGAAAGCACTCGGGATCACGATGGACTTATATGGTCACTCGTTCCAACAAGACCCGCTCTATCTTGCTGAAGGTGAGACGGGAATGGTGATTGAGGCGGGTCCACGCATCGGGATTCCAAACACGGGCGAGGCGCGTGACTACCCGTATCGCTTCTTTGAACGCGACAATCCGTACGTCTCGAAGTTCCGTTGAATGCATGCAATGATGTTTAAGTGATTCGTGCCAGTGGAACAGTCCCTATGTGCATAAAACAAACAGAGGGAGTGTTTAGAACATGGCAAAAGTAGCAACGCTCATTACAGATATGTTTGAAGATGTAGAATTCACGGGTCCCCGTGACGCATTGGTGGATGCGGGACATGACGTCGTGACGATCGAGAAGAAAGCAGGCAACACGGTAGAAGGGAAGCAAGGAGAGGCGAAAGTGAACATCGATCAATCGATTGACGATGTATCACCAGAAGATTTTGACGCCCTTCTCTTACCAGGCGGATTCTCTCCTGACTTGTTGCGTGAGGACGAACGTTTCGTTTCGTTCGCGAAAGCCTTCATGGATGCGAAAAAACCTGTCTTTGCCATCTGTCACGGACCACAGCTGTTGATTACGGCGAAGACGTTAGAAGGTCGTGACGCGACCGGCTACAAATCGATTAAAGTCGACATGGAGTATGCCGGTGCCAAATATGCGGATAAAGAAGTCGTCGTCTGTCAGAACCAGCTCGTGACGAGCCGTCAACCGGACGATATTCCGGCATTCAATCGCGAGATTCTCAACTTATTGAAATAACACGTCAACCACGAGAGGAATCTCGTGGTTTTTTTGTGTTTTCGGGAATAGACAAGTAAGGAGGAGATTCAAATGAGAAAACGAGCACGTTCACCTAGTTAAGTTCGTCGAAACGTTGTCCGATTAGGATGGATTCGTTGGTTTGAAGGCTTGATTCCCGCATACGTGATTGAACGGCTGTTCTGGGAGTCACGGGGCATCTCCATTCAGGAAGTCGTTTATTTAGAGATGGTATATGCGCTCATCATCGTTCTGTTCGAAGTACCGACTGGTGTATGGGCGGACCATACGGCACGGCGTCGACTTGTCCAAATCGGTGTCGCGTTAGAATGGCTGTCGTTTATCGTCATTTTGTATTCGTTCACGTTCACGGGTTTCTTTGTCGCAATCAGCTGTTCGGCCGTTGGGTCGGTCATTCGAAGTGGGGCAGAGAATGCGCTGCTATACGAGTCCTTACAGGAAAGTCACGAAGCGTCGTCATTCGAACGGGTTCTTGGGAAGCTGAACGCGATTGGGATTGTGGCTGCTGTGGTGGCAGCATTGAGTGGTAGTATGTTGGCTCAGTACCTTCCCTTGGAGTGGAACTATGGAATCTCGATTTTGAGTTTGATGATGGCGACACTATGTAGTGTATTTCTCGTGGAACCGACTCATCGAGAGCGGGAGGAACGTTTGACGTGGCAGCATTTGTTCAAAGGGTTCCGATTCATTTGGTCAAACCGACAACTTCGTTATGTCACAATCAGTTTTTTGGCAGCGGTATCCGCTTTTAACTTCATCGATGAATTTTGGCAACTGTACGCTCGCGATGTGTCCGTTCCGATTTATTGGTTCGGTGTCATTTCAAGTGGGTTGCTCTTGATCCAGTTACCTGGACAACTGTTCGCAGGTACCATCGTGCGTGTTGCGCCTTCGGAACGTTGGTTGAAGCGATTCGGTTGGATGATAGGTGGCGGGTTTCTCTTCATTGGTTTATTTCCGAGTCCAATCGGAATTGGTGTCATGGGATTGTTGGCACTTCTATATGGGGCGATGGAGCCGCTCTATTATGGACTTTTACACCATCAAGTTCCTTCATCCATTCGAGCGACGACGGAATCATCTGTCTCGATGCTGTGGCATCTTGGCATTCTCGGATTAGGGATTGTCTTTATTATAGGGACGACAGCGTCGCTATTTTTGGCGTTTTCAATGATTGGACTTGTTGTGTGGGTCGTTCATGCGACTGCACGATAATTCTCACAGGCATGGGCCATAAGCCATGCCTGTTTTTACGTCTTAAGACGGACGCAAGATGGTGAGGAGAAGTGTATGATGAGAACAATCTAAAGAGTTACAGGAGAGACATCGTGGAATGGTATGAGTTATTCGTAGGCTTTTTGTTAGGGGTCGTTGAGGGACTGACCGAATTTGCTCCGGTCTCGTCGACGGGTCACATGATTCTCGTGGACGGGCTTTGGTTGAACTCGAGTCAGTTTTTAGGTCAGGAAGTGGCGAACACGTTTAAAATCGTCATTCAATTAGGTTCGATTTTAGCGGTCGTTGTCGTCTTTCGAAACCGATTCAAAGCGTTACTGAACCCGAAGTCGCTGTTCACACTAAGACAAAACGAGGCAGTACGCCAATTAAACCTGATACATATTTTGATTGGACTGCTTCCGGCTGGCGTCCTCGGTGTATTGTTCGAAGATTACATCGATACACACCTCTTCTCGGTCAAGACGGTGTTGATTGGGTTAGTGATTGGGGCTTTCTTTATGATTGCCGCAGATTTATCAGGTGTGAAACGACAAACGACTGCAACGCTCGATGACATCACGTATAAGCAAGCGCTTGGTGTCGGATTGATTCAATGCTTCTCGTTATGGCCAGGATTCTCGCGGTCGGGCTCGACGATTTCTGGTGGCGTCCTCCTCGGGATGAGTCACCGGGCAGCGGCAGATTTTACGTTCATCATGGCGGTACCGATCATGTTCGGCGCGAGCGCCTTGTCACTCTACAGCAAATGGACGTACTTTACGCTCGATACATTGCCGGTGTTTATCGTCGGGTTCATCAGTGCGTTTCTGTTCGCGCTTATTTCGATTAAGTTCTTTTTGAAGTTGATCAACAAAGTGAAATTGATGCCGTTTGCGGTCTATCGAATCGTATTGGCCATCGTGATTTACGTTCTGTATTTCTAAAAAAACACGTGCGAATGGCACGTGTTTGAAACCAATGAATGAAATTGTTCGTACAGTCTAGAAGAGGTGAAAACATGGGACAAATCGTTGTAGTATTCGGAACGTTAATCGGTCTTGGGACCGTTGGGGCATTGCTTTATATGACTCGTCTAGCCTATGAATCATGAGAACGGATAATGATAGAAGCGCTCACGTTGGAGTAACTCCATGACGTGGGCGTTTTCTGCGTTGTCGATCGCGCGAAGTAGACCTTCCGTCTGAGAACGATGGGCAAAGAGGGAGTCTTTTTTCTGCTCGCTCTCTTCCGTCACATCGACGATCACGTGAGGTTGTCCGAGTTCTTCTTCTGTGCGACGATCGAAGGCGACACCTAAAAACTCAGGGCGTGACTCTCCCATCTCCTGAAGTGCTCGTACGACAGCACGAGCTGTCGCTTCATGGTCCGGGTGGACGGCATATCCTGGATAGAACGAGATGACCGTTTCCGGCTTCACCTCGTCAATCAAGGCGCGGAAGCGACCAGCGAGCTCTGCCTCATCCTCAAATTCAACGGTTTTATCACGAAGTCCCCACATGCGCAGGTCTTCGATGCCCATCATCCGACAAGCTTCTTCAAGTTCATGCTTTCGAATTTTAGGGAGCTCCTCACGCGTCGTAAAGATTGGGGAACCCATGTTGCGTCCCATTTCGCCTAGTGTTAAGCAGACATACGTGACCGGGAGTCCTTTTTGACGATGTTGGATGATCGTTCCGGCCGAGCTGAACGCTTCATCGTCCGGGTGTGGGAAAATGACGAGTAATGGTCCATTCATTGATTCTCCACCTCCGATGCTCCTTGTGGGAGCGGTTTGATATCGATATGCAGCGCACACGCCAGTCGACCGAGACGATCGTGACCAGCGAGTAGTAACTGTTCGCCGTGCACCTCATAGTCGGTCAATCCTTCAACATAGAGCCAGCCGTGATCAAGTTTTAAGCCAACACGGTAAGGTCCATTTCCTTTGATTTGACCGATGCTATATTCGATTTTGGCATTACGGATAAACATCCCGGCGTTATGGAAGTCCGGGTCGTTATGTGTCGCATAGGCACCGTTTGTCGTCTCGACATGGACGAAAAGTGGTGTTGCGACATGATTGTCTAAATATTGCTGAATGTGATCAGGTTGAATCGCTTTCACGTCTGTCCCTCCAATGGAAAGGATGACCCGAAACGTCACGTTCCGGGTCATCTGTTTACGATTGTGTTGCTACTTTTTTACGGTATCCCGTATGGTTCGTCGGTCCGACATATTGGTTGAGACGGAATGAGTGACGAACTGCTTCTGTGATAAATTCTTTTCCGATTTCAATCGCTTCTTCGACCGTATGGCCGTTTGCGAGAGAAGCCGCGATGGCAGAAGAGAACGTGCATCCACCGCCGTGTGTGAACGCAGGCTCGATTTTTTCACTTTCAAGTAGACGGAATTCGTTTCCGTCATACAAGACGTCGAATGCTGTGTCGAAACCAAGTTTGCCACCGACTTTGACGATGACGATTTCAGCGCCAAGCTCATGGATGAGACGAGCCGCTTCTTTGATTTCGTCCATCGTCGATGGTGTTTTATCGAGGCCAGCGAGCATACGCGCCTCGAATAAGTTTGGAGTGATGATTTTTGCAACTGGTACGAGATGTTGACGCATCGCGACCGCAACGTTCGGGTCAAGAATCTCATCCGCACCTTTACATGCCATGACCGGGTCGACGACGGCATTCTCGATTCCGTATTCTTTAATCTTACGTGCTGCGAGTTCGATGATTTCAGGTGTCGGGAGCATTCCCGTCTTCACTGCATCGACTCCGATCCCAGCGAGCACCGTATCGATTTGTTTCTCAATCAATGTCGTGTCGATTGGAAAGACTTCGTGGTTCCATGCGTTATGTGGATCTTGTGCCACAATGACAGTCAAAGCTGTCATACCGTACACACCGAGTTCTTCCATCGTTTTGAGGTCGGCTTGGATACCCGCGCCGCCGCTCGTATCAGAACCGGCAATCGTCAATGCTTTTTTCATCGTCATAATCGTCCATCCCCTTTGTCTGTTTGGATAGTTTCACTATAACGACTTTTTCGTATTCCGACAAATGCAAGGATTACAAGAAGTGTTCATAACTTTTCAGAAAAAGTATGCAGGATGTTCATCATATTTGGGGAATAATAATGAATAGGGTGTAGACCACTTTATTATTGGCTGGGAGGAAAACGCATGTTAGTGCATAGCTTATGTATCCCGAAGAAAGATGTTGTCACGATCAGTGAAAAGGCAACATTGCGGGAAGCGCTTCATACGCTTGAAGAAACAGGATATCGTTGTGTGCCTGTTTTAGACGAGACGGGGAAATTTTTCCGCGGTAACATTTATAAGATGCATATTTATCGTCATGGAATGAACGGGGAAAACATGGACGATAATGTGATGACGCTCATTAAAAATACGCAAAAATACGTTCATGAATCCGACGGCTTCTTCGAAGTCTTTTTCTCGATCAAAGAATTGCCATACATTGCTGTATTGAAAGATGAGAGCAATGAGTTTTATGGTATTCTTCCGCACGGGAAGATGCTTGGGATGCTCGAGGAGGCATGGAGTCGTGACACAGGTAGCTACGTCTTGACGATTGCCTTGAGCGAACAGGCAGGAGCGCTCGAGAAGATTACAAAAATCGTGAACAAGTATACGTCAATCGCAAGCTTGATGACGCTTGATGCAAAAAGTAAGGTGTTGCGTCGCGTACTCGTGACGTTACCACCGGATTGCGAAGAAGACATGAAGAACAAAGTTGTTGCCAAGCTTGAACAAAAAGGCTTCCGAATCGTCGAAGTCGAGAACTTGAACAACTAAGTCAAAGCCCTTTCACGTGACGTGAAAGGGCTTTTTAGTTGAGTCGTTTTTCCATCCGGATGTCGGACCAGAATTGACCGTCCCAGTAAGTGAAGTGCTCGATTCGTCCGATTTCTTGATAACCGAGTTTCGAATAGAGACGATGGGCCGCGTGATTGAAGGCGAACACGCCGAGCTCCATGCGAGGAGTCCCCTGCGCCCGCAGTTTCTCCTCCAGCAAACGAAGGGACTCCGTGCCCACGCCTTTGCCACGTCCTACGGATTCCCCGATAACAAATCCGAGCCATGCCGTACCAGGTTCTTGGCGGTACAGATGAGGAGGGTCATACATGACGTTCATTTCGCCGACGAGATGGTCGTCTGCATAAATGAGAAAAATATCATGTGTCAGAAGACGATCCTCTAAATCTTCGACCGTCATCTCATAATGAGCGGTCAATTCTTCTTCAGACCGACTCGGACGAATCAAATGCACGATTTGTGGGTCATTATTCCAGCGATTGAATGTCTCGACGATTTCGTCGGATGCTGTTGTAAGTGGAACAAGCGAGATGTTGATAGGTCATTCTCCTTTCTCGCTTGTTAACATTCGGTTTCGTTCATAAAAGTCCTTCTCTTATACGGGCTTCAATACGTTTAAATGACTCGGTAAAATTTCAAATGTAAATGGCAACGTTCCACCAGTGTCACCGTCTGCATTTACAGGAAGGGATTCAGGCGAGTTGACGCTCACCCGTGTCGTACAGAATGACGTGACACTGTCCGTTTCCTTTAATTTTCCTGTGAACAGGGCAGGCGTTAATTGAAGTGCGTCTTTTAGACCGAGTTCTTCAAAAATATAGACGTGCAATAGACCGTCATTCAGTCGCGCGTCCGGTTCGAAATTCTCAAATCCTCCGACCGAGTTCGTCAAGGCGATGACGACGAGATAAGCTTCGCCATCAAATTGACCGTCCTCACTTTCAATCGACAACGCATAAGGACTATGTTCGCGGAACGCCTTCACGCCTTCAATTAGATATGCGAATGGCCCCCACTTTGTCTTTTCTTCCACGCTAACTTCATCGACCGCCTCGGCAATGAGACCAATGGCAATGACGTTCATAAAATAGCCGTTCTCATATTTTCCGATATCCATCGGTGTCGGTTCAGCATCACGAAGAGCTTCAATCGCTTTTTTAGGATCATTTGGTACACCAAGTGCGCGGGCGAGGTCATTGACCGTACCGAGCGGGATGAGTCCAAAATCAGGACGATGAGGCGCTTCCGCAAGTCCGGTGACCGCTTCGTTCAACGTCCCGTCTCCACCCATCGCAATGACGGCTTTATATTGTTTTTCCGCTGCTTCTCGTGCAAAGTTCGTCGCATCCTGTTCTTTCTCCGTGAAGCGGACATCGACGTGTCCATATCGTTCACGCAACACTTCCTCGGCATGTGTCGCGTGTTGTTCCCCCAATTCTTTTCCTGAGGATGGATTGACGATTAACATGACTGTGTCCATTCCAACATATCTCCTTTTCGGTTCGAATACTGTCCTTTATTCCCGTCTGCGAAATCGATTACTCCTAAAAAATCCCCATGATCGTCAGCACTTTCGGCTGATCTTCATGGGGATTGGAACATGTCGTTCGTTTAATAATGACGGAATGCGGACATATCTAAATGACTCGCTTCAGACTCATCCACTGCGAGTTCGATACGCAGATGTTCATGAAACGGAGAAACGAGGGCGCCCATGCAGGCGACCGGTTCATGGTCAGGGACCGGTGATTTACGTTTCGTTTTGACGAATAAATAATCCGATCGCTTCAACGTCAACAAGAAACGTTCCACGGCGTGCGGTTCACGGGTCACGTTTGGCCAAGGTAAATGATTGAACAATAAAAAGACCGCGCCTTCCTTTTCGAGCGCATAGTCCGGTGCGATGCCTTCCCGATTCAACAAATCGATGACAGCATGCAAAAACTCCCGTTTAATCGTCAATGAAATTTCGTAATACTCACGCATACGGTCCACCCTTTCTTAAAATCACAATACTACCATTCTAAACGTTTCCGACATACGCGACAATGAAGAAGTTCCTTGACGAAGTATTTTTCCCGGCTTATACTGCATAAGTCCTGCTATACTAGTGATATATGATGAACGAATTGAGGTGAAACCGACATGATTGAATCCCTTGAATTGAAGGCATGGGTCGTTCTCGCACGAACGATGGATGCCATCAGCGATCGTGTGAAAGAAGATTTACGACGCCACCAGTTAAATTCAACAGAGTTCGGTGTTTTATCCGTTTTGTATAAACGAGGAGATACCCCGTTACAACAAATCGGGGACCAGATTTTGATTACGAGTGGTAGCGTGACATACGTGATCGACAAGTTGGAAAAGCGTGGGCTGATTGAACGAATCGCCTGTCCGTCCGACCGTCGCGTCACATACGCCTCGTTAACAGAGGATGGGAAGGCGCTCATGGATGTCGTCTATCCACAGCACATCGAAATCTTTAAAGATATATACGGACCGTTAAGCGATGAAGAGACGGAACAATTGATTTCGTTATTGAAACGAGTCGGTTATAACGCAGCGGGCAAATAAAGCCCGTTGCTTTTTTCATTAATATCTTGAAGTTAAAATAATTGACGATGAGATATACAGATGATATAGTTCTAACTGTTATTGAAAAAAATTAGAGATTACCAAATGGAGGATTACACGATGACTAAAGTATTATATGTATCGGCTAACCCGAAACCAACTGAACTTTCATACAGCAAACAAGTTGCAGAAACATTCGTATCAACGCTCAAGGCTGAAAACGCATCAATCGAAGTAGAAGCGATCGAACTCTACGATGTCGATGTACAAGAAATCGATGGAGACGTGCTCAGCGCATGGGGCAAATTCGCATCAGGCGAAGCACTCACTGACGTAGAAGCGAAAAAAGTAGGCACAATGAGCGGCATGCTCGAGAAGTTCATGGAAGCGGACCTTTATGTATTCGCGACGCCAATGTGGAACTTCTTCTTCCCGGCACGCATGAAAATGTTCCTCGACAGCGTCCTCATGGCAGGTAAAACGTTCCGTTACACAGAGCAAGGTCCTGTCGGCTTACTTGAAAACAAACAAGCGATCCACATCCAAGGAACAGGTGGGATCTACACAGGAACTGACCTTAACTTTGCAGATGCATACCTCCGTCAAGCGCTCGCGTTCGTCGGTGTGTCTGAAGTGACGACGGTAGCGGTTGAAGGGATGAACCAATACCCAGACAAAATCGAAGAAATCGTTGCGGACGCGAAAGCGAAAGCAGAAGCACTTGCGAAAGAAGTTGCAGGCGCAGTAACAGTATAATGCGAAAGACGAGTCGATCGACTCGTCTTTTTGTATGCACTCATTTTGGGTATCATACAAAGGGAAAGGGGAGTATGCAATGGGAGAGCAGTTATCGAGTCGATTACTTGGGGATTGGACAGACATCATCCAAGACGAGATGAGTCAACCTTATTTCCAACAGTTGAAGCAATTCGTCGATCAAGCGTATGAAGAGACGACGGTGTATCCGAACCGTGAAGACATTTGGAACGCTTTTATCTATACCAAATTCAGTGACGTGAAATGCGTGATCTTAGGGCAAGACCCGTATCATGGACCAAACCAAGCGCATGGCCTCAGTTTTTCTGTACAGGATGGGGTGCGTTTTCCGCCATCGTTACGAAATATTTTTCAAGAACTAAAGGATGACGTCGGATGTGACATTCCGAAGAGTGGGAATTTAGAAAAGTGGGCGAAACAAGGAGTCCTCCTCTTGAACACAGCGCTGACGGTCGAAGCGGGAAAGGCGGGTTCGCATCGTGGGAAAGGGTGGGAACAGTTCACCGACTCGGTGATTGAGCGGCTTGGGAGTCGTGAAGAGCCGATTGTATTTATCCTGTGGGGGAATGACGCCAAGAAGAAAATGAAATGGATTGGGGAGCAGCATAAAGTGCTCACGTCCGTTCATCCGAGTCCATTGTCATCCCACCGAGGATTCTTTGGTTCGAAGCCGTTTTCTCAAGTGAATGACGCTTTAAACGAGTGGGGACAGTCCCCGATCGATTGGTGTCTTTGACAGTCTACGAAAATTCGTAGACTGTTTTTTGTTGACGCATCGAAAAACCTTTGGTACAGTAACTAACAAGACGTCACTTTAGTGCTTAAAAGCATATATGCATAACAGCATAACTGTACAAAAGATAGAGAAATGAATACGTATTAGATGCGAAGAAGGAACCGAAGTAGAGACATCTTCCCTGGCTCAGAGAGCGTGTGGTGCTGCGAACACGCCCAAAAGATGAATCGAATTACAGTTCCCGAGCTCTCATGATTGAGCGGTCCCCCGTTATCGGAATAAGCGGCTAGATATTCTCTAGCAACCAGGGTGGTACCGCGGCTTTGTCGTCCCTATCGATTGAATCGATAGGGATTTTTTGACTTTAAAGGAGGACTTCACATGTTGACACAATCGATTCCAGCACATCTTGCCCCACATATTTCACCGCAGTTTTACAATGAATACACACCAACGGATCACGCCGTCTGGCGCTTCGTTTTAAGCTTGAATCTGCATACGTTAGAAGGAAAGGCGCACCCGTTTTACATCGAAGGTTTAAAACGGACGGGAATGGGACCAGACCGATTACCGAACGTCGAACAGATGACGGATGAGATGCGGGCAGCGGGATGGTCGACGGTCGCAGTGGATGGACTCATTCCAGGCGTTGCCTTTTTTGATTTCCAAGGGAACGGAATGCTGCCGGTCGCGACGGACATTCGAAAAGTCGAGAATATTTTATACAGTCCAGCACCTGATATCATTCATGAGGCGGCAGGTCACGCGCCGATGCTGATGGACCCGACGTTCTCGGAAATCGTCAAACGTTTCGGACAACTAGGAGCGAAGGCGTTCATGAACCGAGAAGAGCATGCTTCGTTCGCGGCGTTGAAACGCTTGACGATCGTGAAAGAGAACGCCAACTCAACGGAACAAGACATCGAGGCGGCAGAACGAGCGGTACACGAAGCGAAAGCGCAAGTGACCGGTTTTTCAGAGGCACAACAAGTCGCACGCATCTTTTGGTGGACAGTTGAATTTGGATTGATTGGTGACCTTGAGAATCCGATGATTTACGGGGCGGGCCTCTTGTCATCTGTCGGTGAAAGCCGTCACTGTCTGACCGATGCGGTCGTCAAACATCCATTTGATTTGGAGCATGCGCTACAGACGAAGCAAGACGTGACGAATATGCAAAAAGAACTATTCGTCATTCCAGACTTTGAGACGCTTTCTTCCGTTTTAGATGAATTAGAGGGGAGAATGGCCATTCGAAAAGGTGGGGTTGAATCGGTCACAAAAGCATTGGCGTCGGGAAGTCAATCGACGATTCGACTCGAGGACGGTTCAGAACGTGTCGGCATCGTTCGCCACATGACAGAATCGAAGGAACATACGCTCATCCAATGGGATGAGTGCACAGTCGTAAAAAATGGTCAGTTGACGAAACGAGAACGTCACGGACTTCTCATTGTCCATGACACGGAATCGGCGCTAGACCGCGATGATCTCCTCGAGGACGGAATGACCCTTCGTCAAGCATGTGCATCGGACATGCTCGAAGGGGTGACCGTTCAACTAGAAGGACGGACGATCTCACTCGATTCACTCGAAGTACGCGTCGATTCACTTCCATCGGTCTTCCCTGGGACGACGGTGGAAGAATTGACGATCATTGAAAAACCGGTGATCATCGAACGGGATGAACGTGTATGGACGAAAGATGACCCGATGTTCAATCGCATTCACCTCATGCGTGAACGCGGGGAATCGATTGATGGTCTCGTTCCAGACATTTTATCCGAGCACCCGGATGCGTGGTTGTTACACATTGAATGTCTGGAGTTAGTAGAAGACGAGGAATTGAAGCAGGCCTTGATTGACCGACTTGAAGCACTTCGTCATACATCTCCTTCTCGAAATGAATTGATTGGACGCGCGTTCGAACTGTTACGCTAACGAAAATAAGCGACGCTCTCTGAACAGAGAACGTCGCTTATTTTTATACGGATTGATTCGTCGTTTCACGTAAGAACGTGATCAGACGGCGATACGTCGAATTTGCCGCCGGGCGGTCCATTTCGAAGTAATAGTTATGACCGAGTTCGTGTTCGTTCCGGTCATAAAATACAGTCGTCACATCCGTTCGACCTGAGAGAATTGTTGCAAATTCTTTCGCCTGATCTTCAAACGAATGGTCGTTTCCGTCAGCGATAAACGTCGGAACGAATGTGGCAGGTACGTTGACGAGCGGCGAAGCTTCAGCGACGACCGGGAGTGTTTCCCAGTTGTATGTGCCGAAATAAGCCCAACCGATGCGTTTGAACAAGAAGCGGTTCACAGATTTCGATGATTCGAGCCATGAACGTTTCAAGTCGAATGGTGCAGACAATAAGATGGTTCCAAGGATAGACGATTTCGGTACAACTTGTCTGACTTCGGCTGAAGGCGAGTAGTCGTCATTCAACTGAATCCCGACAAACTGTGCAACGAGCTGTCCACCGTTCGAATCACCCGCGAAAAAGACGCGGTCCAAATCGAGACGGAATCGATCGTTGTTTTCAGCGATGAATGTATACGCTTCTTCCATTTGCTGAAGTGGTGTCGGATACGTTACATCTGGCGCAAGCGCGTAGTTGATACTGACGACGTTGTAGCCGTTACTCGCAATCGAGGTGGCGTATTTTAAGACGTCAGATTTATCACCACCGACGAACGAACCACCATGCACCCAAAAGATTGTTGGGACAGGTTTTCGGTCGCCTTCATAGCGAATCAAATCAAACGTCCCGTTGTCATAAGAAGACAAGTAGTCGATGTCTTTTCGGACAGACGTCTTTTGAACGACTTCCTCGAATCCCTTCATCTCCACTTCGTTCCCCCCTGCGAACGAAGTTTTGATTAAACGTGTTGCTGGTTTAGGTGAAAGGAACACATAAGCCGCTCCCGCGACCGCTGTTCCAATCAGCCCGACTCCAGCGCGTTTCAACCCTTTATTCATCTTACTTCCTCCCTTTCTACAACCAGAAGCTTATTGCGTGACGAGTACGTCCGCCATGTATGTCTCGATGACATGCGCAATTCCGTCTTCGTTGTTTGACTTCGTAATGAAGTCCGCTTTCCCTTTGACTGTCGTATTGGCGTTACCCATCGCAACACCGAGACCTGCCCATTCAATCATCGTCAAGTCATTGTTTCCATCACCGCAAGCGATGACTTCTTTCTGGGCGATGCCGAGTTGATCTGCTAGGAAAGCAAGGCTTGTCCCTTTTGTGACACCGGCTTCCGTGAACTCTAGGAAGAACGGTTTTGAACGAGCGACGGCCAATTTTCCAGCCAACTCTTCTTGTAGCTTCGTCTCGATCGGAGCAAGGGTGTCACCATCGGCAAGCATCAAACATTTGACGACAGGTGCTGTTACGGCTTCTTTAAAGTCGTTGACATGAACGACCGGCATACCTGTCAATTCACCTTCGATATCCGTATACGGATTCGGGCGATCGGTTACGATTTCGTTACCGACGTACGTATGAATCGCGATTCCTTCCCGTTCACTGATATCATGGAGATGAGCGACTGTGTCCGGTTGAAGCGTGCTCGAGAAAATTTCCTCGTTCGTCGCGCAATTGATGACCGAGGCACCGTTGAACGATAAGATGAAGCTACCGTACTTCGCAAGTTCTAATTCACGGGCTGCATCCCACATTGCAAACGTTGGGCGGCCACTTGCGAGCACGACTTTATAGCCGCGCTCTTGCGCATCGAGAAGTGCTTCTTTTGTTTTAGGGGAAATCGTATGGTCGCTCGTGAGGAGCGTATCATCCATATCCAATACAATCATCTTGTAACTCATAGTAGTAGGGGGTCCTCCTTCAGAATCTAATGACTCCATCCTAAACCTTTTTAAGGTCAATTGACAACCTTGTCGCAAAAACGTAACTATAATGTAGAGAAGTGAACTCTAGAAGAGGTGTAAATATGAATCGAATTTTAGTAGCTGAGGACGAGCATGCGATTCGCAGCTTCATTATTGTGAATTTAAAACGAGCCGGTTTCGATGTGTTCGAAGCGACGAATGGACGAGAGGCGGTCACCGCATTTGACCGTGAACCGTTCGATGTTGTCTTATTAGACGTTATGATGCCGGAGATGGACGGGTTCGAGGCATGTGCGGCCATTCGAGATATCGATGAAAACGTCGGGATTATCATGTTGACGGCACGGACGCTCGAAGAAGATAAAATCGAAGGACTCGGAAAAGGGGCGGACGATTATATCGCCAAACCGTTCAGTCCAGGCGAATTGGTAGCACGCATTCAAGCGTTGCTGCGACGCGTGGAAAAAGTGAAACGAAAAGACTCGAAGCGGTTGAAGTCAGGCCCATTCGCGATTGATCTTGCGGCGAAGCAAGTGACGAAGTACGGTCAATCGATCGATTTGACGCCGACCGAGTATGACTTGATTTGTCATCTTGTTCAAAATGAGGAAATTGTTTTATCGCGTGATGCACTACTCGATGCCGTATGGGGCGTCAACTACTTCGGTGACCGCAAGACCGTCGACGTTAACATTCGTCGCTTGCGTCAAAAAATCGAAGATGACCCGAGTCATCCGATTTATATTGAAACATTATGGGGTCACGGATATAAATGGCGGAGACATGAAGCATGAAACAACAGTTAGTTATTCGCATGATGATTGTCGTGACGATCGTCTTGCTTTTACTCGTCAGTGTCTTGTCTTACGGGACATATCGATACTATTACGAGTATGAGTCGGAAGCGTTACTCAGTCATGCGACTACGAGTGCATATTTATATCCTCAAGCCCAAGTCGGGTTTGAGACGCCGAGTGCCTTTTCCGTTCTCGTCCGGACATTCGGATATCCCGGAACCGATTTGACGATTGTCGACCAGAGCGGTTCAATCGTCAAGACGACCGGTCAACGGACGAGGCAGGCATCTTTTTCACAAGAACAATTGCAAGAGCTGTCACGAGGTGAGTCGGTCGTTCAGGACTATGACGTCGGTGACGAGCATTACTTATCGGTCACCAGTCCGATTATGACGAACGATACGTCAGAGTTCGCGATTAGTTTTACACGCCCGCTTGAAGACCTAGATACGCTGATTCGTGAGATTTGGATGACCGTCGTCATGATTGGTGTCCTCATCTGGTTACTCGCACTCTATACGGTCATTCGCATTGCTGATCGTTTCGTCCGTCCGATTCGTCAAATCATCGAAACGGCGGATGAGATGGCTCAAGGTGATTTCGACGTCGCTGTGGAGTCGAATGAGAAACATGAGCTTGGGGCATTGGCTCGGACACTTACGTATTTAGGTGCGAAAGTACAGCAGCACCAGTCGACACGTAATGAGTTTCTCTCGAGCGTCTCCCATGAATTGCGGACACCGCTCACATCGATTAAAGGATGGACGGAGACAATTCGAGGTGGCGATGAGAAGTTGTCTGAAGAAACGGAGCTTGGTCTGAGTATCATTCATTCGGAAACAGAGCGCATGATTGGTCTTGTAGAGCAGCTTCTCGATTACACGAAGATTGAAGAGAGTCGATTGGTCTTGTATCGTCAGGAACTCGATTTAGTCTCCTTGTTGCGAAAAGTGACGTTGCAGTTAAAGCAGTCGCTCGAAGACAAAGGCATTACACTCATCGAACGTTATCCTCAAAAGTCAGTCGGGCTATTTGATGAGAATCGATTGAAACAAGTGTTCCTGAACATTCTTGAGAATGCGATTCGCTTTTCACCGGATGGCGGGACATTGACTATCCGTTTCGTTCAATCAGAACGTGTCGCCTTCATCTCGATCATCGATGAAGGTCCTGGCATCTCACGTGAGCATTTGCAGCGTATCACCGAAATGTTTTATCAAGCCCATGTGACGGAAGGGAGTAGCGGTCTCGGACTCGCCATCTCCAAAGAGTTGATTGAGGCACATGAAGGAAAACTCGTCATCGAGAGTGAGGTCGGACACGGGACGACCGTGACGGTTTTATTACCTCTCGACCCGAGCGAACTACATTAATAGGGTTAAACCTCCCGAATTCAGGCTACATATATAGATGTATGTAGAATGAGGGAGGTTTTTGTTATGGCCAATCAGTCATTGAAGCCGTTAAAAGGAAGTCCAAACGCCGTCTCGACGCAAACCTCGATTGAAGAGTTGCGTATGTCTCCGCTCCCATATGCGGGGAGTCGCGGTCAATCAATTGAAGCAATCAAGATGGCAATGAACCAATTGCCACGGGCCGAACTGATCAAAGAAACAGATGAGGGCCTTCATTATGTGGTGACCTCGAAAGTGATGCGTTTTAAAGATGATGTGAATTTTCTATTTGATGATTCCACTCAACAAGTCGAGTTTCGGTCTGCGTCACGTGTCGGCTATTCAGACTTTGGCGTGAATCGGAAGCGGATGGAAGATGTGAGTGAACGATACCGGAGGTTGATTCGATGAAGGACTATCAGTTGATTGTCATCGGCGGTGGTGCCGCTGGGATGACGGTAGCAGCAGGAGCAGCGAACTTAGGCGCGAAGGTCGCGCTTGTTGAAAAGAACAAACATTTAGGTGGCGACTGTCTGCACGTCGGATGTGTCCCGTCGAAAGCATTGATTGCAGCCTCGAAAGAAGCGAATGCGATGATGCGCGCGGCGCGTGTTCTCGGAACAGAATTCAATGGAGGCGAGCATTATCAAATGTCGAAAGCACGAGTCGACAAGGCACGCGCTATTATCCAAGACCATGATGGGACAGAACGTTTTGAAAAGATTGGGGTCGACGTTTACATCGGAGAGGCTTCTTTCCAAAGCCCGACAGAATTGAAAGTCGGTGACGATTTATTGATTGGGAAAAAATTCGTCATCTCGACCGGCTCAAAACCGACAGTCCCTCCAATCGACGGATTGGATCAAGTCACATACTTAACGAACGAGACGGTTTTTGAAGAAGAGACGCTTCCGGAAAGCCTCATTGTCATCGGTGCCGGGACAGTCGGCCTCGAGCTAGCACAATCGTTTGTTCGACTCGGCTCGCAAGTTACGGTACTCGAGGCACAGGATGCGTTCTTGCCAAAAGAAGATGAGGACGTCTCAACTTACCTAAAATCTCAACTCGAGATGGCGATGCGCTTAAAAATCGGCGTGAAGGTCAACCGGGTCGATGAAGTCGACGGTCGCATTCGTGTCACGACAGAGGTGGACGGCGAGACAGTCGAATATGAAGCAGATAAACTGCTCATGGCGACAGGGCGTGTGCCACGCATCGACGCGCTTCGTCTCGATCGTGCAAACGTTCAAGTGACGAAAGGATACATCGATGTCTCCTCTTCGTATCGGACGTCACAGCCGCATATCTTTGCGATTGGCGATACGATCAAGACGTTACCGTTCACACACGCGGCTGGCGAAGAAGGGAAAGCCGTTGTTGCGAACGCACTGTTTGGACTATGGAACAAGGTAGATTACAGTAAGCTTCCTTGGATCACGTTCACAGATCCCGAAGTATTTCACGTTGGGATGACGGAGAAAGAAGCGCGTGAGCGTTACGGGGATGACATCGAGACATATGAAGCGAAACTGTCGGAAGTGGACCGTTTCATCGCCGAACGCCAAGAGGCGGGCTTTGTCAAAGTCATCACGAAGAAAAATGGAAAGATTATCGGGGCACATGCGGTTGGTGAATCAGCTGGCGACTGGATGCAAATCGTCGTCTATGCGATGCAACGCGGCGATAAGATTGGGAAGTTGTCACGCATGATTTACCCTTATCCATCGCGCAGTGAAGCGGTGAAGAAAGTGACGGATCTCTACTGGCGGAAACGCTTGTTTGAAAGTCCGCTCACAGAACTAGCGAGACGTTACTTCAAATTGACGCAATAACACAAATCACCCACTCGTTTGAGTGGGTGATTTTAGTTCGGTAAGGTGATTGTTTCAATCATTTTCGGTTCGCCCTCCGATAAGTCGACGAGCGGTTTAATCAACACTTCGACGCGTCGGTTTTTCGAACGACCTTCTTCTGTATCGTTCGTGGCGATTGGTTTGAATTCCCCGTAACTTGCGAGTGTAAACTGAGCCGGGTTCAGTGCATCATTCGTCAATAATCCACGCATGAATGCCGTTGCACGTGCTGAACTGAGTTCCCAGTTTGATGGGAAGCGGGCCGTGTTAATGGGGATGTTATCCGTATGACCAGAGACGACAATTTCTCGCTTTCCAGCCTTCTCTAAGATTTGACTGATGTTTTGAGCCACATTTTGAGCATCGGCATCAAGTGTCGCCTCTCCTAAGTTGAAGAGGGCGCGGTCTTGAATCGTTAAGACGAGACCGCTCGAGTTGATGGTCGCTTTAATTTGGCTCTCTAACCCGTTCTTCTTAATGTATTGGTTCACATCTTCTTTCAACTCATCGAGCTGAGCGAGTTCGTACGTGCGTGGGTTGGCGGTCGTGTTGGTTTTATCCGTTCGACTGATGTCGCTGTTTGAGGCGGTCGAAGCTTGAAAGACACTGACACCTCCAGAGAATACTTGGTTGAACGAACGCGACATTTTCTCGAGCTTCGTCTGGTCGATGTTACTCGATGCGAACAATACGATGAAGAGCGCGAGTAAGAGCGTCAATAAGTCGGCATAAGGAATGAGCCAACCTTCTGGAATGTGTTCTTCATGATCATGCTTCTTTTTGCGTTTCATAGTCAGCTCGCTCCTTTGGAGACAAATACACAGACAGCTTATCTTCTAACGTTTTTGGAGATTCACCGCTTTGAATCGATAAAATCCCTTCAATCATCATTTCTTTGATGACGACTTCGCTCTTCGAATACTGCTTTAATTTATTGGCAAACGGGAACCAAAGTACGTACCCGGTGAAAATCCCGAATAGTGTCGCGACGAAGGCCGCCGAAATGGCGTGTCCGAGTTTTTCGATATCCGACAAATCTTTCAGGGCGGCAATCAATCCGATAACGGCTCCGAGTACCCCGAGCGTCGGCGCATATGTCCCGGCCTGGGTGAAGATGTCGGCGTTCGCCTTATGACGCTGTTCCATGTTTTCGATGTCACGTGACATGACTTCCGCAATATACTCAGAAGGTTGACCGTCGATGACCATCATCATACCTTGGCGTAAAAATGGTTCTTCGACTTGTTCGAGTGCTGTTTCAAGAGATAATAGACCCTCTTTCCGAGCTTGCGTCGATAAATCGACAAATTGTGTAAGCAATCCAGATTTACTTGGGAGTTCTTGTTTTTTGAACAAGATTTTAAATAACTTCGGTACATTTTGAAGCTGTTCTTTCGATACGGCGATACTGACCGCAGCAGCTGTACCGACGAAAATGATAACGATTGCGGCAGGGTTGATCAGCGGTGCGATACCCGCTCCTTTTAATAACATTCCACCAACGAGGGTGAGGAACCCGAGTATGAGCCCGACTAACGTAACGACATCCATGTCTTTGTTTTCCACCTTTCCGAAATAAATCAGGACAAAAAAAGCGAGAGACGCTACTCGTCTCCCGCAACATGCGTTCCCGATGATTAAGCGCCGTTTTCATCAATCAGCATTTGAATGCTGATGTTTCGTTCTTCACGCTCTATATCGGTTAATACGTCGTATTTTTTTAACAATGCGTACAATTGATTCACGACTTCTTGCTCAAGTGACCAATTGAGTAACTCTTCTAGCTGAAAATAAAGGTGAGCGGGCATACATTGTGATTGGCGCTCCAACCTTCGCGAGACATCCTCTATCGAATGATCTACCGTACTAGGGTCCACGGTTTCATTCAACCTCCTCAACATTCTTAAAGTCTATCTCCCATAATACCAAAAATTCGAGGAAAGCGTTAGAGATACATTTTCTTGTTGGCATTTAGAAAGGCGAGGAGTAACATGAGGCTTAGAATAACAGAAGTGAAGGGGATGTCGTGATGCGACATAGACTGTCAGCGCGTGAGATGCGCTTGAAGCGAATCGAGGTACTTTATCGAGTCGTGTTTGAAAAACCTGCTCGCTTTATCGCGGGAGGATTTTTACTTGCGATTTTTATCGGGGCAACACTTTTATATATGCCATTTGCTCAAGAAGAACCAGTGTCTTGGATTGATTGTCTATTTATCGCGACTTCCGCGGGTACCGTGACCGGATTGTCGACAGTCGACATCGGATCGTCGTTCAATCTGTTTGGGGAATTGGTGATTGTCGCCCTCATTCAAATCGGGGGTCTCGGGTTCATGACGATTGCGTTGATGCTCCTCAGTGTATTAGGGAAGAAAATTGGATTGAAACAACGGATTCTCTTGCAAGAGTCGTTAAACTTAGCCGGCCCCGGTGGAACGGTTCGTCTCGTGCGAAATATCGTCTTCACGACGGTCATTGTTCAATTTATCGGGATGCTGTTTTTGACGTTCGAGCTATATAGTACAGAGAGTTATTCTTTTGGTGCGGCACTTTACTACGGCTTTTTCCATGCCGTCTCTGCCTTTAACAATGCAGGCTTCGCGTTGTTCCCGGACAGTCTGATGTCATTTGAACAAAACACGGCGATTGTCGTGACCATCGCCCTCATGATCATGATTGGGGGTCTCGGGTTCACGACGATTGCTGATGCGACAGAAGTGCGAGGGTGGAAGCGTCTCGCCCTCCATTCGAAGATTATGATTCTGTCCCTTTTGGTCATCAATGGGGTGGCATGGTTCGTGCTCATGATGTTTGAGTGGGTATCAAACGAAGGTTCTCTCTATGGGCGGTCCATCGGTGAGGCACTACACGTAACCTTTTTCCAAGCCGTGACGACACGTACGGCCGGTTTCAATACGATTGATATCGCAACGATGGCACCTGCCTCAATCGGCTTGATTTTAATTTTGATGTATATCGGGGCCGGGGCAGCTTCGACGGGGTCAGGGATTAAAGTGACGACGCTAGCGGTCATCTTCGCGGACATGTGGGCGTTCATTGCAGGTAAGAAAGAAACGGTCATTATGGAGCGGACGATTGATGCGTTTCAAATCAAAAAGGCATACGTTGTCGCCATCTCGAGCTTCTTCTTCATCCTGATTATCACGACACTCGTCATTTTGACGAACGGTCATATTCCAGCGAGCGCCATTCTGTTTGAGACGGTGTCGGCGTTCGGGACGGTCGGGTTATCATTAGGCATTACCGCTGATTTGAATGCTGCCGGCAAAGGGTTCATCATGTTCATGATGCTCCTTGGACGTGTCGGATCGTTGACGATTCTCTTTACGGTCGCACGACAAGCCGACCGGAAGATTCGCTATCCGAAAGAGAAGATTTTGATTGGTTAAAAAAGAGCGTATGAAGAAAGAACGTATTTGGCTGCAATCCATGCATAGGGGATTGTAGCCTTTTTTAGGTCTATACTAATCAGAAGGCGAAATCGTTTTTTATCAGCTTTTATCCCATTTAATCATTGGTATATAATGGATTTAAAAATGAGTAATCTGTCTGAATCGATTAAGGGGGTTTTAACTTGTTATCTTGGCTAGGTATAACAAAAGGAGAGGAAGAAGGACGTCCATTCTTCGGGGATGTATCAAAAAGAGCGGTGACGCTTGTTTTGCTCACCTCACTGATACTGATGAATGTGGTGAAGTCACTATTCCTTTACCTGATTCCAAAAATATATTTGGAGGATGCACTCATTGCTGTTCTCCCTGGTATAATCGGTCTTCTCGTGGCGTTGGTCTATATCCTCGTTCTCGAGCGTCTGCTACACGAACAAGCGATTTCTCATAAAAAAATGGATCAAGTATAAAAAAACGAGTGTACTCTCGTTAAGGAGTACACTCGCATTCGACTTGTTGATCCCAATCATTCAGTTCATTATAGTTGAAGCCCTGAACGCATTCAGGGCTTTTCGTGTGTCATGAAATAACGGACGACCTCCGGTAGGTAATCTTGAAGATCCGGACAGACTATTCCAGTCCCATCGAGCGCACGAATTGTTTGCGTCGTATCGAAATGGACAGGATGTTTGAAATAGTCTAGCAGTTCGTGCGGAACATCCAGTTGTGCGGCGTTTTCCAAGTCGTGAATGCGACATCTGCAACAGCATGGGGAACCGTGCCGCGAGGAGGACGGTGGAACATCGTTTCATGTAGCATCCGATACACTTCACGCGCACCATGCGGGAAAGGGTCCGTCAAATGAAAGGTCCGCTTCGACCCGACTGGCGAGTGTGCTAAGAAGGCGGTCGCTTCCACGACGTAATCATAAGGAACTAGATTCACTTCGACGTTCGCGCGCCCGATATAAGGAAGCGGTCGCATCTGTTGAAGTTGCGCCATCAATTTCAACACAAAATAGACACCGTCAAACTTCTTCGTTTCACCTGTTTGACTATGCCCAATCACAATACCAGGACGAATAATGGTGATTGGCATTGTGCCCATCTCGCGGGAGACGAGTGCTTCCGCTTCGTATTTGGTCGCTTCATAATGATTTTTAAATCGAGCCCGATGCCAGAGTTCGTTCTCATAGACGGTCCCTTGCCTGCGACCGGCAATGTAGGCCGTACTGAAATAGACGTACCGCTTTAACTGTTTCGACCGTTTAGCGAACGCCGTGACGTGTTTCGTACCGAGGATATTGATTCGATACCCGAGGTCATACGGAATGCTCAAATCGTAAGCGGCAGCCAGATGAAAGACGTAATGCACGTCGCGCTCGATGACAGAGCGCATAATCGGATCGAGAATCACTTCCGGTAACGTGATGTCCGCCTCCACTAAGACGAGCTGACGAGGCTCAAGGGATGTCGTAGACAGCAACGTATCTCGTAGTTCTTCCGCTTCACGCTGTTGGTTAGGGAGATGAAGCGCATAGATTGTTCCGATTTGATGAGGCAACGACGCAAGATGTTCGATTAACTTTCCAGCTAAAAATCCAGGGAATCCGGTAAAGGCATAATCGTTCATGATAGTTCCTCCGCTAAGTCTAGTGTGAATGTAAACGTCGATCCTTTTCCGACAGTCGATTCCACTTCGATGCTGCCGCCATGGGATTCGATGATTTCTTTACAGATGGACAAGCCAAGGCCGGTCCCACCAATTTTACGTGTATCGGAGTTATCGACCCGATAAAACTTTGTAAAAAGTTTCTCGAAGGCGTGTTCAGGAATACCGATTCCGAAGTCACGAATAGAGACGTGGGCCTGATTGTGGTCATGCCGGACCCGTACTTCAATTTCTTGTTCGTTCGGCGAATACTTGATGGCATTCGAAATTAAGTTAACGAGTACTTGTTCAATGCGGTCCCGGTCAGCAATCAAGCGTAGGTCTTCATCAGCGTTATCGAAATGAATGGCATGGTCATTCGTTTCACGGAAGCGCTCAACTACATCTAAGACGAGTTCATTCAACGAGAAATGATCTTGCTTGTATTCCTGATGACCACCCTCCATGCGTTGAATGTCTAAGAAGTCATTGAGTAACGCCGTTAACCGTGACGCTTCCCGTGACATCGTCTTCAAGAAACGTTCTCGCTTATCAGGCGTCAAATCGCGAGCGAGCATCAACTCGATGTAACCAGATAATGAAGAAAGGGGTGTCCGCAGTTCATGCGAGACCGTACTCACTAGCTCATTTTTAATCTGGTCCATCCGCTCCTCTTCCGTCCGGTTACGGAATACGAATAAGAAGCCGCTGTCCATTCCGATTTGTCGTTTCGTATCCATTGTCGTGCCGTACATCTCGTAATATTCCTCATCTCGGTCGTTCGGTTGTGGGATGGAGAAACGCATGGACACTTCCCGAGCCGTTCCGTCTAACAGTTGATCCATCTTACGTAGCATCTCGCTTCGGTCACGTGGACGGAACGTGGAGAGGAGGGGGATCCGCTCTTGTATTTTATTCGGGGCGATCCCAGGTAAGTCCATGAGGCGTCGCGCATGGACGTTCATGAACAAGACACTCCCGTTCGACTCGGTCAAGACGAATGCTTCGTTTGACGCTTGTAAAATCGATTGAATGATGTCACGTTGGCGGGCAATCGCATTTTTCTCTCGTTCGAGCATGCGTTCTATTTTTTTTCGGTCGCTAATGTCACGCATGACGGCGACTCGTAACGTTTGGCCAAGATACGTCACTTCTTTCGGGTAAACCTCCATCTCTAGAAACGTGCCGTCCGCTCGTCGTCCAATCACTTCATATGGCGTTTGGATATGATTGCGAATCCGTCTTAACACATCTGCCCGATATCCTTCGGCAATAAATTCAACCGTTTGCCGACCGACCATTTGTTCAGCTGGGATTTTGAAGATGGATTCCGCTGCTTTGTTCGCGTCAAGAATCATCCCGTCTTCGTGGAATAGGACCGCCTCGATGACAGATTCGGCAAACATGCGATAGCGTTGTTCCTTATAACGAAGTTCTCGTTTTAGTTCAATCTCAGAACTCACGTCAAATACGAAGAAAAAGAATCCGATGAGTTGCTCTTGTTCATAGACCGGGTGCATAAAGAGTTTTCCGATAAAATGTGTCCGGTCTTTACATTGAAATTTCCACTCACGGTCTCCTTTGTCGAGTGCGAGGCGTAACATTTGTTCGAACGAAAGCAACCGTTCCGTTTCATCTTGATAGGCAGAACGTTTTTCGCTCAGTTCCCTTGACTCAAACAAAGCGAATGGGGTCATTTCGTATAACACTTCATGGGGCGCGTAGCCGAACAGTTCCGTCGCACCTTGATTGAATCGAGTGATCAACATATTGGCATCCGTCATGATCATCGCCATGTCGAGCTCGGTGTGCATCATCGCTTCAAACGCATTGTGTTGAATCGTCACGCGTGTATCGAGAGGGAGTGGTTCGATGGAGAGGATATAATGATTCTCCCAAGGGATGGCATGTACGCGCATCGTCGGCAGTTCATACATCCATGGAAGTCCCTGCTCCATTCGGCGAGATAATTCCATCGTAAGCGGAGACTGGTTGACCATGTGAAAGAGGTTCGTACGAGTCTGTAGATTCTCTGGAAACTTTTCTAGGAACGGCCGGTTTGCTTGAACGATTGTTCCATCTTTTTCTATTAAAGCAACCCCGTAAGGTAATGCATGTAATAACTCACTTTGGAGATTGGTGCGATTCTCCATGAACGATCATCCCTCCTTCGTGGTGTCAGACGAGCATATCTTCTATAACATTCGACAGATCCCCCTTTCATTTCCTGCCCTCGAAACGGTAAAGTGGGAGAGAGGACGTGGAAAGGAAAGATGGGGATGATTGGATTACTTATTAGTATGGTCGGTGCCGTTAGTCTATGGTGGTTCGGAGCACCGCTTTGGAGCAGTATCTTACTACTCCTGTTTGGGATCGTGTGGTTCATCTGGAGAGCCCGGCTGTCGACAATCGACCGAATCGATCGAATGGATGGCCGAGAATTCGAACTGTTCTTAGAGGATGTGTTTACGGCGCTCGGATACACGGTCACCGTGACACCAGCCTCGCGTGACTTCGGGGCAGACTTGTTACTTGAGACACCCGATGGATGGTCGATTGCGGTACAAGCAAAACGGTATGAAAAGGTAGTCGGTCTTGAAGCGGTTCAACAAATCGCGGCTGCTGTTCCGTATTATCAGGCACATGAAGGATGGGTCGTGACGAACTCGACATTTACGGACAGTGCGTATGAATTGGCAGCGCCAAATCAAGTTCGTCTGATTGCAAGAATAGAGCTTGAAGAACTCTTAAAAGAAGCGGGATATAAGCGATAAGAATAGGCATGTTCACAAGTTCGACAGAATCCAAAATGATGTCGAAAAAAAGGGCTTGTCTTTTTCTTTAATCGATGCAATAATCATCTTCGTCATATGAAATATGTAGTAGTTGAAACGAGATAAAAACTACACAGAGAAACGATTGGGGTTTCAAGAAATGCCCGACCGTACACATACAAACAATCACGGTTGGAACGTGCTAGGAGGAAAAAGCGGTGCGCAAATTAATTTATGTAAAAGGTTGCGTCTTTACGCAAGGCGAGGCGACCATTTATGATGAGACAAATGATGCGATCGGATCTGTTCACCGCGACGCGGAAGGCAGTGTCCAAGTGCACAATTTGTCTGGACGACAGATCGCTCACGGGAAGTATATCCCGAACTGCCAAAAATGGGTCGTGATGAACCATGACGGACAGGCGATTGGTCAATTGAAAGACAAGTTCTCGTTATTCGGGAAAAAGTGTGAGTACAACGTCTATGAACGCGGACTCTTCACGATTCAATACGATGTGGAACGTCATAAGTTCAGCGTCCGTGATAAAGCAGGAAAACTTGTCGCGGAGCTACGGAAACAAGAGGACGACACGTTCTGCTTAACGAAGGAAGCAGATCAGCTATCGATGTTCGAACTCCTTTCTGTCTTAAAAACGTTAACGGTTAAATCGCGGATGCCGCTCGCTGCATCTGTCTCATAACGATGACGAGCACCGGTCCTTGACCGGTGTTTTTTGATGCAAAAAAAACCGTTCCATCAAATGAAACGGTTCAAATAGTGTTTGGCCTCGAGCTCGAGTGTCGTCACACGGTGTGCGTACAAACAGAGCTTTAAGACATGAATGATATTCGGATGTGTGTATTTCGTTTTTTCGAGAGAACGCTTGGCACGAGTATCGAGTAAATCAATCGGACTCGTCGACTTGGCGTACTCCGCATACAGGCGATAAAAATCAATCGGAGTGATGAAGTCGTCTTCGTCCCGGTCAGGGTTGTTGAAGATAAGTGCCAATAAGGAACTTGTCTCTTCAAGTGAGAAAAGGTGTTTCAAGTCATCAAGAAGGTAGATGATGGCTGCTTGATGCAAGGAATACTTTTTACCGATTCGTGGGACTCCGATGATTTTACGGACTTCACGCTTCGTCCAGTTTTGAATCGTCGTCGCCGAGAGATGTTCTCCGGTCAATGCGTTCGCAAGGGCAACGATTTGATTGATGGACAAGCCGTTCTTTTCAATATGAAACAAGTGGATTTTTCGAAGCTCTTTTGGAAAATGTTCACGCACGTCTTCAGGGAAGAGGGCGATGGCTCGCTCGATTTCTCCGACCTGCATGAAGTGAAGGCAATCTGCCAAAGTTTGAATTGAAGTTGCGTCGCGCATACGGCCACCCTTTCTATCACCAACATCGTACGTTGGCTATACAGTCATTTGACCTCATTCTACCAAATGTTTGAAAAGTAAGCTAGGATGGGCACTGATTAAGGTATAATGACGGTATTATACACATCCTATACATAGAGGTGGTCAAGCAATGAATGAATGGATTAGTTCGATTCTTTCCATCGTGATTGTCCTTGTATTTCTCGTCGGTCTCGAACAAGTTGGAAAGCGTCTTGGGTGGACAGACGAAACGATTCGAAAAAGTGTACATATCGCAGTCGGACATTGGGCGCTACTAGCGGTCTGGTTAATGGATTCCTGGTACGTCGCGGCAGTTCCGCTCATCTTCTTCACGTTTGCGAACGCGGTCTTATTATATAAAAGTCCATCACCGGTACATCAGACGGAACGAAAGTCTTTCGGAACGGTCTATTATCCAATCGCTTTACTCATCATTTTATACTTCTTCTTTGAGTCAGAACCGATTGCATTTTTAGCGGGATCACTCGTCCTCGCCTGGGGGGATGGAATGGCTGCATTGATTGGACGGAAGTATGGGACAATCATCTATGATTTGTACGGTCAAAAGCGTTCCTTCCAAGGAAGCGTCGCCATGTTCTTAAGCTCGTATGCGGTCTTATTTTTATTGTTTTTGTGGAATGATGTCGTCATGTGGCAAGTGGTAACATATGGATTTATCATTTCCATCATCGCCACACTAACTGAAGCGATTTCATACCGAGATTGGGATAACTTTACAATTCCGATTGTAGTGGCTGTAGCGACATCGCTATTGTTATAAACTAATCATGACATTGTAAGAAAAACGTTGCTTGTCACGTCCGGCAATCATTTGTATACTGTGTTTCGTACTGAAACGATTCAGTGACGTGCTCGGTACGAAGAAGATGTGACCGAGACACTTAAATAGAACGTAAAGGATTGAGTGAACGCATGAGCTTTTTACAGCAACTCCAGAGTATTATTCCGGCCGAGCGCGTCCTTCAAGACGAGCCGCTGTCGGCACACACGTATACAAAACTAGGCGGGAAAGCAGATTACTTCGTAGCCCCACACACGTACGAAGAAGTCCAAGCCGTCTTAGAACTAGCCCATCAGGAAGCAATGCCGTTCATGATCCTTGGGTTCGGTTCAAACTTGATTGTTCGCGACGGGGGAATTCGCGGAGTCGTTTTAAACTTGAATGAACTGAATACGATTCGTCGTGAAGAGAACCAACTCGTAGCGCAGGCTGGGGCAGCGATTATCGATGTCTCACGTCAAGCACTTGCGGAAGGCTTATCCGGTCTTGAGTTCGCTTGTGGTATCCCTGGAACGGTCGGTGGCGCCGTCTATATGAACGCGGGTGCATATGGGGGAGAAACGAAAGACGTTATCACGTCTGCGACAGTATTGACGTCGGACGGACAAGTACTTCATTTGTCAAAAGACGAATTAGAACTCGACTATCGCACGAGCCGTGTATCAAAAGAAGGGTTCATCGTGTTAGAAGCGACGTTCGAGCTCGAACCGAAAAACTACGAATTGATCAAAGAAGTCATGGACGATTTGACGTATAAACGTGAGTCGAAGCAACCGCTCGAATATCCTTCGTGCGGAAGTGTCTTCAAACGTCCTCCAGGCTACTTTGCCGGCAAGTTGATTCAAGACTCTGGTCTTCAGGGCAAACGAATCGGAGGAGCTGAAGTATCGCTCAAGCATGCCGGATTCATCGTCAACATCGCGGAGGCGACAGCGACAGAATACATTTCGCTGATCCGTCACGTGCAAGCGACCGTTAAAGAGAAGTTCGAAGTGGAATTAGAACCAGAAGTGAAAATCATCGGGGAAGATATCGCTGTCGAAAACGCATAATGAGAAGAAGGGACTGAGCGATTATGTTCAGTCCCTTCTTTTTTGTACGAAAAAGACGACGAGAACGGGCATCTCGTCGTCTTTCACTCACGCTTGTGTTTGTTTTGAAACTGCCTCATAGGCAGGGACGAACGGATACTCTAAATCACGAGCGACCGCTTCGTATGTGACCGTCCCGTTGACGACGTTTAAGCCTTTAAGAAGGGCATCATTTCCGAGGAGTGCCGGGAATACACCTTTTTGTGCACATTCGATAATGTATGGCATCGTTGCGTTCGTAAGCCCCATTGTCGACGTGCGTGGCACGGCACCTGGCATGTTGGCGACGGCGTAATGTTGCACACCGTAACGTTCATACGTTGGTGCATCATGCGTTGTGATATGATCGATTGTCTCACAAATTCCACCTTGGTCAATGGCGACGTCAACGATGACCGATCCTGGGGACATGCGTTGTACCATTTCTTCAGTGACAAGTTTCGGTGCTTTTGCCCCAGGAATCAAAACGGCACCGATGACGAGATCACTCTCAGCTACTTGTTTGGCGATGTTGTATTTGTTCGAGATTAACGTGTTGATTGTGTTTCCGAACAAGTCGTCGATTTGACGAAGACGAGCCGGGCTAATGTCCATCAAGGTAACACTCGCACCGAGACCAATGGCGATACGCGCTGCATTCGTTCCGACGACACCGCCTCCGATGACCGTGACGTTCGCACGAGGTACGCCTGGGAGACCTGACATGAGGATTCCTTTTCCACCGTGCGGTTTTTCGAGAATCTGTGCCCCGATTTGAGCAGCCATCCGACCTGCGACTTCACTCATCGGTGTGAGAAGCGGTAACGTCCGGTCGACTTCTACCGTCTCATACGCGATGGCAGTGATACCTGAATCGACGAGTGCTTTCGTTAATTCTGGTTCTGCCGCTAAGTGTAAATATGTGAAGAGCGTCAAATCAGGACGGAAGTATTGATATTCAGACGGTTGAGGCTCTTTTACTTTGAGCGCAAGCTCGACGCCTTCCCATACTTCTTTCGCCGTTTCAACGATTGTTGCACCGGCATCGATATATTCCATATTCGTGAAACCACTGCCGAGACCGGCATTCGTTTCGACGAAGACGTCATGTCCGAGTTCCGTTAACATAAATGCACCCATTGGTGTCAAAGCCACCCGATTTTCATTGTTTTTAATCTCTTTTAATACCCCGATTTTCATGGAACATTCCCCTTTCATTCCGTTGACACAAATTGTTCACACCCCTAGTATAGACCCATTCGAAAACGCTGTCTTTATCATGGATTCTAAAAACGAAGACGCTCACTTTGTGAAAAAACACAAAGCGAACGTCTAGTCTTCTAATCGATATTGACCGGCTTTAATCGCCAAATAAATCATGGACCGTTCTGGTAAGGAAACTTGCGTGATATTCGTCAACTCTTCGATGCGTCGAATCCGATACAAGACGGTATTTGGATGGATATGAAGGTGGGCGGCGACCCGCTTTACGTTCCCATCGAAATAAAAATACCATTCGAGCGTCTTCACGAGTTCGGTCTGATGGGATGAGTCATAGTGTTGCAACCGTTCGACGGTCGGATGGGTTTCCAGTCGAAGTCCGATGCGACGTGCCAGTTCAGGGACGAGTTGATAAATCCCGATCTGTTCGAAGGCGCGAGAAGTCGCGAGCTCAAGAGGGAACTTACGACGAAGTGTTGTGACACGTCGTGCCTCTTCCGCTGCGGCGTACAGCATGTCACTTTCGAAAAAACGCCGACTGATTCCGAGTCGTGGCTCAGATTCAGTGAACTTGTCTTGAAGCAACTGTTCGAATCGTTCCGCCCAAGCGAGCAATTCCACTTCTTCATCGGAAAGTTCGGATTTCATGTAATGCCAGACGAGTAATTGCTGTCCATCGATGGCATGTAAGACCACTTCGATCGCTTCTTGGGTCGCGAGCACATAATGCAGACGTTCAGCGAGTTGTGGGGTGATCGGTTGAGCGCATTCAATAATCGTCAATCGACTGGCGACGGCGATAGGCGCGAGTTCGTTCAATCGTTCGCGATTGGCATCAGAGAGCGTAGAGGAAGCGAGGACATCTAACAAGAAACGTTCAAGTTCCGCGCTAATGCGTCGTTCGTGCATCGCGATGGTCATGAGCAACTTCTTGGCAATGGTCGCTCCTTCTTGCAAGATGGTTAATTCTTGATTGGTAAACGGATTCGTTCGAGCCAAGCTCCAAATATAACCGAGTACTTCGTCATGTTGTTTAATCACGATGGCCGCACGTTCACCAAGCCCGACAGCGAGCCGTGCCGGAATGACGACAGGCTCATCTTGGTCGATGACTTCTCGTAAAATCCCACTTTCCCATAAATCTTCAATAACGGCTTCTGGAACACGACGACCGATGATTGTAGCGATCCTGGCCGGGTCGGTCGAATCGGGATGGGTGCTATACGCCAGTAACTGGTGGTGGCGATTTTCAATCGTAATGGGTGCTCGAATCGCTTGACCGATTGCTTCGGCGAGTGTATCGAGAGACTCATAAGATTTCTGCAAAAAAGGCATGTCGATTCCTCCTCTCTCTGAGTATAACTTCTTCTTTGTGAAACTTCACAAAAAGAATCGAGAGTGTGAGAAATGACATACCTTTAGTGGATTACATCGGGAAAAACAATCCGACAACGAGACCGAGAAGCGCCCCGACGATGACTTGGAACGGCGTGTGCCCGACAAGTTCATTCAAAAGTGGAGTCTCGTGTTTGATCCCTTTGAAATAATCGTTCAATAGTCGGGCCTGAAAACCGACTGCTTGACGGACGCCGGTCGCATCGTACATGACAATCGTGGCGAAGACGACAGCGAGGGCAAACATACTCGAGTCGATGCCTTCCATCCGTCCGATTGCCGTAGCGAGTGCGACGACCGTGGACGAGTGTGAACTCGGCATACCGCCTGAAGCGAACATGATTTCAATTTCAAAATCCCTTGTTTTAATAAGTTCGGTAACGAGCTTGGCTGCTTGGGCGATAAACCAAGCAAGAATCGCAGCGAGTAAAGGTTCGTTAAACATGCATCTATTCACTTCCTGTCTGACATAGTAACTTCACTATACCCGAAAGAGACGCTGGCTAGACGTTAAGATTTCGTCAAAAAAAGGTGTCACGGACGGCTTGTCCATGACACCTTTTGGTCGATTTTTGTTACCCGACTACTCCTTCAGTTTCCTGAAGTTTCTCTGCAATGTTGTCGATGATATAACGGTTGCGTGGGTGTTCTTGACACTCTTTCGAGCATGAACGCATTTGTTTCGGTTCACACTCTTCACAACAGAAATGTTGCACATTGCACTCCGGGTTTGCACAATTAACGTAACGAACCGTCTCGGTTCCACAGTGCATGCAGTGTGAAACAACAGTCGGGTTCACAGAGTTAACAGGGACGTTGATGCGCTCGTCAAAGACGTAAAGCTCACCATCCCAGTTTTCACCTTTCGTCGCTTCGTCTTTTCCATACATTGCGACGCCACCTTTTAAGTGGAAGATGTTGTCGTGACCTTGGTCACGCATATATGCTGTAAATTTCTCGCAACGGACGCCACCAGTACAGTACGTGAGAAGTGTTTTCCCTTCGTAGAGGTCTTTGTTCTCTTCGAGCCATTCTGGCATGTAACGTGAAGCCTCTACATCGATTTTGATCGCGTTTTTAAAGTGACCAAGTTCGTACTCGTAGTTGTTACGAACATCGAGGATGACGACATCATCACGATTCATCATCTCTTTCCATTCTGCTGGTTCGAGATAAGCACCGTGTTGTTTCGGTACATCAAACTCACCATCAAAGCGCCACGTCACGAGCTCTTTCTTGTGACGGACAAAAATTTTCTTGAACGCATGCTCTTCGACTTCATCGATTTTGAACTCGATATCGCTGAAGAGTGGGTTTGCCTTCAAGTCGTTCATGTATTGCTCAGTTTGTTCCCAAGTACCAGAGCACGTCCCGTTGATTCCTTCGGAGGAAATCAAGATGCGTCCTTTGATGCCGAGGTCTTTACAATACTTCAAATGTTCTTGCGTGAGTGTTTCTGGGTCTTCGATGTTGACGTACTTATAGTACAGCAAGACCCGCATTGGTTTTGTTTCCATGTTGTGTTGCTCCCCTGTGTTCAGTTTTTTGCAGGAAAACGAACGTTGGGTTGTGTCGTTCGACGAATAGACTTGCCTGCAACCACAAGTCCATTATTATATGATAAATATCACGACGAATTTTCGCAAATGGTTTTTAATTTTTTTTGACGAATGCAGGGAGATGCGTCTTGCAAATCGAATTCGGGTAATAGAGTAGTAGTAACGAAAGTTGAAGGTGGAACGACTATGCTCACTTCTCTCCAACAGTACATCATCCAATTAATCGAATGGCTTCAAAGTTTGCCTGGCGATCCTTGGGCCGGACTCGGCGCTCCATTTTTAGAAGCGATCTTTCCGTTTTTGCCACTCGTTTTAATCATTTCAGCGAATGCGGCAACATATGGTTTTTTGTTAGGGGTCCTTTTATCATGGATCGGGAACTTACTCGGAACGATTGTCGTCTTCGCGGCGGTCCGATATGTGTTTCGTAAACCGATGACGCGTTGGCTCGAAAAACATAAAGCGGCTGTCTATTGGTTAGAACGAATCAACCATATGAGTCCGATCTCACTCGGGTTCTTGTATTCACTCCCGTTCATCCCGGTCAGTTTGATCACTTATTTGCTGGCGCTCATTCAGATGCCGCTCCGTACGTTCATTTTGGCGGCGGGATTCGGGAAACTACTCGTCGTCGTCATTTTCTCGGTCATCGGGGATCAATGGGAAGAATTTATCCAAAGCCCGTTTCGTTTATCGATGCTCGGTCTGCTTTTGGTCGCGTTGTGGGCCATCAGTCGAGGACTAGAAGAAGTGCTCAAACGACGTGCTTTCAAAAAACGCAACGAGCAATTGAAACAAGAGATGGTCACTAAACGACAAACACCCCTTTGAATAAAGGGGTGTTTTCGCTTAAGACTGCTTTTTAAAACGCGGGAAATTGAATGCGATGGCAATCCCTCCACAAATAAAGAGGAGGAACGGATAAAACATGAACGGGACGAGGTCCGGCGAAGCGGTCTTCGTCAACTCTGCGGCGATGAGAAGTTGCGCTCCGTATGGGAGAATCCCTTGTACACCACATGAGAAGATATCGAGCACACTCGCTGATTTTTTTCGTTCGATGTCATATTCATCCGCAATGTTCGCGGCGAGTGGTCCGGCTACGAGAATGGAAATCGTATTGTTCGCCGTCGCCACGTTCGTCGCACTGACGAGACCAGCGATACTCCACTCGGCACCGGCACGTTTTTGAATCCGTGACGTCAGCGCATCACGCAAATACGTGAGTCCACCGTTGTGCGAAATGAGTCCGACGAGGCCGCCCATGAGTAACGTCAAGAACGAGATTTCGGCCATACCGACCATGCCATCGGCGATAGCGGTCACAAATGCTGTGACGGATAAGCTTCCGTCGAGAAGACCGATGATTCCGGTTAGCGTGATTCCGCCCAACAGGACGAGAATGACGTTCAGTCCCGTTAACGCCAGTCCGATGACCGCGAGATAAGGAATCAGTTTATACCATTCGAATGCGGCGACATCGACCGTCGATTCACCGTTCGACAAGACCGCGAGTAAAATCGTCGTGATGATGGCAGCTGGTAGCACGATCCAGAAGTTCGTTCGGAACTTATCGCGCATGTTCGTCCGTTGTGTCCTGACGGCAGCAATGGTCGTGTCCGAGATGAATGAGAGATTGTCTCCGAACATGGCTCCGCCGACAACTGCCGCGGCAGCGATCGCGACGTTCACACCACTCTCTTCATGGATACCGAGGGCAATCGGCGCAAGTGCCGCAATCGTTCCGGTCGATGTACCCATTGCCATTGAAATAAAAGCAGCGATGACGAATAGTCCACTTAAGAGAAGCGATGGGGGTAAGAGCGTCAACGCGGCGTTAACCGTCGCGTCGATGGCACCGATTGATTCAGCTACCGTTGAAAAGGCACCAGCCAGTAAGAAAATAAAAATCATAATGATGATTCCCGGATTTCCGGCACCTTGTGCGATGCGTTCCACGGTTTGTGTGGCGCTTCCTTTTGTCATGAACGCTGCAACCATCAATGCGATCATGGCTGCGACGAGGACTGGAAACTTATAAAAGTCCCCATAGTAGACACCCGCCCCGATGAAAAAGAGCAAGAAGACGAGTAACGGCAGAAGTGCCCACTTGTTTGCTGTTGGTTGTTCCAAAATAATCACCTCACTAAAAAATAAAAAGGACCTTTTTCTTGAGAAAAAGGTCCTTCGTGTGAAATACCCTTTTCATCTTTCGGACGTATGTCCGCTGGATTTGGCACAGGTTCCCCGCTGCCGAGACTTCATAGGGCCAGTCCCTCCGTCTCTCTCGATAAAAAGTTAAGTTATCCTATTATCAAACACGTTCCCTAACGTACCTGTTTCAAATCTAGTTGTCAACTTAAAAACTCCCCAATTCGATGTGAGAAAGGGGAGTTTACGTCGTTAAATTGTTGAAGTGCGCCACGCGGTTACGTCCTGCATATTTTCCACCAACATACAGGGCACGGTCCGCATTTCGAATCGTATCATCGAGACGCTTGTTCCCGAACGCTTCGATTGTGTCGACCCCGATGGACGCGGTGACAGAAATCTCATGGTGGTCGACATGAAACGGTTTCGCTTCGATTTGATGGCGAATCCGCTCCGTGATTTCGATCGCTTGGTTCATGTCACAATGATTGAGCAACAAAATAAATTCTTCGCCGCCATAACGTGCAGCAAAGTCATCGGGACGAAGTACCTGACGGATTCGTCGTCCGAACTCTTGTAACACATGGTCTCCGACCTGATGACCGTACGTATCGTTGATCTTTTTGAAAAAATCAATATCGAGCATAGCGACCGATATCGGATATACCGACATATCGGATATTTGTTGAATGCCATATTCATAAAATGCACGCGCATTGGCGAGAAGCGTTAAACTGTCCGTCCGACTCTCGGTATAGAGGCGGTCCCGTTCGTGACAACGGCTAATGGTCCGGTTGAACGATTTTAACAATTTGATGATCTCGTGCTGAATAATCTTCGGATAACCGTATACAGGTTCTCCTGTCATGACAATCCAGGTACGAATCTCTTCGATTTCCTCCGAACGAACAGAAACGAAGCTGTGGTAATCGTCATGGAAAGCATCGGAAAGAGAAGTATCCCATTCAAAGCGCATTTCATAGTCGAGGACTTGCTCGATTGGCTGACTCATGTCAAGCAAGGTGAAGACGATGGGGCGATCGATGGGTTGTCGCGTCTTCAAATCAAAGTAGAGGGTGCGTTCAAACAATTTAAACTCGACATACCCTTCATCATAATGATTCAGCTGTTCGCATTGACTTAAAAACACTTCGATGGCCTGCGCCTCGCTCTGTGACAAGGACACGGCCTCTTTCGCTTCATCGTATTGCTCAATCAAGGATTTAAATGCATCTTGTCGCTCTTTTTGAATAAGAAGCCGCTTGATGAAGAATGTTAACGCAGCGGCGATGCTACTGACGACGAGTAAGTTGGTCTCTCGGAAAAACGCTGCCGCTAATATGAAAATCAAACTGACGACGTACGTGTAGAAGGCGATTTTCATAAAATCGCTCAATGCGATGTCGACGCGGAACCACCATCTCACCTGATATTTTTGGAACACCGTGTTTAAGAAGATGGCAAGGAATAATCCAGCAAGCGGCACGAACGAATCTTGCGAATAAAAGTCGAGACCGGTCTCCCCACCTAGGGCGAGATAGACAGCTGCCGGTATGACGATTTCTAAGTACGCCGTAATAGCATTCCACGGATACGTGAAGCGAAAGCGACGGATGGCGACTTTCGGTTTCAAGTTGGCGAATTGAAAGACGAACAACCCGATTTGGTTGACGATGAGTGCTGTTTCAAATCCAAAGAATAAAAATAAGATTAAAACGATACTTTCAGAAAATGTGAAGTACACACCTTTGACTTCGATCGAGTCGAGTTGAAAAATGATGACAAGCAACGAAATTAAAATAAACGACAACGAATCGATTGTTGGGGCGTGTAGGATATCCAATGCAAATAATGCGATGGTGAAGATGAACAGGGCACTCCATATACTCCAACCGAGCACGGACATCTTACGAAAGTGGTTCATGTGTTCCCTCCTAGCATGGGACATTTCAAGATCTAATAGTAAAGATTCGTCACGATTTCGTGTGAGTCCTGCTTCTGTTCCATGATGCTTGAATTCTAGCATTGAGTATACACGGAATATCCTCTATAATGAAATTGCTTTTCAACCGCATAGACGAATGTCGATGAAAAAGAGAGTAACGATGGTTTAGTCAACAAAGCGACCTGGGGATTGGTGAGAGCCCAGGCTGACAAACGTCGCGAAACGCACTTTTGAGATGCTATCCGAAACGAGAGTAGGCATAGCCGGAGGGAACCGTTATCACCATAAAGCGGTCTGCGTCATGCAGGCAAGAAGAGTGGTACCGCGGGAATTCCCGTCTCTTTGCATCTATGCAAAGGGCGTTTTTTTTATGAGTTGTGATACGAAGAAGGAGGACATACAAATGAGTTATGAACGCAAGTACGCAGAAGCGTTGTCACGTGTCATCGGAGACGAGCTCACGATTGACCAGATTGAAGCATTGATTGAGAAGCCAAAACACGAGGCACATGGTGACCTCGCGTTCCCATGTTTCCAATTGGCGAAAGCTTACCGTAAAGCACCTGTCATGATCGCGACAGATATCGCGAATGACTTGAATGATGAATTGTTCACAAAAGTCGAGGCAGCGGGACCTTACGTCAACGTCTTCTTGAGCCGTGGCGTCGTGTCAAAAGAAATCATCAACACGGTGCTCGAGGAGAAGTCAGAGTACGCGACACATGCAACACGCAATGAAACGATTGTGACGGACTTCTCGTCACCAAACATTGCGAAGCCGTTCTCGATGGGTCACTTACGTTCGACGGTGATTGGGAATGCGATCAACCAAATCGCACGTAAAAACGGATATGACGTCGTTGGCGTCAACCACCTCGGTGACTGGGGCACTCAGTTTGGGAAATTGATGGTCGCCTACAAGAAGTGGGGCGATGAGGAAGCGGTACGCGCCAATCCAATCGCAGAACTTTTAAAATTATACGTCCATTTCCACGAAGAAGCGAAGACACAACCAGAACTCGAAGACGAAGGTCGTGCTTGGTTCAAAAAGCTTGAAGATGGTGATGCGGAAGCGACAGAGCTTTGGCAATGGTTCCGTGACGAGTCACTCAAGGAGTTCCAAAAAGTATACGACCTCCTCGGTGTGAAATTCGAGAGCTTCAACGGTGAGGCGTTCTACAATGATAAGATGGGACGCGTCGTCGAGATGCTCGAAGAAAAAAATCTCTTAGTCGAAAGTGAAGGCGCGATGGTCGTCTCGCTCGAAGAAGAGAATCTGCCACCATGCTTAATCAAGAAGAAAGATGGCGCGACATTGTACGCGACACGCGACTTGGCAGCAGCGATCTATCGCTACGAGACATACAACTTCGTGCAAGCGAACTATGTCGTCGGTGGTGAACAGGCGCTTCACTTCAAACAACTCTTCTCGGTTCTTCGTAAGCTCGGCTACGACTTCGTCGATGGCATGCATCACGTACCGTTCGGCTTGATCTTGCAAGAAGGGAAGAAGATGTCGACACGTAAAGGGCGCATCGTTCTTCTTGAGGAAGTGTTGAAAGAAGCAATCGAAAAAGCACAAGCAAACATCGAACAGAAGAATCCGGACCTTGCGAACGCAAAAGACGTTGCACGCATGGTTGGTGTCGGAGCGGTCGTCTTCCACGACTTGAAGAACGAACGCATCAACAACATCGAATTCGATCTCGACAGCATGCTCAAGTTTGAAGGGGAGACAGGACCTTACGTTCAATACACGAATGCCCGTGCGAACTCACTCCTCCGTAAAGGAAACTATGATGGCTCACCGTTCACTGGTGCAGATGATGACTACTCATGGGGTGTCGTCACGATGCTCAACGCGTTCCCACACGTCATCACGCGTGCACATGAACGTCGCGAACCATCAATCATCAGCCGCTACGTACTTGACCTCGCGCAAGCGTTCAACAAGTATTACGGTCATGTCCGCGTTTTAGAAGAAGATGCAGGCAAACAATCGCGTCTCGCGCTCGTGAAGGCAGTGACGCTCGTATTGACGGAAGGACTACGCTTACTCGGTGTCGAAGCTCCGGAAGAAATGTAAGACAGACGAAAGGACCTCAACGATGTTGAGGTCCTTTTCTTATGCTCACACTTTCATCCGCGTCACCGTTCGGGCTTCCGTGTCATAGAGACACCATTCCCGGTCGAAGATGACGGCACCGACGTTGATGACATATCGTTTCTTCTTCAAATGGAACGGTATCCCGATTTCCCACGGCAAGGATTTTCCTTTCCGGTAAATCCCGGGAATGTGACTATGTCCGATGAAGACGAGCGGATATTTCCCTTTTTCGACAACCGGTTCCCAATCTTCGTTCCACTTGACTTGATGTCCATGTAAAAAGCGTGCTTCGCCAAGAGTCGTCTGTTCGGGCAATAAGGAAATCCGTGTTTTCACGGGATGGTCGATGACGAGCACCTCGTCGATTCGCTCCTCCTGATTACCACGTAGACTCGGGAACGTCAGTAGCGCTTCATAGTTCGGGTCATATGTCACGACGTCTTCCACATGATGAAAGCGCTCGTGACGTCGTTTTTTCCCGATATGGCATTCATATAGGTCGCCGAGGCAGAGAATATGCTCTGTTTCCCGCCGGACATCATCGAGAACCGCCTTCAAATCATCAAACGAACCGTGTGGGTCACTGATGATCGCGAGTTTCATCGGAAGTTCGTGAATTGGGCGTCGACGGACAACTCGAGCTCACGAACGAGCTGCATGACAGCTTGAAGATCGTCACGTGATTTCCCCGTCACTCGGATTTGATCGTCTTGAATTTGCGATTTGACTTTAAGTTTTGATTCCTTGATGGCGTTGTTGATTTTCTTCGCGTCATCTTTGTCGATCCCGCTCTTCAATTTCACACGTTGGCGAACCGTGCCGCCGAGTGCGTTCTCTACTTTTTGATAGTCGAGGTTTTTTGTCGGGACGCCGCGCTTGATCAACTTCGTGATTAAGACGCCTTTCAATTGCTCGAGTTTGTAGTCGTCATCCGAGATGAGGACGAGGTCGCCGTTGTCGAGCGACATCTCACTTTTTGATCCTTTAAAGTCGTAACGGTTCAAAATTTCCTTCTCCGCGATTTGAATCGCGTTCTTCACTTCTTCAAGATTCATTTCGGACACGATATCGAAAGAATTGTCTTTTGCCATGTTTCATCCATCCTTTGTGTGGTTTTGTTATAATGATAGCAGATTTGAAGCAGTGAAGGAGTGAAGAGATGGAACGTACAATGGATCAATACACACAAGCAGACTTAGATCACGTTGCCTATCACGGGAAAGACCTTGGGGTGACGTTTAAAGGGGAACAGATTCGACTACGTGTCTGGTCTCCGGTAGCGGAACAGATGTCGGTCAAGTTATATCGCACAGCCCGTGCCCGCAAGTTTGATCGACTCGAACTCGAATCGGCTGAGAAGGGGACGTGGGTCATTGAACTCGACCGCGCTTTGTTCGAAGGTCAATTTTATGTATTTGAAGCAATGATTGATGGGAAGAAAGTGGAATCACTCGATCCTTATGCAAAAGTCGTCGGAGTGAATGGGAAGCGTGGATGTCTGCTTGACCCGGCATCCTTGAACCCGGACCATTGGATTAAAGAACGTCCGCTATTCAATTCTTCACAAGAAGCGGTCATTTACGAAGCGCACGTACGTGATTTGACGAGTCATCCGGAGAGCGGGGCCACACATCGTGGGAAGTTCTTGGGGATGACCGAGACGGGAACGACGACCACGAGCGGTTACCCGACTGGACTCGATTACATCACATCGCTCGGTATCACACATCTTCAATTGATGCCATTCTTTGACTACGGGTCGGTGAATGAGTCACGTGAAGGGGAAGATAACTATAACTGGGGATATGACCCGGTGCATTACTTTGCGGTCGAAGGGTCATACGCCTCGTCAGCAGACGATCCGGCGACACGAATCATTGAACTAAAAGCGATGATTCAAGCCCTCCACGATCGGGGCATCCGTGTCATCATGGACGTCGTCTTCAACCATACGTACGATGCGTTGACGACACCGCTCGGTCAATTCGTCCCGGATTATTACTATCGACTAAATGAGGACGGAACACTCGCAGACGGTTCGGCATGTGGGAATGACACGGCATCTGAACGCGCGATGATGCGTAAGCTCATGGTCGAGTGTGTCACATATTGGGCGAAGGAATTCATGATTGACGGATTCCGTTTCGACTTGATGGGATTACATGATGTGAAGACGATGAATCAAATTCGGAAGGCGCTTGATCGCGTCGACCCGTCCATTCTGGTCATCGGAGAAGGTTGGGATTTAGATACGCCACTCCCGGTCCGTAAAAAAGCGAATCAACACAATGCGCATAAGATGCCACGAATCGCGCAATTTAATGATGGGATTCGAGATGGTGTTCGTGGAGACGTGTTCATCGAGGACTTACCAGGTTGGGTGAGCGGCAACACAGACATGACGGCTGACGTGAAACGAGGAATCGCTGGCGGGATTACGAGCCAAAGTTTTGCCGATGAACCGAACCAGGTCGTCAACTATGTCGAATGTCACGATAACTTGACGCTTTGGGACAAGTTGTCCGTGACGAATCCGGAAGATGATGAGACGACACGCCGTCGCCGTCATCGTTTGGCGACATCCATCGTACTTCTCGGACAAGGGATTCCGTTCCTCCATAGTGGGCAAGAGTTCTTCCGGACAAAGGATGGAGACGAGAACAGCTTTAACTCAGGTGAGGTCGTCAACCGTGTCGACTGGACACGTGCAGAACAAGAAGCGCCGAGTGTGGAGTATGTGAAAGGTCTCTTGCGCCTGCGGAAACAGTATCCGCTCTTCCGACTCGAGAACACGGAACAGATTCGAAAACACTTACGCTTCTTCGATGAAGAAGAAGGCGTGATCGCATTCGAGTTGAGCCGCCACGTCGAAGGGTATGTAGAACGACATGTCGTGTATCATAACGCGTTAGAGGAAGCGGTCGAGATTAAACTTCCGTCCGGTAAGTTTGAAGTAAACGTGGAAGACCATACCGTCAATCTGACGGCGCCGCGTCAAATCGAGGACCGTCATCTGACAGTCGCGCCACTATCGACACTCGTGGTGACGGAGCGTCGTCCGGACTACAGCAAATACGCTGTTGCCGGAGGTGCCGCACTCGCTGTGCTCGGTGGTCTCTGGTACGTATCGAAAAAACGAAAACGTAAAGAACAGTAATCAAAAAAGGAGACGTTAATCCGTCTCCTTTGGTGTGTCTTCCTCTGTTTGAGATGCCTCGAGTTGCATCATTTTTTGAACGAGAATATGCTTCGGCATATGCATCAATTCTTCGAGCGGGACGTTCAACTTTTTCGCAAGCTCAACCGCGGTCTCTGGTGATAATTGTAATGGGCGCATCGGTATACTCCTTTCTGAACCATTCATCTATACCGACAGTATACAGGAAAATCGAAAATGTGTTGAACGAACACATTCAAAATCGAATTTCGCTTCGGTCGTTGCTAAGCTGAAATTAGGAAGTGATCAAATGTACAAACAAACAGCAGACTTTCAATTTCATCAAACGATCGAATGGTTAGAACGTGTCGGTGAAGGTTGGATGTTGTACTTGGCGCAAACCGGATTTTTGTTCTTTGACGAGTCGTCCCAAATTCGCTGGGAGATTGACTGGGCTTGGACACCGTGCGCCCTATATGTGGAACCGAATGCGACGCGTGCCGTGGCATGGTTCCGAGAAAAAGGACTTTACGGAGTCATTGATTTACAAAAAGGACAGATGGAGACGCATGCGATTCCACAACGTTTTAACGGTGACTGGTTTAGCAATTTGCACTATTGGCAAGGCGATGACATCTTCTTATATTCAGCCGAATCGGATGTCGTGGCTTTGAATCTCCACGATCATACGTTTCGATATAGTCGCTACGAAGAAGTTCCGCTCTTTGGGAACATCATTGAGCTGGCATATCAAGGGACGTATGATTTTGAACGATTCACACCTGAAACATGTGTGACCTTATTTGATGAAAACACGCATCACTTTTTAGTGGAGAATGTGAAAACGAATGAGAACTGGCGTATTCCGTATAAAGGGGACCGTGATACGGTCATCCTCGATCAAGTCGGCGAAACGACGGCAATCACTTCGACCGAAGCGTTCCAACTGTTTCGTCGAGAAGAAGAACTGTTTTGTTCGACTGTGTGTGCGGACAATCAATTGCTGAAGGTCATGCTGTTAGATGACCGAGGAGACCGACTCGTCGTCTTATCCGCACCACCACGATTTTGCCATAGTTGGCTTCAAGTCTTTGAACGACAAGAATCCTGAACCGAAACAGGTTCAGGAATTTTTTGTGAAGTGATGATGAATGAAGAGAGAAACGGGAAGTAGATGGTTAGACAGGGAGGAGTGACAAAGATGGAATGGTTAGGTAGACAGTTGGTTCGCTTTCGATATGGAGTACTACTCATTTGGACGATTTTACTCGCAGGGTCGGTCTATTTTGGGCTGCAGCTCCCGGGTGAGTTGAGAGGAAACGGCTTCGCGATTCAAGACGGGCGATTCCAACAAGTAGAAGATACGTTGAATGAACGGTTCGACCGTGCCGGTGCCTCGATGATCGTCTTGTTTGAAGGCGGAGAAATAGATACGGTCATGGACGAACAACAGCAACGGTTCGAGGCAATTCGGTCGATTGATGGTGTCATTACGCCGTCAGAGAATCCAGATGCTCGTTCAGGCGACGTCTCGTACTTTGTGCTTGAATTTGAAGACTATGAAGCAGCCGAATCTTCGATTGAGGCGGTTCGTGACGCCCTGATCACAGACACAGATACAGAAGTGCGGTTGACTGGGGAACCGGTATTTGCAGACGACTTGAACGAGGCATCGAAAAATGACTTGATTCGAGCAGAGTTGATCGGGATTCCGGTTGCTCTCGTCGTATTGTTACTTGTTTTCGGAACGCCGCTCGCGGCACTCATGCCGTTGCTCGTCGGACTCATCACGTTCATCGTAGCGGCAGGGTCTCTATTCTTTTTTGCGCAAAACATGGAATTATCCATATTCGTCTTGAACGCCGTGGCGATGGTTGCCATTGCGCTCGGGATTGATTTCTCATTGCTCCTCGTCAATCGGTATCGTGAAGAGTTGACGCGTGGACAATCGAGAGAAGAAGCCATCGTCCGGACGGTGGCGACGGCAGGACGCTCGATTCTCTTTTCTGGACTATGTGTCTTTGTCGGATTGGCCGGTCTACTCTTTATCCAGGTCGATGTCTTCCAGGCAGTCGCGCTCGGTGCGCTCATTGCCGTCGCGGGGGCTGTTTTGTCCGCACTGACACTCTTGCCGTCATCTCTTTACTTAGTAGGGGACGCTTTGAATAAAGGGCGGATCATCAAGTCTGACGAAACGAAGTCAGAAAAACGCTGGCAAAAGCTTGCCCGCTTCGTCATGAAGCGGCCTGTAACGATGACGCTCGTTGCGTTATTGTTACTGTTACCGAGTCTTTGGTTCGTTCGTGACTTAGAGCTGAATATTCCGGACGCAGATGCGCTCCCGACTTCGTATGAATCACGAGCGGCACTTGAACGATTTGACGATGTGTTCGGGGAAAACTCAACCGATGCGGTCATTTTGTTCGAAGCGAATGATTTGACGGACCCGATGATTTTAGAAGAACTGACAACGCTCACAGACGAGTTAAACGAAGTAGGGATTGTCGATAATGTCTCGACCTTTTTGACGACGTCCGGTTTGACGCCTGAAGCGTTCACGCAACTCGTGGAAGCGGCCCCGGAACAACTCGCTCCGCTTGAACGGCTCGTCACGCTTGATGGAAATACGGATCTTGCCCTCGTCAACGTGAGTTTCGATGTACCACCGAGTGACAAGGAAGCACAGGCATTTGTCCGCGATTGGCGAGATCAAGGATTTGAGGTCGGTGGACCGGCTGCTTTTAACGAAGAGATTTATGATGAGATTTACGACAGCATCCCATATGCAGTGATCACCGTCATTTTGGCGACGTTCTTCATCCTCATGTGGGCATTCCGATCCATCTTGATTCCAATCAAAGCCATTCTCATGAATGTACTCGGTCTCGGAGCAACGTTCGGCTTGCTCGTCATCATCTTCGAATCCGGTTATGTATATGACGCGGAGACCATCAGTATTTTGACACCGGTCTTCATCTTCTCACTCGTCTTCGGATTGTCGATGGACTATGAGGTGTTTCTCGTTTCACGAATCGAGGAATACTATCGGGAGACAGGTGACAACGACTATGCGACAGAGATGGGACTGGCGAAAACGAGTAAAATCATTACCTCGGCTGCCATCATCATGATTGTCGTGACCGGTGCGTTTGCCTTCACGGGTGTCAGCCCGATTAAACAGCTCGGTGTCGGGATCGCCCTCGCCATCTTTATTGATGCGACGATCATCCGAATCCTGCTCGTTCCATCTCTTATGAAACTGTTTGGGGATTGGAACTGGTGGTGGTTTGGTAAGAAAGATTTACCGAAACGTAACATGCACTAAAGGTAAAATTCATGAACTGAATCAAAATGTATGGTAAACTACGTACAAGATTACGCGCAATTTGAGAAAGGAAGGTCTTTATGGATACCGAGAGGACGTGGCCTCTGTTCCAACTTCCGGACTTCTAGCGTTGAATGATCACCATGACGTGTATCAATCAACAAACGGAAGATCGGAGATGGAACAGATGGAACCGCAGCTACGACTGAGGATCCTCCTCTCCGTCAAGAACGGGGAGGACAATCGGAATGAAACGAGTTGCTACCATAGTGCTCGGAACGCTGATCATGGCGTTCGGTTATTATTATTTGAATGAACAGTTTGGTTTGGCGGAAGGTGGATTCGTCGGGTTATCGCTACTCGGTCGCTATTTATTTGATATCGACCCGGCGATCTCGATGATCGTGCTCGACATCCCATTTTTTATCATTGCATTGTGGTGGAAAGGATGGCGTTTTGTCGGGCAGGCGGTACTAGCCGCTTCGTCCCTTTCGCTCAGTTATGCGATGTGGGACCGTCTCGATTTGCTCACGTTTGATATTCAAGTATGGCCAGCGACGCTATTCGCTGCCATCGCAAGTGGGATTGTGACCGGATATGGTCTCGGTCTCGTCTTGAAGTCAGGCGGAGCGACCGGTGGCGACGACTTATTCGCCCTCGGATTATCGAAATGGACAGGCGTGTCGGTCGGTACGATTTTAATTATCTTTGATGTGATCGTCCTTGGGATTTCACTCATTTATTTACCATTATCGAACGCATTGTATACGCTCGTCGCGGTGTCAATCGCCGGACGGGTCGTCACCAAGATGCTTGTCGTCGATGAGCCGAAAGCGACACCTGTCGTACCAAATTGGACACCAAAAAACGATCTCGCGTGAGATCGTTTTTTTTAGTTCATCGAAGCCGCGACGTCAAACAAATCCTGCTTCGAAAGTTGATGTCCGCGGTAGTCGATTGCGTATTCGACGCCATCTCGTTGCCAGCTGAGAATAGTGAGTTCATCGGACTCATTGAGGTAGACAGGCGAACCTTGAACGGTTTGTGCGTACCGTTCCCACTCTTCGACATGGTGCCATCCGAGTTCCGTAGTCGACCATATGCTCATAGACTCCTCTTCATTTTCATAGACGAGTTCGACCCGCCCTAGGCTGACCAGATGTGCATATTCGGTCTCAGCGACAAAAGGGAGGTGCGTAGGAGTGTGAATCTCGAATGGAACAAAAGAAGTTGTTGCGTGAATCGGTAGAGGGACTTCGCTTCGACCGATGAAGAGCAGAATGAAACTCATGCCAAGGATGCCTTTAAAAATGAATCGGCCTTTTCGGTCTTGTGGTAGTAAAGACATGATCAACGTTCACCTCACTGAACAATTTGTAAACTTAGTATAAATGATAGATTTGGTTAAAACATACAAAAAATAACTTTTTGTTCACTGGAGATGATATCATAAAGGATGATTAGAAATGAGAGGTGCATCTTATGAAAAATCGAAATCTCGTAAACTTTAGTATTCTCGTGTTGCTGATGGCAGTGATGGTGATAAATAACATTGAAGGATTGTATACGTTCAAGACGTTAATGAATAGTTTTGCAATCTTAACGTTATCTGTCATTGGCGTTGTGTACGCGACAAACTATGTGAAACGTAAGAAACAGGCAATGTGATGAAATAGGTGGCTGAGGCTACCTATTTTTCTTTTTTATTATCTGTGGCAAATCTCACAGCGTATGCTATCACCATCCATTACACTGATGAATGAAGGAGTGAAGTGTGATGAAATGGATGATTCCAACACAACATGGAGCATGGTCGATGCTCATTTTACCGTTCGTTCTTGGAGGAACGGCTGGAGGATGGAGGTGGACACATATACCTTTTGCAATCGCGTGGCTATTTGTCTATATGGGTACTTTTTTTTATTCCAATACATCAAACAGCGAAAGAAATCGCGTGAGCTTTTACGCACAGTGATGATTTATCTGATGATTGCTACCTTAGCTATCATTCCTGTTTTATGGGTGCAAACGCGTCTCATCTGGTTCGCTTTCGCGATGATTCCATTCGGTCTCGTGAACGCCTACTTTGCCAAAATCAAAGATGAGCGGAACGTGTGGAACGACGTCAGTGCCGTCACGTCATTCTGTATCGGAGGAATGGCGAGTTATTACCACGGGGCACACATCTTTGATGAAACGATTGTATGGGTATTCGTTTTACCATACCTCTATTTCCTTGGAAGCATCTTTTTCGTCAAGACGATGATTCGGGAAAAGAAGAGCATCATGTACCGAAATCTTTCTTGGGGATATCATATGTTACTAATCATCGTGTTTATTGCACTCGGATATCCTCTCCTCGCATTGGCTTATGCACCGAGCCTGATACGCGCTGTTTGGTTTTACGGCAAAAAGATCCCAATCATGAAGATTGGAATCTTGGAAATTGCGAACTCTATATTCGTACTGACGTGTCTTACGACCTATCTTCTGATTTAGTTCGTAGACGAAGAAGTACTGGCAATGACGGCGGCAGTTGTAGCAGCGGTCATTGCTTGTTGCATCGCTAGCAAATGAGCGAAGGTCCCGTGTAGCAACAAATCATTCGCTTCTCCCGTGATGTGGTCGGCAGCTACGAGTTGAAGCGCGACAAGCACGCTATGCGTGTTGAACCAGCGCTGTTTGTCTTTTTCGGCATTCACGATCTCTTGAATGGCGTGTACGCCATCCGTATTCGGTTCCGCGACAATGCTCAGCAAAGCGAGCGCCGGTAACTGCTCACGGCGAATGGATATTTGTACGTCGTCTAACTGCGATTTCCATGCCAGCAGTCGAGAGACCGCTTCTTCTGGTGCAGACTCGCGGAATGTCAAAAGATGTGAGACGAGTTGCAGTTCGTTTGACTTCGATAGCCGATCTTTCAATAAGGTATAATGCTGCTCAATCCGTTCGTTTAAATCGATGACGTCGTCAAACGCTTGAACGAGCACGAGTGCCGACAATAAGTCTTCCTCGCTCGTCAACCAGGGATGGTGTTGTTTGAACGTTTGATATAAGTCAGTCGCCTCATCGAGTCGTTTCTCAGGTTCATCTACATTGATCAGTTGATTCGCTAAAAAAGGTCGTAATGAACTGAAGCGGAAATGCTTTCGATCGAGTAACGTATCGAGTCGAAGGGCCTCGTCGATTGCGGTCCCGATGTCCTCATATTTAGCATCGAGAAATGAGAGCCAGACGAGGTTTTGACTGCCCCTAAACTTTGAAAACATCTTCGTTTTTTGTTTCAATGTATCGCGTGCGTTCGAAAATCGAGATGCCTCGAATGGGGTGTCGTGAATCGCATAATGAATGGCCATCAAGCGTCGGAAGTCATCCGTCAGTTCCCACTTCGTCGCTTCCTTGATGGAGTCTAACGCCTCTACATATCGTTCATAACGTGTCATATCGAATCGCCTCCTTGGTCAACATTACGAGCTGGAGTAAAAGATGTTTCAAAAAAGCCGCCAGGAAATGTTCCGGGCGGCTTTTCATTATTGTACTTGTGTGTACAGCTTTTGCATGTACTCGTTCACTTCGTCTGCCGCTTGGAACATCATGAATGAATGTTGCAAGATGATTTCTGGTGAGAAACCGAGATCGAGGTCGAGTGTTGATGCGAGCGTGACATCACGATCGCTGTCGAGTACGCAACGGAAGTATTTGAACTCCTGGTTGAACTCATTCAAGGCATTTAGAATCGGTAAATCTTCTACGTAGTCTGGAACGTGCGTGACGGTCGCAGCGTATAACTCAGCGTCTGTCGTCTTTTTGTTAAAAGCGATAATCATAACGGGCTGAGCCCCGGATTTTGTTGTTTCACGCGTCAAAAACGTGACGTGCGTTTCAGTGTCGCTCTCTTTGAACGTCATGTTGCGTTCAGCGGCGAGCGCTCTAAATGATTCTACTTTTTCTTCGAAGTTCACAAGGAAATCCCCCTTAGTAAGTCGTTACTCTAACTTTCCCCCATTTGGACGGGGAAAGCAAGGGGAACTAGCGTTTCATCAACATTTTAATGGCTTCTTCGACCGTTTCTGACGTATCTTCGCCATCCGCTTGCGCTGTGATGATGCACTGTTCTAAGTTCTTGGCCACGATAATCGTCGAGGCGCGGTCGAGTGCAGAACGTGCGGCACTTAATTGCGTCACCACATCACGACACTCTTTACCTTCTTCCATCATGCGGATGATGGCGCGAATTTGTCCTTCTACCCGTTTCATACGATTCAATACTTTCGGGTCGTATTGATACTGTTCCATGTCCTTCACCTCTATAGTAAAAATTGTTCAGTTACCCAACTATTTCTTGTGTAGGCTCATCTTAATACATGGGGGAGTATGTGTCGAGCATCAACTACTTTATGAAGGGGTGATGAAAAATTCTACATTTCGTCAAACTTATTTCTTGCATTTGAATACCTAAGGGGGTATATTAGTGACGTGGAAGCGAAATGTTCAATAAATCACAAACTTTATTGAGCGCCAGCTACCAAGCCGAATGGTATAGATGGAATCGAAAATAGAAAGGTAGATTAATGATGAAAGCATCTGCTTTAAAACGTCAAATGGACTTTGAAGTGCCAGTAAACATTGTCGACGTTCGTGAACGCGACGAGTTTCAAGAAGCGCATATCGAAGGTGCCAAAAACTATCCGTTATCAGAAATGACAACATGGATCGACACACTCGACCCTGCTGAAGAATATGTCGTCCTTTGCCGCTCTGGTGCACGTAGCACGCAAGCAACTTGGCAAATGGAGGCAAAAGGCTATAAAGTGGTCAATATAGAAGATGGCTTGATGAGTTGGCCAGGAGAAGTCGTCAGAGGAGGAAATGGACAATGAGTAAAAAAATCGTAATCGTCGGTGGAGTAGCGGGTGGTGCGTCTGCAGCAGCGCGTCTTCGTCGCTTAAATGAGGAAAATCAAATCGTCATGTTCGACCGTGGGGAATACATCTCATTCGCTAACTGTGGTCTTCCATATTACATCGGGGACGTCATTCAAGATCGTCAAAAATTGCTCGTCCAGACGGTTGAAGGGATGAACAAACGTTTCCAACTCGATATCCGTAACTTGACGGAAGTGGTTCAAATTAACCGTGACGAGAAAACAGTGACGGTGAAGCATGTTCAAACAGGCGAAACGTACGATGAGTCATACGATGTCCTCATCCTTTCACCGGGAGCGAAGCCGATTCGTCCGAACATCCCTGGAATCGACGAGGCGGAAGACATCTTCACGCTTCGCAACATTCCAGACACAGATAAAATCCGTGGCTATGTCGATGACAAAGCACCAAAACACGCGACTGTAATTGGTGGGGGCTTCATCGGGATTGAGATGGCAGAGAACTTACGTGAGCGTGGGGTTGATGTGACGCTCGTCGAGATGGCGGACCAAGTCATGACGCCACTCGACCGTGAGATGGTCGCGCCGATTCATGAACATTTACGTCTTCATGGTGTCGAGCTTCAATTGTCTGATGGCGTTTCTTCATTCTCTGAAAAAGGGAAGAAAGTTCATTTGTCGAGCGGTCGCGTCATCGATACAGACATGGTGATCATGTCGATCGGGGTCACACCGGAGTCAACGATTGCCCGTGAAGCGGGACTTGAAACAGGTACGCGCGGTGCGATTCGTGTTAATGAAAAAATGATGACATCTGATCCATCGATTTACGCGATTGGGGATGCAGTCGAAGTGCTCGACTATGTCTTCCAAGAGCCAACTGTCGTCCCACTCGCATGGCCAGCGAACCGTCAAGGTCGTCTCGTTGCCGACATCATTAACGGTCGTGACGTGAAATATAACGGAACAATGGGAACAGGAATTGCGAAAGTGTTTGATATGACGGTCGCATCGACTGGTTGGAACGAGAAACGTTTGAAAGCAGCCGGTAAGACGTATGAAGCTGTTCACGTACACCCGGGTTCGCACGCCGGATACTATCCAGGATCGACACCGGTGTCACTCAAACTCTTATTCCACCCAACAACGGGTGAGATTTACGGTGCACAAGGTGTCGGGATCAACGGAGTCGACAAGCGAATCGACGTCATTGCGACAGCGATGAAAGGCGGTTTGACGGTCCTCGACCTGCCTGACCTCGAACTTAGTTACGCACCACCGTTCAGCTCGGCGAAAGATCCCGTCAACATGATTGGGTATGTCGCTTCTAACGTCGTACTCGGTGATAACGAAGTCGTGCATTGGGATGAAATCGATGAGCTCGTGAAGAACGGAGCGACGTTACTTGACGTCCGTGACGAATCAGAACATGAACTTGGGAAGATTCCAGGATCGATCAACGTTCCACTTAACTCATTACGTGAAAACTTAGACAACTATGACCGAAGCGAAACGATTTATGTGACGTGCCAAGTCGGTCTTCGTGGATATCTCGCATCACGCATCTTGCGTCAAAACGGCTTCAAGGTGAAAAACTTGAGCGGTGGCTATAAAACATGGTCACAAATCAATCGTGATTTCGAGGCGCTTGAAGAAGCGAACACATCAAATGAAACAGCGGCTACCGTTGTAGAAGAGGAGCCAACACAAATGACGAACGCACCAATCGGTGAAGCGGTCATCTTAGACACATGTGGTCTACAATGCCCGGGACCAATTTTAGAAGTAAATAAGAAAGTTGCAGAACTCGGAGAAGGCGAAACACTGCGTGTCCTCGCAAGTGACCCAGGGTTCTTCGCAGATATCGAAGCATGGGCGAAGAAGACAGGTAACAAACTTGTCTCGAAACAATTCGTCAACGGACGCGTCGAAGCCATCCTTCAAAAAGGACAAGGTCCGGTTGCGCCGCAAGCGGGCGCTCCAGCAGGAGACGGCGCGTCAATGGTCGTCTTCAGCGGTGACCTCGACCGTGCGCTCGCATCTCTCATCATTGCGCAAGGTGCTGCAGCGATGGGGAAAGAAGTAACAATGTTCTTCACATTCTGGGGACTCAATGTCATCCGCAAACCGGACGCGCCGGAAGTGAAGAAACAAGGTCTTGAGAAAATGTTCGGCATGATGATGCCAGGACATGCCGGTGAACTTCCACTCTCGAACATGAACTTCGGTGGTGTCGGTCAAAAAATGATGAAGAAAGTCATGAGCGACAAGAACGTCCCTTCTGTCGAAGAGATGATCAAGTCAGCTCAAGAGGCAGGCGTGAAGATGGTAGCCTGCACGATGTCAATGGACGTCATGGGGATCAAAGAAGAAGAGTTGATTGATGGGGTCGACCTCGGTGGTGTTGCGGCGTATCTCGGTGCAGCAGAGGGCGGAAACTTAAACCTCTTCATCTAAATGAACTGTATAACGAATCGGGTTGCGATGGGCAATCCGATTCGTTTTTTGTTGGTGAGATACGATTTGAAGGAAGTTCATATATACGAGAAAACGAATTAATATTGCAATTTTCGTATAATTTACCTATAATTCTAGTCATGTTAAAAAAGTTAACATGACTTTTTCTGTTGAGATTTTTAGAATGATGGAGGATTAGTATGGAGAAATTTGTAGAGAATCTCGTTTCACAGGCGAACGATTTGTTATGGTCGCAAGTGCTCATCGTTGTTCTTGTCGCATTGGGTATTTATTTCACGATTCGTATGGGCTTTGTTCAGTTCCGCATGATTCCTGAGATGTTCCGCCTTTTGTTCAAAGAAGGGACAGCTCGTGAGAAAGGCCAAGTGTCTTCGTTCCAAGCGTTCGCGATCGGGACGGCAGCACGTGTCGGCACAGGGAACATTGCCGGTGTGGCGACAGCGATTGCGCTAGGTGGCCCAGGGGCAGTCTTTTGGATGTGGCTCATCGCTTTGATTGGAGCAGCTTCTGCATTTGTCGAAAGTACATTGGCACAAGTGTATAAGATTCGTGACGGGCGCACATGGCGCGGAGGTCCGGCTTACTATATGGAGCGTGCGCTCGGTCAACGTTGGCTCGGTGTCTTGTTCGCGATTTTAATCACGTTCTCATTCGGATTCGCGTTCAACTCTGTTCAGTCGAACACGATTTCACTTTCTGTGAGTAATCAATTCGGCATCAGCACGACAGTCGTCGGGGTTGTCCTCGCGATCATTACGGCAGTTGTCGTATTCGGTGGGATTCAATCGATTGCGCTCTTGTCGAGTATTATCGTTCCAGTCATGGCGGGTGGCTATATTTTACTCGCGATTTGGATCATGGTGACAAACGTATCCCTCTTACCAGACGTCTTCAGCCTCATCTTCTCAGAAGGAGTTCTTGGAATCGAGCAACTCTTCGGTGGTGCAATCGGTGCGATGGTACTCCAAGGGATTCGTCGTGGTCTCTTCTCGAACGAAGCAGGTATGGGTTCTGCGCCGAACGCCGCTGCGACAGCGGAAGTATCACACCCTGTTAAACAAGGGTTGATTCAATCGTTCAGCGTATTCGTGGATACATTGCTCGTTTGTACGTCGACAGCGATGATCATCTTGATTTCAGGAGTTGCCGGTTCAGAATCGTTTGCAGGTGTCGAATTGACGCAAGCGGCATTGACAGCAGAAGTCGGTTCGGTCGCGACATCGTTCTTGACGATTGCGATCTTCTTGTTCGCTTTCAGCTCGATTCTTGGTAACTACTACTATGGCGAGACGAACATTCAGTTCATCTCGGACAAAAAAATCTATGTCACGCTCTATCGCATCGGTGTTGTCGGAATGGTCTTGTTTGGTGCGGTCCGCTCTGCAGGGCTCGTCTGGTCGATCGCCGATGTGTTCATGGGCCTCATGGCACTCGTCAACTTGTACGCAATCTTCCGCTTGGCGAAAGTGGCTCGAGCCGTTCTTGACGACTACTTGTCACAGCGTCGAGCAGGACAAGATCCGGTCTTCTATGTCGACTCGGTAGAAAACCTTCCAGGTCGTGAGTATGTAGAAGCTTGGGAAAGCGAAACAGAAGAACAAAAAACAGGAACAAGTCGTTCTTGATGAATGGAACCGTCTACGAATTCACGTAGGCGGTTTTTTTACGTATACAAGACGGGTAATGTCATAAAAAGGGGGCGTTCATGTATGGAGACGACGCATTATGTACGTGTTTCCCCAGAAGTTTGGGTGTCATTTAATCAAGATCCGGAGATGATTTTAGACTGGTTGATTCATATGCATGAGCAATACCGTAATCGGGACGACACGTTAACGCTCCCAAATGTCGAATCGTTTCAACGCGTGCTCAGTCAAATCGAGGTGTATATCGATGGGGCTGACACATACAATATGGAAATGGCGCTCGTTGGCGAGGAGTTGATTGTGAATGAAGCACAGGCGGTCGTGGTCGGAATCTTGACCCCACAGCTACTTCACATCGTCAAAGACACGTTGCATGCGTTCGGACGGGATGATGTGAAAGACATGGCACTCGTACCGAAAGAGGAGTTCGAGACGATTTGGGAAGATTGGACAAAGTTGCAACAGTTTTGTGAGACGGCCGCGTCCCAAGAAGAACTCGTCCTCATTTATTATGAGTAAAGATGAATCCACCATGGTATAATGTAAAAAAATGGATAAAGGGGATTCGATCATGGACGTGTTCGGCACACTCATCTGGCTTGGCATTTTAATCAATCCATTTCTCGCCTATCAAACGAAACGCGTGTCGCTTTATCGCATCACACTCATCTTATTCATCGTATTCTTGGTGACGTGGGGGTATGCTGTAGCGGGCGGATCAGTACCGACCCTATTTGACACAGCGTGGAGTTTGCTGTTCATCGCTTATGTTAGTCTTTTGGTGTTGAATAGTTACTTCGTCAGCAAACGGTTCGTTCCAAATATGACATGGTTTCGTTTTAGTGTGATGGGCCTAAGCGGAGTCGTCATCAGTCAAGTGTGGTTCGGACTGAGCACGGACAACTGGGAGTGGTCATCCTTCATGAATGGGGACGTATGGATGATGAGTGTGACCGTATCACTCCTGCTCCTTCTTTTCGTCACGATGAAAACGCTGGACCGCCGGATCGAAGTATAAAAAATCCCGAAACGAATCCATTCGTTTCGGGATTTTGATTATTTCAAGGCTGTCTCGAGTGCCTTGACGTTTTCACGCATCAAGTCAAAATAGCTCTTGTCCATCTGTTCTTTTGTGACAGATTCCAAGTTATAGATCGTTACGCTTTCTGCGCCGATTTCTTGCTTCACGACCTCAGCCACTTTTGGTGTGACCGTATCTTCGAAAGCAATATAGTTCAAATCGTGGAGACGCGCCTCTTCGATGATTCGTTTGAGGGCTTGTTGTGAAGGTTCTTCAGAAGGTGTGAGTCCGGCGATTGGCAACTGATCGAAACCATATCGTTCAGCCAAATAGCCGTATGCTGCGTGTGTGACGAGTAACTCCGACTTCGAACCATTCTCAACTGCTGCTTTCAATTCTGCATCGAGGGTATTCGCTTCGTCTTTAAATGCACTCAACCGTTCTGAGAACTCGTCTTTATAGTCTGGTGCCTCTTCGCTGAAAGCAGCTTCAACAGCTTCTGCCATTGAAACGGCATTCATCGGGTCGAGCCAGACGTGTGGATCGTATTGTCCATGATCATGCTCATCTTCGTTATGCGCTTCTTCTTCATTGGCATGCTCGTCTTCAGAATGTCCTTCTTCTTCGTGAGCATGTTCATCTTCGGAATGACCGTCTTCTTCATGAACATGAACGGTATCGGCTGCATCAAGCAACGTCACGTCCTCTGCCGTTTTGACGAAAGCGACGTTTTGTCCTTCCAAGCTCTTCTCCATGGACTCGACGTAAGGTTCGAGGTCATGGCCGATTGTCAAAAAGAGGTCCGCATCTGCAATTTGAGTCATCTGCTTTGAAGTGGGCTCATATGTGTGTGGGTCTGCTCCAGGTGGAATGACCATTTCCACGTTGACACGGTCACCACCGATTTCCTCTGCCATTGACTTCAAAGCAAAAGTCGAAGCGTAAACCGTTAGTTTCTGATCTGTCGATTCGGATACGTTGTCTCCTTCGGTATTCCCACACGCGCCAAGCAAAAGCGTGCCGGCCGCGACAGCGCCTAGCCAAGTCTTCTTCATCTTTCGTCGTCCACCTTTCAAATTATCTGAATATTAAATCGTAACTGTTACGTTTTATGACTGCGAGTAATATTATAGTGTGACCTTCGGAGCACGTCAAGTCCGACTTCTGATGGATAGATTTTTGAAAAAAGCGGGAATATGATTAAAAAAAGGAACGAGGAGTGGATTGTATGAGAAAGGAGACCGCCTGGTTTGTCGGGGGCGCGGCACTGGCCGCGGCGACGGCAGCCGGGGCCAGTGTGTGGAGTCAGTATGGGTCACTTGTCAGATGGCAAGAGCCCGAATTGCCGATTCGACCGACAACACGCCGGCGCCACACGTATACGTATAAGATTGTCAATGATCGTCCGCTCCAATTTGATTTGTATCTCCCACCAGGGGAGGGACCGTTCCCGGTAGCGGTCTATGCACATGGGGGAGCATTTGTGAGAGGGAGCCGTAGCATGGTCACGCTGTTCCATCCGTTACTCGATCACTTTTTGGGGAAAGGGATCGCCGTCGTCAGTATCGATTACCGTCTATTTGAAGACGGAGTATATTTCCCTGACAATATCATCGATGTTTCGGACGCGCTTAGCTATTTAAAGCAGCATGAATCATTGCTCACCCTCGATACAAGTCAGTTACTCGTGTGGGGCGACTCTGCTGGAGCAGCTTTAATGCTCGCTACTGCGCTTGATCGTCACAAACAATTTGTAGGGGAACTCGGGGATGACCTTCCGACAATCAAAGGAGTTATCGCCTTATATCCGCCGACAAACTTCTTGTTGTTCAAATTCATTCAAACATGGCTAGCTCATTTGAAGTTTTACGAGGGAAGCCGTGAAGAATGGCGTGAACTGATGGTGAAATGCTCACCAGTCTCCCATTTATATGCCGATGCCCCACCTATTTTACTGTTACACGGAAAGAAAGACCCAATTGTGCCGTTCGGTCAAGCGCTTCACTTCGTCGAACATGCGAGTGATGTCGGCGCGAACGTTCAGCTTATCTCGTTTCCGAATGGGACACATTCGCTGGCGAGTTTCCTACAATCGGACAACCCGATCAAAGAAGAGCAGTTGATGGCACGGATCAATCGTTTCATTGACGAATGCCTTGTCTGAAGTTGCGATTTTTAGGGAAGATGGTACGATGGGGGATGATTGAAAGAGTAAGGAGTGGAAGCAGTGACAGAGTTATGTTTAGTGAGACACGGTCAGACCGATTGGAATCGTTTAGAAATTATTCAAGGTCGTGAAGACAATCCGTTGAATGCACTCGGACGCCAACAGGCAGAAGAGAGTGCAGCTTTTTTGGGTCAAGAAACATGGGATCTCATCGTTTCTAGTCCATTAACGCGGGCGGTCCATACGGCACAAGCGATTGCGACAGCCTGTGGGATTGAGCATGATGCGATTCGATTGGACGAGCGATTTATTGAACGCGAGTTTGGTGCAGCGTCCGGACAACCCGTGAAGGGCATTTATGAAGCGGTGCAGGCCGATGACGAGCGTCGCGTTCCGGGTCTCGAATCAGAGGATGAGATGCGTGCTCGCGTCCTAGAAGGAATGGAACATTTGGTAGAGATGTATCCCGGGAAACGGATCATTGTCGTCTGCCATTCGCATGCGATTAAAGCGGCGCTCTCGGCGATCGATGACACGTATACGTTCCGTCATGCGATGCGAAACGCCTGCTCGAACTATATCATCCATCAACATGGCCAGTTTGAGGTGAAGGCGATTAATGTTGCTGATCATATCACCGATCCGGCCATCATGAAATGAGGAGAATATCATGACGACCTTACTATGGGTATTCATCATCGCATCATTTGTGGTTGCTTTTGCAGGACTCATTTACCCGGTCATTCCAAGCGTTCTGTTCTTATTTATCGGATACATGATTTACGGATTTGGTTTTTCATTTGAACCGTTGACCTGGACATTCTGGGTGTGGCAATCGGTCTTCCTCATCTTCTTGTTTGTGGTAGACTATGTTGTCACCAGAGCAACAGTGGATAAACGTGGGGGGTCAGAACGGGCGAAATGGGGCGCAACCATTGGCTTGATTGCTGGACCGTTCATCTTCCCTCTCGTCGGGGTCCTCATCTTCCCATTTGTCTTCGCATTTTTAGCGGAGTTGACACTCGGAAAGACGACACGTGAAGCATGGAGTATCGGTGTCGGAACGGTTCTCGCGTTTCTCGGCAGCACGCTTTTAAAAGTGATTGGAATGACGATGATGGTCATCTTGTTCTTTATCTATGTGTGAGGCGGGGGTCCTTTCTCCGTCTTTTTTGTTTGAGAGGGGAATCATTTTGGGGAAAGAAAAAACAAGGCCATTCGATTACTCGAATGACCCGGTTTTGACCAATTGATTGAAGGCAGAGCGACTGAACGATTGTTGGATCTCCACTTTCTTCTCGAAGAAGGCGGGTTTCAAATTCGACGTGGCGACCCCTTCTTGAATGAGAGAGTCGAGCACTTGTTTCGTCGCATCTTGTTTTGGATTCAACATGAGTCCTTCGGCGACGAACGTATGATGATCGTTCAAGGCTCGTTCGCTCGTGAACGTCAAAGCGAGTGCAGCAGGTGCATTCGTCGGTGATGTAATGACAGCTTCAGCGAGAATGAGGATTCGCTTGTTTAAGTAATGGTGGAGCGTGACGGCCGATTCAGTCGGAACGAGCATCTCGAGCAACCATTCTGAATCATGTTCTTTCGAGATGATCAACCCGTCGAGCAAATCGATTGGTAAATTGAGTTCATTGCCGTACTCGTCTTGAACGAGACGGACTTGGACGAGGCGAAACGTTTTCATAGGATCGTTCCTTTCCGCGTTTTCTTTAGACCATCTTAACATAGTCTGACGAATAGAATGTGTTAAGATAACGGGGAAGAAACAGAAAATAGAGAGTGAGGGAGGCATCAAGATGAGTTGGGTTGTTGGCGTAATCGGGTATGTGACGATTCTCGCGATCGTCTACTATGGTGTCCTTTTCTTCAAAGTGAAACGGGAGCGGAGTCGGGCCGGCTATCGAATCTTTCTTTTGCTTGCCGGACTATTTTTAGTCAGTGGGAGCGATTATATCATTGCACTGTTCCAAGGGGACACCGAAGCGACGTTTTGGCAACGAACCGTCTATTTTGTCTTGATATTGCTCTCTTTGTCGATGGCGCTTTACTTTCGGAGAAAAGAAGATCAAAGCCAAGCAGGCGAGATGACGATGGTATAAGCAAACGGTTGTGGGACATATGCCCACAACCGTTTTTTTTATTTCGGTACTCGCGTTTTGCGAATCATATCGAGTTTTAAATCCCAAAGTGGTTTACTGAACGTCACCGAGTATACTTCCGGCAAACGGAGGCGCTTATACTCTTCCCAGAGTCCGTTCATCTGTTCATGATGGTAAGCGCGAATCTCGGTAGTGCTTGGAAGGTCGTATACACGTTTTCCGTCGAGGAAAATTGGTTGTAACAACCGTTTGACGTTAAAGTTGCGTGTCTTGATTTTGAAGGCAGGGTCGCGGACGTCAATCAAGTCGATTTCGCTATATGAGTCGACGGGTTCGTCGGCAAGGGCGATATAGTCCCCTTTGAACTTTTTCGTTTCCTTGTCGATGATGCGGTACAACTCCTTTTTATGAGGGGTTGTCGTCTTCACTTTAGAAGAGGACACTTTGATGACCGGTTTTAATTCTCCAAATTCATCCTCACGAGCGACCAATTTATAGACCATGCCAAGCGCAGGTTGTTCGTAAGCCGTGATTCCGCGCGTCCCGACGAGGAATGTATCGGCTTCTGCACCTTGCATGCGTAAGTCTTGAATGACGTATTCATCTAAATCACCAGATACGACGATTTTGACATAGTCGAGACCGGCTTCGTTCAACGCTTTCCGAGCGCGTTTTGACAGATAAGCGAGGTCACCCGAATCGAGTCGTACAGACTTGAGGCGGTGTCCTTTCGCCTCGAGTTCTTTTGCGACCGTAATCGCGTTCGGAAGACCGGATTTGAGTGTGTCATACGTATCAATCAGGAGACTTGTGTTGTCTGGATACATCTCTGCAAACGAACGGAATGCACTCAACTCATCATCATGGAACTGAATGTCCGCATGTTCCATCGTCCCTCCTGTCGGCACGTCGAAATCACGTCCGGCAGAAACAAGGCTCGTCACGTCGAAACCGGCGATATAAGCGGCGCGGGTCCCGTAATAGGCGGCATCGACGCCTTGTGCGCGACGTGCTCCACCTTCGAGCAGTGTCTCGTTCGGAGCGGCCTGACGAATTCGGGCATACTTCGTCGCGATGAGTGATTCGTGGTTCGCGATATTGAGTAGCGCTGTTTGGAATAGTTTTGCTTCAAAGATGGTCGACTCGATTCGGACGACTTGTTCGTGTGGGAAGATGACTTCTCCTTCACGGACACTATATAGTGAACCAGTGAACTTAAAGTTTCGTAACACATCTTCAAATTCATCTTCGAAACCGAGCTGCGCTTTTAAATAAGCGATGTCTTCTTCTGTGAACGAGACGTTATCCAAGTAGTGGACAATGTTTTCGAGTCCGGCGAAGACGACATAGCCACCGCTGAACGGATTCGAGCGGTAATACAGGTCAAAGACGACCTTTTCGTTATGGCGACCTTGCTTCCAGTAGATATACATCCAGCGTGGGAGATAGAGGTCTGTGTGAAGTGCTAAATTGCGATGTAACATATGTTTTCCTTTCTGTTTTACGTCACTTTCCGACAACGGTCGCACCGAGAGTCGTGACGAAATGTTCGAGCGCCCATTCATGACCGACCGGGTTGAAGCTTTGGACGGCATCGGCGTGGACGACGATTTGATAACCGAGGTTGTAGGCATCTACGGCTGTATGGAGCACACAAATGTCTGTGCAGACGCCGACAAGATGAACTTCTGTAATCCCACGTTCCCGAAGACGAAGGTCAAGGTCTGTTCCGGCAAACGCACTGTACCGTGTCTTGTCGATCCAATGGTCGGCTGTTTTGGATGCTTCTTTCACTGCACCATACAATTCACGACCTTCCGTCCCGCGAATATTGTGAGGTGGGAACAACGTCGTTTCAGGATGGAACGTGTCGCCTGCATCATGGACATCGTTCGCGATGACGACATAATCCTCGGTCGAGAACGTTTTGATTAACTCGACAATCCGTTCTTCAATCTCTTGCCCGGGTTTCCCACAAGTCAAACGACCACTGTCTGCGATAAAATCAAATGTATAATCAATAACAATCAATGCGCGCATGGGAGATGCTCCTCTCTCGTAATCAAAATGATGGCTATCCATCTCATTCTAAATCATTATACATCATGCGCGGAAGATTATTTTTCTCCGGTTTGGGTAGATTAAGACAGTAGACTGTATAGGGAAAGGGGATTGTGACGATGGTATTATCACAAAGTGAATTGACAGATGAACTGTCACGGTTAAACGGTTGGGAAGAAGTGAACGGGGAGATTCAGAAGACATATCGGCTTGAGACGTTCCCGGAAGCCATCCAGTTCGTCCATCTCGTAGCGGATTTGGCTGAATCGCTCGATCATCATCCGAATATCTTAATCGAGTATCGGAACGTAACATTGACCGTATCGACCCATGACGAAGGGGGCATCACGGAGAAAGACATCACACTCGCGAAAGGGTGTGAGGAGCTTGTCTAAACTGTATATGACCTTCGCGTCAGGTAGTGTGGCCGAGCGTCTCCGGAAAGAGCCGGGCGTGGTCGCAGCAAATGGACATGAAACGATTCTGCTTGCAGAAGGAGAAAAATCTCCGTTCAAGAGTGGAAAAGTGTTTGAGATTGAAGAGGCATCTGGCGAATTCGTCAAAAAAGGAAATATTTTATATGCGAATGTGCCGACGGATGAAAATGCCCGTTCGCTCCTGTTTCATCAATTGTTGACGGAAAAGGCGCCGCTCGGGGTTGGACATGATGGATTTTCGGCATACCGTCTAGGTGTCGACCCAGACGACAATCATGCGGTCTTGTTTATTCAATTCACGTCTGGTGGGAAACACTTCCGAGATACAGCGGACTATGCGGTACTTGAAGACCGCCTGAAACGGGCGGTCGAACAACGAGGTGCAGGTCCTGTCATAAAACACTATGTCGTCACCGAGTCAGATAATCTATAATAAAAGATAACGTCATGTTAGGGGAGGATTTTTATGAACAAGAATTATTTCTGGTTGGGGATGGCTGCGGGTGCAGTAATCGGCGCAGCGGCATCACTTCTCCATAGCGAAACACGCGATCAACAAGTGAGACAATTGAAAGGCATGAAGTCGAAGTTGAAGTCATCTAATACATCGACAGAAGCACACGCGGTCGGTCTTCAAGCGTCATCGAAAGGCAACTTGAAAGACCGAGTCATGGAATGGAAATCGCTCTACGAAGAAAACCAAGATACAATTCAAAACCTCGTCGAAGACGTGAAAGACTTAGTCGATGCGCTTCAAGAGGCTCGTCATAAAAATCAAATCTAATCACAGGTCCGGTGCATATGCATCGGACTTTTTTTATGCTCCAAAGCCTTACTACACAAGCAATCATAAAAGTTCGCTGTTTTATATGAATAAAAATACAATTGACAGAATAAATATACATATGGTTCAATCATTTTATTCTTTAGAGGAGGTAGAGAGATGATCACGTGTAGCATCGTCGGCGTAACAGGTTATGCCGGGTTGGAATTGTTGAAGCTGATCGAACAACATCCGACTATCCATTTAGAAAAAGCAATCAGCGATTCGTGCGCCGGGATGACCTTATCGGAACTGTATCCGTGGTTACGAGCAGGTGCACAAAAACTCGAACCGTTTCAAGTGGAGGCCTTAGCAGGAATCGATGTGTTGTTCCTTGCGACACCGAGTGGCGTATCCGCTGACTATATACGACAGTTGGAATCTTTTGATGGGGTGGTCATCGATTTGAGTGGGGACTTGCGATTACCGTCCAACTTGTATGAAACATGGTACGGGAAGCCACCTGTCAACGAAATCATTCAAGCAGAGGCTGTTTACGGATTGACCGAGTGGAATCGAGACAAGCTCTCGACCGCGAAATGGATTTCAAATCCTGGTTGTTATGCGACAGCCGTCTCGCTCGCCTTGTTACCGTTTGTTCATAATGATTGGATTGATCCATTGCATATCATCGTCTCTGCTTGTTCAGGAATCACAGGTGCGGGCAAGGGATTGAGTGAGAAGACGCATCACGCCAAATCGAATGAGAACGTGCAATTGTATAAAATTCACTCCCATCAGCACATTCCTGAAATTGAGCAGACGCTGAATACATGGAGTGAGAAGAAAACAACTGTCTCGATGTCGACGCATTTATTGCCAATCAATCGAGGTATCATGGCGACGATCACAGCTCAGCCGAACGATGACGTTTCAGAAGATGAGTGGGTACGCCGACTGCAGAGCGCGTATGAACACGAACCATTCATCCGAGTGCAGCAAGGTGAACCTGAAATCAAGTCGGTCGTCGGTTCGAATTACTGCGATCTCTGGGTGTACAAAGAAGAACGGACGAATCGACTGACCATCGTGTCGGTCATCGACAATATGCAAAAAGGGGCGGCCGGGCAAGCACTGCAAAATGCGAACGCTCGATTCGGATTCGAAGAAACGTTAGGACTGTTGAGTCAACCACAATACATTTAGGAGGATGAAGCATGATCGACATCATGGCGACGAAAAAGCCGGGCATCGTATCACCGAAAGGATTTCAAGCGTGTGGCATCCATGCGGGACTAAAGCGAAAACGTAAAGACTTGGCGTTACTCGTTTGTGAACGACCAGCGAGTGCGGCAGCGGTCTATACGACAAATCACTTTCAAGCGGCACCGATTCAAGTGACGAAAGCATCACTGGCCGAATCAAATGGGTACCTTCGGGCAGTATTGATCAATAGTGGTAATGCGAACGCGTGTACAGGAGAACAAGGATTGACAGACGCCTATACGATGCGTGACGTGACAGCGACACAACTAGGAGTGAAGCCGGAAGAGGTGGCGGTCGCTTCAACAGGTGTCATCGGTCAGCCGCTTCCGATGACACCACTCGTTAATGGAATCGGTCATCTGCAACCGACAGACGCGTGGGAAGGTGGACAAGCATTCGCTGAAGCCATTTTGACGACTGATACCGGGACGAAACAGACGAGCGTCCAGTACGAAGAGGGAGAAGTGACCGTGACCATCGCGGGGGTCGCCAAAGGATCGGGGATGATTCATCCAAACATGGCGACGATGCTCGGATTCGTCACGACGGATGCCGTCATCTCACCAGAGCTTTTGCAACAAACGTTAATGAAAAGTGTCGACGCCTCGTTCAACAACATTACGGTAGACGGGGATAGTTCGACGAACGATATGGTACTCGTCATGGCGAGCGGAGCACTCGAAATGGAGGAAATCAAAGAGGGAACTTCAGCACATGAGGCGTTCCAACAGGCGTTGACAGAGGTGTGTCTAGACCTTGCCAAAGCGATTGCGAAAGATGGGGAAGGTGCGACAAAACTCATTGAAGTCAATGTCAGTGGAGCCATATCCGACCAAGAGGCTAGAACAATCGCTAAGCAAATCGTCGGATCTTCCCTCGTGAAGACAGCGGTGTACGGTCAAGATGCCAACTGGGGAAGAATTATTGCCGCCATCGGTGCCGTTCCGTTCCCGGTGAACGTCGGAGCAATCGATCTTCACATCGGTAGTCAACTCGTCCTTCAGAACAGTACCCCTGTCTGGTTCGATGAGACGTATGCGACAGAAGAGATGAGTCGGGATGTCGTCACCATCACGGTCGACTTGAATGACGGGGAAGGAAACGGTCAGGCATACGGGTGTGACTTGACATATGACTACGTCAAAATCAATGCGAGTTATCGGACATGAAGAAGCGGAAAGTCATCAAACTGGGCGGTAGCGTTTGGGACTCGATTGCACCTGAGTACTTTGAGGAGTGGCGTGACTGGATTGAAGCGGGTAATGAACTGCTCATCGTTCACGGGGGTGGACCAAAACTATCGGCGTACTGCACGTCTCAACAGATTGAACCGTTCTTTTTAGACGGACGTCGCGTGACGACAGACGAAGTATTGATTGGGGCTTGGCGAGTATTGGCTGGGGAAATGCAGACAGATGTCGTGTCGACGCTGACACAACATGACATCGATGCGTTTGGCTTATCAGGTGTCGACGGGAATGCGATTGTTGGTCACCGACTCACCGGCCTCGGGAAAGTTGGTGAGGTGGTAGCGATTCGAAATGACGTATTCGAACAATTAATGGATTCTGGTCATGTGCCGGTCGTGACATCGGTGATTGCGAGCGCGGACGGACCGCTGAACTGTAACGGCGATGATTGTGCGGTGGCACTTGCTGTTTCGTTACAAGCGGACGAATTCGAACTTCTGACAGATGTAAATGGCATTCGTATTCATGGTGAATTCCAAACAACGTTACATGAGCGTGACGTGCAAGAAGCGATGGCGAATGGAGAAATCTATGGCGGGATGGTACCGAAAGTAGAGGCATTACTAGCAGCAGTGGCAGGTGGGGTCAAAAGTGCCCGTATCCGAGATGGCAGTGACGCAACACTGGAAGGGACAAGATTATGGGAGGGGAACTATGAATTCGCTTTTACCGACATACGGACCACGAACGATTGAGATCGCGAAAGCGAGCGGATCGTACGTGACGGATGTATCAGGAAACACGTACTTAGACTTTGTGATGGGGATTGCCGTGTGTGGGACAGGACATCGTCATCCATACGTGCAGCAAAAGATTGAAGAGCAATTGAATCAGGTGTGGCATACATCAAACTTATATGTGATATCCGGTCAGCAGCAGGTTGCAGAGAAATTGATGGAAGGAACACATCTCACGCAAGCCTTCTTTTGTAACAGCGGAACAGAAGCGAATGAGGCGGCCTTCAAGTTGGTACGCAAGTGGACGAAGAAGACGAAAATCATCACCTTCACTCAGTCGTTCCATGGACGCACGTTCGCGATGCTCGGGGCGACCGGGCAAGATAAAGTGAAACAAGGATTTGGACCGATGGTGGACGATTTCATTCATGCGCCATTCAACGATATGCATGCACTAGACTTAATCGATGAAGAAACTTCCGCTGTTTGGCTCGAGATCGTGCAAGGCGAAGGGGGTGTCGTCGTGGCGGATCAATCGTGGTTACAGGCGTTGCAAGAAATGACTGACAAGTATGACGTGAAAATCGTCGTCGATGAAGTGCAGACCGGTATCGCTCGTACCGGAACACGTTTCGCCTTCGAACAAACACCGCTTCAACCTCATATTGTCACGTTGGCGAAAGGGTTAGGGAGCGGCATCCCGGTTGGGGCGATGTTGACGACCGAAGAAGCGACGGTGGTCTTTGGACCCGGGAGTCACGGTTCGACTTTCGGTGGAAATCCGTTGGCGATGGCAGCGGCAGAAGCGACGCTCGATGTTCTCTTCACACAAACGTCCCTTCAACATGTCAAAGACATGGGGGATTACTTGAAGGAAGGACTCGCGCGATTCGTGGACGGAGAACGCTTCGTAGAAGTGAGAGGACTTGGACTGATGGTTGGACTGGTTTCGACAGAGCCGGTAGCCGAGTGGGTCACGCAATTGGCCGAGGTAGGGTTATTGGTCGTCATGGCGGGTCCCCATGTCATTCGTTTCCTCCCCTCACTCCTTGTCACGAAATCCGAAATCGACGAGGCATTGACGAAACTTGAACACATCTTACAGAAGGAGGGCGTCGTATGAACGGAAGCATCAGTCTATTGAACGGGATGCAATTTACAGGAACTTGGGAGACGAGTGCACGACACGCAAGTGGCGAAGTCGTATTCTTCACCGGGATGACGGGCTATCAAGAAGTGTTGACCGATCCGTCATACGCAGGACAAATCATCGCGTTCACTTACCCGCTGATCGGACAATATGGACTGGAATCAGACGGGAACGAAAGTGCTCGCATTCAAGCGGCTGGCGTCCTCGTTCAGACACTGGCAGACCACGGGGATCGCCCTGCATTGAAGGAGTGGTTTGAAAAGGAAGGGATTCCGGTACTTTCACAAGTCGATGTACGTGCCCTCGTCCATGTGTTACGCGAAGAAGGGGATCAATTCGGAGTCATGTCATCAAACCCAGATGTGCACATCGATATTCAACCTGTCAATCATCTGACAGCGCGTGTCACGACGACTTCTCAGGTTCTAGAAGGCAATGGTGAGAAAGGACATGTCGTCTGTCTCGACTTCGGAGTGAAGGCATCAATGGTTGGAGAAATCGTGAAGCGTGGTTATCGCGTGACGACTGTTCCATATGATACGACGAAAGATGTCATTACGTCGTTACGACCGGATGCGATTTTAGTATCGAATGGCCCTGGGGACCCGCGAGACCATCTCGGACGGATTGAAGTCATTCGCGAATTGGCATTAACGTATCCGACACTCGGGATTTGCATGGGACATCAGCTACTCGCCCTCGCGTTCGGTTGCAAAATTGAGAAACAAACATATGGTCATCGGGGCTCGAATCATCCGGTTCGAAACGTTAAGACGAACGAAGTGTGGATGACGTCACAAAACCACGGCTATGTGGTCGAGCGTATGAGTATCGAACAAAGCCCGCTCGAACTGCTCTATGAGAACGTGAATGATCATTCGGTTGAAGGGCTTGTTCATCCGAATGGGCGCTTGTTCACGACGCAGTTCCATCCAGAAGCGAGTCCGGGGCCAATCGATGCGCAATCCGTATTCGACCGTTTCGATGAAATGATTCAGCAAGGAGTGAACGTGTATGCATAAAAAAGTACTCGTCATTGGTTCAGGACCAATCGTGATCGGGCAGGCCGCAGAGTTTGATTATTCCGGAACACAAGCATGCCAAGCGCTTCGTGAAGCCGGTTGTGAAGTTGTCTTATTGAACTCCAATCCTGCGACAATCATGACGGACCCTGGGATGGCAGATGCGACATATATCGAAGCAATGACCGTACAAAAAGCGACCGCGATCATCGAGAAAGAACGTCCGACTCATGTACTCGCGACAGTCGGTGGACAGACGGCATTGAACTTGGCGCTCGATCTCGAGGAAGCCGGAGTATTGGCGCAATATGAAGTCGAACTACTCGGGACGTCACTTGAAACGATTCGTGATGGAGAAGACCGTGAACGATTCAAACAAAAGATGGAGCTGTTACATGAACCGATTCCGACGTCGACGACGATTGAATCGATTGAAGAATTGACAGCTTTCATCAAGACGACGGGTGTCCCGCTTATCGTTCGCCCAGCTTTCACGCTCGGTGGAACAGGTGGAGGCATCGCGACGACGGAAGAAGAAGCATATACGATGGCGCGTCGTGGTCTTGAAGCGAGTCCGATTTCACAATGTTTAGTCGAGAAGAGTATCGCCGGCTATAAAGAGTTTGAATATGAAGTGATGCGCGATGCGTTCGGAACGTGCATTATCGTCTGCAACATGGAAAACATTGACCCGGTCGGTGTGCATACGGGGGACTCCGTCGTATTTGCACCGGCACAAACGTTATCGGATCAGATGCATCAAACGTTGCGGAGTGCTTCGTTCCGAATCGTATCCGAATTAGGTGTGATTGGTGGCTGTAACATTCAGTTCGCCGTTCATCCGACGAAGTCAGAGTACTACGTGATCGAAGTGAATCCTCGTGTCTCGCGGAGCTCAGCGCTCGCGTCAAAAGCGACCGGATATCCGATTGCGAAGATTGCGACACGTCTCGCTCTTGGGGAACCTTTAGACCGTTGCATCAATCCGGTCACAACCAATACGATGGCAAGTTTTGAACCGGCACTCGATTACGTTACGGCGAAAGTGCCCTGCTTCCCATTCGATTTGTTCGCCGAGACAGACCGTGCGCTCGGTCCACAAATGAAAGCGACCGGAGAGAGTATGGCAATGGGGAAAACGTTAGAAGAGGCATTGCAAAAAGCATGGCGTGGCGCCGGGATTGAACAGGCACCGCTTTATCCGAAATGGATGCAGGACGCTACCGTCGAAGGATTGATGAACGAAGTCGAGGCACCGACGGATCGTCGTCTGCATGCTTGTCTTGCCTTACTCGACCGTGAACTCGTGTCTGGGGACGCGTTACAGCGAATCACGGGCATCACCCCACATTTCATTCAGATGTTGAAGCGGATCATCCACATGACGAAGCAAGATTTGATGGAACCGAGTCAGCTGTTACAGGCGAAGCGACTCGGATTCACGGACACGCAGATTGCCGAGATTATGAATGTACACGTCGCGGACGTCAAGGCGCTTCGGGAAGCGGCTTCGATTCACCCGATATACCAAATGGTTGACACGTGTGCGGCCGAGTTTGAAAGCCAGACGCCATATTTTTATGGCTCATGGCACGGGACGACTGAAGTAAAACCGAGTGACAAGACGAAAGTTGCCATCATCGGTGCAGGACCGATTCGAATCGGGCAAGGCATTGAGTTCGACTACAGTTCAGTTCACGCGGTATGGGCGCTTCAAAAGCTCGGTGTGGAAACGATTATGATCAACAACAACCCAGAGACCGTGTCGACCGACTTCTCGATTGCGGACAAACTCTATGTGGAGCCATTGACGAGTGAGGATGTCATGCATGTGTTAGAAGCGGAAGGATGTCACGATGTGTTGATTCAGTTCGGAGGACAGACGGGGATTTCGCTCGCCCATGAATTAGAAGCGGCGGGGTATCACTTGCTCGGTGCGTCTGCACAAACCATCGATCAAATGGAAGATCGGGAACGTTTCTATCAGTTCCTTGATTCGATTGAAGTCGAACACATCCCGGGAGAAGAGGTGTCTTCCCAACAAGAATTGAATGAGGCGGTACAACAACTTGGCTATCCATGTATCCTTCGCCCGTCTTACGTGATCGGCGAGAAAGGGATGCTGCTCATTCGTTCAGAGGAACAGTTAGCAGAGGCGTTACCGAGTCTTGCCTATCCAATCCTTGTCGATCAGTATGTGGCAGGGCGTGAGCTCGAAGTGGATTGTGTGACAGACGGGGAAACGGTGTATGTGCCAGTCATCCTCGAACAAATCGAAGCGGCGGGCGTTCATTCAGGCGACTCGACGATGGTTTTGCCGCCTGTCGAGACGAGTGAATCGATTCAAGGGAAAGTCGAATCGATCGCCAAACGAATCGGACGGGCACTCGATTATAAGGGAGCCTTGAACATTCAGTTTGTGTTGAAGGAAGAAACAATCTATGTCCTTGAAATCAATCCGCGTGCATCTCGGACCGTACCGATTGTCAGTAAAGTGACGGGCGAACCGTTAATCGAATGGGCGACATACGCGGCTTACGGCTTGCCGTTAGCCGATCACGTTCCGAAAGTCCTTGCACATTGACGAACTATGCGGTGAAGACACCGATTTTCTCGAACGTCAAATTGCCGGGCGTCGACCCGATGACTGGTCCAGTGATGCGTTCGACAGGTGAGACACTCCAGTTCAGTTCACACCCGTATGTGCCAGAACGGTTTACGTATGATGCGTTAACGACACGGGTGATGAACCGTCCGCAGAGTGCATGTGGGAAAGGGTTTGAACAGTTCGGAAATACACCACTTGCAAACGTCACGGATTTCCAACAAGTCGCCATACTATTCTCGGACGCGACCGACGAGCGGGAAGTACGTGAAATCGCCGTCCGAAATGGTGTTCATATCATCTCGTCACGACAGTTGGCTCAGTATTATCAAATGAGTCAGTCACTGACCGACAATCCGGTTCAATCCTTACAATCCATTCAAATGAGAGAGGGAGTAGCTAAATGACAGTAAAGACGATGAAACACTTTTTGACGATGGAAGAACTGACACCGGACACGCTCGATGCGTTGCTTCAGTTGGCACGCGACGTCAAACAGTCGCCTCAATCTTTTGCGACCGCACTGACAGGTAAGAAAGTTGCGTTATTGTTTGAGAAGGCATCGACGCGTACGCGCATGTCATTTGAAGTGGGTGTCGTCGAACTAGGCGGATACCCGCTCTTCCTCAGTGGTCAAGATTTGCAAATCGGACGCGGGGAACCGTTGACGGACACGATTCAAGTGATGAGTCGGTATGTGGACGCATTGATGATTCGGACGTTTGCCCATGAAACAGTCGAGACGTTGGCGCAACACGGATCGATTCCGATTATGAACGGATTGACAGACTTGCATCACCCATGCCAAGTGCTCGCAGATTTGTTGACGATTGAAGAACAATTCGGCAGTCGTTCGGGAAGAGTGTTGACGTATATCGGAGATGGGAACAACATGGCACATTCGCTCATGATCGGCGGTGCGCTGAGTGGGATGCATATCCGCATCGCTTCGCCGAGCGGATACACTGTCGATCAAGCGATTTATGAGAATGCACAGAAGTTGGCTCAGACGACTGGGGGCAGTATTACGTTGTTTGATGACCCGACGCTTGCTGTGAACGAGGCGGATATTGTCTACACGGACGTCTTTGCGAGTATGGGACAAGAACAGGAAGCCGATGAACGACTGTTGAAATTCGAAGGATTCCAAGTGAACGGTCACTTGATGGCACTTGCGAAAACAGATGCGATTTTCCTTCATTGTTTACCGGCGCATCGCGGGGAAGAAGTGACGGCTGATGTGATTGATGGACCACAGTCATGGGTGTTCAATCAAGCCGAGAATCGCTTACACGCACAGAAGGCTTTGATGCTGACATTATTGACGTAACGACAAAGGGTGACACGCCGTGTGTCACCCTTTTGTTATAGGAACTGTGCCAATAAACCGAAAACTGCCAGTCCGATGATGATGTAGAAGAACCATTTTCCGTCCCCGGAATGAATAATTGGGGGCGCGTACGAACGTTGCTTATACTTCCCGTAGCGCATCGGGCGTGTATACGGAACGGCATACCGGGAGAGTGGAATGGCAAGTAAAAATCCTGCCAAAAAGCCATACACGTGGCCCCAAAGCGAAACGTTCGAACCGATGAGTGTAAAGACGGCACTGATGGCGACGAAGATATAGACCAAGCGGGCATCTTGGCTAAGCATCAACGTGCGGCGGAAGCGGCCGATGTACACATAGAATCCGAGAATGGCCAAGATGGCACCTGACGCACCAGCTTGTAGATAAAACAAGTTACTGACGGTGAAGTAGGTGAACAAGTTGGCAAGTGCCCCGGCGAATACATAAAATAGAGCAAACTTCACATGCCCGACCATACGTTCCATCGCTGGTCCGAAGATGATCAGCGCAAACGAATTAAATAGTAAGTGGCCGAGACTCAAATGAATAAAGTTGGCCGTCACTAAGCGATACCATTGTCCGTCGGCGAGTGCCAAATGAAACGACCCTCCTGTTGACACGATTCGTAAACCAGGAGCGAAAGAATCGATGACAAACACAAGGAGTTGGATTACAATGAACAGCGTTACGAGTGGATATGCCCGTACAAACGTTTGTACATTTTCCGTACGACTAAACATAACATCACCTCTTTCTCCAATTGTATAGGGAAACGGGGAAAAAAGGAAAGGAGCGAGTGTCCTGTGATTGTAGGAATCGGAGTCGATATCGTCGAGCTTGATCGGATGGCTCGCTCGATGAAACAACCGCGTTTTTTAAAGCGCCTGCTCACCGATGCAGAGTATGAGCTTATTCAACAATACCCACTGCCGCGTCAAATCGAGTTTGTTTCGGGTCGGTTTGCCGCAAAAGAAGCTTATGCCAAGGCAATCGGCACCGGAATCGCGCACGGTCTATCGTGGCGCCATATTGAAATTTTACCAGATGAGACAGGTCGACCTGTCATGACTGCGCCGTTTTCGGGACGAATTCATGTCAGCATCAGTCATAGCAGTGCATATGCCGTCGCACAAGTCATCTTAGAAGAGGAGGGGCAACATGTTTCGTCCTAGTCGAATCGAGATTGATCGGGCGGCCATCGCCCATAACATACAAGAGTTAACACAACGTATCCCGCAAGACATCATGGCGGTCGTCAAAGCGAATGCCTACGGTCATGGGGCTGTTGAAGTAGCGAATATCGCCCTTCAGAACGGGGCGACGATGCTTGGGGTCGCTTTATTAGAAGAAGCAATCGAACTTCGGGATGCAGGGATCGAGGCACCGATTTTAGTCATGGAGGCGCAATTCCCCCAATATGCAGGGATTGCAGCAGAACGAGATGTCACGTTGTCCGTTTTTTCTGCCAAATGGTTAAAAGAGGCTGCTGCTTATATAGAAGAAAAACCGTTGACGGTTCATATTAAAGTCGACACAGGAATGGGACGTCTTGGTCTTCGTACGCGAGAGCAGCTTGATGCGTTGCTTGAAGAAGCGAACGATTCATTTGTCATTGAAGGCATCTACACCCATTTTGCGACAGCGGATGAACTTGATAGCGACTTGTACTATACACAACAAGAACGTTTCGAACGCTTGATGGATGGTTTACATGAGCGGTTCCGCTATATTCATACGTCCAATTCAGCAGGGGCCATCCGAATGGCAGGACAAGATGTTCCTTATAATCTGGTCCGTGTCGGGATTGCACTCTATGGTTTATATCCGTCACATGAGATGGAAACATTCTATTCGTTCCTCCGCCCTGCCTTTACGTTGAAGAGCCAGCTGATGCAGGTGAAGCGTCTCGAGGCAGGTCAAACGATCAGTTACGGAGCGACCTATACGACATCGACCGATGAATGGATTGGTACCGTCCCAGTCGGATATGCGGACGGCTGGTTACGGAAGGCGAGCGGATTTGAAGTTGAGGTAAATGGTGTTCGTTGTCCGATTGTGGGACGCGTCTGCATGGATCGCTTCATGATCCGACTTCCAAAAGAGTTTCCGGTCGGTACGGATGTGACACTTGTCGGTGGAAACGTCGCCATTGATGAACTTGCGTCATATCTAGGGACGATTAACTATGAGATTGTTTGCCAGTTCACGAGTCGATTACCGCGTCACTATGTGTGAATCACAAATCGTGTGAAATTATCTGAATTCTTTCTCGATTTCTCTATATTTTCCTATTCCCGCGTGTTATATTGATAAAGAACGCGGGAGATTTTCCGCCAGTCCATGAAACGATTCTGGAGGTGTAAGATGTTGAAGCAGCGAACTGCGGGTGCGCTAGCGTCCGTCCCAGATCGGTTCTCGCAACAAGGGGGTCCGATTTCGATGAAAGACCGTGAAACACTGTCCTTGAACGATGTAGTGACATACTTGTCTAAAGAAATTGCTGATCGACAACAAACACTGCGTGAAGAATTGGCGAAAGGCTATCAAGAGATGGCCGCGTTTAACTTGAATATGGCAGAAGAGATGCTAACGATTGAAGCCGAAGCCGAACACGCTCTCTTACGTCAAGTAAGTGGGGTGTGAGCAGAGTGATCGTAAAGCGTGGTGACGTATTTTATGCGAATCTGTCGCCCGTAGTCGGCTCAGAGCAAGGTGGCGTTCGACCCGTTCTCATCGTACAGAACGACATCGGCAATCGCTTTAGCCCGACCGTCATTGTCGCTGCGATTACAGCTCAGATTCAAAAAGCAAAACTGCCGACTCATGTGGAAGTATATCAAGAGAAGCATGGACTCGAGAGAGACTCTGTGATTTTACTTGAGCAGATTCGAACGATTGATAAGCGTCGTCTGACGGATAAAGTCACTCATCTCGATGATGAGACGATGCATAAAGTTGACCGAGCGCTAGAGATTAGTATGGGATTGATCCCTCTCTAGCCTTACATAGATCAAGACTGGTACATAGGTATCGGTCTTTTTTTAAACATTTTTAAAAAAAGTGGTTTAAGATTTTGATAGTGGGGAATTAAAGTAAATCGTACTCAATTTATCTGTACGGACATTTAGGAGGGAATAGACGATGGATTTATCGATTCGTGAGCAAGTCATTGGAGAACAATTACACCTTTACGTATCCGGGGAAGTGGATACATATACTGCACCAAAATTGAAAGAAGTATTGCATCCGGCCATCAGTGAGCAAGATGTGGTCGTTCATTTAGACGAAGTGGAGTATATGGATTCGACAGGTCTCGGTGTGTTCGTCGGCGCATTGAAAATTGCCACGCGTAACGAAAAAGAGTTGTCACTTGTCGGGGTCACGGAGCGAGTCAATCGTTTGTTCGAATTGACGGGTCTCCATAAACTTCTTTCAATTAATTCGAACGTAAGAGGTGGCACGCAATGAACAATGTTGAACAGACGGTCATGACGTTCCCGGCCAAACCAGAATATGTCGGTGTGGTTCGATTAGTCGTTTCAGGAATCGCTAACCGTATGGGATATACGTACGACGAGATCGAGGATATTAAAATCGCGGTCTCGGAAGCATGCGGCAACGCAGTCCAGCATGCGTATGAAGAGCATCAAGATGGAGAAGTCAAACTCGCTTGTGGCGTATATGCAGATCGTCTTGAAATCACAATTCAAGATTCAGGCAAGACGTTCGCAGACGATGTGAAGCGTCAGGCGGCTCCGGTCGAAGAGACGACAGAAATTGAATCGCTTCACGAAGGAGGACTTGGTCTCTTCCTTATCGAAGCGTTAATGGACGATGTCTCGATCAATAAAGACAATGGTGTCAAAGTGACGATGACAAAACTCCTCAACAGGGACGAGGTGGATCAGAGTGCCAGCAAAATCTCAACAACGCCATCACAGTGATGACGAGGTACTAGAGTGGATTGAACGCTACCAACAAGACGATCAAAACGAAGAAGTGCAAATGCTACTCATCAATCGCTATTCGGACCTCGTCGAAGCACTCGCCCGTAAATTTTCGCGTGGACGAGCGATTCACGATGATCTCGTGCAAGTTGGGATGATTGGGTTGTTGGCGGCACTTCGTCGATTTGACCCAGAATTTGGTCGTAGCTTCGAATCGTTTGCCGTCCCAACCATCATCGGTGAAATCAAGCGATTCATCCGCGATAAAACATGGAGTGTCCATGTTCCACGTCGGATTAAAGAGCTCGGACCGAAAATTAAGAAGACGGTCGAAGAGTTGACGACTGAATTGCAACGCTCGCCGCGAATCGATGAGATTGCCGATCATCTTGGCGTATCAGACGAAGAAATTCTTGAAACGCTTGAGATGGGCAAGAGTTATCAAGCGCTGTCGGTCGATAGTTCAATTGAGGCGGATAACGAAGGCAGTACGGTCACGTTACTCGACTTGGTCGGTAGCCAAGAGCGTGGATATGAATCGGTCGACCAACGTCTCATTCTAGAGAAAGCGTTCAACGTCCTAAATGAACGGGAACGCGCCATCTTAGAATGCGCCTACTATAAGAATATGAGTCAAAAAGAGACTGGAGAACTTCTTGGGATCTCGCAGATGCATGTCTCCCGTTTGCAACGGCGAGCACTCGAAAAACTGCGTGAAGCCATCAAAGTCCCACTCAATGAAGTATTCTCAAGCGATGACTAATCGAGTCATCGCTTTTTTGTTTGAATGTTTGCTACACTTTGGAAGAGATCATAAAAGGAAGTGATTCAAGTGATTACGAAAGTGGCTAAGGCGTTAAACTTGAAAGTGAACCAAGTAGAGACGGTTCAACAGCTCGCATCTGAAGGGGCGACGATTCCGTTCATGGCTCGTTACCGGAAAGAAATGACGGGGAACCTGGATGAAGTCGAAATCAAAGCAATCTTGGACGCCCTTCAATATGAAGAAAGTCTGCAAAAACGGAAAACGGATGTTCTTGCTAAGTTAGAAGAGCTGGAAAAGAATACACCTGAACTAACGAAGGCGTTAGAGGCAGCGACAACCCTTCAGCAAGTGGAAGATATCTACTTACCATATCGTCCGAAACGGCGGACGAAAGCGGAACAAGGACGTGAGAAAGGGTTGCAGCCACTTGCGGACTGGTTCCGAGACAAGTCTCCATACTCAACAGATGTGGTTGAAGAGCTCTCGAAGGGTGTAGCGCTAGAAGAAGCTCTTCCGCTCGTACATGCCATCATCGGGGAAGAATGGGGGGAAGAAGCAAAATTAAGACAGATGCTTCGTGACCGTGTTCGCAAAGAAGGATTGTTGCGTTCGAAGAAGAAAAAACAAGCGGAAGACGAAAAAGAGATCTTTGCGCAGTATTATGAATATGAAGAGAAAATTGCGGGGATTGTCCCACACCGTGTACTCGCCTTGAACCGTGGGGAGCGCACTGATGTCCTTCAAGTGAAAGTCATTTTTGACGAGACACGTTTCATGGATCAAGCGCTTCGTACATATGAGCGACTTCCGAAAGAGAAACGTGAAGTTGTCGAAGCAGCTGTGACAGAGGCTTATAAAAAATCTGTCTTCCCAGTCATTGAACGAGAGATTCGTGGTGAATTGACCGACAAGGCAGAGGAGCAGGCAATCGATGTGTTCTCGAAAAACTTAAAGCAACTCTACATGCAACCGCCTCTTCGCGAGGTCGTCGTTTTAGGGATCGATCCGGCTTATCGCACAGGATGTAAATGGGCGGTCGTCAATGAAATCGGAAAAGTCGAAGAGGTCGGTGTCTTCTATCCGACGGCTCCGAAGCACGATATCGATGGAGCGGAGAAAGTGTTAACGAGACTCGCGAAAAAGTACCCAATTTCCGTTATTGTCGTCGGAAACGGTACGGCATCAAGGGAGACCGAACAATTCGTTGCGGATTGGTTAAAGAAAGCAGAGCGTGAGATTGCTTACGCGATTGTGAACGAAGCGGGAGCGAGTGTCTATTCTGCATCGGAAGTCGCACGTAGTGAATTTCCGGACTTAAAAGTAGAGGAACGGTCAGCCGTCTCGATTGCACGCCGAATCCAGGATGCGATGGCAGAACTCGTCAAAGTCGACCCGCAGTCGGTTGGTGTCGGGCAATATCAGCATGATGTGAGTCAGAATAAACTGAAGGCATCTTTAGAATTCGTCGTGGAGAGCGTGGTTAACATGGTCGGAATCGATGTGAACCGTGCCTCGGAGTCTTTATTGACTTACGTATCGGGACTGAACAAAACGACTGCTAAAAATATTGTGGTATATCGTGAAGAGAATGGACGCTTTGAAACGAGAAAGGAAATTAAGAAAGTGCCAAGACTTGGAGCGAAGGCATTCGAGCAGGCGGCTGGATTCTTGCGAATTATGAATGGGAAGGACGTTCTCGACCAGACGGAGATTCACCCAGAGAGTTATTCCCTCGCATTATCAATCTTAAAAGAAATCGGATCCTCGAAAGCTGAGGTCGGAACAGCTGCATTGCGTGAACGGTTACAACAAGTTGATGCGAATGTATTGAGTGAGCGATTAGATGCGGGACTTCCAACTGTCGAGGATATCTTGAAGTCGTTAGCGAAACCAGGACGTGACCCACGGGAAGATATTCAAAAGCCGTTACTGCGCACGGACGTCATGAGTCTTGAAGACCTTCAAGTCGGAATGGAATTCCAAGGGACCGTTCGAAACGTCATTGATTTTGGTGCGTTTGTGGATATTGGTGTAAAACAGGACGGGCTCGTCCATATTTCGAAATTATCGAATCGCTACGTGAAGCATCCGTTAGATGTCGTGGCGGTCGGTGATATCGTTACGGTATGGATCGAACAGGTCGATGTGAACCGGGGACGAATTAGTTTGACGATGCTTGAACCGAGCACTTAATAAGAAGAAACTCGAATCAGGTAAAATGTTTTTCATTTTACCTGATTTTTTTTTAGAAAAAGTGTTGACGGTCTTTTTGTACCGTGATATCTTATAGAAGTCGCCGAGAGACGGCATGCGAAATAAAAGTTTTTCTAAGAAAGTGATTGACAGGTTTCTGGTTTGCGGTTACAATATAAATCGTTACTTCGATAATTTCAAGCAACGTTCCGCAATAGCTCAGTGGTAGAGCAACCGGCTGTTAACCGGTAGGTCGTAGGTTCAAATCCTACTTGCGGAGCCATTTTATTTTGGAGACGTACCCAAGAGGCTATAAGGGGCTCCCCTGCTAAGGGAGTAGGCTGGGAAACCGGTGCGAGGGTTCGAATCCCTCCGTCTCCGCCACTTAAAATTACTTAGAAGACACATACACTGGCCCGTTGGTCAAGCGGTTAAGACACCGCCCTTTCACGGCGGTAACACGGGTTCGAATCCCGTACGGGTCACCATATATGGAGGATTAGCTCAGCTGGGAGAGCACCTGCCTTACAAGCAGGGGGTCGGCGGTTCGATCCCGTCATCCTCCACCATTTCAAATAAAAACGTAATCTGGTCTTGTGGTGTAGGGGTTAACATGCCTGCCTGTCACGCAGGAGATCGCGGGTTCGAATCCCGTCAAGACCGCCATTTACGTTGGGCTGTAGCCAAGTGGTAAGGCATCGGATTTTGATTCCGACATGCGAAGGTTCGATCCCTTCCAGCCCAGCTTTTATTTGAGTCATTAGCTCAGTTGGTAGAGCATCTGACTTTTAATCAGAGGGTCGCAGGTTCGAGCCCTGCATGACTCACCATTTTAATTTCATACGCTGCGGTCGTGGCGGAATCGGTAGACGCGCTAGGTTGAGGGCCTAGTGGTGGTTAACACCGTGGAGGTTCAAGTCCTCTCGACCGCACCATATGCGCACCCTTAGCTCAGCTGGATAGAGCGTTAGACTACGAATCTAAAGGCCGGGAGTTCGAATCTCTCAGGGTGCACCATTCTTTTTTATGGGCCTATAGCTCAGCCGGTTAGAGCGCACGCCTGATAAGCGTGAGGTCGGTGGTTCGAGTCCACTTAGGCCCACCATTTAAACTGACGAACTTTGAAAACTGAACGATGAGGCAAAAATAAGTTTTACAATTTTTGAATGAAGCGCAAGCTTCGTCAATTTAAGAGCTATATCAAATTCTTTGGAGAGTTTGATCCTGGCTCA
>NZ_JAIVAC010000001.1 GCF_020171655.1 Exiguobacterium aestuarii | reverse complement strand
GGGATCTCCCCCTGTGAGGATAGGACGTTGCCAGGCAAGATCGTTCCGCAATAGCTCAGTGGTAGAGCAACCGGCTGTTAACCGGTAGGTCGTAGGTTCAAATCCTACTTGCGGAGCCAATTTAGGCCCGTTGGTCAAGCGGTTAAGACACCGCCCTTTCACGGCGGTAACACGGGTTCGAATCCCGTACGGGTCACCATATGGAGGATTAGCTCAGCTGGGAGAGCACCTGCCTTACAAGCAGGGGGTCGGCGGTTCGATCCCGTCATCCTCCACCATTTTTATGTATTACATCAAACCTATATATATGCCGGTGTAGCTCAGTTGGTAGAGCATCTGACTTGTAATCAGAGGGTCGAGGGTTCGAATCCTTTCGCCGGCACTCCTCGGGGGGGTAGCGAAGTGGCTAAACGCGGCGGACTGTAAATCCGCTCCTTCGGGTTCGGCGGTTCGAATCCGCCCCCCCCCACCAGGTTTGAGCCATTAGCTCAGTTGGTAGAGCATCTGACTTTTAATCAGAGGGTCGCAGGTTCGAGCCCTGCATGGCTCACCATTTTTTGCGGAAGTAGTTCAGTGGTAGAATACGACCTTGCCAAGGTCGGGGTCGCGGGTTCGAATCCCGTCTTCCGCTCCATATTCTTATCCCTGTTTCGGGGCCTTAGCTCAGCTGGGAGAGCGCCTGCCTTGCACGCAGGAGGTCAGCGGTTCGATCCCGCTAGGCTCCACCATATGTTTGTTTCTTAAGTTAGTGATGACTTAAGTTTTTTTTTGCCTAAAACCATGAACCATTCAAATGAGAGTACAGAGAAAGGCAGCCTGCCACCATTCAGGTTGCCTTTTTGTATGTTTATTCATTGTATTGCCGAGTTGAACCAAATGAATGATAGCGTTTACAATTTAGTTATCAAGCGTTCAAAGGGGGAATGGCAATGCAATGGTCATATATTCATGTACCGCTGCGATACGGTCAAGGGAAACTCGGGGTTGACCAAGGACCAGCAAAATTAAACGAATTAGGGATGGAGGCACTCCTGCCATCGGAAACGGTCAAACATACGATTCGCGTGTTACCGGAATCTGAAATTCGTGAAAATGAGGAACACTTGAAGCGAGTCGATGGTGTCCTACACACAGTCACTGAATTGGCGGAAGTTGTGCATCGCGAGATTACAGCGAATCGATTCCCATTGATCGTTGGGGGCGATCATAGTATGGCAATCGGTACACTCGCTGGGTTGGCTCAAACAGGACCATACGGTGTCATCTGGGTAGACGCTCATGCTGACTTGAATACTGGAGAAACGTCACCATCCGGTAACATTCATGGAATGCCGCTTGCGGCTGCAATGGGCATGGGTGACGTTCGTTTGACAGAGGTGGGCGGACGTGAGCCGAAGTTATCACCGGAGCATTTAGTATACATCGCACTTCGTGATATCGATGAAGGGGAAATGAACGAGATTAATCGACTTGGCATCAAAGTTATTACTGTAGAAGAAGTGCGAACGCGTGGTGTCGATATCATCATGCAAGAAGCATTGAATTATCTACGTGAACGCGTCAATCGTTTCTATATCAGCTTTGATATGGATAGTTTAGATGCATCACTAGTACCTGGCACTGGGACACCAGTTGATGGCGGTCTGACAGAAGTCGAGGCCAAAGCGATTTTAACAGAAGCTATGAAAGCAGATGATTTAATTGCTGTCGAACTCGTTGAATTGAATCCAGTGTTAGACCGAGAAGATATGACGGCAAATTTAGCGTATCGTCTGTGTGAAACGATCATAAAATCAAAAGAAAACCTGTTATTGGAAGGCGAGACAGTCTGATTTCCTTACAGTTTCCAAACCCGTTTGCTACAATGGGGGTGGAAACTTTTTTTATTTTAAATGAAACCATTTGAATCATGAGACGTATATAGAAATGACCGCATGTGTAGCGGAGAGGGGAAGTGGATTGATGGAACGGCTGACCACCCGTTTGGTAGATGAATTGAGGGCGGGGAATCACGATTCGTTTGCCGAACTGGTAGAACTATACAAGGATGGCGTCTTTGCAATCGCCTATAAAATTTTGTATGATCGTGGCGAAGCGGAAGACGCTGCCCAGGAAGCGTTCATTCGTGCGTATACACGAATCGATACGTATGACGCACAATATAAGTTCAAAACATGGCTCTATCGAATCACAACGAACGTTGCCATCGATCGATTGAGGAAACGGAAGCCAGAGTATTCGATGGATGCCGAAATTGCAGGTACAGACGGTTTGACCTATCAAGACCACTTAGCTGATGAAGCGCCCCAACCCGATGCCCAAGTGGTTCATCGCGAAATTCGAAGTGAGATGCATGAAGCGATCAAGCAACTCCCCGACAAATATCGTATTCCCTTACTACTAAAGTACGTGGATGATTTGTCATTAAAAGAAATCAGCGTGATGATCGACATGCCGGTCGCAACGGTTAAAACAAGGATCTTCCGGGGAAGAGAAATGTTAAAAACAATCTTTCAAAATAGGGAGGGGTTCAATTGACTCCTGAAGAAAAAGTACAACAATATTTGGAAGATGGCGTTTTGCCCGAAGAATCTGACGAATTGCGTCAATTGTTAGAAGACGATGAATTATACGAGTCGTATCTACAATATGAACGAATCGACGCAGAACTGAAAGCATTGCCTCGTCCAAAGTTATCAGCCGATTTTACTGCACGTGTGATGGCCGCTTTGCCTGAAGCACCTGTACAAAAAGCACCCGATACGGTCGTTCCGTTATCAAAACCAATCCGAAAAGAACGAAAACCGCACTCGAAACAAATCACTTGGCTACAACGACACCCGGCTTTAATCGCGGCGGTCCTGTTCTTCAGTCTAATGTCTAGCGCGACACTTGGACTCTGGAACAGTGCATCTGAGACGATGACCTATACAAAAGTACCAGGGGTTGTCGTGTCAGAGAACGAAGTCATTGTGCCAGCCGGTGTAACGGTCGAGAAGGATATCACCGTTCAAGGTGGCGATTTACGAATCGAAGGAACGGTCAAAGGTGACGCGACCGCTGTGAATGGTCGTGCGTATTTAGCCAGTGCCGGTCAAGTGACAGGTGAGCTTGAACAGATTGACCAAATGTTCGAGTGGATTTGGTACTCGATGAAACAACTATTCTAAAGACGCATCTAGCGTCTTTTTTTCGTTTCAATCTGGTTTCGTTTTGAAGTGACGCAATGCGTCTAGACAGAATTGATGATATAATGGAACTTGCACGATTTAGCTAGGTAGTGAAGGAGGGGAGCATTTGCCGCTACTTGAACAAGTATCATTTTTCTCATTTTTAAATCTTTCAGAAAACGTACATTGGTACGATTATTTGAATGATGTTTTAGATATCGTCGTCGTCACGTACGTGATTTATAAGTTAATGATGATTGTACGTGGGACAAAAGCAGTTCAGTTAATCAAAGGGATCTCAATCATCCTGGTCAGTTGGTTCTTGAGCGGTTTCTTCGGATTGAAGACGCTCCAGTTCTTGCTAAATCAGGTGATTACGTATGGTCTTCTTGGGATTATCATCATTTTTCAACCTGAGTTGAGACGTGGTCTTGAACATCTCGGACGAACGAGCAATTTATTCGGACGTACGGGAACGAGTGACGAAGAGCAACAACGACAAATGATTGAAGCGATCGTCAGTTCTGCACAGTATATGTCCAAACGGCGAATCGGTGCATTGATTGCCATCGAACGCGATACGGGACTCAATGAATATGTCGAGACAGGCATTCGGATGGACTCACATATTACGTCTCAGTTGATTATTAACTTATTCATTCCAAACACGCCGCTTCATGATGGAGCGATGATTATTCAGGATGGGAAGATTGCAGCGGCAGCTTGTTATTTACCGCTCTCTGAAAGTCCACACATCGATAAAGCGCTCGGGACGCGTCACCGTGCAGCTATCGGCGTCAGTGAAGTGACAGACAGTGTCACCCTTACCGTCTCAGAAGAAACGGGAGCGGTCTCCCTTGCGATTGCAGGACGTCTGTATCGCGAATTGGATGAAGAAGCGCTACGCAACAAATTAATTCAAGAACTCGTCATCGAAGAAAAAGAGGCGACCCTCTCGTTCTTCGGTAAAAAAGGAGGGGATAAGTAAGTGATTGATCAGTGGTTACAACATAAATGGTTTCTCCGCTTCATCGCACTTGCTTTAGCCGTCCTTTTATACTTAATGGTCGCTGAGACCAGTTCTTCAAATAATGCGTCGAGTGCGCTGCCGATCGTCGGACAGAGTTCCATGACGCTCGATGTGCCGGTCGAAGTGTTTTTTGATGAGGTGCAGTATGTCGCATATAATGTACCGGAAGAGATGGGCGTTGAACTTCAAGGTCCGTCCAGTAGTTTAACGATGACCAAATTGGTGAAAGATTATCAGGTATTCGTCGACTTGACGAACCTCGGGACGGGCTTTCACCGTGTTCCGGTTGAGGCACGAGGATTCGGTGGCGACGTCAACGTCAAGTTAGACCGAGAGACTGTCGAAATCTATATTGACCGGAAGCAAACGATTGAAGTGCCGGTATCTGTAAATTTACTAAACAAAGATCAGTTACCGGACGGGAAAGTAGCGGGCGACGTCGAAATCGAACCGTCTACTGTGAAAGTCACGGGAGGCGCGAGTCGGATTCAAAACGTCAAGGAAATCACGTTAAATGTAGACGTTGCGAATGAAAGTCAGACGTTTACACGAGAAATTCCCCCGACTATTTTAGATGCGAATGGGAACCCATTAAACGTGTCGGTCGATCCGAATATCATCAATGTCACCGTACCGATTTATGATGAAAGTGCGATGATTCCAATCGAGGTCGTTACGAGTGGAGATGTGGCGGATGACTTCCGACTAGCCGATACGTTGTTAGCTGAGACGGAAGTCCGTGTCTTTGCTCCAAAAGAAGTGCTCGATGCACTCGAAACAATCGAAACGGAACCGATTGAGCTGGATGACTTAACGAAGTCTGAAAAGTTAAACGCTACCCTCCGCCTTCCAGAAGGAGCGACATCTCTCGGTAAAAAAGAAGTCGAAGTCCAGGTATTGGTTCGTCCGAACGATGAGACGAAGGATGACACGGGTGAATTGACGGAACGGATTCGATTGACGGTTCCGGTCAATGTTCGTGGGTATGACCGAACGAATTATACGGTTCAAACGCAAGAAGTCGTCAGTGTGACACTGTCGGGAAAACGATCCCTTCTAGAGAACATCTCCTCGAACAGTGTCAATGTAACCTTAGATTTAACAGGTTTACCGAGTGGGACACACGCGGTAGATGTAGATTATGAAGTACCAAAAGGCGTGACTGTCATTTCGCCAAAAACAATCGATGTTCAATTGACAAGCGTCGATGAAGAAACAGAAACATCTTCTATTCAATAAAGATGTTCAATCATACAAAAGTGAGGATTTAATCTTATGGGTAAATATTTTGGAACAGATGGAGTTCGCGGTGTTGCGAACTCTGAGTTGACTGCGGAATTAGCATATCGTTTAGGTCGTGCGGGTGGCTACGTGCTCTCGAAACATTTGCCAGAAGGCGAACAGCCGAAAGTTTTGATTGGTCGTGACACACGAATCTCAGGACATATGTTAGAGGGTGCATTGATTGCGGGTCTTCTTTCAATCGGTGCAGAAGTCATGCGTCTCGGTGTCATCTCGACACCTGGGGTCGCTTACTTGACGAAGTCATTAGATGCGACAGCGGGAGTCATGATCTCGGCATCGCATAACCCCGTGGCAGACAACGGCATCAAATTCTTCGGTAGCGATGGTTTCAAATTAGATGACGCAACCGAGCAAGAAATCGAAGACATTTTGGACGCTGCAGAAGATACACTCCCACGGCCGACTGGAAAAGACCTCGGTTTCGTTTCAGATTATTATGAGGGTGCTCAAAAGTATCTTCAAATGTTGAAACAGACTGTAGAAGAGGACTTTGATGGCCTTCACATCGCGCTTGACTGTGCGCATGGTGCAACGAGTGGTCTTGCAGCTCGTCTCTTCGCTGACCTAGAGGCGAACGTGTCGACAATCGGAAACTCGCCAAACGGGTTGAACATCAACGAAGGTGTCGGCTCGACACACCCTGAGCACTTGGCTGAGTTCGTTCGTGAAAAAGGAGCGGATATGGGTCTTGCCTTTGACGGTGATGGAGATCGTTTGATTGCGATTGATGAGAACGGTGATATCGTGGATGGAGACAAAATCATGTACATCTGCGGGAAATACTTGAGTGAAAAAGGTCGTTTGAAAGACAATACGATTGTCGCGACGGTCATGAGTAACCTTGGCTTCCATAAAGCTGTGGAAGAAGCGGGCATGACGGCGCTTCAAACAGCAGTTGGTGACCGTTATGTTGTGGAAGAGATGAAGAAACATCAATACACACTCGGTGGTGAACAGTCGGGTCACTTGATTTTCCTCGATCACTCGACAACGGGTGACGGGATGTTATCAGGCGTCCAATTGGCGGAAATCGTTAAGTCGACAGGCCGTAAACTTTCTGAGTTGGCAGCTGAGATGCCGGTGTATCCGCAAAAGCTCGTCAACATCCGTGTGACGAATAAAAATGATGCGATGAACGGAGAGCGTGTCCTCGCGACGATTCAAGAAGCAGAAGCGGAAATGGCTGGGAACGGTCGTATTCTCGTCCGTGCATCTGGAACAGAGCCACTCGTCCGTGTCATGGCAGAAGCCCCGACACCGGAAGAGTGCGACCGCTACGTTGAGAAAATCGCGCAAGTCGTGCGTGAAGATTACGGCGTAGAAGGATAATTTTTCAGAAACCGGGAATAACACAAGGGAATCCAACGTTGGATTCCCTTTTTGTTTCCGTTTTGTCATCGAGAAAACAATGGTTCTTCTTGACGAATGGGGGTGTGATTTGTACTATTAAGAGCGTGACCTTGGAAACGGAAGGACACAAGAGTACGAACAAGCGCCAGAACTCTGCGGAGTTGACGAGGTTAGAGGTTATCGAGATTTCGGCGGATGCCTCTTCGTCGCCTGTCACGACGAAAAGCACGCTTTTAAAACGCCCGGGTGACCGGACGGACAAAGAAGTGTGTGCTGACAGCTCTTAGAAAAAGCCCGTTTCCTTTTTCGAGAAATCGAAGAATAGAGGAGATTTGTTTATGTGTGGAATTGTAGGAATGATTGGGAATACCGGAGCGAAGGAAGTCCTTCTCAAAGGTCTTGAAAAACTCGAGTACCGTGGTTATGACTCGGCAGGTCTTGCGTTGATGCATGAAAATGTCAACGTTCACAAAGAAGTCGGTCGCATCGCTGCGCTACGCGAAATCATCCCAGCAGAAGTAGACGGCACGATTGGAATCGGCCACACACGTTGGGCGACACACGGGGTACCGAGCGTACCGAACGCCCACCCGCACCAAAGTACGACAGGACGCTTCACGCTCGTCCATAACGGCGTGATCGAGAACGACGAAATCATCAAGAAGACGCTTGACGTCCCGTTCCTTTCAGAGACGGACACGGAAGTCATCGTCCAGCTCATGGAGAAGCACTTCGTCGAGCTCGGTGACGTCGAGGCGGCGTTCCGCAAGACGCTCTCGGACCTCCACGGTTCATACGCGATCGCGATGATCGACTCAGAGGATAAAGAGCGCCTCTATATCGGGAAGAACAAGTCACCGCTCCTCGTCGGACTCGGTGACGGCACGTTCAACGTCGTCGCATCGGACGCGATGGCGATGCTCCAGGTGACGGACCAGTACCTCGAGCTCCACGACGGCGAGATCGTCATCCTCACACGTGAGTCGGCGACGATCAAGACGCTCGACGGCGAAGTGCTCGAACGTGCACCGTACACGGCCGAGATCGATGCGTCAGACATCGAGAAGGGCACGTACGCGCACTACATGTTGAAGGAGATGGACGAGCAGCCGGCCGTCATCCGCAACATCATCCAGCATTACCAGAACGAAAACGGTGACATCGAACTCACAGAAGGCGTGCGCGAGCTCGTCTCGGAAGCGGACCGCGTCTATATCGTCGCCTGTGGGACAAGTTACCACGCCGGTCTTGTTGGGAAACAATTGATCGAACGCGTCGCAGGTGTACCGACTGAAGTACACGTCGCGTCAGAGTTCGGTTACAACATGCCACTTTTGACAGAGAAGCCACTCTTCCTCTTCATCTCACAATCAGGTGAGACAGCGGACAGCCGTGCCGTCCTCGTCGAAGTGAAAAAGCTTGGCCATAAAGCGCTCACGTTGACAAACGTAGCAGGATCGACACTCTCGCGTGAAGCGAACGAGACGATGCTCCTCCACGCAGGACCGGAGATCGCCGTCGCCTCGACGAAAGCGTACACGGCACAAATCGCCGTCCTCGCGATTCTCGCATACGACATCGCTCGTGCGAACGGGAAGAAACTTCCGTTTGATTTGATGCAAGAGCTCGCGCTCGTTGCAACAACGATGGACTCAATCATGGCACAAAAAGAAATCTTTGAAGAGCTTGCTGATAAGTTCTTGAAAGAATCACGTAACGCATTCTTCCTCGGACGTGGATTGGATTCATATGTAGGTCTTGAAGGCGCATTGAAGCTCAAAGAGATCTCATACATCCAAGCAGAAGGATACCCAGGTGGGGAACTTAAACACGGACCGATCGCGTTGATTGAAGATGGGACACCAGTCATCACGCTTGTGTCGCAACCGAACACACACCTCAACATTCGTGGAAACATCAAAGAAGTTGTGGCGCGTGGTGCAGTAGCTTGTACGATTTCAATGGAAGGCATGGAGCACGAGAACGATGCATTCGTTCTTCCACGTGTTGAACCACTTCTCACGCCACTCGTGACGGTTCTTCCACTTCAACTCATCTCGTACTATGCGGCACTTGCCCGTGACTGTGATGTCGACAAGCCACGTAACTTGGCGAAGTCTGTAACAGTTGAATAATCATCCATGGCCAGAATCTTTCGGGATTTTGGCCTTTTTTGTTGCAGTCAGTTAACAAATCATCGAAATGCTCTCAAAAACGTCTGTTGATTCTTAGGGACGGGTACACTCAACGTGAGTATGAATAAAGGGAGAGATTTGATGAAACAGAAAAAATGGATGACAGGTTTAGGTGTCATCATCCTCGCTACATCATTGGCCGCATGTGGGGATACGGCAGACGATACATCGATGGAGATGTCAGAAGAACAAAGCATGGACCATTCGTCAATGAACCATTCGGGGTCTGGAGAGATACCAGACGGACTGATGGAAGCGAGTGATCCGACGTATCCTGTAGGGTCGACAGCGATGATGACGGCAGATCATATGCCGGGGATGGAAGGTGTAGAAGCCACGATTGTCGGTGCGTATGATACGACTGTATATGCAGTCAGTTATACACCGACCACAGGCGGTGATCCCGTAGAGAATCATAAATGGGTGATCCATGAGGAACTCGAGAATCCGGGTGACGCGCCATTAGAAAAAGGTGAACAAGTCGTATTGGCCGCTGATCACATGGAGGGCATGGACGGAGCGGAAGCGACGATTGATACGGCCGAAGAGACGACGGTTTATATGGTTGATTACACGACCGAAGATGGAGAAGAGGTCACAAACCATAAATGGGTGACCGAAAGTGAACTAGAAGCGATGAAGTAATGAAAGAGGACCTCAAGAAAATTCTTGAGGTCTATTTTTTTCGATAAATATTTATTGATAAACGATAAAAAGCGGCGTATGATAAAGAAAATAAATTGAGTGAGGTGTATGACAGTTGAAACGAGAAACCGTCTTTTTGAAACTATCGGTGATTGTCTTAGCCCTCCCGATTCTTGCGGCCTGTCTCTTTTTACTCCCGTTTCTTTGGCGAGACGCAACCGAGAGCGGGGGCTGGATTGCGAATTCGATGCGTCCGATTGTCGTGGGGATGTATGTGGCGGCAGTCCCATATTTCATAGCTCTGTTCCAGACGTTTACCTTGCTAGGATTAATTGATAGGAATGAGGCATTCTCCTATGGAGCGGTGAAAGTACTTCGAGTGATCAAGTATTGTGCATTGACCATCACGGTCATCTATACGGCGTTGCTTCCGTTCTTCTATTGGTTCGCCGAGCGTGATGATTCCCCGGGTTTCTTAGTCCTCGGGCTCGTTTTCGTGTTCGCCGCATTTGTCATTGCCGTCTTTGCTGAGTTGTTACAGAAATTATTGAAGCGAGCCATCGATATGAAACAAGAAATCGATTTGACGGTCTGAGGTGAGAAAAATGGCGATGATTGTGAATCTAGATGTGATGTTAGCGAAGCGGAAAATGAGTGTGACAGAGCTGTCGGAACGGGTCGGGATCACCATGGCGAACTTGTCGATTTTAAAGAATGGAAAAGCGAAAGCGATTCGTTTTTCGACGCTCGAAGCAATTTGTGAAGCGCTCGACTGTCAACCGGGGGACATACTAGAATATCGAGCGGACGAACGAGCAGAGTGAATCTCTGCTTTTTTTGTGTGAACATGAAACGTATTTGAACGATATAGCGTATATAAGATAAATCATTCAGGGGGAGACTAGAAAATGGTTCAAACATGGACAGAACGGACACACGAAGCAATCAATGGGAAACGAGGTCTACTGTTAATCTGGTCGTTTCTCTGTGCCGTTATATTAGAATTTAGCGCATTGCTCGATCCGACACTTTACGGGGCGAAAGCCGATTCAGTACAGGCGATTGTATTCCTTTTAAGTACAATTGTTGTATCCTTCATGCTATATCCAATCATCATTGGGTATCACTGGGTCATTCTTTCCATCATTCGCGGACAAGACGCGCAGTTTCGTGATGTGTTTCGACCGATGAAAGAACGATTTGGTAAGCATGTGACGGCAGTCATCCTACTAGCCATCTTCCAGACGCTTTGGACACTATTGTTCATTGTTCCAGGAATCATGAAGTTCTTCTCTTACGCGTTCACGTACTTTATTTTGCGAGATGAGCCGGCATTATCGGTCAGAGAATCGATCACGAAGTCACGCGCGCTGATGCATGGTCAGAAGTGGGACGCATTTAAACTAATTTTGCCGTTCATCCCGATTTATTTGATTGGCTTCACGTTATTTATGGTCGTCAATTCGGTTTTACTTGCCGCATTATCATTATCGATTGCGACAATCCTCATTCGTCCATTCGTCGTTGCGCGTTTCGCTGTCATGTATGAAGACTCGCGTCGGGCGTACGACGAACAATGGAACAAACCAGCCTGAAGCATAGTGAACTACTCGCCACTTATTTGCTTCGCAAATTGAAGGGGGAGCTTCTTGGGAAGACCGTGCTCTTACCAGCCACGATTGTTTACCAAGCTCGTCGGGTGGTTCCCACCCTGAAGGAATTCGTTTTAGTTTGCCAACATCAACAGGTTGATGCTCGCGTTGATGTCACGGTCATGATGCGCGCCGCAGGCACACGTCCATTCACGGACATCCATCGCCTTCTTCTCGCCTTTTACGCCGCAAGTGGAACAGATTTGAGTGGATGCGAACCATTGATCCGCCTTGATGAGCGTCCGTCCGCAGAAGTTTGATTTGTATTCGAGTTGACGGACGAACTCGTACCAACTGACATCTCCGATGGACTTCGCCACCTTGTGATCCTTCATCATGTCCTTCGACTTCAATGTCTCCACGACGATGACTTGGTTCTCGTCAACGACCCGTCTTGACAGTTTGTGAAGGAAATCCTTGCGTTGGTTGGCAATCTTTTCGTGTTTCTTGGCCAAAAGTAATTTGGCCTTTTCACGATTTTTACTCCCGATCTTCTTTCGCGACAGCGCCCGTTGCGCCTTCTTGACCTTCGCTTCGGATTGTCGAAGGAAACGTGGGTTTTCGATTTTCTCCGATACCATCGCGTCGTTCGTCATGACGGCGAAGTGTCCCAGACCGAGATCGATCCCGACCTTGTTCTCGGCTGGGATCCATGGTTCATCGTCCTGTTTGACGAGGATGGAGACAAAGAACTTGCCCGTCCTCGTCATCGAGACCGTCGCCGACCGGATGACGCCCTCGAACGGGCGATGTTGTGTGAACCGCACGAACCCGACCTTCGGCAGACGGACCTTGCCCGCCTCGATTCGGATCGTGCCGTGCTGGTTGTTCGTCGTGTAGGAGGCGCGCGCCTTTCGTCTCGACTTGAACACCGGGAAGCCGGCCGTCCCGGCGAAGAACTTCGCGAACGCGGTGTCGAGGTTCAGCTTTGCGTTCGCGAGCGCGAGGCTGTCCGCCTCGGCGAGGAACGGGAACAGGGGCTTGTAGGAGGCGGGTGTCGCCGGTTTCCGTCTCGTTCCGCTCCCCGTTTTCGCCTCCTCGCGGATGGCGATGCGGTCCTCGAGCAGCTTGTTGTAGATGAACCGGGCGCAGCCGATCGTCTTGATGAGGAACTCGGCCTGTGCCGGCGTCGGGTGGAGCCTGTATGTGTAGCCTTTCAGCATGTCCGTCCCTCCTCCCTCCAGAAGATTGTGATGTGTCCTCCTCATCCGATACCCGTGGAGGGGGATGGAGAATCTGACGGAATGACGAACTTTTGTTCGTCATATCTGTCACAGGGAGAGAAGACTATTGGACCGGGCGATTCATCTCCCGCCTACGCTGGGCTACGCCCCGAGACGCTTAGAGGAGAGAGAATTCTCGCCTGATTTAGTTAAATAGAGGTTGAAAGGAATGAGCATGCTACAATCTTCATGAAGGAAAGGGGAAATGCTGAATGAAGATTGGAATCATTGGGGCTGGTCTGAGCGGAATCATCGCAGCGCGTGAACTCGCACGTCGAGGTCATACGGTTGAATTGATTGAAAAGAGTCAAAGCGTCGGGGGACGTTTGGCGACTCGTCGAATCGGTGACGGACAAGCGGATCACGGGGCCGTCTATTTCACCGTACGTGGGGAAGAGCTCAAACGCGAGGTACAGTCGTGGATGAGTGCGAACTGGGTGCGTGTCTGGTATGCGGATCCTTATCCGCGATACGTGGGGACGGATGGTATGAATGGACTCGCCAAGCATCTTGCTGAGGAATTGACGGTACACTTGAATGAACATGTGGAGCACGTTCACATAGAAGAGGATAGTACCATCAGCGTGAAGACAGATGTGACGAGACGTTCATACGACCAAATCGTGATGACGGCACCGCTTCCGCAATCGTTCGAATTACTCGGGAGTTTGGTTAATCAGGTCAAACCTTCCTTGCGACGTCTCGTGTATGCGCCGACGTTCGTCGGTCTCTTCGAATGTACGGGTGATGTACAGATTGGGGAAGATGGGATTCTCGATCATGACCTGACACCTGGATTGTTGAAGGTGATCAATAATCAGCAAAAAGGAATCACTGCGACCTCGCTCATCAGCGTCTATATGGAAGAAGCGTGGAGTGAGGAGTGGTATGAGCGACCGGAAGAGGAGACACTTACAGAGGTCGAGCGGTTATTCCGAGAGGAAGTTGGCGATATCGACATCGTGTCACGGCAGTTGAAACGGTGGCGCTATGCGCAAGCGAAAGACGTGTGGCATGAACCGTTTTATCGGGTAAGCCATCATCCCATCTATTTAGCTGGCGATATCTTTCTTGAAGCGGATGATCCATCCGGACGAACTCGATTTGAGAGTGCCTATCTATCTGGTCTACGTGTCGCCGAGGCAATCGTTTAAACCTTCTACGGAAGGTTTTTTCGTTTTGATGACGAATAGACAGACAAACGAACTGGAGAGGGGCACTCATATGGGGATGATTGGAACTTACTTGCGAGTAACAGATGATGAGTTGGCGCGGCTACTTGATGAACCTGATTATTTCGAGGAATTGTACACGTACGAGGAAAGGCAGTCGGATATCGATAAAGCGTGGCACGGACTGTACTTTTTGCTAACCGGAGAAGCGGACTTGGACGACATTGACCGTCACTCCCTCGGGAGAACGATTTTCGGCGGAATGGTAATCGAAGAGGAAACAGGAACGGCCTATTTGACGTCATCAGAAGTGAAAGACTTAGCGACCCGACTTCACTATATCGAACGAGATGCCCTTGAATCACGTTATGACGCGACGAGGATGAATGCGCATGAACTTTACCCATTCGAGAGAGGGTGGGGAAGTGAGGAAAAGCAATACTTGCTCGAACAGTTCGAGGAATTGAAAGCGATTTTTTTATCCGCGTCACAAAAGCACAAAGGGTTGATTACATGGATCGGATAAAATACGACTGATGTGCTGCGCCGATAGGATTCTCCTTATCGGTTTTTTTATTTGACGTTATTTAGTTTAGGGCATAAACTATAACCATCTAGTTTAGGGGGTAAACTAAAAATGAAAGCATTGATGCGCGAAGCCGTGCAGTTATTTGAAGAAGTGATGTTCCATGGGACGGAACATGTCATCGAAGCGATGGAAGGGGATGTCTGGCGTGAGTATTCGCGTGAACAACTCCAGCTCTTAAAGTTGCTCGATCAATTTGGACCGACCCCTGCTGGGCAATTGGCACAAAAGCAAGGTGTCCATAAAAGTGCGGTCTCGAATCGACTCAAAAAACTGGTCGAAAAAGAACTTGTCACGAGTCGACGTGGCAAGGATCAGCGCGAACGTTTGATTGAATTGACCTCAGAAGGAAAGCGGCTCGTCGAGGAAGTGGACGGTGCCGTCTATCGATATGTAGAATCCCTCATCGATGGAGAAGTAGACGAAATTGAAATTGAGCAATTTGTCCGGACGTTCCGGAAAATAAAACAATTGCTCCGAATCGGGGAGGAATAACGCGTGCATAAAATCATTCAATGGCGTTGGGGAATTCTCATTTCCCTCATCGTATTGACGGCGGCACTATTTGTCGTAGCGCCGAACTTAACAAAGCAAGCAGAAGAAGCTGGTAGTTTTCAGCTAGCGGACGATATGGACTCTCAGCGTGCACAAGCGATTTTAGATGAAGCCGGGAAGAGTGATAAAACCATCTCGCTCGTCTACGAGTTCGAGTCGATTGGCGAAACCGAGCGAACGGATGTCGCTCGTGTCATCGAAGAGCTTAGACAGAATGAAACGGTCGTGACGGATGTTCTCGATCCGTTTGAAAGTGAGGAGACAGAGGCACAGCTCGTCTCAGAAGACGGACGCATCGTCCTCGTCCCAATCACGGTCGAAGGTACGACAGAAGAAATCAATGCGTTTGCTGATGATGTCCGTGAAAACGTGCTTCCTCAAGAGGAAACAGTATATATCACTGGGGAAGAAATCATTAACAATGATGTGAACTTGAGTGCCCAAGAAGGATTGAAAAAGACGGAAATCATCACGGTCGTATTGATTTTTGGATTGTTGCTCCTCGTGTTCCGTTCTATCGTGACACCGTTCATTCCACTCATCGCGGTCGGCTTCACGTATTTATTGAGCCAATCGTTTGTCGCGTTCTTTGTGGATTGGTTCGGATTCCCGGTATCGAACTACACACAAATATTCCTCGTGGCCATCTTGTTCGGGATTGGGACAGACTATTGTATCCTACTTCTTAGCCGTTACAAAGAGGAGCTGAGTGCGGGACATGCGATTGAAGAAGCAATCGTCAACACATACAAGACGGCAGGGCGGACGGTCTTGATCAGTGGGCTCGCGGTCTTCGTCGGTTTCGCGGCCATCGGATTTGCAGATTTTCCAATCTTTAAATCAGCCGTCGCCGTCGCCGTCGGGATTGCGGTGTTGCTGTTGATTCTCTTCACGGTCGTCCCATTCTTTATGGCGACGCTCAAGCAACGACTGTTCTGGCCATCGAAGAAAGCAGGCGAGCATCATGATAGCAAGCTCTGGGCTGGATTGAGTCGATTGTCGGTCAATCGCCCGTTCGTATCGATTTTGGTCGTTGGATTGATCACGGTGCCAGTCCTGTTCACGTATGACGATGCCCGTTCGTTCAATACGGTCGATGAGATTGGAGACGGGTACGATTCGGTTCGTGGATTGAATTTGATTTCAGAAGGGTTCGGTCAAGGGGAATCCCTTCCGGTACAAATCATTTTGAAACAAGATCAAGCCATCACGGAATCGGAAGTTCCATACATTGAAATGTTCGCAAGTGAGCTCGAAAAAGTCGATGGAGTGAACGGTGTGCGTGCGCTCACACGCCCGACTGGTGAAGTCATCGACGATTTCTATGTCGACACGCAACTCGGTGAACTCAGTGAAGGTTTGTCTGACGCACAGACGGGTCTCGGTGATGTCCAGGCTGGATTAGATGAAATTGAGCAGGGTCTAAACGCGGTCGTCGGACAATTGCCAAGCGGTTCAACCAATGCCGGGGCACCGCTTGCAGAAGCAGCAGCTGGGCTGAATCAGTTAAATAGTCAACTTGGCCTCATTGGGCAAGGATTGACAGCGACTCAAAATATTCCTGCTGCAGTCGGACAACTCGGTCAAGTGTCGGCAGGGCTCACACAAATCGAATCGGGCATCAGTGAAGCTGCCTCCGCATTAAATGCGCAAGGATCTCAGGTTGGTGAACTTAGTACCGGACTATCGCAACTCGCGACAGGTGTCGGCGAAGCGAACGAAGGATTAGGACAAATCGAGTCAGGCCTCGGCGAAGCGGTTTCGTTCTTGCAACAGTTGAGTGAAGCAGATTCGCTCCGTGAGACAGGCGTCTATCTTCCGGAAGGGACACTCACATCAGATGAGTTTTCACCTGCTGTCGAACGCTACGTCTTTGACGAAGAAACGGCGACTCAGCTCGAGGTGGTACTAGAGATGGATCCATACTCACCAGAAGCGATTGATGTCGTCGAGACGATTAAAGAGACGATGGATCGCTCTGTGACGGGGACACCATATGCAGATGCGACCATCGGATACGCAGGTATCTCAAGCATCAACAGCGATTTGAATGAAACGTCAACGAACGACTTCAATCGGACGGTAGCCATCATGCTCGTGACGTTATTCATCGTCTTGACGGCATTGTTCCGCTCGATGATCATGCCGCTCTATATGATTGCTTCGCTTCTCTTGACGTATTATACGTCAGCAGCAATCACAGAGCTAATCTTTGTGGAAGGTCTTGGCTATGACGGAATCAGCTGGGCCGTTCCGTTCTTTGGATTCGTCATGTTGATTGCACTCGGAATTGACTATTCCATCTTCCTACTGGATCGATTCCGAGAAGAGACAATCAGTGGGAAGACGGTCCGTGATGCGCTCATCTATTCGATGACGAAGATGGGTACCGTCATTATGACCGCTGCAGTCATCCTCGCCGGGACGTTCGGCGCCATGATCCCGTCAGGTGTACTTAGTCTCGTTCAGATTGCGACCATCGTGATTACTGGTCTGTTGCTATACGGATTGATTGTATTGCCACTCTTGATTCCAGCCATTACGATTTCATTTGGTGATGGTGTTTGGTGGCCATTCCGACAAAAGAAAAAGTCATAAGTAGAAACGGATGTCTCGTATGATGAGATATCCGTTTTTTTGGGGATAAATTGCGGTGGATTCGGGAACAGAAAGTCAGGTCCATTATCGAAGGAGGAAGACTGTATGGAAATTGTCATTACTGCAATCTTGAAAGCCCATCCTGGTAAAGAAGAAGCGTTACGTGAGGCGTTGCATCGTGTGATTCCACCGTCACGAGCGGAAGAAGGGTGTCTCGCGTACGTTCTTCACGAAGCAATCGATGCGCCAGGAACGTTTGTCTTCTATGAAAAATATCAAGACGAAGAAGCGCTCGATCACCACATTCATTCATCGCATTATCAGACGTATCGTGATGAAGCCGGGGAACTTCTCGCCGTACGTGACGTCTATCGTTTGCATGAAGTCTGAAAGGAGACTTTCTCATGATTACGCAACCTGTGATCCCATGTATTTGGTTTGAGGAGAATGTCGAGGAAATCGCCGAGTGGTATGTCTCCATCTTTCCAGATTCGTTTGTCGATTATACGACGACATTTTCAAGCTCGCCAGCAGGCGAGACGACGATTGTGACGTTATCGCTCGCTGGACAGTTCTTTCAGTTACTCGGGGGAGGCACGACGAAAGAACGAAATCCGTCCATTTCCTATATGGTATCCCTCCCGACAACAGAAGAAATCAATGCGCTGTGGGAACGATTATCTGACGGAGCGGAGATTTTAATTCCATTAGATACGTACGACTTCAGTCAGCGTTACGGGTGGTTGAAAGACCGCTACGGGGTTTCTTGGCAAATTATGCATGATGGGGGGATGGACATTCAGCTCGTGACGCCATGCCTCTTGTTTGTCCAGGAAGCATTCGGTCGCGCCGAGGCGGCGATGAAAGATTGGATTTCCATTTTCAAAGATTCGTATGTACTGGACGGTCATACGGTACGATACACGGAAGAAGATGGCGACGAGCTCGACGGGAAAATCAACTATGCTCGCTTCGTCTTATCCGGTCGAGAATTTGTCGTGATGGACAGTAATGAAAATCATATGTTTTCATTTAATGAAACACAGTCGCTCATCGCTTTTTGTGAGACACAAGACGAAGTCGATACGTACTGGGAACAGTTATCGGCTGTACCGGAAGCAGAGGAGTGTGGATGGCTGAAAGATCGCTATGGCGTTTCGTGGCAAATCATTCCGTGGGAAATGGAAGAGATGATGACGGTCGGTTCGCAAGAGCAGATTGAACAAGTCGTACAGGCGTGTCTGCCCATGAAAAAACTCGATATCGCGACGTTGCGTAAAGCTTACTAAACAAACCTCCCGAGACTAATAGCTCGGGAGGTTTTTCATGGACTCATTTGTGAGAGGGCATCTTTCTCGATGATAGTATCCGAGAGACGGAGCTGGCTGGCCGCACGGTCGATATATGGGGCGCATCGATCGAAGGCGACCGGTTTTTCCGTCTCAACGGAATAGCATGTGCCGTTTTCTGCTCGTTCGCTCAAGTCTGGTTTATAGTAATTGTCTTCATATCGGAAAGCACCCGTCCGAAAGACGGTCAGATTCGGCGTATCATTCAAGAGGGAGTCGCCAAGCATATATGCCGGAGAAATCCCAAGTAAGTCAAGAATCGTCGGTGCGATATCGATTTGTCCACCGCTCGCCTCCATGACTTCCCCTGTCGTCAATCCAGGTGGTTTGATGAAGAGAGGGACAGCACGGTCGAGTTGAAATGCGTCAACTGTTGAGTCCACTTCTTCGATGGTAGCCATTTCTTCTCCTGGTGACGTAAGACCGCTATCATGGTCACCATACATGACGAGAAGCGTCTCATCCCACAGCCCATCTTGTTTCAATCGTTCGATGAACTGACCGACCGCGGTATCGACGAAATGAACGGTATGGTAATAGTTTTCGAGAAGCGGGTCGTCAATTTCTGACAGGTCCAATCGCTTCTCGTCCTCCGGAATGTCGTAAGGTGTATGACTCGTCAATGCGACTAAAAACGCATAGAACGGTTCATCCAACTCTCCCATGAATCCGACTGACGTATTCAAGAAATCTTGATCGTTGAGTGCCATCCCGATGATGCCTTGGTCGGGGTAGTCTTTGTCGCTAAAGAAATGATTGAATCCGATATTGTCATAAAAATCATCCCGATTCCAAAAGTCTTTACGGAAGGAGTGCATGGCTGCCGTATCATAGCCCGCCTCGTTCAAGGATTGAGAGAGCGCACTGAATTGATTTCCCGGGAAACGTGTGTACACCGAACCGGATTTGACAGGATATAGTGACGTGTTGACGATGAACTCCGCATCGGATGTCCGCCCCTCATGCGTCTGATGATACACGTTCGGGAAATAGAGCATGTCACGTCGCAGTCGGTTCAAATTCGGTGTCAATTCCTGTCCATTGATGCGTTGATCGATGACGGAAGTTTGGAACGATTCGAGTTGTAGCACGATGACGTTCGTATCCGGACTCGGGGCACTTAATTCCTGATAAGAGAGTGCTTGAATTTGAGAACGCTCCTCGTCTGTCAGGACTTCGTTCCATCCCATGGCACGTTCGACACCTCTGGCGACATCCATCGCGTGATAGCCCCAAAAACCGAGATGATAATATTCACGCATATTCGAGATCGGGTCGTCTGCAATCCATTTTTCCCCGCGCTGATAACTGAGGGTGAGCGGAATCGTGAAGAGAAGAAATCCGAGAGTGAAGCCGGCGAGCGCCAATCGTCTTCCGTTCCGCTTCGCTTCACGGACAGGATGCCGTTTGATGTAACGTAAAATTAAACCGTAAATAATGAGGTCGATGAAGAAGAACGCATCAATCGGGCGGATGAGCGTCAAGAAGCCACCCCCGACATCTCCCATCTGTCCGATATCAGACAGTAAGGCGACAGATAATAAGTCTTCAAAATAGCGATAGTACCAGATGTCCGAGACGAGTAGGGTACTATGCAGGAACAGAGAAACGTATAAAATCCATCGGCGAATCGGGTAAGACACGGCAAGTGCCCAGCTCGTCAGGAGCAGAATCGTCGCCAAATTGATGAGGAAAAACGAGAAGTCGAACGCCGTCGCGGTCAACCAGCTAAAAAAGAAGAGCTTTGCCAGGGAGAGTGACAAGTAGCTCCAATAATCGAGATATTTGATCATGAACAACACATCCTTTTCATACCCATTCCCGATGAGACGAGTGAGGGAAACGTGAAGATGTGTCCAACAAAAAAGAGGCACAGGGCCTCAGTTAATCAGAAACGTATCACGCAGTTCGATGATGGTTCCTTCCGGTGCTTTCAATTTACTTAAATGACCGTCGACGACGAAATAGATGTTGCCACCGTGCTTTGGCAAGAACGTGACGCCTAGCTGTTCGAGTCGTGTGACTTCCGCTTCGAGATCATCCACATAGAGGGCGAAATGAACGGGACCGGCCGCATGTTTCGAGTAGTCTTGTAACGTTTCATCCGTTTTAGCAGTCTGGAGCTCGATATAAAAATCCCCGAGCTTGAGCCAACTATTGAAGTCACGCGTATGGAAGTTTGGCGATTCTTGGACGAGTTCAAAACCGAGTGCTTCGTAAAATGACTTCGATGCGGCATAATCTGGTGTTTGAATACAGATATGGTGAATTTGTTTCATTAAGACTTTCCTTTCGTTTGTAGGTTGTTCACGCGATCGCGATGGAACGGGGAAGTCACATCTTCCGAGATAAGACTGATCGTATGTCCATCCGGGTCCACTACGTCAAAACAGGACATGCCTCCGAAATCGTGAAGCGGTGTCGCAATCAACCCTGCTTGTTCGAACGATTGATACGCGAAATGAATGTCTTCACAAATGACGTTGAAATAGACATGGGCTTGTCCTGACGCATCTTTGAACGTTGCGGGTTGCGGTGACGAGGTTTGGATCAATCCGAGTTGAGTCGAACCGTCTGGTAGACACAAACCGATGCCTCCTTCCCAGCGACCAATTTCTTTGGCATCAAAATAAGTTGTATACCAGTGTAGGGACTGTTCTACATCTGATACGGGAATGAAAATACTTCCGATTCGGAACATGTGATAACCTCCTTTTCTCTTATTAGTGTAGCGAATGCATGATCTCGAAGATACGGGGGAAGAAACTTTTTACGGGAGAAAGCGTATGAAAGAGAGAGAAAATCAATGAGGTGAAAGCATGAAAGGAAATGAAATCACGATTCAGCCGATTGATGCATTCAATCGAGAGGCAATCATTACTCTATCAGTGGACGAGAAACAGTCCCGATTCATCGAGACGAATGCCGAGTCGCTTCAAGAGATGGTCGAGGATACGAAATATAATTGGCAGAGCTATGCATTTTATGACGGTGAGCGACCGGTTGGCTTCATGATGGTCGGAGCAGAAAATCAGACAGAACGTTATGTGTGGCTCGATCGTTTCATGATGGATCAAAACGAACAGGGGAAAGGCGTCGGGACGAAGTGTCTACGCATCGCAGTGGAATTTATCCAGACAGAGTACGATGTGGATGATATCATTCTGAGCCTCCATCAAGAGAATGAAGCCGCGAAACAATTTTATGCGAAGAACGGGTTTGTCGACAGCGGCTTAATCGATGAATCGAATGGCGAAGCAATCTGGGTCTTTCACACAAAAAACCGACCGTCATGAGTCGGTCGGATTCCTAAATCAAAATACGTTATTTGAGTGTGCTCGGTCGCAACTGTTTGACACGTGATAAGACGAGCCAACCGAGAAGCGCGCCTGTCAAACTAGAAGCAAGGAACGCTGGAACGAAGAAGAAGGCACCGAACGTCGAACCCATCAACAGTTTCGCATACGGGACGGCAATCAACGAGGCGATGACACCAGTTCCGATGATTTCTCCGAGAGCGGCAGCATAGACGCGATTCGTGCGAACGAAGAACATACCAGCAAGAAATGCACCAATCATGCCACCGGGGAACGCGAGAAGTGACCCTGTGCCGGTCATGACGCGAATGAGTCCGGTCACGAATGCGACGAGAACGGCTCCGATTGGGCCGACGGTGACTGCGGCAATCACGTTCACCATATGCTGAATCGGATAAGCGCGGGCGACACCTGTGGGAATCGAGATGAACATTGAGCCAACGACGGCGATGGCGACGAGCATCGCCATCCAAGTGAGTTGTTGAATACGCATGAATAGTCTCCTTTCAAAATAAAAACGCCACGTTTCCAGACGGAAAAATGGCGTGGATATACAGAGGCGTATCCCAAGCCACTTCCCTACGCTGGTATGAGCCAGATCAGGTTCAAAGGGTCCGGCAACATGCCGTCTCAGCCCGAAGGCTCCCCTAGTGGTCGATTATTGACTTGAGTATAGCATAACTAAAATCGGAAGGGGGACGGAATTACCCCTCATTCTTGGCTAACAGGTCCTCATAGTCCTTCTCGTTCCAAAAGAGCGGTGAGATGGATTCGGGACCTTTTAAAATTTCTCCATCTTGATCGTATACGATGGCATACCCGCCTTCGACATCGAACACGAACAAGTCGGCAGTCACTTCGGTCACGCCATTGCCGGCGATAATCACATCGTCAATTGGTTCTCTTGAAAGTTCGACACCCGCTTCATCGAGTTCGACGAGGAGGGCTGACGTATACGCATGGCGGTCATAGACGGATTGAAATTCATCCTGCGTAAGGACAACATCAGTAGGCGGGGCACTCGTGCCGAATTTCCGATTCTCAATCTCTTCGACGTATTGAAGGAAAGACTCCTCTTGCCAAAACAGCGGAGCGACCGACTCAGACCCATTGATCACCGTCCCGTCCTGACTGTCGAATACCGTGGCATACGTCCCGTCATCGAGTTTGAACGGATAAATATCTGCATATGTGTGCTCAAGCCCGTTTCCGGCAATGATGACGCGTTCGAACGTCTCGCGGAACGGTTTGATGCCTTGTTGCTCGAGCGCAGCGAGGAGTGGTTGTGTTTGTTCATATTGGTCATAAACGTCTTTAAAGTCTTCACGTGTCCATTCGGTGATGGGTTCATCCGGTGATTCGATTGGAATCGGATTGTCTGCCACTGTATCCGTACAACCCGTCAGTAAAAGTGCACTTAATCCGAATATTGCCCATCGTCTCATGATTTCATCCCCTTAACTGACATTTTCCACCATTTTATCATTCATGAATGAAAAGTAGAACCTGTGCACATTCTCACTCGGGGTGAGGACGTGTCGTATAATGATCGAGTGTGTGCTTAAAGTGGAGTGTGTCTTCTGCAGAAATCGTCACACCTGATGAGGTGCCGTAGCGAACCGCATGATAAACGGACGGGTTCATCGGTAAATCGATGCGTTGGAACCACTCTTGCAGTGTCTCATGAGCACGCAATCGCTTGGATGGTACGAGAGATTGGTTGAATGTGATCAGTGCATCGCGAATCGGGACGTTCGTGAACGCTGTGAGCGTCGAAACGGACGAAGCGTTTTCGTGTTGTAGCGATTCGACAAGCGGGTCTGTGCTTGAATCAGCATGATCTCGTGCGCGCGCCAAACGTCGTTTCCGTTTTCGATAAATATAAAAGGACAGACAACCGAGCGCAATCAAAGCGACCAATAAACCGAGATTTCGTCGTGTGGACTCTCCAGAGCCCGTAAATCTCTCAAGAGGTTTTTTTTTTCCTTTTTGAGGATCCAATTCAAACGGGTAATCTGCTTTGGATTCACCGATTAAAATTCCATCATCCTCATCCGATAGGAGATCAGTCGGGGGACTATTATTTTCCTCGACCGGTATCGTTTCCGGATTATAGAGCCATTCGAATACACTCGTCGCAACCATCATCATCGTAAAGGTGACGAGGAGTGTAGCGGCAATCATGAGAAAAAACTTGTTCGTCCAGCGCAAGAAGATACCTCCTTTTTGAATGTTCAGACTATTTGTTGTTTATCTTACCATAAAAAGGTAAAGTTTGAGTAAGACAAAAAAATGGAGGTCATTTTATGGGCATGGAACAGGTCATCAAACAGTTGAACGAGGTGTATTTAGGCAAAGAGGATGTCGTACGTCTCTGTTGTACGGCGTTACTCGCGGAAGGACACATTTTGTTAGAAGATGTGCCAGGAACGGGGAAAACGTTACTGGCCAAGACGATTGCAACTAGCTTCGACGGCGCGTTTTCCCGGATTCAGTTCACGGCCGATTTGTTACCGTCTGACGTGATTGGCGCAGATTATTTCAACATGCAGACCCAGACGTTCGAGCATCGACAAGGACCAATCTTTGCGAATATCGTCTTGATCGATGAAATCAACCGAGCGGTTCCACGAACGCAGTCCGCCTTGCTCGAGGCGATGGAAGAACGGCAAGTCTCCATCGGGGGAGAGACGTATCCGATGCCAAAACCATTCTTCGTCATTGCGACGCAAAACCCGATCGAATCGGCCGGGACGTTTTCGTTACCGGATGCACAGCTCGACCGCTTCCTCATTTCGATTCCGGTCGGTTACCCTGATGTCGCGGAAGAGCGGGAGCTCCTCTTACAAGTCATGCGTCAAACACGGAAAATCGTGGAGGCGGTCGCGACGTTAGACGAGTTACGCCGTGCACAAGAAGAAGTGAAGCAAGTATCGATTCAAGATGACGTCCTCGATTATTTACTCGGGCTCGTCCATGCGACACGAGAACACCAATCTGTCGAGGTTGGTGTCAGTCCACGAGGAGCCATCGCGCTCATGCGAGCGTCTCAAAGTTATGCCTATCTGAACGATCGATTGTATGTCATTCCGGAAGATGTGAAAGCCGTGGCACCTTATGTATTGGCACATCGCCTGACGTTGACGCTTGAAGGAGGCATCAAATCGACGAAACAGGACATCATCCGTTACATCTTAGACACCGTTTCTGTTCCGGTCGAGGGTTGACGATGACGTTCTCGACACATAACGCCCTACAGAAACAATGGATCCCGGTCTACGGATTCGCCGGAGTGATTCTCGTATTTGTCCCGTACATGGAGATTGTCGGGTATGCACTTTGTTTACTTGCGGGCATCGTCTGGTTCTTCGAACGGACGCGGAAACAGTTGGAACAAGCCCTTCGTCTTCATATACATACGCACGAGTCTCTTCTGTTCGTCGGGGATGAGACGGAAGTGCAGGTGATGCTAGACGGAAGTGAAACCCTCGAGCGACTCGGGCTTCCCGTTCGCGTTCGCATGAAATCTAGTACAACGCTTAGCTTTCCAGACCACGATCGCTCCCCAAATAGTTTAGATATGACGTTACGGACGGATCAGGCCCGCCATGTGCTTCGTGTCCAGGCCGAATTTCGGGGACCGGCTTATATCGAAGAGTGTGTACTCGCTGTGACGCTCCCGCTTCATCTCGGGACGTATCTTCTTGAGTGTCCCATCGAGAAACGGTGGACGGTGCTGCCGTCCCTCACGTTACATCCTCCGGTCGGCACGAAACGATTGGCACTCGGTGACCGTCCTTTGACCGCATCGCCTCTACGGAATCCACTTCAGATTCTAGGATCGAAGCCTTATGAAGGAGAACCTGTCAAGGAGATTGACTGGGTCGCGACGGCGAAGCTCGGGCGTGTTCAGTCGAAAGTCTTTCAAAAGACATCACTCGATACGTTCACGTTCGCAGTCGATTTGAGTGGTCCGTCTGGCTACACGCTCCATCATGACTTCGAGTCGATTATCAGCCAAGTCGCGTATGTGACGACCCGACTCTTAAAAGAAGAGTGTAAAGTCGAGCTGTTCATCAACCGCTTCAACGGGGAAGGGAAGATGGAGCATATCTCTCTTCAAGAGGGAGAACGAGGTTCACGCCTCATCCTCATGATGCTGGCCGACCTCCATCCCGGGAACCGCTTCATCTCGACAGACGCATTCGTCCGCATGGTCGAGCGGAAACGGCTGAAGCAAAGCCATCTCGTCTGGTTCAATCAGCATAACCTGTACGACTAACAAGGAACTTTCCTTCTTCTGGCGAACTGTATCATACAGAGATGACCGAAAGGGAGAGATCCATATGGCAAAACGGAAGTATGCGAATCGACGAGACTGGGAGCGAATTTTAAAGAACCGTTATGCGCAAGCACACGTTCAGACGGAACAGTTTTCCGGGGTGGTTGCCTTATTCCAAATCGATGAGGTTCGAGCGCCACTATATAAAAAACACAGAGGGGAAGAATTTATTGTGGCGGATGCCGGTTTTAGTTGGCTCCAATATTTCCCGGACAATGAACCATTCGGTGTGACGGCGATGATCAATCCGGAAGGTGAAATCGTGCAGTGGTATATCGACCTCGTCGACCGGATCGGCGAAGAGGATGGCATTCCGTATATGGACGACTTATTGCTCGATATTCTTGTGTTTCCGAATGGGGATATCGTCAAAAAGGATGAGGATGAGTTTGAAGAGGCGACCGAGAGTGGGGAGCTGACGCCTGAACAAGTCGAGCGGGGATGGCGTGAGTTCGAAGCGACGCTCGAACGAATCGAACGTGGAGACTTTGTCTACTTTGATTTGGCAAAAGGACATTACGAACAGTTAAAACAAAAGCTATGAGCCGATTCACTCTCTCTGCTACAGTAAGAGCGTAGAAGGGGGAGTTTTTATGAAACAAATTGAAATCGAGACGTGGGCGCGACGTAAGCATTTTGAGTTTTTCAAATCGTTTGACGCACCGCATTTTAACGTGACGGCGAACGTGGATGTGACAAATCTCTATACATATTCGAAAGCGAGCAATCAATCGTTCTTCAAACTCTTTTTATACGGTGCAGTGAAAGCGGCGAACACGATTCCGGAATTGCGGTATCGGATCCGTGGAGAAGCGGTCGTCGAACATGAGGTGGTCCACCCATCGTTCACCGTCATGTTAGACGAGGATGTCTTCAACTTTTGTGCGGCTACGTTCCATGAGGATTTACCAACGTTCTTACAAGAAGTGACGATGCGGATGGAGCGAGCTGCCGATGAAGTCGTGGTTGGGGATGACGAGCCCGACGACTTACTGTATATCACGAGTGTGCCGTGGGTCACGTTCACAAGCATCATGCACCCGACGCATCAGCAACAACATGACAGCGTCCCGCGCATCGCCTGGGGCAAGTTTGAGCGTCAAGGAGAGCGTCTAAGGATGCCGTTATCCGTTCAAGCCCATCACGCACTCGTTGATGGCGTGCATATCGGCAAGTATTATGAAGCGCTCCAATCATGGTTAGATCAAGATTTCGCTCAGGAGGTGACCGACGTGACAGAAGAAAATGAGTTTAACCGAGCAGTACGCCTCCGTGAAGAGGGACAACTCGAACAGGCGAAGCAACTGTTCTTATCGCTCTTACGGAAGGATGAGAAGAATCCGAGACTTCATGCATACTGTGCGTGGTGTTATGACTCGCTCGGGGAAGAACGTCAAGCGGTACCGCATTATGAGCGGGCCATCCGACTTGGGTTAACCGGGGAAGAGTTGGCGGAATCGTATCTCGGACTCGGTAGCACATATCGGGCACTCGGTCGATACGCGGAAGCGGAACAGTTATTTGCAGAGGCGATCGAACATTTCCCGAATCATGGGGCGCTCAAAGTGTTTCAGGCGATGGCTCACTATAACGTCGGCCGTCATGAAGAAGCGACGGGCGCGTTACTCGAGCTGCTTGCCAGTCCAAAACCGGACGAAAGCATCGCAAGGTACCGTCGTGCCATCGCGTTCTACGCACGGAATTTAAACGAAACGTATGAGTAAAGGAGAAGAATATGATTTCATTACGTCCGATCGATGCACAAAATTGGTATACATGCTGTCACTTGGTACTGAGTGAACAACAGCAAACATACATGGAGCCGAATGCGATTTCGTTACTTCAAGCGATGTACGAACCGACGTTACGCCCACGCGCGATTTATGAGGAAGAGACGATGGTCGGCTTCCTCATGTACAACACGGAGCCGGAAGAGTTGGATGCATGGTGGATTTACCGAATCATGATCGACCACGCTCATCAAGGTAAAGGAATCGGTCGACAAGCGACAGAACTGTTGCTTGAAGAAATCGGAGATGGCAAATCAATCGTCGTCGGCTACCATCCTGAGAACGAGGCGGCCCATCACTTATACGAAAGCTTAGGATTCGTTGATGAAGGACATCGATTCGGTCGTGAGATGGCCGTGATTCGTCGGAGCGAAAAATAAGGAAAAAGAGTACTTTTGGATCAAAATATACCAAATTAATTTAAAATAAACTTTAAAAGTGAAAAAATATACTTGTAGTATAAGAAAGTACAGACTGGTTTTATGACACATAGTAAAAGTCAATAATCCTAGTCGTTTTTTTATATCAAGTATGAAGATAAGGAGTAAATATAAATGATTAAATTGAAGAAAATTTCTATAAACGGCTTTAAAAGCTTTAATAGAAATTTAGAGTTAAGTTTTTCTGAGGAAATGATTTCAGTTATTTACGGGGAAAATGGGAATGGAAAAACAACCTTTTTAAAAATAATACATGCTCTTTTATCAAAAGATGAAAAAATCCTTTATAACGAAAAAGTTCAGGCGGTGACCATCTGGTACAAAGATGGCTTAAATGATCATAAAGTGAAGGTAACTTTAATTAAGGAAGATGAAAACTATTTAACTCTTGATTTAGCGAAACGAAAAAGAAAAAGAAATTTACATAGAAATAGTCGACAAGAAATTATGAATTATGATCTAGATAGTCGTACTGAAAGTACAACTTATGATTGGCATGAGTTCGATCAGTCATCTTTGCAGGAAGCGTCATCCATTCTTTTTGGAGTAAACAGAGGAACGCCCAAAAAATTTCAAATTGACGAAGATGATATAGTCCATTTCATTGCAAACGATCCCAATTACAGAGAATTATTTAAAAATTTACGAAGAGCAAGAGACTTTTCGCAAGAGTTGGCTCAATATTTAGTCAATTCTCAACAACGTAGAGTCATAAGAAATCAAACAAATAGAAATTTATTAAATAATGCTTCGAAAAAAAATGCTCATATTGATGATATAAATGTTGATACTATTCAAGAAATTATTCTGAAGCGATACAATACAGCTAAAAGGGTATCTTCTGAAAGAGTACAAAAGGCTTTGTTCGATACTTTATCTTATGCGATAAGACCTGAAAGAGAACAGAGAGGTGTTGATTATCGTGAGGATAGTAATTTTATAGACGAACTTTCAAAAAACAGGGAAAAATTATTCGAGGCCTTATCTAATGCTACAGAAAATCGTCTTAGAAATGAAATACTAAATATTTTGCAGATTGATGACCCTGAAAAAATAATGGCATTTTGTGCTGATAGTGAATTATTGTCAGACTTGTTATACCGTATGATTATCGAATTAAGAAAGGAAGAATATGTTCTCGAATCTATAAGTACACTTGAAGAAATATTTAATAGTCATCTTTCTAATAACAAGAAAATTAAAATTAATAACGATGAAATTTACATTGAAGTAAATAGTGATAAGCATTATTTAAACGAACTCTCAAGTGGAGAGAGACATTTGTTGACATTTCTAACTATTTTCCTGATAGAAGGAGCAAATAGAGATATTCTTATTATTGATGAACCTGAACTATCACTAAATATTAAGTGGCAAAGAGAAATCTTACCATTATTACACAAATTAACTCCTAATTCACAAATTATTGTAGCTTCACATAGTCCATCTATTGCTAAAAGAAATACCAACTATCTCGTTCAATTAAATCCACAGGAAGTAAACATCGATGAAGCATGATTTAGAAGAATGGATTACAGAGGCGATAATGTCTAATACTCCCGTTGTTGTTGTAGAAGGATACGATGATATTCAATTTTACGAGAAAATAATATTAGACTTGGGGAAAGAAATCAACGTCGAGGCCGTTGAAAATATCGAAGGGTATGGAGAAGGATCAGATAATGTGATCAAATTTATAGAAAATTTGCAACCGAAATTTGAAGAAAGATCTGATAATATAAGATATATTCTCGGTATTATTGATAAAGATGTTAGAGATTATAGAGAAGAGCTTCCTGATCCTAAATACGTAGGATTACTAATTTTAAAATATTATTCTCAAGAATCTCACTATATTACCAGAGAAAATGCTATTGATTTAATTTTAAAACTTACATCGGTAAGTAGTAAGTGTTTAAATGAAAAAATAGAAACCGAAATTGTGAAAGAGTTGACAGAAAATGACTTTAACGATTTATATTATTTTTCGTTAGAGGCTTTAAAAAATGCATGCGAGACTGGTTATGAAAGTGTAATTAAGTACAGTGATTCTGCCGATAAATTATTTGCGGAAAACAATAAACCTAGATTACTCCAGCAAATAAATTTGAAAAAGACAGATTTGGACGAATTCGCAAAAAGTAAAAATATCGAATTTAAAGATTTAAAGTATATAGCAAAAGGGAAATGGATATTAAATGTCTTTGCTAGGTATCTAATTAATAAAATTCCTCAGATTCAAGAACAGTGTGGGGTAACAGAGGGAATCACGTGTAATTTTTGTTCAATTGGGAATAATGCGAAATGTATGTGGAGAATGAAAAATAAATTTTCACATAGTCATATCCCGACTTTAATCTCTAATTTTTTGATTGATTCAGAAATAAGTTACATAAAAGATAGATTGAGTAGACTTGCATAATTACTTTGTTAAATTATCAAACCCTATAGTGGCTACATTTATATAATAGAAGCTAACTAGACCCGTTAAATAAATCTATAGTCTTTGACGGGTCTAGTAATTATGAGTTGACTCGAAACGATAACGGTGATATATTTATCTCGAATTAAAGATATTTGAATTTAAATTAATGGCTCTCTTGGACAAAGGAGGGAGACAGATGGAACCATCTGATGCATTAAAAACAATCACCGTGCTCTTGCGTGCCTCTCAGTCATTACAAGACCTGGTGAAACAGGAAGTGGCGTCTTACGGATTAAACGCGACCGAGTTTGCCGTACTCGAGTTTTTATATCATAAAGGAGATCAACCGATTCAAGTCATCGGAAAGAAAATCCTCCTCTCGAGCGGGAGCATGACGTACGTCGTAGACCGGTTAGAAGAGAAAGGGTATCTCGTCCGAAAAGCTTGTCCGAGCGATCGCCGCATCACATATGCTGCGTTAACGACTGACGGAGAGCACTTGATGCAAGATATTTTTCCGAAGCATACGGAGCATATGAATGCATTATTTGAAGGATTATCTCTGACAGAAACGATTGAACAGTTGAAACAAATTGGGAAGCGGGCAGAAGCCGCAAAAAAATTTAATCATGTATCTTGAAATCAAGATATAAAAGGAGAGAGAATGATGAACCACGTAAAAGGAATTCACCACGTCACGGCAATCACGAGTAGCGCCGAAAAAAACTATGACTTCTTCACCCATGTTTTAGGAATGCGCTTGGTGAAGAAAACGGTCAACCAGGACGACATTCAAACGTATCACTTATTTTTTGCAGACGATAAAGGGAATGCCGGTACAGACATGACGTTCTTCGACTTCCCGGGTATCCCGAAAGGTAAGCACGGAACAAATGAAATCGCGAAGACGTCGTTCCGCGTGCCGACAGATGAAGCGTTGACGTATTGGGTCCGTCGCTTCGACCGTCTCGGTGTCGAACATGAAGGGATTCAAGAACAGTTCGGGAAGAAGACGCTCTCGTTCATCGATTTTGACGAACAGGCGTATCAACTCATCTCAGATGAGTTCAACGAAGGGATTGCATCGGGCGAACCGTGGAAGAATGGGCCAATCCCGCTTGAGTACGCCATCACAGGGCTCGGTCCCATCTTTATTCGAATTGCCGACATCACGTATTTCAAACAAGTGATGGAGCAAGTGATGCTATTTAAAGAGATCGGGCGAGAAGGTGATGTTTATCTCTTTGAAGGAGGTGAAGGTGGAAACGGAGCGCAAGTGATCGTCATTCATGACGAGACATCTCCACAAGCGCGTCAAGGGTTCGGTACCGTGCATCACGTCGCATTCCGTGTCGAAGACCGGAGCGTCCTCGATGAATGGACAGCACGTCTCCAACAGTTCGGTTTGCCGACTTCTGGCTATGTCGATCGCTTCTTCTTTGAATCATCTTATGCGCGTGTCGCGCCGCAAATCTTGTTTGAGTGGGCGACGGACGGACCTGGATTCATGGGAGACGAGCCGTATGAGACGGTCGGTGAAAAGTTGTCACTCCCGCCGTTCCTCGAAGCGAAACGTTCGCAAATCGAGGCGATGGTGCGACCAATCGATACAGTCAGAAGCACGAAAACATTTGAGAAAGAATATGAGGGCATGAAATGAGTTTCTTAAATCGTTTGTTTGGAAAATCAGATGAATCACAACATAACCAAGGAGGAACTACTATGTTAAACATCGGAATCGTACTCGGATCAACTCGTGAAGGTCGCGTCAGTCCACAAGTCGGGGAATGGGTGAAAGAACTCGCCGACAAACGTGGCGATGCCAACTATGAAGTCATCGACATCGCAGACTACAACTTGCCGCTTCTCGGTGAAGCTGGCCAAGACGCATCAGGCGCAGCAGCTTGGTCGGAGAAAATTGCGCAAATGGACGGATTCATCTTCATCGTCCAAGAATACAATCATTCCATCTCAGCATCTCTTAAAAACGCACTCGACTACTTACGCGTCGAATGGAACAATAAAGCAGCCGGAATCGTGTCATACGGTTCTGTCGGTGGAGCACGTGCAACGGAACATTTACGTGGCATCTTGAGTGAATTGTCAATCGCTCACGTACGTGTCCATCCTGCACTCTCACTCTTCACGGACTTCGAGAACGGAACACATTTCGCACCGAAAGATGTGCAAGCACAATCGGTCAACGACATGCTCGACCAACTCCTTCCGTGGACGGAAGCGATGCAGTCAGTCCGTACGAAAGCCGGAGAAGTTGCAAACAATTAACAAATCGCGAAGCCAGCCTGAATTCAGGCTGGTTTTTGTGCGTTTTCAAGTTGATTGCGCTAAAGTGGAGAAGAATGAAAAGAAAGGATGGATTCGATGATGACACGAAAAATCATCACGGCTTCCTGGACCGTACCACTCTATGCGCTTCTTTTAAGCATTGTTGAATTTTCACAACAAACCCTTGTGGAAACTTTATTTTTAGAGAGCGTATCTGGATTTCTTTTATTGTGTACGATTTACATGGCGTATAGTTTCCCTATCATTTTGACATATGGTGTCGTGACATCGTGGTTTAGCGATTGGGTCGCAAAGCGATTCAGTTCGGAGCACATACAGTTGTTCACTTCGCTCGTTTTACATATTTTATTTGGGCTCGTCTTATCATGGTTGAGTCTTCTCGCAGCCATCTTGTTCTTCCTGATTGATCGTCGATTGATGAATCGAGGGGACGTGACAAAACGAGCTGCCATCAAAAAGCTTTTCGTCCCGATTGGGTGTTTGCTTGTCATGATGGGGAGTGTGTATCTGATTGGGATTGTTCAAGACTTTTTCGTTCGATTCAACTCGATTTAGGGAAACGAACAAGGACAAACTTACATAAGGAGGGGTAACAATGAGATGGATGATATACGGTGCGAATGGATATACAGGGGAACTGATTGCCCGTCAGGCCGTCAGTGACGGATTGCGTCCGATTCTTGCGGGGCGAACTGGTCGGGAGATTCATCGACTCGGAGACGAGCTCGACTGCGAGACATCGATTTTCGCCTTAAGTCGTGAGGCGGCAATCAAGGCGCTTCGCGATGTGGATTTAGTTCTTCACTGTGCGGGTCCGTTCACGGATACGAGTCAAGTGATGATCGAGGCATGTCTGGAAACGGGTACGCATTACTTGGATATTACCGGGGAAATCGATGTGTTCGAATATGTTCATTCTAAACAACGGGCGGCTCAGGCGAAGGCACGTGGTGTCATTCTATGTTCTGGCGTTGGATTTGACGTCATCCCGACCGACTGTGTCGCACGAAAATTAAAGGAACTCTTACCCGATGCGACATCACTCGCTCTCGGATTTTCGGCGGCAGGAGGCATCTCACCAGGAACGATGAAGACAGCTGTTCGTGGACTTGGGTCGAGTAGTGTGGAGCGTGTGAACGGAAAGTTAGCACCGTTCCCAATCGGGGCAAAGCGCAGAACGATTGATTTTGGACGAGGAAGCCGCACCGCGATTGCGATTCCGTGGGGAGACGTTTCGACCGCCTACTATACGACGGACATCCCGAATATTACGACGTGGGTGCCAGTGCCGACAACTGCAGCCTATGTGGCACGCGTCTTGTCTTGGTTCAGTCCCATTCTTGGGAAAGTTGCTGTGCAGCAGCGATTGCTGCGTTATGTTGATGAGAACGTATCGGGACCGAATGAAGCAGAACGTAAACAATCATCGACGTATGTATGGGGAGAGGCGACAAATGAGGAGGGGCGCAAAATCGTCGTTCGCATCCAAACGGCGAGCACGTATGCTTTCACCGTATACGGTGCACTCGCCGTCGTCAATCGATTGCTCGGTTCCGGTCGGATGCTTGCAGGCAGTTTCACACCGGCCATGTTGTTTGGATCACATTTCATCGAAGAGATTCAAGGTTCATCTTCTTTCACGATTGATGAGATTCGTCCATGAGCCGGGAAGTGTGGGATTTACTAGACGAAAATCGGCAACCGCTCGGTCGAACGCATTTTCGTGGGGATGAACTGGATCCGAATACGTTTCACACAGTCATCGAAGTATTCACATTTGATCCGGATGGCAAATTGTTACTCTCGAAGCGTCATCCTGATAAGAAGTATCCTCTTCTTTGGGAAGGGACAGGCGGCTCGATTTTAACGGGCGAAACGAGTCGGCAAGGTGCGGTCCGTGAACTCCAAGAAGAATTAGGACTAACCGTCGACCCCGAACAGTTGCGTTTCGTGACGACAATCAAGCGCGGGACGTACTTCTTAGATGTGTATGTCTACACGAGCGAGCAGCCGATTGATGTAAATCAACTTTCCTTACAAATCGATGAAGTGGTCGATGTGAGATTAGAGGAGTGGGACACGGTGCTCGATTCTGTTGAACTCGTGCCTACTGTCAAAGAACGGTTAATCCAGTACGGTCACTTGATTCGAACGTGATATGCTACACTCAACATGAAAAGCAAGGGAGGGAACAAAGTGAAACGTTTAGAATTGGCACGACGCATCGAAAGCATTAAAGCAGAGGGAACGTCTGCGTATATTCGACACCGCAAACAAACCCCTCCCTATGAAGGTGCGGAATTACACGTAGAAGGTAAGGGGCACGTGTTCAAAATGGGGAATATGAGCTTTGCAGTCGGGTTTGGACTCAATCGACCGACAAGTTTTTACGACCTGCACCAGATGGAAAAGTGGGTGCGTGGAAAAAATGTGTCCCGACTACATATCGAAGTTTGTCCGTTAGCGGACGATTCCTTACTACGCTTACTGCAAGAACGTAACTATACGCTCGATCACTTTTTAGACGTATGGACGTTAGATGTGACGCAATATGACGGACCGCCTGCTTCGAATCAAGTGGAAAAGGTAAAAGATGAGACGCTCCATGAATGGGCTCACGCGATTGCGGCTGGATTTGCCGAATCTGGAACGATTCTTCAAGAGACGGTCGATACGGCGAAAGGATTTTATGCGCTGCCGAGTAATCACGCTTATCTCGTACGAGAATCGGACACTGTCGTAGCAGGTGGGATCCTCGCCACGCAAGACGGAATCGGGGAACTGTTTCTGACGAGTACCGTGCCGTCTTACCGGCAAAAAGGCTACCAAACCCAACTCATCTTAGAGCGAATAGCCGAAGCGAAAGCGCTTGGCTGTGACGTTCTCACTGTAACGACGAAGGTCGATTCGGCTTCAGGGCGAAATATGGAACGCCTCGGGTTTCAACCGTTTTACCAAAAAGCGGTCATGAAAAGTCCGATTCTCAAATAAAAGCAGACCATTTTGTATGAAATGGTCTGCTTTTTGATTACAAGAGGGATTCAGCACCGTCGACATACACTTCAGAACCGGTGACATGGCTCGACATGTTGCTCGCAAAGAATAAGACGACGTCAGCAACTTGTTTCGCGGCACCGGACTTTCCGGCAAGCGGTTGGTTGCCGAGCGGATACTCGATAGGGATGACGATTTCTTCGAGTAATGCATCGTCTCTATTGGTTGAATCGTCGATATTCGTATCGATGGCCCCTGGGCAAATGGAATTCACGCGTATTCCGAATTGCGCGAGCTCCGCAGCTGCCATTTTCGCAAATCCGGTCTGACCTGCTTTCGTCGTCGCATAGCCACTGAAACCAAAGTTTTTAAAGTAGCGATTGCCATTGATTGACGAAGTGATGATGATGCTGCCACCATTCTCTTTCAAATGAGGAATGGCATGTTTGACGGTCAAAAACGTTCCCGTCAGATTCGTCTCCACGACACCATTCCAGTCTTCAATGGACAAGTGTTCAATCGGTGTGATGGTCCCGTTTCGTCCGGCGTTGGCGAAGACGATATCGATTTGTCCGAATCGTTCAATCGTCCGTGCATACGCTTCTTTCATCGCGGCTTCATCTGCAACATCCGCGCTGATTCCGATGGCCCGTTCCTCTCCGACGAGACTGGCGAGACGCATCGCATCCTCTTCATTCAAGTCGAGAATGGCGACTTTCGCACCCGCTTGGATGAAACGGATAACTGCGGCACGTCCGATACCAGATGCCGCTCCGGTGACGAACGCTACTTTTCCAGATAGTAATTTATTTGAAATCAATCCGATCACTCCTTTATCATGACTCTTTCTCATATTCCACAGTTCTGGAAAAGTTACGCTTCATTTCAGAAAATCATGGTGATGTGACTTCAATCGTCCGTGCGATGTTCAAGTTGGACTCCGTGGGGATGACCTCGATGGTGACGAGCTGACCGCTTTGTAATCCTTGTACGCTATTGATGATGCCCGTCACTTCGGTTTGGTCGTTAATTAAGATGACGCGCAACGTGACCTCTTCTGAGGATTCAGTGGATTCAATCAATAGCTGAGGAATGTCGACTCGTTCAATTTGGCCCTCGACCACATTGTCATTCCATGTACTCATCCAATACATGACGATTAAAAAAAGACCGAGAAAGACTAGGGCAAAGGTTAACCTTGCACTCATGCGCAACCCACTCCTTCATTGTCCGGCATCGCATCTTGTCTAATTTACCTTTACCCGGAAATTCTCTCAATCCTTGAAAAAATAGTAGGAATCTCAAGAAAAATGGGGAATAGAAAGAAAAACGAAAAGGTGAGGTGCGGGCGAATGTGGATGATGATTGCGGCGCTAGGATTTGTTGCTTGTGTATGGATCGCGTTTGGATGGTTTACAATCGGCAATGCGGGGCGACGAGTACGTGGAGGACTCTTTTCGCTAAGTATGACCTGTCTGTTTGCGCCACTCTTCCTTGTGAAGCTAGGAGAACAATACGGATTTATCGGGGTTCAAATAGGACTGACCGTCTTATTTGGTTTACTAGCGGGTGCCTTTTTCTTCGTGGCGCTCGGCTGGACGGGACGACCGACGAAAGTTCGAAAAGTAAGAACGTTATCAGAAGACCCTGATTTATTTTAAAGGTTGATTCACTAATCCTACGGTATAATGCCTCATAAAGACATCGTAGGAAATGGAGTGAAACGTATGATTGCACCACCACAGTTGAAGAACGGAGATACAATTGGTATCATCACGCCTTCTTTTCCAGCACCCGTGCAGTTTGAGGAGCGCTATCAACGAGGGATTGATCAGCTTAAACGTATGGGGTTCAAGGTGAAAGAGGGCATATGTACATATGAATCAGAAGGGTATCGGTCATCCTCCATTCAGAATCGAGTGGACGAACTGAATGCGTTTTTGCATGACCCCGAAGTGAAAGCAATCATCAGTACGATTGGAGGAACGAATTCGAACTCGTTACTCCCATATATCGATTATGAGCAATTGCGACACCATCCCAAAATCATCATGGGCTATAGTGATGTGACGGCAATCTTGATGGCGTGTTACGCCAAAACGGGGATCGTCACGTTTTACGGACCGGCTGTCGTGCCGTCATTCGGCGAGTATGGAGGGATGTTCGAGAAAGGGGCCCAGTACGTACGAGATATCCTCAGTTTGGAGAAGACTGCCCCGTTCGATTTGGACGTGCCGAAAGAGTGGACCGAAGAGATGCTCGATTGGTCGACGCAGCAACGCGTCAAAACCTTCCAACCGAATGAAGGGTGGATCTCATTAAGAGATGGAAAGGCGCAAGGAACGTTGATTGGCGGGAATTTGAACACGATGTCAGGATTCTTCAAGTCGGACTATTATCCCGATTTGAAGGGGGCGATTCTTTTCTTAGAAGACTCGTTCAAAACGATGGCTGAAGAAGAGCGCTTGCTCAGTATGTTGAAATTGTCTGGTGTATTTGATGAGATTTCGGGTCTGGTCATCGGCAAGCACGAACATTTCCAAGATCAATCAGCTCCGTTCTCGTTCAACGACTTGTTGCTTGAAGTCATCGGGGACACGGACATCCCTATTTTGACGAATGTCGATATTGGTCATACGTTCCCGTCACACGTCTTCCCAATCGGTATTCAGGTCGAATTGGATGCGACGAATGGAACCATCCGATTTTTAGAAGATGGGGTGTCAGCATGAAAGAACACCTCACGATATTTGACGAAAATCATCAAAAAATAGGAGGGAAAGAGCGAAGACAGGTTCATGTAGACGGAGATTGGCATGAGACGTTCCACTGCTGGTTCTGGAAAGACCAATTTATCTATCTACAGCGCAGAAGTATGGAGAAACAGGATTTTCCCGGGAAATATGACATCACCGCAGCGGGACATCTCGCTTCAAACGAGACGTTCATTGATGGTATTCGTGAAATTGAAGAAGAGCTCGGACTGTCATTGACGTTCGAACAGCTCACAGCTCTTGGAATATTTGAAGACGTGATTGAACTGGACGGTTTCCTCGATCGCGAGTTTGCACATACGTATAGCTACGCTTATCAAGACGAACCGCTCCGCTTTGACGACCAGGAAGTGATGGACGTGGTGGCGGTTCACAGGGACAAGTTGCTGGCGCTCACGGAAGGACGATTGCGTACGATTGAAGGAAACTCCATCATGACGAATCATCTCGTTCAAATCACACAAGCCGATTTAGTTCCGCATCGTCTGACGTATTGGCAACATATATGTGAGGGGTTGGCACGAATCGATGCGTCAAATCGATAAAGCGAGAATTCTCTGCTCGCCGATCGGTCCACCGATTCGACGTCCGGTATCGACCCATCCGTTTGTCGTATAAAGTGTAAACGCCACATCATTTTTCAGGTTGACGGATAATACGATTTCACGGATATGAGGGAAATGTTGACGCACGAACTTCGGAAGTTCTTGGAGTGCCGCTTTTGCGTACCCCTTGCCTTGATCTGCCTCATTGATGGCAAAAGCCGAGAAGAGCAGCGCATGTGGTTCATCCGTATAAGAAGCGACTCGTTCGTTGTCATGTAGTAAAAACATGCCGACTGGCTTCTGCTCGACGACAATAATCGGATGAACGCCTTCAGGAAGTGGGTCGTCCATGTCTTTTGGAAGGGTTGTATACTTTTCTTGGTCCGTCGGCAAGGTGAACGTATCGAGAATCGGTCGATGCGTATCATTTCGATATTCTAATGAGATGTTCATAAGGCGTCTCCTTCTGGCTTTATTGATTTCATTCAGAAAAGGGGAATTAGATGGCTACACAACTTACATATCGTCAAAACCCGCCTGTGCGAGATCTATATCGGGCGTTTATGACTGGTTTTTCTGATTATATCATTCCGTTCCAATTCGATGAGCAGACGTTTGAAGACGTCTTTCTCGTACGAGACCAAAATCAGCCGTCTCGTTCAATCGTCGCTTATGACGGGGAAGAGCCGGTCGGCGTCGTATTGAGTGGGATTGCATATCTCGATTCGGGATGGCAGACACGTTGCGGCGGACTTGCTGTCGCCCCGCACGCTCGAAAATTAGGCGTTGCGACCGAGTTGATGCAACGATTTGAAGAGGACGCCAAAGGAACTCGTTTGCTCGAAGTGATTCAAGGGAACGATGCAGCGTTGTCGCTTTATCATCAACTTGGATATAAGACGACACGTGAAATCTATTACTTTCAGGCGGTACCACTTGAAACGACTGCTCACATGACTTCGGAACCGATTCAAACGCTGTTCGATCAACTGTATCCGACAGCTCAGCATGTTCCGATTTGGCAACGCGATGTACGCGTGACCCAACAGGAGGCAGAATTTGTGAAAGTGGTAGAAAATAAACAAGAAGGATTTTTGTTATACCGCGATCATGTACTGCTCGATGTTTTTGGTCACGCTGAAGATGCAGAATGGCTATTGCGCGCGGCTGCGAGTCGATCTCCGCTTCACCTCACTTTGACGTCGGACCGTCCTGAATGGATTGACGCAGCACGACGATTAGGATTTGTACAAGATGACATTTCGCAGTTTGAAATGGTGAAGGAAGAGCGATGAAGCGATTGTTACTTGTCTGTATCATCGGATTGATGTTAGGAAATACAGCGACGATCATCGCGTTGACGACGAATCTCTCGCCAGGAACGGTGAATCTGTTGCTAACAGGTGGGGTTGGACTGACCATCCTGTCAGTCATCGGCATCGTCCTTGCCGGATATTATACGAGAAAACGCAAGTGAAATCCTTGTGAAGTAAGGCTTGAACATATCACATCGTCATGTCATGTATGACATGAAAATGAAAAACTTCATTTATTGAAATGTTTAACCCCCAGTGGTATATTCGCATATGTAGCTTTTTTGAAGTTCATGAATGTATCAATTTGGAGGGTTTATTATATATATGTGGAAACAACTGATCATGACAGCAGGTGTCGGCGTACTCTTGTTCCAAGGACAAACCGCATCCGCTAACGAAATGACCCCGCAAGACCTCGTTCAAACAGAAAAATCTGTCCAACAAACTACGAAACAAGTTAAAGAAACGAAACAAGCCATTCAAAAAATCCAGTCAAAGTTGGATGAAGTCAATCGCAACGCGGAAGTATTGCGTGACAAGATTGAAGGCACTTCTGAAGAACTAGAATCGCTCGAAGCGGAACTCGTTCCGACTGAACAGTCACTCTTTGCGAAAGTCGTATCTTCTGTTCTACCGAGTGCGAAAGCGGAGGCTGCTGAGGCCGAGGAAACGCATCAAGCACTCGTTGAGAAGAAAGAACAAGCGAACGAGACACTGAAGCAACTAAAAGAAGAGCAACAACAGATTGAAGCGACACGTCAAGACGTGAAGACGGCATATGACGAGAAATCGAAACAATATAAGAAACAAACGAACCAGTTAAGTGATTTGAAGAAACAGTACGAAGCGATGGCGCCTGATCGGTTCTTGATGCCTGCAGAAGGACGTCTCTCACAAGGGTTCGGTGCAGCAAGCGGACAGTTTGGATACACGTTCCACAACGGTTTGGATATTGCCGCTAAAACAGGTACACCGATTTACGCCGCAGAAGCTGGAAAAGTCACAAAAGTTAGCTCAAGTGGACCTTATGGAAATCATATTCAAATTGAGCATAACGTAGATGGCCAGAAATGGACGACGGTCTATGCCCATATGCATAAGGTCGATGTGAAAAAAGGTCAGACGGTGCGTCAAGGTGAACCGATTGGTCAAATCGGAAACACGGGCAACTCGTCAGGTCCACACTTACACTTTGAAATTCATAAAGGGAACTACAATTTCTCAGCTAGTTCAGCTGGAAATGCCGTCAACCCGATGAAAGTGGCAGAGCGCCTTGGTGGTGCTTCTCCAGTGAAAGCAACGTTTTAATCAGACAGATGCCCTGAGCCTCGTAAACGAGGTCAGGGCATTTTTCATTGTTCGCGTGTCGGGTCGTGGTTGCCTTCACTATCGGCAATCGTATCCGAACTGCCGTAATCTTCAACTTGTGAAAAGGCATCCGTCTTTTGACCGGGTTCATCCGTTCCGTCCAGTTCTTTGCGACGGGCCGTCTCATTCGGGTTCAACACGTCTTCTTCGACCGGTCGATCGAGTTCATGTTCGTGCTCTTCCACTTCCTGGGCACGAGCGTGCTCGATACATAACGTGGCTTCCGGGATGACTTCAAGCCGGTCCAGTTCAATGTCTTTCCCGCACACTTCACATTTGCCATACGTACCATTCTGGATGGCGAGTAGTGCTTTATCGACATCGCTTAAAAACTCTTCGTCGAGCTCGTTGAGCGCTTGATCGCGTTCCCGTAAAAAGAGTTCTTCACCGGAATCGGCCGGGTGATTATCGTAATGAGAGAGCTCGCCTTCATCATACGTCTCTTCTCGGCTATCCATGTAACCTTCTGTTTTTGCTTTTTCTTTCAACAGACGTTTTTTAAACGTTTCGATTTGTTCTGCAGTCAACATATTGATTCACTCTCCAGTTCTCAAGTCATTAATATAAGGTTTCCCATTTTATATGCGCACAAACCTTTTGAAGTGGAATCCATCATGTCGAGAGGGGAAAAGGGTATGATGACAATAGAGCATATGGATTTTAGTGAGGAGGAAAGAATCATGCGAAAAGTCGAAGTGGTCGCATATCATCCGGAATGGAAGCACCGATTTGAAGAAGAGGCAGGGAAGTTGAGCCGATTATTTGAAGGAGAACTCGTCGCGATTCATCATATCGGGAGCACCTCGGTCGAAGGACTCGCGGCGAAGCCAATCATCGATATGATGCCTGTCGTACGGGACATCGAACGAGTTGATGCGTATACGGAACGGATGGAAGCACTCGGGTATCGAGGGCTCGGTGAATACGGGATTCCAAAGCGTCGCTATTTCCGAAAGGGTGAAGAGGAGCGGACGGTTCACGTACATGTGTTTGAAGAAGGGAATCCAGATGTCTTGAGACACCTCGCCTTCCGGGATTACTTGCGTACATTCCCTGAGGTGCGCGATGCGTATGGAGAGTTGAAATTGCAACTCGCAGTGCAACATCCGGAAGATATGGAAGGCTACATCCAAGGAAAACATGAGTGGATCATCGAAACGGAACGACTGGCAACGAAGTGGTATAAAGAAAATCATGACGTGTGAAACCTCTTTGTGGGAATCGTCGTATAATACATCAAACCTTGAAGGGGGAGATCTCATATGAAATGGTTTCTTGGAAAATGCGTGGAATACTCCTTGGCTGCACTCGTATTCGTCGGGTTGTTCTTCGTCCTCCGAATGATCGCCGGAGATACAGATAAAGGGTATATGTTAACGGTACTCGGTTCATTTTTTCTTGTGTTGCCGATTTCGCTTCTTATGGGTTACTTCTTGGCCCGTCCGCTTCAACGTCGCCTAGCAGGGAAAGGGACTTCTACTTCGAAAGAGCATACGTTGCATGGGACTGAAAAACCACATGGTGTAGTAGAAGATCGGAATCACACAGGATTTAGCGGTTGATGGACAGCGTGTTCGTCTCGACAACGGATGCCCGGCTCATCGCACGGCTGAATCGGTCGATCCATGAGCATCACGTCCGTATGAATCCGACCTTTTTTGCGGAGTATGAGGAAGAGAAGATGTATGAAGCCTTTTTGACGCTGATGGGGAGACTGAATCATCATTTCATGGTGATGGAAGTAGAAGCAACCCCTGTCGGCTACATATGGTTCGAGGAGAAAGTGAGTGAGGCGACCGCGTTTCGCCAAGCCGTTCGAACGGTATATGTACATCACATCAGCATCGATACAATCTATCAGCGCAAAGGATACGGACGACGCATGATGGAGTGGATTGAGCAATGGGCACTTGATCACCAATTCAAGTCGATTGAGTTGGACTATTGGATGATCAACAGCGAAGCGGCCTCTTTTTACGACGAGGTCGGATTCGCTCCGAAACGTCAGATTGTCATGAAAACATTGGGGGAATGAGCAAATGGAATGGTTCACAATTGGATTAGGAATTCTCGGGGTACTTTCATTGGGTTGGTTCTTTTATTGTTATTGGCTCGGATATAAAGGGGGGAATATCGTGATGACCCTCGATGAGCATTACACGAAGTTAGAAGAATACGTGCCTGCCATTTTGGCGAAGCTATATGAAGACGGCAAGGCTGCCCACTACCTTGGGGACCGCAAGTTCGAAGTCGAAGGCAAACGTTACGTCCTCGTGGAGCGTACTGTACCAATCGGTCACGTTCCGACACAACAAACCGTATTACAACCGGAAAAATGAACGAAAGGAAGCTCTCGCGAATGAGATGCTCCCTTTGTTTATTTGACGGCTGGAGGGCCGAAGTCGCCGCTATGATAGTCGCGGAAGGCTTGGCGAATCTCTTCTTCCGTATTCATCACGAAAGGACCGTGCGCGATATACTCTTCCCGAATCGGTTTTCCCGAATAGATGAGGACGCGTGTGCGGCTTGTCGCTTGGAGGTGAAGGGTACTCATCGCATCGGATGTTTCATCAAACGTCAGTGTCGCCACATCCGTCTTATCGAGCGGGATACTGGACGTCCCGACTTCAACAGATCCTGCTAGAACATACAGGAAGCTGTTATGGTTCGCGGGAAGGACATGTTCGTACGCACTCCCTTCTTTCAGCAAGACCTCGGTCATCGTGATTGGAACGAGACTCTCCATCGGTCCTTTTACACCAGCGATTTCGCCAGAGTAGACACGAAGCTGCCCACCGTCAATCAGAACAACCGGCGCGTCTTCGACATACACATTTTGATAAGAGGTCGTCGTTGTTTTTAGTGACTTCGGCAAATTCAACCACAATTGAAGGGTATGGATAAGGTCATCATCGACGGCTTCCTCAGCGTGGCGAGCCGCCCATCCGGCATTCATATATTGGACATCACCAGCATCTAAAATCGAATGTCCTCCATGATTGTCAATGTGTTCGAGACGCCCGTCGATGACGTATGTGATCGTCTGGAACCCACGATGTGGATGATCGGAAAACGTTCCTCGTTTGAACCAGTCTTCGGCCATCAAAATGAAGGGGTCAAACGTCTCTTTTTGTTCAGGTGGTAATACCCAACCTTGTTGAACGTGCGGATATCCGTTTTGGCGATAACTGACGCGCCAATGCTTGTCGACATCTCTAACAAATGAATTGGTCACAACACTTCACTCCTTTCTCTTTTTATCTTCCCAAAAAACGTTTTCGTTAGGGTCTAATTTGCCTCATGGATATGCAAAAAAGGCAGATGCACTTGGCATCTGCCGAATCAACTATTGTCTTTAAATAGGTTATGCCACTTGATGGCGTCCTCACGTAACAGTTTAAAGTGGGCCCCCGTCTCCGCATTCGTTACGTAGACATCGTTCCCGTCATAACTCACGTCAAACGTTTGGGCACATACACCTTGAAACAGTGTTAAGTAAGGAACAGGTGCAGGTGTTCCTGCGTGAGATGTCGCATTCGCCTGTTCAATCGCACGGAAGAGAAAGTCTACTTCTTCTGTTCCGACATGCTGTAAAAACGAGGCGTCTTTTGACTCTGTACCAAGAAGCGCTAACTCATGAAACAGGGCATGTCGCTCACTGCTTAACGTTTCGTGAATTTGTTCGTTCAATTTCTCTCCATACATTAATTCTGGTTGATGATACGTGATGGAGACGAGCTGACGGTGCGCCGTTCCGTCTTTCATGTACGTAAAACTATACAGTGGATAGCTGTGTCCGGGTATAAGAACAGATGGCAATTGAGATGCTGCCTTCGCACCGAATACCTGTGACATATGACCATCTTTCGGTCGTAAGACCGTTTGATAATCGTTTTGATCTGAACTGGTGTAAATCGCATATTGTAACGTATCATCCGATTGCTCTGTCCCGAGACCTACTGACAGATAAGGATGACGCGATGCATCAATCGGAATCATCAGACGCTCTTCTCCTTCTGACGATGTCAATGTCAGTTCAAATTCTCCGTTAAACGGCATCGTGATATGGAAGAGGGTATGTTCGATTCCGGTTCGTTCTGGATAGGGCTCATTACCTATCGGCTTTTTCATCTCTTCAGCAAAGTGATCATATTCATGTGGTTCGGCAGAGCGAATCTTTGCGATATCTGGATAAGAGTCTGCTGTATATTGGACATCATGTAAGCTTTCAGGAAGATTGTTTGTTTTGGTGACATACGTAATCGAGTCTAGCTGACATTGTACGTACGATTCATTATTGACTGTAAACAATGTGGCCGTCGGGAACGCGGATGACGTGGCGACATCTGTTAAGGGCTGTGTCAGCGTGACCGTTCCAAGCCAATGTCTCTCGCCGCTCGGAATTGTCGAAACTGCATTGTCTGGTTGACACAATTCGATGATCAATGCGCGATCGGATTCTGGCATTTCGATTTGTTGTCCATTCGGTAACAAGGCACGTCCTTGATAATATTCTGGGGCAGGTTGGAGTCGGAGTGCGCGTTCTTCCTCGCACCCGAATAAGAAAAATAGGATGACGAGGGTACTGAAAATCAGGTACTTTTTCACATCGGTACTCTCCTTCGATGAATCACTTTCACCATTCTAGCACCATTTTTTTGTGACTTTAGTCTTAGGAAAATTAATGTGTTATTTTAAAAAAAAATGAAAAAACCCGTCCAACTTGAACTGAACGGGGGATAAAACCATTTATGTTTTATTTTTACTTTTAACCTTTTTTGCCGTGTCGATTTTTGACGAAAAAACGTTGATTTAAAGCAGATTCGAAAAATAACAATTTTTCGTCTAAATGATCAGATTAGAATCCGATGGAATTTATTTGATGAAGTTCCCTTCAATCAACATCTCGACCGCGTGCTGCCTTCAAAATTTCGAACCATTCTTCACGCGTGAGATCGATTTGAAGTGCGTCGACACCTGTTTGCACGCGCTCGATTTTTCCTGATCCGATAATTGGCATGATGTTCGCAGGGTGTTTGATGAGCCATGCATACACAATCGAATCGATTCCGCTCGCATTGTGACGCGCGCGAATCTCCTCGAGTTTTTCACGAAGAGGTGCGTACTGTTCGTCTTTGAAAAGCTGCCCTCCTGCGAGTGGGCTCCAAGCCATGAGTGGCATCCGTTTTTCGTGACAAAGGTCAACCGATCCATCTTCGAAATGCTTCAATTGCATTGGAGAGAGTTCAAGTTGGTTCGTCACGAGTTGGAACGGGAGACGTGATTGAAGCAAGTTCTGTGTAGACGGTACGTGGTTGGATACACCGAATTCACGTACTTTCCCGCTATCACGCAACGTAATGAAGGCCTCGGCCACTTCATCCGGGTTCATGAGCGGGTCTGGGCGGTGAATCAATAATGTATCAATATAATCGATGGCGAGTTCTTTTAGTGAACGCTCCGCTTGCGCGATGATATGTTCTTTTGTCGTGTCATAATAGTTGAGCGTTTGACCCGGATTGAATGATCCTGTCAATTTGATACCCGTTTTTGTGACGATCTCCATTTGGTCACGGAGCTCAGGTTTTAGTTTTAACGCTTCCCCAAATAATCCTTCACATGTATAACCACCATAAATATCTGCATGGTCGAACGTCGTGATGCCGAGTTCGAGACATTGTTCGATGAACGTGAGACGTTCCTGTGGGGTCATGTCCCAATCAGCGAGTCGCCACATTCCGTGGATGACGCGTGAGAATGATAATTCTTCTGTTAAAGCAATGCGTTGCATAATAACTCCTCCTTGGTTGTCAGTCGCTTTTCATTATACGTCTTCAAAGAAAGCGCGTCACTTGTCACCCCCTCGAGCAGTTTTAGCGTCAAATGAGCTTGTATGCGCTATGATGATAAAGAAGAGAAACAGGAAAGAGGCGTGACAGATGAGTGACTATAAACCATATGCGGACGTCACCTTCGAGCGGGTGGGCGACTCGTTTCAGGTAATGGAGATGCACCCCGAGCTTCAGTTACACGGGATTGGACGTAGTGCAGCCGTGTTTCGTTTAAAAGATAGGGACCGCGTCATTAAAGTGTTCTTTCCGGGATACGAACGGATCGCGATTGAAGAGGCAGCCATCTATGACAAGCTAAAAGGGCTTCCTTATTTTCCGACTTGTTATGAAGCGGGTGACTCTTATTTAGTCATGGATTACATCGAAGGGAAGACGCTGTTTGAGTGTCTGACGGAAGGTGTCTGGATTGACCCTTCTTACATCGAGGTAGTGGATGAAGCGCTTCGACAAGCACGGTTATTAGGACTAACGCCATCGGATGTCCACTTGCGTAATATCATTTTGACACCGAACGGACAGATTTTCTTGATTGATTTGGCACGCTTTAGACAAGGACAACAAATCGACCATCAGTGGGAAGACTTGAAGCGAATGTATCGTCTCTATCGTTATCGTTTCATGCCGAAACAGTATAATGAGGCCTTACTTAATCGAATCGCTTATTTGTACCGTAAATTCGTGAACGATCCGGATTCTTAATCTAGGTCGTTTTTCTTTTGTCGATTAGGGAACAAGGGTAACGTGTTCAAATCCAAAGGAAAAGCGAAAGGGGAATGACGAATGGCTCATCGAATCTATGCGAATGAACTCGAAGCACTCCACGAATGCGTGGAGACGTGTAATGATTGCTTGGAATCCTGTCTAGAGGAAAAAGACGTAAAAATGATGGTCGATTGTATCCGACTCGACCGTGAGTGTGCCGCGGCCTGTGCGTTTCTCGCTGAGGCGATGACGCGTGATTCGGCATTTGTCCCAGAACTTGCTCGAGCGTGTGCGATCATCTGTAAAGCCTGTGCACAAGAGTGTGGGAAACATAAACACGCGCATTGTCAGGAATGTGCGCGCGTCTGTACAGAATGTGCTTCGATGTGTGACCGCCTAGCAGCATAGTCTGAGTGACTGGTCGATGGGACCGGTCACTTTTTTCGTGTCTTTTGAAGAGGGGATTCGTATAATGAAAAAAACGAGAAGTAGGTGTTGGTATGATTCGCAACTGTCGGCGAGACGATCTTCAAATGATTTTACATATTTATAATGACGCAATCGTGAATAGCACCGCCGTCTATCATTATGAACCGGTGACGCTCGAGAACAGGGTCGCCTGGTATGAAGAGAAGAAAGAACAAGACTGTCCGATCATCGTGTGGGTCGAAGATGATGTCGTCATGGGATTTGCGACGTTTGGGCCATTCCGCTCGTGGCCGGCATACCACTACACGGTCGAGCATTCCGTGTACGTACACCCTGGCTATCGCGGGAAAGGAATTGGCAACAAACTACTAAAGGAAATCATCCGTATCGCAGGAGCAAGAGGGATGAAGACTGTGATTGGTGGGATTGATACGTCGAACGTGACGAGCATCCGTGCCCACGAAAAAGTTGGATTCGTACATTCAGGAACGATTCGAAATGCCGGGTATAAATTCGGGAAATGGCTCGATTTATCGTTTTATCAACTCGATTTAGAAGGTCCTGCGTCACCTACGGAAGGGTGAACCGTCTAGAAAGGATGCCTCTCCATGAGATATACTGAAACGAGTGAATCGAATGGAGGAAAACGTATGAACGAGTACCCGAATTGTCCAAAATGTCAATCGTCTTATGTATATGAGGACGGTCCACTTCTCGTCTGCCCGGAGTGCGCCTATGAGTGGTCACCGAGCGAGGCAGCCGAAGCGGAAGCAGCGTCTCAAATCAAAGACGTGAACGGAAATCCGCTTCAAGATGGAGATACTGTCACTGTCATCAAGGATTTGAAAGTGAAAGGCACATCGCTTGTCGTCAAACAAGGGACGAAAGTAAAAGGGATTCGACTTGTGGACGGTGACCATGACATCGATTGCAAAATCGATGGTCTAGGTGCGATGAAACTGAAGTCGGAGTTTGTGAAGAAAATCTAACATAACGTCAGACTGTCGACGAATTGGGGCGTGAAATGCGCCTTGGTTCGTCTTTTTTGTAAATTATGGTTTATGATAATATGTAAGCGTATTCAAAATGTAAAGGAGGGAGAACATGTTATTGAAGAAAATGATTACCTTCCTCAGTGTGATTTCGTTATCTATATTAATGGGATGTGGTCAACAAGAACGAGAGCTCGTTGTTGGCAATTATACTGATGAACAAACAATTGTGTACTCTGAAAATACGGTGACAGATAAAGAAAAGATTGATGACTTCAAAACGATGATTGAAGCAAGTTCAATCACGAACGAACGTCCAAAAGGGCTTCCTCAATATGTAGTGACCATCAATAACCCAGCTGAATCTACGATGGAATTGATGGTGAACTTTTGGAAAAATGACAACAACGAGTTCATTTTTTCAAAAGGAATAGAAAGTCGCGAATATTTTAAAGTTGATGAAGAACACATCAAGGATGTAAATGAACTCTTAGAATGATTCAAATGGTAAAAAATAGTATGTGCCTTATGTAGATATGAGATGATGATGAAGGCATTCTAAATCAAAAAAGAGGAGGAAGACATTTCGTGGGACAACGATTTGTATTGAAGTCAAAACAGCATATGAGTGGTGGAATCATTAAAATTGTGGTGGATAGCTATACAGGCGTTCACTACTTGATGACTAGCGGCTTAGGATTGAGTGGAATGACGCCTCTTCTAGATGAACATGGAAAAGTCGTCATTGAGAAGCCAAAATCGACTTCGTGAAATCGTGGAATATAGAATCCATACAAAAAACCAGGCTGATCAGCCTGGTTTTTTGTATGGACCGTCTTATGAGAAGAATGGTTTATACTCGCGACGTTCATGCATGACCGATACCCATTGGAGCGTCGTGAACTCTTCGAGTACCCATTCGCCGTTGAAACGTCCGAGACCGGAGTTTTTCTCGCCTCCGAACGGCATATGTGGTTCGTCATTGACCGATTGGTCGTTGACGTGAATCATGCCGGTTTCGACTTTTCGTGCGAAATTGGTCGCACGGTAAACCGAACCGTGGACGGCGCCGCTCAATCCATACGGCAATTCATTCGAGAGACGGAGTGCCTCTTCGTCATCTTTAAACGAAAGGATGACCGCAACCGGTCCAAAGATTTCGTTTTTTGCGAGTGGCATGTCATTCGTGACACCACTGAGGACGGTCGGTTCGAGAACGTTACCGTCAGCTGTTCCGCCAGTATGAACGGTCGCACCTGCATCGACGGTTTTCTCGATTTGCTCTAAGATACGATCGATTTGATCGTGGTCGATGAGCGGACCGACTTGCGTGTCTTTTTCGTTCGGGTCACCCGCTTTCAATTGTTTAACGCGATCGACGTAACGTTCCACGAATTCATCATGAATCGATTCGGCGACGAGAATCCGGTTCGTCGACATACAAATTTGCCCTTGATGGTAGAACTTGCTGTATACCGCTGATTCGACGGCACGGTCGAGGTCGGCATCGTCGAGTACGACAAACACGTTGTTCCCACCGAGTTCAAGAGCCGTCTTTTTCAAGAGGCGACCCGCTTTCTCTGCGATTCCTTGACCGACCTCGGTTGAACCTGTGAACGAGATGAGACGCGGAATCGGATGTTCGACAATCGCATCGCCGATTTCAGACCCTCGTCCGACGACGACATTGAGTACGCCTTTTGGAAGTCCTGCTTCTTCAAAGAGCGATGCGAACAGAAGGCCACCTGTGACCGGTGTCGCGGTAGCCGGTTTGACGACGACCGCATTCCCGGTCGCGAGAGCTGTCACGATTGAACGAACAGCCAAATGGAACGGGAAATTCCAAGGACTGATGATTCCGATGATCCCGAGTGGTTTACGATAAACCCGGTTCTCTTTGTTCGGCACGATCGAAGGTTTGATGAGTCCGTCCATACGGAATGGGAATGTCGCGGCTTCCTTGATGATGGCCATCGATGCGGCAAATTCGCCTTCTGCCTTGATGCGTGTACTGCCAGACTCTTTCACGAGCCAATCGACGATGAGTTCCTTGTTGTCCATCGTTACCTGGGCAAACTTTTCAATCAATTCGCGTCGTGCTTGCGGAACCATGTCAGCCCAGTCCGTCTGAGACGCTTTCGCAGCTTCATAGGCACGATTCAAATCATCTTCATCCGCTGATTGAATCGAGAACAGTGTCTCGTTCGAAAACGGATTGACGTTGTCGATCGACTTCTCACTTGATCCGTTTACCCACTCACCATTGATGTACATTTTCGTAAAATCTGTATGCATGTAGAACACTCCTTTGTTTTTCTTCACCATAGGAAGTATTCACTTATTTTATAAAAATAAACATCTGAAAATGTAACTAGCTTGTTTTACAAAGTAGTTGTAAATGGGATTGGTTTCCATTACTATTGTGTATAACAAGATAGTTGGTTGAAAGTGGGGTCACACCATGGCAATGAGTCAAATGTTAAAAGGTCTGCTTGAAGGATGTTTGTTAGCCATTATTAGTAAAGGTGAGACATATGGATATGAAATGTCTGAGAAACTACAGAATTATGGTTTCACAATGGTGAGCGAAGGAAGTATATACCCGGTATTATTGCGTATGAAAAAAGATGGGTGGGTCGAAACGATTCAAAAGACTTTACCGTCAGGAGGTCCAAAGCGGAAGTACTATATTCTGACAGAATCCGGACAACAGGAATTACTCGCCTTTAAACAGCGATGGGCTGAAGTATCGAATGGTGTGAACCGTGTACTCGAGGAGGATGAATAAGCATGGAACTTTCAAAGAAAAGTCGTGATTTTTTAGATGATTTGTCGGTATATCTGATATCAAGCGGGAAATCTGAGACTGAGGTGAAAGATATTGTCTTTGAATTAGAGGATCATTTGCTAGAAGCGGAGCAAGCAGGGAAGGATGTGGACGATGTCATTGGACAAAGTCCGAAATCCTATATGCAATATATTGGTCGCGAGATGGCATTCGATAAGAAGGGGTTTATGAAAATCATCGCAATGATCATTCTCAACTTATTTGCTTATATCATCATTGGGAACTTCATTCAAGGTGAGATGACGTTCTCGACGATTCAAATGGTTGGGTTTCCACTAGTGGCCTTACTCTTCTTGTTGGCTGCCTCACAAGCATTCCGAGCGATGTCGATTCGCACAAAAGAAAGCAAATTTAGAAATATACTGACTTATAGCTTACTTGCTACATTACCAATGTTATCTTTTCTCGGCTTGATGGTGCTTGATATTTTCATTGAAACGCCAACGGTTACATTCGGTTCGAACGGTCAACTTGTATTATTCATAGTTGCTGTGATCATATTACTTATAACCTCTGTATGGACAAAGACATGGATTAATTTAATCATCCCGATTCTTTTGTACGTACCTCAATATGCATTTTCCCGCACAAGTTTACCATTTGAGCAACAATCGATTTTTTCGATGTTGATTTTATTCATTGGAATGGCGATTTTCTTTCTTGTCTGGGCCAAGAAGAATAAAGAAGATTAAGTTTGATATGTTGTCCATTCGGTTCATCGTTAAGAAGAGATGAAGGGAGATTGCGTTCATCTCCCTTTTTTGATGTTCGTTTCTACTTCCTGTACAGTTAGACGAAGAGAGGGGTTAGAAAGAAACATGAAACGATATGAAGTGATTTTGTTTGATATTGATGACACGCTATTAGATTTTAAACAAAGTGAGCACGTTGCCTTAGAACAATTACTCGCCTCCTACAATGTCCGGATGACGGATGAAGTGAAGGCGCGGTATGTCGACATTAACAGCGGCCTATGGCGCGCATTTGAGCGCGGCGAAGTAGACCGGGAAGAAGTGCTCGTCGGTCGTCACACGAAATTGTTCGATTCGCTCGGACTCACGGTCGACGGTCCGCAGGTCGAACAGCAGTATCGGGACTACTTACATGCAGGCGTACACATGGTCGACGGCGCGTTAGAGATTGTCCAAACGCTGAGCGCGGACTATCCGCTCTATATCGTCACAAACGGTGTGACGGAGACGCAATTCAAACGGTTAGAGTCATCGGGACTATTGCCGTACTTCCAAGACGTCTTCGTATCGGATGCGACCGGCTCGCAAAAACCGATGAAGCCGTTCTTTGACTACGTCTTTGATCGAATCCCGAACGTAAAGCCAGAGAAGGGCTTAATCATTGGCGACTCAGTCACGGCAGACATCGCCGGTGGGCGGATGTACGGCCTAGATACATGTTGGTTCAATCCGAATGAAGTGGCTGCGACGATGGAGTCGACGTACGAGATTCGACATTTAAACGAGTTGAAATCGCTTCTCTAAGTTCAAGTCGGATTTAGTGAATGAGACGGCAAACGATTCGGTAGTTGTGCGAGTACTTCTGGATAGAGCGTGACCTCTCGAAGACGGTCAAGTTTTTGCCAACGATAGATGAGGTGGTCTCCTTCAGGTCCATAAAAGTCTCCTTCTTGGAGCGGGAGGTCACCATCTACATAAAAGTACAGCCCAATCTCATGAAACGGTTGGTCGTTGTAGGTAAACAAGTTCTCGTGGACGAAGGCGAACGTGGTATCGGTCACGCGCATATCCAATTCTTCATGTAGCTCGCGTGCGAGGGCGGTTGCGGCTTCTTCACCGAGCGTCACGCGACCACCAGGCAGTGCCCAAAAGTCATCCCGGATATTTCGGTGAATCAATACGTGTCCGTCTTTCACGAAAATACCGGCGACGCGGTAATTGAAGACGCCTTGTTCAGTCGGGAATACGAGGTCCATCTATATCACTTCCAATCTTTGTCATATGTTCTAGTATACCTGAAGGAGGGATATTATGTTTCAACCACATACGCAATATCGAGACGAAGATTTCCGCGACGTGACACTCCGTGACGAAGAGCTGTCACACGTCACGTTCGAGAACTGTCGCTTCACATACGTCGATGCGACGGAACTACAAACGGAACGCTGTCAGTTCATCAACTGTGATTTTACCGATTCGAAATGGAATGCGTCCCATCATGTCGGCAGCTCATTTTTGAACTGTCAGTTCCATGGTGCCAATTTGTTCACGAGTGAGTTTGAGCAATGTAAAATGACGGGGTCTTCCTTTGAGGAGAGCCAGTTCGAGGGCGTCCATGTCACAGAAGGGGACTGGTCATTCGTCAACCTTCGTCACGTGTCTCTTAAGAAAATGGATTGGTCCCACGTTCGTTTGGTTGAGGCGGACCTATACGGTGCTGATTTGACCGAGACGGTTTGGCATCAGGCGGACTTGTCACGGGCGACACTTCAACATGCGGTGTGCCGTGGTGCCGACTTCAGAGGAGCATTTGTCGACGGGGTTGATTTTTCGAACGTGACCTTACAACAAACAAAACTAGACGCGATGCAGGCAATCCAAGTCGCGCGCTCATTGGGGGCGATTATAGAATGAAACCGGAACAAATTATTGAACAGTTGATTGCGTTCGCGAAAGAACGTGAACACATCCGAACGGTTGTCTTGAACGGCTCGCTCGTCAATCCGAACATCCGCCCAGACCCATACCAGGATGTTGACCTTGTTTTTTACGTAGAAAATGTGAGAGCGATTGCGACCGATCGCTCATGGATCGACATGTTTGGAGAAGTCTTGATCATGCAGACACCTGAAACGTTTGATTCCGAACGACATGTAACGTTTTTGGTGCAATATGTAGACGGACACCGTATTGATTTGACAATTCGAAGCATAGAGCAACTTGATGAGATGCTCGAAGCTGATTCGCTCAGTCAGATTGTGTTCGACCGAGATCATCATCCGAGTGTGACACCTTCAGATAACACATACCGTGTGACACGCCCGTCTGCTGATGAGTATGCGGCTTGTTGGAATGAGTTTTGGTGGGTGTCACTCTATGTCGTCAAAGGAATCAAGCGACACCAGGTGTTATACGCGCTCGATCACCTCGACATCATGCGAAATATGCTCCGTCAGATGATGGAATGGAATATTGGCTATGCGACGAACTTTTCTGTGAATCTTGGGAAATCGGGTGACGGGATGCGCGACCACTTGCCTGAAGAGCTGTGGGAAATGCTCGGGGCGACATATGCCTCAGCTGAGCTGAGCGCGATCGAAGACACGCATGATCGCCTGCAATCACTCTTCTTCTTTTGTGCACAACGTGTCGCGGAACAAGGTGAGTTCGTGTTCCGGGAAGAAGAAGCCAGACGCGTCCGTGCCGCATGTGCAACACTTCGACATTCGAACGATTAATGAGGCCGTGAGCCGGGAAACGCTCCTTATAGAGAAAGGAGCGTTTTTTCATGAATCCATATACGACATTTATTGCCCTTTTAGTCGGAAGTCTTGTCCTCTTTGTCGGCATTCGCTTAAAAAAATGGCCGATTATTTTGGTCGCGATGCTACCACTCGGTCTCGTCGCATTTAATATGTTCTTACTGATCACGGGACGCTAGGAAAATCTTCGTGTCTTGACCGACCGAGTAGGAAAAGGTTTGCAATTGATCAAAAGATTGATAGAATGTGGTCGAAGACGACTGAATTTCATAATGTTTGCCACTAGGGGAGTCGCGTCACGCGGCTGAGATGGACAAGGTCCAGACCCTTCGAACCTGATCTAGTTCACGCTAGCGTAGGGAAGTGGGCGAGACGACTCATATGGCTTCACCTAGATATGACTGTTCGAGACGCCGCTTCCGTTATGGGAGGCGGCGTCTTTTTATCTGTTATAAGGGGGAGTTATTATGAAATTTACAGATCACTTACGTCAGGAAGCGGATGGATTGTTTGAAGCAAGCTTTCATCATCCGTTCGTTCGTTCACTCGGAGAAGGAACACTCGATGAGAAAAAGTTTAGACATTACGTCATGCAAGATTCGTATTACTTGAATCAATTCTCAAAAGTGCAGGCCAAAGGGGCGACGCTCGCACCGACAATGGAACTATCGAGTCGCTTTTTAACACATGCCTTACACACAATCGAGGCGGAACTCTCACTTCATCGTGAGTTCTTTACGATGCTCAATGTGACGGATGTTGAACTGGCGACATTCGAGCCGGCACCGACCGCTTACGCGTATGCGCTTCATATGCAACAGGCAGGACCGACACTCGGTGACGTATTGGCGTCAATCCTTCCGTGTTATTGGGTGTATTACGAAATCGGTGAACGCTTAAAAGACAAACGACCCGAACATCCGATTTATTCAGCTTGGATTGCGACGTACGGTTCGGAGTGGTTCCGTGAGTTGGTGGAAGAACAGATTGATCGGTTGGATGAATTGGCTGGACAAGCGACAGAAGAAGAACGGCTTCGTTACACAAAACTCTTCTTGAAGAGTTGCTATTACGAAGTCGCCTTCTGGGAAATGGCATGGACGCTTGAATCTTGGACGTTGTCACAGGAGGTCAACCAATGAGACATGAGATTTGGAGTGAGATTCGAAAGCAGGAACCGTTGATCCACAACATCACAAACACGGTCGTCGCCAACTTTTCGGCGAATGGACTGCTCGCCATCGGTGCCTCTCCCGTCATGGCAGATGCGATTGAAGAAGTGGCAGAGATGACGTTTGTGAGCGATGCGCTCGTGTTAAACATCGGGACACTCGGCACGATGACTGAAGCGACGATGATTCGTGCGGGACAGGCGGCGAATGAAGCGGGATGTCCGATTGTACTCGATCCGGTCGGTGTCGGGGCGACGTCGTTTCGTCGAGATGTCGTCGAGCGGATCCTTCGCCACGTCCGTGTATCGGTCATTCGTGGGAATGCAGGAGAAATCGCGACATTGATTGGCGTTGATTGGACGGCACGAGGTGTGGATGCGGGTGACGGGGCGTATGAACCAAGTCAATTGGCACTCGAAGCGGCGAAACGATATGGATGTGTCGTCGCCGTGACCGGAAAAGAGGATATGGTCAGCGATGGAAGTGTCGTCATAGAAGTTCATGGGGGGACAAAGCGGATGACCGATACGACCGGTACGGGATGCTTACTCAGTGCGGTCGTCGGAGCATGTCTAGCGGTCGAAAAGAATGCCCTCAAGGCGACGGTGACAGCTGTATCAGGATATGCCTATTGCGGGGAGTTGGCGAGTGAACGGGCAGAAGGACCAGGAGATTTTCCGATTCACTTTTTAAATGCCCTCCATCAATTGACGCAATATACAATCCCGACGAATCGAATCGAGGTGTCGACCTCATGAGACCACAAGTCTTGACGATTGCAGGATCTGATTCAGGGGGCGGAGCTGGTATTCAGGCCGATTTAAAAACATTTCAAGAGCTCGGTGCGTTCGGGACGAGTGTGTTGACCGCGGTTACGGCTCAAAACACACTTGGTGTGCACGGGATTGAAGCGATTTCCCCGGAAATGATCACTCGGCAAATCGATGCAGTGGCCAATGACTTTCAGATTACAGCATGTAAGACAGGTATGTTGGTAGATGCGGAGCGAATTGAAGCGGTAGCCGCAGCACTTGAACGTCATCGTTTCCAACACGTCGTCGTCGATCCTGTCATGGTGGCGAAAGGGGGCGCTTCTCTGTTACAAGTTAGTGCGATCGAGGCACTTCGGACGAAGCTGTTGCCATATGCGACGGTCGTGACGCCAAATATCCCTGAGGCAGAGGTATTGGCCGGAATCGAGATTCGAACGGAGGCAGATCAGATGAAGGCCGCTCAATTGATTCGGGCACTCGGTGTCGATGTCGTCATCATCAAAGGTGGACATATGGAAGGTGTGAAGGCCGTCGATTTGATTGTGTCCGAATCTGAAGTGTTTCAAGTGAGCGCACCCCGCGTTCGGACGAAAGACACACATGGTACGGGATGTACGTTCTCTGCAGCTTTGACGGCTGAGCTGGCATACGGAAAGACACTTCGTCAAGCTGTCGCGGACGCGAAGCAATTTATCCATCAGGCAATCACGCACGGATTATCGATTGGACAGGGACATGGACCGACAAATCATTGGGGACATCGTTTAGCGAAAGAAGAGGTGGTTACCGTTGACGTCATGTACGAAACAAGCGCTCGCTAAGCAACTTCGTCTTTATTTTGTGTGTGGGACGACGGATACATCTGATTTGGTGGGGACACTCGAAACGGCACTTCGATGTGGTGTGACATGTTTTCAATTTCGCGAAAAAGGTAAAGATGCATTGTATGGAGATGAAAAAGAAGCAATGGCAAGGACGCTCCAACAGGTATGTCGACAAGCGAATGTTCCATTCATCATCAATGACGATGTGAACTTGGCAATCTCGATTGATGCAGACGGTGTGCATGTCGGACAAGACGACTTGCCTGCCGAATGGGTCCGTGCAAAGTTAGGCCCTGACAAATGGTTAGGGGTGTCGGTCCATACGATGGAGGAAGTAAGTGCGGCTCTTCCGTTTGCAGATTATGTCGGGATTGGCCCGATTCACGCGACGAAAAGCAAATTGGATGCGGGACATGTGCGCGGCACTGAACTGATTCAACAAGTCCGTGAACAATACCCACAGCTTCCGATTGTGGGGATCGGAGGTATTCTTCCGGAGCATGTTCCTTCCATCATTCATGACGGGGCAGACGGCGTTGCCGTCATCTCTGCCATTGCTTCTGCACCGGACGTAGCAACGGCTACCCGGCGTTTCGCTTGTCTCTGAATTTAATTCTTGAGGAGGAAGACAGATGAACGTATTTGTAATCGGTGCAAACGGCCAGATTGGCCATCAATTGGTGGAAAAGTTACACAATGAAGGGAAGCATCACGTCACAGCGATGGTGCGTAAAGAAGAGCAACTCAATGACTTCAAGTCAAAAGGATACAACGCCGTACTCGGTGACCTCGAAGGTTCAGTGGCGGACTTGGAAAAGGCAATCGACGGGATGGATGTCATCGTGTTCGCAGCCGGTTCTGGTGGAAGCACTGGAGCAGACAAGACCCTTTTAATTGACCTAGATGGTGCAGCGAAGAGTATCGAAGCAGCACAAGCGAACGGGAACATCAAACACTTCGTCATGGTCAGCGCCTTGAAAGCAGAGGATCGCTCAGCTTGGCCAGATTCGATGAAGCCGTACTACGTAGCGAAGCATCATGCCGATCGCTTACTCGAACAGAGTGGACTCACATACACGATTGTTCGTCCGGGCGCGTTGACAGATGATGCGGGAACGGGCAAAGTGAACACGCAATTCGAAGGAAGTGGAGAGATTCCACGCGAAGACGTGGCATCATTCTTGGTGCACGTCCTTCATAACCATTCAAACGCACAGAACAAAGCAATCGATTTGATCAAAGGGGATACCCCGATCGAAGAAACGCTATAAGTATGTGACATCAAGAACGGGATGTGAACCATCCCGTTTTTTGTCGCGTTAAAGAGGGAAAAGAACGCAGAATAACGAAATAGAAGAATACGAACAGGTGAGGAGGTCCCGCATGACCGAGATGTTTATTTATCTGGCGGTCTATTTGTTACCGTCATTTTTGCTCGGCTTTTTAGCACTAGATGTCTTTCAACGAAATCCGAATAAAGTAGAGCATCGTTTGCTGAGCCTGTTTGTGTTCGGTTATTCGATGCTCTTCTTGGCTGAATTTGTCCGCCATCTTTCTCCGATTGAATACAGTCCGGCACTCATTGCGTATTGGTTTGGGAATGCCGGCATCTTCATCTTTATCTTTTCTGTTCATTTCATATTAAGTATCACAGGCGTCGGAGCAAAGGCACCGAAGTGGCTGTATCCTTGGGTCGTCTATTTGCCGCTGATTCCCGTCATGTTGACGTATATCCGGCGAGAGAACATCATCAACAGTCAACAGTTTGAGCAAGTGGGGATTTGGATTTATCCCGAGTTCAACGCTTCTTATTTGATTACGCTGACCGTCGGGAACATCTTTCACATATTGATCATCGGTCTCATTTTTTATGCTCTCAAACGTGCGGAACGAAGAGAACACCAACGCGTGTTGCGCATGCTTTTTTGGACGGCGAATGTCGTATTGTTATGGGATGTTGTCTTCGGTTATTTTCAATTCCGTGGGTTCATTCCGCCGTACTCTTATATGTATGGAGGGCTCGTATGGGCAGTGGCGCTCGTCATCGCAATGAATCGTTTGGATTTCTTGACCTCTTACGTGAAGCGATACGGGACACTGTATAACTTGAATCCATCTGCCATCTTGTTGATTGATCCCGATGGAAAAGTGGAAAGTGCGAATCCGGCCGCACGAACGCTATTTCATACAGTCCGTGTCGTAAATGAACGCTTTGTCGATTTATTACCGGAAAAGAAAAAGGCAGAGTGGATGGAACATTATCATCAACATTTCCAGACTCGCAAAAAGTTTTTAGAGTTCGAGACGAAGATTATGACGAAATCCGGGCAAGAGCGATATGTCGTCATTGATGGGGACTTTGTTGATATCGATCGAACAATCCATGGGATGATTATCATTCGAGACGTTCATTCGTTCAAAGAAGCCGAGCAAACAATCCGTTTCTTTGCCTATCATGACCCACTGACGAAGTTGACCAATCGACGTGCGTTTTATGAACAGGCAGACCATGCGTTACTAAGTTCCTCAAGATTATCTTTATTGATTATTGATTTGGACGGTTTCAAAGCGGTCAACGATACGTATGGTCACCAAGAGGGCGATCATTTCTTAACGCATTTAGGTGGATTGTTAGAAGCATCAACGCGAGACGTCGGCTTGGCTTCTCGTGTCGGAGGCGATGAGTTTTATATCTACTTAGTCAATCTGACGGAATCTGAAGTACTCGCATTTATTCACGAACTTCAGATGACGTTGAATCGGAATCCATACAGAACGTCGGATGTGACGATACCAATCCGGGCAAGTATTGGGGTCAGTCATGCGCCGGACCAAGGGACGGACTTGGATACGCTGATTCATAAAGCGGACCAAGCGATGTACCAAATCAAGCAGGACGGAAAAAATGATTATGCGATTTATGACGAGGCGTTACATGGCCCGAAATAAAGGGAACATAGAGGTGTTTGATTATGGAGAGGAGGATGGAACATGTCAGAAAGACCGTTAGTGACGATGCGCGCCGAGGGAGAAGCCGGAGGCGTCAAGACGACTGTACGTGTAGGTGAGCACACCCCATTTATCGTAGATGAGCCGGAACGACTCGGTGGAACGAACAAAGGACCGAACCCGCTTGAGTATCTTCTCGGTGCCCAGTCGTCCTGTACGACCATCATGATTGCGTATGCCGCACAGGACTTAAACTTTGATTACGAAGGGGTCGAGTTCGTAACAGAAGGAACGCTCGATCCACGAGGATTCCAAGGGATGGAAGGTGTCCGAACTTATTTCGAGTCGACTCATATGAAAGTTGTATTGGACACGACCGAATCGGATGAGCGAATCGAAGCATTAAGGAAGGCTGTCGAAGCACGCTGTCCGATTCATAATCTGATGCATGCAGCAGACGTGGCGATGACGGCAGAATGGACTCGAAAATAAAGATGGGGGCGACCTCATCTTTTTTACATAGTAATCGTGAAAAGAGTACGGAGGGGAGACGAATGCATCACCGACCGATGACGCGTGAATGGGCAAGTCAAATTCAAGAATGGACATACGGAGCTCCTTATGACTTTTATAATCAGTCGCCTTCTGAAGAGGGGATTGACGAGTTGATGACATATCAGGCGATGTTAGAGGATCATGAGCTGATTGGATTTTATTGCATCGGTTCACCGGCTCAAGTGCCCAATCCGACATATCCGTATTCGTCAGACTTCACGGACATTGGATTTGGGATGAGACCTGACTTGACGGGTAAAGGACGCGGACAATCGTTTGTGGAATACGTCATAAAGAGAGCGGCGGAACGAGGGAAACCGCTCCGTCTAACGGTCGCCTCTTTCAACGAGCGTGCGATTCACCTATATGAAACGCTTGGATTTCATACCATCACATCGTTTGAGCGGAATGAGGTTCCGTTTCAAGTGATGGTGCGCGATTAACCATATTGTTTCTGATGTGCCTTTTTACGTCGCAAATAATCCTCATCGGCACGGAGTTGATCCCAATACGTTTTGAAGATGCGGGCAGACTCTGCTTTTTCTTCGTCGATTTCGCGCTCGTGGATGTCACCGTCTTCTTTATATTTACGACCACCTTTATAATTGGCGTAGCGTCGGGCTCGCGTGTAGCCCATTTGGATGAACTTTCGGGCCATGTCCATTCCGACGAAATCATCGTTTGCGCGATACGCTTCAAACAATTCCATGATTTCTTCAGCGGATTGCTTGGCGATCTCTGGCGTTTTAAATCGCCAATGGGGCAAAATCTCACTTTTATACGGTTCGACGAGTAGTACCCCTTGTTCACCACGCCCGACTCGGTACAGTTCGGGTTGTTTTCGGAAGTCGATTTCATCAAAATTTAAATCATAGTCAAATGGCATGTTCATTCCTCCTCGCCTAACGTTTTCCCATTAGGTCGGGGAAAGAAACAACTTGAAGGAAAAGGATGGGTTTGTATGATCAAGATGGAGACAGAACGATTGATCTTAAGAGCATTTACGCTAGAAGACGCAGAGGATATGTATCGTTACGCCAAAGACGAACGTGTCGGACCGATGGCAGGTTGGGCGCCACATGAATCCGTTGAAGAGACGAAAGATGTCATTCGACTGTTTGTTGAGGAAAAAGACGTGTGGGCGATCGCGTTGAAAGAAACCGGGCAAGTGATTGGCAGCATCGGATTACACGACCGAAGACCAGACCCTACGATTCAACATGAGGCTCAACGTGAAATCGGTTATGTGCTCAGCCCCGATTATTGGGGGAACGGCTATGTGCCGGAAGCCGTTCAGGCGATGATTCGATTTGGATTCGAAGCATTAGGGCTGGAGCGGATTTGGTGCGGCTATTTCAGCTTCAATGACCAATCCCGACGCGTCGTTGAGAAATGTGGGTTCACCTATGCGTTCACGAAGACGCAAGAATTGACCCGACTCGATGGACGGACGGTAGAATGTCTCGTCTATGTCCAACTCAATCCGACATTCTCTACACATTGAAGCGCTGTTTCAATGTGTTTTTTCATGAAATCATAAAAACCCCTTGATATGTAACCGGTTACACATTAAGATGGTTTTGTAAGCGTTTCCAGAACGGAGGATGTCAAATGGCGACCATCAAACAAGTGGCAAAACATGCGAACGTCTCAGTGGCGACCGTATCACGCGTCATGAATAAGAGCGGATATGTGAGCGAAGAGGCGAAAGAAGCGGTCGAAAAGGCGATTGCAGAACTGAATTACGCGCCGAACCGAGTCGCTCGTTCGCTTTATAAAAAATCGTCGAACTTGATTGGACTCATCATGCCAGACATAACAAACCCGTTCTTTCCACAGCTAGCTCGGGCGATTGAGGATGTCGCCAATCAGCATGGGTATCAAGTCGTCTTATGCAACACAGACGAACAACTCGAAAAAGAGCAGACATATTTGGTCGCCTTGCAGACGATGCATGTCGATGGGCTGATCATCACGACGAACCATTCGCATAATCCGAATTATGAGACGTTGGATTTACCGATGGTCGCGCTCGACCGAATTGTGAAGGCTGGGATTGATGCCGTTGTATCGGATGGTTATGAGGGAGGAAAGTTGGCAGCCGATACGTTGTTACAACGCGGTGCGACACGACTGGCACATATTGCCGGACCTGATCATCTCAAGACGGTCAAACGTCGGACCGAAGGATTTGTCGAAGTGGCAGGAGACAAACTCGTCGGGATGACCGAGTCCACGTTCACGTTTAAAGATGCCTTGAAAGCGTCCCAAGAGCTGTTCGATCATGCGTGGCCGTTCGATGGCATCTTTGCAGCGAACGATGTGATTGCAGCCGCGGTATTGCAGGAAGCAGTTCGTCGAAACATTCGTGTCCCGGAAGAACTACAGGTCATCGGATATGACGGGATCGAACTAGGGGAGATGACGTCTCCGCCGCTGACGACCATCGTTCAACCGATTTATGAGATGGGGCGAGTGGCGACAGAACGATTGCTCGATTTGATTGAGAAAAAAGACACACGACCGAGAGAGATGCTGTTACCGGTCACGTTACTTGAAAGACAAACGACAAAGCGGAAGGAGAAATAAAGAATGAAACGCATTGTTGTCATTGGCAGTATATCGATGGACCTTGTCGTCACGTCCGACAAACGTCCGCAAGCAGGGGAAACCGTCATCGGCGAGTCGTTCCGTACCGTTCCAGGAGGGAAAGGTGCGAACCAAGCAGTCGCTGCTTCTAAGTTAGGAAGTGCCGTGCAGATGGTCGGTTGTGTAGGGAACGATCCATTCGGCCAGCAGATTGTTGAGAACTTCAAACAGTATGGTGTCGATGTTGCGCACGTTCGGGTCATACCGAATGAAGTGACGGGGACGGCACACATCGTATTGGCGGAAGCAGATAATTCGATTGTCGTCGTCCAATCAGCGAACAAGCAAGTTATCTTCACGGACGAGGAACTAGATCAGCTACTCGATGAGCAGTCGTTCGTACTCTTGCAGCTCGAGATTCCAATCGAGACCGTGCAGCAAGTGACCACTTACTGTAAAGCAAAAGGGATTCCGGTACTACTCAATCCCGCACCGTCGCAACCGCTCCCGCCAGAAGTGATTGAAGACGTCACGTATTTGACGCCGAACGAACATGAATGCCGGGATTTATTTAAGGGATTGTCCGTGGACGAAGTGCTTGAACGATATCCTAACAAATTACTCGTCACGGAGGGCGTCCGAGGTGTTCGATTCCATGACGGACGAGAAGTGCGGCATGTGCCAGCTATCCGAGCGAACGTCGTCGACACGACAGGAGCCGGTGACACGTTCAACGGTGCGCTCGCTGTCTCCCTCATCGAACAAGAGGATTTAGAGACGGCCGTACGGTTTGCCGTAGTCGCGTCCGGTATGAGTGTCGAAGGGTTTGGCGCACAAGGTGGTATGCCGACACGAGAAGATGTACAACAACGATTGGAGCGCGTGTGATGAAAAAACATGGGATTTTAAACAGTCATTTAGCAAAAACCTTTGCCGATCTCGGGCATACGGATCGCGTCGTCATCGCAGACTGCGGACTCCCGATTCCAGACGGGGTGAAGCGTGTCGACCTTAGCCTCCGAATCGGAGAACCTTCCTTTCTTGAGGTACTTGATGTCGTCGAATCGGATTTGGTCGTAGAGCGCATCACGATTGCCGAAGAGATTCTCACACACAACACAACGATTGCAGATTCACTGAAAGAACGATACACAAGCATCGACATGTGTTCGCATGAAGATTTCAAACGGGAGGTCGCAAAAGCAAAAGTGGTCATTCGAACTGGGGAAGCGACACCTTACGCGAACGTCATCTTACACGCCGGGGTCATTTTTTAAGGGGGGATTTCGATGCACATTCAGTTGAAAGGCATCCATAAGTCGTTCGGTCCGGTCTCCGTCTTGAAAGGGGTCGACTTCGAACTATTGCCCGGAGAAATTCATGCGCTCATGGGGGAAAACGGAGCAGGCAAGTCAACGTTGATGAAAGTGATGACCGGTCTTCATGCTCAAGATGAAGGAGACATCCTCATCGATGGGAAGAAACGTCAATTCAAACACCCAAAAGAAGCGGAGCAAGAAGGGATTGCCTTCATCCATCAGGAGCTCAACATTTTACCGGAGATGACGGTAACGGAAAACTTATTTTTGGGTCGGGAGCTGACGGGGCCGTTCGGGATGGTCAAACAGCAGGAAATGACACGACGCGCTCGTGAATATTTGGCAGAATTGAACGTCTTCATGGATGTCGATGAAGTGGCGCGCAACTTATCGGTCGGTCAGCAACAGATGATTGAGATTGCCAAGGCACTCATGACAGATGCGAAAGTCATCGTCATGGACGAACCGACGGCCGCCTTGACCGATCGCGAAATTCAGGCGCTCTTCGCCGTCTCACGGGCTCTACGGGATCAAGGTGTGTCCATCATCTATATCTCGCACCGCATGGAAGAAATTTTCGACTTGTGTGATCGAATCACCGTACTTCGGGACGGACAGTCCATCTCGACACGTATGATTTCGGACACTTCTTTTGAGGAAACCGTACGCGACATGGTCGGACGCGAGATTGGTGAACGATATCCGACGCGCACGGCAACGCTCGGGGATGTCGTGCTCGAAGTAGATGATTTAATAGGTAACCGGTTCCACAACGTATCATTCAATGTTCAAGCTGGTGAAATCGTCGGATTCTCCGGATTGATGGGCGCAGGACGGACTGAAGTGATGCGTGCCCTATTTGGGGCAGACGCCCACAAGGGGGGAGTTATCAAATTGAACGGGAAACCGATTCGAATCAAGACTCCGGCAGACGCCATCAAACAAGGCATCGCCTTTTTGACAGAAGACCGAAAAGGAGAGGGCTTGCTTCTCGACTTCTCACTAAGAGAAAACTTGTCACTCCCGACACTCGATAAACGGGCGAAAGGGTCGGTCATCTCCAAACAACAAGAAGCAACGTTCGCCGAGACATACTTACAAAAACTGCGGGTCAAGCATCATTCGATGGAGCAAAAAGTGAAGTCGTTGTCCGGTGGGAATCAACAGAAGATTGTGCTCGGTAAATGGTTAGGTGTCGAGCCGGACGTCTTGATTTTAGATGAACCGACCCGTGGAGTCGACGTCGGTGCCAAGAAAGAAATTTACAATATCATGAGTGATCTTGCGGAGTCAGGTGTCGCCATCATCATGGTCTCCTCCGATTTACCGGAAGTGCTCGGGATGAGTGACCGAATCGTCGTCATGCGGGAAGGTGTTGTGACCGGAACGCTCACAAAAGAAGAGGCGACGCAAGAAAAAGTAATGACGTATGCGACAGGAGGGCAATGACATGGAATTGAAAGCAACGACTGCACTGAAGCGCCCGGGTCGACTCGGATGGGGACAAAAGTTAGGACCGCTGTTTGGTCTACTCGTCATCGTCGTCGTCGTGACCGCGCTCGAACCTGGATTTTTATCATTAAATAATATTTTTAACGTACTTCGACAAGTTTCCATCAATGCCTTGATTGCCTTCGGGATGACATTCGTCATCTTGACAGGTGGGATTGATTTATCGGTCGGGTCGATTTTAGCGCTCGCCTCTGCACTAGTGGCAGGCATGATGGTGGACGGTCAACATGCGGTCATGGCCGTTGCACTTGGCTTGATTGCGGGTGCCGTTCTCGGGGCCTTTAACGGGGCAGTCATCACATACGGGAAAGTGGCGCCGTTCATCGCGACATTGGCCACGATGACGATTTACCGAGGTTTGACGCTCGTCTATACGGATGGGCGACCGATTACTGGTCTCGGAAATTCTGGGTGGTTCGAGATGCTCGGACGTGGCTACTTCTGGATTATACCGGTGCCGGCATTGACGATGTTACTCGCGTTCGGTGTTCTTTATTTCATTTTGAAAAAGACGACATTTGGTCGTCACACGTACGCGATCGGTGGAAATGAAGAAGCGGCAAAATTGATGGGGATTGGCGTCAATAAAGTCAAAATCATGATTTATTCGCTATCGGGTATGCTTGCTGCACTCGCGGGCATCATCTTGACATCACGTCTCAACTCCGCACAACCGACAGCAGGAACGTCATATGAACTCGATGCCATCGCGGCGGTCGTTCTCGGGGGAACGAGCCTTGCGGGTGGTCGAGGTTGGATTGTCGGAACATTGATCGGGGCACTGATCATTGGCACGTTGAACAACGGATTGAACCTTCTCGGCGTATCATCTTTCTTCCAACTCGTCGTAAAAGGTGCAGTTATATTGTTTGCAGTATTGCTTGATCGTCGACAAAACGCGTAATACGCGAAAGGGGAAAACGGAACATGAAAAAATGGACAGCTTGGCTACTCGCACTGACAATGGTACTGATGGCAGCTTGCTCGACTGAACAACCGGGGTCAACGTCTGAGACGGAAACGAAAGATGGGGATTATGAAATCGGCTTATCCATCTCGACATTAAACAACCCGTTCTTCGTCGCATTAAAAGAAGGCGCAGAAGAACAGGCGAACGAAATGGATGCGACGTTGACAGTGGCGGACGCACAAAACGATGCCGCAAAACAAGTGAATGACGTTGAAGACATGATTCAAAAAGGAATGGATTTGATTCTCATCAACCCGACAGATTCAGAAGCAGTCGGCGCAGCGGTACAAGCAGCAAATGACGCGGGTATTCCGGTCATTACGGTAGACCGTAACGCAGAGACTGGTGAAGTGGTCGCACACGTCGCCTCAGACAACGTCGCAGGTGGACAGTTGGCGGGTGACTATATGGTCGAACTCGTAGGCGAAGGTCAAAAAGTCGTCGAACTCGAAGGGATTCCGGGAGCGTCAGCGACACGTGACCGTGGACAAGGATTCAACGAAGCAATCGATGGGAAATTGGAAGTCGTGGCAAAACAATCTGCAAACTTTGACCGTGCAGAAGGATTAACGGTCATGGAGAATATTTTACAAGATAATAAAGACATCGTCGCTGTATTCGCACATAACGATGAGATGGCACTCGGTGCTGTTCAAGCACTTGAAGCGGCTGGAATGAGTGACGTGAAAGTCATCGGATTCGATGCAACAGACGATGCGGTCAAAGCGGTCGAAGGTGGGACGATGGCAGCAACGGTTGCTCAAAAACCAGCTGAGATTGGTAAATTGGGTGTAGAAGCGGCAATCAATCATTTGAAGGGTGAAACGGTGGAAGAGAACATCCCGGTCGAACTCGAATTAATCAAATAAGGAAGATGAAACCTCACGGCGCCTTGATTTCGGGTAGAGCTCGTGAGGTTTTTTCAATGTTCACATATCCCTCTTCATAAATTGGATAGTTTCTCCCTTTTTCAGGGTATATCTAGGTAAAATACAGGAAGGGGGAGTCGTTTCTTCTTTTTGAGAAACGCAGCACATATGTACAAACTCAAACCGGTGTTTAAAGAACGTATTTGGGGTGGCCGTCAGCTAGAGACTTTATTTCATCTTTCGTTACCGGAAGGGAAGATTGGCGAATGTTGGGCGGCATCCGCACATCCTAGTGGAATGACTACATTTGAAAATGGACCATATGTAGGACAGACGCTCGCGGATTTATGGGATGCCTACCGTTTAGAGTTATTCGGTCCGTATCCATTCGCGACGTTTCCGTTACACGTCAAACTACTCGACGCGCGTGCCTATTTATCGGTACAGGTTCATCCGAACGATGAGCAGGCGCAACGTCTCGAAAAAGAGGAGTTTGGGAAAGAAGAATGTTGGTACGTATTAGACGCAGAACCGAATGCCGAGATTATCGTCGGTCATACGTTCCGAACGAAACAAGAGGTATATACATGTGTGCAACAAAAAGAATGGGTGACTCGTCTAAAGACGCAAGCCGTGAAAAAAGGTGACTTCATTTACATCCCGAGCGGAACCGTTCACGCTCTTGGTCCGGGTGTCGTGTTGCTTGAAATTCAACAGACGAGTGACCGGACATATCGTCTTTACGATTTTGATCGAGTGGATGACACGGGTCGTCTTCGTGAGCTTCATATCGAGAAAGCCGTGGAAGTGATGAACATTCCGGATCGTCGGACAGACGAACTCGTACGGACAGATTTAAAAGATGCGTTGACGACCGAATTGATTTCAAAACCATCTTTCAAAATCATGCGACACCAAGTGAATGGCACCCCCGCGATTTTAGAACAATCGGAAACGTTCCGATTGATCTCGGTCGTTTCGGGTGAAGGGTTCGTGCAAGGTGAAGACGGCGTCCAAGCCATCCGAGCAGGAGAGCACTATTTCGTTCCAAAAGGAAAAGGACCTCACTTGTTCACCGGAAAGGTGGAAATCGTCACAAGTGAAGTCCCTGTTCCAACAACGCATCGCGTCAATACTGTTTATCAAGTGGAGACGGCACAGGACAAGCATCGTCGAGTGTCCAATCGTTTGAATACTGAACCTCGATGAACACGACGTCTTCGTGAGCTTTGAGCGTGTGAGCCGCACCGCGTTGAATCGATATGACGTCGGTCGGCTTCGCCTCAAACGATTGTCCGTCAATTGTGACGGTCGCCGTTCCTTGAAGCATCGTCCAAATCGTATCGGTCGCTTCGTGATAATGATAGCTGAGTTCTTTCCCTGCCTGGACGAGCATTCGTCGCGTCACACTGTGATGACCGTCCGCGAGCGTTTCGTGATGAATGACTTCCGATTGTCCCCAGCGCTTCCATTTGAACTTTGGATAGTCGTCAGAGGAGGCTAGATAATCTTTTAACTGCGGCGTCGCATCTTTCGTCGAGACGAGAATCCCGTCCGCGTTGACGGCGACGACGAGATCTTCGAGCCCGATTCCGATCAACGGAAGATTCAACTCGTTGATGACATGTGTGTTCGTCGACTCGAACAAATCAACCTGACCGTGGGTAGTGGACGTCATTTCTTCGGTCAAGGTATTCCATGTTCCTAGGTCCTTCCAATCCCCATCGTAACGATGGACGAACACGGACTCCGCATGTTCCACGACGGCATAGTCGAACGACGTTTTTTCTAAATCATCGTAGCGGGTCGTGAGTTCTGAATATGTCGTCGGTAAGTTTCGCTCCGTCAGTTCATCGAGCAACAAGTGCAACTTACAAGCGAAGATTCCACAGTTCCATAATGCGCCTTGTTCAATCAACTGTTCCGCCACATCGACAGTCGGTTTTTCTTGGAACAAGCGAACGGAGGAGATTTGAGCCGTTTCGTCTGGGACGATGTATCCATATTTCGATGTCGGGTGGAGGGGAGTGACCCCAATCAGATGTAAGGCATCGTCACTCGCTTGTACCGCTTCATCGACTTGAGGGAAATATTCAAAGAAGCGAAGGTCGACATAAGCATCGACCGGCATCACGAGTACTGTCTCATCCGGGTCGACACGTTGTTCGTTCAAATAACTAGCACCGAGCACGATGGCAGGGAATGTATCTCGACGACTCGGTTCGGTGATGATATTGGCGTCGGTCCCGATTTGGTAAACGATGGCATCGCGTTGATGCGCGTTTGTTAAAATAAAGGCATCCCGATCTAATTGCATGTCACTTAGTTGGGAGAAGACCCGTTCGATCATCGATTGTTTGGCACCTTGACCGTCATCAAGTAATCGAATGAACTGTTTCGAGTTAATATCGTTTGAAAGTGGCCATAGACGCTTTCCAGATCCACCTGATAGTAAGAGTAGTTTCATTTCGTGACACCCTTTCTCGATTAAAATTTCGGAGGTACACAACATGGCAAATTACTTACTCGTCGAACCGCACGAGCATACGCGAAAGACGTTGGCTCGTCTGTTGATGAAAGAAGGAGAACTCATTTTTGAAGCGACGGAAGCGACGGAAGCGATTGAGATTTTAGAATCGAGCGACATCGACGTCGTCATCACCGAATTAAGACTTCCCCATACGGACGGGGTCGAATTATTATCGTATGTGAAGAAAAAGTTCCCGCTCATTCATCAAATCGTATTGACGGACTACACACATACCCATACGTTGATCGCGGCCGTCAACTATGGAAACGTCAAGCGCATCATGACAAAACCGATGAAAATCGATGAATATGTGATCCGCGTCATCAAGGATGTCGGTCAACAAGCCGTCAACATGAAGACGAATAAGTATCGAGTCGCAGACATGTTGACGGAGTTTCTAGACGATCTTGGACAGGCATACTGTCTGTTTTATGAGAGTGGAGACTTAGTCAGCTCGGAAAATCTTGTCGTCCCGTTCGAATCAGGGGAGACGAGCGAGCTGAAACGGTTCGTCATCCCGACGCAATACGGAGAATTTATTTTGTATCAGTCACGGGATCGTTCTTCCCGAACTTGTGGGTAAAGAGTTGCGATACCCCAATCATCGTTAATCGAAGATACATGTAGGCGACCCCTAATGTTAATACAGGGTGTCGTCTATATTTTTTGAGGTTGGACGGATGATAGAGCACCGGTCTGAAGAAATACCAGCGAGCGAGTGCCTTCCGGAACCCACCTTCCTCTGTCTCGAGCGTTTGCGGCATCACTTGGAAGTAATAGCGCTTCTTCTCGAGTAGATTTTGGAGTGTCACTTCCTTCTCGTTATGTTTCACCGCGGTGAAGGTGGCGCGACGGATGATCCCACCTTGTTGGATGTAACGAATGGTCGGTTGCGTCTCTTCAAAACTGATTTGAGCAGGATTGATCCCGCCTGATGCCTCGTACGCTTCCATCCGCCAAAAGCGTGCCGCCTCGATGGAGCGGTCATCAATCCGTTCTTCTGGGATTTGGAATAGATTCCGTTCAAACACCTTCACTTTGGAGAAAAAGTTGGTGTACGTGCTATAGGCCTCTTCTGGGATGACGAGCGCTCCGACCTCTTCGTGATGTTGAAGGTAAAGCAGGCAACTCGTCAACAATCCCTCGGTCAACACCATGTCCGAATCGATGACGTATAAGACATCGACGTTGAGTTCACGGAGTCGACCGATCGCCTCTTTACGGGCAATGCCACGCTCACCGTGAGGAAGCGATAGGATGATGAAGCGGTCATCGTCTACAGTCAACTCTCGCATGACGTCGACGGTTCGATCGGTCGAGCCGTCATCTGCGATCACACAGACAAAGTCGGCCGTTTGTTGTTGGATGGACTGAATCGTTTCCCGAATGATTTCCTCGTTACAATACGTAGACATCGCAATTCCAATCATGACGTTCTCCCTTCCTGAATCAAGATTCCTAACTTTTGATTCAACCATTGTTCAAATGCCGCGCCGGTGCGACTCCATTGCAGTGTTTTTGAAAATGCATGGGCCTCACGCCTCACGACCTCATAATGATCGTGATCGTTCAAGCAGCGTCTCATCTCGAGCGCGAGCGCCTCTGCGGTCTGTGCCATCGTCATGTAACCGAGTTTTCCATATTGAACCGCGTCCCGAAGTCCCGGCGCATCGTACACGATGGTCGGTGTCCCGACAGCAGCGGCCTCGCTGACGGTCAGTCCCCAGCCTTCACGACGGGACGGAAAGAGAAGGGCTGTCGCCCGACTCATGCGTTCGAGTTTCTCTTCTTCACTGACGAATCCGAAGTAATGAATATCCGACCGTACATCCTCAGGCGTGATCGGATCAAGTTGTTCGGCAATGTACGCCTCGTTCTTCTTCCCGATGATCCACAGTTGTGCGGTCGGGAAATCGCGCTTGATGGATACGAACGCCTTGACGGCATCGTTGATTCCTTTATAGGCGGACATGCGCCCGACGTATAAGAACGTGGGATGTTCTTCTTTCTCGAACCATTCTTCTTCTGGCCACGGTGTGAAGTTGAGTCCTTCCGGCAAAATCGTGATATTAGACTCTGGAATTCCGACGGCGACGAGGTCATCTGCCGTCGACTGACTGACAGTCAAGGCATCGTTTTGCCGATAGAGACGCAGACGACTCGTTTCCGTCCATGCCCCGACCCACGACACGGGAGGTGGTAGGTTGATTCGCCAAATCTCACGCGTCAATTGGTGGATGAAGAGAACACGTTTATGCGCAGGCACATAGAATGGCGTAAAGTAATGGTGTGTATTCATTTGGTCGAGGACGAGATCGATTTCCTCTTCGTGCGCTTTGTAGTAGCGCCGTGCCTCTAAGATGCTCGTCATATCTGTACCGGAGCGAATATAGCGAACGCCATCAATCCATTCCTCATCCTCACGTCCTTCGATATGAGGGGACAGATGGATGATGTTGTAACGAGGGGCCACGTAAGCCAGCATCTCATGCGTGAATACTTCGGCTCCTCCTGCTTTCGGATGTTTGATGTCTCGCCAAGAGAGACATAATAAAGTGGGTTTCATCACGATTCCTCCTTTAATTGTTGGCGTCGTTCAGAATGGAAGCGGAAACGAAGGAGTAGAGACCCTCCGAGTAAGACGACCGCTTGTGCCAAAAGCCAGATCTCCATCGATTGCCGGAATAGGAATAAGGCAACGAGAAAGACGAAGAGTAGCGCCCAATACCAACGCAAATACCGATTGTTTCGTAAGATAAATTGCAACATCGCCTCATACTGCACGATGATGATGCCGATATAGGTGAAAATCATATAGCGCACGAAATAGCCTGCCTCGTCATATCCTTGACCGAAGAAAATCGGTACAACCGACGGGATGATCAAGAAATATAGGACGGTGATGATGCCAAGGGCGGCCAATAATAATCGGAATACGGTGCGCTCAAACGATAGGAACGAATCCGTCTCGGCCGCCCGGCTCAGACGTGGCAAAAGGACTTGGAAAATCGACAGACAGACGAACAAGACGAGCTGACTAAAGCGTAGACTGACGGAATAATCTCCGACTAACGATGGAAAGAATAAGGTAACGAGTAAACTATCGACCGAGAAGAAAAGTGTCATGACAATCTGCACATGGATGAGTTGAAACAAGCCATGGAACTGTTTGTCTCCAGCCGTTTCTGGGAAATGAGTTTGCCAGATGCTGAGTCCATATGTGAGAATCATGCCGATCAAAATCCCGATTAAAGCGAGCGTGATATCCAGTTGTTCGAGAAAAATCCACGTGACGCCCACTTTCACAATCGCTTCGACGTAATAAGAAAGGGTGAGGGCATAAAATCGTTCATTTGCCTGCAAGACCCCACGCCGAAATGACACGAGGATATGGAAAAATACTGTAACTGCAAGTAAAAAGAGGTTAATCCTAGATAAAGGAAGAATATATGGGATAAGTATAAAGAGTACACTGGATAAACCCATCGCGACGAGTAAGATAATCCGTTCGATATACCGATAATCGGTCGCAATTTGTTGTCCTAAGTTTCGGGTGACGATCCATTGGACGGCACTCCCAATGATGAGTAACAGTCCGAGAAGGGCGAGATATGCGTTTAAGAGACCGTAATCTTGACTCGTCAAACCACGGGCTAAGAAGAAATGATACGAGTAGTTGATAATGTTTAGTAACGCATCAAGAACAGGGAAGATGAGTAAAATCGAATAACGACTCATGACAGCTTTCATACAATCACCTCTTTCAATTCGTCAATCTTAAAAGGAGGACAATGTGATGGATAAAGGTAAAGTAGTGATTTTTACAGATCAACAACGAAATATTCCGTATGCTTCGTCTATTCCGCACTACGAACTGATCATTTCTGAATCAGGTACATCATCTGAACCGAAAATTTCACCAGACATTCGTGCCATGAAAGAGCAAATTAAAGTGTACGTGATTGATTATGTTGACTATGAAACGGGTTTGAACGTAGCGGCAGCACTACGAACGTATCATCCCCAGTCGTCGATTCTGTGGGTTGATGACGTTATTCGACATAAAGGAAACTTCCCCTTCAAACAATTGTTAGGGAATGGGATATTTAGAATATTTTATTATAGAGAAGAATACACAGATGAAATTTTAGCTGAAATTCAAAATATCATTCATCCAGAATATGCTGTAAAAAAAGGGACTGTAGCCTTTATATTACCAATTTTCAACGAAGAGAAACGATTTTCACACATTCATGCTTTTTTGACATCCCTTACCAAAATGATTGAACGGAATTATTTGCACGGGTCCATCTACTTTGTGGACGATGCCTCTTCCGATCAGTCGAAACACTTGTTACAGGAGTATCGGGACATCGTCATGAACGCGACAGACACGTTGTTCAAAATTGATTATTTAAAGATGTATGAGTTAAAGCAGAATACGAAAAAAGCAGGTCTCTTTATCGAGGGGATGACGCATATTTCGAGCGAATATTATGTGTTCGTCGATGCGGACAATTCGTTTAAAGTCGATGATATCGCTCAACTGCTAAGTATCGCGGAAAATGATTACTATGACATCGTCATCGGGACGAAAGATTTGACGATTGAAGACCGAAGCTTCGTCCGAAAGTTCGTCAGTTTCGCAAAACGAACGATTACAAAACCGTTCCTACCAGAAGGTGTGTCGGATTCTCAGACGGGTCTCAAAATTATCAATCGCCGGGCGATTCCACGGTTACTTCCGTACCTGAGCGCGACGAGTGGGTTCGCCATCGATCTAGAGATGATGTACGCCGCCAAAAAAGAGCGTCTCCGCGTCTATCAACAGCCGGTGACTTGTATCGAGCGGGAAGGGTCTCACGTCGACCTCGTGAAAGACTCAATTGCGTTCCTCAAGACGATGGCCCTTCTTTTACGACGACAGCGAGCTGTCAGTCGGGCAAGACGATAAACGCACATCACGCATAAAGCCCACGTCGTTTATTGGACGTGGGCTTTCGTTTGGGCTTATTCGTGGGTGATTGATTCAGCGATCGAAGAGTCCTTCTCTGTATATTCAATCGTGATGACATCTCCGACGTTCAGTGTATCAAGGTGGTTGGGTTTCCCGTCGACAATCGTCGACGAAGTAAGTGTCACCTCCCGTAGCACATACTGTTCCTCAGGGTCTTGATGAGATGGCGCAATCCATAGGGTGTTGCCTTGTCTGTCTTCAATCACACTGTCTTCGTCACCCATCGTACAAGCGCTAAGAATCATCATGCAGCTCAAAAAAGTCGTGAGCAGTAAAGTCCGAAGCATGAGCCGTCACCCTTTCTTAAATCGTTGTCGTACTCGGCGGAGGAGCGGCTCTTCCTGCCGCGCATTCCAATAGAAGAAGAACGAGACAGGTGTGGCGAGTAACAGAAGGATCATGCCCGCGAAGTAGACGAGACGTAAGACGGCATTTACCTGTACGTCACTTTCAGAGGACATGTACAGTTGTGTCACGCCATTCAATGCGACTTCACCGCGCTGTGCTCCTTCACTGGTCGAGAGCTCGAACAATGGAGATGGGGAGTCGTTTAACGTGAAGCGGTCGAGTGAATCTTCGTGAGAGACTGTCCGCTTCATGACACTTCGCGTCACATCAAGAGGTTCGGCTTCTGTTGTAGTGAGTAGCGGACGTTCTGTCACTTCCTCGACGGTCACTTGGTCGGTCAGGAGAAGGTGATCGTAGCGGACGACGTTCAAGTTCTTCATCTCTAGTCGTCCTGCATTTTCAACATTTCCACGCGCCCAAATATGAAGCTGCATCGAGTCGGTTCCCTTTGGTGGAATCAAAATCTGTTCGTAGTGGTTCCATGTCGATTTCCGATACTCTTCCACTTCGCTAATGAAGTCGGTCCCGATCACGCGACGTTCTTCGTCGAGATAGTACATCTTCACATGGCGATTTCGAATCTGTTCGCTCCGTGCGTCAAAAGCGACCAAATATTCGCGATCGGGGAGTGCCTCGATTTGTTCTGAGGCGAAGATATACCAGTCACAGGAACAGGTCGGTTCGTAAGATGCGACAAACGTGTCATCTTCTACCGTCGACTCGAACATATCGTCTGTGATGGATACACAGGTCGCACACGTGGCGGCAGCTTCAGGTGTCGCGAGTGGTTCGGTCACGACAATCTCGTTCGGGTCGAACTTCCGTAAGTCCTCCAACTCGATTCGTGACGGCACGTTACTGTCTACGGTCAACTCGAGCGTGTATGATCCCGGCTCCATCTCGAATGTATTCGGTGTCCACCGTTTCAATGTCGGATGCACATCTTCGAGTGATTGAAGTTGGTATGGAAAATCACGACGCAAGGAGTCATACGTGACCGTCTGTGTGCCGATATCCGTTTTCACATCAGGCAGTTGCTGCATCGCCGTGACGCCAATCGTCTCTTCTTGAACGACTTCTTCGTCCTGCAAGAGGCGTAAGCGAATCGTCCCATCTGTCGAAACAGGAGGTGTCAGGTTGATGTGGAAACGGTAATCACCAGGCTCTGCCACATCGATTGTACGAGATAACGTACCGGATGTGAGTGAGACGCCTTTCCCGAAACTGAGAGACGGGTAGTTGCGCTCAGACTGGATCGTCCCGCTATAATCGAAATCTTGTTCACCTTCGAGAACCATGAAGGTGTTCGTAGGTTCTAATACGTTTTGGAGTGACTGCTGTAACGCCTTCCATTCTTCCTCTGGTAAGAAGACGATGTTTTGAATAGCATTGAAACCGACCGTATTCTCGACAGTGATGGTCGTTTCATTCGTATCGACATCGTGTATTCCGAGCGGCACCCACTCGAGCCGTGCCCCCGTTTGTCTTGTCGTTTCGACGATTTGCTTGTCGTCATTGATCGTGACGTCAAGCTGTCCGCCACTTTGATTCATCAAGACACGCGCGAACCCGATATAGCGGCCCGGCGGTGTCTCTTTCGTGATGGAGAACGTGTTCGGTACCATATGTGATTCGAAGCTCTCGATTTGAACATCGTGAATCCACCAGTACGTCTTTCGTTCTGGTCTTTGATAACTCAATAAGTCGATGCGCATCGTCTCGGCAGCCCGTGGCGTCACGTATTCTCCGCGAAGGTGAATTCCGTCTAAATTCCCGGAATCTCTCGGAGCGACGACATAAGTCTGGTCGATTTCTTCCCCGGATGCATCGAAAAAGCGAACTTTCACGTGCAAGCGGTCGACCCCTCGACCCGATGCGACAATATCGAACCGATACGCGTTATTCGGTAGTGCTGGTAAGAGGCCGGACTTCGCGACTTGCCAAATGTAGTTTGGATCTCCTTTGGCGACTTCCGCTTGAAGCAGTGGCAAGTCGTTCGTCGAAGACAACGGGTTAGGTGACAGCTCAACGATATCCGGGTTATCGGCTTTAAAGAATGTCTCATCTTCGAGCATCGAATTGAATGAAGCGACTTGTTTCGTCGACAAGTCATCGAGCTCGTAAGGGGGGGCATCGATTCGAGCAGAAGCGAAGGAAAGTCCGACGCCGTCTCCGAAATCAAGGTCGAACGCAGGATCTTTAACCCCTTGCGTTTGTTGATACCAACGCCAGTCACTGTTTGCGAAAAGGGTCTTGCCCCATGTGAGGAACGGGTTGGCGGAATCGATTGCCTCAAACGGCTTCCAATAATAGTCATCGGGCACCTGACTGAGCAGCATGTCTTTTTGTTCGATCATCTCAATCGCATCACCCGGACGAATCCAATCAAAGTCGTCACTATGTCGCTGAGTCGTGAATAAAATCGATTGTTTTCCTTGCTCATATCCAGGAATCGTTCCATATGTGATGGAACGGTCGATTCCGTAAGGCGTCACGATAAGCTGTGGGACGGTTCGGTCGGTGAGCGGGGCGACGACATCGAACAAAGTGAACAGACCGACTTGTTGAGTTCGCAGTAAATCACGTTGCGAGGCGAGGACCTCTAAGTTGAACTGCTGGCGCTCTTCCATCCCTAAATATTCATCTCGATATGCGAATTGGTCGACACCGAACACTTTAATCAAGTTACTCGCCTCGTCTGAACGTCCTGTATCGAGCAAGTATTGTAAGAGTGAAAACAGATAACGAATCGCAGGTGTCGACCCTTCATGATGGAACACCGTATTTTCAAGCGAACTGTACACGTGGAAGTCCCCGGTCGGTTTGACCGTCTCGCCGAGTGCGGGATTTTCGTTCCATCTCGGTGTCGCCACCCCGGTGATCGGCTGGGTCATCTCATCGGCAACGGGGAACTGTAGCCACTTCCCATCGATTTCTTGTTGTACAGTCGCGTATTCTTCAGGAACGTCGACCGGTTTATAAAAACCCTCCATATACACGGTGCGATACGGATAAATAAAGAGCGTCAACGCGACAAAACTACCGATGAAAAGGATACCGCGATAGAGCGGACGGGGTATCGCTTTAGATTGTCTGGCATCAACAATTCCGATACCGAGAGAGAGCAGTAAACTATAACTGACAATCAATAGACCGACGAGCTTGTTCGGGTCACGGAACATCGGACCAATCAACGGTGTGTACGTGACGAGCGCGACGAACGCTGTCGCGACCCATTCATACGTTCCAGTCGCAAAGATGATCAAACCGATGCCGAGTAAGCCGAAGAATAGGTGAATCGGTCGTTTGTAGCTTCCGAGAAGACCGATGCCGATGAAGAAGAGCAAGATTCCTCCGGCCACCCAAAACGTCAGTGGAAGTGTATGCAAGTCGAACATCGGCCACCAATAACTGATGGTATAGAGCACATTCTCAATCGACGAGTTTCGACTGAACAGCATCAACGTCTCGGTGACGTTAATATTATGTTGGGACGCCTGGGCCCCGAACAGGATGGAACCGACATACATAAAGAACCAGTAGCCGTTGAACAAGATGAACACGAACCCGACCGCTGTGATCAGGCGAACGTAGTAGAAGAAATACGATTTGAACAATAGCGTCTTCCGCTCGCTCCAAAGCGTTTTGAGCATGATCAGAACGAGCATGATGCCCATATAAATGGCTGAGAAGAAAAAGTAATGGATTCCGGCAGACATGAACATGAACACAACGGACAACCCGATGGCATCGATCCAAATTCTCGGTGAGAGTCGTTTGTTAAACGAAAAGTCTGGATCCAGCTGACGTCGGAATTTCGGGTCGAACAAGTTAAAGAAGAGTAGAAGTGCGAACGGGAACAACGCATAGCCGCACAGGAGATAAATATGTTGAATGCGTGTGATGATCCACGGGTTTAACGCATAAAAGAGCCCGGCAAGCGTGAATGTCATGAGTGTCATCAACTGAAAGTGTTTCGTGATATAAATCGAATGAAGTCGTTTGACGAGCGCATACATGCTGAGTGCCGAGACGATGAGCAACGTCAAGATGAATGATTTGATTAAGAATGGTCCAGATGCACCGAACAATAGACTTAATCCATACAGTGGTGCGATGAAGACGAGTCGAGGCACATTCAACAATGTCGTCGTGCTCCATCGTTCATTCCAGGCACCAAAAATCTCTTCGATATAACGGTCGGACGATAGACCGAAAGCGATATCACTAAAGACGACCATCCCCGACGAAAAGAGTGGGTACGCATAGGCAAGAATGCATGCCAGCATAATCGTCAAGGCGATGAGGTCGTAACGGTACGTATGCAGACCGTTTCGTAGTGTAGATAAGATGCGTTGCAAATCCGATCTGCCTCCTTTCATCACGTATGTCATCTATTTCGCCAAACGTTGGACTATCCCTGTCTAATCAAAAAAGAGACAGCCGATTCCGGCTATCTCATTAAAACATCTTGCTGATGGATTGATAAAAATTCTTCCATCAAATTAAACGATATTGAGACGGGGTCATTCCTGTCTTGCTTTTAAAGAGTTTGCTAAAGTATTGTGGGTATTCGAAACCTAGCGCATAGGCAATTTCACTAACAGAACTTGAGGTACTCAGAAGTTCATTTTTCGCTCGGTCGATTAACATATAATGAATGTGTTCTTGCGCAGTTTTGCCTGTCTCTTGCTTCAGCATATCAGACAAATAATCGGGAGACATGCCTACTTTATCAGCACACTGTTTTACAGTCGGAAGTCCCATCTCACTAGCTTTACCTGAATCAAACCAATCTATAAGGTGAGCTTCGAATGTGGATACAAGATCACTATTGTGAGCTGTTCTAGTGATGAATTGTCGACTATAAAATCTTTGAGAATAATTAAATAGAAGCTCTAGTTGTGACACAATTACTTCTTTCGTGAAAACATCAATATTGTTCGAATATTCCTCACGAATTTGATGGACTAGTGCGCTAATGATGCTTTTTTCTTTTTCGGATAAGTGGAGGGCTTCATGAACGTCGTATTGAAAAAAGGTATACTCAGACATTTTTTTTGCCAATTTGCTGTGACGGATCAGTTCGGGGTGAAATATCAATGCCCATCCAGAAGAGGTTGTATCATCAGTACTACTCATTGCTTGGTTGGGCCCGACAAACATCATTGAACCTTCACTAAAATCGTAAGTGTTTCTACCATATTTCAACTGACCACAAGGAAAGTCTTTTACACTAATAATATAAAAGTCAAAAACTGCTAGTAAATCATTCTTCTCATTTGCAACTTCTTGAGGTTGAACATCCTCCCAATTGAAAATACTAATATGAGGATGTTGAGGAGGAGTTAGTCCGAGAAGCTTATGCATGTCACTTATTGATTCAATACGGACGGTATTCATAATCATTCTCCTATATGATTTATTCTTTCTTCAATTTACTTTAAGATTTTTAAAATGGCTCATAAATGGCAAGAATTATATTTTTACGATTGTGTCAGTTCTTCTAGTAAAGCTTTAGCTACTAATTTCCCAAGTTGGTCACAGGCTTTAGGACTATCCCCAGAGTAGAGTTTGCGATCGACATATACTGCTCCTTCAACTTTTTTATTAATGAAACTCAAACCTTGATTAGAAAGTTTTTCACCTTGGTACCAAGGTAGCTTTCCAGGTAGATATCCTAGTGAAGGTGATTGTCTGTCAACACTGTCTGGGAAAATAGCCATCTTATAGCCGCTGTATGGGTGAGACTCACTCGTATTTACGGATGCAGCCAATAGTGCAGCAGGACCGTGGCAAACAGTGACCATATAGCGATCAGATTGATGGATCCAACGTATTAGTGTCCCAACATGCTCATTTGTTGGTAAGCCGACCATTGAACCATGGCCACCTGGTAAAAATAGCGCTACATAGGGGGAGTCATCGTTTAAGTCTCCACGGCTAATCATATCTTGAAGTGAGAGTGGTGTATCAAATTTCGATTTCTTTTCTTTCATAAATGTTAACACTGCATGATCTTTTCGTGGAATCGACCATTCTTCTAGAACTGCTGATGAACCTGTTGGTGTCACTACATCAAAATCAAACCCTGTATTCGTTAAATGCATCAATGGAACCGCAGTTTCTTGAACATTATTTCCGGTAGAAAATAAAGAACCATTTTCCATTTTAAAGTAACGTTCTTCTGTACATAGCACTAATATTTTTTTATTCCCTTTATATTTACCAGCAATACTATTGTTATGCGTGTAGCCACTTTTTTTATCTACACCTAGCAGTAATCCAAGCGGTGAAGGAATAAATCCTCTACCATTTTTTTCTTTGGTTGGGGCAATACCTAATGCTCTCTTTATAACTGTTGCCATTATGACCCTCCTTGATTATAAGCCGTATGATTTTCTCATATACTCTACAAATTGCTCATCTGTATCGCTTGAGTATCGATTTTTCAATGTTGCTCTCGCGTCACTTCCAGAGATATATCGCAACTGATCGCTATCATCTGTTGCTGCTTCCCAAATAACATTTGCTACTTCTTCAGGGTTTTGGTTTCTAGAAGTATCCATAGTAGACATCGCTTCTATGAAGGTCCCTACAAGTGGTTGGTACTCCTCTAAGTTTTCGTCATTTGAAAAAACAAAAGATCTTCCGCTGAAATCTGTATTCACACCGCCCGGTTCAATGATTTTAACGCGACCACCAAAAAGACGTACTTCAAAATGTAACGCCTCTGAAAGTCCTTCTACAGCCCATTTTGAACCATGGTATAGAGAACCGAAAGGGAAGGTCATTCGTCCCCCGATGGATGATACGTTTACAATCGTTCCATTTTTATTTTCTCGCATGATAGGTAGTACTTCTTTAATGACTTCTGCTAATCCAAATAGATTTACATCAAATTGTCTTCTTAATACATCCATCGGTGTAGCTTCTAGAGGACCGTAAGCGCCATAACCTGCATTGTTAATCAAAACATCTATTTTTCCAAAATGTTCTATTGTTTGTTGGACCGCACTTTTAATTGTTTCTGAATCGAGTAAATCAAGCTTTGTGACAAGAACACGATCTCCTTCAAGATCAGCACCATCTTGTGTGTTTCGCATTGTAGCAACTACATTCCAGCCTTCTGCCTTGAACCGCTTTGCCGTCGCTTTCCCGATACCGCTTGACGCACCTGTAATAAACACTGTTTGTTTCATATAAATCCTCCTTTTAAAAATTAAGTTAAAATTCATTTCATAAAATATTTTTAAGATTTATATTTATTTATATTATAATTCGGAAAAAAGTACGGGGTCTTATACGAATCTGAGGAACTTCAATACAAATCCAGAATGTTAAATTATTTTCTGAACACGGTCTCAACGCTGTATTTTGAATACCGTATACATTTTGAGTTTTATGTACAACAAAAAGACGCGGATTCTCGAAAAGTAAAGAGAATCCACGTCTTTTGAAAATAGTGCATTTACTTTTATTCCAATTTTCGTGCTGGTCCAAAAAAACTGATTTACATGGGGCGAAGCAGTGCACGAACGGGGCTTCCGTCACCTTCGACGATTGGTAGAGGGACGGCGTTCAAGTCATAATCTCCAGGCAAAATATCGTCTAGGACGAGCCCTTCTAATATATGGACACCGTTTCGTGTTAACGCATGATGGGCACCCATCTCTTTACTGTCAATCGCATCAACGGAAGGCAAGTCGAGTCCGATTAAAAAGATTCCGAGTTCTCCGAGACGATCGGCAAGAGACGGCGTCAGTTCAGGAATCGTCTCTGGGAAGACGCTCTTATCTGGCCAACCATCCGTCTTCAAAATGAGGCGTTCGACCCCGGTCAAGTCATGACCGTCCAAGTCAGACGCTTCAATTTTTGACTTATGTGGCATATGAATGACACGGGCTGGACCGATATAGAGGGAAGGGTCGAGGTCGATGACACGCTTCCCGTGGTCGTCAAAGTGAAATGGGGCATCGATATGCGTCCCGACATGTAAACTCATCGTCACTTTCCCGACATTCACTGAACCGCTCTGTGCCATCGGCCAAGCGATCTCATACGAAAACTTCGTGTCTCCCGGCCATGTCGTCACATCGGCATGAAGCGGTTGGGATACATCAATCCATGTCATTTCGTTCAGCTCCTCTTATAATGATGTTCGGACCGTCCAAAGCTCTGGGAAGAAACGATGATCGAGCACGCGGCGCAAGTAGTTCACACCGGACGAGCCCCCTGTTCCCATCTTCTGTCCGATGATGCGTTCTACGGTACTCATATGGTTGAAGCGCCACATCTGTTGCTGGCTCCCGATATCGAGTAGTTTTTCACCGAGCTCATACAAATCCCAATACGTGTCGACATCGCGATAGACCTCGACCCACGCCTTCTCGACACTCTCGTTCCATTCCCAGTCTTGCGTGACATCTCGTTCGAGCACGCTCGCATCAATCGGAAGACCACGGCGATGCATCTCACGGACGGTCACGTCATAAATGCTAGGTGCTTGAAGCGAGCCTTCGAGCAGCGGATATAGTTTTTCATCATGCGCATAGACGCTGAGCGTCCGTGCGTTTTTGAAGCCGAGCGCGAATTCAATCTGTCGGTTTTGGTAAGACTGGAAACCAGATGAAGAGCCGAGTTGGTCTCGGAACTCTAAATACTCGGCCGGTGTCAATGTCGCGAGGACGCCCCATGACTGGATGAGTTGCTGTTGAATCTTCGAGACACGGGCGAGCATCTTGAATGAGCGCTCGAGCTCCCCGTTCGTGATAGCCGTCGTGGCTGCCGTCAATTCATGCAAAATGAGTTTCATCCATAACTCGCTCGTCTGATGGATGATGATAAAGAGCATCTCATCGTGATGGTCGGAAAGGCGATGCTGGCTCGATAAAATTGGGTCGAGCTGGAGATAGTCCCCGTACGACATATCTTTAGAGAAGTCGGTTTGAATCGTTTTTTCCACTTTATGTTCCATACGTTCACTCATCACAGTTCCCCCTTATGCGACCACTTCGCGGACGTTCTCGAACGCCTCATATTCTTTGTCATCCATGATTTTCTTCAACGTCACGATCACGTCATACACATCGGTGAACGTGTTATACAGTGCGACCGGTGCGAGGCGGATGATGTTCGGTGCCCGGAAGTCAGGGATGATGTGATGTTTCTTCAATGCTTTACAGATGCGTGCCGCCTCAGGGTGCTCGAGACTCAAATGCGCACCACGTTGACGTGTGTCCGTCGGGCTTCCGATGAAGAATCCATGTGGTGCGAGCATGTCTTCAATCAACTCCATCATATATGTCGTGAGGGCGAGTGATTTTTGACGAATCGCTTCCATCCCGACCTCGTTAAACATCTCGAGGGCACCAAGTTGGGGAGCGAGGCTCATGACGTGTGGCGTCCCGATTTGGAACGCACCGGCATGTTCAGCCGGTGTCATCGTATGGTCCATATCAAACTGCTTGTCTTTGCGTGAACCGAACCATCCAGCGAGTCCTGGTGTCGTGCCGAAGTGACGTTCATGTACGAATAAGCCACCGACCGTTCCCGGACCACCATTCAAATGTTTATAGTTGCACCAGTAAGCGAAGTCGACACCCCAGTCGTGGAAGTCGTGAGGGATGGCACCGACGGAATGACAAGCATCAAACCCGATTAAAATGCCACGTTCGTGCGCCGCTTTCGCCAGACGCGGCATGTCTAAAATCTGACCGCTCCGATAGAGGACGGTCGGCAATACGATGAGGGCGATCTCGTCGGTCATCGCGGCAATCAAGTCGTCTTCTACTAAGAAGCGCCCGTCCGGACTGTCGACTTGAACGAGATGCTCTGAAGGATCGAGTCCGCGCAGTTCGAGCTGACTTTTCAAAGCGTAAATGTCAGACGGGAACGTGAGGGCGTCTGCCAAAATTTTCGTACGTTTGCCTTCTGGTTTAAAGAAAGAAGCGACGAGTTGATGTAAGTTCACGGTCGTCGAACCGGTGACCATCACTTCTTCCGGCTTTCCTCCGATGAGCGGTGCGTTCAGTGCGGCCAATTCTTCGGACAAGTTGAACCAAGGGTGACGCCCGGACATCCAGCCGTCAATCCCGAGCTCTTTCCAGTCCGCAAGCGATTCAAGGAGTGTGCGCTCGGCTCGTTTCGATAAGAGACCGAGTGAATTTCCATCCATATAAATTCCGTCTTCCGGTAAATAAAATTCTTCCCGATACGATGCGAGCGGGTCTTGTTTGTCTAGTTGTTGTGCGTAGGCACGTGTGAAATCGTTCATATCCCCATTTCCCCCTTTTAAAGCTTGTACGTTGTCAAAATCGTAGCAATCGGTTATGAGGAAGTCAACAAACAACGAGGTGTCGGCGAGTCAAACTAAAAAACGCTCAAGCGTAATCTTGAGCGTTTAGGAGTGTAGCTTATTTTATTTTTCGTACATTCTCTTGTCGGAGTAGCTTGAATAGTGTGAAGACCATCAATAAAAGGATGATGGTGAACGGCAAGGCGGAAATCAATGATGCGGTTTGAAGTCCTTCCAACCCACTCGCAATCAATAGAACGGCGGCGATTCCTCCTAACAGAACACCCCAGGCGATGCGAACGGGTAGAGGAGGATTCAAGCTACCATTTGTCGTCATACTGCTGATGATATAGGTAGCAGAATCTGCCGACGTGATCAAGAACGTCAAAATCAAAAGAATCGACAACACTGAAAGAATGAAACTGAATGGCAGCTCGGCAAACGTCACAAACAATGCGCTCGTCACGTCTGCATTGACGGCTTCGGCGATGGAAGTCCCTTCGAATAAATCTAAATGGAGGGCGGTGCCTCCAAATACAGCAATCCATAAGAGTGCGATGAACGGAGGAACGATGAGGACACCGACGATGAACTCGCGAATGGTGCGTCCTCGTGAGACACGTGCGACGAACGCTCCGACAAACGGTGACCAAGCGATGGCCCACGCCCAGTAAAAGATTGTCCAGTCTCGGACCCACGTCCCTTGCTGATACGGTTGTAGACGAAGACTATAGCGAATGAAATTCTGTAAGTAGTCACCTAAGCCAAGTGTGAGGGTCTCTAGGATGAAGATGGTTGGACCGGCAAAGAAGACAAACACCATCAACACGAGTGCGGTCCCTAAGTTGATGTTACTCAACCACTTGATGCCGCGATCGAGCCCTGTCGTCGTCGATGTTAAAAAGAGGGCGGTCAAGACGACGATGATGGCGACTTGCATCCAAGCGGTGTTCGGGAGCCCGAATACGCTGTTCAGTCCGCCATTGATTTGAAGAACGCCTAAACCAAGTGATGTCGCGACACCCATGACAGTGGCGATGACCGCTAAAATATCAATCGTCTGGTTCAACGGTTGTTTGTACGGTCGCTCTTTTATAAGCGGTGAAAGGCTAGTCGAGATGAGTCCGTCCGCATTACGACGGAACTGGAAGTAGGCGATGATCAGTCCGACAATCGCAAAGACGGACCACTGACTGACACCCCAATGGAAGAACGAATAGGCCATCGCAAGACGTGCTCCCTCAACCGTCAGTGCCTCCGTATCCGCGTACGGTGGCGTGAAGAAATGACTCATCGGCTCGGCAACACCCCAAAAGACGAGTCCGACACCAAACCCAGCGGAGAATAACATACCGATCCAAGTGAAGAACGGGTATTGGGGACGGTCGTCATCTTTCCCGAGACGGATTTTTCCGTATTTACTAAACGCTAAAAAGATTAAAAAGAGCACAAACAAGAAGACGGACAGTAAATAAAACCAACCAAACGAGCGAGTCGTAAAGTTAAAAATAGATCCTGCGATTGAAGCAAACGAGGTTGGAGCGATGGCTCCAAATAGAACGAGTAAGGCAATCAAACTTGATGAAATGTAAAAGACGCGATTCAAACGTGGCTTTTGTGTAGAATCTTTCATAGATGTCTCCTTTCAAAAAATATTATGTAGCGCTAATAAACGGTTCCCTAATCTCCATATTGCAAACAGGAGGTGCGTTTTATCGTGTTTTACATACTTGAATCGGGAAAAGAACCAAAGAGGAGGGAATGCTATGAAATTGATTGCAATTGATTTAGATGGGACACTGTTATCGCGCACGGGTGTGATTACAGAGGCGAACCAGGAAGCGATTCGTCGTCGACAAGAAAATGGTGATATCGTCGCTATTTGTTCAGGACGCTCTATCCATGATATCGAAGAACTGTTGAAGCGAAGTGATCTCGTCTGTCCGATTTTGTCAGGTAACGGAGCAATCGGCTTTTATGAGAACGAGCGAATTTACTATCATGCGATGGACCAGACAATCGTAAATGAGCTATGGGAAATCGCGGAAGCAGACGATGCGTACGTCGAATTTTATACGAATGCGGGCGTGAAGGTGCTTCGTTCGGGAAGCGACTTATTGAAGCGGGAACTCGATGAAGTGTTGCCGCACGATCAATCATTCACTCGTGAATGGGCAGAACGTGAGATTGAAATTCAAAATGAGCAGTTTGGTCTGACGTACATGGACTCGATGGAAGACATCGACTTTGCACGAGATGAAGTGTACAAGGTGTTTGTCTACTCGTTCGATCGCCAAAAGCTACACCGCTTGCGCAAAGTTTATGAACCACGGAACGACATTTTGATCACAACAGCGGGTTGGACGAAAATTGAGATTGGACATCCTCATGCGAGTAAAGGAGCGGCGCTAAAGCAGCTAGCAGAGCATTATCAGATTCCAATGGGTGATGTCGTTGCCATTGGAGACAATTTGAATGACGTGTCGATGTTTGAAGTAGCAGAGACAAGGATTGCGATGGGGAATGCCGTGGACCCGTTAAAAGATTTGAGCACTCACATTACCAAAGATGTGGAAGAGGACGGGGTCGCTTACGCGCTGACGCATTATGTATAAATCGGATTATGGAGAAATCGTGAACGAGGATTGAATCCCACTCAAAACGGATATTGTATACATGTAACCATTCACTTTATGAAATGAGTCAGGGAACGGGGAGGCACTTTCTTCACCTGTAGCTGATCGCAGAAAGCGGATGGGAAAGTCCATGTGAGCGTGAATCGTGTATTCCAAACGATGATGCGTCGGCCTCTGCTTGCCATACGAGCAAGCATACCAGACAGACTGTTTGTATAAGGAATTCCACATGATCCGCGCCAGAAGTGGACAGTATAGGTGCCAAGTCCTGTCGTGCCCATTCAATCAAAATGTCTACGAGTCACCTGTTCGATTTCATGTTATGTCATGAAAAACAATTGGTGAACCAATAGACAATGAACCGATTCGAATGATGCGTCACGCTGGCTTGGATATCTCTAGTCGAACCAAATCATAGATGGGACGGTCAATCGAGCGGGGCTTGGTTGGATGAAAGTCCGGGGACTAGAGAATCAAGAAAAGCGCCGAGTGAGGGCGCTTTTCTTGTGGTATCCTATTGGATGAATGAAACCGATGGAGGGATCATATGCCAAAGCTATATTGGTTGGGGACGTTCCTGAGTGGAATGATTCTTTTGACCACGGGAACGATGGAAGGTCTTTACCGCATATTCCCGATTGGGTTGATGGCCATCGCGGTCATCGGCTACCTCATACAGACTCGATTTGAGCAAAAGAAGCGGCGCCCTTGATGGGGTGCCGCTTCTCTTTATAGGGATTCGAGTAAACGTGTCATCACGTCATCGATTTCGATTTGCAGTGCATCAACTTGTCGTTGTAGCACCATCAATTCATCGAGGTCATCCAATTCATTCATTCGTTGGAGCAGTGCCTGATGTTCTGCCTCTAATCGGGTCAGGTGAGCTTCTTCATCAATCGTAGAAGGAGTAGATTTCGTCTGCTTCACCGATTTCGATGGTTTAACGTGTTCCGTTTTAGGTTCCTCTTTCGATTCCTGTCCACGTTTGTCGAGGGCATAGGCGACGTTGCCTTCAAACCGCGTCATCGTCCCGTCGAGCCAATACGTGATGGGAAACAATTTATTTAAGAAGTAGCGATCATGGGAGACGGTAACGACCGTTCCGGGGAAACGTTCGAGCGCTTCTTCAAGTGCCTCTCTCGATTCGATATCAAGGTGGTTCGTCGGCTCGTCTAAGACGAGGACATTGATTTCTTCATGGACGAGAATCGCAAGCATGAGGCGCATCTTCTCCCCGCCGCTTAAATTTGAGACAGGTTTAAATACACTCGGACCATAGAACAAAAACTGAGCAAGGAGATGTCTCGCTTTTCCTTCATCGACCGCGATTCGGTCTCGGAACGCTTCAATCAACCGATGCGACTCATCGAAGATGATGTGTTGTGATAGATAACCGATTTTGGCTTGGTCAGCTCGCTTTACGGTTCCGGCTTGCGGCACGACTTGACCGAGCAATATCTTTAACAACGAAGACTTCCCGCTCCCGTTCGGTCCGACGATGGCGACGCGTTCTCCATGCCCCGTGTAAAAATGCACGTCTTCAAATAGAGGGCGACCATAGGCGAGTGTCACGTCACTTACTTCGAAGACGTCACGTCCCGTTCGTCCGTTCGTTGTGAAGTGGATGTTCGGTTGGTCGGCTTCGAGTTGTGGTTTCTTGATCCGCTCGATTCGTTCGAGAGCCTTTTCCATCGATTTGGCGCGACGATAGAACTTTTCATTCGGTGGATGGCCTTCGTTGGCCCATTGCCGTAACTGCCGAATCGTTTCTTTCATCTTTTTAATCTTCTTTTGTTGCTCGGTATAGGCATGGAACTGATCGAGCAATTGTTTTTCTTTTTGGGCGACGAAATCAGTATAGTTTCCAGGATAACTCGTCAATTCGCCGTCTTCACACTCGACGATTCGCGTGGCGACCGCATCCAAGAAGACACGGTCATGGGAGACGATGAGGAGCGCTGAATCGTAATCCTGTAAATAGGATTCGAGCCACGTCATCGCTTCTAAATCCAGATGGTTCGTCGGTTCGTCCAAAATGAGTAGCTCTGGCTTTTGAAGAAGCGCCAAGGCGAGACCGATTTTTGTACGTTCCCCGCCGCTCAACGTATCGAACGGTTGGTCCACGAATGAGGTCAGCTTCAATCCGTCAATCATCGCACTGATTTTTGACTCGTAGACGTAGCCGCCCGCATGTTCGAATTGCGCTTGGATCGTCCCGTATGTTTCGAGAAGACGTTCGAGCTGTTCGGTCGTCGCCATCTCTTGTTCGAGGCGAGACATCTTCTCGCGAAGGCGAAGGACTTCCTCGAAGGCGGTCTGAAGGACATCGCGTCCACTGTGTCCGGGATAGTCGGGAAGCTGGACCAAATAGCCGATGGAGAGTCGTTGCCGACGGTAAATCGTTCCGGCGTCATGCTCTTCAGAGCCGACGATCATGCGTAGTAGTGTCGTTTTACCGCTGCCGTTCCGACCGACGAGTCCGACTCGTTCGCGTTCATTGATCATTAAGTTCGCATCTGTGAGAACGGCGTGCCCGCCGTATTGTTTTTGAATGTGTTGTAAATCGATTAACATAATAGGTTCCTCCTGAGATCAGGGCCTATCAAAAAAACCGAGCGCAAAGAAGCGCTCGGTTTAGAGAGAGAGGCGCTTTGTCGTATATTCAGCAATGTCTAAAAAAGGACAGACGGGTCCCTTGATTAAGCGACATCGTGAAAAATCGCACGCAAAATGTACAAATGTTCAGTTGTCCAATGCGTACGTCCGACAAATTTCACCTTTCTCCCTCCTTTCATTCATCTATGTCTTGATTGTAAGCGTTTTTCTTACGACTGACAATGAAAATAAAGGAAATGGACGCAAGAACGTCGTATATAGTCGCCATTGAGGAGGCGAAAGCATGAGGAAAGAATGGCTCGGAGCACTCAGTTTGACACTTGCGGCGAGTATATGGGGCGGGATGTATGTGGTCAGTAAATATGCGCTCGCTTATATTGAACCGTTCACGTTTGTATGGTTACGATACGCCGTTGCATTTACCGTCCTATTCGCCGTCTGGCTTCGGTTTGGACGGGAGCGGATTCGACGGACAGATTGGAAATGGATTGGACTCGTCGGTGTCATCGGGTACGTCGCTTCGATTTCGTTTCAATTTATCGGAACGAAGCTATCGGATGCGCATACCGGATCCCTCGTGACCGCAGCGACGCCAGCGTTCATGGTCTTATTCGCTCGAATCCTATTGAAGGAGCGATTGACCCCTGTCAAAGTAGGTGCGCTCGGACTGGCGACGGTGGGTGTTCTCATTGTGGTCGGTTGGGAAGGGGAAGGGACGTATCGAGTAGGCAGTTTTATACTCGTATTAGCCGCCGTGACGTGGGCGCTCATGTCCATTTACGTGAAAATCGGAACACAGACCTTATCGACGTTGACACTGACGACGTTTGCGATTGGAGTCGCCTGGTTGTTGATGACCCCTTTGATGAGTATGGAGGTCATGCAAAACGGCTTTCCAGAATTGAATGGTGTCCTTTGGCTCAGTGTCCTATATATCGGTGTCGTATCGACGGCAGGGGCGTTCTTCTTTTGGAACAAAGGGCTTGAGTTGATGGATGCGAGTGTCGGGTCACTCTTTTTCTTCTTCCAGCCTTTGGTTGGAGGGACGCTCGGATGGCTCATCTTGAATGAGACGCTTCATCTGAATTTCTTTATCGGTGCCGGTTGTATCATGACGGCCGTGACGTGGTCGACGCTCGCGGAACGGCGACAACAACTGCCCATTTCAGAACGAAATCTTTGACGACAAAACGGTCGCCCTCATGTTTAGAGGGCGACCGTTTTTATTAAAATCCATGATGCTCGAGCTTGTCTTGTTCGCGTTTCATTTCGAGTTGAAGACGTTGGATGGCGAGCTTCTCTTCTTCAATTTTTAGGCGACGCTCTTCGACACGAGCTTCTCTCGTTTTGATAATCGTATTGGCACCGACCGACGAAACGACGATTACCATGACCATGACGTAGAAAAAGAAATCCATGTGTTTCCCTCCTTTACTCAAAACATTTTATGACAAGTCGCTGCGTCTCTAGCGCAACGCGACCGCCTGTTTGAATCGGTGTATTATCGATGAGCGCTGAAATGAAGTGGTCAATCGCCCCTTGGAAACCACGTTGGGTGAGTGTCGGGTCCCACGATCCGAACGTTTCTATTTCATGTTGTCCATCTTTGAAGCGATGTAGTGTGACCATCTCGTCGACGGATAGTCGCTCTCCATCACGGACGATGGAGACGTGCTCATGGTTTGCTCCGGCCGAGCGATGCATCGATGTCGTATGCATCCCATGCTCGTCTTGCCACACATGACGGGCGAAGCGAAGTTCTTGCTTGTCATTGACCTCGAGTTGACCCGAGATGAGTCGAAGCTCGTTTCCGGCGAGGAAGCGTAACGTATCAACGACATGCAAATAATCGTCGAGTAGGGTGAACATCGCATCCTGTGGACCAACATCGTTCTCCCGATGTTTCACCACATCGATCATACGTGAAGGTGATTCTTGTTGGAGACGTCTATACATCGGGGCAAAACGTCGATTGAACCCGACCATCAATTTGCGGCCGAGTCGTTCGGCTAGTTCGACGAGTTGTTCCGCCTCATCCAATGTTGCGGCGAGGGGCTTATCCACGTAAACGTCGACCCCGCGTTCTAGTAAATACGCGACGACGTCATAATGGGTTTCAGTCGAACTATGTACGAATGCCGCATCGACCGATGAGGCGAGTTCCTCCAACGTGTCGAACGAGGTCATCCGATACGTTCGGCAAATCTTTTCCCGCTTCGATGTGTTCGGAGAAAATGCACCGATTACATCAATGAGGGGGTGGTTCGCGAGAATCGGTAAATACGCTTTTTGGGCGATGTTTCCGAGTCCGACGATCCCGATTTTAGGTTTTTGCATCCCATTCACTCCTTTGGTCCATCATAACAAAAAAACCGGACAGTATATGTGTCCGGTTAAGGTTAAAGGCTGGCACTTAAGACGATTTCGCCTTCGGGTGTCTCGTTGCCACGATTCGGTTCTTTTGTGACGGCGACTGTATCCCAGTCGACGTCGACTTCATCCGAGTCGAGCGTATAGATGACCGTCCCGTTACCCTTATCGTCTGTGACGAAGGCACCAGTCGGGATTGGGGCATTATCTTTTAACAGCCACACTTGGTACACTTCATTGTCGTCAAGTGAAGCTAATCCGTTCGTTTGAACAATCAATTGTGTTGTACCATCCTGTTCTGCAAGATAAGCAGTTCCTTCAGACTCACCTTCAAGTGGAATGGTTTCGGTCAATGCGATGCCAGGTGAATCGGGTTGATTGGTGAGCAGATACCCGTTTCCGATCAAAGAGAGCAGGAGCGCCGCCGCGAGCGCAACCATTCCCCAAACAGGTACGTTTCGTTCTCGTTTCTGTTTGAAAGGTGTGACGGGTGGAGCGGATTCGGATGTCACGGGCGATGTGACGGGTTCGTTGTCTTCTTCTTCGAATACACGATCGAGGACACGTGCTTTCATGCCTCGGGGTGGTTCAATCGGAGTAGACAAGAACGCGACGCCACCGACAAGTGCTTCGAGTTGCTCGAGCTCTTCTTGACAATCTTTACACGATGCTAAGTGTTGTTCGAATTTCTCTCGTTCATCTTCCGATAGATGTTGGTTGAAATAGTCAATCAATTGGTCGCATGCGTTCATTGTTCTACCTCCTTTCCGATGAATTCATGGGATAACTGTTTCCTCAGTTGCTTCAGCGCCAGTCGAATCCTTCCTTTCACTGTACCAAGCGGGATACCACATGCATCAGCAATCTTTTGCTGACTGAGCCCTTGGAAGTACATGAGTCGGACGACTTGCTGTTGTTCGGCCGGCAGTGTCGCCATGGCCGTCTCGATTTGAGCGCGTTCTTCTTGCCACTCCACTTCCTTTTCAACGGATGGTGAATCAGAAGGAATGGCTTCGGCGTACGATTCGTCTAGTTGTAAATCAGGTTTCCGCTTTCGGATCAAGTCGATGGCTACGTGACGGCTCATCGTAAAGAGCCACGATCTGAACTTGCCTTTCGACTCATCGTAGACGCCACCGCCACGCCACAACTTGATAAATACTTCTTGCATGGCTTCTTCGGCTAAATCACGATCCTTTGTCAGCTGTAGGACAAAAGCGTATAAAATTCGCTCATACCGATCATACAATATTTCGAGCGCTTCTTTGTCCTTTTGCCGGACACGCTCGTATAATTCTAAGTCAGTCATAACATACTCCTTTGCGCAGAAGGGATGTCCCTTGTATTGATCTAACGTACAAAACAGAAAAATGGATGACTATTTTGTGTGACTATTTATTGAACATGTAGATGATGGGATTGGAAGTTTCGTATAAATGAACAATCGTAATTTCTCTGAGAGCGTATAGGTCATCACACTTAACCCGACCGCTGTCACGAGCATCAAGCCGATGGCGACCAAGGGAGAACTGACCGTTGTCCAAAAGAAATACGATCGAATGCCAAATAGGAAAGCGAGAACGATGATCAACCCCGTCATCAGGCTACTTATTTGGCAATAGATTTGAGCGATACGTTGAATCATAAGATCCCTCCTCCGTTTCATTGTACTATACAGGAAAGGGAAAACGATAAGGAGACGATAGAATGAAACGATTCACAGATGAAGGGCGTATACTTGTTTGTTTTGATTTTGATGAGACCTACTTTCCACATGCGTGTTCTGATGACCAACTAGCTTCCGTCCGTCGGCTCGAGGATTTTTTGGAACGACATTCGTCAAACGTGTCGACGATGTGGGTGACGGGTAGCTCGCTTGCGTCGTTACACGAAAAAGTAAAACGAGCGAATCTTCGCTATTGGCCTCATCGGATCGCCTCAAGTCTAGGCACAGAATTATATCGAATCGAGACGGACGGAACGTTCGTTGAGGACAAGGTCTATCAAGAACTATTTCCGAGCGATTTTGCATCACGTGTGGAACGCATCGTGTCACAGACTGGACAGATGCGTATTCAATTAGATGAACAGCCGGGGAATGGGATGAGTCCTTGGATTCGAAGTTACTATGCCTGCGACCAAGTCGGTTCATGGAGAGAAACGATTCGGATGCTGACAGATTCAGCCGGCATCGCAGTCAACATCAGTCGATGCAATCCGAACGCAGGTGACCCGGTCGATGCGTTCGATGTTGATTTTTATCCGAAGCATGCGGGGAAAGTATCAAGCTTGGAATATGTAAACGCCACTGCTTCCTTTTCACGAGAAGATACGTACGCTTTTGGCGACAGTGGGAACGACATTGGCATGCTAGCATATGTCGGGAACGGATATTTAGTGAACAACGCGACCGAACAGGCGAAGCAATTGCATTCAAAGGTGACAAAAAATCCCTATGCGGAAGGAATTTTAGAAATACTGGAGGCGGAAGTTTCTTCGTTCATATGATGCATGATGTGTTCTAACGAACGCATAAGAGTCGCGCGAACGGTTTCTTTATGGGGTTCGAAGTTGAGACGTTGTTGCCAGACGTGACAAAATAAGTCCGTCAAAGCTGCCTCAGCAGTCGCGGGATGGTTATTTAGATGAAGCGCATATCGATAGAGTAAGTTTTCATAACGGGCATATAAGTGTTCTAGGGCTTGTCGATTTTTTAAACGAATTTGATCGATTAGGCGCTCGTCGAGTGTAGGAAGCATATGCAACTCCTTTCGTATGAAATGAAGGTTCAACAGTGAAAAAACAAGGAACTTTACTTAGATAAAGCATCCTTTCTGTTCTTTCACTCATTTGCTCTCATTCAAACCAAGGAATATGAAAAATAGCGGTCGAATATGCAATACCCCTCAACGATTCAAAACGTGTGATAACAATTTGGACACGTCTGCGCATCTCCCGGCGCGCGTTTAAATGACGTTTTGCACTTCGGGCAAGTGACGGTTTCACTCTGTTGATTGAACAGGGTGCCGCGATTGAATAAAATGTTGCGAAGGTTGGGTAATGCCAGTGCGGCGAAAATCATCGCGCCGAATAAAAAGACCGCTAGAATCAGTAATAAAACATATGTCATGATCTACTTTCCTTTCTTGTTATATTTTCTTCATCATAATCGAAATTTACATAAGCGAACAGCTTATCGATAGAAATAAGAACAAATGTTCTGTATAATGAGAGTAAAGGAGGGGAAACAGGATGAGAGAAGAATTGTTGCGATGGATGCGTTCGGGCGTGGTCACAGAAATGGTGTATGTGGATCGATATGGAATATTTTCAAAACGACGGGTCAAGTTGCTCAAAGTGCAAGGAGAATATGTTGTGGCGTGGGATTTGAATAAACGAGCGAAACGAACGTTTCGAATCGAACAAGTGCTTGCCTGTCTTCCCATTAACGAACGATTTAGAAAGCGGAAGGTGGAGATTGGATGATTGCCTTACCGAAATTGGCTGCACCAGCCCGAAGAGCTTTGACGTCAAAAGGCGTCGATTCCTTAGATGACTTATCTCTCTACACGCGTCGTGAAGTAGAGAGTTGGCATGGCGTTGGACCAAATGCCATCCACGTCCTACAAAACGAGTTAACCAAACATCATCTAACATTCAAAAGAGAGGAACCTAGTACGTGAATGAAACGTCTAGGTTTTTTTCGTGAAGTGATTGCTTTTCATTGAAAACGGGAAGTAATATATTTGTCATCTCAATTGCCGTTAAAATCTAGTAACATGACGATAAGGTTTATACACCTAGCGACACCCATGAGAAAGGACGTACACAGCATGAGAACGAAACGTTTATCCGCCATTTTACAAAATGAGATGGATGACATGAAGCTTGATCCATGGGTGACCGGAGTCGAAACGGATTCCAGAAAGGTCAGTTCAGGGAATGTCTTTATTTGCATTCGTGGCTACACGGTTGACGGACATAAGTTTGCGGAAGACGCCGTGGCTAATGGTGCGAGTGCAGTCATCTCAGAATATCCACTCGATCTCGATGTACCGAATGTGGTTGTTGCCGATACGAAACAGACAGCAGGAGCGGTAGCAAGTACTTTTTATGATTATCCGTCTCATCGGATGCGTATATATGGTGTGACAGGAACGAATGGAAAAACAACGACAGCGACGTTGACATATGATTTATTGCGCCTGTCCGGACTCCGTGCCGGAATTGTGAGTACGATTGGTGCGCGTTTTCATAATCAAAAGATTGAAACGGCCAACACGACTCCGGAAGCCGTCGTCTTACATCGCATTTTAGCGGACATGGTCGATGCAGGTGTCACAGATTGCGTCCTTGAAGTATCTTCCCATGCCTTAATGGAAGGGCGCGTTGCTGGTATTCACTTTCATGCGGCTGCATTTACGAATTTGACGCATGATCATTTGGACTATCATCGATCGATGGATGAATACGCCCGGGCAAAAGCGCGATTGTTTGAACAGGTCGAAGTGACGAATGGCGATGCGATTGTGTTAAACGCGGAAGACGAAGCAAGTCGGGTTATGGCTGAATTTGCACCGACACGTCGAGTCATCATGTATAGCACGACAGAAGAAGTGGCGGCCGACATCCAAGTGATCTGGCGGGAAGAAACGGTACTCGTCAAGATGAAAGAGTTCAAATTAGAAGTACCCGTTCAATTTATGGGTGCTTTCAATGCGGCGAACTTGGCGGCGGCAATCGGACTCGTCTCGACTTCCGACATGGCACTTCGGACGATTGTCTCGAACGTACCAGGTCTTACGTTGCCAAAAGGACGTCTCGAGCGTCTCGATACAGAAGATGCCGAAATCTATATTGATTACGCACACACCCCTGACGGTCTAGAGAAATGCTTATCCACGTTAAAACAGGACGACGGTTCTCTCGTCGTCGTTTTAAGTGCGGCAGGAGACCGCGACCCGACGAAGCGTCAAGATATGGGACGGATCGCGAGTCAATATTCAAACGATGTGATTGTTACTGTGCATGATGTTCGTATGGAAGACCCGAAACAAATCATTGACGATTTAGTCAAAGGGATTCAGCCGAACGCGAAGTATGTGACATTTGAAGCGAGAGAGGATGCCCTTCGTCATGCCGCAATGCAGGCGTTAGATGGGAAGCGTGTCGTTGTTGTCGGTAAAGGACATGATCATGTTGAACGGATTGGTCGCCATTCGATACCGTTCAACGAATCAGATATTTTATTAGAAGAATTGAAAAAACGAAAAGGGCAGGAACCTGCAGTTTAACAAAACGATGACAGACGTCATCGTTTTTTAATGTGTGAAGAATGACGAGGAAGGTAATACATACTAGTGTAGTAGAATTGAAGGAGGAGAATAGACATGTCAGTTTTGTACAAAGAATTTACAAATGATGAAGAAGTCGTTACCGCCGTTCAATCAATGAAATCAAATGGGGTGGATGAATCCAACATCTACGTCATCACACATGACGATGACCGGAGTAAACGTGTTGCGGACAATGCGGATGCGAACACCGTTTCTGCGAGTGATATCGGCTTGGGGACAGCCGCTAAAAACGTGTTCCGCAAAAAAGGGGACGAACTTCGCGCAGAGTTCCAGGAACTCGGCTTCACAAAAGAAGAGTCGGAACGCTTAGAAGAAAAACTAGATCAAGGAAAAGTGCTCGTCGTTGTGAAAGACGCACCGGCTGGTTTTACCATCTAATTCCACACCATGGAGAATAGAGAGAAAAGAGGCTGAATCGCTCGCGATTCAGCCTCTTTTAATGTATTTAACGAAGGCGGACAACGGTACGACCGCTCAATTCGCCGCGCATCATGGCTTCGGCGTGACGTGGAACGTCGTGTAGCGGAATCTCGTGAATCATGTCATTCAACACTTTCGTGTCAATGAGTTCCTCAAGACGTTCCCATGCGTTCGTACGGCGTGCCATCGGCTGCATCACCGAGTCGATTCCAATCAGTTTCACCCCACGAAGGATGAACGGATAGACACTCGTCGGCAAGTCGGCTCCACCGACGAGACCACACGCAGCGACAGCACCTTCGTATCGGGTTTGACTCAAAATGTTGGCGAGGGTGTTTCCGCCGACCGAATCGATGGCGGCATCGAAGCGCTGTTTCGCCAGCGGACGAGGAGGTCCTTCTAATTCGCTTCGGTCGATGATCGTCTCGACACCGAGTGAGCGTAAGTATGGTGAATCCGTTTTACCTGTCGAGGCGACGACATGATAGCCGAGACGACGGAGTAACGTAATGGCGAAACTTCCGACGCCACCTGTCGCGCCCGTGACAAGCACTTCTTCCCCAGGTCGAACGCCAGCATGTTCAAGAGCATCAATCGATAACATGGCTGTGAGCCCTGGAGTACCTATGGCGATGGCATCCCGCATGTTCATTCCTTTCGGTAATTTGACGAGCCAGTTGCCGGGCACTTGGGCGTATTGACTGAAGCCACCGAAATGACGTTCTCCGATTCCGAAACCGGTGGCGATGACTTCGTCTCCGACTTTAATATCCAGATGATCCGATTCGACTACTTTCCCGACAAATTCGCATCCTGGAATAAACGGGTAATGGCTCACGATTTTGCCTGATGACGTTAATCCGAGTGCGTCTTTATAATTCAACGCGGAGTAGTGAACTTCCACTAACACATTCCCGTCCTCTTCTTTTGGAAGGACGTCGGACTTTACTTCTTTTACTTCGGCATGAAGGTGTTCATCGTGCCGATCGAGCACGAGTGCTTGGAATGACTCATTCATGTGCATAACCTCTTTTCCTATGGATGTTCTCACTCTAACATTCATTCCCGAGTGAAATAAAATATATGCACGAATCTTTAGGGGGAATCGGGTAGAGAGTGGTACAATAAAGGAGATTCAAATTGCGTAAGGAGGAATGTAGTATGCGGCACGATGACTATGAGTTTGATGATGTAGAAGTAGAAGAAGGCGAATTGTTCAACGTATACGATATTCTCCCGCCAGATGGGACAATCCTCGAGATGGCGACCGCTGAAGAAATGGTCCGAGCGGCCGAATTAGAAGCGAAACATCATGCGCTCCAACGGCTCCAAGACTCAAACTTCCAATTAACGGGTGTTTCGTTCAAAGAACTCCTGACAGAATTTGAACAGTATGAGCAAGAATCAATGGAGTTCTGGACAGGGGTTTATAACCGGTTACGCATTCCTTGGGCGTGGACGATTCGTATCGATGTGGCCAATGGCCCGATCCACGTTGTGAACGATCGCGATATCTTTATCGACGAAGAAGACTTTGAAGAATATGATGTCGACGATTTATTAGATGAATACGAAGAAGACTGAATCAAAAACGTCTTTCCCTCATTCAGATGGGAAAGACGTTTTTTCATGAAAGAATGCTAGAAGCAATCGTGATGATGCCAAGATCTTCACGTTTGTAGGAATGTCCTGGATAGATTCGATATAGCGTGACGGCATCATAGCTAGGGTCGATCACATCTCTTAGTTCGTTCGATAAAATCAGATACTGTTTTTCAGTCAGAACACCTTCAAAAACAGAACGTTGCGTAGCGGATAAGTATCGTATACATACTCGTCTGACCGCTTTTAAGCGTGTATTTTTCACATCATACGTTAGCAGAACAATCATATTTTCCAAGGACCAGTATATGGAGTGTAATCATGTTGATGAGTAAATGCCTTTTTGAGTTTTTGTAATTCTAAGATCAGATGGCGCTGTAAAATAACAGAACCTGTTGAAGCGAGTGGATATTTTGACTTCCATTGAATATTCCAAGCAGATAGATATCTTGCTTTTCCGCTCGAGGATAAATAGCATCGTGTGTCATCTTTTACAAAGTCGGCAGATGTGAAAACATTACCGAACACGAGCAAAAAATTGAACCAATCAACCGTGAAAGGTTTAAACAATTCGGCTACATCTAGGTGTAACGAATACGAGCGATGTTGACTACTGTGAAGTACACTAATTCTTGGGTCTAAAGTCGATTTATGAATCTCTTGTAGTGTTTTTTGATAAAGTAATGTATTTCCCCAACTAGTCAGTGCATTTATCTCATCTAATGGTGGGCGCTTAGAGCGTTTAGAGAAAGGAAATGGTGAATGTGCATAGATCGTTCTCCAGTACTGATAATATAGTTTGCGACAGTTTGCTTCGACAATCAATAACGAATCGACTGTTTCTGCGCTATCAATCTCGACTTTGTGACGTTCTAACTCTAGCAGGTGGATGGGAAAGAGATGTTGGTGTACCGAACTAAATTTTAAAAAATGAATCATTTCTTGAAGACTACCGTGTACGAAATGTTTTGCTAGTTTCAATCGCATATCGGGATTTAAATAAACTGCTGCCTGAGCAAGAAGTGTCTCGTTGGAGCGTGATGGATGGTTGGGAGAGAATGTGCCAATGGATTCATGATATTGATTGTACCAGAACAATAAAATATTATGTTCGGCGCATAATCGAACTGCCGGGAGGGTCACATGAACATTCGCTAAAAGGTGAATGGACTCTATGACAATAACTGGAAACAGTTGAGAGGATTCTTTTGTCTCGTATAATAAAGTTTCTTCTTGGACACGAAGTGTACCATAGTTTGTCAAGTAAAGTTCTTTCACGTCAATCCTCCTTGTCGGCGATAGCCTCGATCTAATAAATCAGAAGTGGGAGAAAAAGCCAGACGAAATGGATGATTTGGATGCTTTTTCACGGCTTGAAGATACTCGGAGAGAAGCGGATAGCTCGATTTCGGTACATATTCATATATATCTAACATTAGCTGAGCCAACCATTCTCCTTGAAGCTGTAGTGAATCGATAGCCTGCGAACGTTGTTGCAATCGCTTTAGCATAGAAAAAATCTCATTTTCCATTGAAATAAGTTGCTCGGGAAGTGTCTCGAGATAACGAGTCAAATGGTCAGCATATGCTTCTAGTAAAATGGCACGCATGGTCGGTTCTGTCGGGTGAGTCGGATCGAGTTCGTCACGATACAATGTCAGTTCACGTTTTACGGAATGTAATCGTTCGATTACTGTGTCTCTTTGAAGTGCTTGCTCAATAATCCATTGTCTGACGAAAGGGGGAAAACCTTGCGCCATGTACTCGTTGATTTGATGATAGCTCTTCATCAGACGAGAATACTGCCAATTCAACTGAACTCGTTTTCCAATACGATTCCCTACGCCAATGCCCCAAATGCTTCCCACTAAGCCGACGCCGGGAGCGAATGGGAGGGTGAGGGCGGTAGCGATTCCACTAGACACTGTGAAACCAATCCAACCTCCTGTGGTTCGCGTTCCGACTTTTACAAACTCTCCTGCCGAACCTCCTGTTTTTTCTGATGTACTTAATTCATGATTTCGTTGAATTTGAATGATTCGATACGTGGCGGCAGCGATCGATAAGATAGGTAAAGAAACGAGTGCGCCATCTTGAAATGCTTCAGAAATGACGTCACTCGTTGGCAATTGACCTAAAGAAGATAGTGCCTCATTGCGCAACATTTCATTCGAATACTCTCCATTCCAAACAACAATCCCTTCTTGTGCCAAAGAATTCAGTTGTCCCGAGTGCTGCAACTGTTCGTAAAGCTCTTCATTTACCATGAAATGTTGAACATGTTCACGTTTGTCCTCGATAACATCAAGGAATCGGGATTCACTCGCATATGTTTTGACCTGAATTGGAATGATTTGTCCAGATTCTTCAGTAATATAAAGGTCGGCATGAGGGTGGTTGACGTCAGTAGGACGATACGGTGTATATCCCATTTGCTCTAAATGATGAAATGCGGCGGTCTCGGCTTGATAGCCGGAATACCCATTCACATAGCCCATCAATACATCTTCGCGATTGCTCATCGCTTCTAACTTGTCATGCCACTCTACTGAAGATAAACTTTCGAATTCTTTTGGATAACGCTGCTCGAAAATGTGTAGAGCTTCAACCGGATCAGGTTGAAGCGTGAGTTGATAAAGTGTATTTGCGATTCCACCACCTAGTATCCCTGCGGCCAATAAAGAAGGGGTAGGCGTCGGTTGATGTAATAATGCGAATGTAGCCCCTTGGGAAGTGACTGGAACTCGTTTTAGCCGTTTTGCTTCTTTTCGCATACGAGCTAGTTGGATCATCTTGCGACACTTCATGTCACTCTCCTCCTTTATAGGACATCCATTGTTGCTTTTGTGCAGGTGAAAGCAAATGGCACAGTCGATCACTTTCTTGTTGAATGATTTGGTGGCCATCCGATCGACCGAGCGCATCGTAGATTGCGAGTAATTGCAAAGTGAGGTGTGCCTCTTGGCGAATTGAATTTGCCTGACGAATCATGAGTTGGAGTTGTGCGATTGCTTGATTTTCATTCCCGTTCTTCAACATTGCTTCGATTTCTTCGAGTGGATTTTGTGAAGAAGTGCGCCGATGTTTGATTTTGACATTTGGCTTTTGTGGAGGAGATGTGTCTTGACTAATCAATACACCAACGGTTACCGCAACTCCAATGAACACGAGTAACAGGATGAGTAAAATCATTTTTTCACCTTCTTTGTATGGTGGGATACGATTCTTGTTTTATAAGGTTTAGGTGGAGAAGGAGATTCCGGTTCAGATAAAAAGTAGAAGACCACCACACCGAGCAGTATAAGGGTGATCATCACATGTCACCCTTATACTCGAATCGTTGTTGAATTTTTCGTCTGTTCGATAATTCGTGAAGTAACGCCTGATCAATTTCATGTTCATGGTAGAGCGTCTCTACTTCAACTTCATCAAGTGCTGTTCCGTCAGGCGTTAAGGTCATTAATGTGGTTCGTTGACGAACTTTTCCCATGAAGCGATCAACAATGACGATCGCTTGTTGCATTCGCGAGCGAGCATCATATCCAAGATAGCGACCGACGAAATCTGCTGCAGTCGTGTTCAACCAATCTCGGACAGTATCCCAATAGCGAATCAATAAGGCAGAAGCAACGGTACCGACTAATATCCAACCTAGTAAAAACAGTAGACTCATGATGATTCTCCTTTCTGGATAGAGAGTGATTGAGATGTTGTAGCGCGACGAGCTTGAATCGTGTCGTAGGCCGTTTGTACATGATCTTTAGTGAGTGCGGTATCGTGTGAGTTTGCAAGCTGAAGTGCGGCGTGAAGGAACATATCTTGAATGTCTGCACCACTAATGTCGCTATATAATGCGAGTTCGTCTAGAGTAATGGCGGAAGGGAGTGTATCTGGCATCATACGATTCCAAATATCGCGGCGCAATTCAAAAGTCGGTAAGCTAAAAGGAACATGAGCGAAAATACGTCGTTCAAAAGCGGAATCATAATTTTCGTATCGATTCGTTGTGAAGATGACGACCCCTTCATGACGTTCTAATTCGAGCAAGAGGACACTGCGTGATAAATTGACCCCGTGATCGGAGGCTTGAGTTAAAGATGATAGACGTTTTCCAAGCATCGAGTCCGCTTCGTCGAAGACAAGAACTGCATTGTTTTTACGGGCTTGTTCGAACAGTGCCGTAATATTTTTCGGAGTGTCTCCAACATATTTGGATTCAAGCTCGGCATAGTTCACGAGACAAAGAGGACGATTTAAATGGGATGCAATAGCTTCGGCCATCATCGACTTTCCGGTTCCAGGTGCACCTGAAAAATTGAGTACCAATGGTCGAGGACGCTTCAGGGTTTCGTGAACACCCCAATTTCTCAATGTAGTGTTCCAATGAAGCTCATAAGATAAGGCGTTATCGATAGTGGCACGGACGAACGGATCTACGACCACGTCATCAAGTGAGACTCTGGGCTTCGTGAAAGTGATGGTTGAAGACGGTGTTTGTCTTTCATCTGTACTTGATTCGACCGATGTTGTTTCGGCGTGAAGTGTGATCATTGGAATAGGTGTTAACAAAGAAGTTTTGGTTCGTTGAATCACACGTTGAATTTGTCTCGCTAAATCATGCAAAATAGGTTCGTCCATAAGTTTTGCAGTATCGTCTTGCATATAGAATGGGGCGTTTTCGACTTTTAAGGTAAGTTCTCCTGCCCGTAAATATGCAGGCTGACGAAGAATCGATAAATCGTGTTCAGGACTCATGCGTTTAAATGGGTTCATAGAAAAGACCTCCTCTTAAATGAATATAGCTTGAGTATAAGAAGAGGTCATGTTGTTGTGTAGGGAGAATAGTGGGGGGTTATTCGTATAACGCGCTCCAGTCAATTAAGGAATCAACGATTTCTTGACGCAACTTGTCGTCATTCGGTACGGCACGAGAGCCTAGTGCACGCAAAATACGCAAGATTTGTGGACGTTCTTCTATCGGGAAAGAAACAATCACGAGGTCTTCACTGAGAAATCGATGCAAATAAGGCTGCAGCGTGAATGCAATCCGTTCGAGGTCGAAAGAGTCTTTTGGGAACAAGGTGAGTACTACTTCTTGACGTTCGATGGAAGAATTAACTGTCTCATGAGAGTGACTGACTACTGAGCAGTGATTGATATGACCAATAAAGATTTGTTGATGGTTGCCGCATATATACAAACGGCCGCGTGTCGGATAAATTGAAAAATGGGTTGGCATAAGATGAATGATAGCTCCGGAGACGAGAGTCAGCGCAATGGTTGTTTGCTCCGTAATCGCATTTGCCACAGTATGGAGTAAGTGAAATTCTTCACGTGTGAACGTATTTTCGACGTAACTACTCCACCACCCATGCATCTCGAGAGTGATAGGAATCAATCCATGCTGGTTTAGGTAACTGGCACGACCACGATCAAGATGGTGCGGATTCATAACGTTCCCTCATTTCTAATAAGTGTTGATAAAACAGCGTACGTTCGGTTTGAGGTGCAACCCATTCGCACGAACTGCCAAAAGCACGTACCCAAGGGAAATACTGACGAGGTTCATCTGTCTCAATCCATACTTCTGTAACGTCTGAAGAAAAATGCATGTTGCGTAGGTGTGGTTGAATGTCGTGCCGGACTCGATTGAGAATCCAAGGATTTTTCGTGTCTGTACTAAAAAAACGAAGGTGAATGGATGTTGTATTTTGTGATGGGGATGGATATGTGAAGTCGCTCGGTAAAATATCGATATGACGAATTCGGTCGATTCGGATTTTTCGAGCACCTGGGTGGTTTGTTACAGCGTATATACGCTTCGTCAATGGTTCTTCTACTAAATCGAGAATATGACAGGTCAGTGCAACCTCTGCCTGTCGGTAGGTAAATATGGCACATTTCTTTTCTTGGAGTACAAGTTTTTGTAAAATGCTCCGTTTAGAAGCAGTGAGCAAAGGCAGCTCTTGAACCCCGTGAAGAGACACAAATGACATGGCTTGAGTAGAGAAATATTCACTCATAAATTGAGAAATTGGTGAATAGGTCGTGGTGGATGCATGTAGTGATGTTACATAGTAAACGATATGATCGGCAAGGCTTAATTGTTCGAACGGGTGAGGAATGGTTTGATATAATCCGTTATCCGTTTGGGACACGACTTGGAGTGAAATCAGTTGTTGGATGAGAGGTGTGGCTTCTTTTCGAGATAATCCTCGCTCATCAAGTTCGCTGTACGCGTTGAGCCACTCTTCAAGATGAACAGGACGAGAGAGGTCTTGAAGCGCATACCAAAGCGAAAGCGTCCGCTCAGCTTCGTAAGGAATCCCACCTTGCCGTTTGATCGTCTTGTCATATCCGTTCAGCGTACCGAGAAAAGAGATTGGGGTTCGGATAATACGGTATTTGCGCTTGCGACCATCTTTAGAAACATCCTGTAAGTAATTAGTTAAGGAAACGCCATGAAGGGTTTGGTAGCGGGTTAGAAGTCGAGACCAAATTTTTTCAAATCGCTTAGGAGTAACCTGAAGTAAGTGAGCTAACTCCGATTGCGTATGTCGACCTGGATAGAGGGTCAGTAATCGCAACAATTGTTCTTCCATAGAATGGTTATGAAAACGGTGCATAAACCTCTTCCTTTCATGCCCCTTAGGAAATTTTACTTTCTTATAGTGGGGGGAACCGGACACGGATTTGCAGATTGTGAGCGTGATAATCATGGTATGTTCGAATAGTGAGATTCCGTATATAGGATTTCTCTTAGCTTATTTAGAACGAATAACGTCTGTGCCTGCTACCTCTGCTCCACAGATAGGGCAGTTATATTCTGCCTTAATTTCTTCCATATACTCAGGGTCACCATTAATAGGTAGGTACCGAGGGTCTTCGGGGTTCTCGATATGCTCTTCTATATCGTCTATAAGACCTAAGCACAATCTAGTATTGGCATCCCAACTGATAGCAGAATCAGTGTGTCTACACTTAGGACACATAATAGAGTTATTCACAATTATCCTCCTCAATAATATCTTTATCTGGTACAGGGGGCATTTTACCTCCTAGACTCTGAACTAAACGCTCATAGTCTTCATGCATGACATCCTGGTGCATCTCGATATTAGTATGAGTGCCTAACGATAATCCCTCTCTAGATTTATGGGTCTGAAGCGGAACCGTACGCTTAGTTAACGTAATGACCTTTCCTTTCTTCGTCATGTTATATCCCTCACTTTATAAAGTTATGGTCTATGTGTCATCAAATGTAGAAACATTGCTGTGTTATACTGCATTCTACTCGATAGTTCTTGTAGATATTTTAACAAATTGCCGGATTGTTCCATCTAAGATGCTTGTTAGAGAAGTGTGAAACGATTGGTACGGATTGATCTGAAATTCCTATCTGTATGCCAGTTATAACTCTTAAATATACATTCCACAGACTAGACACCTGAGAAATAGAAAACTACTCCTATTCTATTTCAGTTCTATCAATCACTACGTTGCCTAAGTGAGCATAATGGTTGGTAACTATTTCGGTTGCTACATCAAGTTGTATCTGACTACAACACTTCAGTGTGTCAATCGATTTCGTATTCTTATGTTTAGATAGCACGATTACATAATCACTTGAAATCTCCAGCACATGTATATAGATGGGTTGAAACTTGATCCAATCAGTTCATGTCCATTCTTCATTATCTATGGTCCCTTTGTTTTCCCAGTGTCCGCTGTAGTTTCTTATAAGGGTTACAAGATTACCATCCCTTAAAGATTTACCAATATATAAAAATATTTTACCTAATATGTTCATTTTATACATTTCATAATCATGACGCCGATGGGAGATTTCTCATTGGCGTCATTGTTTTAACAGAAGTATAATGGACCACCTTTTGGTGGCAAGTGTTGCCAGGTGAATGTTTATTTTGGTGCGCTATGATGATCTCTACGAGGTTTTGAGTAATGAGAGCTTTTGATATTCGAGTAATTTCAAAGACGCTAAACAATTCTGAAATTGAAATTCTAGTGATATATTCTCACTTAACTTGTTTCGTAACATCATTCTATTAAAGAAAAATCAAAGGTCATCAACCATGACAAGGACGTGTGGGCAGAGTATCTCACGTTTCAATTCCATTAAGGAAAAATTAAAGGGAATGAGCCTAATGTATAACTTCGCGTTGAAAATGTGATTTCAATTCCATTAAGGAAAGATCAAAGTAATTTTGAATCCTCCAAAACCGAAGCCTAAGCCGAAACCGTTTCAATTCCATTAAGGAAAGATCAAAGTGGGCCTAAGCACCAATCATTCAACTTGTCGGCATCGGTCAGTTTCAATTCCATTAAGGAAAGATCAAAGACGCGATGGCCTTGAACAACATCGAGACAATCAGCGCGTAGTTTCAATTCCATTAAAGAAAGATCAAAGGGGGAATCATATCAGAGGAGTTGGTTTAGATGAGTAAGAGTTTCAATTCCATTAAGGAAAGATCAAAGTTGATGGCTTCACTGGAGCTGAAATCGAGCAGGTCGTCAAGGAGTTTCAATTCCATTAAGGAAAGATCAAAGGACCGTCCCCTTGGTGGCCATGAGCGCCTCCTTCAGGTGTGTTTCAATTCCATTAAGGAAAGATCAAAGACAACAATTCGTTCAATCACGTCGTACAATCACTATCATGTTTCAATTCCATTAAGGAAAGATCAAAGACGGGTATGGCAGTTTGCGAAACAGGGTCGCGCGATGGAGTTTCAATTCCATTAAGGAAAGATCAAAGAGGAAACAAGATGTATCAAGCACGTCGCGAATTGAACCGTGTTTCAATTCCATTAAGGAAAGATCAAAGATCACGTATCGTCCTATCACTCACTATCTTGTCTATGTTCGTTTCAATTCCATTAAGGAAAGATCAAAGGCTCCATCGCATCCGTCTCTTAGAGCGACATATCGCCTATGTTTCAATTCCATTGAGGAAAGATCAAAGTCGAGATTTCCGCGGAAGAATATCGCTCGAACGAGTTGAGTTTCAATTCCATTAAGGAAAGATCAAAGCCGATGGAATTCAAGAAAGCGGCGAAGTTCTTGCGCCAGTTTCAATTCCATTAAGGAAAAATCAAAGTTATGACCCGAATAACTTCGAGCAATGCTCATGGGTCGCGTTTCAATTCCATTAAGGAAAGATCAAAGCTGGCAACGGGCCGGATCGACCGAGCATGCACGCCAGGGCGTGGTTTCAATTCCATTAAGGAAAGATCAAAGCATTCAGCCGTCCTTGACGCTCGTACAGCGTGGCCCAGGTTTCAATTCCATTAAGGAAAGATCAAAGTATAGCTACTGCCAAGGAACTTATTAATATGGCCTTGGATAGTTTCAATTCCATTAAGGAAAGATCAAAGGGGCCACATCGGATGTGTCGACAATGGAGGGAAAAGCAGTTTCAATTCCATTAAGGAAAGATCAAAGGCACTTAAATGTGTGAAAAATCCCATAATTATAGGATGATTAAGCCCTTTAATCTATTTAATCATACTCAAAATCGAAAGACAAATCCTTCTATACATATAAATAGAAAAACAGTATCATTAAAGGTAAACATTACATGTTTAAATACATATATTTCCCTATCGTAATTCACTTCATACAACGTTTAATCACTTACAGTTAGGATGGTGAATGATGAAATTATTTTCATTTGTAGGAACAGGAGATTATCAAGAAACTTCATATTCCTTTGATGGGACTACTCCTTCGAAACCAACGCGCTACATGCCTGTTGCACTGATTGAACTATTGGCTGCTCATGAACCAGTAAAAGAATTGATTTTAATGGTGACTCCACAAGCGAAAGCGACACATCTAAATAATCTTGAAACTGAGTTGAGTCAGCGCTTTCCGAATCTTCCCTTCCAAGTCATTGAGTATCACTATGCGGATTCTCAAATTGAATGGACATTGTTTGAAAAATGGATGTCGATTCTTGAAAAGGAAGATACGTTCGCAATTGATTTAACGCATGGTATGCGTAGCTTATCTATTCTTTCCGTTCCAATCTCTCAATTTTCAACGTTATTCGCTGAGGCGAATATGACTCATCTATTTTATGGGAATTTCCAACCACATGCATCGGTCAATCTGATTATTGATTTGCAGAATGTTCTTCTCGTGGAAGAGTGGACTTATGCAATCCGACAATTTTTAGAGACCGGGCAAAGCAACGCCCTAAAACGGCTAACGGATCGTGCACGTCAAACGTATGCGATGACGTCGGAAACAAGAACTCTCTTCCCGTTTATGCAAATCGCTGACGTCCTCGACCAGTTTGTAACATATCTCAATTTGAACCGTTATCAATTAATCGTTCAACACATCTCAAAATTAAAAAAAGCTTTGAACGTTGAAGTTCCTAAAGATGCACGTTTGTTACCTTATCGTTTATTAGTAGAGCAATTGCGTGAGGATTTGGCTCAATTTATAAACGCCCAAAACGATGTAGATATACATATTGCCCTCTATGACTGGTATATGAAACACAATCGAATTTTACAAGCGATTACCGTTTGGCGAGAATCTATCGTAACAGTAGCGGCTCGCTCGCTAGGTATAGACCCGTATGTTCAAGAAGTACGCAAAAAATTAGATCGCACGCTGACGGCATACACGAAGGGATATGAGCTCGGTGAGGGGGCAGGTCGAGACGAAAACCTGTTTTTTGCATCGCTCCATCAACTCTCATCTTCGTGCCGTGATAATTTGGCGCACATTCAAGAAAAGCGAAATGATATGAACCACATGGGATTACGTGAGAGCTCAAGTGGTGCGAATAAATTGCTTAGTCTCCAACAACAATCGAATATTCGTGAGCTACACATTGAAGTGTTGCGACACATTGCAAGAATGGAGGTAGAACATGCGCCTCATACTTGAAATCGAACCGGAACAAATAGGATATCTTCCTGGTCATTATCGTGATTGGTTACGTGCTGTCGTGTATCGAACATTACAAGATCGAACAGTACATGATGCACCTTGTCCATATTTTACCTTTTCGATGTTGCGAGGAAATATACGGTTTGACACGAAACGAAAAGAGTTCAACGTTTCAGGACCCTGTCGATGGGAAGTTCGATTCATCCGTATTGAAGATTTGCGAGCATTTAAGGAAACTCTTCGGAAAGAAAGGTCAATTCAGCTAGGAAAATCTAAATTTTGGATCAACTCGCTCGAGACACCCGACGTTCCGAAATTTAATCCAATCATGCACCTCCATTTGGACAGTCCGATTACAACATTCCAAACGAGCGAAGGCAAGCGTCGTTATTTTCATCCTGCAGAGGGCGAATTTTATCATCAGTTAGAACAGAATGCGCGTTTTAAATACAACTTTCACTATGGAAAGGAATATAACGGTCCATTTGAGTTGATTCCGACTTCTGACGAGTTTAATAAAAATGTATCGAAGATTCGAAAAACATACGTTACGGCGTATTATGGACGATTTGATTTAAAAGCGGATGAAGACATGCAACGCATCTTGTATTTAGTTGGATTAGGAAGTCATAATGCGAGTGGTCATGGCATGACTCGCGTTATTCACTATTAAAGGAGGAGACGTATGAAGAGTGCCTTACAGCAACGTACCGCTTTGCAACAAGTGACATTATCTCTTCAGGGGGTCACACCTATCGCGATTCATGGTGCAATGTCTGATGAGAGAAAAAAGATGGTTTCAGAATTAAGAATCCCATCGTTAAAAGGGATGATTCGGTATTGGTACCGAGCAAGCCAGGACGGACCGATTGACGTGATTCGTGAGCAGGAAGTCAAACTGTTCGGCGGTGCGCTCGGAAGTCAAAAGCAGAAGTCGATGTTACGGTTGTCAATGTCTGAACCAGAAACGTGTAAAAAAGTAGAGTTTCGACCAAGTCATTCGAAAGGCTTTACAATTTCGGCTCTCCAAGTGAACGGATGGGACATTCATCTTTCTGCAAAAAAAACGGAAAAAGGTTTTGAAGAGGCGGTCGCAACAGTCAAGTTCGCTTTCGCAGTCGGAGGCGTCGGACAGCGTGCACGGCGCGGCGCAGGTTCGCTTCAAACTGAAGTGTATAAAGATTCCGATGCATATTTGACTGACGTAAGAACGCAACTTGACATACTCGGTACTCCATACTCACGTGAAGGGGGGCTGTTACGGGCAACGACCCTAGTTAAAACGGACCGCCCACAGTGGCGCCAAACGATACTTATTGAGAAAACGTATGATACTGCAGAAGAAGCGTTAAAGAAATTGCGTCTTGCTGCGCATAATGCTTCAGAAGGTACGTTACATGGTGCTCTTGGGAAAGTGAAAGGTGGACGATATGCTTCACCGCTACATGCGACGGTCAAACATTTCAAGGACGGTTATCGTGTCATCGTGACAGAAGTGTCACAAACGACTCGCTCACCACATCCCCAGTTTGAAAAGGCGAAAAACCGATTCATGGAGACATTGATGTCATAACGATGGAGGAATGTATGAAACATTATCTCGTGTATTCGATTGGTCCGGTACAATCTTTTATCGCATCGGCCCGAAAAACAGAAGACTTATGGAGTGGCAGTCATCTCTTGGCTGAATTGAGTAAACAGGCAATGCGTGTATATGCTCCTTTTGTCACGACCTGGGTCCAACCAGGAAGCCGACCAAAAGAATTATCAGATGTCGCTGATGTGCCGAACCGATTCAGTGTGATTTTAGAGGCGGATGCAAAAAAAATCATTGAACTGTCGAAAGAGGCCGAAAAGGCGATTATCAGCTATTTACAGAAAATTGGGGAAACATCACTAGAAATGCTGTTTCAATCAGTTCCTCTCGATACATTTGAACAGATGCGAAAAGAAATGGAGCGTTTACCTGAAATATATTGGGCATTTCGTCCACTTCCGTCAGAAGAATCGTTTAAAGATGTAAGGGGAGAAGTAGAAAAGAATCTGGCCTCAGTAAAGGCAAACCGATCGCTCCACATCCTGAAACAATCAGGACTGACGTGTAAACTCTGTTCTGAAAGATCAGCACTGAGTGCTGAACATCCAACTGTAGAAATGACATATGCGGAGCTGATGGCTCAACAAAACCGATTATGGAGTCAGCTTCGTGAAGAGAAGAATCACATCGTGCGAGCAGGGGAACATTTATGTGGGGTTTGTCTGACGAAACGAATGCGTCGTACATTACTTCGAACAGAGTTCGGAACTCAATTTGATTCCTTCCCTTCTACTCGTGAATTTACACCAAACCACACTGAGCATGGCTATTATGCTGTGCTCATGATGGATGGGGATAACATGGGACAGTGGATTCAAGAAGGAAAATTGACAGGAAAAGTGGATATTGAAAGTCAGCAGGAGTTATCGCAACGATTAGGTCGATTCGCTGAGCAGACGGTTCGTGAATTGATGGCGGAGAAGCAACTGAGAATTGTATATGCCGGTGGGGATGATGTGATGGCGTTTGGTGAAATCACGGACGTATTACGTTATGCGACAGAGTTACGCCGAGCATTCGGGACTAATGAGGACGGCCTTGCTCATGGAGCGACCGCATCAGCCGGGATTGTCATCGCGCACGCGAAAGTCCCGCTTCAGTCAGTTCTTCAACAAGTACGCGTGATGGAGAAGACTGCGAAAGCTTACGAGGATCGCCATCAAACAAAAGATGCGATTGGACTCTCACTCATGAGTCATAGTGGTCAAATCCGACAAACCGTGCTCCCTTTCAAATTAGAACAGGACTGGACGACGGAGTGGGTGTTGGAACTTTCAAAACTGCTTAAAACTGGAATCAGTTTCACCTTCCTTCAACACTTCGCCGAAAGCATGAAGCCACTCGTACATGAACTAAAAGGTGAAAAACCGTTTATCGACCATCCGATGGTCGAAAGCGAATTAACGCGACTCGTTAAACGGGCATCTTACAAGCTTGAACCTGAAAATCAAAGACAGCTGGTACAAAAACTGACATACATGTATACGACACTGCCAGGACAATTTTTGGAGTTTCGTCAATTAGTTGAGATGGCACGTTTTCTCGGAGAACATGTTGAGAAAGGAGTATCGGATGCAACTGCTACATACAATGGATAGTTTCTATTTTCGGGGACATGGATCATTTGGAATAGGGGACCAGATTGGTGCGCCGTCTTTATTTCCTCCACGTCCTGGGACCGTTTACGGAGCATATCGAACCGCATGGATCGAACGAAATGGGACTATTGAAGATTTTTTAAATGGGGATTACGCTGAATCGATTGGAACACCCGAACAGTCTGGTGCACTTCAACTGCGTGGACTCTTTCTTAAAAAAGGCGAGGATATTTTTCTTCCGTTGCCATACGACCATCAAGTTGTCGATGGAAAGGCTTATCCGCTCGAGTTACGAAAAGGATTAGGTTATGAGAGTGATGGAGCAGTTTATCGACTGTATGGTCCCATTGATCAAAAATCGGAGTCTGCTGATGGAAAATGGATTCGACTGAGAGACGTAGAGGAACTTCTGACGCATCATCGTCCTGTCGAAGTGTTTCCGCGAAGTTATTTTGTTCATGAAGAACCAAAAGTGGGTGTGGCGCTAGATCGAGTGAGCGGTCGTGTCGAAGAGTCGATGCTCTATCAAATCAATCGTTTACGGTTAAAACGAGACGTTTCTCTTCTAGTTGACTCGACATTAAACGAGACGTTGCCTACGGTGAAGCTCGGTCAAGGAAGTACGAGATGGTTGGTCGCTGAAGACGACACGCACACGATTCCAATCCGTATCGGGTCTACTGAATCTGACACGCTTCGCGTAACGTGGCTCACGCCTGCGGTGATTACGGAACCTCTCGTGATGGAAGGAAGATTTCGTTATTTTGATGCACCGTGGATTCAGACTGCGATGGCGAGAACTGGCCTAGATGGAGGATGGGATATGGTGAAACAACGACCGAAAATTCGAAAAACGTTGATTCCGGCAGGCACATCATTATTGGTTGATGCGAGAGGACAATCGTTAACGGATTTACCATCACAATTGACAGATGAAGGCAAGGAACAAGGCTATGGTCGAGTCATGTACTCATCAGGCCCATCGTTAAAGGAGGAAATGAAATGAAATCAATCACACAACTCTGGTTTATGCGTGCTCTCAGTCCACTTCATGTCGGTAGCGGAAGCGAGATTGGTATTGTTGATTTGCCGATTCAGCGAGAAAAGCATACTCAGTTCCCAAAAATCGATAGTTCCTCTTTTAAAGGGGCACTGCGCTCGCATTATTATGGGAAATGGGAAGAACAGAACAAGCTGCATAACGTATTTGGTTCGGACGCGGGAGCAAAAGACGGAGCTCAAGCGGGTGCAATTTCTACAAGTGACTGCCGTACACTCCTCTTTCCAGTCAAGTCGATGAAAGGGGTATTTGGTTATGTGACGTGCCCATACGTCTTAGACCGATTTAACCGCGAAATGGCCGCGTATGGATTGGCGCTGCGATTGCCGGTTCCTGATCTGTCAGAAGGGGACGTGGCTGTATCCTCTGATAAGTTGTTGATTACAAGAAAAGTGGTCTTAGAAGAGTTTGTGTATTCTGCTAAACAGAGTAGCGACGTAACGGAACTCGCATCGCGTATTGCGAAATATTTTGATGCAGACCCTTCTATTACGGATCGGATCATCGTTGTATCGGATGATGAGTTCAAGCAGTTTGTCGAACTGTCAACGGAAGTGAATGCCCGCATTCAAATCAATGAAGAGACTGGTACGGTTACCGATGGAGCACTCTTCTATGAAGAAAATGTACCCGTCGAAACGCTCATGTACACGCTCTTCCATATCGGAGAGACAAAATCAATCCAAGACGGAAAACGGGAACATTTAGGATATCCGGCCGAACGGGTGAAACAAGAGTTGAACCAATCTTTCCCGAACGTTTTGCAAGTCGGTGGAAATGCGACGCTTGGCCGCGGGATGATGCAAATTGTATCAGCTGAGGAGGTGCTCGTATGATAGAAAGCGGTCGTGCAAAACATGCCTATGATTGCACCCAAATGAAAAAAGGTTCCACCGAATATCGATCCTATGTGAAAAAAATGCCGATGATGATTAAAGTGAACGGCTTAGCCCAAACCATCGTGTTTTATGAAAGCAAGAGTCATGATCACCGTGATGTGGTGAAGCATGTAGAATCGTGGCTGCGGAAGGAAGAAGTACGTAAACGTCTATCCTTGCCCGATAAAGTGAGTCTTATGGAGGCTGTATGCAAAATGGAGACGGAGCAGTATCGTCTCGTAACATATGAAATTATGGAGCTCTTAGGGTGGATGCGTCGATTTGTAGATGCGCATGCGAAGACGAAGGAAGATCAGACATGACGAAGTATAGTAATGCTCCTTTTTTAAATCTAGCGGACGGTTTGACGAAAGATCATTTGGCGTACTCGATGAATTATAATCTTTCATTCGAAGATGAAAGAAACGGAGGATTGAAGGCTAAATTTGGAACACAGCATATTCATACGAGCCCGAGTCAATCTAAATTGATTTCCGCTACCTATGAACGGGATGTATGGTTACTAGACCAAACGGAACGATTGTATGAACGTTTATGGGTGAGTGGAGAAGGGTCCTTTATGTCGGGATTGGGCGCCCCACATGTAAGTGAAGCAGGAGTGTTGATTCATACAGTTTACGGTGTCCCATATTTGAACGCATCATCCATAAAAGGGATGGTACGAGATTGGGCTGTCACGGCTGAAGTAGAGAACGATTTAATCGATCGTTTATTTGGTACAACAGAAGATGCCGGTTTAATTCAGTTCTGGGATGTTGTTTTCTGTGACGTGACGCTTGAACCGGATATTATGACCCCTCATTATGGGAAATATTATAACGGGAGCTCAGCAACCGATACAGATTCACCAATTCCGATTTCATTTTTCCGTGCACGAGTTAATCGTCCCGCTCCATTGATTTTGACGACATCTTCACGTGCTTCAAAAGACGATTTGGAATTGGCAACTGAATGTGTGATCCAAGCGTTTAGCGAATTTGGTTACGGAGCCAAAACAACGAGCGGGTATGGTCGATTCACTGTCACGAAAGAAGCAGACGATGTGAAAAGTAAGCGATGGAAAGCGATTCAGGAAGAAGCATTAGAAGCTGAACAACGTGCAAGCGAAGAGAAAAAGCGAATCGAAGGCGAAATGGCGCTCATGCAACGCGTTGCTCATTTGTCGCAAAGTGAGCAACAACTCGTCCTCGAATTGTATCAAGAACTACAAACCGCAATGGGTGAAAATAAACAGGAACTTGTTGATGCTTTAAAGGCGAAGGAAAAAATGGAGGTTGCCACTCGTTTCCCGAAAGAGGTTGGGACGGTTTATCGCCAATTTGCAAAGCAATTCGGCTTTTGGGAGAAACCGAGTAAGAAACTGATTGAGCGTCTGAAACCTCTGAAGGAAGCTCTAAAAGGAATCAACGAATGAGTAAGGCAGTATATGCGATTGTGACGACAGGTATTTCCATATCGAACAAACCTCGGGTAATGGATGTCACACGTGAGGATCTGAAACGATTATCAGCTGAAACAAACTTGATCTCAGGATGGATTCATGAAGGTCATTTGTATGACACTTCTGAAATAACGCTTTTACATAGCGATACCGAACCAGGGAGAAAGAGTGTTGGTGAAATTCAATTCTATTTGAACAAAGTGTATCCGAACCTTATTTTAAAAACGGTTGAAGTCGAAAGCTTGGACATGGGAAGTTTACGACAAGGGCTTGAAGGAATGTACCGCTTCATACAACAGTTGACCAATTTGTTAACGAAATACCCAGCTGCTCACACAGTATTTGGTCCGATTGGTGGTTATAAGAGTATGACTGCCTTATCATACTCTTTGGCGGTTTCATATGGTTATCCGATTTGGTACTTGCATGAAACGATGGATCGTCCGATCACTTTGCCGACATTACCGATGGTGTTCGACCAGTCAGTTCTTGCAGTGAATGAAGTTCGCCAAGCAATTCAAGAGATGACATTTCGAATGGGGTATGATTGGAGCAATTGTATTCATGAAGACGAACTGTCAATGGATACTAAACTAGTGGTGAACCAACATCCACTACTATTTTATCGACTGGACGAGTTAGTGGCCATCTCACCTCTTGCGAGAACGCACTTGGAGAAGCGTCCAGAATTGTGGCATTTGCAAATTTATATCAGACAAAAAAAGTTGCTTAAACATCGTGTGCCTTTACAAATACTTCGTGATGAATTTGAAAGCTTATACCAAACGGAAAGAAATTCAAAATGGATAAAGCGATTTCAACATGAGCGGCAATTACAGAAAACAAAAAATAAATCCTGGCCATATTCCTTGTATCGTATGGACAATAAACAATATTCCTTCCGTGCATTGTATCAGTTGTCTGATGAAGGTGAATTGTATTTGTATCATGTATGGGAAAAGCATCAAGATTACGAACGAGAAATCAATAAATTCGATTTTTCGAAAGATGTGGCTTCTTTCGATACAAATGAGTATACACTCGCTTCGTTAGAAGACTGAATCAAAAACGTCTTTCCCTCATTCAGATGGGAAAGACGTTTTTTTGTCGTGGAACAAATCGCTACGGACGCGGGCGAGCTCGGTCGCCCCGAAAAACAGTCCGACACTGCATAACAGCGCGACCCCACTGACCATTGCCCCGACGACAGCAGTATCTCCGATCATCGTGAACGACATCGTCAAACTAAATAATCCAAATAACAGTAATCCTCCGGCAATCGTCTTCATCATGATCCACCCTTTCACATGTCTATGAAAGTAGTGTAGACGGTTTACCGATAAGAGGGTGACTTTATTTTTGACCAGGTAAATTATTTGATCAAGTCGTAAATCGAGTACGTCTTGCCGTTTTCAAGAGGGCGGTCAATCAATTGTTCGACGAACACGCGCGCGACCGTCTCGGGAGAGCGGAGTCGTCCCTCTGTTTCGTATGAACGGAATTGTTCGAGGTCTGCAAACGCCTCTTCCGAAGAAGAGCGAATCTCCGCCTGCATCGATGTATCCATCACGCCAGGATTGAAGAGTGCCGCCCGATGCGGGGTACCTTCGAGCTCGAGTGCTAGCGTTTCCGTGAAATGGTCGAGTCCTGCTTTCGTGCCGCAATACGCACTCCAACCTGAAATCGGACGTTTGGCCGCGCCAGACGTCACATGAATCAAATCGGTCGGCTTGTTGAAAGCGAGGACCGCGTTCGCCAATAGCATCGGTGCGAGTAGGTTGGCATGGACATGGGCCGTCACTTTCTTCCCATCCAACTGTCCGACACGATGAATCGGTTCAATCCATGCGGCATTTTGAACGAGAAGAATCGAATCGGCATTCTCTAAAAGGGAAGTGATGTCTCGAATGGTCGTTTCGATTCCTGAGACGTCTGAGAGGTCGATGGGTAATTGTTCATATGTGACGTCTTCGGACTGTGAACGTGAGAGACCGATCACGTCATAATCTCGAGCTTGGAGTTCTTGGGCAATGGCACGACCGAGACCGCGTGATGCCCCGGTGACGAGTGCGAGTTTCATATATATTCCTCCTATTCGTGAATCGTTTTCCGAAAGCCGTAAAACGGACGGAATCGTAGTTTTTTGTAATATGTGTGCGAGGCTTGACTCGCTAGCATCTCAAGACGCGTGTCAGGATAGAGCGCATGGACATGTTGAAGAAGTTGTTCACCAAGTCCTTGCTTTCGATAGGCGGAAGCGACCAACAATTCACAAACATACAAGCTGACTGTCGTATCGGTCAGTCCCCGTAAGTAGGCGACAATCTCTCCATTATCAGACTCCATGACATACGTGACGTTCGATTGACGCCACGCTTCACGGGTCAGCTCTCCCTGTTCGACGAGTTGAGTCCAACCTTCCTCACGATTGAGTTGCTGGATGTGTTCAAAATCAGATGCGACATATGCACGGATCTTCATTCGATTCGCTCTCTAATCTGTGCTTCGATTTGCTTCATCACATCAAACGCCCCGTCTGATTGATTCGAACAAACGACCGAAATGACCTCAGTTTCTGGGTAGTATCCGGAATGAAAGCTGACGCCCGGGTCATATCCCATCACATGGTACTTATAAATGTCTCCTGACGAATGATGCTGAATCCAAATCCCATATCCATAACTACCACCTCGGTCATTGACCGTCACATGTGGTGTGAGAAGTAGGGATGTGGATGCGGCGTCAAGAAGTTGATGTGAAAACAACGCCTTCCAAAAACGAGTCATATCTTGAACGGTCACATACGCGCCACCATCTGCCCCGCCTTTGACCGGAATCGCATATTGATTCGTACGCCATGAACCGTCCGAATGATCGATATAGCCGAGCGCCGTCTTGGCGGGTAAGGCATCGAGTGAGAAATATCCGGAATCGCTCATGTTAGCAGGTTGAAAAATCGACTGTTCGATATAGTCGGTGAAGGGTTGCCCGGTCACTTCTTCGACAATCAACCCTAACAGGATATACCCGGCATTGTTGTAGGAGAATCGGGAACCTGGTTCATTCTTCATCGCTTTTTGTTGAAATAGCGGTAAAAAATCTCGTAGTTGTTGAAGACGATACATCGGAACATCACGCCACAACGCTTCGAAGTCGTCAGAGACGGACTCATCAAAATAGTCAGGGATACCCGACGTATGCGTTAACAGCTGATGGATTGTAACTTCTGAGGATATGTAGGGCAGGTCGAATGTCTGAAACGAATCCAGTGAAGTTGAAAAAGAGAGTCGACCTCGTTCGACTAACTGACAAATGGCGATTGCTGTGAACAGTTTGCAACCGGAAGCGATTCCGAATCTCGTTTTGACTTCATGTTGAATCTGTTCCGAGCGATTAGCATAGCCAAGGGATTGATGGATGGACGTTTCTGGGTTGGTGACGCAATAGACGCCAGAGAATGTTTCGTCCACTGTGAGATGTGTGATGTTTTGCAAAAGAACCTCCAATTGTTGAGTCATCAAGTACTTCGACTATATCACGTACATGCACAACATCCATAAATTTACTCAATATTCAAAAAAACATTTACCAAATAACAGGAATTGAGACAGGTGTCTGACCTCGAACGTGGTACGATATGGGCGAACAGAGAGGAAGTGTATTCAATGACGCTATTCTTTTTAGGGATACTCGTTGGATGTTTGATTGCTTTGTGGCTACATAAGCGTCAACGGCCACATCCACAGACGCTTTCGTTCATGCATTTCGGGAATCAAACGAAAGATGTCATCTATATTTTTGAAACGAAACCAACGTGGCGTTTTCGGTATATTAGTCCTTCTTTAGATTTATATCTAGGGGAAGGGACCGTCATGCGTAGTTATTCGAATGCGCAGGAATGTTTCCGCAGAATCCATCCGGACGATCGACGATTGTTGCTAGACAAAGTATTGGGGCGCGTCGACTATGAAGAAGCAATTCTTCAGCGGTGGCGGACGAATGAAGGCACCTATGTATGGTTTGAAGAGTATACGACCCCAATCTATGAGAACGGTGAGATTGTGGCGGTGCAAGGTGTGATTCGGAACATCGAGGCGGCCATGACCGAGCGTGAGCGTCTTCTGTATGAAAGTCGTCATGACAGTTTGACAGGTGTTTTCAATCGTCGGGCGTTTGAAGAGACAATCGGTCAAGCGGAAGGGATGAGAAACGTCGGAATCATCGTCATCGACGTGAATGACTTGAAAGTCGTGAACGATCAAAAAGGACACTCTGCCGGTGACTGTTTGTTGAAGCGTGTCGGTAACCTCCTTCAAACCATCGAGTCCTCTGTCTATCGGATTGGAGGAGACGAGTTCGTCTTGTTTCTTCAGATGATGTCAGAAGAAGCATGCGAGAAGATGGTTCGTGAGATCGAAACGACATGCGGGGAAGAGGAAATCTCAGTGGCCATCGGGTTGGCCTGGGCATCTCATCCAGAATCAATCGAAGTACTCTGGCAAGAAGCAGATGACGCAATGTATGAACAAAAGCAGCAACAAAAAAGAGATCTTCTTGACGTTTAGTTCAAGAAAATCTCTTTTTCGTTAACTACTCGCTTCCTCTACTTCAGGTGGTTCTTCACCTAAGTTATTGAGATAACGTTCATATCGTGCGAGTCCATAGCGATAAGATGCCCAAATCAGAAGGGTCGTCACGGCAATGAGTCCAATCGTCAATGGAGCGAACCATCCGGAAACAATTCCATCCGCGTAGGCAAGTCCAATTGGTGAAAAGACGAGATAGACGAAAATCATCGAAGTGACAAGCAAGATTGAAGTCGATAACGCGTGACGCCATGGTTTGACTCGTCCGAGCTCGATTCGAATCGGATTCGCTTGGAGCATCGGTCGTACGCGAGCGAAGATGAGCATGATAGCCGTCTCGACGACGAAGAGGATACCGTAAATGTGAATAAAGTTAATCCCGATTTCCACACCGAACCATTGCTTTGTTCCCCACACGAGGAAATAGTAAGCGATGACGTGGAAGAAAACGACGGTCTTCGCGGCAATCGGGGGAACTCGTTTGACGAGCATACCAATCAAGACGATGACAAGAATCGGGATGTTGAAGAAGCCTGTAAAACGACGAATCAAATCCCATAATCCATCTGGAGCATACATGAGATTCGGGGCGACAAAGAAAGAGACGAGCGCCACGAACGTGCCAAACCATTTGCTGACGCGAATCAAATCTTGGTCAGAAGCATTCGGCTTGAACTTTGGTTTATAAATATCGAGGACGAATAGCGTCGCGATACTATTTAACAGTGAGTTAAATGAGCTGAACACGGCACCGAGTAAGACGGCAAGGAAAAAGCCCATGAGCCACATTGGAAGTAGTTCGGCAATCAAGCTCGGATACGCTAAATCGGCTTTCTCGACGTTCGATCCATACAAATGGAAGGCGATGACGCCAGGCAAGAGCATAAAAATGGGAACAAGTAGTTTTAAGTAACCCGTAAAAAGTACTCCTTTTTGTCCCTCTGCCAAGTTTTTTGCGCCGAGAGCGCGTTGAATCACGTATTGATTGAGTGCCCAGTAGAACAAGTTCGCAAAAATCATCCCCGTAAAAATGGAGAGGAACGGGACCGAGTCATTGGCCGAGCCAATGGCGTTCAATTTTTCGGGATTCGTCGTCGCAATCGTCTTCATCCCGTCCAACAGATTCCCGTCACCTAGTGCGAGGAAGCCAAGCGTTGGAACGAGGAAGCCGATGATGATGAGACCAATCCCGTTTAGCGTGTCGGAAACGGCGACCGCGCGAAGTCCGCCGAAGATGGCGTAAATCGCCCCGATGATTCCGATGAACCAGACGACAATCCAAAGAGACTGTTCAAAACTGATGCCGAGAAGGGTAGGTACGTCGAATAGTTGGAGGACGGCTAATCCTCCTGAGTACAGCATAGACGGAATCGTCACGCACATATAGCCGAGTAAAAACAGCAGGACGGTCAATCGACGAACGTCCTCATCATAGCGTTGACTTAGAAATTCAGGGATGGTCGAGATCCCGATGCCAAGAAAACGCGGTAGTAAAAAAAGCGCCATGATGATGGCTGCAATCCCGGCCGTGACTTCCCAAGCCATTGCCGACATATTGCCGGCGAACGATTGACCGTTCAAACCAATCAATTGTTCAGCAGACAAGTTGGTCAAGAGGAGCGAACCTGCGATGAAGACGCCCGTCAATCCGCGACCAGCCAAGAAATAATCATCGGCACTTTCGACTTTTCCTCGCGTCATGCGATATGAGACGTAGGCGACGAGTGCCATGAACAAAGCACCAGTCACGAGTATGTAGAGTACTTGCTGAATCGTCATAGAATCCCCTCACTTCTTACTTATGTTATATAATCTATTTGTAGAAAATACCCTAAAGTGTAAGAAAGTAGTCCTCTTATCTTGATGGAATGATAAAAAGTCATGGGCTAGGCATAAATTAATAAAGTTCTCAATGAAATCGATTAGAAATTCAATAGGGTGAATCGGTGGGAGGAATCTCTTTGAGGAAATGGATGATTGGAATATTATCTGTTGCAGTGGTAGCAGGTTATGTCATGTTTAGTGATATGCTGAAACAAGAAAACACGAGTGATTTGGCTGTGACCGAAAGCTTCCGACACATAGACGATTTAGCTACACGCTCGCCGATTGTCATCGTCGGCAAAGTGAGCAGTCACCCGAGATCTTTTGAATATCATTCGGTTACTTTCTTTGAATCAGATATTCACGTGCAGCGTGTCTATCGAGACGTGAGTCAGAAACTCAAGCAAACCGATACGATCACCCTCTTACAAAATGATATGGAAGAAGATCCGCTCGTCAAAGTAGGAGAGAACGTCCTCTTGTATTTACAAAAATACGAAGGACCCGTGATTGAGAACGCGTATCGAATTGTCGGTCTACAACAAGGACATTTCAAAGTGAACCGGACGGGGACATTGATTTCGGCAGGAGAATCCAATCTTTATCAAGAAAGCGGACGAAGTGCTGACTTGAGTAAACTAGAGACATTATTGAACGACAATCCTTATATGGCAGAACAAAACGACGTGATGACGGATGAAGACATTGAAGCTTTCAACGAGACTCAAGAACGTCTGTTAGAGGAATCTCAATAATATAACGAATGAAAGCGGCGCTGATGAAATCAGCACCGCTTTTTCGTGTGAACTTTTATAAATGTCATAGAAATTGGAGCATGGACGTCGCGACCGTGAAGTAGATGATGAGACCGAGGTTGTCCATCAGTGTCGTGATAAACGGTCCCGAGGCAACAGCGGGGTCTAACTTCAGGCGATTGATGAGCAGCGGGACAATCGTTCCAATCATCGTGGCGACACTGAGTGCGGCAAAAATGGAAATCCCGACAATGAAGCCGATGAGCATGTTGTCATAAAGAATCGTGATGACCCCGAAAATGACAATCATACAAGCGATTCCTAAGATGATGCCCGTCCCGAGCTCGCGTCGAATCATCTTCATGACGTTCTTACGATTGATTGTGCCAAGCGCAATCGAACGAACAGCAACGACGAGTGACTGGGTGGCCGCGTTCCCGGCAGACCCCATGACAAGTGGCATGAAGACAGCGAGGAGCACAATTGTTTCAAGCGTCTCTTCAAAACCACCGATTGTCGAAGCCGTAATCATCCCGAGAAACATGAGGCTGACAATCCACGGGGCACGTTTTTTCGCCGCCTCGAACGGACTCATGTTGATATCGGACGACCCCTTCGTCGCGGAAAGTTCTTCAAAGTCTTCCGTCGTTTCGCGCTCGATGACGTCTAACACATCATCGACCGTGATGATGCCGAGTAGCTTTTGCTGATCGTCGATGACAGGAAGGGCCAATAAATCATACTTTTGGACAATCCGAGCCAAGTCTTCCTGGTCGGTCATGACGTTTGCTGAGATGACGCGGAAGCCCATGATGTCTTCGATTTTCGCCTCGAGCGGCGCGACAATCAAATCTCGTAAGGAGACGACACCAACAAGTTGGTGTGCTTGGTCGACCACATATAAGTAATAAATCGTCTCAGCGTCTGGTCCGAGTTCACGCAACTCTTCTAAAGTCAGTCCGACGGTCTTGTTCGCTTGAAGGACGACGAACTCGGTCGTCATGAGCGCCCCGGCCGTCTCTTCCGGATATTGCATCAAGTCTTTGACTTCTTGTTCCTCGATATCGTCCATCTGCTCGAATAGTGTGTCCATGAACGCATCGGGTAGCTCCCGCATCAAATCGGCGGCGTTATCTGAATACATCTCATTTAAAATCCGGACAGCATATGGCTGAGGCGTTTCTTGGATGAATGTACATTGCTCTTCTAACGTCAGTTTTTCAAAAAGGTCAGTAAACACTTCAGGTGAGATTGTTCGATATACGAAAGCACGCTCATGCTGATCGAGTTCGATAAAATGATCGGCCTGTTCACCGGGGTGGAGGGAGAGGAAGAGGTCTTGAAAATCGACCGGGTCTCCCTTTTGAATCAATGTGCGAAGTGCCGCTTCATGTTCGTTGTATTCCATTTCTTCTATTTTCATTTGCTCACATCCTGATCTTTCGCATTTTTCAGCTTACTCTGCAGGTCTCAAAAAAAGTTTTTTATCTTTTTTAGGAGGATTATATTCATCATCCATACATCTCATTTCCCCTTGTCAGGACGCCGATTTTTCATGCATTGTTTGTTCATTCACAAAGGTGAAGGTTTATACATAGCTATGTGGAATCACTAACAGGTGAACTGCCGGATTAGACATTCGCAAATTTGGTAAAGTGATAAGGTAAGGGTAGTCACACACCCGAATCACAAGGAGGAAGCGAGATGATCTCAATGACGAATCAACCGATTTCACAAGATACGACGCTGAAACATCCGATTCATGTGTATTCAGAAATTGGAGAATTAAAAACGGTACTACTGAAACGACCGGGAAGGGAATTAGAAAACCTCACCCCGGAATATTTAGAGCGCCTCTTGTTCGATGATATTCCCCATTTGCCGGTCATTCAAAAAGAGCACGACTATTTTGCGAGTGCGCTCCAAAATCGCGGTGTGGAAGTCCTTTATCTCGAAAAATTAATGGCTGAGACATTGTCGCTCCCTGGTGTGCGCGAAAAGTTTGTCGCGGATATCTTATCGGAGTCGAAATCAAATATCAACGGCTCTTATGAAACGTTAAAAGAATATTTACTGGATTTTGATAATGAGATGTTGATTGAAACGGTGATGGCCGGTATCCGAAAATCGGAAATCAAGCCGGAGAAACGCCGACATTTACACGAAATGATTGAAGATACGTACCCCTTCTTTTTAGATCCTATGCCAAACCTCTATTTCACACGAGATCCGGCCGCCGCAATCGGTCATGGTCTCTCCATCAACCGAATGAAAGAACCGGCACGTCGCCGTGAATCACTCTTCACGCAATATATTATGCGCTATCACCCTCGCTTTGCGAAACATGATGTTCCGATTTGGTCAGACCGCGACTATCGATTTGCGATGGAGGGCGGGGACGAGCTTGTCTTATCGAAAGAAGTCGTCGCCATCGGCATTTCTGAACGAACGACCGCGCAAGGAATCGAGCGCGTCGCCCTCAATTTGCTCAAACATGGAGACAGCTTCAAAAAAGTCATCGCCATCGAAATTCCAAAATCACGTGCCTTCATGCATCTCGATACCGTCTTTACGATGGTCGACCATGATAAATTCACCATCCATCCGTTCATTCAAGGACCGGAAGGGAAGATGAACATTTTCGAACTTTCATTGAATGCAGAAGGTGAATTGCAAATCACGCAACATACCGATTTGTTGAAAGTGTTAAAAGATGTCCTCGGCTTACAGGAAGCGACGTTGATTCCTTGTGGAGGCGGCGACCCAATCGCAGCGGCACGCGAACAGTGGAACGATGGATCGAATACGCTCGCCATCGCACCGGGTGTCGTGGTCACGTATGACCGAAACTATGTCTCGAATGAACTGCTCCGTAAAGAAGGCGTCGAAGTGATTGAAATCATGTCGAGTGAACTATCGCGCGGACGTGGAGGTCCACGTTGCATGAGTTGTCCGATTATCCGCCAAGACATCTAAATGTGATAAGGAGGAAGCAGTATGTCTACAACGTTCAATTTTGATTTGAAAGGTCGTCACTTTTTATCGTTAAACGAGTTTTCTGGTGAAGAAATCAATTATTTGATCGATTTGTCTGCTGCATTCAAACGTCAAAAGAAACAAGGCATCCCACATCGGATTTGTGAAGGCAAAAACATTGCCTTACTCTTTGAAAAACCATCGACGCGGACGCGTTGTGCGTTCACGGTCGCTGCCATCGACTTGGGGATGCATCCTGAGTATTTAGGCAAAAATGATATCCAGTTCGGGAAGAAAGAGTCGGTGCGCGATACGGCCATCGTCCTCGGGCGCATGTTTGACGGTATTCAATTCCGCGGTTTCGCCCACGAGACGGTCGAAGGTCTGGCGAAAGATGCAGGGGTGCCGGTTTGGAACGGATTGACCGACCTCTATCATCCGACACAAATCTTGGCCGACTTCTTGACGGTGAAAGAACAAAAAGGAGAATTGGCCGGAATCAAATTCGTGTACGTCGGCGACGGCCGGAACAACATGGGGAACACGCTATTGATCGGTGGCGCAAAAGTAGGGATGGATATGCGGATTTGCGCACCGAAATCACTTTGGCCATCTGATGAAATCGTCAATTATGCGAAATCGGTTGCTGCTGAAACAGGCGCCGTCATCACATTGACGGAGAGCATTGAAGAAGCGATGAACCAGGCGGACGTCGTCTACACGGATGTATGGGTGTCGATGGGCGAAGAAACAGCTTTCGCAGAACGGATCGAACTGTTGCGACCATATCAAGTGAACATGGATATGCTTCAAAAGAGCGGCAACCCGGACATCATGTTTTTACACTGCCTCCCCGCCTTCCACGACTTAGAGACAGAGGTCGGTCGGGCGATTCATGAACAGTACGGATTGACCGAAATGGAAGTGACTGATGAGGTGTTCCGCAGTCGTCACTCGTTCGTATTTGATGAAGCGGAAAACCGGATGCATACGATTAAGGCGGTAATGGCGGCAACGCTCACGGAGACACGCGAATGGCTTGAACGTTGACGGGGGAGGGGGACTTCCCCTCCCGTTTCAAAATAAGCGAAAGGGATGAGTAGAATGTCTACGAAGTTGGAGCATGACTCAGGTGGTTCGGCTGGAGTACATCCTGACAAGCAAGACAAGCGATTAGGTCTCGGAGCGTTAACGGCACTTGTCGTCGGATCGATGATTGGCGGTGGTGCCTTCAACTTGGCCGCCGATTTAGCGCAAGGCGCGAACGCGGGTGCCATTCTCATCGGGTGGGTCATCACCGGAATCGGGATCATCGCGCTCGGTCTCAGTTTTCAAAATCTGACGATGCGCCGCCCTGATTTGGACGGTGGTGTCTATAGCTATGCCCGTGCCGGTTTCGGTTCGTTCGTCGGATTCAACTCGGCCTGGGGATACTGGTTATCTGCCTGGCTCGGAAACGTGGCGTATGCCACACTGCTGTTCAGTTCGGTCGGCTATTTCTTCCCGATTTTTGAAGGGGGACAAAATATTGCCTCCATCGTCGGAGCTTCCATCATGCTGTGGCTCGTACACACGCTCATTCTTCGTGGGGTGCATGAGGCTTCGATGATCAACATCGTCACCACGATTGCCAAACTCGTTCCGATTTTTGCATTCATTACGATTACGTTGTTCTTCTTCAATCTCGAAAACTTCACCTTCGATTTTTGGGGACAAGGCGGCTTCTCATGGGGAAGTGTTCGCGACCAGGTCGTCTCGACGATGCTCGTCACGCTGTGGGTATTCATCGGCGTCGAGGGGGCAGTCGTTCTCTCGGGTCGTGCCCGGAAGCGCTCTGACGTCGGAAAGGCAACCGTGATCGGGTTACTCGGGACACTCGTCATCTATCTGCTCATCTCTATCATGTCGCTCGGCCTCATGACACCGGAAAACGTAGCGAACGCCTCGCAACCGGCGATGGCTTACTTGCTCGAGTCGGCAGTCGGTCCTTGGGGCGCGATGCTCATCAACGGTGGACTCGTCATCTCCGTACTCGGGGCATGGCTCGGTTGGACGCTTCTCGCGGCTGAGATTCCGTTCGTTGCTGCGAAAGACGGCGTGTTCCCGAAATGGTTCACGAAAGAGAATAAAAATCAGGCACCTGTCAACGCACTTTGGTTAACAAACGGGTTGATCCAGCTCTTCCTCTTCACCTTCTTGATTTCAGATGCCGCCTATAATTTTGCGTTCTCCCTCGCTTCAAGTGCCATTTTGATCCCGTATGTATTTTCGGCATTTTACCAAGTGAAGGTATCGAAAAATGGAATCGGTTATAGCGCCGGTGAACGGAGAACACGCGATTTGACGATCGGATTGGTCGCTTCCATTTACGGATTGTGGCTCATCTATGCGGCAGGGATTGATTATTTACTGCTCACGACCCTTCTATATGCACCAGGAACACTTCTCTACATGAAAGCGCAACGTGAAAATGGCATCAAGTCACTCAACAAAACGGAATGGTTGGTCGCCGGAGTGTTGACCGCACTCGCCATTTTCGCAGTCGTACGCATACTATCTGGTAATATCTCAGTCATCTGATCGGGGGTATCGATATGGAGAAAAAACGTGTGGTCATCGCCTTAGGCGGAAATGCGATTCAACAAGGAAAAGATGCGACAGCGGAAGCACAAATGCGAGCGGTCGAAGCGACGGCGGAATCTCTCGCAGCACTGATTGCAGAAGGGGTCGACGTCATCATCACACACGGGAACGGTCCGCAAGTCGGAAATTTAATGTTACAACAAGCCGCATCAGACAGTTCGGCTACGCCGGCGATGCCCCTTGATGTATGTGGTGCGATGACGCAAGGAATGATTGGATACTGGTTTGAAAATGCGCTGACGAAAGCACTGCGTGCGCGCGGTCTTGAACGAGATGTGGCTTCTCTCGTCACACGAAGCGTGGTCGATCCGAATGATAGTGCGTTTCATCATCCTTCGAAGCCAATCGGTCCGTTTTATACGGAAGAAGAGGCGCTCCATCTCGAACGGACGACAGGTTACGTATTCAAAGAAGATGCAGGTCGTGGATACCGTCGTGTCGTCCCGAGCCCGGTCCCGATGAAAATCGCGGAACACGCCGTCATCCGAACGCTCGTTGAAGCGGGGCACATCGTCGTCGCTTCCGGTGGCGGTGGTATTCCGGTCATGGAGACGACTGAAGGGTATGTCGGAATCGAGGCGGTCATCGATAAAGACTTTGCGGCTGCGAAACTCGCGGACCTCGTCAACGCAGACGTATTGCTCATTCTGACTGCGGTCGAACATGTGTATGTCAACTTCGGGAAGCCAGACGAGATGGCGCTCCAGGAGACCTCAAAGGAACAGATGGAGGCGTATATCGCCGAAGGACAGTTCGCTCCAGGCAGCATGTTACCAAAAGTAAGAGCGGCACTGCAGTTCGCAGAATCCGGCACGAACCGGGTCGCCATCATCACGTCACTCGATCAGGCGCTAGCTGCCATTTATGGGGATGCCGGAACACGTGTCCGTTTGGCTCCATCCCTCCAACAATAAGAATGTGTCGCAAACGTGAAACGTTTGCGACTTTTTGTTTTCTGTCCCGATTCAAGGGGAAGGAATGTTGTATGCCAAAAATGAGATTGCTATCATATTCAGTGTAAACGTTTGCACTAATTTCAGGAAGGAAGTGACGGAGAGCGGAAACGCTCGAGTGTATGCGCCTATTCGAAGAAAATCATGTATATCAGTCGTGGATGAGACCAAAAGCAAGAGAAGAGGCAATCGTGCAAGGAAGCTGTTATCGTTTCACCGTATTGACGAGTCAGTTGATTCGGATGGAGTACGCGGAGGACGGGATTTTTGAAGACCGTGCCACCCAAGTGGCGTGGAATCGAGAATTTGACGTTCCACAATTCCGAGTGATCGAAGATGAGGCAGAGCTCCAAATCATCACGGAACACGTTCACTTATACTATACGAAAGGACCGTTCGCACCGAACACGCTCTATGTGGACGTGAAAGGGAACTTCAGTACGTATTACAGCCGCTACATGTTCAACGGTCCAGAGCGGACACTGAAAGGGACGGCGCGGACGCTCGACCATGTGGACGGGGCGACGGAGTTAGAAGAAGGGATTCTCTCTAAGCAAGGGTATGCGATCATTGATGATTCGTCCTCGTTTTTGATGACGGATGATCGCTTCGTCGAGCCGAGACGAAAAGGAATTCATGATATTTACTACTTCGGATATGGCCATGACTATAAACAGGCACTTCGAGATTTTTACACGTTGACGGGCCCGACGCCGATGCTTCCTCGTAAAGCGCTCGGAAACTGGTGGAGTCGCTACTGGCGATACGACGAAAAAGAGTATAAGGCGTTGATGCGCCGCTTCAAATCCGAAGACGTCCCGTTCTCGGTCAGCGTTATCGATATGGACTGGCACGTGACAGATATCCCGGAAGAGTATGGGAGTGGCTGGACGGGCTATTCGTGGAATAAAAACTTATTCCCTGAACCGAAGCGATTCCTCAAATGGTTAAAAGATGAAGGGATGATGGTGACATTGAACCTGCACCCCGCCGACGGGGTCCGTGCGTTTGAAGACCAGTATGCGGCGATGGCTGAGGCGATGGGCGTCGATCCGGAATCGGGTGACCGAATCCCTTTCGATTTTTCGGACAAGCGATTCATTCAAGCGTATTTCGAACAGATGCATCACCCGCATGAAGCGGATGGCGTTGATTTTTGGTGGATCGACTGGCAACAAGGGTCGACGTCAAAGATGGAAGGACTCGATCCGTTATGGATGTTGAATCATTATCACGCCATCGACATCGCTCGTGACGGCAAACGCCCCCTCATTTTTTCTCGTTACGCAGGACCAGGGAGCCACCGTTACCCGGTCGGCTTCTCAGGGGACACGATCATCTCGTGGGCATCGCTCGCATTCCAGCCGTATTTCACGGCAACAGCGACGAACATTGGTTATGGATGGTGGAGTCATGACATCGGAGGGCATCATCGTGGTAAAAAAGACGATGAGCTCGCGGCGCGTTGGGTCGCATACGGAGTGTTCAGTCCAATCATGCGTCTCCACTCGACGTTCAGCACGTTCAACGGAAAAGAGCCTTGGCGTTTCGGAATCGAAGCCGAACAGTCGATGAAGCGATTCTTACGCCTGCGTCATCAGCTCATCCCTTATTTGTATACGATGAACTATCGGAATCATGCCGAAGCATTGCCACTCGTGTTACCGATGTATATCGAACATCCCGATGATGAAGCGGCTTATCAGGTGCCGAATCAGTTTTATTTTGGAAGTGAACTCATCGTCTCCCCGATTGTCACACCGATGGACCGACAGCTTCATGTCGCGGGTGCGAACGTGTGGTTGCCGAAAGGGCAATGGTTCGATTTCTTCACGGGTCATCGTTATGAAGGCGACAAGTCGATTCGTGTGTTCCGTGGACTCGAAGGGCAACCGGTCTTCGCCAAAGCGGGTGCCATCATTCCAATGATGCCGCATGAACCGCATACGAACGAAACAGGGAACCCGAGCGAGCTAGAAGTACTCGTCTTTCCAGGTGCCTCGAACACGTTCACGATGTACGAAGATGATGGGGAAAGCCGTGATTATGAGACGGGGGCGTCACTCGAAACGACGTTCACGCTCGATTGGGAAACGCGTACGCTTCACATCGAGACGTCAGGTGATTTGACACTCGTCCCGGCGAATCGGACGTTGACGATTCTTGTCCGCGGGGTCGTCGGAGAAGGGGACTATGATGCGGAGACGCAGACGTTACACATCCCACTCGGTGAATGGAAACGGGAGCAGACCGTGACGCTTCCGGTCGATCTGACACAAAACGCACATCGACTCGACCGTCTCTATCGCTTCTTAGATCGCGCCGAAATCGCTTATGACTTAAAAGATCGTTTATATCAGATGGCGACCACGAAGACACTTCTCGAGGCATGGTTGTTTGACCTCCATGCGTTAGAGCTCGATCGTGATTTACAGGACGCCCTATTGGAACTGATGTTGGACTAAAAAAGGGGGGGAGACCCCCTTTTGTCATGTCAGAAAACTGTCGGATTTAGAAAGCGCTTTCAATAAAAATCCCACTATACTGAAGATAGAAGAATAGAAATGAGGGGATGAACATGCGACACATGTGGACGATTGACGATTTACGGCAGTTGACGCTGTTTGCGACATGTCCAAGTCGAGCACTTGAACAGTTGATTCCGCACGTCTATTGCCGGACGTATCGGAAAGGACAACTATTGTTCATGGAAGGGGATCCGCGCGAGCGTGTGTATTTCTTGATGAACGGTTATATCAAACTCGAGCGGATGAACGAGAATGCGACCCATCATTACGCCGATTACGTGAAACCGAAACAATTTTTCCCATACAACGGTTTATTCACAGGGGAAGACTATCGTCATACGGCTGAAGCGGTGACGGATATTGAGGTCATCTACATCCCGACAGATCGCTTTGAGCGGTTCGTGTCCACGCAGTCGAGCATGCTGCTCTATATCATTGGCCAGATGAATCGTATTCTTGATTTGCATGAAAGGCGTGTCCAAGAAATCATCACGCCGAGTGCGAAAGAGCGTGTCATCAATACGCTCCATTTCTTAATTGAAGATTTAGGGGAACCGGACGAACAAGGTGTTCGCGTCCGATGCCCATTCACCGCAATCGAACTTTCTCGTCTGTCCGGTACGTCCCGGGAGACGGTTTCGACGATTTTAGCGAAGCTTCGAAAAGAAGATGTGCTTCGCATCGACGCCCATCAACTTGTCATCGGTCACCCCGAATATTTTGAACAAGACATCGACTGACGCCACTCGGATGAGGGCGTCTTTTACATGTTCGAACGAGCGGGGCGTTCGCTTCAAAACGTGGCATATTGTATAATTAGTGATGAATCTCACAAAGCAATGGAATTGTAAATAGAGAAAGGATGAATGCAGTGAAACGACTGCAAGCCCTTGCTTTCGCCGAAAGGGGTCACATCATCGGACTCGTGTTATCCGCGGTCATGATTGGACTATCGATTTTGGCGCAAGCGTATTTAATCGTCGACATCGTCGACCGAATCTTTTTAAAGGATGAATCATTCGAAGCCATCCTTCCGGCTTTACTATGGCTCGTCGTTGCTTTACTGGCACGAGCGCTTTTTGGATACGTGTCGGGACGCATCGGTGCGAGTTTATCCGAAAAGGCGAAACAGACGTTACGCCTTCAACTGTTGGAGCGGTACGCCACGAGTCCGGTCGAGTCATCTTTGACAGGACAATCAGGTAAAAAGGTCAGTGTGTTCATGGATGCTGTCGACGAGGTGGACGCCTACTTCAGTCAATATTGGCCGCAAGTCATCCAAACGTCGATCATCCCGCTCCTCATTTTGGTCGTCGTCTTCAGCCAACACTGGATTTCAGGAGTCATCATGATGGTCACGGCACCGTTCATTCCGCTGTTCTTCATCATCATCGGGATTGCGACTCAGAAAAAATCAGAAGAACAGATGGAGAAGATGAATCAGTTTTCCGGTAAGTTTTTAGATGTCTTACAAGGATTGACGACGCTCAAGCTTTACAATCGCACGGAGCAAGAAGCGAAGGCGATTGAGAAGAGTAGTCTCGACTTTCGGGATGCGACGATGGTCGTTTTGAAGACGGCGTTCTTATCAGGACTTATGCTCGAGTTCATCTCGATGCTCAGTACCGGAGTCGTCGCGTTAGAAGTCGCCTTACAGATGGTCGTGTGGCAGAACCTCACGTTCTTCTCTGGCTTTTTGATTCTCGTGTTAGCGCCAGAGTATTATTTGGCGATTAAAGATTTAGGAAGTGCCTTCCATACGGGACGTGGAAGTATGGGTGCGGCCGACCGAATCTTTGAGGTATTAGACGCCCCCGATGACCGCATCGAATGGGGAACGAAGTCACTTGGTTCACGAACACCAAACCTTGAACTCGAAGACGTCTCCTTCGAATATGCAGGCGGACGCTTTGCGCTTAAACCGTTGAGCGGTAGGATTCCGTCCGGCACTCACCTGGCCTTGGTCGGTGCGAGTGGTTCCGGGAAGACGACAGTACTGAATGTCATCTCCGGACTGCTACAGGTGAAATCGGGACGTGTCCTCGTGGATGGTGAACCTCTTCAGTCGTTTGACGAGTCTGCCTGGTACGGAAATATTGCCTATATCTCACAAAACCCTTATCTATTCGCCGGCACACTTGCCGATAACATCGCCTTAGGCGAAGAAGCCGATGAGCTTGCGTTACGGGAAGCAGCCGATGCGGCAGGACTGTCTGAGGTGATCGATCAATTACCGAACGGGATCTGGACGGAGCTTGGAGAAGGTGGATTTGGTCTATCGGGTGGAGAACGACAACGTCTCGCACTCGCCCGTGCCTTCTTTAAACGACCTGGTATCCTCTTATTCGATGAGCCGACGACCGGTCTCGATTTGAAGACCGAGCAGATTGTGAGACGTTCGATTGCTGAGTTGTCGAAAGAGGCAACGTTGATCACGGTGGCTCATCGCCTGCATACAATCAAAGAGGCGGATACCATCTGGTTTATGGAGGACGGACAACGGATTGCCGAAGGAACACATGACGCGTTGCTCGCCGTCCCGGAGTATGCGGAACTGTTTGCGCTTCAGAAAAGGGTGAGCCGATGAACTCGCTTTGGACGATTACAAAATGGATGATGCGCGAGAAGAGAGATATCCTTCTCTCCATCTTCTTTGGATATGCAGCTGGGATTGCGGCGGTCGCCCTGTTTGCAGCAAGCGGATACCTCGTCTCAAGGGCGGGGCTTGTTCCACCACTGTATGCGCTCATGGTACCCGTCGTTCTCATCAAACTATTCGGGGTCATTCGGGCAGGAAGTCGTTATCGGGAGCGCCTCGCGTCACACCGGGCGACGTTTACAATATTAAGCGAGCTACGTGTCCGCTTTTATCGACAACTTGAACCGCTCGTCCCATCGATTTTTGCGAAATATCGGAGTGGGGATTTGCTTGCACGTGTCGTCGGAGATGTGGAGAGCCTACAAAACTATTTTCTTCGCGTATTCTATCCGCCGATCATACTCGTGCTCGTGTTCTTGAGTACGATCTTCTTTGTGACATTCTTCTCGTTCGCGGTCAGTCTATGGATCTTACTCGGTGTGCTCGTCACCGGATTTTTGATCCCACTCGGATTTGCTCGGATTCGCGCTCGTCATGACGAGACGATTCGTGCATTGCGCGGGGATGTATCGATTCAGTTGACCGAGATGATGTACGGATATCGAGATTTAAAACTACATCATCAACTCGATCGTACGAAGCAAGCCGTCTATGCGCGTAGCGAACGCTACATGGAAGCGGAGCGGAAAGATACGACGAACCAATTTTTCAACTCCGCGCTCGTCGTCGCCGCCTCTTTACTCGTTTCATGGGGCGTCTTGGCAATCGGTGCCTATCAAGTCGTAGATGGAGATTTGAACGGGCTCTTCTTGGCGATGCTTATCATGATGTCGCTCACAGCGTTTGAGAACACGACACCGATGGCTGTGTTCCCGGGACACTTTGCAGACAGCAAACAAGCCGCTGATCGATTGTTTGAAGTGATGGAGCCGAGCGAAACGATTGAGGCGCTCGAAGCGAAACGTCAGGATGTGACGTTCACGGCATCGCCATCCATCTCATTTGAGCATGTTCGCTATCGCTATCCGGATACGTATCGGGACGTGATTGACGATGTGTCGTTACACATCCCGAGTGGTTCGAAGACGGTCATCGTCGGACCGAGCGGCTCCGGGAAGTCGACGTTGCTCCAACTGTTGTTGGCATTTGTCCGGACAGAAGACGGGACGATCCGACTCGATCAAGACAACTTGAATGACATGAAACAGACTTCGATCTGGCAACATGCGAGTGTCGTCTTGCAAGACAATCACTTCTTTTACGGGACCGTACGGGAGAACCTGGCACTAGCCGGTGACTTTACCGATGAGGAGATGCTTGTGGCGCTCGAACGTGTCCGTTTATCGTTTTCACTCGATGAGCCGGTCCTTGAAAAAGGGGCGAACTTGTCAGGTGGGGAACGTCAACGGTTAGCGATTGCGCGAGCCCTTCTTAAAAACGGGCTGATCTGGTTGCTTGATGAACCTACTTCTGCGCTTGATGCAGGAACGGAAGCGCATGTCTTTTCTGAACTGTTGCATCAAGCAGGATCAGGGACGCTAATCCTTGTCAGTCACCGCTTGACGGGACTCGAAGCCTTTGACCAAATCATCGTGATGGAAGCTGGACGAATCGTCGAAACTGGATCTTATGAGGAATTGATGATGAAACGTGGTATGTTTTACGAATTGAAACAAATCGAACAAGAAGTGTTCGCATAACAAAAAGACGAGCAGCCCCGTCGGTGGGCTGCTCGTCTTGTTTTTGGCAAATATGGGTGCAACAAATGGGGGTTGTCGCAGCAATGCTTTCAAAAAGAGTGTCGTGGAGGGGAATCCACGTGACGTGATGTGTTTGGGGAACGTGCACGTCAAGCTTTTAGGAAGCTACATCTAGAGTATAGTTGATAACGATTCTCATTGTCAATGAGAATTGCGAAAAAAATATCCATACGTGCGAACACGTATGGATAGGATCTCGAATTAGTTCGAGGCCACGCCTTTTTGAACCGTGAATCGAATGAGACTGAACAAGTATCTCGTGAAGAAGAGCGCGAACGCATAAAATAGCGCGATGAACGGTGACTGGAGGTCGATCCCAGGAATGTTCATCAAAAACTCTAAGACGAGAATCGATAGCAAGAATACGTAAAGAGCAGCGTCTAAATAAAGTGGCATGAGACGACCCCGCTGATGCCAAAACGTACGAATCAGTGGTGCGACGGTCATTCCGATAATCCGTTCAGCAAAACCGATACTGAGCACGGCAATCAAGAATGAGGGGACGGTGTTAAATGCCACTAAATCTGAGAATACGAATCCTGAAATGAGTAAGAGTGGGCCGATGACAATCATCATCGAGAGCGACGTACGGAAAAAGATCCATAAGTTTTGTTGAATCGAACGAATTCCCCCGAGTGCCGATTGTTGAAGCGTCTTCCCACGTTTATAGTCAATCGCGAACGAGCTGATAAACATAATTCCAAACAAAGATAACAAAACTGACATGAACGATGTTTCCCCTTTTCTGAATAAATCCTGATGTACCAACCTGAACCAAAGTCTAGCCTAGTTTAACGATTCGTTTCGAGAAAGTAAAGCGAGAAAACATGCTCAAGTGTGAAGTGTTCAATCCTTTAAGAAGCGAGGATGAATCGATTTCGTCCAGACTCTTTTGCGTGATATAACGCTTCGTCTGCGTGCTTCAACACACTATCGATTTCAATGTCGTTCGAATGGCAGGCTCCCAGCGAAACGGTGATGTGTAGCGTACCTGCGCTCGTTTCAAACGGGAACGTCGAAACCTTTTCTCGGATAGATTCTGCGAGGCGAGACACTTCATCCCGCGTAGCGTGAGGCATGACGATTAAAAATTCTTCTCCACCGAAGCGACCGACCAGATGCCGTTCTTCACTTTCGTTGACGAGAAGCATACCGAGTTCACGTAACACGTCATCGCCGACGTCGTGCCCATACGTGTCATTCACCCGCTTGAAGTGATCAATATCGACTAAGATTAACGCATATTCTTCTGCCTCGACCGTCAAGTTAGCCATCGCTTCATTCAACAAACGACGGTTGGCAATTCCGGTGAGCGCATCAGTACGCGCAAGCTGTTGTTGATGTTGGACGTTCTCAAAGTGACGGCGTAATTCGAGCAATAATCGATAGGCAGCACAGGCTCCTATATAAGACATTAACGAGTAGATGATTATGACGGGATAGAACAGATTGAGAGGTAGCGCGGCATAGATGGCTGCCCCAAAGATGACGATGTTGATTATAGTGAATACAATTAGTGTCGGACGTGTATTATCCATTCGTTTTCTAAGGATACTGATGGTCCCTACGAGAACGAACATTGTCGCAAATGCTAAATACAGTCCAATCATTGCGCCATCTGTATACCATACGACGAAAGTACGTCCAATCAGATAAACGATACCGGCGACCGTTCCGCTCACCCAACCTCCGTATAGGACAGCGAGTATAATCGGGATGGCGCGTAAATCAATGAGCACCCCTTCAAGAGGTAAGGCGTTTACTAAAAGCAGGATAGCAATCAAGCCGGTTTGCACACCGAGTAAAACTCGCCCTTTTAAAGGGGATTGCGGTGTCAAACGAGGGCGGTTGCGGAACGGTAAAAAGGAAATCGTGAAGAGCGTGAACAAGATACACAGGTTGATAAAGAATGCGTTAACGATTGCGAGCATCGAAGCTCCCCCTTACCCTGTATGGAAATATTTAGTTATAGTATAAATCATCTTGTCGGAAACAGGTAGGATTAACCTGCGACCAAAAATATAAGTTCTTCTGATTTAGAATTCAAGTCCAACTCCAATCATTCCTTTTCGGTTTCACAGACATGTTTCAACTTTTAGAACTTTCGTTATCGAAAATCGAAAGTTTGGTATGATAAGAGAAAAGGAGGACTGTCCGTGCGTTACTGGGATCATTTTAAGCGAGCGTTTATTCCGATTGCGCTCATTTTGATTGGATTAGCGATCTTTTATACTTTATCGGCTAGAGATAACATGGTGTTGACGCTTTTAGGGGCTGCGATTGTAGGAGTCATCTTATTTTTAGTGATGCGTCATGTGAACCAAGTCGAAGAAGACTAAAACGAGAACACATTTTGTGGTTCTCGTTTTTTGTTGTCTTGCGACTTTTTTGGGTACACTACAAAGTAAGGAGGGATTTTTTATGGCAAAAGCTACATTTGCGGGAGGCTGTTTTTGGTGCATGGTCAAACCGTTTCATAAATATGAGGGGGTCGAACGTGTCATTTCCGGCTACACGGGAGGACATGTCGACAACCCGACGTATCAACAAGTCTGTTCAGAGACGACGGGACATTTAGAGGCGGTCGAAATCACGTTCGATCCTGAGGTCATCTCGTATGAGGAGTTGCTTCGCATCTATTGGCGTCAAATCGACCCGACAGACGGCGGTGGACAATTTAATGATCGAGGCGAATCGTATCGTCCGGCAATTTTCTATCATTCAGAAGAACAACGGGACGCAGCGGAGCGCTCGAAACAAGAAGTAGAAGACTCAGGACGGTTTGATCGTCCGATTGAAGTCGACATTCGCCCTGCGAAAACGTTCTGGGAAGCGGAAGATTACCACCAGGACTACTATAAAAAGAATCCGTTCCGCTACGAAATGTACCGGGTCGGCTCGGGTCGAGCGAAATTCGTAAAAGAAGCATGGAGTGATCGGAAGAAGCAACAGGCACTCCGTGAGCGCTTGACGCCGATGCAATATAAAGTCACACAAGAAAACGGAACAGAGCCGCCGTTTAAAAACGAATACTGGGACGAAGAACGTGAAGGATTATACGTCGACATCGTTGATGGAACGCCACTGTTCACGTCTCACGATAAGTTCCAGTCAAACTGTGGATGGCCGAGCTTCTCGCGTCCAATCGAGGAGAAACGGGTCGACTTGAACATGGACACGACGCACCACATGGTCCGGACAGAAGTCCGTTCAAAACAAGGTGACAGTCACCTCGGTCACGTCTTTGATGATGGACCGAAAGAACTCGGTGGTTTACGCTATTGCATCAACTCGGCCGCTCTCCGATTCATTCCTGTAGAAGAGCTTGAAGAAGCTGGGTACGGGGAATATAAACACTTATTCAACAAGTGAAGGGGAGAGTCGTATGTTCACAGCCGTCAAACAACAAATTCGGTGCGAAACGATTGGGACCGTCCTTGATTTTTACGACCAGTCGATTCGACATCTTTCGGAAGAAGCGAGACAAGAGAAGTACGCCAAAATGAGTTCGAGCCCGTTCTCGTTCTTTCGAGGGAGCTCACACTTGTTCTATTACGACTTTGCGAAAGTCCCCATCGCGTTTGACACAGGTCCCGACCACCCGACGTTCATTCAAGGAGACTTGCACTTTGAGAATTTTGGTGTGTTCGAGGATGGGGCTGGTACAATCATTTACGACGTAAACGACTTTGACGAGGCGTATATCGGTTCCTATCTGTTCGACTTGTTGCGGATGGCAGTCTCTGTCGATTTATTCGCGGCCGAATCAGGGTTTGACGGCAAAGCGGCCATCGAGGCATTTGCACGCTCGTATGCGGAGGCGATTGAGAAGCATGCGAAAGGGAAAAGTGAACATATTCAATTTACAAAAGAGAATACGTGTAAAGCCGTGAAGAAAGTCATTAAAAAAGCGGAGAAGAAGAAAGACGAATTTATGTCCGAACGGACGGAAGTACGGGACGAGGAACGTTACTTTTCAACAAGTGACGACTTGCTTTCCGTTTCGCCTGAAGTACGAGATAAAATCGAGGCGGGTTGGGGAGATTATTTATCTTCCTTGTCGGATGAGCATCGACATCACGCCGATCATTATGAAATCAAAGACATCGCCATCAAGCTGCAAAGCGGCACGGCCTCCATCGGTCTAGAGCGTTATTACATTTTGATTGAAGGGGCCGACAAAGAGCACGATGAAGATGTCATTTTAGAGATGAAACAGGCACAGTCGGCCGTTCCGTCGCTATTTCTGCCGACGCATCCGCTATTTGAGAATGGATTGTCGCACCAAGGGGCGCGTGTCGTTGCTGCGCAGCGGGCAATGGTTCACAGTCGTGACCCTTATCTCGGCTATTTGACGATTGATGGGAAAGAGTACTATGTCAGGCAGCGTTCGCCGTACAAACGAAAAGTGAAGGCGAAGCATATGAAAGACGAGACGTCACTCATTGAGACGTTGAAGGTGCAAGCACAAATCACAGCGAAAATTCACGCACGGGCCGATGCGACGTCTAACGTGCTAGATTATACGGCGAGTGAACGAATTGCGGCGGCAATCGGGGACTCCCCATCGTTATTCATTCGGCAGTTGTCGAGATGGGCCAATTTTTATGCAAATCAAGTTCGCTTTGATTACGATGCCTTTTTGAACTGGGTCGAATCAAGGAAACGTTGAGGACACTTGCGAATCGAAGGGGAAATCCTGCACAATGGAAGCGTAAAGGATGTGTAAGGATCATGATTACAGAACAACAAGTCATCGCCCAGATGCGTCAGGTGATGACACAAATTGAGTCGTCGACGGGCGAAGTACAAAAGCGTCATTTGGCCAAGTTGATGGGCTTTTGCGAACTACTATTAGCGGAGACGTCTGAAGGGAAACCTGTCAGCGCGCAACAAATGACGACACCGCCGAGTGAGGGAAAACCTCCGCTTGATCGTCAGATGGCCGCTTTTCTCGGGATTCCTATGGAAGAAGACGAACCACCCAAATCCGATTCATTGCTCGATTTTTGAACCACATGTGATACACATGTGGTTTTTTTGTGGATTCACATTCATTGACTTAAATACCATAGGGGGTATAATGAGTGTAAGAAATGAAAAGCAAATGGAGGCGTGAATATGTTGGACTTTCTTTTTGTGGCGGTCATCATTGGAATCGTGTATTTTTGGTGGAGTCGCCGAAACAATGTTAAAACGGTCTCAACGGATGATTTGAAGCGTAGAATCGCAGAAGAGCGGAACATTCAATTGTTGGATGTACGTGAGCCGCATGAATACCGTGGGGGACACATTAAACAAGCGAAAAACGTCCCACTTTCTGGTTTCGGGAACGCACAAGCGAAATATCCGAAAGAAAAAGAGCGTCCCGTCTACGTGATCTGTCAAAGTGGCATGCGTAGCCAACGCGCTGCAGCGATGCTCAAGAGTGCCGGATATACCGACGTCTATTCTGTAAAAGGCGGAATGAACTTCTGGCGTGGATAATAGATGCGACTGAACGAATCGGTTCAGTCGTTTTTTTGTCACCACGTTTTCTCTTTTGCATTTTCGGGGATTCTGCTACGGTAAGGGAAGCGATTGAAAGAGAGGGGATTAATCCAATGGCAGTGATTTTATTTGATATCGATGGCACGTTAGTAGATACGACTGGACCGATGACGCAGGCGATTCATGAGGCGCTCAAGGAACTTCCTCACCTTCCGAAACCGAGTGAAGAGGCGGTCCGTTCAGGATATGGCTTGGCAGGTAACGCATTTTGGGAGCATGTCATCCCGGAAGCGACGCTCGAAGAGATTCGTCTCATTCGTAGATTACGTCACACGACGCTCGAAAAGACGATGGAAGGACAAAACGTCCTATTCGATGGCATTCGTGACATGTTGGAGACGCTTCACGAACAAGGTCATACGTTGACGACGGCGAGCAACTGCGGTGTTCATTACATGAACTTGATTTTAGATACGCAACAGATTCGCTCCTACATGACAGCACCGGAATGCTTGGAGTCTGTCAGTGGCGAAAAGAAAGCGGACATTCTGACAGCACACCGTGTCCGTCACGGTGAGGCGGACTATATAATGGTCGGCGATCGCAAATCAGATGTCGAAGCAGCACGGGCACACGACTTCCCGGTCGTTTTGACAGGGTTCGGATTCGGAAATGAAGAAGAGTGGGCGCTTGCGGATCACGTCATCCAATCGCCGAACGATCTAGTTGAATGGGTCAACCGATAAGAAAGGGCTTGTCGCACATGTCGACAAGCCTTTTTGTGTGCCTATTCTTACAACCCGAGCGAGATGTATTTGACTTCTAAAAATTCTTCGATGCCGTGATGGCCACCTTCACGCCCGAGTCCACTTTCTTTCCAACCACCGAACGGCGCTTGAGGAGTTGAAGGAAGACCGTCGTTCACACCGACGATTCCATACTCTAACGACTCCGCTAAATAGACGGCTTCGTTGATGTCTTGCGTGAACAGATAGGCGGCTAATCCGAACGGTGTATTGTTCGCCCGTTTGATCACTTCGTCGAGTGAATCGAATGTCGCAATCGGTGCGACCGGTCCGAATGTTTCTTCGTTCATGCAGAGCATGTCTTCATTCGCATAACGGATGACTGCTGGACGGATGAAGAGGCCATCTAATACTTCGCCACCATACACTTCACCGCCGCGAATTTGAGCGTCCTCGATATGCTTTTCGACTTTACTGAGTGCATCATCATCAATGAGCGGACCGATGTCGACACCTTCCTCTAGACCGTTCCCGACTTTCAGCGCTTCGACCTCTTTGATGAAACGCTCCGAGAATTCATCGACGACGGCACGTTCGACATAAATCCGGTTCGCACAGACGCATGTCTGTCCGCCATTACGGAACTTCGTGGCGACCGCTTGCGGGACGGCTTTATCTAAGTCAGCTTTGGCCGTGACGATGAGCGGAGCGTGCCCTCCGAGTTCGAGCGAAATCTTTTTCATCGTATCCGCCGCGTCACGCATCAGCATTTTCCCGACTTCCGTTGATCCTGTGAACGTCAATTTGCGGACGCGTTTATCTTGTTGCCACGCTTTGACGATATCTGATGCCTGTCCTGTGACAAGGTTGATGACCCCTTTTGGGAATCCTGCTTTCTCCGCTAATTTAACTAGTTCGATGGCAGTCAACGGTGTCGCTGATGCAGGTTTCATAACGACTGTACAACCCGCGGCAAGCGCAGGTGCCACTTTTCGCGTAATCATGGCAGCCGGGAAGTTCCAAGGTGTGATGGCGGCGATGACGCCGACCGGTTGCTTGATGGCGAAGATTCGCTTCTTGTTCGAAGAGGCGGGAATCGTCTCTCCATACACGCGTCGTCCTTCTGCTGCATACCAGTCGATAAAGCCGTTCGCATAGTTGATTTCACCGATGGCTTCTTTCAGTGGCTTTCCTTGTTCCTCGACCATCGTCCGGGCAAGTTCTTCTGTATGTTCTGCGATCAAACGATGCCACTCATTCAGTAGAGCCCCTCGTTCGTCCGCGGTCTTTTGTTGCCATTCCTGTAACGCCTCATGCGCCGCATCGACAGCTTGTGTCGCTTCGGCGGTATCACTTTTCGTCACAACGGCCATCACATTTCCGGTGGCCGGATTTCGTACCTCAATCGTCTGTTCCGTCTCTGTCCATTCCCCGTTAATGAAGTTTTTCTCTTCTCGCATCTTGATTTCCCCTTTCCAAAAAGTGCACAGTTAATTAGAGGATACCCGTTTTTCTGAAACGCACACAATTTTCCAAGAAAATGAGGGGATACCATGTGGATCATTATCGTTGGTTATCTAGTCGGGAGTCTGCTCGGGGGAAGACTTTACGGGTTGTTAAGTGGTCATGATTTAGCGACATCTGGTTCAAACAACACCGGTGCCCGCAATGCGCATCGCATCGGAGGGGTGAAGGCGTTTCTGATCGTATATGGATTTGACGTGTTGAAAACGATTCTTGTCTTACAGGTGAGCGGACCGTTTTTTTGGCAGACGGCACTCGCACTCACGCTCGGTCATATTTATCCGTTTTGGCGAATCCGCGCAGGCGGGAAGGGATATGCCGTTTTTTCTGGAATCATATGGGCATACGACCCGTGGTGGTTTATCGGTGGTCTCCTGATCTTATTACTTTTGATCAAAATGACGGGCAATTCGCGTGAGACCGGGCTCATCATGCTCGTCTTACTTCCGTTGGCTACACTCGGAAGTATCGGGGATTTCATCTGGGCCACGCTCATTGCCATCGTGATTGTCTATCATCATGTGAAGGAGGGGAAAGCATGATTGTTTATCGAAAAGCCAGTTCATCTGATTTTGACGCCATTCATCGATTAAATTACGAAACGTTCGTCGAAGAGATTCCGCAACATCCGCCGAATCTAGAACGTCGACTCGTCGACAAATTTCATGAAGAGAATACATATTGGATCGGGGAAGTGAATGGTGAAGTGGTCGCCATGTGTGCGCTACGTGGTGAACGACCTTTTTCGTTAGAACAAAAAGGGGTGTGTATTCCTGACGGGGATTGGCTCGAGATTCGTCTGCTCGCTGTGAAGAAAGCGTATCGGCGCAATCGTACGTTCGCCGGATTGATGCGAGCAGTCATTGGAGATGCGACAGAACGTGAAGTCGACGGTATCGTCATCAGCGGGACGACGCGTGAACAAGTGCTCTATCGCCGATTCGGATTTGTCCCATTTGCGGATCCAATCGGTCCTGAGGAAGCGCGATATGTGCCGATGGTGTTAACGCGTTCAGCATTTTATGAATCAAAGTCAGCATCGACGCTTCGGCCAAAGAGTTTGCTCGCAGGTCCTGTCGAATGCTCGGAGCGTGTAAGGGCGAGACTCTCGAGACAGCCGCTCCCACACCGTTCAAACGAGACGAGCCGCATGCTTGAATCCGTTCAGCAACAATTGACGAAACGAATCGGACTTCCTTATGTCTACACGCTTTTAGGAAGCGGCACGGTGGCCAATGATGCGGTCGCTTCACGTTTGAATGGACACGGTGTCATTTTATGCGCCGGCGAATTCGGAGAACGTCTTATGGATCATGCATCTCGCGTCAGTCTCTCGTTTGACGTCATTCAAGCGGACCGGAAAGGGAAGTGGGATGTTTCTGAACTTGAACGCATTAAGCCAGACTGGGTGTGGACGGTTCATTGTGAGACATCCTTAGGAATTTTAATCGATCTCACCCCACTTCATGCGTGGCAAGGTGTCGTTGTCGTCGATGCGATTAGTGCTGTTGGGACACTCGTTTATGACTATTCCTTTGCTGATTTTGTGACCTTCTCCTCAGGAAAGGCGCTACGGAACGTCCCAGGTCTCGCGTTTGTTGCCATGAGAGAGCGAGCAGAAGCGTTACGAGACGTGCCTCGCTACTTTGACTTATCCCTCTATCAACCGATTGCTTTCACCCAATCCGAACCGCTCCTTTCGGCGATGGATGTCGCATTAGAAGAATTGACGGAAGAGGAAGTCGCGTCGCACGAAGAGAAGATGATCGTCCTGATCAACTCACTCCGTGAGAACGGCTTACAGATCGAGCTGAGTCCCGCCCAGTCCCCCGGTATCATCACGATCCCAGTCCCATTCGGACAGTCTTCAATCGAGCTCGGTCGACAGTTGTCGTATCAAGGTTATCTCGTGCAATATGAGAGTGAATATTTGAAGCGGGCGAACGTCATCCAAGTATCGACGATGGGCTGGACGACACCTCGTATGATGCGTGACGTCGGGACCTATATTGCCGAGTGGATGCAACAAAAAACCGCCACTCCTGAGAGTGACGGTTCGCTCAAACTCGAAAATCCTGACGTGCCAAGTGACGAATTTTTCGTCCGAGGCGTCTCCAATTGAAGTAAGCCAGTACGGAGACGACGCCACCCGACCAGAACAGCCATTCATCCGGTCGAATATAGCCGAGTAGTCCGACGAGCAACCCGAGCAAGATGACGATGGCATTGAACGTCTGGCGGTGCAACAGTTCTTTGGATTCCAAGTTGCGTTGGAACATCGCTTGCTCCGACAGGCGTTTTCGCGTCGGTTCTTTTAAGTAATTGTCGAGAAGCGGCGGGACGTTCAATAATTTCTTCGCATAATTGATTCCGGTCTTCACATATCGGTTTTGAAGCGTTGTCCCGTCTTCCTCGAGCCATTCGATGACAATCGGTTTGCCGAGTGTGAACAGGTCGATTTTCGGGTCGAGAATTTGTAGGATGCCAAGCAAGGTCGAGGCGGCTCGCCCGAAGAAGGCAAATTCCGCCGGGAGTTGAATCGGTTCGTTTTTGACGAGCAACTGAATATCTTGTAACACTTTCTCGATCAACCTTGTATCGACCGTATCGATATCGGTCTCCAAATAAAACGTCACGGCCTTTTCGAGTGCTTGGCGAATGTTTTGTTTGTTCGCCGTCGGTAACAGGAATCGTAAATCTTCGAGTCCATCGACGATGCTGTCATAGTCGAGCGAGATGAACGCCTGTAGAATGTTTCGAATCGTCGCCATGTCATGTGCCGTCGTCTGTCCGACCATACCGAAGTCGAGTAAGATGATGGTGCCGTCTGCCCGGATTTGGACGTTTCCGGGGTGTGGGTCGGCATGGAACTGTCCACCGAACAACAACTGTTCGGCGGCGAGCGTGAACAACCGTTCGGCTAGTGCGGAGCGATCGATGTCATTTTCTTTCAAGAAGGCGAGGTCGGTGATGCGTCGCGCATCGACCCAGTCCATCGTCAAGACACGGTTCGTACAGAGGTGCTCGTGATAATCCGGGATATAAACGTCCGGATTATCAGCATATTTTGCTTTAAAATAGAGAGCATTTTTTAATTCGGTTTGAAAATTTAGTTCATCCCCGATGACAAAAATCATTTGGCGATATAAGCTATCTAAGTCGGTCGATTTAGCGAGGGATGTCCGCTTCAACATCGACGTGACAATTCGCATGGCACGGAAGTCCGTACGAATAATTTTTTCGATATTCGGACGTTGAATTTTGATGGCGACGCGTTTGCCATTTTCAAGCAACGTGGCGCCGTATACTTCCCCAATCGAGGCGGAGGCGACGGCATCGATTCCGACGTCTTTGACGACTTGCGAGTAAGGAACGCCCCATTCAGCCTCTAAAATCGCCCGCGACTTCTCCCAACCCGATGTCGGGACACGGTCGACAAGTTCAGAGAGCTCATTCAGGACGGCGGGTGGCAATAAGTCTGCACGAATGGACAAAAATTGTCCGAGCTTGATCAACAAGCCTTCGAGTCGTAACGCATTTCGCTTATACTCACGCGCGAGCTTGAGCATAAGTGCTTCATATTCTTCTGTCGTGGCGACGCCTTGTTGTTGTTTACGTGAAAAGGCGTATAGCCGAATGATGAATCGGGCGAACATGGTGACGATAATCCATATGCGGAACAAAGCGATACGTTTCATTGTAATACCGACATCCTTTACGACAGTCGCTCGACTGACCTGATTTTTTGTAACTATACTTTACCATACAATGCGTTGAAGAAAGGGCAAGGGATGTTCATGGAGTGGGAATTGCTCAACGTCGTCGGAACGATAGCGTTCGCGGCGAGCGGAGCCATCATTGCGATGGATGAAAAATACGATATTTTTGGGGTGTGGCTGCTCGCGTTTATCACTGCCTTTGGGGGCGGTGCGATTCGGAACGTCCTATTGGGAAACCCCGTCAGTTTGATTTGGCAACAGAATGATTTATTTATTTTATGTTTTCTTGTCGCACTCCTCATCTTCCTGCTACCGAGTGTCGTATTGCCACACTGGGAACGTTGGGGTGTCATTGTCGATGCCATCGGGTTGGTCGCCTTCGCCTTTCAAGGAGCACAGGTCGCCATCAAACTGGATTTGCCATTATCGGCAGCGATTGCGGCGGCTGTCCTGACAGGTGTCGGGGGTGGTGTGGTCCGCGACTTACTGGCCGGACGAAAACCGCTCGTCTTACAATCTGAAGTGTATGCGATTTGGGCGATTCTGATCGCAGTTATCACCTATTACTTCAAGCTCGAAGGTGGCCTTGCCGTCTATGCATTATTAATTGTCGTCGCGACACTTCGAGTGATATCCTACTATCGGAAGTGGAATTTACCAGCACGTAAAGTCAGATAAGGGGGAACACAAATGAAAATCTTATTAATGATTGGTGCCGGATTGATGGCACTCGGCGTAGCACTCGGTGCGTTCGGCGCACACGCCTTAAAAGAGAGACTGTCACCAAACATGTTGGCGAACTGGCAAACCGGGGTACTCTATCATATGATCCACGCACTCGGAATCATCGGAATTGCGTCACTGCTCATGCGTGTGAGCATCAGCCAATTTAACATTGCCGGATGGCTCATGTTTGCCGGAATCATCTTCTTCTCAGGAAGCTTGTATGTCATGGCATTGACGGGGATCACGAAACTCGGAGCCGTGACACCGATTGGCGGCGTCTTGTTCATCGCCGCTTGGATTTTTGTGATCGTTGGCGCAACCAAGTTATAACAGAAGACTAGTCAAACCGATATCCATGTCTTTGCTCATGTGTACATGAGGCGAGGACGTGGATTTTTTTGATGGGTCGTTCCATCAATTGGAAACTTATGAATGATGTATTCAAAATATTATTTGAAAATAGGGTAAAGCGTTTTCTATTTACATAAAACATTACAGGAAGATTTCAAATTGAACGATTCAAAAAGGTATTGATAAATAATAAGTTAGACGATTTCGTTGCCTGCGCGTCTGTCTGTGCGTAATAAAATTGAAATATAACTTTAACAGGAAAATATCTAGCAGTTAGATATAATTAGTCGTGTTGAAACTCAACTAAATGATCGTTTTTGTTACATACTGAAACGGCTTTAAAAATATGTAGTGTAGTAGGTACCCACGTTTGTTATTTAAGAAAGGATGTACCCCATTCATGAATTGGAAACGCACAGTCTCGACGCTGACGCTTGGTGTGATGCTCATCAGCACACATACAGTTGCCGATGCATCGACTTCGATTAAAGAAAAGCAAGAAGAACAACAAAAAGTACAAGAAAAACGCAATAGCGTGAAAAAAGACCAAGCCGACACGTCTTCAAAGATTGAAGTGAACAAAGAAGAGATTTCAAAAGTTCAGGCAGAGGTCAATAAAATGGACGCACAATTGCAAGACATCATCAATGATGTCGCGATGAAGCGCCAAGAAATCAAGCGTACCGAGATGAAAATCGAGGATCTTGAAGCCGACATTGTAGATTATCAGGAAAAAATGAAGGCACAAGAAGCAATGATGAAAGAACGGATGGCCACGATGCAAAAGAACGGTGGCGGATCGATCAACTGGGCTGAATTCATCTTCGGTTCAAAAAATCTCTCTGACCTCGTCACGCGTATGATTACGGCTGGAACAATCCAGCGAAGTGACCAAGAATTGTTCGATGACTATGAAGCGACACAAAAGTCGTTGAAAGAAGCACAGGCTGACTTGAAAGCAGAACGCGCTTCACTTCTCGAACAGCAAAAAGCACTCGAAGTTCGTCAAGCCGAGCTTGAGAAGAAGATGAAGCAACGTGAAAAGCGCATCAAAGAGCTTGAAGAGAAGAACATCAAGTTCGAATCGCAAATCTTCGACCTTCAAGAGATTGAAGCAACGTTAGTCGCACAAGAACAGGCGATTGCGGCTGAAATCGAAGCACAACGTCGTGAGGAAGAGGAAGCTCGTCGTCGTGCTGAAGAAGCAGCTCGTCAAGAGGCGGCACGTAAAGCAGAAGAAGCACGCCAAGCAGAAGCTGCACGTCAAGCTGAAGCAACTCGCAAGGCAGAGGCAGCACGAGAAGCGGAAGCGGCTCGTGAAGCTGCACAACAGAAGCAAGCTGCACAACAAAAGCAGGACAATAAGACGAATACCCCGTCTTCGTCTTCTTCAAACAACACGGCTTCATCAGCACCAGCACCAAAACCTGAACCAAAACCGGCGCCGGCACCGAAGCCAGCACCAGCTCCAGCGCCAAAACCGGCACCGACGACGTCGACACCAGCACCATCTAGCTCGATGTTCATTCAACCGGCTTCAGGACGCTACTCACAAGGATGGGGTCCGGCGAGCGGTGCGTATGGCTACACGTTCCATAACGGTGTAGACATCGCGGGTCCAACAGGGACACCGATTCGTGCATCTGCGACAGGTACGGTCATTCGTGCAGGTTGGGGTGGCGCATACGGGAACCACGTCATGATCGCGCACGTCATCAACGGTCAAGTTTGGACGACAGTTTATGCCCATATGAACTCGGTATCTGTCAGCTCAGGACAGCGTGTGACACAAGGGTCGAACATCGGGACACTTGGGAACACAGGGAACTCGTCAGGTCCGCACTTGCACTTTGAGATTCATAAAGGCGGCTACTCATACTCGGCAACGAGCGCAGGTAGCACAGTCAACCCGCGTCAGTTCTTCTGATGCCTCATACAGAAAGCTCCTTTCGATTGCGAAAGGGGCTTTTGTGCGTACAAAAAATCCCTCCGCTGTCGCGAAGGGATGCTTGTTAGTTGGCTTGTTCGATATCGCTTGAATGATCTTGTTTTTTACGCATTCGTTCACGCACGTAGTAGATAATCGTCAAGCCGATTAACCACGGGATTCCGAACTTCAGCAAAATATTGAAGTCTGTGAACCATGTCGTGATCATCAGACTCAAGAGTAAGACTGCCCCGAGTATTGGGAGGAACGGATACCCCATCATACGGACAGGGAGTTTTCGCCCAGTCCATTTCTTACGGAAGAACAAGTGGGAGACGAAGACCATGAACCAAGTGAAAATAGCTCCGAACATCGAGATTCCCATCAAGAACGGATACGATGACTCCATGAACACTTGTAGTAAAGCGGCAAGGACAATCCCGCCCGTTGAAACGAGTAGCGCGAACATCGGGATGCCATTTTTGCTGATTGTTTTGAATGCTTTCGGTGCATCACCGGCTTCCGCGAGTGAGTACATCATCCGTGTCGACGCGTAAAGCTGCGCGTTCATCGCAGACAAGGCTGCAATCAAAATGACAAAGTTGAGGATGCCTGCCGCGAACGGGACATCAAATTGTTCCATGACGAGCACGAACGGACTTTGATCGATCCCAGCTTGCTGCCATGGGATGAGCATGAGCATGATGGCGAGCGTGACGACATAGAAGAACGTCAAGCGGAACACAGTAGCGCGTAAAGCGCGTGGGACGGCCTGGTCCGGGTCTTTCGCTTCACCGGCTGTGACGGCGACGAGTTCGGTCCCGAGAAAACTGAAGAGGGAAATAAAAATCGTCACCCACATCCCGTAAAATCCGAAAGCGAAGAATCCTTCGTTTCCTGTCGTAATCGATTCGATCGGTGATCCTGGTTCGCCAAACAATGTAGCGGCACCAAGGACGATGAATAGAATGATAGCAGTTACTTTGATGAATGATAACCAGTATTCGGTTGTTCCGAACGTATGAACGTGACGGGCGTTGACGTAAATGAGTAGTCCACCGAAGAGGGCGACCCAAACGAACCCGTTCACATCCGGGAACCAGTAACGCATATAGATGGCGATGGCACTGACTTCAACCCCTACAGCTAGTACGTTCGCGACCCAGTAAGAGTAACGGACGAGAAAGCCTGCGAGTGGATGGACATAGCGCTCGGCAATCGTTCCGAATGATCCGGATGTTGGATGAGCGACCGTCATTTCGGCGAGTGCGCCCATGAGTAAGAGGACGATGAACGCCCCGATGGCATAGCTGACGAGTACGCTCGGACCAGCGGTTTGAATGGCAAGGCCGCTTCCGAGGAAAAGCCCGGTTCCGATGGCGCTCCCGAGGGAAATCATCGTGAGTTGCCGGGTGGACAGCTCGCGTTTTAGTTTGTTTGTTTCCAAAATCGATTCTCCTTTAGTTGAGTGAAATGTTGTTGTGGACGACTATAGCAGACGGAAAAAAACGATGTCAATTCGAAAAATCGGTGAAGGTTCCCTGTTTTCGAGTGCACATATAGAGGCAAAGTTTTTTGAATTTTTTTATTTGACATGGATTCATCCGCCCTGTATAGTACGAGTTAACTTAACTGAAACGAATAAAGGCGTCGACGAAGAGAAGTAACGACGAATCCTGTATGACAGAGAGCTGATGGGTGGTGCGAATCAGTATATAGGACGTCGCGAATGGACTTCTGAGCTCTAAACCGAACTTTGAGTAGGCTTTAGCGGGTTACCCACCGTTATCACGGGGAAGCGGATGATTGTCCGTGAAGTGGGTTCTGTTAGAACCAACGAAGGTGGCACCACGGGGTTACTCGTCCTTCTTGTAGCGTAAGCTATGAGGAGACGGGTGACCCCTTTTTCGTTTCAATAACACAAATCGAGGATTGAGAAGAGTAGCGCGAGAAGACGTTTCGTCCAGAGAGTCAGGGATGGTGAGATCCTGACCGAGGCGTCCGCGTGAATGGACTCATGAGAGCATGGCTGAATGAAGTAGGTCGTGACGGTTTCCCCCGTTATCGGGATACGATGTGATTGCATCGGAGAGTGGATTCTTTGGAATCAACGAGAGGTGGCACCGCGGTCTAGAACCGTCCTCCATACGACGACTGTCGTGTGGAGTTTTTTTATACACATTTTTAGAGGGGGAACAGACGATGATTCAACAATTGGAGACAAACGCATTATCAACAGCAGATATGAAAGTGGCAGCAAGCGAGATGTTCCAAGCGGATGAGGCACAAATCGAACGGGTGCTACTCGCAATGAAAGAACGCGGGGAGACGGCAGAAGAGATGGCGGGACTCGCAGCGTACATCCGTGAAGCGGCACAGTTCCCCCCGACTGATTTACCGGTACTCGATGTGTGTGGTACTGGTGGTGATGGGGCGAACACGTTCAACATCAGTTCGACCGTCGCGTTCGTCCTAGCCGGTCTCGGTATTCCAGTCGCCAAGCACGGAAACCGAAGCGTATCGAGTCGATCGGGAAGCGCCGACGTCCTCGAAGCATTGAACGTTCCAATCGTGAAGACGGCAGAAGAAGTACATGCCGACTTGAAGCGAACGAATTTGAGTTTCCTCTTCGCCCAACATGTCCATCCAATCATGAAGCACGTCATGCCGGTCCGGAAACGACTCGCGACGGCGACCATTTTCAATCAAATCGGACCGTTGACGAATCCGCTTCGTCCGAAACGACAATTGATCGGTGTTTATCATCCGTCGCTACTTGAGAAAATGGCGACCGCGATGCGGCATCTTGGCGTAGAGCGTGGCATGGTCGTACACGGTGCGGGAGGTCTCGATGAAGCGAGCCTTGCTGGTGTGAACGATGTGTACTTCTTTGATGGGGAACAGACGGCGCGTTACGCGGTCGACCCACGAGATGTCGGCTTGATGCGGGCGCCACTCGAAGCATTACGCGGAGGGACACCGGAAGAGAACGCCGCGACACTGCTCGCCGTGTTGAACGGAGAAACAGGTCCGGCACGAGACGTCGTCTTACTGAACGCGGCGCTGGCCCTTTGCACGTACGGCACGACTTCAACACTCCGTGAGGGAGTGAAAGAGGCGAAACGAAGCATTGACGAAGGGCACGCCTTGCGCGTGTTACAACACTTACAACGTACGGAGGTAGAGGCATGAGTTATTTAACGAAAATCATCGGAACAAAAATCGAAGAGGTCAGTCGCATGCAGCCCATCGATGTTGCTGTGACAAAACCGGTCGCTCTTTTAAATATAATGAATGATGGATTCCATATCATCTCGGAAATTAAACGATCGTCTCCTTCAAAAGGAATGATTCGAGAAACGGTCGACGTCGTCGAACGCGCTCGTCAATATGAACAAGCCGGTGCGACGATGATTTCTGTTCTAACAGACAAGACGTATTTCAACGGTTCCTTTGACGATTTACGACAAGTCGCCGACGTCGTCACAATTCCGGTGCTCTGTAAAGATTTCATCATCGATGAACGGCAACTCGACTATGCGAAGCATTACGGAGCGAGTGTGGCACTTCTCATCGTGGCGGCCCTTCATCCGACACGTCTCCATGAGTTGACGCGATATGCCCGCTCCATCGGTCTCGACGTCTTAGTCGAAGTACATGATGAGGCGGAGTTACGCATCGCACTCGAACTTGATGACGTGTTGATCGGCATCAATAACAGGGACTTAAAAACGTTTGAGGTATCCCTCGAGACATCGATCGATTTGATGGAACGTTATCCCGACGTCACGTTCGTCAGCGAAAGTGGAGTCAGCACAGTCGAGGCAGCTGCACGCTTACAAGAAACTGGGGCAAGCGCTATTCTCGTCGGGGAAGCACTCATGCGTGAAGAAGACCCGACACGGCTACTCGAGGAGTTGAAAACATGTTCGTTAAAATCTGTGGAATAAAGACAGAAGAAGCTGTCCAGGCAGCGGTCGAGGCGGGAGCGGATGCCATCGGGTTCGTATTCGCACCGAGTTCCCGTCAAATCGACGTGGCGACAGCGAAGGCGCTAGCTACACAGATCCCACAATCGGTTCGAATCGTTGGTGTGTTTTTAAGTCCTTCAATGGAAGACATCGAGCAAGCGATGGACGTGGGGCTGACGGATTTACAAATTCACCATCGGACACAATCAATGGAAGAACTCCGCATCTTCGGGCTACCCATTATCGATGCGTCGACCGAGGAGACGGCGGATGTCCGATTGATGGATCATCCGAATCCGGGAAGTGGGCAAGTATTAGACTGGGACGCAATCGATCGGCCGGAACGTCCGTTTTGGCTAGCGGGCGGCCTATCCCCGAATAATGTGAGACAAGCGATTCAAACGATTCAACCAGACGGCGTCGACGTCTCGAGCGGTGTCGAGACGGACGGTGTGAAAGATATCGAAAAAATTCGTGCGTTCATTCAACGCGCCAAGGAGGAACTATGATGTATGCACAACCAGTGAACGGGAAATTTGGACAATACGGTGGGAAGTACATTCCGGAGACGCTCATGCAAGCGGTCGAAGAATTAGAGGTCGCTTACGAAGAGGCGAAGCAAGACCCTGAGTTTCAAGAACGCTTCTCTTCTTTATTAAGCGAATATGTAGGACGTGAGACGCCACTTTATTATGCGTCGAACCTGAGTCGTCGCCTCGGGACGAACGTCTATTTGAAACGGGAAGACTTGAACCATACCGGTGCCCATAAAATCAACAATACAATCGGGCAGGCGCTCCTCGCGAAACGGATGGGGAAACAGAAAGTCGTCGCGGAGACAGGTGCCGGTCAGCACGGCGTCGCGACTGCGACGGTATGTGCATTACTCGATTTAGAGTGCACCATCTTCATGGGTGAGGTCGACGTCGAGCGTCAAGCGTTGAACGTCTTTCGGATGGAACTGCTCGGAGCGAAAGTCGTCCCTGTCAAATCAGGCAGCCGTACGTTAAAAGATGCCGTCAATGAAGCGCTTCGTTACTGGGTCAAACATGTCGACGATACGCATTACGTCATGGGCTCTGTACTTGGACCGCACCCATTCCCACAGATGGTGCGTGACTTCCAAAGCGTGATCGGGACAGAGACGCGTCGTCAAATCCTCGAACAGACCGGACGTCTCCCAGACGCCGTCGTCGCTTGTGTCGGAGGAGGAAGTAACGCCATGGGCATGTTCTATCCGTTCTTGAACGATGAGTCGGTCGCCCTCTACGGTGTCGAGGCGGCAGGCAGTGGCATTGATACAGATAAACATGCGGCAACCCTTACGAAAGGGGAAGTCGGTGTCTTACATGGTTCGCTCATGTATGTGTTGCAAGATGCGGCTGGTCAAATCGAGGAGGCACATTCAATCTCAGCCGGGCTCGACTATCCGGGGGTAGGACCAGAGCACAGCTTCTTGAAAGACATCGAGCGGGTGCGGTACGCAGCCGTCACGGATGACGCGGCACTCGATGCGTGTCTCGCACTCAGTCGACAAGAAGGCATCATTCCTGCCTTAGAATCCTCACATGCTCTCGCTTATGCGGAGACGCTCGCGAAGACGATGGGTGAGGACGAAACATTAGTGATTTGTTTATCAGGGCGCGGAGACAAAGACGTCCACACAATCCGAGAGAAGGTGGCGACACGATGAAACTAGAAACAGCGATTCGAGAGCGAGAAGGGGCAGCATTCGTCCCATATATCATGGCTGGTGATGGCGGGATGGACCGACTCATCCCGACCATCGTAGAACTAGAACGGATGGGTGCGACGGCGATTGAACTCGGAATTCCCTTCTCCGATCCGGTGGCAGATGGTCCAATCATTGAGGCGGCAGGAATGCGTGCTCTTGAAGCAGGTGTGACGCTCGAAATGGTATTAAACCATTTAATAGAAGGAAATGATCAATTTAACGTTCCAATCGTCTTGATGACATACTTGAATCCAGTGTTTCGGTTCGGGGTTCAACCGTTCTTTGACCGGGCGAATGAATGTGGCGTAAGCGGGGTTATCATTCCGGATCTCCCGTTTGAAGAGAGTCTCCAATTATTCGCAGATATCGACCGGCATGACGTCGCCGTCATCCCGCTCGTTACATTGACAAGTAGCGAAGAGCGTACGGCATCCATCCTAGAGAAAGCGGAAGGATTCGTCTATGCGGTCACGCTCAAAGGGACGACTGGGAAAGCTGATGTGTTTCCGGACGAGTTACTCGCTTATTTGACTCGATTGACAGAGCAGTCACGCGTTCCTGTCTTGGCAGGATTCGGCGTACACCGTCCGGAGCAAGTACAGACGTTAGGACAAGCATGTGATGGTGTCGTCGTCGGGAGCTTCATCGTCGAGGCACTTCATGAAGGACGAACAGATGACGTCGAGACGTTGATCCAATCGGCAAAGCACATACACGCATAAGAAAACCGGCGCTTCGATTGAGGCGCCGGTTATTCGTTTACTCATAGTTCCACTCGGTCGAGACCGTCTTCACCAAATGATTGGTCTAGTTGATCATGACGATACATCGAGGCGAGCACATATAGTAGGTCGCCTTCCTCGATGGATGTCTGTCCATTTGGTGGAATCAAATATTCGTTTCGGACGATGGCGTTGACGACGGTGTTCGGTGGGAGCGTGATGTCCGCTAGCGTCTTGCCGATTAGTGATGATCGATCGGTGACCACATAAGGGGCAAGTTGATATTGCGACTGCTTACAAGAAACGAGAGCAATCGTATATGGCGGTTTCAATTTATCGGGACCGAGAAGGTTTAATTTTTCAGCGAGCGGTGTCAACGTCGTTCCTTGGATCAAGGCACTCGTCACGACGACGAAGAAGACGGCATTGAATAAGAGCTGACTGTCTTCAATGCCTGCGATTAGAGGGAAGGTAGCTAAGACGATAGGAACAGCTCCCTTTAGACCTGCCCAAGAGATGAACATTTTCTCTTTTCTCGTGAATGACATGCCAAGTGTTGATAGATAAACGGCAATCGGTCGAGCCAAGAACATGAGGACGAATGAAATGAGTAGACCTTTCCAAATCAAGTCCGGTTCAATGAGTTGTCGAGGGAAAACGAGCAACCCGAGGATGACGAACATAATGATTTGCATGATCCATGCAAGTGCTTCTGAAAATTGAAGAATCGTCACTTCGTGGGCCGTATGTGCGTTTCCGATAATCATGGCAGTCAAGTATACAGCGAGAAGTCCGCTACCAGACAAATAAGTTGCGGCACCGTAAGTGAAAAATGCCATTGAAATCATGAGAACTGCATGAAGTCCACTTGAATCAAGTTGCAAATGATTAATCATCAAACGAGATAGATGACCAAACAGTACACCAATCAGCGCTCCGACAACGATCTGAAGGATGAACATCCAAATCCCGTCCCAGATGGTTGTATCCGGCTTCATCATGAAGTCGAGGGCGAGAATCGTTAAAAACATCGCCATTGGGTCGTTCGTGCCGGACTCGGCTTCGAGTGTCGCACCGACTTTCGGTGAGATGTTCTTTCCTTTAAATGCAGAGAAGACGGCCGCCGCATCGGTTGAACCGATAATCGCACCGAATAAGAAAGATTCAATCCAATCGAAACCAAATACGAAACGAACGGCTACAGCGACGACGGTCGTAGTGATTAAGACACCGAATGTCGCAAGTGAGGCAGCTGGCGCGAGAACACTCCGAATCGATGACCATTTCGTCTGAAGACCCCCTTCAAACAAAATGACAATCAGGGCGGCAACCCCAATCAGCTGTGCCAGGTTGGAGTCGTCGAAGAAGATGAGACCGGTAATATCACTTCCCATGATCATGCCGATTCCCATAAACAAGATCAAGGCAGGCAAGCCGAAGCGAGTCGAGATTCGCGTCGCCATGACACCGGCTACAAGGAGGAGACCGAAGAGTAAAATGAGTACATCCGTACTGATGACAGGTATGGGCAAACACAACACTTCCTTTCCAAAACAATACTCTTGAGTTCATTGTACCATGAAATCGTCTGATATTTCAGAATTGACGATTAGACCAACCTTACACATTGGAATTATAAGTTATGGATGTGGTAAAGTGAGAACAAGAATAGGGAGGGATGATGATGTCTAAAATTCACGTCATTCATGAGAACGAAGAATGGACGAACCATCTGGTTCATCGCTTAGAAGAACTACAGTTGCCTTATGAACTATGGCACTTGGACCAAGGGACGATTGATCTCGAAGCAACGCCCCCGGAAGGTGTCTTTTATAATCGCATGAGTGCTTCTTCGCACACACGCGGGCATCGATACGCACCTGAATTGACGGAAGGTGTCCTCGCTTGGCTAGAAGCGCATGACCGTACCGTGTTCAACGGAACGCGTGCCATCCGCCTAGAAGTAAGCAAAGTCAATCAGTACACGGCGCTTCGCCGCGAAGGGATTCGTGTGCCGAAGACGATTGCGGCGGTCGGTAAAGACCAAATCATCGAGGCGGCTGAAAAGCTAGACATGACACCGTTCATCACGAAACATAATCGTGCCGGAAAAGGACTTGGTGTCCAATTGTTCCATACGATCGAAGGATTGAAGGAATATGTATATGGTCCCTCGTTTGAGGACTCGGTTGACGGCATCACGCTCATCCAACAATATATCGAAGCCCCAGAGCCGTATATTACCCGTTGTGAATTCATCGGTGGGAAGTTCGTTTATGCGGTGCGTGTCGATACATCGGAAGGATTCCAGCTCTGCCCGGCAGATGCCTGCTCGATTGAAGACCAGTTCTGCCCAGTCGGGGAGACGCCACCGGCGAAGTTTGAAATCGTCGAAGGGTTCGATGACCCGATCATTTCACAGCTTGAACAGTTCCTGAAAGCGAATGAGATTGATATCGCCGGAATTGAGATTATCCGAGACCGAGACGGTAACGTCTACGCCTACGACGTCAATACGAATACGAATTATAATTCCGACGCTGAAGCGAAAGCAGGGCGCTATGGGATGCTTGAATTGGCTACTTTCTTAGGCGACGCACTTCACGTCACCACGACAAAATAAGGGTCAGGCGCTCGCCTGACCCTTTTGCTGTGTATGTTTGAGTTGCTCTTCAAATCGATTTTGGACTAATTCTGCTGTCGGTGCCATTCGTTCGATGAACGAATCTAAACGTTCCGCAGTGTCACGATCGGTTTCTTTAAACACGCGCATCGTTGTTCACCTCGTTAATCAGGATTACTTGCTTACATCATCCTTAATTCCCGAGGTGCTATACGCGTAAACCTTTTACACGCTAAAGAATGTGCTCAAATTTTCTTTCGGTAAGATGTTTCCGACGTAGAAGTCGCCGAACTCACCGTATTTCGCACTCACTTCATCGAAGCGCATCTCGTAGACGATCTTCTTGAACTGAAGTGAATCTTCAGCGAAGAGCGTGACGCCCCATTCCCATGCGTCGAATCCAGTCGACCCACCGATGAACTGCTGAATCTTACCGGCGTAGCTACGACCGATCATGCTGTGGCGATACATGAGGTCTTTGCGCTCATCCATCGACAACATGTACCAGTTGTCACCGTCGCGACGAGCCTTGCTCATCGGATAGAAACAAATGTGTGCGGCTTTTGGAAGTGTCGGGTAGAGACGTGAGCGGATATGAGGGTTTTGATATGGGTCCCCATCTCCAGATCCACGATACATACCGAGCTCGATGACCGACACGTACGAATACGACGGAATCATATAGTCGTATAGCGCTGTTTTGCGGAATGCGCGCTCGACGTCTTCAAGTTCGTTGAATGTCGGGCGAAGCACCATCAAGACAAGGTCTGCCTTTTGACCGAGAATCGAGTAGAAGGCGTGGCTTCCTTCACCTTTTGCTTCAACTTCTTCAAGTGAGGTGAGGAACGCAGTGAACTCGTCAATCATCTGTTGACGCTTCTCGGCGTCGACGAGCTTCAATCGAGCCCAATCGATTGTGCGGAAATCATGAAGTGTATACCATCCGTCTAACGTGGCGGCGGCATGTTGTGTATCTGTTGTAGGTACTGGACGTTCTGACATAAAAAAATCTCCTTTCGGGACTTGGCTTCGCCGTCTATTTTACCATACACACTTCACTGACTGGCAACTTTGAGACACTGTGAGGGTTATCACGATTCACGAAGGGGAAAGAACAGAGGACAGAAACATGAAAACGGCTACAAAAATGGCTGTATCAGTCGATTTGTCAAAACTGTTCTATTCATATAATGATTGATTCTAAGCGATTTATGGCGAAATGGGCAGAATAGTTTATTTTAAAAAGGGTACTGTGTATAATTGAAATCGCGTAAAGACACAAGTCAACGGCAAAACCACTAGCAGTCATGCTGTAAATTGAGAAAAGGGGTTCATTCGTTATGAAATTATTTGAAACGTTGAAGCAAAAAGTCAGTCCGATTCGTCCAACGATCGTCTTCCCAGAAGGCGTCGATGAGCGTGTTCTTGGAGCGGCTGTTCGATTAAAGGCGGACGGTATGGTAGAACCGATCGTCGTCGGTGCGAAAGAAGACGTCGAAGCGGTTGCGGCAAAACACGGTTTTGACATCTCAGGTTTGACACAATACGACCCAGCGACATACGAAGACATCGATGTTCTTGTCGAATCATTCGTCGAGCGTCGTAAAGGGAAAGCGACAGCTGAACAAGCGCGCGAACTCCTCACATCAGACGTGAACTACTTCGGAACGATGCTCGTTCATACAGGCAAAGCAGAAGGTCTTGTCTCAGGCGCGATGCACGCGACGGCCGATACGGTACGTCCGGCACTTCAAATCATCAAAATGCAACCAGGGATCAAAAAGACGTCGGGTGTGTTCATCATGGTACGTGATGACGAGCAATACGTCTTCTCGGACTGTGCAATCAACATCGCACCGGACGCAGCAGATTTAGCAGAGAACGCGTTCTTGTCTGCAGCGACAGCGAAGACATTCGGCATCGACCCACAAGTCGCGCTTCTCAGCTTCTCGACGAAAGGTTCTGCAAAGTCACCTGAAACAGAGAAAGTCGTGGAAGCGACACGTCTTGCGAAAGAAAAATCACCAAACCTTCCAATCGACGGAGAACTTCAATTCGATGCGGCATTCGTCCCTAGCGTAGCGGCGAAGAAAGCACCGGGTTCTGACGTAGCAGGTAAGGCGAACGTATTCGTCTTCCCAAGTCTTGAAGCAGGAAACATTGGCTACAAGATGGTTCAACGTTTCGGTGGATTCGAAGCGATCGGCCCGATCCTTCAAGGTCTCAACAAACCAGTGAACGACTTATCACGTGGCTGTAACGAAGAGGACGTCTACAAATTGACACTCATCACAGCAGCACAAGCAATCGACGAGCGCAACGAAGCGTAAGTTGGGAGCATCCTTCTTAATAGAAGGGTGCTTTTTTTGTGTTTTTTTGAATGGTAGCTGAGGTAAACTAAAAGAGGAATCTATTATCGAAAGGGGAGCTATGTATGCAAAGCATTCATGCGACGGAATTACGAGAAAAGTTAGAGAACGGGGAGTCTCTCCATATCATCGATGTGCGCGAACAAGATGAATATGATGCAGGGCATATCCCGAACGTACCGCTCTATCCACTATCTGAATTTCCACATGTGACAGAAAAGTTGGCACAAGACAATGTGTATCACGTCATCTGTCGCTCAGGTGGACGAAGTCAAACAGCATGTGATTACTTAGAGTCGCAAGGCTACAAAGTCGTCAACGTCGACGGTGGGATGCTCGCTTGGGATGGCGACATTGAAGCGTGATGCTAGATAATCCTTGGGTCGTCGTACCGCTTCTCATCGCGATTTACCTTACTGTCTATGCGGTGATGAAGCGATTTGACTGGGAGAAGTGGCGACTCGTCTGGGCAGTCTGGGTGATGCTCATCATCATCTTATTGACGATTGAACTCGTGACAAGTCTATAAAAAAATGCGGAACCTTCTTGCAAAAGAGGTTCCGCATTTTTTTATGCGTCTTGACGCTTATCGAATGTGATCGATGCGATGGCATCGTGTTGGTGAATCGATTCTTCGTTACGGCATTCGACGAAGAAGTTCACGACTTCTTTCATCTCGTACAAGTCAGCCGCGATCAAGCGGACCATATCCTCGACGAAACGTGGGTTTTCGTACGCGATTTCAGTCGCACGTTTTTCATCCGGGCGTTTAAGGACCGGATGGAGTGGTGCTGAGGCGTTCGACTCCGCTGCATCGAGAAGTGCCGCACGCCAGTCGAATCCGTCCATCGACGTTTCATCAAGACCTGCTTCGATCGTGATGTATCCACGTTGGTTATGGGCGCTGTACTCACTGATTTCTTTTGAACATGGGCAAAGCGTTGTGACGTTGATGACGAGACCGACCGTCACGTTTGCGACGCCCGTTTCAAGGTTGTACGTCACACGGTGCATGACGTCTGCGTTCATCAAACCGCTAAGACCTGTCGCAGGTGCTTTACGCGTGAAGAACCATGGGTAACGGATTGTCAATTGTCCTTCCGTTTGTTCCATGCGCTCCGCAAGCTCCTGTGCGAACTCGATCAACGAGCGGTTTGACACCGTCCATCCTTGTTGATGGTACGCGTCGAGCTGTTCCGTCAAACGGGACATGTTGATCCCTTTACGGTCTTGAACGAGCGATGTCGTCAATTCGAATGTAGCGACCGTTGATTGTACCCCGTCTGGCGTCTCGACGTTCACAGGGTGCTTCACATTTGAGATGCCGACACTGTCGAGGGCAAATAAGAAGTTTTTCGGTGTATTTTGTAAATCGACCATCTGTTCTTTCTCGGTCGGCTTTGTTCCTTTAATCGGTGGGACCGACCCGAACAATTTATGTCGTTCTGCTTTAGTAGGTAAAGCGACATGGCTTGTAGACATAATCGGATTCTCCTTTTTTAGAGCGGTTCAAAGGACCACTCGTTCTTGTTAGGATTTTATCACGAAATGATGGCTGAACGGGTATGATTTTGCTCTCATAACATGTTTTCAATATGCAATCACAAAAAATTCCTTCAGATATTGAACAAAGAGGATTGATTTACTTTGTGAACGGGAATAAAATGGTCCTGTGAACTTAAAAAATAGATCACTGTTAAATATGAAGGAACTGAAAGAAAAAAGGAGATGTTTTTATGGATTGGCAGCTAGTCCTGCAGTATGCCTGGATCGTCGTCGTACTCGTCGGTTTGGAAGGCTTGTTATCTGCAGACAACGCGCTCGTCTTGGCCGTCATGGTCAAACACTTGCCGCGTACAGAGCAGAAGAAGGCATTGTTCTATGGACTCTTAGGGGCGTTCGTCTTCCGATTTATCGCATTGTTCTTGATCTCGTTCTTGATCAATGTATGGCAAGTACAGGCACTCGGTGCACTTTACTTAATCGGGATGAGTGCACGACACCTGTATATGACCTATAAGGCGAGAAAGATGGAGCCGCAGCAGGAGTTGGCGGCTGAAGCGAAAGAAGAGACGGCTGTCACAGAAAAGCCGGTATCGAAGAAAGAGTTTTGGCTCACTGTTGCGAAAGTTGAGTTTGCGGACATCGCTTTTGCGGTCGATTCGATCTTAGCAGCGGTCGCACTTGCGGTCAGCTTGCCACCACTCGGTCTTGGTGAAATCGGTGGGATTGACTCGGGTCAGTTCTTCGTCGTGTTGACAGGTGGACTCATCGGGGTCGTCTTGATGCGATTTGCGGCACGTATTTTCGTCAAGTTGCTTCATCAGCGTCCTACACTTGAAACGGCCGCCTTCATCATCGTCGGTTGGGTCGGGGTCAAATTGACGGTTCTCGTACTCGAGCACCCAGGGTTCAAAGAGTTGATTGCCGGTACACCGTTCGAATTCATGGGACTCCCAGACGGCTTCGTCCACTCGACAGCTTGGACCATCTTCTTCTGGTCAGTCATGGTCGGGATTGCGACATGGGGCTGGTTCTCATCGAAACCGACAGCGGTCAAACATTAAAAAAATTGGTCTCTCGTTTTTAAGCGAGAGACCTTTTCTTATGCCTGTACATTCTCTTTTTCGTAAATCGGCACCCAGCCCTCGGTCGTCACGAAAATACGAACGGCGACGACTTGGCGGTCTTCTTGCAATGTGAAGTAATGACGTGTGTTGACCGGTACGGAGATGAGGTCACCCGGATTGAGCTCGATATTGAAGTAACCGCGTTCTGCATCGTCAATCGCAAAGATGCCGTGACCACTGACGATGAAGCGAACCTCGTCGTCCGTATGGTGATGTTCTTTTTGGAAGTTGACGAGCAGTTCGTCTAAGTTTGGCGTCGCATCGGACAAGGAGATGACGTCAGCCGTCTTGTAGCCGCGTCGTGCCGACACATCTTGAATCTCGTCACGGAACGTCGCCAAAATGGCTTCTTTATCCTCGTCTGACAGTTGGTAGTTCTCTTGAAGGGAAGCCGGTAATTTTGTGATGTCCCATGCTTCGTAAAGGATGTCTCGTGATTCTAAAAAGTCACGTACCTCTTGTTGATCACTGACACGTTCTTCGGTTTGTTGAAAATAAATCGTTGCCATGTTGAATTCCTCCTTATGAATGGACGCCTAAGGCGCGTAATTTTAATGAATAGCTAAACAAAAATTCATATGCTTCTAAATAACGTTTTGCTGCAGCGGGTGTTTCGCCCCAAACGGTGATCCCGTGGTTCCGGATGAGGACGGCACCGGCATCGCCTGTGACATGTGGGGCAAATGCACGGGCGAGTGTCGGGATATCCGCATGGTTCTCGATAATGGGGATTCGGACGCTTGCCGTTTCCTCCCAATAGCCGAGTGCCTTGATGATTTCTTGACCCGTGAACGTGACATGTCCGTTCGCCGCGTAAAGCTCTGAGATAACGTTATTGTCGACCGTGTGCACGTGAAGAGAACAGGTTGCGTTCGTCTTGTTAAAGATTTCTACGTGTAGCAACGTCTCCGCGGACGGTTTGCCTGTTTGCTCTCCCATCAATTGACCAGTCGCATCGACGAGGACGAAGTCTTCATCCGTACGCTTCCGTTTATCACGACCACTTGCTGTCACAAGGAACGTCAACGGGTCGTCCGATACGCGGATGGCCAGGTTGCCGCTCGTCCCAGGGAACCAGTCCCGTGCGGCAAGCTCGTCTTTAATGTCGGCAAGTTCTACCCATCGTTCTTGTACGGTCATACGTTCACTCCTTTCATGTGAGCTGAAATGTCATAGAATGTCTCGAACGGAACATAGTAGATTCCTTCTGTCTCGCAAAGTGAAATCAGTTGACCCCGCGCATACACAACGTCGGCACGTTTGGCGATTTCAAAATCGGTGACGGAGTCCCCGATGACGATCAACGTATCGGTAGGTGAGACGATCTGTCGGGCAATCGTCGGCTTGCAACAACCGCAATCGTTCGAACAATGGGTATCGCATGAATGAGGCCATGTGACGCGTGCCGTCTCTTCTGAAAAATCAACGTGATTGCAGTAGATGTGTTCCGGTGCGACATGACCTTCTAGAATCGGATGGACGAAAAAGTCCATGCCCCCACTGACGACATCAAATCGAAAGCCGCGTGACTTCATCACTTGCAAAAACTCGACAAACCCTGGCCGAAGCGTGATGGTTGACTGCAGAAAGTCACGATACAAAGCTTGCTGATGACTCGGGAGCAGGCTGAACATTTGACCGACGCCTTCTCGAATGGAGAGCGTTTGGTTCAAAACACCATCTTTGAGTTCGACCCATTCAGGTGGGGCGAAGCGTCGCATCAGCGCGATGATGTTATCTTCTTCCGTGATGGTGCCGTCGAAATCACAGATGACGTGCGTACTCATCGCGTACCCCACGCATCCAACGCGGTTGATAATGCATCGGTCTCGCTCGTTTTACCGATTGCCTGATCGATTGCTTGGCGGAACGCTCTCGCACCGGCAACCGCACCGTCGGGATGCCCATGAATCCCACCGCCTGCATTGATGACGACATCCGTTCCGAAGTCACGAATCAAATCCGGAACGAGTCCTGGGTGAATCCCAGCAGAGGGGACCGTCAGAATCGGTTTCGTCCAATGGGATTCCGTCGCATACGTTTGAATCTGTTGTGTTTCGTCTTTCGGTGTCGAGAGTGAACCATATGGCGACGGGAAGAGCGTCAAGTCCGCCCCGGCGAGTCGAATCAGTTTCCCGAAAAGTAGGGAATGACGAATCGATCCGGTCAACGCTCCCGCAAAAGCGGGATGTGCCAAAATCGGGACGTGAATCTCAGGGTCTTTGGCGAGCTCTCGTAACGCGTCAAGCCCGTACGTATACACGTTGAACAACAATGCGGTCGCGCCTGCCTCGATCAAACGTTTTGCCTGATCGCGTAAGGTGAAAACGGATCCGCTCAACGTGACGGCGTATAGAACGGAACGCCCCGTCAATTCTTGATGTTCTTGAATGATCGATGCTCCAATCCGAGCCCGTTCGAGCGATGGGGTGAGCGGATTGTCATATAAAATCTCATCGTCTTTCACGAGATCGATGCCACCTGTAAACTGGTCACGAAGTTGTGTCGCCAAAAAATTAAGGTCACGCCCGATGACGCCTTTGAAGATGCTCATGGCGAGCGGTCGGTCGTGTACACGAAGGATGTCGCGAACACCTTCAACACCGAATGCGGCACCCGGAAAGTCCGATGTGAGTTCGTCCGGGAGCGATAGGTCGACGAGTTGAACACTCGGGTCGAGCGACAGTTTTCCGAATGTCGTCGTCAGAATGGACGAAAAGTCCGGTGTCACATTATGTAGCGGGTAACGAATCGAGAAGCGACTCGTCGTCTCCTGTTGGGTGGTATCGATGACCTCACCACGGAACGCCTGCAGTTGATGCTGCTCGAGATGATTCAACTCGGTCCATGTGCCGACGGTCAGCTCATGTGCGATTTTTTCAGCCACGCGTTCGACGTGATCGGTATGTTTGATTTCATAAGTAGCGATGATTCCCATAAGTTCCTCCTTTCAGGTCAAACAAAAAATGACCTCATGCCAAGGCAAGAGGTCATTCGAAAACAATGAACTCTTATCTCTCAGCGATAGCTGCAAGAATTAGCACCGTGCCATTTCTGGTCGGTTGCTGCGACATCATCGGGCTTGTCCCTCCGTCTGCTCTTGATAAGAATAGTTGTGAAGTTGTGAAATTTAATTGAATTTTTACATAGAATCGCTCACTCGTCAATTCCTTTTTTTGAGAAAAAAGTTTGAAAATAATGTTTCTATATATGCGTGTCAAAAATAGGGAGTCGACCGGAAATAGAGGATTGACAACTAGCGTGCCTAGTCCGTAATATTCGTCTCAACACGTCAAACACAATTACATCATTTACTCTTATCGCGAGTTGGCAGAGGGAATTGGCCCTAAGACGCCGCAGCAACCGACCATTTGGCACGGTGCTACATCCACCAGACATATGTCTGAAAGATGAGAGGAACAACCAATTTGGGTGTGCCTCTTTCTCGCGGAGAAAGGGGCTTTTTTCATGCATAGATTCAAGAAAGGGGAAAATCATCATGGCTTATGAGGCGTTTACAGAACAAAGTGTCGTCGAACACGTTCGACAGTTGGGGTTACTAGAAGAGGGGATTGCAGAATGTGAGGAAATCGGAGATGGAAATTTAAATCTCGTCTTTCGCATTCGTCAAGGAGAAACGTCATTAATCGTGAAACAGGCGTTGCCGTACGCAAAAGTCGTTGGAGAGAGCTGGCCGCTCACGCTTGACCGTTCGTGGATCGAACAACTGGCACTCCGTGAGTTTTCAAAAGTCGTACCACAATTCGTACCAGATGTACTCGGTAGCGACCGTGAACTCGCCTATACGATTTTAGAAGATTTGTCAGCGTTTGAAATCGTCCGGACGGGTTTCCTAAAAGGAGAGAGCTATCCGAATTTGGCGCGTCACGTCGGTACATTCCTCGGGGAAACGTTGTTTGCGACATCTGACTATGCGAAAGGACCGCTCGCCAAGAAACAAATCGAAAAAGAGTATTACAATCCAGAGCTATGCGATATCACAGAAAAACTGATCTTCACTGATCCGTATCGTGATGCAGAATCGAATCAAATCGAAACGGCTCTTCGTTTAGACGTGGAGCAGCTGTGGTCAGACCTCGCCTTGAAAATTGAAGTGACGAAATTGAAGGTCGGGTTCGTGACAAAACATGAAGCGTTGCTACATGGGGATTTACATACAGGAAGCATTTTTGCGACGCGTCAGGAAACGAAAATCATCGATCCTGAGTTTGCGTTTTACGGTCCATTCGGTTTTGACATCGGTCAAATCATCGCCCATTTGGTGTTCTCGACGTATGCACATCCGTTGAAGCGGTTCGAACGCTTCACAGAGGTGCTCACTGTGTGGGAGACGTTCGAAAAAACGTTCCGTACACGCTTCACACAGGCGGTCGAGCCGTTCAACACGGTGGGATTCGTGGACGAACTGTTGCCATCTATTTTGAGCGATGCGATCGGCTACGCAGGCTGCGAATTGATTCGTCGGACGGTCGGTCTAGCGGGCGTTGCCGACTTAGAAACATTACCGGACGACCTTCGGATCGAACGGAAACGTCACGCCCTAGAACTTGGGACACGTCTCATCAAACAGCGCCATCAGATTCAATCGATCGACCAGCTGATCCCGGTCCTATCGGAGGTGCGGGTATGAGTGTGCAAAGTATTCATTTCGATGCCGACACAGAGGTGTTGACGATTTTAGATCAGACACAGTTGCCGCAAGAAGAGCGCTATATCGAAGTGTTAACGCTCGAACAGGCCGAACAGGCGATCAAGTCGCTTCAAGTCCGGGGTGCGCCGGCCATCGCTTATTTTGGGGCGTTCGTTCTTGCGAAAGAAGCGTCACGCCTGCAAGACAATCCCTATTTTCATCTCCAATTGAATCAGGTTGGTCAACGGTTGATTGCGACAAGACCAACAGCGGTCAACTTACAACATGTCATCGAATCACTCCTTCGATTGAATGTGGGGGAAGACTTTGAGCAGATTGCAAAAGCCGTCAAAGCGCGTGCGATTGAAATCTATGAACAAGACGTGGCCACGTATCGCACGATTGGTGAGCATGCGTTGACCGTGTTACCTGCTGGTGGGAACGTGTTGACGATTTGTAACGCCGGTGCCATTGCGACGTCACGATACGGTACCGCGCTTGCTCCGTTCTATGTCGGAAAAGAACGAGGCATCCCGTTTCGCGTATTCGCGTCGGAAACTCGTCCACTGCTTCAAGGGGCACGGTTGACGGTATGGGAGCTCGACCGGGCAGACATCGACGTCACATTAATCACGGACAACATGGCCGCATGGACGATTCAGACGAAACAAATCGATGCCATCATCGTCGGGGCGGACCGTATCACCCGTACCGGTCATACGGCCAACAAGATCGGGACACTCCAACTCGCGATTTTGGCGAAGCATTACGGCATTCCGTTTTATGTGGCAGCCCCGCATTCGACGTTTGATTTGGAAGCAGACGACACGATTCAAATCGAAGAACGGGACGCGCATGAAGTGACTCATATCGGGGGACATCCGACGGCACTCGTCGGCATCACCGTCTTCAATCCGGCGTTTGATGTGACCCCACCAGAACTCATCACCGGTCTGATTACGGAGACAGGTGTGCTCGAACCGACTGAGTCGGTCATTGTACAACACGTAGGAGGAAACGCATATGTCTAAAAAAATCATCATCTTCCTGTTGACCGTCATTCTGGCGCTTGTCGGATGCACGAACGAACAGGCGCAACCGAAAACGACCGCGACAACAAATAAAACGGAGACAAAAACAGTCAGCGTATCGAATGAGACCCTTCCTAAAAACCTAGAGGTCGCCCTCGTCATGCAGATGTCGATTGGGACGTTCTCTTCGCAATATATCGAAGGGGTGACCGAGCAAGTCGAAGCGTTCGGTGGCAACGTGAAAGTGTATAACGCCGATAATGATTTGTCGAAGATGGCGAGTTACGTTGATACGGCGACAACGCAAGGGGTCGATGTGATCTTGATTGACCACGGACGTGCCGATGCCTTGAAAGAGCCTGTTCAAAGGGCGCTCGATAAGGGCATCAAAGTCGTCGCATTCGACAACGATTTAACGAATGAAGGGGTGACGGTCATCGATCAAGATGATTATTCCCTCGCTTGGCGCTCACTCAAAGCACTCGCAGAAGACTTGGACGGGGAAGGGAACATCGTCACGATTTGGGTCGGTGGGTTCACGCCGATGGAACGTCGTCATACGATTTATGATGCGTTCTTGAAACGTTACCCGGGCATCCAAGAAGTCGCGAAATTTGGTTCGGCGACGAACAATACGGCGCTCGATACGCAAAGTCAGATGGAGGCGATTTTGAAGAAGTATCCGGAAGGCGAAATCGATGCGGTGTTTGCGATGTGGGATGAGTTCGCCAAAGGGGCGAGCCGTGCCATCAAGCAGGCGGGACGTGACGAGATTGCGGTCTACGGGATTGACTTGAGTGACGAAGACCTACAACTTATGCAAGAAGATGGGAGTCCGTGGGGCGTGACGGCCGCGACGGATCCTGCTGAAATTGGTCGCATCCAAGTCCGTTACGCTTACCAGAAAGTAGTCGGGGAAGAAACCCCTTCGATTCACTCGGTCGACCCATATTTAGTGGACCGTGACGTCTTGCCGGATGAGCCTGTCACGATGAATGACCTTGGACAGTACGTTAAGGGTTGGGGTGAGTCGAATGCGGCATGGTCGGACTGGATGAAGGAGACGGACTGATGATTCGCTTGGAACGAATCACGAAACAGTACGGTGAGGTGACCGTACTCGATCAGCTGTCGTTCAGCCTAAAACCGGGAGACATTCATGGACTCCTCGGTCTGAACGGGGCGGGTAAGAGTACACTCATCAAACTACTGAATGGAACGGTCGAACCGACGTCCGGCGAGCTGTCCATTGACGGGATGACCATCCGTCTCACACCGGCGGAAGCGATTCGTCAAGGCATCATCACCGTATCACAAGAAGTGGACGATGCGCTCTATTTGGACTTGCCTGTATACGAAAATGTTCTCCCATGGCAGACGGTGAAGCGGGTTCGCCCACAACTGTTGAAACAGCGGGCAAAAGACGTGCTATCCCGGGTCGGTTTAGACATCGATCCAACGCGGCCGGCCGGTCACTATCCGCTCAGCGTAAAGCAACGTCTTCTCATCGCTCGGGCACTTGAGAGTGATGCCAAGTATTTATTACTCGATGAGCCGACTGCCGCCTTGTCGGAGACGGATGCCGATGCCTTGCTTGAATTGCTACAAACGCTCGCGGCAGAAGGGGTGGGCATCGTGTTGGTCACGCACCGATCAGATGAGCTCACCCGCGTCACTTCGACCTCTACGTTTCTTCGAGACGGACGCGTTGTATATGAGGGACCGTTTCAAACCCTTTCCACGGAAGCCGTTCACACCTTTTTGAGTGGGACGACATTTGAAGGGACACAAGAGAAGGCAACCCCTGAAGAGGAGATTCGTTTGTCCGCGCAGTTGACTCTCCCTGCGTTCGGGACGAATCTCTCCGTTGAAGCGTACCGCGGGGAAGTGCTCGGGATTGGAGGATTGACGGGGAGTGGGAAGACAGAACTGGTGGAAGCCCTGTTCGGTCTTTCTGGGCTTCGTCAATCCATCACGGTTAACGGAACCACACATATGATCAAAGAACCGACAGACGCCGTACGTTTAGGGTTTGCACTCGTTCCAGAGGAGAGACGACGTCACGGATTATTTCTAGACGAGACGATTGAGCGGAACGTGATTGCTGTCGCAGGAAATACCGATGGTGTCTCTGACGTACTGGCATCACTTCGCGTCCGCTATGAGAACGTGAGACAACCGGTTCGTGAGCTGAGTGGTGGAAATCAGCAGAAAGTCGTCTTTAGCAAATGGCTACTCGACGACCGGGACATCTATCTGCTCGACGAACCGACAAAAGGAATTGATATCGCAGCGAAACAAGACGTGTATGAACGCGTCGTCGCACTCGCGAAACAAGGGAAGACCGTGTTGTTCACGTCAAGTGAGCGACATGAACTTGAACGGGTCGCCAATCGGATTCTTTGGCTCGACCGTGGACAATTTGTAGAGAAAGGAGGCGCATGACATGGCACAATTAGTGGTCAAAGAACGAAAACGAATCAGCAGTCATATTGGTCAATACGGGACATTACTCGCAATCCTTGGGTTGATCGCAGTCTTTACTGTGACGAACGATCAATTTCTGACGTATGCAAACTTTAGTGACATCATCAAATCGGTGTCAATCGTGTCGTTACTTGCTCTTGGCGTCACGTTTTCACTCATCGTCGGAGGTTTTGACTTATCGGTCGGATCGACGGCGAGTCTCGCGACAATCGGGGCAGCGTCAAGCCTTGTCCTTCATCGGCAAGAGCTTCTCGTCGCGCTGCTCATTCCGCTCGCTCTCGGGATTCTCGTCGGACTATTGAACGCGCTCGTCACAATCAAATTCCGGTTACCGGATTTACTAGCGACACTCGCCATTATGTATGTTATTAATGGGATTCAGTTGACGTATACGAAAGGATTCTCGATTTATGACAATATGCCGATCGAAGGAGGGACGGCGCCAGGACGCTTCATCCCATCGTTCTTATTTATCGGTCAAGGAACAATCGGTCCGATTCCGTTCGTCGCCCTGCTTATGTTGGTGTTCTTTATCGGGGCTCACTTGTTTTTGACTTACACACGGACTGGGCGAGAATTTTATTACGTCGGGTCGAACGCCGAAGCGGCCCGTCGCTCTGGTATTGCCGTGAATCGGATCAAGTTGTATGCCTACGTGCTCAGTGGATTGTTCGCGGCCATCGGCGGCATCATTCTCGCATCTCGGATTGGGACAGGACAGGTATCGGCTGGAGCACCCCTCTTGATGGACGCCGTTGCGGCTGCTTATATCGGTTATGCCGTCTTTGGAACGGGTCGCCCGAACGTCATCGGGACATTAATTGGAGCTATTTTGATTGGAATTCTCTTGAACGGACTGACGATGTGGGACGTGCCGTATTATGCGCAAGATATCGTCAAAGGGACGATTTTGATTGGAGCGCTCGGTCTCTCGTATATTCAAAAGAAACAGCGGACATGACAAAACCCCCGGACATCAAGTGTTCGGGGGTTCGCTTTGTTCACGCGTCATTGTGAGAAACGGATACACCCCGCCGTTCGTCTCCTGCATGAACGTGTCTTGTGGGATGAAACCGAGCGACTCGTATAACCGGATGGCCCGTTTGTTGAACGTGGCGACGGCAAGGCGTATGGTGTGCGTCCCATATGTCGCCTCGATCCAAGTAAGGATTGAAGTGAGGAATCGATGTCCGTTGCCGCTTCCTGTCAAATCAGGACGCATGCCAAGACCGATGGAAACAGTTTCTGCTGACTCGAATTGCAACGTGACAAAGCCGATGAGATCGTCGTCCTCAAGAATGGCGAACGTCGTGTCTCCCCGTTCATCCGCATCTAAAAATAAGGCGAGGTCTTCCTCGTCGGCATCCATATTGTAAAACGCATAGTCGCCTTCATAGCGCCACTCGAAAGCAATCAGTTCGGCTTGCTCTTGGGTGAGTGGATGAAACGTATGGCTCATAAAAATTCCTCGTCTCTGATCGAAGTGGTCATGCTACACTCAAATCGTATCATGAAAACAAGGGGAGGGAACGTGATGGCAGTCAAATTGGACATGGTCGGGATCGTCGTGACGGATATGAAGCGGTCGCTCGACTTTTATCGTGCGCTTGGGTTTGAGATTCCAGAAGCGATGAACGGGGAAGCGCATGTAGAGATTGACGAAGGAGGCGTGCGTCTCGCGTTCGATACGGTAGAAGTGGCCGAATCAGTATACGGGGAATGGAAACAGGCAGACGGGCATCGAATCGAGCTTGCCTTCTTATGTGAAAGCCGTGAGGCGCTCGACCGATTATATGACAAGGTACTTGAACAAGGATATGCGTCACACAAAGCCCCATGGGATGCGTTTTGGGGACAACGTTACGCCATCCTGTACGATGCGGATGGGAATTTGATCAGTTTGTTCGCTTCATAAAAATAATCCCGGGCCATGTGGCTCGGGATTATTTGTTGTCGTGGCACTCTCCCCATGAACAAAGGGCATTCATGGCGGGCTGCAGGCCGAGCGCATCTTCAGTCAATGAATACTCGACATGGAGGTGCTTTTCGGTCGAATAGTCGACACGGCGAACCATACCCAGCTGTTCGAGTTCACGTAATTGATCGGTCAACACTTTTCGGCTGACGTCAGGAATCGCCCGTTGAATGTCAGAAAAACGGAGCGGTCCATCTTGAAGCGTACAATACACTTGAGGGCGCCATTTGCCGCCGATAATCTCGAGTGCACGGTTGACGGGGAACGATGTGGTCATGTTCAAAGAGCCTCACTTTCGGGTAGTTACTTCAATGTGCGTACTTTTTTTCTTACTTCAATGACAGTATCTTATCGTTATCCGCTAAATTGAGCAAACAAAAAGGAGTAGATGAAACATGACGTATCCAAGAACATTTTCACACATCGGTCTTTCTGTGCCGAACGTAACAGAGGCCGTAAAATTTTATGAGGACGTGATGGGATGGTATACCATCATGACACCATCAGACGTCGTCGAAGATGATTCGCCAATCGGCGTGATGTGTACAGACGTCTTCGGACCAGGCTGGGGTAAATTCCGTATCGCCCATATGTCAACAGGAGACGGAATCGGAATCGAGTTATTTGAGTTCCCGAATAATGAGACACCAGAAGACAATTTCGAGTTTTGGAAGACAGGGATTTTCCATTATTGTGTACAAGATCCTGACATCGAAGGGCTTGTCGAGAAGATTGTCGCCCATGGCGGGAAACAACGGATGCCGATTCGCGAATACTACCCAGGCGAGAAACCGTATCGCATGGTGTACTGCGAAGACCCATTCGGTAACCTCGTTGAAATTTATTCACACTCATACGAACTCACATATTCGGAAGGAGCTTATTAAACATGAAAGCATGGCTACTCGACCAACCCGGTCTGGATCATCTGCACATTGGAGACATCGAGCGTCCGACACCTGGAGCCGGAGAACTGTTGATTCGTGTCGAAGCGGTCGCCTTAAACCCGGTCGACTATAAAGTCGGATCTAACGGAAACCCGAACTGGGCGTATCCACATATTCTCGGTGTCGACCTCGTCGGAGAAGTCGTTGAGGTCGGTTCGAGTATCGCCAACATCATTACGGGTTCGCGTGTGGCCGTTCATACGGATCTTTCGAAATATGGAGGATTCGCCGAGTATACGGTCGTCGATGCCCGGGCCTGTGCGGTCGTCCCACAAGGGGTGAGCGATGAGGCGGCGGCTTCGATTCTGTGTGCCGGAATGACGGCTTATGAAGCGGTCATGCAGAAGCTGAACACGCGAGACAAGGAGACGATTCTCGTACACGCTGGAGCGGGCGGTGTCGGTGGCTTTGCGATTCAGCTCGCAAAACGCCTCGGATTAAAAGTGTTCACGACGGCATCTCCGGAGAATTTTGAGTGGGTAGAATCACTCGGGGCAGACGTGGCGATTGATTATAACGTCGAGGACGTGACGGCACGGATCATGGAAGAAACGGATGGACGTGGTGTCGACTTGATTTTGAACACGGTCGGTCGCGACGTTGCGACATCAGACCTCGATCGTCTCGCGTTCAGCGGACACCTTGCCTATATCGCGGGGCCACCAGATATGACGAACATGAAAGGCTTCACGTTATCCCCTTCGATTCATGAAGTGGCACTCGGAGCGGCACATGCGAGCGAGGACGAACATGCGATTCGCAACTTGGCGTATATGGCCGAAGAGATGATGAGCTTGCTCGATGCAGGTGAACTGAACGACCTTGTCACAGAAGTGTTATCGTTCGACCAGTTGAAAGAAGGTCTCGAAAAACTACAAACGCGGAAAGTACGCGGTAAACTCATCGTCCGGATTCGCGACTGAGTAGAGAACTCCCTGTTATACTGACAGGGAGTTTATTTGTCGAGGAGGCGAAAGAATGGAGCGATTAATAGACACGTATCGACAGACAGATGTTCAGTTGAGCGGTCACGGCAAACGGGAAGTCGGGGTATTGAAACGTGCGTTTGAACAGGTGCGTGACGATGAGCCGAGTGACCAGTATGGACAGGGGAAAACGATTCGACAGTTTGAAGAGAAGATGGCACAAGTTCTTGGGAAAGAGTCGGCGGTATTCTTTCCGAGTGGCACGATGGCGCAACAAATCGCGTTACGCATTTGGTGTGATGAAACAGGGAAGAACACGGTCGCGTATCATCCGCTCTGCCACCTTGAAATCCATGAGCAGGATGGTTTGAAGGAGATACATCACATCGAACCGATTTTAGTTGGGGACGAAAATCGGGTGATGACACTCGAAGAGATTCAGGCGTTGCCAGACATCGCATGTCTATTGCTCGAACTTCCACAACGGGAAATCGGCGGGGAATTGCCGACGTTCGAGGAGCTTGTGGCGATTCATGAACACTGTCGTGATAAAGGGATCTATCTGCATCTGGACGGGGCACGACTGTTCGAATCGCTACCGTATTACGAAAAAGAAGCATCTGAAATCTGTGCACTTTTTGATAGCGTGTACGTCTCGTTTTATAAAGGAATCGGTGGGATTGCCGGTGCCATCCTTGCTGGACCGAAATCATTTTGTGACACGTCGAAGGTGTGGAAGCGACGCTACGGCGGTGATTTGATTAGCCTTTACCCGTATATTCTTTCTTCAGATTATTATTACGAGATGCGGAAAGATAAGATGGCCGAGTATCGGGATCATGCCGTACAGTTGGCAGCACGATTCAACGGACTCGACGGCGTCTGGACGACGCCACGCATCCCGGTCACAAATATGTTCCACCTCCACTTTCAAGGGGAGAAGGAAGAACTAAGTGAGAACATTGCGCGCATTCAAGAAAAAACTGGGGTGGGCATTACGGGATATCTCGTTGAAAAAGAAGGATTTTGTTCAACCGAGGTCAGCATCGGGGATACGTTTGAGGAAATCACACCAGAACAGCTTGACGTATTGTTTCGACAGTTCAGATAAATCAAAACATGCACCATTCCTTTTCGGGAACGGTGCATGTTTTTTACTGGCTGACAATCGCTTCAAGACGATCGAGCTGGGAAGTGAATCCTTCGACAGCCCCCATCTCGACGACTTGTTGGAGAGCTTCTTCATTCGGGAATTCGGAGCGGCTAATGAATAACGTGCCTTCCGATGTATCGAGAAACTCATTCGTGATGGTCATGACAGGTAAGTCCGGATTGACGTGTCCGTCCGCATCTGAGAATGCATCCGTATAGACGATTCGGGAATAGGGGTCAATTTCGATAAAGGTCGATTTGCCCCATGACTCCATGCCGTAAAAGTCACCCTGTTCTTTGTCGACACACGTCATGCAGTAGTGCCAAATCCCACCTGGTTTGAAGTCGAAGCTGTATACTTTCGTCTCCCATCCAGCCGGTCCCCACCATTTTTCTAAATGTGCGGGTGTCGAAAATGCTTCAAATATAAGTTGCCGTGGTGCCTTGAACAGACGTTCCATAATCAATGTCGTGCCCTCTACATGTGATTTGACCGTACTCATGATTGATTCTCCTCTCGTTGTGACTCCGCTAAAAACGATTCCAATCGATTGAGACGATCTGTTTCCCGCGCGATATAGGTCTGCCAAGCATCTAACGGTTCAAGTGCTTGAGACTTGAGCGCGTAGCGTCTCCGGTTCGCATCAATCGTTACCGTGACAAGACCTGCATCATATAAAATTCGCAAGTGCTTCGACGTCTGCGGTTGACTGATTCCAAGTTGATTTGCCATCATTCCGACCGTCCACTCTTGTTTTCGTAACAATTCAATCATCCGTAACCGATTCGGGTCGGCTAACGCTTGAAACAAAGAAGCCAGTTTCTCTTCCATCTTTCGTCACCGTCCTCTTATTCTCTTATATTCCCCATGTGGAATATTCTAAAACAGGAATATAAAAAGGAATTCGTAATGAATTCCTTAATGTCGATAACCGCGAATCCAAGTCGTCATATAGACGAGTGTCGCGATGATGAGCGTTGAAGCGAGTGCATAGATCGGATATGCGGGAAGTGTGTCTTCAAATAACGGATAAAACATGAACGACCCCATAAAAATAGGGACAGAGATGCCGAACGAGACGTATGCCGCTTTAGTTGCTTTCGCTGTGATGATTTGCTCACGTTCATCGACTTCACTGAATTCAGTCATGCGGACGGACCATTGCGCGAAGCTTAACTGCTTATTCGGGCGTGTGTTAAAGGAATAGACTGTCCAAACAATGCCAAAAACAACGAGTAAAAGTAAAGGAAGCAAATTGAATTCAACTGAGAAGCGATCAGACTCGATGACGGTCTTCGATACATCAGATAGAAATGAGCTGAATAGAAAAGCCATAAGAATATACAAGATGATGCTGGAAATAGACTGAACGACGACGTGTTTCATTGTGATTCCTCCTCGATTGTGAATATAGATTCGACCGGTTCCTCGAAAACGCGTGCGATGTGCATCGCCAGCATGAGTGACGGCGTGTAGCTGCCTTTCTCGAGCGAGATGATCGTCTGTCTCGTCACACCGACCTTTTCGGCAAGGTCGCCTTGGGTTAACTGGTGCCGAGCACGCAGTTCTTTTACGCGGTTGACTAATGGCATCGTGCCACCTCATTTCTAGTTTCTACCACTAGTGTAAAACAAACTTTACATAATGTAAAGAAGACTTTACTTAGTTGGAGGTGATACAATAACGTTATAGTCGAAAGGGGAGATAGCGGATGAAAGCGATTGGAGGACAACATCACGTGTCGGCGATGACCGGGGATGCCAAAAAGAACTTGCGATTCTACACGGAAATACTAGGGATGCGGCTCGTCAAAAAGACGGTCAACCAGGATGACCCATCGATGTATCACTTGTTCTATGCAGACGAGAAGGGGACGCCTGGAACTGATTTGACGTTCTTTGAGTTACCGTTTCTCGGACAGACGTATCGAGGGTCAAACAGTATCTCCCGGACAGCGCTCAGGGTGCCGGATGGAGCGCTCGCGTACTGGCAGGAGCGTTTTGACACATTCAATGTATCTTACGGAGAAATCGAGTCGGTTTTAGGAAGGGCAACCCTTTCGTTTGAAGATCATGAGGGGCAACGTCTCTGTCTCGTGGAAGGTGGGAGCGGGACACCTTGGGAAAAGGGTCCTGTGCCTACAGATGTCGGCATTTTCGGTCTCGGATTTAGTGAGTGGACGGTACGGCGGATTGACAAGACGGCACAAGTGCTGACTGAAATACTCGGTTATCGATATGTGACGACGTTTGAACGGGATGGTCACGACGTGCGTGTCTTTGAGACGGGAGAAGGTGGCGTGGCGACAGAGATTCATCTCGTCGATCGACCGGATTTGCCATCGGAACGACCAGGGCGGGGAAGTGTGCATCATGTGGCGATTCGAGTGGAAGATACAGACGATATGGCGAAGTGGATTGAGAAGCTTGACGCACATGGGATCAGTCACTCCGGTCTCATTGACCGCTATTATTTCCAGTCGATCTACTTCCGTGAACCGAGTGGTATCTTAGTAGAACTGGCGACAGATGAACCTGGATTCGCGACGGATGAATCAGTTGAAGCACTCGGAGAACGACTCGCCTTGCCACCGTTTCTAGAGTCGAGACGAGCGGAAATTGAGGAAAAGTTAAAACCACTGTAACCAAAAACCCGACGGACTTTTTTCAGTCTGTCGGGTTTTGTACGCCTAAGAGCAGGGCAAGTTCATTCGTTCGATTGGCGACGAGATCGGCAATCGTGTAACGGTCGAGCACTTGAAAGAATGCCAGCATGGCCTCATTCAACACACTTCGTAAGTCACAGGCCGGTGCGATCACACATCGGCCTTCCCCGAAACATTCCACGAGCTCGAGCGGTTCCATCGACCGAACGACCTCGCCTACGTTGATGTCTTCCATCGGGCGCGCGAGACGGAACCCGCCACCACGGCCACGAACCGACTCCAAGTAACCATGTTTGCCAAGCTCGTATACGACTTTCATGACATGGTTTTTGGAGATGTTGTATTGGTCCGCCACTTCTTGAATCGTGACGAGCCGATGTGAAAACGTGGCGCTATACATTAACGTCCGGAGTGCGTAGTCACACGTTTGCGTGAGTCTCATCCATCATCACCTCTTTTTCCATTGTACAAGACAACGTCTAAAAGTGCGATTCGCGTAAATGTGAAAGGATGGTGGCAGAAATGAGTCGGAATCGTGAAACTCGTTTTAAACAAGTATTTAATATATTGCTTTAAAGTGACCTGAATCACATAATGAACGTGTACGAAACAAAAGGGGGATAAACATATGTTAGATCAACAAACGATTGAGATTGTAAAAGCGACGGCGCCTGTTTTGAAAGAACATGGTGTGACGATTACGAAGCATTTTTATCAACGAATGTTTGAACAAAATCCAGAAGTTCGTCACTTCTTCAACCATACGAACCAAAAACGAGGACGCCAGCCAGAAGCACTCGCGAACGCGGTCTATGCGGCTGCCATTCATATCGACCGACTCGAAGCGATTCTTCCTGCCATTCAACCGGCACTCCATAAACATAAGAGTTTGAATATCCGCCCAGAACATTATCCGATTGTCGGTGAAAACTTACTTGGAGCGATTCAAGACGTCCTCGGAGAAGCTGCAACACCAGACATCATCGACGCATGGGCGAAAGCGTATGGCGTGATTGCCGACGTCTTCATCTCACTCGAGAAACAGATGTATGATGACGCGCCATGGGTCGGCTTTAAATCGTTCATCATCGAAGAAATCATTGAAGACACACCGGAAGTGAAGCGATTCCGTCTCGTTGCGAAAGACGGGGTCGTCGGTACAGCCGTCCCAGGACAATATATCTCGGTTCAAGCGCGAATCGCAGGAGAGGACATCCTACATCACCGCCAATATAGCGTTATCGAGACGACAGAAAACGGGTACTGGATTGCGCCGAAACAAGAAGGGCTCGTTTCGGACTGGCTCCATGAACAGACGATTGGTACCGAAATTCCGGTAAGCGCACCAGCGGGTGAATTCATCCTTGAAACGTCTGATCGTCCGCTCACACTCATCGCGGGAGGAATCGGCATTACACCACTCTTCAATATGGCGAAGACGGCAATTGGTCAAGGGCGTTCCGTCACATTGTTGCACGCGGTTCGCAGTGCGAACCTTCGTCCGCTCAGAGACGAACTTGATGAACTTGTGGATCAAGGGCTTAAACTCATCACACACGTGGATGACGTATCGGGTTGTATGAGTGCGACGCAACTAGAGGCACTCGATGTCGAAGGTCATGATGTCTATACGTGTGGACCGAACGCGATGATGGAGACGGTCGTTCGCGTCATTCCTCAGGCACGATATGAATTCTTCGGGCCGTCTGGAGTTCTCACGACCAACTAAAAAAGACGACTAGAAAAAGTCGTCTTGATGCACAACATAAGTTATTCCGTGAGTTCACTTGAATGTATGACTTGTTTGTTGGCGTCCAACGTTTCAAGTGACCACGAACCATCTGACGGTTGTGTTGTTTCAATGACATAGGTCATGGTGTAGCTTTCAATTTCGGGATCGTTGACGAGAAAATCTTTTGAGACATCGTCACCGTTTAACCGTAAATAGACGACATCTTCCGGGCGTTCTTTTAGATGGACGCCGATGTACTCTTTGTTTTCAACTTGAAGAGTGACGAAATCAAACGGCTGATTCGGCTCTGTTTGTTTCGTGACAGACCCTAAGTTCCCTGTATCGACATCAATCTCAGCTAGACCGATGACGGAGCGGTCTTCATTTGTGTAAAAAGAGAGAACGGACTGTTCCATGTTATGAATTTCAAACGTATACCAATCGTTCATCGTCATATAACGATTCATTTCCTTTTCGGCATTCTCGTATGAGTTACCGTTCTGAATGTTGGTGTATGTGTACAGTCCGACACCGACAGCGATGGCGACGATGATAAGACCGGAGACGATCGTGAGTAGGATGATTCGCTTAGACATTGTTCTTCCTCCAATTTTTTATAAATAGAAACACCCCATGGCTCGCGCGAGTGCATGGGGTGTTTGAATTAGTACGTCAAGCTCGCAGCGACGATGATGCCGACGACGAGTGATGCGGCGAATAAACTGAAACCGATGGCCATGTTGCCGTTCTCGACTTCTTTTTCTAAGTTCACGCCAGGTGTGAGGATATATTCAAACGTCCAAAACGCCAATACTTGGGCAGCGATGCCGACGAGCCCCCAGATGAACGCATCGAGTAAGTTGACGCTGTTCGCCCAAACCGTATAGATGACGATGGCGAGTCCGAGTGCTTTCCCCCAAAGTTTCAACGCGACAGCCATGTTGCCTTCTTTGATTAACTTACGTTCCGAATACTTGGTCGTCAGGGCGAAGATGATGAGTCCAGCGAGAATGAGACCGAATCCTGTCCCGAGGTGGGCGAGGAAGCTTAAAATTGAGTCAAGTGTGATGAAAGTCATGAGTTTGTCTCCTTTTGAGTAGGTGTGCCAACGGCTAAGTAGTAAGATTGGTTGTTCGTGATCATGCTACCGGCACGGACGCCGAGTGCGGACGGATGTCCATTCAAACAGAAACATCCGACCATATAATGTGTCTCGACACGACCTTTGACAGTCGTCGTCATCCGTGTCGGAAGTTCGATGAACTGTTGGTACACGGCTGTTTCTTCCGCATACGTTTGCAGTGCTTCTCGGTGAAACGGTTGGCCGTCTTTCGTGTACAAGATGACGGAGTCCCCTTCGCGTCCGAACGCTGGCTTTTTGACGTAATCCGATTCGCCGAGAAACGGTGTCTCTTCTAAGTAAGTCGGTAAAAAATAAGTTCCGATGATGTCGCGCTCGGCTTCATCGAACAATGTCTCGGTCTCATACAATTCCCAAATCAAGGCTTGGACACCTTTCGACTGCATGAGGAATGCCGAGAGCGGGTTGAGCAGCGACACATGTTTTTGTAGGTTCAATTCGAGCAACCGAATGCCGATCAAGTCTCCGTCTGCTGCTCGGTCGTCCACGAGATGCTCGATTGGATACGTTTGACGATACAAGATGTCGATTCGTTCGCCCGATGGCGTGTAGACACCGTCTTCGTCGACGAGTAAGGCGTGCAACGGTACGAATTCAGACGGTAAGTCGAGCGTTTCTTGCAGAAAGCGCGCCGTCCATTTGTCTTCGATGTTGTCGTCATGTGCCGTAAAGACGATTTTAGGTGTACCTTCTCGTCCGAGTCGTTTCCATGCGGCGACGATGGCCTTGCGCAGTTCGGTTTTCAGTTGAGCGGTGGCTTCCCTGTTCGGATCGAGGAGACCAAACTCGGAAGCGACCACGCCGTTCACGTCAAACAGTTCCTTAATAAACGTTGGTGTGTCTGCATTGAACTCCATCAATTTGAGTTGACCGTCTTTCATGATCCAGTCGTAACGACCGATGATGGTTTCCTGGGAAATCGCCTTCTCTCGTAAAAAAGGCAGGCTCGCTTCAGGATAACCGAGTAGTCGGAACGTCTCGTCCGGTAGCGTACGCAACAATTGATTCGTCTTCCGAAAAATCGAATCAACCGCCTCGGTCGCTTCTCGAATCGAGTTAACCTGCGAGGCGGTCATCTCAAAACAATCGTATAAGGCATATTCTTCATCGTTTAAATCGGGCCAAAAATAAGGGATTTGACTATAAAGTTCGTCACGCGTCATCCGCCAAATCCACCTTTAGAGCCGCTGCCGAGTCCAGATTTTGACGATCCTGAATTGGAACCGTTCGATACGGCGCCGGTCGCACCACCGTTAGCTTTATACGTCTTATATGACGAAGAGCTCTTCAATGCATTTTTTGAGCGGAATAGACTACCGAGTAAGAAATAGCTGCCATAGTGAGGAGAACGGTCGTCATCGCAATAATACGACTCCGTCTCGTCATCCCAGTCCCAATCATCACATTCGTAGCCGGTCGGTTCTTCCGGAAGTGCCGCCTCTTCATATTCGTCCCCACCACATGCGGCAAGGGAAGTGGTCAAGACTGCGACCGATAGTCCGCTTAAAATTTTCTTGCTCGTCTTCATGTTGATTCCTCCAATTCATAACCAGTCGGTGTGACATAGATGACGTACACACCACGATCTTCATCTGTTTCCGCTGAATCCCGCTCATACTCTTTGCCGGCCACGTACAAGTATTGGCTCCCGAGCATGGCGAGCGCATCGAGGTGACGGTCGACGTAATAGGCTTCGAGCAGCGGGTTGTCAAATCGGTCGTCGAGTGTACGGATCTCGACTTTAATCTCGCTCGTTTCGTGTTTGTCCATCGGTCCTTCTGTGTAACGGTCGACGTAAATCAAGAAGTATTGATCGCCTTCTAGGGCGGACGAGCGTTGCTTATAGGTCATGCCGTCTTTGACGAAAAACTCACACTCGCGACGGGCCAGCACTTCATCTAAGCCGAGAGACGTGTAATGATATAGTGGTTCGAACGATAATTCATTTTTATAGAGACGATACTCTAAGACGATTGAGTTCATATGTCAGTCCTTCCTTTTTTCTTCTTATACGGAATCACAATCAAAATGGTTTCGTGAATCTTTTTGTAGATACGTTTAGTATATAAGAGAGAAGGAGGGGGAAACAGTGCATATCTTATTTCGTTTGTGGAAAGGGTTAGCGAAATTATCATTTTTGAATGTCGTTCTAGCTTCGATTGGCATTATCGTCCTAGGGACCGTGCTCGGTTATTGGTTAGAGCCTGAGACGTTCGGGTCATTATTTGATTCGTTCTGGTGGACGATGACGACGTTGACGACCGTTGGATATGGGGATTTTTATCCGTCCTCCGTGGCAGGGCGATGGCTCGGGATCTTCTTGTTCCTATTCGGGATTGGGATTATCGGGGCGTTGATTGGAAAATTAGTTGAAATCGGCGCGACGTTTCAACGGTTAAAACGGGAGGGAAGACTAGTGTATCGTGGAGAAAGACATTATGTGTATATCGGGTGGTCCCCGAAGACAAAAAAGGCAATTGATGAAGTGCTCAACTATGAACCGAAAGCGGAAATCGTCTTGATTGATCAGTTGATCGAGGAGCCGTACGTGCACGATCAAGTGCACTTCGTTTCAGGGGATGCCTCAGATGAAGCGGTCTTATTGCAGGCGAACGTCCTGAAAGCACGACGCGTCGCCATTTTTGCGGATGCGCGAATCACGGAGACATTACTCGCCGATGGAAAATCGCTTTTGATCGCCTCAGCGGTCGAGGCGCTGTCCTCTGAACATCAAGTGGATTTGCACACGGTCGTTGAAGTGTGTGAAGAGCGGAATATCTCGAAATTCAAACACGTTCGCGTCGACGATTTTATTTTGGCGAACGACTCAGTCTCCCTCCTAATGGCGAAAGCGACGTTACAGCCAGGGACGACGGCGATTTTCCGTCAATTGTTAAGCAAACAGTCAGGCGGGAACATCCAAGCGTTGAAACCAAAAGTCGAGTGGCAAAATGTTCGGCAAGCGAACACGGCTTTACTTGAATCAGGGGTGACACTCATCGCGGTCAATGACCGATTAGATGTGGCGACGATGCTCGATTTGCCACTACAAGACACAGACATGCTCTATGTCGTCTGTCATGACGATGTATTTGAACGATTATCATAAGGAGTGAAACCATGCATAACGGAACGTTTATCCGAAAGATGACACGTATGCAAAACGTGCAACGATGGGACGAATATGCCCCACATTATCATGATAATGCAGCGAGTCATAGCTTTCGTGTCGCGGTCTTCAGCTTGATCGCGGCTTATGTGGAAAAAGAGAACGGGCGTGACGTCGACTTGCTCGATTTGCTCGGGAAAGCTATTTTCCACGACATGAATGAAGTACAGACCGGTCCGATCATGCACCGGACGAAAAAAGAGCCGACCTTGATTGGTCACATCGAGCGCATGGAACGGACAGCGAGCCTCGGTCTTGTCGAATTGTTGTCACAGTCGTTACGTCCTCACTTCCACCGTTTTGTTGTTGAGGCGGAAGATGACTCGTTCGAAGGACGGATTGTCGACGGAATCGATTCTTTTGATGCGATGCTATTCGTACGACGGGAAGTCGCCCATGGCTCTCCTCATTTCGATGACAAGTTAGAAGAGATGAAAGCTGCCCTCCGTCATCATCCGATTGATTCGGTCCGTTGGCTGTTCGACCAGGTCGAGGCAGAGACCGATGTGTTACGCTTCATCGAGAACGTCATGCGGATGGACAGTGTCCGTCGTTGGAAAGGGCGCTTCAATACGATTGACGACAACGATGCGATTCATGGTTTCCGGGCTGCCGCGCTCGGTATGTTCAGCGGACTCTTAGAGCGCGAGAAGTACAACGTCGACGTTGATGTCGCTGAACTCGTGGCACGTCTTCTTTGTCATGACTTAGTCGAAGGGGTGACCGGAGATGTGCTCGGACCGGTCAAGCATTCGACACAAGAGACGGGAGCGGCGTTCGAGGCATATGAGCGGGCAGAGAGTGAACGTCTTCTCGGGTTGTTGCCGGCATATATGCAGCCGGCGTTCCGTCGATACATGGCTGATTCGAAAGATGACACGTATGAAGGGATGCTCGTCGATATGATGGATAAACTCGATGCCCTCATCAAGATGAACATGGAGCGGAAGATGAACGGGGCCGAGTATGAGGTCACGTATCGTGAGCAGCTCCGTAAAGTCCAAATGCGTTATGAGAACCCGAGTATGATTTTCTTCCTCGCCTATATTTTGCACGACCTGGATTACGTCACAAGCTAAATCGATTCACACAGAAGTCGCGAACTTAATTGTTCGCGACTTTTTTATATCATTTATTGACATATATCATTTAACGATATATATTGAATATAAGAAATGTATCATTCAATGATATAGGAGGTGGAGAAGATGCCGCGAACGGACTCCTTGGAGTTAGGAGAACTGACGGATAGTATGTTTTACATCTTATTGGCGCTCACGACGCCGCGTCATGGTTATTTGGTCATGCAATTTGTCGAAGAAATCACACGAGGACGAATGCAAATCGGTCCTGCGTCGATGTATACGATTATTAAAAAATTATTGAACGCCGAACTGATTGAACCGATGGACGGGGACGGAAAGAAAAAGAACTACCAGATTACGCGTAAAGGGCGTTCGATTCTGACGGATGATGTGAAGAGACGACAGGCGATGGTCGAAGATGCCTGTGCCATTTTAGATATGGAGGGATCACGATGAGACAGAAGTATATGTCGAGCTGGGGACTAGCGTTTGCCGAAGAGCGTGAGATGCGAAAACTAGAACGAATGGCAGCCAAGGGTTGGCATTTGAAGCAATTCGCACCTCTAGGATACACGCTCGTTGAAGGGGAACCGGAAGACGTTCAATATAGTTTGGATTATCGAACCCGTCCGGATGAAGACTACTTTGACCTGTTTGCATCGAGCGGATGGCAACATGTCACATCGACCGGGGATGAGATTCATATTTTCAAAGGGAATCGAGATGCCAAGCCGATTTATTCGGATGTCGAAACGGCAGAGGAGAAATATCATGACATGGAACGTCAGATGGGACGAGCTGCGCTCATCCTAGGTATTTTATGGATTGCCCTGTTTTCCTTGTTTCAGTTTGAGTGGCCAATCGTCGTCGAGACGATATTGATCGGTGTTCAACTACTCGTGACAATCGGTCTCGTATTTACAGGACTACCGTACATTGGCTACCGTTTCAAGCGAAAACGAATAAGCCGTCAAGGATGATTAGGCGGATGGCACAAGCCATCCGTCTTTGTTTCGTTCAACTGAACTATTCAAATAAAAAATAGTTAGAGAGAGAGAACTGTTTTTAGACATTAGTCTATGCAACAAAATCAAAATCCTTCACAATAATTCATGCAAGCGCTTTCATTATTTAGTTGAGGAGGAATGAATGATGTTGAAGAAACGACAAGGGATTGCCGTGCTGGCTGGAGTGACATCGATTGCACTGCTTTCGGGGCAACCGGTCGCACAAGCGGCAACTCCACAGAACGGTACGATGATGCAATACTTTGAATGGTATGTCCCGAACGACGGGCTCCATTGGAACCGTCTCTCAAACGATTCGCAGCATTTGAAAGATATCGGCATCTCCACGGTCTGGATTCCGCCGGCTTATAAAGGGACGTCTCAAAATGATGTCGGATACGGGGCCTATGATTTGTATGATTTAGGAGAGTTCAATCAAAAAGGGACGACACGCACGAAGTATGGAACGAAAGCGCAGCTACAGTCGGCCATCTCTAACTTACGCGGAAAAGGGATTGGCGTATACGGGGATGTGGTCATGAACCATAAGGGGGGAGCGGATTATACCGAGTCTGTTCAAGCTGTCGAGGTCAATCCTTCTAACCGGAATCAGGAGACGTCTGGGGAATATTCGATTTCTGCCTGGACCGGATTCAATTTTGCGGGGCGCAACAATACATACTCGCCGTTCAAGTGGCGTTGGTATCACTTTGACGGGACTGATTGGGATCAGTCACGGAACTTAAGCCGGATTTATAAATTCCGAAGTACGGGTAAAGCGTGGGACAGTGAAGTATCCGGGGAGAACGGGAACTATGACTATTTGATGTACGCCGATATCGATTTTGAGCATCCGGAAGTGCGACAAGAGATGAAAAACTGGGGGAAATGGTACGCGGATTCACTCGGTCTCGATGGATTCCGTCTCGATGCGGTCAAACATATTAATCATTCGTACTTGAAAGAATGGGTGACAAGTGTCCGACAGACGACAGGGAAAGAGATGTTCACCGTCGCGGAGTATTGGAAAAACGACCTTGGGGCCATCAATGATTACTTGGCGAAGACGGGCTATACTCACTCGGTATTCGATGTACCGCTCCACTACAACTTCCAAGCGGCAGGGAACGGCGGCGGTTACTATGATATGCGCAACATTCTAAAAGGAACGGTCGTCGAGCAGCATCCGACACTCGCCGTCACCATTGTCGATAACCATGACTCACAACCTGGGCAATCACTCGAGTCGACGGTTGCCAATTGGTTCAAACCGCTCGCCTATGCGACGATCATGACACGCGGTCAAGGATACCCGACACTCTTCTATGGAGACTATTATGGGACGAAGGGGACGACAAACCGTGAAATTCCGAATATGTCAGGGTCTCTTCAACCGATTTTGAAAGCGCGTAAAGACTTTGCCTATGGCACACAACATGACTACATCAACCACCAAGACGTCATCGGTTGGACACGTGAAGGTGTGACAGACCGTGCGAAGTCAGGTCTTGCGACGATTTTGTCGGACGGACCGGGTGGCTCGAAATGGATGTATGTCGGGAAGCAGAACGCGGGAGAAGTATGGAAGGACATGACCGGCAACAATGGTCGTCTCGTGACAATCAACGCGGACGGTTGGGGCGAGTTCTTCGTCAACGGCGGCTCGGTTTCCATCTATACACAACAATAAATCCATCAGACTTGTCTCATCTAAAAATGAGATAAGTCTTTTTTCTGAATTTTCACCACATAATTTTTATACGTGATATAATGACCTAGTGTTAATTCTTGATAGGGACGACTTTCCGATCCATGAATTCACATTGAACAACGTTGGTTGTTGGTTTCATTTATATTTTTGCGTTGTGACGCTGTTGAATTCAAGGAGGTTGTTATGAGTAAAGAAAAGATTGCCCAATTAAGAAAGCACGTCTCGCCGTTTGAAAAGTCCGATATCCGGATTAGTGTGCGGCAGATGATCAATACGATTTTACCGTTCCTCGTGTCGTGGTTCTTAGCGTATCAACTACTGAGTGTCTCGATTTTCCTGACATTACCGTTCACGTTGATTGCGGCAGGATTTGTCGTGCGGATGTTCATCATCTTCCATGACTGCACGCACGGTTCATTCTTCAAAAATAAGAGGGCGAACGCGATTGTCGGAACCATTACAGGAATCTTGACGTTATTCCCGTACGAGAAGTGGAAGCGAGAGCATGCGATTCATCATGCGTCGAGCGGAAACTTGGATAAACGGGGCGTCGGGGACATCTGGGTCATGACGATTGAGGAGTACATCGAAGCCTCGAAATGGACGCGACTGAAATATCGCCTATATCGTCATCCACTCGTCATGTTCGGACTCGGACCGCTCTGGCTCATTCTCGTGACGAGCCGTTTCAATCGAAAAGATGCGCGTAAGAAAGAACGCCAAAACACGTATATCATTAATCTCTCACTCGTCGTGTTATACGGCGCATTGATTTATTTGGTAGGCTGGCAAGCCTTTCTCATTGTTCAGGGCACGACGATGTTCATCGCCGGCGTACTCGGAATCTGGTTATTCTATGTCCAGCATACATTTGAAGACTCATACTTCGAGGACGAGCAGGAATGGGATTACGTGAAGGCGGCAATCGAAGGAAGCTCGTATTATGAATTGCCAAAAGTGCTTCAATGGGTGACAGGAAATATTGGTTTCCATCACGTCCACCATTTGAGCCCGCGTGTCCCGAACTATCATTTGGAGAAGGCGCATACGTCGACACCACCGTTACAACGGGCGACGACGATCGGACTGTTTTCAAGTTTGAAGTCGTTACGCTACAAATTGTATGATGCGAACAACAAAACATTCGTCACGTTCCGAGAAGTGCGCCATCTGTTGCGCCGAACGAACGCGGCATAAAAAAAGATTGTCCCCGTCAAAAGGGACAATCTTTTTAGCGTTTCCAGACCCATTCATCACTTTCATACTTCTTGATGAGCAAGTCGATTTCGGATTGTTGTTCTTCTGTGAAGACGAGCGGTTCGAACGTCAACGAGAAGGCGTCTTTGAAGCCGGTCTCGAACGCGGCCGCTACTTCGTCAAAGGAGACGAAGCGCTGTAACGTATCGTTCAAGGCGACGGCTTTTTCGCTGAACCGACTTTTGGCTTCACGTTTTTCGTGCTCTTCCATTGCGAAACAGTCGAACAATACCTCATCGTCGACAGAAAGCGGGATGGATCCATGTTGCAAGACGGCCCCTTGGTGGCGCACTTGTGCGCTACCCGCAATCTTTTTCCCGTTGACGGCCAGCTCATAATAGGAGGCGGCATCGAAGCAGACGGCTGATTTTGGTTTGCGGAGTGCCTCACGGTCCTCTTCTGTCAACGGCACCGAAAACTCGGCCGGTACACCAAGCTCGTGGTAACCACGACGGACTCCTTCCGTGAGCAAGCGATAGCTCTCGATGATATTCGTTGGGAGGGCTGGGGTCGATTCGGGCAAGATGACGCTATATGTCAACTCATCGGCGTGCAACACGGCGCGTCCTCCGGTTAGGCGACGGACGACCGGAATGTTGTTCTTCGTGAGGGCGTCACGGTCCAAGTCACGCGTAGCCCGTTGGAAACGCCCAACGCTGATCGCATGAGGTGCCCATGAATAAAAACGAAGCGTCGGTTTGAGTTCTCCCTTCGCGACCCAGTTGGCGATGGCTTCGTCAATCGCCATATTCTCAGCCGGTGAAGTGGATTCAGTTCTAAGTAAGTGCCACGTCGTACCAGTCATAATCTCTCTTCTTTCTATTAGTCGATTGGCAACATCGTGTGGCGACGCGCCTTGTGTACTTGTTCATCCGCATGGTAAGACGAGCGGACAAGCGGACCTGCCTCACAATGTGAGAATCCTTTTGATAGTGCGATCTCTTTCAACTCGGCGAACTCATCCGGGTGGTAGTAACGTTCCACCTCGAGGTGTTTCTTCGTCGGTTGCAAGTATTGGCCGAGTGTCAAAATGTCGACGTTGTGTGCGCGGAGGTCATCCATCGCTTCAATTAATTCTTCTTTCGTTTCTCCGAGTCCGACCATGATTGATGATTTCGTCGGGATATCCGGGTTCAATTCTTTTGAGCGTTTCAAGAATTCGAGTGTACGGTCGTATGTCGCTTTGGCACGGACTCTCGGTGTGAGGCGACGAACCGTCTCTAAGTTATGGTTCATGATGTCAGGACCCGCATCAATCAATGTCTGCAAGGCAGAGAAGTCACCCATCATGTCAGACGGGAGCACTTCGATCGATGTCTCTGGATTCATAGAACGGACGGCACGAACCGTTTCTGCGAAGACAGTAGCCCCGTAATCGTTCAAGTCATCACGGGCGACAGCAGTGATGACGACGTGCTTCAAGTTCATGAGGCGTACGGATTCGGCGACGCGCTTTGGCTCTTCCCAATCGAGCTCGTTCGGTTTACCGGTCGTGACGGCACAAAAGCGGCAGGCACGTGTACAAATACTTCCTAAAATCATGAACGTCGCGGTCCGACGTACCGCCCAACATTCATGGATATTCGGACACTTAGCTTCCTCACATACCGTATGTAGATTTTTTTCGCGCATCATCTTCTTCAAACCGGTATACGTGTCGTTCGTGTTTAATTTAATCTTTAACCATTCCGGCTTTCGTTTCAGTTCCCCTCTTGCCACAATAATTTCCCCCTTTTTGAAAGTTAACCTGTATCGAATTGAGTTTACCAAAAAAAGAATCAAAAACGAACCACAGAAATTATTGGTTTTGCCAATACAGTTTTCTGTGTATCAAAACAGAAACATTGTTTCAAAATGGTTACGCTTTCACATGAGTCATTGTTTCTGAAAAATGGAGTTGCTATACTGTTGTTGACCACCTGAATAAGAACCAAATGTAACTGATGCGATCAGGCATGGGGTGAACGAGCGTTGATGAGGCAACGCTTCTTCCTCCATGCCTTTTCGTTTGGGGGTCAGTCAAATTGGACTAAGGGGAGTGGGGAACATGAACAAGGCATTGAACTGGACGGCAACACTCGGATTGACGACGGCACTACTCGTTTCATCGATTCCGGCAGCGGATGCGGTCATGGCGGAAGGAACGCCGACGATGTCGATCGACCAGCGCGTCAACACGAAGCTAGAATCGATGACGCTCGAACAAAAAATCGGGCAGATGATCATGCCGGACTTCCGACTTTGGAACGGGGCGAACCATACTTCTCTCGCACCGGAAGTGGCGCGTGTCATCGATCGTTTTGATCTCGGTGGCGTGATTTTGTTTGCGGAGAACGTGAAGGAGACGGAACAGACGACGAAACTCGTTCATGATCTGCAAGAAGTCGTGAAGCAAGACGACAGTAATGACATTCCGCTCTTTGTCACGATTGACCAAGAAGGGGGCATCGTGACGCGTCTCGGTACAGGTACGAACTTACCAGGAAATATGGCAATCGGTGCCACTCGTAACAGTCAATATGCGTATGACGCTGGAAACATCATCGGTTCTGAATTGAACGCACTCGGGGTAAACGTGAACTTCGGACCGGTACTCGACGTCAACAACAATCCAGGAAACCCGGTCATCGGGGTCCGTTCATTCTCGAGCGACCCTGAACTCGTCGGTGAACTCGGGTCAGCGATGACACAAGGCATTCAAGACCAAGGTGTCGCGGCGACGGCGAAACATTTCCCGGGTCATGGGGATACGGCAGTCGATTCACACTATGGACTACCGATTGTCGATAAGTCGCTCGACGAATTGCGTGGACTCGAGTTGTTGCCGTTTAAACGTGCGATTACAGAAGGGATCGACATGATTATGACGGCACATATCGGTATGCCGCAAATCGAAGATGAGGTCGTCGAGTCGGATCGTGGGACGTTCCCACTCCCAGCGACGCTCTCGGACGATGTCATCACGGGCGTGCTACGTGAGGAACTCGGATATGACGGAATCGTTGTGACCGACGCGCTCAACATGCAGGCCATCTCCGACAACTTTACAGAAGCAGAAGCGGTCATCAAGACGTTTGAAGCGGGCGTCGATATCGCCCTCATGCCAACGATTTTGCGTTCGGAAGCAGACGTGATCAAACTCGAAGCCATCTTTGATGAAGTCATCCAATCGGTGAAGGATGGGCGTTTATCAGAGGAGACCATTGATGAGTCGGTCGAGCGTATTTTAAAACTGAAGGCAGAGCGTGGGATTTGGGGAGAGACGATCGATTCGACGACGCTCGAGGCGAAGCTCACAAAAGCGAACGCCGTCGTAGGTAGTGCGGAGCATAAAGCGAAAGAGCGTGAAATCGCGGAAGCGGCTGTCACTCTCGTGAAGAATGAGGACAAGACACTCCCGTTCAAACCGAAAAAAGGAGACACGGTGCTCGTCTTGTCACCAGCGAAAGATCAAACGGACAGTATGGTGAAGACAATCAAGTCGCTTGAGAAGAATGCTGGGAATATGAAAGGCGTGAACGTCATCACGGCCAACTATTCGGCATCAACGCCACACTTAACTCAAAATCCGGTACTTCAACAAAAAGTCGAGGCAGCCGATTACATCATCGTCGGTTCGAACGTGAACAACAGCGCGAAATTGAAACCGACATCAGCCGATCATTACGTGCCGGCTGAGGTGTTCCGTTACGCCAACGAGACAGGGAAGAAGTCGGTCTTGCTCAGCTTGCGCAACCCATACGATGTCGCCGTTCAGCCAGACGCTCCGGCGCAACTCTTGATCTATGGATTCAAAGGTGATCCGAACGGACCGGACTCGGAAGCAGGCAACTTGAAATCGGCCGGACCGAACTTGCCGGCGGGCATTCGTGCCATCTTCGGTGAAGTGAAGCCACAAGGAACGTTGCCGGTAGACGTACCGAAATTTGTGGACGGTGTGTTCCAAGACGAGAACTATGCACAGTTTGGAGACGGGTTCACGAACTGGAATCGCTAAATGAAAATGAGCTTCCCCTAAATAAGGGAAAGCTCATTTTTTTATGCCTCGAAATAGGCGATGACGAGTAGACCTGGACCGGTATGGGCACCGATGGCAGAGCCGACAAGTGTTTTCGTGATGTGTTTCGGTTGAACATGTTCAAGGACCATCTTCTCGAACTGTTCCGCTTTTTTAGGGTCGTCACCGTGACCGATGAAGAGATGCCCGTTCTCGACGAGTGGCTTCGATTCCATCGTCCATTCGACCATACGGCGCATGACCTTTTTATGACCGCGTACCTTTTCAATCGGGACGAGTTTCCCGTCCTCGACCGTCAGTAACGGCAGAATCGTCAACAAGTCACCGATGAAGGCACTCGCTTTCGAGACGCGTCCGCCCCGCATCAAATATTCGAGTGACTCGACCGTGAACAAGTGTCGAATCTTTCCGACGAGTGAAGCAGCATATTCACTTGTTTCTTCATACGTATGGTCTTGTCCGTACTCTGCGACCGTCTTGACGAACAATGCCTGTCCGACAGAAGCCGTTCGCGTATCGATAATCTTGAACTTGCTATCGGGATACTCCTCTTTGAGCATCTCACCGACCATGACAGCCGTTTGATATGTACCGGAGAGCTCTCCGGAGAAAACGAGATATAAAAACGGGATTTCGGCTTCGAGATGTTGACGGAAACAATGCTCGATTCGCGACGCCTCGATTTGAAACGTCTTCGGTGTCTTACCTTGACGCATCGCATCGTACACGTCTTTCGGTTGAATCGTCTCCCAGTCTAAAAACTCTTCGTTGTCGATGATGACACCGAGCGGTAAAATCTCAAGACCGTACTCAATGATTTGATCGTGCGTCAAATCGGCCCCGGTGTCTGTGATCAGTTTAAACATTGGATGAATCACTCCTCTGTTAATTGTTGTTCGATCTCGCGTAATGGTTCATTCCGTTTCCACATCCGTTCGAGCTGGCTCACGAGTGTCGTTTGTTCTTCAGCCGTCAGCGACGCGTTTTGGAGCGTACTGACAGTGGAAAGGACGCGGTAGGCCCGTGTCAGAACATCTTGAACCGTGAGAGGAATGCCGAGCAAGTCTTCTAACGACGCCATCGTTTCCGGTACAATGGTCGGGTATGTGAACTTGGTCGCCTCCCCTTGGATGGCCAATTCATAAAAGTCTCGGATGATTTCGGCACGTTCGCTCCCGCTCTGTCTTACGCTCAAGTAAATTTGAACGGCGACGCCGCCACGGACGCGACGTTGTGAAATACCGGCGAATTTTTTGCCATCAATCGACAAGTCGAAACTTCCCGGACAGTACGAGCCGACGATTTCACCTGGGACGATGTCGTTCGTGACGTCTTGGAACATGTGTTGGATGAGGGAAGTCATGGCCTCATAGCCGCTGTCGATTTGAATGCCGTCATTCTCGGGTAAGATTAAAGATAAGTTCAGGACATCCTCGTCTAACACGACGGCGAGCCCACCTGAGTTACGGACGACCGGCCGGAAGCCGCGCTCGTGCAAATACCGGACCCCATCTTTTAAATGAGGTAACCTTGCATCTTGAATTCCGAGTACAATCGTATTCGTGTGCACCCATGCGCGCAAGACAGCGCCTGATTGTTGGGTTGAAGCACATAACGTGTCATCAGTCGCGAACGATTGTTCCGCTTGAAACATCGTGCCAAGGCTCGATTGGTCGATCACACGATAGCTCGGTTGTTTTAATAATGGATGGATCATATACTTAATTCCTTTTCACAAATAATTTTCCTTCTCATTATAGCATGGAGGGAACGATTCGTTTGAAGTCGAATCTAGAACATAACGAAACGTAGGAGGGCATGTCATGTACTCGTCACGAGGACAATTATCTGGGTCAAAAGTGTTTAAAGACCCGGTACACCGTTATATTTACGTCTACGATCACCTTATTTGGGAACTGATCAACACGAAAGAATTTCAACGTTTACGCCGCATCAAGCAACTTGGGACATCCTTTTTGACGTTCCATGGCGCAGAGCACACGCGCTTCCATCATTCTCTCGGCGTCTATGAGATTGCGCGCCAATTGATTGACCAGTTCCAACAATATCCGGAATGGGATGACCGCGACCGTGAACTGTTGTTAGCGGCGGCGCTTTTGCACGATGTCGGTCACGGCCCATTCTCACACGCGTTCGAACATGTCTTCTCCGTTCGCCATGAAGTGTGGACCGAGCGCATCATTTTAGGCGATACCGAGGTCAACCAAGTGTTGTCGGAGATGGGTGTCGGGTTCGCAGAAGAGGTGGCCTCCATCATCAACAAGACGCACCCGAACCGCTTGATCGTCAATATGCTCAGTTCGCAGCTCGATGTCGATCGGATGGATTATTTGCTCAGGGATGCGCACTTTGCGGGTGTCAGTTATGGAAAATTTGATTTGGAACGCATGTTGCGTGTCCTTAGACCAGATGAGGACCAAGTCGTCGTCAAACAGTCGGGGATGCATACGATTGAAGACTATATCATGCGCCGCTATCAAATGTATTGGCAAGTGTACCTTCACCCGGCGACACGTTCGAGCGACCTCCTTTTGAAAGCGATTCTCGAGCGAGCGCAGGAACTATATGAGAGCGGCTACGCATTCAAGATGGTACCGAAACATTTCTTGCCTATTTTTGAGCAGAACAACATGTCGCTTGAACAATATTTGAAGTTGGACGAGACGGTCGTCTACTTCTACTTCCAGGAGTGGATGGAGGAAGACGACGCGATTCTAGCCGATTTATCGAGCCGTTTCGTGAATCGTCGTTTATTGAAATATAAAAACTTCCCGGAAGCGAACCGCGTCCGCTATATGGAACGGTTGCGTCAGACGATGGAAGGCATCGGACTTCCGCCGAAATACTACTTGCTCGAAGATCAATTGAGTCAATTGCCGTACGATTTATATAAAGGACAGGGCAAGTATGAAGGCATTTATCTTCAGATGAACGATGGGGAACGGAAAGAGATTTCGGAAGTGTCGATGCTCGTCCAGTCGATTTTGAACTCGAGACAATCGGATGAAAAAATTTATTATCCGGAAGATGTGTTACTGAACTTAAGGGATCATGCGAATGAAAAATCGTGGCTCTTGTCGACATTGAAATCCGAATAACCCGAAAAGGGGCGTGACACGATGGAGATTGCGACACTGATTGGTGGCATCGGGATTTTTTTACTCGGGATGACGTTACTCACAGACACGCTCAAAAAATGGGCCGGTACACGACTTCGACATCGGTTGAACCAATTCACCGATGGCTCGTTGTCGGGGGCGACACTTGGCGCGATGTTGACGGCTTTATTTCAATCCTCTACCGTCACGACGTTGATGACGATTGGTTTTGTGAGCGCAGGATTGATCACGTTCACGCAAGCATTGCCGCTCATCATCGGGGCGAACGTAGGCAGCGCGACGACAGGATGGATCATCGCCGTCCTTGGCTATAACGTAGACGTACGTCAAGTGTTCTTGCCGCTCATCGGTCTCGGAATGGCACTTCGTCTCTCAGGACCACGTCTACGCCGAATCGGGCTATTATTCGTCAGTATCGGTTTGATTTTTGTCGGGATTGGAACGCTACAAGAAGCGATGCGGGATGTAGTCACGTTCTCGTTCGGACCAATCGAGTCGATGCGTTTTTCTCAACAGGCGTTCCTGATTGGCATCGGGTTTGCGATGACGGTTGTCCTTCAGTCGTCGACGATTGGGCTCGTCTTAACGATGACGGCTCTTGCGACTGCCGCGATTTCACTTCCGCAAGCCGCTTTTTTGGTACTCGGTCAAAGTGCTGGGACGAGTCTTGTCGTGGCACTCGGTTCAATGGGAGGTTGGAAGTCGGCCCGACGCATCGTATTGGGTCATGCGATTTACCACGTGTCCATCGTCCTCATCGGATGGCTGACATTCCCCGTTCTCTTCTTTGTCGTCAATCGAGTAGCCGATTGGTTCAACTGGAACGACTTGTTACGTCTCGCCCTATTCCATACGACGTTCCATATATTAGGCGTCCTCTTGTTCCTGCCATTTTATCAGCCGTTCGCAAGAAGGTTACTAAAATGGATTCCGAGCCGATCAGAAAAATTGACACGTCTGCTCGACAAGAACATGTCGCAACTCCCGACGGTCGCTCTTGAGGCGGCGCGGCGGTCTTTACTTGAAATTGAACGCTATTTAGGGAACGAGACCGAGTTGCTCGTCCGGGAGGGACGTCTCCGGGAAGATGAGTTGACGCTCGTCGACAAGACGCTGAGCGATGTCCGTGTCTTTTTGAGTACGATTCAACTAGACGATGTCGGAAAGCAAAATGACTACGGGCAACACTTGTCCCTCCTGCATTCAATCGACCATCTCGAACGGTGGTTGTATGTATTGCGAGAAATCGAACCGGTCCAGTCACTGCGGGACACGGACTTTTTAGCAGCGCGCGAACTCGTCTTGCACGAACTCGATCTCGTTCATCAATTGAACCATCATACGCCACCGGAAGATTCGAAGATGTGGAAACAGGCATCAAAACAGTTGGCGGAATATCGGAAGGCACATCGCTCTGAGCTGCTAGAAGAAACGGCGGCGAATCAGTTGGAGATGGACCAGACGATCCAAAAAGTACAAGTATTGCTGTGGCTTGACCGGATCGGTTACCACATTTGGCGGGCAACACGGCACTTGATTAAGCCGACCATGCCGAGTGAACGGTTCGAAGTGAACCGAGAAGATTGAAGTAAAATGGAGGAATGAAAATGGCGACATGGGTGACTCACTTTCGTATCGCGGAGCGGATTCTTGAGACGGATTCCGCGTTTGAACGCATACCTTTTTTAGTAGGAAATATCGGTCCGGACTGTGGGCTGGTCGGAGCGGATGGACGTCCTGAACCACCGAAAACCATCACACATTTCAAAACAGAGAACGGGATCTCCTCTGATTTGTTCAAACAGACGTATTTAGATGGAGGAACCCCAAAATCGAATACAGAGTGGTCTTATTTAGTCGGTTATTATTTTCATCTGGTCACAGACGAATATTGGGTGCGGTTGACCCGTGCGAAAAAAGAAGAACCGATTGTACAGGCAATCGTCGGAACACCAGACTATACCCGTTTAGTCAAAACGGACTGGTATGGGATTGACTTTGAGTACTTGGCAAAACATCCGAATCATATCTTTTGGACGGACTTCTGTCACATTGACTCGTTCGAAGACGTCTTACCGTTTTTCCCACAAGGACAAACGGGACAACAAATTCAAAACATCACGTCCTTCTATAAAACCCATCCGTTTGACCCCCAGCATGAATATGTATATATGTCACCTGAAGAGGTCGATGATTTCATTGAAGAGGTTCTTTGTGGGCTACAAGCGAAAATTCAAGAAGTTCAACGAATACATATTTGACGTGGTGCTTAGACGAAAAAACGGACCCCGATTCAAGGAGTCCGTTCGTTACTTATTTCTTGTCCGCGTGCATGACGCCGGCTTGACCATAGTGCGTCGCATCCATTTCTTCGATGAAAACGGTGATGTTCTCTTTTGGAGCGTTCGTCGTCTCGGAGACGGCGTCCGTCACTTTTTCAATCAACGCGCGTTTTTGTTCCACGCTACGGCCTGGGAGCATTTTTACTGTTACGTAAGGCATGGGTCATTCCTCCTTTGCTGAAGTCTCTTTCATTGTAGTGAATCCACTTCCTCGAGAAAAGAAAATTTTCGTCCACCTCAAAGCTTGCGCTCACTTTTTCAACATTTCGGGTAAGGAACAAGACAGAGCGAATGTAGGAGGAATGAAGATGAAGTGGAAAGGTAGACAACAGAGCCGTAACGTCGAGGACCGAAGAGGGCGTAGCATCGGAGGAAAAGGGATTGCCGGGGTCGGGGGTGGTCTCGGATTGATTCTCGTCATCGTCTTTACATTATTGAATGGGGGAAGCCCGACCGACCTCGTCAACAATATCGGACTAGGTGAGCCGCAAACTGAAGGAACATACACCGGTACGGAGCGAGAAGAGGAGATGGCGGACTTTGTGGCGGTCGTCTTGAAAGATACGGAAGAAGTATGGACAGATATTTTTGCGGAGAACGGCATGACGTACCAAGAACCGACGCTCGTCCTGTTCTCGGGACAAGTTGAATCCGCTTGTGGCATCGCCGGGTCGGCGGTCGGCCCCTTCTACTGTCCGGGTGATCAAAAGCTGTACATTGATTTAAGTTTCTATGATGAGCTGAGTCAGCGTTTCAATGCGCCGGGTGATTTTGCGATGGCATACGTCGTCGCCCATGAGGTCGGGCACCATGTCCAGACGCTTCTCGGAACGACAGAAGAGATTATGCCGCTTCGGAATGAGATGAGCGAGACCGAGTTCAATCGCTATCTCGTCCGTTTCGAGTTACAGGCGGACTACTACGCAGGCGTGTGGGCGCATCACGCGCAAGGGCTCGGCTATCTCGAAGCAGGGGACGTCGAAGAGGCGATGAATGCGGCTCACCAGATCGGTGACGATACGCTACAACGACAGGCGCGTGGATACGTGACGCCGGACTCGTTCACGCACGGAACGTCGGAACAGCGGATGCGCTGGTTCGAGAAAGGATTTGAGAACGGATCGATTCAAGGTGGGGACACGTTCAATACGAACAACTTATAGGTCGGGCGCACGCTCGACCTTTTTAGCCGATTGGAATATGAGGATAGAATCCGCTATCATAAAAGAACAACAGTTGCAGGAAGGGGATGACCCGATGGAATCCTTACTTACGAAAATCGATTTAGCAAAAGACGATATGACAGCGGTTGAAAAGAAAATCGCGGACTATATTTTGTCCCATTCAACGCTCATTCCAAATATGACGACGAAAGAGCTGGCCCAAAAGACGGATGTGTCTGAGGCGAGTATCGTCCGTTTTGCCCGCGTGGTCGGGATTGATAGCTTTAAAGCGTTTAAACTTGCGCTCGTGAAAGACTTGGCCGTCACCGAAACGACATTGACGGACTTCAACGTTCTCCAGCAAAAGGATACGCCGTACGATTCGTTTCAAAAAGTCATCCATGTGAATAAAGCGGCCATCGAGGCGTGTGCCGAAGCGATGGACAAACGCGAGCTTGAACATGCGGTGGACTTATTCGCGCGCGCAAATCGTGTCATCTTTTATGGGGTCGGTGGATCGTCGACTGCAGCGATGGATGCACAATATAAATTCACGAAGCTCGGGTATGCGGCTACGACATCGTCGGACTTTCATTATATGTTGTCGTTGATTCCGCATTTAGGAAAATCAGACGTATTCGTCGCCATCAGCACGTCGGGACGGACGAAAGATGTGCTCGAACTCGTTCGTTTCGCCAAGAAGAAACGTGTGCCCGTCATCGCCATCACAAACTTGGACAAGTCGCCACTTTACCGAGAAGCGGATGTACGCCTTTGCACGCCGAACGTCGAGAGTGATTTCCGGATTGCGAGCATCGCCTCACGGATGACGCAATTGACGATTGTCGATACGTTATATATGGGTCTCTTGCATCGAAAAGGAGAAGGCCTGATTGATCGCTACGCCGAAGCGCGAGATGAGATGGTGAAGTTGCGCCGATGATTCGACCATATTCGAAAGAAGATCGCACGGAGTTGGAAGACTTTTTGGTAAAGCAACGTACCTTCGCTCGCTTGAATGGACAATCCATTCAAGCGTTCCGTGATGAGAACGTGGCGGATTTTGCAGAGGATGGCACCGTCAGTCTGATTATTCGTGCAGATGGACGGATTGTCGCCATCGCGGACCTGTTGAAACGACATCCCGTGGACGGTTCGCTTTGGCTCGGATTGTTCGTCGTCGATGAAACCCTTCACGGGACGGGCTTGGCGCAAACGTTATATGAACAAGTGGAAGAAGAGTATATGCGCCCCTATCAGACGGTGTTTCGATTAGGTGTCCTTCCGAACAATCTGCGCGCTCGTCGGTTTTGGGAGCGGAACGGCTATGTATACGAAAAGGATTCTACCACGAATAAGGATGTGCGCGTTCATGTCCTGAAGAAACAACTCATTCGACCGGAGTGAGTTTTTCTTTCGTAAATACTGAAATTGAATTTCAGAAATAATTAATAATAAATTGACTTTAAATTTCAATATAGTACGATGAAATCATAGAGAAGAAAGGATGGTGGCGATGCTAGAAAAATTGGCTACAGAAAGACGGAATGAACGAACGATGCAACTAGATGAGATGTCGATCGAGGAGCGATTGACGATCATGAACAGTGAGGACCGACAAGTCCCGCAAGTGATTCAACATCAGATTCCCGTCATCGCGCAAGTCGTGGAGCGGGTCATCGCATCCTTTCGTAAAGGCGGTCGCTTGATTTATATCGGGGCGGGCACAAGTGGACGTTTAGGCATTTTAGACGCCGCAGAGTGCGTACCGACGTTCGGAGTGTCTCCGGATCAGGTCATCGGGTTGATTGCCGGTGGCGAGCGTGCGCTCATTCAAGCGGTCGAGGGAGCAGAAGACAGCAAGGAATTGGCAGTCGGTGATTTGAAAGCGCTTCAACTGACGGCGGACGATACGGTCATTGGGATTGCGGCGAGCGGACGGACGCCGTATGTCATCGGAGGTCTCGATTATGCGCGGGAAGTAGGGGCAACCACCGCAGCCATTTCCTGTAATCATGACGCAATCATCAGCCGTCATGCAGACTATGCCATTGAAGTGGAGACAGGACCGGAAGTGTTGACTGGTTCGACACGATTGAAGGCAGGGACGGCACAGAAATTGGTCCTCAACATGATTTCGACAACGTCGATGATTGGAGTAGGCAAAGTGTATCAAAACTTGATGGTCGACGTGAAACCGACGAACGAAAAATTAGAAGTACGTGCCAAGCGGATGATCGCAGAAGCGACAGGGGTCGACATGGAAACGGCTGCGCGTTATTTTGCGTCATCTAAAGGACATGTCAAAACAGCAATCGTCATGATTTTGGCGGACGTCTCTTACGAAGAAGCCATCAAACGATTAGAGCGTGCGAACGGGTTTGTCCGCGAGGCGCTATAAGGGGGAAAATCGAGATGAAGAAAGAAGAGGTTTTAGCACGGGACATCCTCGCACATGTCGGGGGGAAAGAGAACATTCGTCAACTCGCTCACTGTATGACGCGTGTCCGGTTGTCGTTGAAGGATTCGACCAAAGCCGATCTTGACGCCTTGAAGAAGGTTGATGGCGTCATGGGGGTCATCGATGATGAGACGCTACAAATCGTCGTCGGTCCGGGAACGGTGAATCGGGTCGCGGATTATATGAGTCATGAGACAGGCCTTGCGATTGGAGAAGAGTCAGTGGATGCGAACTTGACGCCAGAGGAACGCGTAGCGGTGGAGCGTCAAAAAGTAAAAGAGAAGCAAAAGTCACCGTTCAAACGATTCCTTCGTCGACTCGGGAATATCTTCATCCCGCTCATTCCGGGTCTCGTCGCTTCAGGAATCATCAATGGGGCGGCGAACTTTGCCGTCAACGCCGGTGTCGACCGGACGGAGACGTGGATGCAGATTTTACTCGTCCTCGGTAGCACAGTCTTCGCATACTTAGCCATCCTCGTTGGGTGGAACACGGCGAAAGAGTTCGGGGGGACACCGGTGCTCGGGGCGATTGCCGGGGGGATTCTATTCAACCCACTCCTCGCAGACATTGTCATTTATGGGGAACCGCTCGTCGTCGGACGTGGAGGGTTGTTCGGTGTTATTTTTGCCGGTTGGCTCATGACGTATATCGAGAAGCACATTCGTCGCTTCATGCCGGTATCGATCGATATTATCTTCACACCACTCTTCACAGTCCTCATCGTCGGATTTACAGCACTCTATGCGATCATGCCGGTCGCGGGTGTATTGTCAGATGGGATTATGCGAGGCATCAATGCGACGCTTGAGTTCGGGGGACCTGTCGCGGGGGCATTATTGGCCGGTTTCTTCTTACCACTCGTCATGGTCGGGTTACACCATGGTTTGACGCCGATCCATTTAGAACTGTTGAATACGGTCGGGACGACGGCACTTCTTCCAATCTTGGCGATGGCAGGTGCCGGTCAAGTCGGTGCGGCGCTTGCGATTTTTGTGAAGACAAGCAACCCACGACTCCGTAATATTATCAAAGGGGCCATCCCGGTCGGTTTCCTCGGAATCGGTGAACCACTCCTTTACGGGGTTACGCTTCCGCTCGGACGTCCGTTCTTAACGGCTTGTCTCGGCGCCGCGGTCGGTGGTGCCTTCCAAGCAACGATGAAGACGGCTGCACTTGGAATTGGCGTATCGGGTCTATCCCTTACGCCGCTGATTGATGACGGGATGTACTTGACGTATGTCGCCGGACTATTGATTTCGTATACGGCAGGCTTCCTGTTCACTTATTTCTTCGGCTTCAAAGAAGAGATGGCGGATGGGATTTGACAAACAAAGATGGCTCGGTCGAGTCATCTTTTTCTATACGTTTTGTGAGGAGGGAAATAGATGAGAGGGATTTCTGTTTACTTAAGTGAGGAACTGACGTCTGCGTCTATTGATTGGATCGAACGCATGCGAGAGAGCGGGTTCACGAGCATTTTCACGTCGCTTCATATTCCGGAAGACGATTCGACGTTATATACAGGACGACTCCAGCAGTTAGGAGAATTGGCAAGACGTCTGGATATGGAACTCGTGGCAGACATCGCCCCGTCATCTTTACAGGCACTCGGGAAAGGCTGGGATGATGCCCATACATTGTTAGAGTGGGGCGTCACAGGGCTACGTGTCGATTATGGCGTCACAACGAAACAAGTGGCCGACTTGTCACGACATATGATGGTCGCACTCAATGCTAGTACACTCACGGAAACAGAGTTTGAAGAGATGTTGCGACAAGGGCTACGACGTGACCACGTCGAAGCATGGCATAACTTTTATCCTCGTCCTGAGACGGGGCTCGACCGCTCCTGGTTTGACGAGAGAAACGCTTGGTTACATGCGCAAGGAATCAAGGTGCAGGCGTTCATCCCTGGAGATGAACAATTACGTGGTCCGCTTCATGAGACGTTACCGACACTCGAGGCGCACCGCCATCAGTCTCCGCTTTCGTGTTACATCGATTTACAAGCCACGGTCGACCGAATTTTGATTGGTGACCCGCGCGTGTCCAATCAGGCGATACGACAATTTCAGGCGTACGATGAAGCAATCATCGTCCTTCGTGCAACTTCAGAGTACCGTTTCGATTCATTACCGACACTGCATACGAACCGGATGGACCCAGCCCGAAATGTCATTCGTTCGGTTGAATCGAGAGCTTACGGACGACCAGGCGGCCATTTGATTCAATCGCGAAATACAAAAGAACGACTGCTCGGTAGCATCACGATGGACAACGAACGATATGGGCGTTATGCGGGAGAACTGCAAGTGACGAAGCGAGATTTGCCGGCAGATGAACGGGTCAACGTCATCGGTCGGGTCATTGAAATGGACCGCACGCTCGTTCAACATATCGGACCTGGTGGACGTTTCCAAATCGATTGGACGTGACTCGGGATTGCCACCATCCTATATCATTGTGTACAGTAGAGAGGGAGGGTGGAACATGAAAGACATTAATTTTAATATCATTTCAGACGACGCGACGGACGGACACGGCGGTTTTGGTGTCGGTTCGCTTAGTTTAAATAACATGTCCCCGGTCATCATCGATGTCGAGGCGGGCACGGCGACAATCGATATGGGTGCGATGCACGCCAAGTCTGCCATCGAGAAGCGAATCAAGTTTTTGACGGACCAAGAAGCGGTACCGAACGGGAAACCGTATTGGATCGTTTGGGTGACGGTCGGTCGAAAACGAGAAGGCTTTTACTATGGCGGCGTCGCGGCATGTGACATGTTGGTAGATGTCGAAGCGAGACGAGGCTATAAGTTATTGCCTTATCACGTCAATCAAATGGACAAATCGTTGAAGGGTCGGATTTTAATCGACATGATGGACGCTCCTTCCCGCGACGTATTGGCGAATTTCTTGCAAGAACATCGCCCGGAAATTTGGACGAACTCGACAGAACTTCATGCAGAGCTCGAGCGCTTAGGTGCCGAGTAAAAAGATTGGACGATTTTTTCGTCTCCAATCTTTTTTGTTTCGCATTTTTGGGAGTAAAAGGAAATTATGTAACTGAAGAGATATTCATTTGTAATTGTATGAAAATTCAGTATTATGATATACTGACTACATTGTGAAATAAAGAAAGGGTGATACGATGAGCGAAACGAAAAAAATCTTAATCGGTCTCGCGCTAGGTGTTGTAGTTGGTCTCGGATTGGCGGGATTGCCGGATTCAATTTATGAGATTGTGAATCCGTATATTTTATCTCCAATCGGAACGATCTTTTTGAATTTAATTAAAATGTTAGTCGTGCCGATTGTCTTCTTCTCGATTATTTTAGGCGTCATGGGTCTCGGGGACCCGAAAGAGCTAGGTCGGGTCGGGACGAAATCGATTTTGTTCTTCTTAGCGACGACAGCACTTGCGATTATGTTGGCGATGGGCGTCGCATCTGTCCTACAACCAGGGGAACGTGGGGACTTCCAAACAACAGGTCTTGAATTTGAGTCAACAGCGACCGAGGATTCTTCAAATATCGTACAGACATTCGTCAATATGATTCCAACGAATCCGATTACGGCACTCGCTGAAGGAAACATGCTTCAAATCATCGTCTTTGCAGCATTGATTGGATTTGCGTTAATCGCCCTTGGGGACAAGGCGAAGACATGGCGTCAATTCGTCAAACAAGGTGATCGCATCATGATGTACCTCATCCATATCGTCATGAAGCTCGCGCCATACGGTGCATTCGCATTGATTGCTTCGGCGATTGGAGGTATCGGTCTCGATGCGGTCGTCGCGATGGCATGGTATATGATCGCAGTTGTCTTGACGCTCTTCTTACACGCAACGATTGTATACGGGGCAGCCGTTTACTTCATCGGAAAGATGAGCCCAGTGTTCTTCTTCAAAAACTTCTATGAGGCGATGACATTCGCATTCTCGACATCTTCGTCGAATGCGACGCTTCCGGTATCGATGGAAGTCGCACAGAGAAAACTCGGTGTGCCACGTTCGATTTCGTCGTTCGTGCAACCACTCGGGGCAACGGTCAACATGGACGGAACAGCCATCATGCAAGGTGTTGCAACCATCTTCATCGCGCAAGTATTCGCGTCTGATTTAACAATGACTCAATTGTTGACAGTCGTCATTACGGCGGTCCTCGCTTCAATCGGGACAGCGGGTGTACCAGGAGTCGGGCTTGTCATGCTTGCGCTCGTCCTTCAGTCGGTCAACTTGCCGGTAGAGGGAATTGCCCTCATTATCGGGGTCGACCGTATTCTCGATATGCTTCGCACATCTGTCAACATCACGGGGGATGCGGCATGTGCGGTTGTCGTTTCGAAATTGGAAGAAAAACATTTACCACCAGTCGACGAAGACTCGTGGGATGAAGCAGGCGCGACCTCTTCATCATCGCTATGATATAGTAAAGGGCCATGACAAGTGCGTCATGGCCCTTATTTTGTGAAGAGAAAGAGTGATCGTTATGGAATGGGAACTGCTCCCGCTCCCCTTATTTTTAATCGTCAGTGTTTTACTGAATAGTGTCATTGCGGTCGCTGGGGTCCTCCCGAGTGCTTTTTTGACCGCAATCAACGTGAGTGTCCTCGGTCTTGTGCCGGGCATACTCGTATCGATTGTTGGAGAGGCGGTTGGCGCCATCGTCAGTTTCATCCTTTACCGAAAAGCGTTGCATCGTTACACGTCCCCGGACGGTGGCCGATTTCAACGCCTCCGGGAGTCCGATGGAGCCGAGGCCTGGTTTCTCGTCCTTGGCATGCGTCTCATGCCGTTCGTACCGTCTGGACTCGTCACGTTATCGGCAGCGTTCAGTCGTATGACACTCGCCTCATTTGCGGTCGCAAGTACGATTGGGAAAGTGCCTGCCCTCATCATGGAAGGGCTGGCGGTGACGGCAGCGATGCAATTGACGGTCGGATGGCAATTGTTCTTGGTCGGTCTCGTCGGAGTTTCTTATCTTGTCTGGCGAATGCGTCAGAGAAGAGGCGAGAAGATATGACAAAACGCCTCGACGAAACGCTTACCAGTCGTTTTCTTCCGTAACACAGCCCAGTCGATTAAAATCGATTCTTCAAAATCTTTTAAAAAGGCTTCGTGAAGTTGTTGGATCGACGTCGTATCGAATTGGGCGATCATCATCTCGTGATTCAGAAACATACTCCGGAAGTCGAAGTTGGCTGACCCGACGAGGGCAACTTTGCCATCGATCAGGAGCGTTTTCGCATGGATGAAATGGCGATTGTATTTATAAATTTTAATGTTCCGCTTCAACAGCTGTTCGAAATAATACTCGGTCGCATGGAAGCTGAACCATTCGTCTCCCTTGCCCGGTACGACGATGCGCACATCAATGCCGCTACGACCTGCGACTTCGAGAATCGCCAACAGTTCAGGTGGAGGAACGAGGTATGGGGTGGTGAGCCAGATCGACTCTTTTGCCTCCATCAACAGACGCATCAACCCGTCACGAATCGTCACGTCTTTACCCGGTGACGTGACGAGCAGTTGTGTCGCCCCGTTTTGTCCTTTCGGTTCATTCACAAAGTACTGAGAGAGATGCTCTTCATCTGCGAATAGGTCCCACGTCTCATCGATTGTCCCTTGTCCCGCATATAACCAGTTCTCGACAAAGAGCTGTTGGAGTTCTCGGACAAGCGGACCTTCGAGACGTAGATGCGTGTCACGCCAGAAACCGAGCTTCTCATTTTTTCCGAGATATTCATCACCGACGTTCAACCCGCCTGTTAGCGCGATTCGTCCATCCACGACAATCAGTTTTTGATGGTTGCGGAAGTTGGCATTGAAGACGAGATAAGGGTGCAGGACCGGATCGAACGCTTGGACGTGGACACGGGATTCCTGTAACGGCTGGATAAAGTCTTCCCCGATTTCTTGGCTACCGAGTCCGTCATATAAAAAGCGAACGATGACGTTCTCATTTGATTTTTGGATGAGTGCATCTCGGACCTTTAATGAAATCTCATCGGTTCTAAATAGATAGTATTGAATGTGGATATGGTCGGTCGCACTGTTGATGGCATCTAATAACGCCTCGAACTTTTCTTCGCCGTTGACGAGGAGAGTTGTCGACGTGTGAGCGTCCGCACCGCTTGCTCCTAATTTTTCAAGTGTCCGTGTCAACGGATAAGCAGACACGATATCAGGAGAAGTCTCGATTTTTTCACTCTCGATCGCTTGTTTTAGCATCCGGATTTCTGACGATGTTCGTTTAAAGCGTCGATGGCGACGCGGCGTACGGCCGAACATGACCCATGCCAAGACGCCGATGAACGGGATGAAGAATACGGTCAATAACCAGGCGAGCTTCCCTTGGGGCTGTACTTGGTCAAATAAAATCTGCCAACCGACGACGAGCGGTGCGACGATGGCAATCCCGATTAATACGGGAATGAGGATATCGAGCCAAAACAAGAGACCGACGAGCAAAATGACGCTGAGGATCATGATGATGAGTTGAATGACGCGACGTTTCAAAGGAAACACCACCTTTCCATGAACGATGAAAACGAGGGGAGATTCCCCTCGTTTTTTAGTAAACGCTGTTCAGGACAGCGTTAATTTCGTCCGCATAACGAACGAAGAAGTACACATTTACTGCGAGAGAGAACAAGACGAGGAAGAGACCGAACTGTGCTTTGACCCGATTTCGATTCCAGTAATAGAAGACGGACAAGAGCACTGCCAGTCCTACGAATAGAGCGATGACTTCAACGATTCCCCAGACGATGTCCTTGGATAAAAACATGTCGACGATTGTCATGACGACGTAGATGAAAACGACAATCCCCATAATCACGACTAAAATAGCTAAAATGATGCTAATCCAATCCGAGCTAACTGCGTCAATTAGGTTTTCAATGGCCATTTCGTATTCGCTCACAACCGTTCCTCCTTTCGACAGATTGCATAACTATACATCCATTACCCTTTTTTCAACATCTAAAATCAAGCTTTCACTGGCGGATGGATGAATGAGGGAAGTGGAATTTTAGAAACGATTGCCACGACCGCGAATACATAGAGCCAACTATTCGGTGGGAAAAAGAGCACGAGCAACACGATGATGGCCAACGGTTGTCGCATCGCCGTGGCGAGTAAAGCGCTCGTCGTCAGAACGACTGAAAATGTCATATCGAGTTCGAACAAGAGACTGAAAAAATAACCGAGTGTGAACGAAGAGAAGAGGAGCGGATAAATATGACCACCGCGCCAGCCGGACGCTAGACAGAATGCCGTAAAGAGCAGTTTTAACACGCTGTAGAGAAGAAGAGTGTATAGCGGGATGAGTTGCCAGTCTTCTGCATATTCGAGAATCGTTTCTTCTCCAGAGAAGAGGAGGTTCGGATAAAGAAGAGCCATGATTCCAATCCCGACGCCGCCGAGCGTTGTGAGGAGTAGAATAGGCACGTTTGAGAAGAGCCGCATCAATGCATGTTCACTGACCAAGTAAAGCCAGCCGAGAACCATGCCGCCAAGAATAATGAATAACATCGTCCAATCAATCTGGACACTTTCAATCGCAGGGAACTTAATGATGAACGGTGGACGTTCGTCAAGTTGATTGAGTAAATAAAACGTCCCGATTCCGGCGAGTGTCGCAAGCAGGTTCAGCATCGGTTGCTTTTTCTGCTCGCTTTCTTCCGCCGCAATGGCACCAAAGAGTGGCGCGTTGAAGACGATCCCGAGTACGACGGCATGACCGACTTCTTGCAATTCCGCTAATTCTTGACGGACGTGACGGATGCGCTCTGAGAACCATGTCGTGAGTCCGCCGACGATGCCGACGAGCGCGGCCTCGGGGCCGAGACTTGCTCCTCCAATGAGAACGAGGAGGGCGGTCAACGTCGTAAATCCGATCAAACGATAGTCAATGCGCCCCGTTCCTTTTCGTTCTTCTAACACCTCAGGCATGAGACGGGGCATTCGCCCATACCGACGTTGCAACAGACCGATGCATACCCCGGCGATGACCGGTACGAGAAACACATAAAACGGAAAAATAAATTGCTCAGGTACCGTATGCCACACAACGTGTATGCCTTTATAAACAACGGATAAAAAGAGCCAACTCACTAAGCCGATGATGATTCCGAGTACGATGGCATAGCCACTGACAATCCATGATTTCATCTACATCTCCACCTCTTTCGCTCGCGTCGACCTTCTATAATATGCTATCTCCTGAACACCTCAGACCGAAACCTAAAAAACGATGAAACCGTATCGAAGTGATGAAAGCGACAACCGCTTCATACGAAAAACAAAAAAGTGCGGACACTCGATAACGTCGATGCCCACACTTGGAATGAAGAAACGTACTTATGCTGTTTTGATGACGTGCTCTTTCGCAGGAGCCGGTTTTCCGAAGAAATACCCTTGGGCCAAGTCGAATCCGAGTTCACGACACACATCCGCCTCTTCGATGCGCTCGACACCTTCAGCGAGAAGTGTGATGCCCATCGAGTGGGTCAACGCACGCACTTTTTTGAGGAAATCCCGCTTTTCGGCATCCTCGTCACAAAATGAAACATACGAGCGGTCGATTTTGACATAGTCCGGTTCGAGTCGCTTCAACATGTCGATGGTCGAGAAACCTGCACCGACGTCGTCTAGCGCAACTTGCATCCCCCGCTTTTTATATGTCGAAAAGACGTGTTGGAGATGATCGACGTCATGTACCTTCTCCGTCTCCACGACTTCAAAGATGAAGCGGTCCGGACTAAGTTGATATCGGTCGATGATGTCGAACGTATGCTGCAAACAATAGTCCGGGTTGTAAATCGTTGAGGGTAAGAAGTTGATGAATGTCTTTTGATGAGGGGCGATGACTTCATACGTCGCTTTAATCGCCTCAGCGCGAGCCCGCTGATCGAGCTTGGAATGAAGACCGAAACGGTTTGCCGTCCGGAATAAATCATAAGGCGAGATGTTGGCACCGCTACGGAGAAGTGCCTCGTACCCGAACGTTTCCGTAGAATCGAGGAAGATGATTGGCTGGAGATGACTCTCGAACGTGCCGTGCTGAATCTGTTCAATGATGTGCCGATTGGCAAGCTGATCCTTTAATACTTCGACCTCAAGCGGCGGGGTCTGACGGTTCGATGCAGGATCGACACAGTATACCGTTCCATTTGCTTGCGAGAGAAGTACATCTAGTTCTTCAAAAGATGTATACGGGTATTCCTTAAATGTTGTGACGAGTGACCCTTGAGCAATCAAAGGAATTGTTGTATTACAAGAAGCGCAGGGTGACCACATACTATTCCACCTTTCCATTCAAAATTGGTTCATTCAGTATATCGGTCACGTCTCACAAAAAACTCACATTCAGGAACCATTCTTCAAAAAATTCGTGCAAAATGGGTACAGGTTTTGTATACTTCCTATCGTATGATTAAGAAGCGCCTCAAAACGCCACTCGCATACGAACAACTTTTTGAACAGAAAGGGGTTCTATCGATGGACCAAAAATTAAAATTATGGTTTACGGAGCACCAAACAGAAGATTACGGGATCACGTTCCGTGTAAACCACGTTTATGAGAGCGAACAAACGGAGTTTCAACGACTAGAAATGGTCGAAACGGACGAGTTCGGAACGATGTTGTTACTTGACGGGATGGTCATGACGACGGATAAGGACGAATTCGTCTATCACGAGATGGTCGCACACGTCCCACTCTTTACACACCCGAATCCAAAGCATGTGCTTGTAGTCGGTGGGGGAGACGGCGGTGTCATCCGTGAAATCATGAAACACCCATCAGTTGAAAAGGCAGTTCTCGTTGATATTGACGGGAAAGTCATTGAATATTCGAAGAAATACTTGCCGAACATTGCCGGTGAACTTGATAACCCACGTGTTGAAGTCATCGTCGGTGACGGTTTCATGCATATTGCGAAATCAGAGAACGAGTACGACGTCATCATGGTCGACTCGACAGAACCAGTTGGGCCAGCAGCGAACCTCTTCACAAAAGGATTCTATGCAGGCATCTCGAAAGCGCTCAAAGAGGATGGCATCTTTGTCGCACAAACGGATAACCCGTGGTTCACACCAGAACTCATTCAAACGGTTCAACGTGACGTGAAGGAAATCTTCCCGATCACGAAATTGTACACGGCGAACGTTCCGACGTATCCGAGCGGGATGTGGACGTTCACAATCGGTTCGAAGAAATACGATCCGGAACAAGTATCGGCTGAGCGTTTCCATGACATCGAAACAAAATACTACACGCCGAAGCTTCACAACGCGGCGTTCGTCCTTCCAAAATTCGTGGAGGATTTGACAAAATGATTAAACGTTTTGATGAAGCATACTCAGGTAAAGTGTTTATCGCCAGTCTCCCAGAGGTGACAGAGGCGAAGACGGTTCTTTACGGAATGCCGATGGACTGGACGGTCAGTTTCCGTCCGGGTTCACGTTTCGGTCCGAACCGGATTCGTGAAGTGTCGATCGGCCTTGAAGAATACAGCCCGTATTTAGATGGTGATTTGGCAGATGCAGCGGTATACGATGCAGGAGATATCCCACTTCCATTCGGAAACGCACCGAAGTCGCTCGATATGATCGAGGCGTTCGTCAAAGATGTCGTCAAAGCAGGCAAGTTCCCACTCGGAATGGGTGGCGAACATCTCGTCACATGGCCGATCATCAAAGCGATGCACGACGTGTACGGCGACGACTTTGTCATCATCCACTTGGATGCGCATACGGACCTTCGGGATGAGTATGAAGGCGAGCCACTCTCACACTCGACTCCGCTTAAAAAAGCGGCAAACTTGATTGGACCATCGAACTGTTACTCGTTCGGGATCCGTTCAGGGATGAAAGAAGAGTTTGAGTGGGCACGTGAAGTCGGCTACAACATGCATCAATTTGAAGTCATCGAGCCACTCAAGCGCGTCTTACCGACACTCGCTGGGAAAAAAGTATATGTCACGATCGACATCGACGTTCTTGACCCGTCAGCAGCACCAGGGACAGGTACACAAGAAATCGGCGGCATCTCGACGAAAGAATTGTTAGAAGCGGTACACGCTATCGCGAACGCAGACCTCGACATCATCGGCGCAGACCTTGTCGAAGTGTCACCGGCATACGATCAGTCGGATATGACGGCCATCGCGGCAGCAAAAATTCTTCGTGAGATGATGATTGGATTCGTGAAGTAAATGCGGAAAAAAGGTCAGCTGGAAATGGAACTGAGCGCCCGGATCACCCAATGGGAGAAAGAATATTTGGGTCGCGGGTCATTGACGTGTAAGGCAGACCTGCTTCGGGACCTCGCCATCGTCACACTCCAAGGTGTGTTGACACCGGCCGAGTATGACTTGGCCACCAAGTCGTCAGGTCGCGAGCAATTGAAGAAATACCGCAACAATCTCGTCGAATCGGGACGGAGCCAACTTGAAACGATTGTCGGGCAAGTGCTCGGCCGTTCGATTGTTTCGCTCCACACGGACATCAGTACGAAAACAGGGGAGCGTCTCATCGTCTTTCGTTTGGACGCGCCTTGGGATCAAACCGATTGACAACGGAACGTCGACTTTTTAAAATGAAATTCAGAGACGTGAGAGGAGCGAATGGACGAGTCGTCACGAGGCGTGCTTTCGAAATCTTCTTACGGAGCTACTGAACAATTTAATCAACCGACAGTTGTCGGCCTGACGGAGCGAATAGTCGAGCCGTCGGCATACAGCGCACGCCTTCTTTAGGTGTGCGCTTTTTTGTCGCCAAGGAGGAACATGTATGGAATTGTTTTTATTTTTACTCACGAGTGCTCCCGTGCTTCTATTTGTAACGGGCGTGATTGCCGCAGTCGGGAAATCGAACTTGAAGATTCCTGATTCACTGAGCACGACGCTAAACATTTACTTACTACTGGCCATTGGATTGAAAGGTGGGATGGGACTCGCCTCGGTATCATTTGAAGAAATTGCACTGCCATTGACTGTGACGCTGTTGATTGGGATTTTATTACCGCTCCTCGCTTTTCTCGCAGGAGGTCTCCTGAAGTTTACCTTTCATGAACGGATTGCCATGGCTGCGACGTTCGGTTCCGTCTCGCTCGTGACCTATGTGGCTGCATCGACGCAGCTTGAGCGCCTTGGGATTGGATATGAACCGTTCATGACGACATTGGTCGTCGTGCTTGAAATCCCTGGACTGATTGTGGCGTTACTGTTATATAACCAAACTCAGGTGATGGGGATCACCGCGACGTCGGGCAAAACGAATTCGCTGTCTGTCCTCCGGGATAGCTTATTTTCGAAGAGCATCTTGCTTATGCTGGCAGGTCTTGTGGTCGGACTCGTGACGCCAGATGCGACTCCACTCAAACCATTCTTTGTGGACTTGTTCCCAGGGGTGTTGCTTCTCTTCTTATTAGGATTGGGGGTAAAAGTCGGACAACAGTTGAAGACGGTGCCGACGTATGGGCTGAAGTTCGTTGCCATGGGAATGTTATTCCCGTTGATTGGGGCACTTGTTGGCTTTTTGGCAGCGGGTGTCGCTGGTCTTTCAGAAGGAGGAACGATACTTCTTATGACATTAGCGGCGAGCGGTTCATACATCGCCGCGCCTGCGATGCTACAAGCCTCGGTCCCAGAAGCGAAACCGTCCTTTTATTTGACCCTCTCCCTTGCGGTCACGTTCCCGTTCAACTTGTTGATTGGTATTCCGTTGTACATTGCAATCGTCACATGAAAAAAGCGTCGACTCCTCCTGAGTCGGCGCTTTTTGTGTGTTCGTTGAGCATTATTGTGTCACTTTTTGCGCTTCCATACATTTGAGAGCGGCCGTCCAGCTTCCAAAGAGGACGTTAATCGTCGATGTACTCGGCACGTTCCGTCCTTCCGCCCATTTTCGATAGTGGAGGATGCTGAAATGAGGCAATTCTTTCTTCGCGAGCCGGAGCGCTTCAATCACATCTTCTTCATCCCATTTCCGTTTCGGTGGAGCGATGTCCAATACGAAAAGAGCGTAGCTCCAAGAACCATACTTTCTAGCGATGGTCGCAACGGTCGGATAGCCTCGTTCTTGCGCCCACACCGCGTAATGTTGAGACGTGAGACGTTCGAGTTCTTCCGATGCTTCGATCAAGGCTTGGATGATGCGTTCTTCACTATTTTTAGCGGCCGTTGTTTGAAGTTTCGCTTCTCGGAGTGCATTCGACCATGAACCAAAGCGACTACTGATGAGGGTGAGAGATGGCGATCGTGTCACTTTTGACCATTCTCGGTAAGTTTGACTCGTGAATAGCGTGAGCTCTTCTGCGGCTTTGTTTAACGCGCGTAGAATATCTTCGTCTGAATAATAATGAAACGAAAGCTTAATCTGTGCTGCAACGAGGGCTTCACGCCACGAACCAAATTGGTGGATGACGGTGGAAAGGGAAGGGACATTCTTGTCATGAGACCAAACGCTATATTGTTTGGAATCAAGTTCTGCGTATTCTTGGGCAGCCAACTGCAAAGCTTGTACGATTTGAGGTCTTGTCCATTTTTTCATCTTGGTGTCTCTCCTTTTGTGTGAACGCTCACGGGCGTCTCAGAAGGTCTCTTGGTGTGAATGAACATGTATGTTGTCAGATTGGTCGTACAGAAGTAAAACAGCGATGCGGTACAGGTTCCTCCTTTTCATTCAAAACACAGTTGTCAACAACACCCAATTTTATTTGGTATGTTCTTTCCATTCCCGCTCGGAAGAAAATTATTCATTATGTGAAGGAAAAGATAAGAATAACTTTGTGAACTTATTTGTTACAGCGATTTCATTAATAACAAAAAGCTCGCATTATCCTTAAATTTGTTACAACGACTCGGGTAGTTTACTAGCATCAACGTATTCTTCGCACACCATACCCAACACGATTACACAACTTAGACATTTGGAGGTGCAATACACAATGGCTACACTCGTCAACGTATATCGAAGAAATCGCAGAAACTTATTATTCTTCTGCGTCGATATCGCAATCGTCTCAATCGTCTTATATATGACGTTTGATATTTTATTTTCGAAAGTGATGCCGTTCACAGCAACAACATACAATTTGTTACTGATGGTGGCAATCAAAATGTTTAGCTTCATGCTGGTCGGGGCGCTTTTGAAAATTCATCGAATCGATTGGCGATACGCTTCAATCCATGAAATGAAACAAGTAACCATTGCGTTGGTTAGCAGCGACTTGATTCTATTCGCCTACAACCAGTTTCAATTCGGACGCGGGCTCGGTGTCATGATTGCAGTTCAAGGGCTATTAGCATTCAACATGATTTTATTCACGCGTTTCTTGGCCCGTCATCACGTCTTGCATACGTTCAAACCGCATCCTGCCCCACAAGGTCGGAAAACACTGATCATCGGGGCCGGGAACTCTGGACAGCTCATCGTACGTGAGTTGAAAGAGTATCGGACGAACGTCCTCCATGTGGTTGGAATTATCGATGACGATCCGATGCTCGCCTCCTTATATGTACACGGTGTCCCGATTCTCGGTACGACAGACGATTTAGAACGCATCATCGAAGAGCAAGGAATTGAAGTCGTCATTTTCTCTATCCCGAGTCTAGCACACGCAAGACGCATCGAATTGTTGAAACGTATTGAAAAGACTGGCGTTGAATCACATGCACTCCCAATGTTGTCCGAACTTGCTACCGGAAATGTGTCGATTAACGAAATTCGCGAAGTGAAAATCGAGGATTTGTTAGGACGAGAGCCGGTACAACTCGATATTTCAGGTATCTCGAAGCACGTGGAAGGAGCAACGGTCCTCGTGACAGGGGCAGGAGGGTCGATTGGTTCGGAACTCTGTCGTCAATTGATTAAGTTCAAACCGGCCGAGATGATCCTTTTCGGACATGGAGAAAACAGCATTTATTTAATCGAGAAAGAGTTAAACGGACTTGGACTTGAGACGAAACTTCATCCAGTGATCGGGGATGTGCAAGATGTAGAGAGACTCGAACACGTCTTTCAAACGTATCGTCCAGAAATCGTCTATCACGCGGCGGCACACAAACACGTTCCGCTCATGCAAGATAACCCGCTTGAAGCAGTCAAAAATAATATCTATGGCACAAAGAATATGGTCGATGTGGCTTCGAAATATCGGGTCGATCGATTCGTCATGGTATCGACCGATAAAGCGGTCAACCCAACGAACGTCATGGGGTCGACGAAACGAATCGCAGAGATGATCGTTCAGGAAAAAGCACGTTCAAGCGATACGATTTTCGCGGTCGTTCGATTCGGTAACGTTCTCGGTAGCCGTGGTTCGGTCGTCCCTCTCTTCAAAGAACAAATTGCCCAAGGAGGACCGGTCACGGTAACGGATTCAGAGATGACCCGTTACTTCATGACCATCCCAGAGGCGAGTCGACTCGTCATTCAAGCGAGTGTGTTATCCCGAGGTGGAGAAATCTTCGTGCTCGATATGGGAGAACCGGTCAAAATTATCGATTTAGCGAAAAAGATGATTGAGCTCAGCGGGTTCACCATCGATCAAATTCCGATTGAAGTGACGGGGATTCGCCCGGGTGAAAAGTTATATGAAGAATTACTGGCTACAAATGAGTTAGACCCAGAGGCGAACATCTTCCCGAAAATCTTTGTCGGTTGCACCCGCCCGTTCACATCGGTCGCTCCCATCTTACGGTTGATTGAACACTTCCGACAAAACGGTCCGGCACTGACAGACGCGTTATTATTCGTCGCAAACAGTAATGATATTGACCGAGATCTACAACGAATTTTTGCAAGTGGATTCGAGTTTATCCCAGCCCAGCAAGTGCGCATCCGGGTCGTCGATGGAAATTAAAAGGGGGGAGTGCAATGGATCGTGTCATGGTGATCGGTGTATCCACGTTCAAAGGATTTCATCTTGCCAGGCGACTACTAAAAGACGGATACGAAGTGATTGGGATTGATGATGAAGGAGAAGCGAAAGCGCAGCTTGCGAGACAACGATTATACGTTTTGTCTCATCCCTTGTTCCATCTCATTCGAACAGATGTCTCCCATAAGCCACATATGCGCCAAATCGTGACGATGTATGAACCGAATCACGTCATCTTATGCAGTGGGGTCTATCAAAATCGTGAAATAGAGCGATACGAACAAGTGAAGCAGCTCGTCATGAATCAAAAAAGTCGGGTGCCGATTCAGTCGTTCATCACGTTCGACCTTCCAATGGAACAGACTCGTCATTCTTCATCAGCGCTTCATCTGATAACAGAGGATGTATACGGACCTTGGGATGATTCGACAACCCTGTTTTCGAAAGCGGTACTCGCGATTGACCAAGGTCATCGTATGGTCGGATTCTATGCAACGGACATTGTAAAAGCCTCTTATATCGATGATGTGGTCGAAACCGTCGTTCGCGTCATCAAATTGATTCAGTCAGGCTTGCCAATCGTTGGGCAGTTCCGAATCGATGCCTCGGATTATGTACACGTCCAAACGCTGCTCACCGAAATCGGACACCAGATGCATCAACCGGTCCATGTATCTCTACCGATGCGTGACCAAGTCTTTCAAGAAACAGATTTGCCTACGCTAGAAGCGATGATTGGATTTCGACCACGTACCCCGCTTCACGAGGGGTTACGGAAGACGATCGAATGGTACAACGCCTATCAAACGATGATGAAGGAGGACATGAGCACATGACTATTTTATTATCAAAACCGCACATGTCCGGACGAGAGATGGCTTATGTAGAAGAAGCATTCACAAGTAACTGGATTGCGCCACTCGGTCCGAACGTTAACGCCTTTGAAGAAGAGCTTGGGAAGTACGTTGATCACCCGCATACACTCGCAACGAGTTCTGGCACAGCGGCGCTCCATCTCGCGTTGTTGACGTTAGGAATCGAAAGAGGAGATGTGATCTTTTGTCAGTCGCTCACATTCGTCGCTTCGGTCAATCCCATTCTGTATGTCGGGGCGACACCGGTATTCATCGATTCAGAGAGGGAAACGTGGAACATGTCACCGGAAGCATTGCGAAAAGCATTGGTTCAAGCCGCTACAAAAGGAAAGTTACCAAAAGCGGTCATCGTCGTTCATTTATACGGGGTAGTCGCGAAGATTGGCGAGATTCGTCACATTTGCCAAGAGTTTGGGGTGACACTGATTGAGGATGCGGCGGAATCGCTCGGAGCGACTTGGAAAGGGCAGATGACCGGTACGATTGGTGACATCGGATTTTATTCGTTCAATGGGAACAAAATCATCACCACATCCGGTGGAGGGATGCTATTGCTAGGCTCTGACAGTCAGCGCCAATATGCGTTGAAACTCGCAACGCAAGCAAGAGAGAACGTTTTACATTACGAACATGAAGAAGTCGGGTACAACTATCGCTTGAGTAATGTGTCGGCAGGGATCGGTCGAGGACAGCTAGAGGTCATCGAACAACGAGTCCGGGCGAGACGTAACGTCTTTCGTCGGTATGAACAAATGTTTTCGACGATTGATGTCACGTATCAACAAGAAATCCCTTTCTCTCGTGCGAATCGTTGGTTGACCGCCATGCAAGTCGGACGCGATATCGCCAGCCGTGATCAGTTGATTCAACAGTTGAGCGACGCCGAAATTGAATCACGGCCAGTCTGGAAACCGATGCACCTACAACCGATTTATCGAGATGCCGAATATGTCACGGTTGACGGGGAAGACATGAGTCGCCACTTATTTGAAAACGGTGTTTGCTTGCCATCGAGTTCAAGCTTGACGATTGGTGAACAACAGAAAGTGATTCAGGCCGTGCTAGATACACGCCATTTCGTAAAAGAAAAAAGCGTGTAAGGAGGAAATGAAATGAAAACGGAAGCAGAGATCATTCGAGCGCTTCAAACCGCAGCATCTCTGACTCCATCTCTCACGGTGACACAATATCAACGATGGAGCCAAGGGAAAAATGCTCCCACGTTTCTAGACATTTTATCTGTATATGGGACATGGACGAATGCCCTGAAAGCATCGGGATTGTTAGAAATCAGACGTTATGAATCCCATGATATGATTCAGGCACTTCGGCTCGCATCGACAGAAGAAGGAAAACTGACAAGTGCTCAATATCGGCACTGGGCATCAGGACGAAGTGTTCCTTCATTAGGCGATATTATTACCCACTTCGGGTCGTGGAGTCTCGCAGTCAAAGCGGTCGAGCGTTTAGAAGAACAACACTTTACTGTTCAGCCAGAGCGCGAAAAAGTAGAGATGGTTCAAGCGTTGTTTGAGGCATATCGTATTTTGAAGCCATTTAATGCAATCACATATCAAAAATGGGCAAAGCGATTTCAGAAACCGAGCGTTGCAAAAGTGTCAAGACGTTTTGGTTCATGGAAAAGCGCACTTGATGAACTTGGAATTTATGAATCAGAAGGGAGAGGAAGGGAGTGAATCGAATGAATGGGGCGTTTGTCATCTCACTAGACTTCGAACTGAACTGGGGTACGTTTGATGCGGTCACGCTAGAGGAGTACGGTGAGAATATCTTAGGTGTTCGTCAAGTCGTGCCTCGTTTACTGGAACTCTTTACGACATACGGCATGCACGTGACATGGTCTACGGTAGGATTTCTATTTTTTGAATCGAAAACTGAACTACTTCTTCATTTACCAACACGTCTACCGAATTATGTTAAACCTAAGTACTCCTCTTATGAATGGTTGAAACAGATTGGAGAAAATGAGCGAACGGATCCGTACCATTTTGGAAAATCGTTAGTTGATCAAATTATGAAAACGCCTCATCAAACCATTGGAACTCATACTTTCTCACACCTATCATGTTTAGAGCAAGGTGTTACCGTTGAAGCGTTTAAAGCCGATATTGAAGCGGCAAAACGAGTGGGAGCTCTTCATAACTTACCGATTCGAAGCATAGTATACCCACGGAATCAATCGGATGGAGCATTTCATGAAGCTGCGGGCATGCTAGGGATAGAAGTATATCGTGGTAACGAACAACATCGTATCTATCATCCTGATGCCCGCGGGGATGAAGGTCTATTACGACGTGCGATTCGGTTGCTTGATGCGTACATCAATTTGACAGGGCATCATACGTCTACATGGAATTCAATCCAACAGACTCACCCATACAACGTTCCATCAAGTCGTTTTCTGCGTCCATACGTTCCATCTTTACGTATAGTGGAAATTTTAAAGCTTCGTCGAATTAAGCAAAGCATGACACAAGCCGCCAAACGAGGTGAACTTTATCATCTGTGGTGGCATCCCCACAACTTTGGAAAAAACATTGAACAGAACGTTAACATGCTTGAGGCTATTCTCAAACATTATAAAGTGCTTGAGAAAGAGTACGGATGGATGAGTTTGTCGATGGAAGAGGTTGCGGATTATTGTAATCAACAAGTCCATGTTTCGCGACAAGGACACGGATAATCCTAGGATGGAGGTGTCGTCTATATGGTTCGACCGATTGTTCTGCTGATTAGTGAGCATGAAACGTCTAAGCATATTTATCACGCGATCCGCGATTTAGGCGTGACACATGTCATTCAAGAAGACGGTCCCACTGAACATCGACCGCAGTCGCTCAAACAGTGGATTACTCATCTATATATTCGATGGGCGACGCCATATATGAAATGGACGAGTCAAGCGCGTATTCGAGAAGTGAGAGAGCGTTATCCGTTACAGGATTCTCCGATTCCTCCTCATCACCTCATCCATGTCTCATCCTTGAATGATGACAAAACGCTCATGTGGCTCGAACGACTTGAACCGAAGTTGCTCGTGATTCATGAAACCGGTCCAATCGAGTCGAGTCGTTTGAACCAGTTGTCATGCCCTATCATCACCGTTCGTCCATCGATGGCGAAAGGGCAGCTACAAGCCTATTGGGCGATTCAATCCGTGCCTTCTTTTTGTGAGGCGACGCTCGAACAATGGACGACACAAGGATGGCGCGTTCTCGATCGGGCGGTCATCTATAAAGGCGGAAGCGACAATTTTGCCACCTATCCTTATTTACAATTGACCACGGTGTTACCGATGTTGCGTCGACACATCGAAACACTAGATCTCGTACAACTAGACCGACGACAAATTAAAGTCCAAGCCTGAGGCTTGGACTTTAACTGTTGGCGATACAATAATATTGGATGGCTTCGTTATAATACGATGCAAGACCTGGTTCGAAGCGATCATAATAGGCGGTGAATCGCTCATCCGCTACATACATCTGTCCGAGTCCGCTGAACATATCGAGCGAACAGTCATAAAAGTGTGTGTGGATGAACAGATGATTGTCTTTCACAATCGATTGAACCCGGTCATCCTCGATTGCGACTTGTGAACGAAACAAGTCGACGAGTGGCGCAATCAAATCGAGTTGCATCTGATTCATGCGTTCCCAGTCCGCTTTCGAACGCTTCGCAGCTCGTTCTTGCGCGGTTTTGTAAGCAGAACTGTCTCCCCAACGCTCAATTACCTCATCTTGATGTTTTGCCTCATGTGCTTGAATCTCCTCATAAGACAATCCCTTGAACAATGATTTGTCTTCCATCGGAATCCCTCCTTTGAGTGAGGTGAGGGTCGCTTCCGCCGTCTTCGCGAGTTGCGCGAAATAGGCGGCTTTTTGTCGTAACGCCTCGACATGTTCGTTCAATACTTCGACTCGATCAAACGTCGATGCATCGAGCAATTGTCCGATTTGGTCGAGCGGAACGTCGAGTGTTCGATACAGTAAGATGAGCTGTAGACGTTCGGCGTCGCTTGACGTATAACGTCGGTAGCCGTTGTCGTCTCGTGTAGGGACGAGGAGACCGATCGCGTCATAATGGCGAAGCGTCCGTGTCGTCGTTCCGGCGAGTGACGCAAGTTGTTGAATCGTATACATCCCTTCACCTCCTTAGCACAAGCGTAAAGGTTGACGTCACGTTAAGGTCAAGCCTGTTTTTCAAATAACGAAAATCCATTCCGCTCCCCGATGTAACGGAAGCCGAACTGTGGATAATATTCATTCAAGAACGTGTTGTCTGCCACGCAATCCAATCGGACGGTCGAGGCAGTGTGAGAGAGGGCGTACTGCATCAGACGCTCGCCGATGCGTTCTCCTTTTACGTTCGAGTCCGTGACGAGTCGGTGCAAGTAGACGGCACCGTTCGGGTTGTCCCAGAGAGCAAGATCCCAATCGGTCGGTGGGATGAGACTGACCGCACCGACGACTTGATTGTCGCGTACATACACAAACACAGTCCCTTTCGTTAAATCGTGGCGGACATAATCCGAGTGACTCGGCTCTAAATATTTGACCCATTGGGATTTCCCGGCTGTCTGAAACTCTTTCGCTTTCTTTACAATTAATTGGTCGATGGCTGAAAAATCATCAAGTGTCGCAAATCGAAACATGATGAGGCACCTCGCTTTCATTTCTTTTCAAAATCGTGTAGGGTACACGTTGAGTATGCTGATGAAACATCTTTGTATCATCGAATGTTTTTTGGTAAGATAAATTTATTGCATCGTGCAAACGATTGCGCTAATGATATAAAGTTCACAGCACGAATAAGATAATTATAAATGATGAGCAGTGAGTTTTGGGATAAGGAGTATCTAGATCACATGCAACTTTTACAACGAGAACAACAACAAACACAAACGCTTAAACGCAACTGGTGGAAAGAAGCCGTCGCCTATCAGATTTATCCGCGCAGTTTTTATGACGCGAACGGAGACGGAATCGGAGACATTCAAGGAATCATCGATAAGCTCGACTATTTGAAAGACCTCGGTATTGACGTCATCTGGATTTGCCCAATGTATAAATCGCCAAACGATGACAACGGGTATGACATTAGTGACTATCAGGACATCATGGACGAATTCGGTACGATGGAAGACTTCGACCGCTTATTGGACGAAGTGCATCAGCGCGGTATGAAACTGTTGCTCGACCTCGTCGTCAACCATACGTCGGATGAGCACCCTTGGTTCATTGAATCGAAGAGCTCAAAAGACAATCCGAAGCGTGACTGGTACATCTGGCGCGACGGGAAACCAGACGGATCGAAGCCGAACAACTGGGAATCGATCTTTGGTGGCTCGGCTTGGGAATTCGATGAAGCGACGGAGCAATACTACTTGCACGTCTTCTCGAAAAAACAGCCGGACCTCAACTGGGAAAACGCTGAGATGCGTACAGCCGTATACGACATGATCAACTGGTGGCTCGAAAAAGGAATCGACGGGTTCCGTGTCGATGCGATCAGCCACATCCGCAAGAATCCGACGTTCGCCGACTTGCCGAACCCGAACGACCTCGACTTTGTACCGTCGTTCGAGATGCACATGAACGTGGACGGGATTCACGATTATTTAGAAGAGCTTCGTGACGAGACGTTCAATAAACATGACATCATGACAGTCGGTGAGGCGAACGGTGTATCACCTGACGATGCACACCTTTGGGTCGGTGAAAAAGAAGGGAAGATGAACATGGTCTTCCAATTCGAACACATGGACCTATGGAGTGAGGACGCCGATTCGAAACTCGATGTCGTCCACTTGAAGAACGTATTGACGAAATGGCAAAAAGGACTTGAAGCTGACGGATGGAACGCCCTTTACGTCGAAAACCATGACCAGACACGTACGGTCTCGAAATGGGGAGACGATGAGCGTTACTGGAAAGAAAGCGCGAAGTCGATTGCGATGATGTACTTCCTCATGCAAGGAACGCCATTTATCTATCAAGGTCAAGAAATCGGGATGACGAACGTTAAATTCGATTCAATCGACCAATATGACGATATCGCGACACGCAATCGCTACTATATCGGCGTCGAGCAAGGGAAGAGTCATGACGAGATGATGCGCATCACGTGGAACTCGTCACGCGACAACACACGCACTCCGATGCAGTGGAGTGATGCACCGAACGCCGGCTTCACGTTCGCAGAGAAGCCATGGGTCGGCATCAACCCGAACTATACAGACATCAACGTCGAAGCACAGCTTGAAGACGAGGACTCTATCTTTAACTTCTATAAAGAGATGATTCAACTCCGTAAAGACGATGAGACGTTTGTATACGGGGCGTATGATGTCGTCTTACCAGATCACCCGGAAGTCTATGCGTATACGCGTACACTCGGTGATACGCAGTACCTTGTCGTCACGAACTTGACGGCGAAAGAGACGATGTTCGATATGGACCAGACACTTCGTGCGAAAGATGTCGTCTTGAGCAACATGCCGGTCGAGGGCGATGCAGAATCGACGCTTCTTCACTTGAAGCCGTTCGAAGGCCGCGTGTATAAAGTCAGCTAATTTTTCAGAACCCCAAGGTCGTGGACGAGAATTCGTCTACGACCTTTTTTGTTGAACAAAGGGGATGACGGCGACTCATGCGAACTCCTTATAGGGAGATGAAGAAGGAGGAGACGTAGATGAAACTGTTATTAACGTCAGCAGGCATAAAGAATGAAAGCATCAAACAAGCGCTTCTGGAGTTATTAGACAAGCCGATTGAAGAGTGTGAGGCACTCTGTATCCCGACAGCCATCTATGCGTTGAACGGTGGAACGCAGCACGCATGGAACTTTTTTAACGGAGATTTCTCGACACCGATGTGTGAGTTAGGTTGGAAATCAATCGGGGTGCTCGAACTGAGCGCGCTCCCGAGTATCGATGAATCGGTATGGAGACCGGCATTTGAACGGGCGGACGTGTTATTGGTGAACGGTGGCGATCCGCTCTTTTTACATCACTGGATGAAACAGTCCGGGGTGGTGGCATTACTCCCATCTTGGGAAGGCGTGTATGTCGGATTGAGCGCAGGTAGCATGGTGATGACACCACGAATCGGGGAAGCATTTGTCGGATGGCGCGCATCCGACGACCAAAACGATGAGACGTTAGGGTTTGTCGACTTCTCAATCTTTCCGCACCTTGACCACGAGATGCTCCCGGAGAACACGTCACGAGATGCGGCAGAGTGGGCGGAAGCGTTACAGGCACCTGCTTATGCGATTGACGACGAGACCGCAATTCGTGTGAATGAAGGAAAGGTCGATGTGATTTCGGAAGGAAAGTGGAAGAAGTTTTTCTGACTGTATAAAACCAATAGGAAGGGGACCTGAGAGATTGAACCGATTTACACATCAACGAAAAACGAATCGAATCGTCGTACGACCGTTAGAGAAGCAAGATTATGACGCGTGGTTAAGTGGATTTACCAATCGTCTTGTTTCGCAACATGAGTATGACCCTGGGAAATTAGACATGAGCGACTGTACGTCCGTTTGGTTTGACCAGCTAGTCGACAATCATCAGTCACTTGCGCTTGAAGACGAGGCACATGTCTTCGCCATTTTCCGACTCGACGATGGGACACACCTTGGTATGGTGGATTTTTCTACTCTTGCGCGAGATGCGTTTCAATGGGGGAGGGTCGGGTATACGATTCATAATCAGCATTGGGGCCAGGGATATGGCACAGAAGCAGTCGACCTGGCAATGCGCATCGCTTTTGACGAGTTGAACTTTCAACGAATCGAGGCACATATCAATCTCGGCAATGAGGCGTCCATTCGTCTCGCGGAGCGTGTCGGCATGTCGTATGAGTGTACGAGAAAAGGATTTATCTTTGAGAACGAAGATTGGGTAGATCATCTCGTCTACGTGAAAACTTAGCGCCGTCGATAGAACGACTCCTACCACATATGGTACGATGAATTGACGGAAAGGGGGATGAGCATGGCGATTGAACCACTTCGCGTGCGTGTCCAGCAAACAACACGGATGAGTGACATGCCAGAGGCGATCGAGCTCTCGGCTGACGGTTTATACTATCCATTGAAGACTGGCTTTATTTTAATGTTTGACCAACAACAAGAGGACGGACCGGTCCCGACGACAATCAAGTACACGCCGGAACGATTGGCGCTGATCTGTAAAGGACCGATCGAGATGAATCACTCCTTCATCGAAGGTCGCTTCACGCAAAGCTTATACAAGAATCCATATATGTCGATGACGATGGCGACGACGACATCGCGCCTCGATGTGTCAGAAGAATCATGTACGTTCGTATATGAGTTGTCCATGAATGAAGAAGATGTTGGCATATATGAAGTACATGTCACATGGACATTTGAAGGAGGAGAAGACTGATGAACTTTACAGAACGCGTAAACAAGATTGAAGAGATGTTGAATGAAGACTGGTTCGAGATGCTCGAAACGAACGAAGAAGAGTATGAAGAGTGGCGTGGTCGCCTCGAGGACCACGCCGAACAAGTCATCACGCACTACGATCAGGAGAACGGTGTCGATGTCGATTCGATCGATAAACTGCTTCAATTGAACGATGAGTTCCCGCTCCTTTACGGAGAGGATACCGTTCGCCTGTATATCGCACTCATCGAGGCACGCCCAGAAGACAAAGCGGTCTACGATCGGTACGTCGATTATTTGGCAGCCATCAGCGATGCATCGCACGAACAGTTCTTACATTTCCATACGCTCGTCGAAGCAGGACGGTTAGAAGAAGCGAGACAACTCGCTCCGCACATGCCGCAACGTCTCGGACTCGAAGAATAAGCATACCGACAGTGTCATCCGAACAGGATGGCACTTTTTTTTATGGTTGAAAGGGGACACACTTCGACGAGAACGTCCATTTTATTTCGATTGTGCGTTCTCTAAGATGAAGGAACAAGGAAATCCATTTAGAGAGCGCGAATGGAAATGAATAAAGGGGGAAATGTGATGTTAAGACTAATCAAGACATCTGTCGAACAAAAAGAACAGATTCTCGCATTTTTAGAGGAATGGTACGAACGGGATGAGCGGATCGTCCCGACCTCGGTGGACCGTGAAACGACAGACTTCGAGGCGTACGTCAACACGTTACGTCAGAAAGAGTTACGTGAGAACATAGAGGAAGGCTGGGTTCCGAGCACGACGTATTGGCTCACGGACGGAGAGGAGCTTCTCGGGGCGGCGAACATTCGTCACGAGTTGAATGAATCGCTCTTGAAGATTGGCGGGCATGTCGGATATGGAGTAAAGCCGAGTGCGCGCGGACGTGGACTCGCTACGATTCAATTACAACTTGCGCTTGAGAAAGTGAAAGAGCTAGGTATTGAGCGTGCACTCATTACGTGTAACCGGACAAACGTCGCTTCCCGTCAGGTCATTTTAAACAATGGAGGCGTCGCGGACACACCGTATACGGAAGAAGACGGGACGATCGTTGAGCGGTTTTGGATTGACTTGAGAGGATGAAGACGAGATGGCGAACTGGATCATCATCTATTTGGCGCTGATTAACTTCTTCGGCATCTATTTGTTCCGGGAAGAGACCGTTCCTTCAAAGAAGTGGTTCTCTTTCTCGAGCGGGGTCGCCATCACGTACTTCTTCATGTATCTCTTGCCGTCGCTGAATAAACGCCAGGACACGCTTCGCGTCGATTGGTTGAATCTGGCCTTACCTTCAGAGATTTACATCGTCAGTCTCATCGGGTTTACGTTGTTCTACGGTACGATGCGGTTCGTTCGGACGCCTCACTTCCAAGATGAAGCGGTCGATCGGGCCGTTTCGTATTGGCTGCAGGTGACCTTGCTCACGGCATACATGACATTTTCAGCGTATGTGGTGACGGCCGACTCCGTGACGTTCGTTGCGAGAAGCTTCTATGCGACGGCGCTCGGTGTCCACTTTTTGGCACTCGGGCATGACTTGAACCGGCACTATGGTGAACGTTATATGCGACAAGGACGCTACTTGTTGAGCGGTGGAATTTTGCTCGGTGGGTTTTTTTCACGCTGGATTGACTTGGCCGCGCACGTCGAAGCGCTCTGTTTTGCGTTCGTGGCCGGGGCGATGATTCTCAATATCGTGAAGTTTGAACTCCCATCCGACCGAAATCTACACTTCCGCACATTCGTTTTGGCCGTATGTAGTTATGGGGGATTATTGCTCATCTTGAAACATCTTCTAAACTTCTGACGAGAACTTCACAAAAATGAATGACTGTTCATTCATCATTTGATATACTGAATTCAAGATTGAATCCGTTTTCAAAAGGGGGAGTTTTGGGGATGTCTACATTTTTAATCGTCAACTGGATTCTATTCTTGCTCGTCCTCGGCTATGGGGTGTATTTATTTGCTTCGCTGGTTCATCAGCGTTATACATTCATCAAGCTTGGGAAGAAGGCAGAATGGAGCCAAACGAACAAAGAACGACTCGAACAGGTCATGATCAACGTGTTCGGTCAAAAGAAATTGTTAAAGGATAAAAAGAGTGGCGCCATTCACGTCATGATGTTTTATGGCTTTATCCTCGTCCAATTCGGGGCGATTGATTTTATTTGGAAAGGACTAGCGGTCGGAACACGTTTCCCACATATCCCGCTCGGTCCACTCTATCCAATCTTCACATTTATGCAAGAAATCGTTATGCTCATGATTCTCGTCGCGGTCGTTTGGGGATTCTACCGTCGTTACGTCGAGAAGCTCGTGCGCTTGAAACGAAACTTTTTAGCAGGTCTCGCCCTCATCTTCATCGGCGGGTTGATGGTTTCCGTCTTGTTCGGGAACGGGTTTTACCTCGTCTATAAAGAAGAGCTTCCGATGTGGGGTGAACCGGTTGCGACACTCATCGGTTCAGCGTTTGCTTGGGTACCAGGATCGGTCGCTTTCGCCTTGTTCGTCGTCTTTTGGTGGATGCACCTCTTATTCTTACTCAGCTTTATGGTCTACATCCCGCAAGGCAAACACGCGCACTTGATTGCCGGGACGCTCAACGTCTGGCTCGGGCGCACACATAAAGTCGGTCGCTTGGCACCAGTTGATTTTTCAGCGATGGAAGAAGCAGAAGAGTCAGATGAAGAAATCGTCTTCGGGGTCAACAAGATTGAAGACTTTAACCAGAAGCAACTCGTCGACTTGTACGCTTGCGTCGAGTGCGGACGTTGTACGAATGTATGTCCGGCAACGGGAACAGGGAAGATGTTGTCGCCGATGGACTTGATCGTCAAACTTCGTGACCATATGAATATGAAAGGTGCGGCGGTCACAAGAAAATCACCGTGGGCACCGGCACTCATGTTCCAAAACACGCAAGGTGCTGAAATCGCAGCAGCGGCGCAAGATGGCCATATGCTCGTCGCAGACGAATTGATCGGCAACGTCATCACGGAAGAAGAAATCTGGGCGTGTACGACATGCCGAAACTGTGAAGATCAATGTCCGGTCATGAACGAGCACGTCGATAAAATTATCGACCTTCGTCGTTACCTCGTCATGATGGAAGGGAAGATGGATCCGGAGGCGCAGCGCACGGTCGCAAACATCGAGCGTCAAGGAAACCCATGGGGAATGAACCGGAAAGAACGCGAGAACTGGCGCAAGGATACAGAACTCGTCATTCCGACGGCAAAAGAGAAGAAAAAAGCAGGCGAAGAATTCGAATACCTCTTCTGGGTCGGCGCAATGGGATCTTACGATAGCCGTAGCCAAAAAGTCGCGCAGAGCTTTGCGAGCGTCTTGAACAAGGCGGGCGTTTCATTCGCCATTCTCGGAAACGAAGAGAAGAACTCAGGGGACACACCTCGTCGAATCGGAAACGAGTTACTCTTCCAAGAACTCGCCGAAGCGAACATTAAATTGTTTGAGAAGTATGGGGTGACGAAGATCGTCACGGTTGACCCACACGCCTACAACACATTCAAAAATGAGTATCCAGACTTCGGACTTGATGGTGTGAAAGTGTATCACCATACGGAGTTACTCGCCGAATTGCTCGATACGGGTCGGATTCAGCCGGATCTTCAAGTGAACGAACGTGTCGTCTATCACGACTCATGTTACCTCGGTCGTTACAACGGCATTTATGATGCACCACGATTCGTCCTCGAACGGATTCCGGGTGTCGAACTCGTCGAAGCGACACGTAACCGTGAAAACGGCATGTGTTGTGGAGCCGGTGGTGGTCTCATGTGGCAAGAAGAGAAAGTCGGGACACGTGTAAACGTGGCCCGGACGGAACAATTGCTTGAGACGAAACCGACGGTCATCGGTTCGGCATGTCCGTACTGTTTGACGATGTTGTCTGATGGAACGAAAGCGAAGGAAGTCGATGAGACGGTCGGCACGTTCGACGTCGTCGAATTACTCGATCGTTCGCTGAAAGCCATCGAGATACCAGAACCGGTTGTACAATAATGCAGGAAGGCACGGTCCGCGGACCGTGCCTTATTTGTTTATTGCATTTCAGCTGTGGAAAGAAGCGAAGAGGTCAAATGAGACAAACCTTGTGTCGTCTCGTTGATGGATGAAATGGTTTCAACCATCTGTCCGAGATCTTGTTTGTTCCGTTCAAACGAAAGGACGTATTGCCCCATTTCTTCTTGAACGGTCGAGAAACTAGCCTTGACGTCATTCAATTGACGCATGGCTTCATCGTTCGTCCGATGCATATGTCCCATTTGATCAAAGAGTGCTGCGATATTGGCTTCATTTTCGTTAATGAGCGCATTGATTTGACTGCTCAGTTGTTTCGCGTTCTCCGCGAGTGTGCGCACTTCGGTGGCGACGACAGCGAATCCTTTCCCGTGTTCACCCGCTCGAGCCGCTTCGATTGAGGCATTTAGGGCGAGCAAGTTCGTTTGGTTGGCGATTTGTTCGATGCTTCGCGTCATGTTGACGATTTCTTGAGAACCATTTTTTAGAGCTGTGATGCGATCGAGCGAAGTGTCTACATAAGTGGCAGATTGTTTGAATTCGACTTCCATCTGTTCGATTTGTTCGCCGTTCGTATGTGTCAACGTCATCAAGTGACGACTCATCTTTTCCGTTTGCTCCGTTTCCGCAAGAACTTGGTGCGCGCGATTACTTGTTTCAGACATCGCTTGCCCTGTTCGGTCCATCGTCGTAGCGACTTCTGCACTGACGCGTGAGACGTCGCTTAACAATGTGGCACGGGCCTCGTTTGCGGACTCGAGTTCATCGAGTCGGGCGTTGACGTATTGTTCGGTAACGATTTGTGCGTCTAAGTTCATCGCGTGTGATAACGCCAAAAGAGATTCTGTCAAAGTAGCCGGGTCATGTTGATACGTCTCGACGACTTTTGGGACAAGTAGTGTGTTGAAAGCAGAATACGTCGCCAAGAACCAGACGACAGGGACCGCGAAGTGGTGATGTGTCTGTCCCATTCGTTTTCGCATGGCTAAGAATTTGTCATCGATGTTCCCCGTCAACAAACTACGAAAGTAATCGGCGAATACGTTTTTTAAACGATCTCTCGTCGATGAGGCGTTCGCGATTCTGACCATTTCGGGTTGGAGCATTAAGTGATCGAGTACGTTTTCAAGTACTTCATCTAGCACGGACTCCACGAGTGGAGCCATGTCTTGTAGGCGCTTCACTTGAGAGGCCGTATACCCCATATAGTGAGCACGTCCGCTCAAACTCGAGTCAGATGGCTTGGCGATTGTCTGAATGTCGGGAAAACCTTCGGAAGCGACGAAATCTGTTGAGGTTGTCTTACGAAAAAGTGCCATATGTTTATTCTCCTTCTATTTACATTAAAATTGGCGTTCTCTTCTATATCGGCAGAAGTGTGAAGAAACTGAGAAGTTGATGTGTTTTGAAAAAGGTTCACCGATAAATGGATATGGGAAAAGGTGATGGAAGAGCAGAATATTCAATCTTGAGTTAGGGGTGCGAACCGTGAAAAATATGGTTGTTTTGTTGACGATTGTCAGCGCGCTCAGTAGCCAAATCCTTCCCCAAATTTTGTTTTTATCCATCATGGCAGTCGAAGAAGGGGTCGGACGATTGATTCCGTTCCTTATTTTTTACGTATCGAGCATGTCAGGACTCTTGTTGTGGGTTTATGTTATCGGACGACGTGGCTCAAAGGATACGTTTTTAATGGCTTTGTCTGTCCTTGTCGTCGGTCTCGTGTGTTTTGTGCTTCCAATTGATCGTGCCATTGAATGGAGCGCATTTTTTGTAGGCGTCGGCTCGATTGGAGTCGGTACCATCATGACGACGATTTTATCGCAATTGAATGAACTGAAGTCTGCTGCGAAAGCTGACTCGAATGAAGAAAGTGGCAGTTCATTACCATTAGTCCTCGCATTAGTCGGCTGGATCGCTGTGTTCTCTTATGCGTTGACGCAGTCGTACAATCTTGCCATCGCCTTATTCTTAGTGAGTCTGATTTTGCCTTGGCTATTCGTACGCAAGTTGCCTCTTCAAAAATCTGCGACATGGCAGTTTGAAACCCGTTCTTTTCTCCGCGCCTTTATCGCGGTCACCGTCTTTACGTTGATTAGTCGTCTCCTTAGTCTCTTGGAAGGAGCGCGAGGCTACATTGAAGTGTTTAGTCTGATGATTATTTTGTTAGCATATGTGGGTTGGTTGTTATTCCAAAAACGAGTTCGGGCCTTCATTGGGGCGAGTCGAACGCGCCAAGTTCAATTATTGTCATTTGTCATCGGGTTGTTCGGCGGTTGGACGTTGATTGGTGCTGTATTTGTCAGCATTGCTCTCTATTCGTTCCAAGTGCTAATGATATATGTGTTCGTTCCGTTTTTAGCCGGCGTGATTGGTTGGATCTTGTTTGGTCATATATTTGATTTTGCGCGCCATCCTTATCTTGTGTTACTCATTTCCTCTTTGGTTTTTTTTCTAGGGTTTATCGAACCTCTCGCATTCATACCAGTATTATTTGTCAGTGGTTATACACAAACCATGTATTCAAGTGTCAGTCATGCTTACTTATTCGAAGAGTACGGGGAAAACAAAGAGTTTGCCTCGCTGCTCATTCAATTGTGGAAGCGATTCGGAATGGTCGTATCGTATTCGTTCTTGATGGTCGGATTGTTAGGATACGGTTTGTACGTCGGACAGACCGTCAATGCGGAATTGTCGTTCCAAATCCCACGAGGTTGGATGTTCGGCGTTCTCGGACTGACGTGGTTGTTCAATATCGGGTTGATCACTGTTTATTGGTTCCGTGTTCGAGCCGAGGTATCCAATGAATCATAATTTTCTCTAGCTTTTTCATATCGCTTTTGTTTATAATGAGGAGTGATGTTTAACTAGTGACGGAAAAGGAGTGTCCTTTAATGAATAAATCGTTGATTGATTTCGTTTATGAACTTCTCCAAGAAACTGGCGAGCAGCCTGTTTCTTTTGATGAGATTCGCGAAAAGATCAAGCAAAACTATACGTTTGCGAGTGAAGAAGAAGAGCTCGAGAAAATCGCACAACTTTACACCGATTTGAACATCGACGGGTTGTTCGTCAACTTGGGAGCAAACCGTTGGGCGCTTCGCGTTTGGTACCCATTCGACAAGTCGGATGAGGATCTCGTCATCGAAGCACGTCAACGTGGTGAACTTGACGAATTCGAAGAAGAGTTCGAAGAAGCAGACGAAGGCATCGTCGATATCGAAGATGACTTGGATGTATTCGCAAAAGTAGAAGATTATGATTCATCTGAATTTGACGATGAGGACGAAGAAGAAAAAGTAGAAGGCCTTGATGACTTCAAGGATGACGACTTGGACGACGACCTCGATCTCGAAGACGAGGATGATTTATAAGAGACCGCAAAAAGCCGGGCATCGCGCCCGGCTAGGCGTGTCTCTTTTTCTTTTTTAGTCGTTTTCACCGACTTGAAAAAAAGAAAAAATAATATCTTGACGACTGTATCGTCTCTGGCGTAAATTAGTCATGGGCTAGTTTAGCACGTAACGATGCAGCAAAAGTGTCCTCCATCTTTGGGGGCACTTTTGCTTTTTTTGTTTTTTCGTTTCCCGATGGTTGGTATTCAAGAGAGGAGAAAGAAACATGACAAAGTACATTTTCGTAACAGGCGGGGTAGTATCTTCGCTCGGTAAAGGGATCACGGCAGCTTCACTCGCGCGTCTACTCAAAAATCGAGGACTCAACGTGACGATTCAAAAGTTTGACCCATACATCAACATTGACCCAGGTACGATGAGCCCGTATCAACACGGAGAAGTATTCGTCACAGATGATGGCGCTGAGACTGACCTTGACCTCGGACACTACGAGCGTTTCATCGACATCAACTTGTCGCAAAACGCGAACGTCACATCAGGGCGCATTTATTCGACTGTCTTGAAGAAAGAGCGTCGTGGAGACTATAACGGTGGAACGGTTCAGGTCATTCCACATATCACAAATGAAATCAAAGACCGTGTCTTCCGTGCAGGACGTGAGACGAACGCTGATGTCGTCATTACAGAGATTGGTGGAACAGTCGGAGATATCGAATCTCTTCCGTTCATCGAAGCCATTCGCCAAGTAAAAAATGACATCGGGAAAGAGAACGTCATGTACGTTCACTGTACGCTCGTTCCTTACCTTCGTGCGGCAGGTGAGATGAAGACGAAACCGACACAACACAGCGTCAAAGAGCTTCGCAGCTACGGGATTCAGCCAGACATCATCGTTCTCCGTACAGAGCACGATATTCCGGAAGACATGCGTGAGAAAATCGCACTCTTCTGTGATACGCGCAAAGAGGCGGTCATCGAAGCGCAAGATGCGTCGACACTTTACGAAGTACCACTCAACCTTCAAAAACAAGGAATGGACCAACTCGTCAACGACTACTTCGGTTTCAACACACCGGCTGCTGACATGACGGCTTGGAAAGAGCTCGTTCACACGGTCACACACCTTGAGAAGAAAGTGAAAATCGCACTCGTCGGGAAATACGTCGAGTTGCGTGATGCGTATATCTCAGTCGCAGAGGCACTCAAGCATGCAGGTTATGCGTTCAACGCGGACATCGACATCGACTGGATCAATGCAGAAGACGTGACAGCTGAAAATGTCTCAGACATCCTCGGCGATGCTGACGGTATCCTCGTTCCTGGTGGATTCGGAGAACGTGGTATCGAAGGGAAAATCGAAGCGACACGTTTCGCTCGTGAAAACAACGTCCCATTCTTCGGAATCTGTCTCGGAATGCAACTCGCGACGGTCGAGTTTGCCCGTAACGTCTTGAAGTTGGAAGGTGCCCATACGGCTGAAATCGATCCATCGACACCGTACCCGATCATCGACCTTCTTCCAGAGCAAAAGGACATCGAAGACCTTGGCGGCACACTCCGTCTCGGACTCTACCCATGTAAACTCGAAAAAGGGACGAACGCACACGCCGCATACGATCAAGAGCTCGTCTACGAGCGTCATCGTCACCGTTATGAGTTTAACAACGAGTACCGTGAAGCGTTTGAAGCAGAAGGCTTCAAGTTCTCAGGTACGAGCCCGGACGGTCGTCTCGTAGAAATCATTGAGATTCCAGAACACAAGTGGTTCGTGGCATCACAATTCCACCCAGAGTTGATTTCGCGTCCAGAACGTCCACAACGTCTATTCCATGACTTTATCCAAGCGTCACTTGGAGAATAAGTGATTGAACACCACGGTCCATTGCGGATCGTGGTTTTTTCTACATCAAAAGCATGAGAGAGAAGGTGCCCTTGGCAGGATACATCCCCTTCACTTTCTGGGTACACTAGAAGTAGAACGGGGAGAGGGTGATGGCTCATGAAAGAACGACATTCGATTTATCTTGGATACGGGTTGGGGCTTGTGGCGCTCAGTCTGTTGCCGTTCATCGTCTTGCCTTCCCTCCTATTACCGTACCAACTCGGGTGGACGGGCATTGTCTTACTCGCACTCTCGGTCGGACTACTACGGGCGATTCGGGACGGCTCGAACGTCATCCTGAAGCAGATGTGGAAAATTACGTTTTCTCTCTTCTTGATTTTCGTTCTCGTCTATTACGTCTCATTCGGACTTGTTCTCTATGACACATACGGATTAGATCGTCTATTAGAACAATATAAACGACAGGCGGTCTGGGTGTTCGCGGCATTCAGCTTTTTACAGCCGATTGCCTTACCGGTCCCGGAAGCGGTCAGTGTGCCGATTGGAAGTGTAGCGCTCGGACCGTTTCGAGCGGCTTTAGTCGGAAGTATTTCGACTACGCTTGGTATCTTTGTCATGTATGGGTTGGCCCGATTTGGTCGTGAGCGAATCATCCGCTGGGTCGACGAGGAGAAGTTGAAGACGTACGATCGATATGTCGAGAAGTATGGTCTAGGTATCTTGCTCGTCTTATTCATCATTCCGATTTTGCCGGACGAGGTGATCTGTCTTGCGGCCGGATTCAGCCGTGTGCCGTTCCCGCGTTTCGCGGTCATCGCGTTCGGCGCAAAACTCGTCACGTCGTTCGGGCTTGCCTATTCTGTCTCCATCGGACAATTGTTTATGACCGATTCGAGTCCGATTGCGATCGCCTCCGTCATGGCGAGTTTGATCGTCTTGATTCTCGCGTTCATTTGGCGCAAGCGAAAAAAAGGGGATTCGAACGGGACACAAGAATAAGGTAATGACGATCTTTAGAGAGGAAGACAAGATGCGACAAGACAATGAAGTGGTCATTCGACCGATTGAAGAACAAGACTTATCACGACTATGGGAATTGATTTATCGGGATGCGACACCGGAGTGGAAACAGTGGGACGCCCCTTACTTCGAACACAAGGCGATGTCCTACGAAGAGTTTCAGCAAATCGAGCAGACGCTCATCCAAAAAGATGACATGTGGGTCATTGAAGTCGATGGCGCCGTCTATGGGACCGTTTCTTACTATTTCGAAGATGCCGGACGAGAATGGCTCGAGATGGGCATCATCTTGCATCAGTCCGATCGCTGGAATCGCGGTGTTGGGACGCGTGCCCTTCGTCTATGGACAGAGCATCTATTTGAGACGCTACCAGTCGTTCGTGTCGGCTTGACGACATGGTCCGGGAATGAACGGATGATGCGGGTCGCTGAAAAAGTAGGGATGCAGCTTGAAGGTCGAATCCGTCAAGTGCGTGTCGTGAACGAGAAGCGCTATGATTCGATTCGGATGGGCATGTTACGGGAAGAGTGGAATGAAAAACGTTGAGGAAATGAACCTCAACGTTTTTTCTTATGGTGTGATTGACGATATTGTAGGGGAGTCATGTCTTTGTAAGTCTTAAATGTACTGATATACGTTGTGCACGATGAAAAACAATACGACTTCGCAATAGAGCAAATAGGCAACGAGGTCACGATTAAATCGTTCATCGAGGCCTCGATCCGACGTCTGCGAATGCGTTCTGAAATGGTTTCACCCGTCTCTTGTTTAAATAAGGAAGATAAATAATTGTTCGACAACCCGACTCCGGTCGCTACGTTTGATGGAGACAGAGTGGGGTCGGTTAAGTGTTTCTCAATTAGTCGAATGGCAGACAGAACGCGATGATCCGAAAAACTTTGTGTCGAGATGAATGATATCATCGTAGCCAGTGCTTCTGTAACAACAGGGATTGCATAGACAAAATCGAGTGGGGTATGAAGTTCATCGACCAGTCTCAACAGCGCACTCGTGTAGGCAAGTGATGTTTGAACATTTGAATTCGAGACAGGAACAAGGCGACTCACATGATAGGTGAGTCCTCGAAAGTAAAGCCGAACCCCATGATATTCATCGATCATGGGATGCTGTAACAAATCGAGTGTCAATGTCTCCAACAACGTGTTGGCTAATTGAAGTTGATTGGTTTGAAGAGCCCGTATAATCTGCTCATCCAATTCGTAAAAATTTTCCACGTAACTTTGATCTGTGAAATGATTGTTCTCTCGGGCGAGATGGGTTAAAAATTGTTGTCGGATTCTATTTTCCATATAACGGTTCACTTCTTTCCTTGCGGGTAGAAGCGATCAAGAATGCTCATTTAGACGCATGTCGTTTCGTTAGCTGTTTTAGCTCCGCGATTTCTTTAGTAAATGCTCGTTCGTGTGATTCTGAAGAGTCTTGCATTCGTTGCTGAATGGCCTGGCTTTGCTGTCGAAATGCTTCCGTTTTGCGTTTAAATTGTTGCTGATACTGACGGTGTTGTTCATGGTGTAAATTCATATCTACTGGTTGATCTGCCATTAGGATAGAATGCCCCTTTCAACAAAAAATCAAACAGACTGACCCAACGCATCGTCAATACTAGATTAAAATTGTGTGATAAATGTGAAAAGTGGAATATATAAAATTTAGAAAGAAAATTAAATATAAATGTGTCGAATATGTGTCTAAAATGTGTCCGCGAGCACAAAGAAGCGACAGACACAAAACATGTCTGTCGCATACTAACGATTTATTTCACTTCTTGATCTTTAATCGGGAACCAACCGGCACGAGTCGTGATGGCGTTCCAGAGTGGGGCGGGAACAGCGAGTTCGGCTTGTTTGTTCAAGTCGAGTTCTGTCTCAATCTCGTCTTCGCGGTCCGATTTCACTTTTTCAAGCCATTCCGGTTCGATGATGAGTTCGCGACCGAGTGCGGCAAGGTCGACGACCTCGAGTGCGTCTTCGACTTGCGCCGGACGCTGAAGTTGCCCGACTCCGATGAGCGGGATGGCACCATTGATGCGTTTGGCGATGCGGTCAATCGAACGTTCCGTGACGTTCTCGTCACGCATGGAAGCCGTATTGAAGTTCCAGAGAGAAGCGTGAATATAATCGACGCCTTCTTCTAAAATCATATCGAGCAACACATCCGTGTCGTCGAGCGTGATGCCTGGCTCTTCGATTTCTTCTGGTGAGAAGCGATAGCCGACGAGGAAGTCTTCTGCATCTGCGGCTGCTTCTTTGACACGGCGAATGACTTCGCGTGGGAACGTCAAACGTCCATGGACATCACCGCCGAAGCGATCTTCACGGCGATTTGAGTGCGGTGAGAAGAATTGTTGAATCAAGTAGGTGTTCGCTCCGTGAATCTCGACTCCGTCAAATCCGGCTTCGATGGCGCGACGCGTCGCTTCGCCGAACGCCTCGATGATGGCTTCGACCTCTGACGTCTCGAGGGCACGTGGTGTAGCGGCTCCTTCGCGGACCGGTGCGACGGCACTTGCGCTGACAGGTTGTTCGTTCGGGACGAGTTCAGGTGGTGACATCCGTCCTGCGTGGAAAATTTGAAGGATGGCTTTTGCGCCTTCCGCTTTTAAACTTTCCGCCAATTGACGGAGACCCGGGATGAATTTGTCGTCATTGACCCCGAATGCGTTCGGGAACCCTTTCCCGTCTTCTGTCACGTAGGCGCAAGCCGTGATGGCGAGCCCGACGTTTTGCGCCCGCTTCCGATAGTAGGCGAGCTCATGCTCGGATACTTCGCCCGTTGGTTCTGATGAGTAATGTGTCATCGGTGCCAATACGAGGCGATTCGGTACTTCGACGCCATTTTTGAACTGAAAAGGTTGTAACATACGTTTCATCTGAAATCCTCCTTCAACATGATACCTTGAAGTCTAAGCTTCTCAACTCAAAAATGCGAGTCGGATGCTTGTGAATGAACACATTACAGGTTGCTCAAGCGTAAGAGATGATTGAACTCAAAAGAATAGGGTATAATACAGGAGAAAAGTTGATATTCGGTTCGAGACAATAGAGAGACCACAACAGAAGGGGGAAGCCTTGTTTTTGTTGTGGTCTCTTTTTCTATTCATTGAACCGTACTTACTATAGGAGGGAATAAGATGGAAATCAGAAATTTCTCAGCGAAAGAACGAGCGAAACGATATGAACAACTGACGAGTGAACGTCATGACGTTCTTGTTGTCGGTGGAGGTATTACCGGAGCGGGGATTGCGCTCGATGCGTCGTCGCGTGGAATGAAGACAGCTGTCCTCGAGATGCAAGACTTTGCGGCAGGGACATCAAGTCGTTCGACGAAACTTGTTCACGGGGGACTCCGCTATTTGAAACAATTCGAAGTAGCGCTCGTCGCAGAAGTCGGGAAAGAGCGGGCCATCGTATACGAGAATGGTCCCCACGTCACGACACCGGAACAAATGCTCTTACCGATGCACAAGGGAGGTACGTTCGGTCCCTTCTCAACATCGATTGGACTCATGGTTTATGACTTCCTCGCAGGTGTAAAACGTGCAGAACGTCGCATGATGCTCAAACCAGATGAGGTCATCAAAAAGGCGCCGCTCGTAAAAAAAGATGATTTGGTCGGAGGCGGCTATTACGTCGAGTACCGTACAGATGATGCACGATTGACGATCGAAGTGGCGAAAGAAGCGGCGAATCATGGTGCGCTTCTCATGAACTACGCCAAAGTGACAGGGTTGATTTACGAAAACGGCAAAGTGGCCGGTGTACACGTGGAAGACCAGATTGACGGGTCGACGTATGACGTCTATGCGAAGAAAATCATCAACGCGACCGGTCCATGGGTCGACGAGTTACGAGAAGAAGATAACTCGAAAAAAGGGAAGCAGCTTCGCCTCACGAAAGGGATTCACTTGGTCATCGACCAGTCGAAATTCCCGCTCAAACAAGCGATCTATTTCGATACACCGGACGGTCGCATGGTCTTTGCGATTCCACGCGGAAACAAAGCATACGTCGGAACGACGGATACGTTCTTCGATAAAAACAAAGCGCATCCACGCATGACGACGGAAGACCGCGATTATATTTTAGAAGCCATTCACTATATGTTCCCAGACGTCCATGTCACAGCGGATGATGTGGAGTCGAGCTGGGCAGGTATTCGTCCGTTGATTTACGAAGAAGGAAAAGACCCTTCTGAAATTTCACGTAAGGACGAAATCTGGCAGTCAGACAGCGGCTTGATTACGATTGCCGGCGGTAAATTGACAGGGTATCGCAAGATGTCGGAAACGGTCGTCGACCTCGTCGCAAAACTGTTGAAAGAAGAAGACGGTGTCGTCTATTTGGCTAGCCGGACGAAGCATATGCCGATGTCAGGTGGTCACGTCGGCGGTTCGAAAGGCTTCAAAGACTTCCTTGAGAAGAAAACAAAAGAACTTCAAAATCATGGCTTAGACGCAAACCATGCGGAAGAACTCGTTCGTCTATACGGATCGAATATCGATCGTGTCATCGAACGGATGGATGCGAACGCATATGACCTTCCTGAAATCGTCTATGCGCAATTGGTTTACGGAATCGAAGAAGAATCAGTCGTTCGTGCCATCGACTTCTTAATTCGCCGCACGGGCGCAATGTTCTTCGATATCGACTTCGTCCGTCAATATAAAGACGGTGTCCTTCGCTGTATGGCCGATGTCTTCAAGTGGTCAGATGAGCGTTTGAAAGAGGAACGTGAAGAGGTCGAGAAAGAGATTGAAATCGCAGTCGTTCCAGTGACTGTCGAATCATAATATCCAACGCGTCACACGAGAGGTTCATTCTGAACAGGATGAACCTCTTTTTGTGGAATGGTTTCATGACTTCGGAATAACGGTATATCTCATAAGTAGTCACTCTTACATTGAAGGAGAACTGTTTATGATACGAAAGCTCATCGCCGTCTTATTAATCGGCGTTCTATTCATAGTAGGCTGGCGTTATGTCAATCTGGATCGTCTGTTAGCCGATGTGTATTATGTCAAGGTCCCGAGCGCGGAAGTGGCGACACAGACATCGAACGGATATCGGTACGATCTCATCGGCTACGATGAAAATGGGAAGAAACGACCGCTCGCCATTGCGACTCCTTCATTATTAGCAGAAGGAGACTTTTTGAAAGTGTATGTCAAAGAGGAAGCTCCTGAAGTGACCGATTATGAACGCGTGAACGCGCTAGAAGTACCTGCACAGTTGAAAGAAGAACAGCAAGAAGATGAATCCGAGCCAATGTTCCCTTGATTTCAAAAGATAAGCATCGCGAAAGAGAGACGAGTTTGGTATGGTTGAATTGCTTGATTATGGAAAATGATGAATGAAAGAAGGGACATACATGTCACGGATGTTGATTGCAGATGACCAGGACGGAATTCGTACGATGCTCGCACAAGTGTTCACGAACATGGGGGTTGACGTGGACACTGCGCAAGACGGCATCAAAGCCTGGGAGTTTTTAGAGCGAGAGCAATACGATTTAGTACTTCTCGATATGAACATGCCCCGTATGTTCGGTCACGAAGTATTGCGTCGGATGAGAGAACAGGAACTAGAGACACCTGTCATGATCATGACGGCGTTCGGAGAAGAAACGGTTATTGACGAGGTGCGTCGTCTCGGAATTACTGCGCAATTTGAGAAGCCGTTTGATATATACGGAATGATTGAAAAAGTGAAGGAAGTCTTGAAAATTTGACGTTTCGTCACCAAGATGACATATGTAAACGCTTGCGCTAAGCCATTTCTATGCCCGAATAGCATAGGCACATGTTTTACGGTGTGTTATAATGGGAACGAATTGCACGGGGGAACTTTTCCCAAACGTGTATAATAGCGAACAGACAGGAGGATGTCATTATGCCATTAGTATCAATGACAGAAATGCTTAACAAAGCATTCGAAGGCAAGTATGCAGTAGGCCAATTCAACATCAACAACCTCGAGTGGACGCAAGCGATTCTTCGCGCTGCGGAAGACGAGAAATCACCAGTAATCCTCGGTGTATCAGAAGGTGCAGCGAAGTACATGGGTGGCTTCACAACAGTTGTCAAAATGGTTGAAGGTCTCATGCACGACTACAACATCACTGTTCCAGTTGCAATCCACCTTGACCACGGTTCTTCATTCGACAAGTGTAAAGCAGCGATCGACGCTGGATTCACATCAGTCATGATCGACGGTTCACACCACCCGATCGACGAAAACGTCGAAATGACGAAACAAGTTGTCGAGTACGCGCACGCTAAAGGCGCTTCTGTTGAGGCAGAAGTCGGTACAGTTGGCGGCGAAGAAGACGGCGTCATCGGTGGCGTACAATACGCTGACCTCGAAGAGTGTGTACGTGTAGTTAAAGAAGCGAAAGTGGATGCACTTGCTGCAGCACTCGGTTCTGTACACGGACCATACCAAGGTGAGCCGAAGCTTGGCTTCAAAGAGATGGAAGAAATCGCGAAAGCGACACAAACTCCACTCGTTCTTCACGGCGGATCAGGTATTCCTGAGCACCAAGTTAAAAAAGCAATCGAGCTCGGACACAGCAAAATCAACGTTAACACTGAGTGCCAACAAGAGTGGACTCGTGCGGTACGTGAGAAGCTTGACGCTGACTCGAAAGTATATGACCCACGTAAAGTTATCGGACCTGGGATCGAAGCGATCTACAACGTCGTAACTGGCAAAATGCGTGAGTTTGGTTCTAGCAACCAAGCATAATCCTGTTTGATCAAGTCGGTTCTCTTTGAGGACCGACTTTTTGTATGTCCGACTGACATCAGGCTCTGAATCTGACAAAGGGTGTAGTAATTCACCTGTTCTTTCCTCATAATAGAGATTGTAAGCGATCACAAATTGAGGAGGAGACACATATGCGTTTTTTCATTGACACAGCAAATGTGCAAGACATCAAACAAGCTCATCAGATGGGCGTCATCGGGGGCGTGACGACGAATCCGTCGCTCGTCGCGAAAGAAGGTGTCGACTTCCATACAAGACTTCGTGAAATCTGTGAGATCGTCGGGGATCTCTCAGTCAGCGCGGAAGTTATTGCACTTGATGCAAAGGGTATGGTGGAAGAAGGAAAGGAACTTGCTGCCATTGCGCCGAATATTACGGTAAAGGTACCAATGACGCCTGCGGGAATGGAAGCGGTGAAGCAGTTTAAAGAGCTCGGAATCAAAACGAACGTGACGCTCATCTTTAACGCGAACCAAGCATTGCTCGCGGCGCGCGCCGGCGCTTCATACGTTTCTCCATTCATCGGTCGTTTGGATGACATCGGTCAAGATGGACTCGAACTCATCGAGACGATTGCCAACATCTTTGCGATTCATGGCATCGAGACAGAAATCATCGCGGCATCGGTACGTCATCCGGTTCACGCGACGAAAGCCGCACTCCTCGGGGCTGACATTGCGACAGTCCCTTACAAAGTCATCGAACAGATGATGAAACATCCGCTCACAGACAAAGGCATTGAGCAGTTTTTAGCGGATTGGAACAACGCTCAATCCAAATAAGTCCGTCGTAGAAAGGTTTTGATCAGCGTGGAAATTCTCCATATCGTTGGGCAGCAAAAATTAGAAGGAACCGTCGAAATTAGCGGAGCGAAACAAAGCGCCCTCCCTTGTCTTGTGGCTGCACTTCTTACCGAAGAATCGGTGACGATTGAAAACGTCCCGATGATTGAAGATGTAGAAGTGATGGTCAACTTGTTGAGAGAGCTAGGGGTTCGGGTCGAGCGTGAGGGCGAACGGATGACCATTCATTCGAATGAAGCTGTCGCCATGCCTCTCCTCGGTTCGGAGACGCGGAAAGTCCGTGCCGCTGTGTATTTACTCGGTGTCTTCGCCGCTCGATTCGGAAAAGGGGCGGTCGGGCTACCTGGAGGATATGCGATTGGTCCACGACCGATTGATTTACACTTGAAAGCGTTGGAGCGTCTCGGCATTCATGTCGAGAATGAATCCGGTCTCTATCACGTCCGGGTCGAAGAACTCGTCGGGAATCGGATTTACTTAGACTTACGGTCGTTCGGGGCAACTGTGAGTGCGATGCTTGCGGCGGTCTTGGCGAAAGGCACGACGGTCATCGAAAATGCGGCCTGTGACCCTGAAGTCGTCGATGTGGCAACGATGCTCACATCAATGGGCGCACACGTGAGTGGAGCGGGTACCGATGAGATTCGTATCAAAGGAGTCGAACGTTTGCATGGGTGTACGCATACGTTAATCCCCGATCGCCTCGAGGCAGGAACGTTCATGATGTTCGGCGCGGTGTCGGGGAGTGTGACCGTGCAACCGGTCATTTCGACTCACCTTGAAGGAGTCATCCAAAAACTATTGGATTATGGTGCGGAAGTGGAAGTTGGCGAGGAGTCGGTGACGGTGACCGCCAATCAATCCTTGCCGACAGACATTCGCGTGTTCCATTATTCAGGATATCCGAGCGACTTGCAGCCGATCATGTCAGCGGCTTTGTTGAAGGCAGACGGGACGAGCGTTGTCACGGACAAACTGTATTCTCAACGATTCCGACATATCGCCGAGATGCGCCGAATGAACGCGCAAATCACGCTAGAAGATTCCTCGGCGGTCATTCGCGGAGGAAATCAACTCGCAAACGCAGAAATGGAATGTACAGATGCACGAAGTGCCGCAGCACTCGTCTTATCAGCACTTCAGGCGTCTGGAGAATCGACGTTACTTCATGCAGAACGATTGAATGATTCATACGTCGACTTTGTCGGCAAATTAAAACAACTCGGTGCGCTCATTTGGGTGGAAGATCACACCGAGGCATAAAGGGGAGATTTCGGGTGGAACGAAGTTTATCGATGGAACTGGTCCGGGTCACAGAAGCAGCGGCACTTGCTTCAGCCCGTTGGATGGGTCGCGGTTTGAAGGTCGAGGCAGATGATGCAGCAACGACGGCAATGCGTGACGTCTTTGATACGATTCCGATGAAAGGGATTGTCGTCATCGGAGAAGGCGAAATGGATGAGGCCCCGATGCTCTACATCGGAGAAAAGGTCGGGAACGGCTATGGCTCACGTCTCGATGTCGCGGTCGACCCGTTAGAAGGGACGAACATCGTGGCGACTGGTACATGGGGAGCGCTTGCTGTTCTCGCGGTCGCCGATGCGGGAGACCTTCTTCACGCACCGGACATGTACATGGAAAAAATCGCGGTCGGACCGGAAGCGGCTGGTCTCGTCAGTCTCGACAACTCGATTGAAGAGAACATCGAGATTGTGGCGAAGGCGAAGAAGAAAAACGTGGAAGATGTCGTTGTGACGATCTTACATCGGGACCGACACGAAGAAATCATTCAGCGGGTCCGGGCGACTGGAGCGCGAATCAAGTTGATTCCAGACGGAGATGTCGCCGCAGCCATTAACACGGCCTTCCCGAAAACAGGCGTCGACTTGCTACTCGGTTCAGGTGGGGCACCTGAGGGCGTCATCGCCGCTGTCGCGATGAAGTGTCTCGGTGGAGATTTCCAAGGACGTCTGCTCCCGGAAGATGAGGCACAAAAACAACGTTGCCATGACATGGGCATCGAAGACACGGATCGAATCCTTCTACTCAATGACTTGGTAAAAGGTGAAGATTGTATCTTTGCGGCGACAGGTGTGACGGACGGTGAATTGTTACGTGGCGTCCAATTCACGTCGCAAGGTGGGCAAACACATTCCGTTGTCATGCGTGCCAAGTCTGGTACCGTACGCTTCGTAGAAGGGAACCACTCCCTCACGAAAAAACCGAAAATGGTCATGAAACCCGAATAACATGGAGTCGCGGATGTGTAAACGTCCGCGACTTTTTTGTGGTGAAAACGGGAATGGATAGTCAGGAGGTGGGTGTGATGATTGAAGTGGAAGGACTCGTGAAGACATTTAAAGATGTTCCGGCGGTGAACGATGTTTCGTTCTCCGTGAAAGAAGGAGAGATTTTTGCATTTTTAGGACCGAACGGCGCCGGCAAATCGACGACGGTGCAAATGTTGACGACGCTCGTGCGTCCGACATTCGGAGTGGCACGGGTAAACGGATTCGATGTCGTCAAACAAGAAAAAGACGTCCGCTTGTCGATTGGGGTCGCTTTGCAGGAAACCGGGATTGATAAAGTGCTGACGGGGCGTGAGTTGCTCGTCTTACAAGGGCGATTGTTTAAGATGTCAAACGAGGAGGCGCGTCGTCGTGCGGATGAGTTGTTAGAAGTCGTGTCCCTGACAGATGCCGCAGATCGACGGAGTGGCACGTATTCAGGGGGGATGCGGCGACGTCTTGACTTAGCCCTTACGCTCGTCCATCGCCCGACCGTCTTGTTTTTAGATGAGCCGACGACGGGTCTTGATCCGGCGAGTCGGATTGAAATATGGAATGAAGTGCGCAGACTGAACCAAGAGTTTGGGACGACGATTTTTTTGACAACCCAGTACTTAGAAGAAGCGGATGAATTGGCTGACCGAATCGCCATCATCAATCACGGGAAGATTGTCAGTGAAGGAACGGCAGAGGAGCTGAAACAACTCGTCGGCGGTGAGACGATTGCGATGGATTTCTCGAACGAGTCAGATGCGACGACTGCCGCCGCGCTCTTTCAGACCACGGCGAACGGGAACCATGTATCGTTCGAACTGCGTGATGTGACGCTGACCGAAATCGTTCGGGCGTTAGATGAACAAGGGCTACAACCTGAACGTTTGACGGTGAAACAACCATCGCTTGATGACGTATTCTTACAAGTGACGGGCGAATCTTATGAAGGGGGCGAGCTTCGTGTGGACTGAGACGTGGTTATTCACAAAACGGAGTTTGGTCACGACGATCCGAAATCCGTTTTCATTTATTCCGAACTTGATCATCTCTGTATTCTTTTTACTCGTGTATACGAGCGGACTGTCGAGCGTGGCGTCCCTTCCTCAGTTCGAGGGAAGTGACTACTTGAACTTCATCTTACCGGTATCGATTGTGTCAGGAGCGGTCGGTGGGGCAGGGGGGACCGGACAAGCGCTTGTTCGTGATATCGAGAGTGGGTATTTTGCGAGGTTATTATTAACTCCCGCGACTCGGACTGCGATCGTGCTCGGACCAATGATTGCCGGGATGTTGCAGTTACTTGTCCAAACGCTACTTATCTTTGCGGTCGCGTTTTTACTCGGTCTCACGATTCCGGTCGGGGCGGTCGGCTTTTTCTTCACGGTATTACTCGCCATCGGCTTCGGCCTTGGATTTGCGGGCTATTCGGTAGGCGTCGCGTTAAAGACACGGAATGCACAAGCGGCGCAGGCAGGTACGCTTTTGTTCTTCCCTCTCATTTTCTTATCGACGACGTTCGTTCCGAAAGAATTGATTGAGGCAGAGTGGTTGAAAGTGGCGGCGACATTCAATCCGACCACGTACATTTTTGAAGGGATGCGGGCCGTTTTGACCCAACCGGAGATTGATTGGGGTGCTCTATCGGCAGGACTCGCGGTTGCTGGTACGATGAGTGTACTTATGATTGTCTTCGCGGCGACGAATGCGAGAGGGGCATTGAAGCAAAAATAAAAAACGACTCGGTTCCCATGAACCGAGTCGTGATGTTGTATTAGAGGTATGATCCAGCGCCAACGTAACGTGGTGCCCAGTATCCAGAAGTGAAGCTCGCGTATTTCACGCCACCTGTTTCTGAGTTGATCATTTGTGTTTTGCTAAGTGCCATCCCAACGTGGTGGATCGTCCCACCTGAGTGTGAGAAGAAGACGAGGTCGCCAGCTTGAATCGATGACTTCGAAATTTTCTTCGCGCTTGCATATTGCTGGCGTGAAGAACGTGGGAGTGTTTTGCCGATTGCTTTTTTGTAAACATGTCCAGTGTAGCCTGAGCAGTCAAATCCAGCAGTCGTTGTTCCACCGTAACGGTAAGGTGTACCGAGGTACTTTTTCGATTCAGCAACGAGTTTTGAGCGAGCATCTGTTGGTGCCTGAGAAGTAGTGGCTTTCGTAGTTGAAGTCGAACTGCTTAGTGTCGTGTATTTAGAAGAAGCTGAAACGTATCGTGTTTTACCTTTATAATCGATTTTATAGAAAGATCCAGTCTTTCCAAGATACTTATAAGACTGACCGCTGTTCATCTTTCCAACCACAGACGATTTTAATGACGCACTCGAACGAATATTTAATGAATTTACTTTTGATTTTACTGTGTTGTATTTTGTAGAAGTAGTAGAAGTTTTGCTTACCGTTGTACTTGTGCTCTTCGTGTATGTATATTTTGAAGAAGCTGAAACGTAACGTGTGCTACCTTTGTAGTTGATCTTATAGAATGAACCAGATTTGCCAAGATATTGATAAGATTGTCCTCTGTTCATTTTTCCAACAACTTTAGAAGATGTTAATGATGCAGTAGTACGGATATTTAGAGAATTTACCCTTGAATAAACCGATGTATTCGAAGCGGCTTCTGCTTGTTCACCAGTTGAGAACATGAGACCCGAGAAAGCAACAGTAGCAGCGACGACGATAGATGCAATACGCTTTAACATTGTGTAATTCCCTCCGTTTTTAAAATCAAATCGTTATTATATGACAAAGTCGAGTAATATTTTAATAGTCGAGCACAAGTTGCGAGTATTACCCGGTTTCCTGTGCAAATAAACTATATCATGCGCAAGACCGATGGCATTTTTCAATCACAAGTCAAAAAAGCGTTTTCTTGTAACAGAAATGAAACAATATGTGGGTATAGTACTTATTTTGTTACAAAACCATCTATTATTGTGTAAGGATTTGTACAAGAGGGAAACCGTTAGACAAAAGGTGTTTTTTCACGGTGACGACACGAAGAAAATGTGATTAGATGATGACAGAACAAAAAGAATCAAGTTGAATACTTCTTGTAATGAAATGTAGAAAGATAGGTGACTTGAATGAGTCAACAGACAGAACCGACAAAAAATTACACGCTTCGTGAACTCGAGACGAAGACGTTAAAAGAATTATATGAGATCGCCAAAGAAGTCAAAGTTCCAAACTTCCGAGAAGCACGGAAACGTGAGCTCATGTTTCGAATTTTGAAATCTCAGGCCGAATCAAAAGATTTATACTTCCTCGAAGGTATTCTAGAAATCATTCCACCGAATCCTCAGTCGCAAAATGACGGCGGATTTGGCTTCCTCCGACCAATCAATTACTCTCAATCTTCAGAAGACATTTACATCGCTGCTTCACAAATTCGTCGTTTCAACCTCCGAAACGGGGACCTCGTGACGGGGAAAGTCCGCAAACCGAAAGAGAACGAACGATTCCAAGGATTGTTGAGTGTAGAGGCGGTCAACGGGGAGTCGACGGACTCGACGCGGTCACGCGATTACTTCCCAGCGCTCACGCCGATTTACCCGGAACAACAGATGGTGCTCGAGACAGAGCCGAAACATCTCTCAGTACGTGTCATGGATATGATTGCGCCAGTCGGATTCGGACAACGTGGATTGATTGTCGCACCACCGAAAGCGGGGAAAACCTCGCTCTTAAAAGAAATTGCGAACTCGATCACGACGAATCATCCGAACGTCGAACTCATCATTCTTTTAATCGATGAGCGACCGGAGGAAGTGACCGACATCCAACGTTCTGTACCGGATGCGGACGTGGCCTTTTCGACGTTTGATGAGACACCGGAAAACCATGCGCGCATTTCAGAGCTCGTCCTCGAACGTGCGATGCGTCTCGTGGAACATAAAAAAGACGTGGTCATCTTACTTGATTCCATCACACGATTGACGCGTGCGTATAACCTATCCGTTCCGCCGAGCGGACGGACGCTCTCTGGGGGGATTGACCCGGCAGCGTTCCACAAACCGAAAAAATTCTTCGGGGCAGCCCGAAATATCGAAGACGGAGGTAGCTTGACGATTCTTGCGACCGCACTCGTCGATACCGGTTCACGAATGGATGACGTCATCTATGAGGAATTCAAAGGAACGGGGAATATGGAACTCCACCTGGATCGGAAATTGGCGGAACGCCGTATCTTCCCGGCAATCGATATTCGTCGTTCGGGGACGCGGAAAGAAGAGCTGTTACTCGGCAAGGACGAACTCGACTCACTATGGACGATTCGCCGCACGATGAACGAGTCTTCGGACTTTGTCGAACACTTCTTACGCCGTGTCCGTGAGACGAAAACGAACCTCGACTTTTTCGCTGCGTTAGAGGCAGATAAGAAAAAAAGACGACCGGTGAAAAAAACGAAAACAGACTTGTAAATCCTATAGTAGGGTGATATTATATTCTAGTGAACTTTCTCTAGGTTGAAAGAATACTTAGGGCCGAAGGAGTTGAAAAGCAATGAAACAAGGAATCCACCCAGAATACCGTAAAGTCGTATTCATGGACTCGACGACAGAATTCAAATTCATCACTGGTTCAACTCGTTACTCTAACGAGACAATCACGATGGAAGATGGAAACGAGTACCCACTCATCCGTGTCGATGTATCTTCTGATTCGCACCCGTTCTACACAGGTCGCCAGAAATTCGCATCTGCAGATGGTCGTATCGAGCGCTTCAACAAGAAATACCAACGTTAATCGTAAAGTTGTATGCTCACCGCCTAGGGATTGCCCTTGGCGGTTTTTTGTTACATAGACGCGGGTAAAGAGACAAAAGACTGTCGTTAGGGGGCCGTTATGGAACTTATACTCATCAGTATCAGCTTGTTAATCGGGGTCGGCATCATGTCACAATGGTTGGCATGGCGTTATCAAATTCCGGCAATTATCATTATGACACTCGCCGGGGTGTTGGCAGGTCCGATTCTTGGGCTGTTTGATCCGCGTGAACTACTAGGGGATTTATATAGTCCCATCATTTCGTTTGCCGTCGCCATCATCTTATTCGAAGGAAGTCTCGGGCTTCACTTTAGCGAGATCAATCAATTCCGACGGTCGATCGTCCGCATCGTCACGGTGGGAGTCGCGCTGTCATTCGTCGGAATGTCGCTACTCATTCAACACGTCGGAGGATTGCATTGGGTCGTCGCGTGGACGATGGGCGCACTCTTCGTCGTGACAGGACCAACCGTCGTCATCCCGCTATTACGACAAGCACACTTGAAAGATCGCGTCGGAGCGATTTTGAAGTGGGAAGGGATTATCGTCGATCCGGTCGGGGCGCTGCTCGGGCTCTTCGTCGTCCGGCTCGGATACATCGTATATGAAGGAATGGACTTATGGATGCAGCTCTTGTTTGCCGGTGCTTGTATTGTCGGGATCGGACTCGGGTACTTGTTTGGGCATCTCCTCATGGGGTGGTTTGTCGCGGAGAAAGTACCACGTTACCTGCGTGCCTCGGTCACATTGACGGCCGTCCTCATTTTGTTCTCGCTCAGCGAACTCATGATGCATGAAGTCGGTCTTCTCGCCGTGACGGCGATGGGGATGACGATGGCCAATACGAAACATCGGGACGAAGAGATTATCGAAGAACTGCAATCGTTTAAAGAAGACATTTCAATCTTGCTCATTTCGTCTGTCTTTATCTTATTGACGGCGTCACTTTCACGCGCAGAGCTCTTAAATATCTTCCAATGGCCGCTGCTCTTGACGATTGCCGGGATTCTCTTCTTGGTTCGCCCAGTGGCTATTTACTTGTCGACCGTCGGTGCGGGATTGCCGCTAGCGGAACGAGGGTTTATCGGCTGGATTGCACCGCGTGGAATCGTCGCGATGACGGTCGCTGGATTCTTTGCTGAAGAAGTCGCTCATCTTGGGATTGACGATGCGAAGCAAATGTTACCGCTCACGCTCGGACTCGTCTTCCTTTCCGTAACGTTACACGGTCTCACGATCCGGCCACTCGCACGTAAATTGAAATTAATTGATGTGCAAAAAGAAGCGAAAGCTGACGAGTAAAGGACAGATTCACTTCAAAGAGAATTTGGAAGAAGTCAACCCTTTTCCTCAACTCGAAAGATAGGTATAATCGGAAAGCGATTATCGATGGAGAGGGCGAAGAACAATGATGCATGTGACGAACCGATATGGTTGGATTGAAGTGATTTGTGGGAGTATGTTTTCAGGGAAGTCGGAGGAATTGATTCGCCGTGTCCGCCGAGCTCACTATGGAAAGATTCCGGTCCAAGTGTTCAAACCAGCAATCGACGACCGGTATCATGAAGAGAACGTCGTCTCACATACGGGCAACTCGGTCGTGGCGGTACCCGTCGCGTCGAGCCAAGACTTATACGATGCCGTGCGCGAAGAAACGCAAGTCATCGCAATTGATGAGGTACAGTTCTTTGACGAAGGGATTGTCGATGTCATCGAACAGCTCGCGAATGAGGACAAACGCGTCATCTGTGCCGGACTCGATATGGACTTCCGAGGTGAACCGTTCACGATGATGCCTGAGCTGTTGTCGCGTGCAGAGTTTGTGACGAAACTGCAGGCGATTTGCTTGTCTTGTGGTGCACCAGCTTCACGGACGCAGCGCTTGATTGACGGACAGCCGGCTCGTTATGAAGACCCAGTCATCTTGGTTGGGGCTTCGGAGTCGTACGAACCGCGATGCCGTCATTGTCATGACGTACCGAATAAACCACATCCGGTCCGCCATACGGTGGCAGACTGATGAATCGACGGACCGCCCTCGGCGGTCCGTTTTTTTGCTATAATAGATAGAGTTTGATTTGACGGAGAAAGGACGGATCATTATGTTTGACCGTTTAAGTGTATTAGAAGATCGCTATATGCAATTGAATGAAATGCTCGCCGACCCAGAAGTGCTCAGCGACTCGACGAAGTTGAGACAATATTCGAAAGAACAGGCGCAGTTAGAAGAGACGGTACAGATGTATCGTCAATATAAAGAAAAGAGCGAGGCGTTCAAAGAAGCGAAGGCGATGCTCGAAGACCGAACGCTCGACGCCGACATGCGCGAGCTTGCTAAAGAAGAGATGAACCTCTTAGAGCCGGAAGTGAAAGAGTTAGAAGCGAAGTTGCGGATTTTACTGCTTCCGAAAGACCCGAACGATGATAAGAACGTCATCGTCGAAGTCCGGGGTGCAGCAGGAGGAGACGAGGCAGCCCTTTTCGCAGGCGATTTATATAAGATGTACACGCGCTTCGCCGAGCGTCAAAACTGGAAAGTTGAACTGATTGACGCGAACTATACCGAACTCGGTGGGTTCAAAGAAGTCACGTTCATGATCAACGGGGCAGGTGCCTATTCAAAGCTCAAATTTGAGAACGGCGCGCATCGTGTACAACGCGTCCCGTCGACGGAGTCAGGTGGACGGATTCATACGTCTACGGCGACGGTTGCCGTCTTACCTGAAGCGGAAGATGTCGAGGTGCACATCGATATGAAAGATGTACGTGTCGATACGTTCACTTCGTCAGGTCCAGGGGGACAGTCCGTCAACACGACGCAGTCCGCTGTCCGCTTGACACACATCCCGTCTGGTCTCGTCGTCTCGTGTCAGGACGAGAAATCGCAACATAAAAACAAAGACAAGGCGATGAAGGTCCTTCGAGCACGCCTATATGACAAGATGCAAAGCGAGCATATGGAAGAACTGTCGGCACAGCGGAAATCTGCTGTCGGGACAGGGGACCGCTCTGAACGAATTCGCACGTATAACTTCCCACAAAGTCGTGTCACCGATCACCGTATCGGATTGACGCTCCAAAAGTTAGATCGTGTATTAGCGGGTGAACTCGAGGACATCATTGACGCCCTCATCATGGATGAACAGGCACGTCTCATGGAGGATGCGGAATGATGCGTGTCGCTGCGCTACTTAAGCAGACAGAAGAGCGGCTTCAAGAGGCCGGGCGTGACCGTGCGGCTGCCGAATGGTGGCTCATGCACGTGCTCGATGTCGACCGGACGGGTCTCCTCATTCGATTGTCGGATGAACTATCCACGGATGAAGCGGAACGGTTCGAAGCTGGAATCGAGCGTCTATTGACTGGAGAACCCGTGCAACACGTGATCGGACAGGCACCGTTTTATGGTCGCTCGTTCGAAGTGAATCGGGACGTCTTGATCCCAAGACCGGAAACAGAAGAATTGATTGACTGGCTTCTCGGACAAATTCGTCACGTAGCGGACGATGAAATCGTGGATATTGGAACAGGGAGCGGAGCGATTGCGATCACGCTCAGTTTAGAACTCGGTGTCCGGGTACAGACGGTCGATATTTCCCCGGAAGCGATTGCGGTCGCGAAACGGAATGCGGAAGCGCTCGGTGCGAATGTACGCTTTTATGAAGGAGACGGGCTCGCCCCGATTGCCGATCAATCGATTCGAATTCTCGTCTCGAACCCACCATATATCGAGGCTGACGTTCTATTAGATGAGACGGTTGTTGGTTATGAACCACACCTCGCTCTTTTTGGCGGAGCGGATGGGCTCGATATGTATCGCCAACTGATTTCAGAGTCAGTGCGCGTCTTACGTGCCGATTGGCAATTGATTGCGTTTGAAATCGGGTATAACCAAGGACAAGATGTGAAATCATTACTGTCTGAACGTTATCCTGAAGCAGAAACGGGTATTTTAAAAGATATAAACGGCAAGGACCGTATCGTCTATGCCGTAAGGGAAGGGATTGCGTATGGAAACGAAATGGATTAAATCGAATGAGATTGAAGATGGGGTACGTCTTCTTCAAGCGGGTGAAATCATCGCTATGCCGACAGAAACGGTCTATGGTCTCGCAGGGGACGCCATGAATGATGTGGCGATTCGCAAGATTTTTGAGGCGAAGGGCCGACCGTCGGATAACCCACTCATCGTCCATATCGCTTCAATCGAACAAACGAAGTTGTTTGTCGATACGATTCCTCCCGTTGCCAAGCGCTTGATGGATGCGTTTTGGCCAGGCGCTTTGACGATCATCTTGCCTTCAAACGGCCGAGCCTCATCGCTCGTGACCGCAGGACTGGATTCCATCGGACTTCGGATGCCGAATCATTCGGCGGCACTTGAGTTGATTCGCGAGTCAGGCTTAGGACTTGCGGCACCAAGTGCGAACCGTTCCGGGCGTCCGTCTCCGACGACCGCTCAACATGTGGCTGACGATTTGGCCGGGCGGATTGCGGGGATTGTCGATGGAGGACCAACTGGAATCGGCGTCGAGTCAACCGTCATCGATTGTACGGGTGACACGGTGACGATTTTACGACCGGGTGGCGTGACGCGAGAAGAAATCGAAGCTGTCATCGGACCGGTTGCCTTAGATGCCAATTTGAGTGACGACAAAGCCGCACCACGATCACCGGGAATGAAATACACGCATTATGCCCCAACGGCGCCCGTCTTTTTAGTTGATGGCACACGTCAGGATTTGCAACGTGTCATCGAGGAGCGGAAGCAAACGGGATTGCGGATCGGTGCACTCGTATTCGATGAAGAGCCGACAATGGCTGATGTCACCTATTCCCTCGGTACTTCGATGGAAGTGGCGGCGCAACGTTTATACGATGCCCTTCGTCGATTTGATGAAACGGACGTCGATGAGATTTATGTGAACAAGATTGAACCGGTCGGGGTCGCCTTAGCCGTTTACAACCGCTTGTACAAAGCGGCGGGAGGGAAGGTCGTTCACCCGACGAAAGATGCCTAAAGACATAGAGGAGGACACGCGATGTCAATGAAACGCGTATTATTCATATGTAGTGGCAACACGTGCCGAAGCCCGATGGCGATGGCCTTGCTCCGTTCGAAAATGACTGGGGACGAGTTTGATATTCGCTCAGCCGGTCTACGGACGATGCAAGGATTCGATGCTTCTGAAAATGCACTGCAAGTTCTCAGAGAACGTGGGATTGAGCTCGATCACGTCACCCAGACGTTCGATGAGGTGTTAGGCAATTGGGCGGACATCATCTTGACGATGACACGTGCGCACCGTGAACAAATTCGGGATACATACCCGGATTTGGCGGAGCGGACGTACACGCTCTACGAATTCGTGACAGGGCTTGAGCGAGACATCAACGACCCGTTCGGCGGTTCGATGAATGTGTATCGTCAAGTGCGAAACGAACTCGAGCCACTCGTGAATCGACTTGTGCTAAAATTAACGAATGATGGGTCAAAGGTGACGAAACCACCGAGACGCCTACCAAAGAAGACGGGGGAATGAACGAATGAAAATTGCAATTGGCGCCGATCACGGCGGATTCAACTTAAAGAGAGACATCGTAGCATTGCTTGAGGAACTCGGACATGAGTATAAAGACTTTGGCACGCACTCGGCTGACTCGATTGACTACCCAGACGTAGCCATTCCGGTCGCAGAAGCTGTCGCGGCAGGCGAATTCGATCGCGGAATCTTGATTTGCGGTACAGGAATCGGAATCGGGATTGCAGCGAACAAAGTCAAAGGGATTCGTGCGGCACTCGTTCATGACTCATTCAGTGCGAAAGCGACACGTCAGCATAACGACTCGAACATCATGACGATGGGCGAGCGTGTCATCGGACCTGGCCTTGCGGTCGACTTGGTGGCGACGTGGCTCGAGACGGACTTTGAAGGCGGTCGCCATTCAAACCGTGTCGACAAGATGAGCGCATACGAATCGAAGTGAGCCCGATGAAGACGGAACTTCTCGGATTATTAACGGAGCTTCACGAACGGTTCCCGTTACATGATGAGCGTATTCTCGTCATCGGATGCTCCACGAGTGAAGTGCTTGGGAAGACGATTGGGAAGGCAGGGTCCATCGACGTCGCAGAAGAGTTGATGGAAGCTTTCCTTGAGTTTAGAAAGAAGACAGGTGTCCATTTGGCGTTCCAAGGGTGCGAGCATATCAACCGTGCTCTCACCGTGGAACGACGGACGCTCAAGCAGTTCGGTCTCACGGAAGTGACGGTCGTTCCTGTCCGTTCTGCGGGTGGGGCGATGTCGGAGAAGGCATATGCGAACTTCGAGGAACCATGTGTCGTCGAATCGATTCAAGCGGATGCGGGAATCGATATCGGCTCGACGTTGATTGGGATGCATTTGAAACCAGTGGCCATCCCGGTCCGACTATCGTCGAAACATCTCGGCGAAGCGTACGTCACGTTTGCGGTCACGAGACCGAAACTGATTGGTGGGCCAAGGGCTCAGTATTCGGCAAATTAAAAGAACTCCTACCGATTTTCATCGGTAGGAGTTCTTTTAACTAAATCAGGCGAGAATTCTCCCTCCTCTAAGCGTCTCGGGGCGAAGCCCGACGTAGGTGGGAGATGAATCGCCCGGTCCAACAGTTTGCTCTCCCTATGACAGATGTTACGAACAAAAGTTCGTAATTCCGTCGGATTCGCCCTCCCCTTCCGCGGGTATCGGACGAGGAGGACACATCACAATCTTCTGGAGGGAGGAGGGACGGACATGCTGAAAGGCTATAAATACAGGCTCCACCCGACGCCGGCACAGGCCGAGTTCCTCATCAAGACGATCGGCTGCGCCCGGTTCATCTACAACAAGCTGCTCGAGGACCGCATCGCCATCCGCGAGGAGGCGAAAGCGGGGAGCGGAACGAGACGGAAACCGGCGACACCCGCCTCCTACAAGCCCCTGTTCCCGTTCCTCGCCGAGGCGGACAGCCTCGCGCTCGCGAACGCGAAGCTGAACCTCGACACGGCGTTCGCAAAGTTCTTCGCCGGGACGGGCGGCTTCCCGGCCTTCAAGTCGAGACGACGGTCGCGCGCCTCCTACACGACGAACAACCAGCATGGCACGATCCGCATCGAGGCGGGCAAGGTCCGTCTGCCGAAGGTCGGGTTCGTGAAGTTCACACAGCATCGTCCGTTCGAGGGCGTCATCCGGTCGGCGACGGTCTCGATGACCAAGACAGGCACGTTCTTTGTCTCCCTCCTTGTCGAACAGGACGATGAACCATGGATTCCAGCCGAGAACAAGGTCGGGATCGATCTCGGCCTAAAACATTTCGCCGTCATGACGAACGATGCGATGGTCTCGGAGAAGATTGACAACCCTCGCTTTCTCCGACAATCCGAAGCGAAGGTCAAGAAGGCGCAACGCGCGCTGTCACGCAAGAAGATCGGGAGTAAAAATCGTGAAAAAGCCAAGTTACTTTTGGCCAAGAAACACGAAAAGATTGCGAATCAACGTAAGGATTTCCTCCACAAACTGTCGAGACGGATCGTTGACGAGAACCAAGTCATCGTCGTGGAGACATTGACATCGAAGGACATGATGAAGAATCACAAGGTCGCGAAGTCCATCGGGGATGTCAGTTGGTACGAGTTCGTCCGACAGTTGGAATACAAATGTACCTTCTACGGACGGACGCTCATCAAGGCGGACCCCTGGTACGCATCCACGCAGATCTGTTCTTCTTGTGGCGTCAAAGGCGAGAAGAAGACGATGGATGTCCGTGAATGGACGTGTGTTTGTGGCGCGCATCATGACCGTGACATCAACGCGAGCATCAACCTATTGATGTTGGCTGACTGACAACCATTCAGGGCAGGGACTGTCCGACGAGCTTGGTAAATAACCGTGGCTGGTAAGAGCACGGTCTTCCCAAGAAGCTCCCACTTCAATTTGTGAAGCAAATAAGTGGCGAGTAGTTCACTTTTGTGCATAAGGCTTTAAGTGTCTTATCCAATAATACATCCCTTGTAATAGGACGATGAAGAGTGCGACGATTGTCATGGATATAAAAAGATAAACAGAGTCAATCAACCAATAGCCTCCGATTAGAAGAACACCAAGTAATAACCGTAACTGAAGAAAGTGTCGAGTCATACGTTGCGACAGTTCATCTTTTTTACCGACGATGCCAGAGCCTCTTGTCGTGAATAGGAAAAGGAGTACACCGATTAACAGTAAGAGCATCGATTTCGGGTCTTCTGCTTTTAAACCGATAAAGGTAGAACGGATGAGTAGGAGTGAAGCGACAATGCCTAAATTCCAGACACTCCACCAGTAAATATGCCAAGCCGTCGGTTCGAACAGACGGTATATGACTTGATCGTAGTAAATCCAAAAGCAAGCAACAATGAGTAAAAACAAGAGGAATGGCAGTAACAACTGAGATGATTCGCTCAAAATATAGATGACCCCGAGCACACCTTCCCCGAGGACGAGCATCGTGAAGAGTCCGAATCGCTCAGGTAGATGGTTACGCGTGAGGGCAGGGAGTTTTTCATGAGACCGAAGTGTGAAGAGCGTCTGAAATAGTTCGATGAGAAGTGCGAGCATCACGAGTGGAACGAACCAATGGGTCAACCATCCGAGCGTCACCAGTATCATCGCGCTTCCATGACCAATCAGTAAGACACGGAACGTCTGCTTCTGGGCTGACTCGGTCATCTTGACACTGCCCCACATAAATAACAGCCATAAACGGGACAGGACAAAACTTAAAACAAACCATCCATACTCGTGATCAGTTGTGTAATGAATCGAGTAGGCGAATAATCCGATTGGGATCATGAGAACAATCATGAGTAGACGATGTCGTGTCGTATTTTCTTCATATCGATCTGAGTAAAAGGTTGAACTCCTCCACACAATCCAAGGTGCTGTAAACAAGATGAAAAACCATCCGATAGTATGAGCGAAACCATCCGCAAGATGCGCTTCTACATAGTGAATGACTTCTGCCAGCGAGGCGATAAACACAAGATCGAAAAAGAGTTCAATCCAGGAAGCTTGTCGATGTCCCTCGGTTGAATGAACATGTGGTCGGGACCACTCACTCATGTCATCTCCTCCCTCGTCATGTACCTTCAAAGTAGCGAACGAGCTCTTCTGCGACAGCTTGACCAGATTCTTGTTGTTGACCGGTGATCAAATGACCATCTCGAACGACGAATGGTGCCCAAGGTTCAGCCTTTTTGAAGTGAGCTCCAAGTTTTATCGCTTCTTCTTCGATTCGGAATGGCATGACTTTCATTCCTACTGATGCATCGGCCTGATCTTCTTCTTCGTTTGTAAATCCTGTCATCACTTTACCTTCAATGAATGGACGATTCTCCTCTTGGAGGTATAATAATAAACTCGTTCCATGGCACAGGGCGATAGAAGGTTTTCCACTTGCATAAAAAGCTTCGAATGCTTCTTTTAATGAGTCAGCATCTTGGAATGTAAACATGGGTGCCTGTCCGCCGGCAACGAGAATCGCATCGAAGCCAGAGAGATCGAGGTCGCCAATTTTTGGCGTATTCTCTAGTAAAGCAAGGAAATCAGCATCATCTAGATACTTGAGAGACAACGTATCATGTTTCGAGTAACCACTTTCATGTGTCGGATCGCTCAGCGCATCCCACTCGACTTTGCCACCGTTCGGACTAGCAATCGTCAGTTGATAACCTTTTGCACTCAATACTTCGTATGGGTGCGTCAATTCAGATAACCAAAAACCGACAGGCCAATTTGTTGTGGTCGAAACAGCTGGATTCGATACGACCAATAATACGGATTTCATAAAAAATTCCTCCTTCGTTAGGTGAATACGATTACTTTCTTCAATCGTATCAGCTATAAAAAGGAGGACAAGTACGCACTTTTAGGTAAGTGACTCTGTTTTATAACGCATACCCCATTGTTGTAGGGCGAGTAAAACCGGCTCCAGTTCTCGACCTTGATCGGTCAATTGGTATTCAACGTGAGGAGGATTTTCATGAAAATCAATTCGTAACAAGAAACCGTCCTCTTCAAGAGATTTTAATGTCTCAGCCAGAACTTTGTGACTGATTCCTTGGATTGATCGCTTTAGTTCACCGTAACGGCGCGGACGACGTAACACGTGCCATAACACAAGCACTTTCCATTTCCCCATGATGACATTCATACTCAATTGCACGGGACATTCAAACTTTCGGTCTTGATACAAAAAAGTAGCCATAGATATTCCTCACTTTCGAATGAGATGAACTTCGGTGACGTGTTCTACAAGATGACGTGCGCTCAGTTCTAATTGTTCGGCTGTGAGTGTCCGTACCCCGCTCTCGATATAAGGGGAGAGATACGTCATGCCTGTCAAGTTGGCCATCGCGTGAAACGGGGACAACAATTCTTCCATCGTGAAACGATTGTACCCATCCGGTCGATAAGCATCAGCGGGACCGCCCGTTGAGACGGCCAGGACAAATTCTTTCCCATGTAATTTTGTACCCGATTGTCCGTATGCCCACCCATAGGAGAGGACGACATCTTGCCATTCTTTCAAAAGGGCAGGGCTACTATACCAATAGAACGGAAATTGGAATACGATCCGGTCGTGCGATAGAAGCAGTTGCTGTTCACGTGCCACGTCGATTCGGAAATCGGGATAAGCCGCATACAGGTCGTGTACTGTCACATCTTCATGCTGTTCAAGAGCTGTTTTCCATGTTTTGTTGACGCGGGATGTTTCTAAATTCGGATGTACGAGGATGACGAGTGTTCTCATGCTTGCTCTTCCTCGTACATGCGCTCGACTTCGGTTTGCTGAACGTGCATGTCATATAATGCTTCCGCGATGCGTTCAGGTGCGAAATACGTTCCTTCTTGTACAAATCCTTTGATGGTCAACGTCCCGACGTAAATCGATGAGTCGGCTAGTTCTTCGTGAAGGCTGTAGGCGAGATTACGAAGTGCGGCTTTTCCGATGGCAAGTGACGCGTAGTCTGCCGACGGATAAAGGGCGAGTCCGCCACCCGTCAATAAAATCGATCCGCCGTCCATATATGGAGCGGCAAAACGCGCGCTCATCAATGCGCCGAGTACGTTCACTTCGAAGTCGCGGATGACGTCCGCTGAAGTAAGGGTAGTCGGACGTCCCGGTGTCGCAGCCATTGCGTTGTAGACGACAGTATCAATCGAGCCGAACATTTCATGAATTTGACCCATCACGAGTTGTAAATCTGCTTCCGAACGTGTATCGGCCTCGAACCCTTTTGCCGTATATCCTTTTTGAACGAGTTGTGATTCATAGTCTGCTAATCGATCAGCATTTCGGGCGAGAAGTGCGATTTGGTAGCCGTTTTTAGCAAATTGTTCTGCTGTATGAAGACCAATCCCTGGACCGGCTCCGATAATGACTGCTGTTTTCATTGACATGATGATGTCCTCCTTAATAGTTGTATATACACATGATAGTGTAAAAATTTTTATTTTTTTTCGAGTTGTTCATTTGCTTCGTGCAATGTTTTGCTGAGAAGTTCGCTCTCTTCTTTCCCGAGAATGGACGCATAGTTCGCAAATAACGTCTTCAACGATTGACGAAACTCTGTGTATGCTTCTTCTCCAGATGACGTTAACGTGATGTGCGATTGCTTTCCGATGACGTCACGTTGAATCAAGCCTAATTTCTCTAGTTTATCGAGGAAACGTGTACTCGTTGAAGGCGCGAGTGATAAACGTTCGCTCAATTCTTTTTGAGTGATTCCAGGATGGAAATGCACGACGAGCATCAAATAATAGTAAGACGGAGCCAATTCACCATCGATTGCGTCATCCGCAAGCTTTGAGATGTTGCGTGCGAAGCGGCTAGCCGTGAAATAAAGACAATACATCAAAAGATCATCTTCTTCTTGAATACGTTCCATCGGATCCTCCTTCCTTAAACATTTGCATATACAACTTAAAATAAAATGAGGCAAGTGTCAACGATGGACACTCACCTCAGGTTTATAATTCTTCGCCGAATAAATACGACACGACCATCGGGAAACGCTCGCGCCAAGCAAGTTCGTTATGAACACCCTCTTCAATCACTTCGAAACGGATGTGTTCGACCTTGTCTTTTAACAGGTTGTACACCCGTTCGCTCGACTCACGGTACATCTCGTTCGTCGGTCCGTTCTCCATCGGTTCTTCGACTTCTTTGGCACCGACATCTAAATAGAGACGTTCTACACCTTTTAAGTCACTCGCCTCAATCAATTGCTCCAGCTCGGTTTGATTGAACCAAAAGGCAGACGATAAAGAAGCGACACGCTTAAAGATTTCAGGATACACACACGCTGCGTAGACCGAGATGAGTCCACCCATCGAGCTTCCCATCATCGCCGTTTCTTCCGGAATGGTCCGGTAGTCGGCATCGATTTTTGGTTTCAATTCTTGAGCGATATATTCGATATACGCCGATCCTTCTCCGCCGAGGACGATGTCGCGTCCGAGCAGGCTGTCCCCGATATATGGGTTTTCCCATGGTCCGTACTCATCGAGTCGTTTTTCCCCAGGTGCGCTATCGAGTGCGACGACGATCAAGTCACGTTTCGAGGCGTCTAAATATTCACCAACGCGCCAGCTCATGTTGTAGCTTGCCTCCTCGTCGGCGAAACAGTTTTGCCCGTCATGCATATAGAGAACGGGATACCGTTTTTCCGATGTCTCATAGTCGGCAGGTGTATACACCCGAACCGTCCGGGTGCGTTCGAACGGTGTAATCGTGATTTCTTTTGTCTCAATCATGAAGTGACCTCCTTTGCATTCTCTCTAAATGATACCCAACTTTTCGTCAGATTATAGCGATACCCAAAAAAACAAGCGTGTGGTACGATGGGGGTGTTGATTTTTAGACATTTAGAGGGGGTCTTCACATGGTAAACACGACGAAGTTAAAAGTGCAGGATGCAGAATTGTTTGAGGCAATGCAACACGAACTCGGTCGTCAACGCGACAACATCGAACTCATCGCTTCAGAAAACTTTGTTTCAGAAGCAGTCATGGAAGCGCAAGGAGGCGTATTGACGAACAAATATGCCGAAGGATATCCAGGACGCCGTTATTATGGTGGCTGTGAGTTTGTCGACGTCGCTGAAAACTTGGCGCGTGACCGTGCGAAAGCATTGTTCGGTGCAGAACATGCGAACGTACAACCACACTCTGGTGCACAAGCGAACATGGCAGTTTATTTCACAGTGCTTGAAGCAGGAGACACGGTGCTCGGGATGAACCTATCACACGGTGGTCACTTGACGCACGGTAGCCCGGTCAACTTCTCGGGAGTGCAGTATAACTTCGTCGAATACGGTGTAGACAAAGAGACAGAACACATCGACTATGACGTCGTCGCAGCGCTCGCGAAAGAACATAAACCGAAATTGATTGTCGCGGGTGCATCGGCTTACCCACGTACAATCGACTTCGCGAAGTTCCGTGAGATTGCAGACAGTGTCGATGCGTACCTCATGGTCGATATGGCGCACATCGCTGGACTCGTGGCAGCAGGTCTTCACCCGAACCCAGTCGAGCATGCGGATTTCGTCACGACGACGACGCACAAGACACTTCGTGGACCACGTGGCGGTATGATTCTTTGTAAAGAAGAGTTTGCGAAAGCAATCGACAAATCCATCTTCCCAGGAATTCAAGGTGGACCGCTCATGCACGTCATCGCAGCGAAAGCAGTCGCGTTCGGAGAGGCACTCCAACCAGAATTCAAAGAGTATCAACGTCAAGTCATCGCCAATGCACAGGCACTTGCGGCTGGTCTTGAAGAAGAGGGGCTCCGAATCGTATCGGGCGGAACGGACAACCACCTCTTACTCGTCGACCTTCAAGGAATCGACATCACAGGGAAAGCGGCGGAGCATGCGCTCGACGCTGCAGGAATCACGGTCAACAAAAACACGATCCCATTCGATCCAGCATCACCGTTCGTCACAAGCGGAATCCGTCTCGGTACGGCAGCGATGACGACACGTGGCTTCAAAGAGGACGATATGCAAGAAGTGGCACGCCTAATCGGTCGTGTACTCAAACAATATGAAGATGAGTCGGTACTCGCAGAAGCACTTCAAGACGTGCGTACGTTAACTGCGAAGTTCCCACTTTACCCAGAACGAGGCTGAGTCAATGGACATCCGGACACTCGCAGAACGAGAGCTATCCGAACTCCCATTGTTCGATATGACGGAATGGTTGGCTCGTAAGGGGGAACACGACCCATCTTTCCGTCTTGTCGCCAGTGAGTTCGGGGTCATCACGACGCTCCTCGACCATGGCTATTACGAAGAAGCGAGCGAACGAATCGTACCGCTCCTCGGGATGAAAGTGCCCGCTGCGTTCCATCGACTAGGTCTTGCGCTAGAAGTGAAGGCGAACGGGAAAAAAGCGGCCAAGCGCCGCTTTCGTTCGTTTTCTCCGGCCGTCATCCAGCATTCAGATTTAGCCGAGTGGCGACTGGCGTTCAAGTTTGATAAGAAATGGCTCGGTCTTCCGCTCGTCGTGGGGCTTGCTGCCGCTGCGCTCGTGTTTTGGCCAGATACCGAACCTCCGATTGTCCCGCCAAGCGAGACCGATCAAGTCGTCGTCGAGACGGTGACCGAGGAAGAGGCGATGGCGGAGCGCTTGAAGGAACTAGAAGCGGAAGTCGCTCGACTTGAGAAGGAAAATGAACAGCTCCAAGGTCAAGAAGAAGCACCAAGTGATTCAGTGGAAGAGAAGCCGGATCAAGCGACTGACGTCGTGCCGTTAGCGGAGGTCGAAGCGCTCGTACAAGACAAACAGTACGAGCAAGCTGAACAGTTGCTCGACGGGAAAGCGAAAGCAGGTCAAGAGCAGGCGGTTGGATTTTATCGACTCCTTGTCGACAATAAGTTAGGAAAAGCGAAAATCGCGGATTACGCGGCTTATCTCGATTCCTATCCTGAGTCTGGGTACAAGGCAGATGTCCTATGGATGAAAGGGATTGCCGAGAAAAAAGCGGACGATCCGGCTTATCGGGATACGCTGACGACCGTGTCAGAAATGAAAGGAACGTATTGGGCGCCGATTGCGAAATCCGTGCTCGACGAGTGAGGTGTTGCGCAAGCAACGCCTTTTCTCATGAAATTTTAATGAACTCCACCTCGATTTCTCGTTTTCGCATCGTATGATGCAAGTAGGAGGGATGCACGAATGAAACGTTTAATGAAAATGATTGGGACTAGTTTATTGGCAATCGGCCTGATGGGAATCGGACTTGCCGGTTTCTTGTTCTTTACGACACCGGGGCAATCAAGCCTCACGCAACTGTCGCTCGCGGCAACGGGCATCGAGCAGCGAATCGAGCAAGTCGATGAGACGTGGGACCAATGGGAAGACCGTCTCGAACGACAAGTGGAATCAGCAATCCCGGAAGGCGTCCGTCTGTTTTTTGAGGATTGATTTCGGGAAATGAATACCAATACGTCGAGCGGTCCGCTCGGCGTTTTTTCAAAGGAGTGAGCAGGATGCAGACGATTCTGGTCGTAGAAGATGATTCGAAGATTGCGCGGTTACTGGAACTAGAGTTGAAACATGCAGGGTATGAAGTCGTCGTGGCGACAGATGGGCGTAGTGGTTTAGAGCGGGCCGTCGCCGACGAGATTGACCTCGTCTTACTCGATATCATGTTGCCTCAAATGAGTGGACTCGAGGTGGTCCGTCGATTAAAAGAAGAACGACCGCTGCTACCCGTTCTCATGGTGACGGCTCGGGGAGACCGCTATGACAAAGTGAGTGGACTCGACCTAGGTGCCGATGACTACATCACAAAACCGTTTGAAATCGAAGAAGTGCTCGCTCGAATCCGAGCGTTTTTGCGCATGCGCCAGCTCGTTCGGCAGGACCATTCCGAGCATGTCCTGACCTATGAGACACTCAAGGTCGATGTGAATCGACATGAAGTGTATTGCGAGGGAAATAAAATCGATTTGACGCGGCGTGAGTTTGACTTGTTGGTCTTCTTTTTAGAGAACCCCGAGCGCGTCTTGACCCGTGATCAACTCGTCGAACATGTGTGGGGATTTGATTACTTCGGTGATACGAACGTCGTGGACGTATATGTCCGTTATGTCCGAAAGAAACTGACCGGGTCTTGGATTCAAACCGTCCGTGGTGTCGGGTATATGTTGAAGCGTGGTGAGTGAGCATGTTACGTACAAAAATCGCCTGGGCGATGACCGGGTTCATGTTGCTGCTCCTTCTCGTCTCGTTTGGCGTGACATGGTTCGTCGCGAGGCAAGAGATTGTCGATTCACGTTTTGACGTGTTACTACAAGCGTTAAACTTATTAGAAGAAGACGTCCGAAACAGCGATGCCGTGCTGTCCCTTCACAAGGACAGTGTCGTCCTAGAGCGTCAAGAAAACGGGGAGTGGGGAATCATCGGTGGGGAAGTGCCGGACGGGACGACATTTCCCATCAATTACGGAGAACCCGCACTCATCGATGACTGGTTCGTCGTCGCCACGACGGATGGGCTGGCATTCGGGTTTCAAGACCGAGCGGTGAGTGACACGATTCAAGCGTTGGCGACAATTTTTCTCGTCATGTTTTTTCTAGCCGTCCTCTTGACGTTCCTCGGTACATGGTGGATTTTACGCCAAGGGCTGTCGCCGTTACGGCGATTGACGGAGACGATGGAACGGATTACCGAATCGGGCAAATTAGAAACGATTGAGGTCGATGACCGAAAGGACGAAGTGACACTCCTTTCAAACGGATTCAACCATATGATTGAACGGGTCGAAGGGACGATGGACCAACAGCGTCGTTTCGTCGCCGATGTTTCACATGAACTAAAAACACCGCTGACCGTCATCGAAGGCTACGCAAAATTATTGCAGCGCTGGGGACAAGAGGACGAGAGTGTCCGCGCCGAGGCCATCGATCATATTTTGACGGAGTCGCGACAGATGCGAAACGACTTGATTGAACCGATGTTGGAATTAAATCGCTTCGTTGCGCTTGAAGAGGTCGACCGAGAAGACATCGATTTAGCTGAGCTTGGCGACATGTTAATAGAACGATTTTTAAGGTCGCACGGCGTACACCTTCCCATCGATGCGAACGGTAGCTGGTATGGCCATCGTGAATCGTTACAACGCATTCTTGTCATTTTGATCGATAATAGTTTGAAATATGCAAAAGAGACGAACCTTCACCTGACAGACAATCGAATCGAAGTGCGCGATAGGGGACCTGTCTTGTCAGATGAGATAAGAGCTCGTCTGTTCGACCGGTTTTATCGATTGGATGAGGCACGAGACCGTAGCGGCAGTGGACTTGGTCTTGCGATTGCGAAGGAAGTCGCAGATGTGAACGGCTGGACGATTGGAAGCGAACCGAATGATCCTGATGGCAGTGTATTTTTCCTCACTCGATGATGAACATTTCGCATTTTCTCATCAACTTCTAATGAAGCCTTAAATGCTCTCTCACACACGAGGCTTATGATGAAAATAAGAAGAACACACAACGAGGAGGAAATGAACATGAAACGCATCGGCTGGATCATCGGAGCTTTACTTGGCGTCATGGCAATTGTAGGGATTGGGTTTTATGTGAGCGGGAATCAGACGGACACGGTCATCGTCCCGCAAGCGATCAATCAAGCGAGTGACGACTCAGCACAAGATCAATCGGATGATTCTGCGTCAGCAGAGGACTCAAGCGCCAACGCATCCGACGACTCATCATCTTCACGAGTAGAAGATGACTATGAACTATACGGGACGCTTGTCAGTCTGACAAAAGAGGATGTCACGATTAGCTTCAATGGAAAAGAATCGACGTACCGCTTAGCACAGACACATGAGATTGACGACGATACACCGCAAGTTGGCGACCGAGTAAAACTCGAATTGAATCGAAACGATGAAGTGAAAGAAGTGGACCGTGAGAGCGGAGATGACGATGCATACATTTCTGGCACACTCGTCAAACTCACAGATCAAGAAGTCACAATCAACATCGATGGAAAAGATAAGACGTATCCGCTCGCTGCACGATCTGAAATCGATGAGGACACACCTCGGGTCGGAGATCTTGTCAAACTTGAATTGAATCGTGATCAAGCAGTCATCGAAGTGGACAATGAATCCGATGATGACCAATATGAGCAAGAGGATTCTTCACAGGACGATTCATCACAAGATGACTCTTCTGAAGATGAACGTGAGAATGATTAATCAAAGAATCGAAAGAACTGATCTCTCAAGAGGTTGGTTCTTTTTTGGTAGATGTATATGCAGTCAAAAGCTTCTACCCAATCATCAGAAACGTAATAATTCTGAAATCATCACAAAAATAGGTTATATGTTATGATGTACAAGAAAAATTTAGGTGGTTTTCACCTAATTGGGAATGAGGGGGAACATCAATGCGGACGTACTGGGGAATCTTACTCAGTTGTATCTTGTTGAGTGGGTGTGGTGCCGAGACGTTGAACGCGATTGAACTACGTCCCTTGTCATCTTATCGAGTCGAACAAGAGCCCGAGGTGGCATTAACCGAACAAACAAAAGAAAAGATGCTTACATATTGCGAGAAGCGTCCGACCGATGTCTTACCGAAACGAAGAGCAAAAGTGGCGGAAGTGACATTCCGTCATCCCCTTTATGAAGCACTCGGCTATAAAAATGTGAAGTATTTTGCTGCGGGAGAAGAGCGATATCTCACTTGTGCTAACAGTAACCAATTGATGGAGCGGACGTTTGCAATCGAACCGATTGCAGAGTTTGAAGCACTCGACAAGGAACGATTCGTCGAATCCGAGGTCGTCTCGACGATTGAATTTGAACGCGTCGAGAACATGAAAGAAATTACGAGTGCGTTTAAGGTGAACGATGCACATGAAACGGTTATCCTAGATTCTGCATTCCGTTACACGACTCCTGACACAGGAGCAATTTATGTGACGTTCGAGACCATTCGGAACGGCCGTACGCTTGACCCGATTGTCGAACCGAAACTGTTTCCGTTTCAAAGTGGAGAAAACGAAGGCTATGTCTTTTTGACGAGACGGGCAGACAATCGAGTCGCTCTACAAATCGGGAAGACCCCTTCGCTTAGACAACTCGTTCTTCCGAGTATGTACGAAGCGCCGTACATGAAGGTCGATGCCAAAGAAGAAGAACTCTCGCTCGAAGGAAACCATCGAGAACTGATGAAACGAATCATCCTCTCGGAACAACCGATCGAGGAGGACGTGTCTGAACAAACCTCACTCGCACTCTCGAAAACGTACGGTACCGTCCTTGAAATCTGGGGGCACGTCCGCCGACCTGTTCCGAGCAAGATGTCGTCACGACCAGCGGATGAGGACATGCAACTCGCTGTCTTTGAATCAAGTCGAGATACGGTCTGGTTAGATGGACCAAAAACTCAAGAACTGTTTGATGAATTGTCTCACGTCCAAATGCGCGAGAAGCCGACGAATGCTGTCAACATAGGGCAATTACATTTATATAGAGAATTGACGAAACAGTCGTTTGATGTATGGAAGACGGAAACCGAGCTCTATTTAATCGACCAAAAGACGTCACGGTCTTACGAACTTCCTGCGAACGATTATTTCTAGGTCAATTAACGTTCAGGGCGTCTGACCTCTGATAAAATAGAAGTTGGCTCTACCCATCTCAACAGAGTTAGGGTACAATGCTCGAGAGAGAATGAGAGAGGAGTGAAACAAGATGGGAAAAGTACATGTTTATGACCATCCTTTGATTCAGCACAAAATGACGATTATGCGAAAAGTAGAGACGGGGACGAAGCAGTTCCGTGAACTCGTCGACGAAGTTTCTTCACTTATGGCATACGAAATCACGCGCAGCCTACCCCTAACAGATGTAGAAATTGAGACACCGGTCTCTGTTTCCACTCAAAAGATGATTGCCGGCAAGAAATTGGGAATCGTCCCTATTTTACGTGCAGGACTTGGTATGGTGGATGGGTTCCTCAAAATGATGCCGAACGTAAAAGTCGGCCACATCGGTCTCTATCGCGATCCGGAAACACTTGAGCCACACGAATACTACTTGAAGCTCCCGACAGACGTGACGGAACGCGACTTCATCGTCGTCGACCCGATGCTCGCAACGGGCGGTTCAGCTGCTGATGCCATCGCGGCTCTTAAAAAACACGGAGCGAAGTCAATCAAGTTGGCTTGTCTGTGTGCAGCACCAGAAGGCGTAGAACGTGTGCAAGCAGAACATCCGGATGTCGAGATTTATCTCGCAGCACTCGATGAAAAATTAAATGATCACGGTTATATCGTTCCTGGACTTGGGGATGCGGGTGACCGTTTGTTTGGTACAAAATAAATAACTCATATGTAAAACGGACATCTCGCGGGAGATGTCCGTTTCTTTTAGATGTACAGAAGAGCGACCGCGAAGGCTGCTCTTTTTAGTTTGTTTCAATCAATCCTTCTTCGATCAAGAAGTCACGCGCGACTTTTTCAGGACGCTGTTTTTCGACATCGGCAAGGTAGTTCAATTCTTGCATGACTTCATCCGTGATTTTACCGCTTAGCGTATTCAAGACGCCTTCGAGCTCAGGGTGTTCTTGTAACGTCTCGTTGCTGACGATTGGGACAGCATAGTACGGTGGGAAAAATTGTTGATCGTCCTCAAGGACCGTCAAGTCAAAACGCTTCAATAAACCATCTGTCGAGAAACTATCGATGGCATTGCTTTCATTATTCATAAGTGCTGTATAACGAAGTCCGCCGTCGACCGGTTTCACGTCTTGGAAGTTGAACGGATAGGTTTCTTTTAATCCAAGGTAACCGTCTTCTCGGTTCGAGAATTCAATCGTTGGACCGAAGACGAGCGTGTCGCTCACTTCCGCTAAGTCAGATACCGTCTTCAGGTCATACTTTTCGACATCTTCTTTTTTTACCGCAATCGCATACGTGTTGTTGAATCCAATCGGGTCGAGTGTCTGAATCCCGAAACGCTCATTGATTTGATCTTTGACATTCTCGTATACGGCATCCGGGTCGTTATCGACTTCTTGTTTCAAGACGTCGACCGACAGCGTTCCTGTGTATTCAACGTACGTATCAATCTCACCTGTCCGGAGAGCGCTGAATGCGACTTGTGTGCCCCCTAGGTTCAGTTGCCGTTTGACATCAAGGTCAGTCCGATCTTCAATCAAATCGGCAACCATGTTCCCGAGAATCAATTGTTCGGTAAAGTTTTTTGATCCGACGACAATCGTATCATCGTCTCGTGTGAAGGCATAAATCGATCCCGCGAGCAATAAGACTAACGCGGTCGAGATGACAAAAGCGGGTTTGACGACCTTTTTGGCCGTGCTACGTTTTTTCTTCTTCATTCGACCATCCGCTAAGACGATTCCGTTCGGAGCGACTTTATATTCGATTCGGCTGACGATGAAGTCGATGAGAAGCGCAAGTAATCCGGCTGGAATCGCGCCGGCCAAGATTTGATTGTTGTCGACCGTTTGAATCCCGGCGAAGACGAGATATCCTAAACCGCCGGCACCAACGAATGCGGAAATCGTCATCAATCCGACAGCCGTGACCGCTGAGATTCGAATCCCTGCCATAATAATCGGTAAGGCAAGGGGTAGTTGAATTTTACTTAAAATTTGTCGGTTCGTTAAGCCGATCCCTTTCGCTGATTCGAGCGTATCGCCAGGGATGCTTGAAAGACCGGTATACGTGTTTTTGACAATCGGTAAAAGCGAGTACAATACGACCATGATAATCGCAGGCGTCGATCCAATTCCGATAAACGGAATCAAGAAACCAAGAAGGGCCAAACTTGGGACTGCCTGGACGACACTCGTCAATCCGAGAGTCGGTTTGGCAAGTCGGGGTATACGTAAAATCAAAATCCCGAGCGGCACACCGAGAAGGACGGCAAGAGAGACGGCGAACACCGTTAGTTGGAGATGTTCGAGTAATAGCGTTCCGATTTGGCTTGTATTGTTTGTGAAGTAATCAAAAAAGCTTTGGATGGCATTCATACAGGTTCCTCCTCATGGTCTTGTGTAAATTGTTCACTGAGGACGGATAGTAAGCTGCTTCGTGTAATGAGGCCATGTAGTGTCGGGCCTTCGACGACGGGCAAGTAACCTTGGTCGCTCGTATTCATCACGTCTAATATATCGAGAAGGGAATCATCGATGGAGACGTACGCGTATTCGCGATTCATGACTTCTTCGAGTCGTTTTGTCTGATCGATATTTGCATTGATATCTTTCAACTTAATCAATCCTTGGAGCTTTCGGTCACGGTCGGTGATCAACAAGCTATCGACTTTACGCGAGCGCATGATTTCAATTGCTTGAAGGACCGTCCGTTTTCCGCTGATGGAAACAGGATCGACAATCATAATATCTTTTGCCTTAATGTATTCTGGACTGCTCCAAATTCGATTTTTACCGATGAACGATTCGACATATGCATCTTTTGGATGACGCAAAATCTGTTCTGGTGTATCGAATTGAACGATTTCGCCGTCGCGCATGATACAAATGCGATCGGCCAGTTTGATCGCTTCATCCATATCATGGGTGACGAATACAATCGTCTTCTTCACTTCTTCTTGTAAGTTAAAAAGTTCTTCTTGCAAATCGTTTCGCGTGACGGGGTCGAGCGCGCTGAACGGCTCATCCATCAAAATGACCTCAGGATCGTTCATTAAAGCGCGGGCGAATCCGATTCGTTGTTGCTGACCGCCGCTCAATTCACTCGGATATCGATCGATGAATTGGTCCGGGTCAAGTCCAACCATCTTTAGTAGGTGCTCGGTTCGAGCATCCATTTCTTGTTCAGCTTGCCCTCCTAGACTCGCAATCAATTGAATGTTTTCGCGAATCGTCATGTGAGGGAAGAGACCGGTTTGTTGAATGACATATCCCATTTGACGACGCAACTTGATTGGGTCCATCTTCCGAGTATCCTGGCCATTGACGATAATCGTTCCTTCTGTCGGCTCAATCAAGCGATTAATCATTTTTAGAGAGGTTGTTTTACCGCAACCAGACGGGCCGATAAACACGACGAGCTCACCTTTGTTGATGGTGAGATTCATTTCTTTTAAAACGGTCGTTTGCTTAAACGACTTTTTGACGTTTTTAAACTCAATCATACATTCACCCTTTTCAAATAATTATTTTCACATAATCATATATGCCCCATGTCAATGAACTGTAAACATTTCTTTTTGAAAAAGCGTTTACTTCTTATCTAAATCGGGGATTATAGTTCCCTTGTTTTGATTGGTGATAACGTCGCTTATAAGAGATGAATCGTGTGTGTGAAATCTATGGCGAACCTGGGGTCGAATGATGACTGTTTGAACGAACACATCGCATCGCTATTGACAAAATGCTTGATCTACTCGAGCTAAAAAATGAGCAGTCGTCTTTCAGTCGATGATGTAGTGAGTTCATTTTAGAGAGGAGTCACAAAATCGACACAAATATAAAGGAAGCTTATATGAACGTTAGAGTGATTAATTAGGGTATATCCTATCGTTTAAGGTTGATTTAAAGGGATTTCCTGACATTAAACGTTAAAAAGAATGGGTGTGAGAGACGTCACGGAAAATTGGCGAGAACCCCTCGACAGCGCGAAATGACTATCGTTATACTAAAACAGGGCGGTGAAAACGATTTCAAAATGAAGTCAACGACCGTTTCGTAACTCTTTGTGAACGTAAACGTTTACCGATTGAAATTTCCAAAACGTGGGGGTATAACTGAACTATTCTTCATCTGATTCCTTTTGTGAAATGTTATAAAGTCAACATTTTTATTTCAACGTTTCTTCACACTTTCTTTAAAAAGTGCATCATTCGTTTACTTTATGAAGTGCGTAAAACTATTGATACGACTTGATTTAAAGCGCTTTTATAATTGTGAAATTCATTGACTTCTTATGCCATTTCTATTACTCTGAACTTGTGTGACTTTTGATGGTCACGCGAGTGTGAATCCGTGAAGAAGAGAGAAGCGCATCGTGCGTGAAAGGGGGACCAGGATGGCGAAAAAAGACAATCGTTACCTATCCTATGCCTCGCTCGCTTCACAAATTTCAACAGCACTTGCTGGACCGATCGTCATCGGTTATCTCGTCGGACAGTACGGCGAAAGACGTGAATTTTGGGGCACGTTTGGTTGGAATGTGTCGATCATCCTCGGACTCGTGTTCGGGATTACGGCGCTAGTTCTCACCCTTCGGAGTTTATTGACAGGAGAGGACGAATGAATACGATTCAAGCAGACAGAAAAGCACAGAAAGAACTGATGAAGCGTTATACGAAATGGTTTACCGTCTGGTTTGCGATTTTGCTCATCGGCGCATTCATCATCCCGGTGTATAAAGCTGTATTTCTCGGGCTATTCATCGGTGGAGTCGGAAGTCTCATCATTCTACATATGCAGAATCGAAGCGTCATTCGCATGTATGACGTCATCGAGCATGGACGACGACCAAAGTCGCACGGGACCGTTTCAAGAATGGCGGTCGGTGCGTTAGCAGTGATAGTCGGTCTTTTCTATGAGGATCGGGTGTCCGTCATCGCGGTGGTAACTGGTCTAATCGCCGGCCACATTATACAATTTGGCGAGTTCACACTTGCCCAGCTCAGCAGGAAAAGAGGTGAATATTAATGGGTCATGAGTTTCCCACATATTCTCTGCACTTTGGGGACTATACGTTATACGGGAGCTGGACGAACGTCATTACAGTGCTAATAGCAGCGTTACTCGTCTTCGTATTCGCCATCTGGGGAACAAGACGTTTGGCTATGAAGCCGACTGGCAAACAAAACTTCATGGAATTCTTCGCGGAGTTCGTGCGTGGAATCATCGCTAGTGCGATGGACTGGAAGACAGGAGGACGCTTTATCGGATTTGGGATGACGTTGATTTTGTTCATTCTCTTCTCAAACTTGATGGGTCTACCGTTTAACGTCATTTCCGGACACTATCTGTGGTTCAACTCACCGACGGCCGATCCTTACGTAACCTTGGCGTTGTCGACACTCGTCGTTGCAATGTCGCATTACTACGGGGTGAAGCTACACGGATTCAAGCACTATTCGGCGGAATTCGTAAAACCAGTCTGGTTCTTGCTTCCGATCAAGTTGATCGAGGAGTTTGCGAACACATTGACGCTCGGTTTGCGTCTATACGGTAACATTTTTGCCGGTGAAATCATGATTACCATCATCTTGGGACTCGCGATTACAGCCGAAGGAGCACTCAACCCGCTCGGCGCAATCTTTGCGGTCTTCCCAATGATTCTATGGCAAGGTTTCTCAATCTTTATCGGGGTTATCCAATCCTACATTTTCCTGACGCTTGCAATGGTGTACATCGGGCACAAAGCTTCGGCCGAACATTGATTCGGACATCTCGCCAAAGCGTTACAAACAACTTATTTACTTAACTTTTAGGAGGAATATACACAATGGAACAACTTAATCTTCTCGCAACAGCACTTGTTATCGGTCTTGGAGCACTCGCAGCTGGTATCGGTAACGGTTTGATCGTATACGGAACAGTACAAGGACAAGCACGTCAACCAGAACTCAAAAACGAACTTCGTCAAACAATGTTCATCGGTATCGGTTTGGTTGAGGCCCTCCCGATCATCGGTGTGGCTGTCGGTTTCCTTCTCCTCAACTCTTGATTCCGAGTTAACGAGAATAGCATGAGAGGGAGCACGTCTCCCTCACTTATTTAGTCAAGAGGAGGGTATGCATGGATACGATGATGATTGCAGCTGGTGGCGGCGGCGAAGGCCTCCGCATCCTAGATATGATCTTTACAATTTTCACATTCCTCGTACTCTTGGCCCTGTTGAAGAAATTTGCTTGGGGACCACTCCTTGGAATGATGAGACAGCGTGAAGAGTATGTAGCGAATGAGATTGAACTCGCTGAAAAGAGCCGCAAAGATGCGGAAAACTATGTCGTCGAACAACGTGATGCACTCAGTGCGGCACGTACAGAGTCGAAAGAAATGCTCGACGCAAGCCGTCGACAAGCAGAAGCAGAACAAGCACGCTTGGTGGAGCAGGCGCGTTTGGAAGCTGAACAAATTAAAAACGAGGCAGAGAAAGCGATTGAGCGTGAGCGCGAGCTTGCGAAACAATCCCTTCAAACGGAAGTCGTCACACAGGCGCTTTCGGCAGCACGCCACGTCCTTCAATCAGACCTTAAAGGCGATGAAGCGAAACAACGTGCCCTCGTCACAGACTTCCTGTCTAAAGCGAAAGGTGCGAACTGATGAACGCATCACTAGCAAAACGCTATGCCAAAGCGCTCTTCGACTTAGCACGGGAACAAGGCACGCTCGACCAAGTCGAAGCGGAAGTGCGTCTGCTCGATGAAGTGCTCCACGCGACTCCTGAACTCATGGATCTCTTAACGAATCCAGCAGTCAGTGACAGCGAGCTTGCACAGCTTTTAAAAGACAGCTTTGGTGATATGACGGCGATTGTCGTGAACACACTTCTCGTCATGGTCGAAAACGACCGTGCGGCAGAGGTTCGCGCATTGCCACGTTACGTCCGCGACTACATCAACGACTATCGTGGGATTGCAGAGGGTATTGTCACAAGCGCCTACCCGTTGTCGGCAACAGACTTGAAAGACGTCGAACTCGTCTTCGGACAGAAGCTCGGGAAGACGCTCCAATTGAAGAACGTCGTCGATGAAGAAGTCATCGGTGGACTCCGTGTCCAAGTCGGATACACGACGTACGATGATACGATCGAAACGAAATTGACACGCCTCGAGCGTGAATTGTTGAATGCGTAAGAAATAGGGGTGAATTCAATGACAATCAAAGCTGAAGAAATTAGCGCCCTGCTAAAAGAACGAATCGCTTCGTACGGTTCTGAAATCGAAGTCAGCGAGACAGGTACAGTCATTCAAGTAGGTGACGGTATCGCTCGTGCACACGGACTCGATAACGTTATGGCGGGGGAACTCGTAGAGTTCTCTAACGGCGTAATGGGCTTGGCGCAAAACTTAGAAGAAGGTAACGTCGGGATTATCATCCTTGGCGATTACAAAGGCATTAAAGAAGGCGACTCTGTCAAACGTACAGGTCGCATCATGGAAGTACCAGTCGGTGAGGCACTCCTCGGACGTGTCGTGAACCCGCTTGGACAACCAATCGATGGTCTTGGACCAATCGTGACTGACAACTATAACCCGATCGAGCGTAAAGCTTACGGCGTTATGGCTCGTAAATCGGTTCACGAACCACTTCAAACAGGAATTAAAGCGATTGACGCCCTCGTTCCAATCGGTCGTGGTCAGCGTGAGCTCATCATCGGTGACCGTCAAACAGGTAAAACATCTGTTGCCATCGATGCGATCATCAACCAAAAAGAAGAGAATATGATTTGTATCTACGTCGCAATCGGTCAGAAAGAATCGACTGTACGTGGCGTAGTAGAGACGCTTCGTCAAAACGGCGCGCTCGACTATACAATCGTCGTTTCGGCATCGGCATCACAGCCGGCACCACTTCTTTACCTCGCACCATTCGCAGGGGTATCGATGGGTGAGTACTTCATGGACCGCGGACAACACGTCCTCGTCGTTTATGATGACCTTTCGAAACAAGCGGCAGCTTACCGTGAGCTCTCGCTCCTTCTCCGTCGTCCTCCAGGCCGCGAAGCCTACCCAGGGGATGTCTTCTACCTCCACTCACGCCTTCTTGAGCGTGCGGCGAAGTTGAACGACGAACTCGGCGGCGGTTCATTGACAGCACTTCCGTTCATCGAGACACAAGCATCGGATATTTCAGCATATATCCCGACAAACGTTATCTCGATCACGGATGGTCAGATCTTCCTTCAGTCGGACCTCTTCTTCTCTGGGGTACGCCCAGCGATCAACGCCGGTCTCTCGGTATCGCGTGTTGGTGGTTCGGCACAGGTGAAAGCGATGAAGAAAGTTGCTGGTACACTTCGTCTTGACCTCGCGTCTTACCGTGAGCTCGAAGCATTCGCTCAGTTCGGGTCAGATCTCGACAAAGCGACACAATCGAAGTTGAACCGTGGTCAGCGTACGGTTGAAGTCTTGAAACAAGACTTGAACGCACCGCTTTCTGTAGACAAGCAAGTTATCATCATCTACGCACTCACGAAAGGTCATCTCGATGACATCCCAGTCACAGACATCCGTCGTTTCGAATCAGAAATGAACGCATGGCTCGACCAAAACCGTAAAGACCTCTGCCGTGAAATCCGTCAGACAGGAAACCTTCCTTCAGACGAGGCAATGGTCGACGCAATTACGGAATTCAAAAAGACGTTCTCGCCATCGGTTTAATCCGGTGACGAGCGTCTATTAAGGTGGTGAATCGAAATGGCATCATTACGTGAGATCCAGATGCGGATCACCTCGACCCAAAGCACGAAGCAAATCACGAAAGCGATGAACATGGTGTCGGCATCGAAGTTGAACCGGGCCCAAGGGAACAACGCCAACTTCAAGCCGTACATGGACAAGTTGCAAGAAGTCATCTCGTCGATCGCCGGTGGTACATCAGGCGCGACACACCCGATGCTTCAAGTACGTCCCGTCAAACGGACTGGTTATATCGTCATCACGTCAGACCGCGGACTCGCAGGTGGATACAACGCCAGCGTCTTGCGTGACGTGTACCGTGAACTCAAAGACAAGCACACATCAACAGATGAGTATCGTCTTTACGTAATCGGAAAAGTCGGTGTCCAGTTCTTCAAGTCACGCAACATTCCGGTGTATAGCGCGATGACAGGGCTAAACGACCAACCAACTTTTGTTGAAGTCGCAGAAATCGTCAAGCAGACGGTTGGTGCCTTCAGCGAGAGCGAGATTGATGAATTGAAGCTTTGCTACAACTCGTTCATCTCGGTCATCAGCCAAGAAGTGAAGATTCAACAATTGCTCCCGCTCGGGGATATCGAACAGTCCGCATCCAATGTGATGTATGAATACGAACCAGAAGAAGAAACGATCTTAGCGGCGCTCCTCCCACGTTATGCGGAAGGACTCATCTACGGTGCATTGCTCGATGCGAAAGTATCAGAGCACGCAGCACGGATGACGGCGATGTCGAGTGCGACAGACAATGCGGATGAACTCATTCGCGGACTCAAGCTCAAATTCAACCGCGCGCGTCAAGCAGCGATCACACAAGAAATCACAGAGATTGTCGGAGGTGCGTCGGCGCTTGAATAAGCGCACGCTCTCTAGATTGTAGGAGGCTAACACGATGAACGAATACGGCATGAAAGGCCGCGTAGTCGCAGTCATGGGCCCAGTTATCGACGTTAAGTTCGACAACCACTTACCGAACATCTACAACGCTCTCAAAGTCACTCACGTGGCAGCGACAGCAGACGATGTTAGTGTCGACTTGACGCTCGAAGTAGCTGTTCACCTTGGTGACGACACGGTCCGTACGATTGCGATGGACTCAACTGACGGCGTTCGCCGCGGTATGGAAGTACTTGACTTAGGATCACCGATTTCGGTACCAGTTGGAGAAATGACACTTGGACGTGTCTTCAACGTTCTCGGTAACCCGATCGATGATAAAGAAGTGGCAGCTGACGTGCTTCGTGCACCGATTCACCGTCAAGCGCCAACATTTGACGAATTGTCAACGAAAGTTGAAATCCTTGAAACAGGGATCAAAGTCGTCGACCTTCTCGCACCATACATTAAAGGTGGTAAAATCGGCCTCTTCGGTGGTGCCGGTGTAGGGAAAACCGTCCTCATCCAGGAACTCATCAACAACATCGCGCAAGAGCACAGCGGGATTTCTGTATTCGCAGGAGTCGGTGAGCGTACGCGTGAAGGAAATGACTTGTTCCACGAGATGACGGACTCAGGCGTTATCAAGCAAACAGCGATGGTCTTCGGTCAGATGAACGAACCACCTGGTGCACGTCTCCGTGTTGCCTTGACTGGTTTGACAATGGCAGAATACTTCCGTGACGAGCAAGGACAAGACGTTCTTCTCTTCGTTGATAACATCTTCCGTTTCACACAAGCAGGTTCTGAGGTATCGGCCCTTCTCGGACGTATGCCATCGGCGGTAGGTTACCAGCCGACACTTGCTACTGAAATGGGTATGCTTCAAGAGCGGATCACATCGACTGCAAAAGGATCGGTAACTTCGATTCAAGCGGTTTACGTACCAGCCGATGACTATACGGACCCGGCTCCGGCAACAACGTTCGCCCACCTTGATGCAACAACAAACCTTGAGCGTCGTCTTTCGGAGATGGGAATTTACCCAGCCGTTGACCCACTCGCATCGACTTCACGTGCCCTCTCTCCTGAAATCGTAGGAAAAGAGCATTATGAAATCGCGCGTAACGTTCAACAGACGCTTCAGCGCTATAAAGAACTTCAAGACATCATCGCAATCCTCGGGATGGACGAGTTGTCTGAAGACGACAAACTCACGGTTCACCGTGCACGTCGCATTCAGTTCTTCTTATCACAAAACTTCCACGTGGCTGAGCAGTTCACGGGCCAAAAAGGTTCGTACGTGCCAGTCAAAGAGACAGTACGCGGCTTCAAAGAGATCCTCGAAGGTAAACACGACGATCTTCCGGAAGATGCATTCCGTCTCGTTGGTCCAATCGAAGACGTCATCGAAAAAGCGAAGACGTTGGTCTAAGACCTACGCGGAAGGGGGAAACTAGACGATGAATACTGTTCACGTCAACGTCGTCACCCCGGATGGTGCAGCTTTTGAAGGGGACGCACGAATGGTCATCGCCAAATCGGTCACTGGTGAGCTCGGTATTTTACCGAAGCACATCCCGATGGTGACACCACTCGACGTCTCAGTCCTCAAACTGCGCCACGAAGATGGTGGACGCACGTTGATCGCAATCAGCGGCGGTTTCATGGAAGTTCGTCCCGATACGGTGACGATCTTAGCTGAAACAGCCGAAATGGCGGATAAGATCGACTATGACCGCGCTTCTGCGGCGAAAGTTCGGGCCGAGCGCCGTCTCCAAGACACGAAGCTCTCAGAACTCGAATTCCGTCGTGCGGAACTTGCGCTCAAAAAAGCGATCAACCGCTTGAGCATTCGCGATATGAAAGAATAACAACAACTCTCACACGAAAGTGTGGGAGTTTTTTTATGTTTGAACGAAAAGATAGGTCTTTCGTCTTGCTCCTAAATCATGGGACTAGTAAAAAGTGTAGAGACGGTGACCGATAATAAAGGTGGGAATGGATTGTAAAGGAGAATAGGGAATGAAAGTTTACGTTGCGCGACAACCGATTTTTGACCAACAATTACGCGTTTGCGGCTACGAACTGTTGTATCGCCGCAGCGAAAATAACATTTTCGAGAATGTCGATGACTCGTTAGCAACGGCTGACGTGATTCATAACGCCTATCTCGTTTTTAATTTTCGGGAGTTAACCGAAGGGACGAGAGCGTTCATCAACTTTCCACAAACGTTGATTGAAGGAGAGGTGCCATCATTGTTACCTCGTCAATCCCTCGTCGTAGAAGTACTTGAGCACGTTGAGCCGACCGAGAAAGTGTTGCAGTCTCTTCGGTCGCTCAGACGCCAAGGATACACGATTGCACTGGATGACTTTGTGTTTGAAGAAAAGTATCGTCCTTTTATCGGATTAGCTGACATCATCAAGATTGATTATCAAGCTACACCGGTTGAGCAGCAACAAAAGTTAATCGATGCTCTCGGACATCGGGTCGAATTTTTAGCGGAAAAAATCGAGACGCCGGCAGAGTATGAGATTGCGAAACGGCTAGGGTATAAGATGTTCCAAGGTTATTTCTTTAGCCGACCGATTGTCATACACGGGGCAGAAGTTCACCCACTGCGTCATACGCTCATTGAGGTATTGAAAGAACTGGATCGACCAGAGCCGAGTTTCCGTCGCATTTCGGCGCAAATTGAACGAAGTGTCGATTTATCGTATAAAATGCTTCGTTCCGTCAATACGGTGTATCAAAAAGGACGTCATACGATTCAGTCCATCGAACAAGCTGTTGCGCGAATCGGTCTCGATGAAATGAAGCGATGGTCCTATCTAATGTTGCTGCGCGAGATGCAGACGTCTGAATCGAAGGAACTGATTAAACAAAGTGTCATTCGTGGGAAGATGATGGAATTGATTGCGGAGGATACACATAGTGGTGCCTCTCCGTTCGATGCGTTTATCACGGGTATCTTCTCATCGCTCGACGTCATTTTGGACGAGGCGATGCAGACGCTGATTGCAGAGCTGCCTGTAGCGCCTCCCGTGAAAGCGGCGCTTCTCGGAGAACCGAACGGATTACGGATGTTGCTCGAGGATGTCATCGCCTATGAGCGGTTGACAATCCCTATTCATAACATAGATTCAAATTGGACTCAATACTACCTTGAAGCGATTCGATGGTCCCGTAACCTTGACGAATCGAGTGAATAATGTTTGAAATATGTGAGGGGCGTCAATTACTGTAGTAAGGCCTTACTGCGGATGACGTCCCTTTTGGTGTGTTTGTGGAGAAAGCGAGTTGATCGAATGGGTTAAACCGCTCGAATCTTGAGACACTGTGTCTTTTTTTCTCTAACATGACATGATATGATTAAAAATGGTACGAATTTTAGAAAAGAGGGGAATCGTCGATGATCAACACCGTATTTTCGCTAGCGATTTACGTCATAGCGATTTACGTCGCTTGGTGGGCACTCTTACCCGTCAAATGGGATAAATTGCTCAATCAAGTGAGGAGCCCGCAAGCAGCTGTCTTGCGTGTTCTCGTAGCTGTTGTCTTCGGTTCGTTGATTGCTCAGTTCTTTTTGGAGTATATCCGACTAGCGCAAGAGCTCGCACCTATACAGTAGCCACAGAATATTTAATAAACTGTAATCCTGCTGTAACGACTCCTATATGTTTATCATGTAGGATAAATTCGTCTGACATGATGTTTTTTTCATTCTGTTTGAACTTATTTATTACGATTTTATTTACGAATGAAGAAACGGTCACGTTTTACAAACCATTCTAATAATCGACATCATCACATCCGAACTCGGATATCGACGCACTATATAAAAAAACAATGAAGTTGGAGGACAAAGAGAGATATGAAGGATTTGATTGTAGTCCGTGGAGGACGTAAACTGTCAGGTACTGTGCGCGTTGAGGGAGCAAAGAACGCTGTACTCAAAACATTGGTTGCCACTCTGTTAGCTAGCGAAGGAAAGTCAATCTTACAAAACGTACCACGTCTTGCGGACGTGTACACGATTAATAAAGTACTTCGTCACCTCGGTGCAGAGGTGTCGTTCAATGAAGAGAAGAATGAAGTAACTGTCGATGCGTCGGGCGACATCAAAGATGAAGCACCGCTCGAGTACGTTCGGAAGATGCGTGCTTCAATCCTCGTCATGGGACCTCTTTTGGCTCGTCTCGGTCACGCGCGTGTCGCGATGCCGGGCGGATGCTCAATTGGCTCACGTCCAATTGACCTCCACTTAAAAGGATTCGAAGCGATGGGTGCGAAGACGGTCATCGGCAACGGGTTTGTGGAAGCTTCTGTAGAAGGTCGTCTCCAAGGCGCGAAAATCTACTTGGACTTCCCATCTGTTGGTGCGACGGAGAACATCATGATGGCAGCTGTACTTGCAGAAGGTACAACAATCATCGAGAACGTCGCGAAAGAGCCTGAAATCGTAGACCTTGCGAACTTCTTGAATGGAATGGGCGCACACGTACGTGGCGCAGGAACAGAAACGATTCGCATCGAAGGTGTGGAAACACTCCGAGGTGCAGAACACTCAATCATTCCTGACCGTATCGAAGCAGGGACATTCCTCGTTGCGGGTGCGATCACAGGAAGTGACATCGAAGTCATCGGTGCAGAGCGTGAACACCTTCGTCCACTGATTTCAAAAATGGAAGAAATGGGTGTACACTTCGAAGATACAGCGGAAGGCATGCGCGTCTCAGCGCCGGATGAGTTGAAGCCGGTCGATGTGAAGACAATGCCACACCCTGGATTCCCGACAGACATGCAATCACAAATGATGGCTCTCGTCTTGAAAGCAGGCGGCACATCAGTGATTACAGAAACAGTATTTGAGAATCGCTTCATGCACGTGGAAGAATTCCGTCGCATGAATGCGGACATTAAAATTGAAGGACGTTCAGCAATCGTCAAAGGTGGCGTTCACCTTCAAGGAGCGGAGGTCGTCGCAACTGACCTTCGTGCCGGAGCAGCACTTATACTAGCAGGTCTCATTGCAGAAGAAGAGACACGCGTTGGTGATTTATATCATATCGACCGTGGATACGTAGACTTCCACAAAAAACTTCAAGCACTCGGTGCCGACATCGAGCGCATTCAAGGAACTGTCGAAGTTGCGAGTGAAATGGTTCAGAACTAAGTAACGAGCACGAATTAGAGAGCGAGGAGAGACTCTTCTCGCTCTTTTCAATGAAGAAATGAACGGAGGAACCTATACATCATGTTTTCAAAAGATATCGGGATTGATTTAGGGACAGCAAACGTTGTCATTCACGTAAAAGGGAAAGGAATCGTCTTAGACGAGCCTTCAGTCGTTGCGATGAAACGCTCTACAGGGAAAGTGTTAGCAGTCGGTTCAGAGGCGTATGAGATGGTTGGTCGTACACCTGGTGATATCGTGGCGATCCGTCCTCTTCGTGATGGAGTCATCGCCGATTTCGCCACCACAGAAGAAATGCTCCGTCACTTCATCGAGAAAATTCAAGTCCGTGGCTTCTTCGGAGGCATTCGCATGTTGATTTGTACACCTGCGAACGTGACGCCAGTCGAAGCGAAAGCAATTCGTGAGGCTGCTGAAAAAGCAGGGGCGAAAGAAGTCTTCCTCGCCGTAGAACCAAAGGCGGCAGCTGTTGGTTCGGGCATGGACATCTGGAAGCCGGTCGGTCACATGATCATCGACATCGGTGGCGGGACGACAGATGTCGCCATCCTCTCGATGGGTGACATCGTGTGCGGTGAAACGATCAAGATTGCAGGGGACCGTTTCGACACGGACATTCTCCGTGCGATCAAAGAGAAGCATAAACTCATCATCGGGGAACGGACAGCCGAGCAAATCAAGAAAGAAATTGCGACGGTGTTCCCAGGTGGACGTAACGAGTCGATGGACATTCGCGGACGTGACATGGTACGTGGATTGCCACGTACAGTGACGATCACGTCGGAAGAACTCCGTGAAGCGATGGCCGAGTCAGCGAACGAGATCGTCGAAGCGACGAAACGTGTCCTTGAACAGACACCACCGGAGCTCGCCGCTGACATCATCGACCGTGGTATCATCATGACAGGCGGGGGATCACTCCTTCACGGTCTCGACCAACTCGTCGCCGAGCGTGTCATGCTCCCAGTCATGATGGCTGAAGAGCCGACGCTCAGTGTCGCGCACGGAACAGGAATCATGCTCGAAAACTTAGATCGATTGAAATAAACGAACAGGCGACCGCGCGCGGTCGCCTGTTTTTGTGTGGGTTAGATTGAGACTTATGAACTTCAACTTTAGTATTCATTCGATACAGGAAGGGGTAACTCCGTTTCAAGTTGATGTTGTAGACGGTTGGTAAGTTCGATTGGATAATACATAATGCCGATAGAAATACGTAACGGGAATAAGGTGTGTAAATCGCTAGGATAATAGGAACCGTCGCGTGGTAACGTATGATCGACTATTCGTGAGACCCCTGTGGATTGGTCGATGCGTAAGACGATTGGGACAGACATGCCTGTTCCTCGTTCGAGTTGTTGATGATTTGGGTAATACTCTTGAAGAAGCGCCCATACATACACTTCCTGTCGAGTCGTACTCGTCCCGAGAATATGATAACTCGCGTAAACATCCCCACCGAAATTAGGGGACATGACTTCAGCCGTCAAGTAACGCTCCAATTCGTTTTGATCTACGTCGACGGATTGGGTAAGGGTGACAAACGATTCATCTGACCAAGCGGCATAGAAGACAGCAATGATGGTCAGTGTACAGAATGTCGTCATGATTAACTTTTTCATATAAGCGCCTCCAAATACCGATGTGATGAATCATATACGTTCATCATATCTGAAGAGACTACAAATATATAGGTTATGTATGGGTGAAATTGTATATAATGCAATCATTAAGGAATAAGAGGGGAATCATGATGGCACCGATTCACTAAATGACTGAACAACATAAAAAATCGAATCGGAGGACATGATGAACAAACCACTTACACTCATTACCGGAGTCAGTCGCAATCAAGGCATTGGGGCTGCGATCGCACGAAAACTCGCACGTGAGGGGCACGACCTCTATTTGACACACTGGAGTCCGTTTGACGCGACCGACGGGGTCGGGGAAGAGAGAGGCTTCATCGATCGATTCGCTCAAGAGTTGACCGAACAAGGAGCCCGTGTGGAGCATGAGGCGTATGACTTAGCATCGGGTGACGAAGTTGGACTACTTGATCGGATTGAAGCCAAACTTGGCATACCAAGCAGACTGATTCATAACGCGACCTATGAGCGTCATGTGAGCGCCGAGAACTTTACGACCGACGTATTGAGGCAACATTATATGGTGAACAACGAAGGAGCACTCGGACTCACTTTTGCGTTTGTTGAACGTTATCAGCAAGCGGGATATCAAGACGGTCGCATTTTGTTTTTAGTATCGGGTGGGGCTGATGCGAATAACCTAGCGTATATTGCGACAAAAGGGGCATTGATTGCGATCACACCTGCACTCGCAAACGGAGTAGGGAAGTACGGGATTTCCGTGAATGCACTCGATCCGGGTCCGACAGATACGGGATGGATTGGCGATGAACTTCGTCAGCACCTGCTCCCATTGTTCCCATACAATCGGGTAGGAACGCCGGAAGATACGGCTCGTTTCGTCGCTTTCTTGATGGGAAACGACGGGGCATGGGTGAATGGGCAACATCTTCATGTGGATGGTGGATTCACAGGACGTTAATACAGAAAGGCATCTCGCTGATTGCGCAAGATGCCTTTTCTTAGTGCCATGTATAGTCTTTATCAACAAACAATCGATTTTTCAGTTCCGTCTTAGAAATCGAAGAATTTGTCGCATCCAACCACTCATAATAGTCGCAGACACAAGAGTCACCGAGTTCGATGGAGTAACCATTATTGATTGTCTTCACCGTAATATCGAGTTCGTGCTCTGCTAGCGTCTTTTTCAAACGATAGATGGCGTTGTACACATTGTGTAGGGCGCGCTGTGGTTCATCGATGTCCGGATAGAGTGTTTCCGCGAGCACCCATTTGTTGATGACTTGTTTTCGATGATAGACCAGGTAGGCGAATAACTCCTCGGTTTTTTGAGTGGGCCATTTCACAAGATTTCCATCCTGCGTTCGAACCGAAAAACGATCCAGGAATTGAATACGACAAGATTGATGTGGATTTTTTTGTTGGATTGCCTCATAGCGCTGAACGATACGTGGAATGACGCTATGGATCATCTGTTCTGTAATCGGCTTCAGCAAGTAATGCGTCGCATGCAGATTAAACGCTTCGACGGCATACTGTTGATGTGCGGTGGTGAAGACGACTTGCGTCCGTTCCGGTAAATAGGTCGCAAGCTCAAGACCGGTCATCTCAGGCATTTCGATATCTAAAAAGACGAGGTCGACCGGATGTTCTTGAATAAACGTGAGGGCTTGAGTCGGACTTTGGAACGAACCGACCCATTCAAGAGAAGGCTCTTCTTTCACAATTCGTTCCATCATCCCTAAAATATGATGTTCATCTTCAATTAAAATCGTACGCATTTACGTGATTCGTCCTTTCTTGTTTGGGTAATCGCAAGTGAACGGCAGTACCTCTATTTAGAGTAGAGGTTAAATCAAATGTTGCACCAGGAAGATGTTCAATTCGGCGTTTTATATTACAGATTCCAATGCCTGATGATTCGTTCGATTGACCAGTGTCAAATCCGCTCCCTGTATCACGAACTCGGATATCAATCATCCCACCTTGTTCTTGGATGGAAAGCGTGATCCGCTTTTGCCCTGGATGCCGGTAAAGACCATGACGAACTGCATTTTCGACGAGTGGCTGAATCAGTAGCGATGGGATCGTATAGTCTAACAGCGTGTCGTCAATCTCTTTTACGACTTCAAACGAATCACGGAACCGAGTCTGTTCGATGGCGAGATAAGAGTCAATCATGTCCACTTCTTGTCGAATGGAAATATCGTGATCCGTCCGACCATTTTCGAAAATAAAACGGACGTACGTGCTCAAATGACTAAGGAGACGAGCGGCATCAGGTGGTGATGTATAGCATAGTGCAATCACGTTCCCAAACGTATTGTAGAGGAAGTGTGGTTTGATTTGGGCGTTGAAGAATGACATCTCATGTTGTGAGGCCAAAGCTTCGACTTGTTGCTTTTTCTTTTTGTCCGTAGACAAGTGAATCGGTAGTAGTAAAAACATTAATAAGAAGTAAACGATGGTAAACGTATTGGCATACAATTGTTGATTGGAAGACACGATAAACGTCGACATCATAATCCCGATATACCCGATAATTTGGGCAAGTGTGAATGTTAATAATTCGAGCTTATTCGTGTTTTTTTGTTTTTCAAGAAGCCATCCAATGTTCAATCCGACCCAAAAGAACGAGATGAACAATACAATGATCCATACAAAGTATTCAAATACACTGTAGATGGATTGAGGTAGGAGGACAGCTAAAACGGTCATTCCATAAAGCGGGTACCTCAAAATCGCTAAAAAACGATCGAACGGTACACGTTCTAAACATCTCGCAAATTCAATCAACATATTTATGCTCAATAAAGTCAAACTTAACGTCAACTTATCACTTCCGGAGATCCACATGCCGTCTCGGGACATGAGGGAGAGGCTCGCCAACATGAAGAAGGCAGTGCCATAGCCGTACAATCGTTCGTTTCGATGGAACAAGTAAACGATGGCATAGAACGCGGCAATTAGCAGTGAAATCAGCAACATGAAAAATTCGTATCCGGTATAAGCATTTTGAGTCGTCATAATCTGGTGTAACGGGCCGACCAATATACTTTCTTCGATAGGCACTAAATTCCCTGCTTGTTGTGTCTGTTGAATCGTCAATCGAAATTCTTTCACTCCATCGTCAAGTAATAGAAGTGATGGTTGTTCACCTGAACGATTATTTTTGATACGTGTTGTGTCAACAGAGGCTCCATCAATCAAAATCGTAGAGGAGGACAGTGATGAAGGAATGAGTAACGCATACGTTCCTTTTGGAAGCGAGAGGTCGATTTCATATGTGGATTCTTTGTATGGTGTCGTAAATGGGATGGTTCGATAGGAACGACGATCGACTTCCGAGACGATTCCGGATTCGTAACGCCACGATCCATCGAGGCGCAGAATCTCTTCGTCAACCGAAGAAGAAATAAGCGAGGCTTCACCTTGTTTCACGGTGACAGTTGGATTGATTGACTGATGTCGAATCAATAAAGTGAGGCTGACGCCAATCAACATCACAAGGATGAAGATAAACGTCATTCGATTACGAGTCATGCGCACATTCCCTTCATTCTTTGTGAGTTTCTTGTGAGGACACTACGTTATTCTTCCTAATAGGTGAATGGATTTTTTGCAGTGACTCTCCGTCTCATCATCGTACCCGAACTTTTTTTGTTTGAACAGAAAAAGTCATTCACCGTACGAAATGAGGCAGTCCAGGAGTAAAGGAAGAAGGCATTCCATGAAACGTTGGATTGAACAACGCATTAGTCGACAAGTGATGACCATTTTTTATATATTGATTGCCTTAGTGACGCTTACATCGGTTGGGACCTATTTTTATACGCAACAATCGATTCAACAAACGACCGTTCAATTGGAGCGGATCAGTGAGCAACGTGCACGGGCGACAGATTTATTTGAAACGTGGCAATCGATGCAGTATGAGTTACGCGGTCACGTCCTCCTCGGGGAAAACGCCCTGTTAGAGGAAGTGCGTAAGGCTCAAACGAATATCGATGAGCAAACGACCTGGTTTGAAACACAGGCAAGCAATGAGGAAGAAACGCAGTTCGCGGAAGATGCGCGACTCCTTTTCTCCATTTATACGACACGCGTCATGCCCGCGCTTGAACAATATGTGATTGCGAAGCAGGCAGGGGAAGTGGATGAAGAATTCCTGCAGATGCGTACGGTCGGGCAATTCATGCCGAAAAATGAGACGTCCACTCAGACACGATTTAAGCTCAACTCAAGTAACGCTGCGGACATGAGTGCAAGCATCGTCGATATGGAGTCGGTCTTTACCGACTATCGGGCAGATCTCGACTTTCAAGAAAGTGAATTACGCGATGCACTCTCGAAACAGTTAGTGCAAGCCCAATGGATGTGGCTCTTGATTTTACTCGGTGCACTCTTCCTGTTGTTCGTTGGCTTACAACCGTATATTTTACGACTGACGAATCAGTTGCAGACGCTCATGACGAACAGTGAGCGACTCGCGACGAATCCGAGTGCGACTCTCATCCCAATTAAACCTTTAAAAAATGAGGTCGGACAGTTATCTAAGGCTTTTAACGAAATGGCGACCTCGCTTCGGAATCAACAAGATCAAGTCGACCTAGAGCGTGAAAAGACCGCCCGAATCTTGCACACGATGCGCGACTCGATCGTCTACACGGAACTCAAGACGAATGAACGATTCGGAAACAGCGCGCTCTTTGATTTATATGAACATCCGATTCCGACAACCGAACGTGGGAGTTTATATCCGATTGCGATGTATTATCCGATGTTCATGAATCAGATTGATGACAAAGAAGGACTGAACCGCTTCACGAAACGTGCGAAAGAAGAGGGAATGTTCGATGAGACGTTCACGTACACGATGCAAGACGGTCAGAAGACGATTCGGATGTATGCCGAACCGATCGATTTGCAGAACGAGCGTGTCGGTGTCATCTTCGTATCACGTGATATTACCCAGGAAACAGAGATCAATCGAGTGAAGACGGAGCTCGTCGCAACCGTATCGCATGAGTTGCGGACACCGCTCACATCGATTCTCGGCTTTTCCGAGCTCTTGAAGAGTCGTCAATTAGATGAGACGAAACGAGAGCGCTACTTGGAGATGATTGCGAGTGAGACGAAACGTCTCGAACGTCTCGTGAGCGATCTGTTAGACGTTCAAAAAATGGAGGCGGGTATGGGAACGCCTGAGTTTAAAGTCGAGAGTCTATATGATTTACTATCCGACTTACTTGAGATTCATGCGGGGTCGACAGAGAACCATCTCTTCCACTTCGACTGTGATGAAACGCTCTTTGTGGCAGGAGACCCGGCTCAGCTACGACAGGTGTTCTCGAACATCCTGAACAATGCCATCAAGTATTCCCCGGACGGTGGAAATGTGAGTGTCGATGTGACGTGTGAAGGAGACACGATTCAAATCGCCATCACGGATGAAGGTTTGGGACTTTCCGAGGAAGACGCAAGTCGAATCTTCGATAAATTTTATCGGTCACAATCCGAAGCAAGTCGTCGCATAGGTGGCACCGGATTAGGATTATCCATCTGTAAAGAAATCGTCCAATTGCACGGTGGCACAATTGATGTCCGCTCTCAAATCGGAGAAGGGACGACGATGATTGTTGAGTTGCCGATGGTCGATCATGTAAGCGAAGAAAGTTCATCCTAAATCATAGGATGAACTTTTTTTGAAAAAACGGTGAATGCATCGCTCATTTGGTACGATATAAAGAGTGAATCATGTTACAGGACGAAAGGAAGACGACAATGCTACGCGGATTATATACAGCGGCAGGCGCGATGAATGCCCTTCAGCGCCAACAAGAAATTTTAAGCAATAACCTTGGCAATGTGAGAACACCGGGCTTCAAGGCGTCTGACGGCGTGGTCCGCTCGTTTCCGGAGATGTTGCTCGCGCAAGTGAGCAATCCCGATAATGGGAAGTCACGTGTGAACGGGGAAGTCGGCACCCTTTCAATGGGTGTCTATCTTCAAGAGACGATGCCACGCTTCTCGGCAGGGAGTATCACGGAATCAGGAAGTCCAACCGATCTTTATTTGAAGGCTCCTGCTGATTTTACGGGTGCACCGATGTTTGCGGTCGAACAGGCAGGCGAGACGTTGTATTCGACGAATGGTCGCTTCTCGATCGATGAGGCGCTATTCCTTCGTTCAGCAGACGGTGGATACGTACTTTCTGATGAAGGGGAACGCATCCAGCTCCCTTCGAGCGAGTTTCAGGTAGGGAAAGATGGGGTCATCACGTCGCTCGGTCAAAACGTGGCGACACTCGGTGCCTATCAGATCGATGACTTGACGACACTCGAACAAGTCGGGAACGATTGGCGCGTGACAGGCGATGCGCCGGCACCGGCACAAGTTGACGTGTTGCAGGGCTTTATCGAGGAAGCGAACGTCAACCTCGACCAAACGATGGCCGATCTCATGATGACGTATCGTCAATTTGAAGCGAACCAAAAAGTCGTCCAAGCGTATGATAAAAGTGCCGAGCGAGCCATCGAAATCGCTCGCGTTCGTTAAGGAGGAACACCATGCAGTCCATTTATAATTCGGTCAACTCCCTGTCTCAACTTCAGCGTCAACTAGATGTGACAGGTCATAACATCGCGAACGTCGATACGGTCGGCTTCAAACGTCAGCAAGGACACTTCGCATCACTCTTATCGCAAGCGTATGATAACCAGCCACGTCCAGAATTTGAAGTCGGTCGGGACACCCCGAATGGCATTCGCATCGGGGTCGGCGGTCATGTCGCTGATATCACCCAACAATTCAATATCGGACAAGTCCGCATGACAGATCGCGGTCTCGATGTCTTCTTGAAGGCGAGCCGTCAATTTTTCGTCGTGGACACGCCGAACGGTGTCGGTGTGACACGTAGCGGAAACATGCAACTGTCTGTCGGCGATGAGACGACACTCGTCGATGTGAACGGAAACCCGCTCCTCGGAAATGACGGCAATGCAATCACGATGCCGAACGAGGCAACGAAGCATCGTATTCGTCAAGACGGTGTAGTCGTGGCGAGCGTGAACGATGTCGAGCAGGAATTTGGACGACTCGATATCGTAGAAGTCCGGAATACGTCTGAACTGCGTCCACTCGGTGATAACGTATTCGCAGCCGACCTTGAGACCGAAGTCAATCGTCCGTTAGGGAATTTGTTGATGGAAGGAACACTCGAGTCGTCAAACGTGGATTTGACGAAAGAGATGACCGACATGACCATCACACAACGTGCCTATCAAATGAACTCGCGCGCCCTTTCGATGAGTGATCAGATGATGGGACTTGTCACGGCATTACGTCCGTAAAACATGACCGCTTCTCCGTGAGAGAGGCGGTTTTTGTATAAGTTATGGAGAGGGAGGTCAACGAGATGCGAATCGTAGTCGCCATGGATTCATTCAAAGGTTCATTGTCGAGTATGGAAGCGAATCAAGCTGTCCGTCGTGCTTTACCGGGACATGACGTCATCACTATCCCGGTTTCAGACGGAGGAGAAGGGTTTCTTGATGCATGGCTCGCAACACACGAGGATGCGGTCATCGTGGAAGAGGTCGTTACGTGCTTAGATGGGACGAAGCGTCCTACACGTTTCGGTTTTGAACCATTAACAAAACATGCGGTGATAGAAGTGGCGGAAACGACAGGGTTAACGCTCCTCACCCACGTCGACCCATGGCGCTATAGTTCAGTCGGCGTCGGGCATCAAATTGTTCATGTGCTAGACCGGGGAGCGACGATCATCACGATCGGACTGGGAGGAAGCGGGACGATTGATGGTGGGAAAGGGATGCTTGAGGCGCTAGGTGTTCGTTTTCTAGATGCGAGCGATGCAGCTGTATCCTCGATGCCACATCAACTTGCAGACGTCGCTTCCATCGATTGGTCAGGACTCGACCCGAGAGTAAGGGACGTTGAGTGGCGAATGGCTTCTGATGTACGTAATCCGTTGACGGGAAAACGAGGTGCTGCGCACGTGTTCGGTCCCCAGAAAGGGTTGGCAGCGGACGATGTGGTTCGCTACAATCAGTTACTCGACGACTATGCGAGTCACTTCAATCATGATATGAAGTCACTCGACGGAGCCGGTGCGGCAGGCGGTATCGGATTCGCGCTCCTGCAACTTGGGGCGACCTATATGAGTGGCATCGAAGAAGTCGTCCGTTGGTCAAGGTTCGAAGACCATGTGAAAGGGGCAGATTGGCTCATCACGGGAGAAGGGAAGTTTGATGCACAAAGTTTAGAGGGGAAAGCGCCTTACGGGTTGGCGCGTCTCGCCCACACGTACAGGGTCCCGACACTCGTGTTCGCCGGACAATCTGACTTGACCGCTCATGTGGAATCAGGGATTGTCGCCATCTTTCCTATCGTGTCACGCATCATGACACTAGAAGAAGCAATATGGGAAGCCGCCCCGTTATTGACGAATGCAGTCCAACGGGTTCGCCATGTCCTCGAAAAAACGCTTTGACGATTCGTCAAAGCGTTTTTAGCTTGTCATGGGCGTTCTTTTAATAAGTCACGAATCTCGGTCAACAACTGCTCTTCTTTCGTAGGGGTCGGGGCAACGGCCTCTTCGACTTCTTTCTCACGTTGTAGACGATTGATGATCTTGACGATTAGGAAGAGGGCAAAAGCAATCAAGATGAACGATACAATCTGTTGGATGAAGTTCCCGTATAAGACGTCCACTCCGAGCACGCTCGCTTTTAAGTTCGAAAAATCAATTCCTCCGATAATGATTCCGAGAAGCGGCATAAAGATATCATTGACGAGCGAGTTGACGATGGCCGTGAACGCCGCACCGAGTACGACAGCGATAGCGAGATCGATGACATTCCCGCGCATCGCGAATTTTTTAAACTCTTTTAACATAAACAAACCTCCTGACATGGAATAGGATAAGCGTAGCATATTTATGATGAAAGGAAAAAATCGTTCAGCTTCTGTCAGGGAAGGATGCTTGTTCGACATTTGTGCATAGGGTACACTAAAAAGGTAGCAATTTACGCATTTTAATACCAGGTACTAATATGATATAATCATTTTAGCTGAAAGGATGGTTGGACGTGGCGAACGATGAACAAACGAGTTCGGAAGAACAAAAGGGTTCACCAGAACAAGAGACGAAGCAGAAGCAGCGATCACGATTGTCGAATCATCGTCGATTCCCGATCTTACTGCGTGTACTCGTCGTTTTAGTGTTGGCAATCGCGATGCTCGCCCTTGGAGCAATCATTGGATATAGCGTCATTGGCGGAGGCGACTGGAAAGATGTGTTTGACATCGAGACGTGGCGCCATATCACCGATTTTTGGCTAACCTCTTAAAGGCGGTGGATGGATGTATACAATTGAGCAAATTAAAGAAGTAATCCCACACAGATACCCGTTTCTGTTAGTTGATCGAATTATCGAAGTCGAAGAAAAGAAGCGTGCTGTCGGATTAAAAAATGTCACGGCGAACGAAGAGTTCTTTAACGGGCATTTCCCAGACTATAACGTCATGCCAGGCGTCTTGATTGTCGAGGCACTCGCACAAGTCGGTGCTTTCGCAATGTTGAAAGACGAATCGAATCGAGGCAAGCTTGCCTTTTTCGCAGGGATTGATAACTGTCGTTTCAAACGTCAAGTCGTCCCGGGTGATCAGCTTCGCCTTGAAGTAGAAATCATGAAAATTCGTGGTCCAATCGGTAAAGGACGTGCCGTGGCCACAGTCGATGGAGAAGTTGCTTGTGAAGCAGAACTCACTTTCGCCTTGAAGTAAGGAGAAATGGGATGCGTGCTTTAGTAATTGTGTTACTAGTTGGCTTAATGACGATTGTGGGCTGTCAGCAACTACAGACGGAAGAGTCGAACGAAGAGAACATTGTCTATGAACAGAACGTGGATGAGGCGATGATTGAGAAGCGGGCGGGACAATCCGATGCGATTGCCGTTTCGCTTGAGCGGACGAACAATACAACGATGCTCTTCACGATTCGCATGCTAGAAAATCGCCGCCTCGATCCGACGACGGTCATGAGTTATGAGGTCGATGGAGAACGGATTGCGATTCCGTTCGGCGAACTGATTGCAGAGCGGGAAGAAGACATTCGAACGTATGAATATCAGACCGACGTCGACCCTGATCTTTTCGTAGCGGATACACTTCCACTCTTCCATCTTGTAGAGGAAGGCGAGACGGAAGTTACGATTCCGCTTGAAGTCATCGATTCGACAAACCTTGAATAAAAACAGACGATTTTGTCGAAAATCGTCTGTTTTTTTGTGGAGATTGATGCATTCTGTCCGATACAAAGAGTAAGGATAGAATGGAGGAAATCGAGATGAAACAGAAAACACAGTCGTTACAAAAGCGCATTGTATTAGCGATGTTAGCCTTCGTCACCTTGCTCATCGTCTTGTTCGGTGTCGTGCAATATGTTAGTACGAAGCATTCCGTACTCAGCACGTTGCATGCGACGATGATTGAAGATGGAGAACGGATTAACGAGACATTAGATGCGGATGCATATGCGTCATTCATGAAAAATCCGTCAAAAAATGAGCAGTACGAACAGTTGCGAGAATATCTCGATACATATCGCCAACAAATCGGGGCCATGTATGTGTATACGATTGCCACCGAGGGCGAAGAAGTCCAAATCATCATCGATGGTTTGAGTCAAGCGGATGCAGCAGACATCGGGACTCCTACTACGGCGATGACAGTTGAAGGAGCAACGGATGCGTTTAATGGTGACACGGTCACAACGAATGTCATTGATGATCCGGAATACGGAAAGTATGTGACAGTACTCGTTCCAATCAAACGAGGTAGCGAGGTCATCGGGGTCCTCGGAATTGACAAGGCAGCCACAGAAGTCGCAGCAATCACAGGAGATGTGTTGACCGAGAGTTTGCCACCAATCCTCATTGGTCTTCTCATTTTACTTGCAGGATCGGGAGTCATCATTTGGCGCTATCTTGGCTGGAAGTTACGTCCTCTTCAAGCGTTAGAACGCGTCGCGACGTCGATTGCCGAAGGCGATTTGGCGACGGCGACGAAAGAAGTCGAAACCATTCAATTGAAATCGAATGATGAAATCAAACGTCTGACGGTATCAATGGATAAGATGACCCATATGTTGAAAGACCTCATCTCTGGGATCCAAACGTCGGCGCAGACGGTCAAGGACGAGAGTGGAAACGTCTCGAGCATCTCGGAAGAAGTGAATGATGCGTCTCGTCAAATCGCTTATACGATGGAAGAGATTGCGAGCGGTGTTGAAAATCAAAGTGTATTGACGATGCGCCTATATGGACATATGAACGAATTCTCGACGCTCGTCGAGCAGACCACGTCAGACGGAGACCAAGTGAGCGAACAGGCAGAAGTCGTCAGTCGGGTGACGATGGATGGGCTTCGCTATATGGAGAGTGCCGTCGACCAGATGACACATATCCATGAACAGGTGAAGTCGTCACAAGGACAAGTCCGTGATTTCGAGCAACAGGCGGACGAGGTGACGGAGCTCGTCACGATGATTCGCCAAATCTCACAACAGACGAACCTGCTCGCATTGAACGCAGCGATCGAGGCGGCTCGTGCGGGTGAACACGGGAAAGGGTTTGCGGTCGTCGCTTCGGAGATTCGGAAGCTATCTGACAGTGTCGCCGAGTCTGTCAGTGAGATCTCAGAGATTGTCGGAAGCGTCAAACAAAATTCGATCGCCCTCGGCCAGACGTTCACAGAAAGTATGACGGCGGCAGAGGAAGGGAAGGAAACGCTCGAGTCGACGAAGCACGCCTTCATGGAAATTGAACGAAGTGTCCGCCATATGCAACAGCTGACGGGCTCGATGCGTAGTCAGCTCGATCGGGTGAAGACGAACCAAGACCATATCCAGCACGGCTTGTCAGAGATTGCTTCCATCTCAGAAGAGAGCACGGCCGGGAACGAGGAAGTGGCCGCTTCGACGGAGCAGATGTCGGCGACAAGTGAGACGATGAACCGTCTCGTCAAAGATTTGTCGACGACAGCGGAATCGATGCAACAGATGAGTCGTCAGTTCAAGTTATAAGCAGTCTCACTTCAGACAGACCTCTCCTGTGTCCGCTATAATGGGCGCAAGGGAGGTTTTTTTATGCAACAATTCTCTAGTGAACTGACGCAATTTCGCGGAAGTCATTACGACTTCGGTCGCTTTCAAGGTAAATATATAAAACGCAGTCAACTGCTCGAAAACCGGACGGACCAATGGAAACTACGTGTGCCCCGTTTCGAGATTGACGCGACGGAGGCAAAGGCTGCTTTTGATGCAGTGGCTCCGAAGATTTGGGAAGAGTTGATCGGGCTTCAAGACGAGCTCAAACTGTCTCTCAATGATACGTTGCTCCATTTCGGACATTTCCGCGTCAATAATCCGATCAGCGGGTGTTCGATTCTGACAGGGGACAACTTTCTTGTGCGAAACTATGACTATCATCCGATGACGTACGATGGACGCTACAACGTGTTTCAACCCGACGACGGGTACGCCGTCACCGGACCGGTCTCTCGTGTCACGGGCCGCATGGACGGGATGAATGAGAAGGGTCTCGCGATGGGGTACAACTTCATTAACCGTCGTCGACCGGGAGACGGATTTGTCTGCCAGATGATCGGGCGCATCATTCTCGAGACGTGCGCGACCGTGGAGGAAGCAGTCGACTTATTAAAAGAGATTCCGCATCGCGGTTCCTTCACGTACGTTGTCCACGACAAGTCGTCGAAGACACGCGTAATCGAGGCGACACCACGGGATATCCAAGTACGGGAATCCAATATATGCACGAACCATTTCGAGTTACTGCAACACGAGAATCGCTACCACCTGGACGATTCCACGCGTCGCATGATGGAAATCAAAGTGGTACAACATTTGATTCAAGACGCGGAGAGTGCGTTCCGCCTCATGAACGACACCGATAAGGGCGTCTTCTCAGAACTGTACAAGAGCTGGGCGGGTACGATTCATACAGCGGCCTATTTCCCGGAAACGCTCGAGACATGGTTCGCGCTCGGCGGGGATCGAGACCCGGTCATCTTCGACTTCCAAAAATGGCTCGACGGAGAAGACTTCGACCTTCATGCGCTTGACGGGGAACTCGCGACCGATATCGAGTTTGCGAATACGGTCCAACTTTGGCGCTGACGTTTGTCAGTGCTTTTTTTGTAGAAACGGGAATACACATAACAGGAGGGATGAAAGATGAAACGATTTGGCATCATACTCATTATGCTCACGCTCGTGACACTACTCGGTGGATGTGTGCCCGGCGACGGGACGTACACGACGGACCCGGCAGGCTTTTTCTGGGGAATCTGGCACGGGTGGATTGCACCGATTTCACTCATTTTAGGGTTATTCAATGACACGTATCGGGTGTACGAAGTGAACAATACCGGCTGGTTCTACGATTTAGGATTTTATATCGCCGTGATTAGTGGATTCGGTGGATTGACGTTGACGCGGAAGAGTCGGGGATAAGTGAGAGTAGATACAACGCGTATCAGTTCGGAAGGAGTCACTCTAAAAATAGAGGGCTCTTTTTCATGTAATTTTTTTACATAAACATCATCAGAATTCGTTATAATGAGATATGAATGAGGTTGGGGGGATAATATGCACTCATATGAGTTCCAAATGTATCGAAATTTTGATGAGCTTGCGATTGACATGATTGAGTTAGCGAAAGAGATTATGCCAGATAAATTGGTCTATCTTACATCAATTGAAGATGACACCCAGCATATCCTCAAACTGTCGTCACAAGATTCTCCCATCATGCTTGAAGAAGGAATGTCTTTTGATTTGAAGGATACGGTGTGCAGTCGAATTGAATTCAATCAGCGAGAAGTCTTGATGTATGAAGACATCGAAGAACAAATCGAGTCGACACGCCTTCAATCATTACTGAGGGAAGTGAACATCAAGTCGTATTTAGGCATCCCGATTTTGACGAAAAGCGGGGATATCTTCGGAACGCTTTGTGTCGCGAATCATAAAAGTGCCCAGTATGATTCGAAAAGTGTCCAATTGCTGAAACGCGTAGTGCGTATGTTCAGTTATTACTTAGAGCTCGAACGTCGGGCTTCACGGGATGAACTGACGGATCTGTATAACCGACACTACTTATATAACTATTTCGAGACAAACCCGAATCAAGGAGGCGCACTTTTTCTCATCGATTTAGATGGGTTTAAATTTGTAAATGACACGTTTGGTCATGACGAAGGGGACCTCGTTTTAAAAGAAGTCGCACGACGTCTGAAACGCTTGATGGAGCCAATTCATGATTCGAAGGTGTATCGCTTAGGTGGCGATGAGTTTTTAGTGAAAGTCGCACATGCGTTACCTGAAGCAGTGGTCATCGAGTATGCCGAACGGATGTTAACTGTATTGAAAGAGTGGGACGCCCATCTTCCTTTATCAGCAAGTATCGGTATCGCTCCATACAATCCTGATGAGGAGAAAGACCTCCGTCAATTGTTGAAAGATGCGGATGTCGCACTGTATCAATCAAAGGCGGGCGGGAAGAACACGTATCAAATTTGTAGATGAACGCTAATAGGCTAAGCCCGTGGATGACCATCGGCTTAGCCTATTATTTTATGTTCAGTCATGCCGAACAGATTGTCGTGAAAGAATCGAATGAAAAACGGGTACTGATTAAGAATGCGGTTTACGTCCCATCACTGCGACCGTACGATAGTCGCGCGAGTCGGGACCTCGCCGTACCGACACGTCCTGAAATCCGAATTTCGTCGCCTCGGGGATGAACTCTTTCTGAATCCTGTCAGCAATCCCGTCCCATTGCACATCGCCTTTTCCATCACAGTACGTAATGAGGAATGTCCCGTTCGGTTTCAAGACGCGTTCGATTTCAGACAGGACGGTCGTGACATCTTCCCAAAAATATAGCGTGTGAATGCTGAACACGTGATCGATAGATGCGTCGGTCATCGCCAATTGATGAAAATCGCCTTCCATCAAGCGAGCTCGTCTCGTTTGAATGGACGTGGCGTTCCGTTTCTTGGCCGAAGCGATGAGCGTCTTCGAGCGATCGAGGCCGACCACGTTCACATCCTCCTGCTTTTGAAGAATCGTCGCCATCGCATCACCGGCCCCACACCCGAGTTCGAGTACGGTGGCGTTTGGATACATCTGTAACTGTTCGATCGTCCACTCGACTTCAATACGGTGTTGGCGCACCATCTTTTCCCCGATATATTTTCCAACGGGACCGCGTGGATTTTCGTACTGACTGTCCACCCAGTTTTTGAACACTTGTGGGAGCATACTGTCACCTCATTTCAAGAGTAGCTTGATTGTAGCATATCGATGAAACAAAGGAGTCAACAACATGCGTTCATTTTGGATACTTGGCAACCAACTCTCACACGAACTCGAGATGTTGAAGCATATAAAAGAAGATGACGTCATCGTCATGATTGAGGCGACGTCTCGCGCGACGTGGCGTCCGTACCATAAGCAAAAACTCGTCCTCATTTTCTCGGCGATGCGACACTTTGCGGAAGAACTGCGCGACAAAGGGCACACCGTCGATTACCATGAAGCGGATTCGTTTCAGGAGGCATGGGACAAACATCTAAACCAGTACGAGCCGGACGAGATTCATGTCACCGCCGTCACGGATGAACCGATGGCTAAAAAGCTCAAGCAATTCGGTAAGAAACATAAATTGGTCGAACATACGGATGTCCCGCTCTTCTATTTATCGAAAGAAGAAGCGACCGATACGCTCGGAAACGAACCGTGGCGGATGGATCGGTTTTATCGCCAGATGCGCAAACGGTTCGATGTTTTAATTGAAGACGGGAAGCCGCGTGGCGGGAAGTGGTCGTTTGATACGGAAAATCGGAAACCACCGAAAGAAGGACTGTCGTTTCCGTCCGCGATCCATTTTCGACCGGACGCGATCACGAAAGACGTCATCAAAAAAGTCGAGTCGACATTCTCGGATCACCCAGGGAAGGTGACCCCGTTTCACTGGCCGGTCACACACACCGAGGCGAGACGGGCGTTGAATCGATTCGTGAACGAGCGGCTCGAGACGTTCGGTCCTTATCAAGATGCGATGATGACGGATGAACCAGAGATGTCACACAGCCTGTTGTCGGCTGCCATCAACATCGGTCTGTTGACGCCACATGAAGTCGTCGAGGCGGCTTGTCAGGCTGACGCTCCCTTGTCATCGATTGAAGGGTTTGTCCGCCAAATCCTCGGGTGGCGGGAGTATATGCGCGCCGTCTATCTCGCTGTTATGCCGGGCTATGAAGAGGTGAACACGTTCAAGCATGAACGCGATTTACCGTCCTTCTTTTGGGATGCGAAGACGGACTTGAACTGTCTGCATCAAAGTCTGAAGCCGGTCGTAGCGTATGCCCACAACCATCACATCCAGCGGCTGATGGTGCTCGGAAATTACGCGACGTTGTTTGAAATCTCACCGAAGCAGACGAGCGACTGGTTCAATGAGATGTACATCGATGCCTATGATTGGGTCGTCTTACCGAACGTGCTCGGGATGGCCCTCCATGCGGACGGCGGGAAACTCGCCACGAAGCCATATGTCGCCTCTGGAAAATATATCGACCGGATGAGTGATTACTGTGGAGATTGTCCGTATAACCCGAAACATACGACCGAAGAGGATGCTTGTCCGTTCAACGCCCTCTACTGGCGCTTCATCGATCGGCACGAGGAGCGTTTCTCGAAAAACCAGCGGATGAAGATGATGGTTCGCAATTGGCAAGGGCGAGACGATGATGTCAAAGCAGATATATTAGCAAAAGCCGAACAGACATTGGCCGATTCCCCGTGAATCGGTTTTTTTACGTTTCCTTCATGAAACTTAGCGATTCCTTTATGGTAGCTTTACAATCGTCCGCTACGATAAGAGCTGTGAGACCCCCTCACTTCTAAGTGAATACTTACCGGTAGAACCTTTGAGAGACCAACAGAAGCCCGTACGTCCATGACGTGTCGTTTCTGTTGGTCCTTTTTTTCAAGAAAGGATGATTCAAGTGAATGAAGCGATTGCACGAATGGGGCAGGAGCGGATGATTGCCTCAATCAAGAGTCCGAAACAAATCGAAGCGTTTTTAAAGACGGATGTGACGACGACGTTCCTCATGATGGGGACGCTCAGTACGCTCGACCGCTATGTGGCGCATTTGAAACGAGAGAACCGAACGGTCTTCCTCCACGCCGAGCGGATCAATGGGATCAGCCTCGACCGGGATGGCATCGACTATCTCGCCAAACGTGTCGGCGCCGACGGGATTGTCACGACGAAAGCATCGGTGCTTCAGCACGCAAAACGGGCAGGGCTGTTGACGGTTCAACGACTGTTTCTCGTCGATTCGGACGCGGTCACGAGCGGGCTCAAACTCGCCGAAGCGCAGCAACCGGACGCGATCGAACTCATGCCCGGTCTGATCCCGAGTGTCGTCGAAAAGATTTCCCAGGAAGTCTCTTTCCCGATTGTGACGGGTGGCATGATTCGTCAACCCATCGATGTGCATCGCGCCCTCGACCATGGGGCATTCGCGGTTTCGACCGGGGACGAACGACTTTGGCAGGTCCAAAGTCAGAAGGAGGAAATGGTATGAAAACGATTCAACTACAACAACTGACAAAATCATTCGGGGAGACGGAAGTCATCCGAGGGATCGACGTGACAATTGAAGCAGGAGAATTCTTTGCGCTCGTTGGACCATCCGGCTGCGGCAAAAGCACGATGCTTCGCATGATTGCGGGGCTCGAATCCATCACGAGTGGAACGCTCCGCATCGACGGAGTGGCAGCAAACGGGATGAAGCCGAGCGAGCGTCACTTGTCGATGGTCTTCCAAAACTATGCCCTTTATCCACATATGACGGTCGAGAAAAATATCACGTTCGGTCTACATACGAAAGGACTGACGAAACTAGAACAGCGTGAGCGTTGCCTACAGGCGGCCGAGACGCTCGGACTCACCGATTATTTGAAACGGAAGCCACGTGAACTGTCAGGTGGTCAAAGACAACGGGTCGCGTTGGCACGAGCCATCGTGACGGAGGCACCGATTTGCCTCATGGATGAGCCGCTCTCGAACTTGGACGCAAAACTACGGGCGAAGATGCGCTCGGAGATTCGTCAGTTACAACGAAAACTTGGACTGACGATGATTTACGTCACCCATGACCAAGTCGAGGCGATGACGATGGCGGATCGCATCATGCTTCTCAATGAAGGGGAAGTGCAACAAGTCGGGAAGCCGCTTGACCTGTACAACAAACCAGCGAACACGTTCGTCGCTTCGTTTATCGGATCACCACCGATGAACTTAGTCGAGGTCACCCGACAAGAAAAAGGGTGGATGGCAGCAGACGGCCGCCTGTTCCATCCGAACGCATTGACAGAAGTGTCGGAAGCGACGCTCGGCGTACGTCCGGAACAGATCAAACCGGCAGACGAAGACGTGACGTTTTATGCAGAGCTGAAAAACATCGAAGTACTCGGGACCGAGACAATCCTTGCGTTCGATGTCGGTGGCAATGAATGGCTGGCGAAATGGTCAGGACAATGGCCACTCACCGTCGGAGAAAAAGTCGCGTGTTATGTGGATCCGAAACAGATGTCGCTCTTTGACGCGAACGGGCATCGCATCGAGCCACGACAGCCGAAGTTGTTTGAGGCGTTGGAGGTGTTCCAATGACGGTCGCCTTACCGAGAGAGAAGGTCCGCACGAGACTGTCGGACGCGGCGAGCGGGCTGTTGTACTTGTCTCCGTCCATCATCTTGTTTGGTGTCTTTCTCGTCTATCCGCTTCTCCGGACGATGTACTTGAGCTTCTTTCGGACGGACACGCAAGGGACGCCACTCGAATTTGTCGGCGTCGGTCATTACAGCAACCTGTTCACGAGTGCGGCGTTTTGGCAAAGCATCCAAGCGACGGTCGGATTCGTCCTCTTGACGGTCCCACTGACGATTCTCATCGCACTCGGGCTCGCGCTACTTGCCAATGAGAAATTGAAGGGCATTGGCATCTTTCGAACAGCCTTCTCGGCGACGATGGGGATGAGTGTCGCCGCCTCGTCGGTCATCTGGATGTTCATGTATAACCCGTCAATCGGGATTTTCAACCGGTTCCTCGAGGCGATCGGTGCCAGCGGCGTACAGTGGCTCCTCGACCCGCAATATGCGCTCCTATCCGTTTCGATTGCGACCGTCTGGATGAATATTGGCTTCACGTTTTTGATTCTTCTCGGCGGGCTGCAAAACATCGACCGGACGCTCTACGAGAGTGCGGATATTGCCGGAACGAGCTATTGGACACAGTTACGCGCGATCACGATCCCGATGTTGTCCCCGACGCTCTTCTTCGTCGGCATCATCTCGCTCATCAACGCCTTCCAGACGTTCGGGCAGATTGATCTGTTGACGAAAGGCGGACCGACGAATGCGACGAACGTCATCGTCTATGCCATCTATAAAGATGCGTTCATCAACTACAACGTCGGGAGTGCCAGTGCACAGGCCGTGTTCTTATTCATCGCCGTCCTTCTGTTGACATGGCTCCAATTTAAACTTGTCGAAAGGAAGGTGCATTACCAATGAGACTACGGAATATAGGCGTATATGTCTTACTCGTCTTGAGCGCCGTCGTCATGCTGTTCCCGATCGCCTATGCGTTCTCGATTAGTCTGATGGACGGCAAGGAAGTGCTCCAGGGACATCTGCTCCCACGCGACCCGTCCTTTGAGAACTACGTGGCCGCGTTCGAACGAATTCCGATGATGACCTACTTAGTGAACAGTCTGGTTGTCGCGCTCCTCGTAATGATCGGGCAGGTCGTCTTGTCGAGCCTCGCGGCATTCGCATTCGTCTTCATCGACTTTAAAGGAAAAGGGCTCATCTTCATGCTCTTCCTCGCGACGATGATGGTCCCATGGGAAGCGACGATGGTGCCGAACTTTTTGACAATCCAGTCGCTCGGTTGGCTCAACACCGTCTGGGGACTATCGGTGCCGTTCTTCGCACTTGCGTTCGGAACGTTTCTACTCCGGCAACAGTTCAAGACGATTCCATATGAGATGTATGAGGCGTCTCAAATCGCTGGGATCAGTCGGTTCCGCTTCTTCTGGAACGTTGTCTTGCCAGTATCGAAGACACCGCTCGTCACATTGTCGGTATATAGCTTTTTGACGACTTGGAACATGTACTTATGGCCGCTTCTCGTCACGAACACGGAACAGGCGCGGACGGTCCAAATCGGAATCAAACAGATGCAGTCGAACGAGGTCGCCTCGGATTGGGGTGTCGTCATGGCAGCGGTCATCTTGATCATCATTCCGACACTTTTATTGTTATTCGTAGGACAAAAACATCTACAAGAAGGATTGACGCAAGGCGCGATCAAATAATAGGGGGACATGACAAAATGAAAAAGTTTGGATTATTCGCAGGGTTGGCAAGTTCAGTGTTATTGCTCGGGGCATGTGGAAGTGAAGAAGCGGCACCTGTCGCGGCGACGACAGAAGACGGAAAGACAGAAGTCGTCTTTTGGCACGCCATGAGCGGGGACTTGGAGACAGCGCTCAATACGCAGGTCGACGCATTCAACGCGTCGCAAGACGACTATGAAGTGAAACCAATCTTCCAAGGAACGTACGAAGAGGCGTTGACGAAGTTCAATGCGGTCGCCGGTTCGGAAGACGCGCCGGCCATCATGCAGACGTTCGAGGTCGGAACGAAATATATGATCGACTCCAATAAAATCACACCGGTCCAAGAGTTCATCGACAAAGAGGACTTTGACACGAGCGTGTGGGAAGAAAACATCTTGAGCTATTACCAAGTGGACGGCAAGCAATACTCGATGCCGTTCAACTCTTCGACACCTGTCCTTATCTACAACAAGGATGCATTTAAAGAGGCAGGACTTGACCCGGAGAAGGCACCGCGCACGTATGACGAATTGAAAGCAGCAGCGAAGAAGTTGACGACGGACGACCAGACCGGCTTCACGATGCTCAACTATGGTTGGTTCTTCGAACAGCTTGTCGCCGCGCAAGGTGGACTTTACGTCGATAACGATAACGGACGCAGTGGTGAGCCGACGAAGGCCGTGTTCGATGGGGAAGAAGGGCAGAATGCGTTCAACTTGATCAAAGAGATGTACGATGAGAAGACGTTCCTAAACGTCGGTCAAAACTGGGACGATATGCGTGCGGCGTTCCAATCGGGTAAAGTCGCCATGTATCTCGACTCGTCAGCCGGGATCCGTACCGTCGCGGACAGCGCAGACTTTGAGATCGCTGCCTCATACTTGCCAGTACCGAACGAAGCAGACCGTCAAGGCGTCGTCATCGGTGGCGCATCACTCTGGATGGGTGACGGCATCGCCGAAGAAACGAAAGAAGGCGCATGGGAGTTCATGAAGTATGTGTCTTCAACGGAAGCGCAGGCGCAGTGGCATGTCGACACAGGTTACTTCGCCATCAATCCTGACGCATACAACGAACCGGTCGTCGAAGAGATGTGGGCGAAATATCCACAGCTCAAAGTAACGGTCGATCAGCTCAGCGAGACAAAACCATCACCAGCGACACAAGGTGCGCTCATCTCGACGTTCCCTCAATCGCGTCAGAGCGTCGTCAATGCGATGGAGAGTTTGTATCAAGGCGTATCGGTCGAAGACGCATTGAAGCGTGCGGCCGAAGAGACGACTTCCACCTTGGGGCAGTGAGATGCTGATTTACGCACATCGTGGGTATAGCGCTAATTATCCGGAAAATACGTTGTCGGCGTTCGAGGCGGCCCTCCCATATGTGGACGGGATCGAGCTCGACGTGCAACTGTCAAAGGACGGTCGGCTTGTCGTCATCCATGACGAGACCGTCAATCGGACGACAGATGGGACTGGATGGGTAAAAGACATGACACTCCAGGAGCTACGTCAATTGAAAATTGACGGGTATGAACGCATCCCGACACTAGAAGAAGTGCTCGGCTTGATTGAACGGAGTGACATCACGCTGAACGTCGAATTGAAGACAGATCAATATGCGTATCCGGGCATCGAACGACTCGCCTGGCTCGCCGTCGATGAGTTTCACATGACGGGGCGCGTCGTCTTCTCCTCGTTCAATCGGGAGACACTCGTTCGAATGCGGGATGTGGCACCGCACGCACGCCTTGCCGTCTTGACACTCACGGGAGAGTCGGACATCGTCTCGTTCGCTGAAACGATTCGAGCCGAGGCGATTCACGCACAGTCCGAATTTATCGGTTCGAAAGTATGGGAAGAGATGCGACGGACGGCACTCGAGACACGTGTCTACACAATCAACGACGTGAAAGACCTGCCGCTGATGCCGGTGGCAGCCATCATGACGGATGAAGTTGAACGGTTCGCGAAATAAGCAGACAAAACCCCGCTTCCTATGAAGGAGCGGGGTTCGTTCATGTCATGATCGGTTCTGGTGATGCAACCGTCGAGACGACGACTTGGTTGCGCCCTTCATTTTTCGCTTGATAGAGCGCCGAGTCTGCGAGGTCGACCATCCGTTTGATGGGAAGCGAGGTACCGTGGGCGACCCCGACGGACGTCGTGATTTGAATCGGTGGAAAGTCGTTCAAGTAGAACGTTTCAGCAGCAATCCGTTCCCGAATCCGGTTGGCCACTTTATCCACCTTTTCTGGCGTCAAATCGTACATCAAGATGACAAACTCTTCGCCGCCGATCCGAGCGACGGTATCGTGTGCGCGAGTCTCCACCTTTAAAATGTCAGCGAACTGTTGCAAAACGAGGTCGCCATTTCCGTGACCGTATGTATCGTTCACGTGCTTAAAGTGATCGATATCAAGCGCGAGGATGTTGTACGTGCGGTCGTCCTCACCGAGCGAGGCGGTGTAACGGTCCCAGACGCGACGATTGAACAGACCTGTCAGATGATCTCGTTCAGCAGAGCGTTTATATTCAAGCGCACGTCGTGTCGTCTTTTCTAAGTCGATTGTGAGTATACTCGACAGCAGACCGACGAGCATGCCGACCATCCAAATGGTCAAGACGAGGGACACGTATGCTGTATTCCATCCCATATTGATGTAGACGGCAATCGAGATGACGAATAGCGCCCACACGTTTAAGAAAATACTTTGCATGAAAAGTCGTTCGCGGAGGAGACGATGAATCCATAGCATTCCGATACTGACGACGAACGTCGCGATAAAGGCGATGAACGCTTGTTCCGTCATCCCGAACAGGAAGCGCGTGCTCGCAATGACGAGTGTCGCAATAAACAATGGCATCCGAGCACCGTAAAACGCGAGTAGGACGAGCGGTAGATGACGTAAATCCACACGTACCGTATCGTTGGCCTCGACGGCATTGTACATTAAGAAGAGACCGAGCGCCCCGGCTAATAATCCAATCACGAAACTGCGAAGACGTTGCGAATTGAATAGTGAAGAGTGATAAATCTTTGAGATGATGTAAAATCCGGTGAACGCAACACAGGCGTTCAGTAACAAGACGGTGAGCGTCATTCCTTCACGACCTTTTTGGTAGACTATACATTAACCGTAGCAGTCTTCAAAATAATGTCAATCAGAGATGTGCAAAAATTCACTTCGTCTTCACGCTTTTTTCTTCGTGCCTCGAAACGCAAAGAACATGGCGATGCCGATGCCAATCCCGAGCCACCAGTTATCGAGGGTGAGACCAAAAACGACGGCGAACACGACGGCGACCGGGATGGATAAGTATCCACGTTGTTTCATCTTGAGTTCCTCCTCTCTTCATCAATTCTCTATTCCCGAAACGACAGGGCTTCATTCTTGAATCATGCCGAAATGAAAAACGTCCGACTGAACGAATCAGTCGGACATGATGGATAAGGATGTTCGTGGCAAGGGACATGTGTGTCGGGTATGAAGCTCGATGGTGAAGGTCGTTCCCTCGCCGTAAACGGAATCCGCATGGATGACCCAACCATGGGCTTCAGCGATTCGTTTGCAAATCCGTAGACCGAGTCCTGTACCTTTAATCGATTGATGGGCGATCGAGTCGACACGATAGTACTCATCAAACACATACGGAAGCGCATCTTCCGGAATGCCGATACCGTTGTCTGATACGGACAAGATGACCGTACCGTCACATTCCTCGACTTGTGTATGGACCGTACCACCGTCGGGAGAATATTTGATGGCATTGCCGATCAAGTTATGGAGCAATTGCCGTAACTTTTCTGAATCTGCTTGAATCCATACGTCATTCGTCTCAAACGTCACCGTGTGAAGCGGCGAAGTCGATTGATAACTCGCCATAACTTCCTCTAACAGGGGACGAAGCGCAAACGTTGAGACATTCAATTGTTCGGCCGAATAGCTTTCTTTTTGGTAGTCTAAAAAATTATCGACGAGTCGCTCCAGCCGCTCCGACTCTTGTTTCACTTGTTCCAACATGTGATACGACTTCTCGGAACCTTCATGACGCGCCATCAACAATTCGGTAAAGCCATGGATTGCGGTCAACGGGGTACGGAAGTCATGAGACAACTCGGCGAGAAATGCATCTTTTCGTTCTTCAAAGCGGACGGCTTCCGTCTGATCACGCCACATGATGAAGACGCCCCGAGGTGTCCGGGTAAAATTGAAGATCAAGTGTAGCGTCCGGTCATCGAATTGAATTCGGCGTGACGTCATGCTTGGCCATTTCTCTGTCTCGCACTCAAGCAATTCTTGGATCAAATAGGTGACTTGCGCCATGTCGGCACCGTGCTCTTCGAACGTCGTATACAGAAATCGAGTCAATGCTTCCATCGAGGTGAACGATTGGGTCGTCATCGAAGGGCACCAGTGATGAAGGAGGTCATTTGTATAGAGACGATGTTTCGAAAAATCGATATAACACATCGCATCCTGTACTTCTTCTACAATCGAAGCGATAGAGAACGTATGGCGCTTTTGTTTTTGACGAGCGGATTGTTTTTGCCTTACCCTTCGAAATCGATGCATCCAATTACCTCCTCGCAAACATTTGTACATTCATTCACAACAAGTATACGACATCCGAGCAGGAATCCCTATACAGCCAATAGTCCTAACAGAAACGGACTGGAATTGGGACGAATTATACGAATCACAACAAAAAAACTCCCCGCGTCGTAAGCGGAGAGATTCGATTCATTTAGTGACTTTCAGTTGCCCCATCATTCCATTTTCTTCGTGTTCGAGGATGTGGCAATGATACATGAACGTGCCGGTTTCGGTGAAGGAGAGTTCAATTTTTACCCGTTCATCAGGAGCAACAGCGACCGTGTCTTTCCAACCTTTCTCATGTTCGGCTGGTGGATTGCCGTCCCGACTGATAATTCGGAACTGGACGCCATGAATGTGGAAAGGATGCGTCATCCCACCCATCATGTCAGGTTTGTTCTCGATTTCCCATATCTCTGTATCCCCTTGTTTCACTTTTATGTCGATTCGGTCTGGATCATACGTATTGCCGTTGATGGACACCATATTCCCCATTCCAAACAGCGTGAGCCGGCGATCTGCTTTCTCATCTGTCGAACGCTCCATTGTTTTGGTCGTTGGAATATCGATGGACGTTTTGTCGAGTTCACCGACACGAAACGTGGTGAACGTCACCCCGTCCGCTTCTAAGGCCACGTCATCTTCTACTTGTGAAAAATCAATCAACACCTCGGCCCGTTCTCCTGGTGTCAATGAGATGGTCTTCATCTCGACCGGACGTTCTAGCGGACCGCCGTCTCCTGCGATTTGCGTCATAACCTCCCCGTTCGATAGCGTGAAGTCAAAATCACGTGCGTTTGAACCGTTGACGAGCCGAACACGGAGCGTCTCGGTCTGAACATCAAACGTAGTGTTGATGGCTCCGTTCGCAAGAATCGTATCGCCCGTCGTCCCGTCGACATTCATATGGGCATCGTAGTCAAGTTCACCATCTTTTGTGAAGAGTCGATCCTGTACGATAAGCGGGATGTCGTCGACACCGTAGTCATTCGGGAGACCAGTCTGAGCATCGTCGGTCACATAAAGAAGACCGGCGAGCCCTTTGTAAACTTGTTCAGCTGTCGATCCCATCGGATGGGGGTGAAACCAAAGCGTACTCGGCTCTTGGTCGATATCGAGTCGAACTTGTGCACGGTCACCCGCTGCTACAGCTTGATGCGGCCCTCCGTCCATTTCGGCAGGGATAACAAGACCGTGCCAGTGGAACGTCGTCGGTTCATCCAATCGGTTGATTGTATCGATCACGACCGTCTTTCCTTTTGGGAGTTCTAGCATCGGTCCGAGCAAGTCTCCGTTATATCCGAACGTCTCTGTTTTCTTCCCATCTTGGAAAAATTGAGACATGCCTTCAGTCGCTTCCACCGTGTAATAAACAATGTCTTCCGTGACGCGGTCTGGCTGTAAGGCAGTCGGAATCGGAAGCGGCTGTTCCGGTTCATCCGATTCTTGGAGATCTTGGGTCGCACCGTGTCCCATCGGTCCGCTATTGCCATCCATTCCGTTATTCCCCATCATGTGGTCACCCATCTGCCCGGTTGACGAATCATTACCCATCATATGATCTTGATCCATATTGTTATTATGGCTCCATGTCCCGTTGAAGAGGACGACTAGTAAGACGAGGATGACCCCAATCAAAATCCCCGTCAACAGGAACCACATTCCTTTTGATTTCATCTAATAACACTCCTTCATTGTTCAGTCCTCACTTTGTTGTACCACCTAATTGTGAAAGAAACATGAAAGTCCAAATCCGTTTATCAGCATACCGCATAGGGGTATACAAATCGTGTAAAGGAGTGGATAAATGATGGAACATGAACACGATCAACATCATGAACATCATGAGGAGAGTCACGATTCTCATCATGGCGGACACGGACACGAGCATATGATTGACGATTTCAAACGACGCTTTTTCGTATCGCTCGGTCTGATGATTCCGATTTTGTTGTTGTCGGACATGATTCAAGAATGGTTACGATTTGAACTTGATTTTCCGCTTGAAAAGACCATCTTATTTGTGTTGGCGACGATTGTGTATGTATACGGAGGATGGCCATTCTTAAAAGGAAGTGTGGAGGAGCTGCGGGATCGTAGTCCAGGCATGATGATGCTCATTGGCTTGGCGATCAGCGTCGCTTACTTTTATAGCGCGGCTGTCGTCTTTGGATATGGAAGCGGACATGACTTCTTTTGGGAACTCGCTTCACTGATTGTGATCATGCTACTTGGTCACTGGATTGAAATGCGTTCAGTCATGGGGGCATCAAACGCGTTAGAACAACTCGTGCAACTGCTCCCGAACGAGGCGCATCGCATCGATGGGGAAGAGACGGAAGACGTCCCGATCTCTGAGCTGAAGGAAGGGGACCGAATTCTCGTCAAACCGGGGGAACAGGTACCTGTGGACGGGAAAATCATCAAAGGACGAACGACGATTGACGAGTCGATGTTGACCGGCGAATCGGTACCGGTCGAAAAGACAGAAGGTGAAGAGGTCATTGCGGGTTCCATTAACCAAGAAGGTAGTTTGACGATTGAAACGATTGGTACGGGAGAAAGCACATACTTGTCAAAAGTCATTGAGTTGGTGAGCGAGGCACAAAAATCGAAGTCACGTGCTCAAAACCTAGCGAATCGTGCTGCAAAATATTTGTTTTACATCGCGATTGCCGCTGGGGTCATCACGTTCACCATCTGGTTCATGCTCGGTTACTCGGTCGGGACGGCGGTCGAACGGATGGTAACGGTCATGGTCATCTCATGTCCCCATGCACTCGGACTGGCGACACCGCTCGTCGTTGCCGTCTCGACAGCGCTATCGGCGAAACAAGGCCTTCTCATCCGGAATCGGACCCAATTTGAAGAAGCACGTCGCCTCGATGCCGTCATCTTTGATAAGACCGGTACGTTGACGGAAGGGAACTTCGGCGTCACGGACGTACAGGCGAGCTCATCTTTCACAGAAGAAGATGTATTGCGATTAGCGGGTGCCGTCGAACGGGAGTCGCAACATCCGCTCGCTCAAGGAATTTTGAGAGAAGCCGAGAAACGGGAGTTGAAATTGTCGGCTGTCGACAACTTTGGGTCGATGACAGGTGTCGGGTTAGAAGGGACGGTCGACGATGCGCATATACAAGTCGTCAGCCCACGTCATATCCGTGATCAACATATTCAAATCGATGAAGAGACGTTCGCACGACTTTCGGAAGAAGGGAAGACCGTCGTCTTTGTTTTGAAGGACGGAGAATGGGTCGGAATGGTTGCGATGGCCGATCTAGTACGGGAAGAGGCGAAGGAGACCGTCGAGGCCCTTCGTGAAAAAGGCATCCGCTCCATCATGTTGACGGGTGACAACGAGAAGGTCGCGCATTGGGTCGCGGGTCAGCTCGGTATCGATGACGTGTATGCCGAAGTATTACCAGACGACAAGGCGAACCAAGTGAAAGACGTCCAAAAAGATGGAAGCAAAGTAGCGATGGTCGGAGATGGAATCAATGATGCTCCAGCACTGGCGCAAGCGGATGTCGGCATCGCGATCGGGAGCGGGACAGACGTCGCTGTCGAGACAGCCGACATCGTCCTCGTCCGCAGCAATCCGAAAGATGTCCTATCGATTTTGGATCTTTCACAAAACACGTATCGGAAAATGATTCAAAACTTGTGGTGGGCCGCTGGGTACAACATCGTCGCCATCCCACTCGCTGCGGGCGTGTTGGCGCCAATTGGCATCATCCTATCACCAGCCATCGGTGCGGTCTTGATGAGCTTGAGCACAGTCATTGTCGCTATCAACGCCCGACTTTTGAAGATTTAACAAGTTTTTCATTTTTAGCACGTATGCTAGATGGGATGCTAATGATGGAGGGATCGAGATGAAACGAACGTTAATGTTATCACTATTACTGACTCCCCTGCTCTTGTCGGCGTGTGGAGCAGAAGAGTCGCCATCGGATACAAGCCAATCAGAAAACGAAACGACAGCGACACAAGACGCATGGCAACGGGTAGGAGCGGATGAAACGGTCTCCCACATCCACGGGGCTGGATTTTGGCAAGATGACGAACGTCCTGTCATCGCGACGCATGCCGGATTGATGGAATATCGAGAAGACGGTTGGTATACGCTTCCGACAAATCGCCATGACTACATGGGATTTGAAGTCGTCGAAGATGGATTTTATGCGAGTGGTCACCCCGATCGTCGGACAGATTTCAAAAATCCACTAGGGGTCATGCATGGAAAAAATCATGGGGCGGTACTCGAGAATCGGTCGCTTGAAGGCGAAGCAGATTTTCACTATATGAGTGCCGGTTATGCCACGGGTACACTCTACGTTTATTTGGAAGAAGCGACCTCGGAGCTAGAGCCGGGATTTTATCGTTCCATCGATGGTGGGAAATCATTTGAAACGATGCAGGTACAAGGGATAGAGGAAGCGCAAGTGGCAGGTATCGTCGCCGATGCGACGGATGCGGAGCGCGTCTTCTTGTACGGGCCGTCCGGCATCCTCGTTTCGAATGACTCTGGAGATTCGTTCGAGCCACTTGTTGAAGCAGAACAAGTTGTCACGGTCGGAGCAGATGAGGGGCAGTTGGCCTACGTAAGACAGACAGATGGTTCTTTCGAAGGGGTTCGTTTCAACTTAGACGATGAGTCGACAGAGACGTTCAATCTTCCGGAGCTTCAAGCGGACGCTGTGCCAATCGAATTGGCAGTTAACGAGGAGCGCATGTTGCTTGTCACATCGGATAACAGTGTATATGAGTTTACAGACGGGGAATGGGAGATGCGCCTCGACAAAGGTGAGCTCAACTGATCAAAAGACGCCTTTCCATTAAAGGATAGGCGTCTTTTTGTCGAGTGGAAGCGTGACGGTGAAAGAGGTGCCCGATGCGTCAGAGGTGACTGTCAATTCTCCGCCGTGACGGTTGACGATTTGGTCGGCGATGGCGAGTCCGAGTCCACTGCCACCGGTCTGTCGGGACCGTGATTTTTCCACACGATACAGGCGGTCAAAAATGTGCGGTAAATCTTCTTCAGGAATGCCTTTCCCATTGTCTGTAATGGTCAGGATCAGGTGAGTGTCCGTGACGTTTGAACGCAGGGAGACATGAGAGGCCTCACTATGCTCAATCGCATTATGGGCGATGGAGCGGAAGACTTGGAGCATCCGGTGCCGATCTAGTGTAAGAGCGATATCTTGTTGTCCCGCGTTCGATGTAGCATCGAAGCGAATCGTTGTCATCCGGAACATCGTATCGAGCATTCGACGTAAGTCCGCACAAAACGTCGTGACGGTCACTTCTTCTCGGTGCAACAAGAACGTGTTTTCATCGAGCTGTGCCAATTGAAACGCATTTTCGACGAGTTCCGTGAGCGACCGGCTTTCATCTAAAATCGTTTGAATCGACTGTTTGCGTAATGATTCGGGTGTGCTTTCTTTCGAAGCGATTTCGGCGTAACCCCTCAAGTACGTGAGAGGGGTCTTGATTTCATGCGATAGGTCGGATAAAAACTGACGACGTTCCCGCCGTAGTCTTGATAGTTCCACTGACATCGATTCGATGGCACGTGCTAATTCACCAATTTCGTCGACACGATTCGTCGGTAACTGTAAATCGTCTGGGTTTGTCAATACGTTCTCCGTTGCTTGTTTCAATGATTGAATTGGTTTTGAAATCAATCGACTCAAGAGGATGAACGTCAAGACGGTCGTTACGAGCGCGATCGCCGTGATATATAGGAATCGCCACTGGAGCCGATGGCTAATTCCATGAATGATTTCGGTCGGTAAAAACATATAGACGTATCCATAACGGGTGTCGGTATCATCTGTGATTGGTGTACGAACGCTCAAATACGGTTCGTGTTCCCAGTCGTCCTCGAGGACAGTTGTGTCGTTGAAGGGACCAGTGCGTTTTTTCGCATCGACGGTGTCGACTAAAACTTGAGGAAAAGAGCGCGAAGTTTGTAGCGCCTCATGAGTCGGATCGGTAATGGCGACTTTCGTGTCGGTCTCACTCTCCATGGTGGCCACGTGACTGATTGTTTCTTCCGAAAAGTTCATGGCCAAAACGCTCGCATGGCTCTCGGCCCGAGATTCGAGGCGATTGATTTCTTCTACAACGCGTTCGCCGAGAAGCGTGTGATAGAGGAGAAGGAACAACACACCTTCAATCAATAGGGTGGATAGGAGAAAGACGAGGCTGATGCGAAATGGTAGACTGTTACGACTCCGCTTCATCCGGAACGCTCCTCTGTCCATCGATAACCTCGTCCCCATACCGTTTTTAAATAATCATCAATCGGAAATCCTGCATCCCCTAACTTTTCTCGAATCATACGAATATGCGCATCAACGGTGCGTGGGTCGGATTCTGCAGAATAGGGCCAGACGAGGTCAAACAAATCTAGGCGATTGAAGAGGCGATTCGGGTGCTGAAGGAACAGTTTCAAGATGGCCGTCGCTTTTGGTGTGAGGACAATCTCTTGTTCTTCATACAAAACGCGTCCGCTCTCTTCATCGTAACGTAGTGGTCCGTATTGGATGTTGACGACACGGGTTCGGCGCAAGACAGCGCGAATACGGGCGAGGAGCACGTTCCCATCGAACGGTTTGGTGACGTAATCATCCGCTCCGGCATCTAATCCTTGGATCGTCGTTTCATTGTCTGAACGTGCCGTCAATAAGACGACGGGTAATGACGGGTCTATCGTCTTTAGCTGACGACAAAGTGAGATCCCATCTACTTCTGGCATCATAATATCTAAAAGGACAAGATCCGGTCGCTCTTCGATTTTGTCGAGTGCGGAACGAGCATCGCTCGCCTCTATGCAAGAGTACCCATCACCCTCAAGAAACAGACGAATCAAATGTCTCATCTTTTCTTCGTCGTCTACAATGAGAATCTTCACCTTGTACTCCTCCTTTCTATGTTCCTATTATTATCGTTCCGCGTGCTTCGCGTGATTTCCTTCCGTGGCGAAAAGAGTCTGGAGTTGTTCGCGTGCGCGTGCGACGTCTCGACAGTAAATGACGGGCACTCTCGCGTCAATCGGGCGATCCGTGACAATGGCGACTGCCCCGTTCCGGATGGCCGCCTTCACTAAATCGACACCCCGTTCATTAATCGGACGTTTGCATACATATAAAAACATTTTTTTTATTTTTTCTGGTGTCGTTCCGATGCCGCGAATCGCCATCTCTTCAGGACGGTCGAGATACGACCAAGATAAGACAGAATCCAGTGTTGCCAATACATCACGTAACGTCAGCTCTTGCATTGTCGTTCCCCTTCCTTGCAAAATCTCAATTTCATTAGTCTACCCGACGTTTGTGAAAAAGAAGTGAAAAGTATCAAGAACATGCCATAGCTAAAAAACATGCAGGTTTGAGTATAGAACAAGTAGGTAAAAGTATTTCTACATGCATAACAAGAAAGGGTGAGCGAGATGAAATCGTACGGTAAATTTGGAATCATGATTGCGGTCTCTACATTTATTATGTATTGGCTCATGTATTTGAACGTCTTTCAAATCAACCATATCTTCTTTAGTCAAACGAGGTTGTATATGGCACTCATCATGGGATCGGTCATGGCATTCGTCATGCTTCTCTTCATGTGGGGGATGTATAAGAATAAAACTCTCAACTTTATCATCCTAGGGGTCAGCGCCCTTGTCTTCAGTGCCTCGCTCTGGCTCGTGCGTAGTCAGACGACGGTCGATGACGTCAGTTGGATGAAGGCGATGATCCCGCACCACTCGATCGCGATCTTGACGAGTGAGCGCGCCGAAATTGAGGACCCGCGCGTCAAAGAACTGTCGGAAGAAATCATCAAGGCACAGCGCCGTGAAATCGAAGAGATGAAGCAATTGATTAAAGAATTAGAGGATGAAGAAGAGAACGCAGAAGAGAATCAAGAATAATAGACAAACACAGTCATCATCGACTGTGTTTATTTGTTTTTGAGGGAAAATAAGGGAAGTAAGTTATATTTTGTTTTCCTTTATTTGAAATATAAATGACATATTTGTCGGTTCATTTTGGTGGTAAAATTTTTTTATCAAGATAATATAAAAATTAAAAATTTAAATACATAATTGAAAGGATTTACCATAACATGAAACGAAAGATGCTCTCCCTCCTCTGTGCTGTGTTGCTCACCATCGGAATCTTCACTCCAGCTGGTACGCCTGCTGAAGCGGCGACCACGTATTATGTCAAAGTCACGACCAACAGTTTAAACGTCCGTTCGGGCCCAGGCACGACGTATGCGATCGTCGGCAGTGCCAAGTTGGGGCAGTCGTTCAAATATCTCGGCGTGAGCGGGGGATGGACGAAAATTAACTTCAACGGCACAGCCCGTTACGTATCGAGTACATATGTGAAGAAGTACAGTGTGACGACACTCTCGACGACGTCGACAGCGAAGATGGTCATTCCGACAAAAGGGACGTTGACGCAAAAATATGGTCCGGCGAGCGGGCAATACGGTTATACGTTCCATAACGGCATCGACTTGGCGGCACCGAGAGGGACACCGGTCGTTGCAGCCGCTTCTGGGCAAGTCATCGTCTCCCGCAATTACGGGGCGTATGGGAACCATATCATGATGACCCATCAGTTGAACGGGCAAACCTACATCACGGTGTACGCACACCTCGACCGCCTCAATGTCGTCAAAGGACAGACGGTCGCAAAAGGGACGACGATCGGAGCCGTCGGGAATACCGGCAACTCGTTCGGGAATCACCTTCATTTCGAAGTACATCGGAACAGCTATGTGTATAGCAGTTCATCGCCAGCAAATAGTATCAATCCGTATACGATGTTTTAACGCAAAAGCACGCGCTCCCCAATCAATGGGAGCGCGTGCTTTTTGGTTAGTGGATCGTTGTTCGTTTGTTTCGTCCGAGTTGGTTGGCAGCGATGAGGCTGACACCAAGGACGACACCGAACACTAATCCGAATAAGGTATTGAAGAGTAACATGAGGATGATCCCAAAGACGAGACCGATACTCATGAGGCCAATCCGATCAAACATAATGAATCCCCTTTTCTGTAGTTGTGCACCTCAATGATTACCCGATTTTCAAAGAAAGAACACCGACGAAATGGACCGATTGATTCATTATACGTGTTTGGACGAACTAGGTTTCGTTTTGTAGAAACTATAGAGGACGCTTATCAAGATGACGAGAACAATTGTCCCGAGTGACATCCAAATCGGCATCTTGTACACATCACCTAAAATCATCTTCGCCCCGATGAAGACGAGCATGAAACTGAGGCCATGTTTCAAGTAATAGAAGCGGTCGATCAAGTTGGCGAGGACGAAGTAGAGACTACGGAGTCCGAGTATCGCCATGATGTTCGCATAGAAGATGATATACGGGTCACGCGAATACGCGAAGCTCGCGGCGACCGAATCGACGGCGAAGACGATATCCGACAATTCGATAAAGATGAGCGCGATGAAGAGGGGGGTGAAGAACAACTTCCCGTTAATGCGTTTTGTGAACTTCCCAGATGAAATGTCTTGCGTGATCGGAAGACGTCGCTCGAGCCAACGAATCGTCTTGTTCTCTTCAAGTGACTCGTCTTTTCCGATATTCTTGTACATCATCCAACCTGTATAGACGAGGAATGCCCCGAACACGTAATACACCCAACCGAAGTTTTCTAACAGCGATACCCCAGCGACAATGAAGACGGCGCGGAAGAAAATGGCGCCGAGAATCCCCCAGAACAACACTTTGTGCTGATACTTGAGCGGGATGGCGAAATAAGCGAAGACAAGGGAGAAGACGAAGACGTTATCAATGGCGAGTGCCTTCTCGATGAAGTACACGCTCGCATATTCCGTCGCCGCCGTACTACCTTGCGTATAGAACAACCAGCCCCCGAATACGATGGCAATTCCGATCCAGACGAACGTCCATGTCCATGCCTCGCGAAGCGAAACTTCGTGAGCCTTGCGGTGGAACACCCCGAGGTCAAGTGCGAGCATCAAGATGACGATGAGTAAAAACCCGATGAGTAGGGTCAACAACAATTCCTCCTTTTAAGTTCATTTGAACTTCTATATTGATAATATAGGTTCATATGAACTTAAAGTCAAGAAGGGACAATGAAAAAAATCACTCTTTTAAAAAGTGATTTCATGAAGTACATCTTTCAATTTGTTAGTTGCTCAATATCTTTCACAACGTCTGAAAGCATAATCTGTTCGAGTACACGTTCCATTGCGGATTGAGCCGTAATAAAAATAGGCTCTATTGTCGCTTGAATATTTCGGCCGATTGGGCAAGCGGGATTTGGCTGGTCATGAATTCCAAACAATTCATTCGGTTCAACAACGGCAACTGCTTGATAAATTTCGAGAAGTGAGATTTCGGTTAATGATTTTGTAAGGGTCGCACCAGCAACACCAGGTTTGACCTGAATCAATTCAGCCTTCTTCAACATAGCCATAATTTTTCGAATGAGGGCAGGGTTTGTATTTACGCTCCGCGCTAAAAAATCAGACGAGATGACTTCTGGCGGTGAAAGTGCGACAAGAGTCAGCATGTGGATGGCCACTGAAAATCGACTACTGATCGTCATAAATTTCTCCCTTTCTATTCATGCATGTAAACAACTTTGTTACATGTTTAGTATAACAGGGAAAGAATAATTGACAAATCAGTTACCTGTAACTATCATGATTACATGTAACTGATTCGATTACAGCATAGGGGAGGAAATCAAAAATGAAGTACTTAGTCACCGGGGCTACCGGTAAATTAGGGTCGAAAATTGTAGAGGAGTTACTCAAGTCCATCGATGCGAGTGACCTAGCTGTCAGCGTACGAAATCCGGAGAAGGCAGCATCGCTGAAAGAACGTGGGGTTGATGTACGTCATGGAGATTTTGATCAACCGGACACACTCGATGAAGCGTTTAAAGGTGTCGAGCGTCTGTTGATCATCTCGGCAGATGGCGATAACGACACGCGGATTCGTCAACATACGAACGCGGTCGAGGCGGCAAAACGGGCAGATGTCTCCTTCATCGCCTATACGAGTCTTGCCGATGCGACAGACAGTGAGAACTTGATGGCGCCTCCACACGTCGTCACAGAAGAAGCAATCGTGGAATCGGGGATTCCATATGCGTTCTTACGGAACAATTGGTACTTAGAGAATGAATTGCCGAGCATGCAAGCAGTCGTTGACGGGGCACCGTGGATCACGGCGGCTCGGGACGGAAAAGTCGGCTGGGCGCTTCAACAAGACTATGCGGAAGCGGCGGCGAATGTCCTGTTGAAAGAACAGCAAGAGAGTGCGGTATATGAATTGTCAGGACCGCTCCATACGCAAAAAGATTTAGTCGATGCACTCAGCGAGGTATTAGGACGTGACGTCATGATGCAAGAGCTGAACCTTGAGGCATATGAAGAGACGATGCGCGGGGCAGGGATGCCTGATGACGTGGTCGCACTTCTCGCCGGCATCCAGCGAAGCATCCGTCAAGGAACGCTTGAGATTCACGAGAGCGACTTTGAACCGGTTCTCGGACGTCCGGTCACACCATTACAAGAAGGAATTCGTCAATTGCTTGACCGATAAACAATGTGCCCCCGACCAACCGGTCGGGGGCATTTGTGTTAGGCGCGGGATGCGTGATCTTCGAGTTGGGTCGTCACATCTTCAAGTGCGTTCGCCGTGACGGCGAGGCGGTCCGACATGGAACTGAGTTCTTTTTGGACAGCTACCTGTTCTTCCGTTGCGGCAGCCACGTGGTAAATCTGTTGTTGCAGTTCACTTGAAGCATGTTTCGTCGATTCGAGGCGTGTCTCGAGTGTCTCCATCTGTGTCGTCACGAGTTGTCTCGTCTCTTGGATTGAGGCGATTTGTGCGTCGATTTCCGATACGTCTTCCGTGAGACGACCGAAGACAGCCGTCACGTCGTTTGTGACCGTTTGACAGTTTTCAGTCGCTTGTTTGAAGAGGTGAGCTGACTTCGAGACGACCGTCGTATCTTCCATCAATCCACCGAGGACGCGCGTCATTTCTGATGCGTATTCTCGAGACTGGACGGCAAGCTTCCCGACTTCAGAGGCGACGACGGCGAATCCACGACCAGCTTCTCCAGCGCGGGCCGCTTCAATCGATGCGTTCAAGGCGAGCATGTTCGTCTGTTCACTGATTGAGCCGACTTGCTGCAAGATGCCTTGGATTTCAGACGAACGATTCGTCATCGTCGCGACGATTTGCTCAAGTTGCTCGGACTCCGTGATGATTTCATGCACTTTTTCTTCCATGAGGCGCATATCCGTATTTCCGGAGAGGGCGTCTTTGGCGATACGGGACGAAGCCGCTGCCGTTTGCGCCATTCGTTCTTGGATAAGTGCCGTCAGCGAACGAATCGATTGGATCTCATCCGCTCCTTGTACCATCGAAGCTTGTTGAGACGAAGCGTGCGCGACGATTGGGTCGACCGTGATGGCGATTTGTTCCCCGGATTCGAGCGACTGATTCGCAGCCGATTCGAGTTCTTCCGCGTGACTATTCAAGGACTGAACGAGGGAGCTGACGTCATGAATCGCTTGTTGCAATAACTGTCGCGTCTCTTGTTCATGCGCCTCGGCACGTTCCGTTTCCTTGTTTCGGAAATGAATCTGAACGACGAGTACGGCGCTGAGCAGAATCAAGTACACGGCGTGGACGAGCAACAAGCTGAACGGATAATCACTCGTTCCGCAAATGAGCGCAGGGAATAAAAAATATCCTGCTAAATGCTGTACCGCAAAGATGGCGGCACTATACAAAATCAAGTCGATGCGACGCATGAACGACAGGATGGCCAAGACGACAAAGATGGAGAAGTGATACTCGACGAGTCCTTGTCCACCGGCGACCGTCGAGATGCTCGCAAAGGTGAGCGTCAGCATCATCCAATATGAGAACATCTTGCTTTCTCGCTTCAGGCTGACGAGCATCATCCCGAGGAAGACGAGTGGGAGTGCGAAGAGAACCCATGTCACACTCGAGTACACATAGCCATCCGCGCCGTTTCGTAAAATCGTATACGTGTAGGCAAATTCCGTAAAACGGTGAAGCAAATGGACGACAACCGACGTCATCACAATCAATAACGTCGTCAACAACATCAACTGGTTTCTTTTCATCAAACTCATGTTTCTTTCCTCACATTCTCGTGTTCATTTGTTGTGGCTCTATACATATCGGACGGATGTCCCAGAAGTTTATTGAAAATGCATATTCGACGCACAAAAAAAGAGCGCGAGGCTCCAGTTCATGCGTTCAATGTGATTTTCCATACCATTTTTTGTAGAAATGATACGGTTCCTTTGCCTGGTCTGTCGTCAAAAATACAAACTTCTCACGCGTTAAGTGTCTCAACATATAGGAGAGAGATTCTGGGGAAGTGGAGTGATCGTGCATTAAGATAATCGATGCCTGATAGTAAGAACGATGGGCACGCACTTGCTTGATGGTTTGATAGCGCATCACGTTCTGGTCCTTTTTGTATTTCCAGTCGAGCGTATCAACGTTCCAGTCCCACATGCGGAAGCCGGCCTTCTCCATCGCCTGGCGATGTGCTTTTGTCATATGTGGCACACTTCCGTAAGGGACACGAATCGTTGTCGACTTCACACCGGTAATATCAAAAATTAACTGTTGAACCTGTTTCATCTCGTTGACTGCCGTTTTCGGCGAATGATAAAAAGTCTTTTTGTCGTGGGTCATGCTATGTAGTCCGATGGTATGTCCTTCGTCAACAATCCGTTGAAGAATGGCTTCATTTCCTTTGATTTTCTTTCCAAGAATAAAGAATGTCGCCTTCACGTTGTAGCGTTTTAGGACGTCTAGCAATTTAGGTGTGTACTGATTCGGTCCATCATCGAACGTTAGATAGACCATCTCACCTTTATTATAACGAGGATGGAGCTCGCTTGCGGAAGCCGGAACAGAGGAAATGAACAAAAGGAATACAGTGACCAAACAGACGATTGATTTTTTTAGCACGAATCGATTCTCCTTCAATTAATAATGTGGATATTATTCCCACATATAATTTACAGGATTAGGGTTTAGGGATTCAAACGCCTTTTTGTGAGGAAGGAAAATCGATTTCTCAATTTAACCCAAGCCATTTCTTGACGGGCTCACGGAAGATATATGTGATGACAATCAATCCGACGAAGACGAGTGCGGCGATGAAAATCGTCGTGACGCTACCTGACGCGAGGCTCGCCCCGAGGAAGCTGTAGGCAAACGTTCCTGGAATCATGCCGAGCACGGTCGCCGGGACGAACGCACGGAAACGGACGCGCGAGATCCCTCCGGCGTAACTGAGCAAGTCGAAACTGACGAGCGGGATGAGTCGTAAGACGAACACATATAAGAAGCCGCGGCGCTCCATCTGAGTGAACAGCTTCTCTGACCACGGATAGCGGTCGACATTGACGACCGAGCGTCCGAAGAAGCGTCCCATGACGTAACCGGTCGTCGCGGCGGCGGTCGCTCCGATGATGATATAGAGGACCCCTGGCCATACGCCGAACGCGAGACCGGCTCCAAGTGACAGCACGGAAGTCGGTAAAAATGCGACCGGACCGATGGCGTAAAGGAATATAAAGAATAATGGCCCCCAAAATCCAAATGACAAGACGATGTCCCGAATGTCAGACGGACGCAACTCATAGTGGAAATGGGTGATATAGAACAACGTGCCGAACACGAGTAAGAACAAAGTGATTTTCAGCCAGCGTGGCATGAGGCGTCCCTCCTTTTTTCTAAGCATACCGTATACTCGGTTCACAAAAGAAAACGAATGTGCGAAAAAACCGAAGCGTTAGCCTCGGTTTCCTTCATAGCGCTGAATCCATTCATCGACAGTCATCTTCTCGACGAGTTCCCCGACTAAATCAAACGGGATCCGTTTCACGTTATTGAAGCGAATACAGCTTTTCCCCATATCGAGTTTCGTCGGGACGCGTTTCGCATACTCTTGTTCAAACCAGGCGAGCAACTCAGGGTCGGCGTAAATGCCCATATGATAGAGTCCGACATGGCGCTTTTGCGCGATTACACTGATGAATGGAAGCGGAGTCCCCGGTGTGACATGATAACCGGACGGATATCGCTCGAGCGGGACGACGTAATGGACGCCATATCCGTCCGTCGTCTTTTCAAACCCTTCTGGTAGATGCTCATCGATGACCTCGATCAGATGGATGAAGGAATCGAGGCGCGCCTCGTCCACGAGTGTCGTCACGTCCATCATAATTCGCCTCCCCGTAGAATCTTCTCCATTTTCTTGCCCTTCGCCAACTCATCGATGAGTTTGTCCAAGTAGCGAATCTCGCGCATGAGCGGCTCTTCGACGTTCTCGACACGTACGCCACAGACGACGCCTTTGATGAGGGCGCGATCTTCATTCAGGCGAGGTGCTGAAGCGAAGAATGTGTCAAAATCAACCTGATCCTCAATTTGACGTTCGAGTCCGGTCTCATCATATCCCGTCAACCACTCAATGATCGTGTCGACCTCTTCTTTCGTCCGTCCTTTTCGTTCGGCTTTGGCGACGTAGAGCGGATAGACGCTCGCAAAGCTCGTCGTGTAAATACGATGTGCCATCTTTCTCCCTCGTTTCGGTCCTATTTTCTCTATTTTCTCATATTTCGACCGAAGCAGGTTAGACCCATTCCAAAATCCCGTTCAAACCTTCATAAATCGTATCCGGTTCCACATCGAACGCTTCAAACGGCAAGTCGTTCCGATTGATCCAGGCGGCATGGAAGCCGAAGTTTTTCGCCCCGGCGATGTCCCATCCGTTCGACGATAAGAAGAGCACCTCGTCACGACGAAGACCGGACGTCTTGAACCAATGCATGTAGGCGGCTGGCGTTGGTTTCGGTTGTTTGATCCCGTCGACGCTGACGACCTCATCGAAATAATCGGCAAGACCGGCGTTGTGAAGCAGTGCCTCAAGCATCTCGTCCGTCCCGTTCGAGAGGATGACGGTCTTCACGTCATGCAGCTCTTTCAGGACTGATTCGACCTCCTCATACGGGGTCAGGTGCGCATACGATTCAATCAGACGTTGTTCGATGTCCTCCGTTGATGTTGCGTCATGGACGGCTAAAGCGTAATGGAGTGCGTCCCGAGTCACCGACTCGAAGTCTTCGTAGCGTCCCATCATGTGGCGCCAAAAGAAATACTCGAGTTGTTTCGTCCGCCATACTTGGCTGATGGCTGCCCCTTTCTCAGGGAACTCTTGTTCACAGGCGTCCTTCACCGAATGGACGTCGAATAAGGTGCCATATACGTCAAAGACGATTGCTTTGATGGTTGGTTTCATAAAAACATTCCTCCTTCTGTGTCGTTATACCCGTCTTGTTCAGAATATAATAGGGGAAAGGGGGTTCGACATGTATATCCAAAGCCGTTATTCTGTGAAAGACGAAGCTGACATCTTTGCTTTTTTGCATGCCCATCCGTTTGGTACGATCGTGACGCATGACGGAGACAAGCCGATTGCGACGCACGTCCCGTTACGATTCAATGAGGCAAATGGACAACTGACGACACATATTGCGAAAGCGAATCCGCAGTGGCGAACAATTGAAGATCAAACCGTTCTCGTCATCTTCCAAGGACCAGACGCCTACGTATCGGCGTCATGGTACGGTCATGAAGACGTCTCAACATGGAACTATCAAGCCGTACATGTATATGGACGTGCAACGATTCTCAACGAGGAAGAATTAGTTGAGGAACTTGCAGAATTATTAAGTGAGCACGAAGGGGAGCGTGAGCATGCGGTGCGTTGGGAAACGTTATCGGAACCGGTGAAGCGACAGATGCAGGGCGTCGTCGGGTTTCGGATTGACATCACTGACATCCAGGCGACGTTCAAGTTAAGTCAAAACCGAAGCGACACGGATCATGAACGAATCGTATCCGAGCTTGAAAAACAAGATAAACCGATCGCAGACGTCATGCGACGGCATCGAAAGTCGTAAGCAACCTGTCCTAAAACGGCAGGTTTTTTCATATTTCTTTGCCGAATAGCGGTTGACATGACTTAGGAGCAGGTCTATACTCATAACTGATAATGATTATCAGTATCGACAAAATACAGAGAAGTTCGAAAAGGAGAAAAACCACGTGAACAACACATTCAAGAAATGGTTACATATGTTCATCTTTGTGTCGGCATTCGCACTCATCTTAGCCGGTTGTGGTTCGGAAGAAGCTGAGAACGCTTCCACGAATGAAGGGACAGAAGAATCGGCAGAAGGTTACCCGATCACAATCGAGCACGCATTCGGTGAAACGGTCATCGAAGAGAAACCAGAACGTGTCGCAACGATCTCATGGGGGAACCATGACGTCGCACTTGCGCTCGACGTCGTACCGGTCGGATTCTCGGCTGCGAACTACGGTGTCCAAGACGACAGCGGTATGCTTCCATGGACGGCAGAGAAGTTGAAAGCACTCGGGGAAGAGAACCCGAACATCTATCAAGACACAGACGGATTAGACTTTGAAGCAATCGCGGATTCAAACCCAGACGTCATCTTGGCGGCCTACTCAGGGATCACGCAAGAAGACTATGACACGCTCAGCCAAATCGCGCCGGTCGTGGCGTACCAAGAAACACCGTGGGTCACGTCATGGCAAGACATGGTTCGCTACGACTCACTCGCAATGGGACTTGGTGAAGAAGGCGAACAATTGATCAAGGACACGGAGCAGTTGATCACCGACAAAGCGACAGCCGTTCCTGAGATTGCTGGAAAGAAAGCCGCATTCGTCTCAATGAGCGCGGAAGACCTTTCAAAATTCTATATCTATACGACGGGTGACCCACGTGGTGCCTTCATCGAAGAACTCGGGATGGAGTATCCACAAAACATTGTCGACGAAGCAGAGAAGACAGATAGCTTCTATCTTGAACTCAGTAAAGAGAATGCTGACATCTTGAACGACGTTGACATCTTCGTCACTTACGGAAATGAAGACACGTTGAAGGCGCTCCAAGCAGACCCACTCTACAGTAAAGTGCCAGCCATCGAACGCGGATCGGTCGTCTTGATCGAAGATAACACGCCACTCGCAGCGGCAGGTACACCGACGCCGCTCTCGATTGAATATACGATCGATGAGTACGTCTCACGCGTATCGGATGCGCTCGCGAAAGTAAAATGATGCAACATCAGGTGAAGCAGATGCATACCCCGAAGCACTTCCCGCTCCTGTTGATCGGGACGCTCGTACTGACGGTGATATGTATTCTGGCATCCCTTGCCTTCGGCTCACGGACAGTCGGGTGGAATGAACTGCTGGACGGTTTATTCCGCCCGGCTGTTCAGTCGTATGAAGCGGACATCGTCCGGGAGCGGGTCATCCGGACGATCTTCAGTTTCATGTGCGGGGCAGCGCTCGGTGTGGCGGGGGCACTCATGCAGTCGGTGACGCGTAACCCAATCGCCGACCCGAGTATTCTCGGGGTCAACACGGGAGCAGCGCTCGCTGTCGTCATCGGAATCGCGTTTTTCAATATCTCGACAGCGAGTGCGTTCATCTGGTTCGCGCTCGTCGGGGCGTTGTTGACGGCCATCTTTGTCTTTGGCATCGGCTCGCTCGGTCGAGGTGGGGCGACCCCGCTCAAACTCGTCTTGGCGGGAGCAGCGACGAGTGCGGCGTTGTCATCCCTCGTCATGGCCCTCATGATCCCGCGGTCAAACGTCATGGATCAGTTCCGCTTCTGGCAAGTCGGGAGCGTCGGCGCGGGGAATGTCGATTCCATCTATACGTTTTTACCGTTCTTATTGATTGGTCTCGTGATTGCAGTCGTGACCGCACCTTCCTTGAACGCACTCGCACTCGGGGAAGAGATGGCCAAGAGTCTTGGGGTTCGAACGGGTACGTTGAAGCTGACCGCCTCGTTCGCAGGCGTCATTCTATGCGGGGCGGCGACGGCGCTTGCCGGCCCGATCGGCTTCATCGGTTTACTCGCCCCGCACTTGATTCGGCTCGTGCTCGGTCCAGACCAGCGTTATCTCATGCCGATGTCTGCCCTAGCCGGTGCCATCATTCTGACCTTCTCGGACGTCATCGGACGTTTGCTTGGTAGTCCGGGAGAGCTTGAGGTTGGGATTGTGACGGCGTTTATCGGGGCCCCGATCTTGATTCTATTGACGATGAAAGTGAAAGTACGAGGATTATGATGCAACCAGCGATTGAACAAATCAGACAAGGACGCATGAAGCGCCGTCGTCGCTACGTCGGGATGACGCTTCTCTTGACCGTCATCGCGCTCACATTGAGCGGCTTGATGCTTATGCTAGGCAATACGATTTATCCCGTTCAGGATGTCATCCGCGTCTTGCTCGGAGAAGATGTGAAAGGGGCAACGTTCGCCGTAGAGGTCCTTCGTTTACCACGCATGCTCGCCGGTGTCTTCGCCGGGGCGGCGTTTGGTGCCGCGGGAACGATTTTCCAGACGATGCTCCGTAACCCGCTCGCTAATCCGAATGTCATCGGGATTACGACCGGTTCGAGTGCGGCTGCCGTCTTCTGTATCGTCGTTCTCCAGTCGAGCGAAGCGGTCATCTCGATTGCCTCGATTATCGGAGGACTCGTCACCGTGCTCGTCATCTATTTCCTATCCAAAGGTGCCGCGTTCTCCATTGGTCGTCTCGTCTTGGTTGGGATTGGGATTCAAGCGATGCTGACAGCTGTCATCAACTATTTACTGCTCATCAGCCGACAAAACGATGTCGCGATGGCGATGCGGTGGTTGACAGGAAGCTTGAATGGGGCGAAGCTAGAGGAGTTGCCGCCTTTAATCATCACGGTACTCATCTGTTTACCGATTGTATTGTTACTCACCCGTCAGCTCGAGATGCTCGAGCTCGGTGAAATGGCGGCGACAGGGCTAGGAATCAATACGAACCAAACCCGATTGCTTCTCATCGTTGCGGCGGTGTTCATGCTCGCTCTCGCGACAGCGACGACAGGACCGATCGCCTTTATCGCCTTTTTGGCAGGACCAATCGCCAAACGGCTCGTCGGGACGAGCCACGCCGGGATCTTGCCGGCAGCGCTTGTCGGCATCATCTTAGTGCTCGCGGCCGACCTCGTCGGACAATTCGCCTTCACGGCACGCTATCCGGTCGGTGTCATCACCGGCATCATCGGCGCGCCTTATCTCTTATACTTGTTGATTCGGATGAACCAGAAAGGGGACTTCTAAATGGCATCCATTATGAAAGTGGAACATCTCACCTCAGGATACGAGGACAAGATGATTTTGAACGATATCAGTCTTGAAATTCCGAGCAACCAGATCAGCATCATCATCGGTGCGAACGGTTGCGGGAAGTCGACGCTACTGAAGACGATGGCACGCCTCATCAAGCCGAGTGCTGGTCAAGTGACGCTTTACGACAAGCCGATCTCGAAGATGGCACCGAAAAAGCTCGCACGTGTCCTCGGGATGTTGCCACAGTCCCCGGTCGTACCGGAAGGGATCACGGTCGCCGATCTCGTCGGTCGCGGTCGTTATCCGCATCAATCGTTCTTGAAGGGATGGACGAAAGCCGATTACGAGGCCGTCGCCGAGGCGATGGAGATGATGAACATCACGGAGTTTGCGGATCGTCCGATTGACGAGTTGTCAGGCGGACAGCGTCAACGCGTCTGGATTGCGATGGCACTGGCTCAACAGACGGACGTCCTCTTTTTAGATGAACCGACAACGTATCTCGATATCACGTATCAAGTCGAGATTCTCGACTTGTTGACGGACTTGAACCGAAAGTACGGGACGACGATTGTCATGGTGCTTCACGATATCAACTTGTCAGCGCGTTATGCGGACTATATTTTCGCACTCGATAAAGGGAAGTTGATTGCGGAAGGGAAGCCGTCGGACGTCATCACGTGTGATTTGATCCATCGGGTCTTCAACCTTCGCTGTTCGGTCATGTGTGACCCTGTATCCGGTTCACCGTCCGTCATTCCGATTGGTCGCCATCACGTGCAGACAGAAACGGAAGAGGCGCCTGTTGCGCAACTCGAGTTGGTATAAGGCGAGAATGAACAGGAGTTACGTCGTGTGAAAATGGGACGTGACTCCTTTTTGATTGAATATGAAAAAACACTCTTGTAACCGTATACATAAATCGTTTAATATAGAAGAGGAATAGGGATTGTCACTGGTCATGCAGGCGAAACCCAAATCAAAGGTTACACGTGTGGAACGTGTCTTTTGATTTGGGTTTTTCTATTTTTATGGGTCTGAAAGGAGGACAACCATGATTATTCATCAAATTTTTAACAACAATGTGATCAGTGTATATGATGAGGCTGGACGAGAGCGAGTCGTCATGGGAAAAGGAATTGGATTTAAGCGTAGTTCGGGAGAACACATTTCGGAATCACAGGTCGATAAGGTTTTTTACTTGGATGATGCAGGGAACCATGAACGATTCAAATTGTTGTTAGAAGAAATTCCAGTAGAAGTGATTACATTGACAGACGATATCATTAATTTGGCGAAGTTGACGCTCGGGAAAAAGCTGAATGAACTGCTATATGTGTCGCTTGCCGATCATTTACAGTTTGCCATCGAACGTCATGAGAAAGGGCTCGACATCAAAAATGCCTTGCTTTGGGAAATCAAACGCCTGTACGGGGAGGAGTTTGGGGTCGGCTTGCAAGCGCTAGAACTGATGGAGTCTAAACTGAAGATCACGTTACCGGAGGATGAGGCAGCTTATATTGCCTTACATATCGTCAACGCGGAATTGAATGAGGAAATGCCGAACATCGTGGCGATGACGAAAGTCATTCAAGAAATTCTCAATCTCGTGAAGTATCATTTCTCTCTAGAGTGGGATGAGTCATCTTTGACGTATCACCGTTTTGTGACGCATCTTAAATTTTTTGCACAGCGTCTTGTGACACAAACGGAATACGGGGGAGAAGAGGGACCGCTTTTTGACTTGGTCAAAACACAATATCCGATGGCCTATGCGTGCACGGAAAAAGTATCTACGTTCATTCGCAAGAAGTATGAATATACATTGACGGATGAAGAAAAGCTTTATTTGACCGTCCATCTCACTCGATTAATTAAAGATCAAAAATATTGATTGACATTTAATTGATTATATAGTTATTATATGGTTATCAAATGAATATTCATTAGGATTGTCACTGGTCATGCAGGCGAAACCTAGATGAAACGATACGTGTATTCATGAGCCACGTTCCTCGTTTTCGTCTGGGTTTCTTTTCGTTTTCAAACAAAATGGAGGTGCCATATGAAATACGATCAACTCGCGAAAGAAATCATCCAGCAAGTGGGTGGGGAGTCCAACGTCAAATCACTTGTCCATTGCGCGACCCGTTTACGCTTCGTGCTAAAAGACAAGTCAAAAGCCAATAAAGCAAACATGGAACGTCTAGACGGCGTCATCACCGTGAAAGAGAGTGGAGGTCAATTCCAAGTCGTCATCGGCAACAACGTCTCGGAAGTGTATCAGGCAATCGGGAAGCAGACGAACTTGATTGACCGACCGACTGACGACTCGTCAGACGGAGAAAAAGGAAACATTTTCGGTCGTGCCATCGATATTATCTCAAGTATCTTCACACCACTTCTTGGCGTCATGGCAGGGGCGGGGATCTTGAAAGGATTGTTGGCGATCGCGACGAACGCGGGCTGGCTCGCGACGGATGAAACGACATATATTATCTTGAACGCAACAGCGGACAGCTTATTTTACTTCTTGCCTGTTTTGTTAGCGGTTACATCAGCAAGGAAGTTCGGTGCGAACCAGTTTGTTGCCATGACGGTTGCGGGCGCATTGATCTATCCGTCCATCATCCAGTTGAAAAATGAGGCGGTCCCGACAGACTTCTTTGGAGTTCCGGTCATGATGATGTCATATACATCAACGGTCATTCCAATCATTTTAGCCATCTGGATTATGAGTTATATCGAAAAGTTCTTCAACCAACGTATTCATGAAAGTGTCAAAAACTTCGTCACGCCTCTCATCTCGCTTGTGACGATTGTCCCGCTCACATTGATTGTGTTCGGACCAATTGGTGTGACATCAGGGGATTTAATTGCCGCATTCATTTTAAAAGTCTTGGCATTCAACCCGATTTTAGCGGGTGCATTCATCGCTGGGGTATGGCAAGTCCTCGTCATCTTCGGGATTCACTGGGGTGTCGTCCCGATTTTCATCAACAATATCGCGACGAAAGGCTACGACTACATCAAGCCGGCGACTGCACCTGCCATCTTTGCCCAAGCCGGTGCATCATTTGGTGTCATGCTACGTTCAAAAAATAAGAAATTGAAGACGCTTGCCGGATCGACAGGGATCACCGCCTTGTTCGGAATCACAGAACCAGCTGTATACGGTGTCACGTTACGTCTGAAACGACCATTTATCGCAGCGGTCATCAGTGCCGCCGTCGGTGGGGGGATCGTCGGACACTTCGGCAGTGTCGCCGTCGCATCAGGTCCTCCAGGATTGTTGACGTTACCCGTCTTTATCGGTGACAGCATGACAGCCTTTTACGGATTGTTGCTTGGTGTCGCGGTCTCATTCGTCTTATCGATTGTCTTAACGTATGTACTCGGTTTTGAAGACGATCCGATTGAAGAAGAGATGACAGAAACGACGACAGACAGCATGACGATTCCGAGTCCGGTGCCAGGCCAAATCGTCTCGATTGAGACAGTTCCAGACCAAGTCTTTGCAAGTGGTGCCATGGGTCGAGGGTTTGCCGTCATCCCGTCAGAAGGAAAAGTGTCTGCCCCGGTATCCGGTGAAGTGACCGCCGTATTTGCGAGTAAGCATGCCATTGGGATTCAGTCCGATTCTGGTCTGGAGATTTTAGTACACGTCGGAATTGATACTGTTCAATTAGACGGAAAGCATTTTGACCTTCATGTGGAAAAAGGGCAGCGCGTTGAGGCAGGCGAGTTGTTAATCAGTTTTGACATCGAAGCGATTCAAACGGCTGGCTATGAAGTCATTACGCCCGTAATCTTTACGAATTTACCAGAAGAACGTCACGTCACATTTGATCAAACACAAGTATGGGTGAGCACGCAAGGAAATCCTGCGCTCGCATAAGAAAGGATGAGTCGATGCAATTTCCAAACAATTTTTTATGGGGTGGCGCCATCGCGGCCAATCAAACTGAAGGAGCATATGTAGAAGGAGGGAAAGGACTCGCTTCGGTTGACTTGATTCCGAGCGGTCCGACAAGACGAGCAGTTATGCTAGGCGAATTACCAAGTTACGAACCGCTTGAAAATCAAACTTATCCTTCACACGAGGCGATCGATTTCTATCACCGATACAAGGAGGATATCGTCCTCTTTGCCGAGATGGGATTCAAAGCGTTACGTTTATCAATCTCCTGGGCTCGTATTTTTCCAAAAGGGGATGAACTAGAGCCCAATGAAGAAGGACTTCAATTTTATGACGACGTCTTTGACGAGTTATTGAAACACGGGATTGAACCGGTCGTGACAATGGCGCACTTTGATGTACCGGTTCACTTGATTCAAACGTACGGCAGCTGGCGCAATCGGAAGATGGTAACATTCTTTGAACGCTATGCCGAGACGATTTTAAATCGTTATCATCACAAAGTACGTTACTGGATGACGTTCAATGAAATCAACATGCTGTTCCACCTCCCTTATATGGGGGCAGGCTTGGTTTTCCAAGAAGGGGAGAACAAACGACACATTCAATATCAGGCTGCGCATCATCAATTAGTGGCGAGTGCGGCAGCTGTCAAAATTGGTCATACTATCAATCCAGATCTCCAAATCGGATGTATGCTCGCGGCCGCGATGACGTATCCCTATACGTGTAATCCGGATGATGTCGAGAAGGCGATGGAACGAGATCGGGAGAACTTCTTCTTTATCGACGTGCAGGCGAGAGGTGCTTACCCGGGCTATGCACTCCGACAGTTAAAAGAAGCTGGAATCGAGATTGTGATGGAACCGGGTGACCGAGAATTGTTACGCGAACATACGGTAGATTACATCGGGTTCAGCTACTATTCAAGCCGGTGCATCAGCACGGACCCAGACGTTCTCAACAAGATGACGGCAGGCAACGTCTTTCCGACAGTCAAAAATCCTTACTTGCAACAATCGGAATGGGGATGGACAATCGATCCAAAAGGATTGCGTCTAACGGCTAACCAGTTATACGATCGCTATCAACTCCCATTGTTCATCGTTGAAAATGGACTCGGGGCGTTCGATCAAGTCGAGACGGACGGTCAGATTCATGATGATTACAGAATCTCATATTTAAAGGACCACATTCGTGAGATGCATGAGGCGATTCAAGACGGCGTTGAGTTGATTGGGTATACGAGTTGGGGATGTATCGACCTCGTTAGTGCGTCGACCGGAGAATATGCGAAGCGTTACGGATATATCTATGTGGACTACCATGACGATGGTAGCGGAACGATGGAACGTCGTAAAAAAGACTCATTTGATTGGTATAAGCAAGTGATCGCGTCAAACGGCGCAAACGTGGAATATGAAGCCAGTTTGAAGTGAAGTTGTGACCGCTTTCAAATTTTTGTTGACTTCTTGATTCGGAGAGGTGTATGCTATAAATCCTGCCCAAAAATGAGAGGCACGGGGACTGGCATCAGTTCATTCGATATTCGAGAGGAATGACTTAAGATGAACCAACAACAATTAGTCGAGCGCGCACGCCAATTGAAGGACAATGCGTATTCACCATATTCGAAGTTCCGCGTCGGTGCGGCACTTCTCATGAAGGACGGCACGGTCATCGACGGCGTCAACGTCGAGAACGTCTCGTTCGGAGCAACGAACTGTGCAGAGCGTACTGCGATTTTCACAGCGATCGCACAAGGATACAAGAAAGGTGACTTCGAAGCAGTTGCCGTGTCTGGGGACACGGAAGACTTCTTGCCACCTTGCAGCATCTGTCGCCAGGTCATGGTCGAATTCGGTGACCCTGACTTCAAAGTACTCCTTACAAACGGCAACGCCGATGTGAAAGAAGTGACGCTTGGGGAACTCGTTCCACTCGCGTTTACAGATTTGGATATGTGATCACGGATCCCTCAGATTTCTGAGGGGTTTTCTTATCCGAAAAAGCGAAAGAATAATCGCGGGATGGCCTGAATGATGTAAAAAAGCAGTTCTGAAAAATCGAGGGCTACGAGCCCATTTGACCAAGCATCCTCTTCGCGGGAGGTGACCACTTTTCCACGCACAGGTCGCTTTCGGCCTTTCCATCGAATCGGGAGAGCGGTCGCGGTGTCCACATCTGGGTGATTCATGACACGCATATGCAAACGTGGCTCTAATGTGTTTCCAGAGCGTCCACAGCGGGCAATCAACTTTTTGGTTTTCACTTGGTCTCCAACTTTGACGATAATCGAACCGCTCTCTAAGTGGGCGAGAAGGCTGTATTCATCATGTTTGTGTTGAATGATGACGTGATTGCCGAGTGGATGATCAGGATTTGGTTCATCTGCTAATCCATCGACGACCTGATAAACCGTACCGTCGAGCGGAGACAGAACTTGTTCTCCGAACGCATACGAGCCATTCATCCCAACTTTTCTGTGATTGTAGGGTTGCTGATCTTTTGTTTTCAAAAAGTCATAACCATCACGTTTCTTTCGAATCGGTTCATGAAGATACATTCCGACGTTCGTCCCTTCGGAGACGACGAACCACTGCTCTTTGAATGGAAGATGGTATTTGTTTTTCGTGAAAGGATTAGTCTCTTTTGAAGAGGATGTGACCGTCATCTGAATGGATTCAATTTGATTCACGCGATTGAATTGAACGGACAATAACTTTTCTTTTCGGAAATCCGACCATAATACATACCGATTCCCATTCAACATCATCTCATTGAGCAGACGATAGCGCCGAATTCCATGATGAAAAGAAGACGCTTCGTGATGAAACGTGTCCATGGAATAATGAGATTTGCATGAATCGGACATTTGATGATAAATGTCATCGAACTGTCCGTCTTTGAATAAGTGAATGAACTTTTTGTTCTCGTGATGCATACACATACCGCCTTTGTTGAGTGTTGATTTTATATACGGACAAAAATTTATAAATGATTCGTCGTAAAATAGGCAAATGTTTTGATATATAGTGAGCATGAATGGGTAGTTGTGAGAACGTATACGATTCATTTGTTAGGTAGCCCTAGGAATGCAGAACGTCGATTAAATGCAAACAAGGAAATGGGGAAAACTACAATAAAAGTATAAGAACTACTTCACATCATAGCTTATACGAATCATGGAAGAATAGATTTGAAATGTATAAAAAGACTCACATCAATCAAAGATGAGAGTCTTTTTTTGACATTTCGAGAATTATCGAATAACATGAGCGTATGAAAAATGCTGTGGAACTATTTAAAGTGTTGGGAAATGAAACGAGGCTCGAAATGTTGCATTGGTTGAAAGAGCCGATGCGTCACTTTGACAAACCGACAGCGCATCTCACGAAGAATATGAGCGAGAAGGGAGGAGTCTGCGTTGGGGATATCCAAGAGAAGACCACGTTATCCCCGTCGACGGTCTCACATTATTTAAAAATGATGCAAAGCGTTGGATTGTTAGAGTCAGAGCGACACGGGCAGTGGACGTACTATCGAAGAAATGAAGAAGTGCTCCAAGAACTGTCTCGGTATATCGGAGAAGAGCTTTGACTCTTTTCCGCGCTTTTAATTTCGACTTTTCTCGAAATATAGATATAAGCAGCTTATGGAAATGGAGGAAGACAGGATGAAATCAATCTTTTATGTCCTCGCTTTTTTAGCGGGTGTGGCGCTCAGTCTTGAGGGAGCGATGTATGCGAGTTTAGGAGAGACAATCGGAAAACTCGAAAGTAGTTTATATAACTTTGCTGTCGGTACGATTATTTTAGGTGTGGCGTTATTATTCTTCGGCAAAGGCAAGTTGTCGTATACAAAAGAAGCGCCGAAGTGGCAGTTGACAGGTGGATTACTCGGATTGATTTATCTCACGATTCTTGTCGTCGGGATCCCGTTGATTGGGGTCGGTATGGCGATGAGCAGTGTCGTCGTCGGTCAATTGATCATGAGTATGGTGATCGAACACAACGGTTGGCTCGGAAGTCCGAAAGTGACAGTTCGAAAAGAGAAAATCATTGCGGTCGCACTGATGATCGTATCGTTATTCTTAATTTATTGATCGGGAGGTTGCAAACATGTCTATTTTATTATTACTCGTCACCGTTCTTGGAGGTGCGCTACTGAGCGCTCAATCTTCTGTGAACGGCGCGTTCAGCCGTAAAGCAGGTACATTAGAAAGTGCATTCTTAACATTCATTACGGGAGCCATGATGTTGTTTTTACTCGTTTTGTTCTTTGGAAGCGGGAAGATTTTAAGCATTTTAGACGCTCCGATTTGGCAATTGAGTGCCGTCTGGCTCGGAGTCGGTTATCTATTTTTAACGATTCTAGCAGTTCCAAAAATAGGTGTCATTGCAGCGAATTTAGCAGCCATCATCGGTCAACTTTCAATGGGAATGGTGATTGATCATTTTGGATGGTTCGAAGGTGCTGTGATTCCATTCGACACGAAGCGGTTGATTGCGTTGATTCTAATGGTTGTCGCATTGCGATTATTGTATGTAGGGAACGTAAAACAAGCGAAAGAAGGATCTACTTCCAAATCGATCGCCTCATAAGAAAATCACCTGAAACACGCGTTTCAGGTGATTTTTGTTATAGACTGAGTGATTCACCGTCTTCAGGAACAAATAGTCGATCGGCAAATTGATGCTCTTCTGCATAAGCTCGTAAGTCAGTGCGCGACAAGTTCCAGTGGTTCACTGCTTCCATATGAACGGCGATGATGCGAGCCTCTGGGGCAGCTTCTGCGACATGAAGCACGTCCACTTCATTCATGACGAGTGAACCACCTTCTAAGAATTGATTGTCTCCCGCATTGACGACGATCACCTCTGGACGATGTGATTGAATGGTTTCAGCGACACCTTCATACCAAACTGTATCTCCTACGACGTATAATGTTTTTTCGGTTTCATGTGTAAAGACGACACCACACACTTGACCAGTCAACGATAAAATGTCGCCTCGACCATGTTCCCCGACCGTTTTGACGAGATGAATACCTTCGAATTCGGTCGATTCAGTCAACACGCGAACATCTGTGAATCCATCCTGTTGGATTGTGGTTTGGTCTGCTTCATTTTGAACGAAGATCGGAAGCTCTTTTGGAAGCACCTCTTTTGCGACTTCGTCATAGTGGTCGAGATGAAGATGGGTCAAGATGACGGCATCAATTCCGTGTAGAAGATTTTCAATCGAAATCGGCAATTCAACGAGTGGGTTGTTCTCATCTTGACGTGCCGAGTTTGGGAAAGGTGGATATGTGCCTTTCTTTGCAAGGAACGGATCGATGAGAAACGTCTTTCCAGCGTATTCAAGGCGGAGTGTCGCATTTCGGATCAATTGAATGTTCATAGGTGATTCTCCTTTTTCCATGTAGTATATATGTAGTGTAGAACGTATCCGTTTTGTAAGACATCACTTCATTCAAGTCTTTTTATTGATTTACTTGAATGATGAAAGGAGTTGCCACATGGACGCAACAGATCGACGTATTATTGAAGCCTTGCAACAAAATAGTCGGATGACGATGAAGGAATTAGGCGAAGTCATTCACTTGACGGGGCAAGCGACAGCCACACGCGTTAAAAAGTTAGAAGACCTAGGGGTCATCGAAGGATATACGATTCGAATCAACGAGGAACGAATCGGTCTACCGATTCATGCGATGATTACAATCTACACGACGAGTACATTTCACGATCCTTATCTCCTCTTTCTTAAAGAGCATCGGCAATTCGTGAGACATAACTACAAGGTGAGCGGGGATGGGTGCTATCTACTCGAATGTCGCTTCCCGACGAATCAAGAACTGAATGCATTTTTAGATGGACTTAGCAAATATGTGAACTACAAACTGTCGCTCGTCATTCATCAAAACACCCAGTGAATCGTTAAATTCACTGGGTGTTTGTCGTTTCATGTCTCCGGCCGGCACGGATGATAAAGCGATACTCTTCACTCTTGAAATACGTTTCGGTGAACTCAAAGCGGCTGCCATCCATGAGAAACGAATATAGTTCGACTTTGAGTATCGGTGTTCGATCGCTCACCTCGAGCATTTCAGCAATTTCTTTCGTCGGCAAGACCGGGATAAATTCCTGAACACTGTCTGCAATCTTCAGGTTTTTGACATTTTCAATGTAATCGTACTTCGATCGTGTCATTACCTCATACGTTAAATCCGGAAATAGTTGGAGTGGAAGATACGTATCTTCGACAATGAGTGGTTCTCCGTTCGCAAAGCGTAAACGACGAATGTAGTAGACAAGAGCATCTTCATCGAGCTCGAGTATTTCCCTTATTTTTTCAGTCGGAGGTTGAACGGTGAAAGTAAGTACTTTACTCGTGACGTCCTTTCCTTCCCGTTTCATGTCTTCAGTGAAGCTTTTTAATTCGTACATATTATGTTCAATCTTTTCGGATTGTACATATGTGCCGCTTCCTTGTCGTTTCCAAAGCAATCCTTCTTCTTGAAGTAGTTTGACGGCTTGTCGAACGGTGACTCGACTCGCTTTAAATTCCTCGACGAGTTGTGCTTCTGTCGGAATCGCTTCACCGGGCGCCCAATCGCCGGTCTCGATAAACGTGCGCATCTCCTGAGCGATCCGCTGGTATAGCGGAGATTTGGCTTTCATGTAGATAACCTCCTGATTGTATGCGTTCATTACTCATAGTATACAAAAATAAAACGTTTTCAAAAAGGTGTTGACGGTTCAAATAATATGTATTAGATTTGTATTGTAATCAATTAGATATGTATTGAAAGGGGAACGCACACATGAAAAAACCACAGCGTCTCGTAGTCGTCGGTGGAGGTAGTACGTACACAATCGGCATGATCATGAGTTTGATTGAGGAAAAAGCACACTTCCCACTTCGTTCCATCACGTTTTACGATACAGATGAATTACGTCAAGAACGTGTCGCGAAAGCGAGTGAAGTCATCTTGCGTGAGCATTATCCAGAACTCGAGTCGTTCGAATACACGACGGACAAAGAATATGCTTTTAAGGATAAGGATTTCTTCTTCGTCCAAATTCGGACAGGTGGTTTGGAAATGCGCGAAAAAGATGAGCAGATTCCGCTTCGACATGGCGTGGTGGGACAAGAAACGTGTGGACCGGGCGGAATGTCATACGGGATGCGCTCAATCGGAGATATGATTGAACTCGTCTCTGACATTCGCGCCGGCTCACCGGATGGCTGGATCTTAAACTATACGAACCCTGCTGCGATTGTCGCCGAGGCGCTCAAACGTGCTTACCCGGACGATCAAAAAATATTAAATATTTGCGACATGCCGGCAGCAATCATGGTGAGCTATGCGAAGATTCTCGGTAAAGAGATATGGGATCTCGTTCCGGAATATTTCGGACTCAACCACTTTGGTTGGTTCACAGGTATCTTCGATAAAGAAGGAAATGAATTGACTGAAGATATCAAACGTACAATTTTAGAAGACGGTTTCATCCCGGAAGATTCGGAGATTGCGAATGACCCATCTTGGATCAAGACGTTCAAACAAGTAGAGAAGATGCTGACGGATTTCCCAGAGTACTTACCGAACACGTACCTTCAATATTATTTATATCCATCTGACATGGCAGAAAAAGAAGATGTCACGAACACACGGGCGCGGCAGGTAATCAACGGACGTCAAGAGCGTGTCTTCTCGATGTGCGATCAGATTATTCAAGATGACTCGCTCGAAAACGTCCATCTAGAGGTCGATATCCACGGCTGCTATATGATTCGGGTCGCTGCATCGTTAGCTTACAATAACGGAGATATTTTCATCGTTATGGTGAAAAATGATGGAATTATTTCGAATTTGCCAGACGACGCGATGGTTGAAGTGCCGGCGATGCTTACCAATCGTGGACCGAAACCATTCGCAGTTGGAAAGATTCCTCGTTTTTACAAAGGAATGATTGAAGGACAGCTTGCTTATGAACAACTCGTTGTCGACGCATACTTCGAAAACAGTTATGAAAAGGCACTTCAGGCGCTGACACTCAATCGTACAGTCGTCGATGCACCGGTGGCTCGTCGAATCTTAGATGATTTGATTGAGGAAAACAGAACGTACTGGCCGGAATTAAAATCGGGCGAGACAGTAGCAATACGGTAACTAGAGAGGGGAGGCAATCCCTTTTCTCATTGTCCAGATTGATAACGCTTACAAGATGAGGAGTGAATCGAATGAGTCAATGGTTTGGAGTTTTTCAAAAGTTTGGGAAGGCGCTCATGGTACCGGTCGCTTTATTACCGGCTGCCGGAATTTTGCTAGGACTAGGTGCGGCACTCACAGGTCCTTTAGCAGATAGCTGGACTTTTTTACAGAACGGAACGGTAGAAGCGATCAGTGCTGGGATGTTACAAATTGGTCTTAGTATTTTTGCGAACTTACCAATCATTTTTGCAATCGGGGTCGCAGTTGGTTTGTCAGGGGGATCAGGGATTGCCGCACTCGCAGCACTCGTCGGATATGTCATTATGAATACGACAATCTCAATCTCTCTTGGTATCACGGCAGAAATGGCTGCTGAGAGTGGGGAATATGGCATGTTACTTGGTATTCCTTCCCTTGAAACCGGTGTACTCGGAGGGATTGCGGTCGGATTGCTCGCAGTATGGGTTTATAAAAAGTTCCATACATTTAATCCACCAGAAGTGTTGGGATTCTTTGCAGGTGATCGTTCTGTCGGGATTGTGATGGTCTTCTTCTCAATCTTACTCGGATTTGTCATGATGCTCATCTGGCCGCCAATTCAATCGGCACTAACTTCAATGGCAAACGTCATCGCGAGTGATGCGACTAATCCTGCATACGTAGGGTTATATGGGATGTTGGAGCGGTTATTGATTCCGACTGGATTACACCATATTTGGTATGCTCCGTTCCTGTGGACTTCTCTCGGTGGAACAGCAACGGTCGGTGATGCGGTCGTGAACGGTGATCAGTATATTTTCCTTGCTCAAATCGCGGAAGGTGTCGAAGTGACGGCGGGACGCTTCATGTCTGGTAAGTTCCCAATCATTATGTTCGGTTTACTCGGGGCGGCGCTCGCGATGTATCGTCAGGCTGATCCGGACAAACGTCCTGTCGTTCGAGGTTTGTTGATTGCAGCAGCCGGTACCGCTTTTCTAACAGGAATCACAGAACCGATTGAATTCACTTTCTTATTCGTGGTACCTGTCCTGTATGTCATCCATAGTGTGTTGACGGGAATTTCCTTCGCGCTCATGTATGCGCTCGATACACATATCGGTTGGGCTGGAGGATCAGGGTTGATTGACTATATTTTAGTGAACGTTTTACCAGGTACACCACGCTGGTGGATGAATATCGTCGTCGGCGTTGGTTTCTTCATCGTTTACTATAGTATCTTTACTTTCGCCATCAAGAAATGGAATTTGGCAACACCTGGGCGTGGCGGACAAGAAGCGAAACTGTTTACGCGTAAAGACTACAATGATAAAAAGTCAGGTCAATCAGCGATTCAAACTACAGCACTTGCGATTGAAGAGGCACTTGGGGGACGAGAGAACATCCGTGATATCGATGCATGCTTCACACGCCTTCGTGTTGAAGTAAGTGACGTTTCTCAAATCAATGAGGATGAACTAAAGGCACTCGGAGCAGCGGGAGTCGTCAAAGTGAAAAACAACATTCAAGCGATTTTTGGAGGTCGTTCTGATCTATACAAAAATGAATTGCTACGCATTCATAAGGAAATGGATGGAGCGAATTGAAATCGGACTCAACCGCACGGGTTGAGCCTTTTCAATCTTCATACGTATAATGCTACAAGACGTTCCGCATGCCCCTTCATCATCTGCCGCAACGCACTCGGCGCCTTGACCTCCACTTCCGCACCAGCTTTCAACAGCTGTCTCGATAAAAACGGCAGTTCTTCCTTAGAGACGTCCCATTCATTCTTTTGTTCGATATCGGGTAATATATCTTCAAGTAAACGACGTCCGAGTGGGGTGAGTTCGAGTTGAACGGTCACACTGATTCGTTCATCACTTGCCTGAAGCAAGGTCACCAAATCCTCGGACTCAAACGGTTCATCTAGCAATTTGACCGCTTCCACTCGGTCGATTCGATATTGACGAAGCCCCAGTTCAGACAGCCCGAAGACGTACCACTTCAAGTCAAGGAGTGCCATGCCGACTGGTGCGACGGTGAACGTACGTGAGCCTTTCGTTGTTTGATACGTCATCTCGATCTTGTTTCTTTGTTCGACAGCCTGATAGATGTCCTTTGTGAACGGAGCCTTTGGAATCTGTTTGTTCCCGAGCCACAGGATGTTTCGTTCTAAGCGATGAATCTTCGTCTCTAAGTCTTGCGGTAATTCGTTCGCGTACCAGTCGGACAGCGTATGTCGTATATCACCGAATGGCACGTCCGGGATGTGTTCCATCCATTTGAACGTAAGATAAAGGGCGACTGCTTCTTGTTCGCGGAGGTGAAAGGGTGGCAACAGTCGGTTCGGCAACATCTCGTAGCCGCCACCAATCCCAGGTACACTCCAAATCGGATAACCCAGTTCCTCGAGCGATAGCATATCCCGCTGAATCGTTCGGATAGAGGCACCCGTCTCTTGAGCCAGTTCTTCAGCGGTGACACGTCGTCCTCGATTGAGCAGCCGAATCAGTTGCAAATGTCGTTTTTTCATATCCATCATTCCCGTCATCTTTTGTCGTGTTTATTGGTTAAGCTGAATGTATCACGAATCAAGGAGGAAGACACGATGCCGAAAGTAGTGTTGTATATCGCGATGAGTTTAGATGGGAAAATCGCCCGGTCGAACGACCAACTCGATTGGTTGTTCGCCGTAGAGGGAGACGGGGACAACGGATACGCTGAATTTTTCAAAACCGTTGGTGCCGTCATCATGGGACGAAAGACGTATGAGGAAGTACTGAAGTTAGAAGAAGGGGCTTATCCGTACAAAGACATGCCGAACTATATTTTGACGCGTCAGCCTGACCGTGAGGCAGAGCATGTCACGTTCACGGATGAACCGATCGAAGAACTGATTCATCGGTTGAAAGTAGAAGTCGATCAAGATATCTGGCTCATCGGTGGGGGTGAAGTCATCAAAGCAGCGATGGAGCATGAATTGATTGACCGGTATGAGATTGCGATTGCCCCGGTTGTGTTAGGTGAAGGGATCCCTCTCTTCCCAGAAGGAACAAAAGAGACGAAACTTCGACTGATAAGTCAACGCGCATCCGGTCAATTTGTGATGGTGACATATGAACGGTAAGCGAGAATCGAGTCTATAGAGGGCTCGATTTTTTTGTGGTCGTGTTCAATATTCTGAAATCCAATTTACTTTTTAAATAAAAATATTATTCAAAATAAACTTTATGATGGTTAAAATGTTAGTAAATGGTTCAAATTGGATATATGAAGAGAGTAGCACGAACATCACGCTTACTGAAAGGGTCACATCATGTTCATTAGCTTAATCGCAAATTCTTGTATATCGTTCACGGGAATTTATTTCATCTCCAAAATCATGAATTACAATACGAAATACGAATACACTCAAAAAATGTTAATTGGTGTATTATCGGGGTGTTTGGGGATTTTTCTCATCACGCAAGGTGTCGTATTTGACGACGTCGTGAAAATCGATTTTCGTTTTCTTGTTCTGATCCTGCTTGGATTTTATCGACTCGTGTCCCCATTATTTATTACGGCGACCATCATCTCAGTCTATCGTTTTAGTTATGGGATTGATTTTCCGTCAATTGTGTCATGTATCTCCCTATTTCTGATCGTGTTTGGAATTCTCGCGACATACAACATCGTTAGTCTAGAGAAACGACTCTTTCAATTTGGTCTCACGTTGAACATGTTGACATGTTTCATCATAGGTATTGCGATTTATACGAGTGGAGAATTCAGTGAAAATGCCGCATACGCCGCTTTACTTGTCATCATGATTAGTTTCCCAATCGGATTATTGATCACCGTCTTGAACATTGACCTGTATCTCATTCATCATCGCGTGAAAGAGTATAAAATATCAGCAGAAACCGATCATTTGACGGGACTCGCAAACCGAAGAGCGTGGGAAATGCAGATGAAGAAGGTCAAAGAACATTATGCGATGTGTAACGTGCTCATCATCGATATCGACTATTTCAAACAAATCAACGATCAATATGGTCACGCGAACGGGGATGAGATTTTGAAGCAGTTCGCGGAATTGTTGCATCGTGAAACGAGGGAGCACGATATCAAAGCCCGTATCGGTGGGGAGGAGTTTGGGGTTCTGATCCCGATGCTTTCGCAAATCGAAGTGATCAAAGTAGCGGAGCGGATTCGGAGTAGCATCTCCAAGCATGAGTTTAAGCTACTCGATCAGCAAACGATTCATATCTCTGTTTCAATCGGGATTGCAAATGGAAAAAGCGAGCATCTTCGTGAGATGGTTCATTTAGCAGATGATTCTTTGTATCAAGCGAAAAACAGCGGAAGAAACCGTACACATATCCATGAAAGTGTGGAATCCGTTCAATGAGAAAGCGCATCGGGCATTCCAATGCGCTGTTTTCATGTGAAGGACGGTAGATCATGAGGATCTACCGTCATAGAGTCGTCTGTTCATCGGCAAGGGGTTCCCACCCATCTAAAAAGTTATGCGTAGGTTGAACGCCTTCTAACGTCCGAAATTCGTAGTCTCGCTCTTTCGCATAGCGGATAATCGTATCGAGTGCTTCCGGTGTCATCGAGTGATCATGTGCCAAGATGATGGAAGCAATATTAGCGGCACGATTCGCCTCGAGGCGGTCGAACACACGCTGCTCGACTCGGGCATTGTCTTTCTTATACACGTGATCGAAACTGCCAACGTTCCAGTCCCAGATCTCAAAGCCGGCTTCAGTCATCGCTTGCCAGTGTGCAGAAGTCATACCGGCGTCACTCCCGTAAATGGTGCGGGCCATATTTGTATGAATCCCGGTTACTTCATAAATGAGTGCTTGGACTTCCTGCATCTGTTGCACTGCCGTCATCGGTGTCTCATAAAATTCTTCCCGGTCGTGTCGCATCCCGTGCAAAGCAATCAGATGACCTTCATCGACGATGGGTCGAATAAGATGCTCATTCCCTTTGATATTCTTTCCGAGAATGAAAAAGGTGGCTTTCACTTGATGCTTCTTCAACACGTCGAGCAGCTTTCTGGTTTTCCAGTTCGGTCCATCATCCAGCGTCAGATAGATGAGGCTCGGGTCGTTATAGGCTTTCGGTTCCGGGATCGCTGCCTGCGACAAAGTACCAATCAACAAAAAAATAGACATGAGTAAAAAAACGCGTTTCTTCATTCCAACCATAGCTCCCTCGAGTCAAAAAACAAGTGACATATGACACATACCTTATCACATATCTGAGACATCGAGCCGATAAATGTGTTCGTCGAGTTCTGTTGTGAGATAGGTGAAGTTCAATTTCTTCAATAGCGCAATCGACGGCTCATTCGTCTCAAGGACACCGGCTTTGAACGTTTCTGCTCCGTGGTCGGCCAAGTGACGAATCAATCCCGACATCACCTCGAACGCATAGCCTTTTCGAGCGCGAGTGGGCGCGATGGTATAGCCAATCCAATACGTTTGGTCTTCTTGCTGGATATACACGTCCCCAATCAATTCTTCGGTCGCTTGGTCGATGATGGCGAGTTGCATGCCGTGTTGAAGTGATTGTTCGCCGAGTAGGGCGTTCTCGTACTCGGTATAGCTAAGACCTTTGAACGATTGATGCTTCATCCAGTCCAAGTCGTTCCGATAGACCATGAACGACTCGATGTCCTGGCGTTCGAACGGACGGATGAGGCAACGGGTTGTTTTGAGTTGCATGCGTTTTTCCTCCTATAACGTTTCATCCTGTCATCTCAGTGTACAGCGAATGATGCAGAGGGGATAGAGGATTGATGGATAAAAAAGACCCGTCAGTCGAATGACTGACGGGTCTTCGTTGAACCTTATACATGCTTCCGCTGAAACGCCGAAATGGCTTCATATTCTTCTGACAAGTGACGTGACAGGCGAATGTAGATCGGCAAGAGCTCGCGATAGACGTTCGTCGCTTCCATGTTCGGTGTATGCTCGTGGGTCACTTGCGGAACTTCTTGGAATTCCTCGATGTCCCCGAATGCGTACTCTCCGAGCATGACGGCTCCGAGGCATGAACTCTCGTGACTTTCCGGTACAACGACCGGTGTGTCGAAGATGTCCGCCATCATCTGACGCCAGAGGCTCGACTGGGCAAAGCCACCCGTCGCATGGATGCGGTTCGGTGCGCCCGTCAACTCATCGAGTGCGAGCATGACCGTATAGAGGTTAAAGATGACACCTTCCAATACGGCACGGATGAAGTGTTCGCGCTTATGGTGAATGCTGAGCCCGAAGAAGGAACCCCGTGCATTCGAATCCCAAAGTGGGGCGCGTTCGCCCATCAAATACGGATGGAACAACAGACCGTCCGCTCCTGGTTTGACCGTCTCGGCGATTCGCGTCAACACGTCGTACGCGTCGATGCCGAGTCGCTTCGCCGTCTCGACCTCACTCGCTGCGAACTCGTCGCGGAGCCAGCGGAGGATGATCCCGCCGTTATTGACCGGGCCACCGATCACCCAATGCTTGTCCGTCAGCGCATAACAGAAGATGCGACCTTTCGGATCTTCGACGGGTTCTGAGACGACCGTGCGGATGGCGCCGCTCGTCCCGATCGTCACGGCGACGACCCCTTGTTCGAAGGCACCGACACCGAGGTTCGAGAGCACGCCGTCGCTTGCTCCGATGACGAGTGGGAAGTCCCAGCCGAGCGTCTCGGTCACATCAGGTGTCACGTGTAAAATCTCTGTCGTCGGTACGAGATCGGATAAACGATCTGGTGTCACACCGGCAACTTCAAGTGCTTCTGTGTCCCAATCCCGTTGTTTCAAATTGAAGAGTCCTGTCGCCGAGGCGATGGAGTGGTCGACGACGAAGCGTCCCGTCAACCGATAGAAGACATACTCTTTGATGGAGACGAACTTGGCTGTCTGTTCAAAGACGTCAGGATGTTCGGATTTCAACCAGCGCAGCTTCGACAGCGGTGCCATCGGGTGGACCGGGGTACCGGTGCGCATATGGAGGGCGCTCGCGTCAAAGTCGCGTTTGATTTCTTGCGTATACGGGTTTGCCCGACTGTCGGCCCACGTGATGCTGTTCGTGAGCGGACGTCCTGACGCGTCAAGTGCAATCAAGCTGTGCATTGCCGAACTGAATGATGCGAAGCGAATCGGGCCGTCCGCTTTGGCGCGGACCGCCGAGACGGCTTCGAGCACGGCCCCATAGATGACGACCGGGTCTTGCTCGGCCGTCTCCGTATCGGGCGTGAGGAGCGGATACAACACGTTATGTACCGCCAGTTGTTGATGACCGTTGAACAGGACGGCTTTCGTACTCGTCGTCCCGATATCGACCCCAATCGTAAACACACAATCACTTCCTAACTTAGATGATAAATAGGCTAATCAAGAACACGACGGCAAAGCCGGTGAGTCCGATAATCGTTTCCATGATCGTCCATGACTTGAGCGTGTCTTTCACGTCGAGACCGAAGTAACGGTTGACGAGCCAGAAGCCTGAATCGTTGACGTGCGAGAGGACAGTCGCTCCTGAGGCGATGGCGATGACGATCAAACCGAGTGCCGCGCCTGTGATGTTTTGGATTTCAAGTAACGGTGTGATGAGTCCAGCTGCTGTGACCATCGAGACCGTTGCCGATCCTTGGGCGACGCGGACGACCGTTGCAATCAAGAAGGCGAGGACGATTGCCGGAAGTGGTGAACCAGCCATCATTTCACCGAGCACGTCACCGACACCTGAGTCGATGAGCACTTGTTTGAACACGCCACCGGCCCCCGTGACGAGGATGATGATCCCGGCTGGTTCGAGTGCTTTCGTTGCAATTTCTTGTACTTCGTCACGTGAATAGCCGCGGCGCGTCCCGAGGAAGACGAACGTGAGAAGCGTCGCGATCGTCAAGGCGACGAACGGGTGTCCGAGGAACGTCAAGAAGTCACGGACGGCGTTGCCTTCATCCAAGAGAACCGCCGAGAGCGTGTTCGCCAAGATCAACACGAGCGGAATCAAGATAAGCGACAAGATCATTTTAAAGCTTGGTAATTCTTTCGATGTATCGATTTCTTTGAATTCCATGTAATCTGGAATCGTCACATGAATCTTCTTAGCAATATACTTCCCAAAAACAGGACCGGCTAAAATCATCGCTGGAATCCCGGCGAGAACACCGAACAAGATGACCCAACCGAGGTCGGCACCGATCAAGTTCGCAACGGCGATCGGACCAGGTGTCGGCGGGATGAAGCTATGTGTGACCGCGAGACCCGCAAGGAGCGGAATTCCATAGTAGAGAAGCGAACGTCCCGTCTTTTTAGCGAGACCGTATACGATTGGGACGAGAATGATGAAACCGACATCGAAGAAGACCGGAACGGCGACGATGAACCCGGTGATCCCGAGCGCCCATTGTGCCTTGTCTTCCCCGAACTTACTGACGAGCGTCTGGGCGAGGCGTTCCGCGCCACCTGACACTTCAAGCATCTTCCCGAACATCGCGCCGAGACCGACGACGACGGCGACGAAGCCGAGCGTTCCGCCCATGCCGTTCTGGATGGAGGCGATGACGTCCCCGAGCGGCATGCCGGCTGCGCCCCCGACGATTAAGCTGACAAGTAACAACGAAACGAATGCGTGAAGTTTTGTACGAATGACTAAAAATAAGAGCAAGAAGATCCCGGCTAAGGCGATCAAAATAAGTGTTGAGCCAGACATTGAGTTTTCCCCCTAAAGTTTAATATGTAACCGTTTACAGTTTCTGACAAAGGAAAAGGTCAACTCCCCGTGACCTTTTCCGCATTTCTTACTTCTTGACGACCGCGTGACCACCGAACTCGTTGCGGAGCGCGGCGACGACTTTACCTGAGAACGTGTCGTCTTCGAGTGAGCGGTAGCGCATCATAAGCGACAAGGCGATGACCGGTGCCGCCGCCTGAAGGTCGAGCGCCGTCTCGATCGTCCATTTGCCTTCACCCGACGAATGCATGACCCCACGGATTTCATCGAGTTTCGCATCTTTCTTGAAGGCGTTCTCTGTGAGCTCCATGAGCCAAGAGCGGACGACCGACCCGTGATTCCAGACGCGTGCGACTTGTTCGTAGTCGTAATCGAACGGGCTCTTCTCCAAGATATCGAACCCTTCTGCGATCGCCTGCATCATCCCGTACTCAATCCCGTTATGAATCATCTTCAAGAAGTGACCGCTTCCGGCAGGACCTGTATACAGGTATCCGTTCTCGACAGACAAGTCTTTAAAGATCGGCTCGATTGTCGGCCATGCGTCTGCGTCACCCCCGACCATTGTACAGGCACCGTTTCGGGCACCGTCCGTCCCACCGCTCGTTCCGCAGTCGAAGAACTTGATGTCCTTCTCGGCGAACTGTTCGGCGCGTGCGACCGAGAGTTTGTAGTTCGAGTTTCCCCCGTCAATCACGATGTCGCCCGGTTCGAGTCGCTCATATAGCTCCGCGAGCACCGCTTCTGTGACGTCTCCGGCAGGTACCATCGCCCAGATGACGCGTGGCGTCGAGAGCTTGCTCACGACATCCTCGAGTGTCGGCACGATTGTGAACGCGTCCGATGTGACGTCCCCGACGTCTGTCCCGACGACCGTATGTCCGTGATCGCTCAAGTTGAGTGCCAAGTTGTACCCCATTTTTCCTAAACCAATCAAACCAATTTCCATATCGTCACTCCTGAAAAAGAATTTTTTTCCGTCTCTAGATTCATCATATCAAAATAAATTCGATTTACAAGTCGGATTACGGAATTTTTTTCTTTTCAGATATAAAAATTCGACCCCCAAGGTGGAGGTCGAATGATTTAACTCGATGATGCTTTCTTATATTGCTGGAAGAAGACGTCAATCTCTTCCGCCGGCAATGGACGGTTATAGTAATACCCTTGTGCCTGGTTGCACGATTCGGCTTTTAGGAAAGCGACTTGATTCTCCGTCTCGACGCCTTCCGCGATGACGTTCAAATCAAGCTCATGCGCCATGCGGATGATCGTTTTGACGAGGGCGGCGTCCTTCTCGTCACTTTCGATATTCTTCGTGAAGTGCTGGTCAATCTTCAGCGTATCAATCGGGAACAGCTTCAAGTAGCTAAGAGACGAGTAGCCCGTCCCGAAATCATCGATCGAGAGATGGACACCGAGGGCGACGAGCTCGTGCATCGTCTCGATAGCACGGTCCGCACTCTGGATGACGCTCTCTGTCAACTCGAGTTCTAAATACTTTGCGTCGAGACCTGATGCGTCGAGTGCGCGGCTGACGACTTCCGGCAAGTCTTTTTGAGCGAACTGAATGGCTGAAATGTTGACGGCGACCCGAAACGGGGGGATGCCCGCATCTTGCCACGTCTTGTTTTGGCGACACGCCTCATTCAAGACGAACTCACCGAGACGGTGGATGCTTCCCGTCTCTTCGGCGATTGGAATGAACTCACCAGGAGAAATCATCCCGAGTTCCGGATGGTGCCAACGGACGAGTGCCTCCATGCCGATGACCATTTCCGTCTCCAACTGGATTTGCGGTTGATAGTGGACGGTGAATTCGCCACGCCCGATTCCTTTACGGAGTGCCATCGACAAGTTCGAGCGACGGGATACGGACTCGTTCAATTCATTGGTGAAGAACTGATAGCCGTTCTTGCCGTCAGCCTTCGCTCGATACATGGCGATATCGGCGTTTTTGATTAAATCTTCTGCCGTATCCCCGTCTGACGGGTGAAGACTGATCCCAATCGAAGCACCGGTGAACACTTCCTCGTTCTCGAGTTCAAACGGTGGATGGAGGACGTTGATCAACTCTTGAGCACGATGGGCCGCAAGGTTACTTTTCGTATGCGGTGACAAGATGATGAACTCATCTCCGCCGAGACGGGCGAGCGTGTCCGACTTTTGAATCGTCGACTGGATCCGGGTCGTCACTTGCTTCAAAAATTGATCGCCGATCGAGTGGCCGAACCGGTCATTGATGACTTTGAAGTTGTCGAGGTCGATATAGTACAAGGCGAACGGTTCTTGCTGGGACTGACCGAGTAGTGAGTCGAGTCGGTCGCTGAACAAGCGACGGTTCGGGAGTCCGGTGAGCGGGTCCAAATAGACGAGGTCGTTGATTTGTGCCTCGATTCGTTTCCGTTCACTGATGTCACGGATGATGCTACTGAAGAAGATGCCTTTGTCCGTCTTCCACGTTCCGAGCGACATCTCGATTGGCACTTCGACACCGTCTTTTCGTAAGCCGATGAGTTCGACCGTTTGACCGATGACGCGTTTCTCACCCGTCTTCTCGTAACGTTGCATGCCGCGCTCGTGCGCGTCACGGAAGCGTTCCGGGATGATGGCGACAATCGACTGTCCAATCATCTCGTCATACGTATATCCGAACAAATCGGTCGCCCCGTGGTTCCACTGGAGAATGACACGGTTATGGTCGGCGACGATGATGGCATCCGATGCCGATTCGATGATCGATTCAAACTTCAGTTCGAGTTCTTCCGATTGTGCCTCGAGCTGTGACGCCGTTCTCAGTGAGATATACATGATCACGAACAAGGTCATGACGCTCGCTGCGATGACGTAGGCGAGGAGGGTGCTATCGACCGCATAACCGCTCATCGACTTGCTGACTCCTTCTGTCGGGGTGAACTGTGCCGCGCCCATCCCGACGTAGTGCATCCCTGATACGGCGACACCAATCAAGACCGAACTGGCGAGACGGCGCCAATGGAACCGCGAGACGTTCGGGATATAAAAGAGGATATACAGTCCGACGAGCGATGCTACATAAGCAACAAGTGCAGAAGCGATCCACATGATCGGGTCATACGTGAGGATAGCGTTCATCTGCATCGCTTCCATCCCGATGTAGTGCATCGAGACAACCCCGACACTGATCAAGAAGGCACAAAAGACGAGTTGCGTCGGTCGTGTCTCCGGATGGTTGATGATCCAAAAGGCGAGCCCTGAGGCGACGACGGCCGGTACGATCGACAACAAGACGATGCCGAGGTGATACGTCACGTCATCGTTTAGGTGGAATGCCAGCATGCCGATAAAGTGCATCGCCCAAATCCCGAGCCCGAGGCTAAAGGCACCGGCTACGACCCAGCTGAACCGTGAGGCGTATTTCGCATATTTTAAACGACTGCTAATATCGAGGGCGACACCGGCAGCAAAGATGGCAACGGCGATGGAAAGAATGACGAGTGGTAAGTTGTACGAGCTACTGAGGTGATGTTCGATTCGAAACAGTCCTTTCGATTTCAAATGGTTCAATGAGTGAATTAGTCAAAAAGTGCTTAATTAGAGTAGCACATTCCAGAATCCCACTTCCTGTCTCCTTTTGTAAGGTGGGTCAATCTTTTTAGGCGAATCACACATTGCGGAATTTTTTTCGAAACGGTATCGTTAGATGAAGAAGAGAAAGGGTGATTCTTGATGGAAACGATGAACGGGACGGCCCGCATCCGTGGCGCCTATTCGACACTGAGCAAGAAAGAGCAACGCATTGCCGACTATATTTTAAAACAACCAGAACAAATCATTCATCATACAATCAATCAAGTGGCAGATGACCTCGACGTCGCCGAATCGACCGTGTTCCGCTTTTGTCAGCGTGTCGGTTTTAAAGGCTATCAGGCGCTAAAAATCGCGCTCGCCTCGGATGTCGTCGCACCACTTCAGGACATCCATGAAGATATCACGGAGACGGATACGGCGCTTGAAATTGCAGAGAAAATTTTTTCGACGAACGGGAAGACAATCGAGTCGACGCGTCAGATTTTAGAAGGAGACTCCTTAGAGAAAACCGTCGAGCTGTTCCTCGGGGCACGCCGCATCGAATTCTTCGGGAGTGGTGGGTCAGCGGTCGTCGCGTTAGACGCGTACCACAAGTTCGTCCGAAGCGGGCTTCAAGTGAGCGCCATCCTCGAGTCGCATATGCAACTCATGTCAGCCTCACAATTGACGACAGCGGACGTCGCCGTCGTCATCTCGCACTCAGGTGCCTCGAAAGAAACACTCGATATCGCCAAACTCCTAAAAGAGAAAGGTGTCCCGACAATCGCCATCACGAACTACGCGAAGTCACCGCTCTCGAAGATTGCAGACGTGTCGCTCTATACGGTGTCCCAAGAGACGGCGTTTCGTTCAGAGGCGCTCGCTTCCCGAATCGCGGAACTCAGTTTGATTGATGCCTTGTTTACAGCTGTCATGATGCGACGCGGGGAAGCGGGACGCGCGTCTCTCCAACAGATGCGTGAGGCGATTTCAATGCGCCGAATCTAAAGAAAACAGGGTTAACTTCTACAAAAAGGTGGAAATTATAAACTCTGAGGGCAAAGCGAGGCTTAGAGAGAGAAGGTGGACCGATGAACCATATTGATTTTTTATCTTCCGACCACTACAACGAGTTCAAACGGTTAGCACAACGACTCACGGATCCTGGCAGTACCAGTCGCGAATACTTCGCCGCGCTATATGTACTTGCGGGTCATTCGCATATCCGAGAATGTTTGCTTCCTTATATAGACCTCGAAGCTGGGAAGATTCGAACCTCCACAATCATCGATGACAACACGTTCGATAAACGAGAGTTTGTACTCGCCAAACTCGTCATTCACTTGTATAACTCAAAAGAATGGGTCCTTCCGACCGAATTGATCGCCTTGCCGGAAGAGGACTATAAACTAGCGATGCAGGCGATCACGTTGTGCCGAAATGAACAATTTGACGGGGTTACGATCCCGAGCGACTGATGACATCCTGTTCCGTTTTCGACAGGGTGTTTTTCGTCTAGTGAAAAGGAGGAGAGACCGTGTCACTCAATACATCGATGTTGACCATCTTGCTTGTGCTCTTATTGATGATGATGACAGCTCCACCGCTACTTCTGTTTTACTTGTGGCGACGTGACCAAAACCAACGTGAGCACTCCGTCCTCCGTAACTTCCCGATTCTCGGAAAACTGCGTTATATGTTCGAGAAGATGGGTCCGGAGCTTCGGCAATATTTGTTCTTGAACGACAACGAGGCGAAACCGTTCTCGCGAAACGAATACGAGGCGGCCGTCATTGCCGGAAAATACAAGTCACGCATCATCGGCTTCGGTTCGGAGCGAGACTTTGACGCGGGTGGGTTCTATCTTCAAAACGCCCTTTATCCGACAAATCGGAACGAACTACGCATCGACAATTCAACAAAAGTGTCGACGTGGGTGTATGAACTCGATGAAGATAACCTCTTCACCCGAAAAGAGCATCTCGTCGAACGAGACATCTCCCCATACTTATTAACAGAAGAAGATACCATCATCATCGGGAAAGAGACGTGTCGGGAGCCGTTCTACGTCCGCGGCCTCGTCGGACAGTCGGCGATGAGCTTCGGTTCGCTCGGCGACAAGGCGATCACGGCTCTCTCGATCGGGCTCGGCCGTGCGGGTGGGACATGGATGAACACAGGGGAAGGTGGTCTTTCGGACTATCATTTGAAAGGGAATGTCGACATCATCTGTCAAATCGGTCCGGCACTGTTTGGTGTCCGGGACGAAGACGGGACGTTCTCGGTGGAAGCGTTCAAACAGAAGAGCGCACTCCCGCAAGTGAAGGCGTTCGAACTGAAACTCGCGCAAGGGGCGAAGACGCGTGGGGGACATATCGACGGCTCGAAAGTGACCGAAGAGATCGCCCGCATCCGCCATGTGCGCGTCGGAGAGACGATTGACAGCCCGAACCGATTCTCCGAGTTTCAGACGCACAAGGAACTGTTGGGCTTCATCGAAAAGTTGCGTGAAATCGGTGGGAAGCCGGTCGGCATCAAACTCGTCGTCGGCAATATACAGGACATGGAATCGCTCGTCGAAGAGATGTCGACGTCTCAAATCGTACCGGACTTCATCACGATTGACGGCAGTGAAGGCGGGACAGGTGCGACGTATCAGGAACTCGCCGATACGGTCGGGTTGCCATTGAAGGCGGCGCTCCCATACGTCCATCGCCTCTTGATCGAGCACGGTCTTCGGGACCAGATCAAACTGTTCGCCTCGGGGAAACTCATCACGGCGGACAAGGTGGCGATTGCCCTCGCCCTCGGTGCCGACCTCGTCAACATCGCCCGTGGACTCATGTTCAACGTCGGCTGTATCCAGGCGCAGGTGTGTCATACGAACCGTTGCCCGGTCGGTGTCGCGACAACCGACCCGAAACTGCAGCGTGCCCTCGTCGTCGACGAGAAGAGTTTTCGAGTGACGAACTACATCATCTCGCTCCGGGAAGGACTATACAATATGACGGCCGCCGCAGGGGTCCGTTCCCCGACTGAACTGTCAGAGAAACACGTGATCTATCAGGAGCCGGATGGGCGTGTGAGCACAATCGAATAGCACATTCACTGTGTGTTAGGTGTCGCTTTATAACATCTTTGAACGAACGATTCCAATAGAATAGGATCATCTAACAATCTTTGGCCACGCATACACATTCGTCGAGGGCGTAACTTGGCGTGACTAGGGGTGACAAAATAATCATCTGGATATGTGCGAAGAATCTGACGAATGACCTCTTGAATCGAAACCGGGTCATCTTTCACCCACTGCTCATACATGGATGGGACATTGTCGAGAATGAGTTGAATCTGGTCGTCGTTACGAATGAAAGGATTCACGCAAACGCGTCTGGTTTGAGCTCCTTGGAACACATGAAACGTGTGTGTGATGGTATCGCCATCAATCGAACCGATGACATATCCCGTTTCCCATGCCTTGCCGCAACCGTCCCATACAGAAAATAGGTGTCCGGGATATACGATTGTCGTATTCAATCGCTCCATCACTTCATACCGATGGTGATCCCCGAGCGCGACATAGGCAAAAGCATGGGGGTGAAGTCGAGTATTCGAAAAGGCACTTGCACGCCCATGACTAAGCAGCAGGTTAGGGTGTGTGAGTTCGAGTGGGGGGATGTGGTCAAGGGCTTCGCCTAATCCCGCCTGGTTCGATGTGCAACTTATCCCGTATATGCCAACTCCTAATGCTGGATCGAAGCGATATCCTGGTTCTACAAAACAATGAACATTGGGGACCGTTTCCCACACTTCCTTGTCACGATGGCGATTGACGTCATGTTCGCCAAAGACGATATAGATAGACGCACCGAGGGATGTCAATTCTTTTAAATAAGGCATAAGGTCATATGAATCACTGACCTCGATGTCTCCGGCAATCAGGACTGCAGCAATTTCGTGTTCACGAATGACTGATGCGAGTTGCTGAAGTTTGTCGCGTTGAATGTCAAAGCTTGTCCGTTCTGCATGAATCGCGTTTCCCGTATGGCGAGCGTGATGCAGGTCGGCAATGTGTAAAAAGTTTGGCATGTGATTCAACTCCTCAACCTAGCAGTTCTGCTTCACATGAACAAAATCCTTCGAAAGGTACTAAGAAATGTAGGGAACGGGAACACGTAACTGTTGGAGATTATTCGAGGAGGGATTCCATGAAAGCTCTATTTTTAAACTGTACGTTAAAAGGTGGCGACACGACGTCGCATACGGAAGGACTGATTCGCGACATCTTGCCACATTTTGACGCGCTCGGGGTCGAGTCGGAAATCGTTCGGATCGTCGACTATAACGTCGCATTCGGCGTGACAGAAGATGAAGGGGACGGGGATGACTGGCCACAGATTTTTGAAAAAGTGAAAGGGGCAGACATCGTCGTCATCGGGACACCACTCTGGCTCGGGGAAAAGAGTAGTGTCGCGACGCAAGTGGTCGAACGGTTATACGGGGGGAGCGGCTTGACGAACAAGTCAGGTCAGGCGATCTACTACAACAAAGTCGGCGGAGTCGTCGTCACAGGGAATGAAGACGGAGCGAAACATGCGTGTGCGGGCATCCTCTATGCCTTATCCCACATCGGATTCACCGTGCCACCGAACGTTGATACGTATTGGGTCGGGGAAGCGGGACCAGGCGACTCGTATATCGATGCCGGGCGCGACAACGCGTTCACGAAGTCACACGGGAAGACGATGGCGTATAACCTCGTCCATTTCGCGCGCATGTTGAAGGCGCATCCGATTCCGGCAGAAGGAAATACGATGGAATGACTGAGGTAGCGATGAGAATCGCTACTTTTTTTGTGACAGTCCAGAAAAATTTAAAATCTCATTTTCCTATTGGTTAAAAATGGAGTTCATGAACAATAATAGAATTTATAATGGAGAGAAAAGTAACAACAATAATATTTTGAGAGGAATGATGGAATGCAAAGTAGATTGAATCTAAAGCGAGTGATGAAAAGTTTAATTAGTCTATTACTCGTGTTAACGCTACTTACACCAAGTCATGAAACAGGGGCCGCTATCACTACGTTAACGACCTATCAAACAAAAGCTACTGTTTATCTACGAACGACCCCCTCCTATAAAGGAAAGCAAGTCGTGTTGATCCCGAAGCAAAAAACAGTCACATATGTAGCGAAGTCGGGGAGTTGGCTAAAGGTGGTCTATTCCAAAAAAGTGGGTTATGTTCACACAGAATCGATTGTTCGAAAAGTAGAATCTTCTAAAAAAATAAAAGATGTACCTCATGTGACACTTCAAAAGAGTTCGGTGTTTAACGGTGTCGGTCATAGTAAAAAAGTGATTGCGACGTTGAATAAAAACATAAACGTCATTGTCACTGAACAACTCGGTCAGTATGTGAAAGTTAGATATGGAAACAAGGTAGGATGGATGAATCAGTCAGATTTAAAAAAGAAAGTACTACCGCAGCCGTCGAAAACATCATTTCTTCCAAAAAAAGAAGCCATCGACTATTTGGGTAACTATGTGAGTTCGACACAACAGCGTCCTCTTTTCAAGATTGAGCGGTCAGCAGGCATCGATTTTGCGAACGCACAACTATTTCGAACAAATCGTCCAATCGATGATTATCTTTATGCGATTGTAGAGTCTGGAGAACGTTCGATTGTATCTTTGATGTTGATTGAATTTCGATACAATCGCTATCCGTCTGGTCAGCAGACCGGGGACGAGATTGCTCGTGTAGCCCTTGCTTCTTTTTTCGGAGAGGGTACAAAAGAGACAGAGCAGCTGAGAAAGTTGTATGCAAAATACAAACAAGCGAAAAAGGATGAAGTGATCCCAATTACTGTTGGTGGACATAAAGGCTTGTTGGTCATTTGGTATGGACGAGTTCAGTTTATTTTTGACTACAACGATGAGTTGCCGACAATACGCTTATGAACAAATGAACCTCTGCCCGGTCATATCATTTTGACCGAGCAGAGGTTTGTCATAGCTGGTACGGCACAGGAATCAAACTTTTCGATAGATACAAAGGATGTCGCGGATAGTTTCCGGTTGAGGTGACTTTGAGGCAATGAGGAGACTGATGGCGGACGAGTTGATAGACGTCCCGCATCCGTGACTGTGCTAAAGGTGTAGTAAGAGTATCTCCCCAAGCTAAGATGACAGCAGAGGAGTGGTCTGTTGCGTAAAGAATAAATTGATTATTTTCTGGACCGATTGAATCACGTGTCGTCCCGAGTGACTCTACGTCGGTAGTAACCAAAGCATATAGATGAACCACTTTCAATCCATCAAATCCCCAAAGCTTTGCATAGTGTATGCAACGGCGTAGAGTTGGATTGGTCTGTGTGACTTCACACGTTTCCGGATGCAACAAAATGAATGTGACAAAATGTCCACCTGGGCTCCAGTTACACTCAAACAAGTAACGGTATTTTTTTGCATCGTCGATTGTCGTTTTAACATGATAGTTCGCATTCCACGACGGTGTCATGATAATTCCTCTTTTCTAAAGATGTCTTTCATCATTTTTTCTCCACCGCATGTCCCCCGAACTCATTCCGGAGCGCGGCGACGACTTTACCAGAGAACGTGTCGTCTTGAAGCGAGCGTTGCCGCATCATGAGCGAGAGGGCGATGACTGGTGTCGGTACATCGTATTCGAGCGCCGTCTCGACCGTCCACTTGCCTTCACCTGACGCATGCATAACGCCACGGATGTCATCGAGTTTCGCATCTTTGGAGAAGGCACTCTCCGTCAGCTCCATGAGCCATGAACGGATGACAGAGCCATGATTCCAGACACGGGCGACGTCCTCATACTCATAGTCGAACGGGCTCTTCTCGAGCACTTCAAATCCTTCGGCGATCGCCTGCATCATCCCGTACTCAATCCCGTTATGGACCATCTTCAGGAAATGACCACTTCCACTAGGTCCGGCGTACAGATAACCGTTGTCAGTCGAAACGTCTTGGAACAGCTGCTCGATTTTCCCGAACGCCTCCAAATCTCCACCAATCATCGTACAGGCCCCATTCCGCGCCCCGTCCATGCCGCCACTCGTCCCGACGTCAAAAAAGTAGATGAGCTTTTCTTTAAAGTGCTCGGCGCGCCGCATCGACTCTTTATAATTCGAGTTACCCCCGTCGATGACGATGTCCCCAGGGGAGAGAGCTTCATATAAATCGTTCAACACATGCTCGGTCACGTCTCCTGCCGGTACCATCACCCAGACGACACGTGGCGATTTCAGTGCATCGACGACTTCTTCCAATGACTGTTTCGTTTCGAACTGACTCGTCGAGACGTTCCCCGGATCATAGCCAAAGACGCGATGCCCATTGTCCGTCAAATTCAATGCTAAGTTCAGCCCCATCTTCCCGAGCCCAATCATTCCGATTTCCATTCGTTCCACCCCATTCATCAGATTTGTTCTCCTAATAGGGTTACCCGAAACAGTTGAGGTTCAAAAGAGCGGCTTGATCGGGTCGACGCGATAAGCGAGGATGCGTGTCACCGGGATGGATTTGCCGTCTGATAATGTGATTTGTCCAGACAACGGATTTAGAGAGTGAAGCGTTCGTTCAAATGTTTGAAATGCATCATATTCAGAACTGCCATATACGATAAACTCACAAGTTTGTTCTTGTTCTAAAAAACACGTCACGATGAATTGCATCGATCCATCCCCTTATGTATGAAATGCACTACTCTTCCAAATATGTTTATAATCCATACATATTTTACAAAAAATAAGACGAACGAACCATTCTGTTTTCTTAAATTAAGGAAATAGACCTATGAAAATCAAAAAACTGTCAAAATTCTTTCACTATTAGCACAAAAAAGTAGAGAATTTGTTGAAAACGCGACAAATGGCTTAGTACCGTCGTATGAAACGAAACAAGCCTTCAAAATAGAGTGTGTTATGATAGACCAAAACTTGCTAAACTTTCAAAAAACCTTGTCGATAGTAGCGATGTGAGCAATCGACAAACAGTGACAAGTATTCACCTCTTTTATAAAAATGCGGAAAAAACTGTCGATTCAGCGTGATAAAATAAAACCTGTGTCAATTACGGTCAATTGGGGATAGAAAGGTGCTATGTCATGGAAGAGCAAAAGCCAAAGAAGAGAGTCAAAAAACGTCGTCGTAAAGTGTCGCCCGCGAAACGCATCGCCATCATCGCAGGTGCTGTCATCGGAGTGTTCCTGCTCATCGGAGCTGGGATGGCCTATTATTTATATAATCAAGTCGATACAACGGTCGACCGTTTGAATGAATCGGCTGGGCTCAGCCCGGATCGGATGAATCAACAAACGATTTCAGATAAGAAGCCGGTCTCGGTGTTATTACTCGGCGTTGACCGTCGTGCGGACGAACAAGGACGCAGTGACTCGATCATCGTCATGACACTCAATCCGAATTCGGATGAGAGCGCGATGCTCAGCATCCCGCGTGATACGAAGACGGAAATCGTCGGCAAAGGGACGATGGACAAGATCAACCACGCCTACGCATTCGGCGGTGCTGAAATGGCGATGGATACGGTCGAGAACTTCCTCGGCATCCCGATCGATTATGTCGCGGAAGTCGACATGAAAGGTTTCCAGGACGCGGTCAACTTATTCGGCGGCGTCGAAGTGACGAACAAGTTCGCCTTCACGTCGGGTGAGTATTCGTTCGAACCGGGAACGGTCAACCTGGATGGGGCAGAAGCGCTTGCCTATACACGGATGCGCTACGATGACCCGAACGGTGACTTCGGTCGTCAGGAGCGTCAACGCGACGTCATCACGGCGCTCGTCGACAAAGGGACAGACAGCTTCTCGATTTCTCGATTCAACAATATGCTCGACGTCCTTGGCAACAATGCCAAGACGAACGTGACGTTCAAAGACATTCGGACGCTCTCGAGCGACTACATGACGGCGTTCAAAAACCAAAGCGTTCTTCGTCTCGAAGGAAGCGGCGGCAAAGAGGGCGACGGCATCTACTACTGGAACCCAGACGAGGCATCACTCGACGAAGTGAAGTCGTACCTCGGACAATTGATGGAACAATGACAGCAGCACTCGATTCGGATGAATCGGGTGCTTTCCTTTGTGGCATAATGAAAAGAAAAAGGAGTGACGGCCGTGCTCGATCGACTGACCCGACTTGCCATCGATGTGAGACATCGCTTCAAGGACCATCATATTAACGACTATAGCGCCACGCTCGCCTTCTTTTGGTTTCTCGCCATCTTCCCGATGTTCTTCGTCTTGTTCGCTGTCATGGCATGGTTCAAGATTGATGAGGCGCTGTTGATCGAGCAGATCGAGACGCTCGTTCCGGGATCGAGCGTGCGAGAGCTATTGTCAATCGTCTACGACGTCAGTGGCAACTTGAATAGCGGGCTCGTGTCGGTCAGTGCCATCATCGCCTTCTGGTCGGCCTCGAACGGGACAGCCCGCCTCGTCAAGTTGACCGTCTTCGCTTACGGGGAGACGGAGGCGCGCGGCTATGTGTGGCGCCGTCTGATCGGTTTGATGACAATCCTTGCTGGTAGCATCGGAGCCGTCATCCTCGTCGTCTTTCATGTGTTTGGACAAGAATTTATCGACTTGTTGTATGCGCTCTATCCTCAGGTCGAGGAGTTCGATCGTCTCTCGACGCTAACGCGCTATACGGTCTCGACAATCATCTTGATTTTTGCGTTCTCGTTCTTTTATATGATTGCCCCGCAGCAACACGTGCGCTTTTTTGAGACGCTACCGGGCGCCATTTTTGCCGTTATCTCGTGGCAACTCATCTCGACGGGTTATAGCGTTTATGTCGAGCGATTCTCGATTCTTGGGGACACGTACGGCACGATCGGCGTCGTCATCTTACTTCAAATCTGGCTCTATTTGACGGCGGCGACGATGCTCATTGGGGCAGAAATCAATGCCGCCTGGCCGTATCATATGCACCGGACACCGACGAAGACACATTTTCCGTGATAACTGGAAAGAAATGATTAGCATTTTTTGGAGACATGCTATAATCCAATGTGGAGTCTGGGAAAAGATATACAAACTGAATTTACGGAAGAAGGTGGCCCGATATGGCGAAACATCAGAAGAAATCAAAGTGGAAATGGATCCTTGGCATCACAGCGGGCGTACTGACACTCATGCTTGTCGCAGGTGGCCTATTCGTCTGGTCGATGGTCGACGAGGTCAATGACACGGTGACGAAGGTGAACGATAACTTACAGATCAGTCCAGAACGAAAGCAAGTCGAGACGATCGAAGAGAAGCGCTCGGTGTCTGTGCTCTTACTCGGAATCGACCGACGAGGAACGGAACAGGGACGAAGCGATTCAATCATCGTCCTGACACTGAACCCGGATACGAACGAAGGGGCGATGCTCAGCATTCCGCGTGACACGAAGACGGAGATCGTCGGTCGTGGGTATCGCGATAAGATCAATCACGCCTATGCGTTCGGCGGAGCGGAGATGGCGATGGATACGGTCGAGAACTTTTTAGATATCCCGATTGATTACGTCGTCGAGGCGGACATGGAGGCGTTCACGGAAGTCGTCGATGCGCTCGGTGGCATTACCGTTATGAACAAATTTGCCTTTACTTCGGACAGTTATACGTTCCCGGTCGGCGAAGTGACGCTCAATGGAGAGAAGGCGCTCGCCTACACACGGATGCGTTACGATGACCCGAACGGGGACTTCGGTCGCCAAGAACGGCAGCGCGATGTCGTCGCAGCCATCATCGAGAAGGGGCGTTCTGACTTCTCACTCGACAAGGTGACGAATTTGCTCGACGTCGTCGGCAACCGGGCGAAGACAAACATCGAGTTCAATGAGCTCGTGACACTCTCGACCGACTACATGGGTGCGTTCCGCAACGCAAGCACACTTCGCATCGAAGGTGGGGGCGGACTGGAGTCGGACGGCATCTATTACTGGAATCCTGACGCAGAGTCACTCGACGGGATTCAGACCGAATTGAAGCGTTTGATGGAGTGAGTCGTCCAATGTTGGACGGCTTTTTTGTTTTGAAATGGGCAAGAAGTGAAAAAAGGTAGAGAGAACAGAAGGAGGGAATCGTATGGATTGGCAACAAGTCGAACCGATTTTGAATAAATGGGGTGGCAATGAACAGACGTGGCATCGACTATTTGACAAGTGGGAGAGTCACGCCTGGCACGACCATGAAACTCCGAGCGAGAAAACGAACGTCTTACTCGTCGACGCGAGTTTCGTCACAACAGAAGGGAAGCCTGACATGGGGGCACTCCATGACGTCCTCGCCAAGCATATCGCAGGTACGATCAGCGACTTGCATCTCGTCTCACTCTTCCCGTACATCGGACGTCAGACGGACACGGCCGTTGACCCGCGGATTCGATTGTATGAGGACTTAGGGGAGTTGAGCGACGACTTCCAACTGATGTATGAACTTGACCCGGTCGCCTACAATGCGGAGCAATTCGACCTGCTTGCCGAGACGGACGCACTCATCGAGCGTCTCGCTTATGGGGCGACGAAGGTCCGGGTCCATGCGCAATCGTTCCGTGGGATGACGCGTGAAGAGGTAAAGGACATACTTAGACTCTGGCACATCGTGTTACACCATTATAAGCCGAACGGTCAACTCATTCTCGCCGAGGACGCGCTTGACGAGGCTGGATCATATCTGGATGTCGTGGACGCTGTCTGTCACTTTGATCTTGCGAGTCATGTGACCCTCGCCCTCGCACAAGGGAAAGCGACACGATTAACGGAATGGGCACGGAAAATCGCGGCACCACCTGAAGGGAAGACATACTTCCACTTCTTGTCGAGCGCCGAGCGTGATCCGTTCGAGAAGAATCTATTGGATAACCATGAGGCGATGCTCCTCGCAGCACATAGCATTCTATTTTCGCTTCAAGGGATCCCGTCCGTCGACTATCGGACACTCTTCGGGGTGAGCGGTCCAACAGATGAGGAGGAGCTCGTTCAGTCGCTGAAGAAAGACGAGACAATACTCAATCGTTTTTCAAGAATCATGGGGCAGCTGAACGTGAAGCGGACAGAATCGGCATTGTCACCATACGCCGCACAACATATTCTAGACGTCAATCCACACGTGTTCGCTGTCGAGCGTGAGGTTGAAGGACGTACGGTGCGCCTCTATACGAACGTGAGTGAGAATGAGATTGAATTGGATGTTCAAGGGACGAACTTGTTCACGGGTGAACGAATCGGAAAAATCACATTATCTCCGTACGGATATGTATGGTTACAAGGATAGGTCTTTAGAATCATAATTGCATTTTCGTTCATAGGTGTATTGACTCATATGATGGATAGGTGGAAAATGGAAGAGTAGGAATTTTATATACATCACGAGTCAGTCATCAAAGGAGTGGATTTCCAATGGATTCATCTTTCTTTTTCATGATATTTCGGTTGACGATGCAATCATTTTCATACTGGATGATTGCGATTTTATGTTTAGCTTTAGGTGCATACCTCACCTTTTATCTGTTGGACCGAGAGCGTGCAAACGTTTATCGGACGTGGTGGCGAATTAGTTTTTATGCAGCTTTCCTCGGTTTCACCGCAGTTGGATATGTGTGGGATAAATTCATGATGGTCGATATATGGAAGTTCATTGCTGTTGCTTTGTTCATCATGGTCATCGACTTTGGATTGATGGCACGAAAAGAAAAGACCAATCAAAAAAATCAGCTGACGGAAGAACAATCGTTCTGACGCCAGCTGATTTTTTAGTTATATCCGTTCGGGTTGTTCGACTGCCAGTTCCAGGCATCGCGGCACATGTCACGAATGTCATGCTTTGCTTCAAACCCGAGCATCTGTTTCGACTTCGTCGGGTCCGCGAAACACGTGGCGATGTCACCAGGGCGGCGTTCCGTCACTCGATAAGGAACGGACTTTCCACTCTCTTGTTCAAACGCTCGGACGAGGTCGAGAACACTATAACCAGTTCCTGTGCCGAGGTTAAACGCCTCGACACCCGTTTGGTCCATCACATAGTCGAGTGCCTGCAAATGACCTTCGGCGAGGTCGACGACGTGGATATAGTCACGCACACCCGTTCCGTCCGGCGTGTCATAGTCGTCACCAAAGACGCTCAGTTCGTTCAACTTACCGATCGCAACTTGGGTGATATATGGCATTAGGTTGTTCGGAACGTCGAACGGGTCTTCCCCGATTTGACCAGACGAATGGGCCCCGATTGGGTTGAAGTAACGAAGGAGGGCGATGCTCCATTCTGAGTCGGCGACCGCTACGTCACGTAAGATCTCCTCGATCATCAGCTTCGAGCGACCGTATGGGTTCGTCGCACTGAGCGGGAACGACTCGTCGATTGGTGTGCGTTCCGGCATCCCGTACACGGTTGCCGATGAACTGAAAACGATGCGCTTCACATCGAACGCTTGCATGACTTCTAACAGGACAGTCGTGCCGACGACGTTGTTCTCGTAGTAGCGAAGTGGCTGTGACACTGATTCACCGACAGCTTTTAGGCCGGCAAAATGAATGACGGCATCGATTGTATGCGTCAAGAAAATCTGTTCGAGCAGCGCACGGTCGAGGATGTCACCGAGATAGAAAGTAGTCTCTCTTCCTGCCATCGCCTCGACCCGGTTCAGTGCCTCACGACTACTGTTTGAAAGATTGTCAAGAACAATCACGTCATGTCCAGCTTCAAGCAATTGCAGGACGGTATGGGTACCGATATAGCCGGCACCACCCGTCACGAGAATCGTTTGGGTCATACGTCAAAAACTCCTTTAATTGTCTAGTTTGGTCACACGTACACGTGTCGACTCATTTTCTTTCACAAAGAGGCGAAGCGAATAGTTTTGGCTCTCATAGACGACGCCGTCCTCAATCTCGTACGTCGGTTCTCCAAGTTTGAGGAACATTTCTTTCGTTTGAATCGTACTTGGCCAGTCAATCGCTTCGACCCGTCCGTTTTGGATGGTGAAGAAGATACCATTATAAATCAAATATTCGTTCAAGTCATCTGAGTCCAAGCCATACGGTTCCCCGACGACCTCGACGAGCTGATCTCTCGTCATCTCTAGGTAAGCTTCTGCTGGTTCGTATAAATATACTTGGTCAACACCGACCGTTAGCCACTTCAATAAATCGGGATCACTGATTGAGAGTCCTGACCATTCCGTGACCACTTCCTCGCGTGACACCCAACCTGTCAAATCATTGACACCAAGGTCGAGTAAGAGCGCATCGTCCCGTTCTTCTAAAACGTCATAGCGGTCCCCGATGTCGGCGACATACACGACGTCTTCGCTGTTCGGCTCACTGAGCAGTGGGGCATGTTTGACACCGATCCATACCTCTTCCAGTGCTTTCGTCTCGGCGACTGGTTCGGGTTCTGGTGCTACTGCTTCAGTCGCTTTGGTCGACGCAGGAGGCGGTTGTAAGAGATCCTTTACCGTCGGATAAGCGGCATAACTGCCTACGGATAAAAGAATGATAGCAATCAGGCCAAGCAACCAGTCATGACTTTTCTTTCGGCGAGGACGAGCCGGTTTGATTTCTCGATAAGACTTGAGACGTTCTGTCCGTGACGGAATGGCGGAATCTGGAACTGGAACATAACGCGGTTTGGTCGGTGTCGGATTAGCAGGTGTCTCGATTTCTGATTTCATCGTTTCCTGAGGAGAAGGCTGAGTGATCGGCTTAGGAACAATCGATTCCACAGTCTGTGGAATGACTCCCTCAGATTGAAGCTTCTCTCTCTTTTCTAACAAAGCGACGTAATAGGTCAAAAAGACTAACTCCGTTTTTCCTTCCTTCAACCAATTCGAAAAATCCGTAGCTGATTTTTCTTCGACGGAGAGGGAATCATTCGTCTCTCCGGTTAGTTCATGATAAGAGGCGGCAAGCGATTTGCCGTCTGCTAAATTTGTCTCAATACGTTGCTGGACGACGTCTCGAGTTTGTCGGTCGAGTGTGGCGTACAGCTGGAGTAGGCGCTCACTTACATGCACTAGGGGTCTCCTCCTTTGTTAAGTTCTTCCTTTCAAAGTTTAGCAGATTTACATGTCAAAAAACCCATTTTTTTAAAAACGGGTCATCAACCGATGAAAATTTTGCTATACTGTTCTGGTATTGTCATTTTAAATATTATCTGCGGGAATTTTCCAGCAGTGAATTTATTGGAACAAAGGAGAGAAGGACAGAATATGAACGAAGAAGCGATTTCCCTTGGAGAATTGTTCTCCATCTTGAAGCGGAGCAAGTGGCTCATCGCAAGTTTAACCATCCTCGCAGCACTCATTGCCTTTTTAGTGAGCTCATTTGTGATCAGCCCGACGTATGAGGCGTCGACGCAAGTGCTCGTCGCACCAAAAGAATCTCAGAACAATATGATTGACAGCAGTCAACTCCAATCGTCGGTCACACTCGTCAACACATATCGTGTCATCATTCAAAGTCCGGCAATCCTTGAACAAGTGCAACAAAATGTTGTTGGGGCGCCAAGCAATATTAGTGGCTTAATTTCAGTGAACAGCGAACAGAGCTCTCAGGTCATCAATATCGCGGTCCAACATACAAGCCCCGTCATCGCAACGGATATCGCCAATGAGATCAGCCGCGTCTTCTCGAAAGAAGTGCCTGAACTCATGAGTATCGATAACGTCAAAGTGTTGTCGGACGCGAACGTACCGATGTTTCCGGTTAAACCAAATATTCTACTTAATACTGCAATTGCAGCCGCTCTTGGGATGATGATTGGCGTCGCCATTGCGTTCCTTAAGGTTGTCCTCGATCGTCGCATCAAGACAGAACATGATGTCGAGTCGATTCTCGAGCTTCCTGTACTCGGGTCCATCCCGATCATCGATCGTGTCGAGATGCAACAACAACGTCAGGCGAAGGTGAAAGGGGAAGAGGTCCGTGTTTAAGTTTGGAAAGAAAAAGTCAAAGCATATTCAATATGATAAGACAGGTCGCGACTTGATCACGGTCCATAAACCGAAGTCACCGATTTCAGAGCAATATCGGACTATCCGGACGAATCTCGAGTTCACCGCGGTCGATGACGAGCTGCAGACGGTCGTTATCACATCCTCTTCGTCAGGCGAAGGGAAGTCAACGACAGCCTCGAACTTGGCCGTCGTTTACGCCCAACAAGGCAAGCGCGTCTTATTGATGGACTGTGATATGCGCCGTCCAACGGCGCACTTCACGTTTCGTCTCTCAAACGGGATTGGACTCTCGACGGTGTTAGCTAAGAAGACGACACTCGATAAAGCGATTCACTCCACACAAGTCGAAAACTTGGAGTTGATGGCAGCGGGACCAATCCCACCGAACCCGTCCGAGTTACTCTCGTCGAAAATGATGGACCGCACGCTTGAAGAGTTGAAAGAACATTATGACGTTATCATCTTGGACGCACCACCGATGATGCAAGTCGCAGACACGCGCCTCTTGGCACGTAAAGTGGACGGCGTCGTCCTCGTCGTTGGTTGTGACAAGTCAGAACGTCAGATGGTCGTCAAAGCGAAAGAACAATTGGTCCTTGCGGATGCCCATATCCTCGGAGTCGTCCTCAACAAACGCGAGCCACAAGGCAGCGATGATTACTACTATTACTACGCGTACGAATAAAAGGAGAATCACGCCATGATTGATATCCATTGTCATCTTCTTCCGGCCGTCGATGACGGTCCGGGAACGGTCGAACAAACAATCGAGATGGCGAGACGCGCTGTAGAAGAAGGGGTGACCGCAATCGTGGTCACCCCCCACGCGTTTCACCCTCAATTTGAAACGGAAGACTTGAACGTGCAGGAAGCCGCGGCAACGCTTAAAAACGTATTACATCAAGAAGGAATCACTCTCGACATTTACCCAGGTCAAGAGATTCGTGTGTTCGGCGATCTCGTTCAGGCGCTAGAAGACGGGGAGGCGCTCTCGCTCGCTGGGTCACGCTACGTCCTCGTCGAGTTTCCGAGTGACACAGTACCGGCATATGCCGAGCAGCTGTTCTTCCGACTACAGACGGAAGGGTACACGCCGGTCATCGCTCACCCCGAGCGGAATAAAGAACTCGCGACCAATCCGAAACGTTTGGTGGATTTCGTCTCATCAGGCGCATTGTCACAAGTGACGACGAGCAGCTTGACAGGAGAGTTCGGTCAAAACGTGAAGGAGATTGCATTCGTCTTCTTACGCAATGGTTTGAGCCAACTCGTCGCCTCAGATGCCCATAGTACGGGACGTCGTACGTTCTACTGGGAAGCAGCTGAGCAAGCGGTTGCGGAAGAACTAGGAGTGGAACGTTGGGAAACGTTAAAAGAAAATGCAGCGGCCATTGTGAAAGACGAATTTGTCTTCGTTGATCCACCGATTTTACCGACAAAAAACTGGCGAGGGAAATGGAAGAAGTAAACCCCCTATTTTTACATATTTCGTTGACAATTAATGACTTTTGTGATTTTTGTCGACACTTGTCGAACGGAAATAGGTTTTAATTCCCTTACCTTGGTTTTTTCATTAGGTCAAAAGTGTTAACCTTAGAATATATTTTAGTAAGGATGTTAAAAGCATCCTTTTTTCTATAATTATCTAAATCATACAGATCCATTCATGGGAGGGGCATCATGGTACATAAACAAGTGAAAAAGGCAGTCATCCCGGCAGCGGGTCTTGGTACACGTTTCTTACCGGCGACAAAGGCGATGCCAAAAGAGATGTTACCTATCGTCGATAAGCCGACCATCCAATACATTATTGAAGAAGCAGTCGCTTCGGGGATTGAAGATATTTTAATCGTCACGGGCAAAGGGAAGCGGGCGATTGAGGATCATTTTGATTCTGTTCCAGAACTCGAGCAAACACTCATAGAAAAAGGAAAATCAGAATTTTTAGCACTCGTAGAAGAGACGACGAATATCAATATCCATTTCATTCGTCAATCGAAGCCGATGGGACTCGGTCATGCCGTGCTTCAGGCGAAAGCGTTTGTTGGGGAAGAGCCGTTCGTGGTCATGCTTGGAGACGATATCGTCCAAGCTAATGTACCTTGTACACGTCAGCTGATTGAACAATACGAAAAAACCGAGAGTTCAATCATTGGCGTTCAACCGGTATCAAGTGATGTGACACATCGTTATGGTATTGTGGATCCGCAAGAATCATTACAGAGCGGTTTACATAAAGTCGCCTCGTTTGTGGAGAAACCAGCTTCGGGAACGGAACCATCAAATTTGGCGATTCTCGGACGTTATCTATTCACGCCTCAAATCTTTAATTATTTAGAGACGCAAGAAGCAGGCACAGGTGGCGAGATTCAGCTAACGGATGCCATCACTCGGTTGAATGAGATGCAACGTGTATTCGCTTATGAATTTGAGGGCAAACGGTATGACGTCGGTGAAAAACTAGGATTCATTCAGACGACACTTGAATTTGCTTTAAACCGTTCAGACTTGCGTGAAGACGTACTGAAAATGATGATCCAATTGCTTGAAGAACAAAAAACAGTAGAAAGTACTATATAAAAGGAGGGATACCAGTTGTCGATACCCGATTTAGGTCGAAAATCGTTACGTACAGGTGTACTCGTTAGTTTAGATATCATTGCTATTCTATCAGCGATGTTTGTCTCTTACTTTTTCTTATATCCTTTAGAATTCATTCAAAATATCGATCGTAATCATTTTATTGAGACGGCTATTTCATATAGTGCCATCTTTATCATCATGGCAGGCATCAGTCGTTTGTATCGAGTGGCTTGGCGTTTCGCCAGTATGACGGAGGCAGTTCGTCTAGCGATGACGCTTGCTTCAAGCACACTCTTTTTGTACATCTTCCAATTCGCCGTATATGGTGAGGCGATGGAGCGTATGCTGTTCTTAAGCTTTTGCCTTTCATTACTCATGTTAGGTGGGATTCGTCTCGGTTCACGTATTTATGTGACATGGAAACAAGATCAGATGTCTATTTTACGTGGACGCAGGATGAAGCGAAGAAAAGATGAAAAGCGAACGCTCATCATCGGAGCTGGACAAGCTGGTCGGATGCTTGTGCGTCAGATGAAGCATTCCAATAATCATCGGATGAATCCCATTGGATTTATAGATGACAATAAGCATCTTCAAACATTAACAGTAAATGACGTGAAAGTACTTGGGACGCTCGAACAATTGGAAGAAGTTGTCGAGCGTGAAGCCATCGATAAAATTGTGTTCGCAATCCCATCGATGAATTATCAAGAACGAGTAGCACTGATTCAACGTGCGAAAAAAGTCTGCATGAATGTGCACACGCTTCCGATGATTGAAGAAGTGGCCGCCGGTAAAATCTCGGTCAATCAAATGCGCGAAGTATCTATTGAAGACCTCCTCGGTCGTGAACCGGTCGAATTAGATATTACAGGTATTCAAGCAGAGGTTGAAGGAAAGACGATTTTGGTGACAGGTGCTGGCGGATCGATTGGATCTGAAATCTGTCGTCAAATTTTAAAGTTTAACCCAGACCGCTTGTTATTGCTTGGTCACGGGGAGAATAGCATTTATCTCATTGAACGTGAACTACGCGAAGCGAAGATTCAAGCTGAATTGATTCCGATTATTGCGGATATTCAAGACGCGGACCGATTACGAGAAGTATTTATGACCTATACACCACATCTTGTTTTCCACGCAGCAGCACATAAACATGTTCCTTTAATGGAAGCAAACCCGCATGAAGCGGTGAAAAACAATATCTATGGAACGAAGAATGTGGCGGAGATGGCCGATGAATATGGTGCCTCGCGCTTTGTGATGATTTCTACGGATAAAGCTGTCAACCCGACAAACGTGATGGGTTCGACGAAACGGATTGCCGAAATGGTCGTCCAGTACCTAGCGAAATCCAGTGAAACGAAGTATGCGATTGTCCGTTTCGGTAACGTACTAGGGAGCCGTGGGTCGGTCATCCCGTTATTCAAGTCACAGATTGCTAAAGGTGGTCCCGTTACGGTGACACATCCAGACATGACACGTTATTTCATGACCATCCCAGAGGCAAGTCGACTCGTTATTCAAGCGGGAACACTCGCCAATGGTGGGGAAGTGTTCGTCTTGGATATGGGAGAACCAGTGAAAATTGTCGACTTGGCACGTAATATGATTCAACTGAGTGGCTTCACGGAAGAACAGATTGCGATTCAATTCAGTGGTATTCGTCCTGGAGAGAAGATGTATGAGGAATTGTTAAAAGAAGGCGAAGTTCATCCAGAAGCAGTCTATCCGAAAATCTTTACAGGAATTGTTACCGAAGAGCTAGATTTAGAGGGCAAACTTGAAAATATGAATCAATTGATGACGGACGAGGCGCTTAGTCTATACCTTGTGAACTGGGCGAATGATTGTCTCGACCGATATGAGCAAGAAAAAACAGCTAACTATAAAGAAACGGTTTAACTTATGGAGAGTGAACAATGACATATATCGAGCAGAAACGAAAAATTGATTTCATTCTGGCATTGACTGGTTTGATTGTCTTATCGCCTTTATTTATCGGAATTATGATTGCAATCAAACTCGAATCAAAAGGACCAGTCTTCTTTAAGCAAAAACGTGTTGGGATTCATCAATCGCACTTCAACATTTTAAAGTTTCGTACAATGAGAATTGATACACCGAAAGATACACCAACGCATCTCTTGGCTGATCCTGATCAATATATCACGAAAATCGGTAAGTTTTTACGCAAAACGAGTCTCGACGAATTGCCACAAATTATTAATATTCTAAAAGGTGAGATGGCAATCATTGGACCACGTCCAGCATTATGGAATCAATATGATTTGATTGATGAACGAGAAAAATATCAAGCGAACGATGTATTACCAGGATTGACAGGTTGGGCGCAAATCAATGGGCGAGATGAACTACCAATTGAATATAAAGCTCAACTCGACGGAGAGTACATTAATAAAATGACGTTTTGGATGGATGTTCGATGCTTTATCGGAACAATCTTTAGTGTGCTGAAAAGTCACGGAGTGGTTGAAGGTGGAACAGGAACGATGAGTAAAGAAATTGCTTCGACAAAGGAAGAAGAAAAATGAAGAGTGTCTTGCTTGTTGGTGCAAATAGTTTTATTGGGAGATCATTTAAGCGCTGGATAGGAGATAACTCTGTTCCAGATATTAAACTTGAATCTTTGAGTTTGCGTGATAACTCTTGGAAGAGTTTAGATTTGAGTAAATATGATTCGGTAATTCATTTGGCGGCGATTGTACACTCTCCCAAAGCGGAGCCATCTTTATATTATGAAGTTAATCGAGATTTAACGACTGCATTTGCAACAAAAGCCAAACAGGATGGAGTAAAACACTTCATTTTTGTTAGTACGTTAAGTGTTTATGGTAATCGCAATAGTGATGTTATAAATAAAAAAACGGTTCCTAAACCGAATAATCACTATGGGATATCAAAATTGGAAGCTGAGAATAATATTCTTAAGCTTCAAGATGAAAACTTTATCGTATCAATTATAAGACCTCCTTTAGTATATGGCCCTCATAGTCCAGGTAACTTTTCAAAAATAATGGAGATTTCGAGATTTTCATTTATTGTGCCTTTTGTTTCAAATAAAAGAAGTATGATTTTTATCGATAACCTTTCAAACTTTTTGTTTATTCTTTTAAAGAATAAGTCTAGAGGAATATTTATACCCCAAAACTCGGAATATGTTTGTACCTCTGAAATTTTATTAAATTCTAGAAAAATAGCGGGTAAAAAAACAATCATATTACCGATTGTGTTACCTCGAAAAGTAAAAAAAAGAATCAACATTATTGATAAAATCTTTGGAGATTTATTAGTTGATCAACAAATGTCATCAGTTAATGAAAATTACAATAAAGTTACTTTTAAAGAATCGATTAAATTGTCAATTACTCAAAAATAAAGTAACTATTAAAAAATTATAACTGATAGACAAAGCGAGGAAGAATACGGTGAAAAAGATACTATTACTATCGAACCATCATGCATATACATACAACTTTAGAAAAGAGGTCATTCAATCACTTCTTGATGATGGTTATAACGTAACCGTAGTTGCACCTTATGGAGACAAAATTGAGTTACTAAAAGATATGGGATGTGACTATGTAGACCTGCCATTAGATAGAAGGGGAATGAACCTCAAAAAAGATATTCAATTGATGTATAGATATTATAAAATCGTCCGTCGACTGAAACCTAACATTGTCTTATCATATACAATCAAACCAAATATTTATGGGGGCATTGTATCTCGACTTACTAATACCCCATTTATCCCTAATGTTACGGGTTTAGGGTCAGCTGCAAATTCGAATAAAGTGATCAGTAAATTGATACTCTTTTTATATAAAATAGCCTTTCAGAAATCAGCTCATGTATTTTTTCAAAATGAACAAAATAGAGATTTCTTTTTAGGTAACGGATTTAACATTAAGTATGATGTACTGCCTGGATCTGGTGTTAATTTAACTGAATATAGGTTAACTCCATATCCTATCGAATCAAATACATATGAAATTTTATACGTTGGAAGAGTGATGAAAGAAAAAGGAGTTAATGAACTCTTTGATGCGGCAAAAATTTTGTATAACAAAGGAATCCCGGTCCATTTCAAGTTAGCAGGGTTTCTTGATGGGGAAATTGATGCTTCTAATCTAGCCAAGTATACGAATATTAAGTTGCTCGGACCAAGAGATGATGTTCCAACTTTGATTGAAAAGGCCCATGCAGTTATTTTACCGTCTTATCATGAAGGAATGTCGAATGCTTTGTTAGAAGCTGCTGCTTCAGGAAGGCCATTACTAGCGTCAAATATCGCAGGATGTAAAGAAATAGTTGATGATGGAAAGAATGGCTTTCTGTTTGAGGCGAAATCAGCAAAAAGTATCGTTGAAAAAATCGAAAAGTTCCTTTCTACCTCATATCCTGAAAAGGTAAAAATGGGATATGAATCTAGAACGAAAGTAGAAGAAGAGTTTGATCGAAGTATTATCGTTAATTCATATCTCAATAAAATCACGGAGGTTGTAAAATGAATACCCAAGTATTAAATGAAAACTTATATCAAGAAATTGTGACAAGACAGGCTAACATTTCTCTTATCGGATTAGGATATGTAGGGATGCCAATTGCAGTAGCATTTGCAAAGAAAATCAACGTAATTGGTTTCGATATTAGTAGTGAAAAAGTAGAGTTGTATAAGAGTGGAATTGATCCGACCAAAGAAGTTGGTAATGATGCAATCAAGCAAACTACCGTTGAATTCACTTCTAATGAAGAAGATTTACAAAAAGCAAAGTTTCACATTGTCGCAGTGCCTACTCCGGTTAATGCAGATCACACTCCTGATCTTCGTCCTATTCAAGGGGCTAGTCGAACACTTGGAAAAAATTTGACTAAAGGATCAATTGTAGTTTATGAATCAACTGTTTACCCGGGCGTTACTGAAGATATTTGCGTACCTATTCTTGAAGAAGAATCAGGATTAAAATGTGGTGTTGATTTTAAGGTAGGTTACTCACCTGAACGAATCAATCCAGGTGATACAGTTCACCGTTTAGAAACAATCATTAAAGTAGTATCAGGTATGGATGAAGAATCATTAGATATTATTGCGAAAGTCTATGAATTAGTTGTAGACGCAGGCGTATATAAAGCAGAATCGATTAAAGTTGCTGAAGCGGCAAAAGTAATTGAAAACTCTCAACGTGACATCAATATCGCATTTATGAATGAATTATCGATTATTTTTAATAAGATGGATATTGATACAAAAGCAGTTCTAAAGGCAGCGGGTACGAAGTGGAATTTCTTAAACTTCTCTCCTGGTCTCGTAGGTGGACATTGTATCGGTGTAGATCCGTATTATCTCACTTACAAAGCTGAGCAATTGGGATATCGTTCTCAAATCATTTTATCTGGTCGTCGTATTAACGATGACATGGGTAAGTACGTTGTTGAGAATCTAATTAAAAACTTGATTAAAGCTAATGTACCTGTTGCAGAAGCAAAAGTTGCAATTTTAGGATTTACATTCAAAGAAGATTGCCCAGATACACGAAATACACGTGTTATCGACATTGTAGAAGAATTAAAAGAGTATGGGATTACTCCTGTGATTGCAGATCCAGTAGCAGATGCTGAAGAAGCCCATCATGAATATGGCATCATTTTCGATTCAATGGAAGATGTGAAAGATATGGATGCAGTCATTTTAGCAGTGGCGCATAAAGAATTTATGGACTTATCACATGAAGAAATTTCGAATTGGTTCAATTCGATGAATGAAAAGAAAGTTCTTCTCGATATTAAAGGCGTTCTAAATCGAAAAGATTATGAAACTGGTCAATACAAATACTGGAGACTGTAAGGGGATTATTTATGGGATACGAAAACGTTATTTTTGAAGAAAATTCATTTTTTTTAGTCACTGGTGGAGCAGGTTTTATCGGCTCTAACCTTTGTGAAGCAATTTTGAATAAGGGCTACCGTGTGAGATGTCTTGATAACCTATCTACGGGAAATAGAAAACATGTTGAAATGTTTTTAAATCATGAGAACTATGAGTTTATTGAAGGTGATATTAGAGATTTAGAAACATGTCTTGAAGCATGCAAAGGAGTAGACTTTGTCCTTCATCAAGCTGCATGGGGAAGTGTTCCTAGAAGTATAGAAATGCCTTTGTTGTACGAAGAAATTAATGTTATGGGAACTTTAAATATGTTAGAAGCAGCAAAACAAAACAATGTAAAAAAATTTGTTTATGCTTCAAGTTCATCAGTGTACGGAGATGAACCGAACTTACCAAAAATTGAAGGACGTGAAGGAAATATTCTTTCGCCTTACGCTCTTACTAAAAAAACTAATGAAGAATATGCTAGACTTTACAATACTTTGTATGGACTAGATACGTATGGTTTGAGATACTTCAATGTGTTTGGGAGGAGACAAAATCCAGAAGGAGCTTATGCTGCTGTAATACCTAAATTTCTAAAGGAACTATTAAGCAATGAGGTTCCAACGATTAATGGTGATGGGAAACAGAGTAGAGATTTCACATATATCGAAAATGTAATCCAAGCTAACTTAAAAGCGTGTCTAGCACCTAGTGAAGCGGCGGGGAGTGCTTATAATATTGCATTTGGAGGTAGAGAGTTCTTAATTGATATATTTAATGAATTGTCTAAAGCTCTAGAAAAGGATATTCAACCCATTTTCGGTCCAAATCGTGAAGGCGATATTAAACACAGTAATGCTGACATTAGTTATGCAAAAGAAATGATTAATTATAAACCAGAGTGGAGTTTCGAACGGGGAATTAAAGAGGCCATTGATTGGTATAAGGAGAATTTATAATGGATTTACCTATAAGAGTTTTGCAAGTTTTTGCACAAATGAACAGAGGAGGTGCAGAAACCATGATTATGAACATATATCGAAATATTGACCGATCGAAAGTTCAGTTTGACTTCGTAGTACATACGGAATTAGAATGTGACTTTGATGATGAAATACAAAGGTTGGGAGGGAAAATTTATAAAGTTCCTTTATATAATGGAAAAAATCATTTTCAATATTCTCAAGCATGGAAACTTTTTTTTGAAGATCATCCGGAATATAGAATAATACACGGTCATGTGAGAAGTACAGCATCAGTATACTTAAGTATAGCAAAGCGCTACAAGTTAGTAACAATAGCTCATAGTCATAATACATCTTCTGGAACAGGTTTTTCTGCTTTTGCAAAAAATGTATTGCAATACCCTATTAGATATATTGCAGATCATCTTTTTGCTTGTTCCAATTCAGCAGGGCAGTGGTTATATGGATTTAACTCTATGAGAAAGAAGAATTTTCACATAATCAACAACTCAATTGCTACACAAGACTTTATATTTAATTATCAGAGTAGAGAACGGATAAGAAAAGAATTTCAAGTTGAAAACAAATTTGTTATTGGACATGTTGGAAGATTTCACAAACAAAAAAATCATGATTTTTTGATTGATGTATTTAAATCTATACATGAGAAGAACGGTAATTCAATTTTAATGCTAGTTGGTGATGGGCCTTTACGAAAATCGATTGAAGAAAAGGTTAAAAATGTAGGTTTAACCAATCAAGTGATTTTCACAGGAGTAAGATCTGATATTCCAGAACTATTACAAGCTATGGATGTCTTCGCTTTTCCATCTTTATACGAAGGTTTAGGTATTGTAGCGGTGGAAGCGCAAGCGGCAGGATTACCATGCATTGTCTCTGATAAACTTCCAAACGAGGTTTTAGTAACCAACTTAATAAAAAAAGAAAAGATAAATAAAACAAAATATTGGGTTAACTCAATTCTAGAGTTTAATGAAACTAAAGAAAGAACTGATACCTCCGATCAAATCAAATCTAATGGTTACGATATTGAAGAATCGACGGAATGGTTAGAGAGATTTTACCTGAAAAATGTATAATTACTTTAATTATTCAATTCATAAATATGGAGAATAACATATGTTTACCTTGATTTTAATATTTATCATTGAAGGTTTGCTAATCTTTTTTGTTAATCAATTTTATAGTTTTGAATTGATTAATTTACAAGTATTTTCTACAGTTTTAATTGCTATTAATTCGTTTGCCTACTTATTGTTGATTGTAAAATACTCAAACAATAAAAAAGAATATCTTGTTCTATTTTTTGCGTACTTCGTCAGACTGTTGTTCCTCTATTGGGATATATATGGTAGAGAAATATTCATCCTACCTAATAGCGGGATGGATAGCGAGATGTATCATAGTAATGCAATAAATGTTTTAAAAGGATTTGATGCGGAACAGGGTGGGAATTATTCAATATTTTTGGGTAGCATTTATTATTTTTTTGGAGAACAGAGGATTTTGGCACAGTACCTCAATGTTTTGTTCGGGGTCTTTACTATAATTTTAATTAAAAAAATACTTGAAAAAATTAAAATCAATAATCGGATGAAATTTTCACTACTGTTATTGAGTTCATTTCTGCCAAACTTAATAATAATGAATTCAATTTTGTTAAGAGAAAGTATAATAATTTTCCTTATTGCTTCTTCATTATATTTTTTTGTTAAGTGGTGGGAAATGGATAGTGTTAAAGACTTGTCAATTTCAATTACTCTTCCGATAGTGGCGACTTTATTCCATTCCGGATCGATTGCAATTTTAGTAGGCTATATGTTTGTTATTATATTTTACAATAACAAACTGCAAAAGTTTGATATTAATTCTAAAACGGTCATGTATAGTTTGATTTTTTTATCACTATTTTACGTGGCCAATAATTTCTATAATGATGTTTTATTCTCGAAATTTAGTAGAGTTAGCTCAATATCTGATATTACAGATACAGCAGCGCTCTACACTTCTGGCGGATCTGCATATTTACAAAACTTGAAAGCGGATAATCTCTTCACAATGATTTTATTAACACCAATTCGAATGTTATATTTTATCGGTTCTCCATTGCCTTGGAATTGGAGAGGACTTCAAGATATCTTTGCGTTTATATTTAGTAGTTTGTTTTATATTACGACTATAATATATTCACTTAGAGCGTTAACAGTGACAAACAATCGATATAAGAATCTACTAATTGGACTATTGTTGTTTTCACTAATTACTATGTTATTTTTCTCATGGGGAGTTTCTAATTCGGGTACGGCATTAAGGCATCGAGAAAAATTTATAAGCATCTATATTATCATGTTAGGTGTTAGTTGGATGTCGTTAAAAGAAAAGCTACCAAAAAGGGCTAAAAAAAGATTTATGCGTTAAAAAAATTCTTTATATTTTTACGCATCAGATTGGTTCATTTATTTATAGGAATTAATTTAATTGAATTAAAAAGACGAGGTTAATTAACATGGAACGAAAATTGAGGGTTTTACATTATGTACCAGGATTTGATCAAGGTGGCATCGAATCTAGACTTTTAGATTGGTATAGAAATATTGATAGAAACAAAATTCAATTTGATTTAATTAAATTGACGCCTGATAGAAATAATGATTTGATCGAAGAATTTAAATTGTTAGGCGGGAATGTATATACGTTGCCGAAGTTTTCTCCGAAGAATTTCTTGTCATTCAGGAAAGAACTTAGATACATGTTTAAATCTAATGACTCCTATGATGTAGTGCATTGCCATTCTCCTGCAACTGGATATTTCTTTTTAAAAGAAGCTAAAAAAAACAACGTACCTGTAAGGATTTTGCATTCTAGAACAACTCAATTTAATAGTGAGAGTACTTTTATTTTTGTGCGGCATCAATTAAAAAAACTTGCTAATAACTATGCCACATCTTATTTTTCCTGTTCTAATGAAGCGGCAGTTTGGCAATTTGGCGAAGAAGCCCTTTTAAATCAAAATGTCACAATAATTAACAATGGTATTGAAAGTTACAAATTTAAATTTAACTATAATACACGCATAAAAATTTTAAGTGAACTTGAATTAGATAATTGTTTTGTAGTAGGTCATGTTGGTAGATTTGCCACTGCAAAAAACCATTTATTTTTGATTGATGTTTTTAATGAAATTACTAAAAAGCAAAAAAACGCAAGATTAGTTCTCATAGGAAGCGGATTGACAAAAAAAGAAATTGAAGAAAAAGTGAATAAACTAAATCTTTCGGATAAAGTGATTTTTTTAGGTGAAAAAAACAATGTAGAAGATTATTTTCAGGCTATGGATGTATTTTTATTCCCATCCCACTATGAAGGTTTCGGGACTGTAGCAATCGAAGCGCAGGCTGCAGGGTTAAAATGTATAGTATCGGAGGGAGTTCCAAATACAGTTGATGTAACAGACTTAATTGAACATTTACCTTTAGAGGCTGGTCCTATGTTTTGGGCCAATAAGGTACTTGAGTACTCAAGACCTTATGAACGTAGAGATACCTATGAAGAAATTGTAAATGCAGGGTTTGATGCAATTACTACCGTGAAATATTTATCTGAATTTTACAATAAAAATTAAATTATAATTAAGTCTAAAAGCAGAATAAATATTAGATTTAATCAAACTTTTAGGTTTTATAGATAAAATAATTACAAGGATAAGTAAATTATTTTCTGAAAAATAAATTCGTACAAAGAGTTGAAAAATGTGAAAACGAATAATTTATTTAAAAAATTTTTAACATACTCATATGGAAGTTTTATTGGTTTATTAATTGGATTTTTAACAACGATGGTTTCTACTAGGCTATTAAATCCGACTGAATTTGGGAAATCATCTATTTTTGTGCTGGTCATAAACATACTAATGATTCTAGTTATTATTGGTACTGATCAGACCTTTATGAGATTTTATTATGAGGAAAAAGAAGATAAAAGAGGTGGACTTCTATATAATGTCATCAAAATACCTTTATTACTCTCTTTACTATTCAGTATTTTAATTTTATGTTTTTACAAAGAAATTTCAGAGGTTTTATTTGGAGAAATTAATATTCAGTTAATATTAATTTTAATTATAGGGTATTTTTCTCAATTCATCCTTAGATTTGGTAATGTAGTTATCCGAATGAACCAAAGAGGAAATTTATTTTCTATAATAGAAGTTCTTAAAAGATTACTTCAACTAATTTTACTAATTATAATGTATTTCGTGTTTGGTGCTTCTTATAAAATCGTAGTGTATTCAACCGTTTTAACTTTCTTTATCCTGTCAATTATATCGATACTACTTGAAAAAAAATTCTGGTCTTTAAATGGTCTAAAAATAACAAATTTAAAACATAATAAATTTGAAATAGTACGTTATAGTTATCCTTTAGCGATTACTGTTTTAATTACCTGGCTCTTTCAATCATTTGATCAAATGGCAATTAGACAATGGAGTTCATTTGAAGAATTAGGATTGTATTCGGCAGCATTTAAAATCATAGCTTTACTAACAGTAGTACAAGTTGCATTTTCAACTTTTTGGACCCCTGTTTGTTATGAGAAATTCGAAAACAACTACAACGATAAACATTTTTTTACATTAACAACAAGTGTTGTGTCGCTTTTTATGTTTTCAGTAAGTATCGTAGTAATTATGCTTAAAGACTATATTGTTTTATTGTTAGGCGCTGATTTTTATGATGCAAGTAAAATTATTCCTTATTTGGTTTTCATCCCTTTAATGTACACTATTTCTGAAACTACTGTAATGGGAATAAATTTCTATAAAAAGCCTAAATGGCATGTTTTGATTGCATTATTATCACTTGGTGTTAGTGTCATACTGAATATTATTCTAGTGCCGAATTATGGAGGAGTAGGTGCTGCGATTGGAACTGCAATCTCCCACATCATATTCTTTACTTTGCGAACATTGATTTCATTAAAATACTATAAAGTAGACTACAAGTTAAACAAAATATTTACCATGATTGTATTAGTTTTTTCATATGCACTTTTAAGTTTAGATGACTCAATACAACATATTACTTTAGGAATGATCATACTTTTTTTGAATATTATTATTTACCGAAAAGATATTATAAAAGTGTATAAAAAAAATATTAGTAGGTCGTTAACTAACTCTTAAAGTTTATTTGGAGGTTTCCATTGAAAAACAACAATGCAGGTCGAATATTTAATTTATCAAGAAAGTTATATTTAAAAAAAATACCTTTGGTTCCAAAAATTTTATGGATGATTAATAGAGTACTCTTTTCTTGCGACATACCTTTCAAAGCAGATGTAGATAAATCGGTCTATTTTTCTCATAATGGACTGGGAACAGTATTAAATGAAAATTGTAAGGTTGGAAAAAATACTACTATTCTTCAACATGTCACTATAGGTGGAAATATGGGAAAGAAAAGAATGATAGATGATGTACTTAGGTCAGCACCCATTATAGGTGAAAACGTTATTTGTGGAGTAGGAGCCAAAATTTTAGGTCCTGTAAAAATCGGAGATAACTCTAAAATTGGGGCTGGATCTGTAGTGTTGAGCGATATACCAGATAATTCAATCGCGGTAGGCATTCCGGCCAGAGTAATTAATTCAAAATAAATATATGACTTTTCGATAAATTCTTAATTTTATGATATTGATATAAAGAAATCACTCTATATGAATAATCATTAAATTTGTAGTTGGAAAGAGCTCAATCAGGCGATCAAATTACATTATTATTGAACGCCTGTTTTTTAGAATTTTAAATAAAGTTATCATAATTTAAAATATAAAAAATGATTTTTGATAAGAACGTAAAAATATTGAGAAGAGTGAAGAATATGAAAAAGCATTCAATTGAACTTGATTCACTAAGGGGTCTTGCTGCATTATCTGTACTAATAGGACATTTTTTAATTGTATATCCGCTTTTTGAATCCAATACCTATGGCTTAAAAGGAATGGAAGTCTTAAATTTATTTAAATATACGCCGTTGCACTTCTTTTGGTCAGGTCACCAGGCTGTTATATTATTCTTCGTACTAAGTGGTTTTGTTTTGTCTCTAGCATTCTACAAAGAGAATTTCAATTTTACAAAAGAATGGTATTCAATATATATTGTAAAAAGACTTTCTAGAATTTATATTCCTTACATAATATCAACTGTTATTTTTATAGTTTTGTTTATAATAATTAATCCAAAAATAAACATAGGATTTAGTGATTTTGTCAATAGGAACCTTAACAAAGAATTTAATGTATTTGATATAATAGGTCATTTATTCTTAATCGGCGATTACAATGCAAAAGCAGTAAATCCAGTAATATGGTCTCTTATACATGAAATGAGAATTTCCATTATTTTTCCTTTTTTAATGTTGGTAATTTTAAAACTTGACACTAAATTTATAATTAGTTTTGCTATAATAGTTGGAGTTTTTTCACAAGGAATTATGTTTTTGTATGGAATGACAGAAGAAACTGGAATTGTTTATACTTTGTATTTTACTCCATTATTTATGATGGGTGCTTTAGTTGCAAAGAACATTTCAAAACTTACTTCTTTTTTCAAACAATTAAACCTACGTACTCAAATTTTTGTAGCAATTTTATCTACTACACTATATACATTTCCATGGATATTCTATGGACTAAGTGAAATTCATATAACTGTAATTGATGATTGGGCAACGGCTTTGGGAGCTTGTTTATTTATTGTTTTGGCCATCTCGTCTAAGCGTCTTTCTAAATTATTGTCCTTTAAACCTATAGTTTTTACTGGCAAAATATCGTTTAGTCTATATCTTTATCACGTTCCGATAGTCTTAATACTTTTATATTTATACCACGACTATTTAGCTATTTGGAATATATTGTTCATTAGTCTGGTGATAAGTTATATATTTGCAGCATTGTCTTACTACTTTATAGAAGTACCTGCTATGAAATTTGGGAGAAGAATATCAAATCAGAAAAATGAACTTTTTTCAATAGATAGCAAAGAGTTAGTTTAAATAAATACTGCAAAACAATCATTCCGAATGACCCATTCTCTCACTAAAAAAAATTAGTTAATATCCGGATGAACTTAATAAAAAATAACTACTTTCAACAGCGGTTTAAAATTGATTCTTCCTCACTTTTGATGAATGTAATCTTCGGAAATTAGTTTACTAGAAAGATTGAAGGGATCAATCATGTTAAACGATTTTCTTCCGGAACTAGAAGTGGCCGAGGTGAATCATCGTGATGAAGCACTTCAGTTTATTTGTCATGGAAAACAGTCGTGTGCACTCTATCCCTATTGCACTAAAATATCACATTGTGTCCATAGCCGATACATCAGGATGTCGCACGATGAGCGTGTGTTCGGATATGATTTGCAGCTACGGATTCAGGCAAGACGTTTCTTCTGCGATGAACCAAGCTGTCCCTCAAGCATCTTTATGGAGAAATTTTCTTCCTTGTGTCGACCACACTCCTGCACAATCATCTGTGATTTAGAGACACCAAGCTTGATCACCTTTCTTCCCTTTCTGGATGTCAAAACCGTCTGTGTTTGGATTCATTCGTATTCCACCACCCAGCTGGTGGCACTCGACGGGTCCATCAAGTTTCGAGAGGTCATCCGTTTGGCCGATGAAACTATTCAGCATATAGAGTGACCGATGGCATATGTTTCATAACTTAGAAAAGAAAATTGAAGACATCTTAAAGCGACGTCTTTCATCTAGCGAAGAAATCCTTCTCGAACCGGATGGTCTATATTTTGAGCGTGAATTGACAGACGCTGAAAGAAGAAAATGACCGCTTATTCTCTCAGTACAACAGGATGCGAGACAGTGCATTCTGATCTTCGAGTTGATCAGATATCACCTCTATCTACTTTGTCTAGAGTGTATGTAAGAAGGAGTCCGTAAAAAGAAGGAGCCGTGGAAGCGACTTTTCAGCTCCCAATAGCTCCGTTCTTGTGATTCTAACTGGGTTATTTCCCAGTCTCTTTTTGAATTCGCATCTTAAGTTTAGACGTATTTATTTACTTCTTTTTTCACGAATTTATCTTCTTCCCGATTCTTCGCATTCAACACTTCAATTGTTTCTTGATTCTGTTCTTTCGAGATGTGCAGATACAACTCGGTCGTCTCGGTCGAAGCATGTCCGAGTAATCGACTGATTTTCGTTATTTTGACATCGGCGTTATAGAGCTCGGTTGCGAAGCTGTGACGGAGGACGTGGCTCGTGATTCCGAATCCGAGCTGTTCTTTTGATACTTCTAAAAGATATTCATTCACATAGTTCGCTCGTACTTTTGAACCGTTCGGCATGATGAACAAGTATCGCGAGTCTTTGTCTGCTTTTGGTCGCTCGACCTGAATATAACGCTCTAACGATTTTCGGATGCGTTCGGTCATCGGCACTTCCCGCATTTTATTCCCTTTCCCATGTCGAATGATGATGTCGTTCGACTCAAACGATACATCCTCAAGTTTTAAATCTAACGTCTCACTGATTCGGAAACCGGCATCGCAGCCAATCAAAAAGATGTTATACAATGTCGCGTTGTGTGCATGATGCAGCAGTTGATTCACCTGTTCCCGATTTAAAATCACATATTCCCGTTTTGTTTCGGCACCGGGTACGTTGACGAATACGAACGGATTACATGTGATCCATCCTCGTTTGACCGAGTAGGACATGAACGACTTGAGTACACTCACATATTTTTTGATTGTGTTGGACGCTAGCTCTTCATCTACTAGTTTGTCTCGATAAGGGAACGCGTGGTCAGTTTCATCCACGTCTTTTAAGAAAATCACATTCGACTGCTGCATCATCTGCTCGAATCGACGTAACGTGTTCCGATACGTCTTCACTGTCTCAGGTGAGCGTTGTTGCCGCATCTCTACATCTTCCAAGTAACGCGTGATCGCTTCTTTGATTTGAATCGGTTCCATTATTTTCACTCCTTCGAATATAACTCTTCTCGCAACTCACGTTGAACGTCGGCCTTATACGCACGCAATCGGCTTGCGGAGTAGTCGAGCGTCTGTTCCGTGCCGTCAATCAGGTGACAGAGAAGTTCGAAGTGGCGTGGAGATAGGGTCTTTCGTTGTTCGTCGAGCCAGTCAAACAGATGGCGCTCGGATGTCATACATTGCTCGGGGAGCCGTTCGGCTGCGACCTCATGTTTCAAGTGCCGTGCGTTCTTTTGCTGATGATTCAGGATCGCCCCACGGATGCGCTGGAAGCAGTATGTCTTCGATAGCGTACAGCCTCGGTTCAAGGCTTCCCATAGGGCGATGCGGGCAATTTGGACACAGTCGTCCTGCTCGTTCGGGTGGATGTTCAAGTGGCGGATGACATAGTGGATCATCGGCTCCCATTCTGTGATTTGTTCGTCAATCGTTTTCATCGTCAATTCTTTTCCGAGCGCTCTTTCGTATTCCTAGGTTAGAGCGAGTATAAACGCTATTCTTCTCCTTTCTGTCGTTGTTACACCAATGCCTAACGCCTCTGTCACCTTAATCCACATGTTATCGGAGATATCCCCTGGGCTTATGTGTGATAAGGGCGGTCGCTAGGCGGGGGGAATAGCGTTTCTTTCCTGTTGGCATTGTATTAACCAGTCGAATCATTTGATTTGACCGATATGAGAGAAATAATCCATCATTTCTTGATGAAAGAATGTTTCAGTCAACCGCTGACCGCTTTCCTGGACATGCTATACTAAAAGAAAATGACAGGAATAGGTGGAATGGTCATGGGGAACACAACACCACGCAACTCCAAATGGATGAGGTCCTATAATCGGGCGCTCATCCTTCGGCTCATCCGGCTCCATCAGCCGGTGTCCCGTGTCGAGCTCGCCAAGAAGACGAGTTTGACGAAACCGACGATTTCGAACATCGTCAATGAACTGAAAGAAGAAGGACTGATCAATGAGCGGGAGCTCGGCGTCTCGAGTGGGGGACGACGCCCGATCATGCTCGAGCTCGCGGCGAGCGACCGTTTCGTCATCGGGATCGATGCGACGCAGCGAAAGCTCCATGGGGTCGTCACGAACATCCATGGGGAACTGCTCGACGAGGCATGGCATGACGAACGGTTCGATACGAACGAGGAGTTCATCGACGCCATCGTTGCACTCTACATAACGTTGAACGACCGTACGGAAGGTGATGTCATCGGACTCGGCGTCTCTGTCCACGGGATGGTCGAGGCGGGTGACGGGGTCGTCTTGTTCGCGCCACGTTTTCACTTGCACGACATCCCGCTCAAGCATGAACTCGAGAAGCGGCTCGGCCAGCACGTCTTCGTCGAGAACGACGTGAGGACGCTCGCTCTCGGCGAACTGTATTTTGGGGAAGCCATCGGCATCGAGGAGTTCTTTTATGTGTATGCCGGGTACGGGATCGGGGGAGCGTATGTCCACGCAGGCGAGTTGATCGATGGGGAGCATCATATCGCCGGTGAGATCGGACATATGCGCATCATGCTCAATGGACCGATCTGTTCGTGCGGCAACCGTGGCTGTTTAGAGGCGGTCGCAGGTGAGCGTGCCATCTTGAACGAGGCCCGTCAACTCGCGCATGACCTGACGCTCGACGACCTCCGTGATTCCGTAAGCGCGAATCAAGACGTCCGAAAGCTATATGAACGGGCCGGTGAATACATCGGCATCGCTACACTCAATATGATTCATCTGTTGAATCCGGGTCGCATCCTGCTCGGGGGACCACTCTTCAACTATGCACCGGACGTCGTGACGAACATCCAGGAGCGTGTCGCCCAGACGGCGCTCACCCTCGATGCCCGTCAGACCGACATCCGTGTCGTCCCGTGGAACGTCAGCCAAGGCGCGCTCGGGGCCGCGGCACTCATCACGAACGAGATGTTCGGTGAAATCCAATGAAACAACGAGTCGTCTTTCTCTTGCAGAAAGGCGATTTTTCATTTCTTCATAAGAAAGCGTTTACAAAATAAACAAGGGCATGATATAGTCTATGTGTAGTTAGATAATAAATTTAATTTACTAAGTAAGGGGTGACACTCTCAACGACACGTTTGGAGGGGTAGCGATGCAAAAAGAGACACCATTGAAAGACCAGTTCCACGCGATCTTCGGTCGCTACGGGGCGACCCGATTGTTCGCACGACACGACTTCGCCTTCGACGAAATGGAAGCGTTCACAGGCGAGGAGACGAGCATGATCATCACGCGCTCTAGACGCGACGGCATCTTTCGTCTTTATGACGAGGAGACGCGTGACATCCGATTGTTCCGGGCATCGACGCTCTCTCGCGATGTGTCGTTCGACGACATGGACGGCTTGTTCGAACTGTTGCTCTGGCGATTGAAAGAACAAGACGCATTGCCGTTCGGGGCGGACCTTTACGTCGTCGGCCCATACATAGACGAACCGAAGCTCGATTTGGAACTGATCACGTACACGTTGACACGGCTCGGGGATCGCCCGATGCCAGACCATCTTATTCGGGAGTTATGCCATCGTATCGTGGCGTGACAACACATTCAAAGGAGAATGAACATGAAAAAAACGACGATTGCACTCGCATCATCTGTCTTAATGCTCTCATCTTTACTCGCTGCGTGCGGCGATGACGAACAAGCGGCGGCGACAACGGAAGACGGCAAGCCGGTCATCACATGGTGGGGCTGGGCGCCACAACCTGAAGTCGGGGAAGAAATGGCGAAGGCGTTCAACGAATCGCAAGACGACTACGTTGTCAAATTCAAGCGTCTCGAAGACTACGAGCAACAGCTCCAAGTCGCGATGCTCGGCGGTGACGGTCCGGACGTCATCGGTCTCAAAGAGCCGATGATCCCACAATACAAGGACCGCCTCGTGCCAGCGAAAGACTATATGGACAAAGCGGCCGGCGAAGGCTGGAAAGACAAATTGATCGAGCTCGGCGTCGAACAGACGACGGTCGACGGCGAACAGTATGCGGTACCGGTCGGCTTCACAGGACAGGCATACCTCATGTACAACAAGACGCTCCTCGACAAATACGGCGTGACACCGCCGAAGACGTATGACGAGACGGTCGCAGCGATCGACAAGATCAACGCGTCAGGCGACAAGGTCATCCCGATGCAGCTCGGTGCGAAAGATGCATGGGTAGGCGTCGACGTCTTCAACGTCTTGAGCCACCAAGTCGCACCAGGCTACATCCAGGACGTACTCGCAGGCGACGCGAAGTGGACGGACAAAGAGATGGTCGAGACAGCTGAACTTTGGCAACAACTATACGAAGACAAAGTGTTCCAAGAAGGGGCATTGGGTCTCGCGACATACATGGACGGCATGAACAACTTCTTCGACAAGAAAGCCGCCATGTGGATCATCGGTTCATGGGAAGCCCACTCGATGACGACGGTCGAGAAGCGTGACAAGTGGAACAACTTCGAAGACGAGATCGGCTTCGTCCCGATGCCTAACCTCGCAGGTGGCACAGAACAACCGGTCATCGCATCGATCGACATGGCACTCGGTGTCAACAAAGAGTCGAAACAACAAGAAGGTGCGGCTGCCTTCATCGCTTATATGACACAAGGCGAAGGCCAGGCGCTCTACATGGAGAAGTTTGAGATGGCACCAGCTGTCAAAGACATCGAAGTCGCATACGAAGACAAGTTCACGAACGACGTTGAGCGTGAGTCTTACGAAATCTTGAACGAGACAGTGAAGAATGCTGTCGCGGGACGCGGAATCCGTGACCCGAAAGTGTACGACGCACTCGGGAAAGAACTTCAAAACATCGCTGCCGGACAAGATGCGAAAGAAGCACTCGCACGCATCCAGGCGATTGCGGACCAAGGTAAATAATCGAACGAGCGCCAGTAGCCAGACTCACTGGCGCTCGATTTTTTGAATCTGAAAGTGAGGGAACCTTATGCAACAAGCAACCGATTTGAACAAGTCCAAGCCGAAGCTCGCGTCGGTGCCGCCGAGCGCGCCGAACCCGATCCGGAAGAAGGAGCGGATGAAGCAAAACTTGATCGGGTGGGCGTTCGTCGCACCGACCGTCCTGTTCGTCATCGCCTTCATCTATTACGGCATCTTCTATAATGCCTATCACTCGCTCTTCTCGTGGGACGGGATCTCGTTTGAGAAAGTGTATGTCGGCTTCGAGAACTTCGCACGGATGTTCCAAGACCCAGAATTTTATAACGCGCTCAAGAATACGGGCATCTTCACGATCTTGACGGTCACGATTCAGGCGGGTCTCGGGCTCGTGTTGGCCTATTTGCTTCACACGAAAGGCGCGGGCCGGACGTTCTTCAAATCGGTGTTCTTCTTCCCGGTCGTCTTGAGCCCGGTCGTCCTCGGGGCGGCATTCACGCAAATCTTTGACTTCCAGTTCGGCTACATCAACGAATTTCTTCGCATGATCGGACTCGGTGCCCTTGAGCAGAACTGGCTCGGTGACCAGGATGTCGCGCTCTATGCCATCATCTTGATCAACATCTTCCAGTGGACGGGCTCGTCGATGATCATGTACTACATGGCGATGCTCGCGATTGAACGGGAAGTGTTTGAGGCGGCCAATATTGACGGAGCAGGCTTCTGGCGCACGCTGTGCAGCGTCGTCTTCCCGAACTTGAAAGGGACGACGTTCACATTGACGATCCTCGGGGTCATCGGTGGTCTGAAGACGTTCGATATCGTCTGGATCTCGACGCAAGGTGGACCGGGTAACTCGACCGAGGTCATCTCGACGTACCTGTTCCGGAAATCGATGCTTCATCAAGAGGTCGGTTACGCCAGTGCCGTCGCCATCATCTTGCTCGCGATCGCGCTCGGTATCACGTACTTCCAGATGCGTGTACAGAAGAAAATGGACTAAGGGGGAGTAGCTATGGAACTGCAAACGAAAAAAGGAAGATGGTTCACCAATATTGGTCTCTCGCTCATGGCGGTCCTCTGGTTGTTCCCAATCTTCGTCATGTTCAAGGAAAGCTTACGTGTCAACGGCTTTGAAAACTATATCGCGACGCTTCAAAACCCGAACTTCCCACAGTTCGTCATCAACAGCTTCATCGTCGCCTTCTTTATGATTCTCATTTCGATCTCGCTTCTCGCCTTTGCGGCGTTCGGCTTCTCGAAGCTCCAGTTCGCTGGGAAGCGCCTATTGTTCAATCTCGTCTTGGCAGGATTGATGCTACCGGTCGCCTCGCTCATCGTGCCGCTCTTCTTCACATTGCGTACGCTTGACGGGCTCAACAGCTATTGGGGATTGATCGGTGCCGAAATCGCCTTCTTCCTCCCGTTCGGGCTCATGCTCATCAAGAGCTACTTTGACGAATTGCCGAACGAATTGATGGAAGCGGCGCATATCGACGGGGCGTCGACGTTCCAAATCTTCTATAAAGTCATGATGCCGCTCGCCAAACCGGCGCTCGCGACAGCGACAATCTACGCGTTCCTCAACTCGTGGAACGAGTACTTGATGGTCCTCACGTTCATGACGGACCCGGCCAAGCAGACGGTGACGATGGCACCGACCTTCTTCACGGAAGCGCTCGGCGGGGACCCTGGTAAACTGTACGCCTCGCTCGTCTTGATCAGCTTGCCGACGATGGTGTTTTATATCTTCTTCCAACGCTTCTTACAAAAAGGCATGACTTCGGGAGCGGTCAAATAATCGATTGAGGTGAACAACATGTATTTAGGAGTAGATTACTATCCAGAACAGACGGACCGTGCGCTTTGGGACGAGGACGTCCGCTTGATGAAAGAGCTCGGGGTCAACGTCATCCGTATGGCCGAATTCGCCTGGACGATGATGGAGCCGGCAGACGGTGAATTCGACTTCTCATTTTGGGACGAGATCGTCGAGACGTTCGGCGAACACTTTGACATCGTCCTCGGCACGCCGACGGCGACACCGCCCGCGTGGCTCATCGAGAAGTACCCGGACATCCTCCCGGTAACGAAAGACGGTGTCCGCATCAGTTTCGGTGCCCGTCGTCATTATACGGTCAACAGCCCCGTCTACCGCGAGTACTGTGAACGCATCACCCGCAAGATGGCGGAACGGTACGGTCGTCATCCGCGCGTGATCGGCTGGCAGACGGACAACGAGTATGGACATGAACAGTCGGACCGCTCGTACGGCGACGTCGATCAAGTGGCGTTCCAGGAATGGCTGAAAGAACGTTACGAGACGCTCGACGCGCTCAACGCGGCTTGGGGGACCGTCTTCTGGAGCCATACATATACGGCATGGACACAGATTCCGGTCCCTCGCACCGTGTTCCAGGAACACAACCCGTCGCTTCTCGTCGATTTCGACCGTTTCTGCTCGGACGCGTATCGCTCGTTCAACAAACTCCAAGTCGACACGCTCCGTCCGCTCATCCACGAGGACGCGTTCATCACGCATAACCTCGTCTATAGCGACATGGCGATCAACCAGCAACAGATGGCCCAAGACCTCGACTACGTCTCGTTCGACAACTACCCGGTCTGGGGCGGGTTGCCGGAACCGAACCGTTTCGAGAAGACGGCGCATGACCATGACCTATGCCGCTCGTCGAAACAAGGAAAAGGGTTCTGGGTGATGGAGCAACTCAGTGGGGCCCAGGGATGGAGCCGCATCGGCTACTTGCCACGACCGGGACATATCCGCCTCTGGACACATCAAGCCGTCGCCCGTGGCGCCGAGGCAATCGTCTACTTCCGATTCCGTGCCGCTGACTTCGGGACAGAGGAGTTTTGTCACGGCATCATCGACCATGATGGGAAGCCGAAACGGAAATTCGAAGAAGTGAAACACGTCATGTCAGAGCTTCACGCACACGGTGACATGATCAACGCGGCTGCATACAAGTCGGACGTCGCCGTCTATTTCGACCAAGAGAACTTATGGGCGTGGACGCACCAGCCGCACTCGGACGCGTTCAACTTCAAACAAGAGTTCGTCCGCTTCTATGGTGCGGCCGTCCGTCAAGGGGTCAATACGGATATCGTCTTCCCAGGTGACGCGCTCGACGCGTATAAGCTCGTCATCGTCCCACTCTATTTCCTCGGGAATGATGTGTTCGACGAGACACTCATCGACTATATCGAGAACGGTGGGAACGTCATCTTCACGTATCGCACTGGGGTGAAAGACCCAATCAACCGTTGTCACAACTTGACGCTCCCAGGCAAGTTCGCCGAGTACGCCGGGATTGAGATTGACGAGTACGAGAGCTTACAAGCCGTCCAGTCGAACGAGGTCCGCCTCGGCGACCAAGTGTCTGAGGCGAACATCTGGTGCGACTTGATCACGCCAAAAGGTGCCGAGGTGTTAGCGACTTACGGGCAGGCGTTCTATAAAGGAACGGCGGCCATCACGCGTCACACGTATAAAGGCGACGTGACGTATATCGGCTCATCGGTCGATGATGCGATGCTCGACACGGTCTATCACGAGGCACTCACACGCGCCGGCATTGACGCGCACCGACTCCCGGACGATGTCGAGAAAGTCGATCGTCATGGGGACGGGCAGTTGATCCGCTTCTATTTGAACCATTCGACCGAGGTCACGTCATCTATCGAACTTGACGGTACGTGGCAGACGCTCGACGGGGAGACGGTGACGGGCACGCTCGAACTCGAACCGCTCGCGGTCGCCCTCCTCAAACGGGAGGTGGAAGCATGATTGTTCGTCACGACAATCGGTTCGTCCTCATCGGGACGAATCTCACGTACGTGTTTGATGTCGATGCGCGCGGTCGTCTCGTCCATCAATATCTCGGTGGACGCCTGCATGAGTCAGACATCAAAGAACTGCCGGATGCACGGGTGTTGCACTCGTCGTTCGAGACACCGGAAGGGGTGGCCGCATACGAGTTCACCTCGTTCGGCGACCTCGTCTATACGGAACCGACGTTGAAGAGTCATACCGAGACGGAGCGGTTGCATGCGTTCGCACTCCGTGATGCACGGATCGATGACGAGACGCTCGAGATCGATTTGTTCGACTCCATTCAGTCCCTTCACGTGACGCTTCAGTTCACGCTCTATCCGGCGTACGACATCATCGCCCGGCGCATGAGCATTAAAGCAGGAGAGACGGTCACGCTCGATAGCGCACAGTCGTTCAGCCTCGGACTCATCGAGCGCGACATGCGACTCCGTCATTTCAGCGGGGCGTGGACGAGCGAGTTCCAACTTCAAGAAGGACCGCTCCTCCCAGGTAAGAAGACGATTGAAAGCCGTCGCGGGTTGACGAGCCATCAAAGCAACCCGTGGTTCGCACTCGACAGTGACGCCACGGAGACACAGGGAGAAGTCGTCTACGGCTTCCTCGGACACTCCGGCAACTGGGCGATCCATTTTGAGAAAGACCAGTTCGGCTTCACGCAAGTGACGGGCGGAATCAACCCGTTCGACTTTGCGAAGACGCTTCAAGCGGGGGAGTCGTTCACGACGCCACCGGGTTATATCGGTTATACACAGCGCGGATTCGGCGGTATGAGCCAGAACGCCCACGATTTCGAGCGCGACGTCATCATGCCGGAAGCGACGCGTGACGTGTTGCGCCCGGTCCTCTACAACTCGTGGGAGGCCACCTATTTCGACGTCAGCGAGGACGGACAGAAACGTCTCGTCGACGAGGCGGCCGCCATCGGCTGTGAGTTGTTCGTCGTCGATGACGGCTGGTTCGGTGAACGTCACTCGGACGCGGCCGGACTCGGGGATTGGCACGTCAACGAGACGAAGTTCCCGAACGGGCTCGACCCGCTCGTCCGCTACGTCGAGGAGAAAGGTCTCCAGTTCGGGCTATGGGTCGAACCGGAGATGGTCAACCCGGATTCCGACCTGTACCGGGCTCACCCGGAATGGATCTACTATACGGACGGACGCCCGTCGACGACGTCGCGGAACCAGTTCGTCTTGAACCTCGCCTTGCCTGAAGTCGAGGCGCACGTGACGAAATGGCTCGACGAGTTGCTCGGACGACACGACATCCGCTACATCAAGTGGGACATGAACCGTGCCTTCTCCGAGCCGGACAGCCCACATCTATGTGACGCCAAGGAACTGTGGCTCCGTCACGCGGAAGCGGTGTATCGCATCCTCGACACGCTACGGGAAAGACATCCGAATGTCGCGTTCGAGTCATGCGCCGGTGGCGGTGGACGGATTGACCTCGGTGTCCTCTCGCGCGTCGAACAGGTTTGGACGAGCGACAACACGGACGCACTCGACCGTCTCACGATCCAGGAAGGCTTCTCATACGCCTATAACGCCAAGATGATGAGCTGCTGGGTGACGGACGCGCCGAACTGGTTGAACAATCGTTCGTTGCCACTCGGATACCGGTTCGTCAGCGCCATGCAAGGGACGCTCGGCATCGGCGGCAACTTGCTCGAATGGACGAAAGAAGAATTGGCAGAGGCGAAAGAATGGATTGCGACATATAAGACGATCCGTCCGCTTGTGCAGCACGGGACGAGCCATCGTCTCGCCTCGCTCAAACGGGACGGCTTCCACGCCGTCGGCTATACGGACGGAGAAGACTACGTCGTCCTCGTCAACGCCGACCGACGCCAATACGGGAAGAACCGCTTGCGCGTGAAGCTACGCGGACTCGACCCGGAACGGACGTACGAACTAGAAGGGCGCCGCGTGAGCGGACGCTATTTGATGGAACAAGGCATAAACCTCACACAACAAACAGACTATGACGCGTATTGCCTGGTCATCCACCCGGCATGAGCGATGGAAGGGATGAAGCCGTATGCTTTCATTTGATATGGAACAGCTGAGACAACAATTCGAGGAGGTGTTCGCCGTGTCAGTGGACCGGGTGTTCTTCGCACCGGGTCGCATCAACTTGATCGGCGAGCACACCGACTATAACGGAGGGCACGTCTTCCCATGTGCGATCACGTTCGGGACGTATGGACTCGTGAAGAAGCGGGAGGACGATTTGATTCGTGTCTACTCACGCAACTTTGAAGATGTCGGCATCGTGTCGTTCCCGGTGACGGACGAAACATACGAGGCGAGCCACGACTGGGCGAACTACGTGAAAGGTGTCGTCACGCTCCTTCGACAAGACGGGCACGACATCCACGGGTTCGACTTCCTCCTCGCGGGCAATATCCCGAACGGGGCGGGTCTCTCGTCATCGGCTTCCCTCGAACTCGTGACGGCGTTCATGTTGAATGAAGTGTACGGTCTCGGTCTCGAACGGCTTGACCTCGTCCGACTTGGACAGAAGGTTGAGAATACGTTCATCGGCGTCAACAGCGGCATCATGGACCAGTTCGCCATCGGGATGGGCAAAGCCGGGCAGGCGATGCTCCTCGATTGTGAGACGCTCCATCATGATTACGCACCGATCGCACTCGACGGGTACGATATCGTCATCATGAACACGAACAAACGACGCGAGCTCGCCGACTCGAAATATAACGAACGTCGACGTGAATGTGACACGGCGCTCGGGTTGATTCAACCAAAATTCGACGTGGCGTCACTTGGGCAGCTGTCGATGGAGGCATTCGAACAAGTCGCGATTGACTTACCGGAGACGCTCCGCAAACGGGCACGCCACGCCGTCTCGGAGAACGAGCGGACGAAACTCGCTTACGCTGCTTTACAAGAAGGACGACTCGAGACGTTCGGTCAGTTGATGAACGCATCACACGCGTCGCTTCGGGACGACTATGAAGTGACGGGGCTCGAACTCGATACGCTCGTTGCGGCCGCCCAAGGCTGTGACGGTGTCATCGGGGCCCGCATGACAGGGGCAGGATTCGGTGGCTGTGCCATCGCCATCGTTCGACAAACGGATACGAACGCGATGATCGAACAGACATCCGCGAAGTATGAAGAGACGATCGGTTACGCGCCGACATGTTACGTCGCCTCGGTCGGGGACGGCGTCCGAGAACTCGTAGAGGAGGAAGTGAAATGAGTGTACTTGTCGTCGGCGGTGCCGGCTATATCGGATCGCACGCCGTCCGTGCCTTATTGAAAGACGGGGAAGACGTCGTCATCCTCGACAATCTCCAGACGGGACACGTCGAGTCGATCCCACAAGACGTCCGTTTCTATGAAGGAGACTTACGTGACCGTGCGTTCGTGAAAGAGGTATTTGCGAAAGAAAGAATCACGGACGTTCTTCATTTCGCTGCGAACTCGCTCGTCGGTGAATCGATGACGGACCCGCTCGCTTACTATGACAATAACGTCTTCGGGACACAAGTGCTCCTCGAGACGATGCGGGACGCGGGGGTGAAGCGGATTGTCTTCTCCTCGACGGCCGCGACATACGGTGACCGGACCGTCATGCCGATCGATGAGACGGCGCTGACGAACCCGACGAACACGTACGGGGCGACGAAGCTTGCGATGGAGTCGATGATTCGCTGGTGTGACCAGGCGCACGGTATCCGCTCGGTCGCGCTCCGTTACTTCAACGTCGCTGGCGCAATCGCGACCGGGGAAATCGGGGAGGACCACGACCCGGAGACACACCTCATCCCAATCGTCCTTCAAGTGGCGAACGGGCAGCGTGATGCCATCACTGTATTCGGTGATGATTATGCGACAGAAGACGGTACGTGTATCCGCGACTACATCCACGTCCAAGACCTCGTCGATGCGCATCTTCTCGCACTCCGTTATTTACGGGAAGACGGGACGAGCGATGTGTTCAACCTCGGGACGGCGAACGGACTATCCGTGCTTGAAATCGTTGAAGCGGCACGTCGCGTGACGGGTCATGACATCCCGGTCCGACTCGGTGAACGCCGCGCCGGCGACCCAGCGAAGTTGATTGCCTCGTCCGACAAGGCTCGCCGCGTCCTCGGTTGGACACCGACCCGTTCAAAGGTCGAGACGATTTTGACGGACGCGTGGAACTGGCATGCGAGCCATCCGTCCGGTTATCAGGCGAAAGAGGTGAGACGATGATTGATGTGACGATTGAGGCGCTCGTCGAGGCAGCGATTCGTGCAGAGTTGATTGACGAGCAGGATCGGATCTATTCACGGAACCGTGTGCTCGCCACGCTTCATAAACTCGATATGGACGTCCCGATGTCTGTGCCGTCGATGGAAATTCCGGACGCATTAGAGGAGCTGGTCGCATATGCGATCGAACAGGAATTGATCGAACCGATCCTTGAAGAGAAGGACCGCTTCATGGCTGAGGTGATGAACGTCTTCGTCTCGAAACCGTCTGAAGTGACACGTCGCTTCAATGAACTTCGTGCGACGGACGTGACAGCGGCAACGGATTATTTCTATCGGATGAGCCAGGCGTCGAACTATATCCAGACACGACGGATCGCGAACAACATCACGTACAAGGCACCGACCCGCTATGGCACGCTCGATATCACCATCAACTTGTCCAAACCGGAGAAGGACCCGCGTGAGATCGCACTCGCCCGGACGCAGCCGACCCCGACATCGAACTATCCGAAAGGATTGCTCGCGATCGAGAACGAAGGCTACGGCGGACACTTGAAACACCCGGCGCGTGCGAACCACCGCGTTATCCCGCTCACGCTCGGCGGACAGCCATGGTCGTTCCAATATTCACCGTATCTCTACTACAACGAGCACTCGATCTTGTTGTCGAACGAGGTGCGCGACATGGTCATCGACCGGGGCGCGTTCGAGCGTCTGCTCGACTTCATCACACAGTTCCCGCACTACTTCGCCGGGTCGAACGCGGACTTGCCGATTGTCGGCGGTTCGATTTTGACGCACGACCATTATCAGGCCGGCCGCTACCGGTTTGCGATGGACGATGCGCGCGTCGTCTCGATGTATCGCTCGGAGCGTTATGACCAGGTCGAGATTGAGACGCTCTACTGGCCGCTCTCGGTCGTCCGTCTCCGTTCCCGTCAACAAGAACAACTCGTCATGTTGGCGAATCAGTTGCTCGGGTATTGGCGTGACTATGAGGACGAATCGAGTGAGGTCATCCCGTATACGGACGGTGTCCCACATAACACGGTCACTCCGATTGCGAGACGACGGGACGGGCGCTATGAGCTCGACCTCGTCCTTCGCAACAACCGGACGAGCGACGCACATCCGGACGGAATCTTCCATCCACATGCTGACGTGCATCACATCAAGCGTGAGAATATCGGCTTGATCGAGGTGATGGGACTCGCCGTCTTACCGGCACGCCTGAAGACAGAACTCGAACAAGTCGTACGATATGTGGCAGCCGAAGATGTCGAAGTTGAAGCGATGCATCAGGAATGGGCGGACGCGTTACGGAAGAAGGCAGGCGACCCGAAAACAATCGTCGACCAAGCCGTCGTCGACAAGTTCGTGAAAGGACTCGAAGACGCCGGAGTCTTCAAACAGACAGAGACGGGGCAGGAACGGTTTGATGTGTTCGTCCGTTCGCTCTTGAGTCATGTCGATAAAGTGGAGTACGGAACACCAAGGTCGGGAATGAGAGAGAAAACGAACTAAAGGTGGTTGTACGAGTGAAACAAGCGACGATTCAAAACACCAACGGCATGAAACTATCCGCCATCGACTATGGCTGCGCGATGACGGAACTGACGGCCCCGGACCGAGACGGCAATCTCGACTCGGTCATCTTGAAATATGGGGACGTCTCTCAATACTTAGAAAACCCGGTCTATCTTGGGTCGGTCGTCGGGCGGATTGCCGGACGGATACGTAACGCGGAGATCGATGGTGTCGCCTTGACCCCAAGCGAGGCGCCCCATCATATCCATGGAGGCGACAAAGGCATCACGGCCCGTCATTGGGAGATGGATGCCGACGAGCAGTGTATCCAGTTCACGTATGTGAGCCCGGACGGGGAAGAAGGCTACCCCGGAAACGTCTTCTTCAAAGTGTTATATGAACTGACAGATGACAATGAACTGATCGTCACGATGACGGCGGAGACGGACCAACTGACGTGGGTCAACCTGAACCATCACAACTACTTCAATCTCGGGGGACGCCCGACCATCCACGACCATGAGCTGACGCTACCAGCTGATTCGGTCGGGGTGCTCGATGCGGAATCGCTGCCGACAGGGGAGTTGCGTGATGTGAGCGGGACCCCGTTTGATTTCCGGTACGGGAAAGCGGTCCGAGAAGCGCTCGCGTCAGGAGACGAAGCCATTGCAAAAGCCGGCGGACTCGATCATCCGTTCATCTTGAAGGACGGAGAGACGAGGCTATATGACCCGGTGAGCGGGCGGACGATGACGGTCGAGACGAATCAACCCGTCATGGTCGTTTATACGGGCAACTTCCTCAGTGAAGAGACGCCAGTGACACTCAGCGGCCGACAAAAACATAGCGCGATTTGTCTCGAGGCCCAGGCGTTCCCGGACGCCCCGAACCATCCAGACATCGCGACCTCGATCGAACTGAAACCGGGTGAGTTGTATCACTCGCGGACGGTTTATCGGTTTGGGGTGGAGTGAGAAAATAGATCTGATGACGTAATAGCGTCATCAGATCTATTTTCTCATAATGGTTACATTTAACGATTTAAAATTAATTATTTATTTTTATATTACTGTGTTGAAGAATAAAAACGAGTTCATGACACGGTAGAGTCGATTTTTTAGTTTCTTAAATATGTGCAAAAAGTATTTTGTTAGTAATGAACGTTGCACACATAAGAAGAAGTTATTACTCAAATAACTGTTCAGGATGCATAGTCTTAAGATAATCTGAGATTTTTTTCTCTTCAATTAATTCATAAATACTTACTTTATTCAAAACATTCATGATGAAATCAGTCGCAACATACATTCTATACACATCTTCGGTAAAGTTATAAAGTCTCTCAACGGCATATTCTTCAATTAATTTTGCAGGTTGTTTCCCAATCTCATATGGGTGACTTAAATTTGACGCTAACCAGTAATGATTAGAAGCTTTTTTAAGTAACTCTTTTAAAAAGAGGGAGTAATTCTTTTCAGTATCTTCTAGTATTAGGTTATAATTTTCTATCATACTTTTAAAAGTGATGTTTGGATCATTTTTTTGTTTTTTCCAAGAGTTGATTGACGAACTAACATCGAAAGAGCTGTATCTAATTTTTTTAATTTTGTATTGTACATCAGAATGTACAAGGGCAGAAGTTAGTAAGTGAATAGCAACTTGAAATCTTTCTATTAATACCCTGCCATTTCTATACTTTGAGAGCATTGATTGTCTCTCGCTAAAGATTTCATAGTCACCGTCATTGCGATTAATAAACTCACTTATCCAATTGTTTTTTGATTCCTCGTTCATAAAGTTAAGTGAATCATCAAATGAATATGACAGTGGAGTGAATTCGAGTGAGCTTTTTTGAAAATAGGATTCATAATTATTTTTTAATTTTTCAGGTGAATATTTTAAAGTTCGCCCAATTTTTTCAAACCAATCTTCCTGGTTTATAGGGTCACCTTTTTCTACTCTGATGATACTACTTCTATGGATACCAGTTTTTTCTGCAAGTACAGATTGCGTCATATTTAAGGCTTTTCTGCGCTCCCTTATTAAACTTCCTGGATGGGTACCGAAAGTATTCATATTAAATTCCTCCTTGTAACTTAACAATTTTATTTAATACACATCTATATAATAACGACTTTTTTATAAAAAGTTATTTTTTTTTGATATATTTAATAGAAAAGTATCAAAAATATCTTATGTGTAGTATTATTTCCTCAGAGAGTCGCATTTTAAAAGTGAATAACGCCGAGTGATTTCTATTATTATCAACTGTTCTGCTGTAGAAATTTATATCAATGTAAGAGAATATGAAAGACTAAACTTAGTAGAGTGTGGTGAGAACTTTATAATTGTAGCACTGCGTTTCAATTTGAAGAAGGATTAGAGATTTCACTGGATTTATCTTTCGGAGGAGTGAACTAAATGAATAATTTCATATGTTATAGTTGTGGCTTTCGGATTCATGACAAACAAAATGCGTTAATAGTTATTGAAAAAAGTTTTAGTGGTGAATATATTGCAGGTTTTATTGTTCATAAACAAAAATGCGATGATAAACTTATAGCGCAAATTAATAAGAGAAGAAACAATTCTAATTCCTCTATGGAACTGTCAGCCTTTAACACAGATTTGGAACTAATGAAGTATCTAGAAACTGGAAAACTCTAGACTCAAGGGGGCTATGCTATGAAAGTGTGTGAAGAATGCAAAACTAATGTAGAATTCTTAGTGTATATCGATGACGCATCAAATTCCGAAATTTGTGAAAAATGTTTAGGAATACACTTGAAAAGAAAAGATATAGTCCGTTGCGACGACTGTGAACAGTATATTGAATTTGAAATTTCTAAAGAATATGAAGACGAATACGGCGATAAAATATACTATTGCGAGGGGTGCGATGAGAGTCAAATTCCAGATTTCGTTGATAGTGAGAAAGAGTATGAAGAATATCTAGAAACTAGAAATTTTGACGATTAATCCTGAAACAAAAAACAATATTTATAGATTGACCTATAGCGATATAAGTCATACTTAGAAGATCTTGATCAGGCTGCTTGATTCCCGTATTTTAACGGTTTTAGGCAGTCTGATTTTCATTAAATACGTTCTTAGTTATAAAAAAATAATTGTGTTTAACCCGTTCGTAAAACTTGTGTGCTCTTAAGAAAATAAGTTTGAAGTAGTGAAAATTCTTAAAAGTCTTAAAGGCTTAACAATTTTCAGAAATAATTCTTTTCAAGATTATTTAATTATCATGCACTTAATTTAAAATTCGTATTTCTCCATGATTTTTTTAATCCTCCATTGAACATTTAGTTTGTCTTAAGCTACTCTCGATTTCAATTCGTTTGAATATTCGTTATTGAACATACAAAAACACCTTCATTACAAATGATTTTAAAAGTGTTCGTTCTTAAGCCTTCGTCCCTAAGATTATGTGCAATATTTCAATAATTTAGATTAGTCTAGACTACCAATTTGACAAAATGGTAGTTTTTTTTTGCTTTTTGGTTAGTAAATCAAGAATTCTGAGAACATATGCTTATTTAGCCAATCTCTTTTTTTAAAACTAGAATAATTATCAATTAATTATGAAGAATCACTATTTTATTGACCTTTAACAAAAAAAGTAAGACTCACTTTCGTAAAATTCCTTATAATAACAACTGAGGAACAAGGAGGGTTATGCTTGGAATTATTAAGTAAAGAGCAAATGAAACAATCACTTGAGGAATGGGTTTCTTTATATGCAGATGATCCATTCCTTGCAAACGATATTCAACATCTTCAAGACCACTTTGAACATACAAGAAGCCAAATTCTTGCAGTCGGTCAGTTTAGCGCAGGAAAATCAGCTTTGCTCAACGCATTGCTCGGTCATACATACTTAAAAGCACACACGAACGAAACGACAAAAACGATTACTCGAATCTTTGCTATACAGAATGGACAACTCCCGACTTTTAAAACTGTTGCTGCTAATGGAGAAGTCATTGAAGAAGGGCGAATGGATTCCGAGAAAATTGAAAAGTACACGACTTTTCAAAAAGAGTCTTCTGTATCCTTAGAACCACGTTATGTGGATCTTTATCTCGATGTTCCATTTCTCAATGATGATTTGATTTTAGTGGACACTCCTGGTGCGAACTCACGAACGATTGAAGCGTTCGAGACGACGGAGGATATTTTATTCTCTTCAGCGACGGTACTTTACCTGTTTCAGGCACCCCGAGGAATTGATGTGGTCGATGATGAATTGATTCAACGCTTTCTCCAACAAGGCAAACATGTCATTCTTGTCGGAACCCGTTATGACACGATTAGCGAGACACAATGGCAAGACGTGAAAATGGCAATGGAAAAAAGGTTAGCTACCTATTGTTCGGATATCCCGGCTATATTTCCGGTAGCATCGCTTCAGGCGATTGAAGCTAAACATTCGGGAAATGAGAAGCTGCTTGCTGAATCGGGACTTCTGCAGCTTGAACAAGAGCTTTCTATGTATATGGAGACGAAAGCCTATGAAAGCTCGGAACTAAACAGTCTGCAACATGCGTATGAAGAAGTGATGTTACGAATCGAATCGTACGAAAGTGTGAATCAGTCTTTATCGATAGAACAGGAAAAAGAGCGTCAACTGCGTGAAGCACGACTTCGACAATTGATTATCGAGAGTTACGATCACATTGAAACACATGGGACGAACTTGCTAGCAGATATCACATTTGATTCAGACTCAGCTGATGAACAGTTGCTCCTTCAACTGAAAGAAGTGCAAATGAAAAAGAATAAAGAAGAGCGACAATTCCGAAAAACTTTTCGACGAGAAAGTGATAAGCATTTGGAAAAGTCGAAATTTCAAAGCGTCATGACTGAATATCAGACGTATCAAGATGAATGTCTATCTTTACTCAAACAATGGAATGAAGAGGTTCATTCCCTGTTTACGAATCATGTGGACCGACGTCGTGTAGATATTGAAGATGAACTTGCTCGCTTCTTTCAAGCGATGGAAGTGTTCGATTTGGAACACAAGGTGAACTGGGATATAGCTAAAGTCGAATTGAAGAGTAACGTTCAACTGAATGAAAAACTGGATTTAATGCAAATGATTGAAAATCGAACAAAAGAGATGAAACAGTTCAAATCGAAGCGTACGAGGTTAATCAACTCATCTAAACGTGCGGATCAAAAGCTCAAGGAACTGCCTAAACAGCGTGACATAAAAGTTACAGACATTGGTGCAGATTGGAAGCTTGAGATTCAATCGCTTGGCAAGATGCCTGAAGTCGAAAGGAACGTCGAAGTAAAACGGAAGTGGCTGTTATTTAAAGAGCGCACTGTGCATAGAGATTCGACGGCTCGCGATGAGTGGTCGGAAAGGTATGAACAGTTGAAGCAACAACATGATCAGACACTTCAACAAGTAATGGAGCAATCCGCCAAGCAAATGAAAGAAGCGGAAGAAGAATTAGTGAGGCTAGAGGAAGAGATTCGGCTTCACGAAAAGAAAATAGGCGACTATGAGACAGACACCATTCAAGAGATTCAAGAATTGCTTCGTTTCAGTTCTTCAGACACTCAATTTATGGATGAACAAGCCGAGGAGATTCATGCGACGATTGTCGACGCGCTAGAAGATACGAATGAAGCGATGTCTCAAGCATTACGCCAATTCACAATTAATTTTAAGAAATACATTAACCAAGAAAAAGCGAAGACACTCCAACACCTTCACGTGACTCGCTATAAAGGAGAAACTCATGCGTAAAGAATTTACTCAACAACTTGATGCGATTACTCAACTTTTTACAGAAGCCAAACAGACGGCAGAAGAAACGTTATCCGTATTTCCTGATTACACCGAGTTACAAGATTGGATGGAACTCCTACAGCAACAAGAAAAACAGTTTTTGCAACAACGCTTTGAAATCGTTGTCGTTGGAGAATTCTCGACGGGTAAATCCACCTTTATTAACGCTTTGTTGCAGAAGGAAGTGTTGCCGTCACGTGTCACGCCAACGACGGCAACCATCAACTTCATCCGTCACCAGACGGAAGGTCCGGGTCATGAATGTGCCATCGTGCACTACTATGACGGTAAAGAAGAAGAGGTGTCTTTTGACCAACTCGATCAATATGTGACTGAGATGAGTAAGTTGTTGGATGTATCACACGCCATTCGACATGTTGATTTATTTATCGACTCCCCTTATCTCCAGAACGGTGTTGTTCTTGTCGATACACCAGGGCTACAGGCCCTTAACCCTGAGCACGAACGTATCACAAAGGACAAGATTCGGACGTCTCAGGCTAGCATCCTACTCTTCAACATGGAGCAACCTGGAAAACGGACAGAGTTTGAGTTTTTGAAAGACCTGTCGGATTCGATCGACCGCATTTTCTTTGTCGCAAACCGGTTAGACGGCATTCCGAAAAATGAGATTGAAGAAGTCGTTCGATTACTTGAAACCGCATTGCGTCAAAACGAATATTGTAATGTGCCATTGGCCCAAGTTTATCCGGTCAGTGCCCTTCAGGCATTGAAAGCTCATGATGCAACTGTCGAACCCGATAAGTTTGTAGATTGGTCGATCGAAGACTTACGTACTGCCTCACGTTTTGAGATGTTCGAAGAGAAGTTAGAACATTACTTGTTTGACGGTGAGCAGACGAGAGATGCCTTGCAGTCTCCTTTCTTTGATTTGGAGCAGTACTATAAACGCATGGGTGGCTTGCTTCACAAAATTGAGGATGTGTTGAATCAATCCATTGATGTCGAAGAAATGGCGAAACAGTTCGATTTGCTCAAACTTCGTTACGACGTACGGCGAACAGAATTAAATCAACAAGTTAGAGAGATTAAGAAGACGTTCGACACGTCCATCGAAAAAAGTGTGGAAGACTTAAAAACAAGTGTCATTCAACTTGAAAATGAATTGATTGATTCAATGAATCAGATTGAATGGATTGGGGACTTAGAGGACATCGAAGAAGATCTAGAACAACATACTGACCAACTCGAGCAATTATTCCAGCAATCCTTGAAGAAGCTATCCAAAACGTTGAAGCGTGAAATGGATGAGTATGTCGAGCAATTTGATCTTCAATTTAAAGAAGAGGTAGCCATTTCATCAATGCCTGTTTCTTTAAAAGTGAAGCAGCGACAAGTCAACACACATGCGACTTCTCAATTTGAGCTTGAGGATATTGAGGAAAAATTGAAAGGTATGGATGAAGACTACCAACAACTAATTGAGCTTAGAAGAGTCAAAGGGATAAAGAGTGAAAAGAATCATCACTATGAGACGGAACGTAAACTTTTGCAACAAGAATTAGAGAGCAACGCACTATTACTGGGACAAAATCCAAAACGTATTGAAAAAACGGTCATTCGAACGCGTGTGATTCTATCGGATAAAGTAAATAAGATGTGGGTTGAAAATAAGGAGTATGGACGTTTGATTGAGCAACAAGATGAATTACGAAGAGCGCTTCGAGAATTGACAGCTCGTCACCATGACAACACAGACGGTCTCATCGAAGGGGTTAGTCGATTCGATACGATGGAAGAGTGGAGAAAAGCAAAAGAAGAACTCGAAAGAGAAAAGAAACGGATTCGTTTCGAACAGATGAAAGAACAAAATGAAGTGGATAAAAAAATGGTGACAAAAGAAGTACGTCGAGTCATTAAACAAATTAAGAGTAACGGAAGACGACAACGTGATGAGTTTGAAACGTTCTTTGAAGAATGTGACACGCTTCAAGTTGCCAGACGAGAAATCGATTTACATTTAGAAGCTCAAGATGAGCTGCTAGCAAGTCTCCGCGAAGAACAAACCGTGATGGAAAAGATGATGAACGAGTCAGCAGAGGAAAAAGAACGAATTCAACAACTATTAAGTCGTGTATCTGTAGATTTAGAACAAGCGAAAGAGAGGTTACAAGAATGCAAATTGAACGTACTTCTACCTTAATCAATGAATCCCTTATGGAAACGGTGCAGCAAGAGCTCGGTTTATTGGAACGTGAGGAAAAAGAATTTGCCTCTCTGTTTGGCTCTTTACAAGACCAAACGGTTCGAGTCGGCGTATTTGGGTCATTTAGTGTCGGGAAATCAGAACTTCTAAACCGAATCATCGGGAAATCGCTTCTTCCTACCCATACGAATGAGTCAACGACAATCTTGACCACCATCGGTTATGGCGAACCAAAGATTCATGCTACGACAACGGATGGCGAGATTGAATTCGTCAGTTCAGAAGAATTTTCTCAGTATGTAGCGAGTGGTACACAGAAAAACTGGACATCCATTCACATTGCTACTTCTGAACTTGCGAATCAGCCGACGCTACAGCTCGTCGATACACCAGGACGCAATACAAAGTATGCCCATCACATTAGCATGACTGAAGAAGCGATGCTCCGTTGTGATGCGGCCATTTATGTGATGTCATGGCAAGGACTAACGGCGGAAGACATTCTTTACTTAAAACAGTTGATTCCGTATCAACCAAATTTGTATTTTGTCATCAACAAAATCGATCACTTATCGGAAACATCGCTTCAAGAAGTTATGGAGCATACGACGAATCAATTAGTTGAAGAGCTTGGCAAGTATTATCCACTTGTTGCTGTCAGCGCGAAAACTGGTGCCGGTTTGTCACAAGTAACTGAACAGTTGATTCCTGATTTAGTGACCAATACGCACGCACTTAAAGAAAGTCGTTTCGTACATGCAATGATTCATTGGTTGGATCAAGTGACCGTACGTTTAGAACAAGACTTATATCTTCAAAAGTTAAGTGCAGACGAGACAGGTGAACAATTACAAGAAGCGATGGAGCGGGTTCACCTTCAAAAAAATCAATTGAATGAACAAGTGGAAATTGAATTATCTCAATTTCACGAATCATTGAAACAAACTTACAAAAAGATGAAAGAAATAATCGAAGAACAGCTTGAATGGGCACAGAATCAATTAGAATCTCAATTGATGACGAAGCTCGATGAAAATGTCGCTCAAGAAGTACTAATCGAGCTGCGCAGAAATGTCCATGACTCCGTGAAGCGTGACTTAGATGGACTATTAAGTGGGATTCGTTATACGTTACAACCGATTGAGGGAGACGTGACGGTTAGCTTTAATGCGTGGTCGTTTGATGAGTTCCAACAAGCTTATGATGAACGGCGTCAACGTATGGTGGAAGAGCATGAAGCAAAATTAGCTGAGATTGCTATCGTGGAATCGGATTCTTCTGCAGAAGCTGTCCAGATATTACGTGATGAACTTGAAAAATTACAAGATATGTTGCATCAACCATATGAGCCCGTATACGTCGTTGATGAATCGTTTGATCCTCACAAAATGGAAAAAACCATGAAAATGGTCGGACGTGTCGCAGATATTGGTGCTGCAGTTGCATTGGCTGTACTGACACAAGGGGTCAGTGCGGGAGCGCAAGCAGGTGGGAAAGTTGCAGGGAAAGTTGCAATTACTGAAGGCGTAAAGCAAACAACTGGAAAAATGGCGAAAGACCAACAAAACAAAGAACAAGAGAAAAATGAGCAAGAACAAAATCAAGAACAGCGTCAAGACGAGAACTCTGAAAATGAACAAGAAAATCCAAAAGAAGCGGCGAAACGTAGAAGGAAAGAGATGTTAACAATCATTGCGCAAACTGCGGTAGTGGAGACTGAAAAACGTTCTACTAAGAAAGAGGTCTCGATGTGGAAAACGCTTGATCAAATTACGAGTCCTCTAGAAACGGTTGCTGTTCGAATCGGTAAATCGATGGATGCTGATCGGCAACAAGATATGCGTATTGATTACGAGCATCAAGCCCGCTTCCACGCAGAGCGTCAACAAGTGTTGCACGCCTTCACGAAAAAACAAGAATTGTTAGATGAGATGCTACGCGAGGCTGGCGAAAAAGAAACACTTAAACAAAAAATCGATCAGAAGCGACAGTATTTACAAGACGAACGCGAACGACAGCTTCAACAGTTAGAACGAGAAGAAATCGAGGCAATGAAAAAGGCTGAGACACAACACATCCAAGAACAAGTAGAAGGAACGGTAGACAGGCTCATCCGAGAAGAGGGTGAAGCATTCGAGCAATGGTTACAACTTGAGACGCTCAACATTCAACGAGTGATGGAAGAAGAATTACCGCGGCATTATCGTGAAGAATTAGGTGAATGGGAAGAACGTCTCACGAAACTAAAAAATGAGGAATCAACTGAACGAGTTGAATTTGATGCATCAGAGGCAAACATTGAACGTCAGATTGCCTACATTGCACAATTGAAAACGGAGATTTTACAAAAATGAAGTGTATGACGATGCTCGGGCAGCAGATTGATGCTGCCCGTCTCACTTCTGAATATTCGTACTGGCAAGCGTTGAGCAATGAACCGACACCCACCTACACGTTTCAAAGAACGAAGTTGTTTGTTGTTGGAGAGCCGCGACTTGTCACTGAATTGTTTAAAATATCCGTCACCTCGTCTAGTCCATTTCCGATTCGAGAAGACTCGACATTTACGTTGACGAATTTCTATGACGTGGAATATGTTCATCCGAACGATTTACATCATATATCGTTTAGGGCGAATCATACTGTCAGCGTCGTCATAGGGGATCGATTGGAAATATGGATGAAGCCTTTGCTCGATCGTAGACAATGTCACACCGTCATTTCAAAAGATATTGTCTTAAAAGGAGACATGTGGTCGTGGATTCATCAAGTTTCCTTTGACACCTTTACTTTTTCGGATTTGTTAAAGAAAAATTCTTTATCATTTCATCAATCAGTACCTCCAATCGCTTTATCCTTTTTGAAGCATGCAGGTCTTCGCCTTGAGACAAAGGATGTTTCTTATGAAGAATGGCAAACCGAATGGTTGAACATTGGGATGGATATGTTGAACGAGACTTGGCTCTACTATGGCTACCCTCCCCGGCCTTATTTTCAACAAGTGGTCAAACGCTTAATTCAACTGGAGCAAATTGGAACGCTTGATTTGTATGGAAAGCGGGATGTGGCTCAGTGGTTACAAGTGTTAAGGAAATGGGGGAGTCTGAATGATTCATTTGCTGGATGAGAACTGTCGAAAAATCGAAAGTAATCTATCACAGTTTCTAACGAGATATCGACCAGATTGTCTGGAAGATTGGCGACGATTTTGTGAAGCGTTAGAAGCATTGTCTGTGGTGGAACGAACGAAACGACTAGATGATGTCGCAACCATTTTCCTAGAAACGATTTATCCAAAAGTAGCATTAGAAAAATGGACAACCCTCGAACATGCTATGGGTCAAAAAGTATCGAAAGACACTATGCAACTTTTTTATGAAACACTTCCTGAATGGCATGAGGAAGTGAAATTGGAGGATTTGAAATGAAGAACTATCAACTATCGGTCACCATGGCGATTGCAGCAGGTTCGCTCGCGGCCATCACACAAACGACAGATTGGGTGAAATGGACGTTGATTGGCGTATTCTCGTTAGCGATTTTCGCAGTCGGTCAGACACTCTTTAACATGTTTGAAGAGTCAAAAAAACAAACTTCTGAGAATCAACAAGCTCTTGTGAGCGAGCTTAACAACTGGCAGAACGTTCTGTCGCACCAATCGCAACAGTCTCAAACCGAATTGTTCGCACTTATGAATTGTCATCAAGCAGAATGGTTTTTGAAAATGGATGAGTTTTTCACAACCAATCGGCAGCAACACCTTGAGCAAGAGAAGCGTTTTTCGCGTATTCAAGAAAACTCGCAACACGTTCACACGGAGCAGGGGAAACGAGATGAACAACGCCAAGTGTTGATTACAGAAAGTATGGAGCGTTTGTCTACTGCATTGCATACGCAATTCGAACAATTGGAACGAATGCATACGAGTATACAACATCAACTCGAGACGCAACGAACACATACAGAAAGTCAATCAGAATTTGGTACGAAACTGTCTCGGTTAGTGAAGAATCAAAATTTATTGTTGCAAGATATACAGGAAGAACTCAATACTGTAAATGAGCATGTCGAGGAGTCGAATGAGGCATTTAGTTCTTCTCAAGAACAGATGAAAGCGATGTCGAACCATTTCGAAGATCGGATGCGCTTATTCCATGAAGGCATTGTAAAGTTATCTGAGATTGTAGATGAATTATCAGAATCACGAGCCATCGAAAGACAAGAAGCTCTACAGGTTCAAGAAGGACTAATTGAGAAGTTGAAACGGTATCAAAAAATAGATGCATAAAACAACAAGATCAGTTCAAATTGCCTGAGGCAAAACAGACTGGTCTTGTTGTTAATATTTAGTCATTCACTTCAGTTACAAATTATTAAAAAATTATACATTTTATTAGTGTATAATCATGCTAATAATAGGAAGAGGAGATGGTAAGGTGAGCGGCAATTGGGATTTATCTTATCGTGTTCATGCATTGATTGACGAATCAAAAAAGTATCGATATCAATTTACGTGTGAGTGGAATGATGGGGGGCGCTACGTTACATTCATCATGTTAAATCCTAGTGTCGGAAATCAAACCCAACCTGATCCGACTCTTCGTAAATGTATAAGTTATGCAAAAAAATGGGGTTACGATGGCATAAAAGTAGCGAATTTATTTGCTTACATTTCTACAGATCCAACCGCACTAAAGAATATTGATGATCCAGTTGGTCCAGAGAACGACCATCATATTTTAGAAATGGTACGCGAATCGGAACAAGTCATTGTTGCGTGGGGACAAGCTCTCCCAAGTCCTCTCAAGACGAGACGAATTCAAGAGACCCTTCATTTATTGCGCGAACACGATAGCTATTGCCTAGAACGAACGGTCAGAGGTAACTATCCGAAACATCCACTGTTTTTAAGGGGTGATCTAATACCCGTGATTTATCAGAAAGCTCTAGAAACATAAGTAGCACCTGCTCATCTCATTAAATGAGCAGGTGCTTTTTGAAAAGATTATTGTGCATGTGAGTAAAGTGAATTCAATGTATTCAAAACAATGGTTTCAAACTCTTTAAAAGAATCTGTCGTCACGAGTGAAGTCATCGCTCGTTCCACGCAGACAGGATCTGTCCAGTCCTCAACGTGTGTATTCGAAACGTAAATCTTCGTATATTTTTTTCCTTCAAGCATACCTGAAGGACGGAATGATACATTTTGTTCCTGCAGGGCGCTAAGCAGTCGCAAGCGCTCTGGATAGTCAATCGGTCCTACTTCTACGTGAACTTTCAAGTCTTGATTCCATTCTCGTGAGAACCAAATAATTAATCCATATCCACGCCAATACGGACTTTCAAGTGGACCTATGTTTTCTAAAAAAGGAGCCCACGATGAAGGAACATAATTCGGTACTTTTGCGTGTGGGCGATGTAAGTGTTCCGGTAGTGTAAAGCGGTCCGCAAATAGTCGAAATGCTTGGTACATGACATTGCTCCCAATTTTAAAGATGTAGTCAATCGTTTTGCGTTTCTTCGAATAAATTTTCGTCAGGTGGTCGCGCTGAGAAGAAGATAATTCGTTAAGCGTATCCACGGCTGTCCGTAATTCAATTTGTTTTTGACGATGCGTATCTCGATAGGCATTTGCGCAAATCAAATGAATAGCAGATGCATAGTTTTGATAGAGTGTCATCGCCATCTGCATCGTATCTTCATCTTCGACTAATTGTTCCTCGAGGAGTGCCACATAAAAACTTAAAAAGTCGTAAATGCTATCGGCGATTGTCTCTTTATTGAGTTCAAGTTCTTGATGAATGATTTGCAAAACATCTTCATATGCCAGCATCCAATACGCATCGTGCGATGGTGACTCCCCAGATAGGGTCAAAAATACAGGAAGGATATCCCAACCTGGATAGCGCGTCATCACACTGTTTAAATATCGTTCTAGTTGATTGTTCGATTCAGCAGAGTGAAATTTGTTTTCGATGAGTAGGATGATATTCAAAGACGGGATTTCAATTAATAAGTCGATGGCGCCGTTGCCATTCGTTGACCATTCACGATGTACGATTGCATCGGATAGTGGTGTGTGCAGAAACGCCAAATAATCAAAGGCATCAATCTTCTCTTCATTCTCTGCTTTCGTGACAAGATTCATGAGGATTTTTCGTAAAAAGAAGCTGCCGAGGCGGTGATTCTCGTTCGGGTCGAATAACCAGGCGAGCACGTTCGAGTGACGGATTTCGTACTGGTCGACGCGGAGTACTTTGAGCGGATTGAATTGGTGGAACTGTTGGTGAAGACGATTGAATTCGGTCGAGTTTTCAAGTTGTAAGATGGTATCGAGTGAGTAAGACATAGGTTCCTCCTAAAATCATTGATGAGACAAGTAAACAATAAAAGTATGTAGGAAGTAGAGAAAATAATGAACGTGGTTATAAAATGTTCGTGGTAACCATACGTACATATCATTATTACATAATGAATAATTGGTTGTGTTAGCTAGGAAGAGAATCATTTTTCTATTGTTTTGTGATGAAAATGGAAGTGACTACTGTTGTGAGGGTGGATGTATGAGTCCTGTGATGATTGGAACGGCTTTATTGCTGATTTGTTTACCTTTGGGTTGTCTTTTAGGAGTGCGCGCCTTTCAGATGTTTCGAATTCACACGCGCTTACGTGCCGGCTTATTCTCGGCCCGTCATGCGTTACGTGCTGCGAAGCATCATCCCGGGCGTCAGTTTGACATACTCGATCCCATTTATCGCGGTGTCGTCTTTCAGCTCAACGGAAGGAATTTGATGAAGCGCACTCAACTCGAACAAGCCGTCAATGATGAGCTGAATCGTGTGTTGAAATATGGATGGTTGTCTTCCTTGTTTCTTGTCGGAAGAGGGGTTCTTGCGGTGATCTTTTTCGGGATCGCGGGTGTGAGTGGGAATATCGTCGCGCAAGAAACGAAGTCGTTTGACGTGGCGAACTGGTTTGGTCCACAACACGTCGAAAGTGAGACGACCGTGCTCGGGAAGTCGTTCAAACTCCCATACGAAATTGACTCAGCCGAAACGCTTGGGACAGCTATCGCCTATCATATGACCCGTTTTGATGAGACATTCACGATTCCTTATACAGGAGATACGGAAGACATGCAACAGACGATGGATGCGGCGTGGGATTGGATCGAGCGCCATCATATCTACGTGTATCGACTCTCGCGTGGAGGGGAATCGAAATGAATTGAGCAGAATGGCGTCTCCAACTTACAGATGAAACTGAACTACGACATGACGGCTTCCGAGGCCGCACAAGTACAAGAACGCGTCAACGAAGTGATTCGCGACATGCCGCGTGATTTGGACGAAGTCGGCAAGATCAAATACGTGAACGACTATGTCGTCTCGCACACTGCCTATAATCTAGATAGTCTAGCCAGTCCATATACGCCGTATTCGATCTTGTTCAACGGGGAAGGGGTGTGTGAAGGCTATGCGCTGACGACGCTCTTATTGTTAGAGGCGGCAGGCATCGAAGCACGTTATATTTCCGGGGAGGTCGCAAGTGGTCTTCATGCGTGGAACCTCGTCCGTGTGAATAACGAATGGTACCATCTCGATACGACGTGGAACGACCCGGTCCCGAACCAACCTGGGAATGGGCGACTCGATTACTTCCTCGTCTCAGACGCAACGCTTCGCGCGGACCATACGTGGGCATTCGGTCGTTATCCGGTGACAGCCACGCAAAATATTCAATTGTGAGAGCGAAAGGTGATCCCTTTCGCTTTTTTGCATACGAAAAGGACCGATTGTTGAATCGGTCCCGTTGCATCAAACAGCATAATCCCCATTGTATTGAACAAGAGAAACATCTCGCACTTCCTCGATGTCATTCAATCGGTTCATAAAGGCCGTGTTGTCGATTTTCAATCGGACTTCAGCCGTCAGTTCGACGACGTCTTTTCGTACAATCTTCGACTTGAGCGTGTAATCGAGTTGTTGGAGCTCCCGTCGCACTTCATCGTTCCCGTCCTCATAGTAATGGATGACGAGAAGATAAAGCGTATCGGTATGTTTTTTGCGAGCCAGGCTGACGATGACGGCTCCGATGACCGCTGCGCCGAATAGGGTCAGAAAGTAGAGCCCAGCACCACTCGAGATCCCGGCAGCGATTGCCCAAAACATGAACACGACGTCGAGCGGATCTTTGATCGCCGTCCGGAAGCGGACGATACTGAGCGCCCCGACCATCCCGAGCGATAGGACGACGTTCGTCGAAATCGTCATGATGACGAGTGACGTAATCATCGTCATGATGAGCAGTGTCGCATTGAAGCTCGGGCTATACAGGACGCCGCGATAGGTCGTCTTATAGATGAAATAGATGAAGCTCCCCGCTAAAAAGGCCGTGAGCAATCCGAGCATGACGTCGATGATTGACAAGTTGCCGAAGCTGAACTCGTTTAAAAAGCTGTTTTTGATAATGTCGTTAAAGTTTACGGTTGTGTCCATAGGCTCTCACTTTCTATATTCCGTGATATTGAATGCTCGCCATCCGGCAGTGCACATATTTCGAGATGGCGGAACGTTGATGGGTATGAAGTTGTAACACTTGCCGGATATAGTCCGGTAAAAACTCGTCGTACTTCACTTCGAGAATCGTCTTCGGATAATCGAGTACTTCTTCGGAGACCGGGTTTTGTTCGAACAGGTCGACACTGTTCGTGACGAAACTCAGTTCTTTGTCAAACGTGACCCGGACGTTACCGAGGCTGCCGACATATGCCTCGCGTACATAATCGACGATGACCCGAGGGCGCATGATCGTCCCCGTGAGATATGAATAAAACTCGTGGTAGAGCGGTTCGGTCTTCTCGAGCAAGAAGTCATACTCCCAATCTAAAATCTGTTCGTATTCCTCGCGCGTGATGGCGACGGATGACTTGAGGATATATTCGCCTTGGCGGTTCTTCTTCTCGAGTCGAATGACAGCGTCCGAATAGTTATACGTCCGGATGCGGAATTTTTTCCGACGGAAGATGCCGCTGTTTTTTTGAATCAGGTCGTGGTCGTAGACGTTGTCGAAGTAGAGACTTCGGATCAAGTAGCCGTCACGAGAGACGGAATGCTCATCTTGTTTCAAAATCGTGGCGATGCGTTCACGAAGCGTATGATAGTCCTGTTCATTGATAAAATATTTTAACTCATGTCGGAATCGTTTCATGATGATTCTCCTGGTATGACAATTTGTTGGACGCCCCAATAGCGAGTGCGATTTTCACCTTTGTATACGTCGAATGGAATCTGTGTATTTCCTTTTGCGTCTGTCACTATCACCCGCCAATAGTAGCGACCTGCTTCAAGTGGTGAAGTGGAGTAGGAGAAGGTAGTCATCTTGTCACTATTGATGATATGCGTGTTGAAGTCTGGAGACTTACTCAATTCAAAGTGATAAGTTAGATCATCATTTTGTAAATCATAAGAAGGGTCCCATTTGAAAATATCTTTCCCTTGATTACGTTCGTAGTTTAAAAAGATTGGCATTGGTCGTTCGAGTGAATCGAGAAAACTTTGATGATAAGTCGTTGTTGTATCAGTTAATTTCCAATAATTCTCCTCAAACTGGTCTGCCTCGATACTCAAATAGCGTAAGTCAGGGACCCGCTTAACGATTGGAGACACGACCGGATAATACATTTCCAGCATTTGTTTCGTCGTATTCGGATTGATTGTTTGCGACAGCTTTTCTAATTTGTTCACTAACGCTTCCACGTTGGCAGGGTCACGTAAATAACGACGATGTAACGTAGACCCCCAATAGCGCTGAATGCCTTTTTGCCAATCAGGCATGGAGTCATTGATTCCAAGCAAATCATTATAATCCCATGCACGGAAATCAAAGTCCCAAGGGAGGAAGTACCACTTTTCAGAATTGAGTGGACTATATAAATAAAAGTTAGAAGACATCGTGTCATAGTTTCCGAACAAAATGTTCGTACCGAGCCAAGTTAAATAATTTTCTTTATCAAAATATGTTTCAAACGTCTCGTCAAACGGTTTTGACATATCATTCAGGTCGTCGAGCATCGTCAACAGTTCGTCATGATTGTCAGACCCGTTGATCTTCAACACCGACTCGAATGCCTTTTTGTCGTAGTTTGGGTCATCGGTCGGTAAAAGCTTGTCGGGATAGCGGAAGAACTCGAAGTTCTCGGCTTTATACAAATGACCGTCCGGATTGAGCCCGCGTGCGGCGAGTGCTTCTTCATTCAATTGCTCGACGTGGGTATAGAGTCCGTAGTCTTCAAATGTATCGGCCACCTCTGGATTGGTCATATCTCGGACATGCAACTGTACAAAGTTAGTTCGAAGGCTTGAGAGGTGGTCGAGCTTCTCAAAATAAGAAAATGCTAGGTGATTTCGAACACGAGTTGGGTCACCCGGATGTTTGTTTAAATTTAAAACACTTTGGCCATACCAAAGCCCTGCATTGTCTTGGAGGCGAATCTTATAAGACTTTTGTGGGGCTAACCGACTCGAACGACCACGCAACTCAATTGTGGCATTCACTTCCTGTTCATCGAACAGTTGAATGCCGTCCGGTCCTTTCGCGTCTCCGGTCTCGAAATGGACATATAGCTTCGGACCGCTCTCGAGGTTGCTGTACTGTTTGTACGACTCGTTCAAGTCATACAACGTCAAATCATTTTCAGGAACGGTACGTTGGTCGAAGATGGTGACATACACATGCTCGAGCTTGTTCCCGTCATGCTTGTCGTAGACGCGTTTATCTTCTTTGAACGTTGATTCGAGTGTGGCGACCTCGTTCGTCGCCTCTGAACGTTCCGTCGATGTCGCGCCTGATTCAGGTGCTTTTAATGAGGCCTGTATCCCTAACAAGAGGAAGAAGAGAATGATGAGGCCAATCATCACTCTCGGGTAAGGCAAACGCTTCATACATATAAACTCCTTCTAAGACAGACTTCCGATGCGTCGTAAAAATAGCTCCGTTTTTGTCGTTACTTCTTGATAGACGATTGGCTGCGAGCAGAACGTCGTATAGTCGATATCGTTCAAGCTCCGGATGAGTAATCTGGTTCCCCACATGAAGGCGAGGATGGCAGAGAGGAACATGCCGATGCCATATACATCGAACAACAGGACGAGGGCGAGCGTCACGAGGAAACTTGTGACCGCATAAAATCCTGTCAGCTGGATGGCGGCGCGTCGCTCGTCGAAATACAGCAATATCAAGAAAATCGTGATGACGAGACTCAAGAACCAGCTACCGAGTACGACGATGATAAAGATGTCGATCTGATTTTGCGTCATGCCGAGGAACGGCAATAAACGGACACCGAGGAACAAGAAGATGAACGTGACGAGCATCTGGACTTGGGCCATGAATAAGAGCTCTGAGCCGAGGACGCGGAACATCTCACGCTTGGCGGTCTGGATGTCTTGGAACGGATACCCGTTCAAAATCCGACCGTAATATTTCTTATAAGACGTATAAAACGTCGTCTCGAGCGTCACCATGAACAAGACGAGCGAGGGAAGGACGCTCAAGTAGGCGTAGAAGACCGGCGTGTCGTAATACGGCGCCATCAAATACGTCTCCCCCACGATGATAGCTCGGTCACTGAACCAGGTGGCGAGGTTATGTCCATACAATCCGAAGTAGTAGGCCGTTCCGATCAAGAAAAGAAGCGGATACTTCTCGAGATATACTAAAAAGTAGAAGTAGTTGCGGTTATTTACTTGGAAATAATGATGGATGTCGCGAAACAATCGGATCAAAATGACGAAGAAACCGAGATTTAGTCCGATGAATACCGACGTCGCCGTCTGATGACCGAGCGGGGACGTCAACAACCAAATGAAGAACGCTGCGACCAACGTCCCGAGGACATAACTCGTGACGATTTTTTTATAGTCTTTTAAGGCGGACACGTACATCGATAAAATCCAGATGACAGATAGCTGTGTGAAATAGAGATACGTCACAAGTTTATAGCTGAACGGGAGGGGTGACCTCATATAAAACAAGACAGAGATGACCAGACCAATCATGACGATCAGACTGATGAGTCCGTATAGCGAGGACAAGACGTTTTCTTCTTTCTCTAAGAAGGTCTGGTCCGCCACGAACCGTGAGATCGTAAATAAAAATCCACCCGTCAACAGCTGCGAGAAGATGAACGTGTACTGGACGGCCGCCATATAGATGTTCACTTCGCTCGCGCCGACGTTCAAGTAGAGCAACCATTCACGCGATGCGGTGATCAGCAAAATGGAGAGGAACATCGGACCGACCGCCGTGATGGCCGAATAGCCGTACGCACGGAGCTGCCCGAAAAATCCTGATTTGTCATACAGTCGTTTCAATTGAAATCCGATTCCGGCCATGACGTTCTCCTTTCTCATAATAAGTACGATATGCGTCAATCATCATCGGTAAGGTGTAGTGATTCGTGACGCGTGACCGTCCATTCTCCCCATACGTTTGGCGTACGTCAGGTTGTTCGACCAATTTGATGATCTCGTGCGCCAATAGATGAAAATGCATGACGGGAACGACGCTACCGGCTTTTCCGAAGCGGTCGTTCGGACCTTCGAGCAGTTCACGGCAAGCCCCGACGTCGGTCGAGACGAACGGGATTTCCATGGCGAGCCCTTCGAGGATGACGAGCGGTTGTCCCTCACTGATGCTCGAGAGGACGAGGATATCTAAAAAGGACAGGTAGTCTTGGACATTCGCTGGACCGGTGAAATGAACATGTTTGAGTCCGAGCATGTCGACGAGTTCGAGGCATTCCTCGTAATACTCCTCGTCTTCATCTAAAGGTCCGATGAGATGAAACTGGGATTCCGCGAATTTCTCCTGAACGATGGCAAACGCTTGGAGCATCGTCTTGACGTCTTTGATCGGGACGACCCGAAGGATGGCACCAATGTGCAGACCAGGACGTGTCGTCCGACTTTCAGGTGAAAAGCGAGACACATCGATGCCGTTCGGGACGAGGAACGTCTTCTCCGGCGGGCAACCGAGCTCCAGTTGAATCTCTCGGTTCCCTTCGAACAACGTGCTAACGTCATCAGCATAGCCGTAAGCGCAGTAGGAGAGACTATAGAAATAATCAATCCATACATCTTTAAAGTAACCTTTGATCCACGAGGCCTTGATGATTTCTTCTTCACGTTCCCGTGTATAAATCCCGTGCTCCGTTAAGAGTAATGGCTTGCCGTACTGATATTTTGCGAGTGCGCCGAGTACGCCCGCATAGCCGGTCGAGACGCTATGATAGACATCCGCTTCCGGTACTTTGTGGTCGATACAGACGAACAACGGTAGCAGCATCGAGCGGAGCGCCCAAAACATATCGGTGAACGGTACTTGGACGAACCGTTTCTCACAAAGCGTGCTGACGATATCGAAGAAATCTTTACTGCCAAGGAAGTTCATGACCGAATCGATGCGACCGCTCGTGAAGAACTGAAACAATACGTCCCAGTCCGTCTGGCGTTCCGACATGAGGGAAAGGAAGGCGAGACGTTCTGCGTCCGTCAGATTGTAACGTTTTCCACTGACGATCTTCTGATCTACATAATCACCGAGGTGAATCTCATGCAGTTCGACCAAGTTTTCTGGAATGGGATATTTCGGTTTACTTCCTTTCACTTCTTTTGCCGAGATGGAGTAGACGATGAACTCATGCTCGGGCATCTCGGTGATGAGCGACTGAATCCAGCTCGATACACCACCCGTCACGTGAGGATACGCGCCTTCTGAAATCAAGCAAATCTTCATCATTTCGCCTCCAATCGGATTGAGAAGGATAATGCTTCGGTTTTGACGAGATATAGGTCAGGGCCGATTCGTTCGACTTCGCACTGGTCCACATCTTCAATCTCTTGTGAAGATTGAAGGTAAAAGTACGTTTCGCCAGCTGCTTCGTCCAACGTGTAGGTATACACGTTTTCTGACTGACTGACATACACGTGACCTTCAAAAAAGTGATGGTTTTGAGCAACGTCCGATGCTTTCATCGAGCGGAGCCACGGGACGTCGCGACGTTGTTCATCTAAGACAGATTGAAAGGCTGTGACCAACGTCTCGCCTTCTGCTTGTGACGTGATGCTTTGAGGAGAGAGCGTCATCGAGACACTCCCACTTGTCACAAGCTCGTTGAAAAGCGTCCAAGATGTCCAGTCCGGGTCGGAAAAGTCGAGCGGGGCCGATGGCAGTTGTACGACCGCTTCCATTTTTATTGGAAAACTGGCCGTCCCGATCTCTGTCGTATGATCATCAAACACTCCTTGAGCTGTCTCTCCATCAGTCAGATAAGACGATTTAATGGTGAGACCCGGTAACGCGTAATCAAACTGTGTTTTCGTTGCGCGAATCTCTTCGGAGGAGGAACCTGAGACGGCGATTTCTCCGCCGGATCGTAGTGTCTCTCGTCCGTAAAACGCTAAGTCTTCCGAATATGCAGAGGTTGCCGGTGTCGGATTCAACGAAGGACTCGTCGTGGCGAGGACATAGTTCAACCCGTATTTGGCGCCGAGGCGCTGTACGTCGGCCCAAAACACGTTCCGGAAGTAGTCACGGTCGGTCATCGACTTTGTCACGAGGCGCTCGTTCGAGGCTAAAAATGGGAAACCTTGAAGCGTCGTGACCTCTGCATTCAAAATCGGTCGCAGCACCGGTTCTCCTTGGGCGAGACCGACAAATAGAAGCGCCTGCTGGTTGAACTCGGAAAGCATCGTGCCATTGAATACGATGAATCGGCCTGCCCCGTATGTTTTTGACCACAGTAAAGGCAAGTCTTGTGAAGACGTGGCGAGTAAGTTGGCCTCTGGGTCAATCCGTAAGGCGAGTGATGAGTTCAATAGACGTTCTGACTCAAATGACTTGGCGGCATCCTCTCCGAAAAAGGGAGAGGTCAATCGAATGCCAGTCGTCTCGACAAATGATCCGATTTCGATGATCCCGATCTGGCGATACATCTCCATCAGTCGATCACTCGGCGACGGGCGTATGGCAAACAAGACGGTCCCGCCCTTTTGGACATAATCGAGAAGAATGTTTCGGTCTTTTAAACGGTCGAGATGTTCCGTCGCGATGATGACCGTCTTCTCATCCTTTAAAGACGTCAGTTGTTCAATATTCTTGAGAGTGCTTTCTTTACCAATCGAACGAAAACGTTCCTGGAGACGCTCCGCAAGCTGTTCATCATTCGTACTGCTCAATATTAAATAGGAGTCGAGCATCCCATTTGCACGAGAGACGGATTGTGATTGGATTGATGTCGGATTACTCTCTGAGAACAGTGGGAACTTTAAGACAACATCTGAACGAATCAGGATGAAGATGAAGCCAAAAAGCGCGATAAAGCCACCGATTAAATACATCCCTTTTTGAATCTTAAATGTATATTTCATAAAAAATCCCCTATATCCAAAATCGTAATTGTTGGAGTCCCTCTGGAGAGAGACGAATGTCGGATGCACGAAGCGCGTCGACCATATGATGCACTTGTTTGACGTTCTTCATCACATAATGAACGTGCATCGCCTCGAAATAGGCTTGTTCACGACGTGGATACTGTCTTAAAAAGAGTTCGCTCGCTGCAAACGCCTGGTCATACTCTTCTAGAGAAAGCGCCACCCGGATTCGTTCGGCATGGTAGTCGGGATTGATCATCCCTCCCAGTTCAATCAAGGTGGTTAACGCATGTAAGTAGGAATACGTATATTTCACTTGTGTACGTCGATCTAAAAATTCCATATCGATCATCTGCTTCAAAATGTTTAAGTAGTCAATCATGACACTTAAGTCGTTCGGACGTTCTGCTAGCTCTCGTTCTACGTGTCGAAGTTGTTTGGATAACAACGATTTTGCCTGTTGCAGCGCGGTTGCCGCATAATGCGACGTCTCGTTATCCTCACTCTTGAGCGCTGCTGCGAGAAGCGGGGCTTGCTGAAGAAAGTCATTTTTTAATATGTTCATCAGCGTCTTCCGCTTCACTTGGTTGGAGTTGAGGATGAGCGCATCTTGTAGGGAAATCATATTCGTTTCGTTCATCAAGTCCGGTCGTTGAAGCGACACATCTTCATACGTCTCTTTTCGAAGTAACCAATCTGGCAGTTCGGCATCTCTATGCTTCGAGCGTTGCAAATAATAGAGGATTCCCCAACTGAAAAAGGGGAGCGCCAACAACAAGAAGAAGCTTGGCATGACGTCTTCGCGACGCTTCACGAACAAAAGAAGCAAGACGAGTAAAGACACGCCATAATGAACCAGCAAGAGGTTAATCCACATAGGTGACGTCCTCCACGACTTCGGCACGAATCGCCTTACGTGCGAGGCGTTCGATGACGATTTGCGACTCTTCTTTCGTCGCGTTCGACAGGATGGCATACAATCGTTCATCCGTTCGGAAACCTAAATAGTCGGTCGTCCGTAACGTCGTATCCGTGCTCTGGATGACGGATTCACTGTTATCTTCTGCGATGAGCAGGAGCGTATATGGGATATTTAATTCCTGTTGTGCCTGTTCTTTTTGAGTGAGGATACGCTCAAAGTACTCTTGTTTCAATGCATTCGTGTTGCCGACATAGCGATCAGATTGAATCGCATGAATGTACCCGAGCGATCGATCGAGTGAAGAGTTGATGAGGCGGATCATGACGTCAATCAAATTGCGGTAAGACAAGGTCAAATTCTGGAATGGTACTTCGTAACATAGGACAACGGCCACTACTTCGCCTTGACGAATGAGCGGGGCACCGAATAAAGGCTCACCAGCCGCTAACGATGTATTGAAAACAATATCGGAAGAAGTGACCACTTCGTGAATCACCGTCTGTTCTACGATTTCTAACGAGTTACGCGGTGTGAAAGTCGGATCGGCCGATTTTGCTGCGAGTCGGGCGAAAGATGACTGATTGACCATGTAAATCGCAAAATGTTTCGCTTTCAATGTCTTCTCCAAAACCGAAATCGATCCGACGAACAGTCCTTCCGGTTCTAAACTGTCGAGGGCACGCGTCGCTTCGTACACACTTCCGATACTCTCTTCTGAGTGAAGGATCTGTTGCTGTAACTGGTTTTTGATGGTGAGCGTTTCTTCGTAGATTTCGCTCAAGAACGTATGCCGTTCGGTCGTTGCGGCCAACTCGTCTTTTAGAAATTGAATTTCGATATTTCTACGTTCCATCACATAGCTGACGACAAGTCCAATCAATAAGTACATCGTGAACGTGGCCAAAATCGAGTTGTCGACAAAGAGAGACAAGACGTTTCGACCAATCGATGCACTTTCGTAGAGGTGGACCCCGACAGCGAGGAGGGAAGCGATGAGTGCTTGGGACTTACCGAACAATAGTGCTGCTAAGAGGACGTAAATGAACCAATAGTCCGGCGTATCCACAATCGGCGTCAACAGAAGAGAGCCGATGAAAAACAGAAGGAACAGCGTGAGGTTCTCTAGTGTTCGTAGAACCGGATGGCTGAGTATGTTCTTAAATCGACGTTCTTTTGAAATCGGGTGAGGCGATGAGGATGAGGATTGTTGTGCATAATAACTTTTCGTTACGTGCAGTCCTTCTTCCAAACCGAATCGAGGCACCCAGTCCAAATCTGTCTTCAATTTACGGTTGTCGAGTTTGGGCTGGTGTTTCGGTACATGTTGATTCGCAAGTGGTGGTTGGATTCCTAGGTATGCGCAGAATGATTTAATCGAAGTCGGTTCACCCGAAGACAGGTGATACAGTCCCGATAATTCACTGATCACGCCCCGATATACGGCTTCCACTACATCTCCGATAAAAATGAAATCAGTTTGACTGTCATGTGATAAAGGAAGACGGAGATGCTCTGGATTGGTCGTCGACATGAGGTCGTGGATCCATCGACTCGTGAGACTAACATGTTGCTTCGGTCCATACACGGAAGACAAGCGGAAAACTAATGTAGCGAGTGCAGAGTGATTGCCCCAGTGTAGGCAGTACTCCTCGCCGTGTCGTTCATTTAATGCAGAAGGCGAGCGTGGAACGAGTGACGCTGTCTCAGGTATGTCTGTTTCGATATCGAATTCGAATCCATCAGCTGATGAAAAGGAGACAAACTGTTTAACTCCATATTTTTCAGACAAAAACAACAAGTTGAATAGACCATCTGTTGTTGGGTGTGAGTGCTCTTCGGTTGAACTGTTCGCGCAATGGATGACGACATCAAACGCATACGTTTTGAAAAATGTCTCACATTTACGGTCGGCCACGTCTGCCGATAAGTGGCGATGTTTGAAGTCGATTGTATCTTTTGAACTAGATATGAGATTGTCGAGAATATGTATACGATGCCCTTCTTTGAAGAATCGCTCGGCAATCGAACTGCCTAAAAAACCATAGCCCCCTGTAATGAGAATGTTCATGGGCAATCTCCTTCGTGAAATAGTTTTATAAAAAAATAAAAATATGTATGAAATATTATAATATAAGGACATTTTGATTTACCTAAATTCGAACGATTTTCCTTATTATTTTGTCGCTTTTGGTCGAAAATTTTATGTTTCATAAAGGATGCGACATAATGCGACAACAAATATATGTGAATAATAAAAAGTTCCAACCGATTGATGGATAACGGTTGGAACTTTTTTCTATAAATATCTTTCTTGAATGTCACGTTTCCGTGTTACTTTGGCCGGTGTTCCGAAAGCGATGACTTGGCTCGGTAGATTGGAAACGACGGTCGCGCCGGCGCCGACAACGGTATCGGACCCGATGTGAATATTATGGATGACTGTCGCGCCCATCCCGATGAAAGAACGTTCGCCAAGACGAACATTGCCACCAAGGTGAGCACCAGGCGCCACAGAAGAAAACGGTGCGAGGTGACAATCGTGATCGACAGAAGACATCGTGTTGACGACGCTGTGTGCTTCGAGTCGCGTGTTCGGGTTGACGACACTTCCCGCCATCACAGCGACACCTGGACCAATGGTTACATTTTTACCGATGATGGCGCTAGGATGAACGGCGGATATGAATTCAAAGTTTGGCATTTTCTCGTTTATTCGCTTCGCAATCGAGGCACGTTGATCATTATCACCGATGCCAATAATCCCCTGTCGAATGACAGTACTTGCACCAATCCTACCGAGTATGGGGTAACCATAAATGAATTTCCCGACTAATTCGGGATGGTCGTCATATATTCCAGCTATTTTGTAAATCCCCATTAATTCCAAGATATCGATTAGTACTTGTGCGTGACCGCCCGCCCCGAAAACAACAACCCATTCCATTTGGAAGTCACCCCTTTGCCGAAACTTGTCGAAAGATTTTGTCTGTAATGACATTATTGCCGATTCTCTTGATTTCAAACAAAACGGAAAAGAAGTTTCGAGCATGATTTCTGTACGATAGTCAGAAGCCATGTACGTTGCAAAAAGATGCTATTCTTTTCTGTTTCATTGTTTTTGGTGATGGCTAATTTCAAATCGTAGTGATTTTTTTAAAGGGGGATGTGACAATGTCCTTGGCATTCATGTATATCACCAATCAGCCAGAAGTAGCACTTTTGGCCGAACAGAATGGAGTCGACTTAATTTTTATAGATTTAGAGCTGAACGGAAAATCAGAACGACAGGGGCATCTCGACACGGTCATTTCAAGACATTCGATGCACGATATCAGTCGCATCCGTTCGGTCTTGAAACATTCGATGTTGCTCGTCCGCATCAATCCGATTCATGCAGGGTCACGTTTCGAAATAAACGAAGCGATTTTTCGTGGTGCGGACATGTTGATGTTGCCATATTATAAAACGGTAGAGGAAGTGGAGACATTTATCGAAATGGTCGGGGGGCGCGTCAAAGTTTGTCTTCTCTGTGAGACGAAAGAAGCGGTCGCGTGCATGTCGGACGTATTACGTTTACACGGAATCGATTCAATTCATATCGGACTGAACGATCTTCATTTGAGTTATGGTCAGGCGTTTCTGTTTGAACCGCTCACGAATGGACTCGTCGAAACGATTGTCACGCAAATCCGTGATGCTGGTATTCCGTATGGCTTCGGTGGGATCGCCCGAATCGGGGAGGGGCGGGTGCCTGCTGAGCGAATCATTCCAGAGCATGTCCGCCTCGGTTCGTCGTGCGTCATTTTGTCTCGGAGCTTCTGTCATATCGGAAATGCGACAAAAGTGTCGTCGCAGCAGGCTCAATCGTTCCAAGAAGGGGTATGGAGAATTAGGGCATATGAGCAACAACTCGAAACGATGCCTGTGGAATGGTTTGAACAAAATCGTCTACGGCTCGTCGACGAAGTTCAAGCCATCACATTAGAAATACAACAACAGAAAGGAATGTTGTCATGAACGTATGGGTGACAGGGATGCGTCTATCCCTTGACCAACAAGCACGACTTGAACAGTTAGGCCACAACGTCACCATTCTTGAAAAAGAGTCAGACATTCAAGAACGAGATGTATCTGAAGTGGAGGTGCTCGTCTGCCAAAACGTGTTTGCTGATCGGGCGCTTGAAGATTTTCCACGATTGAAGGTCGTTCAAGCAGTGAGTGCCGGCCTTGACCGTTTACCTGTTCAAGCCTTAAAAGAAAGAGGCATCCGCGTCTATAACGCCGGCGATACATATGCCGTGCCGATGGCGGAATGGGTCGTCTGGCAATTGCTCGACTTTATGAAGCATGGGGCTGCGTTTCGGGAGAAGCAACAAAACCGACAATGGGAAAAAGAACGGCGACTGCTTGAACTGACGGGCAAGACGGTCACGCTACTCGGGGTCGGCAACGTCAGTGAGGCAATCGCCAAACGACTGCGCGCATTTGATATGCATCTGATTGGTGTCGGGCACCGTGAAAAAGACGTACCGTTTGTCGATCGCTACGTGTTGTTGGACGAACTCCATGACGTGTTGAAAGAGAGTGATGTCGTCATTTTGGCGTTACCGCTCAAGGACGAGACGTATCATCTGATCGATCGGGATGCGCTTGCGGCGATGAAAGAGGATGCAATCCTCATCAATGTAGCGCGCGGGGCAATCATCGACGAGGATGCACTCGTCGAGACGCTCCAAGAAGGAAAATTCTTCGGCGTCGCGCTCGACGTGTTCGAAACGGAGCCGATTCAACCGAGTCATCCATTGTATGAGTTCGCGTGGGTGAGTCTCACGCCACACAACTCCTACGTATCGGATCAGGTGAACAACCGACTCTTCCAGAACGTGCTCGCAAATCTACAGAATGAACAACCATCTACCACGTGACGACGAACAGACCGAAACTTTCGGTCTGTTTTTTGTTGTGCCGCTTCAAAAGGAGCCCTTATGATAATTCACTAAAAAATTATTCGCTACTCATTTCAATTCGTATTTATGGAAAATGTTGAATGGGAAGAATGAGATATAACATAGTTTGTGAATGTTTTTTCTACATGACAACTAGAATTTACAACTTAGAGGAGTGAAGAGTAGATGGTGCATTCAATGCCACTTGTTAGTGTGGTTGTTCCAGTTTATAACGCAGAACAATACATTCGGCAATGTATCGACAGTTTAATCAACCAAACTTACCCACATCTCGAAATCATTTGTATCAACGATGGTAGTAACGATCGTAGTTTAGATATCCTGATGGAATACGATGATAAGCGGCTACGGGTTATGGATCAAACCAATCGTGGTTGTGCGTTTAGCCGGACTCGCGGTCTAAAGTCTGGAGCAGGTGAGTACTTCATGTTTATTGACAGTGATGACTGGATTGAATTAGAAGCGATTCAGACACTTGTCGAATATGCAGAACGGGAGCGTGCTGACGCTGTGATGGGAACTTACGTTCGTGAGTATGGTGAACGTTCTTTACCAAAACAGATTTTTAACGCTGACTATTTATCCTACGACAAAGAAGAAACAAGACAATTCGTACATCGTCGCTTGTTCGGATTAATCGGGGAGGAATTGGCACACCCAGAAAATGTAGATGCACTTAATTCGAATTGTTTTACTTTATATCATCGTGATTTAATCAAACATTTGAAATTTGGGAACGGTCCGTATGGAACATTTAGCGATTTATACTTTCAAATCGAAGCATTAGAACATTGTGAACGCTTCGTTTATATTGACTATCCTCTTTATCATTATCGAAAAACAGATCAACAGTCCATGTCAAGTGCATATAAACGAGACTTGATTGCATCTCGTGTTCACTTCTTTCATATTTTAATGAATTATATTGAAGTTCATCAACTCGGTGAAGAGTACAAAGAAGCATTAAATAACCGAATTGCCTTAAGCATGATTGGTATCGGAATTAATGAAATGGCTTCTTCTAAATCACTGCGTCTAAAAGCAAACACGCTGAAAGACGTTCTTCGTCGAGATGAGTATAAAAAAGCGTACGCCCACATGGATTTACATTATTTTGATTTGAAATGGCGAACTTTCTTTGAGTTTTGCAAACGAGAAAGAACGATTCCTCTCGTTTTCATGTTGCGCGGCGTCAACTATTTGAGAAAACGCGTGTGAGGAGGGAATGAAATGAAACGTGTTCTAATGGTGGCTTCTGTCGTATCCATGATTGAAAGTTTCAATCGTGATAATATCCGTATGCTGCAAGAGATGGGTTACGACGTGGACGTTGCCACGAATTTTGAGTGGGGGAGCATGTACTCTGAAGATAAGATTGCAAACATCAAAAAGAATTTGCAACAACAAGGTGTTCGGCTATTTCAAATTGACTTCGAACGTGACATTAAAAAAATGAATGCGCACGTTCGAGCTTACCAACAGCTAAAAGAGGTTATGACATCCACATCGTATCATTTCATTCACTGTCACTCTCCGATCGGTGGCGTGATTGGACGCCTCGTCGCAAGACAAACTCATACACCTTGTATGTACACTGCGCATGGTTTTCATTTCTTTAAGGGAAGCCCCTCATTAAATTGGATGTTATATTATCCGGTCGAACGAACACTTGCACGTATGACGGATACGCTCGTTACCATTAATGAAGAAGATTACTCACGAGCCAAAACATTTAAAACCTCACAAACATTTCGGATTCCTGGCATTGGAGTGGATACAAAGCGCATTGAAGAAACCGTGATTGATCGTCCGAAGAAACGACAAGAGTTGGGAGGATTTGAAGAGTCAGATTTTGTTTTACTATCGGTCGGTGAACTAAACGAGAACAAAAATCACGAGACCATTATTCGGGCGATTGCCACGCTCCAAGAACCGACGTTACATTATATGATTGCCGGAACAGGAGAGAATCGGAAGCGGATCGAGGAGATCATTAGAGAATTGAATCTAACCAATCACGTTCATTTGCTAGGATTTCGAGAAGATGTTTTTGAGGTGATGAAAGCCTCTGACTGCTTCGTTTTCCCTTCAAAGCGAGAGGGATTGGGTATGGCGGCGTTGGAAGCAATGGCGGCAGGCTTACCGTTAATCACATCAAATGTGCATGGAATCAATGATTACTCAATCGAAGGCGTCACGGGTTATAAGTGTGCCCCGAATGATGTGACTGGATTTGCCCGAGCGATTCGTACGATGCAACTTGATTTTCAACTCTCTCGAAAAATGGGACTTCATAATAGTGAATTGGTCAAATCGTTTGATATCAATCAATCACAGTCTGAAATGCGTCGGATTTATCAAAAATTCAATTCACCACCTGCATAACAAAAGGAGGAAACGTCATGAAAATGAGTAAGGAGGTAGGAGTCGTCAAGTACCTGATTCTGTTTTATTATTTGCTCGCGACAACCGCCTTTTATATGTTAGCCATTTACACGACTGGTAATGGCGTTTCCTATCATTTGTTTGGTGAAGGCGATGACGGGGTCTTTTATTGGGAACAAGCCATGAATGTATTTTATGACTTATCATGGATCCGCACATCGATATATCCATGGGTGATTGGGAAATTGATGCAGTTGATTGGAGTGGAGAGCGTCTTTGCAATCCGCCTTTTCAACTTTGCCGGGGTGGCCCTATTAATTCACTTCGCCTTAAAGCTAGTCTCCATTCAAATTGTCACTTCTCGATTTGAGCACAAAGAGGACGAGATTCGTCAGCAAGCCTATTTATTTGCACTCTTAGGTTTTGCTGCATATATCAGCTTATTTATTAATATTACGACCTCGATTTATCGAGATGTTTGGATTTATATGTTGTTTGTTGCGGCGACTTATCTCGCAATTCGCTGGCTGTTTGAAAAGAATTGGACGTATTTCATTTTATTGATTCCCACGGTTTGGTTACTCGGTCAATTCCGGACGTATGCACTTTTATCTTTTGTGATGGCAACTGCCATTTGGCTTACGATTCAATTCCTTTCAAAAGTAATGCGCCCAATGATGATCATTTTTCTGGTCGTCGTTGGTTTTGGCCTCGTGTATACGTTCTCGATGGATGTGGTGATTCCGATTGTCGATAAGACACTGCGCTCTGCATTACAGTATCGTTCCGACGGGATTGGGATACTTGCTGGTGGCAGTCAAATGGGTATTCAACTTGATACTGCCAATTACGTCCTGTTTTTAGCGAACTATATGCACAGTTATCTTGGAAATTTGATTGGACCGTTACCATGGCATGTTCACAGCGCGACGACACTAATCGTATTTTTTATCGAGGCGTTACCGATGATTCTCATTTTAATTTTTCTATGGATGAAGCGCGCGTGGCTAACGAAAGTGCAAGGCTTTATCTTGACACAGGCGTTTGTTTGGAACGGTCTGATTGCGATAACAAACGATAATATTGGAACAGCATTACGTTTACGGGCTATCGCCTTCATGTTGATATTATTAACTTTTGTCGTCATGTATAGCAAATATCGAATTGAACGAGCTGAGGAAATAAAGGAACTTCAGATGATGCCGATGATGCATCTTTCAAAAAAATAATAAACATCTCCTTTAGGTTGGTAATTGAACGTCTTGGAGAGAGGGAAATGTTTTTTATCTATTAACAAATCTATTTTTCTTCACACTAACAAAGGAGGTACCGTTGTGAAAGACATCAATGCATCGATTCGTGATATTTGGTTCATTCTAAAGTCTAAGAAATGGACGATTCTCTTGACGATGATCATTATCGGTGGCTTGGCCTATTCTTTAAGTCGTTATGTCATCCCCCCAACATATGAAGCATCGACACAAATTTTAGTCGTCCCAAAACAAAGTGGTTCCGAGACGCTCGATAGTACGCAAATTCAATCCTCTCAAGGGCTTGTAAATACGTACCGAATCATAATGAAGAGTCCAATCATTCTGAACGAAGTTCGTCAAAACGTGACGAATGCACCTGAAAAACTTGAAGATCAAATTGTCATTGAAAGTGAAGAAAACTCACAAGTCATCACAATTCGAGCAACGGCAGAATCTGCTGTATTGGCCACGACGATTGCCAATGAACTAGGTCGCGTTTTTTCGAATGAAGTACCAAAACTAATGAATATTGATAACACACAAATCTTATCACCGGCTTTTACTCCGACTGAACCAGTGGAACCGAATATTCCAAGAAACACAGCTTTAGGCGTGTTAATTGGTTTCATCCTCAGTAGTGGTGTGATTCTCGTTCGACAGTTATTCAACAAACAAATTCGGTCGGAACGAGAGGCTGAAGAAGTTCTCGGAATTCCTGTGATTGCCTCGATTCCCTTATTTGAGCGACCCCATGTTAAAAATGAAAAACGTGAACCGAAACAACAGCAACCATTGAAGGAGGGAGATCCGTATGTTCCGAAAACGCAAAGAAAATTATCATAGAGATATGACCAAAAATCTCATAACTATCTATGACCCGAAATCACCGATTTCAGAACAGTATCGAACATTACGTACGAATCTCGAATTTACCTCTCTCGGTACTCAGTTACAGACAATTCTTGTTACATCCACTTCTACCGGCGAAGGGAAGTCGACGACGGCGAGTAATCTAGCTGTTGTGTATTCGCAATTAGGAAAACGGGTGCTATTGATTGACTGTGACATGCGTAGACCGACACTTCATCAAATTTTTCGTTTAGATACTCGTGATGGACTATCCAACGTCTTGGCAAAGCGCTCTTCCGTTGAAGCAGCGGTTCAGGCGACACAGTTAGACCACCTCTTTGTCATCACTGCTGGTGTGGTGCCGCCTAATCCTTCAGAATTACTTGCTGCATCGAGCTTTCTTGATTTACTAGAAGATGCTAAGTCAAAGTTTGATATCGTCATTCTAGATGCCCCGCCTGTCATGCAAGTAGCTGACAGTCGAATTCTTGCCCCGTTAGTAGATGGGTCAATCCTTGTATTAAGCTGTGAAACGTCGGATCGAGATGAAGTGATTAAAGCGAAAGATCAACTTCAATTGACAGGGACCAAAATTCTCGGGCTGGTGTTGAATCGTAGAGAAACACGTTACGATAAAAATCATTATTATTATGCATACCAGTGAGGAGGGAGACCATGGCGACCAAATATGAAGTCGAACCTGAACAACACAGCACAAATCAAATAAAATATGGCGCTTTGGTCTCTTACGGTTCGATTGGGTTCAATATCATTTCGGGGTTACTATACACGCCGTGGATGATTGGGAAAATCGGACAAAGTGATTACGGACTGTACGTATTATCGTTCTCCATCATTGCAATTTTTGCATTTAATCTTGGTTTAGAAATTGTTGTCGCACGATTTCTAAGTAATTATCGTACAATCGGAGATCGAACAGGAGAAATTCAATTTCTTGGAATTGCCTACAAAATGTTTTTCTTTTTGACTTTCTTATTGGCCATTCTCCTTGTCGCATTATATTTTTTCCTTGATGTACTCTACGGTAACTTAAATCCATCTGATATGGATAAGTTAAAAGTGATGTATCCAATCGTCGGATTTTATATTTTAATCACATTACTAGCTAAACCGATTGATGCCGTTTTCATTGTAAATGAACGATTCATTCAGTTGAACAGTTTGCTATTTCTCGAAAAAATCCTCATTGTCAGCTGTACAATCGGTGCACTCCTTGCGGGATACGGAGTTTACTCACTTGTTGTGATCAATGCCTCAATGATTTTACTTATTAACGTATTTAAGTTGTTGTATGTATGGAGGTGGACCGACACTAAAATTGATTTTGCAGCATCTGGGAAAGGGATGTATCGAGAAATTTTTGTATTCGCTTCCTGGCAAACGGCCGTCTCCGCTACCCAGAACTTTTTGATGCACATTATGCCGACTGTCCTTGTTATTTTTGCAAGTGGGGTCGCGGTTGCTATCTTTTCAATAGGGATGGTGATTGAAGGGTATGTTCTGTTGATTGCCACCGCCATCAACTCATTATTTTTACCTAAAGTGACACGTCTCAACCACTCGGGTGGAGTAAAAGAAGTTGAGAATCTCATGATTCGAGTCGGCCGTATTCAACTTTACGTCATCGGTTTTATTACTATGACCTTTATTGCGATGGGTGCCGAATTCATTCACTTCTGGGTAGGTGATGACTTTAAAGAGTCTTATGTTGTTGCTTCGTTACTTATTGCGATGGGCCTCATCACACTCCCGCAAGAGATTGCCAATATTCAACTTGTCACGACGAATAAAGTACGTTATCGTGCATACGGCATGATTATCTCCGCAATCATAGCTCTCATCTGTTCAGCATTTTTAAGTGGTCCGTATGGAGCAAGTGGAGCCGCATTGTCCGTCATGATTGGTTATTTAACAGGAAATACGTTGTTCATGAATATCGTATACGTACGCGTTCTACAGATAAACGTATGGCGTTTTTTTAAAGAATGTCACTTGAAGTTGGCTCCTGGTCTCCTCTTTATTCTCGTATTAGGCATCATGATGCAGTCGATTTTTCCTGCTAGTTCTTTATTTGACTTCGTAATCAAATCGATAGGGCTCGCTTTCAGTTACGCACTATTTACGTGGGTGTTTACAATAGATCTATTCGAGAAGGAATTGTTACAGTCCATCTTACCGTTGAAGCGTGCTAGAAAGGGGGAGGCGTCATGAGGATTTACGAAACATATGTAAAACGTCCGCAAGATTTACTGTTAGCTTCTTTCGTATTTATTCTTCTGAGTCCATTCTTACTCGTTGTTTCAATTTTGATCAAATGGAAACTCGGTGGACCGGTCCTTTTTAGGCAAAAGCGCCCGGGGAAAGATGACGTTATTTTTGAAATGGTAAAATTTCGAACGATGACAGAGGAACGAGATGAACATGGAGAACTGCTTCCCGATGATAAGCGATTGACACCATTCGGTCAGAAGTTACGTTCCTTGAGTATCGACGAGTTACCGAGCTTGATTAACATCATAAAAGGAGACATTTCGATTGTCGGTCCTCGACCGCTACTTGTAGACTATTTATCCAGGTACAATGAAAAACAGAAAAGACGTCATGAAGTGCGACCTGGACTTACCGGACTTGCTCAAGTGAATGGTCGCAATCGATTGTCATGGGAGGAACGGTTTGATTTAGATGTTCAATACGTGGACCATATCACGTTTTTAGGAGATTGGAAAATTGTCGTTCAAACGGTTTATAAAGTGTTCAAACGAGATGGAATCTCTTCTGACACATCGGCGACGATGGAAGCGTTTATGGGAAGTGACATCAAGAAAAAACAAGACGCCCTCAGTCGTTGAGGGCGTCTTGTTTTTCGTTGAGCAGATATGGTTTGACGAATTCACTGTATAGCTGACGATCGAGTAAGTATCGATTGATAAAAAGGGATGAATTTTCGTTTGTGATGGGGTTAGGACTCAAAATGAAAGCATCGGTATAGCCTGCCGATTGGGCAATGGCAGTCACTGCATCATCCGTTTCTCCGAATGGATAAGCGATTGCGGTAACATTCAATCCAAGTTCTTGTTGGAGAGTGTCACGACTTGTTTGGAGGTCTTCACGAAACGCCTCATGTTGAGCCGGGTCGAGAAATGTGGCCTGTCCATCTTGGCTGTAATGAAAGTCATGGGTATGGGAGCCGAAGTCGGCAAGCCCACTTTCATTTATTTCTCGCAACTCATCCCATGTGGAGAGTTCTAAGTTTTGGAATCGTTCTCCTACATGACCTGTAATGACAAATAAGGTGAACGGCACTTGTTCTTCTTTTAAAATCGGAAATGCATTCTCATATACCGTATGGTCCACATCATCAAAAGAAATCCATACACATTTGTCCGGAATCGGATTCCCTCGGACGTATTCAGATATGTCCTTTGCTGTCGCAAAATGAACACCTTGTTGCTTCATCCAAGTGATTTGGTCCTTAAACTCATCTTCGTATACGTTATATCGTTTTAAATTATCAGATCCAGATACAGTCTCGATTACTTTGTTCCATAGATTCGGTGACTTGATTCGATGATAATTGAGACCAAGACAGACACCGTCCTTGGCAAGAAGTTGCGAATCAGGTACTTCTGATTTGGTGGACATGACATCTTGTACTTTCCATATGATGAAGAGCCCGGCAATTAGTATGAATCCCCACTTCAGCCAACGTTTCATTCTTCGAGTTCCTTCACTGGATTTTTTTCGAATATGATGACTTTATCCTGCTGTAACATTTCGATTGTTGAAGGTTCAATTAGTCCGAGATTGTTCAACTCTTCTAAAGTCGTTGGCGTAGGAGTTTTTCGGCGATTCAGTGGACCATATCTCTTCTTGTTGTATGTTCTCCAGACGAAGAGTAAAATCGCCAATCCAATTAGAATGAGAACACCAAAACTAATTAGACCACGAATATCTTCATTTGTTACGTTGAGTGCAGATTTTAATGTGGCGATGTAGCGGTCGTTTTGGTTGAGAAGGGCGCTTACGAAAAACCAACTTACGACAAGTGTGTAAATCCAGAATACGACGGTTAGCAGGATTTCGATAAACGATCGAATGAAAGAGCGCTTCGTCTTGACAAGGACGTCTTCACCTATAAGCTGCTCCGTCTCGTTCCGCGATCGGGAGAATTCCATGTCGCATATCCTCCTTTCAAAGTCGAACGAATCGCTTTTGGTGTTGCCGCGATGACAACAAACGTATTTAACATCCAATAGACGGCCGGATACCAAGCTGCCCATACATAATAACGGAAGACATTGTCATACTTCGCGTCGTTCCAAAGAGAGATGAGCAATTGAATGTGACTGATTAAGACGAGTGCAAAGGAGTTATATGTGAACCAAATCAACATATCTTGAATCGTATCTGCCGTGACGAGTAGATAGAGCGTGACGATGAGCCAAGCATATGCCCAAATGACACTGATGACTTGTTCAATATAGACCGGCCAAATCCGGCGTTGTCGCCAGTCTTTAAAGATGTCAAAGTGACGTAATACGACTTCTTGTCCCCCTTGAGACCAGCGGACGCGTTGTCGCCAAATTCCAGATAGCGATTCTGGTACGAGCATCCAACAAAGAGCGCGCGGCTCATAGCGGATATCCCAAAACTTACGTTGGAGTTTCCAGGAAACGGCGATGTCTTCGGTGATCATATCGCGGTCCCATAAGCCAACGGAGAGTAGTGCTTTTTTACGAAACATGACGATGACACCAGATACGGTCATGATTTTCCCCATCACACGTTGCGTCCGTTTAATTGAGCCGATGATAGAAGCATACTCGACGATTTGCATCCGACTGAGTAACGTATCCCGATTTCGAATACGAGGGTTTCCGGTGACAGCACCGACGCGTTCACCTTTTTCAAGGAAGTGACGCACAAGATAATAAGGTGCTTCTTCAGATAAAAATGCATCAGAATCTACACAAAGCAAATATTCAGAATGAGCGGCATGCGCAGCCATATGTAACGCATTTGCCTTCCCACGGTTCTCACGACAATCGATGACACGTAGACGTTCATGTTTATCGGCCAACTCAATTAATATTTTACCTGTGTCATCCGAACTGCCATCATTCACCGCAATGATTTCAAGGTTAGGGTACGTGAGATGGTCGAGATACGTAATCGTTTCTTCAATCGTTTCCGCCTCGTTATAGCAAGGAATGAGGATGCTGATGAGCGGCCACTCTCGCTCGTTTAAATCGAGCTCTTTCTCACGTTCGCGGGTGACGCTAAATAATAAAGCACCCGATATCCAAAACATGGCCATGACAAATGGGTACCAAAAGACGAACTGTGCAAGTGGTTCAATCCATGGGGAGAACTCTAGTAAGTAGAAGGTCATAAGCAAGTTCCTTTCTATCGAAAAATAGGGCACATAAGGAGATTGAACTAATAGAAAATGCGATGGATATTTTTACATTATACTAGATGTAGATTTGATTGTACGATTATCCGCTTCAAAAATAGCTCATATTTTAGGTGGTAAATTACACAGAATGTAATTCGTTCAAGTAGACGATGTTCGTTGAAGAAACAGAAGGCGTTTGCATGTGGTCTCAAGCATTGGAAGCAGGAAATTCAGAAGCTTTCTCGAATAGGACAAAAAGAAAAAGCGCCCGACCGAGGTCAAACACTTTTCTTCATTTGCTGTTTTCGGTCGCGTTGTACTTTCCAAATCACTGACACAATGACAATTAGAATTGGAGCGAATACCCATGGTCGAGCTTCTAAGATTGAAACGAGCTCAAAGATGGAGAGCCAACCACTCACCATGATCAAGACAAGTAAAAAGGTTTTCAGTCCCCCCCGGACTGGAAGCCAAAAATAAATCAATAACGTCACCAAAAAGAAAGCGATTAAGCCCATACGGTTTGTCCTTTCACCCATCATTTTGACTCATTATAGCAAAGAACATCGAGAGAGTGTTAGAAGCTTCACTTCTTGGGCGTATTTGAGTACGCTTAGAAAAGATGATTGAAGGAGGAACTGATGTGAAATTTGGAATTATAGGCTTAGGATATGTTGGATTGGCGACACTATGCGGATTGGCCAAAGCTGGTCATGAAGTCATCGGGGTCGAGACGCACCAAGGGAAGTTAGGTCTCCTGAAGAGTGGTCACCCTCCATTCCACGAACCGGGCATGGCGGACGTGTTACAAGAGCACGCCGATCAAATCACGTTGACCGACGAAATCGCGGATGCGGATCATGTCGACTATTTGGTTCTCGCGGTCGGCACACCGAGTAAGCCCGATGGAAGTTGTGACCTCTTTTATATCGAGACAGCTCTATCTGAATTGAAGACGAATCACAAGGTCATCATTCGTAGTTCGGTCCCGCCTGGCACGACAGATTTGTTGAAAATCATGTATCCTTCTCATACGTTTGCGATCGTACCCGAGTTTCTACAGGAAGGGCGCGCCCTCGCGGATGTCATGAAACCACATCGTGTCGTCATCGGATGTGAGGACCTTGAGGTTTGCGAAGAGTTGGCAGGGATTTATGGTCGACTTGGCGTCCCGCTCATCTGTACGACACCGATTAATGCCGAGCTCATCAAATACGCCTCGAACGCCTTTTTGGCGACAAAGATCAGCTTCATGAACGACTTGTCTCGTCTAGCCGATGAGGCAGGGGCGGACATCACGACGATTGCGGACGGGATGGGTCTCGACCCACGGATCGGGCGTTCGTTCCTCAACGCTGGAATTGGATATGGGGGCTCTTGTTTCCCGAAAGATATGGATGCGCTTCTTCATGTCGCAAAAGAAAATGACGTCAATCTTCGCGTCATCAAGGCGGCAGCGAAAGTGAACGAAACACAAGCGCCATACGTATTGTCGAAACTTCATCTAGAACCTAAGATGCGTGTCGCCATTCTCGGCTTGGCATTCAAACCAGGAACGGATGATATGCGAGATGCACCGTCCATTCTACTCGCACACCATATGGTCGCACGAGACGTGGAAGTCATTGGCTATGACCCAATCGCAACATGGGAATATCCACAAGCAGTGTCTGTAGAAGAAGCCTTGAAAGATGCAGATTATGCGATTCTCGTCACGGAATGGGAAGAGCTTGTGAACTTGGCACCGGAAGCCTTCTCCGGCATGCGTCAACGTCGGTTGATTGATGCGCGGAATGCGTGGAAGTTCGCGCGTGACCCGGGTGACGTCGCGTACGAAGGCATCGGCCGAATGCAACGTCCGTTCAACACCCCGACATCAAACTAAATCTTCTGAGGGACCGCTTCATTCAGCGGTCCTGTTTTTGTGTGGGATGAATCTTTTGTGTGACTCATGACGTAAAGGAAAGAAGAGGAGGTGAGGCACATGTGGATTCTTGTATTGGCGGCGGTCATCGTCATCGCACTCGGTTTTGCGGTAGACCGTCTCGGATGGCACGATTTGATTTCTGGCTACAATACGATGTCGAGAGAGAAGAAGGAACGGGTGAACATTCAAAAAGTGGCACGTCTTGTCGCGTGGATGTGTTACGGGATTGGTGCTATCTTTCTCCTCATCGCGCTCATCGAAGGATTTGAATTGGACATTTCACTCGCTCCATTTTTTATCGTGATGATCGTCTTCATCGTAGCCATGCTTTGGCGTATGCAAAAGTATGACGGCAACATCTATGACGAATCAGGGCGTTTGAGACCGGGCGGTAAAAAGCGTCTCATCCCGATTGTCATCGTCTCCGTCGTCTTACTCGTCGGAGTGCCGGCGCTCATGTTTTGGTTCAGTCAACCGACCGAGGTGACGGTGACAGACTCAACGATTGTCATTGAGGGGAGCTATAGCCGTGAGATCCCATTCGATGAACTCGAAGATGTGACGTGGACGACGTTACCCGAAATTGCGCGACGGACGAGCGGGGCGGAATCGGGATCACGTCTGACGGGACATTTTCGGACGAAAGCAGGGGAGGACGTTCTTCTCTTTATCGACCGTGATGTCGAGCCGGTCATTCGACTCGATTGGTCGGAAGAAACGATTTATTTGAATCAGTCCTCGGCAGAAGCGACGAGGCAATTATATGAGGACATTCGTTCTCGCTGAAGAAAGGGACACTCAATTCGAGTGTCCCTTCGTCTTGACCCATGATTCAAATGAAGCCGCATCGAGTGCGGGTGAGAAGTAGTAACCTTGCCCGAGCTCGACCCCTTCCCGAATCATACGGGACAAGTCGCTCTCGGTCTCGATGCCTTCCGCGAGAGCGGTCAACTGCTGTTCGTTCGCAAAGCGTGAGACGGCACGTAAGAATGACGTGCTCTCTTTCGCTTTCCCACTCACATACATCCGGTCGATTTTCACTTCTTGAATCGGTAAGTGCCAAATCGCTTCGAATGAGGCATATCCAGTCCCAAAGTCATCAATCGAGAGACAATACCCGAGATCGGCGATATCTTCTAACCGTTCAAGTTCGCTCGCATACGACATGATATCCGATGACTCGGTCAATTCGATTTTCAATCGGTCCGGTAACCATGGATATTTCTCAATCGAATCCCGAAGTTTCGTCACGATTGATGGGTCGACGGAGTGGGCCGACAAGTTGAACGAGAGAGAGATGTCTTCAAACGAAGTTCCTTGCCAAGCGACGAGTTGTTCAATCGTCTGGTCGAGGATGTTGTGTGACAGCCACAGGATTTGATCAGACCGCTCGGCAATTCGGATGAATTCGTTCGGTGGAATGATGCCCATCTCAGGATGTGTCCAACGGGCGAGTACTTCTGCACCGACGACGCGTCCGGTTTTCAGCTCGACTTGCGGCTGATAGGCGATTGTCAAGTCACCTTTTCGAATCGCATCCGGAAGTGCCTGTTCGATTAAGGCGGCGAGCTGCATCTGAGCTAGAATGTCTGAGTCATACCAAACGAGTGGCGTACGTGTTTCTTTCGCATGTTGCAAAGCTTTCATCGCCTCGAACAAGCAATCGTTATACGCCGGTTTCGTCTCGGTCGCGCCGATTTGAATGTGTACGTTTTGTCGCTTGTGATTGACCGTCACTTCGCTCGGGAACAATTCCAGCAGTTCATGTTCATCCTCGGCAGTGAAACCTTTCACGTATAACATGAACATATCATCCCGATATCGACCGAAGAGATGGTGCGCATATTTCGATAGACGGGTTTCGACAGCGCGAGCGAACTCCGTCATGAGTAGGTCCGCATACGCCGGATCGTACCAGTCGACGAGATGGTGATAGTCATGCAGTCGGATCAGCAAGAACGTCCCATCAATCTCTTGTCGCTCCCATTTTCTGATGAAGCCATATTCGTTATAGAGATTGGTCGCCAAATCGAAACGGACGAGTCGGTCGACTTTTCGCTCCCGTTCGACCCGGTCGGTCTCATCTTCGACAATCAAATAGTACGTCAGTTTTTCTTCCCGTTTGAGCGGGGTGAGCTTGATGTTCAAATAGCGTGTGTGTTCACCTTTTAAATGAATGATGAACTGTGCGCTCGTGCCTTGGTCGGTCACGCCTTCAAGTGCTTGCTCGAACATGCGCCGTCCCGTATCAGTGAACAGCTGATTGATTTCGTATAAGTTTCGGTCCCCAAAAAATTGACGGAACATCTCGTTGCGTTCCATCAGGTTATATGAGTCGTCCATCAAGGCGATAGCGAGACCCGTCTCGGAGAAGAGCGATGACCAACGTTCGTGATAGCGGACGAGTTCTTGTGAGCGATTTTCGAGTTCATGGACGGTCGAATGAACGCTCACCGCGATTTCACGTAATTCGTCCTCGATGCTACGGAAGTCATGTGTTTTCGGGAATGTCGCTTCGACCGGTTCTAAGCTTGGGTCGATGGCGAGCGCACGTGCTTTCAGATGCGCCAAATCATGATTATACCGTTTACGCGTATAGTAGAGCAGGAAAAGCAGTCCGAGCGATAAGAGGAGCGTTGCGACAAAGGATGTCGTGGCAAGGACCTGATAATGCTTACTTTCTTCTCGCAACATCGTCTCGGACGTGGAGCGAATCGAGCGAAGGGCAGCGTAGGCATCTTCGTAGACGTTCGTCGAATTGACGTAACGAGCTTCAAGCGATGCTTCACGACTTGCCATATTCGCAAACGATTGACCACTTTCCGCGACATCGATGACGGCTTTCATTTGTAACGCTTCGTTCTGATCAATAATTTTTTGGATGATGATTGCTTCATTGACAATCAAGTCAACGGTACTCATCAATTGTTCCTCTTCAATCGGTTCTTGGAGCAACGTATCGTTACTGCGCATGAGCATCGACTGCATTCGCATCATCGCATCCGTCAGCTCATACGTGGCGTTCGGTTGATTGGTCTGTTCGAGCGCTTGATAGAGCCAACGCCGATTGATGGAACTGATGACATCAGACGGGACCGCTTCGAACTGTTCTGCATCGAGAACGCCTTCTAAGTCATTCGAAAATGTCTGAAGCGTCTCTCGTTCTTGTTCGTCTACACCTGATTCAAAGTCTTTTTGCAGTCGTTCATTGTATTGAAGCGCGCGCTCTTTATAAGGGATAGAAAGAAATGATGTCGTTTGATTCGATTGATCCTCATAGCGAGTCGCCGCCTCGAACAAGGTGACATACGCTTCGACACCAGCGAGGTTTGCCGCCTGATTCAAGTTCGTGATCGTCTCGTCGATCTCTTCTTGTTTTTCATGCCAGTAATAACTCGTCCCGAGTCCGAACATCAAGACACCGATGAGACAAGCGATTGCTAGTACTAGGGTGTAGGTACGGTATGGAATTTTAGCAAAGCGGGGTTGGCCCATCCGGCACCTCCTTTTTTCCTTCATCATACTTCCGATTTCGTTTCATCGGATGAAAATCCTGCAAAACAAAAGAAAAACCCGACTTTCGTCGGGTTTTATAGCGTGACCAAAGTCACGGTCGTTTGTAACCAATCAAGCGTGATTGCCAATACGGTTCTTGAATTTTATTGTAGCCAAGTCCAGAAGAACCGGAATGAATGAATGTGTTTGCATCAATCATAATACCCATATGAGATGGGCCTGCTGTATATGTGTTTTCGAAGAAAACGAGGTCACCCGCTTTTGGTGTAAAGGATTCACTTAACTGTTGACCGAAATAAGATCCAGTCCAATAATTATATACGTTCGTTCTCGGAATAGAGACGCCAGCTTGATTAAATACATAATAAATAAGTCCGGAACAATCAAATCCTCCATTTGATGGACTAGATGAAGCCCATACATAAGGAGAACCGATATATTTTTGAGCAATCGCAATCGTTGCGAGTCGCGTTGCTTGAGGGCTTTGTCCATTAATTTGAGTAACGGCTGACTTTAGAATGTATCCGGATGTCGTGCGATAGTGCGTCGATGTTTCACCAACTACATTTAAAAGTTCTCCTCTTACAGTGGAACCGACAACTTGACTAGATTCATTTGCCTGTGACCGAATGACCGTTGGACGGTATGTGTAGAAGGAATGTTGATCATATGACCCTTCCACCCAAGATGGAGATTCTGTTGAACCTTTTGGAACCGATTTGACATAAGCGGAAGAGACAAACCCGGTCGTATTCCCATAATAAATTTGATGCCATCCGTTCGAGGTCTGAACGACGCGTAAGGTCTGACCAGCTTTTACACTTCCGATTATGGACGAGTTTGTCGTGGCACTTGCACGAACATTTAGCGATGGGGTATTCACGATATAATCAACACTCGTGTTGCCTGCTCCGGCATCGCCATCATTTGGAGCAATCGGTTCACTAGGAGTTGTTGATGTCTGTTTCAAATAACTGGCACTGACATAACCAGACTTTCCGTTGTACGTGACATAGTACCAGTTCCCCGATTTTTTCGAAGCTTTGACAGTCGTACCGTTCGGAATTGTCGCGACGAGCGCATAGCCAATCCCGGCCCCTTGACGCATATTCAAGTTTGCTGTTGTGACGAACTGTTGATTAAGCGTGTTTTCAGTTGGTGTACTCGGCGTACTTGGTATGGCAGGTGTCGAAGGCGTCGCTGGTCCTGTTGTTGTTAAATATGTATGAGCGACATATCCTGTGCGTGTTCCATACTTGACTTGCGACCAAGAACCTTCACGCTTTAAAATCGTGACTGTTTTTCCTTTTGGGATGGTCGTTAGTATACTCGCGTTTGTTGAATTTGAAGCACGAAGGTTCAAATTGACTGTTGTCTTAGCGGTCGAAGAACTAGGTGTCACGCTAGGCGGTGTAGTCGGTACGGGCGTTGTTGAGGTAGAAGTTTTTTTCAAATACCCGTTGTGCACCCAACCCGTTTGACCACCGTAGCTCACTTTTGTCCACGTGCCGTTCGTTTGGATTGTCGTGACGATTTTTCCTTTTGGGATCGTCAATAAAATTCGATGGGACGTCCCGGCGCCCGAACGTAAATTCAGTGCATCGGTTGTCGTCATTTTCGTTGTGCTCGACGTTGTTAACGATGAACCAGCTGTTGAACTAGACGAGCCTTCAGACAATTTGAGAGTTTGTCCTACTCGAATCACATCTGAGTTCAGACCGTTCAATGATTTCAGCGCTGATACGGAAAGATTGTAGGAACGGCTGATGGACCACAATGAGTCACCGGATCGCACTGTGTGTGTGCTTGCGGCAGAAGCCTCATCTGCATGGGCAAGAAAACTAACTGCTGCAATTGCTGCGAATGAATAGGCGAGACCAGATTTTTGATTCATGAAGCCACTTCCTTTCTCGGACAACTTATGGTGATGGTTTACAGGCATATCAATACATTTCCATTCCATTGTACTTGTTATGCAATTTAAGTCGCAATGATATTGATGATCTTTTCAAAAGGTCTATTATCAAAAAAGGTCAATATTTTGAATGAGATCTTGTATACATCTTTTCTTTGTATGAGATGGGGGTAACCATTGACTTTCTGTTGAATTTTGGAAAACGTGAGGTCGAAGGTTTCATGCTATTATTAATGTCAAATCAAATGTGGTGAGGTAGAAGACTGATGGTCGAGAAGAACTTTTCAAACCAAACATATCGTAAACATCAAGAGAAACTGTTCGAGCTCGTACGCATGCCAATCGTGACGGAAGACACGGTACAAGAGGCAACGCGATATATGTGTGAGATTGTCGCCGACATGTTAGCGGTCGATACGGTGTCGATTTGGCATTTTGATTCATCCTATCGGTCGATTTCATGCCAAGTCGCCTATTCTCATGAATCAGGTACGCATTATCCAAAGTTAACCATTCATCGTAACCTCGCTCCAGATTATTTTGATGCACTTCAAAAAGATCGGGTGCTTGCGATTGAAGATGTTCGGAATCATCCTTGGGTGAAGGAACTATACACCGATTATTTCGTGGAAGGACAGCGTATCTACTCGATGCTCGATGCGCCGATTTATGCGAATAATCGCGTCAAAGGTGTCATCTGTTGTGAGTCATTCTTCCCACGAGAATGGACCTATCTCGAGGAATTAATCATTAGTACACTGACAGACTTTATTTCGATTCTCTACTTCCGGCTTGATCGACAGGCGGTCGAGACACACATTCGTCGTCTTGCCTATATAGATGAATTGACGGGGCTTTTAAAAGATACGGGTTTCATCGAGAAAATGGACGAGGAACGCCAGCTTCAACCTCAACAACTTGGCGCTTTAGTCTATTTGAAAGTCGACGATTTTCGGTCGATCGAAGATGCGATTGGAATCGAAAAATCAGATGAGATTGTCCGAGAAGTGGCCAATCGCCTGCGTCGTTATGTCGACGAATCGAATCTAAGTCGCATGTCGCAGTCAGGATTTGCGATTTGGTTGCCGTACGGGGATCGAATCAAATTGAATGCTGTCGCGGATGAATTGTGTGAAGTTCTCGTACGCGACCCGTTCCATGTCGATGAGTTAGAAGTCATCTTGACAATGAGCGCGTTTATCGCCGTCGAACAAAAGGACATCACGACGCTCGAGCTGGTTCACCGAACACGTATCGCTGCGAGTGAACGAGCGTTTCAACGGGCTGCGATTGTCTTCTATGAAGAAGAGATGGGGACGAAAGCGGCGAACCGATTGATTTTGGAGATGAATTTACGAAGTGGGCTCGCCGGGAATGAGTTCATGCTGTATTATCAACCGAAAATCGATGCGACGACCGGAGTGCTCAGAGGGTTCGAAGGTTTGATGCGCTGGAATCATCCAGAGCGCGGTCTCGTCCCTCCGCTCGACTTCATCCCGCTCGCCGAGTCGACGGGGGTCATCATTGACTTAGAAGAATGGGCATTCGTTACGGCCTGTCGCCAGCTCAAACGGTGGCATGACCGGGGAGACAGGTATTCACTTGCCCTCAACTTATCAGCACGTCACTTCTTGTCTGAAGGAGTCGTCGAGAAGTTCGCCCAAATTGCCCGTGAAGAGGGTGTCTGTACGAGCTATTTGACCCTCGAAATCACCGAGAGTGTCGGCATGGAAAACCAACAGCATGTCATCGACCGATTTGTTGCGTTCCGAGAAGAAGGGTTTTCGATTTCAATCGATGACTTCGGGACCGGATTCTCGGCGTTCGTCTACTTGAAGCACTATCCAATTCACGAGATCAAAATCGATCGTCAATTCATCCAAGTGACGGAGAACGATCCGACCGGAAACGTCATCGTCGAGTCGATCGTCGACCTCGCGCGAGGACTGAACTTGAAGACCGTCTGTGAAGGGATCGAGACGATTGAACAGTGGCATGCGTTACGCGAGCTCGGCTGTGATGAGATGCAAGGATATTACTTCTCTAAACCGTTACCGCTCGAGGAACTCGAGACATGGATTGATCACTATGCGACACAACAAAGGGACGCCTGAGTGCGTCCCTTTTGCTATGCTCTGAAGAAAATTCGGATGGTCGTACCTTGTCCTTGACGACTTTCGACCTCGACCTTCCCACCGTGTGCTTCGATGATATCACGCGAAATGGCCATCCCGAGACCGCTCCCACGGGCGTCATCCGTGTTCGTACCACGGTAATAGCGTTCGAATATATAAGGCAATTCGGCTTCGGCAATCCCGCTTCCGTCATCCTGGATTGTTACGACATCATCAAGGACCTGAACCGTCACGATGACCGATTCGTCGTTATGAAGAAGGGCGTTATATAGGAAGTTGAGCAGGGCACGTTTCATAAAGTGGCGGTCAATCGAAACGGTCGCTGCCGTGGTCGCTTCGAATTCAATCTGACGCTCACTGAAACGGGGGTCGTTCAACACATCGATGACGAGTTCGCGAACGAATGGCTCGAGGCGCGTCTCTTCTAACGCGAGCGGGAAGTCGCCGTGTTGCAGACGCATCGTCAAGTTGAAGTCATCGAGCAATTCTTTCATATATTTCGCCTGGCGTTCAATCACGTGGACGTATTGGCTGCGCTCAGTTACATCTAGCGATTCGTCATCCAACAGTTCGGCGTATCCTTGAATCGAGGCGAGTGGAGTCTTCAAATCATGCGACACGTTACTCATCCATTCTTTCCGTCGTTCATCGAGTTCCTCGCGCTGTCGTTCGTATGTCGTCAGTGTCTCAGAGACCGCATTCAAGTCGTGGAAGACAGGACGATAAATGCCGACACGCTTCGGTTCGGATGTCGAGAAATCCCGACGTTTCAGCTGTTGGATGCGTTCGGTCAGTCGATAGACGGGGCGGGTCAATCTAGAGCTAAACAAAAGACCAATCAAGGCAGCCACAAGTAGATCGACAACGAGAATCCAAAGGAACGCCTTTGCGATATAGGAGAGGACCGCTTGTTCATCTAACATAAAGAGTGCCCGGCGTTCGCTGGCGTCCGGGACACCGATGAGGTAGCTATAATCTTCAAACTCTCCGATGAAGTAGAGACGAAGCTCATCATCCATGTATTTATAAATTTGAATCAGCTCGATCGGTGAATAGGCGTCTGGCAATCCACTCGGTGCGTCAATCTCACTGACGACTCGTCCCGTCTCATCTAAAAAGCGGATGAACGCCCCATACTGCTCGAGCGCCTCCTGACCTTCAGTTGAGACGACGGGTTCTCCGTCCTCGAGTGACAGGTACGTGCTGAAGTTGCGGGTGAACGTCTCCCCTGAGTTGCTTTCGACATCATCGATACCCGTTCGGTCGTTGAGTAGCACAAATAAGATGACGATGTTCAGAAAGACGACGATGGCGACAATCAATACAATCGACAGTAAATAGCGACCGGTCAGCTTCCATTTCATCATGATCGCTCCTTACACCGTCAACCGATAGCCGAGACCTTTGACCGTCTTGATGTAGGTCGGGGCAGACGGGTTCGGCTCGATTTTTTCACGCAATCGCCGTATGTGGACCATGACCGTGTTATCCGAACCGAAAAACGATTCGCCCCATACTTGTGTGAACAGTGTCTCCTTGCTGAGAATTCGATTCGGGTTTCGTAAAAAGCAGGCGAGGAGACCGACTTCTTTCGCCGTCAATTCCAATCGTTCGCCGTTCATATAAACTTCCGTCTCATCTTCATTCATAAGGAACGGTCCGACGGTCGTCTCTTCCATCGGTGCTTCCATCATCGACAGCCGTCTTAACTGTGCTTTTACGCGGAAGGCCACTTCTTTCGGACTGAACGGCTTCGTGATGTAATCGTCACCCCCGATGGCGAGGCCGAGCAGTTTATCGACTTCTTCCGATTTAGCGGATAAGAAGAGGATGGGGATGTTCGAGTGTGCCCGAATCTGTTGGCATAGTTGATAACCTTCCCCGTCCGGTAACATGACGTCCAAAATCGCCAAATGCGGATGGAACGTCTCGAAGACGTCATACCCGTCCTTCAATGTGTGGGCGGTCCGGATTTGCGTGATTCCTTCCTTTTCGAGCGCCCGTTGCATCAACGTACATAAATCCTGTTCATCATCCACGATGAGAATCCGTGGTTGTTCCATCGTTATCACCTCTTATCAAGCATATCACGTAAGGATTTTGTAAGGTACGCGTGAGTTGAAGTTAAGACAGGGGGCGTAATGTAAGAGTCAGAAAGAGGTGCTGAACATGGAAACATTATTACAAGTGAAATCGATTCAAAAGACATATGGAAAAGGAAGTACGACGTTCCGGGCGCTCGATGACGTCTCGTTCACCATCGAACACGGTGAATTCGTCGGAATCATGGGACCATCCGGGGCAGGGAAGTCGACGTTACTGAACGTCCTCGCGACAATCGATACGCCGACGTCAGGTGAGATTCTCGTGGAAGGGGAGGATATCGCGTCGATGAACGAGGAGGCGCTTGCCGATTTCCGGCGCGACCATCTCGGCTTTATCTTCCAGGACTATAATCTGCTCGACTCGTTGACGGTACGGGAAAACATGTTGCTGCCGCTCGCCGTCTCGAAGACGCCCGTTCACGAGACACGAGAGAAAGTCGAACGGTTGGCGAAGCGTTTCGGACTTGAAGGGATCCTCGACCAATATCCGTATCAAATCTCAGGAGGACAAAAACAACGGACGGCCGTCTGTCGTGCCTTGATCTCGGACCCGAAACTCATCTTCGCCGATGAACCGACCGGCGCGCTCGACTCGAAGTCAGCGACGGATTTGTTGGATACACTCGCACGGTTGAACGAGGCCGAGACGACCATCATGATGGTGACGCATGACGCCTTCGCAGCAAGTTTCTGCCGCCGTGTCCTCTACATCCAGGATGGGCGTTTGAATAAGGAACTGATTCGTGGAAATGCCTCACGGGATGCGTTCTACCAAACGATCCTCGAGGAATTGGCGAAAGGCGGTGCCATCGATGACGCTATTTGAGCTTGCGAAGAAGAACGTCGCACGTAATTTGTCGCGATACGCGCTTTACGTCGGGACGACGATCTTCTCCATCGTCATTTACTTCACGTTTGCGACGCTCAAACATAGCCATGAGATCAGTGCACTCGCGGAGACGTCGAAGAAAATCAGTGGACTGATGAGCACGTCGACATTCATCCTCATGTTGTTCGTCGCGCTCTTCATCGCCTATTCGAACGCCTTTTTCTTGAGAGGGCGTAAGCGGGAGGTCGGGCTCTATTCACTACTTGGAGTCCGAAAGAAACAAATCGGGTTGTTGCTCTTGTTTGAAAATATCGTCATCGGAGCGGTGTCCTTAATTGTCGGAATTCTTCTCGGACTCTTTGGGTCGAACGCGCTTCTCCAACTGTTGATGCGTCTCATGAAGAGCGACCTCGACATCGGATTCGCCTTCTCGGCGTCGGCACTCGTGGAGACGTTCCTCGTGTTTCTTGCCATTTTCCTCTTTACTTCGTTTCAAGGGTATCGGGTCATCTATCGCTTCAAGTTGATCGAGCTGTTTCATGCGGATAAGAGCGGTGAAGGTGTGCCGACGGCGAGAGGATGGGTCGCTTTGATGGGTGTCTTCACACTCGGCGTTGCTTATTGGCTCGCGCTTCAAGACTTGATGACGTCCTCGCTTTGGAGAACGCTCGGTCTCGCCATGCCGCTGCTCATCATCGGATTGAGCGTCATCGGTTCGGCGCTCTTATTCCATAGCGTGTTGATCTTTGCCCTGACGTGGCTGAAACAGAATGAGCGCTGGTCGTGGAAACGACTCAACTTGTTGACGACGTCACAACTTCTCTATCGCATCCGTGGCAATGCCAAGACGCTCACGTTGATCAGTATCATCAGTGCGACGGCCATCACGGCCGGTGGTGCCATCTTCAGTGTCTACTATTACGCGGAAGAGAATGTGGCATCCTATACACCGTACACGTACGCCTGGAAAGGGGAGGCGGTCGATGTGAAAGGGGCGACGTTCGAATCAAACGTGGAACAAAAGACGATCCGAATGGAAGCACAATACGGAGAACGAGAGCTTGGCGTCATCGATGCGTCGACATATCGTCACCTTCTCGAAGGTCTCGGACAGGAAGAGCCTGCATCGTTTCCGGAGGACGAGGTGTTGTGGGTTGACCCGTTCTATGACGAGCGTTACTCGGAGGGGATCGAATCGGTCGAACTTTCAGCAGGGACGTTTGACGTCGCGACACGCGCCGAAACCTCACCACTCAACGTCATGACGTTCGGTGGTACGTTCCTCGTCGTCTCAGACGATGTGTTTCAAGCGATGACGGAGCCGAGCGAGACGTATCACGTCGCCCTCACGGAGTCGTTCAAAGATCAACAAGTTCAATCTGAACGTTTGGCGAATCTCGGGCTCGAATCGTTCTCGAGCGCACCGGACGTATACGCGGAAACGATGGCGATGAACGGGGCCCTCCTCTTCGTCGGAACGTTCCTCGGACTCGTCTTCCTCGTTGCGACAGGCAGCGTCATCTACTTCAAGACGATGACGGAAGCTGAGGATGACCGGGCGAAGTACGCCATCTTGCAAAAAATCGGGATATCCGAACGGGACGTGCGACGCACGGTGCGTCAACAGATCATCGTCGTCTTCCTCGCACCGTTCGCACTCGGGATTTTGCATGCGACGGTCGCCCTCATTGCCTTTTCAAACTTGTTAAGTATGAATTTCACGGTGCCTGTTCTCGCATGGATGGGTGTCTATACGGCCATTTATGCGGTCTATTACGGGATCACGGTTCGTCGGTTCATGACGGCCATTCGATAAGGAGAGAAGAAAGATGAAGAAATGGATTGGAATGGGAGTAGTTGCCATCCTACTCCTCGCGGGTTTATTGCAAGTGGATTGGAATCGATTTGGAAAAGACACCTTGTTTGTGGAAGTTCAAACACCGAGTGATGTGGAAGAGACGACACTTGAAAATGGGGATGTGATGAAACGATACGTGTACACGCAACCCGCGTATACGTCAGAAGGGGAGTCGAAAGAAGTCACGTTTACCGCAGGAAAAGAACTTCGAGAAGGCGCGTATTTGCGCTTATACGTTAAGGACGGGGATACCGTTACGTCGTATGATGAAGTCTTACGCGAGGACGTACCAAATCCGGTCATTCGAAATCAGTAACAAAAAAGCCATTCGTCATGAGCATCATGGCGGATGGCTTTTGCCTGCTCAGACGACAGGCGCTTCATAGGCGTTCAGTTCGAGTTGTAATATGTACGTCAATTCATGATGCGCCAATTCCGAGAAGTTTGTCTTTTTGACATGTGTCCGTGGACGCAATCCGCATTCTAATGCGATGTCGACAATGGTACGAATCTGATTTTCCGTATAGAATCGTTTCCGGCCAAATGTGAACGGGGTAGCTGGCAATACGCCATCTGTCTCCCATTTGATCAACTGTTGTTGGCTGCGCGGGATGCCGGCCACACTAAAGGCACGGCTCAATTCTTTGAGCGGATAGACAATCAAATGTTGCTCTTTATACGAGATTGGTTTTCCTTGTTCCGGTCGGTATGTATCCCATTCGGTCGCTGAAAACGTCAGGTCGGCCTGGTCGAAGTCGTGTTGAGCGGAAGGAATAGAAGTAGTACGTGCGAGGTCTAAGCTGTTCATATGATGGATCTCCTTCTTCAAGACTGACTGGTCATTTCAAAATGTCTTCTTACGTATCGTACCCCATTTACAAGATTTTAACTTACAGTTTTTTCAAAGTGGGGAAATGATTCATGGGACTTTTGGCGTAATTTTGAACGATGTCTGTCGAACATTAAGATACCCTAATTGGTATCAAAACTCAAGCTTAGCAGTAAAAATCTGAAAAATGAATAAAAATTCAGACAATATGGGACTTTTGTCTTGAAATCAACTTGAAAATAGATTGAGCACATTCATCTCGTGAACGGTTAATAAGGGCGAAGGAGGTGAGACAGATGGCAACTTACGAAGAAGTGGCGACGATGTTTTATTTGGACACTCGTCGACTCGTGGATGGGAAAGAGAAGAAGCAGCTCGTTCGCTACGGACCGCTCGGCGGTCAAATGGATGAGACGTTGATGCGGCAGTTCGGAGATTTACTGACGGCACTCATCGATGTCGAATCCGTCAATTACGTCGTCGCTAAAGAATCGATCGTGTATTAACACGGAGGACTTATGCAGAACCTCACTCGTACCGGCACTGGCATTCGGCATGATGAGCAGGTGGTCACATGAGTTGGCCCGAACTCATCTCGAATCTCGGGTTCCCGATCGTCGTTTCGCTCTATTTACTTCATCGAATCGAGACGAAACTCGATCGGATGATCCAGCTCCTCGAGCGCATGGATGATTCGACCTTATCAGAAACCTAATCCCCCATTGAAAGGAGCCATCCCCTATGGCTGTCTTAACAGAAAAGAAAGCGACACTCGTCTTGACGACGCATCACGACATTGAAACGGCAAAACCAACGAAAAAAGCACAACGGTTCGGTCCAGTCCGTGCCGACCTCACAGCCGATACGGTCAACGCGTTCGGTCGTCTCTTGATCGACTTGGTGATTCAAGAAGACGCAGACCTCGGCATCATCCGCGAATACGATTTAGTCTAACCCATACCCTAAGGAGGACATAACCCATGACTGACACAAAACTTGAAATTTCATTTTTAGACGCATTCCATAAGGTCGTTCGTTTCCGTCTCAACAACGTGAAGCAACCCGTCGACTCACAAAAAATCGAAGCATTGGCGGACTTTATGGTCGCCAACGATCCACTCGCGAAAAACGTGATGGAATGGACGGAAATCAAAATGATTGAAGGCACACAGACGGTATTGAGTGCGAAATAATCTAGCGGCTGGCGACTCTTGCAATTGGAGTCGCCTTTTTTAAGTTTGGTCAATCCCCTTCACTATTTTCAGAAAATTGTCGATAGTATAGGAAACACTGCATGATTGAGAGGGGAATACATAGATGGCATGGAAATCAATCTGGTCTAAGACACTCAGTCGGATCAAACGAAAACCGACATGGACGTGGAAACCGACGCTCAAACGAAAACGTGGAGAGAAGCGTGAACGCACGACATCTTTCGGGGCGAACGTCGGCAAGAACTTGACGATTCGTCAAAAATTGTGGGGACTCGTCATCATCTCACTCGTCATGGTCATTGGCGTCGGTGGGTATGCACTATTTTCGATGAACGACGCGAACCGTCAAGCGGACGATATCGTCAACAACTGGAACAAAGGGCTCGATTACGCCCATGAACTGAACACGCTCGCAGCGAACTATCGCACGCTCGAACTCGACCATATCGTGACAGAGGATGCGACGCAAAAAGAAGAATTGATGACGCAAATGAAAGAGATTCGGGATGAAATCAATACGATTGCGCCGAAGTATGAAGAAAGAGCCGTGAATGCAGAGGACAAAGAACTCTTCCATAACTTCTCACGTCAATGGGAGATGTATCAACGTGTCTCAGACAACATGTTGACATTCAGTACGACTGGGAACACGGGCATGGCACGATCATATTATGATGCCCAGTCGCAAGCGACGTATGATAACTTCACTCAAAAACTGAGTGATCTGGTCGCATACAACTCAGAAGGATCGCAACGTGTCGGGCAGAACATGGAGCGCGAGTTTATGCAGTCACTCATGGCCCTCGTCGCCGTGACGGTCGGAGCCGTGGTCATTCTATTATTCCTCGGACTCAGCTTGTTACGCTCGATTATCCGACCGATGCAGACGCTACAGACTCGCTTCGATGAGCTCGCAACACAAGGTGGCGATTTGACGATGACAATCCCGGTGACGTCGAACGATGAGATTGCCCAAGTCAGTCGCTCGTTCAACACGTTCCTCGGGACACTCCGCGAAATTATGATCGATGTCGATGAGACGGCGAAAGTCGTCCTGTCATCTTCAAAAGACGTATCTGCTGAAGTGACGCGACTCAGTCACTATATGGAAGAAACATCTGGAACGGTCGAAGAATTGACGGCTGGGATGGAAGAGACGGCAGCATCTTCGCAAGAGATGAGTGCTTCGACGACCGAGATGGGTAGCTCGATCGATTCCATCGTCGACTTATCCAACGATAGTGCCGAAACGGCGACACGTGTCGAGACACGTGCTCACGAAATGCGTGAACAGGCTGTCGTCTCGAAGACGGAGGCTGTAACGATTATCGAGAAGAAGCAGGTTGAACTCGCGGAAGCAATCAAGGGAGCACAGTCTGTCGAAGAGATTCGCGTCTTGACGGCGGCCATTCTCGCCATCGCCGACCAGACGAACTTGCTCGCATTGAACGCATCGATTGAAGCAGCACGAGCGGGAGAGGCGGGGCGCGGATTCGCGGTCGTCGCTTCTGAAATCCGTAAACTTGCGGAAAACTCACGTCAGACGGTGAACGAGATTCGTGACGTATCGAACACGGTCATCGATTCGGTCGAGCGCCTCAACACGAGTTCGGCTGACATGCTGACGTTCTTGAACACAAAAGTCATGGCCGACTACGATCGACTTGAAGATGCCGCAACGCAATACGAACAAGATGCGACAGTATTCGGAGAGACAGCGAAGACGTTCGAAGGCAATGCGCTTCAACTCCGACATATGACGGACAACATTCTCGGCGTCATTCAAGAAGTGGCGACGACCGTGACAGAAGGCGCGGACGGAACGCAGTCGATCTCAGAGAAAGTTCAACTTTCGGTCGAACGTTTCAATGACGTCCAGGCGAAGATGAGTGAGACGGAAAAACGTGCGAGCGAACTATCGAATCGTGTCGCTCAATTTAAACTATAAGCAGTAATCAGAACCAGGCATACGTCTGGTTCTTTTTTTGCTGCCTTTTCGAAAGATAGGTCAATGCATTTATGAATTTCAAATTGTTGGTACAAATTAGGCTGTGATGTCCGATATAGAAAAAGGCAGTACATATACAGAGAGAAAAAGAGGTGGAAGAGGAGAAGACTCCTCGTAAGTCGTGAAAACAGTATTCAACAAATGGACGTTGTCCAAAAAAATTATGGCGAGCATCGGATTGCTCCTCATCTTGACGTTCGTCGGGATGGGATACAACCTTTGGACGCTTGAACGCATGACGAGTCAGTATGAGCAGATGATCTCAAACGATGTCATGAAAATGAAAGCGGCGGATGAATTGGCGCTCGGAATGGTACGCCAAGCATATGGGGTCCGTGGCTATGTCTTGGTTCAGGATGATGAACGCAAACAACAAATCATCCAAGGTGGAGAAGAAAAGAAAGCGGCAATCGAATCATTGATTGAACTGGCAGACAATGAAGCGGAACGAAACGAGTTTGACGCATTGCTGGAATATGCGACCGAATACGATGCGCTCGCGACACAAGCAATCACCGCCATCGATGAGAATGACCAAGAGGCAATCGACCGCTTGACGCTCCGTCTCATGCCGGACGTCACGAAGTCGATCTCATCGACAGGGGAGGCACTTCAAGCCGAAACGGAGAAAGACATGTTGGCGATGCAAACCAAACTCCAACAGGCGGGCGAGCGTGCTTTCTTGTATTCGATTGTCATCGCCATCGTGAGTGTTTTGTTGATGGTGGGGGCAGGATACGCCATCAGTCGAATGGTGACGGCTCCTTTACGCTTTTTAGCGAAAGAAGTGGCTGTGGTCGCGGAAGGTGATTTGACACGTGACGACCTCGAAGCACTCACACAAGATGAAATCGGACAGTTGATGACCGGCTTCAACCGCATGAAGGGGAACTTACGCGAATTGATTGACCGTGTCACACAAAACGCACAAGAAATCACAGCACAATCTGAAGAGCTCTATGCGAGCACTGAAGAGATGGCGTCACAGACGGAAGAGACGACTCGCCTCATCGACCGGGTCGTGGAAGAAACGGTCGCCCAGGCGAAAGAAGCGAGTGATTCAGCGCGGTCCGTGGCAGCTGCGGACGAAGGCATCGGTCAAATCGCCGGTTCAATCGGTTCGATTGATGATGATGTGTCACAAAGTTTGAAACTCGCTGAAGAAGGCGGGGCAACGATGACGCAGGCGAAAGACGAAGTGCGTGCGCTTGAGCGGGAGACACGTCTCACCGGGGAATCGATTTCGGCATTGAAACAACAGTCGGATGAGATCGCCCTCATCACAGAAGTCATCCAATCGATCACCGATCAGACGAACTTGTTGGCGCTGAACGCGGCCATCGAAGCGGCACGTGCCGGCGAACAAGGAAAAGGATTCGCGGTCGTCGCAGAAGAAGTGCGTAAACTCGCGGAGCAGTCGAAACAATCGGCGACACAAATCGCTGGGCTGATCGAGTCGATTCAGGCGCAATCGAATGCCGTCCTCGACCAACACGTCGTCAGTGCGAAGCGTGTCGAAACGAATTCAAAGTTACTTGAACAAGCGACACGTGCGTTCGAACAGATTGTCCGTCAACTCGAGACGTCGGTCGATAACACGTCGCACATCCGCATCGCGTCAAACGAGATTGCGAAGACGACGAAGCAAGTCGCGACATCTTCTCTTCACATGTCACAAGACAGTGAAGCGATGGCTGAAACGATGCGTTCGGTCGGAGAAACTTCTGACGCACAACTTGCGATGATTCAAGAATTGAACGGCGTCGCCGAGTCACTCGGAAATATGACGAGCGACTTACAGACGTTGATTGGAAAGTTCACGACATGATGTGAGGAAAATCCTGTCTCTTCGGAGTCAGGATTTTTTCATTCACATCGAGACGATTCATGAAGCAAAAAGTAGGGAATTGAGAACAGGGTAAACGAAAAAAAGGGAGTGGATCACATGAAATATACCGTCATTACAGGAGCAAGTTCAGGAATTGGCTATGAGACAGCGAAGCTGCTCGCTGAAAAAGGGAAGTCACTTGTCCTCGTCGCGAGACGAAAAGATGAGCTCGAATCGCTGCGAGACGAAATCAAGTCGATCTCGTCAGAAAGTGACGTCATCATCAAATCGACAGACCTTTCATACAGCGAGAACGTATATGGTCTATATGAATCACTCGCCGACCTTGATATCGAGACGTGGATCAACAATGCTGGGTTCGGAGACGCAGACCTCATCAAAGATGTCGATTTAGGCAAGATTGAGAATATGATTCGCCTGAACATTGAGGCGCTCACGGTCTTATCGAGCCTGTACGTCCGTGACTACCACGATGTTGAGGGGGCGCAACTGTTGAACGTGTCTTCCGTCGGTGGGTATCGGATCGTGCCAAACTCGGTCACGTATTGTGCGACGAAGTTTTACGTGAGTGCGTATACGGAAGGTCTCGCACAAGAATTGATGAATAGCGGTGCGAAGCTTCGGGCGAAAGTGCTTGCACCGGCTGCAACTGAGACGAGCTTTGCCGATCGGGCACGCGATACGGAAGGATTCGACTATAGTGAGAACGTGGCGAAATATCATACGGCACGCGAAATGGCTGAGTTCTTGTATGACCTTCTCGAAGGGGATGAAGTCGTCGGGATTGTCGACCCAGAGGACTACTCGTTCAGTTTACGCGGACCGATTAAACCGTACGCCGGATAACCTAAAAAATCACGCCATTTTGTGGCGTGATTTTTTCATGACATCGGGACGGTGTAGCCACCTGTGAAGCGGTGTGTCAGGCGACGTGTCCAATAACGCATCCGAAGGCGCAACACATAAAACTGTGACGTGTTCGGGAGAATGACGTTGTTCACATAATCAGCGAACATGTGGCGGAACGTCCGGTCTTCACTGCGGTCATATGTCGCACTCCACATCCCGTGGTTCTCGACTTCGAGGAGCATCCAAATCATCTCTTCGGTGAGCGGGTCCTCGTCTTCAAGTTCGGCGGAGAGGGAAGCGAAACGTTGACTGCAGATGGCGGCATATAGAGAATGGGCATGTGAGTCATGCGGATTGGCCGTCAAATAGCCGCTCGCCGTTTTCATCAATTCGTCCACCATCTCAATCGGGATGTCATCGTATACTTGGAAAAACTCGAGAAGCATCGGGACGGTATCCGGTCCGAGTCCGGCAAGGCGGACGTAATGCATGACGTGAAGGCCGGCCTCTCCGTAGAACTTCCGCTCGAAGTAATGAATGGCGATGGCACGGTGCATGAGCGGAACGTCAGGATAGCGTTCGACACCTCGGAGGAAATGCTGCTCCGCCTCGAACGTGAAGCTCGTATCTTCGCTGACGATCCCGTTCAGCATGTGAAGGATGAAGTGGTCACCGAGTTCGCTTGCTCGATCGAGCCACTCCTTTGCCTTTGCGGTGTTCCCTTCACGAATATACGGATAGGCGCGCATCGCAGGAAAGAATGGATCTTCTGGGAAAGCCGTCTCGCCACGTGTCGCAAGTGCCGTAATCGCTTCTGTGTTATACGCATCTGTTAATTCTGCGAGGAGCATCATCTCAAGAAACGTGCGTTGGAAGTCTGGGCTGTGTAAATCGATGGTGTGCGTCATGTGATCTCCTCCTCACGAATATAGGTGTGGCTTTATTATACTTGTTCTCGAAACGTGGGAGTAGCATCTTTTCAAAAAACGGGAAATGGAAAGTAAGGCGTGAAAAGGAGGGGAGGACATGGCGACGTTCACAGGTTATATCGCAGAAGTGATGGAAAGGAAGATTCGGGTCGCTCCGTCACGGGAGGCAGAACCATTCGACGGCATCGTGTTTCACCTAGAGGAACCATTTCCTGAAAAAACACCACTTCTTGTCGGTCAATATGTAAGAGTCGAGCACGATGAACGAATGACGCGTTCCCTGCCGCCGCAGACAACGGCGCATCGCATCGATGTGTTATGATGAGGACGAGGTGAACCATATGGGACAACGTAATTTTTTGTGGCTCGGAGCCGTGATTGGATTCAGTGCCCTCGTCGTCTGGTTATTGCAAGACGCGCTGCCGTTTTGGGCGTTATCCATCTTGCTCCTCGGACTCGGGGCCGTGCTCGGTAATCTGCAACGACGATTCACGCGAGACAAATGACAAGCACACCATCACTCGGATGGTGTGCTTGTGTCGTTTTCTTCAACATTTTCTTCTTCTTCCACCACACCTTCTTCCGTGACCGGGTCGTCCTCGACGATGGAGTCGTCTTCACCATCTGGTTCAAGTGTGGTCGGTTCCTCCGGCTCAACTGGCTCCTCAGGCTCGACCGGTTCCTCTGGTTCAGTAGGCACTTCTGGTTCTGTCACCGGAGGGTCATCCTCAATCGGCTCTTCCGTTTCCGGTGGATCAACTGGTTCTGCTGGCTCTGTAGGTGGTTCTGTTGGTTCTTCAGGTGTCACCTCAGGTGTAGTCGGTTCGGTCTCTTCTTCCACCACCTCTTCCTCGACGTTCTCTTCAGCAGGTGCTTCCGGTTCAGTCGCTGGCGGTAACTCAGGCTCTGTCTCTGGAACGCTTGGAGTTTCCGGAATGACGACCGGTTCTTCTGTCAAATCAGGTCGGATCGGCTCGACCGGTGCGAGTTCGACCGGCGGTGGTGCGGCTACGTCTGAATCGATCAACGTACGGAGATCTCGTTCGAACAAGGCGGTCGGTAATGCAATCCCTCGTAAATGAATCGCGACGACCCGACCGGATGCTGAAAGGAGCGGACTGCCATACGCATGACGTGGCAATTCAAAGTTTCGGATGTAGCCGTTCTCTGCGAATGTGACCGTACCATTCATGCGTTCCTTCATGGTCAATGTGATAAGGTTTTCATCTTCTGCGGCGATGGCTTGCGTCAGCAAGAACGGTGTTTTGTCGGTTTCTTCAATGCGAATGACGGCAATGAAACTCGTACGACCGACGACTGTTCCGGAGACGGCCTGTCCGTCATGGTACATGATGATGTTCGTCAAGCCGGCTACGTTCGAGGCCGCCGTGACGACATCACGGGAACTGACCAAAAAGCCGGTCCCGTAACTGACGGTAAAGAGGCTGTCCTGTAACGTATCGAAGTCGGCGGTCGTTGCTTCGTCAGCAGAAACCGTATCCTCACCAATCGGTAAGTCGACCTGGTCGGCGAGCGAGTCGGTCGAACGCAACATATCCGTGAAATAGGCGTTTCCAATGAAGGTGGCAAAGGCGATGAGTGCAATGGCGAGCGGGGCGGCGAGTAACCAAATTGTGCGACGTGAGCGGCGGCCACACGTCGGACAGACCGTTTTCGATCGTGTCTTCTTTCCGCAGTGGGGACAAGTCACGGGGGCACCTTCTTTCTAAAAAGTTCGATGTTATGCTTATTCCTTCAATTGGAAAGAGGTAAACAAATATTTTAGGAGGGTGTTTTTATAAAAAATTGTAAGGGACTGTTTTTTTGAAAATGGGGAAAAAATAGGTATACTTCGGACGAAAGGAGGCATGTTATGCAACCCTTCTGGCTCACACCTGCTTTCCGTAATGGGATTTGGGTGTTGCTCGTTCTCACGATTATTTTTATGTTGAAGCAAGTCGAATTTATCTTTTATCCACTTGGAATCTTCTTCGCTACGGTATTGACCCCATTTCTCATTGCGGGCGTTCTGTTCTATCTCACTGTCGGTTTCGTTGATTGGTTAGAGGTGAAGTTAAAACGTCGGTCGTTCGCGATTCTCATCGTTCTCCTGTTGCTCTTGCTCATCATTGTCTTATTTGTCATTACGCTCGGTCCTATCATTACCCGGCAACTCTTCGCATTACTCGATGCCTTTCCTCGAGTGGCGGAAGCGAGTTATCGGCAACTTGTCAGTCTCTATAGAAATTTAGAAGAGTACGCTTGGTTCCAGGAGTATATCAATCAAAACGAGACCTCGATTGATACGTGGATTCGTCAATTGACGGATACGGTGGGAGCGGTGATCGGGAACGTCGCCGGTTCACTCGGTCGTGTCCTTGCGTTTATCATTTCGGGATTGTTCACCCTGTTTATCGCCTTGTTCTTATATGTGTTTATGCTGATTGACGGTGGGAAATTGGCGAGCGCGATTGTTCGCTGGATTCCAGAAGCCTATGAACAAGACGCTCGGCAAATTCTTCGGGATATGCACCAAACAATCAAGCGTTACGTTCGGGCCCAGTTGATTGTCTGTACATTCGTCGGTTTCTTTGCGACGATCGCGCTCTGGTTACTCGATGTCCCGTTCTTCTTGCCGCTTGGTATCTTTATCTTTGCTACAAATATCATTCCTTATTTCGGTCCTTTTCTCGGGGCCGCTCCAGCTGTCTTGATCGCGTTTATCGATGAACCGATCAAAGCGATTTACGTCATCATCGCGATTACCATCATTCAACAAGTAGATGCCAATGTCATCTCTCCTCTTGTACAAGGGAAATCGTTACGGGTCCATCCCATCACGATCACCTTGGTCTTACTCGTCGCAGGTCGATTAGCCGGTATTGTCGGTATGTTGCTTGCAGTTCCTTTCTACGCCGTGTTAAAAGTCACATTTCTTAATCTTCAAAAACTGTATCGGTTGCGTAAATCATCGAAACAACCAGTTGATCGGCCGGTCAAATGATTCTTTCCGATCATTCCGTGGAAAATTTGGTCAATCGTATGATTTTCTATATCTACTTTAGTATGATGAACAAAATGATTCAGCGCAGGGGGAGATTTAATGAAGTTCATCATCTTATTCGGTCCGCAAGCCGTCGGTAAAATGACCGTCGGACAGGCACTCGCCGACCGGACCGGGCTCAAGTTATTCCATAACCATATGACGATCGATCTCGTCGGACCGTTCTTCAATTACGGGACGGCAGAAGGGAAACGACTCGTCCAACTGTTTCGGCAAGAGCTGTTCGAGTCGGTCGCCAAGAGTAATCTACCCGGCATGATCTTCACGTTCGTCTGGGCGTTTGACATGCAGGAAGACTGGGATTACGTGAAAAACGTGACGGACTTGTTCGAATCACATGGGGCGGACATTTACTACGTCGAGCTCGAGGCAGAGATGGAGGAGCGGCTCGCGCGCAATACGACGGAGAACCGCCTCACGCATAAACCATCGAAGCGCGACATCGCCTGGTCCGAAGCGGAACTGAAGCAGACGGCGACGATGTATCGCTTGAACTCGCGTCCGGGGGAATTGGATGTCGAGCATTATCTTCGTATCGACAACACCCGTTTAAGTCCGGAAGAGACGGCTGCACAAATTCAAAGAGTGTTTGACCTATGAAAAAGCGGGTCCCCAACAAGGGAACCCGCTTTTGTCATGCCCACCAATCGGGGCGTTGATAGTCGACCAACACCTGTTTTTCGAGGAGGCGTGGCACGAGGTAAGAGGTGATGCTCGGAAGATCATCGTCGAGGTCGGCCGGATGGACCATCACTTCGATGGACTCTCCAGGTTCGATGGCATCGAGCGTCGCATGGGAGACACCGTCCGCATAAAATTGATCACTGAACCGTTCGGTCACCCACAAGTCTCGGCGCGACCCGAGCGTCGTTAAGGCCCGAAACGTCGTGTCATATTCTTCAGCGAGACGAATGATGACGTCATGCAGGACCGGCCAGCCGTGAACATGGTGATGACTGTCGAGATGGTCGAGCGGGAGACCCGTCGCGAGAAACGCCTCGATCTGGGCTTTCCACTCGAGATAGACGAGCTCCGGGTTAGGTGGTGTCTCCTTCAAGAAACGGCTCGTGTAGCGGAACGTGCCATCTTTTTTTGTAAGGGGAGCACTCGTGTCGGCAAGCGGTTTGCCCCAAGTCAAGACGAGATGGACACCGACGCGGAGCGATGGCTGCTGTTTCGCGAGTTGGACGGCTTCCTCGACGGCATACCCGTTCATAATCATCGTCGCCGAATTCACGATTCCATTCAGATGACTCTCCAAGGTGCCGGCGTTCACACCTGTCGTCAATCCGAAATCATCGGCGTTGACCAAGACGAACGTCTTAGGCATTGACGAGACCGAGTGCCTGGTCAAGGACGAGGTCACCTTTCATCATCCCGTACGCCATATTGTCGATGACCGCGACCGGTACGTCGACGGACGATTTGATTTTCCCTTCAAGGTAACGAACTTGTGGTCCAATCAAGATGACGTCGACATTCGTCTGTTCTTTCAAACGAGACTCGGGGATGGCGTCAATGGACGCGTCGATTCCGCGGTTCGCCGCTTCTTTTCGCATTTTTTCCACTAAGATCGATGTCGACATACCTGCCGAGCAGACGAGTAAGATGTTCATGTTGTTTCCTCCAATCGATTCAAACGGGTGATCATATCAATCATTTCGACGGCGAGTTCTTTCACGGTCATCGCCGTCATGAGGTGGTCTTGGGCGTGGACGAGGAGGACGCTCATATCGCTCGTCGCCCCTCGCGCTTCTTCTTGTAAGAGTTCTGTCTGTAATTTGTGTGCTTCTAGAAAAGCCGCATCGGCTTCTTTTAATTTGGCTGTCGCCTCGTCTGCTTCACCGCGTTTTGCCGCAGCGATGGCTTCGAATGCCGACGAACGGGCATTGCCGGCATGCAGAATAATCATAAATGAGAGTTCTTGAATCGTTTCGGTTTTCACGAAATCTTTTCTCCTTCCTCAGTGGCAGCTTTGTTTTTGTTGATTTCGGCTGTCATCGCTCTTGCTCCTGCCATGACGAATGGGATATACATCGCAGTCGCAATCGACAAGTTGACGATTTGAAGCAAGACACCCCGGACGCTACCGCCAGTGACCAAATATCCACTGATGATTGGTGGCGTTGTCCACGGAACGATGGCGACCGTCTTCGGAACCATGCCTGTCGAGAGGGCGACGTACGAGATGATCGTGAGCGTGACCGGCACTAAGATGAACGGTACGAGCATGATCGGGTTCAAGACGATTGGAAGACCGAAGATGACCGGTTCGTTGATGTTAAAGAGACTGGCTGGTGTTGAGAGTTTTGCCACTTGATGATATGGGTGATTCCGTTGCTTCCGGACGACGATGAAGATGGCGAGCAAGAGCGCGAACGTCGTACCTGATCCACCCATGAAGACGAATGCATCCAAGAACGGTTTTGTGACCGTATACGGCACATCAAACGCTGATGTTCCCGCTTGGAATGCCGCCAAGTTCTGTTCGATGAGCGGGAGATAGACCGGCTCGATGACCGAACCGATGATGTTCGTCCCGTGAAGTCCGAAGAACCAAAGGATGTGGTTCAAGAACGCGATGACAAGGGCAGCCGGGAGTGAATCTCCGAATCCTTGGAGCGGTTGTTGAATCGCCTTGAAGATGACTTCAAAGACACTGAGCTCGACGACGAGCGTCATGAAAAGCTGGAATCCTGCGACGACCGTCAAGATGATCATCGATGGGATGAGCGCCTGGAACGAACGTGTGACCCCGCCCGGTACTCCTTCTGGCATCTTGATTGTCAATTTCGTATTGATGAGATAGCGGAACATTTCCGTGACGGCAATCGACACGATGATGGCGACGAAGAGCCCTTGGGCACCGAGCCATGCGAAGTTAAGCCCCCAGTCAGCAGTGACCGGTACGAGCATGATGTATGAGGCGAGCGACAAGATCCCTGCAGCAAGTCCGTCAATCCCGTATGAGCGGGCCAAGTTATACCCAATGGAGAAAGCAATCAGCAGTCCGAGTATGGCGAAAGACGCGTTCCAAATACTTCCGCCGAGTCCTTGCCAATTTCCTTCGCCGAATAGACTGTTCATCGAGCCGACGAAATCGAGCGAGAGACTACCGATGTTGACAGCAGGGAAGTTGTTGATAAGAACGGCGAGCGACCCGACGATGATGAGTGGCATGACGGAGACAAACCCGTCACGGATGGCGACTAAGTGCCTTTGGGACCCGATACGTCCCGCGATTTCAATAAACTTGTTCATGAATAGACCTCCTTCTGAAATTGGGGTAGGTACGCCTCGTGCGCTGTGAACAGCTCCTTGAGAAGCGGGTCAATCCGTTTCTCGTCTTGGATGAGCGGATTCATGAGGCAAGCAAGGTAGGCGTCCTCGTAAGAACCAGATACAGCCGCCTGAATGGCGAGCTGTTCAAACGTTTTTAAGTTCGTGATGAGTCCACGAATCGGGAGCGGTAATGTCCCGATTGAGATCGGACGAGGGCCAGACTTCGTGATGACGGCGTTCACTTCGATGACCGCGTCGTCTGGTAAGTCTCGAATCGTGCCGTTGTTGAGCGTGTTGACGGTTTGGATGTCGCCACGGTCATTGTGAATCGAGTCCATCAAATTGCAGGCGGCGTCTGAATAGTAGGCACCTCCACGTTTTTCAAGTTCTTCCGGTTTGACGGCGAGATCGACGTCTTTATATTTCTCGAACAACTGCGCCTCGACTTGTTGGACGACTTCGGCACGTGTGCCATTTTGTTCGTACGCCTCGAGGTCTTTTTTCAACACGTCTTTCGTCTGGAAGTAGTACTGGTGATACGGGTTCGGTAACATACTGAGTGACGACAGGAACGATTCGCTCCATCCGAGACCGACGATGTTCGCTGGCGAGTAGTCGTTGCCTGCGTTGAGCGAAGCAAGGACGTCATTCGTCCGATCCACGCCGTCGACCCAGACGTGACGACCGAAGACGAAATGGTTCAATCCGATAAATTCAATCGCGACTCGTTCGACCGGCGTCTCGAGAATCTCTGCGACCGAGTTTCGCATGTTGAACGGGATGTTGCAGACACCGATGACCTTCTTATGAGATGAGTGCTTGAGTACGGCCTCGGTGACGATGCCCGCCGGATTGGTGAAGTTGACGAGCCAGGCGTCCGGACAAATCTCGGCGACTTCATTGGCCAAGTCGATCAAGACGGGGATGGTACGGAACGCTTTGAATAATCCACCTGCGCCGTTCGTCTCTTGTCCGATGAAGCCATGCTTGAGCGGGATGCGTTCATCGAGCGCACGTGCCTTCAGTCCACCGACCCGAATCTGTGTCGACACAAAATCTGCGCCGACGAGTGCGGCTCTTCGGTCGAGCGTCCAACTGAGTGTGATCTCGGCGTTGGCCTTCTCGATCATCCGCTGAGCGAGACGACCGACAATCTCTAGTTTCTCCCTCCCTTCTTCGATATCGACGAGCACGATCTCCCGAACGGGGAACGAGGCTTGCCGATCAATCAATCCTTCGATGATTTCCGGGGTGTAACTAGACCCACCGCCGATGATGACGACCTTGACTGCCATGGTGTCAACTCCTCCTTTTGAAAGCGATTTCTTTTTGTCGTAACAAATATAACAAATAGTACAACTTTCGGCAATATAAAAAATACAAATAATACAATTAGTTTTTTGTATTTGCAATTGTATGCTTGCTGTATCACAATAAAGGAACCAACCTAACGTAAAGGAGATGGAGGTATGTCGCAATCGACGCTCCAAACCGCAATCAAGGATGAATTGTTGTCCCGCATCAAAAGTGGGCATTATAAAGAAGGGGAGAAATTTCCGACTGAGTACGCGCTTTGCGAGGAGTTCGATGTGAGCCGAACAACGGTGCGTGGCGCCCTCAACCAATTGACGACAGAAGGGTATTTGGTCCGTCAACAAGGTCGCGGCACGTTCGTCGCCGGAAAGAAAGTCCAGCAGACGCTATCGTATACACCGAACAACTATGCGGCCCAGCTCGCTGTTCAAGGGAAGCGTGGTCAAGTCGCGTTGATCGACATCTCCGTCATCTCAGCGTCCGGTCAAATCGCTTCGGTGTTTGAAGCAGAGGACAATGCGCCGATTCAAAAGATTGAGCGGATTCGTCATGCGGACGGGGAACCGACCCAGTATGAGGTCTCATTCATCCCGTGGAAGATTGCACCGGGGATCACGAAAGAACAGGCAGAGCATTCGCTCTTCCGAACACTGGCTGAAGTCCACGACGTCCATGTCGCGAAGACGACGGAGGCATTGGAGATTGCCCTTGCCGACGAGAAAGTGAGTACGCTCCTCAACTGTCCACTCGGGTCACCATGTTTCCATATCGAGACGGTGACAGAAGACGAGTCGGGACGAGCGATTGAATATTCACGTTCGTACTTCCGTGGGGACAAGACGAGCTTCGTCATCGAACGGAATTATAACTAACAAAAGCGCTCGACCGTTTCGTATGGAAACGTTCGGGCGCTTTTTTATCAAGTGATTCAAAAAGGATATGATGAAGAGAAAACCGAAGATACATACGATCAAATTGAATAGTGGGAGTGAGCAATATGACGATGTTTACAATTTTCGGGGTCCTGGTCTTCGGACTAGTGCTGTTGGGAATCGGTGTTGTGATGAAGAAACGCTGGTTATCTATACTCTCGATGGTTCCAATAGCGATTGCTGTAGGACAACTTGCGTTTCTTTTTTTGATGGGGATGTAATTTTTCTCAACAACGATTATGAATAAACTTTTCCCATACATATTGGATGCAGTCGATTCCTGAGTTTATGTACACTAGAAGCAGGAGGCGAGAGAAGCATGTCAATCATTGAATTCAAAGATGTGAGTCATCAAGACATCCTGCACCATGTGTCCGGAACGTTTCGGGAAGGGCGAATCACGACGTTCGTCGGACCGAGCGGCGCCGGCAAAACGACGTGTCTGAAGCATATCAACGGATTGCTGTCACCCGACACAGGCACGATTTTATTCAAAGGGGAAGATATCGCGGAGATGGACATCCTCGAACTGCGAAAGAAAATCGGGATGGCGTTCCAAAGCGCGCCGATGATTCAAGGGACGGTGTACGACAACTTGAATCTTCCGAAAGCCATCTTCGACGAGACACTCGACCGCGACCGGGCTGCCGAATTGCTCCATCGCGTCGATTTGAGTGAGGCGCTCCTCGACCAACCCGTCAAATCATTGTCGGGCGGGGAACGAAGTCGGGTCGCCATCGCACGGACACTCGTCAATAAACCCGACGTACTCTTGCTCGATGAGATCACGGCAAGCCTCGATTATCGGACAGTGAAAGAAATCGAACGACTCATCCGAAAACTGCAACAATCGTATGGCGTGACTGTCATCTGGATCACCCATGACTTAGATCAGGCGCGTCGGGTGAGTGACGACATGTGGTTCTTGAAAGACGGGGAACTGCTTGCGTATGGGGACGCATCGTTCATCGATGAATCGGACGATCCGGTCATCCAACAATTCGTCAGGGGGGAAGATTGATGTCATACATTGAACTCGCGACAGCGCTCATCTTCGTCGTCATCCCGCTCGCCTTGACGCTCGTCCTACGACTCGGGCTCGAGCGAGATATTATCATCGCGACCGTCCGCTCTATTATTCAACTGTTGATTATCGGCTATATCCTGACGTTCGTCTTTGAGAGTGACAGTCCGATTTTCATGCTGTTGATGATCTTACTCATGATTGTCGCCGCGACACAAAATATCCGACGGAAAGGGGACGGGATACCGGGCATCATGTGGATTATCGTCTTGACGCTCGTGACGATCGAAGCGCTGACGATGGGTCTCATGCTCGGGCTCGGCATCATCCCGTTTGAACCGGAAAAGGTCATTCCCATCAGTGGGATGGTCATCGGGAACAGTATGGTGTTGTCGCTCCTCTTCCTGAATAAGTTCAAAGACGAGGTCGAACGGAGTGATGACGTCATCGAACTCATCCTCTCGCTAGGCGGGACACCGAAAGTGGCCATCGACCGTAGCTTGAAGAATGCGATTCGCACGAGCATGATCCCGACCGTCGAGGCGCAAAAGACGATGGGCCTCGTCCAGCTACCGGGAATGATGAGCGGTCTCATCATCGGTGGGGCTGACCCGATGGAAGCGGTGCTGTACCAACTCTTGATTCTGTTCTTGATTTTGACGACTGCCTCTATTTCGGCGACACTCGTCGGTTACTTGGCGTATCCGCGTCTGTTTAACGAGAAGATGCAGTATATCGGATTGACCTATCGGAAGGGGAAATGAAGCATGATCACAGGGATTCATCATGTACAGCTCACAATTCCAACTGGAGCGGAACGAGAAGCGAAGGCGTTCTACTGCGACTTTCTCGGTCTACATGAAATCGAGAAGCCGGACTCACTGAAAAGGCGCGGCGGATTTTGGCTTCAAGTCGGTGATCGTTCCGTTCATGTCGGTACTGAGGACGGCGTCGAACGACAGAAGACGAAAGCGCATATCGCGTATGCTGTGACGGATTTAGGTCATTGGAAGGCAGCCCTCACAGAAAACGAGATTGTATACTCCGAAGGCATCCCAATCCCAGGATTCGATCGATTCGAGTTCCGGGATCCGTTCGGCAATCGGGTCGAAATGATTCAAGCACTTTGACGAAAGGGAGCATCCATCGCGGATGCTCCCTTTGTCGTTCTTCAAGAAATACAGAATAGCTGCGTCAATTGTCTCCATTGGTCGGGATAGGCGTTACTACCGCTATGTTCATGAATGAGTTTTCCGTTAGCGTATACGCTGAGGTTCCACTGCGTACCATCTACAGTGTTGACGTCTTCGGGTTCTTCGAACACGACTGGCCAGCGGTGCGTTCCGAGTGATTGAAACGCCACGCGGATCTGTTCTGCTTCTTCGCCTTCGAATTCCTCGGATATCGAAAGGGCGGATTGATCGACGTGACGAAGGACGGTACCATTTTCAAAAAAGGTCAGGGTACTCACATCAAACACACCAAAGCCACCGACACGAAAAACGGCCTCAATGGACGATTGTTCCGGACGCTTCAATCGACTGGTGAAGCGAAGTAGTCGACGTGGGAACGGGTGGCGGACGAATGGTGGAGGAAGATCAAAAAGATCGCGCAATGTTTTGTCATTCATGAACATTCAACCTTTCTCGCATATAAGTTGTCCTGAGTATAGCGGAGTTCATATGAATGAGTAGGTAAAATAACGTTCAAGGTACGAAGAAAAGCACCTCTCAACGAGATGCTTTGCTGTTAATACACTTCGTACGTTTGTCCCGTCTGCGCGCCTTCGACGCTCTTCACATAGGCGAGGGCGACCCGTTCACCCGGCACCGCCGCGTAACCACGGAAATAAGGACCATACGCATCGAGTGCTTCGACGAGAACGTTCGGGCTGACGTTGTTAATACGGATGCCCCGTAGCATCTCAATCGCCGCTCCGGTGACAAAGCCTTTGATGGCACCGTTCGCGAGTGCGGCCGATGCGCCTTCTTTGATGGGATCGTCCATCAAGATTCCGCTTGTCAGTGTGAAACTGCCACCATCGTTCACATAATCGAGCCCGAGAAGGACGAGGTTGACCTGCCCTTTGATCTTGCTGTCGATACTCTTCTGATTATCCGCCGGCGTCATCTCGGAAAGTGGTCCGAAATGTGTGCTGCCCGCCGTACTGATGACCGCATCGACGCGACCGACTGTCTCGTACATCTGACGGATGCTGTCTTCAGAAGTGAGGTCGACTTGCACGTCCGCTCCGTTACGCCCAGCTCGGATGATTGTATGTGTTTTCTCCAATTCGTTTGCGACGGCCTGACCGACCGTGCCGCTTGCCCCTACGAGTAAAATATTCATGTGAAAATTGCCCCTTTCGTCACGCCTAGATTCCTTTTCAGAGTAGCGGAAGGTGAGGACGTTCGGCAATCAAGTTGCTTCTGATGGGACAACCGTTCCTTGATGGAAACGCATCTTCCAACGACCGTCCTCGAGTACCCAAATCGAGCTGCGACGTGTCACACGATTTAGTTTCGGTTGAACGAGACGATACGTCACCAAAACGTGTCCTTCCGTTAACGGATGCATAGTGAATTCAGATAACACCGCCTCAATCGGATCGATTTGGAGTGTCGTTTGATCCCAGTCTTGATACAGCAATCGTCCCGAGCTGCCGATTTCAAAAAAATCGTCGGTCAACAGTTCACGTAAGCGGTCCGTCGACTGTCTGACTTCCGTCGTGAGTAACGCTTCTTCAAGCGTTTGAAGATGATACGCCAACTTGTTCATGTGACAACCTCTTTTCGTTGTTGATTCATCACAATGACCCCAAGGACAATCAATAACAAACCAATCCCGTTCAGTGCGGAGAGGACTTCTCCATATACGAACACGCCGATTAGACCCGTCGCCACCGTACCGAGTCCGGCCCAGATGCTATAGGCGATACTGAGCGGGATTGTCTTCAAGACGATGCCCATGAGGGTGAATGAGGCGGCGAAACTAACCAAGAGAATGACACTCGGCACAAAGTTCGTGAATCCATCCGATAGCTTTAACATCGATGTCCCGAGTACCTCGAATGCGATGGAAAAGAACAGTAAAAAATAAGCTTTCATCTTCATTCACCTCACAATTTCATAAAGACGAGCCCGATGATCACGAGCGCAATTCCGGTAACTTTTTGACGACTCACTTGTTCGTGGAAGACGACAAAGCCGATCACAGCCGTGAGCGCCGTCCCGACACCGCTCCAAAACGCATAGGCGAAGCTGAGCGGGATGGTGAAGAGCGCCAGTGATAACAAATAAAATGCCGTCCCGTAGCCGATGGCCACCCCGAGAATCGGAAGTCGATTCGTCGAGGTGGCGTTCACTTTCAACATACTCGATCCGAATAGTTCAGAAACGATGGCCCCAATCAAATAGATGAATCCCATGTCAGCCACCTCCTTCAAGTAACTCGTCACACGCCTCTCGGATGAGTGTCGCCGCACGATCCTTGAACGATTCGCTATATCCATACAAAACGGCGAACCAAAAACCGTCACAGAGGAGACGGAGTTTTAAAATCGCATCTTGGTCGGGACCGTCGGCTGAGAACCGTTCGTTCCAACCGGTCGAGACGTTGCTCCAAATCGACTCGCTCGCCGCATCTTCTTGTGACGAGATGAAGACGGCGATGAGGTCCTTGTCTCCATGGTCGACATCATCCAATGTAGCGAGGGCATAAGCACGAGTGAATGGATACGGACCATCCGACAAATGGTCGGTGATTCGTGTTTCGAACGTCTCAATCGCGAGTTCGTTCATCTGACGCAATAAGTTGGCCTTGCTATCAAAATGATAAAGGACACCTGCTTTCGTGATTCCTGCTTTCGTCGCCAATCGTTCGAGTGACAATTGACTGATGCCGTCCTCTCGAATCATCTGGGCGGCCGTCTGCAACAACAATTGTTTTTTACTCATCGATTTACACCCCACTTTTACTTTACTGACCGTTTAGTAAAGTTATCCTACCAAATAATGATTCAGGTTGTCTAGCGAAATGACTGATGGAATAATGTGGGAAAGGGGGTGTCGGTATGGGCTCACATTTGATGCATCTCGTCATCGCGAACGAGATGTTGCTAGAGTTGTCGGAAATCGATGAAGTCGCGTTTTTATTAGGAAGTCTCGCACCGGATGCAACAACAGACAAAGAGTCATCCCATTATTACGCAGGGCGCCATGATGATTTATCCCGTCGTTTAGATCTTTCCCAATACTGGATTGACAGCAAAGAGAAAGACTTCTCCTTTCGACTCGGCTACTACGCCCATCTCGTCGCGGATGAAATCTGGCTACAAGGGTTCTACAAGAGTTGGTTGAAAGAAATCATTACCCAAAATCCAGAGAAACAGGCTGCCTACTATGCAGATTTTGATGCCTATAACGCCCGCCTGTCGAGACGACTAGGAGCGTTCGATTTCGAACGATTGAAAGGGAATCCGGCTTTTGATGAATTGATTGAAAAAGTCGAACGGGACGCGGCGATGACAGAAGAGGGGACGTACACCATGTTCTTGCCGCACCAGTTTGATGGCTATGTCGATACGTGTGTCCGTCGCTGCCTGGAGATAGTCAAACGGAAGCGGGCGATGCTCGTATGAACAAGCGATACGCACCACTCTACGCCACGCTCGGTCTCTTCCTATTGACGGTGATTATTTTCTTCATCTTGAATGGCCGAGTGTTCCCGAACCTCGAGTTGATGACGGTCATTTGGGTATATCTCGCGATTGACATCGCCTTGTTCGCCACGTTGATTTGGGGACTGTTTACGAAGGATCGAATCATAAAAATTTACACGCTTCTTGCGACAATCGGATTGATGATCCCATTGTCGATTTGGATTTTCCTGTTGCTGTTGGCGAACGGGATTTCGGAGGCATGAGTCAGATGGACGAACCGAAGAACATTCCGTTTCTAATGCGCCGTGTGCCGTTTTTCATTTTATCAGCCCTCGTGGCCCCGGTAGCGCTCCTCCTTCTAGTCATATATTGGCGAGATTTGGATGATGATGATTTACGATTTGGACATCTCATTTTTTCGGTCATCTTATCCTTATTTTTCGTGGTAGACCTTTTACCGAGAGGGATGACACAAACCGTATTATTGGCGTTCACAATCACATGTGTATGGTTCATCACTTATATTGTGTTTCGAGGTAAAAAGAGGGCACGGCATAATAAAGATTGATCCCTAAACTAAATTGTGTGAACTCAACCAAGAAAGTGGACCTCCACTTTCTTTTTTTGTGCGTGCATCTATAGAAAGAAAATTTTACCTATCCGAATCTTTACAATTTGACGTTGCGTATCCTTTTTTTGTTTGATATGCTACTTGATGAAAACGACAATGATAATCATTATCACTGATAACGAGAAAGGAAAAGAGACATACATAACCAACATGACTCGTTTTTGGTGGGAGGATCATTGAAATTGACATACAGAGGAGATGGATGAAGTGGGGAAATTTAAACTTTCACTCATGTTGACGTTACTCGTCTTCGTACTCGCCGCATGTGGCGGAACGAGTGAGACGAAGCAAGAAGAGAACGTCGACGGTGCAACAAAAACAGAGACAGTCGAGATTACGGATGCACATGGCACAATCGAGGTACCGGTCAATCCGGAGAAAGTCGTCGCCCTTGACAACCGTACGTTCGAAACATTGGCAGCGTGGGATATTGACTTGGTGGCGGCACCAATCGGACTCCTTCCAGCGGAGTCACCATACGCCTCAGACAAAGACATCGCAGACGTCGGTATGCACTTTGAACCGAACTTAGAGGCGATTGCGGGAGTGGACCCGGACGTCGTCATCGTCGGTCAACGTTTCGCGGATTACTATGAAGACATCAAAAAGTTGGTACCAGAAGCAGCGGTCATCGACTTGAACATCGAGATTCCAGAAGATGCAGGGACACCGGGTGAGATCTTGGTTAAAGGATTAAAAGATACGACACTTACGCTCGGTCAAATCTTTGACAAGAACGAAGATGCAGCACAAATTGTCGCTGACCTCGATAAGTCAATCGAAGACGCGAAAGCAGCATATAACGGAAAAGACACAATCATGTCCGTCATCGTGTCGGGCGGCGACATTGGATTCTCAGCACCGGTGACGGGACGCGTGTTCGGACCGATGTACGATATCTTTGGTTGGGTACCGGCACTTGAAGTCGAGAAGACAACGGGTGACCATGAAGGCGATGAAGTATCTGTTGAAGCCATCGCAGAAAGCAACCCGGACTGGTTGTTCGTCTTAGACCGTGACGCGCCACTAGGTGACGCAGAAGGAGCAGTACCGGCAGAAGATGTCATCGACAACGCACCTGCCCTTCAAAAGACGACGGCTGTGACAGAAGACCAAATCGATTACGCGCCAAAAGACACGTACTTGAACGAATCGATTCAAACGTATTCTGAATTCTTCAACGGCGTTGCGGAAGCACTCAAGAAGTAAGGGTTCGTTATGCAAAAACCGTTGACAGCCAGGGTTGAGACGATGTCTCAGCCCTCCTTTTCTAAATTGTGGACGAAGTCGTTCGTATTCACCGCTATCATTGTCCTCGGTTTAGCGGTGCTGTCGCTCTTTACAGGCGTATATGACTTATCACGGACAGACGGCTTCGATATGTTTTGGATCACCCGTGTCCCTCGTACGGTCGCACTCATGCTGACGGGAGCGGCGATGGCGATGGCAGGACTCGTCATGCAGCTCATCACGCAAAACCGGCTCGTCGAACCAACGACAACAGGAACGCTTGAATGGGCAGGGCTAGGCTTACTTACCGTGTACTTGCTCGTTCCGGCACCGAGCCTCATGATGCGCATGACCGGGGCCATCGTCTTTTCCTTCATCGGAACGATGGTGTTCTTCTGGTTCTTACGTTCGGTCAAACTCCGCTCGTCGCTCATCGTCCCGATTATTGGACTTATGTTAGGAGCGGTCATCTCAGCCATCTCGACGTTCCTCGGTCTATTCTTCCGAGCAAGCCAGGCAATCGAGGGCTGGTTTGTTGGTTCATTCGCTTCGGTACAAGTCGGACGCTACGAATATTTATGGGTCATCATCATCGTGACGGTGCTTATCTTTCTACTGGCGAACCGTTTGACGCTAGCTGGGCTCGGGGAAGACATCGCGACGAGTCTCGGCGTGAACTATAACCAATTGATGATGATTGCGACCGGGCTCATCGCCTTGTCAGTCGGGGTCGTGGCGACGGTCATCGGGAATTTACCGTTCCTCGGTCTCATCGTACCGAACCTTGTCTCGATGTTTCGCGGGGATGATTTACGCAGCAATCTGCCGTGGGTATGTCTTGTAGGGATGGGCGCGATTCTCGTGAGTGACTTGATCTCGCGGACGATCATCATGCCGTTCGAGCTCCCCGTCTCGCTTATTCTTGGAACGGTCGGTGCGTTCGTCTTCATCATGATTCTATTGCGGCAACGTAAAAAGGGAGGGGTTCGATGAGTACGGTCATTGAACGAGATGGCGTTGAAATGAAAGTCGGGGCATTGACAGAAGAACGTCATGCTTCTGCGTTTCAATCGAAACGAGCGTCACGGCGCTACTGGCTCTTTTTAAGTGCTTTTATTCTCGGAGGACTCTTATGCGCGCTCGGTCTTCTCCTTTACAACAACCCGGTCCCGATGGACTCGCCGTCATTCGTTCCGGTCGTCGAACGGCGAATCGTCGCTATCGTGACGATGCTCATTGCGGCACTGTGCCAAAGTCTTGCAACGGTCGCGTTTCATTCCGTGACGAACAACCGAATTATCACACCATCGCTTCTCGGATTCGATGCGCTTTACTCGACGATTCAGACGAGCATGGTGTTCTTCTTCGGGGCGGGGGCGTTGATCGGATTCTCGGGAACAGGCGCCTTCTTGACACAAGTAGGGCTCATGGTGACGATGAGTCTTCTCTTATACGGATGGCTCTTATCGGGGAAATATGCCAATCTTCAGCTCATGTTGCTCATTGGGATTATCATCGGGACGGGACTGAACTCGGTGTCGTCTTTCATGCGCCGCATGCTCGCTCCGTCCGAGTTCGATATTCTGGAGGCACGACTGTTCGGATCGGTGACGAATGCAGACGTGGCCTATTTTCCGATCGTCATTCCGATTGTCATCATCGCCGGGACACTGTTGTTCTTGTTTTCGAACCGACTCAATATCGTGGCACTCGGTAAGGACGTTGCGACGACGTTCGGCGTGAATCATCGGAGAAGCGTCATCTATACGCTCGTCCTGATTTCACTCCTCATGTCGGTGTCGACGGCACTCATCGGGCCGCTCACGTTCTTCGGATTTTTAGTCGCAACGCTCAGCTACCAGGTCGCCTCGACGTATGATCATAAATACGTCTTCCCGATGGCGTTCGCCTTAGGGTTCTTCGTCCTGACGAGCGCATATTTCTTCATGTATCACATATTCCAGACGCCAAGTGTCGTCTCCGTCATCATCGAACTGTTCGGCGGACTCATCTTCTTGGCCGTCATTCTACGAAAGAGGTCGCTATGATTCAAATCGAACAAGTCAAAAAATCGTATACAGATGACGTCCACATCGGACCGCTCACGCTCGACATCCCAAAAGCCGGGTTCACTTCACTCATTGGACCGAACGGGGCAGGGAAGTCGACGACGCTCATGATGATTGGACGGTTGCTCAACTTAGATGAGGGACAGATTCAAGTCGCTGGGATGGACGTGTCGAGCACGAAGTCTAAAGATTTGGCGAAAATCATCACGATTCTTCGTCAAGAGAACCATTTCGTGACGCGGCTCACGGTCCGGCAACTCGCCGGATTCGGTCGCTTCCCGTACTCAAAAGGAAGATTGACGAAAGAGGACGAGGCCATCATCTCGAAATATATCGACTTCCTCGACTTAACCGCTCTCGAGAATCGCTATCTCGACGAACTGTCAGGTGGGCAGCGTCAGCGTGCGTATGTGGCGATGGTGCTCTGTCAGGAGACGGAATACGTCCTCCTCGATGAGCCGCTCAATAACTTGGATATCGCTCGTTCGGTTCAGATGATGGAATATTTGCGCCACGTCGCGGACGAATTTGGTCGGACGATCGTCACGGTACTTCACGACATCAACTTCGCGGCGAAATACTCGGACCGGATCTGTGCGATGAAAGATGGACAGATTGCCGCATTCGGGAAGGTCGAAGAAATCATGGACGCCAAGATTTTATCGGATATTTTTGAGACGAAACTCGAAATCATCGAAGGGCCGTATGGGCCGATTGCGGTGTATTAACGAAAGGGAGAATTCACATGAAAATTGATTGGACACCCATCACAAAAATCGTGAACGAAGCACCCGATACATACACGTTCCATCTCGCGTTACCTCCTGAGTTCACGTGGCAAGAAGGGGCGCATACGCATCTCGCGCTCGAAGGATTCAACGCCGGGGACAAGCCGAACCGAAGCCTCGTTCGCCATATGTCGATTTCGACGTTGCCGTACGAAGGGGCAATCGGCATCACGACCCGCATCAAGTCAGAATGTTCGACGTTCAAATCCATCCTTCGCGACATGGTGCCGGGGGACAAGGTCGCCTTGTTCAAGACACACTCGAACGTCCCGCTCGAGCGGAGTGGAAAGAACGTCTATCTGTTATCGGCGGGTGTCGGACTTGCGACATTCCGTCCGATCGTCCTCGAGTACTTGGCGAACGGGGAAGGTGTGCCGCATCTCCATTCGTTGAACGTCGATTCGTCGACAGCGTATCTGTTCAGTGACGTCTTCGAATCGAACGAGCACTTCACGTCAGAGTTCGTGCCGAGTCGGAAAGACTACTATGAACGAATTGAAGCGTTGGCTGCCGATCCAGATGGATTATTCTATATCGTCGGCAGTGACGAACTGTTACGCGAGACGATTCACGTGCTCCGGACGAACGGGGTAGCCTGTGACAACATCAAAATCGACAAGCACGATTTTCAGCGTGAAGACTTTTTAGGCTGATACTCAAACCGGGGACATTCGCCCCGGTTTTTTCGTGCACAGCTGGACGAAACGTTCAAAGATACTGCGACCATCTGGTGTACCGATCGACTCAGGATGGAACTGGACGCCATACGTCGGATGGGTCGGATGTTCGAGTGCCATGATGACACCGTCTGTCGTCTCTGCCGTGACAATCAGTTCTGTCTCTTGTACAACGAGCGAGTGATAGCGCATGACATCCATCGACAAGCCTTCGAATAAGACACTCGGTGACGTATTGATGCGCGACACTTTCCCGTGCATGACCTCGTTCGCCCGACCGACGACACCGCCGAACGCCTCAGCGATGACCTGATGACCGAGACAGACCCCGAGAATCGGAACGTACCCGGACAATTGTCGAACGACCGCAAGCGAGACACCTGCATCTTTTGGACCACCAGGACCTGGAGAAAGGATGATCCCACTCGGGTTCATACGACGGATTTCTTCTATAGTATGTTCATCATTTCGAATGACACAGACGTCACTAAATCGGGCGACGTCCTGATAGACGTTATACGTGAACGAATCATAGTTGTCGATGAGGAGAATCATGCGAACACCTCCAATAGGGATTTGGCTTTATGCAGCGTTTCTTCGTATTCTGATACGGGGTCCGAATCATAGACAATGCCGGCACCAGCTTGGACGTGGGCCGTGTCACCTTGGATGACCATCGTCCGAATGGCGAGAGCAAAGTCGAATCCACCTCGGACGTCGAGATAGCCGACCGCCCCGGCGTACACTTCGCGCTTGACCGTCTCGAGCTCGTCAATGAGTTGCATCGCCCGAATCTTCGGGGCACCCGAAACGGTACCGGCTGGAAGACAGGCGCGGAGCGCATCGATTGGCGTCACGTCTGCCCGTAGTTCACCTTCGACTTCGGATACGAGATGCATCACATTTTTGAACCGTTCGAGCTCGATGTGTTTTGGGATCGTGACTGTGCCGACTTTAGCGACACGACCGATATCGTTCCGTCCGAGGTCGAGAAGCATCCGGTGTTCGGCGAGTTCCTTTTCGTCCTGCAGCAGCGACTCCGCGTGACGCATATCTTCCTCGACGGTCTTTCCACGTGGACGTGTGCCGGCGATCGGGTTCGTCGTCACTTTGCCGTCTTCGACACGGACGAGACTCTCAGGTGAGGCGCCGAGGACGATGGCTTCCCCGAGGTCGATGTAGAACAAGTACGGGCTCGGGTTTTGTTTGCGGAGCGTCCGGTAAAAGTGGAACGGGTCACCGGTGAATGTGGCATCGATGCGTTGCGACAAGACGAGTTGGAAGACTTCACCTGCAAGAATTGCCTCTTTCGCCTGGAGGACACGGTCGATGAACTCATCTTTTGTCGTCAAAAGCTGTTCGCTCGTCCGGACGACCGGTTCGAGGGCGTGTGTCTCCGGTGTCTCGAGCTGTTCACGGATAGACTCGAGTCGCATCGTAGCATCCGTCTCACTCGTATCGATCAAGACGACCTGTTCTTCGAGATGGTCGTATAAGACGACCGTCTCATAGCGCTGGAAGAGGGCGTCCGGTAAATCGCGCGTCTCCGTCGGTGTGTTTGGGATCGGTTCATACACGCGAAGTAAGTCGTAGCCGATATAGCCGACGGCACCCCCGATGAACGGATACGGTGCAGTGATATCTTCACGTGTGATACGTTCAGATAGGGCGTGGAGCGGATCGTTCGCATAGATGGTGCCGGTCGAATCTGTCACGTCGTTCCCATCGACGCGGATCGTCTCGACCGGATTCGCTGCGATGATGGAATAGCGTCCGTGCTTGCCTTCCGCCCGACTCTCGAGCAGGACCTTACGTTCACCTTGCAGACGGTGAAAGATTGCCACCGGTGTTAATTCGTCGCCATTGATGATCAGTTGTTGCATCGAAATCTCCTCCTTAAACTAAAAAAATCTCCCCGCCCCACATGCCCGATTGGACATGAAGGACGAGGAGATTCCCCGTGTTGCCACCTTCGTTGAAAGACGCCTTGTCTTCCCACTCATCGCGAACCATCATTCGCTGTCCCCGATAACGGGAGGACCCGTCAGAGCCTACATGTCGGTCTGAACGCTCAAAAGCCCATTCACGCAAGGCACGACACCGGTTCGCATCGACCACCGGCTTTCTGGAGACGTCCCTTCGCGCTACTCTTCTTTCTCATCGCGAGTTCGTATGAATGTTATCGTTACTTTAACGGGATGAAGCTATATTGTCAAGCGTCATTTCGTCGAAGGTTGATCGATTTGACGTTTTCCGATAAAGGTAAACGTAATACCTAATGCTATGAGTGGAAGTAGCCACCACTTTGTAAAAAAGAAGAGAGTGCCACGATACATGAACCATTCCAATCCTAAATATGCCAAGAGCGTGATTAGTGGTGTGATAGACAAACGCCTCAGGCGCAGTCCGATAGCGACCCCTAGTCCAATCGTAAAAGTCGGGACTATCACGAGTTGCCATAAGAACGGGTCGATATAGTGAAACATAGAGAGTCCTCCTATTAACGATTAGACATGACACATCAGGCAGATTTCGATGTTTTCAACAATCCGACGAATATGAACGAAAACAAGAGTGAAATTAGCGGGAAGATGACATTCCACGAACTGAGATGACTGACATCGAATGGACTGTGGTCATAATAGACGGCAAAGTACGTCAATTCGATCATAGCGTTAAATAAGAACGTTACCAGCGGACCAACCCAGACCCGTTTCGTAGTCATTGCGACCATGACACCACCACCAATGGTGAGAAACGGAACGATGACAAGTTGCCATAAGAAAGGATCAATATATTCAAACATCATGTATGCACCTCATCAGAGCGATTTATAGCCGAGGAAATATGGACGCCATTGTGGATCATGAATCGAGTTAATTTGAAGTGTTTCGCCACCTGCATGGATGAAGAACTCGTTGCTCAGCATGATTCCAATATGCGATGGACCGTTTCGATATGTTCCCGCAAAGAAAATCATATCTCCACGTCGACCACTTGTTAGACTCATTCGTTTATTCTTGAAGTGGCTACCATACCAGTAGCCTGAAACGTTTGAACGCCCACCGATTTTACCAGCCTGGTTTGATGCGTAATGAATTAATCCGGAACAATCAAAGCCTCCATTTCGAGGCGATTGTGAGCCCCATGTATAAGGGGTTCCTAAATAATTGACCGCAGAGGCGATGAATCGCTCATTCCTTGAGTTACTTCGTTTTATGACCAGTGGATCCGATTTGACGCGAATCTGTGACGTCTTTACGTATACCGGACGCCAATTGTATTGCACTAAATATGAGTCGCCATGTTGACTGCGAGGATAGACACGTCGATTAGCATCTAAATAACCAATTGGTTTTTTATCATACGGATTGGCATAAAACGCGGTACGTTTCGTAGTTCCATAGTGACGAGCTGGATTGACCCATTTTGGCGTGACCGCATTTGGCTTCGTTTTTGAAATGTAAGGGTTTGTAACGTACACGCGTTTACCAGACGATAGGCGAGCATACCAAAAATCATCATCAATCGAGCGAATACCAATCAGTTTTGTTCCGCGCGCAAGCGTTCCTGCAGGTCGTGTATACGCAACATCAGTATGGAAGTATGGCGTTCCATTAAATTGAACATAAAAAACAGTTCCTGCTTTTGGTTTTGCGACCGGTTTATTAAGAGTCAAGTAGTTCGTCGCGATATATCGATAACTGTTATTGACGCGAATTCGTGTATAGTAACCAGTCGTACCGAATGTTTCAACGATTTGTCCACGCTTGAGACGAGAGACGCGTTTCGACGTTGAAGGGGCAGAATAAATGCTTACATTGTCATAGCGAATATATCGTTTTCCTGTTGCGTCATATAACGGAGGTTTTTTTGTTCCAAGTATACTCGTTGGAACAAAATAATATGTTCCTTTTACCTGAACGCTTGTATAGGCTCCAGATGTTCCGTAGATTGTGATTTGTTCTCCCCGCTTAAAAGATAAAGTAGTTTTGAACGAAGTGGATGCGCTTGAATAAAGTGGCGTATTCTTTAATACATAACGTTTTCCGGTTGATAAGTACGGTGGACGTTTCGTTCCAAGTTTGTTGGATTCAACGAAATAAAATTGTCCGTTGATAAATACACGAGTAAAATTGTAATCTGTTCCGTATACGTCTATCTTTTGGTCACGTTTAAATGTACCGACAGTTTCTTTTCTATCAAGATCACGATAAATAGGAATGTCAGCCTGTACGTAACGAGATCCCGTTTTGCTATATGTCGGCATTTTATCAATCAAATCAGTTTGTTTCACAAAGACAAATCCATTCTTCGTAAGAACACGAGCAAATCCTTGTTCAATCCCATAAGTCGTGACTAGCTCGCCACGAGAGAATGAGCCGAGAGTTGTTTGACCGAGGTCTTGATAATACGGTGTGGAAGAAAAGACAAATTGTTGTCCGGTTTGAACAGGGGTGTCACTCACATTCTGTATGGAGATAAATACAAACTGTCCATCTAATTTAATCCGAAGGTACCCTTCGAGTTCACCATATCCTTGAACAGATTGTCCTAACGTAAGGGAATTAATCTCCTGTTCACCGGCCAAAAGATAAACATCACTGTTTGACTTCATATAGTAGGTTGTCGGAGTGACGGGATTATCCGAGAGGGCAGAGCGATCAACCCATGTACCTTCAATCGTTTGAACAAGTGGCTGCGTTCCTACATCAAACACTTGAACAATTGAATGAAACGGTAATGAAGTAACCGATTGGTGATCATTATCTTTCATCGTCGTTTCACGTATGACATACATCCTTTTTGAGTGTTGAACATTCTCGTTTCGAATAAATCCTTTTACATCCCCGATTTGTACGAATGTATGCGTTTGTGAAATAGATTGTACATACGCGATGACGTCATGTTGTGTTTCTTGTAATATGATAGTTTCTTGAATATCTTCATAAATCGTTGTTCCAGCTAAAATCATGACGTTAGATTCCTCTGCAGAGACAGAGGATAGTGAAAAAGATAAAATCAAAAGCCATAGACTAAAAATGCGTTTCACGGTTTACACCTCTTTTGTATAGTAATTTTCAGAATGATAATTCCATTTTTTAGTATACAGCCTTTCTTTTCATATATGCTTTTGTCTTTTCATCATAAGGGGAGTACGTTTCGGTATGTGAGTAAAACGGGGGTGATTTAGGATAGATTCAAGTTGTGGTATGATAGGCGAGGAAAGGAAGGGACAACTATGGAGACACTCAACATGAAACAACTTTCTGATGAACGCTCAGCTTTTCAAGTAAGTGGAGATATTGAAGCGGTCGAGTCATTGATGCATCACTCGTTCCGCTATGTCGATTCGAGTGGACGTCAGTTCGATAAAGAAACATTTTTGGATCAATATGTTGATCCGACAACTATTCAATGGATTGCACAAGACACCATTACATTTGAGGAAACAATTAAAGGGGACTTAGCTGTTGTCCAACTTTTGCTCGAGGAACGTTTTATTTTGGGTACAAATGCATATGAAGGTCGTTTTTGGGCGCTTCATCTATATGTAAAAGAGAATGATACGTGGTTCTGGCAAGGTGGACAGGCCACGATGATTAATGAGTAAATATAACCATATTTATTTTTAGAAAGTGAGTACACTATGAGTAATAAACTATTAAGCATCATAATTACTAATTATAATAAGGGTCACTTGGTGTTGGATTGCTTAACTTCATTAACAAAACTAGACGATTCTGTAGAGCTGATTTTTATAGATGATGCCTCAGAAGATGAAAGTTTAAAATTAATTGAAGAATTTGTAAATAAAAATCCAAATAGCATAATTATTAAAAATCAAAAAAATGTGGGAGTATCGACTTCTAGAAATATTGGAATTAATCATGCATCAGGAGAATACGTAACATTTTTAGACTCGGACGATTACATTTCAACAAAAATCTTATCTGATTATCTAAAATTAATTAAAAAAAATAAGTACTCTATGATAATTGGTAATATTCAATCATTTAATGAAAAATCTAAATGGAGAATTTCATATTTAAATAACCAAGTATTTAAAGATCATTATACTGGAGTCAAAACGATTAATGAAAACCCTGAATTACATTTAACTCCTTCAGTTTGTAATAAAATTTTTAAAACAGACATTATTTTAAAGAATAAAATATATTTTGATGAAGATATCTTTGTTGGTGAAGATTTATTATTTACTCAGGAGTTTTACTTATATAGCTCAAAAATATTTGTAGACCCTCGCGATTATTTATTTTATAGAAAAGGATCAAATCTGACTCTTTCTAGCAGTAGGAAATTAGAAATGATAAATCAGATAGTAAAAGTAGAGGGCGCAATTTACCAACTATATAGTAATTCTCACTTGAGCTCGAAATATGTGGAAATTCGACAATTCAATTATTTGTATAATCTATTAAAAGAAGTTCTAAAGTCTGAACAACAAGACATACTTCCTCAATTAGCAGTGATGTTAAAAGAGTTTGCGAATTCATTACACCACTCCTCTTTAGAACTCGAGGAACTAACTACTGAACAAAAAATATTTTTGGAAATAATCTCCTCTGAAGAAATTGAAAAAATAATTGCAGTATTAGAGTGGGAACAGAAAAAGAAAAAAACCGTATATAAAGTAATTCATAACCAGTTCTATCATTACTGGGCTGAACCTTTAGAATCTACCAATTCATACTTGAAAATTGATAAAATTGAGAGTTTTTCTAAAGTGGAGAGATTATCTTTTGAGAACGATAAACTATTATTGCATGGATATTCATATGCGAAGTACGTATCTAATAAAGATGTTATTTCTATTTCATTTTATTTACTAGACTCAAAAGGAAATAAAAGTGAGCTAAAATGGGATACGGAAATGAGGACAGACGTATCATTCGTAAACGGGGACAATAGAATTGACTACTCGAAATCAGGATTTAATAATCTATGCATTGATTTGAATCAGTTAATAGTCGGATATAAGTATAAAATCCTTCTTCAGGAAAAGTTTGCAGATGGTTCGGAGTTGAATTCTACTCTAAAACTAGAGTTAGCTGAATTGCGAAATCAATTGAGAAGTCTTTCGTTTGAATCAAAAAATATTTCATTGTCTTCTCACAAAGAACTGGAATTGATAGTTGAAAAGAACAGCGTTAAAAATTTAGTGAAAAAATCTATTCGATTTTCAAAAGCGTATATATCAATGATAAGAGTATCACGTAAACAACAAAGTACTAAAAATGTTTTGTTGGTTTCTATTATCTTTTTATTGTTTAAAAGATATTTGAGAGCACAAAAAACTTGGCTTATTGGAGAAAGAAAAGATACAGCACAAGATAACTCTTATCATTTGTTCAAATTCATAAACGAAAATAAAAAATATAATAAGATTTACTATGTGATTGAAAAAAAATCAAAAGATTATTCTAAGGTGAAAAAAATAGGTAATGTTATTGAATATGGCTCACTAAAACATACGCTTTATCTATTAACATCAACTAAATCAATAAATAGTTACTTGGAATCTGCCAATATGTACACGGAGAGTTATAAGCTTATTAATAAATTTTTCCCGACCTGGTCAAATAGAAGTAAAGTTTTCCTTCAACATGGAGTAATTGGATTCAGTAGACTAAATCATGTTCTTCATAAAAATAGAGCAAATTATAAGTTATTTGTAGCTTCTACCACCGAAGAGTATAATCATCTAAATGAAGAGTATGGTTACACAAAGAATGAAATTGTTTTATCTGGGTTAGGAAGATGGGACAACTTACACATTCTCAATTCTAAAAACCATAATAGTAAAAAAAGTAGAATACTATTGATTCCAACATGGAGGCATTGGATCTCTTCATCTTCTGATTTGTTGGCTTCAGAATATTGGAGAAGATTTATAGAATTGATGACAAGTGTACAATTTGTTGATTGGTTACGTAGTAACAATATTGAAATGTGTTTTTATCCACATTATCTTTTGAAAAAATATCTTCCGGATGATTTTAAAGTCGAAAATGATGTCATTAAAATTATGCGAGGAGAAGAAGATATTCAAAGCCTTCTTTTGACTAGTGACATAATGATTACAGACTATTCTTCGATATCGTACGATTTCGCATATATGGGTAAACCGGTAATATATTATCAATTTGATGCTGATAAATTTTATAGTGAACACTATAATAAAGGCCCAATATTAGAACATTCTATGCCAGGGGTAGTTGTTAATTCTATAGATGAGATTTTAGGCGTGCTAAAATCTGGTGAAAATAAAAAGGTGGAATCCGTATTTCCTTCATATCCACACTGTTCGAAGATATATGAAGCAATCCTTAGTATGGAGGATTAATCATGATAAAGAAATATATATATAAATATATAACGAGGCGTAATAACTTTCACATTAAGATTGAAGAGATCATTACTGAAAATAATCAGATAAAATTAGAAGGTTATATACTTTCACGTAAATCATCTATTGATGTTTCAAAAATATTATTTTATCAAGATATGAATGCACTTAAAAGTCGATTTTATGAAAGAGATGATGTTAAAACAGCATATAGTGACTTCTCTACTAATTTAGGCTTTGAACTTTATATTCCAGATAAAAATAATCATAATGTTCAAGAAAAAATTATCGTAAAGTATAAAAGAAACACGTTTTTCTTAAACATTCCTCAATATTTGTTGGAAAGAATATATTTAGAACAAGAAAGGTGTATATTTGGCTATAGTATTGATATGCATAGAAAAAGAAAAGCTAAAATCTCGAAAAAAATGAATTCTCACTAATAAATCAGGAGATACTAATGAATATTTTTATATCAGGACTTGCATACATGGATTATAGAGGAGAGCAAATCAATGATGTAGTTTTTTTAAAAAGAATTACAGAGTTGTTTAATCTTTATTCTAATGTAAATACAAACTATTTAGCTCGAAGCTCTTCACAAGGCATCAATCAAAAATTATTGTTTGATAGAGTAAATATTCAATCTGAATATATCGATTTAGATAAAGTGAGTCGAAATAAAAAGTACTTTAAAAAATATGAATTTGAAGATATAAAAAAAATTGCTCAACGGAATATGGTATTTAGTTCAAAAATGGGCTATGAAAAGAAAATAGATGATATTCTATTTCGAATTATCAAATTGCTTAATCGTTTACACGAAATTCACGAAAGTAAACCAATGGACCGTATAATTGTATTTGGTGATTCTTTAGATTCGGAGACGATAAGAATGTTCGCGACAGTAAACAACATTTCTTGTTTTTCTGTGGAAAATGGTTACTTTCGTCCATTCACATTGCAAATTGACCCAAAAGGAGTAAATGCATTTAATTCAGTACCAAGAAATAAAGAATTCTATAATAATATAGAAATAGACCACGATAGGTTAAATAACTTTCTCTTTCGCCCTGAAAAAGCAAAACTCGTTCATGATGAAATTGATTCAATTAGAAAGATTTTTTTATCCTATTATGAAGGGGATTCACAAACCGTTGATTCTAAAGAGAGAATTGAGAATTCTAATTTGGATGAAGGTGATTCTTTAAAGTTTGATTCATATATTTATGTTCCACTTCAATTAGAGACAGATTTGCAAATGATAAAAAACTCTTCGTATGATTCTTTATTAGAAGTTGTCAATGACATAAATCGTTTTTATAAGTCTATGCAGTTATCAAAGCAGAATTTAAAATTAGTATTCAAATTCCATCCATTATGGACCTCTGAACAGCATTTACGTTCATATCAAAAAGTGAAAAATAAGATTGATAAGCATCCATATATGTATCTTGTCGACGACGACAATCAAATTTTGTTGAAGAATGCTAAAGCCATAATGGTCGTAAATTCTACAGTTGGATTTGAAGCAATTACTTTAAAAAAACCAGTCATTACATTTGGTGAAGCATTTTATAATATTGACGGAATAGTAATGAATGTTAGAAAGAATCAATCAATAAATATAAATGAGTTCTATAAATATTTGAAAAATGGTCCTGATCCGTATCTAGTAAACAAATTTGTTTACTATACAAGATTCAATTACTTTTTTGAAGTTTATAGAACCGGGCCAGACACTGACAGTTTAAGAGATATTGTTCAATATATTATATCTTTAAGGAGAAAGTGATTAATAATGTTTACTCAAAAAAATAAGATCTCTATTATAGTACCAATGTATAACGCTGAGAAATATTTACACGAATGTATCGATTCTATCTTAAATCAAGAATATGAAAACATCGAAGTAATTGCGGTTGACGATCATTCAACAGACAACTCGAGATTGATTATCGAAGATTACCAAAAAGAAAATTCTAATATCTCTTTGTACACTACAGTTGGTAAAGGACTAGGTGCGGCAAGAAATACAGCCATTAAACATGCGACTGGTGAATATATTATGTTTATAGATTCTGATGACGAAATCCCTAAAAGCGCATGTACTAATTTAATTGAAGCCATGTTACAAAATGAGTCTACTGATTTAGTCATCGGAAATATGAACTTATATAAAGAAAGTGGCACTGAACCGATGAAGGAATTTGAGTTATTGCACGGTGTTTCTATGGATGTGAACAGTATCGAAAGATTTCCTGCAATTATAGGTTCTCAAACAGCATGTAATAAGCTGTATAAAAAAAGTATTATCGATACATTTAACCTTAAATTCCCTGAGGGATTATGGCATGAAGATTTGTATTTTAATACTATTTATTTGTCTAATTGTGAGAGAATAAAAATTATTAGAGATGTAGTGTATTACTATAGAAAATTCGATGGTGAACAAACAATTACAAGTAATTTTTCTTCAGAACAATATGCACTAGATCGTCTAAAAATTATTGAAATGGTATTAGAAAAACTAAAATCTAAAGACAAGAAATTAATGTTAAATTTATTTAAAATTTACACGCTGAAGAAATTTTTACTACCTTTTGAAAATCAAATCTATAAAAAATATGATGAAACTTTTAGTGAAAAGATGTTTTATAAGATAAATGCATTACTAGAGGATTTCGAATGGACAGATATTTCTTTTGCCCAAGTTAAATCTACTGAATATACCTTAATGAAAATTGGAGATTTAAAAACATACAAAAAATTTAAGATGGCAAAAGTTTTGCCTGTTAACATTTACGATGGAAAATTCATGTTAAATTTATCGAATGAATTTCATAATAAAATGAAAGAAGAAGTTCCATCGCAATTAAAAGATGTTTCTTTCTTTTCGAAATATATCCAATTGCATACTCAAATTGATGGTTTTAAAACTGAAACATTAACGGGTGACAGTGTCGAATTTATTGGTCGAGCATATTATCGAGGGGTGAACTTAACGGAAAGTAATTTCTCTTATTCATTAAACCTTAAAAAGGAAAATGAAATAGTCCGAGAAATTCCTTTACAAACTTTTCGTAGTGGAGATCTGCATGCTGCATCTGAAGAAAGCATAAACAATGGGACATTCACCTTCAGACTTCACAATGCAGAGCTTATGAATTTAAACAATAAAGAATATTATCTTGAACTGTTTACAAATTTAAATGGCTTTATAAAAAGAAAAAAAATCTCTATACCTTTACCTATATATAAATCACTCATTGAGATGTATGACTACCCAGTAGTTTTAGACGAAAATGAAGTAGCAAAATACAAAAAAAATAATATCATGAGGGAAGTTCGAAATATTTCAAGGAAAACAACTAAATTCGATATTGTAGATCATGATATAACAACTTATTATTTAAAACGCTCTGAGATTTTAGAAAGTAATAATAAAGACAGAATTATGATAAACATCAGACAAAAAGAATTGATGAGAAATTCTGAGTTTGTTTTAGAAACTATTGATGGGAAGTTATTGAATCGTCAAAAAGTCATTGAAAATCATCCAATTGAAATTCTCATTCATAATTTCTCAATTACATCGTTGAGTAAAACCAGAGCTTTTATAATAAACTCCGATCAATTGAAAATTGAACTAGATGCTAGCAAACTGTATAACCATAAAAAAATCACCAATAAATTTTATTTGTTATCGCTTCTTCAAAAAGTAACAGTAAAAACACTTTTAGAATTTAAGACAACGCCTTTTGGATGGTATTTGGTATTCTTAAAAACAAAAGGGAGAAATAAAAAATGAACATTGCTTTTTATGGATTTTCAACAATGGATTTTAAAGGCGAGGAAATTAATGAACCATATTTATTCAAAAAAATTGCTGATAGTTTGAATAAAGAACACAATGTATATTATTTATACAATATAAACGGTGCGGGGATAAATGATGTTGATTTGTACAAAGGTTTGGACATCGATTTCCCGAGATTTCCAATTGATTTAATAATGTCGACAGATTTTAATGAATATAAAAAGTATTCTTCCGAGGAAATCTACAATATCTATGAATTTAATTTAAAGTTATCAATTAAAAAAAGTAAAACAGACATTGAATTTGAATTAAAAAGCGAAGTAATTAAAATACTAGAAAACCTAAAGAAAATAAAAAATGATAATAATATTGATTTGTTTGTATTCTGGGGTAATTCTTTATACAGCAATGTTATCAGAGCCTTTTGTCAAAAAAATAATATAAGATATGTCAATTTTGAAAATGGATACTTCAGACCATTTACGCTCATGGTGGATAGTGTAGGTGTAAACTATGAAAGTTCAATCCCGAGGGATCGAACATTTTACGAATCAGTTGAGGTTGATTACGAAAGGTATGATGAATATTTATTAAAACCTGAAAAGAGTTCTAATGAATATGAAGAAGCCTTTAAGTTTAGAAAAAAATATTATGAATTGATTGGGATGGATATAACTCCTCAGGACAGCAATCAGATTGAAAAGCTATCATCGAATACTGAAACAAAAAATATGATTAATGAAACTAATAAATATATATATGTACCTTTTCAATTAGAGACAGATTCGCAAATTATTAAGCACTCAAAAGAAGTAAAGTCTATGAAAGATTTAGTACAATTCACTTTACAAGGGGTTAAACAATATAATGAAAATAATCCCAACAATAAATACACTATAATCTATAAGAATCATCCTTTATATATGAGTGAATATGATTTAATTAAATTACCTGAAATAGAGGCTATGGTTAAAGAATATGAATATGCACAATTATTATATGACGGGGATAATCAGAATTTAGTAGAAAATGCAGATATCATTATCACTAACAATTCTACAGTTGGATTTGAAGGATTAATGCATGAAAAGAAGGTTATTGTTTTAGGAGAAGCATTTTATGATATTGAAGGAATAACATATTCTTGTGATGATGTTCGTAAATTAGATTCTTTAATTGAGAATGCTGTTAATAATCCTGTGAATAAAAACCTTATTCATAAATTTATTTATTATTTACGATTTGAATATTTTTCGGAAATTTTTAAAGCAGCCCCAGATGAAAACTCAATCAAGCGATTAGTAGCTAAAATTTTAGCAAGATAGACAAAGGTGTAATATAAATTTCAGAGAGAAGGTAAATTAAAAATGACTAAACTTAAGCATGTTAAACCAGTAGATGTAAATGGAGAATTTCAAATCGGGAACGGAAGATTCACATTAATTTCAGGTCCTTGTGCAATTGAAAGTGAAGAAATGAGTTTACAAGTAGCACATGAGTTAAAAGAAATCTGTGACGAATTGGGGATTAATTTTATTTTTAAATCATCTTTCGATAAGGCTAACCGATCATCAATTCATGCACCTCGTGGTGTAGGTTTAGAAAAAGGATTAAAAATTTTAGAAAAAGTAAAAAATGAAGTAGGAGTGCCTGTAATTACTGATGTCCATGAACCATGGCAATGTAAAGAAGTTGCTAAAGTTGTAGATGCTATTCAAATTCCTGCTTTCCTTGCTCGCCAAACTGATTTGCTAGTTGCTGCAGCGGAAACAGGGAAAGTTGTAAACGTGAAAAAAGGTCAATTTATGGCTCCTTGGGACATGAAAAACGTAGTTTCTAAGCTCGAAGAGGCAGGTACTGATAAAATTATGCTTTGTGAGAGAGGGAGCTCTTTCGGATATAATAATTTAGTGGTTGATATGACTGGATTGATCGAAATGCGGGAATTTGGATATCCGATTGTATTTGATGCTACACACGCAGTTCAAAAACCAGGTGGTAAAGGAACATCTACTGGAGGCAATAGAGACTTTGTCTTTCCATTAATGCGTGCGGCACTAGCGATTGGTGTCGATGCCATTTTCGCAGAAGTACATCCTGATCCAGATAATGCTTTTTCAGATGGACCTAACCAACTATACCTTGAAGGTATTAAAGCGTTGTTAAGTGAAGCTGTAAAATATGACGAGTTGACAAAGAATGGATGATATTAGAGTAATCGCACTTGATGTAGATGGGACACTAACTGACGGAAAATTATTTTATTCCAGCACTGGTGAAGAAATCAAAGCTTTTAATGTAAAAGATGGCTTGGCTATTGCCCAAGCCATCAAGGTTGGAATTGAAATCATTCTAATCACTGGGAGAAGTTCTGATGCTGTTTCTAAAAGAGCTCAAGAGCTTGGGATTTCACGAGTATTTCAAGGAATACATTCAAAGGTAAGTGTATTGAATCAAATATCAGATGAATTAAATATTGAGTTAAAAAACTTTATGTTTGTTGGTGATGATATTAATGATATCGATGCTATGAAAGCTTGCAAATATTCGGCTTGCCCAAAAGATGCTGCCAAAGAAGTAAGAGAATATGTAAATATCGTGTCCCAATTTAACGGAGGAGAAGGTGCAGTAAGAGAAATTATCGTTTCCGTTCTTGAAGCTTCAGGTAAATGGGGAAATATTGTAACTAACTATGCTAGTCGTGGTCAATGAGGAAGGATGAATTAACGTGGAATCGATTAAAAATCTAAATTTTGTTGACATTGCCAAAGAAGTGATTGAACTTGAGATTTCAGAACTAGAAAAAATGAAAAATCGAATTGGTAATGAGTTCGTTGATGCAGTTGATTTAATCTTTAATACATCTGGACGAGTAGTGATTACAGGTATTGGGAAATCAGGTATCATCGGAAAGAAAATTGCTGCTAGTTTAGCTTCTACAGGAACTCAATCTTTCTTTATGAATGCTGCAGAAGGATTACATGGTGATTTAGGAATGGTCTATAAAGATGATATTGTGATTGCAATTTCAAACAGTGGATCATCTCAAGAAGTATTAAACTTAATCCCTTCCATTAAACAAATTGGTAGTAAATTGATTGCTATGACTGGAAATGTTAATTCTCCTTTAGCAAAAGCATCTGATGTAGTTTTAAATATTGGTATTGATAAAGAGGCATGTCCACTTAACTTGGCACCAACGTCTTCAACAACGGCAACATTAGTTATGGGTGATGCACTAACAGTAGCACTGATTAAAAAGAGAGATTTTAAGCCGGAAAGTTTTGCTGTGTATCATCCGGGTGGAGCTCTAGGTCGTAGATTGTTAACAAGAGTTCGTGACTTAATGCATACTGAAATTCCTAAAGTGGACTATGATGCGAATATCCAAGATATTATTTATGAAATTAGTTCAAAACGACTAGGGTTGACTCTTGTTTATTCAGATACAAAAGTTGTAGGTATTATTACCGACGGAGATATTCGACGAGTAATTGGTAAACTAAAAGATTTATCGTCAGTAACTGCGAATGAAATTATGAGTCCGAAGTATAAGCATATTTTGGAATCTGAAATGGCAAACGTCGCATTAGAATATATGGATAGTAATAAAATCAGTAACCTAGTCGTTCATGATGCAAATGATGAAGTCAAAGGAATTATTACACTTCACGATGTATTTGGATTCAAATAATTGTTAACTAAAGTTAAGGAGATTGAAGATGAATAAAATTGTTGCAGTTTTACCGTCTCGATATGCATCTACTCGTTTTCCTGGAAAACCATTGGCCCTCATTCATAATAAACCTATGATTCAATGGGTTTATGAAAGAGTAAAAAAAATGAAGAAGATTGACGAAGTATATGTGGCTACAGATGATGAACGTATTATGGAATGCGTGTCTTCATTTGGTGGGAAAGCAATAATGACACCCTCTGATTTACCTTCTGGAACAGATCGAATTGCATATGCAGTTAACGAAATTAAGACTGACTACGACCTTGTACTTAATATACAAGGTGATGAGCCAATGATAAAAGAAGAAATGATTGACACATTAATTTCAGCATTCGAGGATGAGGCCGTTTCGTTCGCAACGTTATGTAAGCGTATCGAGGATGAGCAAGAAATAAATAATCCTAACATTGCAAAAGTAGTGAAGACGACTGATGACTTTGCTGTTTATTTTTCTAGATCAACAATTCCTTTTAATCGAGATAATCATGACAAAACTGAGTATTTTAAACATATTGGTGTATATGGATATAAACCTAGTTTTCTAAAAGAATTTGCTTCGCTTAATCAATCCTATTTAGAAACAATGGAACAATTAGAACAATTGAGAGCTATTGAAAATAATTTACCAGTCAAAATTTTAGAGACACCTTTCCAGAGTATTGGAGTAGATTTGCCTGAGCATATTGCAGTTGTAGAAAACGAGTTGAAAAGTGAATTAATCTAAGTTTTCTTCTTCAGATTAAGATTATGTTTATTTAAACTATTTAAAAATTAATTACAAACTATAATTAACGGTATAAGTCTCTAATTCAAAAGAGCTTATGCCGTTTATTTTTTAAAACGATTTATGATTGAGGGAGGGACGATAGTCGATGATAAATCTTAAGAGCCTTGAATCTATATCGATTTATATATCAGTAGAACATCAGGATTCAACTGATACTCAATATTTTGATGCGTAACAGTTCCCATCCCGCCCGACCATACATTTGACGTTTGATTGTTTTCAGTCGATTGACCTGTCCCTTGCACATGCCATTTGCCCAGAACAGCGTCATCCCGACACGGATGACGTCGACGTCGCCTCCTATATAGGTCGCGAAAGAGGATAGTGGTGTTTCGTTCATCCGTTCTGCCTGTTCACACCACTTTAAGATATCCAGTTCAGACGTCGTCTCCCCGAAAAGTTCCTTGAACGAACGGACAAGCTCGTTCAATTGCTTCAGGAAAGGATAGAGGCCAAGTATCTTTAGGAGAAGTGGCTTGTTAGAAGGCTCATCTCCCCAAAGGACTATCTGGATGATTCCTCGATTAATGATTTTTTCGTGAGGGATTGTTTTTTTAACTTTGCGACATATGAACGAAATGCACTGATTCCACTTTCGTTTCAATGCCCGATGCACCCATTCTGTCATCCTGCCTTAGCGGATTCATCTGGCGATATCTTGTTTATGGATGTCTGCACTGTGACGTCGATGTGACTGATTGACTTTTGGTGGCTCTGTCAGCTTCAAATATCTCATACGCGTCTTCGGGTTCTGACCAACTTGGAGATTGGGTCACCTTGTTTTGCATCATACTGTACGGCTAGAATAAGTGTCCATTTCCTTCTTTCAGCATCTGTCAGCTCACGTTCGACACTTAGACTATCCGGTTCGAGAACAATCTTTGCGTTTGATGGAAGTTGTCGTTTCAAAACTTCTTCAATTTTCTTTCCTAAATTATGAAACAGGTGCCATCGGTCGCTCACCTGTTGAATCTTTTCATCGGTCAAGCGGATTGACTCCCGAAACTCGACAGATCCGTCCCGTGCCACGACCTGGATGGTATTGTGTGAGCGAATCCAGGTAGGGACAGTGTTCACATCCCGAGAGGGGAGTAAAGCGATTGGGTGTCTGGTCTTAAGATCGCAGATGATTGTCCCATATTTTTCGTTTTCTCCAGGCCCAGTCGTCAATGCCGATAACGCGAGGAGCAGTTTTTTTTCACATGATGTTCCGATCGTTTCAACATTCAGAGTAGCGTACTGTCGCTGATGTTGTTCAAATATGTTCCAGCCCGATTGCACTCAACCCACTCAATAGTCTCAACAGACTGCGCTCCAAACGAATTGTTCTGCGAAAATGTGAACGACAAACGGAAGAAAACCTTTCCGTGAAGATACTCGTTGAACAGGCAGAATCGTCGCAGAAGAAGCGTCTCACCTGAACCCGAAACTGTACATCCATCCCAAACACACGCTCATCCCTCAACGTCCTGATGTATCTGCTGTGGACACGGTATGAGAACTTTGTGAGCGCACAACTTTTTCCGATGACAAATGATCTGATATGCTTCGATGGAATGGTTTGCATCGACCACTTCTAGTTCTGGAAGAAACCCATCTAACATATTAATCCCTTCAATCATTTTAGTGAATTAATTCCCGAGGACGTGCTTCATAAAAAGTGAGGAAGAACCAATTTTAAACCGCTGTTGACAATCGCACTCATTCCACTCAATAAACTCAACAAACTGCTCTCTAAAAGGATTGTTCTCCGAGAATGTTGACGATAGATGACCTTTACTTTGTCTTCCTTAGTGACGTTTCCCTTGGATCGAACTAAGGCGTTCAACTCTCCATTCTGCCGGAATTCGACGCTTTTCATTGCCTGTCATATCTTTCATCGGTGGCGGTCCTTTCTTCTTAGGAATTAGCGCGCACTACCCTCCTCAGTTACCTCTCCCATTTTCGGACTGTGAGAAGGGAGAGGCAATATTGAAGATTACAGCCGCTCCGTTTACTGACACGCCATTCTCGTTCATGTTTGAAGTACGTCCAGTTTAAACTGTGCGGGGTAAGGTGTATAGGGTTTGGAAAAGGCCATCGGCTCATGATAGTCGAACTGCTTGCCCCAGTTACACACCAAGGTCGGGTCTGTCCCTAGGGATTTTCGCGATGTCATTCATACTATCTGTCTCTTCCCGATAGGCCATGACGGTGTTTAATTTTCGATGAGTAGTAAATCTAGTCATAAAAACTGCACCTCCACTTGTTAGATGTGTCTGACAAGTGGAGGTGCAGTTCAAATTTAGAATAACAGATTTTTTAGTTCATCTGTTTATCAATTAAGGAGTATACTGAATTGTTTATGATGATTTTTATTCAAAATTTACTTTTTTAATAATGAATGGGTTAAAAAATCAACAATTTTCTCTGATGCTGTTCCGTCTCCATAAGGATTAGATAGGTTTGACATTGAATGATAGACAGACTCATCGGTTAATAAACGATGAGCTTCTTCGAAGATTTTACTAGAATCAGTGCCGACCAATTTCAAAGTCCCAGCTTTAACACCTTCCGGTCGCTCAGTTGTTTCTCGAAGAACGAGAACTGGTTTTCCTAGAGAGGGAGCTTCTTCTTGTATACCACCGGAATCAGTCAGGATTAAATGAGATTTCGCTGCGAAGTTATGAAAGTCAATAACTTCTAAAGGTGGAATTAAACGAATGCGCTCCGATTCCCCGAGAATTTCATTGGCAAGTTCTTGTACAAGTGGATTCAAATGTACAGGGAATACGATAAACACATCAGAGTGAGAATCATGAATTTTTTTTACGGCATTAAAAATCTGTCGCATCGGTGCACCTAGATTTTCTCGGCGATGTGAAGTAAGCAGAATCATTTTATAATTGTGTTCTTCACATAACTCCAAAATAGGGTGCTCGTAGTCTTTTTGAACCGTGGTCTTCAAAGCATCAATTGCTGTATTACCAGTAACGATGATTGAAGAGGATGGTTTGTTCTCTAATAACAGGTTTTGTTTTGCTTGTTCTGTTGGAGCAAAGTGATAGTCAGCAATTACTCCAGTTAATTGTCTATTTAATTCCTCAGGGAATGGAGAAAGCTTGTCAAAGGTTCTTAATCCAGCTTCAACATGACCTACAGGTATTTGGTTATAAAAAGCTGCTAATGAGGCAGCAAAGGTGGTGGTTGTGTCACCGTGTACCAACACTATGTCAGGTTTAGTCTCATCAAAAAGTTCAGAGAGGCTTTCCAATACTTTTGAGGTAATTGATGTCAGAGTTTGATTAGGTTTCATAATGTTCAAGTCGAAATCAGGAGTCAGATGAAAAGCATCTAAAACTTGATCGAGCATTTCGCGATGTTGTGCAGTCACCACGACAATTGACTCAAAATGCTCAGGATGTTTTTTTAATTCTAGAATTAGCGGTGCCATTTTTATTGCTTCAGGTCTAGTTCCGAAAATTGTCATTACTTTTAGCATTTTTACACCTCAGTTATGTGCCTTTTTGCGATTCAACAAAATATACTGTTCATCTAGTTTTTCTTTACGATAGTTAGACTTTTCTTGAGCAGTCCACTTGTTAAAATCATTTAAAAATTTCGAATAGTGTTCAACAATCTCATTTACGGGACCGTACTCTCTAACTTTTCCAAATTCAAGCCATAGAACTTGTGTACAAAAAGATTTAACTTGAGCAGTAGAATGACTAATGAAAATGATTGTTTTTCCTTCATTTTTAAATTCATTCATCTTATCAATACATTTTTTATAAAAGGTTTGGTCACCGACAGATAGTGCTTCATCAATTACAAGAATATCAGGATTAATGTGGACAGATATAGCAAACCCTAATCTAGATTTCATTCCACTTGAATAGGTTTTAACTGGCTGATCAATAAATCTTCCGATATCTGCAAAATCAATAATAGAAGGTTCTAAAGCTTTAATTTCTGAACGTGATAGCCCCATCATAAGGCCTTTTAACTCGATGTTGTCTCGCCCACTCAATTGTGTGTTTAATCCAGCAGAGATGGCAACCAACGAAACATCTCCATTAATTATAACCTCACCCTTCTCGGGCTTTAAACCACCTGCAATAACATTACTCATTGTGGATTTACCAGAACCGTTAATTCCTACAATTCCTAACACTTCGCCTTTAGGAAGCTGAAAAGAAATGTCGTTAAGTGCGATGAATCGTTCTCCATAACCACTCCGAGAAATCAAATCTAAGATTTTGTCTTTAGTTCCTTTGTAAACTCTAAAGTATTTTGAAACATTTTTAAACTCGATTGCGTAGTCAGACATATAATCAATCTCCTTAACTCATAAATAATCTGCAAAAGAATCTCTAAATTTCACATGCAATATTGATGCAATGAAATATATCGATAACGTGAATGTCCAAAAGTAAATTGTTAATTGTGGAAGCTCCCAGAACCATGTTTCGAAAAACAGTGAATCCCTGTAACCATTAATTAAATACGTAAGTGGGTTTAACTTTAAAAATGGCTGCAAATATTCAGGCATAGAATTGATGCTCCATAAAATTGGACTCAAGTAAAGTAACATACGAATTGCCGATTGAAGTAAAGTCTGGAAATCACGTGCGATTGATGAAAATGTTGAAAATAGTAATGCTACAGAATAACTAAAACAAAAAGCTGCAAACAAGTAATAAGGTAACTGAATTAAATGAATTGTGAAAGGTATATCATAACTCACCATAATGAAGCCTACGATAACAAGCATAAACATATGTTCTGTTAGAAAAGTTACAATCACGAATGATGGAATAATACTTATCGGAAAATTCATTTGCGAGATAAGATTAATTCGTGCGTAAATTGAGTTTCCCCCTTGAACAATCGATTTGCTGATGAAGAACCATAAAGCTAAACCGGCTACTAACCAGGGTAAATAGTCAATTTGACCGTCGACAGGTCTTCCACCTCTCAATCCCAAACCAAAAACAAACCAATAAGTCGCTATTTGGAACAAAGGATTCAATAGTTCCCATAGCACTCCGAGAATGTGCGTAGAATACTGCGCTTTCGTTTCATAGCGAGCTAATCTACCAATCATATATAAGTTTTCAAGGTGTTCTTTAATTACTTTAATAGGTGACAACATTAGGGTATTCCTTTCGTTATTTATGTGAAGAGGTAAAGGAAAAAATCCTTTACCTCTTCACATAAAATAATATTTTCAATTATCGATTATTTTGTAAGCAATGATTTTGATGGCAAGTTTCCAAAGTTGATCACTTTGATTTTGTCATGTGAATCGATAATATTTCTAGTGTCAAAAACTGTTAAAGGAGTCGTTTGCTCAAGCAATAAAGCATCAAAATCAATATTTTTAAATTCATTATGATCAACAAGAACTAGTAACAAGTCTGACTCTGAAACGGTTTCTTTTAATTCTTTTAATTCGAGACCGTGAATCTGTTCTAATTTTACATGAGGATCATGAACGGACAATTCGAAACCTTCCGCTTTTAATAAGTCGATAATTTCGAGAGCAGGGCTTTCTCTCACATCATCTACGTTTCCTTTATAAGTGATTCCTAGTGCTCCGATTTTTACTGTCTCTGTTGGATTATCTTCAATCTTATCTGATAAAATTTCGCGAACATTTTCTACGATGAAACGCGGCATTGAACGATTTGTTTCTCGAGAAGCACTAATAATATTCGCATTCTCTGGAGATTTTGCAATAATAAAATAAGGATCTACAGCTAAACAATGTCCTCCCACACCTGGACCTGGTGAGTGGATGTTTACTCGCGGATGTTTGTTGGCCATATCAATCACATCGAGAACATTGATGCTTAAATCTCGACAAATCTTGGTTAGCTCGTTAGCAAGTGCAATATTCACATCGCGATATGTGTTCTCCATAAGTTTAGACATTTCTGCTGTGCTGGCGTCGGTCTTGATAATTTCTCCTTTTACGAACAACTCATATACGTGTGCACCTTTTTCTGCGCATTTTGGAGTGATGCCGCCAACAATTCTGTTATTGTGTTCAAGCTCCATTAAAATTTGACCAGGAAGTACACGTTCTGGACAATGAACTAAACTAATATCTTCTCCCACCTTGAAACCTGCTTTTTCGATGAGTGGTTTAACATGGTCACTTGTTGTTCTTGGAGCAACTGTCGACTCTAAAATTACAACGTTCCCTTTCTCTAAATAAGGGATGATCATATTTACGGCGTCAATTACATAAGTCAAATCACAAGATTTATATTTATCATCTAAATTTGGAGTAGGTACTGCAATGATAAACACGTCAGCATTCTCTGGCTCTGTAGAGGCTTTAAATGTTCCATTGTCTACGTTTTGTTTAACTAGCTCCTCTAAACCTGGTTCTTCAATATGAATTTTACCCGAATTCAATGTATTAACAATATCAATATTGATATCAACACCAATTACATTTGCACCGTGATGTGCGAACATAGCTGACGTTGGTAAACCTATATATCCTAAACCTACAGTACAAATTTTCATAGTATAAATAAGCTCCTTTATCAAATGTAAATTCTAATAAAATAAACAGTTATTCTTTCATTAATTTAAAGAGTTTATTATAGAATCTAAAATTCAAAACAAAGATTATTATAAGCTTTACAAACTATTCAATCAAGTTTATAGAGTTACAGCTTTATAACAATATATTTAATACATGCGAATGTCACAGTAATTACATGATTATAATAAAAAAAGCTACTAAGGAATAAGGGTAAGAAATAAATACTACACAGATAACTGATCACTAAATCTTAAGTAAGAGTAATGTACGGAAATTTACAAACAATAAATTATTAAGAGAGAAACACTTTTTAAAAAGTATATTAAAATCATATACCATTTTGTTTGATGGATGATTTTAATAATTAAGCAGATTAAATTCATCCATGATCCTTTTTATAAGATATAAAAATCATTGAAGAAACTGATTCTTATACTCAATTAGGCATATGTTCATTTATATAATTTAATGGTGCACACAATTATATTTACAGATATTTAAAAAAAAGTTATTGAAATTATGTTGTTTCCCTTTGTAATATTTTATACTTTAAATTAGTAGAGAAGTTATACTTTAGATGAACTCTACATGTCGTCCTGTCATTGAATTAGGGGAAATTAGAAAGGGGAAAAGTAAATGTTTTCATCAAAATCAGAACGTTTATTTACTGGGATGATTGCTGCGGCATTGGCCGTTTCAGCAGTGACTCCATTGGCTTCAGTTGAAGCCAAGCAAAATGAGAAGGTTACATATCAAGCGAAGAAGCAAGAAGCGATTGAGATTTTAGCACCAACCTCACCAGTTGTTTTCAAGCAAGGGGAAAAGTTGAATGGGAACGACCGTATCCTAAATGTGAAGATTGATGGGAAAGTCAAGAAACAGCCTGTTCGTTGGTCGAATCTATCGACGTCTACAATCGGTGAATTTACAGCTACGGCATCGTATTCTCATAAGGGACAAACCGTTACATTGGATGTTCCTTACACGATAGAAGGCTATGAGCTTGCGATTATGCACACGAATGACACGCATGCTTCACTCGACAATGCGCCAAAACGTGCAACGGCCATCAACCAACTTCGTGAAGAAAATGCAAATCGTCTGTTGATTGATGCAGGAGATGTGTTCTCAGGTTCGCTCTACTTTAACAAGTTTAAAGGACAAGCAGACCTTACATTAATGAACTATATGCAATACGACTTGATGGTTCCGGGAAACCATGAGTTCGACCTCGGAACAGAAGCAGGACATCCTGAATTCGCAGAGTTCATTCAAAACGCTGAATTCCCGTTCGTCAGTTCGAACGTTGATTACAGTGGTGACCAATATTTGAATGAGCTTTATTCTGAAGAGTTGACACGTAAACCTGGCGATGGAAAATTGTATGAGGGTGTCATCAAAACAATCGATGGGAAAAAAGTAGGCTTCTTCGGTTTGACGACTGAAGATACAGCAAACATCGCGAGTCCTGGTCCGATTCAGTTCCAACACTACATCGACGAGGCGGAAAAAGCCGTCAAATCATTCAAACAACGTGGTGTCGATCAAATCGTGGCAGTATCACACTTAGGCTTTGATGATAACCCAGCTGTCGATAACGATTTGGAATTGGCAAAACGTGTGGAGGGCATCGATATCATCATCGGTGGACACTCACATTCACGTTTAAATGAACCAGTAGTCGTAGCAGATGGAGCTGAGCCAACGGTAATCGTCCAGGCTTACCAATATGGCGACTTCTTAGGAACATTAGACGTCGTGTTTGACCAAAAAGGTAAAATTGTTTCTCATCAAGGGAAGTTGATTGATGTGAAAACATATGCTGCTGATCCGACTGCAGTCAGTCTATTAGCTCCGTTCGCACAAGAAATCGAAAGCATTCGCAATGCTGAAATCGGAGCAGATGCAACTGCAGCATTCGAAAATCCGCGTGATGCAGGTGATGTCACGAAGTCGAGTGTCCGTAAAAACGAGACAGCTTTAGGGAATTTGATCACAGATGGTATGCTCGACCGCGCGAAACAAATGGACGGAGAAGTCGTTGCTGCGATTCAAAACGCGGGCGGTATCCGTGCACCAATCAATGCTGGTCCAATTACAACGGGTGAAGTATTAACGACACTTCCATTCGGTAACACGTTGGCTGTTATGACACTTGATGGTTCTGAACTATTGTCAGCGCTCGAGCGTAGTGTTAGCGTTTATCCGATTGAAAGTGGCGGATTCTTGCACATGTCAGGTATGAAAATTGAGTTCGATAGCTCGAAACCTGCAAACAGCCGTATCGCTAAAGCCCAAGTCCTTAAAGACGGGCAGTATGTGGATGTCGTGCCGACTGAAACGTATAAAATTGCAACGAACTATTTTGCAGCAAAAGGTGGAGACAACTACCTTGAGTTCAAAAAAGCGTACGAAGAAGGTCGTGTCAATGACCTAGGAATCATTGACTGGGAAATCATGCGTGATTATTTGGTGAAACTTCAGACGGTTACGCCTTCTGTTGAAGGACGCATTGTAGACGTAAAATAAAACAGACATGGGAGAATCTGATGGTAACTCAATCAGATTCTCCTATTCTTTATAGGTGGGTTAAGAATGAAACGAATCAATGGGAATGGTACTTATCGCTTCGTATTGATTCTTGGAGCAAAGGTCAATGGTACCTCTCCATCGAGAGCGCTCCGGCATCGGATTGACGTCGCGGCTGACTATGCGAAGGCGCATCCAACTGTAGAACTCATTGCAACTGGGGGACAAGGACCAGACGAAGGCATGGCCGAGGCACTTGTGATTGAACGGGAACTGATGGCACGAGGCATTGAACCACACCGGATCCATGTTGAAGCGACCTCTACCTCAACGATTGAGAACTTTCAGCACAGCCGACCGTTTTGGGAAGGCGAGACGGGGCTCACCATCGTGACGAATGACTTTCATGTCCCGCGGGCACGTCTCATTGCGAAGCTCTATTTCCAACTCGAGAGCGATGCCCTGTATGCACCGACTCCGCCACTAGCAAAAGGGCGATACGTGATCCGTGAGGTGTTAGCTTATGTGAAACTACTTGTCCGCTATCTGTTCAAAGATAAAAACTAGGCTCTTGCATCCGCAAGAGCCTAGTTTGATTGACAGCCGATTTCTTGATTTAAAACCTCACCGAACGCTTCGGCGCCTTCCACATTCAGATGGACGCCGTCGCTCTCGAAATAAGATTCCTTCCCGACGGATTGACCATGCCAATCGATGAGAGAAACGTTCTCGTGAAGTTCGCTTGCCCGAGCGAGCTTCTCATTGACCTCGCTCTCCCACGGACGAGGGACGCGGGTGTTGATTAAATAAATATGGTCCGCGCGCTCGAACTGTTTGAGGAGCGTGTCGAGTTGGTCCATCTTGAACGCCCCGTTCGTTCCGAGATGAAGGAAGACGACATGACCTGGCGCGTTATACGATGCATACTGAGATGCGACCGGAATGGCATCGCGGACTTGGCGCCCGATTTCAGCATCGATGGTCATGTTCGGAAACGCATCTGCCAAGTATTCGTTCAATCCGAGCATGACCGAATCACCGATCGCGAGCGCTGGTGGACAACTCTTTTCCTCTGGCGTTTCAGTTGGTGGCGGCGTCACGTCTGTGGTCGCTTCTTCCGAATCATCTGTTTCAGGTTCTTTCGGCACATCAGGTGTCTCTTCCTTTGGCATCGGTACTTTCACAATCGGAATCTCATCTTGTGCCGGCTTCGATTCAGAGAAGGCTAAGATGGTCAAGTTGCCGACGAGTACGAGTGAGAGTGCCGTCGCGCAAGCCGTAGCCGCGAAACGGGCACTTGGATGCGTCGGTGTCGAGACGAGTTGACGGAACGAGGCGATGAATCCGTTTCGACGAATCGGTGTCTCAATAAAGCGATATGAGAATTCGGCGATCAACAACGTGAGCGCGACCTGACCGACCGCAAGGAGCGGTGAAAACGTTCCAAGTCGTTCGAGCGGTGTCGACAAGATGATGATCGGATAGTGCCATAAATAAATCCCGTACGTTCGCGTACCGATCACACGAAGCCAAGCGCTTCCAAATAGGCGTGACCAGATCGTCGCCGGATGGGCGACCGCGGCAATCAAGATTGCGGACAAGAAAGCGACGAGCAAGAAGCCACCATAATAGAGGAACGCGTCATACGCATTCACCGTGACGATGATACCGATGATTACGATGAGAGAGATTGCACCAGCCACGTTCAAAATATGTCGTCCGATGTTTGGGATGACCGCTTTGAACGTATCTGGTCGCCAGCCGAATGCGAGCATGGCACCCATGAGCAGACCGAACAGGCGGGTATCCGTCCCGTAGTAGACACGGCTCGGGTCCGCTTCTGGAACGTAGCGGAACGCCATCCATGTCGCGGAGACGATTAAGAGTGCTGCGACCAATTGAAGCAACCGTTTCCGGAAGGCGAGGCCGACGAGTAAAATGAGCGGCCAGACCGCGTAAAATTGTTCTTCAATGGAGAGGGACCATAAGTTTTGAAGTGGTGACGGTTTCCCGAAGCTCTCGAAATATGACACTTCATGGAAGATGTACCACCAGTTGTTCACGTAAGCGAGCGCGGCGAGTGAATCTTGTCGTACCGTCTCAAGCAACGAGCGGTCAAAGAGCGTGACGTATGTCATCACGAGCGACAACATCAAGACGAGCGCCGGGAGCAATCGACGGAAACGGGCGATATAGAATCTTTTCAAGTCGATCGTGCCGGTTTTCGTCCACTCTCGAATGAGGATGCCGGTAATCAAATAACCGGACAGGACGAAGAAGACATCGACACCGAGGAATCCCCCGGATATGTAAGGTACGTTTAAATGATATAAAATGACAGCCAAAACGGCGAACGTGCGTAAGCCGTCCAGACCGGGCATATACGTTGTATGTTTAAGTGGTTTCATGCCCCCACTTCCTTTCTAGTCAAAGCGGACATTTCCCTTTTTTTAGAATCCATTCTTCAGTATAACGAGTGGGGGAGAGGGAATGGTTTCAAAAGATTAACAATCAAATGAGCAAAAAAATCCACAAAAAAAGGGACGCAAGGTCCCTTAGTGATTACACCAGATTGATCAACATCCCACCGATGACGCCAGCGATGACAAGTGCCCAAGGTGGTAATTTCCAGTAGGCGATCATGACGAACAAGAAAGCGGCAAAGACGAAGTCGACCGCACCGTTGACGGTACTCGTAAAGATTGGGCTATAAAATGCCGCAATCAAAATACCGACGACCGCAGCGTTCACCCCGATTAAGGCTCCAGCGACTTTCGGATTGTGGCGAAGCGCATCCCAGAACGGAAGTGCCCCAAGAATGAGCAAGAACGCCGGCAAGAAAATGGCGACCGTTGCCAAAATCCCACCCGGAATCCCATTGATGACTGTCCCGAGGTAGGAAGCGAATGTGAACAATGGTCCCGGAACAGCTTGTGCGGCACCGTATCCTGCGAGGAAGGCTTCTTCACTCAAGAAACCTGCTGGGACGAGTTCACGCTCGAGGAGCGGCAAGACGACGTGTCCGCCACCGAAAACGAGCGCACCGGCGCGATAAAAACTATCGAATAAGGCGATCGCTTGGTTTTCAAACGTTTCCCGTAAAATCGGTAAGATGACGAGAAGTGCCCCGAATACCGACAGCAAGACGGCACCGAACCGTTTTGAAATCGGGAACGTACTTGATTTCGCATCGAGACGATCTGGCTTGAACAACAAGAATCCAGCGACAGCAGCAACGAGAATGACGAGCACTTGGCTGAACGTCGTCTGCCAAAGCAATACGCCGGCAAGCGCGAAGAAGGCAATCGTCTTCGTCTTTGGATCAGGTGTGAGTTTACTCGCCATGCCTAAAATCGCATGGGCGACGATGGCAACGGCAACGACTTTCAAACCGTATAACCAACCGGCATCAGAGACGTCGAGACCGGATAGGACCAAAGCAAACAGCATGAGCGCGATGACCGACGGGGTCGTGAAGCCGATGAACGAGGTGATCCCACCTAATATCCCGCCGCGGACAATGCCGATGCCAATCCCGACTTGCGAACTCGCGGGGCCGGGCAAGAATTGACATAAGGCGACGAGGTCGGCGTATGCCTTCTCATCCATCCATTTGCGCCGTCTCACATATTCCTCATGGAAATAGCCAAGGTGGGCTACCGGTCCGCCGAACGATGTCAGCCCGAGCCGGGTTGAAACGAATAAAATCTCTAGTAACGTCTTGAACGTCACACGTTGTGTCGTCATGTCTTCACTCCTTAATTTCTTTAAATAACTCATAAGCTTTTTGGCGGGCTTCTTGTAACACCGAGAGTCCTTTTTCGGTCGTCACATAATTTTTGCGGACGTGTCCGTCGACGGTCTCGTTTTCGCGAACGAGGAGGCCATCCTTCTCCATACCGTGCAAAATCGGATAGAGCGTACCGGCACTGATTTCATATCCGTGCTCTCTTAACTCATCGACCATCCATGCCCCGTACACCGGATGTTCCGCAGCATGATGCAAGATATGGATGTGGATGAATCCGAGGAACAGTTTCCGCAGGACGCGATCTTCCATACGTGTCATCTCCTTCATATCGGTTTTCGATATCGGTTTTCGAAAACAGTCTAACAAACGAGTGAGAAAGTGACAAGCACGCTGTCTGCAGTTTACAAAAACTTATAATAAGAAGATGGGAATGAGTTCGGAAAAAATAGGGAATCTATCACAAATGAGGTAAACTAGGTATTGAGTTTATTTGCTGAGGAGGAAGTGACGTGACAAACCCCATTCATTCTTCATACGATACATTGTTGCGTTATATGCCCCAAGGCTACGTCGAGTTTAAAGTGATTTACGACGACGCTTCGGAGCCGATTGATTACGAATTTTTTGAAGTGAACCCTGCCTTCGAAAAGATGATGAAAGGGAAACGGAAACATTTTATCGGTCAGAAAGTGTCAGCGGCATTGAAAGATTTTGAATATAGCGAGCGGGAGTGGATGATTCAAGTGGCACGGGTCGTCAGTGATGGCGGTACGGTGACGTTTGAACACTTCTCTCGCCGTAACAAGTCATGGTTCGAAATGTCCGTTTTCAGCGAACGAAAAGGCTTTGTCTCCGTCATGTTCCATGACATCACGCGACATGTTCAAGAAAACAATGCCTTGAAGCAGCTCGTGAACGTCTCGCATCGTTTCGTTTCAACGGGAAGCGACTTATTGATGAACCAACAGTTCCTTGATCAGATTCGTGATTTCACCGGGGCGAAGGCGGTCGCACTTAATTTGATGGAAAGTGATGGCGAGTCATATACGACGGTCGCATTGTCCGGTATGGACGAGATGTTAGAACGAAGTCTCGATGTGTTAGGGTTCCACCCGGTTGGGAAGAAGTGGCCGATGACCGACCAACGACGGGAGCTGTTCAGTAAACCGAATCCACTTGTGTTTGAGGGGATTGATCCGTTGATTGACGGTGCCCTTCCGAAACGACTCGTCAAAAACTTACTCCGCATCTTCTCGCTTGGAGAGGTCGTCCTCTTCAAAATTGAGAAGGATGGGATACTATATGGAGATTTGACGATTGTGATGCAAGAAGGGAAAGTGGCGAATCGACTTGGTCTTGTCGAGTTGTATCTTGTCCATGTGCTAGAACAATTGGTCAAAGCGGATCACCAAGTCGGGGAGACGAAGAAGTCGATGTTCGATGGGTTTGCGACACTTGACCTGGAATGCATTATGGCGCTTAATACACGCCAAGTCTTACATTTGAATGATACGTGGGAACGGGTGCTTGGCTACTCGCTTGATGAACTTGAAAATATGGATTTTCTTAGCTTGATTCATCCAGACGATGATGTCATTACAGAAGCGGGCTTTACAGAACTCGAGGAACGGGGAGAACTGTTCCGTTTCGTCAATCGCTTCCGAACGATTGATGACACCTATCGTTCGATTGAATGGCATTGTAAACTTCAAGGGAACTATATTTACGCCGTCGCGAAAGATGTGACGGATCGCGTTCAGTTGGAAGAGAAGTTGGCCGAGCGGGACCGTCTGTTGACGAAACTGTCTGACCAAATTCCGGGAGCCATCTATCAGTTCGAGTTGTTGCCGGACGGTAGCTTCAACTTCCCATTCTTCAGTCGAGGTTTTGAAGACATGTTAGGGATTACTGCCGAAGAAGTGCAGGCAGATGCCGGCCTCGTCTTCCGACGGATGCATCCAGATGACTATCCTCACGTCATGCAGTCGATTGATGAATCGTATCGGAACTTGACGATATGGGACGCGGAGTTTCGTGTGTTGACCGAGGATGGACGAACAATTTGGATTTTAGGATCGTCCCGCCCAGAGAAAATTGCTGACGGTCATGTCCTCTGGCACGGATATATTGGTGACGTCACAGAGAAGAAAAAGTACGAGAAAGAAATCGAGTATTTAAGCTATCACGACCAGTTGACAGGGGTAAAAAATCGTCGGTACTTTGAAGAAGCGCTGGAACGTTATGACGACGATGCGTTTTATCCATTGTCACTAATCGTCATCGATATTAATGGGCTGAAGTTGACGAACGACGCGTTCGGACACTTAATTGGAGACCGGTTGCTCGTCGAAGCGGCGAATATTTTACGAAATGAGTTGCGAGCGAAAGATGAAGTGGCACGTATCGGTGGAGATGAATTTGTCGTCATCTCGCCGAACACGACACTCGACGAAGCGAAGCATTTATCTGATCGTTTGAGTCGCCTTTTCCTCGGACGAACGGTAGAAGGGCTTCCGATTTCCGCCTCGTTCGGTGAGGCAGTCAAGCACGACGCGTCCATCGAATTAACCGACGTCTTCAATTTAGCGGAAGACCGGATGTATCATCATAAAGTATCGGAGAAACAAAGCCGTCGCCATCACTCGATTCAACTGATCATGCGTACACTATATGAAAAGATTCCCCGTGAAGAGGCGCACTCCCAGCGTGTCGCGAATTTGTCTGGGAAGCTTGCGGAAGCGATGGGCTTCACAAGCGCCGAAGTGAATGAGATTCGAACGGCCGCTATTTTGCACGACATCGGAAAAGTAGCGATTAGTAACGATATTTTAGATAAACCAGGTGCCTTGACTGAACCCGAATGGCGTGAAATCAAACGACATCCTGAGGTCAGTTACAATATTTTAAGTACGGTTCCTGAATATGTCGCCTTGTCTGAAATCGTTCTGGCACACCATGAACGATGGGACGGGAAAGGATACCCGAAAGGGATGAGTGAATACGAAATCCCGCTTGCTTCCCGTATCATCTCGATCGCCGACACGTTCGATGTCATGGTGACGGGTCGTCCTTATCGACAGGCGAAGTCGATTGATGAGGCGCTTGCCATCATTCAACAAGAGGCGGGCAAGCAGTTCGACCCGACGCTCGTCGATGTCTTCTTTGAAAAAGTCGTCCCAACCCTACAACAATAAACAAGCGAGTCCTCTCTTATTTTGGGAGGACTCGCTTTTTCAAACGGTGAGTGGACGCTTCTTCAAGACGAGAACCGTCAACAAGAAGACGACGGCGGTCATGCCAATCATGACGAGAATGGAGAGGAACGGAAACTGTCCTTCGTACATCGTGATGACCCCGTTATTTAGCCAATAGGTCGGTAGGAAACGTCCGACGAGTTTCAATGAATCTGGTAACCAAAGCAGACTGATGAACGCGCCTCCGGTAATGGCAGATGCCATCGTGACCGATATTTGAAAGATGTTCGCCTTCTCTCGATTCGTCGCAAATACCGAGATGAGGCCACCAAATGCCAGACAGACGAGCAAATAGGCCGAGAACAAGGCGAAGACGGTCGGGAGATGGGTCCACACGTCTTGACCGTAAAGCGCGAGACTCACGCCAATCAACAGCATGACATAGACGAAGCCGACGAGATAGAAGGCGAGAAGAAGTGATGCGAAATACCGCCGTGGTGACACCGGTGAGGCGAACAGGCGGGCATAAATCTTCTCGTCCCGGTCATCCGCGACAAACATCGGGATGAACTGGAGGAACGTCGACATCATGATGAACGACAAGAGACCGAAAAACGCTTGTGTGCGTGCGGTCGTCGCGACGCTCTCTTGGAACGGTTCACTAGAGAGCGTGTATCCGTTATCTGTCTCCTCGGTCGCGAGTTGGGTGAATGTGGCTTCGTCATATTCACTCGCCTCAAGAAGCTGGCGTTCACGTGACAAGTGACCGTTCAATGCCTGTTCGACTAAAGAAGCGTCACTGCCGGCAATTGCGGAGAACGAGAGACGAGGCATATCGCCGTTGAACGATTGCTCTGTAAAATCTTCAGGAATGAGAAGCACGATGTCTTCTCCTTCTAACAAGACATCTTCGCCACTCGTCTCAAGCATGGTGACGCGACCGAAACGTTCGGCTTCTTCGATGAGGCGCTCGGCGAGAATATCCCCGTCCTCATCGACAATGCCAATCGACGCATTGAGACTCGACGTCCCCCCTACGAAGGAGAGGATGAGCGCAAACCCGAACATCGAGACAAACGTGAATACCCAGAGCCCTTTCTTTCGGAGCATCCGTTTGGCGACGTGCCTAATGAGTACCATGGCGCCTCACCCCTTTCGATAGAAGATAGCTGAGTACGATGAAGATCAGCAGATGGACCCCGAGTAAACCGAGGCTTTCCCAATAGACGCTCATGTCGCCTCCCCGAAGCATGACGGCCAGCATCCCGTCGCGCATGAAAATCGGCATGAACACATACGCGGCCCATGGCGCATAGTTCAGCGTCACTTGATCGAATCCGGGAACGTAGCCCCCTGATAAAATCATGATGATGGCAACGAAGCCGTTGACGACCGCATCTTTCGTCGTCGTACTCAACTTCGGCAGGTTGACGATGACAAACCCGATGGCGACCCCGTACGCGGTCAAGGCGAGCCAGGCGAGAATCAAATAACCGAACTGGACATTTGCCAAATCAAACGTCCGATAGACGAAATGACTGAACCAGAACAACAGGATGAGCTGAAGCAAAATGATGACGTAGCGGCTGAACGTCCGTGCGAGCCGATATTGGACCGTTCGGACAGGAGCGGCTTGAATCCGTAAATAGCTGCCGATATTCGGTTGTTCTTCCCGTGCCATCGCTGTGATATAAAACGACCCGAACAGAGCGGTCATGATGGAGATGGTGACGGTGAAATATTCGAGCGACGTCGGGGTCCGTCCCGCTAAATCGACGCTTTCTGTATCAAGCCACGCCTCATTCTCATACGGGGCCGAAAGACCGGACTCCGCGAGCGTAATCTGTTGGTTGGCGATTGCCGTATACTGACCGAGAATGGCTTCAAGGACGTCAAACTCGACGGTCGTCGGCTCTTCGTATAACAACGTAATGTCACTGCCGTCGAGCCGTAAGATCACGTCTGCATCCCCATCGTTCACACCTTGCTCGGCTGACGCGATGTCTTCATAAGGGACGAGGCGGATGAACGCCTGAATGTCTTCGTCGTTCAAAAAGTTCTCGAGCGGTTCTCGATACTGGTCGGTTGAAGCTTCGACGTACGCGACGTTCGTGACGGGGAGTTTGAACGTGTCACTGAAGACGGTCGATAGCATCGTCCCGAGTCCGAAAATGAGGATGAGCGGGAAGAGGAGCATCCAAAAAAGTGTCGCACGATCCCGGAGCCGCTGTTTCACATCATATTTGATAAATGTCCACATGAAAGGACCTCCTATTCCCGGAGCGTCTTCCCGGTCAATGCCAAAAAGACGGTATTGAGGGAAGGACGGTCGACCGTGATGGACGTGAAGTGAACATGCTCCTGATGAAGCGTATCCAGGAGCGGAGCGAGCGGCGTATCTTTATCGAGCGACACTTCGATATACGGTTCCTCATATTGCACTTTTTGGACGTGGTCGAGTGCATCGAGCCGTTCGAGCAGGTGCGGGGTAAGCGCATCAACTTTGATGCGGGCTGTCTCGAGCGTCATGACGCGGTCTTTCAGCTCATCTTGTGTCCCTTCAGCGATGATTTTTCCTTCGTCGACGATGGCGATACGGTCGCAGAGCAGCTCGACCTCTTCCATGTAGTGTGACGTATAGATGATGGTGGCACCACGACGGTTCAGTTCACGGATATTCTCTAAGATCGTGTTTCGTGATTGCGGGTCGATGGCGACGGTCGGCTCATCCATGAAGATGAGTTCCGGTTCATGCACGATTCCGCATGCGATGTTGAGGCGGCGGAGAAGACCGCCGGACAGTTCTGGTGGGCGTTTCTTTTGATGGGCATCGAGTTCGACGAACGCAATCGCGGCCTCGGTCTTTTGTCGCGCTTCCTTTGGACTGAATCCGTATAATTCAGCGAAGAATTGAATGTTTTCATACACGGTCAGTTGGTCATAGACGGAGACGTGCTGCGGGACGATCCCGACACGTCGCTTGATGGACAGTTCGTCTTTTGGCATCGATTGTCCAAAGATGCGAATGGATCCCGAATCCGCCTCGTATAGATTCAACATGACAGAAATGGCCGTTGTCTTACCGGCACCGTTCGGACCGAGGAGGCCGAACAGTTCGCCTTCTTCGACCTTCAGACTAAGGTCGTTCAAGGCGATGGTGTCACCGAACCGTTTCGTAACATGATCGAGCGAGATGATCGACATAGATGTACTCCTTTCTCATGTGAAAGACTCATCATTCTACATATAGGTGTTCGTGGATTGTCACGAATATACCTGTCCGGATTTATGAAAATGTGTAATAATCTAATTATTCAGATAATTATTGTGTTGAAATGAGGGATTGGGATGAAAGGGTGGCAATTCAATAAACATGAGGGGGCGTTATTCCCGGACGAAATCGTACTGTCTGCATTTTGTACAGTCGAACCGAAACGGATGGATTCGACGTTACCATTTTATTATGACGAGTCGATTTTTCGATTCACCAATAAAGAGGAGACGTTCTACTTTAAAATTTCGCCGAGCTATCACGAGTTTGAAATCAATGTGAAAGACCGGGACGGGGAACTCCTTTACTACCAATTGCTTCGGACCGTCAGTAAGGTCGAAATCTTAGAAGACCGACGTGACCATGCGGAGCTGTTGATCGTTCTCGCGGAAGACCGTAAGCGGACCGTGACGTCAATCGAATTGACCGTCCGACCGCGTTTTCGTGTGCTTGTGAAAGAGCATGAGGTATGATACCCATCAGTTCACTACCAAGATACTCAGATAGTCAAGAATGATTGGTTTGATGGCAGGAATTCGATTGTATAGCATGCATCAATAAAGATGAGCTCGCATTTTCTGCGAACTCATCTTTTTGAATACTTCTATAAAATCATACGACTTTATCTGACAGATAGGGCTTTCCAACCCGTTGCGCCCATCACGGCCTTTACTTTTGTTTTAGGAATGACAAGACGTCCGCGATATGGGTCATTGATATAGAAATTTGATTTATCGTACCCGGTCGCAAGCATCACGTGATAATTGGTGAATCCGGTATATTTTTTCTTCGAGGATGTGTACCAACTGAAGTAACCATATGGCTTTTTGAAATCGACGCTCGCCCAGACGATGACCGGGTTGCCCATCGACAATTCCCGTTCAATTGAACTGATTCCCTGATTAGACACATCTTTTACAGGACGATATTTGCTTGCGAAGCCGACCATGCCTTTTGGATAGATTCCGTAATTTTTATATTTACTGAGTTTCTTGCGAGGATCCCCGGTAAACATGACGTTCGGGTCGACCCAACGATAGGAACGATTCTCATATCGCGCATTCCACATACTTTTTGGCATTTCACGATACAGTGTCGAGGCGCTGACAACGCGCCCTTTTTTCTCAAGAGCCATCTTGAGCGAGAAAAACTCGCATCCGGATGGATAACCCATTGGGAACTGACGATATAAAGGAACATTCATTTTATAGACAGACATAGTATGAGAATATACACCTTTTGCATCAAATTTAGCATTCCCTACTCGTTTATTTTGATACATTCGGCCATTTGAATCAAAAAAATACCATTTTCCATTGATAGACTGCCAATCGGTTTTTTTAGTCAATGCAGGTGCAAAGTATTCATAGCTTGTTGAATACCTCCATCCTGTTTGTTGGATACCATTTGAATCAAAAAAGTAGGTGTATTTGCCTATTTTAAATTTTCCTGTTAAACGATATCCGGATGTTGGATGAAATCCAACCGTCTTGCCGTTCACTTTTTGCAAACCGTATTGTTGCTTCCCTTTTGAATCAAATAAATAGTAGCGTGAGTCAATTTTATAAAGCCCTGAAAGGAGATAACCATCTGCAGGATGGAGTCCATACACTTGTTTATCGATGCGCGTTATTCCTTGACGACGTGCACCGTCATCCCCGAAATAATAGCGACGCGTGCCAAGCGTCTGCCATCCGGTCGCAACTTTACCATCGTTCATCAAAAAGTACGATTTTCCGTCGAGCGTATACATTCCGGTACGAATCGTTCCGTCTGAAAAGATGTAATGTTTTGCCCCGGCAATCTGTTGCCATCCGGATAGTCGCATCCCATCATTTGAAAAATAATAGCGTTTGCCATCAATCGATTGGAACCCTGAGATGGGTATACCTGTCGCATCAAAATAGTAGACTTGTCCGTTGAACGTTTGCCAACCGGTCAATAGTTTACCGTCTTCGGCAAAGTGATAGGTCTTTCCCTCAATCGATACCGTTCTCGTGACGAGTCGGCCATCTGCCTCGAAAAAGTATGTAGCGTTCTCGATTTGTTGCCAACCTGTGAGGACAATCCCGCTCTCATTTAAATAGTAAGTATTTCCATCGATCTGTTGCCAACCCGTTAACACATTTCCATCATTTGAAGTATAGATGATGCCAACGTTCGTTTGTTCAAATGAACCTTCTGCATGGGTGATTAAGGGGAACATTAACAAAGAGCCAACGATTATACTGATTTTTGTGTAAGTTTTCCATCTCATACGATTGAGCCTCCGAATCGTGTATCTAGGGTAAAAGTAATATACCTTTTTTATCCAATAAAAGGTAGTGTCGAAAGACTCATTTTTGTAAGATGATTTACGTTGAATCGGACATGAACCGAAGACGTTTCGACGCCACATAAAGCGAGAGGAAGATGATGAGCATCCCGCTCACGAGCGGCCACATGAGATCTGCTTCTGTCAGGAGCACTTCGCTCGAAAGCGGACCGAGCATCCAAGGCATCCAATCGAGGTCGACCCAACCGATGAGGAGCGACATGACGAAATGGAGGCCGAGCGTCAACACGACCGCGACGACACCACTTTCCAACATCGCGGCGATGAGGAAGAAAATCGATAACTGAACAATGAAATGACAGATGAGGAGTGCGGTCGATATGAGAAAGTCGAGCCAATCGAATGCGTCGAACAAAATGACCGTATAATAGGCGGCTGCCGTTTGTGCGAGCAAGATGCCGCCCACGGTTAATAGGGCGTAATGTCCCCATTTGCTGACGACGATGCGTGACGTCGGGATTTGTAACGACTTGAGCCAGGCGAGGGTCCCGTTCGTCCGTTCGTGGCTGAACGTATGCATCGCAGACAATAAGACGACGAGGAGCCCGATTTGGCGAAGTTGTTCGCTGACAGAGATCAATACTTCTTCCGGTGTCGGTGTCGGGATCTCAATGACGGCACCGTCCGGTAAGTTCCCGCCGGAAGCGAGGATGTCTGGTAAGAAATAAAGCGTGAGCGGCTGCATCGAGGCGAGGAGCATGAGAGCGATCGGAATCCAGATGAGTCGCTTGTTCGCCCACGACTCCCGCCATTCTTGTTTAAAGATTGCCGTGCGCATCAGGCATTCACCTCCAAGAACAAGGACTCGAGTGACGGATGCCCGACGTGTAACGATTGGACGGTGACGTTCAGTTCAAGGATTCGGTTCAAGATCGCACGTTCAGCGATATCCCGGTCCGTCGACTCGAACGTCCACGTCGAGCCATTTTTCGTCACACGACGCACACCGGCTAGCGTATTCCAATCTGTCCCGCTCGTCGGGTCGTCGAAGAGACGTAATTCAATCGTTGATTTCGATCCGAGCAAGTCGGTCACCGTGCCTTCCATCAGTAGTTTACCTTGTCGAAGCAAGAGCACCCAGTCGCTCGCTTCTTCAGCATCCGGGAGGACGTGTGTCGAATAGAGAATCATTCGCTCTCGTTTCAAGTCGCTCAACAAGTCGAGCACTTCCCGTCGACCGCGTGGATCTAAAGCTGAGACCGGCTCGTCGAGTAACAGTAATTCAGGGTCATGGACGAGTGCCTGGGCGATGCCTAGACGCTGACGCATCCCGCCCGATAAGTTCGAGGCTGAACGGTCGACCGGCTCAAGACCGACGCGTTTTAATAGTTGGATAGGATCAACGTGTTTCGTTCCCGTCAATTCAGCAGCGTAGCGAATCGTCTCGACAGGCGTGAGGGACGGATAGAGGGCAGGGCGTTGTGGCAAATAGCCAACCCGAATCTGGTCATGTCCGCTCATATCGCCACTCGTCGGGTCCGTGACTCGGGCGAGCAAGTTCAACAAGGTGGTCTTCCCGGCACCATTTTCTCCGAGTAACGAGGTGCAACCTGGGCGTAGCTCAAAGCTGACATCATCGAGGGCCGTGAATGAACCGAATCGTTTGGTTAACCGTGTGACTTTCATCGCGGCGTCCGTCCCCATAAGAAGTAGATGATCGGGCCGAGAATGTTGATGAAGACGATGACGAGGAGCCATACCCATTTCGGGCCGTTCGTCACGTCTCGTTTGAACAAGTCAATCAAAGCGACGACGAGCAAGATGAGTTGCAGGATGAGGACAGGTAACAGGATGAGAAAAAGTGTATTCGGGTCGTTTGCGATGTCCATAGCGAGAACCTCCTTTGGTAGATAGACTGTCCTTACACATTCTACACGAACAGGGCGTCCCCTGTATGAGACACAAAAAATCCCCATCTCACAAAGAGACGGGGAAGATGAATCATTTAACGATGATGACAGGAGCGAGTGCACGTTTGGCGAGTTTATGACTCACGCTTCCGAGCACGAACTCTTGGAACGTGTTCAAGCCGCGTGACCCGACGACGACATATTCGTATGGTTCGTGGTTCGCATATTTGACAAGCTCGACGTCCGGTTCACCACGGAGTTCGATGTACTCGTAAGGGATGCCTTCTGCTTCCGTCAAATCGAACAACGGTTTGAGCATCTGCTTCCGCTTCGTTTCCAAGTCGATTTTGCCCGTTGAGTTGAGGGCGGCCTCTTTTGATTCTTTCGCACTGATGACATGGACGATGTCAATTGACGCATTGGATGCCTTTGCGAGTTGAATCGCCTTTTCAAGCGCACGTTTCGAGTGGGCAGAACCGTCTGCCGCTAAAAATACCTTTCCCATGAAAACTCCTCCTCTTTCGCACGTTCTACATTTAGTATAGGTGATTTGGTGAAGCGGGGGAATGCCGAATCAATGTCCTGCGTTTCCGTCTTGTTGCTTCAAGTGGAGTGCGAGCGTGTTGAGCAGTTTTTCAGAGTCTTTATTCAAATTGAGAAGTTCAGGTTCAATTCCGACTTCACGGTATTTGAAGACGACCTTATCGATGGCGCCGATGGCCGAGTCATCCCAAAGATGCGTATTCGCAAAATCGATGGTGACCTGGTTGACACCTGCCTCCATGTCTTCTGCCACATCAAACTGGTTGACGAATTCAGATGTCGAGGCGAAGAACAATTGTCCGTTTACCGTATAGTCTACGCGATGCGACGTGACGTGGCGACCGAGGTCGATTTTCGAAATTTTGGCAGCGAACAAAATCGCAGCCGTCAAAATTCCACCGAGCACACCGAGTGACAAGTCGTGCGTGAAGACCGTGACGATGACCGTGACGAGCATGACGACCGTGTCTGACTTTTGAGCGGTACGCATCGCTTTGAGCGAGCCCCAGTCGAACGTCGCATACGATACGAAGAACATGACACCGACGAGCGCGCCGACAGGGATGAGCATAAGCACATCACTGATTGTCATGATCATGATGAAGAGGGCGAGTCCTGCGGTGAATGTCGAGAGACGACCACGCGCACCTGAGGAGACATTAATGACCGATTGACCGATCATCGCGCATCCTGGCATCCCACCGAAGAATCCAGCGATGATGTTCGAAATCCCTTGACCACGCGACTCGCGGTTCTTATTCGAGTCCGTTCCTGTCATGTCATCGACGATTTGGGCCGTCAAGAGCGATTCAATCAAGCCGACGAACGCGAGTGAGATCGAGTACGGCAAGATGATCATGAGTGTCTCAAGCGTGAACGGCACATCCGGGAATAAGAAATCCGGAAGTGTCGCCGAAATCGTGCCCATGTCCCCGATGTTTTTTGTATCGAGTCCTAGCGTGATCGCGAGAATCGTCATCACGACGATGGCGACGAGCGGCGCAGGGATTGCTTTCGTGACACGTGGGAACAAGAAGATGATGGCGAGTGACGCCGCGACGATTGCCCAGATGATCCAGCTTTCCCCTTCAAAGTTTGACAATTGCGCTTGGAAAATCAAAATGGCAAGTGCGTTGACGAAACCGACCATGACGGCACGGGGAATGAATTTCATCAAGCGGGCGATGCCGAGATAACCGAGGACGATTTGAATAATTCCGGTCAAAATACCGGCAGCAAGCAAATACTGCAGACCGTGGTCGGCAACGAGCGAGACGACGACGAGCGCCATCGCACCGGTCGCAGCCGAAATCATGGCCGGACGACCTCCGGCAAACGAGATGACCATGGCGATGATGAATGAGGCATAAAGCCCGACCATCGGGTTGACCCCTGCGATGAGGGAGAAGGCGATGGCTTCCGGGATGAGCGCCAAGGCGACGACGATCCCGGCCAAAATGTCGGCCCGGATATTTCCGAACCATTCGTGTTTCAACGTATTCAATCTTTCCAAAAGAACACACCTTTCTTTATAAAATGATTTGATTTTCGAGTCTCACGAAAATCAAAATAATGGAATCCGTTCATTTTCAACGTGTTTCATCATACCGAATCTAGTCTAAAATGACAATTGCTTCGCGTGAAAAACTATGGTAATTTCATAACGTACAGGTTATATAACAAAAAAGTTATATGAAAGGTAGGGGAGTAGTCATGTATACCGTGGAAGAATTGAGTAAAGTGCTCAAGGTGCTCGGGGACCCGACCCGTTTGACGATGTTGAAACAGATGGAAGCAGGCGAACAGTGCGCCTGTAGTTTCGTCGATTGTTTCGATATTTCGCAACCGGCCATCAGTCGCCATTTGAAGATGTTGCGCCAGGCGGGACTCTTGCTCGAGCGTCGGGACAAACAGTGGATCCATTATCGATTGAACGAGACGAGTCCGTTTTATCCGCTCGTCACTGATTTGTTAGCGAATTTAGAGACGAATGAGCCGAGCTGTGATTGTGAGCCGAATTGTGCCATTTAAGGAGAGATGAAGATGAAACTTGAAGTGTTCGAACCAGCCATGTGTTGTCCGACGGGATTATGCGGACCGTCAATTGACCCTGAACTGACGCGGGTAGCGACAATTCATTATGTATTGAAGCAACGAGGCTTTGATGTGTCGCGCTATAATCTCGCATCGGAACCGAACCGATTTGTCGAGAATACCATCGTTCAAGCTGAAATCATGAACGGGCTCGACATTCTCCCGATGACGCTCGTCGACGGGAAGATTGTGAAGCGGGGCGCCTATTTGACGAATGAAGAGATGGCAGAGTTGACGGGACTACCGATTGCCGCATTCGCCAAACAAGATGGAGAAAAACCGAAAGTTCGAATCTCACTCAAAAAATAAGGAGATGCTCACAGTGAAGCCATTTGATTTTCAGACGATTGAACCGACCCGTTATGTGTTTTTGACCGGGAAAGGTGGCGTCGGGAAGACGTCGACGGCATCGAGTCTCGCCTTAACGCTCGCCAATCGTGGAAAACAGATCTTACTCGTCTCGACCGACCCGGCGAGTAATCTACAAGACGTGTTTGAGATGGAGCTCGATGAGACACCGCGATCCGTCACAGGAACGATGCTCGAAATCGCTAACTTTGACCCGGAACAGGCGGCAAAACAGTATATGGAACGCATGGTCGGTCCGTATCGGGGCGTGTTACCGGATGTTGCCATCCAATCGATGGAAGAACAGTTGTCTGGCGCCTGTACGGTCGAGATTGCGGCGTTCGATCAATTCACGGAGCTGTTGACGTCCGAGGCAGCACGGGAACGATACGACCATGTCATCTTCGATACGGCACCGACTGGGCATACGCTCCGATTACTGACACTACCGAGCGCATGGGATGAATTTTTAGAGACGAATACGACGGGCGCGTCTTGTCTCGGTCCATTGGCTGGTCTTGTGGATAAGCAAGTGCAGTACAAACGAGCCGTCGAGACGCTCATCGATGAAAACGAGACGACGTTATTGCTCGTCGCTCGTCCTGAAAAGTCGACACTCGTCGAAGCGGCGCGAGCCGCGAACGAGCTTCGCGCCATCGGCATCGAGCGAATGCAACTCATCATCAACGGTGTTGTCGAGTCAGGTGAAGGGACAGACCGTTTCACGAAGCGGTTCATCGAACGCCAACAACAAGCACTCGACAATCTCCCGCACGAAATCGCCGATCTTGAGACGTTCACGCTTCCGTATGCATATGAAAATCTCGTCGGGATATCGGCGCTCCAGCGTTTTGTGAGCGGGAAGTCGGTCGTCATCTCGGATGCACGTTATGACACGAGTCGTTTCGGCTCGATCGATCAACTCGTCGACGAAATGGAAGCGGACGGTCCTAGCGTGATCATGACGATGGGGAAAGGTGGCGTCGGGAAGACGACACTCGCCTCGCTTCTTGCTGTCGCGCTTCACGAACGAGGACATGCTGTCCATTTGACGACAACAGACCCGGCCGCTCATGTCGCACTCACAATTGGCGCAGACGTTTCAGATACGTTCACCGTCGATGCCATTGACCCGAAAGCCGAGATTGAGAAGTATCGGACGGATGTGTTCCGGGAAGCAGGGGACATGAACGAAGAGCAGCGCATGATGCTCGAAGAGGACTTGCGCTCACCGTGCACGGAAGAGATTGCCGTCTTCCGCGCCTTTGCCGATCAAGTGGCGAAAGCGAAAGACCGCTTCGTCGTCATCGACACAGCTCCAACTGGACATACACTTCTGTTATTAGATGCGACGGAGAGCTATCATCGCGAACTTGAACGGTCGACCGGAGTCGTTCCGGAAGCGGTCCGAACGTTACTACCGAAGCTGCGTGACCCAAAACAAACGCACGTCATCATCACGACACTGCCTGAGGCGACGCCGGTATATGAAGCGGAGCGTCTCACAGCAGACTTACAACGGGCAGCGATTCAACCGTTCGCTTGGGTCGTCAATCAATCGTTTACGCCACTCGATGTGACGAGTAAGCTCTTGACATCGAAAGTCGCGAGCGAGGCGATTTGGCTAGAGCGCGTGAACAACTATCCGCGTCCGACGGTTCTCGCATGGCAAGAACAACTGCCAGTCGGATACTCGGCGCTATCTCAATTAGGAAAGGAGAAAATACAATGAACATCACAAACGAAGCAATCGATTTTTTGAAGACGGCACTTGAAGAGGAAGAAACGAAATCTGTCCGCATCATCACAGAGGCAGGTTGCTGTGGACCGACGCTCGGTCTAGCCGTGGCGACACCAGAAGAGACAGACGAGGTGAAGCAGTTCGACACGCTCACATTTGCTGTTGCGAAGGAAGCTGAGGCGTTGGCGGAAAACGTGACGCTCGACGTCGAATCGACAGAAGATGGCATCACGCTCGTGTTGCACGGTTTACAACCATCTTGCTAAAAGAATAAATAGAGATTATTGGAGGAACTCATTGTGCAGTGGATTGCTAGTTTAATTTTTTTGGTGACGCTCTTTCTCATCATCAAGCAACCGAAAGGCCTCGGCATCGGTTACTCGGCGATGGGGATGGCCGTCATCGCTCTCCTTTCGGGCGTTGTCAACCTAGATGACGTCGGAACGGTATGGGGCATCATCTGGAACGCGACATTCACGTTTATCGCCGTGATTTTGATCTCACTCATTTTAGATGAGATTGGATTTTTTGAATGGGCCGCTTTACATATGGCACGAATCGCTAAAGGCGGTGGGGTGAAGCTATTTGTCTATATCACCTTACTTGGCGCGCTCGTCGCGGCATTGTTCGCGAACGACGGAGCCGCACTCATTTTGACACCAATCGTTTTAGCGATGGTGCGGGCACTCAAACTGCCGGACGCGGTCGTGTTGGCATATGTCATGGCATCCGGCTTCATCGCCGACACAGCAAGTCTCCCGTTCATCGTCTCGAACTTGGTCAATATCGTCTCGGCTGACTTCTTTGGTATCGGGTTTGCCGAGTATGCGGCGCGGATGGTATTCGTCAACGTGTTCGCAGTCGCAGGTAGTCTGCTCGTCTTGTATCTCTATTTCAAAAAAGACATCCCGAAACAATATGACGCGTCTCAGTTGGCTGAACCAGCGTCAGTCATCAAAGACCATACGATGTTCCGCTTATCGTGGGTCGTACTCGCTTTGCTAGTCATCGGTTACTTCACGAGTGACTTACTCGGAATCCCGGTCTCACTTGTTGCCGGTGTCATCGCCTTGTTCTTCCTCGTGATGGCGAATCGATCATCTGCGGTAGAGACGACTCAAGTCGTAAAAGGTGCACCGTGGGCCATCGTCTTTTTCTCGCTCGGGATGTATATCGTCGTTTACGGTTTACAAAACGCGGGACTGACACAAGTACTCGCCAACTTCATTGATTGGTTTGCAGTGAATGCATTCAGTGCGACGTTCGGGATGGGCTTCTTGGCTGCCATCTTGTCATCGGTCATGAACAACATGCCGACCGTCATGATTGATGCGCTCGCCATCGACTTGACGCATACGACCGGTCAGATTCGGGAAGCGTTAATCTATGCGAACGTCATCGGGTCCGACCTTGGACCGAAGATCACCCCGATTGGATCACTTGCGACGCTTCTTTGGCTCCATGTGCTCCGTACGAAAGGCCTTAAGATCGGATGGGGTGAGTATTTCAAAGTCGGGATCATCTTGACGATTCCGACACTGGCCATCACATTGCTCGGCCTATATATCAGCTTATTACTTTATTAAGGAGTGGGTTATATGAAACTAGTCATCATTGGATCCGTTGCTGCCGGGACATCGGTCGCAGCGAAAGCGCGTCGGAATAACGAGGACGCCCAGATTACGATTTACGACCGTGATTATGATATCTCGTATTCAGGTTGTGGCATTCCGTACTACGTCGGTGGAGAAGTAGAATCACGTGACGATTTGACACCACGTGACGCGGCGTTCTTCAAGAAACGCTACAACATCGACGTCATGACGCGTCATAACGTGACGACGGTCGACAAGGACGCAAAGACGGTGACGGTTGAAAACTTGGAGACGGGTGACACGTTCACGGACGCGTATGACGTCCTCGTCCTCGCAACAGGGGCGACGAGCATCATTCCCCCGATTCCGGGTGTGAAATCGGATAACGTCTTCCCAATCCGAAACATTCAGCACGCTGAAGCGACACGGTCGTTCGTCGATTCGACGAGCCCGAAACATGCGACCATCATCGGTGCCGGCTTCATCGGTTTGGAGATGGCCGAACAGTTGAAGCTACGCGGTGTGGACGTGACAATCATCGAGCGCGTGCCGCAGGTGATGCCACCACTCGATAAAGACATGGCGTGCCGCGTCGAGGAACACCTCGAGAAGAACGGAATCGAACTCATGCTCGGGGAGACAGTGACGGAACTTGTCGGTGATGGACATGTAGAACGTGTCGTCACGGAGAGCGGCAAGACGATCGAAACTGACTTCGTCATCTTATCGGTCGGGGTCCGTCCGAACGTCGAACTTGCGATGAATATGGGAGTTGAACTAGGTGAGACGGGAGCGATTGCCGTCAATGAACGTATGGAAACGAACATCCCGGACGTGTATGCGGCCGGAGACGTCGCGGAGAGCTTCTCCATCGTGACGGGGAAACCAATCTGGCGCCCGCTCGGTTCGACAGCGAACAAGATGGGGCGGACCGCTGGGGACGTGATCACGGGCGGTCATCTCGAGCATCGCGGTATTCTCGGAACGGGTATCTTCAAAGTGTTCGGACTTTCTGTGGCGCAAACAGGTCTTTCCGAGAAGGAAGCACGCGAACACGGATATGACATCGAAGTGCTCCACAACACAAAACCGGATAAGCCTGCCTATATGGGTGGAAAAGACATGACAATCAAAGCGGTCGCAGACCGTTCGACGCGTCAATTGCTCGGCATTCAAATCGTCGGGTTCGAAGGAGTCGACAAACGAATCGACGTCTTCGTCACGGCCATCACACTGAAGGCGAAAGTGGATGACTTGTTCCACCTCGACCTCGCATACGCACCGCCATTCTCGACGACGAAAGATCCGGTCATGTATACAGGGATGGTCCTTTCGAACAGTATCGACAAGGCGGCACGACTCATCACACCAGCCGAGCTGCAGACACGAATCGATGCAGGGGAAGACATGCAAATCATTGATACGCGGAAAGCAGCACAGTTCGAGAAAGCGTGTGTCGATTGTGCGGTCAACGTCCCACTCGGCAATTTGCGGGAAGCGGCGAAAGAGATGGACAAGAACAAGCCGACAGTCGTCTATTGTAACGGCGGGGTGACAGGGAACGCGGCGCAAAACGTGCTTCGTAACCTCGGATTCACCGACGTCTACAACTTGTCAGGCGGGAATAAGAACTATCAGTTGTTCAAAAAATACGGGAACTGAATAAGGCGGCGTCCATTGCGGGCGTCGTTTTTTGATATGCTGAAACGTGAGGTGAGTCGTATGAATTATAAGATGCTACATGAAAAGTTTGAACGTCGGAAGAAGTGGTTGATTTTTGATAAAGAAGAGGTCGTCCGTCGCGTGATGGTGCGCTATAAGGCAAGAATCATCCCGAAGACGGACATCATGGATTTGGTAAACGACGATCAACTCTCGTATGAACATATCTTTTGTTGCTTAACGATTGATGACCCAAGAATACTCGAGAAAATCTTCACGGCGAAAGAGAGAAAAGACCATCAGTGGGAGATTGATGACAACGCAAGACGTGGGACGGTGTATAAGCATAAGGACGAAGAACACCGGCGATACAACCAGCTGATCATCGATGAACAGGAAGGACGTCGACTCGACATCGTCTTCGAGAGCAAGGATGGAAAGTATGTGACCGGCTTTTTGACGAGATACATGTCGGAGCAAGTCGGCTCTTATATTTTTGCGCATGTCGGAGGCGCCAAGTTCACAGGTCTCGTGCCACGTTCGCTTTTGCCAGCCGATTTGACAGACGAAGAAATCAAGATAAGCTATCGGTGGTATTTGGAGTCACTCGAGGAATGGAATAAGCTCTGACGGATTCCGCGATGATAATCGGCATCCGTCTTTTTAGTTCATTGTCCTTAGACAATCTGTAAGAAGAATGATGCCAATTGACCCTTTTCTAAAATAACGTTGCTTCGCTAAAGGAAACCGTTTACAATTTTTGTGTAAGCGTTTTCTCAAAATAGTGCTACAAGGAGGGACCCTCATGGTCAAAAAGCAATGGAAACCCGTATGGGCAGTTGTGCTAACGTTTGCACTAATTCTGTCAATGTTTCCGATGCCGACGTCCGCTTTGGATAAAGGGAAGTCGACACTCGTCGTCGTCCATTATCAAGAGGCGCCGGATAACGAAAAGGATTGGAACTTATGGCTTTGGGCGAATGGCCCAGATTACTTCCCGAACAAAGGCTTCACATTTAATGGGGAAGATGCATTCGGAAAGGTGGCGGCTTACGAATTCCCGGTCGATTCACCTGAAAAAATTGGTCTCATCGTTCGAACGGACAACTGGGACAAAGATAAAGGGTCAGAGAACGACCGCTTCATCACGAGCGACATGATTCAAAATGGTGTCGCAGAAGTGTGGATCAAGTCAGGTGATCCGCAGATTTATACGTCGAACCCGGACGGGGAGACGGCTTCAACGGAGATTGATATGAAAGTTCACTATTTCCGTTACGACAATACATACACGGACTGGGGCCTATGGGCTTGGCCAGACGGTGGGGACGGTCAGAGCATCGCGTTTGACGAGACGGATGCATTCGGTGGCGTGGCGAACGTCAAGCTCGCCAACCCAGAGTCGAAAAAACTTATGGGCTTAATCACGAAAAAAGGAGAATGGACGGAGAAAGATGGGGAAGACCGTTTCGTTCTTGGTTCAGCGAAAGAAATTTGGCTCGTTGAAGGCGATTCGACGATTTACTATTCAGAGCCTGAAATCGATCGCTCACCGAAACTCGTCTCATTCTCAGCGGACACGTTCCGTCAAGCAACACTCACGACGAACCGCGTCATTACGGATGCGTTCATCGATGAAGTGACGGTAGATGGTGCAACTGTCGCTGCCATCACAAAGGCTGGTGACAAGTCAGTCACAATCGAATTCAAAGAAGATATCGATTTAGCAAAAGTCATCAAAGCCTCACATCCTGAGTTTGGTGAACAGACGCTTCAAGCAGGAAAAGTACTTCGTTCAAAAGAGTTTGATGCGAAGTATGCCTATAATGGAAAACTCGGCATCACGTACCAAAAATCAAAAACTCAATTTGTTCTTTGGGCACCGACAGCTCAGCAAGTCGAGCTCGAGCTATGGAACATGCCGAAAGACCGACCAGCGAATGACAAAGACTTGAAAAAAGTCATTCAAATGAAACGTGGGGAACGTGGCACGTGGGTGGCTGAAGTACGCGGCGACCTCGACGGTGTCGGGTATACGTATCAAGTGACACATGCGACAGGGAAAGTCCGTGCGGTCGATCCGTATGCGACAGCTGTCGGTGTAAATGGTGACCAAGGGGTCATCGTCGACTTGAAAGAAACAGATCCGAAACGTTGGAACTCGATGAAGCCGAAATTGAAAAACGCGACGGACGCCATCATCTATGAGACACACGTCCGCGACTTCTCAATTTTTGATGTCACATCGAACACATACGATTCAGGAATCCGCCATAAAGGCAAATACCTCGGTGTCGTTCAACCAGGAACTCGCTTGATTGAGAACGGGAAAAAGACAGCGACGAAGACGGGACTCGACCACGTCAAAGACCTTGGCGTGACACACGTCCAGTTCATTCCGGTCTATGACTACAACACGGCTTCTGTCGACGAAACGAACCCGACGGCAACATACAACTGGGGCTACGACCCGAAAAACTACAACGCACCAGAAGGATCGTATTCGACGAATCCGTACGATGCCAAAGTGCGGATCAGTCAGATGAAAGAAATGATTCAAGGGCTACATGACAACAACTTACGTGCCGTCATGGACGTTGTCTACAACCACATGTTCGACGCGCAAGCATCTAACCTTCACAAAATCGTACCGGGTTACTACTACCGTTATACGGCAGGTGGCGACTTCGCAAACGGAACAGGTGTCGGGAACGATACAGCGTCTGAGCGTGCGATGATGCAAAAACTCATTGTCGATTCAGTCGTCTACTGGGCAAAAGAATACCATTGGGACGGCTTCCGCTTCGACTTGATGGGAATCCACGATGTCGATACGATGAACAAAGTTCGTGCGGAATTGAATAAAGTCGACAAATCGATTCTCGTCTTTGGTGAAGGCTGGGATCTCGGCACGCCACTTGACGCCGAACTCAAAGCGAACCAAAAGAACGCCTACGACATGCCTGGTGTTGCTCACTTTAATGACAACATCCGTGATGGATTGAAAGGTAGCGTCTTCTACGATGAGGACAATGGCTTCATCAACGGAAAAGAAGGTATGGAGAACCGCGTGAAGACAGGAATCGTCGGTGAAATCACGTATAACGACATGATCAAAGGCTTCACGAAAGAGCCGACGCAAGCGATCACATATGTCGAAGCACACGACAATCATACGCTTTGGGACAAGTTAGAATTGACGAATCCGGAAGCTTCTGAAGAAGTGCGTACCGACATGCATCGTCTCGCTTCAAGCATTTTGTTGACGAGCCAAGGTACGACATTCCTTCACGCTGGCCAGGAGTTCATGCGTACGAAAGACGGCGACCATAACTCGTACAAATCACCGGACTCAATCAACCAGCTCGACTGGAAACGGGCAGCCGACCGTAAGGCGGATGTCCAATACATGAAAGGCTTGATTGAGATGCGCAAAGCCAACCCTGGACTCCGCATGACGAAAGCGACTGATGTGAAGCGCTTCTTGAAATTCTACAAGTCTGAGGCGAACGTCATCACGTACTTGATTGATGAAGACGCACCAGGACAAAAGAACGACTTGTACATCACACATAACGCAAACCCGAACGCTGTATCCGTGAAACTTCCAAAAGGAACGTGGAACGTGATTGTCGACGGGGACCGCGCTGGAACGAAGACGATCAAACGTACGACTGGCAGAGTCACAGTCCCTGCATACCATACGTTTGTCCTCGAGCGTAACTAATTCATTGACCCCACTTGCAAACAAGTGGGGTTTTCTTATGGCACAATTATGGGTAATTGGTAATTAATGTTTTAAAACTAGTCTTTTTGTATGAACGCGAGAGTTTACGTTTGGAATTTCCATCTCTTTCGAAAGGAGAGATTGTATGGCGATTTTCAAGAAGTGGATTCACCGCGTCAATGGAGACGACACAGAGATGCTTTCTAAAGGAACAATCCCCGCATTTCATGTGGACTCCCTATTGATTGAGCAATATCCTGATGCCATCTACGTACTCGATACAAATGGTCACTTGATTGATTCAAACGAAAAGATGGGACTTTTGTTTGACGATCTCGGCCTTTCCCCGGCGGAGTCAGAAGAGTTTGCACCTTATCACCGGCAAGCGTTAGTCGGGGAAACGGTTCATTTTGAACTAGTCAAAACATATGAAGGGAAAAAACGTAAACTTGCGGTCACATGTACCCCTCTCTATAAAAATCAACTCATTCAAGGCGTATATGGGATTGTAAAAGACATGAGCGCGGAATGGGAGACGCAAAATCGTTATGCAATCATGAAAGTAGGACGTGAATTGCTTGAACAAGTGCCGGGCCTCATGATGATCGAGGCACATCTTGGTGAGGGTACGTTTTCTTTCTCTTCTCAAGTGTCATCATTCCTCGGCCTTTCGAGACGACGTTTGAAGGACATGACGTTGAACGAAATTCGTGAAATTGTCCATTCTGATGACTGGGAACAACTTACACAAGCAATTCGAACATTGCGAACAGCCGTGGAAGGGGCAGACTTCGCGATTGAGATTCGTCTTCTTCATCAGGTGACACGTGAAGAATTACCTGTAACGATACGAGGTGCCCTGTCTCGCGAACGGAATGTGTTCACGTACGTTCTTTTTTCGACGAAAGACCAACAACGCATCGAGCATGAATTGACCGATAAAGATGAACTGTTGCGTCGCGTATGCGAGGCTTCGGACACGGCGATTTGTGATTATAGTTATGATACGCGCTCAATCGAGTTTGCGACAGGACAGTTTCAATCCATCTTCGGTTACACGGTAAAGCAGTTCAATGCCCACCCGGATTATTGGAAAGTTGTCATCAATCAGGATGACTTGGAAAAGGTTAATCGCGCAAATGAGAAAACCCGTCATGAGACCCCGGTTCAGCTTGAATATCGGATTTTTGTCGGAAAGAAGCAGAAATGGATTCAGGAGTTCCGTCAGCATCTGTATGACGAGACGGGACGTGTGCGTGGGTTTCAGGCGTTGATTCGCGATTTGACCGAAGTAAGGGAACAGGAAGCGAAAGTCCTTCGACTGATTGAATTCGACCCGATGACGAATCTTCCGAACCGCGAGACGATGTTTCAGTCCATCACTCGATTGATTCAGACGGAGCTCGCATTCGTCCTATTCACGGTCACGTTCAATCGAATTGGGGACATCAATCGAGCTTTCGGTTATGAATATGGCGATGAATGGCGAATTCAAACGGGTCATCGCTTGCTCCAGAGTGTGCCGGACGAAGCAGTCGTCGGTCATTTGGACGGGGATACGTATCTCGTCATCATGCCGGGTCATCACGAGGATGAACAGTTGTTTCAAATCGGGAAGCGACTCACGACTTTATCCAAATACTGTTTTCAACTCGAACCGTATTCCGTGTACCCGAATATGCAAATCGGGGTCAGTCGCTATCCGAACGACGCGGATGACGAGACGACACTCATTCGCCGTAGTTATATGGCTATGGGGCGAGCGGGGAAGTCGGGTGCGGCTCCCATTTCGTTGTATGCCTCGCACATGAATCTCGATGAGTTGAAGCGGTTCGAATTGTTGCGTGACTTGCCGAACGCCATTGATCGAAATGAATTCTATCTCTTATATCAACCGAAAGTGAATGCGTGGACGGGAGAAATCACGGGAGCGGAGGCGTTGATGCGGTGGGATCACCCGACATGGGGTGTGGTGTCCCCGCTCGACTTCATCCCACTCGCTGAAGAGAGCAATCTGTTCATTCGATTGACGGACTATTTGATTGATGAGGTGTTTCGCTATTTGGCGACGTTACCGAAAAAGGTCCCCATCTCGTTGAACGTCTCCCCGAAGTACTTGTATCACGAGCAGTTGCTGCATACGTTTGAAGGAGCAAGTCTGCGACATGATGTCCCGTTAGATTGGATTGAAATTGAGGTGGCCGAGACGTCACAACTAGATGAAACGCACCATATCATGAACGTCTTTTCTTCACTGAAAGCACTCGGGATTCAGCTCGCACTCGACGACTTCGGGAAAGGGTACTCATCACTTGCCTATTTGCAACAATTCCAAGTCAACACGATCAAGATTGACCGGATTTTCGGTCACGGCGTATCCGAGAACAAGCAAGCCCGCGCCATCATTCATAGTCTTGTCGTCTTGGCAAAAGAATTTGATCTCGAAGTCGTCGTGGAAGGTATCGAACAGATGGATGATTTATTGCTATTGCGTCAACTCGGATGCAAAACGATTCAAGGGTATCTGTTCAGTCCACCTGTCCGTGGAGAGGTGTTCGAGAAGATGATGCATACCGGGAAACTGCTCGCCGACCCGCTCGATGACCACGAGATGGCGTCAAATCGCTACATTCAAGCGGGAATCACCATCACGACGATTCGCGAGCAACCCGTATCGGTCGGAATCTCTTCGATTGTGTTGACATCGCGTTCAGACCAGCATCTTCATTTTTACGCTGCGCTCCGTCTTCCTTTAGATGGCGAGGTTGAGTTCATCATTCGTTTCGCGTCTGGAGCGGATTTACCCGTTCGCTTGCGTCGGATGACGGAAGTGACGAATGGAGTTTACCAATACGCCGCTGCATACGAATCGAGCCTGATGATTGAGACGCAACTCACTTCCCTTGAAACGGAAGTGACGGGGAACGAAGGAATCACCGATTACATGCAACTCGTTCATCAAGCAGATGGCTCGTGATGAAGTAACCTGTCACGTACGAGGACGGATAGTTGAAACGAAGGTCTCCTTTTCTCTAAGATGGAGAAGAGAGAACAAATGAGGAGACTTAAGACATGAATTTGTATGAACAAGCGAGCGAGTGGATGCGACAGTGGCAAGATGACCCTTCCGAACGTTTGCGAGAAATCGAACAAGAAATTGAACGCACGGGTACGTATTCGTTGACGACGGAGGAGTTGTGTGAAGGCGCAAAAGTGGCATGGCGGAACTCAAACCGTTGCATCGGACGATTGTTTTGGCAGACGCTTCATGTGATCGATGCCCGGGATGCGAAAACGTTTGATGACGTCTACGCTCGGCTTGTGGAGCATCTTCATTTCGCCACAAACGGTGGAAAAATCCGCTCGACGATGACGGTCCTTCCGAACAAGTTCAAACTGTTGAACACGCAATTGATTCGGTATGCCGGATATGAGACACCGGAAGGAATCATCGGGGACCCGATGTCCGTGGCGATGACGAAACGGGCAGAACAACTCGGATGGGTCGGGACCGGCACGCCGTTTGATAAGTTACCGCTCATGATTACGGACGGTCAGGACGTTCGTCTATATGACTTGCCGAGTGATGCCGTGCTCGAAGTCGACATCGTTCACGAGGAGTTTGACTTGTTTGATGGTCGCCCGATTAAATGGCATGCCATTCCGGCTATCGCTGACATGGAACTTGAAATCGGCGGTCTCCGTTTTACGTCAGTGCCGTTCAACGGATGGTATATGGAGACAGAAATCGGTGCGCGTAACTTAGCAGACACGGATCGCTACGACTTGTTGCCGCTCGTCGGCCGCTCACTCGGGCTTGATACGTCGAAAGAGCGCTCGCTCTGGCGGGACCGCGCGCTCGTTGAATTGAATATCGCCGTCCTCCAGTCGTTCGAGCGGGCGGGTGTCACGATCGTTGATCATCATACCGCCGCCAAACAGTTCAAACGATTCGAAAAGAATGAACGGGAAGCGGGGCGTGACGTCACAGGGCAGTGGAGCTGGCTCATCCCGCCTCTATCGCCTGCGACGACGCACGTCTTCCATGAACATTATGACAACATCATCAAGACGCCGAACTTGTTCGCACGAAGCGGATGTCCGTTCTCTGGGTTTCGTCAGCCGGTAAAAGAGGAAATAAAAGGCTAGAACCGAGAGAAAGGATGATTGCTGTGGCAGTCCCACTTTGGAAACGAGCCGTCGCCGGTCAAATCGACCAAGTCGTCTTTCAGACGCCGGCCAAATTGATTGAAAAGGCCATCCGTAAAAAGGTATGGCCCGACAAGGAAGTGAAGCGGTATTACTTACCGACCGTTGTGACGATGGCCGGAGAGGTTTACTGTATGCTGTACCAAAACGGTCAGACACTCGGAGACCGAGTCGTCGGAATTAAAGTCGTGAGTGCGGACGGACGCCCACTCTCCTTTGAGCAGGTCATCAAACGAACGCTTTATAAAGACGTTGTTTATCCAGCGACGCTTGGGATCCCACTCATTCGAGCGCTTCAACAGATGAAGTCGAATAAAGACCTCGAACTGCCGCATGACGAATTCGCCCACACGAAATTGATTTCGACAAAGTGAAAAGAAGCAGGGCGACCGCGTGTCGCTCTGTTTTTTCGTCTCATTCGGTCGGCTAGGAATCGGGATAGAAAATAAGGTATAATGAGGTTGGATCAAAATGAACGACCATTGGAGGCTTTTTAGTTATGACAAAAATCGCATGGATTACCGACAGTATGGCCAACTTCTCACAAGAAGAGGCATCACGTCTCGGTGTCGATATCGTCCCGATTCAATTGATTGTGGATGGCAACGGCTATAGTGAAACAAATCTCTCGCTTGAAGACTTGCATCGGTATATGATTGACCAAAAGAAAGAAGCGAAGACGTCACAACCGATTTTCGGAGATTTCATCGGCCGCTACGAACGCTTGAAAGAAGAAGGATATGACTGCGCCATTGCCGTCCACTGTTCAAACGGATTGAGCAGCACGGCGAAAAACTCAAAAGCAGCGGCAGAGGCGGCTGACTTCAAAGTGTATACGATCGACTCGCACGCTGCGCTCGAAGCGCAACAAGAGCTCGTTCGAATCGGAAAAGCTGCTGAACAAGAAGGCAAATCCGTCGAAGAGATTGTCGCATTGCTTGAAGCATGGCGCGATAAGAAAAACTTCTTCATGATTATCGGAAACATGGAAACGATGCGCCGCGGCGGTCGCGTTTCTTCGGGTGAGCTGTTCCTTGCGAACATCTTGAACATTAAACCGATTATCACGCTCGATGAGACAGGGAAAGTCATCCCGTTCAAAAAAGCGCGCTCGTTGAAGAAAGCCTATGCGGAAATGGTCGGTGAACTCGAACGTCGCCACGCGGAGAACGGTGTGAAGGATAACCGGGTGTTCGTCCAGACGGCACTCGCACCGAAGATGCAAGACGACCTTGTCACGCTCATCGAGTCAAAATTACCAGGTCTTGAAGTGGTACGGACACGATTCTGTCCATCGATCGCGGTACATGCCGGGTTTGAGACGGTCGGTGTCTTGTGGCTCGACGCTTAATCAATAGGAGGAATGTAAGATGGAAGCAATGACAACCTTGACTGGATTGAATGAACGGATTGCGAGCACGGAACAACTGCTCGTCTACGTGTCACATCCGGGATGCAGTGTCTGTCATGCGCTGAAACCTCAAATCGAAGAGATGCTTCATCAATTTCCTGACATCGAGGCGGTCGCGGTGGATTCGGACGAAGTCCCGGAAGTTGCGGGATCCTTCTCCATTTTCACGGTGCCGGTCGTCCTCTTTTTCATCAATGGGAAAGAGATGCTACGCCGGGCGCGATTCGTCCCGATCGGTGAATTGACGCATCAACTCGAACGCATGCAAGAAATGAGACAAGCCTAAAATCAACCCATCATCCGAATTAGAGGATGATGGGTTTTTTTCGTATCTTAACGGGTAAAGACCCGCAAACACATAAGGGGTGATTCGATGCGAGGCAAACAATACGTGGGAGAATCGATTGATGTGTACTACGATGTGTCGCTCTGCGTACATGCGGCAGAATGTGTCCGTGGGCTACCGGAAGTGTTTGATACGAAACGAAAACCGTGGATTTTACCGGATGGTGCCGAGGCGCCAGATGTCGCGACGGTGATTGAACGTTGTCCGAGCGGTGCCCTCCAATTCGTCCGAAAAGACGGAGGGGATGCGGAGGCACCAGATGTACCGACATCCGTAAAATTGAACGATTGGCAACAAATCGAAGTGCGGGGTGACCTTCAGATCGATCAAGGCGATGAGGTCATTTCGACTTACCGAGCGACACTATGTGGATGCGGGCAATCTGGGAAACGTCCGATTTGTGACCATAGTGGTGCGTGTAAAGGATGAGAGGATGATAGGGGATGCACATTCCACTGCATTCAGAATGGTACGATACGAAATTGACCTTACATTTGATTTCGCAGCTTCTCGGAAAGATTAAGCTCAAACTGGCACCACCGGAACCGCAATGGGGGCACGTCTCGTTGCCGCTCACGGTGCAAGGTTTCACGACAGGGTTGTTATTTGAAGGAGAGCGGGCGCTACAGATTGATGTGGACTTATTGACGTCTTGCCTCGTCGTTCATGTCGAGGAACAGACGGACGCCATTCCGATTGAAGCGGGCAAAACGATTAAGTCTTATTATGATGACTTGTTCGCGCGCCTTCGTGAACACGGGGTACACATCACCATCAATCCGAAACCACAAGAGATGGCCTTCAAAGGGTTACTCGATACGGATGAGACCCCGCTCGCCTATGACGCGACGTATGCTCGGAAAGGATTGAGACTGTTTCAGCGGGCGGCGCACGAACAACTGACTTATTTATCGAAGTTACGATGTCGGAAAATCAAACCGGCCCTCTTTTGGGGAACGTTTGATGTCTCGTCTCTTGTCATTTATCCGATTGAACATCCGTTTCCGGAAGATAAGATAATCGAACGTGTCGCCTTTGATGAACAGTTGATTGAATTTGGATTTTGGCTCGGAGACGACGTGACGGATCGTCCGAGTTATTTCGTGTTGCCGTATCCGTTTTTGTTCAGACCGTTACCGACGGATACGTTGAAGCCGGAAGCGGCTTATTATGATGCGGAGAAGAGCGAATTTTTCTTGACGCTTGATGAAGCGACGAGTGGTCACGTCCAAGATTTTTTGTCCACCTCGTTCGATATCTTGATGCGTGAGATGGACTGGACGACGCGTGATCATTTCTTCATCCCTTTAAAATTAGACGAGGAGCGTGCTGAGTGAATGGATATTAAACAAAAAGAAAACACGTTTTATGTAGGAAACGAGGCTGAGCCATCGGCAGAACTGCATTACGTACCGACGGGTCCCGATAAACTGATTGTCGACCATACGTATGTCAGTGACGACCTGAGAGGACAAGGGATCGGGGAGAAGCTCGTCCTCACTGTCGTCGAATATGCACGGGAGCAAGGGAAGACGATCATCCCGCTCTGTCCGTTCACGAAAAATCAGTTCGACCGTCATGAGGAGTATCACGACGTGTTGGCGACGTGAACCGAGGTGGGCTAAATGGAAGAAAAACGAGCCACGTGGTTAGAACTCTTCTATGACTTGGTTTACGTCGCAGCGATTGCGACAGCGACCCATGTCTTACTTCACACTCACCACGGTGTCATCCCTTTCGAATACGCCTCGAAGTTCGTGCTCATGTTTATCCCGATTTGGTGGGCATGGGTGGGGCAGACGATGTTTATCAATCGATTTTTTGAAGACGCTGTCCACCAGCGTCTCTTTGTCATTGGACAAATGGTATTTGTCCTCATCATGACGGCAAGCCTGAACGTCGATTTTGATGACTATTATTATTCATTTTTGATTGGCTATCTGGGACTACGTGTGATGACGGTCTTGCAATATACGATGGTGAATCGACGCATTCAAGACCCGGCGGCACGTTTTTTAGGTACGTATTTGTGGATTGGGATCGGAGTATCGGCGTTATCCTTGTTCTTTGACGGGAGTTTCCGCTATGTCGTGTTGTATCTGGGCATCATCATCGATTTGGTCGTACCAATCATAGGTCGAAAGCGCCTTGCGATGACACCGATTCACTTAGGATACTTGCTCGAACGTTTTGGTCTTTTGACCATCATCGTCTTGGGCGAATCCATCATCAGTATTCTCGCTGTGCTCGAACCACAAGATGGGGACATCCGGTCCATCAGCTTTTCAATTTTGGCATTCATCGTTCTCATCGCCATCTGGTGGCAATACTTTGACAACATTGAAAAGAAAGTAGACAAAGAAGCAGTCGGTACCGGTCAAATCATTCTCTACGGTCATTTGTTCATTTGGATGTCACTCAGTGTACTCGCAAGTATGATGAAACTCATGTACTTGGGCGAATTGAACGAACGGTTCGAAGTGATTGTGACGTTTGGTGCGGTGCTCGTCTACTTTTTGTCGACAACGCTCGTGTTTCATAATCATCGTTTCCCGGAGAGTCGATTGCACTGGGGCTATTTCGTGTTTTTCGTCGCGCTTATTCTTGTGTTCACCGTCATCCATCTGTTTGTACTCGTTTCACCTTTAGTCATTATGATTGAGCTTGCCATCTTCTTCGCTGTCTACGCTAAACTCACGACCACATAAAAATGGAGCGCCATCGGGCGCTCCATTTTGTTATTCTGCTGCTTGTGGGACGAGGTAGATTAAGCCGAACGGGTTGTGCAACAAGTTGTCGATTGTCGTTCGCTCATCTTCACCCATCTCGACCGTGAAAGCACGTCCGTCTTCGAATGCGAAATGGTCGCCATCACCGAACATCGCTCCGCCTGAGATGAGGTGGAAGTTGAACGAGTGAATCACGTGGATGGCATCTTCGATCTCGAGTGTCATCGGTACGGCCACGTCCGCATGTCCGAACGCTTTCATTCCCCACGACATATAAGCATTCTCTTCTTCCGTGATCGCCGTCAACAGCGAGTAGTCGAGCGCAAGGTCTTCTTCTTTTGACTCTTGCCATTCGTCTTTCGAGAAGGAAACACCAGCCGACTCGACCATGACACCGACCCCACCGGCATTCAAGACGGCATTTGCGGCACGACGCGCAGCGGCGACGTCTGTCAAATCGTTGACGTCGACAATCAAGTAGACGACATGCGTGTGACGGGCGATTCCTTTTGCGACTTTCGGTGTGAATCCACCAGAACTCGCGTGGATCATGGCCTCGGCGAGAGCTGGGTCACGTTCCACGACTTCTACGGTGAACGCTTTGCCCGTCTCATCTTCGAGTAGCAATAAGCCGGCCATCGTGTAGCCTTCACTATGTAAACTGATTTGTTCGTTCACGCCTTCCGCGGAAGACCAGTTCCCGGGAATGGCGAGCATTACTTGTGTACGATTCATGTCAATCATCCTTTTCTGCAAAAGTCAGGCCCCTCTTCTAGAGAGGCCTGGTCTATCTCTTATTATGCCCTATTTTGGCATAAATTATTCTTGATATGTCTTTAATACTTCCTGAAGTGGGATTTGATCAATCTTCCGTCGGCTGACGAACGTGCTCAGGAAGAAGAGGAGAACGATCGCACCGAGCGTATAGACGATATACATCCATTCGAATTCAAGCGGGAGGACAAGCCCGTAATCCTCTGCGAATACGACGATGATGACCCGAAGCGTCAACAAGGCGATCGGAATACTTAAGAGGGCCGAGACGAGCGCATAGATGAAGTAGCTGTTTAGAATCATCGAACGGACTTCCCGTTTTTGGTATCCCATGACCTTTAATAACGAAATGACGTAGTAGTTCTTCTCGACCGTCAGCGCCGTCAGGACGAACAGGATGCTGAAGGCGATGAGAGACGCACCACCAATCAAGACATTCATCATGAAGTTCATATATTGATTGATGGACTCGGATTGTTCAATCAACCCTTGACGGGACAGGATGGTCGGATAGTCTGAGTCGTTCGGGCGCTCCGTCGCATAAATGCCATTGAACAACTCGTCCGTCGCGCCGTCGGTAAGCAGTTCACTTAGCGTCGCCCGGGGCAAATAGGCGAAGTCTCCAGAGAATTCATCAGCAATCCCGACAATCGGATAGGTCAGCGTCTCTTCGTTCAGTTCGATATCGATGTCCTGACCGACTTCAAGCCCGAGTTTGAGGGCGAGGGATGAGGAGACGATTAGTCCGTCGGGTTCAAGTGTCAATGTGTCACCATCTTCGTTACGTAGCGGGAACAAGGTGTTGTCAATCTCTAAACCTTTCAACGTAATCAATTTCTCTTCAACAAATGCGAACGGATAAGTGAGGAACGGCTCTTGTCCGTCTTCGATTGGCGGTGAACCGTCCGTATAGGCTTCGTATTCATACACTGCTTCATTCAAACCGCCCACGGTCATTCGATCGACGGCCCCGTTCATCATGAGGGCGAAGACGATGAGGATGGTCGAGAACAAGATGCCGAGGAAGAAAATGAGGAAGCTTCCCGTGCTCTTGACCGCATACAAGTATTTGAACTTCGTCTTGCCGCTCGCGCGTTTCAATAGTCGACTGACGAGCCGACTCAGGCGATTCAAGGAAACATTATCCCGAGGCGATAAGAGGGCGAGGGCGCTTTCTCCCATGATCTTGTAGATGACCGCTCCTGCGACGAGTGCAAAGAAAAGCAGTGGCGCAAATACGGCCGTCAAAAAGACGAGCGGACTTTGGGCGATGGTGATGGACGGTAAGAGATAAAAATCGAGATACAGTTCTTTCAACGGGTCTGCGAAATAAAGACCAAGGAAATAGCCGATGATCAGCATGAAGAAAGCAAAGATTAAGATGAGGACGAGATAAGGTGCTGCGATTTGACGACGACTGTACCCGATTGCCTTCAACAGTCCGATTTGACCGCGTTCCGCCTCGAGCATATTCGAAATCAAGATGGCGACGATGATAACGGCGATGGAGACGATAAAGAGGCTGAGCCCGAGCGCCATCGCTTTCCCAGATGAGATTTCACTGTAAATCGCACCGCTTCGGATAATATTTTCCGTCTCCATGACAGACACGACAAACGGTAGGTCGAGATCGGTCACGACGCTCTGTTCCGTCACACCGGAGAGGCGGAACGATTCTTGTCCGACGGTCGATTCGAACGATTCGTCTGTCATGAGTAAGAGCGTCTGGGAGCCGGGATCTAGATTGAAAAAGTTGTCGTCGAAGAGGGGGAGGGTATAGTCCGGGAAGAGGACGAACCCGCTGACGGTGAACGGTCTTCCTAAATCGATTGTGTCCCCGATTTCAATTCCATTCTCTTCAGCGTACTTTTTGTTTAAGGCGACCTCGTCGTTCGTGCTCGGTCTTGCTCCCGCCTCTACATAGGAACGGTTGATTGTATCGGATTCTTTTAGCAAGAGACCGCGATGCTCCGCGTTACCGAGTGTGTACGTGATTGCTTTTAAGTCACGAAGTTCAATCGTCGCCTCTGGCATCTCTTGTTCGACCGCATCGATGCGTGACGCAATCAAACGATTGAACGTTTCCTCGTCTGCCTGCTTGATGTCGGCTAGTGTGAACGTTCCGGCTTCAGCGAGTGCGGCGACATCGGGGTCACGTAATTCTTCTTCCGTCACCCGGTTCAGCATCTCGATGGCGAAGTCTTCCTGGTTCGATTCTTCCAAGTATTCTTCGGTTGGAACTTCGATTCCGCTAATTCCATAGAACATCATCGTGTACGTGAGTGAACTCATGACGATGATGATGGCGATGGCGAGCAGTTGCATCCATTTCTTACTGAGCGTCTTCCACACATTTTTGTACAGCATGTCGCCACCTCCTTATCCCCAACGAATGTCACGTGCTGCAACGCGGGTGTCGTGATGGGTCACTTCGACGATTCGACCGGAGTTCATCTTGATGACATCGTCCGCCATGTCACTGATTCCGTTATTGTGCGTGATGACGACGATCGTCTTTTGATACGTCTCGTTCAGTCGCTCCAACAGCTCGAGCACTTTCTTCGAATTCTCCTCGTCGAGCGATCCCGTCGGTTCGTCACAGAAAACGATGGCTGGATTTTTAGCGAGACTCCGGGCGACAGAGACCCGTTGCTGTTCGCCACCGGATAGTTGATAGGGATATTTATCACGTGCTGCCGCGAGCCCGACTTGGTCGAGCAACTCATCGATGGGGAGCGGGTCTTTCGTCAAATCGGACCCGATTTGTACGTTCTCATAGACGGTCAAGTTTTGAAGGAGATTGTATTGTTGAAAAATGAATCCGAGGTGGTCGCGCCGAAACGCCGTCATCTGTTCAGGAGACAAGTCGGTGAGTACCGTGTCTCCGAATGTGATTTTGCCGCTCGTCACGGTATCGAGTCCGCTGATAACGTTGAGTAGCGTACTTTTTCCGCTTCCACTCGGTCCGAGGATGACGACGAACGCGCCGTCACGAATGCTTAGGTTAATCTCTTTCAACGCGGCCGTTTCCACGTCGCCGGTCTTATAGATTTTATTGACGTTCTCGAGCTGAATCATCTCTCGTTCGCCTCCTTTGTTCATTATGTATTATGTACCCTTTTCGAAGTCGGATTGGACAAGTTGCATATAGGATGTTTTGAAAAAATAGTGAAACCGCTTCACATGTGATAAAATAATATTACCAGGTACTAAAAACTTTTTTAAGGGAGAACTTTTCATGAAGATTGCATACATCACGGACAGCACGATTGTCCTTCCAGATGCTTTAGTGAACCACCCAGATATTCATATCGTCCCGCTCTATGTCGTCAAAGGGGACCAACCGTATAAAGACGGGATTGAAGTCGATGCCACGACCGTCTATGAATGGATTGATGCCGGGGAGCGCGTTTCAACGAGCCAGCCAGCCATCGGAGATTTTGTCACTTTGTATGAGAAGTTGAAGGAAGAGTACGACATGGGGATTGCAATTCACCTGTCCTCTGACTTGAGTGGAACGTACTCGGCGTCTGTACAAGGTGCTGAGATTGCAGAATTTAAGTTACTCGCTATTGATTCACGAGCGGGGATCTATACGATGGGGCTCATGCTGGAAGAGTTGATTGAACGTGTCGAACGAGGCGATGCGCTTGAAGACGTGGAAGCCTACATGAAGGAACGCGTTGAAGACGTACGGATTGAGCTGACTCTGCAAAATTTGACACAAATGCAAAAAGGCGGACGCATCTCAAAATCGAAGGCGTTAATCGGGAACATGCTTCAATTGAAACCGGTGCTCCGATTCGAGGATGGGTTGATTGTCCCGTATCAGACGGTCCGCACGTATAAGAAAGCACAGGCTCACTTATTCGAAGTGTTGCGTGCAGCGATTGAGTCTGGTGAGTGTAAAGACGTCTCGATTTTCCACGGCAACGTTCCTGAACTCGCACAAGAGTGGAAAGAGCGACTCGGTGACAAGATTCCGATTCGGGTCGACACACTCGCACCGCTCCTCGGGGCGCATACGGGATCTGGGTCGATTGGAATCTCGTATTTGAAAGCGAAATAAGATGTGAAGGCGGTTCTCGTGAGAGAATCGCCTTTTGTATGCTTCAATGTTGTTTTTGCTTTCGTAAAAATAGAAATGTGATTGTCAGCGAATAAATGAGTAGGAACGTGATGAGAAACATGGAAAGGTCCATCGTCATAGCCTCCTTTCATTGACTGTTGCCGACATTCATGTCTACAAAACTTCTGATTGGGAATCTTTTCAATATTTCATTGTCTCAACTTTCAAACAATTGCTGGAATGTTTTTGCATTACGGGTCATACTAGAAAAAATGAACGAGAAAAGGGGAGAAGACGATGCGATTTCGGAAGTATCTAGTTCGGAGCTGGCTCGCGTGGGCAATCGTCTTCACAGGTGTGACGTATTTGACCTTGCACCACCTGGAATCGTTCGACTGGCCGTTGTTTTGGTTTATCTATACGCTAGGCGCTTTGTTCGTCATGAACCCGCTCAAGCGTAGACATCTCCATTTCACGTTCCATGAGATGTTCGTCTTTATCACGTTCTTCCTTTACGGGCTCGCCCCGGCCCTTTTGATGGGTCAACTCCTCTTGTTCACCTTTCAAGCGAGGACGTTCAATCGTCGGGTCGGACGGCGGCGTTTCTTACATTTCTATCCGCTGAATACGGTGATCGAGTGCCTCCTCGTCCTGTTACCGGGACTGGCCTATATCGGGCTCGGTGGACGCATCGGGGAGCCTGTTCATTTGATGCAAGAGGGCGTAGCGATGTTGGCGTTCCTAGGCACGCTTTTCCTGGTCCTGACGATGAGTTTTGCCTTGTCTTACTTCATGGTCGGGGAGCGGATTCCGTTCCCAATCATGTGGCGATTGATTCGATTTGACTGGCTCGTCGTGTCACTCGAACTATTGTTCACGATGATTGCCATCGAATCGTATCACGTGTTTGGGTACGTCGGACTCATCGTCACGTTCTTCGTGCTATCTGTCTTAAAAATGACGATGTCAAAAGCAACGGAGACAGAAGAGACGAAAACAAAAGTCGATCAGGTCGAGCGATTGAAAGAACAGCTGTACCGTGTCGATAGCGAGCAACTGTTGATTGAAAAGTTTTGGAACGGATTGCGTGACATCGTAGAAGTTGAACGTGGATGGCTGCAAGTCAACCGAAAAGGGGAGCGAACGTTTTACGACATGACAGGACGCATCATCCCGAGTGTGCCGGACGCCTATACAATCGAGCGTTATCATGACGAAGATGAGCCATGTTTCGTCTATGATTCGTTACATGAATGGCACCCCGAGTTACAACAACAGCAGCAAGAGCTGCATCATTCGGCGCTCGTCATCCAGCCCGTTTGGGGAGCAGCGACGGCCGTCAGCTGTATGGTATCGACGACAGCCAACGGGGCATATGAGACACCGATTGCCATCGAAGTGAACCGGCTCCTAAAAACGTTGTCGTGGTCGATCGAGCGAATCGATGAGCGGGACCGTTTGCAGTATGAAAGTTTGACGGACCCGTTGACGGGCTTACATAATCAACGGGCGTTACGCAGCTGGACGACAGAACGATTGAATGACGTGGCATCCTATCCGCTCTCGCTTTTTCTCGTCGACTTGGATCATTTCAAGTCGATCAACGATACGTATGGACATGCGTTTGGGGATGAGGTGTTGATTGAGGCAGGACAGTTGTTCACGCGCAGCGTTCGGGCGACGGATTTGGTGACGCGGTATGGTGGGGAAGAATTTGTCTTCGTGTTCCCCAGAATGGATGAGGCGGCAGCCCATCTGGTCGGTGAAAAGATACGGGAAGCGCTGAGACGCCATGATTTTGGTACGGAAGGGACGCGCATCACGGTGACGGCGAGTATTGGGATCGAGACGATTCATGAATATGAAGACCTGGATACAGTACTCCGGCATGCGGACCGAGCCATGTATGTCGGGGCCAAGTTCAATGGTCGTGACCGGGTCGCCCACTATCAAGAACTATCCACAGAAGTCAGATAAAAGGGGGATCCACCAAATGGCGGATCCTCCTTTTGTATGAAAAGATTATGAGTTCGTATTATAAAGTTCTGACTCCACCGCATGAACGGCGGCTGACCAAGAGCCGTAGCGATGTAGGATCGCTTTTGTCGAAGGCTTGTTGTTGCGTTTCGCCCATTCTCGATATGCTTCGAATGAGAGGGAGAAGCCCATTTCCTGAATGGCTTCACGTAGCGCGTTAGATAATTCTGTTTTCGAATAGGTGACACTCGCCTCAAGTCCTGCCTCGGCACAGGCATCATGCCACGAACCGAACGTCTTGACGATATGATAGTGGCTCGGTGCCTTCGGATGGAGCTTTCGCCATTGCTGATACTTCTTCAAGGTGATGATCGAGCCCATGTCTCGCGAATAAAGTGCAAGCGTCTCGATGATGTCCTCGCGTGTATACTTCGGCATTTTGTCTGGCAATTCGACAGTTGCTTCTCCATGCCATTCATAGCCTGCGATGGCAAGTGCCTCAGCCCATGACCCGAACTGTCTGATGATGGATTCAGGAGATGGCCAATTCTGTTCCATGGCAAAGCGACGGTAGACAGAGCGGCGTGGACGTTCCTTCAACAAGTCCCCGAGAAGGCGGATGCAATGGATCATCCTCTGTTGTTCGGTGGACAGGTGATGGGATTTAGTGGTTAGCGTTTGACTCAATGATGGTTCCTCCTTCCGTGGACTCAATTCTGAACCGACAAAGATGAAAAAAATGCTCCTACAATCATACTATCGGATGGTTTTTCGGATTTATTAACGTGATTTTGAAAAATATTAAACAATTTCTAAGAATTGGATAGGTCTAAAGTCACAGATAAACATTTCAAAAAATGGTAACAGTTCTATTACAAATTAAATCGAATTTCGAGATAAATGTAAACAAAAAGTTTTAATCAACCAAAAATGTCATATTTTTATAAAAAAGTACCCAACTGGAGAAATGGGGTCATCGCCTTCGCTCCAGATGAGTACCCTTCTATAATAAATTTAATTTTCAGACTAATCAATCGAATATTGAAATTACATCAAAAAATTTTTAACAGCTGGTCAACGAAAGTCCAATTCTGCTAAAATAGGCGCATTGAGTGAAAAACAGAAAAGAGGATTACCATTATGACAGTTTGGTTATTTTATACGTTGCTCGGATTGATCCAAGGATTCACGGAGCCGATCCCGATTTCATCGAGCGGACATCTTGTTATCTTCCAAGAATTATTTAACATCGACTTGCCGGGATTGTCATTTGAAGTTTTCGTAAATTTTGCTTCGCTCCTCGCGGTCTTGACGGTCTATCGTAAAGATGTCGTCCGCCTCATCGTCAGTTTATGGACGTTCCTCTTCAAGAAAGACCGGACAGATGAGACGATGGTCGATGTGAAGTTTATCGGATTGCTCCTCGTCGCAACGATTCCGGCCGGTGTGCTCGGTGTCATTTTTGGTGACTGGATCGGAGAAGTACTCGGTGGCGTCGCGACGGTCGGATACACGCTCATCATCACGGGTCTTGCGCTTTGGTTCATTCGAAACATGCGCGGGAATAAAGGAGACGGCGGGATCACGTTACGTGACGCCGTCTTGATTGGACTCGCCCAAGCGGTGGCGCTCATTCCAGGAATCAGTCGCTCTGGAGCAACCATCGTCATGGCGATGTTGCTCGGGATCAAGCAGGAATCAGCACTTCGCTTTTCGTTCTTCTTGTTCATTCCAATCAGTCTCGGGACGATGATCTTGGACGGTCCGGCATTATTTACGAACCCAGAAACACGTGACTTGTTCGGTCCGCTCATCTTGGCATTTATCGCCTCTTATGTGTTGACTGCGATTTCGTTGAAGTGGTTCCAGCACATCATGGCAAAAGGTGAATTAAAGTATTTCTCCTATTATTGCTGGATTGTCGGGCTTCTCGTCGCCCTCTTTCTCGCATAATCGAGACGCTACTCTCACGGGTAGCGTTTTTTGTTTTGCGAAATAAAAACAATTGCGATACAGTAAATCTGTACAAACAAATATTCCTTCGGGGTCGGGTGAAATTCCCAACCGGCGGTGATGGGCCATGCCCTAAGTCCGTGACCCGGGCGCACGTGTGCGAACGGTGGATCTAGTGAGACTCTAGAGCCGACAGTATAGTCTGGATGGGAGAAGGAACAAAAAACAGGTCCGCGTGACCTGTGCTTCGTCGTACGCTTTTCTGTAAAGAAAACGTTTATTTGGCTTGTCCAAAAACGACGAAACCCTCCCACCAAGACCCTAAGGACCGTTCCTTAGGGTCTTTTGTTTGTACGGAAAAAAGGAGGGAGAACGATGAAACAGTACATGCAACAAGCCATCCAATTGGCGAAATCTGCCGACGGACAGACGGGTGTGAACCCGCTCGTCGGCGCCGTTCTCGTCAAAGACGGTCGCGTCGTCGGGCTAGGTGCCCATCTCAAGGCGGGCGAACCGCATGCCGAGGTTCACGCCATCAAGATGGCAGGTGCGGCAGCGTACGGGGCGACACTGTACGTCACACTTGAGCCGTGCTCGCATCATGGAAAGACACCACCGTGTGCCGACTTGATTGTTGAATCCGGAGTCAAACGAGTCGTCATCGCCATGAAAGACCCGAACCCACTCGTTGCGGGAAAAGGGATCATGCGTCTGAAGTCGGCTGGCGTCGAGGTGGAAGTCGGTTTACTTGAAGAGGAGGCGCGGGCACTGAATCCAGCGTTCTTACGGGCGCTTGAGACGAAGCGACCATACGTCATCTTAAAGACGGCGACGAGTCTTGACGGAAAAGTTTCCTTGGATTCCGGTGAGAGTCAATGGGTGACGAGTTCGGAAGCTCGTCGTGACGTCCATGAACTGCGTGCCAAAACCGATGCGATTTTAACGGGAATTGGAACGGTGCTAGCGGATGATCCGGCACTGACCGTTCGATTGGACCATGAGACACGTCAACCGAAGCGAGTCGTCCTCGACCGTGACCTTCGCTTGCCTCTTGCGAGCACGCTTGCCCGAACGGCTGAAGACGTCCCGGTGCTCCTGTTCACCTCGTCAGACGACAGAGAAAAACGGGAACAGGCACGTGCCATGGGAATCGAGTTATTCGATTATACGTCGCTCGGAAACGTGCTCGAGACACTTTACGCGAACGGAGTTGGACGCTTATTGATCGAGGCGGGACCGACACTTGTCACGTCCCTTCTTGACGGAGGGTACGTGGATGAATGGGTTGCCTATCAATCACCACGCGTGTTCGGCGGGAAAAACGGTGTTTACCGTTCACAACAGGAAGGTTCGCTGGATGCGATTTCTCGTTTTGAGATTCAGCAGGTCGAGACGATTGGACCTGATCTGAAAGTCGTCCTTCGAAAGGGGGCGCTCTGATGTTTACAGGAATCGTAGAAGAAATCGGTTCGGTCAAAGCGGTGAAACGAAACGGTCCGTCCTTGCGGCTCGTCCTATCGGGGGCAAAGGTGCTCGATGACGTAAAAATCGGCGACAGCATTTCGGTAAATGGGATTTGTTTGACGGTCACAACGTTTGATGCGTCAACATTCGCCGTTGATGTGATGCCAGAGACACTGAAAGCATCCAGTCTCGATGGCGTGAAGCCAGGAACGCGCGTCAATCTCGAACGAGCGATGCCGGCGAACGGGCGATTCGGCGGGCATTTCGTGTCCGGACATGTTGACGGCGTCGGGCGCATCACCAAGAAGCGTCCACTCGCAAATGCCGTATATGTCGACATTCAATGCGACCCTTCGCTTCTCCCCTACATCGTGCCGAAAGGCTCGATTTCGGTGGACGGAACGAGTCTGACCGTATTCGATGTATCGGAACGTGGGTTTACGTTGTCGTTGATCCCGCACACGTATAGTGAGACCGTTCTCGGGTCGAAGCACGTCGGTGACCCCGTCAATTTGGAATGTGACTTGTTGGCAAAATATATGGAAAAACTAGTCGGACAGTCGAAGATGACACTCGAATCTTTGGCATCACAAGGTTATGGAAAGGCGGAATGGTAATGTTTGATTCGATTGAACGGGCCATTGAGGAATTAGGACGCGGACGTCCGATCATCGTCATCGATGACGAGAATCGTGAGAATGAAGGTGACTTTGTCGTGCTCGGTGACAAGATGACATCCGAGACGATGAACTTTTTAATCACGGAAGGGAAAGGACTCGTCTGTGCGGCCGTCGCCGAAGAAGTGGCGGCGCGCCTTGAACTTGCACCAATGGTAACCAATAGCACGGACCCACATGGTACGGCGTTCACGGTCAGTGTCGATCATATCGATTCGACGACAGGTATCTCGGCGAGCGAGCGCTCCCACACCGTTCGTGAATTAGCAAACCCATCGTCACGTCCTTCTGACTTTCAACGACCGGGACATCTCTTCCCGCTCATCGCCAAAAAAGGAGGGGTCTCGGTGCGTCGTGGTCACACAGAAGCATCCGTCGATTTGGCACGCCTTGCTGGTAGTGAGCCGGTAGCCGTCATCTGCGAAATCATTCGAGAAGACGGGGAGATGGCCCGCGTCCCGGACTTGGTCGAAGTCGCAAAACGTCACGAATTGGCATTCATCACAATCGAAGCATTGGTCCAGTATATGGAGACGAGCCTTGTCACGCGTGAAGCGGACGTGTCACTCCCTTCATCGAAAGGGACGTTTCGAATGATTGGATACGAAAACCGATTCGACCGACAAGAGCATGTGGCCCTCGTGACCGAGACGCTTACAGACGTTCCGCTCGTTCGGATCCATTCCGAATGTTTGACGGGAGACGTCTTTGGGTCGTTCCGATGTGACTGTGGTCCGCAACTTGATGCCGCCATCGAGAGAATCGAACAGGAGTCGGGCATTGTTCTCTATATGCGTCAGGAAGGGCGAGGCATCGGACTCGTGAACAAACTGAAAGCCTATGCCTTACAAGAGGAAGGGTTGGATACGGTCGAGGCGAACGAGGCACTCGGATTCCATCCCGACATGCGTGACTATCGTGTCAGTGCGGCGATGCTCCGTGACCTCGGGGTGACCCGTGTACGACTCATGACGAACAACCCTGAAAAAGTCGATGCCTTAGAATCATGTGGCATCACCGTCGTCGAGCGTGTCCCGCTTCACGTCGGTGCACACGAAGCGAATGAATCATATCGTATGACGAAACAACTCAAAATGAACCATATTGGAGGATAAATGAGATGACATATACATTTGAAGGTAATTTAGTAGGAGAAGGCTTAAAGATTGGAATCGTCGTCGGTCGATTCAACGACTTGATCACGATGCGTCTTCTAGACGGTGCGAAAGATGCATTGAAGCGTCATGGCGTGAAAGAAGAGGACGTGTCACTCGCTTTCGTCCCGGGTGCGTTTGAGCTCCCACTCGTGGCGAAAAAAATGGCGATGAGTCAAAAATATGATGCGGTCATCACGCTAGGGGCCGTCATCCGTGGCGCGACACCACACTTTGATTACGTGTGTAACGAAGCGGCGAAAGGAATCGCGCAAGCGAGCTATCAATCGGAGGTCCCAGTCATCTTTGGCGTATTGACGACGGAGACGATCGAGCAGGCGATTGAACGGGCTGGTACGAAAGCAGGAAATAAAGGCTGGGAAGCTGCAACATCAGCCATTGAAATGGCGAATTTATTGAAGCAAGTGTGAGGAAGAACCGGGTGCATCGTCGCCCGGTTTTTCAATTGGGATAAGCAGGGTAAAAAGACTGAAAATTGGGTAAAATAAACTCATGGAACGATTGCATATATTCCAGACAAAAGGGAGGTTTGGCACATGGCAACTTCGCATGAATCATTGACGTTACAGTTACAACAACAAGAGCGACTCCATCACCTGCTTTCGTCACTCCTCAATCGCTTTTTAACAACAGAGATTGCGGATTTCAAAAAGCGGGTTGACCAGTCGCTAGCCGAACTTGGACATTATTTCGCGGTCGACCGCGTCTATGTCTTCGATTACGATTTCACGAATCAGGTTTGTCACAACACGTTCGAGTGGTGCGCCGAGGGCATCACCGCCGAGATGGACAATCTTCAAGACGTGCCGATCGACGTGCTGCCCGAATGGGTCAACACTCACGTGGCAGGCGAGACGATGTACATTCCACGCGTGGCAGATTTACCAGAAACTAGTGTCGTCCGCGGGATTCTCGAACCGCAGTCGATTCAAAGCTTGCTGGCGGTCCCGATGATGCAAGGCAAGACGTGCCAAGGGTTCGTCGGATTTGATTCCGTCGTCTCGGAGCGAACGTACACGGAATACGAGCAACAGGCACTGCAAGATTTCAGTAACGCCCTTCTCGGTGCGGTCGAACGGCACCGGATCGAAGCAGGACGGGAAGAAGCACAGCGTATCCTCGCCGAGCGGGAAAAAGAATTGATCGATTATCAAGAGGGGCTCGTCCGGACGTTGTTACGGCTGTCCGCACTACGTAACAATGAGACGGGGAACCATATCGAGCGGGTACAAGATTTGTCGACGCTGTTTGCGACGATTTTATATGACCATCATCACCCGGACGTGTCGCCACTCTTCATCGAAGGAATTCGACTCGCGGCACCGCTTCATGACATCGGGAAGATTTCTGTACCAGATTCGATCTTACTGAAGGCGAATAAGTTATCCGACCAGGAATGGGTCTTCATGAAAGATCATGTGCGCGTCGGGGGTGAAGTGTTGAAGGATCTCCAGATACAGTTCCCTCAAAACTACTTTATCCAAATGGCTTATCAGATCGCGCTCTATCATCATGAGCGTTGGGACGGGACAGGATATATCAAAGGGTTGAAGGGAGAGGAAATCCCACTCGCGGCCCGAATCGTCACCATCATCGACGTCTATGACGCGTTACGGACGGTTCGCCCGTATAAACCTGCTTTCTCCCATGACGATACGATTGTCGCGATGAAAGACATGAAAGGGGCGTTCGATCCGACGCTGTTTGATCTGTTCCTGCTCCATCAAGAAGAGATTGCCATCATGTTCGATCAGACTTTTAAAGCACACTAATAAAGGAGACGCTCCCCCGAGGGAACGTCTCCTTGTTGATTAGAATGTTTCAGATGTTGTTTTCGCTTGCATGTGGAGTTGGATGTAATCCGGTCCACCTGCTTTTGAATCCGTTCCTGACATGTTGAATCCACCGAACGGCTGGTAGCCGACGATTGCGCCTGTGCAACCACGGTTGAAGTAAAGGTTACCAACGTGGAAGTTTTGGCGAGCGAACTCTTGGTTTGCGCGGTCACGCGTAAGCACTGCACCTGTCAAACCGTATTCTGTGTTGTTCGCGATGTCGATCGCTTCTTTGAAGTCTTTCGCTTTTGTGAAGGCGACGACTGGTCCAAAGATCTCTTCTTGCATGAGACGTGCTTTCGGGTCGACGTCTGCGACAACCGTCGGCTCGATAAAGTAGCCTGTTGAGTCATCGGCGCTTCCACCTGCGACGATGCGTCCTTCTTCTTTTGCCACATCGAAATACGATGTGATTTTCTTGAAGGCTGCTGCGTCGATGACAGGTCCCATGAAGTGTTCGTTCTTCTCTGTGTTTCCTACAGAGAGTTCGTTCGTGAGTTCGACGACGCGGTCAAGTACCGTGTCATACACACTGTCAACGATGACGGCACGTGAACAAGCTGAACATTTCTGACCTGAGAAACCGAATGCCGATTTGACGATCGATTGTGCTGCGAGTTCGAGATCCGCTGACTCGTCGACGACGATTGTATCTTTTCCGCCCATCTCTGCGATGACGCGTTTGAGCCAGATTTGACCTTCGTTCAACTTAGAAGCACGTTCGTTGATGCGGAGTCCCACATCACGCGATCCTGTGAAGCTGATGAAACGAGTTTTCGGATGGTCGACGAGGTAGTCTCCAACTTCTGCGCCAGGTCCTGGGATGAAGTTGAGAACACCTTTTGGAAGACCTGCCTCTTCCATCACTTCGACGAATTTCGCAGCAACGATTGGTGTCGTTGAAGCTGGCTTCAAGAGAATCGTGTTACCGGCTACGATTGCCGCAACAGCTGTACCGGCCATGATTGCGAACGGGAAGTTCCATGGGCTGATGACGATCCCGACCCCGAGTGGGATGTAGTCATAACGGTTGTATTCGCCTGGACGGCTCTCGACTTTCTTACCAGGTTTGAGTTCGAGCATCTGACGTGCATAGTATTCCATGAAGTCGATCGCTTCTGCTGTATCCGCATCTGCTTCGTTCCATGGCTTACCTGCTTCTTTGACGAGATAAGCTGAGAACTCATGCTTGCGTTTACGGACGATGTTCGCTGCTTTGAACAAGACGTCTGCGCGGACGGCTGGATCGACGTGGCGCCATGAGTCAAATGCTGTGAGTGCTTCTTGCATCGCACGTTCTGCGAGCTCTTGGTTTGCTTTTGAGACGCGACCGATCACTTCTTCTTTGTTCGCTGGGTTGTAAGACGTGATTTTACCTTCCGTCGTAACCTTTTCCCCACCGATTACGAGCGGATAGTCTTTCCCGAGCTCACCGTTCACTTTCTCGATTGCCGCTTGGATCGCATCGGCATTCTCTTTTTGTGTAAAGTCTGTGAATGGTTCATGTTTGTATGGAATCATTCTCGTTCCCCCTTAAAGTGATGTTGAGCGTTAAAGCGCTTACGTCTGTATTGTATCGAAATTATCGTAGAAATCCTAGTGAAACAATTTTCCAGAAACACACGCCATTGGAGCGACAATTCGAGACATGGTAGGATGGGGGAGAACACGGCTTTAGAAAGGACGAACAACATGAAAAAATGGCTTATTCCGCTCCTCCTCGTATTCACGCTCGGGGCATGTGGGAACGACGAAGAGACGGTTATAGAAGAAACGAAACGCGCATTGCCTGACGCCGTCACGGAAGTATATGCGGACTATCAAACGGCGCTCGAATCGGGCGATGCCGATGCGCTCGCAGCCATCGACTACGCGGGTCGCTTGACTGACATTCCGGCGACCGGTGCCGTCACGCGTCAGCTTGCCCCGGGTGACATCTATGAGAGTTGGGTCAACGAGGACGAAGACGTGGCGTTTCTCGTTCATGAAATGGTCGACCAAGACGGCAATCCGCTCCCGAACCGACTCAGTAAAGTCGCTGTGAAAGAAGGTGACGATTGGTCGCTCGTCATCACGCCGACTGCGTTACCAGAGGACGTCATCGCCGAAGTCGGAGAGCTCCTCATCGGGATACAGGCAAACGAATATGGGGTCAACGCAGAAGCGAACGCCCGTCTTGCAGAGGTTCCGGAAGATGAGGCAGGACCGATCTACGACCGAGTCAACGCCCAGACCGACTATACGGCACTCGAGGCGGACAATAACGTTTTTCTCTTAATGGCGGAGACGTTGACGGTCGAAGAGAACCAAGCGATCATGGCCGATTACTTTAAAGCGTATGAGACGTGGTACACCGACAATGAAGAGACGCTTCGAAAAGCGGCCGCCACTGAAGATCCAATCGAGTATATCGAAGTTCTCGATCCATTGAAGACAAAATTAGAGGAAGCGATCGATGGCTTCGACGAACAACTCGTCGACCCGTCGTTCGGTTAAGGAGGAAAACAGATGCTCGCACCCACATTTTCATTACCAAACCAAAATGGAGAGATGGTCTCGCTAAAAGATTATTTAGGCAAGAAAGTCGTTTTGTATTTTTATCCTCGTGACTCGACACCGGGTTGCACGACGGAAGCGTGTGATTTCCGTGATGCGATGCCGAAGATGGAAGGCGCGGTCGTCATCGGGATTTCAGCGGACAGTCAGAAGAAGCACCAGAACTTTATCGCGAAGAATGAGTTGCCGTTCGACTTGCTCGTCGATGAGAATCATGAAGTGTCTGAATTGTACGGTGTTTGGCAACTGAAGAAAAATTACGGGAAAGAGTATTACGGCATCGTCCGTTCGACGTTCCTGATCAATGAAGACGGCTATATTCAAGAAGAGTGGCGTAACGTCAAAGTGAAGGGACACGTTGAAGAGGTCGTGTCTGCCATCCGTTCGTAACGAGAATCAAGCATCGATTTCATTTGAAATCGGTGCTTATTTATTCTTAAATATATTACAAACATATTTCGAAATAAATTTTAAGAAGCTCTTAAGAACAAGGGGTCAGGGAAAATATTACAATTATATAACGTATTGAGAACGCTTTCTTTTTGTGGTGTACCTTGACTCGATTGTGAATGTTCTGAAAAATATAGGGAGAGCGCTCAAATCAAGAACGTAGGAGGAGAGCAACACAGTGAATCAAATTGAAAGTTGGCTGTCGAGTTTATCAAATCTCGTCTGGGGGCCACATTTATTAATCTTACTCGTCGGGACAGGAATCTTCCTGACCGTCCGTCTCGGCTTTATTCAAGTAACGAGGCTTGGTGTCGGCTTGAAAGAGGCCTTTATTCCAAAGAATGAGCAACCGAAGAAGAAACAACGTGGGGACATCTCGCATTTCCAGGCGTTGATGACGGCATTGGCGGCCACGGTCGGTACCGGAAACATGGTCGGTGTCGCGACGGCAATCGTCCTCGGGGGACCGGGCGCAGTCGTTTGGATGTGGTTATCCGGTTTTGTCGGAATGGCGACAAAATATGCGGAGGCCATTCTGGCGGTCAAATATCGTGTCGTCGATGAACGAGGCGAAATTGCCGGGGGACCGATGTATTACTTAGAACACGGGCTAAAGAAAAAGTGGCTTGGCATGTTGTTTGCCTTATTCGCATCGGTCGCAGCCTTTGGGATTGGGAACGGGGTACAGACGAACTCAATCAGTCTCGCCTTGAACAATTCGTTCAACGTCCCAATGGTTGTGACAGGAATCGTCATGATGGCGGTAACAGCGTTTGTCATTTTAGGTGGTGTCAAATCGATCGGAAAAGTCGTCGGGATCTTCGTCCCGTTCATGATTTTTGCTTATGTCGGAAGCGGGCTCGTGATTCTCATCATGAACCTTGAATTGGTACCGGGTGCCTTATCGACGATGTTCTCGAGCACATTCAGTGCCGAAGCCATCGGTGGGGGTGCGTTAGGTGCCGCGATTCGCTACGGGGTCGCGCGCGGTGTGTTCTCTAACGAGGCAGGACTTGGATCTGCACCGATCGCGGCCGCGGCAGCGAAGACCGACTTCCCGGGACGACAAGCACTCGTCTCGATGACACAGGTGTTGATTGATACGCTAATCGTTTGTTCAATCACCGGACTCACGATTGTCATGGGTGGTCAATATACGGAAGGACTCGAAGGGATTGCCTTGACGCAAGCGTCATTCGCCTATTTCTTAGGACCGATTGGTGAAATCATCGTGACGGTCTCACTCGTCTTCTTCGCCTATTCGACCGTCCTTGGCTGGTGTTATTACGGGGAACGTTCTGCATACTATTTACTCGGGGAAAAAGTGATCGTCCCGTATCGTGTCCTCTATATTTTAGTCGCAGGACTCGGTGCGATGACGACGAACTTGAATTTGATTTGGTCCATCTCGGATGTGTTCAACGGTCTCATGGCGATTCCGAACTTGATTGGACTCTTGTTCCTGTCGGGTGTCGTCGTCGCCGAGACAAAACGATTCGAACTCGAACGAAAAAAAGAAGCGGCGCAGTCTGCCGCCTGATTAGAAAACCCGCCGAACAGCACGTGTCGGCGGGTTTTTGTCATACTTTGAATTGTCGAATCAATGAATCGAGTTCTTCCATCTTTTGTTGTGACTGTTCGGTCGCTCGGTTCAATTCAGCGAAGCGATCGACGGACATCGTCACTTTTTCAGCTATCTCTTGCGTCCCAAGAGCACCATTATTGACGGTCGTCGCCACGTCTTGAATGACGCCGATCATATTCGACGTCAATAGCTCAAGCTCACCCGCGGCAGCGGCGAACTCGGTCGCCGTCGTCTCAAAACGTCCCGCGTCCTCGCTATATTGGCCGGCCGCCTCCTCGAGTTGGTCATAGTCTTTCAACACGTTCGTATCGAGGAAGTGAAGCATCTGACCTGAGCTTTCATTCAAATGATCGACCGAATGGAGGACGGTCGTCGAGATGGCTTGGATGCGTTCGACGGTCGCTCGGCTCGTCTCGGCAAGTTTTCGAATCTCATCAGCGACAACGGCAAATCCACGACCGGCCTCACCGGCACGCGCTGCCTCAATGGAAGCATTGAGGGAAAGCAGGTTCGTTTGAGCGGCGATGTCGAGAATATCGTTCGTGAGCGTTGCGATTTCACGGACAGCTTTGGCGTCTTGCATCGCTTTCTCTAAGTTCGTGCGTGTCGACTGCAGAACGCTGATGGCGTTCTCCTTCGCTTCCACCGCATGCGACTTCAGAGAGAGGGCGCGTTCATCAATCTGTTTGGCTTCGACTTTTCGCTCATCAGCCATCGTCACGATATGATGAATCGTCCGTTCCATATCCGACGCAGACGCGTTCATCTCTTGCGCGCTCGCGGCCGTCTGTTGCATGCCGGCGGTCAAGTCTTCGGTCGTCGCCGCAGTCGTCGTCATATACGTATCGAGTTCTTTCAATTCGTCATACATATGGGTTGATTGTTTCGTCACGCCTGTTGTCACATCGTTCACTTGCAAAATCAACTGACGTAAGTTGGCGATGAACTGATTGAAGTCACGGGCAAGTCCTGCGAACTCGTCACGACGTTTCACGGGAATCGACGTCGTCAAATCGCCTTCGCTCGTTGCGAGTTCGTGCATCTTCGTCTTGAACTCTTTGAGTGGTTCAAAGATCGAACGGAAGATGAAGAGCATCATGAGAATGGTCATGACAGCCGCGACCCCGAGAACGATGAGAAGTGTCAGCTGGACCTGTTCAAACATCTTAGCCGCTGCAGCTGTGTCCGTTTGAATTTCTTCACGGTTCAAGTTGACAAGAAGACCGAGAGCGTTCGAGAGCGTGTCCGCGCTTGCGGTAGCCGTATCACGAATGTATTCTTCCGCAGCTCCTTCACCTTCTTCATTTGAAATACGGATAAGTTCGGTCATGACAGTCTGGAAGTCGTTCCAGTTCGCACTAGCTTGGTCGAAGAGCTGTTGATCCTCTTCCATAATAATTGTCGCTTCATAGCCATCCATCCGCTGTTCTAAAATCGCAACGGATGCTTGAATGTCTCGCTCGATATTTTGTTTCGTCACCGCATCGTCGACGAGGGCGTGACGAATGAGGTGGCGTCGAATTTCGAGCAATTGTTTATCGACTTGATGGATTTGGTCCATCCCCGGTACCCAGGAGACGGTCATATCTTCTTGAGCCGCTTTTGAGGCGTTCAAGGCATACCAAGAGTAACCGCTTACACCGAGAAGTAAAACGAACATGATGCTGAAAGCGGTGATCAGTTTATTTCGGATCGACATATGATTCCTCCTTAACGAATCGTTTCTATACATAAGCATAATCAGAATCGCGCTTCGACCGTATAGCTGATTTGGAAAGCGGGTCAATATTCGGGGAGGATTCCCCTAGTTTCATAAAAATGAGACAATTTAGAACGAGATAGATTTCCTTTTTTGTCTTATGAAAAAGTGGTATGATAATGAACGATGTATTGAAAACTGTTGGAGGTGGGAATTTTGGCTCGTATTACAGAAGCTGAAGTTCGGCACGTTGCCGGACTTGCCCGACTTGCGATCACGGATGAAGAAGTGACGCACTTCACGGAGCAATTGACAAAAATTCTCGAGTTCGCCGAGCAACTCGATGAGCTGGATACAACGGGCGTCGAACCGACGACCCATGCCCTAGATTTGAAAAACGTACTACGCAAAGACGAGGTTCGTCCATCGCTTCCACGTGAGGAAGTCGAACGGATGGCACCTGACTGGGAGAACGGTCAAGTCCGTGTCCCTGCGGTCTTTGAGTAAGGAGGCCTTTCATGAGTTTATTTGACCACGGTGTAGCGAAGCTGCACACGCTATTAAAAGAAGGCGAAGTCACGGTCACAGACCTCGTCAAAGAGTCATTTGACCGCATCGAAGCGACAGATGACAAAATTGGTGCGTTTTTGACGCTCAATGAAGATGCGTTCGAGCAAGCGAAACGCATGGACGAGCTCGCCAAAACATCAGAAGATCCGCTCTTCGGGATGCCAATCGGTGTGAAAGACAACATCGTCACAAAAGGGATGCGCACGACATGTGCCTCGACGTTCCTCGAGAACTTCGTCCCGGCCCACGATGCGACAGTCGTCGAGCGTCTTCATGACGCCGGTGCCGTCACAATCGGCAAGTTGAACATGGACGAGTTTGCAATGGGTTCATCGAACGAGAACTCGGCGTTCAAACCGGTCCGTAACCCATGGGACCCGACACGTGTACCAGGAGGTTCTTCAGGCGGTTCAGCGGCATCGGTCGCAGCTGGACAAGTCCTCTTTAGCCTCGGTTCGGATACGGGTGGTTCGATTCGTCAACCGGCCGCTTATTGCGGTGTCGTCGGTATGAAACCGACATACGGTCTCGTCTCACGCTTCGGCCTCGTTGCCTTCGCGTCGTCACTTGACCAAATCGGTCCGCTCACGCGTACCGTTGAAGACAATGCTTACTTATTGAATACGATTGCGGGACACTGTGACATGGATTCGACGTCAGCCGAGGTCGAGGTGCCGGACTATACGGCAGCGCTCAACCAAGATTTGACGGGGATGAAGTTTGCCCTCCCGGAAGAGTTCATGGCAGAAGGCGTCGCGCCAGGCGTCCGTGAACAGATTGAAAAAGCGATTGAGACGCTCAAGTCTCTCGGTGCGACGATCGAGACGGTATCGATTCCGTCCGTGAAGTACGCGCTCTCGGCTTACTACTTGCTCGCATCATCAGAAGCCTCTTCGAACTTGGCTCGTTTCGACGGTATCCGTTACGGACGTCGTGCCGAAGCGGACACGCTCGACGAAGTGTTCACGTATTCGCGTGAACAAGGTTTCGGTGACGAGGTCAAACGCCGGATCATGCTTGGGACATATGCGCTCAGCTCTGGTTATTACGATGCGTTCTATAAGAAAGCACAACAAGTCCGTACCCTCATGAAGCAGGACTTCGCGAAAGTGTTCGAAGAGTATGATGCCATCGTTGGACCAACTGCACCGACGACAGCGTTCAAACTAGGCGAACAGCTCGACGATCCGCTCACGATGTATGCGAACGATATCATGACGATTCCGGTCAACTTGGTCGGTATCCCGGCGATCTCGGTCCCGGCAGGTCTTTCAGAAGGTCTTCCGGTCGGTCTTCAAATTATCGGGAACTACTTTGATGAATCAACACTTTACCGCGTGGCCCATGCTTTTGAACAAGCAAACGGCGGTTTCAAGATGCCACAGCTCTAAGGAGGACGTACGATGAACTTTGAAACGATCATCGGGATCGAGGTGCACGCCGAGCTGAGCACGAAGTCGAAGATTTGGTGTGGCTGCTCACGCACTTACGGTGCCGAAACGAATACACAGACGTGTCCGATTTGTCTCGGACACCCGGGCGTCTTGCCTAAATTGAACGAAGAAGCGGTCAACCTCGCCATCAAAGCGGCGATGGCACTCAACTGTGAGATTGCGACAGATACGAAATTTGACCGTAAAAACTACTTCTACCCAGACACGCCAAAAGCGTATCAAATCTCGCAGTTTGACAAGCCAATCGGTTCAAACGGCCACGTCGACGTCGAAGTCGATGGCGAGATGAAACGATTCCGCATCGAGCGCGTACATTTGGAAGAAGATGCTGGAAAGATGAACCACACGGGCGAGAAACACTCGGTCGTCGACTTCAACCGGACCGGATCACCGCTCATCGAGATTGTCAGTGAAGCAGATATGCGTTCACCGAAAGATGCGGTCGCGTACCTCGAGCGTTTGAAAGAGGTCCTTTCGTTCGCTGGCGTCTCGGACGTCAAGATGGAAGAAGGATCGCTTCGCTGTGACTGTAACATCTCGGTCCGTCCATTCGGGCAAGAGAAGTTTGGGACGAAGACAGAGCTCAAGAACTTGAACTCGTTCTCGAACGTCTTGAAGGCACTCGACTTTGAAGAGACGCGTCACCGCAAGTTGCTTCTCTCAGGTGGCGTCATGCGTCAAGAGACGCTCCGCTACGACGAAGCAGCGAAAAAGACGATTCTCATGCGTGTCAAAGAAGGGGCAGCGGACTACCGCTACTTCCCAGAACCAGACCTCGTCCGTCTCGAAATCGATGAGGCGTGGAAAGAGCGCATTCGCGCGACGATTCCAGAGATGCCGGCAGCACGTCGTGAACGCTACATGAGCCAATACGGTCTCTCGGCATACGACGCGAAAGCTCTCACGTCGACGCGTGAGTTCTCGGACTTCTTCGAAGCGACGACAGCGGCTGGAGCTGAACCGAAAGCAGCGGCGAACTGGCTCATGGGTGAAGTACTCGGTCACTTGAACAAGTCGAATGAAACGGTCGAAACGATGAAGTTGACACCAGAAGCACTCGCAGAACTCATCCGCTTGATCGCGGAAGGGACGATTTCATCGAAGATTGCGAAGCGTGTCTTCACAGCGATGATGGAAGAGGGTGCAGAGCCGAAAGCGTATGTCGAAGCGAACGGTCTCGCCCAAATCTCGGACGAGAACTTGCTCCGTGGCTACATCCTCGAATTGTTCGAGGCACACCCGCAAATGATCGAAGACTTTAAGAACGGGAAAGACCGTGCGAAAGGCTTCATCATCGGGCAAATCATGAAACAGACGAAAGGGATGGCGAACCCGGCACTCCTCGATGGCTTGTTCCACGAAGAGATCGCAAAACGCTAAGCAGGCGGCGAGACACTTGTGTCTCGCTTTTCGCTCGAGTTGAGCACAGGGGAGAGAATCAATATGCAACGGAAACGTGCGCGGGTCATTTATAACCCGACATCTGGTAAAGAAGTGATCAAACGGGAACTCCCGTACATTTTGAACCGCCTCGAGGATGCGGGTTATGAGACGTCGACGTATGCGACGAAAGCGATTGGTGATGCCACGCTCGAAGCAAAACGGGCCTCAGCGGCCGAGTTCGACCTCATCATCGCCGCAGGTGGAGACGGGACATTGAATGAAGTCATCTCAGGGCTCGCACCGCTTGAGAATCGTCCGACAATCGGTCTCATTCCGGTCGGGACGACGAACGACTTTGCCCGGGCGATGCGGATTCCACTGAGCGTCGTCGGCGCACTCGACGTCATTTGTGATGGGTTCGAGATGCCGGTCGACCTCGGGGAGATCGAAGGCGAGAAAGGTGATATCCACTATTTCATCAATATCGCCGGGGGTGGAATCATGACCGAGCTCTCGTATGAGGTGCCATCGAAGTTGAAGACGGCACTCGGACAGCTCGCGTATTACGTGAAGGGAATGGAGAAACTGCCACTCATCAAACCGACATATATCGAGCTCGAGCACGATGAAGGGACATTCCAAGGCGAAGTCATGGTCTTCCTCACATCGAACTCGAATTCAGTCGGTGGATTTGAAAAAATCTCACCGCACGCGTCGTTGAATGACGGGTTGTTCGACTTGTTCATCCTTCGGAAATGTAACTTGTTTGAATTCATCCATGTCGTCCGTCTTCTCCTCCGCGGGGAACATTTGTCGAGCCCACTCGTCGAACATGTGAAGACGAGCCGCGTCAAGATGAAGACGACCGAGCCGATGAGTCTGAACATCGACGGAGAGTATGGAGGGGAGTGCACAGGTGAGATGCGGAACTTGTTCCGTCACTTGACGGTGCTCGCACCGAACGCCCGGATCCGCGAGATGGAAGATTTGAATGCACAATATGAACGCGAACAGATGATCAAGCAATTGTTCAATGTTTCGCTAGATAAAGCAGAGTGAAAAGATAGGAATGACGACATCAGTCATTCCTATTTGTAATGGAAGGAGCATTCGTATGCTACCAGTGAAAAAGAATGATCGTCTCGATGTCCACGTCCACGACCTAACCCATGAAGGGGCGGGTGTAGCACGTGTCGATGGCTATACGCTGTTCGTCCCGAACGCGTTGCCAGGAGAGACGGTCGAAATCGTCGTGACGAAGACGAACAAGCAGTACGGGTTCGCCCGATTGTTGAACGTGAAAGAAGCGAGTGCCGACCGCGTCGAGCCGCCGTGCCCGATCTTTTATCAATGTGGCGGCTGCCAGCTACAACACTTCAGCTATGAAGGACAACTTCGCCAAAAACGGGAACGCGTCGTCGATGCGTTGAAGCGTCTCGGTCAGTTCGATGTACCGGTACATGACACGATTGGGATGCCAGAACCTTGGCGCTACCGCAACAAGGCACAAGTCCCGTTCAAACAAGAAGGGGACCGTCTCGTCTCAGGCTTCTATCGTCCTCGTTCGCATGACATCGTCGAGATGAGCGAGTGTTTGATTCAAGATAAGCGTAATGACAAGGCAATCCAAGTCGTTCGTGATGTATTGGACGCACATGGCGTGCCAGCGTATGACGAGAAGACAGGCCGCGGGGTCATTCGTCATGTCATGGCCCGTTACGGGTACCATTCAGGTGAACTCATGATCGTCCTCATCACGAAGACGACGAAACTAAAAGGCGTGAATGAGATTGTCGCGGACATCGTCGAGCGTCTCCCGGACGTGACGTCGATCATGCAAAACGTCAACCCGGACAAGACGAACGTCATCCTCGGGGCGACGAACAAGTTGCTCTACGGTCATGAGACGATTGAGGACAAAATCGCAGGACTCACGTTCACGATTTCCCCGCACTCGTTCTTCCAAGTCAACCCGGTCCAAACAGAGAAGTTGTACGGGAAAGCGTTAGAATACGCACAACTGTCAGGTACGGAGCAAGTCGTCGATGCGTATTGTGGCATCGGGACAATCAGCCTCTTCCTCGCCCGGAAAGCGGCACACGTTTACGGTGTCGAAGTCGTACCGGAAGCAATCGAGGATGCGAAACAAAATGCGCTCGTCAATGAGATCGATAACGTGACGTACGCATGTGGAGCGGCCGAAGATGTGCTCCCACAGTGGAAGAAAGACGGTGTGAATCCGGACGTGATCGTCGTCGACCCGCCGCGTAAAGGATGTGCCGAGTCATTCCTCGAGACGATGGTCGAGATGGGACCGAAGCGAATCGTATACGTCTCATGCAACGTCGCGACACAAGCACGTGATATGCGTTATCTTGCCGACCGTGGCTATCGCTTGATGGAAGTGACACCGGTCGACATGTTCCCGCATACGGCGCATGTGGAGACGGTGGCATGGATGGAGAAAGTAGAATAAGATGAATGTATGATGCCTTCGATTGAATCAATCGAGGGCTTTTTTTGCAAACAGCCGAAAGGGGAGTCGGAGATGAGGAAGATTATTGTTCTAGAACATTTGTCATTGGATGGTGTAATTCAAGCACCTGGTGGAAAAGAAGAGGACAAGAGCGGGGATTTCATGCATGGAGGATGGACAGAGTCGTTTTCGAGTCAAGAGCTCGGCATTTGGATTCGAACGCAGATGCACAGTGAGTTTGATCTGTTACTTGGTCGAAAAACATATGATCAGTGGGCGAGTTACTGGCCAAAACATGATGACATTTGGCCGGAAGCCAACCGTGCAGTGAAGTATGTGGTTAGTAGGCATTCACATGATTCACAATGGGAATCAACGACGTTTCTGACAGACCCGGTCGAATCATTGAAACGACTCAAACAACAGGACGGACCGGATTTACACGTCTGGGGCAGCAGTGAACTCGTACACACGTTACTCGCGAACGACCTCATCGATGAATACCGATTGATCATGTATCCGATTATCATTGGTTCTGGAAAACGTCTTTTCCCAGATGGAAACATCTTGCCACTTCAACTTGATGTAGTCGAGCAACAGCTGATGCCGAACGGAGTCAGTATCGTCCGCTACGAACGTATTCAACAAGATGGAGAGGGGCTATGAGAATCGAGCAGCACCTCGAGATGACCATTTCAGAATCGATGGATACGGAACTGATTGAGCTATTACAGCATTCATTTCCTTCCATTTATCCGAATCGCCGCTACTTTAAGCAACTGCCGCATCTTCGGCTCATCGCGTATGAGGATCAACAAATCATCGGACAAGTCGGGTTAGATTTTCGTGTGATGAATATGGATGGAACTCCGATTCACGTGCTTGGCATCATCGATTTATACGTACGGGAAGCAGTGCGGGGACGTGGGGTCGGACGGGCGTTAATGGAAAAAGTCATCGCGCTCGGGGAAGCGTACCCAATCGACTTTCTCCTGTTGTTCGCTGACCGACCAGATCTTTACGAACGCATTGGGTTTCACACGGTATCCAATACATGCACGTGGCTTCAAATCAATGACGAGAATCAAACGACACGAGGAATCGGGGAAGCACGATTTGAAGAATTGATGATTCGTCAGGTGGGAGACAAACGATGGACCGATGGAAAGCTTGATTTGCTCGGATACTTATACTAGGAGGGTCCAGATGAACCGTGAACAAGTGTCAGCCACGTATGAGGCGTACGCACAAAAAATTGGTGACCGGAAACGAGTATATAAAACGATTGCGAGAACCTTCGACGTGAAGCGGGCGCTTTATCCTGGAAGTCACGTCGATATCGCACCATCCTTTGTTATCCCTCACGTCATCTATGTCGACAGTTTCAAAGGGACGATTCGTTTCTTCAAACACATCGAAGCGGTGCATAGGCTGGTGGATGAAAGAAACGAATACGATGAGCCATGTACGATTGAATTCTTTGGTCAGGATTATACGCAGCCGCTCGATATCGAACCGGTCGATTTGATCATCTCACAGTATGCTGGATTGGTTGGTCAGGCGACGAAACACTATTTGAAGCCAGGCGGCATCTTGCTCTGCAATGATAGTCACGGGGACGCGACGTTGGCACGATTTGATGAGGCATTCGAATTGATTGGGGTTATAGGAAGTGCGAATGAACTCGTTCAGACGGGGCTCGACGAGTATTTCCGATTGCCGAAAGGGAAAGACGTCGATATCGCAGAAGTGAAGAAGAAGATGAAAGGTTTTCGATATACGAAACAAGTGGAGAATTATGTGTTTCAGAAAAGGAGGGATTGAATGAAACAATATACGATGCGAAACCGAAGCGTCCCGATTTCCTTACATGACGCTGTCATCACGGAAGTGACCGTCATGGGTTCGACCATCCGTCTCGTCTTTGAAGATGGAATCCGTGATTTGTTCAGGAAAGAAGCGGTTTGGACAGGACGCGCTACCGTGACGATTTCGAAGGTGGAACGAGATTCTTCTTCCCTTACACGATTTGGTGAATCGACTTATACTGTGTGTTCGATTGAACAGTTGAGCCACTTTGTAAAACGTGGACGTTTCGAGATTGTCGATGAGTTGTATGGTTACCGCCAGCTGTTATTCCGCTGCATGTGGTTGACGGATACGACATGTGAGACGGTGGAGTTGAATCTCTCCCATGCAAGCGAGCTCGTCATCCGATGGGAAGACGACCCTGTAGAAGAGATGTATGAATCTGAATCATTTTGAAGAAAGCGTCAGTCCTACGTGCTGAGCGACTGCTCTCGCGACATCTTGTTTTGATTGAGAATCCGTTACAATCTTTTCTGCGTGGATGTCAGATTCGAATGCGGATTGGCAGCGGTCGATTTGAGATTTCCCCCAAGAGTTGAACCACTCGAATCGTTTATTTAATCGTTTCACGAGTGTCCGTCGATTCGCTTCGAGAATGATATGTCGTACATCGACGCCTTCTCGTTGAAGTCGTCCGATGATTTCATCTACATACGTTGCGTCAACGAGTGTCATTGGAACGAGGATGACCCCATCAAAGGACGTTGCGATTTTCAAAAGCATTCGATAATTGAACTCTCGCCATTCCGGGTGATGTTGAAAATCAGATTGCTGAAGGCTCTCCGGTAATTGATTTCGAATGAAAAATCCAGCCTGCTCCGGGTCATAGAGAAATGCGTTCGGCAGTTGTTTCTGAAGTATATTAGCACATGTGGTTTTGCCTGAACCGAAAGCGCCGTTGATCCATATAATCATTCCTACTCCTCATTTCATTGTCATTGTTCCTTTATTATATCGAACGGTGTGGTGAAACAGTTGATACAATCCGACAGACATAATAGAATAGATGAGTGATTTTGTTGGACTGTATGGATGAAAGGAACTGATTTTACGATGAAAGAAAACTTTTGGCGCGACCTTCCGCGTCCATTCTTTATACTTGCCCCGATGGAAGATGTGACCGATGTCGTCTTCCGTCATGTCGTCGCTCATGCGGGACGCCCGGACGTCTTCTTCACAGAATTTGCGAACTCGGACAGTTATTGCCATCCTGAAGGGAAAGGTAGCCTTCGTGGCCGTTTGACATTCACGGAAGACGAGCAGCCGATGGTCGCCCACATCTGGGGAGACAATCCGGAATATTTCCGTCAGATGAGTATCGGGATGGCCGAGATGGGCTATAAAGGACTCGATATCAATATGGGTTGCCCAGTCCCAAACGTCGCAAAACGTGGAAAAGGGAGCGGACTCATTCTCCGTCCGGAAGTCGCGGCTGAGCTCATTCAAGCGGCGAAAGCCGGCGGCATCCCGGTCAGCGTCAAGACGCGTCTCGGTTTCGCGAAGCTCGACGAGTGGCGCGACTGGTTGACGCATCTCTTGAAACAAGACATCGCGAACTTGTCGATTCACCTGCGCACGCGCAACGAGATGAGTAAAGTTGACGCGCACTGGGAGATGATCCCGGATATCGTGAAGTTGCGTGACGAGATTGCACCAGATACACTTATCACCATCAACGGAGATATCCTCGACCGTCAAATGGGACTCGAGCTCGTTGAGAAGTACGGGGTCGATGGTGTCATGATTGGTCGCGGGATTTTCAAGAACCCGTTCGCATTCGAGAAAGAGCCGCGCGAACACTCGATGGAAGAACATCTCGATCTATTGCGTCTGCAACTGGACCTTCAAGACAAATTCCAAGAAGACGTGCCACGTTCAATCTCGAACTTGCACCGGTTCTTCAAGATTTATGTCAAAGGATTCCGTGGGGCTAGCGAGCTCCGTCATAACTTGATGGAAACGAAATCGACGGACGAGGTACGAGCGTTGCTTGATGCCTTCGTCGAGAAATATCATGAAGAAGAGGCAGCGCTGGCTGCTGAATAAACGATGAGGTTCAGCGAGAGCTGGACCTTTTTTGTATACTGAATTGAGAAAGGGTGAGAAACATGATGAATATTCGCAAAGAAAGAGTGGAAGATGAGCGTCGCGTGGAAGAAATTGCGCGGGAAGCGTTTTGGAACTTATATTTCCCGGGATGTCATGAGCATTATGCAATCCATCAACTTCGAAAACATGAAGATTACTTGCCAGAATTGTCATGGGTTATCGAGATTGATGGAGAGCTTGCCGGTGGGATCTTCTACTCGAAGTCGAAAATTGTGGATGGAGAGAAGTCGGTGGATACCATCACGTTCGGTCCAGTTTTCATCGATCCGAAGTATCATCGACAAGGCGTAGGCAGACATCTCATTACGCATTCAATCGAACATGCGAAATCGCTTGGTTACCGTGCAATCCTGACACTCGGGTATCCATATCATTATGAACCATATGGTTTCGTAGATGGAAAACGATACGGCATTGCGATGCCGGACGGACAGTATTATAAAGGACTACTTGTACTACCTTTATACGAAGGGGCGCTTGATGGGGTTCAAGGTGTCGCCGTATTTACAGAGGGATTGGAAGTGGAAGAAGCCGAGGTAGAGGTGTTCGACGCTACGTTTCCAAAGAAGAAAAAAGAAGTGCTACCCAGTCAACGCGAGTATGAGCTTGCTTCAACTGAACTCGACAAATCATAAAGCGATGCCAAAGACATGATCTTTGGCATTTTCTCTTGTTTCTTACCTAAATAAAGGATATTTTGGATATATCGACTGTTGCTACATATTAGGAAATATACGACAAGGTTGTTTAGAAAAAAGTAGTGAATTCGCTTTGACATAAAGAATGAATGAGTTGTAGATGGGCATGGAAGAGATGAAGTCGTCAGATTGAACGGATTGGTAAGGAGGAGCAAGATGGATTCACGAGAATGGAAGGACTGTATCATTTGTTTTGGATTGATTGCGGGGACAACACTCGGTGTAATCCTCTCGTTTTTCTTCGATATACAGCTGACATACGGCATCGCGAGCGGGGCGATGGTTGGCTATATCGGAGGACTTGCCGTATCGATTTGGAAAAAATGATGAATAAGCGCTTCGACTCCTCGTCTCAACGACGAGGTTTTTTTAGCATGTTGTGACGAAGAATAGTCGATTGGGATCTATAGTGATAGAGGGTTAAGAGGAGGGGGTAAATAGATGGATGACCAGGTCATCATCGATTGGTACTGGGAGCGATCCGAATATGCGATTGTTGCCACGAAAAAGAAATACGGGAGATATTGTCATCGTGTTTCCTACAACATTCTACAAAATCATGAAGATACGGAAGAGTGTCTGAATGATTTATATATGAAAGCATGGGAATCAATACCGCCGACACGTCCGTTTCGACTCGGGGCGTATTTGACGAAGATTGTTCGGAATCTCTCGCTGCAACGCTATAAGAAGAATCATGCGAAAAAACGGGGTGGTGGACAAGTACCGCTCGTCTATGAAGAACTAGAACATGTCCTCACGGTGTCGATGAAAGACGAAGACATCGTCGACCTATTGAATGCATTTCTTGCAGACCTTCCTCGACAGACGAGAATGATGTTCATGCAACGTTATTTTTATCTTCACTCGATTCAAGAAATTGCGAAAAACCATCAACTCGGGGAGAGTCATGTCAAAATGACGCTGAAGCGAACGCGTGATGCATTACAGCGAGCGCTTGAAGCAGAAGGGATTCGCGTATGAAGAATGAACAGTTGCTTCGACTACTTGGGGAAGTGGATGACCGCTTTATAGAGGAATCCATGATGATAGAGCGAAGACCTTATCAACGACTCAAATGGGGGGCAGGACTGGTACTCGCCACCGCGGCGGGATTCATGCTCTTCACATCGAATATTTGGAATGAACGTATGCCTTTATCCACGGATTCGACGGCGAACTCGGTTCATATCGTCGATAAATCAGAAATAAGACAAGGTACTTCCCAGGAAAACTTGATGGACATGACAGAGGATGAACTCTTTTCGCGGTGGAGTCCGGTCGTGATCAGAGGAACGGTCTCGAACATCCAGCACATAGAGATTGATTTCAACGGGGAGACCGAATATCAATCCCTCATCACGATCCATGTGTCAGATGTGTATCGGGGGGATGTGCAAGTCGGGCAAGAACTGATTGTTCGTGCCGATGCAATCGGAGGAATGGAACAGACAGAGCATACGAGCGTCATCTCACACGTACGTCAAGGGATGGAGGGCATCTTTATGCCGATTCCATATGATGACGAATTCATCTGGGAACAAAACGGGGCCACACTTCGACTGAAAGATATTGCGGATTACGGTTTTCCGGACGGGGAGCGTTATCTGTTTTTAGATACTCCGAATGGACTGTTGTTTGAGCGGGATGCTTATCCGTCATTGCAAGATATGCATTCTTTAGATGGAATAGAACGTTGGATGATCTCACGATTTCATGCATCAAAATAATCTACATCTCACATTATTAGGAGGGTGAACGATATGGAACGTACGATTACGGTAAAAGGAACAGGAAATGTCTCATCTCGACCAGATTTGATTGTGATTCACATGGACCTCGTCTCAAAAGCACCGCGTTACGAAGACACGATGACCGAGGCGGCAACTGCGGTGTCACATCTTCAAATAGCCATCTCTCGCGCAGGTTTTGACAAAACGGACCTTAAAACGAGTGACTTTTCCATCGATACGGAATACGAGCGCTATCGTGATCGAGATGAAAATTACCGGTCGCGATTTGTCGGATATGTCTGTAAGCAGAAGACGAAGCTCGAATTTGCACTCGATACGTCAAAACTATCGGACGTCATCGAACAAATCAGTCAATCCCGGGCAAATCCGACGCTCTCCATTCGTTTCACGATGAAAGACCCGAATGCAATCGAAGATCAGCTATTGGTGAGTGCTGCGGAGAATGCGCGGAAACGAGCGGAACTCCTTGCGAAAGGAGCAGGTGCAGAACTAGGGGACTTGCTTCAGATCGATTACACATGGGGTGAGATTCACGTATTCTCGCCTACAAACGTTCTCTATAGCCAGGACATCGTCTATTCTGAATCGCGGATGCCCGAAATCGAACCAGATGACATCAATGTCAGTGATTCGGCGACGTTCGTCTGGAGTCTTAAATGAGGCGATTCATGATCCTGACTCTTTTCGCTATATCGATTGCGCTTCCCGTATCCGCCCTTTCCTGGGCATATACATTTGTCGTGTTCGACCGAAATGCATATGAAGTGCTTGATACGATAATAGGTGAGGATTCGCTCGGTGACGTGATCGGTGAAGTGGAAACAACGGTCAACGATGAGACGGGACGTTACTACGGGAATGCCTCAAATGGCTATCCGATTGGGACCGCTTACCGTGAAGTTGTTGGGGAGCCCATTGAAGACGTCATTGCAGTTGAGGACGGCTCGGAATGGAAACGGGCAGAATTCCGATTCGAAGCACCCTATCATACGCGCGACTTTGTCACATTCTTCGGCTATATCTTGCTCGTGCTCGGCATTGTTATGGTAAGTTGGACACTCTTCAAGCGAAGTTCACTGTACAAAAAAGAAGCATGAACGAACGTTGGAATGGGAAGGGGATAAAGAGACGTTCGGCAAAGGGGGATTCATCATGAACATTTTGATTATCTTTGATTCGTTGTATGGTCATACAGAAAAGATTGCCCATGCGATGCAGGAAGAACTTTCGAAAGAGCATGAGGCACGCATGGAACATGTGTTGAACATCGGCCTTGGTGACTTGGCGCATGTCGACCTTGTCGTCATCGGTTCACCAACACATGGGGGTTATGAGACAGAGGACATTAAAGTGTTTCTAGACGGAATCTCGGACAATGCGCTTCGCGGGAAGCGGACGGCTGCGTTTGATACGAGTGTCGTCAAAGAAAAACAGAATCCGATTCTCGGTAAAATCATCGACTGGTTCGGTCATGCGGTCAATCGCGTCGAAGGGGAAATGATTGAAAAAGGCGCGATGAACGTTCAAAAAGAATCGTTCTTGGTTGATGGGAAGACGGAGATGCTGAAAGAAGGCGAGCTCGAACGTGCGAAAGCATGGGCACGAGAGTTGGTCGGATAATACGTGAAACGCATTCTGGAATCAGGATGCGTTTTTTAGTGGAAGCGGAAGAGAAGGCTGAAAAAGCGGGTAAATACTTAGTATTCAACTCTTTAGAAAGGGAGCTGGTTGTGATGAGAAAAATGGAACGTGATGTGTTCGTCGGATGGATGGTCGTCTTGCTCGTTATATTGGTGCACTTCCTCATCACCGTCTCTCTCGGAAACTCATACTTTGCCGAGTCCTCACTCAATCGCATGTTGTGGCTCTCGAGTTTCCCAGCATTTTTGATTGCTTTCGTCGCAGCCTTTTTCCAAAAAACGAATACGATTCTCCTAGCGGTTCGTCGTGGATTGTTGTGGACCGTCGAGCTGATCGTCGCGTTCACAGTCCTCGCCTGGGTGTTCCGTTCGTTTGAAGGATTGTATGCGAACGCGGGTCTCTATTGGTTATTCGGTGCCGTCTTGATTGGTCCGATTTTCTACGTGATGGCATTCCGGCGTCAACATACGAAACGGATCCGAACACCTTGACTCGAAACGTCTCCTCTTTCAGGAGGCGTTTTTAGATTGTCGCAGGATGGGAATGGAGTAGAGAGAAAAGAATGGAGGAGAGTGCGATGAGCCAGTATTTTTCATCATCCTATGAAGAGTCGCGAGAGAAGTTCATCAATTTGTTGCCGGAGGTGAAACGCTTTTATCCGAAAGCGGAGCTGTTGACGCATTCGATTGGGGACGAAAGCATCGACATCATCTTAGGCGAACCGAAACGAGATCGAAAAGCTATACTTCTCATGACCATCGGGGAACATGGAATTGAAGGATATGCAGGTGCCGCAGTGACGCATCAATTTGTTCAAACACAATTGCCACAACTGCGACATGAAACGACAGGCCTTTGTCTCATCCATGCCGTCAATCCGTGGGGAATGAAACACTTCCGCCGGGTCAACGAGCATAATGTTGATTTAAATCGGAACTATGTGATCGACCGTGAATCTGTGCCGTATAACGTGAACCGTGAATATGAGCTGATGCGCCATCTCTTCGTACCGGACGGAGTGATTGACGACTACCATGAGGCCCGTGAACAGATTTATTCGTTCCTCGGCTCTGGCATTAAGCTCGATGGCTTCAAAGCGATGAGTGGAGCGAAAGGGATGGGACAGTACCAATTCCCGAAAGGTGTGTACTATGGCGGAGAAGAAGACGAACCGTCAGCCATCTTCTTGAAAGGCATTCAACATGATCTACTGGAGCGCTACGAGAAAGTGGTTCATCTCGATTGGCATACCGCACTCGGCCCGACAAACGAAGTGACGATGGTCATCAGTAAGCGAGACGGTCGCACCGAAGACGAGTTGAAACAGGCATACGGTCTCGACAACGTGAAAGTGTATGACCCAGATGAAGTACTCGGGGACTCGACGAACCACTTCTACTATGTACGAGACACGGAGTATCCAGACAAAGGACTCGTCTCTGCTCTCTTTGAGTTCGGGACGTTCGGAACGTCGACGAAAGCCTCTATTCGCGAGTTTTTGACGATCATTTTAGAGAATCGCCTGTACTTCGAAGGGACGAAAGATCCCGAAGCGCGTAACGGGATTCAAAACGAGTTTATGGCGATGTTTTATCCAGACGACTCGTCTTGGCGGGAAGCGGTGTTACGAGAAGGTGCAAAAGCCATTGAGGGTTACTTAAAAGGAGAATCGCTCTGGCGTGACACATGAGAAGGTTTTCAGGAATCGGAAACGGGAACAAGTAGGTTGTGAGTGTTTACGCTTAACAATGACTACGGAGGGTGAATGATGGGATACATTACAGCACATGACGGAACAAATTTATATGTAGAAGATGTCGGTTCTGGGGAACCGATTGTATTTTTACATGGTTGGCCGGCGAACAACAACATGTTTGAGTATCAGAAGAATGCGCTTGTCGAAGCAGGCTATCGTTATGTCGGGATTGACTATAGGGGATATGGTAAGTCTGATGCCCCGGCGACAGGCTATGATTATGAGACAATGGCATCCGACGTGCATATGGTCGTTTACGGTCTAGGCCTGAAAGACTTTACACTCGTTGGATTCTCGATGGGTGGGGCAATTGCAGTGCGATATGCAGCAGACTATAAAGAAGACGGTCTGAAAAAGTTAGTGTTAGCGGGAGCAGCGGCACCAATTTTCACACAACGTCCAGACTATCCATACGGGATGACGACGGACGAGGTCGATGCGTTGATCGAAGATACGCGAGCCGACCGGCCGAAGATGCTCGAAGGATTCGGGGAAATCTTCTTTGAAAAAGAACATTCGAAACCGATGCAGAATTGGTTCCATCATCTTGCGCTCGTGGCTTCGAGTCACGGAACGATTGCCTCTGCAAAAGCGCTCCGAGACGAAGACCTTCGTGACGCTCTTCCAAAGGTTGACGTGGAGACGTTAATCATTCACGGAGTGCACGATAAAATCTGCCCATTCGAGTTCGCAGAACAGATGGAACAAGGCATTCCGAACGCCCGCATTGAACGATTTGAAGAGAGTGGGCATGGGACAGTTCTCGATGAGCGTGAGAAATTTAACGACACACTTTTACAGTTTGTAAAATAATTTATGACCTCCTGATGGGGGTCTTTTTGTTTGTGTAGATGGATAAGAACCAACTAAAACGGGTATAAATCAATTGGAGTTCCCTTCCAATTCTTTTGAATCACCGAAACATCGCTGTGACAAGAGTCACGATGTTTTTTTGTGTCGTTTTGGAGAAAGGGGGATGAATAAAGCTAGGCACATGGATTTAGTTCAACCTGTCCTACCATTCATGGTACAATAACGGGGTGGATTAACAGATTGAGGAGAGATTTAAATGAACATCGCTTTCTTTTTATATCCGAAAGAAGACGTCAAATATTTGGACCCCGAATCAACGGTACGACAAGCACTTGAAAAGATGAAGCATCATCGATTCACGTCTGTCCCACTCGTTTCGGAAAACGGATTTTACGCCGGGACGATGACAGAGGGGGATTTACTCTGGGCACTCGCAGAACAGCTTCGCGGGGAAGAAGACTATGAAAAAGTGCTCCGGACACGTCTAAAAGACATCAAGCAACGCGTTCGCTATAAGCCGGTATCCATTACGGCCCAAATCGAAGAACTCGTCGATGCGATCACGGATCAAAACTTCGTGCCGGTCGTCGATGACGGCAAATACTTCATCGGCATCATCCGACGCCGTGACATCATCGAGTATTATTCATCAAAGTTGAAACAACTGGAGAATGAAGTCCGATGACGAACAAGCCAGAACCGAATCCCGGTTCTGGCTTGTTTTACGTTTCTTTCTGTTTTGTTTTCAAGAACGGAAGTGGAGCAATCATTGCGATGAAATAAATCAAGGCGATCACGAGTAAAAGTATGATTGCCGGTAAATAGGGTGCGATGAGTGGGATGACGAGTAGGACCGCAAGAACCGCGAGTCGCTTCCACGACACTTTGAAGAACAGGCGATTGAAGTAAATGACACCATATCCAAACAAGACGATGGCGACATACAACGTGATCCGATGTGCCAAATCGAGTGTCTGCATCGGATCGTGCACGATGGTGATCTTGACGACGGCGAGTAAGATGATGCCGAGGAACATTGAAAGATGCGACCAATAGAATCCGGCCTTGGCTGTCTGATCTCGTTTATCCGTATGCATGTCTTTAAAACGATTTTCTCTTGCTTCATCGTCCTTCACGTAGGAGTACCAAAGCAGAACGGTCAGCATAAGGGCAAGAATCATTGTCAGAACGACATCCGACGTTAAATCCTCATCAATCGCAGCTCGACCGGTCGATGCAATCGTTTCGCCAAGGGCGATGACGAGAATCAAGTAATGACGCTCAAGGAAGTGCCAGGACGACACTTCGAACTGCCCTCTGTTTTTCTGTACAAGAGGACCTAATACCGCAACGATCGCGACAATCCCCCATACAATCAGGCGTACGTCCCCCTCAAACAGCGAAGCGACGAGGATGATGATGCTAAAGGAGACATTGTACGGTACGATGGCAAGCATCGCTTTTTTCGTATCCTCATTACTGTGCAACAAGAATAGCGTCGAATGCACGGCGACAATCACTAAAAAGCCAAGCCCGAAAATGAAGCCATCTTGATCATATGCTTTTGGGATGGCGACGGAAATGAGCATAAAGCCAATCATCCCGAGCGTCATGAAGATTTGATGATTCCTTCTTGTCAGTTTGGTCGTGTTCGTCAACCAAATATACCCTTCAAAGATGTACCAAATGAGGGACATGAGGACGAGAACTTCTAAAAACGCATGAACACTCAAATGATGTTCGAGTTTCAATGTGAGTTGGATGAACGTAAATACAAATACCAAGTCAAAAAACAGTTCAATCTTTTCTACCTTTTCATGATGAGAGGGCATGAGAGGACTCCTTTTCATAGATTCCTTTTTATTTACCCGTCCGATTCACAAAAAACCCTTCATTTCGAAAATGAAGGGCAAACCTCAATCAAGGGGTGGGAAATGAGGAAGTACATATTCTCCTAATTCATCGATGACTTCTTCAGCCGGACGTTCCCCGTCGAAGAGGGCGAAGAAGAGGTGATTCACACCGATGGCACGATACGCTTCGAGCAATTTGATTAAGTGGTTGCGACCGAGGCGGAAACCGAGGCGAATTGGCGTCGGTGGCTCATCTGGGTCATGCGTCAAGTCAAGATGCATCGGCATCGAGAAGGGACGGAAAGCACGACCGTGTGCCTCACCGCTTTCACGCCAAGCGTCGAGCACTTGCTGCTGCGCGAAAGGTGCCTGTGGGTAGTACATCCATCCGTCCCCGTTCGCCCCGAGCCAGTCCATATCTTGTTGTGCGAATCCAGTGATCATCGTCGGGATCCGTTTCTTCGGACGTGGTACGAGCGTTGCCTGTTCGACTTCCCCATAAGGTGAGTCAATCGTTGGGTAGTTGTAATAGAGTGCTTGCTCCATGACACGAAGCGATTCTTTGAACTGGTCGCCGCGTGTCGGGTGATCGACTCCGAGTCCTTTGAAGTCGGCACGACGGTCGCCTGACGAGATTCCGAGAATCAATCGTTCTGGGAATAACGCCTCAATCGTCGCGACTTCCTTCGCTGAACGAAGGGGATGACGGAGTGGTAAGACGAGCGCGGATGTACCGAGCGCGATGTTTTTTGTTTGACCGAGTAAATGGGTCCCGTAGATCAACATGTCATAAATCTGTCCGACGGCAGGGTCCAAGAAGTTCGGGTCTTTGAGTAAAACATCCCGTAACCAGAGCGCCGTGAAGCCATAATCATCGGCCTTTTGGGCGAGTTCGACTTGACGTTCGAGTGTCGGAGTACGCATTTTAAAATTTTCTAAAGGGATGTGGAGGCCGAGCGTAAGCTCGCCCTCCCGATACATCCGGTTGTAGCTTTTATGGTTGTTGAACATAGGTTCCTCCTTAGTTTGCTTCCAAACGACGAGAGATGGCTGTCAAGATGACGGCAATGATGACCATGATGCCACCGACCCAAGGCGTGTGGACGAGTCCGATTGAATCGGCGACGAGTCCGCCGATTGTCGCACCGAGGGCGATTCCGATGTTGAAGGCGGCGATGTTGAGTGCGGATGCGACATCGACAGCAGCTGGTACATATTTTTCAGCCAATTGTACGATATACAGTTGGAGTCCAGGCACGTTCATGAAGGCGAGAAGTCCCATCAAGACGATGGCAATGAGACCAGCCACTTTGAAAGGAATCATGAACGACATGATGATCATGACCGCTGCGTGAACGATGAACATATAGAACAATGCTTTCGCCGGGTTTTCGTTGGCGAGTTTTCCGCCGACCGCGTTCCCGATGGCGACTGCGATTCCGTAAACGAGTAAGACGACGCTGATTAAGCTCGGGCTAATTTTTGTCACGTCTTGCATGATGGGTGTCAAGTACGTAAACGCAACGAACGTTCCGCCGTAACCGAGTGCTGTGATCAAGAATCCGAGCATGAGACGACCGTTCGTGAGCAGTTTCTTCATATCAGAGAACTTCGCCGGTGGTGACTGTTTCAAATCTTTCGGAATCAAGAAGAAGCTGGCGATGATTGAAACGACACCGAGTGCTGCGACGGCAAAGAATGTGGCACGCCATCCGAACGCTTGACCGATGAACGTACCAAGTGGGACACCTGTGACGGTCGCGACAGTTAAACCTGTGAACATGAGTGCAATGGCACTCGCTTTTTTATGCGGTGGTACGAGTTGTACGGCGATGGTTGCTCCGATTGAGAAGAAGACACCATGCGAGAACGCGGTGATAAATCGGGCGACGATCAAGAGTTCAAAGCTGGTCGACATGGCAGAGACCAAGTTTCCGCCGATAAAGACGACCATCAGTGCCATGAGTAACGTCTTGCGGTTCATCCGGTTCGTTAGTGCCGTTAAAATCGGTGCACCGACGGCGACGCCAATGGCATATCCCGAAATAATGAGACCCGCGAGTGTGATCCCGATGTTTAAGTCACTTGCGATGGATGCGAGCAATCCGACAGGGACGAACTCGGTCGTCCCGATGCCGAAAGCGCTAATGGCAAGGGCGAGTAACGCCAATCCTCCATTTTTAGGTGCCTGTTCTTCAACAGGTTGTGAAATAGGTTGATTCATGAGTAGTTCCTCCTAGTTGATGAAAAAATGGTGTGGAAGACGAGGGCCCTTCGTCTCCCGATAGCAAAGACATCTCGCTTTCCTCTATTTGTTCAGTACGGTCGAAAAAGTACCTTACCGTCTCAAGAGGGTGCTACGAGCGAAATGAACTTGTATTGATTTGCTATAGTTGCTATCATAAGGGCATGAAAACCGTTTGAGAAGTACGTACTTTAAAGTGCGGTAGGCACCAAAAAGTGCCTATGTGAGAAATGGAGGAAATGATATGCCATATAATATTCCGGTCGAAGCGACGCTTGACGTCATCGGCGGTAAATGGAAAGTCGTCATCATGTGTCACTTGATCAAAGGAGAGCGTCGGACGAGTGAGTTGCGTAAACTCATGCCGAACATCACCCAGAAGATGCTCACCCAACAATTGCGTGAACTAGAAGCGGACGGGGTCGTCGTGCGTACGGTGTACGAACAAGTTCCACCGAAAGTCATCTACTCACTCTCAGAGTATGGATGGTCACTTAAACCGATTTTAGACGCCATGTGCGCCTGGGGCGAGTGCCATATCGACCAGTCTGGAGAAGAGGTCATTTCATAACAATCACGGTCGTCCATAGAGGGCGACCGTTTTTTGTGTGGGGAAGTCGGGTACAGGGACAGAGACAAGGAGGGACTTAGGATGGACTTGAAAACTTTTTTGTTTACAGATGACGGCTCGATCCCGAATCATCCCGACTATCCGGCGCTTCTGTATCGTGGTGTCTTTGATGACCCGAGCGGGATGCAAGAAACGTTCGCTCATAATGAATGGACGAACAGTTGGGTGAATGGGGTGTTCGATTATCATCACTATCACAGCAACACGCATGAAGTGTTGGGCGTATTAAACGGCGAGGCGACCCTTCAACTCGGAGGGACGAACGGTGATCTCGTACGCGTCAGTGCAGGTGATGTCCTCGTCTTGCCGGCGGGAACAGGACATCGGCGCATCGAGGCGAGCAGAGACTTTCAAGTCGTCGGGGCATACCCGGACGGTCGTGACTATGACACGTTGACCGGGAAGACGGAAGAGCGACCGGACAACGTAAAGCGAATCGAACAAGTCGAGAAACCGACATACGACCCTGTCTTCGGGACGACGGGACCGTTACATGAGGCATGGACAAAGGAGGAAACGATATGAATCAACGACTACCACATTCTTTATTACTCGCGGCATTGAAACAGAATGTCGTCGAATTGAAAGACGGACGGGAGATGCGCACACTCGGGCAAGGGACGTGGCGTATGGGGGAAGAGAAGTCGAAGCATGACGCTGAGGTAGAAGCACTTCGGACAGGACTCGACTGCGGACTCCATGTCATCGATACGGCTGAGATGTACGGGGAAGGGGCATCCGAGAAGTTGGTCGGCGAAGCGATTCAAGACCGACGCGAAGACGTCTTCCTCGTCTCGAAAGTGTATCCATACAATGCATACGGCGACAAACTCGTCAAAGCATGCGATGCGTCACTCGAACGACTCGGGACTGACTATCTCGACCTTTACTTACTCCATTGGCGAGGGGATGCCCCGCTCGAGGAGACGATTCAAGGGATGGAGCAGCTAAAGGCAGACGGTAAGATTCGGGCATGGGGTGTCTCGAACTTCGATGTCGAGGATATGAAAGAACTTCTCGCCTTACCGAACGGAGACAACTGCGCGGTCAATCAGGTGCTCTATCATCTTGGGAGTCGAGGGATTGAGTATGACCTGCTTCCTTATCTAGAAGAACAAGGCATCCCGGTCATGGCATACGCACCGCTCGCCGAGGGAAGTGACGTGAAAAAAGACGTCTTCGAAAACGAGACGGTCAATCGGATCGCAGAGGCGTATAGTGCCTCGGTCGCACAAATTTTACTCGCCTGGACGGTTCGGAGCGGACATGTGATTGCCATCCCGAAAGCGGGGCAGGCCGAGCACGTCGAGGAGAATGCGGCAGCGCTCTTGCTCGATTTGAGTGAGGAAGATTTTGCGGCGCTCGATGAAGCATTCCCACCACCGACGACGAAACAACCGCTAGATGTCATTTAATAATGTGAACTGGACCAATCAAAGGTCCAGTTTTTCTTTTGCCGAAATCGATTGTCGCTTTCGTGTTGCGGGTAAATAAAGAAAGGACTTGCTTGTGTAGAGGAGACTGATACGACAAGGGAGCTGAAGACCAAATGGAACAGACGTATACCGCCGAAGAATTCAAAGACAAGATGTACTCGAATTTAAAGGTACGGCCGAGTGATTCCGTCATTTTGATGTGTTCTATTTTTATCGCATCCATTGGACTCAATATGAACTCCATTCCCATCATTATCGGGGCGATGTTAATTTCGCCACTCATGACACCGATTTTAAGTATCGGTCTCGCCTTGTCGCTTTATGATATGAAGTTATTGCGGGCGGGTGTTCGTTTACTGCTCGTCCAAGTCGCGGTCAGTCTCACCGTCGCGACCATCTATTTCGCCATCTCCCCAATCACCTATGCGAGTAATGAAATCATCGCCCGGACCGAACCGACGATTTGGGATGTCATCATCGCCTTCGCCGGGGGAACCGCGGGGATTATCGGGGCGCAAAAGAAAATGAGTAACAACATCGTCCCGGGGGTCGCCATCGCGACCGCCTTGATGCCACCGCTCTGTACGGTCGGCTATTCGATTGCAACACGCAATCTCGACTACTTAATCGGTTCGAGCTACCTGTTCGTCATCAACTGTGCGTTCATCGCCATCGCCACGTTCATCGGGGTCAAGTTCATGGGCATCTCTCAAGTGTTGACGAAACAGGATGCGAACCATAAAAAAATCAATCGACTTCTCATCGGTTTATCTGTCCTGATCGTCGTTCCGAGTATCTTTTCGGCCGCGACGCTCGTTCAAGACAGCATCGTCCGGACGGGAATCAATAACTTCATCGAAGAAGAATTCTCAGATGCCATCATTATCAGTCAGGACTATCAAGAAGATGACAATCTTCTTCTCGTGACGACTACAGGGAAACGGTTGACCGAAGAAGAACTTGCCGACATCGAATCGCGGTTGCCGGACTACGGGCTTCGTACCATCGAACTATCGGTGACGCAAGTCCCGGACTTGAACGGATTGTCCGGGGAGAAGGTAGCTGAACTGCTTCAAAAGTATTTGGAAAGTCGCCTCCAACAGTTCAATCTGTTCGACAGCCGTCAAATTGATTTAGAGGACTTGCCGTTCGAACTGCAGAACGAAATCAATCCAAACTAAAAGACCATCGATTCTTCGATGGTCTTTCTTGTTAGTTCGCGAGCGGATGTTTCAAGAGATAGTCTTCGATTTGATCGATTGTTTCTTTCAACACGCCGTCTGCGAATGGCGATTTGAGACCAGCCAGTTCGACGAGTTCGAGGAACGAGCGGCTTCCGCCTGCCTGACAGAGTGTGAGGTAATCGTTCCATGCCGCTTCGCGGTCTTCATGCATGCGTACCCAGAACTGGAACGCACACACTTGCGCGAGCGTGTAGTCGATATAATAGAACGGACTTTGGAAGATATGCCCTTGTTGGTGCCACCATGCACCTGATTCGAGATAGTCGTTCGTCTCGTAGTCACGATGCGGAAGGTACACCTTCTCCAAGTCGCGCCATGCTTGACGACGGTCGGCAGCTGTCATGTCCGGGTTGCGGTAGACGACGTGTTGGAACTCATCGACGAGCACACCGTACGGAAGGAACGTCATGCTGCCAGCCAAGTGGTTGAACTTGTACTTGTCGACTTGGTCGCCGAAGAAGAGTTCCATCCATGGCCAACAGAAGAACTCCATCGACATCGAATGAATTTCGCACGCCTCATATGTCGGGAAAGCGTATTCCGGAGTCGTCAAATGGCGGCTCTCGTACACTTGGAAGGCATGACCGACTTCGTGTGTGAGGACGTCGATGTCTCCAGCTGTCCCATTGAAGTTCGAGAAGATGAACGGGAGACCTTCAGACGGCAAGTACGTGCAATATCCGCCGCCAGCTTTACCTGGTTTCGCCGTCAAATCGAGGGCGCCGCGTTCTTGCATGTATTGGAAGAACTCGTCTGTCTCGTTCGAGAGTTCCTGATACATCTTGTTGCCGCCTTCGATGATGAACGACTCATCCCCTTGAGGTGTCGCGTTACCGTCCGGGAAGACGAATGACTCGTCGTAATAGTAAAGATGATCGACACCGATGCGTTTCGCCTGCTTCTCTTTTAACGCAGAAGCGAGCGGGACGATGACATCGCGGACTTGTTTTCGGAAGTTGTCGACCATCGACTCGTCATATCCGACGCGTTGCATGCGTGCATAACCGAGTTCAACGAATGATGGGAAGCCGAGCGCGTGTGCGATCTCTGTCCGAACCCGTACGAGTTCTCCGTAAATCCGGTCGAGCTCGTCACCGTTGTCAGAAAGGTATGTATAGCGGGCAACGGATGCGGCTTTACGGACATCGCGGTCAGGTGACTGAAGGTATGGACCGAACTGTGACAAGTTGAGTGTCTTGCCGTCAAATTCAATCTGTGCCGCTGACATGACCTTTTGGTATGCCGTCGCAAGGCGGTTCTCTTCCTGCAATTTCGGGATGAGCGACTCCTCGAATGTCTCGAGTGCACGCTCGGCGAGAGAAAACAACTGGCTACCCCATTCCGCTTCGAGTTCAGAACGAAGTTCGTGGTTCGTCAAGACGCGGTAGTATGCTTGAATCTCTTTCTCATAAACCGGTAGTGCATCGTCGAAGAAAGATTGTTCTTCTTCATAAAAAGCGTCGCGTGTGTCGACCGAGTGTCGGATCGCGACGAGTTGACTTTGTGTCTCAAAGTCGTTCCGTTCCTTGTTGATTTGACGAATGAGTTCATTCGCTTCCTCTAGTGTGCTCGCTTGCTGTAATTCGGCAGAATAGTCCGACAATCTGCTGTTCAAAGCGTCCAAGTCGGGCCGTTCATATGACAATTTTGTGAAAGTCGTCATTGTAAGCGCCTCCATCGTGTGAAATTTTTATAAAGTGTAAAAAGGGCTTGCAAAAGCGATTGCACACTCGTATTCTTACGATGTGTAAAACGATTTCGCACTACCTTATATCTACTATACCGTTAATAAGGTAGGGATTGAAGTTTTAGCTTTTCGGGTATAAAAGTGAAGACTTCGATTCAATAGAACATGTTGGAGGGATTAAGCTATGGGATTCTTTAAAAAACTATTTGGTGGTAAAGAAGAACAACTCAACGCGGTTTCACCGCTTACAGGAAAGGTCGTCGACATCACGAACGTACCGGACCAAGTATTCTCACAAAAAATGATGGGTGACGGAATTGCGATCGAGCCGACTGAAGGCAAAGTCGTTTCACCAGTTAGCGGAACAATCGCAACGGTATTCCCGACGAAACACGCGATCGGCATCAACGCAGACAACGGTGCAGAGTACTTGATCCACATCGGTTTGGATACGGTAAACCTTAAAGGTGAAGGCTTCGAGACACACGTCACAGAAGGTCAGTCTGTCAAAGCAGGCGACCCGCTCGTCACGTTCGACCTCGACTTCATCAAAGCGAACGCTCCATCTACAATCACTCCGATCATCATCACGAACCATGACAGCTTCGGCGTGAACAAACTTGTCGCAGAAGGCGACACGGTGACAGCTGGATCTTCAGAAGTCGTCGAATTGACGAAGAAATAAGAGAACGATTCATGACTCGGGAGCCTACGCTTCCGAGTATTTTTTTGTGAATTCGGGAATTATAATGAAGAGAGGGAAGGGGGAAATGAGATGGATGGTAAAAATGCACCATACCGGGGATACGGGGACCGGATTCGAATCTTGCGAGAGCGGGCTGGATTATCGATTGAGACGCTTGCGGAACAAATCGGCGTCGCCCCGTATTTTATTCGACGTACGGAACTGAGTGAGGTCTATCCGACGATGCCTTACATAGAGGCGCTCGCAGAAGCTCTGCGCATCGATTCCAATTATTTGGCGCGTCACATTTGGACGGGAGAGTCGCTCAAAGTGTTGATGCGAGGGAAAGTACCCGAAATCGAACAGATGAAGCTCGCCTATGAGGAGGCGATGCACGGAAAGTCCGTCGAGGAGATGCAACGACAACTCGAGGAGCGGATGCGCATCTTCGACTTGATGCACGAAGACGAATTGCAGCGAATCTTTGAAGAAGACGAAGAGCCGACGTCGCACCATGCCCTCGAAGCACTCGTCGACGCCGTCCTTGACCTCGGACGCTCCCATGATTCAAATCCAAATCGTCACATCGTCCCGTTCGCTCGTTATGTGGAACGACTCGTCCCCGACCAGTTCGCGGACAACTCCTTCCAATATGCAGAGTACGGCGTCGTGGACAAATCATATAAATTGCAGTGATATAGAACCAAAAAAATGACCAGGAGAATCACTCTCCTGGTCATTTCCATTCATCAGCGCATCGGACGCGCTTCGTAGCGTACTTTCGGACGAGTGCCGGCAAGTAAAAAGCCGAGCACGATATTCAAGATTGTGAGCACCCATCCGACATACCCGAACGTGTAAGCAAGACTCGCCAGCACCGTTTGCCAGTCGAGCAGAGCTGCTGCGTCGCCGCGGAATGTGAAGCGGATGACGGTGAAGCCAATGAGTGTCGTTGCAGTAATCATGATGCCGATCCATGCGCCACCGAAGCGAGACGTTTGTGGACGTCTGCTGACCGGATACCAAAACGCGAGCGTTCCGATAAATGTACTACCTGCATACGCAAGCAGGATTTGCCATAACGCATCCGCGTCTAAGAAGACGGTATAACAGATGAACGTCGTGAGCGTCGTCATAAACGTAAAGATTAAGGCCGCGAGTAATCGTGATCGCATAGTTCGTTTTCCTCCTCATTTTGCACATTCTTTAGAGTAAACGAAAACGAATTTGCTGTAAACGTTATTGGCGGTTTTGTAATATTTGTCGCCATTGTTTAATGGCGTTCGTTCCATAGAATAAGACACCGCCACGATAGAATTTCGAGCCAATCCAAAGCGTCACACCGATCGTTCCGATGAGTAAGCCAATCGAGAGCGCGACTTCCCACACGGCTACATCGACGAGCATGACCCGAAGGAACATGAGCATCGGGGCAAAGAACGGGACGAACGAGAGAATCGTCACGATGGTCGCGTCCGGATTGTTCAAGCCGAACATCGCCACTAAGAATGCTGCGACGAGTAGCATGATGACCGGCATGACCATCTGTTGGGATTCTTCGACGCGGCTGACGAGTGAGCCGAGGACGGCGAAGAGTGATGCGTACAACAAGTAGCCGAGTAGGAAGAAGACGAGTAAGTAGATGACAGCTCGCGCATTCCCGGCGTTTTCGATGACGGTCGTTGCTAACTCACTGCCGCTCGCGCTGACATAACCAAACCCGAGGAAGATTCCGATCTGGATGAGGGCGAGCGTTCCGATGGCGGACACCTTGGCGAGCATGTGCGTCACCGGATGCGTCGTCGAGATGATCAGTTCCATGACCCGCGACGACTTCTCGGTCGTCACTTCTGTCGAAATCATCGATCCGTACGTGATGATCGAGATGTAAAGGAGCATCAACATGACATAGACGAGTGCCGAAGACGAAAGCAGCTCATCCGAGTTCTCGCCTCCGCGCCCGAGATACGACTCATCGAGTTGGATCGGTTCACTGAGGGCCGTGATGACGGCCGGGTCGACATCGGCTGATTCGATCAACTCCGCATTACGCAATTGTTGAAGCGACGTTTGCAAGATGGTCGTGAATTCCTGCTCTGGGCGCTCCGAGATGACACGGGCGTCATAACCGTTGACGAAAGCAACGACTCCGTATTCGCCGCCATTGATTCCGGCGCGTGCCTCTTCTTCGGTGATGTCACTCATGGCAACGTCTTCGTAGCCGAGCGACTTCATCGTATCGACGAGCGCTGTGTTTTCCGTTACGACGAGGGCGCTCGCTTGTTCTGAATCCTCGAATGAGGACATGATGCGGTCGATGTTCGTAAATCCGAAGATGAATAGAATCGTCAACGCCGTCGAGATGACGAACGCTTTCGAACGAATCCTCGATTTGAGAGTGAATGCATAGAGCGGTCCAAAGTTATGAAACATGCTGTCCGACCTCCTTGATAAAGATGTCATTGAGCGATACCGGTTGGCGCATGAACGTCTTGACGTTTGCCTGATGGCGAACGAGTGTCGATAGGACGACGTCGCTATCATCAAATGAATGTAGACGTACTAAATGGCCGGACTTATACGGCTTAATCGTCTCGATGACCGTGAGTGATTCGAGCACGTGAATCTGGTCCGTCTCGATGAAGAGAGCTGGCTCGGCGTAACGCGACTTGATGGAGGGTACGTCACCACTGACGACGGCACGTCCACCTTTCAAAATGCCGACATGTTGACAGAGCTCTTCGACATGTTCCATCCGGTGACTCGAAAAGACGATGGTCGTTCCGGCGTCACGCAAAGCGAGCACCTCGCGTTTCAGAATTTCGACGTTGACCGGGTCGAGTCCACTGAACGGCTCATCTAAGATGACGAGCTCGGGGTTGTGGAGCAGCGCGGCAACGAGTTGGATTTTCTGCTGATTCCCTTTTGACAGTTGCTCGACGCGCATCGTCTCATATTGAGGAATCTCTAGCCGTTCGAGCCATGATTTGACCGCACGTTTGGCATCGCTTGAACGCATGCCTTTCAAACTGGCTAAAAAGACGAGTTGTTCACGAACTTGCGACTTCGGGTATAGTCCTCGTTCCTCGGGTAAGTATCCGACAATCCGATGGTCGACCGCTTTGCCGTTCCATGTGATGCTTCCGTCGGTCGGTTTCAAAATGTCGAGGATCATCCGGAACGTCGTCGTCTTGCCAGCACCGTTCGCTCCGAGAAGACCAAACATCTCTCCTTGTGGCACGCGGAACGTGAGGTCGTCGACAGCGGTGAAGTCACCGAATTCTTTGGTGACTCGTTCAATCTGTAATGCCATGTTCTTATACCTCCTTAGAATGTCTCTCTTCTTATCGTACGCCACCGTGAGCAAAAAGTTTCACTTTTTCTAGCAAATGATTTATCTTGAAATCAAGATAATAAAGGAGGATGACAATGAATACGCAGTCTACAGGCATCCATCACATCTCATCGATGGTACAAGACCCGCAACGTACGCTTGATTTTTATGGACAAGTACTCGGTCTTCGTTTCGTGAAGCAGACCGTCAATTTTGATGACCCGGGTACGTATCATCTCTATTTCGGGGATGAGGTCGGCACACCGGGAACCGTCATCACCTTCTTCCCAATCCCTGGGTTAGGGAAAGGACAGGTCGGGAGCGGTCAAGTCGGCGTGACGACATATCTCGTGCCGGCAGGAAGTTTACCGTTCTGGGAAGAAAGATTACAACAGCATGGAATTGCGACCGTCGCCACGGAACGGTTCGAGGAGCCGTCACTTCTGTTTGAAGACCCGGACGGACTCGTCGTCGAACTCGTCGCTCGACCGACGACGAAACAGACGCGCTGGGTCATCCCAGGCGTCACGAAGGATGAGGCAATCGTCGGATTCGCGGGCGCGACATTATTATCAAAAGCACCAGACGAAACCGTACGCTTGTTGACGGAACTGTTTGGATTTGAACGAGTCGGAGAAGACGAGGAATGGGTACGGCTGAAAGGGACGGCTGACTATGGGAACGTCATCGACGTCAAAAAGACGATTCTTCCGAACGGTGTGCCCGGAACGGGTACGGTCCACCATATCGCTTGGCGGGTCGCGGACGGTGAACACTATCCGACGTGGCAAGACGCCATCTTTGACCTTGGATTGAGACCGACCGAAGTGAAAGAACGAAACTATTTCCGCTCGGTTTATTTCCACGATGCCGGACGGATCTTACACGAACTCGCGACAGACGTACCTGGGTTCACCGTGGACGAATCCATCGACACGCTCGGTGAGACGTTACGCCTACCACCATGGCTTGAAGCGGACCGTGACAAGATTGTCCGCACGCTACCAACGATTACAATCCCGAAAGGAGAACGGATATGATTCATCAATTCATTCAAGGAACGAAAGAGACGACGCTCGTCTTATTGCACGGAACAGGGGGGAGCGAGCAAGACTTGATCCCGCTCGCAAAAGAGTTATCACCGGAATCGAACGTCCTGACGCTACGAGGGGACATTCTTGAGAATGGGATGACCCGCTTCTTCCGTCGTCACGCGGAAGGCGTGCTCGACCTCGAAGATTTAAAGAAACAGACGGAGCGCTTCCTTCAGTTTTTAGATGATGCGGCAGCGGAATATGACATCAAACGCGACAAGATGATCCCAATCGGATATTCGAACGGGGCGAACTTGATTGGTTCGGCACTATACCGTCAACCAGCATTCGCCGCTTCACTCTTGTTCCATCCGATGGTCCCGGACCGTTCGCTCACATTGCCTGACTTGTCAGGTATGAACGTATTCATCTCGGCAGGAGAGCGCGACCCGATTTGTCCAAAAGCAGAAACAGAAGAGCTGACATCGACACTCCGGAATGCCGGAGCGGACGTCGAGCTCTTCTATCATACGGGTGGGCATGAAGTGCGCATGGAAGAAGTCGAGGCGGCACGGACATGGATCGCCGCTCACCTCGACTAATTCGTTCAAGCCATTTTTTTCGGTTTGTTCGGACGAGAATAGACGACGAGGACACCTCGGTCAATCAAATAGGCGGCGAATAGACGTTTCGCTTCCTCAGCATGCACGGTTCGGTCGATTTGGATATACAATCGGCCGAGCTTTTTTTGTGAGGTTCGCGTGAGCAACCAGATCGAGTCGAGCGTATACTGCCAGCTCTGAAGCGTGTCGCCACCGATGTATAAGTGCCGGTTTTGGGTGCGCTCGAGCAGATAGTTAAGCCACCAGACGTCACGGACCAATTTGGCGCACACACCGAGCGCGAACGTGAGACCGAGGAAGGCCATACTAGACAACACAGGATGAATGGCAGAGAACCCGTTACGGACCGACTCAAAGGCCACCATCAGTAGCCCGACGGAAAAGCTGCTGATTAACCACCAGAATCCGAAGTTAGAGAATGAACGTTTCGGGTCGTGCACCATATGATGTCGATTCCGGATGATCGAAGCCATTCTCTCCACCTCCTTTATTAGAATATTCTGAATATTTAGTAACACTACTATACTATACTGTACCCAATCCCGTCTATTTGAATACGCCCACAACGTGCTGAATCGTGAGGATTTTTTGACGTTTCGGCTTGCAATACGCGAATTATGGGAATGATGACAGTGAAGACATGAAAATTTTGTTGAAACGTAATTTCACTTGGCGAGGGAATCGATTATGATAGGTGAGGGATTTTTCCATCTGACCTTCCATGCAGTCCGTGTGCGAATTGAACGTGAAAACATGAAGGTCAGCTTCATCGCAATCATCATAAAGAACTAGAGGGAATGTTATGAGAAATTATTGGTATGACAATATTAAGGGAGTACTCGTCTTACTCGTCGTGTTCGGTCACTTGTTGACGGACGTCCGCGGCGCTTATGACGACATTCTTCCGAAGTGGGTGTATTTGTTCCTGTACACCTTCCATATGCCGTTATTCATTATGCTAAGCGGTTACTTCTATCGGGAGAACCGTTATTTACGTGTGATCCAGTTGTTCGTCGTCTACGTCATCTGGCAAGTCATTCTCGGGTCATGGTTCGCTTTCACAGAAGGCATCCCGATTTTCTCGCTGGAGAATCCGGGACTGAATCTGTTGAAACCGTATTGGGCACTCTGGTATTTGATGGCGATTATCTTCTGGTACATCATTACCCCGTACGTGACGCAGCTGAAAGGGTATGTCCTATACGCGCTTCTATTTGCGCTCTTGTTCGGGTTCCAGGCTGAGGCGACCGGCTATTTCGCGTTACGAAAAGTAATCATGTTCTATCCGTTCTTCTTGATTGGGAACTGGATGTCTGAACGGAACACACTCAACTTCTTTGAATTGCCGAAACGGGCCGAACAACGGAACCGCTATCGGATTGGTGGAGCGATCGTCTTTGTCACGTTGACGATTGGCCTGTTGATTTCCATGCGCGTCCAACAAGATGACACGTTCTATCATATCGGAAACTTATTCAAGTTCCGCTTCGCTTATGATACGGCGGTGCCGGAGGCGATGTGGAGCGGACCGTTCGCTTTCTTGATTGTCTATACGGTGTCACTTCTCATGTCGATCAGTTTTGCGCTCATCATTCCGGGACGAAAACTACCAATCTTCTCGAGGGCAGGACGATATAGTTTGTATGTCTATCTCGTTCACGTCTTCTTCGTGGTCGCTTGGAAAGCGTTCGTGCCGGCTGGATTCATGCCGACGTCGTGGATGCAATTGCTCGTCTTGTTCGGTGTCGCATTCGTGATGGTACTCGTGATTATCAGTCCACCGATGGTCCGTCTCTTACGTCCGCTCGTCGAGATTGACGTGAGGCGCGTACAAAATACGAAGGGTGTGAAAGGGTAAAGTCTTTTCTAAACGCTTCATTTCCGCTACACTTTATAAAGAGGAAACGAAACTAGAGTTAAGGAAGTGACCCTATGCCATACGAAAATGGAATGCACAGCACAGAAGGTGACGTGAACGTCTCACGTCACGTCGTAGAAATGATCGCCGCAGTCGCGGTCAAAGAAACGAAACACGTATCGTTCACGCAAGAAGACACGAAATTGTCAGAGCGTGCGCTCATGAAGCATGTGAAAGTCGATGAGTCAGAAGAAGGCATCACGATCAACTTGTCACTTTATATCGCATATGGGCAGTCAATCATCAAAACGGTGACGGCGGTTCAAGAGCGAATCACGCAAGATATGGATACGATGCTTGCGATGACACCGCGTTCGGTGAACGTGAAAGTCGTAGGGATCCAACTGTAAATGAGAGGGGAGAGCAGAGAGCTCTTCTCTTTTTTTGATTTTTGCGAAAACGGTTGCATCAAGATAACGTTTTCATTTATAATAGAAATCGAACAAGTGCAACCGTTTGCATCATTGACCAAACGTGCGACGGGTACTTGTCAAGTTCCCTAAATGTAGTCTGACGACACAAGCATTTGAAGGAAAGGCGGAAAGCATGTATGTCAACGATTGAAGCAGTGATTTTCGATTTGGACGGTGTCATCACTGACACGGCAGAGTACCATTACCTCGCTTGGAAGCAGCTCGGTGAAGAGCTCGGAATTCCATTTGACCGCGAATTCAACGAAACGCTCAAAGGGGTGAGTCGGACTGAATCGCTCGAGCGGATCCTTACGCTCGGCGGAAAACAGAACGACTTCACGCCGGAAGAGAAAGAAGAACTCGCTCAAAAGAAAAACGAGCATTACGTTGAACTCATTCAACATATCTCATCTGACGATCTTCTTCCTGGCATCGTTTCATTCCTTGATGAAATCAAAGAGGCGGGACTTAAAATCGGAATGGCGTCTGCTTCAAAGAACGCATTTGCGGTTGTTGACGCACTAGGTGTCCGTCATTACTTCGACCATATTGTCGATGCAGCAACTGTCGCCCAGTCAAAACCACACCCCGAAGTGTTTTTGAAAGCTGCTTCTGCCCTTGGCGTGAAACCCGAACTCGCCATCGGCGTTGAAGACGCGGCTGCCGGCGTAACTGCAATCAAAGCGGCAAACATGTTTGCTGTCGCCGTCGGGGAAGAATCGATGCTTGGTCATGCAGACCTCATCGTTGCTTCTACCGATGAACTTTCACTCGATCGCATTCTCGAACGCGCTCGCGTGTAATGGACTACAATCATCTTCCGTGAGACGGCGACTGCCCCGAACAGTCGCCGTCTTTTTCTATTGAATCAAAAGTCCCGAATAGACAATATTGTCCAAAAAGAGATGACAAACACATTACAAATCCGTTACAATTCTAAAGAGATATTTTTGTAAATAATTTATATAAATAGAATTATAGATTTGAATTGTATATAGAAGGGGATTTGTGCATGGAATTTACTAATAAGAATGACCATATTTATCGAGAATTGTTAGAAATTGAAGAGTCATATCGACAACTCCAACAACGTGCAGAATATTTAGTTTCTGAATTGAATCGAGACCAAGATCGAGAAACGGCACTCTCGGAAATGTCGAAACGCTTACGCCCTCGACGTGTCAATCAACGTTATCCGCTAGATGTATATGTCCATCAAGTGACCGACTTATTAAAAGAACGACAAACCATGAGTGTACGTGACATTCAAATGGAGCTTGAACTTAGATATCGTCATCACATCAGTAATATCTACCAATTGATGGTGAAAATCGAAGGGGTCAACCCAGAGATAAAAAAGATTGGCCGCGGCCTCTATACATACGAGCCTGTAACAGATAAAGAGGCAGTGACACATTCATAATCTAGAGTCGATGGGGAGAGCACCCGTCGGCCTTTTTGTTGTAAACGGACTGACATAAACTGAATGGTTTAAAATATGATATAATCGTCAGAGTCTATTTTTTTGAGAGAGGAACTGTCGGCCCATGCTATGGATTGCCATGTTGGTCAGTTTTGTAATGGCCATCTTGATTACACCGCTCGTTCGTCGATTCGCATTCTTTATCGGTGCAGTCGATCATCCGAACGCACGAAAAGTACATTTACGGACGATGCCACGAATCGGTGGTCTGGCGATCTTCATCGCCTTTTTTATCGGCTATGCGCTACTGCTTCCGACGAGTCGCTATAATGACGCCATCTTGATCGGGGCCGTCGTGATTCTCCTGACCGGACTGATCGATGACCGTTTCCAGCTCTCTGCCCGCGTGAAGTTGATGGGTCAGATGATTGCGACGGTCGTCGTCTTGAACTCAGGGATGCGTATCGAGCTCGTCAATCTCCCGTTTGATCAGCAACTGTACCTCGGGTCATGGAGCATCCCGGTCACGGTTCTTTGGTTGATCGGGATTACGAATGCAATCAACTTGATTGACGGACTCGACGGGCTCGCCGCTGGTGTCTCGAGTATCGCCCTCGGAACGATTGCCGTCTTGGCAATCATTCAAGGGAACGTCTATTTGACGATGATGGCTTTATTGTTACTCGCGAGTACGCTCGGCTTTCTCGTCCACAACTTCTACCCGGCGAAGATTTTCATGGGGGACACAGGAGCGCTGTTTCTCGGTTACATGCTCGCCGTGTTCTCACTGATCGGTTTTAAAAACGTGACGTTGTTTTCTCTCGTCGTCCCGGTCCTCTTGCTCGGGTTGCCAATCTCAGATACAATTTTCGCAATCGTCCGCCGGCTCGTCCAAGGTCGACCTCCGATGTCACCGGACAAGTCGCATATGCACCACCAGTTGATTGACATGGGGTTCACGACGCGCCAAGCCGTCCTGCTCATGTATGGGATGACGCTATTCTTCGGCATCTCATCGATCTTGTTTGCGAAGACGACAATGCTCGGTGCGGTCATCACGTTCGTCGTGGTCCTGATTGTCATCGAATTGATTGTCGAATCGACGGAACTCATTCATCCGAACTATAAACCCATCATCCGAACGTCCCGTCGACTTCTTGGTCGACCAAGGACATAAACAAACGGCCGGTATCGCCTAGCGATATCGGCCGTATTCTTTAGTAAATCGTCGTCTCGGTCATCGAGTCGTCTGTCTCATCGGTTGACGGTTCGTCAGCTGTGACGGGCATTCCAAGCTCCGTTTGGAGAAGGGCTTGCGCGTCTCGTAGGTCAGCGGGATCGAGCTCGTAATAATAGACACCGTTCAACGTCAAATCGGTTCCTTCAAGTGTTTCGCGATTGAACGACTTGAGCGATTTCGTATACGGTTGAAGCTGTGAGGCTTCCGACAAGGACATGTTCGTTCGAATGTTCTCGCCGACCGCGTTCATGATCCGGTTCAATTTGGTGAACGAGTTGATCGTGGTCGCCTCGTTGATGATGGCTTCGATGACTTGTTGCTGTCGGCCGGCCCGACCGATGTCGCCGGCAGGGTCTTCTTTTCGCATGCGGGCGTATGCGAGCGCTTCTTTTCCATTCAATACTTGAACACCCGGCTCTAACTCGACGTTTCCGGTCGCTTTTCCGGAAATGGGGATGAGTACGTCGATCTCGACGCCGCCGACCGCATCGACGAGGTCTTCAATGCCATCAAAATTGATGGTCGCATAGTAGTCGATGGGGATGTCGAGCAAGTTTTCAACGGTCGCAATGGTCGTATCGATGCCTCCATACGAGTAAGCGTGGTTGATCTTGTCTTTGAACGGGTCTCCTTCATCAAGGATGATGTCGACATACGAGTCGCGCGGGATGCTGACGAGTGTCACTTGACGTGATTCCTTGTTGAATGTCGCGACCATCAACGAATCACTTCGACCTTCTTCAAGCGAGGCGCCGCCATCGACCCCTGCTAACAGGACGGAGAAATGGTCTTTCGTCAAGTCGATGGTCTCGTCGCGACGCTCAGACTTGTCGCCACGCTCCAACTCTTTGTTCGCATTCTCGGCGGTCTCGTTCGCTTTGAAGACAAAATAGCCGAAAGCAGAACCGCCGATCAGCAAGACGACACCCAACACGATGAGGACGATTTTCCAAGTTGACTTATTCTTGCGTGGGGGTGTTTCCATGTGGATTCCTCATTTCAGTTGTTTCTTTTAGTATAGGCGTTTCAGCGTTTGAAATCACGTTCGATGATGCGGATATCGTGGGTTTGTAGCGCGCCTTGACCGTTTGTCATATCTGTCAGCCAATCGAGCGCTACAGTTGTCTCTTCCACGGGTACTGAAACGTGAAACGTGACGAGGTCGGCGTACGAGATATCGTCGAGCAAGTAGGTAGATTGTCGCAATTCGTTCTCGACTTTACCGATCCAGGTGTAGTCGACGGTGAGCGTCAATTGCTGCATTTGCAAGCGTTCGACAATCCCGATCGCATCGAGTCCTTCGCTGACGGTCCCACCGTATGCCCGGATGAGTCCGCCTCCGCCTAATTTGATGCCTCCGAAATAACGTGTCACGACGACGACAGTGTCTTTAAGGTGACGTTTCCGCAACACCTCGAGCATCGGCATGCCCGCTGTACCACTCGGCTCCCCGTCATCGTTCGCTTTCTGGTGCTCGTTTCGTTCCCCGATGATGTAGGCAGAACAGTTGTGGTTCGCGTTCCAATGCTCTTTTTTGATGCCTTGGATAAACGACTGCGCCTCTTCCTCGGTTTCGACACGTTTGAAGTGGGCGATAAATTTTGACTTTTGTATGACGACTTCGTATGTTCCACTTTGTTTTATAGTATAATTTGACTCAATAGACATTTCTGAAAATTCTCCTTTCTATTTTTAAATATTTTTTTTAGAATTCAAGTAGGCACACACGCTTCAATTGGCGAATGCAATTTATAGAAAATCTCTCATGTTCACTGTAAACCTGGTTTCAAGTGGACGATATATAAGGATAGATGAGGATTAACTACCGAACTATTAGGGGATGGCATCGTGAATCATATTACCGATCGGACAGCTTTAGAACATATCATAACAAATATGATTGATACGGTGACGGAAAGTAAAGAGGAGATTGTCCGTATAACCGAAAGTTCATCAACTGAATATTCTGCGATTCAAAACGAGTTGAAAGAATTGACGGATAAAATCGAGTTCTACATCGAGGAGTCCGATCGACTCGACCGACTCGTGAAAGCCGCGAAAGCCAAGCTCGTTCAAGTCAGTAAAAAGTTTCATATACATAGTGAGCAAGAAATTCGTGACGCCTATGAACGGGCGAATCAGATGCAACTGGAGCGGTTTCTCGTTCAAAAAGAAGAGATGGCGGCCCAGCAGCGTCGTAACGATTTAGAACGACGTCTTCTTATTTTAGAGGACACGATTGAACGTGCCGAAAAGCTGATCGGTCGTGTCAGCGTCGTCTTGAACTTCTTACGGGATGACCTGCAACAAGAATATTCGGACATGATGAAAAAGCAGGAGATGGCCATCGGTGTATTCGAAGCGGCCGAGCGTGAACGACGTCACCTCGCTCGCGAGATGCACGACGGACCGGCGCAATCGCTTGCCCACATTTTGATTCGTGCCGACTTGATTGAAAAGACGTTTGATAAACGAGGGAAAGATGAAGCGTTTGCCGAATTACATGAATTGAAAAAGTTGATTCGTGGAGCACTCGTCGACGTACGTCGCCTGATTTACGATTTGCGTCCGATGTCGCTTGACGATTTAGGCTTTTTACCGACGCTCGAGCGCTATCTCCACCAAACGGAGGAGTATACGGCCATCAAGACGCGTCTCAACTATCGCGGGTCACGTGCCCGTCTGCCGGAGAAGTTAGAAATCAACGTGTTCCGTCTCGTGCAGGAAGCGGTGCAAAATGCGATAAAGCATGCCAAGACGCCAGAAATCATCGTCAATGTCGAACAGGCGAGCGATGTGATTCACCTTCACATCCGCGACTATGGCATCGGTTTCGAACCGAGTTCGATTGGCGAAGAGTCGTTTGGGATCGTCGGGATGCGTGAGCGAATTGAGTTGGTGAACGGAAGTATCACCATTGACTCGGAAGTCGGCAAGGGGACGGTCGTCCGCATGTCGATTCCGATTCCGTGAGAGAACAAGGGGGAAGACATACATGGAAATGACACAGACACGCATTGCAATCGTGGATGATCACGAACTGTTCCGCGAAGGATTGAAGCGGATTTTTGATTTAGAAGATGAATTTACGGTCGTCGCAGAAGGACGGACGGGTCGCGAGGCGATTCGCATCGCCGGCGAGCAAAAACCGGAGATCATGATCTTAGACATCAACATGCCGGACATGAACGGGATCGAGGCGACGAAGCAACTGTCGCTCTTGTCACCGGAGACACGCGTCCTCATCCTCTCGATCCACGATGATGAGTCTTATATCACGCATGCGCTCGAAGCGGGCGCGTCTGGTTTTCTCTTAAAAGAAGTGGCATCGACCGAATTGATTTCGGCGGTCCGTGCCGTCGCTCGGGACGGGGCTTACCTACACCCGAAAGTGACGACAAACGTCTTGAAAGAATACCGTCGCCTCTTACAATTCAAAGGGGAACAAGCGGGTCGTGGCGTCGAAAGTCGCACGGATGACCCGGTGTACCAACTGTTGTCACGTCGTGAGGTCGAGGTGCTGCACCTTCTCGCGGATGGGCGATCGAACCGAGACATCAGCGACATGTTGTTCATCAGTGAAAAAACGGTTAAAAACCATGTGTCCTCTGTCCTCCGTAAGATGGATGTGAACGACCGGACGCAAGCGGTCGTCGATGCGATTCGCCGGGGATGGGTCGAGATTTGAGCGTCACCGATGCTTTACCTCGTTTTTGTGTTACAATATGGAATGGAATCCTAACATAATTGGAAAATGAAACGACGTAAAGTGAGGATATAGTATGGGAAACATTGCGATTTTAACCGACAGTACCGCCTATCTGTCGGATGATTTTTTGGCACGACATGATGTCCATGTCGCTCCACTCAGTGTCATCTTCGATGGCGCGTCGTACCGCGAGTCGATCGATATGTCGACGGAGGCGTTCTATGAGCGAATCGAGGCAGGCAAACTGCCGACGACGTCACAACCGGTCATCGGTGAGACGGTCGAGTTGATTGAGAATTTGCCGGATGATGTGACGGACGTGATTGCTATCACACTCTCAAGTGGCATCAGCGGAACATACCAGTCGATGGTCGCGTTAAATGATATGGTCGACGTGACCGTTCATGCGTTTGACTCTGAGATTTCTTGTATGCCGCAAGCGTTCATGGTCGAAGAGGCGTTAAACCTCCGTGACAAAGGTGCCACACCGGAAGAAATCATCGCCCGACTCGAGACGGTCCGTGATTCGATTCGCGCCTATTTCGTCGTCGATGATCTCGATCATCTACAACGTGGTGGACGATTGAGCGCCGCGCAAGCGCTCGTCGGCTCGTTCTTACAAATCAAGCCGGTCCTTCACTTCCAAGACAAGTTGATTGTCCCATTTGAGAAGATTCGTACGTATAAGAAGGCTGTACGTCGAATCGAAGAAATGATGGACGAGTCGATTGCAGGTGACGGTGAGGGATACTGTATCGGAATCATTCACGCCAACTGCCCGGAGCGTCAGGCGGAAGAAATCGCTTCGATGAAACAGAAGTTCCCGAAAGCACACATCTCGGGAAGCCATTTCGGTCCGGTCATCGGAACGCATCTCGGACCTGGTGCAATCGGCATCACTTGGTATCGTCGCGAATGGTAAACCACAAGACGACCGTTTCTGGTCGTCTTTTTCAATGGAGGAGGGAATGCGATGGCGAAATATCGCCAAATATTTGAGCGGTTGGCAGAAGAGATGCGGAACGGCACGAGACCTGCAGACTCGAAACTCCCGTCGGAGACGGAGCTGATGCATCAGTTCGAGGCGAGTCGGGGGACGGTCCGCAAGGCACTCGATCTCTTGCAGGAAAACGGGTACGTCCGAAAACACCACGGGAAAGGTGTCTTCGTGTTGAAGCGCGACCAGATCGAGTTTCAATTCAACGGCATCGTCAGTTTTTCGGAAGTGTACGCCAGCATGCTCGGTCGCTCCATCCAGACGCACGTCGCGGCGTTCGAAGAGATGGAGGCACCACCTTGGCTCGTCGAACGGATGAACTTGAAACCGGGAACACATGTGTTTCGCATCGAACGCGTCCGAAACTTTGACGGGGAGAACGTCATCTTAGACATCAACTATTTCGTCAAAGACCTCGTTCCTGGATTGACAAAAGAAATCGCTGCTCGATCGATTTATGGATATATCGAAGGAGAGCTTGGCTTACAGATCAGCTACGCCAAACGAAAGATTGCGGCAGAAGACGTGACCGAGCTCGACCGGATGCGTCTTGATTTGCATGACTATGAATATGTCATCGTCATCACGAACGATACGTTCTTATATGAAGGACAACAATTCGAATATACGGAATCGCGTCACCGCTTGGACAAGTTCCAGTTCAGTGATGTCGCCCGGCGCTAAAACCTCTTTCGAACAGGAAGAGGTTTTTTGTTTACGTAAACTCGATTAAGGGAATTTTTTACAATGAATTTGGTCATAGAACCTTCACTCAAACTTATCTATATAAGTTGTTGACTTAACTTATATAGATAAGTTATACTTTGTTTGTACTCATAAGTAACCGTTTTCATTTGAAGTTTTCAAACAAAGGAGGACAATAAACATGAAGGCAGATTATCGTCAAATTGCCGCAGACATCCTTGAAGCGATCGGCGGCAAAGACAACGTGGACAAAGCCGCACACTGTGTGACACGTCTTCGTCTATCCCTCAAAGACCAGTCAAAAGTCGATGAGGCACGTGTGAAAGAAGTCGATCTCGTCAAAGGGGCGTTCGAGAACTCGGGCGTGTATCAAATCGTCATCGGAGCCGGTGATGTCGACCGCGTCTATGCCGAGTTCATCAAACTCGCAGGACTCGAAGCGGCAACGGTCGCCGAGGTCAAATCCGCAGGCGGCAAAAAAATGAATCCGCTTCAAAAACTCGTCAAAGTCTTTTCTGACGTCTTTATGCCAATCATTCCAGCCATCATCGTGGCCGGTCTCCTTATGGGGATCAACAACTTACTTGCTTCTGAAGGTCTCTTCATCGACGGGCAGACGCTCATCGAGGCTTATCCGAACTTACAAGGACTTTGGGACCTCATCAACATGATGGCGAACACGTCATTCGTCTTCTTACCGGCACTTGTCGGATGGTCGGCGACGAAACGTTTCGGCGGAAGCGAAGTGCTCGGGATCGTCATGGGTCTCTTGCTTGTCCACCCGGACCTCTTGAACGCTTGGGGCTACGGAACAGCGGCACTTGAAGGGGAAGTACCGACATTCGATATCCTCGGATTGTTCGAGATTGAGAAAGTCGGATATCAAGGTCAAATCTTGCCGGTTCTCGCTGCGGCTTATATTTTGAGCCAAATTGAGATATTCTTGAAAAAACGTGTACCGAATGCGATTCAACTTTTGGTCGTTCCGATTACGACGATTGTCGTCACTGGATTCCTTGCACTCGCAATCGTTGGACCAATCACACGCGGAATTGGTAATGTGATTGCGACAGGACTCGTCAACACGTTTGAAGCCGTACCGGTCGTCGGGGCACTCCTCTTCGGATTGTTCTACGCACCACTCGTCGTCACAGGGATGCACCACTTGTTCATCGCCATCGACCTTCAGTTGATTGCAGACACAGGCGGTACGTTCATCTGGCCGATGATCGCACTCTCAAATATTGCACAAGGTTCTGCTGCACTCGCCATGTTCTTCGTCTACAAGCACAACGCGAAGCAAAAGAGTATGGCATCGACTTCAGCAATCTCGGCTTACTTCGGGATCACGGAGCCGGCGATGTTCGGGGTCAACTTGCCGAATAAATTCCCGTTCTATTCTGCGATGATCGGGTCAGCGATCGCAGCCATCTTCATCACATTGAATGATGTTCAAGCAATCGCAATCGGTGTCGGAGGACTCCCTGGATTCCTCTCAATCTTTACAGACAAAATCCTTCTCTTCATCGTCGGGATGGTCATCGCGATCATCGTACCGTTCGCGCTCACGTTCATCTTGTCGAAGCGCTACATGAAAAAAGGTGAAATCGAAGAAAATAAAGTCGCATAAGCATTGACTCGGGAGGGAGGGACGGTAGTTCTTCCCTCTTTCCTATTGAAATGAAAACTCTTACAAAAAGGAGATGTCGTTGATGACACAGAAAAATTGGCGCAAATCAGTCGTCTATCAAATTTACCCGAAAAGCTTTTACAGTCCGGAAGGAAACGCGACCGGATCAATCAAAGGGGTGACGGCGAAGCTAGATTACTTGGCAGAACTCGGCATCGAATACATTTGGATGACGCCTGTCTATCAGTCACCTCAACACGATAACGGCTATGACGTGAGTGATTACTATGCCATCGACCCGTCTTACGGCACGATGGAAGACCTTGACGAATTGATCCGTGAGGCAGAGGCGCGGGGCATCGGCCTCATGATGGACATCGTCGTCAACCACTCGTCGACAGACCATGAATGGTTCCAGAAATCATTGGCGGGAGACGAGCGGTACCGTGACTACTACATCTGGCGCGACGAGCCGACGAACTGGGAATCGAAGTTCGGTGGGAACGCGTGGGAATATGACGAGAAGAGCGGGCAATACTATCTCCACTTGTTCGACGTGACCCAGGCCGACTTGAACTGGGAAAATGAACAGATGCGTGAAGACGTCTATGAGATGATGCGCTTCTGGCGCGAGAAAGGAATTAAAGGGTTCCGTCTCGACGTCATCAACTTGATCTCAAAAGAACAAGATTTCCCGGAAGACGAGTCGGACGGTCGGAAGTTCTACACGGACGGCCCACGCATCCATGAATATTTGAAAGAGATGAACCGAGAAGTATTTGACGGGCATGACGTCATCACGGTCGGGGAGATGTCGTCGACGACGCTCGACCATTGCGTGCGCTATTCGAACCCGGACGAGAACGAGCTCAGCATGACGTTCAGCTTCCATCACTTGAAAGTCGACTACCCGAACGGCGAGAAATTCGTCGCCTCCCCGTTCGACTTCATCCAATTGAAAGACATCATGTCGACGTGGCAACAAGGGATGCACGGGAAGGGATGGAACGCCATCTTCTGGTGCAACCATGACCAACCTCGCGTCGTCAGCCGTTTCGGGAACGACACGAATCATCGCGTCGAGAGTGCGAAGATGCTTGCGACCGTGCTCCACGGTCTCCAAGGAACACCGTACATTTATCAAGGAGAAGAGATTGGGATGACGAATCCTGGCTTCGATGATTTGAACGAGTACCGTGACATCGAGACGCTCAACAACTATAAGTTGAAACGCGAAGAAGGTGTGTCGCATGAAGATATGATGGCGGCCATCAAACAAAAGTCACGCGACAACTCGCGGACACCGATGCAGTGGGATGCGACGACACATGCCGGCTTTACGAACGGCACACCGTGGATCAACGTGGCACCGAACTATCAGGAAGTGAACGTCGAAGCGGCGCTCGATGACCCGAACTCGGTGTTCTACCACTACAAAAACTTGATTGCATTACGAAAAGAACTTGACGTCTTGACGGACGGGGACTATACGCTCCTCACGCCTGATTCGTTAGACGTTTGGGCATATACACGGAAGACCGACCGCGAGGAGCTCCTCGTCGTCGCCAACTTCTATGGAACGGAAACGACGTATACCATCCCGGAAGGTTTCGAGCGGGTGAGCGTCGTCAGCCACAACTACGACGTGCCTGAGCTCGACGGGACAACGTTGTCCCTTCGTCCATACGAGGCGATCATGTTCTACAAACAGAAATAAGTGCAGCTTGCACGAAAACGGATCATCCCGCATGTCGGATGATCCGTTTTTTCGTTCAGTCGGTGAGGATCCGGCTTTCGATGATGTCCTCGAGGAGTGGAGATTCCAATTCATCGTAAAAGAGGGAGGGGACGAAATAGATGTCGTCTTGATCGGTCACGCTGAGCGATAGCGTATGGAACGGGACTTGATGGTCATCGAAATAGCGTCTTGTACCTCTTGCTATGTCTGAAAGTGACTCTTTCATTGATGTCGGTTGAGACAAGTCGAGATGGATATGACCGTACGTGGTTCCATATGCAATCAGATCGAACGCTTCGTCTAGCTCTAAATCGCTCGGAGCAATGCCTTCAACCTCTGAGTCGTCTTCTTCTCTACGAATGAATCCTTGTCCATATGTAATGGGGTAGGGAAACGTGTCAGAACGAAAGACGCGTTCTGTCCATGAAGCGTATCCATCATTCAACCGTTGATAAGTCGTTTCTCGAAGATGGACCTGATCATAATCATCGTGTGTGACTTGTCCATTGCGTTTCACGTAGACCGTGAACGTCGTATCAGGACTCGTTGGAGAAGTGAATGTGACGAAATAACGTGTGCTATGTGGGAACATGTAGTCGACTTGTTGGACACGCACGTCAAGTGCGGGATAGGTGTGACCAACATATGCTACTGCACTATTCGACACACGCTGTTTCTCGGAATCCGTACCGAAAACGATGCGAACCCCGAACGTGGCGACAATGATGGTGCCGCAAAGAAGAAAGAAAATCCTCCATTTCATTGTGATATCACCTCATCGTGCTGACGCTGGATTATTTGTTCGAGCTCGGGAGAGTCGATTGCTTCTCGTGAGACGCTACCGGTATAAAACCAGTCCTCCTCCCCGCGAAGCGTGACGGACATCGTTCGGAACGGAACGCCAGCCGCGTCCAAGTTGCGCTTCAAATCTCGTAATAGAAATGCTGCACGATTGACCGTCACGACGGGGACATCCACAGAAATAAATAGACTGCCATGTTTGGCACCGATATCTTGAATGTCATAGTCCTGATCGAGGCGAAGAGATTGGAGGTCCAAGGATTCTTCCGGTGAATCGGGTCCATTCTTTGGGATGAGGACGTCATCGCTCAGATGAACACGTTCTGGGAGAGCGGGTCCGACCAATTGACGATACGCATCATGGATCCGATCGAACGTATTCATTCCAGAGGTGACGTTCGCATAATTATTGAACGTGATGTCACCATCCGTCGTAATGTGCAATTCAAAATGTGTGTCCATGCTCGAGTCGGAATCGATCGTGAGGAGATAAAGGTCACTTCCCCACATCATCATAGTGGCGCTCGTGATTTCGAGAGATTGATCGCGGTGGTGATCCTCGAGATACGTGGCAGCGACTTGGCGAACGAACTGTTCGTCTTTCGGATGACCGAACAAAAAATGAGAGAGTAGTGTGAAGCTACCGTATAAGATCAAACCTATTCCAACCAAAGAGCCAATGAATCGTCGCATCTGTTCCACGTCCTCACAATTTAGTCTATTTTTCCCATAATCATAACGGATAAAATACGGAAGCGTCATCCGTCAAAAGAACGATTGCCGAAGGGATTTGTAGATCAAGAGGATTCGCGCGCACATGTGCGTGTTGTTAGCGTGAAAGGAAAAAGGAGCAAAGGGATATGGGAGAACTCATCGTCGCATCAAACGGGACGCGCGCCATCCGTTTTGGCATCTGCCAACGCTGTCTCAGCACGGACGTCCGAACGTTCACCTGTCACCACGGGTCGTGTGCCTACTGCCGGAACTGTCTTTATCTTGGACGTATCTGTCGATGTGATTTTCTACAAGAGCGGGACATCACGACACCACTCGAAAGAACCGAATTGACGATGCCGTTCGAGCTCGCACCAGCCCAAATGCGGGTCGCAAATCAACTGCTCACATGGTGGGACGAACGGAAGACCGGTCTCGTCCATGCGGTGTGTGGCGCCGGGAAGACCGAGATGACGTTCCATGTGATCGAGCAGGTCGTCAATGAAGGGAAGCGAGTATTGATCGTGTCCCCGAGGAAAGATGTCGCCATCGAATGGGTGGAACGGCTCGAACAAGCATTCACCGTGCCCGTCACGAGACGGTACGGGGGTGGCGAGAAAGACTCCATCGGGATGATCACGGTGGCGACCGCACCGTTGTTGTTGAATCTACGTGACGTGTTCGATTATGTGCTCATCGATGAGTCCGATGCTTTTCCGTTCGCTTTTGACGTGACGTTATGGCGCACCATCTATCGGGTCGGAAAAGGGGTGTTTGTCTTCATCACAGCGACCCCGACCGCTTGGCAACAGATGGTTTCGACGGTTCATCTGTCCCGCCGTTATCACGGATTTGATTTGCCGGTCCCGACACTCGTCAAACAGTCGGACGAGCAGATTACCGACTTCTGTCGACGTCACGCCGCAAAACCGCGTCTCTTGTTCGTGCCGACAAAGCCTCACCTCGAGCAATATCGCAAAACGTTAGAAGAAGCAGGGTTTACATGTCGGACGGTATCGGCCGAGACCGAGGAGCGGACCGACGCGCTTCACTGGCTCCAAGAGACGAAGGGAATCGTCCTCGCGTCATCGATTTGGGAGCGGGGGATGACGGTCCGGGACGTGCAGGTCGGGGTGCTTGAGAGCGAACATCGACTCTTCACGACACGGGGGCTTATCCAAATGGCAGGACGGGCCGGACGAAAACCCGATGCGCCGACAGGGGAGGTCTGTTTCTTTTATCATGAACGGACGTTTCGGCAAGATCTCGCCATCCGGGCGATCGTGAAGGCGAACAGTCGATGAAATGTCTTCTCTGTCACCAACCGATGACCGTCCCGTGGACACCGGCCACGTTATGGCGACGCGACTGGGTGTGCCCGTCATGTGAGGACCGACTGACGCCGCTCGGGAAAGGCTGTCCGCGCTGTGGTCAACCGAACGAGACGGGGGAGACGTGCTCAGATTGCATCCGCTGGCTCGCGCTCGGCTCTGATTTGACCGTCCGTTGCCTGTACGCCTATGACGAGGCGGGAATCGAGTGGCTACATCGCTTCAAATTCAGTGGCGACGTCGTCATCGCCGCATCGATCGCACCAAAACTTCGGGCACTGCGAGAACCTGGTGCGACATATGTTCCCGTCCCGCTCAGTGACGAACGACTCCAATTGCGTCGCTTCAACCAAGCGGATGTGCTCGCACGAAAGATTGGTCCGACCCGGCAACTGATCGAGAAAACCGAGGTTTCGAGTCAACGCGAACTCGGGAAAGAAGAAAGACGACACCGAACGAATCCTTTCACTGTACCAACTTCAGTGAAATGTGGGAAAATCATTCTTGTAGACGACGTTTATACGACAGGGACGACGCTCCATCAGGCGGTATTTTCGTTACGGCAGGCAGGTGCGACAGAAGTTTCTGCGATTTGCTTATTTCGGGCGCTAAACAAATCAAAAACGCGTCCGATATAAAAGGCAGAGGTGAAACCAATGGATGCAGCATCTTGCCAAATGTGCGGACGCTTGTTTATGAAACAAGGTCGCTCGCCTTATTGCCCATCATGTAGTGAAGTCGACTTCCAAAACTTCTTGAAAGTCCGTGACTTCATTCGTGAACCAGAAAACAAATCAACGAACATCGGCGCCCTCGTCGAAGCGACGGGTGTGTCGGAACTTGATATCACGCGATATATCCATGAAGGACGCCTGATCATCAAGGACAACCCGGAACTCCTCGTCGGCTGCGTACGTTGTGGTCAACCGACGAACGAAGGGAAAGTCTGTTCGAACTGCCAGAGAGATATGCAGAAGGAACTGTCTAGTCTACAAGAGAGCTTGACGAAGTCGTCAAGTGCTCGCGCTTATCGTTTGGATTAACATCATGAAGAGGGGGAAGACGCATGCGCATCGATTCAGCCAAGTGGGTACATTTACCGAACACTTATGAAAAGAAAACGCAAGTCGAGCCGAAGCCCGCGCCATCACGCCAAACGGACCAATTGTCAATCTCGGCGGAAGCCCGCGCCCGGTTTGAAGAACCGGTGAAACATCCGGACCGTCTCGCAAAAATCGACGCTTTGAAAGCAGAGATTGATGCGGGCACGTATTCACGGGACGCGCGTGAAATCGCCAAACGCTTTCTACAAGGATGAATGGAAGCGAGGTCCGTTTGAGGCCTTCGCACTGAATAACACGGCACGGAAGCTGACTAAATAAGGGGCACCCCTTTCTTTAGTCGGCTCTTTTTTTGAAAAAAGGAGAGACTCATGCTCACATTACATAAACGTTTACTCGAATTGGCCTACACGAAAGAACAGCTGCTCGTCCAAAATGACATGGCTGCTTTTAGCGCGCTCGTCAAAGAAGAGGCGAAACTCGTCCGACAAATCTCACAAAAAGAAGCGGAACGACTTCAAGGGACGTATGAATTGGACGATGAAGAGATAGAGGAACTGAGACCGGTCTTGTTCGAGTTGAAGCGTCAGAATGAATTGAACGCATCGCTTCTCGAACAGTCCCTTCGTTATATTACCTGGCACTTGGACATGCTCTTGCCAGAAGCAGATGATTTCACATACGGACAACAGGCGTTTGAAACGCGCTCGTTCAGCCGTGACGTTTAAGGAGGAAGTACAGAATGGGTTCAACATTTATGGGACTAGAGACGGCGCGCCGCAGCCTGACGACACACCAATGGGCGTTACAGGCGACGGGGAACAACGTGGCGAACGCCTCAAACCCTGGCTATTCACGCCAACGCCTCACCCTCGGGATGACGGAACAGCTCTCGGTCAACTTCGGCGGAACGAAAGCCGGACAATTCGGGACCGGGGTACGCGGGGAGACGCTCGCCCGGATTCGCGATCTCATGATCGACCAACAGTATCGTGACGAGTCGGTGAAGAACGCGTTCTATGCGACGAAAGAAGCGGCGTTCGGGCGGATGGAGGATATCATCAACGAACCGTCTGAGAACGGCCTTGCCAAGTCGCTCGACTTGTTCTGGGCGTCACTTCAGGACTTGTCGGTCAACCCGGACGATACGGGCGCACGAAGCGTCGTCCGCCAGCGGGCGATGACGCTCGCCGAGACGTTCAACTACATGTCTTCATCGCTGACAAAAGTACAAGACGATTTGAAAGCGGAAGCGGGCGTCGTATCGAAAAAGATTAACGACCTCTTGACGAAGATCAATAACGTGAACCGTCAAATCGGGGACGCGGAACCACTTGGTGTCCTACCGAACGAACTGTATGACGAGCGCGACCGTTACATGGACGAGCTCTCGCAATATATCGAGTTCGAGCGTGTGCCCGTCGATTACTTGAACGGGGAGACGCGTGGGAACTCGCAACGTGTCGCAGAAGGACGAATCGACATCCAAATCACTGTGCCAGGTGTCATCGACCCTGCAAACCCGGACGTGTTGCCAGAACCGGTCAAAGTGAAATTGGTCGATGGCATCACGGGTGGTGTCGGGGAAATGACCGAGTCGACGTATCGCGCGGCAGATGCTGAGACAGCTGAGGCGATGAGACTTCAAGACATGCCGAACGGCAAATTACGAGCGCTCGTTGAAATGTACGGAAGCCAATCGGGTCCTGAAGCGGCGGATGGGGCGTATACGAAGATGCTCAAAGACTTAGACGAGATGGCGAGCGTGTTCGCGACGGCATTTAACAATGCACACATGACGAACAAAGATGCATCAGGGACGGACGGACGAAACGATTTCTTCGTGAACGCAGGGACGAACACGAACACCGACATCAAAGCGTCGAACATCGAAGTGAACGAGACGTTCATGAGTAACCTCGACTTGATCGCCGCTTCAAAAGACGGCAATATCGGGGACGGGAGCGGGGCACTCGAACTCGCACGTCTGAAAGAGAAAGCACTCAGCTTTGCCGGGTCGGCCACGACGACGACATCGATCGGGAAGTACTATCAGAACGTCATCGGGAACATGGCGGTCGAGGCGAGCCAGAACGCGAACCTCGCGAAGAGCACGTTCGCCCTTTTGAGTAGCTCGGACCAGCGCCGTCAGTCGGTGAGCGCGGTGTCGCTCGATGAAGAGATGACGATGATGATCCAATATCAACATGCATACAATGCGGCGGCACGGAACATCACGGCCGTCGACGAGATGCTCGACAAAATCATTAACGGCATGGGTGTCGTTGGGAGGTAATGACTGATGCGTGTCACACAGACGATGCTCACACAGACGAACTTGAAACACTTATCGAGTAGCTATAACACGCTCGCCCGCGTCCAGGAACAACTGATCAGCGGGAAGCGGATTCAAAAGGCATCGGAGGACCCGGTCGTCGCGATGCAAGGGATCCGATACCGGACCGAGGTACGGGAAGTCGACCAGTTCCGTCGCAACGTCAGCGAGGCGACGAGCTGGATGGACATGACGGACTCGACCTTGAACGAGGTCACGGAAGCCGTCAAACGGATTCGGGAATTGACGACGCAAGCCGCGAACGACACGTACGAGTCGTCACAGCGCGCGATCATCAAGAGTGAGGTCGACCAGTTGATTGAACATATCGGCTCACTCGCCAACTCGAAGGCGGGCGAGAAGTATATTTATAACGGGACGAAAACGGATCAACCGCTCATTGACATGCAGGCGCTGAAAGACTATTTGAATGAAGCGCCAGGGGCGACGCTCGAGTCGATTTATGGAACGGACGGTCCTCCGACGGCGACCGGAAAAATCGAGTTCGAAGTATCAAAAGGCATCACGATGCAAGTGAACATGCAGCCGGAGACCGTCTTCGGACGAGAGCTTTTTGAAGGATTGAAGCAACTGAGCGGTCTGCTCGCCGATGAGACTACGGGAGGAGCCGACTTATCGGGACAACTCGAGACGCTCGATACGATTGGGCAGAACTTGATCACGGAGCGGTCTGAGCTCGGTGCCCGGGCGAACCGTTTGGAGCTCGTCGACAATCGTCTACAAGACCACGAGATCATCGCGAAGACGATCATGTCCGACAACGAAGACATCGACGTCGAGAAAGTCATCATGGAGTTGAAATCGCATGAGACGGTACACCGCGCCGCACTCTCGGCCGGGGCTCGGATCATCCAACCGACGCTCCTTGATTTCCTCCGGTAATCGGTCATGAATCTCGCGAGACTTGAGATGCGGCAAACGTTTGCTGCCATCCAGATGACCTCAAACCGACCAGTGCTCGAGATGCGTCAAGGTCGGGCGGACATGTCGATGCAGCAAGGGAAAGCCGAGATGACGCAACAGACGACTCAAGGGAAACTTGAGATCGACTCTTCGGTGGCACGGAGTGAGAGCAACCTGAAAGGGGCGCTCGAACTCGGTCAATCGTTCGGACAGATGGGGGAACAAGGGGCCCGCGAGGCGATGATGAACATCGCCCGTGAAGGGGACCGCATGATGCGCATCGAGAACGGCAACCCGATTGCCTCGATGGCGGCAGAGAAAGTGAACGACCCGTATCCGATCGTCGAGATGGGCTATATGCCGAAATCGATTGACCGTGTCAAGTTGACGTATACGCCGGCGGATGTGAAAATCGAATGGAATATCACACCGCCACAGATTGATGTATCGCTCACACCGGCGGACATCTCGTTCACGCCATGGACGACGGATATTTCTCTCCGTCAACAGGCATCGCTCGAGATGTGGCCGGTCGGTGGGATGTATGATGAAACGCGTTGAAAGTGAGGACAATCCATGTTCATTGAAACAGACTACTTTGGCAAGATTGAAATAAATGAAGCGGAGACGATTACGTTCGTCAGTGAGATTCCAGGATTCCCGGATTCGAAGACGTTCGTCTTGATTCCGTACGGGGAAGAGCTGCCGTTCTGGTCGCTCCAGTCGATTGAAGAGAAGGCATGCGCGTTCGTCGTGACGAATCCGTTCTGGCACAAGTCGGACTATTCGTTCGAACTGTCGGACGGGGCGAAGGATCAACTCGGAATCGAGGAGGCGGAACACGTCTCGGTTTACTCAATTGTCACGCTCCGTGAGCCGTTCGATGCATCGACGCTCAACTTGAAGGCACCGATCGTCATCGAGACAAAGGAACGTCGCGGGAAGCAAGTCATCTTAGATGATGCCTACCCGGCCCGTTATCCACTCGGCGGCACGAAGGCGGAGGTGCGCTGATGCTCGTATTGAAACGAAAACAAGGCGAGGCGATCCATATCGGGGACGACGTGACGCTCACGGTGCTCGCCATCGAGGGCGACCAGGTGAAACTCGGAATCGATGCCCCGCGCCATATCGATATCCATCGACATGAAGTGTACATTCAGATGCAAGAAGAGAACGAGTCGGCACGGAACAGTGCCAACTTGATGAAGCAGATGATCAAAAAGCAGTCGGAAGCGTGAGCTTTCGACTTTTTTTGTAAATCTAGAATGTAAGGGTGACATTTTTCACCTAGTTGGGATAGGATGGAAACGGAAAGGGAAGGAGGCGAATCGATGGGAACGGTCATCAACCAGTTTTTTATTAATATCAGTATCATCTTTTTACTCATGTCGTTAACGTTCTATGTGATGCGGACGGTCTTGCCGATTCAACCGTCCTCCCCGCTGTTCGTCCGTTTTTGGTTCGGGGTATCGAACGGGTTGACGGCGATTTTGTTGACCTTAAACGCCATCGAGCTTGGCGATGCGAGAATCGATCTCCGTCTCATCCCGATCGCCTTGTCGGCGACGTACGCCGGACCGTTCGGTGCCGTCGTCACCCTCGCGCTCATCTTTATCGGACGCATGACGCTGCATGGGATGAGTGCCCCGTTCGTCGATTCGATTCTCATGTTCGTCGTCTTTTACATCTTTTCGCTTCTCCTCTCGCGTGTCCCGATGCATCGCTCACGAGGATATGCCGTCTATGTCGGATTCGGTGCGCTTCTCGTCTTGATTCGCGTGACCGGCAGTGTGGATACGATGGTGTTCGTGAACGTCTTCATCCCGTACTTCCTCATGCTGTCGCTCGGGGCGTGGCTCTGTTATTGGGGGGCGCAGAAGCTCGAGACGCATCTATGGATGTTCCTCCTGCATACACATCGGGCGACCGTCGATGAATTGACGGGACTCCCGAACCGTTACCGGACGCTCGAACAGATGAACGACTTGGAGATGTCCGGGAAGCCATGGACGTTACTCGTCATCGATGTCGATCACTTCAAGCAGTTGAACGATACATATGGTCATCTGGCAGGAGACGCCGCGCTCCGACATATCGGTCAGACGCTCGAACGGCACTGTCCGCCAGGCGGGTTCGTCGGTCGTTACGGCGGGGAGGAGTTCTTGCTCGTGATCGAAGGGTGTGAACAGGCGAAAGAAGTGGCTGAATCATTAGTTGAGACGGTGCGCCACACGACGTTCGAATGTCAGGGCGAGGTCATCCCGATGACCGTCTCGATCGGTGCCGCGGTCGCCGGGCACGAACCGAGCATGGTCGTGTTCGAACGAGCGGACGAGGCTTTATATGAGGCGAAACGGAATGGACGGGACCAGGTCCGCTTCGCCTAAAAAATCCCCTATAACCGTTGGCGAATGGTGTCCAGCGGTTATAGGGGATTTCACGTTTAGTGAATGTTTTTCTTCTTAAACTGTCCGCCCCGGACGTCGTGAATGTTGCCGATGGCGAGGAACGCCTTCTCGTCATAGTCGTCGAGGATGTCCTTTAGTTTCGTCTCCTCGAGTCGACTGATGACCGTGAAGACGACCTTCTTCCCGTCTCCCGTGTAGGCCCCTTCTCCGTGGAGATACGTCACACCCCGACCGAGCCGGTCCATGATCGCCTGACCGATTTCTTCCGGAGCGTTCGTGATGATCCACGCCGCCTTCGACTGATCGATCCCCTCCAAGACGACATCGATCGTCTTGAACGCGATAAAGTACGTGAGGAGCGAGTACATCGCCCGGTCCCAGCTGAAGACGAAACCGGCCGTCCCGAGGATGAAGATGTTAAAGAACATGACGATCTCTCCGACTGAGAACGGTAATCGGTTCGTGAAGGCGACGGCGAGAATCTCGGTCCCGTCGAGCGACCCACCGGCGCGGATGACGAGTCCGATCCCGGCCCCGAGCAAGAAGCCCCCGAAAACGGTCGACAACAGCAAATCGTCCGTGAACGGCTTGATGTCATGCAGGACGATCGTGAACGCCGACATGAGGAGGATCGCCGTCAACGTGACGACGGCGAACGTCTTCCCGATTTGCCGATACCCGAAATAGATGAACGGCAAGTTGAAGAGGACGAGCCAGATGGCGAGTTTCGTCTCCGTCAAATACGACACGATGATCGAGACCCCGACGATCCCACCGTCGATGATCTGGTTCGGAACGAGGAACGCCTCCAGACCGACCGCGAAGACGAGGGAACCGAGTAGCAAGAGGACGACTTTCGCAAACAGTTCGGACGCCTTGATCGGATTATGTTCGCGCCTTAAGCGCTGCACTTCCTCCGGTGTCGGGGAAGGCATGGGTGTACGCTGCATACGTGGTGCCCCCTTTCCATTTTCTTAAGTATACCAAAACGAGCCGATACAAAATCCTTTGAGACAGAGAATCTGACATGAATATTCAGAATAGATTGATGATTCCCTGTAAATTATTTCAGTATTATTTTGTGGTAGGCTAAGAAGGTTGTTGAACATGAGAAGGAGGTCCATGCATCATGAAACGAGAGAATAGAACCTGGTTGATGGGGTTTCAAATCATCATGAACATCATCGGTGGACTCATTGCGGCGTATGGGTTGGAGTCCGTCCTCATCCCGAACAACGTGTCGGATGGGGGCGTCACCGGCATCAGTATCGTCGGGTCGCAGCTAACAGGGTTGCCGCTCGGGATCTTTATCGGGATTCTCAATATCCCGTTCATCTATCTCGGGTATAAACAGATCGGGAAAAGTTTCGCCATCCTTTCCGTCACAGGGATCGCGTCGTTGTCTGTCGGTACGGTGATCATGCACCACGTTCCGACGATCATCGAGGGCGACGCGCTCCTCATCACCGTAGTCGGCGGAATCATCCTCGGGTTCGGGATGGGGATTTCCCTCCGTAACGGGGGTGCGCTTGACGGGATCGATATGCTGGCCGTCCTCTTGTCCCGTAAATTACCGTTCGGGACGAGTGACTTGATTCTATTTTTGAATACGTTCGTCTTCATCGTCGTCTCGACGGTGTTCGGGCTTCAAGGAGCCGTCTTGTCGGCGATCGCCTATTTCATCGCCTCGAAAGTGATTCATATCGTCGAAGAGGGATTGAGCGGGGCGAAGACGTTCAAGATCATCACGAGTGAACCGCATGAAATGGTCGAGACGATTCGGGATCGTCTCGGACGGAGCGCCACCTTGAATCAGATCCAAGGTGCGTATTCAAAAGAGAGCTATTATGAAATCACATGTGTCATCAACCGGCTCGAAGAACGAAAAATCAAGGACATCATCGACCAAGTCGACCCGAAAGCGTTCGTTGTCGTGTACGAGGTGACAGAGGTCAAAGGCGGGAATTTCCAAAAACGCGATATTCATTGACGGAGGGCCACGTGCCGTCCGTTTTTTTATACATGTGGCGTGAAAACATTCCATACGCATGAAGCGATAAGGCAGGAAATTGGACGCAAAAAGTGGAATGAGACGAGGCAAGAGAAAGGGAGGATGGAGCATGTATGCACTGATCGGAAAGCTCGTCACGAAAGTGGGACAACGGGACCGACTCGTGGCGATTTTATCGGAAGCGGCACGGGAGATGGAGGCGACGTCGGACTGTGAATCGTATCGGGTCCACGTATCGCTCGACGAGGCGGACACGGTGTTCGTCTATGAAGTGTGGCGGAGTGAGGATGCGCATGCGGCGTCGTTGTCGCTTGCTGAAGTGAGGGCGTATATCGATCAGGCGAAGCCCATCCTCGAGCGGATGGAGCGGATCGCCGCGCTCGAACTGCGGACGTGACGGAATCATCGAATCAACAGGCGGATGACTACGTGTCGTCCGTCTTTTTTGCAGGAGAAATAGATGAATACCGAGAACAAGACAGGATTCGGAAAGGAGGGAACGTATGCGTCCACTCATACTCGGTGTCTTCGCGGCCTTGTTTTTTGCGAGCACGTTCGTGTTGAACGAAGTGATGCAAGTCGGGGGAGGTAGCTTTGCCTATAGTGCCTCGCTCCGCTTTTTATGGATGATTCCACTGTTGATGCTCGTTGTCGCTTTACGGGGCGGGCTCAAGCGGGTCATCTCGACGCTTAAAGACAATCCGCGTCCGTGGATCGTCTGGGGGACGGTCGGGTTTGGGTTCTTTTACGTTCCCATCTGTCTCGCCGCTGAAGTCGCACCCCCGTGGCTCATCGCAGGCACGTGGCAAGTGACAATCGTCGCCGGGGCACTGTTGTCACCACTCTTTAAGAAAGCGGATGGGTCACGCGAACAGATCCCGTGGCGAGGACTTCGGTTCTCGAGTCTGATCTTGATCGGGGTCGTCTTGATGCAAGTCGAGTTCTTCGAGACGTTCGAACCTCGTTTCCTATGGCTCGGTGTCGTCCCGGTCGTCATCGCGGCTTTCGCGTATCCACTCGGCAACCGCAAGATGATGCAACAGACGGACCTCGACGTGTTCGAACGCATCCTCGGCATGTGTCTCGGGTCGCTCCCGGTCTGGTTCTTACTGTTCGGGTACGGGTTGACGACGGGTCGTCCCTCATCGAGCCAGCTCGGGCAGACGTTCCTCGTCGCCTTGTTGTCAGGGATTGTCGCGACCGTCCTATTTTTCAAGGCGACGGACCTCGTCAAGCACGATATGGGAAAACTGGCGTCCGTCGAGGCGACGCAGGCGCTCGAGGTGTTGTTCGCCTTGATCGGTGAGCTCCTCTTCCTCCATGCGGTCATGCCGTCCCCGATTGCCTTAGTCGGGATCACGCTCGTCATGATCGGGGTCGTCTTCCATAGTCGGAGCCAGTTCATCGAGCTTCCGATGGCAATCGAAAAGGAAGCATAAAAAATACCTCGCTCCTTCGAGCGAGGTATTGTCATGAACTTGTCGTCAAACTGCCTTTGACTTTGTCATAGAAGTCATCCATCATACCAGTACGGCTACCGAGCTGGCAGATGAGTTCGAGCGTTTCTTTATAGAACTTTTTGACGAGTCCTTTGTTTTTGATCCCGTCCATCGACGCGAGCGTCTTGTCGAGGTTCTCTAAAATCTCTTTGATCTGTGCGTCCGAGTCCGGTTTGACGACCGTCATGTTCTCCGGGATGCTGACGACTTTCTCTTGACCTTGGTGGCGGAACGATGCGCCGAAGCCGAGGTTCTCGATGAAGAGGTGCGGCATGACCTTTTGACCGAAGAAGTGCTTGTGCCAGTCTGTCGCTTTCATCGTGTCCATATCTTGTTTGAACGTGGAAGCCGTCGAGACGTATTGTTTAAACAAATCCGTCATGAATTTCTCGATGACCGGGATTTGAAGGGCGAAGACGTTTTTCAAGAGCGCGTCGAGCTGAGCGCGCGTCAAAGTAGTTTCGTTAGACATGTCAGTTCCTCTTTTCTCTAATACGTTATTACCATCGTATGGGATTGGCGGACGGTCGTCAATGTAAGGGGAAACATTTTTTCAGAATATTTGATGAAAAGTCATCAACTTGTGGGATAATCAAGTGAAGACATTAACAAGTAGGGAGTGGTTCTTGTGAACAAATCGATGAAGTGGGCGCTCGCGCTCGGTGTGACAGGTGCATTGGTGGCGACGGTCGGTGTCGTCTCGTCCCGGGGACGGACAGAGGATACGACGCAGACGATTCGTGACCGAGAGCTCGGGTACGAGATCATCTTGCCGTCAAAAATCGTTGCGGCGATCGAGCGCGGTGACGTCTATATCGAGAAGGCTCAGGACGTCGTCGACATCGGGGACACGAAGAGCTACAGCACGTTCGATTTGTACTATAACGTCGAGGACGGCGACGACCAACTCTTGTTCCACTTGGACTTGATCGACCGTGAGTTGACGGAAGAGGCGTTCGCGACAGAGGTCGGTTACGGCAACTATCTCGGCACGAACGACAAGACGTTCTTCTGGGTCGAACCGACAGAGGCCGTCCCGGGTGCGGAGGCGCATACGGACGAGATCGCTGAATTGATTGAGACGCTCCCTGAGTTGGAGTTCCGGACGTTATAATCTCGTAAGTTGGCTCGCTACGGCGGGCTTTTTCCTTTGTGCTACAATACAAATGAGGTGATGTATATGAATTGGACAGTAGAAGAAGTCAAGCAAGCGAATGATGTGAAAACGTTAGAACAGGCGGTCAACATGAGTGAGAAGATCGACGTCAAAGTCGGTCATGAGTCGGTCGGACAGAACGACTATGCGGTATATGACGGCGAGACGCTCGTCGGGTATCTCATGCTCTTCCCGTATCTCCCGAACGAGTATGAGGTGAATGCGCTCGTCCATCCGGAATACCGGAAGCAAGGCGTCTTCACGGCATTGCTCGAGACGGCGAAACGTGATGCGAAACTGAACGGCTGTGAGGCGTTCACGTTTGTCATCGACCGGAACTCGGCATCTGGGAAGGCGGTGCTTGAACATCTTCAGGCGGCGTACCAGTTCTCGGAATACAATCTTGTCTTGAAGAAGGCGGAATTGTTCTTGAAACCGGACGAGGTATCGCTCCGTGAGGCGACGGCAGACGACCGCCCGCTCATCATCGCGACACTCAGCGAGGCGTTCGGTGACCCGGTCGATGTGACGGAAAACATCTATCAGCAAATTGATACACCGGACCGTGTGACGTATATCGGCGAAGTTGACGGCAAACCGGTCGGCGTCATCCGTGCCCTTCTCGTCGGTGACGATGCGGCAAGCATTCACGCATTCGGCGTCAAGGCAGGAGAGCAAGGCAAAGGCTACGGCACGAAGATGTTGAAACAAATGGTACAACAACTGTTCCGCATGGGTCGGACGAAAGTCGAGCTCGATGTCGAGACGGAAAACAAGGCGGCGCTCGAGATTTATAAGCGCGCGGGCTTCGCAGAAAATGGCGGCTACGAGTTTTACATGATCGAATTATGAGGTGACCCACATGGTGAAAAATCTGAAATGGCTCGGTGCAGCGTTTGAAGCATTTCTTGGGATCCCGATTCTCGGTGGTCTTTTCATCATCGGGATGGGCTATTCGCCCCTCGGATTCATGTTCGTCTATCACGTCATCGTGTTGATTCTCTCGTTCAGCCGACTGAACCGATTCTCGTACGGCGCGGCCGTCGGAATCACGGCATCAATCCTCGGGTTCATTCCGATCGTCGGGATGATGCTCCACTGGGCGGCAGCGATCACGCTCGCGATTGACGCGGCGACGACTCCGCGACGGGTGACGCGCGTCGAACGTGACGATGAAGCATTTTGACGAAACGTACTCCTTTCTGGGGTACGTTTTTTCATTGACCAAACGTTCAACTGAAAACGCTATACATTCATTGGAAATCGGACGATATAGGGAGTGATGAACACAATGAGGAGGAACAACACAGTGAAAGTATTTAAAAACTTTACGACGCAATTGCTCGCGTGGATTTTGGTCACGTCCTTTATCACGGGCGGAGCGGTCGGCTACATCACTCTATTGCTTTTGACAGAACTCGAGATGGAACAAGGTCAGGTCATGCTCGTCGGTACGGTCGTGGCGTTACTCATCTCGTCACTCGGCGGCATCGTCATTTACTTGATTGCCCGTCGTCCACTGAAAGCGGTCGAGATGGCTTCTGAGAAAGCCGTCGAGGTCGGGAACGGCGATTTGACGGTCCACTTCGCGGACGAGAAGACGACAGACCGTTCGGAGATGGGACGTTTGCTCTTGTCGATGGACAACATGGTCGAACACCTTCGGGAACAAGGGACGAATATGCGTTACACGGCGGACCAGTTGACGGGTTCGGCGCAAGAGATCGCGGCAGCGGTCCAAGAAGGAAACGTGGCGGGTGAAAACATTCGTGTCGCGATGGATGCCCTTAACAAGATGTTAGAAGACAACGTCAGTGCGACGTACAACTCGATGGACTTACTTGGAGCGGTCGCGCGTACGATGGAAAGCATTCGTCAAGAGATGTCATCGGCGCTTGATTCGGCGAGCGAGATGCAACAGGAAGCGGAGAGCGGGAAAGGGCTTGCGTCGTCTTCGGTCAACGCGATGCATGCGATTGCTGGGAAAGTGGAGCAATCCTCGACACTCAACAGCCAGTTGACAGAGATGACAGGCGAGATCTCACGCATTACGGATGTCATCAGTGACATCTCGGCACAGACGAACTTGCTTGCTTTGAACGCGTCGATTGAAGCGGCACGTGCCGGGGAGCATGGACGTGGATTCGCTGTCGTTGCGGCAGAAGTGAAAAAGCTCGCGGAACAAACAGCGAACTCGACGCAAGAAATCACAGATCTCATCGTAGACGTGAAGCGTCTCGTTGGCGACACGTCATCGTCGATGGCGAACGTCAAAGCAGAAGTCGAGACAGGCGTCGGCTTGGTTGAAAAAGCAGGTGGTGCGTTCGCATCAATTCACAATTCGGCAAATGAAGTGTACAGCCATGTTCATTCGGTCGATTCACTCCTTGATGAATCACGTGGTCAAATCGATTCTGTCGTGACAAACTCGGCAGGCATCGTCGGGATGGTCGAAGAAGCGTCGCGTTATGCGAATGAAGTGACGTCAGCGGCGAGCCAGCAAGCGGCAAGTCTGGGAGAAGTGAACGGAGCGATGACAGAGCTCGTTCGTGTCGCGGAGAGTTTGCAGAATGAGACGGAACAGATGAAGGTGGAAGCATAAAATATAAACATACCCCCATGGATGTCGGCGATGAGAAGTCGGTATCCGTGGAGGTATTTTTTTGATTTAAACAGATTGTCTAAACAGTATTGATTGAATTCCTTATCGGTTAGAACACAAAAAGACGAATCGGATCACATGATGCGACCGGATTCGTCAAATAAATCAATAGATGAAACGTGGGATATCGAATTCTGCTGTATAAGAATCAAGCAATTTATAAATCTCGTGAATCTTATATGTCTGTTTAAACGCCCATCCAATGTCTGTCGCGTATTGATACGTTCCAGGTTTTGCTGGATTAAAGCGCATCTTATAAAGAGTGTTCTGTTGACGTGAGTTATTGATGTATCTCTCACTGATCCATTGTCCGCCTCCGTAAATGGCTTGTGCCGGAGTGAACCATCCATTAGTGAAGGCATGCTTCGCTCCGCCTGCCAATGGATTTGCATCAGTTGCGCCAATTCCAAACATGTTGTAGACCAGATGTTTCTTTGTAGCGTCTGATGTACTTAAGTTTCCGTTAGAATCGACCCAAACACCTTTTGCAAGTGTGGATGTCCCGTTTCCGGTTTCGAGGAATGCATGTGACATCAAGTATACTTCATTGATATTGAAGGCTTTACCCGCATCAATGAATGCTTGAGCTTGTCCAGCGAGAATTCCTTTACCAACGAGTGCTTTGTTCAGAACAGCTGCAGATGCATTGGTCGGTTTCGAAAGGTCTAAGAACTGGAATGATTCATAAGGCGATTCAAGCGCTTTTTCAAATTCGACCAAACGTGGGTCGACACGGTTCAAGATATCTTCCTCGGTTGCCAAACGCCATGTGTTATCGAATACGCTTTCCGATTCTCCTGCTTTACGTGTATAGGTAATAAGATAGAAGTTATCTTTTACTCCTAACACATTGACAATGCTATTTACATTTAAAATACCGTAAATATGAGAGTTCGTGTTCGAATCAGCTCGAACACGGAGGCCTGAAACGGTAATTCTACCGGTATTCGTACCTTCAATGAGTTCAACATATTCTTGTGAGACGTAGGCAGCTGTGCCTCTATACTTATCGGTTTGAGCATTGACACCTTTTTGGATAGCCACCATGTCTGTCAATTTGTATGCGTAGTCTGTGTAATTCAAGACAACATTTTTTGATCCAGGAATTGTCTCAGGAACCGTTGGACCTGTGTAAGGCTTGATGTAATCGCGACTGACATAAGCCGTGACGAAGTTATCATTGACGACGAATTCAATTTGAGACCAATCACTGTTCACATCTTTAATGACACCGATGATTTGATTTTTCTCTAATTGACCGATTTTATTCGTAGACGTAACGCCCGGAGTGCTTCGTACGTTCAAACCGTCTACTGTGACGACAGCTTCATATTTGATTTCATAATCGGTATCGTCAGCAGGTACACTCGGCTTGGCTGGCGCTTTTTCAGTCAAGTATTGCTTCGCGACGTAACCAGTCTTTCCGTCATATTTCACTTTATACCAATCGCCGTGTGATGAGACGTATTCGACTTTCTCGTTTGGTAAAATCGTCATCAAGAGACTGCCGCTCGTTGATGCCTTGTCACGTAAGTTCAAGTTGACTGTCGTGTAATAGTATTTCTTCACGACTGGCGTTGTCGGTTTTGGAGGAGTCGGTTTGATTTCTGACAAATATTTGCTAGATACATAACCTGTTTTGCTACCGTATTGAACACGATACCAACTACCCGATGTTGAGATATATTTGACGGTCTTGTTTTTCGGGATCGTCACGAGAATCTTGCCTGACGTAGATGCTGAACTACGTAAGTTTAAATTCTCTGTCGTTTTATAGGTTTTTGATGTGGCGTTTGTTGTCGGTGGTTTCGTCGTAGGAGGTTTCGCTGCCGGTGTCGATACTTTCGTCGCTTTTATGTAGCTAGACGAGACATATCCAGTTTTTGAACCATATTTGACACGATACCAACTACCCGATTTTGAAATATACTGAACTTCTTTACCTTTTGGAATCGTGAGGATGCGTGATCCCGATGTCGACGCTTTCGATCTCATATTCAGATTGGCAGTTGTCGTATATTTTGTAGTCGTTTTGTTCGAATTAGTTGATGTTGTTGGTGGCTTCGTTGTTGAAGTAGAGTCTTCTTTTACGACTTTTGTCGTCGTTTTCACGTATTGAGACGAGACGTATCCGGTCTTCGAACCATATTTGACGCGGTACCAGCTACCTGACTTCGAGATGTATTGAATCTCTTTCCCTTTTGGAATCGTGAGGATACGCGATCCAGAAGTCGATGCTTTTGAGCGCATGTTCAAGTTGACCGTAGTGGTATAGACGTTCTTCGTTGAACTAGAAGATGATGAGGTCGATGTCTTCGAAACCGTTGACGTCGCTTCTTTAATGACTTTGTTTTCAGACTTTACATATTGAGAAGAGACATACCCAGTCTTCGAGCCATATTTGACGCGATACCAGCTACCTGATTTCGAGATATATTGAACCTCTTTGTTTTTTGGGATTGTCAATAATACGTTTGCTTTTAAGCTCGCAGACGAACGTAAGTTAAGATTTTCTGTAACGCTATATACTTTTTCGACTTTCTGCGCACTTGTCGATGAAGTCGAAGTCATTTTGAGATAAGTCGAAGATACATAGCGCTTTTGCCCTTTGTATTCGATTTGTGCCCAAGATCCCTTTGTGCTCAATACAGAGACTTTTGTCCCTTTTGTGAGCTTCCCAACGATTGGGGAAGATGTAGAGGAAGATTGTCGGACATTTAACACGGTTGTGTCGACGGTTGCAGTTTTCGATGCGGCGTCTGCGTGTTGAGTATAAAGTGTAGCGAACAATACGCCACTTAAGAAAATAGCTGTACTCAACCGCTTAGTTTGTTTGTTCAATGGTTTCCCTCCTTGATTGCTAGTTCAATATAAAGATGACTCGACACAAGTATAGAGAAAGTAGGGAAGTGATTGAAAGGAAATATTTCAAAAAGGGGTAAACGTTTCTAACAAAGAGGAAAATTAGATAATTTATCCTATTGTTGATAGGATTTTTTAGACGTAATGGATGAGAGGGGTGAGAAACCAAGAAACCAAGAAACCAAGAAACCAAGAAACCAAGTAGTATAAAGACGGAAAAGAAAAAGAAAAAATGATGAAAGAACTGTTAAACAATCTGAATAGGGTTCCGATATAGAGTATGGAAACGATAAAACGTTCCAAAAAATGCAAGGTGAGGGGCCGGCCTAAACCTTGCATGCTCGGACAAATGGATTTGGAAGAGCGGAAAAACTTTAAACCTATGGAGGGAAATTACAATGATTATTAACCACAACCTTAATGCTATGAATGCACACCGCAACATGGGCTTCAACACGACTAACACTGGTAAAGCGATGGAGAAATTGTCTTCAGGTCTTCGTATCAACCGTGCAGGGGATGACGCAGCTGGTCTTGCGATTTCTGAAAAAATGCGTGGACAAATTCGTGGACTTGACCAAGCTTCACGTAACGCACAAGATGGAATTTCGATGATTCAAACTGCGGAAGGCGCGTTGAATGAATCACACTCAATCCTACAACGTATGCGTGAACTTGCTGTACAAGCAGGAAACGATACAAACACAACTACAGACCGTGGTGAGATTCAAAAAGAGATTAACCAGTTAACTTCTGAAATCAACCGTATCGGTAACACGACTGAGTTCAACACACAAAAACTATTAAATGGTGAAAAAGATACGGTTGGTGGAATTATTACGACTTCAAGTGTTGCTGGGAAAGCAGCTGGAGGCGGAACGCCAGCAGTAGCTGGTCAATACACTATTGATGGTACTTCACAAATCTCATTCGGAGCTTCAGAAACTTTCGAATTAGATGGAGTAACATTTACTGCAGTTACTGATTACACAGACGTTGCATCACTTGCCGCAGCAATTAATGCTGATGCTACATTAGGTGCGAAATACACTGCTTCAGATGCTTCAGGAAACTTACAATTAGTTCAAAACGCTGGGCAAGAGAGTGCTACTGCACCAGCAGTAAACAATAACGGTACTCTTGAAACAGCAACTGTTGACACACCAGGCGCAGCGGCTGGAGCACCAACTACAGCAGCAGTAGCTGGATCGTTTGTCACATCACAAATTGATTTGTCGTCTTTAAAAGCAGGAGATAAACTTACATTTGCGCTTGATACGACTACATCTACGATGGAGTACGATGCAAAAGCAGTAGCTGGTGATGCTAATAAATTCAGCTCGCTTGCAGACTTAGCTACAAAACTTGGTACGGATTTAGGTGCAACTGTTTCTGTATCACAAGCTAACGGAGTATTCACGATTGCAGAAGCTGCTGGTAGTGAAGGTACTTATTCTTCACTTAAAGTTACAAAAGCTGGTGAGGAAGCCTCACTTCAAATCGGTGCAAACGAATCACAAAACATTTCGATTGGAATCAGCGATATGCGTGCAGAAGCACTTGGCTTAACGTCAACTGTTAAAGATGCTACTGGTTTCTCGAAAGATAAGAGCGTTACTAACGGAACTAACAACACAAACGTTGAGTACTCGCTTGATGTTACAACTGCTAAAGGCGCTGGTAATGCTGTAACAGTACTTCAAAAAGCATTAGATACTGTTTCGGCAGAACGTTCAAAACTCGGTGCATCACAGAACCGTCTTGAGCACACAATTAACAACCTCGGAACTTCAGCAGAAAACCTTCAAGCTGCAGAATCGCGTATCCGTGACGTTGACATGGCGAAAGAAATGATGAACTTCACGAAGAACAACATTCTTAACCAAGCTGCACAAGCAATGCTCAGTCAAGCTAATCAGCAGCCGCAAGCGGTTCTTCAACTTCTTCGTTAAGATTTTCTTTCGAATTTCTAATCAGTACACACAAGTTACTGAACATATAATTGAACCCGTCTCTCGCTTCTCGAGTGACGGGTTCTTTTGTCATATCATATATAAAACTAACTCTTCTTTTAAAATATTTTTCTTGATATCTTGCCATTTATAGACGACTGACCAATACGTACGATTCAATGCCTCGGCAATTTTAGCATCCGTCATCCCTTTTTGTTTAGCTTGAATGATGAATTGAATCTCTTTGTCTGTATAATCATTTTTTGCTTTAGAGACAACGACAGTCATGTCTGGATGTTTCGTTTTTTCCAAATTGAGTCGGTATTCCCAATCCAATTTTTTTCGCATTGAAGGGATTGCATAAGAATAAGGTTCAAAGTCATTCAAAAATCGAACCGCTTCTTCTGTTTTTTGAATACGTAGCGTGTAAAAATGACCATCGGATCGTTTGCTTAACACAAACTGATGATGGAATGTGCGAGCAATAAATGCACTCAATTGCTCAAGCTCTTCAGGGTAAAATGCTTGAAGATACAGATAGATATGGGGTGTGAAGATGATTTGGTTCAATTTAGACCGTGAGGACTTGGTCAAGGATAAGCTTCCATCATCTAAGTAAAGTGCAAGCAAAAAGACAGGGTGGGTACAATCTTCTAACAGGTGGATAGGTATATGTTTCTTTCGATCGACGTAACACTGCTCCCAAAGCCATGCGAATAATTCATCTTTCTCTGAATACAGTTCTGCGCTCGTTCCTGATTTCCGAATTTGGATTCCACTAAAAATACGAGGAACCGCTTTTAACTTCCACTCTCGATACTCCATCTGTTTCACAGAAAAATGTTCTCGGTACTGAAGACCTTTCTTTGGAATACTTTTTGATTTTGTTCTTGCGATTGTTCCATCCCCTAATAGTGTGCCGAGTAACAAACTTTTCTCAAAAACCGTCAACTCTTCCCACTTCACTTTGACCACTCCCTATTTTAGTAATCATACATTATTTAATTCCCGTTCCTTATGAAGCTCATTCATTTGACCGATATAGAAAAAGAGAAGGGGTTGAAGTTTATGAATCGTGAAAAGGTATTGGAACAACTACATCAAGTAAAAGAGTTGGGAGAAATACTTGATGAAAAAGAAGAGCTATTACGGACGATGAAATCTATCGCACTTGAAGCGATGAATGCCGGAGACTCGAGAAGAATAGTATTAAATCAATCATTTCAAGATTTACAAAACCAATTAACCTACCTCGAATCGAAGATTTTGGTCAGTTTCCCAGAATTTCTTAATAATTCAATAGAATAACCGATATATGAATTGAGAACATTTTAAGAGGAGTAGACGTATATGAATCCGACCATTTCTGAAGTCCGGCTTCACCTACCTTCTTCCGTCTTGCCTTATGAACAAACGAAAAACGTGTTCGTCGAAGCGAATCAAGCAAAGCTTGCCGACGAAGGCATCGTCATTCTTCCGACGCCTCAACACGTCACCAAGTTAGAGGCGGCCGTCGAGAAGGCGAATCAAGTGCTCGAACAACAACGTACGGGCTTGAAGTTTATGAAACATGAAAAATTGAACGATTATTATATTCAAATCGTGGATACAAACAACGAAGTCATCCGCGAAATCCCAAGCAAGAAATCACTCGATTTCTTTGCGGCGTTCATGGAGTTCAACCAACTCTTTGATGAACGGGTATAAAGGAGGATTCTCATGACGACACCGATCCGATTTGGCGGACTCGCCAGTGGAATCGATACGGATACGATTATTAAGCAATTGATGCAGGCTGAGCGTGCACCAGTCGATAAACTCGAACAAAAGAAACAAACAACGGAATGGAAACGCGATGCATATCGCGAAATTAACCGTTCTCTCATGACATTACGAAACAGTGCGGTCGACTTGATGTTCAGCCGCAACTTCTATGCGAAGACGTCGAGTTCTTCAGATGAGTCAAAAATTAACGTGACTGCCGGACCATCAAGTGGGAATAGTGCGGTTCGGATTGACTCGGTTACACAGTTGGCCAGTTCGGCGACAACCATTTTAGATGCTGTCGATCGTAATGGACAGAAGTTGACGAGTACAACAAAATTATCAGACATGAATGGATTTGTTGCCGGTCAAAAGCGGGTTATTCAAGAAACGGATGGAACCGAGTTAACGATTCCGAAAGATTTGGACTTTTCGACAGTCGTTTTAAAAGATGCGGCAGGAAACGTTTTAGATGCTGCTGACTTTGCATATGACGCAGCGACTGGAAAAGTCACTGCTACCAACACCACAAACTATCCTGGTGGAGTCATTCCAAAAGACGTTTCTGCTTCGTTCGCCTCTGGGACTGGTTTTGAAATTCAGTACAAATCTAGTACAACCGGGACGTATCAAAAGATAGAATTAGGTGCGGACGCGACGGTACAAGATTTAATGAGCAAGTTAAATAGTAAAGAGACAGGACTCTCTGCATTCTTTGAATCGTCTACTGGAAAAATTTCTTTGTCGACGAAAGAGACCGGGGCAACTTCTACTATTCAATTTGATACTAACTTCAAATCTGCCTTTAGTATGGGGACGGTTGTACCGACTGGACAAAATGCGAAGTTCGAAGTGAATGGGATTGAAGTCGAACGTGCTTCGAACACGACGACGATTGATAACATGACGTTGACATTAAAATCGACATTTGCGAGTGGACCTGTCACACTCTCCGCTGCCACCGACACCCAAAAAATCTTTGACAACATCAAAGGGTTCGTCGATAAATACAATGAGACGATTGATCTCATGAACAAGAAGACACGCGAAGAACGCTTCCGTTCATTTGCACCGCTCACACAGGCGCAGCGTGATGAGTTGTCGGAAGATGAAATCAAGAAATGGGAAGAGAAAGCGATGAGCGGGATGCTCCGTGGGGACACGATTCTTCGCGGGACGATGGACACGCTCCGTAGCAAATGGTCAGGCGCAACATCGAGCACAAACGATTTAGACATGTCTCGTTTATTCCAGATTGGTCTCTCGACCGGATCTGACTTCACGAACGGCGGAAAGATTGAGCTGAATGAAGAAAAGTTAAAAGCCGCCATCGAGAAAGACCCGGAACAAGTGTATAAACTGTTCACGGATGAAGAAACGGGACTTCTCCCGCAAATCCGTGACACGGCAAAAGACTCACGTGAGACGATCACGCGTATCGCCGGTGCGGACGGGGCGGGGGCTCCGACGTATTCAATGGGTCGCGAAATGACGCAGATGGATACTCGAATCAAACAATTAAACGATTTACTCATCGATAAAGAAAACGCCTATTACCGTCGCTTTGCGGCGATGGAAACAGCGATGAACCAGGCGAACTCGCAAGCCGCTTCACTTCAACAGTTTTTAGGCGGCGGAATGTAAGAGGAGGAATTTAAATGGTAGCTAATCCATATGCAGCTTATCAAAACAATGCGGTCACGACCGCGAACCCACAGGAACTGACGCTTATGCTTTATGACGGGGCGCTCAAGTTCATGCGCCTCGCCAAGCTTGCGATTGACCAGGGGAACCCTGATTTAAAGAACATCAACATCCAAAAGACGCAAGCCATCTTCCAAGAGCTTCGTCTCACACTGAATAAAGACATTGCCATCTCGACGAATTTGGACTCGCTCTATGAGTATATGTGGCGCCGTCTCGTCGATGCGAACGTCAAGAACGACACGACCATCCTCGATGAGGTACTCGATTTCACGACGGAACTCCGCGACACGTGGAAGGAAGCGATGAAACTGGCGAAGCAGTCATGATGCCGATTGATGAGATCATCTTAAAGACGCAACGCTTAAAAGAGTTGCTGGCACAAGTCCCGAAAGAGCCGACGTACGACACGTGGATGGAACAAATCCATGAGCTCTTGGACGACCGGGAACAGTTACTCGCGGCACACGGTCCTGATTTGGAGAAAGCCGATCAGACGGTTCTCCGGCAGCTCGTTGACGACAGTCAAAAGATTGCGCGTCTCATTGAGGCTGAACACCAGCGTCTCGGAATGACGCTCGGGACGACCCGAATGGAACGAAAGACGGTCAAATCGTACGTCGATCCGTATGAAGACGTCGATTCCAATTTCTCTGGTCTATTCGACCAACAGACGTAAAAAAGCTCGAGGGCATACGCCTTCGAGCTTTGTTGTGTTAAGAGGTTTTCACTTGACGACGCATCCGAATGATGAAATAAGATACCGTAAACAAGATCAGCCCACTTACCGTAAAGTTTAAATAGAGGCTGACGGCATCTTGAAGTGACGTCACTGGCGTAGACCCACCGAACCAAAGGAGTGGCAGGATCGTCAAGTGCATGACGCACCAGTGAATGAAAATCTGCTTTTTGAACGACCATTGTCGGACTTCATAAATGACGCTCGTGAGCCCGAGAAAGAAAGCGACTCCGGCGTAGACGAGCATGGCGTGTACGCCGTCCATATTTCCTGACCATCCTTGGTAGAGCGCGAGTATCGCGAACGGCAGCGACCATAAGAGGCTCCGTACGAACCCTTTCTTCACGAATTGCATATGTACCATCCCTTCATTGAATCGTTATGAATATATACGGATATCACGTAAAAAAGTTTCGGAGAAAAAGCGAGGATGAAATGACGTCTGTTTTCCGCTATAATCGGGTAAACATCATTGTAGCCGTTGCTTCTTTTCTGGAAAGAGGAGGGAAACGAGATGCGTGAGAAAGAGTCCAAACCGGTATCGTCACGGAAACGCCGTTATTTCGTCTATGGTCCAGAGGGAGCGTACGATGAGTATGTGGAACGGGACCCGAAACTCGAGGCGTATGTCGAGGACGATACGCCGTTTGAAGATCGTCCTGACCCATACGAGGAAGAAGAGCTGAAATCAAGAGGATAAGTGTATATGTCAAGGTCCGATTGTGGACCTTGACTTTTATTTTGCCTGGCATGTTTTCTTGTCACGGTACAGATTGCCAATTCGTTATATTCGTCTTAACCACTTTACTTTGATTATGAAAAGGGAGAGATGAAGATGAACATGAAACGATTTGGCTTACTGGTGGCGGTACCGCTCGCACTGCTCGTCGGATGCGGGGAAGCAGATGAACTGAAGACGACGGCGACGGACACGGAAGAAGTGGCAGAGGCGGAAGCGAGTGCGCCAGAGGAGACGACTGCTGAAGAGACGGACGTCCAAGAAAGTGAACTCGGGACGAACAAGATTTATTTGAAGAATAAGGCAGTCACCATCACGGAGACGATGGGACCGATTCAGTTCGCGATTGACAAAGTGCAGACGTCACGTCTCACGGTCGCGGAAGCATACAGCGACTCATTCGATGGACAAGAAGAAGTAACAGTCGTCGCGATGAACATGATCGTCGAGAACACGGTCGACGAGACGATGAGTTTCCATCCGAACCAGGCGACACTCGTGACGAACACGGGGGAGCAGGTGTCTTCGGACTTGTGGTTCTCAGATGACGTCGGTGGCGAATTCATGGGGAAAGTGAAGAAAGAAGGAAACGTGCTCTTCTTCGTGAAGGCGAAGCCAGAAGAGCTGACGGATTTAAAAATCGTCATCGATGGACCGTTTGACGAGAACTTCGACAAAGTGGCAGAAGAACGCTACGAATATACAATCAACGTGACGAAATAAAAGGAGGCGTGCCGAATAAATGTCGGCACGCTCTATTTTTGTACTTTAAACCCGAACGAAAGAGGGATAATAAAAATATCCCATCTTTTAGGAGGTCATTGATGAAGAATGTCTCTCTACTCAAATATGACCAACAGCTCCATTATGAATGGTCGAGTCGTGTCTTAGAAGAAACGGACGAGTACGTATTGTTGTATGCGGGACCGGGGCGGACGCTCCAACATCATACGCGAGGTGCCTGTTATACATACGATTCTCACGCACTGGAGTGCTTTATGCGACATGAAGGCTTCACGCTGCAACTCGATTTAGAACAGGACGGCACGATGCGCGGGTACTCCAATATTGGCCTGCCCCCAACCGTTACGGATGAGGAGATTCATTTCATTGACTTGGATGTGGACCTCGTTGCGAGGGAACCAGGAGAATGGCAACTCGTCGACGAAGAGGAGTTCGACATCAACCGGATACGATACGGTTATCCAGATGCATTGGTTGAACAGGTATGGCACACCGTCGCTGAAGTGAAACGACGAATCCAGCATCAGCAATTTCCGTTTGACGGTTCGCTAGAGCATCGTCTCATCGAAATCGCTCAAGAGAAAACGTCTCATTTCCGCTGATGCGGTAGCGGAATCGACAAGACGTCCCAGTCGCTACCGGCAAATAACTTCGATAGGTAAACGATCTGTCCGACGTGATAGCCGTAATGCGACACTTGTCGCTCAATCGCATCGATCACGGAGTGGGCTTCCCCACGAATCATGACATCTTTTCCTAAGTCTTCTGGTGTCAGATCGGCTAAGACGTCGTCCAACAGTTGCCAGCGCTCGTCCCATACTTGCATGAGCTCGTCCCGGGATAATTGTTGGTCCTCGAACTCGGCGTCGCGATTCCGATCCGGTTTCTCGCCGTCCGTCGTCAAGAAGTCGGTCCAGCGCGACTTCATATTGTTCGCCATGTGCTGGATGATGAGGGCAAGGGAGAGTGTATCGGGCGCGAGCGTCTTATGCAGGTCCTCGTCACTCACTTGGACGAGTGCGCGCTCGGCGAGTTGTTTCTGGCTTTTGAAGGTGGCGCGTACGGTATCGAGATATTGTGTTTCAAACATGAGAAATCCTCCTTTAGTATGTAAGCTATTTGTTTATACCCCATCATTGAACTTCTCAATGATGACTACGAAAAAAGCGTAGGATTTAGCGTCCTACGCTTTCGTTTACGCATGCTCCAACCGAAAATCTTCCCAATGCGTCCGTGCCTGATTTCGAATTCGCTCCGATACTTCCTTACTGCTGAGGAGGATCCCGTACCAGCGACGAGCATCCTCATAGTAATCGAGCGCAGCCGAAAGGTCGGCAATCCGAAGCATGAGCTGATCGTACGGCAGGCCAGTCCGAATCGGGTCCGTGTATGCCTCTTGCACCTCGTTGTATTTATCGAGCGTCCGCTGCATCCATTCCTTCTCAGACGCCGTATCCCCCATCAATCGATACATCCAGACGATCCGCATCCCGAGCATGGCGACGACGGACGGTTTTTGTCCGCTCAACTGGGCCGTCATGACCGCAAACTTATAAAGGAGGATGACATGCTCATGTGTTCGGTCACCTTTCAGCACATCCGGGTTCACTTGGTTGAAGTAATGCGTCTCGAGTGCCTCCCGGTTATGCTTCCGCACCTTGTCGAACGAGTCATGGAAGACGAGGTGGCAGTGACCGCAGACGGTCGGCTCATACAAATACGGGTTCGGTCCGTCATACGTCGTATAGCCGTCCTTTTCGACCTCGAGCGGACGGATGTGACGTGACAACACACGCTGGGTCTTGCTTTCCTGTAAACAATACGGACATTTGACTTTCTTCAAAAACAAATGTTCTGCCATCTCGACACCTCACACATAGACGTTGACGAGCAATCCGCGAATCTCACCGACCTGGTCGAGGAGGGAGAGGCGAGAGGCTTCCCCTGAGATGACCTGATCCGTCAGCGCGAGGAGCTTCTGGTCGACTTGTTCGACAACCTTGTAGATCTTCGCACGTCCCCGGCGGTTGAATCCGCGCTTGTCCTCGAGACGGAGTGCCGCGTCAACGGCCTCTTTCATAAAGTCTTTGATCATTTTCTTATAATCTGTGAGCGCCTCGACCGTCTGGCTCTCGGCGAGCAGCTCTCCTTGTTCCTGGATTGCGGCGATTTGGCGATGGAACCGCTCATGTTCGCGGTCTTCACGCTTTTGACCGATGACGTTTTGGAAGGAGACGCCGGGTTCGACCTCGGGGCGTTTCGCCTTATTTGAGCCGAGGAGCGATTGCGTCTCCATGATGCGACGAATGTCCATATGGGCAACCGTCCTTTCTTTAGGTTAGTTCAATAATTGTAACACGCCTTGCGGCAACGCGTTCGACTGCGCAATCATTGCCATGCCGGACTGATTCAAGATATTGAGTCGGGCGAAGTCCATCATTTCACGGGCCATGTCGGCATCACGGATTCGTGACTCGGACGCCGTCAAGTTCTCAGAACCGATGGCGACGACGCTGACGTTCGCCTCGAGACGGTTTTGAATCGCCCCGAGCTTCGAACGTTCAAGTGATACGCGGTTGATGGCCGCATCGAACTTCGCGATTGCCTCTCCCGCTTTGTCTGGCGTCAATACGCTGAGGGAGTAATAGGAAACATCTGCTGTCGCCTGATCGTTGTCATGGTCGACGGGAGATAACGCTCCGCCTCCTGCTGTCGTTGTCGTGATGCCGAGCGCGTGCGCGCGCATGTCTTCGACGTTCAAGACGACGGCTTCGTTATTGCCGGCCCCGATTTGGAAGAAGAGCGTATTTGCGCCCTGCATGTATTCCCCGTTCATGATTTTCTTCGAGTTGAACTCGGTCGTCTCGGCGATTCGTGTCACTTCTTCTGTCAAGGCGTTGATCTCTTCTTGGACGGCTTTCGCATCGTCCTCGCTGAGCGTCCCGTTCGCTGCTTGGACCGACAGTTCACGCATGCGCTGGAGAAGGGAATGCGTCTCATTCATCCCGCCCTCGAGCGTCTGGGTGAGCGAGATACCGTCGAGCGTGTTGCGCTCTGCCATCGAGAGCGAGTCAAGGCGCATCCGCATCTTCTCGGAGATGGCGAGTCCTGCCGCATCATCTGACGCCTTGTTGATCCGGACACCGCTCGAGAGGCGGTCCATCGTCTTCTTCATCGACGTCTGGTTCAACGAGAGTGACGTATAAGCTTTTAACGCTTGGACGTTATTGGTAATTTTCATAGCGATTTCCTCCAGTCGGGACAGATTGTGTTTTTGCGCGTTCCATCGCCTCGCTCCACGTCTTGTCGAGGTCGCTTGCGAGCGTATGTAGTTCTGCGATCTTTTGTTGGTCCTGGTCGATGATCGCCTCGACGCTGGCGTTCGCCATATAGAGATAGATTTCATCAAGTTGAGCCGCGATGATGCCACCGCCGTCATGAAGTCCTTGATGGAGCTTGACCAACAGCTCGCGCGCTTGGCGCAGATGACGATTTCGTTCAGCGATTGTCGAGCCTTGGGCGCGTTCGTAATGATACGTGAGTGCGTGTAACATCGCCTGTGTCAGTTCTTCAGGCCTCATTTCATATAACTGGGTTGGGTTCATCTTGGTTCTCCTTTAATGGAATCGAGTTCTTCTATCAACAGCAACACTTCCGCCATCACGTCATACAGCTGCGGGGGGATGGCATCCCCTAAGTCGAGGTCGAGCAGGTGTCCGAGCAAGGAATGGTCGTTCTCGACCGCCACGCCTCGGGCACGTGCCTCTTGAAGAATTTTTTCAGCGACGGCTCCCGTTCCGCGGGCGACGATGACGGGCGCTTTGTCCGTCGATTCGTCATAGCGGACGACCGCGGCCGTCTTTCGTTTCGTCAAATCCATGCGTTGGTACATCGTGGCCTCCTAAATTCTGAAGTCATAGCCGGTCGTCGGTGCCACTTTCGGCTCATCGACGACGCGCTCGGTTTTCGTGAGCGGTTTGAACTGGGTCGTCACGCTCTTATAGCCGATCGTCTCGAGCGTCTGTTCGATCTTGCCGAGGAGCGGGCGGGCGAGTCGTTCGACCGTCGCATCGTCATGCTCGAGCGTGAGGCGGAGGTTCCGGTCTTTCGCTTCTAGTTTGACGCCGATCTCGCCGAGGCGAGGCGTCTCTAAGCGGATATAAAGGACGCTATTCTCCCAGTCGACGACGTCACCGGCCTCGCGGTTTTGGATATGGACGTGAATCCCGGTGTCGATCTCCTGTACTTTCGCCGGAAGGGCGAACAGGAGCTGGTGGAGCTGCCCGCCATCGAGGCGGTTGAGCGTCTGTTGGACCTGAAGGAATGACGCGAGTCGCTGCGCTTCGGGGTTTGTCGTATCACTTCGTACGGACAGGGCGGACGTCGGCGTGTTGTTCGCCTGTGCGAGCTGGGCCTGTGCCTGGACACGTTGCGTCACTTCCTGGACGTGCCGACCGGATAGTGTCGCGTCAAGTTTCAGCGGTGTGACGCTCGGGATCTCTCCTGCGCGCATCGCACCATGTGGGATATATTCAATCCGTGCCTGGTTCGGTGCGTAGCGGAAGTCGTTCAACGTCGCCCGGACGTCTTTGACGAGTGCCGCGCTCTCTTGTGGCTTTGTCGAGAGTAACGACAAGGCGAGGTCGAGCTTCGCGGTCATGGCGACGAGTTGTTTCTCCTGCGTCACATCCGTGTGAAGGAGCGCATCCGTCTTTTGGACGAGTTGCGTCAAGCGGGTCGAGACGGTCTCAAGCGCGGGGCGTGCCGCATGTGGGTTCGACTCGATGAGTGCTGAGACCTGTCCGAGTTGTTTCGTCACCGTCGCCTGTTCGTTTCGGAACGTGTTCGTCACGTTCGCGAGATGGCTCGTCACTTCCTTGACCATCACTTGTCGTCCGTTCACCGGAGGGAGCGGCAACGGTTCGTTGCGCTCCATCTTCGGTGGGGTAGGGAAGTCTCGGATGACCCGGTCGATCGTCTCCTGGGTCGGTGTCACCCGTTCGCTCACGGGACGTGACAAGTTGACGAGTTCGACGTATCGCTCTTTTTGAGGGTACGGGGCGTCTGGCGCCGGCGGTGTGAGGAGTTGTCTCGCCTCAGTTAAAGAAAGGACAGCGATCTCTCGTGCGACTTCACGCGGGACGACCTGAGTGTCGAGCGTCTTTAGATGAAGGATGACGTCGCGCATGTCTCCTTTAAAAGCCGTCTCGAGCAGGCGTACCGTGTCCTCGTTCATCGGCAAACGCCCGGACTGGAGCAGACGACTGACGGCGCTTCGGACTTCGGGTGGAAGGGAAGCGAGGAGTATCTGGATCTTCGTGTCGAGCTTTGACGATGCAGGTGGTGCGGGTTCAAGCGTCTCTTCCTTTTGTGGAACGACGGTCGCGAGCAAGACGCCGTCCTGTTCGGCAAGCGTCACGTGGAACGGGTTCGTCTTCGGAAGCCCGTCTTTGAATGTGACCTCGACTTCTTCGCCGTTGATCTTGACGATTGCGGAGTCGGGGCCTGTCTGTTTGACGAGTTCGGCCTTATAGGTCCGATTCGTCTGGATGCCTGGTAAGACCGAACTGACGGCGGTCGCTTGGGCTTGAATTTGCATGTTTGTCACCTCGACCATAATATCGACCTCTTTTTCAAAAAATGAAGCGAAACAAACGAAAAAAACCTTCCGTCTTTTCGACGGAAGGCGTGTCATGATTCAAGCGCTGGGCTCGCATTCAATTGTTGGAACCGGGCGACGAGTTCTCCTGTCGCTTTCAGTTGGTTCCGAAGGACGTACGGTGTCGCGTTCGTCTGGATTTGATGTCCATCTTTTGTGAGGACGAGGCCGTTCGGCTCCTCCTCGATGTTCAGTATGTCTCGAATATGGGACCAGGCATACCATTCACAATCGTCTCGCTTCGGAGACTTCGTCGGGAAGAAGACGAGTCCGGTTGTCGGTTCGATCACGACAGGGACTTTCCCTTTTACGCCGGCGACGCGTTTGGCGATGAAGATTCGTTCCTCGATCGAGCTGTTGTACTGGCGGCAAGAAAGTTGCAACAACTGGTACGGCCGGAGCGGGGTTGAAATCTCGGTGCCATCCTCGAGAATGATCCGTGACTGCTTCATAATGTCAAAGCAAGGGAGAATCGCCACGGTTCGCTTTGTGATGCGATATTTTTCCTCAGAATAGTAGGAGCGCATACGCTGCACCATCCTCCTCGTATTAGATTTTCAGGATCGGCTAAATGACAAACGGCACAAACCTAAATCATCCCTTCAATGATATATCACAAAAAATGTAAATTCAACAAGACAATATGAAAAGTAGGGAAATAGAATTCCAATGAAAGCCAAATGACGAAACGTTTACAAATATTTGAGAAAGTGTTTGTCACGCTTACAAGAAGGTGGTAAGATTAGCCGTAGAGGACAACCCTCTGTATTCTCCAATGGTGAAAGGAATGGATTTACACATGGTAGGTAAAGTAAAATGGTTTAACTCAGAAAAAGGTTTTGGATTCATCGAAGTAGAAGGCGGCAAAGACGTGTTCGTACACTTCTCAGCAATCCAATCTGAAGGCTACAAATCACTTGACGAAGGTCAAGACGTAGAGTTTGAAATCGTTGATGGCGAGCGTGGCCCACAAGCGGCTAACGTTGTAAAATTATAATTTCAAACCGTGAAGCCGGCTCCCTCGGGAGTCGGCTTTTTATTTTGTCTAGATAATAAAAAAACGCGTTTAAAAATGGGTGGAATGGGTATTTTCTTTCTATACCTTTCGCTCGTTGTAGGAAATGTTGAATTCGGAACAAAATTGTCATTATTTTCTGATGATAACGTTTTCAAACATAGCGATTTCGGGGTATAATATTAGTGAGCCACCTGGTTCCACTTTCTTTTAGAAATGAAGCAGGAGATTCTGTCACGTTCGACGAATCATTGGTTCAAGCGGTTATTTTAAGGAGGAGTTCAGATGATTTATAACATTCGCGGCGAAAACATTGAGGTCACACCAGCAATCAAAGACTATGTCGAGAAAAAGCTGGAGAAGTTGACTCGGTATTTCACAACTCCTACGGATGCACAGACGGCTTACGTCAACTTAAAAGTGTATAACGAGAAACAAAAAGTGGAAGTGACGATTCCGATGCCGAACTTGTTGCTCCGTGCCGAGGACATCAACCTCGACATGTACGCGGCAATCGACCTCGTCGTCGATAAATTGGAACGTCAAATCCGTAAACACAAAACGAAACTCAACCGTAAAGGACGCGGGAAAGAAGGTGGCGTCGGCGAGTACTTCAAGTCCCTCGAAGGACCTGATGATGCACCGGCCGTCTATGATGAGGACGAGGCAGAACTCGAACTCGTACGGACGAAACGCTTCACATTGAAACCGATGGACACGGAAGAGGCGATTCTTCAAATGGACATGCTCGGTCACAGCTTCTTCGTCTTCTCTGACGCGGAAACGGGCAACACGAACGTCGTCTACCGTCGTAAAGATGGGAAGTATGGCTTGATCGAACCAGAATAATATACTTGACCTTACACGACCCTCCGGCTTCGGAGGGTCGTTTCGTTTTGCCTTTCCTTGAAAGGTGGCACCACTTCGGTTAAACTGTACATTAGGGAAAAAACATGCATTTTTTAGTGAGTGCAGAGGAGATATGAGTATGGCGAACTTTTTGAAAGAGTTATTTGCTCCACAGAAACGAGTATTGAAAAAAGCAGAGAAAGCGGCCGACTTGATCGAGTCGTTCGCCGAACCAATCAAAGCATTGTCAGACGAACAGCTTCAAGCGAAGACGGAAGAGTTCCGTGCACGCCTAGAGAAAGGCGAGACGCTCGACGATATCTTGCCAGAGGCGTTCGCGGTCTGTCGTGAGGCATCAGAGCGTGTGCTCGGCATGCGTCACTATCGTGTCCAGCTCATCGGGGGTTACGTGCTCCACAACGGTGACATCTCCGAGATGAAAACCGGTGAAGGGAAGACGCTCGTCGCGACACTTCCAGTCTATTTGAACGCGCTCACGGGCCGTGGCGTACACGTCGTAACGGTCAATGAATACTTGGCGAAGCGAGATAAAGAACTCATGGAGCCGCTCTATTTCGCACTTGGTCTCTCGGTCGGCCTCAACGTGTCGAACATGGACCGTGTCGAGAAGCAGGCGGCCTACAACTGTGATATCACGTATTCGACGAACAACGAGCTCGGATTCGACTACCTCCGTGACAACATGGTCCTTTATAAGGAAGACCGTGTGCAACGCGAGCTCTACTATACAATCGTCGATGAAGTCGACTCGATCCTCGTCGATGAAGCGCGTACTCCGCTCATCATCTCAGGATCGGCCCAAAAATCGACGGAACTCTATACGCGTGCAGATGCATTCGTCCGTACGTTAAAAGAGGAAGACGATTACACGGTCGACGTGAAGACGAAATCGGTTCTCTTGACGGACCAAGGGGTCGACCTCGCCGAGAAGTTCTTCGGCATCGACAACTTGTTCGCAATCGAGCACGTCGCGGTCAACCACCATGTCGGGCTCGCTCTTCGTGCGAACGCGGTCATGCATCACGACATCGACTATATGGTGCGTGACGGACAAGTCATGATCATCGACCAGTTCACCGGTCGTGTCATGGACGGACGTCGCTACTCGGAAGGTCTTCACCAGGCCATCGAGGCGAAAGAAGGCGTCGAGATTCAACGTGAATCGATGACGCTCGCGACGATCACGTATCAGAACTACTTCCGTATGTACGAGAAGCTTGCCGGGATGACTGGTACGGCGAAGACAGAGGAAGAAGAGTTCCGCAACATCTACAACATGCAAGTCGTGACGATTCCGACGAACAAACCGATTCTTCGTGAGGACCGTTCGGACCTCATCTTCAAGTCGATGGAAGGGAAGTTTAAAGCCGTCGTCGAGGAGATCGCAACGGTCCACGCGACAGGTCAACCGATCCTTGTCGGTACGGTCGCCGTCGAAACGTCTGAATACTTGAGCAAGCTCTTGACGAAGAAGAAGATTCGTCATGACGTCTTGAACGCGAAGAACCACGCGCGCGAGGCGGAAATCATCGAGAACGCCGGTCAAAAAGGCTCGGTCACGATCGCGACGAACATGGCCGGTCGTGGTACCGACATCAAGCTCGGCGAAGGTGTCATCGACCTCGGTGGTCTCTATATCATCGGGACAGAGCGTCACGAGTCACGCCGGATCGATAACCAGCTTCGTGGTCGTTCAGGTCGTCAAGGGGACCCGGGTAAATCCCAGTTCTACTTGTCGCTCGAAGATGAACTCATGCGTCGCTTCGGAACGGACAGTCTCCAGAACATGATGGAGCGTCTCGGAATGGACGATACGCAACCGATTGAGAGCCGCATGGTCTCGAAAGCCGTCGAATCGGCTCAAAAACGCGTCGAAGGAAACAACTACGATGCGCGTAAACAGCTTCTCGGTTACGATAACGTCATGGCCGACCAACGGAAAGTCATGTATAAAGACCGCTCGAGCATCCTCGAGAACGAGTCGGTCACAGACATCGTCCGCTCGATGATGGCACAGACGGTCGAACTCGGTGTCGGTCAATACACACCGATCGAACTCGTGCCGGAAGAGTGGAACATCGACGAACTCGCGCACTGGGCGAACCAGACGCTCGCGCTCGAGCGTACAGTCGAAGGCAAAGACTTCTTCGGCAAAGAACGCGAAGAGATCATCGAACTCCTCATGAAGCGCGTGAACGAACAGTACGAGTCGAAACGTCAACTCGCACCGCCTGAGCGCTTCAACGAGTTCGAGAAGATCATCGTGCTCCGTGCCGTCGACTCGCACTGGATGTCTCACATCGACCATATGGATCAGTTGCGTCAAGGGATTCATCTCCGTGCATACGGACAGAATGACCCGCTCCGCGAGTATCAGGCGGAAGGGATTAACATGTTCGATGCGATGAACGCAGCCATCTCAGAAGAAGTGACAGGCTTCGTGCTCCGTGCCGAAGTCGGGGACAACCTCCGACGCGAGAAAGTCGTCGAAGAAGAAGTCGCCGTCTCAGGCAAGGAAGACGCACCGGTCAAGAAGAAACCGGTCCGTCGTTCGAAAGAAGACAGCATCGGCCGGAACGATCCGTGCTGGTGTGGGTCTGGTAAGAAGTTCAAGAACTGTCACGGTAGACAACAGGCTTAATTATTGAAGAGGCGGGTCCGCTCGCCTCTTTCCTACGGAAAGGTGAATCAACACTATGGAAATTTCAGATATTCGGAACGAACTTGAGGCAATGGCGAAGCGCCTCGAGAACTACAGAGCTTCGCTCAACTTAACGGAGAAGGAAGCACGCATCGCCGAGCTCGAGAACGAGATGACGTACCCTGATTTTTGGGACAACCAAGAGAAGGCACAAAAAGTCATCGACGAGTCGAACGGCCTCAAGGCGATGGTCGATAAGTATCAAGACCTCGCGACACAACATGAGGACGGCGAAGTGACGCTCGAACTCATCAAAGAAGAGCCGGATGCCGAGATGCAAGAAGAGCTCGCGGAGACGATTCAATCGCTCAAGAAAGAGTTCGACGATTTCGAGCTCGAGATCCTCTTGAACGGACCGTACGATGCGAACAACGCGATTCTAGAATTACACCCGGGTGCGGGCGGTACCGAGTCACAGGACTGGGCATCGATGCTCCTTCGGATGTATCAGCGCTTCGCAGACAAGCAAGGCTGGAAAGTCGAGACGGTCGACTACCTTCCTGGTGAAGAAGCGGGCGTCAAGTCGGTCACGCTCCGCATCGTCGGGCACAACGCGTACGGCTACTTAAAAGCGGAGAAAGGGATTCACCGTTTGGTCCGCATCTCGCCGTTCGACTCGTCAGGCCGTCGTCACACGTCGTTCGTGTCATGTGACGTCATGCCAGAATTCGATGACGACATCGAAATCGAAGTACGGACAGAAGACCTCCGCATCGACACGTACCGCGCGTCAGGTGCCGGCGGACAGCACATCAACACGACAGACTCGGCCGTCCGGATCACGCACGTGCCGACAGGCGTCGTTGTCTCATGTCAGACAGAACGTTCACAGATCAAGAACCGTGAGTCGGCGATGAAGATGTTGAAAGCGAAATTGTACCAACGCGAACTCGACGAGCAACAACGTAAGCTCGACGAGATCCGTGGGGAGAAAACGGACATCGGTTGGGGTAGCCAAATCCGTTCATACGTCTTCCACCCGTATTCGATGGTCAAAGACCACCGTACGAACCACGAGGTCGGAAACACAAGTGGTGTCATGGATGGCGACGTCATGCCGTTCATCGATGCTTACCTTCGTAAAACAAATATGTGATGCATGTGGCTCAAAGACTCCTGTCTTTGGGCCATGTTGTCTGTAAAGGAGAATTTCTTTAATGAAGCAAATCGTCAAAGACTATCTGTATTTGTTGACGGGCTCGGTGTTCGTCGCCTCGGCCTTCAGTCTGTTCCTATTGCCGAACAACCTCGCGTCGGGCGGGGTGAGCGGGATCTCGGTCATCACGTATGAACTGTTCGGCATCTCACCGGGGGCGTTCCAGCTCGTGGCGAACGTGTTGCTACTTATCATCGGATGGGCCATCCTCGGTCTCGGCTTCGGCGTGAAGTCGCTCGTCGGCTCCATCTTTTTACCAGGTGTCATCCTCTTTTATGAGGCAATCGATGCGGGAGCTGCCGTGAACGACACGTTACTCGCCGCCATTTTCGGTGGAGTCGGTGTCGGTGTCGGACTCGGGCTCATCTTCCGAGGACGTGCCTCGACAGGCGGGATGGACTTAATCGCACAGATCTTACATAAGTTCACGCACATCCCGCTCTATCTTTGTATCGCCATCCTCGACGGTATGGTCGTTTTGACCGCTGCTGTCACATTCTCGTTCTCGACCGGGCTCTATGCACTTATCGCGTTATTCATCACGGTCAAGATGATCGACTTCGTCCAGCTCGGGTTCACACAGGACAAGATGGCGTATGTCATCTCGGAGAAGCGGGACTTCATCGTCCGGGCCGTCTTTGAGGAGCTCGACCGTGGCGCGACGGAGATTCAGGCGATCGGGGCGTATTCTCGTCTCGACCGTCCGATGCTCATGATCGTCGTCCGTCAGAGCGAGGTGAGCCGTCTGAAAGAGATCATCCGTCGGATCGACCCGGAGGCGTTCCTCGTCTTCAGCGAGGCGCACGAGGTGCTCGGACAAGGGTTCACGTCGGATAAACGCTATATCAACGTTCCGTAAGTTGTGGAATCTTTGTGTACTTTTCGTGAGATTAGGTTAGAAAGTACACGTGAACGGCTATAATGGTAAATGTAGGTCATTTCTACAACTTAGGAGGGGAACGTGGTTATGAAAAAATGGATGATGGCCATCGGCCTCGGCGCCATGCTGACACTCGGCGCATGTGGCGGCGGCGAAGAAGAGGACACGTCGAGCAACGGGGATTCGGGCTCGAACACGGCATCGGTTGACGCGGAAGCGGTATACGCACAAAACTGTGCGGCATGTCACGGTGCGAACCTTGAAGGAATGAGTGGTCCGTCACTCGAGCAAGTCGGTGCTCGTCTGTCGGCAGAAGAGATTGAAAACGTCATTCGTAACGGTCAAGGCGCGATGCCTGCGAACGTCCTCGAAGACGATGAAGAGATCACGGCAGTTGCCGCTTGGCTCGCTGAGAAAAAATAAGACACTTAAGCATGAGGTGAGCATTTACCTCGTGCTTTTTTGTTTTGGGTGTTATTGCTTGGGGAATTATTGTTAGGGTAATAGTAGATGTTATGGAAATGGAGTGATGACAATTGAAGACGAAACTGATTGACTGGCCGACTTTTATCGGCTCGTTTGTATTACTGTTAGGGGTGACGTTACCGCTCATCTTCTTCCCGGAGACCGGTAAGGCCTGGGTCGGGGCGGCGAACGAATACATGACCTCTAACTTCGGAGTATTGTACTTAGCGATGGGCTTAGGTGCATTCGGATTTTTGATCTTTATTGCCTTTAGTAAGAATGGCCATATCAAGTTAGGTCGTGAAGATGAAGAACCCGAATTTAGTACGTTCTCCTGGGCAGCGATGTTGTTTGCTGCCGGCATCGGGTCGAGTATTCTTTATTGGTCAGTCATTGAATGGGTCTACTATTATGAGGGGCCACCGTTCGGACTGACACCCGAGTCACCTGAAGCGATTCAATGGTCGACGGCATACGGGATGTTCCACTGGGGGCCAATCGCCTGGGCAATCTATACGTTACCGGCATTACCGATTGCCTATTTCTTCTATGTCCGTAAAAAGTCAGTACTTAAAGTCAGTGAAGCGGTACGTCCCGTGATTGGCAAATGGGCGGACGGACCACTCGGCAAATTGATTGATATCTTATTTATTTTTGGGTTATTAGGCGGTGCCGGGACGACACTCGCGCTCGGGACACCGATGATTGCCGAAGGGGTCAACGAACTGACTGGGATTCCGGTCACGCTCGGCATGCAAGCCGTCATCATGTTGATTTGTACCGTCATCTTTGCCGTCAGTTCATATATCGGACTGAAGGGCGGAATCAAAGTACTGAGTGACTTGAACATCTGGCTCGCGCTCGGGATTTTGACGTTCGTCTTCATCTTTGGACCGACACGGTTCATTTTGGAGACGACATTCAACGGAGTCGGGATTGTCATGGACAACTTCTTCCGTATGGCGACGTGGATGGAACCGTTCGGTGACTTCGGTGGATTCACGACAACCGGGTTCCCAGAATCATGGACCGTATTCTATTGGGCATGGTGGCTCGTGTACGCACCGTTCGTCGGACTGTTCGTCGCCCGCATCTCGCGCGGCCGGACGATTCGGAACATGATTTTTGGGACGATGGTGTACGGGACGCTCGGATGTATCCTGTTCTTCGGGATTCTCGGGAACTATGGGCTGTACCTCCACTTGAGTGGCACGTTCGATGTCGTCGGCTATATGGCGGCGAACGGTCCAGCTCCGACCATCATCGCCATCATCAGCCAGTTGCCGTTCGGGAAAGTCGTCGTTGGCGTCTTCACGCTTCTCGCCATCATCTTCTTGGCGACGACGTTCGATTCATCGTCTTACATTTTGGCATCGGTCACACAGAAGCATGTCGAGGACGAGCCAATCGTCTGGAACCGTCTCTTCTGGGCATTCGCACTTGCGATCATGCCGCTCACGCTCATGTTCCTCGGTGGACTTGATACGCTACAGACAGCGAGTATCGTCGGTGGGTTCCCTCTGATCTTTATCATGTTCCTCCTAGCCTGGTCGTTCGTCCGGGTGTCGAGTCGGGATATCCGAGCCTCCGATGATTATGAATCGTCGACGATCCATATCAAGTATCGGAAGCGGAAAAAATCTCCGTTTGACGCATTGAAAGAAAAACCACGTGACTAATTATTGACGATATCGTGAAGGGTGTTCCTACGAGAGCACCCTTTTTGAAGTGCGGTTTCAACTTTTTCTTACATATAGAGAAAGCGAGGTTCTTCGCGACATTTTCCCACTGAACTCAATCGAACTGAAACAATCCTGTAATGGTCTTTTAAAAGTTGGATTGATATAATTGTAGTCGCTTCAACTATGCCCTAGATGAATTTTTGACCAGGGGAATATGAAAAAACGACACCTTGACAGCGGGAGTCGTTTCCTGTAAAAAAGACTCTAGGCGAAATATACAGTAACTAAAACAATTGATTCAACTTCGTCATAGATGCATACAAATATTAAAAAAAGGGTAGGGAATACGTTATGATCTCGATGCAAAAAGTCAGTAAAGTATATCCAAACGGCGTCGTAGCCATGGATGACCTCGATCTACAGATTCGCGACGGCGAGTTCCTTTATGTGGTCGGGCCTTCCGGTGCCGGAAAGTCGACCTTCATGAAGATGATTTATCGTGAAGAGAAACCGACAGGCGGTCAATTGTTGATCGACGGACTAGATGTCGGAAAATTGAAGGACCGGCACGTGCCGAAGCTGCGCCGCCAACTCGGCGTCATCTTCCAAGACTTCAAGTTGCTTCCGACACTCACTGTCTATGAGAACGTTGCGTTCGCATTAGAAGTCGTCGGGGCAGACGCGACGTCGATTCGTAAACAAGTCATGGATGTGTTGAACCTTGTCGGATTGAAAAACAAGGCACGCAACTATCCAGATGAACTCTCAGGTGGAGAGCAGCAACGTGTCTCAATCGCACGGGCAATCGTAAACAAACCAAAACTTATCATCGCCGATGAGCCGACAGGGAACTTGGACCCGGAAACGGCATGGGGCATTATGGAAGTGTTTGAAGAAATTCACCGCCGCGGAGCGACGATCGTCATGGCGACGCACAACCGTGACATCGTTGATAAGATTCGTCACCGCGTCATCGCGATTGAGAATGGGAAAGTAGTTCGCGATGAAGAGAAAGGAGCATATGGCTATGATGTTTAAGACTGGATTGCGCCATTTGCGTGAAGGGTTCAAAGGAACACTTCGTAATGGATGGATGTCGTTCGCGGCGATCAGTGCCGTGACAATCACCTTGTTGCTTGTCGGTGTCTTCGCACTCGTCATGTTCAACGTCAATGAGATCTCGGACAACGTCGAGAACGATGTCGAGATTCAAGTGTTCATCACCCGGACAGCGGATGAGAAATCGGTAGAGCAACTCGGACAGAACATTGAACAGGTGCCGGGCGTCTCGACGGTCACGTTTAGCTCGAAAGAGGATGAATTGCAGAAGTTCCAGACCCAACTCGGGGACGATGCGGCGGCATACGGAACGGTTGAGAAAGACAACCCGCTCCACGCCCGTTATATCGTCAAAGCACAAGACCCGACAGAACTAGAGGACGTGGCCAAGTCGGTCAGTTCACTCGAAAATGTTGACGATGTGAAGTACGGAAAAGACTACATCGACAAAATGTTTGCCTTCTTCAACGGGATTCGCATCGGTGGACTCGCGTTGATCGTCGGACTGACATTGATGGCGATGTTCTTGATTTCAAATACGATCAAGATGACCATCTTCTCACGTCGTCGTGAGATTGAAATCATGCGACTCGTCGGAGCGAAGAACAGCTTTATCCGCTGGCCGTTCTTTATCGAAGGACTGCTTCTCGGTATGCTTGGTGCTCTCGTCCCGATTCTCGTCATTTATTTCGGATATGACGTCGCATATAGTGCTTTACAACCATCGCTTGATCAATTGAATAGTGATATATTTAAGTTGATTGATCCATCGACGCTCACGGTACAAGTATCGCTCGTCTTACTTGCACTCGGTGCGTTCATCGGGATTTGGGGATCGACGACATCGCTCGGTCGCTTCTTGAAAATCTAACTTAAATAAGGAGGAGTTGGCGGATGAAACGTTCGCTTGCGCTAGGGTTGTGTGTATCGTTACTTGCCATGCCGGTCATGGCGACAGAGAAAGACACGTTAAAAGCTCGACAAGACCGACTGTCCAATGAATTGGAGGAGTCGAAAAAAGCGCAGGCCGAGACGGATGCCGAGCTCGAGGTCACCGAGGCAGAACGGGATGCCGTGCAGACGGAAATTCTCGTCGTCGATGACCGCTTGAATGATTTGAGTGAACAAATCGCGATTCAACAGCACGAGGTCGATACGGCCCGTGAAGAGCTTGAGGCGACCCGCCAACAACTTTCCGTTCAGGAAGAATACTTGGAAAGTCAGAAGGAACTGTTGAACGAACGCCTTCGCGTCTTACAAGTGCATGAAGATTCTTCTTATTTACAAGTCATTTTTGAGTCCCGTTCCTTCGGCGATTTCGTGACTCGGGTCATGACGGCCCGCACGATCGCTGAGCAGGACCGGGAGCTCATACATAATTATATGAGTGAGATGGAACGTCTCGAGTCGTTAGAGACGACACAGCGTACCCAGCTCTCCTTCATCAAACAAAAAGAGCGTGAGCTCGTCATCACGAAACAAGACCTTGACCGTACGGCCGAGAAGAAACGTAATTTGTTGGTCGAACTGAACGAACAAGTCGAGCAGCTCGAACTCGAAAAAATGACGCGCAGCGAAGAACAAGCCGTCATGGCCGAACAGAACCGCATCATCAGTGAACAGCTTGAGGCAATCGCGACAGCTGAACGGGAAGCCGCTGAGGAGGCGGAACGTGCGAAGCGGGAAGCCGAGGCACGCGCAGCTGAAGAACGGGCACGCGCCGAAAGAGAGGCGCAGGAAGCGGAGACGGAAGTCGCGGCACCTGAAGTGACTCCACCGCCAGCGTCGCCGGCTGAAACGCCGACGAACGTGTCCACCTCGACTGGATTCGTCCGTCCCGTTTCCGGTTACGTCTCGAGCCCGTTCGGTCCACGGAACAATCCGTTGACAGGTGTCCCTGAGATTCATAAGGGGATTGACCTCGTTAACGCCCCAAGGACACCGATCGTCGCGAGTGCGCCAGGTGTGGTCATCAAGGCGGCTCCGGCGACCGGATATGGGAACGTCGTCTTCGTCTCCCACGTCATGAACGGAGAGATTTGGACGACGGTCTACGCCCATCTGGATGCGATCACGGTCGGTGCCGGTCAACAAGTCGCAGCAGGGCAGACGGTCGGGACGCTCGGCAACACCGGCTGGTCGACTGGACCGCATCTCCATTTTGAGCTACATCGAGGAAAATGGGCACCGGGACAACCGAATGCGATTGACCCAGCCCCGTATATTGGATACTGACTAAAGCGGACGCGTCCCAAATATGTGGAACGCGTCCGCTTTTCCTCTCGTTTTTGCTATACTAATGAAAAGACTTACAAAGAGAAATGAGGGACCAACCCGTGAAAAATTCAACCGCAGGACTACTCGCTGGCACAACGTTCGTGGCTGGGGCCGGTGCAGGCCTTGCGACGATGGCGTTTACAGACACATCACTTCCGATTCAGACGAATGCGGAAGGCTGGGATAAAGTCGACCAAGTGCGTGATTTGATTGAAGAACATTCGTTACAAGACATCTCGGAAGAGGATTTATTGACCGGTGCGCTCGATGGTATGACGGCAGCACTCAATGACCCGTATTCGGATTTCTTGGACGCGGAAGAAACATCGCAATTTACCGACTCGATTGAATCGAGTTTTGAAGGAATCGGCGCGACTTTGGAGAAGAAAGGAGAAGACATCTTAATCGTCGCTCCAATCAAAGGCGCTCCAGCCGAGGAGGCGGGTCTTCGTCCCGGTGATATCATCACGGCGGTCGACGGGGAGTCGATCGAAGGGATGGACGTACAAGAAGCCGTTCAGCTCATCCGTGGGGAAAAAGGGACGACCGTCACGTTGACGATTCGCCGTGGCAGTCAGACGGCGGACTATGAGATCACGCGTGACACGATTCCGATTGAGACGGTGTTCTCAGAAGTGAAGGAGCAAGACGGTAAAAAAATCGGCTATCTTCAAGTGACGCAGTTCTCAGAACCGACAGCCGATGAGTTCCTTGAACAACTCGAGCAACTCGAGTCAGAAGATATCGACAGCTTGATCATCGACGTACGTGGGAACCCAGGAGGTCTCTTGCCGGCTGTCATCGAGATGTCGGAAGGATTCGTACCGACATCAAAACCGGTCGTTCAAATCGAAAATGCGGACGGGGACCGTGACGCACAGAATGGACGCGCCCGCGAAGCGAAGCCGTATGAGTTATTCGTCTTGACGGATGAGGGCTCTGCCTCGGCATCCGAGATTTTGACGGGTGCGATGAAAGAAGGGGCAGGCGCAACGATCATCGGGACGAAAACGTTCGGAAAAGGCGTCGTTCAGACGGCGTTCGATCTAGAGGACGGCAGCAACTTGAAGTTGACGACGAGCAAATGGCTCACGCCGGACGGGAACTGGATCAATAAAAAAGGGATTGAGCCGGACATCGAAGTGAAACAACCAGATTACTTCAATGTGACCCGAGTGTTGACAGAAGAAGAGTCATTAAAAGTCGGCGATTACGGCGACGCCGTCTCGAACTTGCATAAAATCTTGACGGGAATCGGCTATGAGCCAGGCGGTCAGCCAGGATACTATGGTGACACGATGGCAGATGCCGTGAAAGCATTCCAGACAGACAATGGCCTCGAGGCTTCTGGGACAGTCGATGAAGAGACCGCTTCGGCGCTCGAATCGAAATTGCTCGAGGCGATTCAAGATGAGGCGAACGATGCCCAATTGAACCGGGCGCTCGAAGAAGCCGCAAAATAACGTTGAATGAAAGAAAGGATTGGACCGCGTGGAAGTTGTACGAATGAGTGTTACGGCTTTACTGACGTTGTTAGGTAGTCCGCTGTTTTGGGTGACGCTCGTCGCCCTTACATACATATCGATGACACGAGTCAAACGAGAACGAGCCATGTTTCGTTCGAGACGACGCTCGCCGAAGTCGGAATGGAAGCATTTCATCTGGCCGAGTCTTCTTCTAGCGGTCCTCTCATCGGCCGCGACGATTCTACTTGAGACGACCATCACGTTTGAATGGGCAGTCTCGTTCACGATGCTCTATACGCTCGTGGTATTGACGATGCATCCGCGATTCTTCAATCCGGTGCTTCCACTCTTTGTCTTGTTCGCGGTCGTCATGTTACGAGATGTCGTCTCTTACGGGGCACTCAGTGATTGGGTGAGAGAACTCGCTCGAGTCGATTGGACGGTTTACGCGCTCACGTTCGGACTCGTCACACTCGCTGAAGCGATTCTCTTGCGCTGGAACGGGTCGAAAGAGACATCCCCGACACTGATTTTATCGAAACGTGGTCAGTTCATCGGGGGGCATGTCGTCAAACGCATTTGGTTTTTCCCGCTCGTCGTCTTCTTGCCACCGACGTTCGGTCTCGACTGGCCGATGGTGCCGATCATTCTTCCGATTCCGATCGGGGTCAGTTTACTGTCGACCGGTGCCTTACCGGGAACGCTTCTCGCACGATTGAGCAACTATCGCGGGGTACTCGCCTTGATCGCTCTCGGTCTATTCGGTCTCTCGTATGTATGGGAGATCCCGTATGTCGACTATGCGCTGTTCGCCTTGTTTGTTCTTTATGAGCTTGGACTTCAGTGGATCAAACGAGAGAATCGCGGTACGACACCTGTCTTCATCAATGGAAATCGTGGGGCGGTTATCGTGGACACGCTTCCGAATTCACCAGGAGAGGCGATGCAGCTTATCCCAGGTGAATCCATCTATAAAGTGAATGGGACGATCATCACGGGAGGGCACAGTTTTTATGAGGCGCTCCAGCAACATAAACCGTACATCAAGCTCGAGGTGTTGAATCTGAACGGAGATATTCGTTTTGTTCAACGGGCGATGTATGAGACCGATCCACACGAACTCGGTATCTTGTTCGTCGGGGAACCGACGAGCCCACGTGTCCGACTTCGTAAATTGTAAGAGTATCCTTCACGGGGTACTCTTTTTTTGCATACGAAAAGGGCACCCGTGAGGATGCCCTTGCCACTTATACGTCAAGTTTTGATGGTTTGAATGCCATCGTTGCTTCGACCGCATGTTGCCAACCTTTGTAGAGTGCTTCGCGATGAGACTCGTCCATGTTCGGCTCGAACTTCTTATCGAGTTTCCACTGGTCTTTGATTTCTGCTTGGTCTTTCCAGAAACCAACGGCGAGACCTGCCAAGTAGGCGGCACCGAGTGCAGTCGTTTCACTTACTTCCGGACGTTCGACCGGTACATCGAGGATGTCCGATTGGAACTGCATGAGGAAGTTGTTGCTGACGGCTCCACCATCGACGCGGAGTGTCTTCAAGTTGATGCCTGAATCGTTCTCCATCGATGTGAGGACGTCGCGTGTCTGATAAGCGAGTGACTCGATTGTCGCACGGACCAATTGCTCTTTCTCCGTTCCGCGTGTGAGACCGAAGATGGCACCACGCACGTCAGAGTTCCAATATGGTGCACCGAGACCAACGAAGGCAGGTACGACATAAACGCCCTCTGTCGATTCGATTCGCGTCGCATACTGCTCCGAGTCTTTCGCTGACTTCAACATCCGTAATCCGTCACGGAGCCACTGAATTGCCGAACCGGCGACGAAGATCGAACCTTCGAGCGCATATTCGACTTTTCCGTTATAGCCCCACGCGATTGTCGTCAATAGACCGTGATCCGATTTGACGGCTTCTTCACCCGTGTTCATGAGCATGAAGCAACCCGTTCCGTACGTGTTCTTTCCTTCACCTTTTTCGAAGCACGTCTGACCGAACAAGGCAGCCTGTTGGTCACCTGCGGCTCCGGCAATCGGTACTTCAAATCCGAAGAAGTGATACGGGATCGTATTCGCATAGACTTCACTCGAAGGCTTGACTTCAGGAAGCATTGATTTCGGTACCGTCAAGATTTCGAGTAACTCGTCATCCCACTTCTGTTCGTAAATGTTATACATGAGTGTACGTGATGCGTTCGAATAATCTGTCACGTGGGCTTTACCACCTGAGAGTTTCCAGATGAGCCATGTGTCGATTGTTCCGAAGAGAAGTTCACCATTCTCGGCTTTCTCACGAGCGCCTTCGACGTTATCCAAGATCCATTTGACTTTCGTACCTGAGAAGTAGGCGTCGATGAGAAGACCCGTTTTGTCACGAACCATGTCCGAGTGACCTGCCGCTTTTAGCTCTTCACAGATATCAGCAGTTTGACGTGATTGCCAAACAACCGCGTTGTAAACAGGACGTCCTGTTTCTTTCTCCCAAACGACCGCAGTCTCACGTTGGTTCGTGATCCCGATTCCTGCGATTTCATTCGGGTCGATATCCGCCGAACCGAACGCTTCCGCCATAACGGCGAGGACAGACCCCCAGATCTCATTGGCGTTATGCTCAACCCAGCCTGGTTTTGGGAAGTATTGTTTGAATTCGCGCTGTGCGACTGTGACGATTTTTCCATCATGATCAAAAATGATTGCCCGTGAACTTGTCGTTCCTTGGTCCAATGCTAAAATATAACGTTTTTCTTTCGCCATATGTGATTTCCTCCTTCAAAATTATGTGTTAAGGGACGAGAATGCCGTAAACGAGTGCGGCGATGACAGCACCGATAATCGGACCGACAACTGGAATCCATGAATAGCCCCAGTCTGAAGATCCTTTTCCTTTAATCGGAAGAATGGCGTGCGCGATACGTGGCCCAAGGTCACGTGCCGGGTTGATCGCATACCCCGTCGTACCACCGAGCGAGAGACCGATTGAGACGATCAAGAAACCGACGATGAGCGGATTGAGTCCGTCTGCGAATGTGTTTGCCCCGAATGACAACAACGCGAACAAGAGGACGAATGTTCCGATAATCTCACCAATCAAGTTGTACGGTGTGCTTCGGATACCTGGTGCGGTAGAGAACGTTGCGAGTTTCAAGCCTGGATCGTCCGTTGCATCGTAATGCGGCTTGTAGTGGACATATACCAAACATGCCCCGATGAACGCTCCGATAAACTGAGCAAGGATGTAGAGTGGGACATCGGCCCATGGGAATTCGCCTGCTGTCGCGAGACCAATCGTGACGGCAGGGTTGATGTGTGCGCCTCCGTAAATTCCGGCTGCGTAGACCCCGACCATAACGGCAAGACCCCAACCCATTGTGATAACAATCCAGCCAGAGTTTTCCGCTTTGGAATGGCGGAGGACGACGCCGGCGACGACACCGTTACCGAGCAGAATCAATAGCATCGTACCGATAATTTCACTTACAAATGCTGACATGTGATACTCCCCTTTCTCCCTTATGCAATTTGACTTACCACTTCATTATATGCCCAAAATGTAAGCGTTTTAAAACAGTGTTTTTCAAAAATCCTACTTTTTTCCTACAAATGTTCACATTTACACCTGTAAACTTCACATAAAGAGTCAGATAGAGAGCGACGTGGATATGATTTTGACATCCTTTTTAAAAATCATGGGAATTTCAATTGAATAGTAACAAGGTCCAGGATCCGACTTTCCGTGTTCTATGCTACAAAAACGATTGTGAAGTAATTCTCGAAGGTGAAACGCAACAAGATTTGATGTTTCTTTTGAGACAGTAAAGGAAAAAGAAATGATGATATATAAGAGAAAAGGCTTAAATGTGTATGTAAGCTAATAAGCGAATATTTGTTCGTGTCTATGGTATAATCAAGACACTATGAAATGAGAAGGTGAGGAGTATCTTATGGAATCGATTCCGTTTGCATTACAATCTGAATTTCAACCAGGAGGTGACCAGCCTGAAGCGATTCGACAACTTGTCGAAGGCGTCAATCGGGGTGACCGTTATCAGACACTCCTCGGGGCGACCGGAACAGGGAAGACGTTCACCGTCTCGAACGTCATCCAAGAAGTGAAGAAGCCGACACTCGTCCTGGCTCACAACAAGACGCTCGCCGGTCAATTGTATTCCGAGTTCAAAGAGTTCTTCCCGAACAACGCGGTCGAATATTTTGTCAGTTACTATGACTATTATCAACCAGAAGCGTACGTGCCTTCGACCGATACGTTCATCGAGAAGGATGCCTCTATCAACGATGAAATTGATAAGCTGCGTCACTCGGCGACGTCGGCTCTCTTCGAGCGGGATGACGTCATCATCGTTGCATCCGTTTCCTGTATATATGGTCTCGGTAACCCAGAAGAATATCGCAGTCTCGTATTGAGTCTCCGCGTCGGTAAAGAGATGGGTCGTGACGAGATGCTTCGTAAGCTCATCGACATTCAATATGAACGAAACGATATCGACTTCCAGCGTGGACGTTTCCGTGTACGTGGGGACGTCGTCGAAATCTTCCCGGCGTCACGTGACGAACACTGTATGCGCATCGAATTTTTCGGGGACGAGATCGACCGAATCCGTGAGATGGACCCGTTGACGGGTGAAATCATCGCGGACCGCGATCACGTCGCCATCTTCCCGGCATCCCACTTCGTCACGCGTGACGAGAAACTGCAAAAAGCAATCGTCAACATCGAAGCGGAACTCGAGGAGCAGCTCGAGAAGTTCCGTGAAGAAGGGAAGCTACTTGAGGCACAGCGTCTTGAGCAGCGAACGCATTACGATTTGGAGATGATGCGTGAAATGGGGTATTGTTCAGGCATCGAGAACTATTCGCGACACTTGAACTTGATGCCGGAGGGCTCGACCCCGTATACATTGATCGACTACTTCCCGGAAGACTTCCTCCTCGTCGCCGATGAGTCACACGTGACGCTCCCGCAAGTGCGCGGGATGTATAACGGGGACCAGGCGCGGAAACAAGTGCTCGTCGACCACGGGTTCCGTCTTCCTTCTGCGAAGGACAACCGTCCGCTCAAATTCGATGAGTTCGAGAAAAAATTGTCACAAGCGATCTTCATCTCGGCGACACCAGGTCCGTACGAGCTCGAACATACACCGAACATGATCGAGCAGATCATTCGTCCGACAGGGTTACTCGACCCGACCATCGAGATTCATCCGATCAAAGGACAAATCGACTACTTGATGGACCAGATTCGCGAACGCATCAAGCGAGACGAGCGCGTTCTCGTGACGACGCTCACGAAGAAAATGGCAGAAGACTTGTCCGACTACTTGCGTGAAGCGGGAATCAAGGTCAACTATATGCACTCCGAGATCAAGACGCTCGAACGGATTGAGATCATCCGTGATCTTCGTCTCGGGAAATATGACGTGCTCGTCGGAATCAACTTGTTACGAGAAGGGCTCGACATTCCGGAAGTCAGTCTCGTGACGATTCTCGATGCCGATAAGGAAGGATTCCTCCGTTCCGACCGTTCGCTCATCCAGACAATTGGACGGGCGGCCCGTAATGCGAACGGACACGTCATCCTATTTGCGGACAAGATGACCGATTCGATGGCACGAGCCATCGAAGAGACGGATCGTCGTCGGACAATCCAACAAGCATATAATGAAGAACATGGCATTACGCCACAGACGATTCGAAAAGACGTCCGTGGTGTCATCCGAGCGACGGTCGAGGCCGAAGAAGAGGCACTCGAATCACTCAGTACGATGAAGCCGGCCGAACGCGAGGCGGCGATTGCCAAACTAGAAGAAGAAATGAAGCAAGCGGCACGCGATCTCCAGTTCGAGCGTGCGGCCGAATTGCGTGACTTAATCTTGGAGTTGAAGGTAGGGAATTAAATGGCTGAAAAGAAAAATGCGATTGTCATCAAAGGGGCACGCGTCAACAACTTAAAAAATATCGACATCGATATCCCACGTGACCAGCTCGTCGTCTTGACGGGCTTGTCCGGCTCCGGGAAGTCGTCGCTCGCGTTCGACACGATTTATGCGGAAGGGCAGCGACGCTACGTCGAGAGTTTATCTGCGTACGCTCGTCAGTTCCTCGGACAGATGGATAAGCCGGACGTCGATACGATTGAAGGCTTAAGTCCGGCTATCTCGATCGACCAGAAGACAACGAGCCGAAACCCGCGCTCAACCGTCGGTACGGTGACGGAGATTTACGACTATCTCCGACTCTTGTTCGCACGAATCGGGAAACCGGTCTGTCCGAACCACGGTATCGAGATCTCGAGTCAGACGATTTCGCAGATGGTCGACCAGGTGATGGAATTGCCGGAACGGACGCGACTTCAGATTTTGGCACCGATCGTGTCAGGTCGTAAAGGAACGCACATCAAAGTGTTCGATTCGTTGAAGAAAGAAGGATTCGTCCGTGTCCGCGTGAACGGAGAGACCATCGAACTGACAGATGAGATCGAGCTCGACAAAAACAAGAAGCACTCGATCGAAGTCGTCGTCGACCGTCTTGTCGTCCGACCTGACGTCGAAGGGCGCCTTGCCGACTCTCTCGAGACGGCGTTACGCCTCGCCGACGGACGTGTCATCATCGACAAGATGGACGGGACCGAGCTTCTTTTCAGCGAACACCACGCTTGCCCGATTTGTGGATTCTCGATTGGAGAACTCGAGCCACGTATGTTCTCTTTCAACTCACCGTTCGGGGCTTGCCCGACGTGTGATGGTCTTGGGACGAAACTAGACGTCGACCCAGAACTCGTCATCCCTGATCCATCGATGACGTTAAAAGAAGGGGCGATCGCTGCATGGCAACCGACGAGTTCACAATATTATCCGCAACTGTTGGCGGCGATGTGCCAGCATTTCAACATCGACATGGACGTGCCGTTCGAACGTCTGTCAAAACGTGACCAGGACCTCGTCTTGAACGGTTCTTCGGAAGAGTCATTCCTCTTCCGTTATGAGAATGACTTCGGTCAGGTCCGGACGAACACAATCTTCTTTGAAGGGGTGCTCCGTAACATCGAGCGACGCTACCGGGAGACGACGTCAGACTACATCCGCGAACAGATGGAGATGTATATGGCGACGCACGCCTGCCCGACATGTCACGGATATCGTTTGAAAGAAGAGTCACTCGCCGTCAAGATCACGGGCCAGCATGTCGGACAAGTGACGGAAAAGTCTGTCGTGAATGCACTCGCGTTCTTCGAAGGACTGAATGAACAGCTCAGTGAAAAAGATATCGCCATCGCCCGCCTCATCTTGCAGGAGATTCGAGAGCGACTCAGCTTCTTGAATAACGTCGGTCTCGACTATTTGACGCTGTCTCGTGCCGCGGGAACCCTCTCAGGTGGAGAAGCTCAGCGGATTCGACTTGCGACGCAAATCGGTTCACGTCTCACAGGTGTCTTGTACGTCCTCGATGAACCGTCGATCGGTCTTCATCAACGGGATAACGACCGTTTGATCGCAACGCTCAAACAGATGCGAGACATCGGCAACACGCTCATCGTCGTCGAACATGATGAAGATACGATGATGGAAGCCGACTATTTGATCGATATCGGACCGGGTGCCGGGGAGCACGGTGGACAAGTCATTGCTGCCGGCACGCCGAAGCAACTCATGAAAAATAAAAACTCGCTCACGGGTCAATACCTTGCCGGGAAGAAGTTCATCCCGCTCCCGGCCGAACGGAAAATGCCGGACGAACGGTTCTTGAAGATCGTCAAGGCGGAAGAGAACAACTTGAAAGATGTCGACGTCTCGATTCCGCTCGGGATGTTCGTCGCCGTGACGGGTGTATCCGGTTCTGGGAAATCGACACTCATCAACGAGATTCTCTATAAATCGCTCGCACACAACATGAACCGTGCCAAAGCGAAGCCAGGGAAACATAAGAAGATTGAAGGGCTCGAGCATATCGATAAAGTTATCGATATCGACCAATCCCCGATCGGGCGTACACCGCGTTCAAACCCGGCGACGTATACGGGCGTCTTCGACGACATCCGTGACGTCTTCGCCTCGACGAACGAAGCGAAGATGCGCGGCTATAAGAAAGGGCGCTTCAGTTTCAACGTGAAAGGCGGACGCTGTGAAGCGTGCCGTGGGGACGGAATCATCAAAATCGAGATGCACTTCTTGCCGGACGTGTACGTGCCATGTGAAGTCTGTCACGGGAAACGCTATAACCGCGAGACGCTCGAAGTGAAGTATAAAGGGAAGACGATTGCCGATGTCCTCGATATGACGATTGAGGAAGGGCTCGAATTCTTTGACAAAATTCCGAAAATCAAGCGAAAGATTCAGACCATCTATGACGTCGGTCTTGGCTATATGAAACTCGGTCAGCCAGCGACGGAACTTTCCGGCGGGGAAGCCCAGCGTGTCAAACTCGCTTCGGAGCTTCATAAACGTTCGACCGGGAAGACGATTTATATTTTGGACGAACCGACGACAGGTCTTCATGTCGACGACATTGCCCGCTTGTTGAAAGTGCTACAGCGCCTCGTCGAGAACGGGGACACGGTGCTCGTCATCGAACATAACCTCGACGTCATCAAGTCAGCCGATTATTTGATCGACCTCGGACCAGAAGGAGGGGACGGCGGCGGACTCATCGTCGCGACGGGAACGCCGGAAGAAGTTGCCGAAGTGTCTGGGTCGTATACCGGCAAGTATTTGAAGCCGGTCCTCGAACGAGATGCGGCTCGCGTGAAACCAAAAGCAGGAAAAAAGAAATAAGTATAGAAATGGTGAGAAACGGGAAGGTAATTGACGTGCAACCAAATTGAAGGGGGAAAACGAACGTGAAACAAGAAATGCGTGAACTGATTCTCCAGCAAGTGAAGGAAGGCAAGATGACAATCGAGGAGGCGATGACGCAACTCGAGCGTCTCGAGCGCCTCGAACCAGAACAAGTCCAGGCGTTAGAAGAGCGTCAAGACACGGAGAAGGTCGATGCCTATTCGGTCGAATCGCTCACGACGAAACTGACGTCTGCGGTAGAAGGACTCGTCACGAAGCTTCGTGACAGCGACTTCTCCTTCAGCTCGAACTTCGGACCAGAAGTGACGTATTCGAAATCATTCCCATTCACGGGTAGCGACATCTCACTCGATCTCTTCAACGCATCGGCGACCATCGTCTCGTCAGATGCAGAAGATTGTGAGCTCATCGTGACCGGTCGTCCGCTTCGCCAACAAGACGCGGACAAAGCGCTCGAACAGTTGCAATCGGCGGTCAAGCATTCCGTCATTGGGGACCGTCTCGTCGTCTCCTTGCGTGACAAGCTCGTCCGGGCCCACGTGGAACTGTACGTCCCGCACCACCATTTCAACCATCTTCATATTCAGACGTTGAACGGGGAAGTCCGTGCCGATGGTTTGGACGTTGAGAACGTCCGCGTGCAAACGGCGAACGGTCGCGTTGTCCTACATGAAGTACACGCGTCTGAACTCCTTCTCAATACCGGAAACGGGACAGTCGAGGTGGAAGGCGTCGAGGCGGAGCTCGTGCACGTCCGTACCGGAAACGGGGCCGTCATCGTCGGAGGGAAGTACGATAAAGCATCCCTCAAGACAGGGAACGGCAACATCCGCGCGGAACTCGCGACAGCACGTCCGGCCAAGTTCGAACTCGCTTCGCTCGCCGGAAATATTCGACTCGTGTTGCCACACGGCGTCGAGGTGGAAGGAGAACTCGAGACGAACTTCGGGGGACTCCACTGCTTACTCGACGAACTCGAGATCATTCGTGACCGAAAAGACGTTGCGCAGCGTCGTCTCGAATTCTTGTCCGGTCGAGGTCAAACGCCTCGCATCGAAGTCGAAGCGGGTACACGTACCGGTACAATCGATTTGGAACACGGATCGGTGTATACACCGTCGACTTTCCTTGAGGAAGAACAGACGGAGCCGTCGGATCCGGTCGATCCCGTCGACCCAGCCGATTTGAATAATCCGTTCCATCAACAATAAGCAAATCCCGAAGGCGCTGCCTTCGGGATTTTTTTGATTATAAATTCATTTCATACTCCATCTGTTGCCAATCCATCATCTGTGTATCAAACATCGTGAATGCACTAATCGCAAAGACGATAAAGAGAACGGGACCGGCAATCAACAAGATGATTCCAAGAAGTCGCATCGATTTCGAGCGATTCCAGTAGAAGATGATCCCGACAATCATCGAGATGAGCGCACCGGATAAGAAGAATCCGATGATATTCAAAATGAACAAGAGCAAGACCGTCTCGTTTTTCGTCGCCGCATACTCTTTCCACATATCAATCAATGACTTGATCAAATACACGAGCGTACCGATTCCGATGATAAACGCAAATATAAAAATCAACCAAATCCAAGTATCCATCATTTCACCTCCTCTATTTGCCTATACCCTTCCTACGAACGCCATGTATGAAAGTTTCAACAATTTTTTGACACGTTCTTTATCACTTCCCTAACGCTTCCGAGAAAGAGCTATGATACAATAATGAGCGTGAAAGGGGCAGATACTGATGCAGAATATCGTACGTACAGCTCAAGTCGTTGAGCGTTTTAAACTTCAAGTCATTGCGGGAGAAGAGGGACTCCATCGTCCGGTCGCCACACCTGACCTTAGTCGACCAGGACTCGTCCTCGCTGGTTATTACACGCACTATGCGAAAAATCGTCTTCAAGTACTCGGGAAGACGGAGTTGACTTTCTATGCGAGCTTATCGGAAGAAAAGCGTCGCGAGCGTGCCCGTATTTTATGTACGGAATCGACACCTGGGATTTTAATCACACGTGGATTTGATATTCCGACAGAAATCGAAGAAGAAGCGGAAGCGGCAAACGTCCCACTCATGCGGACGAATGCGGTGACGACATCAATCGAGTCGCAAATCACGAACTTCCTCGAGATGGAACTTGCACCGATGACAGCGATGCACGGCGTCCTTGTCGACATTTACGGCGTCGGCGTCCTTATCAAAGGACAGAGCGGTGTCGGGAAATCGGAGACCGCGCTTGAACTCGTCAAACGAGGGCACCGTCTCGTCGCCGATGACTCGGTCGAGATTCGTCAAACGGGCGACCAGCTCCTCGTCGGTTCAGCACCGAAGCTGATTCGCCACTTGCTTGAGATTCGTGGAATTGGCATCATCGATGTCATGACCTTGTTCGGCGCAGGTGCGGTCCGGTCACATAAGAAGATCAGTCTCATCGTCAACTTAGAGAACTGGGACGCTGGAAAAGTGTATGACCGCGTCGGACTCGATCACAACACGATGAAAATCATCGACAGTGAAGTCCCGCTCCTCACGATCCCTGTCCGCCCAGGTCGAAACTTAGCGGTCATCATCGAGGTCGCAGCGATGAACTATCGTCTGCAAAACATGGGCATCAATACGGCTGAAGAGTTTGCGGAACGTCTCGCAAACGCGATTCAGGACACTGAAGGAGACTTGTGATCATGGTAGAACCGACATTTGATCGTGTAGCGTTTGAAATCGGGTCTCTGCCGATTTACTGGTATGGTATGATCATCGCCTTCGGGGCAATGCTCGGACTCGTCCTTGCCCTTTACGAAGCGAAGCGCATCAACTATGATTCGGAACGACTCGTTGACGTCGTCATCTGGTCGATTCCAATTAGTATCATCTTCGCGCGTATTTACTACGTGACGTTCCAATGGGATTACTACTCAGAGAATCTCGGACAAATCATCGATATCCGTCAAGGCGGGATTGCCATTCACGGTGCCATCTTCGGGGCACTCCTTGTCGTCATCGTCTATTGTATGCGAAAGTCGATGTCGTTCTGGAAAGTCACAGACATCTTGGCACCATCACTTCTCCTCGGACAAGCTATCGGGCGCTGGGGGAACTTCATGAACCAAGAGGCCCATGGTGGCGAAACGACGCGTAGCTTCTTACAAGACACGCTCATGCTACCGGATTGGATCGTCAATCAGATGTATATCGACGGGGCATACTATATCCCAACGTTCCTCTATGAAAGTGTATGGAACATCATCGGGGTCATCCTCCTCGTCGCATGGCGTATGATTGGAAACCCACGTCGCGGATACATCTTCTTGTCGTATCTCGTCTGGTATTCGATCGGTCGCTTCTATATCGAGGGACTCCGGACGGATAGTCTCATGTCAGGCGATTTGCGTGCGGCCCAAATGGTGTCGATCGCCTTGATCCTCTTCGGTATCGTCATGATGGTCCTTCGCCGCAATGCGAAACGATACAATGACCCATCAGAGAAAGGATTGTTTGATTAATGGATACGCTCTTATTTGACTTAGACGGTACGTTACTCGATACGAACCCGCTTATCATCGCCAGCTTCCGTCATACGTTCGACTATTATTTCCCGGAACATACGTATCGGGATGAGGACATCTATCGCTTCATCGGACCGACGCTCGAGAAGTCGTTCCGTGAATTGAACGAAGCAGAATGGAAAGAGATGCAGGCGTTCTATCGGAGTTTCAACATCGCCATGCACGACCAACTCGTCGCTGAGTACCCGGGTGTCATCGAAGGCTTATATCGCCTTCATGCGAAAGGGTACAAGATGGGCGTCGTCACATCGAAAGGGCGTCCGGTCGTCGAACGGGGCCTTCGGTTGTTCAAAATCGACCACTTGTTTGATGTCGTCGTGACAGCTGACGATGTCGAGAATGAAAAGCCGCACGCCGAACCGGTCGAACGTGCTCTTCAAGCGCTCGGCTCGTCACCAGAGCGAGCGATCATGGTCGGTGACAACGATACGGACATCTTCAGTGGGAAGAACGCTGGGACGAAGACGGTCGCTGTCGGGTGGGCTTTAAAAGGTCGCCCATTCCTCGAGTCACTCGAGCCGGACGTCATCATCGACTCAATGGAACATTTAGAGGCATGGCTCGACGAGGTCAGCGTCCATGCGTAAGACGAAACGGTTTCGTATCGACGGGCCGAACCCGCTTTGGCAGATGTATCGGACGATTCGCTTCCTACGTGTCTTCAAAAACACAGCGGTCGTGCTCGTCGGGCGTTACTTCCCTTCGGTGAAGGCGAAGCGATGGTTGTACCGGACATTTCTCGGGATGAACATCGGAGAGTATAGCGCTCTCGCCCTCATGGTCACGCCGGACGTCATGTTCCCGGAACGAATCACCATCGGTCGGAACACGGTCATCGGATTCAACTCGACGATCCTCTGTCATGAGTATCTCGTCGATGAGTATCGAATCGGAGATGTCATCATCGGAAATGAAGTCTTGATTGGCGCGAACGTGACCATCTTACCGGGCGTGACGATCGGCGACGGTGCTGTCGTCGGTGCAGGTGCGGTCGTACATCGCGACGTCTTGCCGGGAGAGCGGGTCGTCGGTTCGAAACTCCAGTCGCTGACACATATTTGACACAATTTTTCGCAAAATGTTTTTATGCCTCTTTTGTATAGAGACATGAAAGAATACTTGAGCGGTATCACTTTTTTTAAAAGGGATGCCGCTTTTTAATGGGAAAATGAACCGAAATGAAGGAATCATATTTTCGCTCAAAAACAATTTTTGAACCTAGTAAAAAATATTCATTATAGAGGGAATATAGTCGCAATTTTTTTTAACTTTTTCAGTTGCCCTCGTTGTTCGAGTGCGGTATTCTTATCCCTGCAACTAAAAAAAGATTTAGAGATGATGTGGAGGATTTAGAATATGGAAGCGAACTATGAAGCAGTAATGACGCTACCCGAACCAGAATCTCCGCTCGCTGCGGAGCTCCACTACTATAGAGGTCGTCGTGCGTTACGGGAAGGTCGCCTAGATGAAGCGACTTTTTTCATGGCTGAAGCGACAGCGGCAGCCACGCATCGCGTCGACTATCATAAACAGTACGCAGAACTGTTATTTGAAGTAGGGGAGGTCTACCACGCCAATGACGTGTGGAAACGAGTATTAGAGCTCGACGAGACCGCGACAGAGGCGCTCTATCATTTAGCGAGCAACTGTGCCTATGTCTCTCAATATGAAGAAGCGGCGAACTATGCATCTGAATATCTCGCACGTGACACGAAAGGTCACTACGCGGAAGCCGTGCAATCCCTTCTCGAACTAATCGAACTCGAACAAGAGCTCGAGGACGAGGAAGAAGACGAATTGATCACATGGCATTCAGAGGCGCAGCGTCAAATCGACAAAGGACGGCTATTTGCGGCAAAGGCGACGCTCGAGCGTTTAATCGGTCAGTATCCATCGTTTTGGCCGGCCTATAACAATTTATCCGTCGTCAGTTTTTATCTCGGCGACGACCAAGCGGCGTTTCGTACGCTCGAGTACGTGCTCGATCAAAATCCGGGCAACTTGCATGCGATCTTGAACACGATTCTCTTGTTGCATGAAGCAGGACAATCCGAAGCGGCGATGCAATTATCGACGCCACTCACACGTGTTCGTCCACTCCAGTTTGATTTACGTTACAAATTGGCGACGACACTCGCGCTCGTCGGTCATTATGACCGTGCGTATGAAGAGTTACGTCTATTGAAAGAACGCGGGTTTCGCGGTGACGCATTGTTCGGGCATTGGCTCAGCGTGTCTGCCTATAAGACAGGACGATTAGAAGAGGCAGCCACCTACTTGAACAAAGATGAGATGAAACGGTTTGAAGAGAAGCAAAGTTTCGATATTCGAGAAAACCTCGAGTTTCGTTCGGCGCTCGTCCAAGGACTTCGTCAAGAGACGGACTTGGCCCGGGTCGAGATCATTCGAATCATTTCTAACTTGAAAGACGATGAGGCGTTTGAAGCGCTCGCGCTGACGAACGCCGTGACGGAGAACGAGACGGTCCGTGCGTTTGCGGAAATGTGTCGTGCCGACCTCTGTCAGCAATCGTTCCAAGGAGACGCTCGTGTCAAACGCGCGTTTGATGCCCTTGTCCTTGCCGAATCACATGTTTCGGAAGCGGAACGGATGAGCCTAGAAGGTGATTTTTATGAACGATTTGCTACGCTTCTGTTATCGGACGAAGCATTCATGGACGTAACGGCATCGGCTGCTGCGCTCGTCTGGATGTTTTATACGAAACGAGACGCCTTGATTCTCGAGGACTGTGCGAACGCCTTCCATCTCCCAGTCGACACGTTGACGGAGACGGTTCGTTCGTTCAAACGGACACTCGAACAAGCATAAAGATAGACGATACCCATACAGGTTTCTTATACTAAAGGCAATCAATATTTTGCAGAGGTGGAATCAACATGACAGAAGAAAAAATTTATGACGTCATTATCATCGGTGCCGGCCCTGCCGGAATGACCGCTGCGCTATATGCTTCACGTGCGAACCTTTCAACACTTATGATCGAACGCGGAATTCCAGGTGGTCAGATGGCCAACACGGAAGACATCGAGAACTACCCAGGATACGACAGCATTCTCGGTCCTGACTTGTCTCAAAAGATGTTCGACCATTCGAAAGCGTTCGGTGCGGAGTATGCGTATGGGGACGTGCAAAGCATCTCGGATGAAACAGAATACAAAATCGTGCATGCGCACAACCGCGACTATAAAGCGCGTGCCATCATCCTCGCCTCTGGTGCTCAGTATAAGAAAATCGGTGTACCGGGTGAAGAAGAACTCGGAGGCCGTGGCGTATCGTACTGTGCGGTATGTGACGGAGCATTCTTCAAAGGCAAAGATCTCTTCGTCATCGGTGGTGGCGACTCAGCTGTTGAAGAAGGTGTCTTCTTGACACGTTTCGCGAACAAGGTGACGATCGTTCACCGTCGTGATGAGCTTCGTGCTCAAAAGATTCTTCAAAAACGTGCGTTCGATAATGAGAAAATCGATTTCATTTGGAACCACACATTGAAAGAAATCACAGAGAAAGACGGTAAAGTCGGTGGCGCTCGTCTCGTCAGCACAGTTGACGGTACAGAGACAGACCATGAAATCGACGGCGTCTTCATCTATATCGGCATGAACCCGATCACTGGATTCGTCCAAGACCTCGGAATCACGAACGAGCAAGGCTACATCGTCACGAACGAGGCGATGGAAACGAAGATTCCTGGAATCTTTGCTGCCGGTGACGTTCGTGACAAAACGCTCCGCCAAGTCGTCACGGCGACGAACGATGGATCGATTGCCGCTCAGAACGCTCAGCACTTCATCGAGGGGCTCCTCGAATCGTTGCAAGAACAAAACGCATGATTCAAGAAGGTAGGACTGCGGGGAACCGCGGTCCTTCTCTTTTTTTCGGACGTTCGTTATACTAGATGGAGAGAGCTACACACACGGCTCGGTTGTCAATTTTAAGGGGGCGTCAGCGAGATGGAAGATTTTAAAGGATTAGAAGAATTGATCATCATCAGCGGAATGAGCGGGGCTGGGAAGTCGGTCGCGATGAATAGTTTCGAGGATCTCGGCTATTTCTGTGTCGATAACTTGCCACCGGTGCTTTTGCCACAATTGATTGATGTCATCAGCTCGGTCCGACCGAAAATCGCGGTCGCCATTGATACACGTACGAGAGATTTTATCGATAGCCTGTTCATCGTCATCGACGATTTAGAAAAGAAGAACGTACACCCACATCTTCTGTACTTAGAGACGCGTGACGATGTGCTCGTTCGTCGCTATAAAGAGACGCGGCGGTCACATCCGCTCGCACCAGAGGATGCGCCACTCGTCGGCATCCAGATGGAGCGCGAACTGTTAGAAGGGTTCCGCGACCGTGCCCATACACTTTATGACACGAGTGACTTGAAGCCGCAGATGCTGAAGGACCGCATCTTGCAACAGTTCAACGAGGAACGCATCCCGTTCACGGTCAACTTTATGTCGTTCGGATTCAAACACGGGGTCCCGCTCGATGTGGACTTACTGTTCGATGTCCGCTTTATCACGAACCCGTTCTATATCCCTGAGCTTCGGCCGCTCACGGGTCAGACGACGGAAGTGCAAGACTACGTCATGTCACATCCGGAAGCGCGGGCGTTTTATAAGAAGTTGATCGATATGCTCGAATTCCTACTTCCACAATATAAGCGGGAAGGGAAGACGCAGATTGTCGTAGCGTTCGGTTGTACGGGCGGGAAACACCGTTCAATCACATTCGCCGAGAAAGTGTCGGAGCATTTCGCGGAGCGCTACAACGTGAAGACGGTCCACCGTGACCTTGCCCACGCGACGAAGGAGAAATAATATGAGACGAGACCGGAAAGTAGTGGCCATCGGTGGGGGGACAGGTTTGTCCACCCTCGTCCGTGGCTTGAAGCATTATCCGCTCGACATCACCGCCATCGTCACGGTCGGAGACGACGGAGGCAGCTCAGGGCGCTTGCGCGACGAGTTTCATATGTTGCCCCCGGGCGACATCCGTAACGTCATCTTGGCCTTGTCAGAAGTCGAGCCGTTGATGGATAAGATTTTACAGTATCGTTTCGACACGGGGTATGGCCTAGAAGGTCACTCCCTCGGGAACTTGATGCTGACGGCGGCGACCCATATTTGTGAAGGATCGTTCGTCAAAGCGATTGACGTCATGTCGCAGCTCTTGAACGCACAAGGGAAAGTGTTGCCGGTGACGGAGACGCTCATGACGCTTGCGGCGGAGTTTGAGGATGGGACGATCGTCAAAGGCGAATCGAAGATCCCGCTCCATCAGCAGCCGATCAAACGTCTGTTTTTACTCGAAGAAGGCATAAAGCCGGCCCCAGGGGTCGTAGAAGCAATCGAATCGGCAGACGTCATCGTGCTCGGCCCAGGGAGTCTCTATACGAGCATCATCCCGAACCTACTCATCCCAGACGTGCGAGAAGCCATCGTCCGTTCACAAGTCCCGGTCGTCTATATTTGTAATGTTATGACACAACCGGGCGAGACGAAGGGCTATGACGCCATGAAACATTTAAAAGCCATCGAAGCATATCTCGGGAAGGCGTCGATTGATACGATCGTCGTCAATAACGAGCCGATCGATGAAGACTATTTGGAGCGTTACCTCGAGGACGGATCGGAAGAGGTCCGCTTCGACCGGAAGAAGCTCCGAAACTATGGAACGAATGTCCTTGCAGGAGATATCGTCGATTACAATCGGGATTATATCCGTCACGACTCTGACGCCATCGCCGGACTCGTCATGCAACGGGTGCTTCGGATCAAGAAGCCGCGCTCGTTCCAGCAGTTAGAATTGAAATAAGAATTGTTCGAAAGACAGAAAGGAGGGGGACTCGATGAGCTTTGCATCAGATGTGAAGAAAGAATTGACACAACTTGAAGTGAATGACGCCGAGGCGAAAGCGGAATTGTCGGCACTCGTTCGGATGAACGGGGTCATCTCGCTCGCCCTAGGACGAGGCATGACGCTCGACGTCTCGACCGAAAACGCCTCAATCGCCCGTCGGATGTATTCGTTGATGAAACGTCTCTACGACCATCCATTAGATTTGTTCGTACGGAAGAAAATGCGTCTGAAAAAGAATAACGTCTATATCGTCCGGGTGTCACAGCACGCGGAGACGATGCTTCGTGACCTCGAGATTCTCGGGGAGCACTATGAGATGATCCGGACACTGAACTCGGATATGACACGAGACGAGAACTTGGCACGCGCCTACTTGCGTGGGGCTTTCCTCGCTGGAGGATCCATCAACCATCCGAAGACATCGTCGTATCACCTCGAAGTCTACAGCTTATATGAAAACCATAACCAGGCGCTACGCGATCTGGCGAATCGGTTCGATTTGAATGCGAAGACGCTCGAACGGAAAAAAGGGCACATCCTCTATATGAAGGAGAGCGAGAAAATCTCAGACTTCCTCAAGTTGATCGGTGCGACACGGGGGATGCTCGAATTTGAGGATGCGCGCATCATCAAGGACATGCGGAACTCCGTCAACCGTCTCGTCAACTGTGAGACGGCCAACTTGAACAAGACGGTCGGGGCTGCGTTACGCCAAGTGGAGAATATCAAGTTCTTGGAGCGGACGGTCGGACTCGATGTCTTGCCGAAAAAACTTCGGGAAATCGCCGAACTACGCGTCACGCATCAAGACGTCTCGTTACAAGAACTCGGGGATATGCTCGAGTCAGGACCGATCTCGAAGTCTGGAATTAACCATCGACTTCGCAAAATTGACCAAATTGCCGAGCGTGTGCGGAGCGGCGACGAGATCGCCTCATCGTGACGCGGTTGCACCAAAACCATTCTTCCTATATAATAAGCAACTGGAATAGGTTTACTGAATAGGAATTAAAGGAGCTTCATCACTATGTCGAATGAAAAGAAAAGATTATCGCTCACGATTGACGCTAAGCTCGACCAAGTCATCACGGAGCGCGCAAAAGAAATCGGAATTCCGAAGAGTGCACTCGTCACGTTCGCAACAAGCCTTCTCTTGAACCAGCTTCGTGCAGAAGAGTTGTTGAACGGAGATAAGAACGCGATCTACGAAGTGATTCGTAAAGACTATGAATTGCTCACGAGCGTGAAAAATCTAGATACGAAATAATAAGGTTGACTTCGGTCAGCCTTTTTTAGTTGCATCTCACTCTGAAATTTGGAATAGTGGTGGTAATGAATTTGAACGGAGGTCGATCGAATGGGTCAAATCTTACTCATCCTATTGCTACAACTTATCTACGTCCCGGTGCTCACGCTCCGGACAATCATGCTCGTCAAAGGGAAGACCGTCATCGCGGGTCTGTTCGGGACGCTTGAGACACTCATCTACATCTTCGCACTCGGAATCGTATTCCAAGATTTGACGACGCTCGGTATGATCGTGTACGCGGTCGGGTTCGGACTCGGGATTTTACTCGGTGGCTATGTCGAACGTAAACTCGCCATCGGCTACAACATGATTCAAGTTCACACGAAAGAATATCCGGCCGAGCTCATTCAACAGATGCGCGACAATGGTTACGGGGTGACGCATTATCAAGGACAAGGTCGAGACGGTGTCCGTTATCGTCTGGACGTTTTGGCAGCCCGTACACGGATGAAAGAATTGCGTGAACTTGTCGAGAAGCATGAGCCGAAGGCGTTTCTCGTCGCATTCGACCCGATCGACTTCAAAGGCGGCTACATGATGAAAGGACTGCGTCGTCCGAAATGACGCACAAGACTCACGGAAGTGGGTCTTTTTTTGTTGGAGTAGGGATTTTCCTGCACGATAGGGAATGAGTGAGGAAAGGAGATGAGACCGTGAAGCGTAATCGACGTTTTTGGATTGTATTGATTGGGTTACTTGTCGGTGTGGGGGTGATTTATGTCGCGGTGTCTTGGTTCGGTGAGGGGGACGATCATGTCAAACCGCCGCTCCCGACGATTCGTGTCGGCTCGATGACGGCGGAAGTAGAACAATCGACGTATTGTTGGGAAGCCGGCAGTCGTGCGACGTGCGCCGACTATGGCTTACCGGAAGCGGATGACCTGCAACTCATCACGGTCAAACCGGGTGACGCGATTGACGTTGTCTATCATGCAGACCCGATGGAATCGAGTTTCTTTCAGATTGAAGACGGAGAACTCGTCCAGGCTGAACCGGTCGTACCAGACGAACCAGGCATTTATCTATACGAGGTCGGCGGGGAATGGACGCAGGGCGACAGTCGATACGTGTTCGGTGTCAGGGTACCCGAAAACTAATGGTTGACCTGCCTCTTAGGGACAGACAACATGAAAAAAGACGTTTCCCGATTGATCGGAAAACGTCTTTTATATGATTAGCGTGTCATGACTTTGTCGATGAGACCGTAGTCTTTCGCTTGGTCAGCTGCCATGAAGTAGTCACGCTCTGTGTCGCGCTCGATGACTTCAAGTGGCTGTCCAGTGTTCTCTGCCATGATTTGGTTCAATTTCTCACGCATTTTAATGATGCGTTCTGCGTGAATCTTAATGTCTGACGCTTGGCCTTGTGTGCCGCCGAGCGGTTGGTGAATCATGATTTCCGCGTTCGGAAGTGCGAAGCGTTTTCCTTTTTCACCGGCTTGGAGCAAGAAGGCACCCATCGATGCAGCCATTCCGATACAAATCGTCGACACGTTCGGCTTGATGAAGTTCATCGTGTCGTAAATCGCCATACCCGCTGTGATCGAACCACCTGGGCTGTTGATGTAGAGCGAGATGTCCTTTTCTGGATCCTCAGCTGCGAGGAAGAGAAGCTGTGCGACGATTGAGTTCGCGACGTTGTCGTCAATCGCACTTCCGAGAAGGATGATACGGTCTTTGAGCAAGCGTGAGTAGATGTCGTACGCGCGCTCCCCACGGCCTGTCTGTTCGATAACTGTTGGAATTAACATTGAATCTGCCTCCTTTATGTAGGTTGTAAGTTCATCATACCTGTATAGTCAATGTTGGTCAAACAGAAACCCTTTCTAGTGCTTATTCCACGACCCTCGATGTGTAAAACGTCTCAAGTGCTGACGTTATCCATTTAATTTTGGACGAACTGGTGTGACTACCTGACTTGATTCGAAATAACGAGTAAAGATGGAGTCGCCTGAATACGATAAGAAGAGATATTCTTTTGCACGTGTCATTCCGATATAAAGGAGAGCCACTTCTCGTTCGACATCTTCTTCATATTTGAATGGCATATTGTCAACGTTGACGATAAAAACGGCTTGAAAATCAAGACCTTTACTGCTGTCGATTGTACTGATTTTTACGCACTGATCATCTTTTGAGAAGGTACGTTTCGTCTCACTGCTCTCTGTAATCCAAAAGTTCTTGATTCCATAGTAGTTCAGTGCACGTTGTAAGGTGTCGACATAATGCATCGTTGAAAATTTTTGGACACGATATAGGATCAACATTTCAGAATAAGGGACTTTTTTCTCCTCATGTAACTTTTTGATTTGTCGGGCAACGAGATCTGCTTCTTTGAAGAAATGGTCACATTTGATAACGGCTGGTTCAGGACCTCTTCGAAGCGTACTCTGAGGAGCGATGATTTCTCCGTCTAACTCTTTCGTCACAACTTTATCTTTCAATAAGGAGTTGGATTGATAGAATGACCAGGCGAACGATACGATTTGAGATGTGTTCCGATAATTGATATTTAAAATTTTGGATCTTCCTCGGAAGTCGAGACCCGTGTCCTGTACATAGCTACGTTTTCGCTTATAGATGGATTGGGCACGATCTTCAACAAGCAACAGCGATTTCGTTTCAGGATTTAAAACCTCGCTTGCAAGTTCGAGCCATTCGGGTTCGAAATCCTGTCCCTCATCAATCAAGATGGCATCGTATGAAGGAAGGATGATTTCTCGTTTTCTTAACTTCTCAAGTGTCGAAGAAATCCTTCTCTCTGAAATATGTAAATCATTCTGCAACCAGGCATGGAAATTTCGTACTTCGATCAAATGGCTTTTACGTTTTACTAAAGGATCGAAATCGAACAAATCATCCGGTTCCAGCATCATTTGTTGCACCATCTGCTCGATAAAACGGGCTAGCGAGATATTGTAACATAGGATTAAAATCTTCCATTCAGGATGTTGCTTGGATAACAATTTGGCGCGACTTGCTAAAATAAGAGTCTTTCCACTACCTGCCACACCTCGAATCAAGCGATTTTGGTCGCCGAGTTGTTTGGCCAAGTTTTCTTGATGCAGGTCCATGGCTCGGATATTGTGAAGGGAAAGTAAGAGCTGATCTTGATAAGGGGTGACTTTTTTGAACTCCGCGCTGATTCGAACTTCTGGGAATAGATGATAACGAATCGCATCAATCTCTTCTCCGGTCAATGGTTGCTTTAGGCGATAAGGAACAGTAAACATGTTCAGAATTTTTTCGATAAGGATTTCCTCTGAGAATTGTGGGTCATCAGGATTGATTTCATCACGCATGAGTGACAAACAAGGATCAATGACTTGATAGAGTCCATGGCGAATACAATCATCTTGTGTCAGTCGTGTAAAAATAACGCCTGAGCCATAAGGGAATTTTAACGTTGTCGCATATTTTCCTTCGTGCTGAATCAGATTTTGATCTTTCTTTAGGACATCAGTCAGTTTGAACATATTTTCACGTGCTTGTAGAAATGGACTTTTCACTTTCTTTTGCGATTCGTTTGCAGGAGTGATGATCCATTCATCGTGGTTCAGTTGATAAAGCGTAGAACGGGTATAGTCTTTCACCTCTAAAACGATTAATCCTAAGTCGGGTCCAATGATGACGAAATCTGGTCTTCTGCCGTGTATATTGGGTTCGAAGTAAACGATGTAATCATCTGGGAGGTAGCGCTTCAATGTGCGAAAGACAAGTCGTTCTCCTGTTGTTGCAGATGAACGAATTGTCTCTGGAACAGTATGAGACATTTACTGACACCTCTTTTTCAATTCTTTTACTTAAATATACTATATAAAGGATAATTAGAAGTGTGATGAATTAAAAATTGAAGTAGAAAACATAAGAAAAAGGACGAAGACCTCATTTGGCCTTCGTCCTTTGCATTTGATACACCCGGAGAGATTCGAACTCCCGACACCTGGCACCGGAAACCAGTGCTCTATCCCCTGAGCTACGGGTGCATGTGTGTGACACGAATTTATTATACATTTGTTTTATTGAAAAAGCAATCCTGTTCATTATCCTTTTTTGAGCGCGAGTGGAGCGGGTTCGTTACAATAGAGAAGAGGGGGGAGAACGATGCAACGGCAAGAACAAAAACAGGTACAACATCAACAGATGACGCAAGACCTTGTGCAACGGCTACCGGTGCTCGAGGCGGACCGTCTCGCGCTCTCGTTTCGTCTCGCACGTCTAGCGCGCCATAATCCAAACATTCATATCGGGAGTGGGGACCTCGGTTGGGTAGCGGATGCGGCGAGCGCGTTCGAAGAGAAGCTGTTCACCCAGATTCGAGAAGGAAGCGGCAGCGACTCGGAGAAAGAGCTGAGACGGCAACTCGTCTTGTTGCTCGACCATCGAGGATTATTGCCGGATTCGAATGATGTGTTGGCGGAGCGGTTCGGTGTCGACGTGACTCAAATCGAACAGGCGAGACAGGCACTCTTATTTCTTGAACCGACGGGGATCGGGGCGAGAACGGAACGAGAGTGTCAGTACCGCCATGCAATTGAACATGAGGACCCACGCGTCGTCGATGTATTTGATGCTATTGAGAGTGGCGTGAGCCAAAAACAGATGACGAGCGTGCTCGCGATTTCAGATGAAGAGCTCGCCCGTTTAGAGCGAATTGTCGCGACACTACCAAAACGTCCATTATTATATGAAGAAACGGGGCACGTGTTCCCCGAAGTCGAAGTACGTTACGAAGATGGAGAGCTTGTCACGACGTGGCTCAGCCCGGAACTTGACGCGACGAAAGTCGGCAATGACCGCGAGGCGAAATGGTGGATGACGTCCCTTGCGATGCGGAACGAGACGTTACGTGAGATATGGGCTATCATCGCGTCACTTCAGACCGAGTGGCTGAAAGGAGAACTTGTCCTCAATCCGCTGACCCGTCGGACCGTCGCACAACAAATCGGCAAGCACGAATCAACAGTCGGACGTGCCATTCAAGGGAAGTTCGCGAAGACCGAAGGCGGAATCATGGAATGGAAACATTTTTTCGTAAGGTCGACGAGTCATGGACATTCACCGTTTATGATCAAGCGGACGCTCGCAGAACTGATTCAACGGGAAAAGGCCCCGCAAAGTGATCAGGCATTGGCGGACGAACTCGCCCGATACGGCTATCCAGTGACGAGACGGACCGTGACGAACTATCGGGAAGAACTCGGATTCGGCAACTCGCGAGAACGCGAGCGCCAGTTATGGAAGGGATGACGAAAATGAAACTAACTTTATATAAACGTGACAATTGTTCGCTCTGTGACGAGGCGCTTGTCATGCTCGAATGGCTGCAGGAGGATTATCCGATCGAACTCGAACAGATTGATATTACGGGAGATGAGGATCTCGAGGCGAAGTACCTCTTCGAAATCCCCGTTCTCATACATGAAGGAGAAGTCATCAGTCAAGGGCGATATGATGACAACAAAGTTGAAGATTTTGTTAAGTATACGCTTACATCGAAAAAAAACGTTTGAAGGGGTTGCCAGACGGAAAAGTGATTGATAAGATGAACTCGTAGCGGTGGGACGCAAATAAAAAAGTGGGACAAAAATTGTCCACACTGAAAGTCGAGGGGGTAAGAGCATGATCCAGCAACTGATTCACGTTCAGAAGCAAATTGTCCCTGACCTGCTCGATACGCTCCGACATCGTTACGATATCTTACACTATGTCCGCTTGATGCAGCCGATTGGCCGCAGGACACTCGCAACGAGTTTGGGACTGACCGAACGGGTACTCAGACGAGAAGTCGACTTTTTGAAAGACCAAGGTCTTCTTTACGTCGCTACTCAAGGAATTTCCCTCAGTGAGACGGGACGAAACGTCTTACGGGACTTGCACGAGATCATGGGAGAACTTCTCGGAATCTCAGAAGTGGCAAGAGAGCTCGAAGAGAAATTAGGGGTTCGCCAAGTCGTCATCGTACCGGGTGATTCAGATGAGACATTCTGGGTCCAACGCGATATCGGACGGGCAGCGGTCACGCAGTTAAAAGCGCGGCTCGCACCGGATGATAACGTGATTGCGGTAACGGGTGGAACGACAATGGCATCGGTTGCGGCGATGATGTCGCCCGATAAAAAAGAACGCCCGATGCATTTTGTGCCCGCACGCGGAGGTCTTGGAGAAACGCTTGAACTTCAAGCGAATACCGTCTGCTCACGCATGGCGGACCGTGCCCACGCAGACTATCATCTTCTACATATTCCGGATGAAGTGTCACAAGAGACGTTCGACCGGATGGTGGAGGAACCTAGTATTAAAAATGTACTGGAAATGATTAGAGCGGCGCGAATTGTGGTACATGGAATTGGTGAGGCAGAAACGATGGCAAAACGCCGTCACGCATCACCGGAGCATTTGCGGATGATTGAACGGCATGACGCCGTCGCCGAAGCATTCGGATATTATTTCAATGCGGAAGGCGAGATCGTCCATCGCGTCAAGACGGTCGGGATCCAACTCGAAGAGTTGGATGACATGGATACCGTCATCGCGGTTGCCGGAGGGAAATCGAAGGCACAGGCGATCGCCGCTTATGCGAAACACACGTCGAATATCATCCTCGTCACGGACGAAGGTGCGGCGAAAGAATTATTAACTTGTTATTAAAGAGTTGACCCCCCGTTGGCTCTTCAATAAATAGCTTCTACCCTAAGGAGGAAATTAACATGGCAGTAAAAGTTGGTATTAACGGATTTGGACGTATCGGTCGTTTGGCATTCCGCGAGATCATCAAAAACGAAGGAATCGAAGTTGTTGCAATCAACGACTTGACAGACACGAAGATGCTTGCGCACCTTCTCAAGTATGACACGACTCAAGGTCGTTTCGACGGAGAAGTTGAAGTACACGACGATCACTTCCTCGTAAACGGAGAGAAAGTTATCACGCTCGCTAACCGTAACCCTGAAGAACTTCCATGGGGAGACCTCGGTGTAGACATCGTTCTCGAATGTACTGGATTCTTCACTTCTAAAGAAAAAGCTGAGCTTCACTTGAAAGCTGGCGCGAAGAAAGTTGTTATCTCGGCTCCTGCTACAGGTGACATGAAGACTGTTGTTTACAACACAAACCACGACATCCTCGATGGTACTGAAACAGTCATCTCAGGTGCTTCTTGTACAACAAACTGCTTGGCTCCAATGGCTAAAGTACTTCAAGACCAGTTCGGAATCGTTGAAGGTCTCATGACGACAATCCACGCTTACACTGGCGACCAAAACACGCTTGACGCTCCACACCCGAAAGGTGACTTCCGTCGTGCGCGTGCAGCTGCAGCGAACATCGTTCCTAACACAACAGGAGCTGCTAAAGCAATCGGTCTCGTAATCCCTGAACTTCAAGGGAAACTTGACGGTGCTGCACAACGTGTACCAGTTGCTACAGGTTCACTCACTGAGCTCGTAACTGTACTCGACAAGCAAGTATCTGTTGACGAAGTAAACGCAGCGATGAAAGCAGCAGCAAACGAGTCATTCGGTTACACTGAAGACGAAATCGTTTCTTCTGACATCATCGGAATCACATACGGTTCACTCTTCGACGCGACTCAAACAAAAGTTATGACAGTTGGCGACAAGCAACTTGTTAAAACAGTTTCTTGGTACGACAACGAAATGTCTTACACTGCACAATTGGTTCGCACAGTTAAGCACTTCGCTAACATCGCGAAGTAATTTCGTGAACTAAATAGAATCAAATAGGAGCGGAAACAAGAGATTGTTCTCCGCTCTATTTATGAAATGACACGCACGACATATGGAGGCGAAAGTTATGAACAAACAGTCTATTCGTGACATCGATGTAAAAGGGAAACGCGTCTTTTGCCGCGTTGACTTCAACGTTCCACTCAAAGATGGCGTCATCCAAGACGAAACTCGGATCCAAGCCGCACTTCCAACGATCAAGCACTTGCTTGACGGTGGTGCGAAACTCGTCCTCGCGAGCCACCTCGGCCGTCCAAAAGGCGAGAAGAACCCTGAGTTCTCACTTGCTCCAGTAGCGAAGCGTCTTGCTGAGCTCCTCGGAAAAGATGTACCGCTCGTCGAAGAAGCATACGGTCCGGTCGCAGAAGAAGCGGTCGCTAAACTCTCTGAAGGCGATGTCGTCGTTTTAGAGAACGTTCGTTTCTACCCAGGTGAAACGAAAAACGACGCTGAACTTGCAAAAGGATTCGCAGCACTTGCTGACGTATACGTCAACGACGCGTTCGGCGCGGCTCACCGTGCACACGCTTCAACTGAAGGGATTGCACACCACGTGGACACAGCCGTTGCTGGTCTTTTGATGGAAAAAGAACTTGAAGTTCTCGGTAAAGCTCTTTCTAACCCAGACCGTCCGTTCACGGCGATTATCGGCGGGTCGAAAGTAGCGGATAAGATCGGGGTCATCGACCACCTTCTTGACATCGTTGACACACTCATCATCGGTGGCGGACTCTCGTACACGTTCTCGAAAGCACTCGGGCACGAAGTCGGAACGTCACTCCTTGAAGAGGATAAGCTTGACCTCGCTCGTCAATTCATGAAGAAAGCAGAAGACAAAGGCGTGAAATTCTTGATGCCAATCGACTGCGTCATCACGAAAGAATTCGGCGAAGAAACGTATGTCGGCCCAGTCGATATCGACTCGATCCCAGCGGATCACATGAGTCTTGATATCGGACCGAAGACAGTCGAACTTTACGCGGATGCGATTCGCGAATCGAAACTTGTCGTATGGAACGGACCGATGGGCGTATTCGAACTCGATAAATACGCAAACGGAACGAAAGGTGTCGCTCAAGCACTTGCGGATAGCGATGCATATTCAATCATCGGTGGTGGCGACTCAGCCGCTGCAGCAGCCAAGTTTGGTCTTGCTGACAAGATGAGTCACATTTCAACTGGTGGTGGCGCGTCACTCGAATTCATGGAAGGCAAGAAACTTCCAGGTGTCGAGGCGCTTAACGACAAGTAATTTAGAGGAGGGTTATCGATGCGTAAACCGATTATTGCAGGTAACTGGAAAATGAACAAAACACTCTCGGAAGCTGTCGCTTTCGTAGAGGAAGTTAAAAACAACATTCCGTCTACTGACAAAGTAGATGCAGCGATTGGTGCTCCGGCACTTTTCCTCGCACCGATGGTAGAAGCAGCTAAAGGGTCAAACTTGAAGCTCGGTGCACAAAACATGTACGACAAAGATAGCGGTGCATACACTGGCGAAATCAGCCCAGCTATGGTCGCTGACCTCGGCGTGACTTACGTCATCCTCGGTCACTCAGAACGTCGCGAGTACTTCGGCGAATCAGATGCGTTCATCAACAGCAAAACGAAAAAAGCGTTCGAACACGGTCTTACGCCAATCGTTTGTGTCGGTGAAACACTTGAAGAGCGCGAAGGCGACAAGTTCGAAGAAGTCATCAAAACACAAGTCGAAGGCGGTCTCGCTGACCTCTCTGCTGACCAAGTCAAACAACTCGTCATCGCGTATGAGCCAGTTTGGGCAATCGGTACAGGTAAATCAGCAGACGAAGCTGACGCACAAAGCTCTTGTAAGTATGTTCGCGACGTGGTGAAAGGTCTTTACGGCGAAGACGTAGCGGCTGCAGTACGCATCCAATACGGTGGATCTGTTAAACCTGAGAACATCAAAGAGTACATGGCACAAGAAGACATCGACGGCGCACTCGTCGGCGGTGCTTCACTCGAAGCCGCTTCGTTCCTCAAATTGTTGGAGGCGATTTAAATGGCTAGACCAGTCGCACTCATCATCTTAGATGGTTTCGGAATGCGTGATGAATCGTTCGGTAACGCGGTCATGGCTGCGGACAAACCGAACTTCGATCGCTACTGGGAGCAGTATCCACATACGCTCTTAAACGCAAAAGGCGAGTACGTCGGTCTTCCAGAAGGACAGATGGGGAACTCGGAAGTCGGTCACTTGAATATCGGTGCCGGTCGAGTCGTCTATCAGTCACTCTCACGCGTCAACAACGCAATCAAAGATCGTTCGTTCTTCGACCGTCAAGCGATGAACCATTTGGCAGGACATGTGAAGAAGCATGATTCGAGCCTCCATATCATGGGCCTCGTGTCAGATGGCGGGATTCACTCGCACATCAAACACATGTATGCCATCGTTGAGTTCGCAAAACTACACGGCATCGAAAAAGTGTACATTCACGCTTTCACGGACGGCCGTGACTGTGATCCGAAGTCAGGTGCTGGTTTCCTCAAGGAAACAGAAGAAAAGCTCGCTGAACTCGGTGTCGGTCAAGTCGCTAGCGTGTCTGGTCGCTACTATGCCATGGACCGCGACAACCGTTGGGAGCGTGTCGAGAAAGTATACGACGTCCTCGTAAACGGAAAAGGCGAAGTCGGTACGGACCCAGTCGAGGTTCTCAAGAAGTCGTATGAGAACGATTTGACGGATGAGTTCGTCTTACCGACAGTCATCGAAAAAGATGGCAAGCCGGTCGCAACAATTCAAGACAACGATGCCATCATGTTCTTCAACTTCCGTCCGGACCGAGCGATCCAGTTGTCGAAAGTGTTCAAAGAGAAAGCTGGATTCGAAGGCTTTACACTCTCTAAAAACCATCCTGAGAACCTTCTTCTCGTCTCGATGACGAAGTACTCAGATGATATCGACACGGACATCGTCTTCCCACCGGAAGATTTGAAAAACACACTTGGGGAGACACTCTCTGCGCAAGGATACAAACAGCTCCGTGCCGCAGAAACAGAGAAGTACCCACACGTCACGTTCTTCTTGAACGGACAAAAAGAAAAACCATTCGAAGGAGAGGATCGTCTCCTCATTCCTTCACCGAAAGTCGCGACATACGACTTGCAACCAGAAATGAGTGCGTACGAACTCACGGACGGCTTGCTCGAGCGTATCGAGTCGGATGAGTATGATGCATACATCATCAACTTCGCGAACCCGGATATGGTTGGTCACTCAGGTAAGCTTGAGCCGACGAAGAAAGCAATCGAAGCAGTCGATGAATGCCTCGGTAAAGTAGTGGACGCATTACTTGCTAAGGGCGGCGCGGCCATCATCACAGCAGACCACGGGAACGCAGACATCGTCACGAACCCAGACGGCTCGCCGATGACAGCGCACACGACGGAACCTGTTCCGTGCATCATCACAAAAGAGGGAGTCGAACTGAAACCAGTTCTCGAAGGCGCACTTTGCGACCTCGCCCCAACGCTTCTCGACCTTCTCGGTGGAGAGCAACCAGCTGAAATGACTGGTTCATCAATCGTTACAAAATCATAAAACTATTTTTCATACGAAAAGGAGCGATTTTTCATGTCAATGATTACAGAAATTTACGCACGCGAGATTTTAGATTCACGCGGTAACCCATCAGTAGAAGTAGAAGTCTTCACAGAAGACGGCGGTTTCGGCCGTGCCCTCGTCCCATCAGGCGCATCAACAGGTGAGCACGAAGCAGTTGAGCTTCGCGATGGCGACAAGTCACGTTACCTCGGTAAAGGTGTCTTGAAAGCAGTTGCAAACGTAAACGACACGATTGCACCAGAACTCATCGGCTACGATGTTTTCGACCAAAACGCAATCGATGCGAAAATGATCGAACTCGACGGTACGCCAAACAAAGCTAAACTTGGTGCAAACGCAATCCTCGGTGTGTCAATGGCAGCAGCTCACGCAGCAGCAGATGAGCTTGGTCTCCCACTTTACACATACCTCGGTGGATTCAACGCGAAGACACTTCCAACACCAATGATGAACATCATCAACGGTGGTTCGCACGCGGACAACAACGTGGACTTCCAAGAGTTCATGATCATGCCTGTTGGCGCGCCAACATTCCGTGAAGCGCTCCGTATGGGTGCTGAAGTATTCCACGCCCTCAAATCAGTTCTTTCTGGTATGGGTCTTAACACAGCTGTTGGTGACGAAGGTGGTTTCGCACCAAACTTGAAATCTAACGAAGAAGCGATCACAGTTATCCTTGAAGCGATCGAAAAAGCTGGTTACAAACCAGGTGAAGACGTCTACCTCGCAATGGACGTTGCATCTTCTGAGTTCTACGACAAGTCAACTGGTAAATACGAACTCGCTGGCGAAGGCAAGTCACTCACAACTGCTGAGCTTGTAGACTTCTACGCTGAGCTCGTTGACAAGTACCCAATCCTCTCAATCGAAGATGGTTGTGACGAAAACGACTGGGATGGCCACAAGCTTCTCACAGACAAAATCGGACACAAAGTTCAACTCGTTGGGGATGACCTCTTCGTAACGAACACATCTAAACTTGCTGAAGGTATCGAAAAAGGAATCTCGAACTCGATCCTCATCAAAGTTAACCAAATCGGTACGCTCACAGAAACATTCGACGCGATCGAAATGGCTAAAAAAGCTGGTTACACAGCAGTTGTCTCACACCGTTCTGGTGAAACAGAAGACGCGACAATCGCGGACATCGCTGTTGCGACAAACGCTGGACAAATCAAAACTGGTTCACTTTCACGTACAGACCGTATCGCGAAATACAACCAACTTCTCCGCATCGAAGACATGCTCGGCGATGTAGCGAAATACGACGGCATCAAGTCGTTCTACAACCTTAAAAAATAATTAAAATAACCCACGGATGGCTTTGTATAGCCGTTCGTGGTTTTTTTTGTGTCTGGAATAGTGCATTTATTACACATTTTGCTTTTGAATGTTGTAAATATACGCTTAAATCAAATGTACAACTCCTCTTTGCTTGATCTTAGTGACGCACAAACAAATAGCTCATCTTTGATTTTAAATCACTAAATCTTACGATTGACTTGACTTGTAGTTATGAACAGTTTCCTATGAAGATAACCTTTAAATTAAGGTATAACTCTCTAGGAGGATGACTATGGGATATAATTACGGAAAGTTAAGTAAGATTTCTTGTTCACGATACAAAGTTGAGCGAAAAGAAGGCGTTATTAGATTCATCATTGATGATGAATCATACGAACCTCCAATAATCTTAGGAAAATACTATCGACATATCGGTCCACTAGATGAATTTTATAAGGAAGAAGACGATTTGCTGTTGAAACCGGAGAATGAATATGAGGATCACGTTTTGACTATACTGAAGAGGTGTTATAAGGAAGTGCATCAACGAAATAGAGATTTGTGAATGCCGGTTCGCTTCTCATGATGATGCTAGGGATTCTTCTCGTCATCGGTCTGATTACATTTGGGGTGTGGTATTATCTAAAAACGAAGCGCGACGACGATTGGTCATGACTCTTTTGTCATGACCTCTATTTTGTGTCAGAACACACAAATATTGGGTATACTCATTACATAACGAGTAAAGGAGCCAATGCTAATGACACGTGTACGTAAAGCCATCATCCCAGCCGCCGGTCTCGGCACCCGCTTCCTACCAGCCACGAAAGCCATGCCAAAAGAGATGTTGCCAATCGTCAACAAACCGACGATTCAGTTCATCGTCGAGGAAGCCGTCGCTTCAGGAATCGAAGACATCATCATCGTCACGGGTAAGAATAAGCGCGCCATTGAAGATCATTTTGACCGTGCGCTCGAGTTGGAACAAAACTTGGAGTCAAAAGGGAAGACCCGCTTACTCGAATCGGTCCGACACTCCTCGAACTTGGCGAACATTCACTACATACGCCAACAGGAGCCAAAAGGTCTCGGTCATGCGATTTGGTGTGCTCGGAAATTTATTGGGGACGAGCCGTTCGCTGTCTTGCTCGGAGATGACATCATTGAATCCGACGTGCCGGCGACGAAGCAGTTGATTGACCAATATGAGGCGCATGAACGCTCGATCATCGGTGTGCAGCGTGTCCCGTATGAAATGACGAACCGATATGGTATAATTGACCCGCTTGCCGTCGAAGGGAAGCTCATCCCGGTGCGGACGTTCGTCGAGAAACCGCCCGTCGGTGAGGCCCCTTCGAACTTTGCCATCCTTGGTCGCTATGTGTTGACACCGGACGTCTTTGAGGCGTTGTCAGGACAAGAAGCAGGGGCAGGAGGTGAGATTCAATTGACGGATGCGATCGCACGCTTGAATGAAGCGCAGACGGTCTTTGCTTACGAATTTGATGGTCGACGCTATGACGTCGGGGAGCCGATTGGATTCGTCGAGACGACGATTTGCCATGCGCTCAGCGATCCTGATTTAAAAGATGACGTCCATGCCTTGTTAAAACGGCTCGTGGACGAACTTGATCAACAGTAAGGTGTGTTATTTTTGAAAACAATGCTCATGGTGTGTCAAAACTATTATCCGGAGATCGGCAGCGCCGGTAACCGGATGCAAAACATTACGCATTTGATGAAGCAGCGCGGGTATGAAGTCGAGGTCATCACGGCCGCCCCTTCGTACCCGAGCTTTGATATGTATCAGGACGACCGTTTCTGGAATGACCGGGAGCTGAACAATCAACCGTTCATCAAACGACTCATTACGAAGAAGCGAAAACATACGTCCAATATGGTCAGCCGTCTCTTCTTGTTTCTCGAACAGATGGTGAAAGGGATCGGGTCCGTTCGCCAGTTAAAATTGAAGCCAGACGTCGTATTTGCGACGACCCCTTCTTTTTTTATGGCGTTTGTCGGGGTATATGCGAAACGGAAGTATCGTGTCCCCCTCATTTTGGACGTTCGTGACCTTTGGCCGGAATCGGTGAAAGGGGTCGGCGTGTTCAAACACGACTGGGTACTCGCGCCGGCGTTTTGGCTCGAGAAACGATTGTATCGTGCAGCTGACGAGGTCATCATCAACTCGGAAGGCTTCCGCAGCTATCTGCGCCAACGCGGTGTCCCGAACGAGAAAATCCACTACATGCCGAACTCGATTCGAGAATCGGAACGAGCGCTTGAGCGGACGATCCCGCCGGACGACCGGATGGAGATTTTATATGCCGGAAACATGGGGCTCGCCCAGGACGTGTCACTCTTACTCGAGCTCGCCGAACGGTTCCGTGACGAACCGCGGATTCACTTCAAACTGATCGGCTACGGGTATCGGAAAGAAGAGTTGAAGCAGACGATCAAAGAGCGTGGTTTCCAAAACTTCTTGTTCCTTGAAGCGATGCCACGGACGGAGGCGTTCCAGGCGATTAAAAATGCGGACGTCGCCTTTGTCAGCCTGATCGAGCAAGAAGTGTTTGATACGGTCATCCCTGGGAAACTCATCGACTATATGGCGGTCGGCAAACCGATTGTCGCAGCAGTGTCAGGCCATGCGGCGAATGTCATTGAAGCGGCCGAAGTCGGATTCGTCTCTCGGAAACGGGATATCGATGAGATCGAGCGGATCCTCCGCAAGCTCCTCGACCGACCGGACCTTCGGGAGGCGCTCGGGGCGAACGGGATTCGTTATGTCAAAGAGAATTTATGTTGGGAAGAGAATATCGACGTGTTAGATCAAGTCGTACAACAGTTAGTGATGGAGGAAACACAATGAAGTCAGTATGTATGTTTGTATGGAACCATTTTACGAATGATGCGCGCGTTCTTCGCGAATGCTCGGCACTTGCCGAGGCAGGTTATGAAGTTGATTTGATTGCGCTTCAGGACCCAAAAAATAAAGAGTTACCGAAAGAAGAGATGCGTCCGGAAGGCTTCCGCGTCATCCGCGTGAAGCGTCAGCCATCGATTCTTATAAATTCAATGAAAATGGCTAGTAAGTTAAAAAAATGGATTTTTGCAAAACCACAACGCAAGTTAGGTGCCGGACTCGTCGGTGCTGGCTTGTTCCTACTCGCACCGTTCACGATGCTCGCTCTCGGGGCGGCGGTCGGGACAATCTTGTTGCCGCAAGTGCGTAAGCAAATCGTCAATGCGAGTGCGATGCTCGAGATGGTGTTCACGTCGACGAAGAAGTCATACGACTTTTATCATGCGAACGATTTGAACACGCTCCCGCAGGCACTCCTCGCCGGAAAAGTGTTCAACAAAGGTCGAATCGTCTACGATTCGCACGAAGTACAGACGGACCGTACCGGTTACGGCTACATCCAAAGTAACCTCGAAGGATGGCTCTTGCCGTTCGTCGATACGATGATGGTCGAGAACCATACACGTGCGGCACACAATGAAGAGTTATACGGATTCTACCCGTACGTGCTCCACAACTACCCGTTCTACCGTCCGCTCGACTTCTCGCTCCGTAAGGACTTGCATGCGCTCCTCGACTTGCCGAAAGACGAGAAGATCCTCTTGTACCAAGGTGGGATTCAAGCAGGGCGCGGTCTCGAACAGCTCGTGCTCGCGGCGAAAGACTTCAAAGAAGGTACGCTCGTCATGATCGGGGACGGGAAGCTCAAACCGACGATTCAACAGTTGATCGAGACGGAAGGCGTCGGCGATCGTGTCAAGATGATTGACAAAGTACCGGTCGAAGCGTTACCTTACTATACGATGAACGCCTACTTAGGCTTCCAAGTATTGAACAACGTCTGCTTCAACCACTACTCGGCGTCGTCGAACAAATTGTTCGAGTATTTGATGGCCGAAGTACCGGTCGTCTCATGTGACTTCCCTGAAATCGAACGGGTCGTTGCGGGGAACGATGTCGGGGTGCTCGTCGACTCGCACGATCCACAATCGATCGCAGACGGCGTCAACCGGATGATTGAAGACCAAGCACTCTATGCGCGTGTCAAAGAGAACACGAAGACCGCGCGTGAGAAATATAACTGGGATTTGGAAAAAGAGGCACTCTTGAATGTCTACGCGAACGCAGCGGAGCGCAAGTTGCCGATTATGAAAGACGGTGCGCCAAAGCCAGTACAATCTTAAGACTGCGGCTTTGGCCGCGGTCTTTTTTATATGGAAGGAGGACAATTTATGAAACGTCAACAGCAACATCTATTGCGCCAACAAGTATGGCGCAAGCTACAAACCATCTCGGTGAAAGACATCGCCTGGATTATCGCGGGCTCATTCATTCTCTCGTTCGGGGTCAACTACTTCACCGTACCGAACGATTTCTCGGAAGGTGGCCTGCTCGGGGTCACGATTATCCTGTACTACGTGTTCGGCTGGGACCTCGGGCTCACGTCGATTATCGGGAACGGGATTCTCTTTATCGTCGGTTATAAGCTGCTCGACCGTCGGACAATGGTCTATTCGGTCATCGCCGTCGTTGCGACGTCATTCTTTCTTAGTCTGACGCACGACTGGGGCAGCCCTGCCGAGGATAAACTGCTCGCGGCCGTCTATGCCGGGATTATGATCGGGGTCGGAATCGGCATGGTGCTCCGTGTCGGCGGGACGACAGGAGGGGGCGTCATCATCGCCCGGCTCATGGAGCGCTATCTCCACTTGAGCGTCGCCGTCTCGATGTTCATCATCGATGCGATCGTCGTCGCGACATCTGGCTTCTTCTTAGGGGAACAGGTCGTCCTCTATACGCTCATCGCCATCATCATCGGCTCGTGGGTCATCGACCTCGTCGCAGAGGGACTCAACATCCGCAAGGCCGTCACGATCATCAGCGACAAGCAAGAAGAGCTCGCCGTCGTCTTGACGGAGACGCTCGGTCGCTCGGCGACGATCATTCATGGACACGGCTACTACACGAAGCAAGACAAGAACATGTTGTATATGATTGTCGACAAACGTCAGATCGCGCCACTCAAAAAAATCGTCCAAGTGACGGACGACCGCGCCTTCGTCGTCATCCACCAAGTGAAGGAAGTCATCGGGGAAGGATTCAGCTACCCGTCCCGATAATTTGAATGCTGGTGTTTTGACGATAACTTCTATATAATAAAAGGCGTGTAAATAGAAGGAGGAACTGACTACTATGCAAACGATCGCTACAATCAGCCTACTCGTCGTGGCTGTCTTATTGATTGTCGTCGTACTGCTCATGTCAGGTCGGTCGCAAGGTCTTGGAGCGATTGCAGGTGGCGCGGAGCAGTTGTTCGGACGCCAGAAAGCGCGCGGCTTCGATGCTGTTTTGAACCGAACTGCAGCTGTACTAGGCACTTTGTTTTTCATTTTAGGATTACTAGTCGCATCATTATGATGATAAGGCTGATCGTTCTCGATTTTTACGTGAGGCGGTCAGCTTTTGTTTTTTCGATTTATTTTTTGGGAATAATGTAGATACGAGGAGATGACAGATAAAATGAAAGTGACTGCACCAAAACCGTTCTTCTTCGAGGGCGGAAAACGTGCCGTGTTGATGTTACATGGCTTCACTGGATCGAGCGCGGATGTCCGCATGCTCGGTCGCTTCCTTCAAAAAGAAGGATACACATGTATGGGACCGATCTATCGTGGTCATGCCGTCCCACCGGAAGAGTTACTCCAATATGGACCAGAAGACTGGTGGGAAGACGTCTTGAACGCTTACCAGACACTCGTCGACAAAGGCCATGAGGAGATTGTCGTCTGCGGACTATCGCTAGGTGGCGTGATGTCACTCCGTCTCGCCGAGGAGAAAGACGTCAAGGCGGTCATCCCGATGTGCGCGCCGACTGGAATCGATGCCGAGGACCGCTTGTACAAAGGAGTCCAGGCATATGCTCGAGAATATAAGGGTAGAGAAGAAAAGTCGCCGGAACAGATCGAGCAGGAGATGGCAGAGTTCAAACCGATGCCAACGCTAAAAGACCTCCGTGCCTTCGTCCGCGACACGGCGTCGAAGCTCGAGGACATCTTCGTCCCGACACTCGTCGTCCAAGGCGCCAAAGACAACATGATCGACCCGGAATCGGCGAATCAAATTTACGAGGCGGTCAATACGTTCCAAAAAGAGTTGCTCATCTATGAGAACTCGGGACATGTGATTACGCTCGACAAAGAAAAAGAGAAACTGCACCAGGACGTGCTCGATTTTCTCGAAACGTTAGACTGGTCAGTCTAAGAAGGAGGTGTCACGTTGAATTTACGTGACCAATTACTAGAGATCTTACAGGCGAGCGAGAAACCGCTCTCTGTCGATCAACTGACCGAGCGATTACAGCTCGCGTCGACGGATGACTTCAAAGAACTCATCCGCACATTGAATGCCCTCGAGGAAGAGGGTGCCATCGGCCGGACGCGGACGAACCGTTACGGGACGCTCGCCTCGCTCGGCCAAGTCGCGGGGATCATCTCGATCCACCAGCGCGGCTTCGGCTTCTTGTCGGTCGAAGGGGAAGCGGAAGACGTGTTCTTGCCGCCCGACCAACTGAAGGACGTCTACCATGGCGATACGATTCTCGTCAAAAAACGCGAGGACAACCGTGGCAAGACAGAAGGAATCCTATTGAAAGTATTGAAGCGCGGACTCTCGGAGTTCGTCGGGACGTATACGCTCCCGAGCGGTCGACTTGACCAGTTCGCCTTCATCGAGCCGGATGACAAGCGCATTAACTTTTGGCCGGTCGTCAACCCGGACAAATCGCTCGGTGCCGTCGACGGACATAAAGTCGTCGTGCGCATCACGAAGTATCCGGACGGACGCTTCGCCGGTGCCTGTGACGTCGTCCGCATCATCGGGCATAAGAACGACCCAGGTGTCGATATCTTGTCGATCGTCTATAAACACGGCATTCCGACGGAGTTCCCGGAGGACGTGATCGCGCAGGCGAACGCGGTGCCGGACGAGGCGGATGAGAAAGATTTCATCGGTCGCGTCGACCTTCGTGACGAGACGATCTTCACGATTGACGGCGAAGATGCGAAAGACTTGGACGATGCCGTCCACGTCAAAAAACTCGATAACGGGAACTACGAGCTCGGTGTCCATATCGCCGATGTCTCGCATTACGTGAAAGAGGGCTCACCGCTCGACGTCGAGGCGCTCGAGCGTGGGACGAGTGTGTATCTCGTCGACCGTGTCATTCCGATGTTGCCGCACCGACTCTCGAACGGAATTTGTTCCCTCAACCCGCACGTCAACCGCTTGACGCTCAGCTGTGTCATGGAGATCTCCCCGCAAAACGGAAAGGTCGTTCGCCACGACTTGTTCCCGAGTGTCATCAAGACGACGGAACGGATGACGTATACGAACGTCCGTGAAATCATCGAGCGCGATGACGAAGAGACGTTGAAAAAGTACGAGCCGTTCATCGGTGAGTTCGACCTCATGGCCGAGCTCGCGGAAGTCCTTCGGAAACGACGCAACTCGCGCGGTGCCATCAACTTCGATTTCGCCGAGGCGAAAGTCGTCGTCAACGATGAAGGGAAGCCAGCGGATATCGTGCTTCGTCCACGTTCGGTCGCCGAGAAGTTGATCGAGGAGTTCATGCTCGCGGCCAACGAGACGGTCGCTGAACATTTCCACAAGATGGACGTGCCGTTCATCTATCGTGTCCACGACAATCCGAAACCGGACAAGCTCGACTTCTTCTTCGACTTCGTCGCAAACTTCGGCGTTCACATCGAACGCATCAAAGGACAGACGGTCGAACCGAAGACGCTTCAAAAAATCTTGAAGGCGATTGACGGAGAACCGGAAGAGCCGGTCATCAGCACGATCATGCTTCGCTCGATGCAACAGGCGAAATATGATGACGTATTGCTCGGTCACTTCGGACTCGCGACAGACTTCTATACGCACTTCACGTCACCGATCCGTCGTTACCCGGACTTGATTGTCCACCGTCTCATGCGCACATACGTCTTCAACAACGACTTGTCGGAGAAGACGATTACGAAGTACGAGGACCGTCTCGGGGCAATCGCCGAACAGGCATCGAAACGGGAACGTCGTTCGGTCGACGCAGAGCGTGAGACACAGGCGCTCAAGAAAGCCGAATACATGGAAGCCCATCTCGGTGAAGAGTTCGATGGTGTCGTCGCCGGCGTCACGAACTTCGGAATGTTCGTCGAGCTTCCGAATACGATTGAAGGTCTCGTTCGTCTCCAGTCGATGGATGATTACTACCACTTCGACGAATCACAGCTCATGCTGCTCGGGGAGCGGACAAAACGTCAGTTCCGGATCGGGGACGCCGTCCGTGTCAAAGTCGACGCCGTCAATCTAGACGAGCGGACGATTGATTTCACAGTCGTCGGCATGCCGAAACGGGAACCATCGACGCGTCGCCAACCGACGACGATCAAAGCAAAAGGCGGTCGTCCGAAGAAGGATGAGAAAGACCGTCGTGGCGGTCGCGGTCGGGACGACAAGAAGAAGCGCGGCAAACCAGGAAGACCTAGGAAGCCGGGCAAACCAGGCGAGAAACCGAAACGTGACGGGGAGAAGTCTTCCCAAGGCCGTTCGGCACTCGACTTGAAGAAGAAAGACAAGCATAAACGAAAAGGCGACGCCAAACGAGGTGCGAAGAAACGTCGCTGACGGGGAAGGACTCGTCCCTTCCTCCGTATCTTGTAGATAAAGGACTGAATGTGTATGGCCAAGAAGAAAGATTCGAACGCACTCGCCCAAAACCGCAAGGCGTCCTTCGATTACGCGATCGAGGATACGATTGAGGCAGGCATGGTGCTCACAGGGACGGAGATCAAGTCGGTCCGTCAATCGAAGATCAATATCGCGGATGCGTACGTCCGGTTCGACGGGGGCGAGGCGACGCTTCACAACTGTCATATCAGCCCATTCGACCAGGGGAACCGCTTCAACCATGAGCCACTTCGCGTCCGAAAGCTATTGTTGCATAAGAAGCAAATCAATCAGCTCATCGGGGCATCTGGGCGTGACGGCTACACGATCATCCCGCTCAAAGTGTATATCAAGAACGGGTTCGCCAAGTGCCTGCTCGGCGTCGGAAAAGGGAAGAAGAAGTACGACAAACGCGAGGACTTGAAGAAGAAAGACGCGAAACGTGACGTCGACCGTGCGATGCGCGATCGGCAAAAATACTGACAACGAATCCTGATTGTGGTATATTAAATATAGTACCAATTACCACCCCGGGGACGTTATGGATTCGACGGGGGTAGGTCGGTCGTATGTGGCGTGTCGAGGGGTCGGCCTCGTTAAAACGCAAACGCCTATAACTGGCAAAACTAACACACAACTCGCAGCAGCCTAAGTGCCCTGCGGATCCTGACATCCATCGCTTGTGTGGATGACTTTCAGGGTCTCAAACTAAGCAAGCTACGCTTCAACCTCGCCGTCTGAGGGCGCGAAGAAGAGATGAAACAGACTGGATGCGACAACGCCTGTTTATCGGCAGTGTCACATCGAGATTCAATAGATAAACTACACACGTAGAAGCATACGTTACGATGCCTTCGGACGCGGGTTCGACTCCCGCCGTCTCCATTTTGAAGCAGTCTGTAACGACTGCGATCAATGATTTTCATGAAGACCTTCTAATTTCATTGAGATTAGAGGGTCTTTACTTTTTGTTGAGAGTCAGCCACGAAGAAAGGAAGGTGAAGCGCATGGGAAAATATCAATTAGACACGAGAAGCAAAGTAGCTGCGGCGAAATATCAGGACGGGAAAAAGCCGACTGTCTCGAACAAGAAGGAAAGATTGAACAAGCTTCGTGAAGCGTATTTGCAGAAGCAACAAGAGAAGAAGTGATTTGACGAAGGATTATTGAGTGCCTGCTCATTAATCCTTTTTTTATGGATAGCGAAAACCGATTATTAGGTTTTTGAATGGATTCAAGGGATTGAGCATTCCTTTGCTGAATAGAAACTACGAGTTGTTTTTTGAAAATCGTCATGAAATTTACATATCAAAGGAGAATTCCTCATGTCTAAAAAATCGACTGAACTTATTGTGAATGGAGTCAAAAAATATGGTCCGACAGTGGTCGAACTTGCATTAAAACATAACAAAGAAATCATTGGAGCTTTAGAGTCAATCAATTTAAAGAAACGATTAAATAAATCCGATGATCTCAATCAAAGCTCTAAAGTAGCTAAAGGCAAGAACAAGCATCCTCGAAAGCAACGGTATCAGTACTATTTAACTGAAGTGATTCCTACGTTGGATACTCAAAATCGCGATGAGTTACTTGAATATAAGTTGGAAGTGGAGCAATGTATTCAAAAAATCAAAATGGAGCAAGCACAAGACATCGTTATCAAAAAACAGATTCATGAGGGGCGGATAAAAGAGTGGGAAGCCATTCTCTCTCACATCGTGAGTCAAATAACAATCAAAGACTATATGGAATATTTGAGACTTTTCAACAACCCGGAGTATCAAAGTGATTATTTCACGGGCTTTAAAGGGGATGTGGAGAAATTCAAAAAACTGAATACGGTCGAACAGTATGATGTGCTCGTTCAGTACGTTCATGAAAAAACAATGATTGATATCGAACAAATCAAAAGAGAGTTTTCTGCTCCTGTATGAAGCACCACGATCCACTTCCTATCTGTATTCGTTATAATCAATAGTGCAACGAGTAGATGGAGGTGAAGCCATTGGGATGGGATTTAAGTGTCGCTGAGGCAAAAGATACGTATTTAACCGAATCTGACTTATGGCGCTTTACGCAACAATTTCTGATGAACGCTTCTCACACGACTACGTACAAACATGTATTGATGAAGGCGTTACTTGAATGTACAACAGAATTAAATGAATCAGGTGTCGTGTCATTCCATCAGATTGCTAAACATGTGACGAAAATCTATTGGAATCTCATTGTGACACATGGTTTGACACAGATGAATCAACTAGGAAAGCAGAGCGCTGTTGAAAAAGATATGGTCTCCTTTCAGAAAGAAAATGACATCCCACGAGATTGGAACTTCGATCGCTTACCAGAACATCAACAAAGTCAATTGATCCGGAACGTGAATCAATTTTATAAAAAATACGTATATGGTTCTTTCTATCGCTCATTTAACGAAACGATTTACTCCTTTAATCGAAAAGAAGAGTGGATTCAGCTCGTTCCGGTGTATGTTGTATTTTTTGAAAAATACAAACGCATTCTAATGAACGTGACAAACTATCAGTTAGCCGTCTTCTTAGAGAAGTACAATTCACAAGATGCGATGAAACGGATCTTGAGTAAGCTGGAGTTTGTGTCTGTGCGTCAATCGCTTGAAGAGTTTAAACAAATTTTATTAAGCCACGGTCATTCAACGTGTTTTTATTGCTTAAAGCCGGTAAAACAGATTCACGTTGATCATTTCATTCCTTGGTCTTATATGCAAAACGATGTCTTATGGAACTTTGTTCTTGCATGTCCGACGTGCAATACAAGCAAGAATAATCGATTAGCGAAGATTGATTATCTTTATACTTTGGTAGAACGAAATCATGAACTGCGTACGTCAGAACATTTGTCTACATACAAAGAGTCAAAACTCATTCATTTGTATCATTACGCTGTTCAAAATGGATTTGAAAATAGTTGGGCACCGAAGACGTGAAAAAGTCGAACCTTATCAATTAGGTTCGACTTTTGTTTAGTTTTGTTTAGTATTCATTATAGTCAGACACTAGAAAATCTAAAATGAATGAATGAAGAAGATAATGTATTTATGTCTGGACGCGTATTAAAAAGAAATAAGGTAGCGAATTGATAAAAAGGATTTGTGATTGTGAAAATTTGAAAAAGACATACGATAGAGGCCGATATGGAAGTGGATCCGATATGCTATTCGGTCTGTCAATACAAGATAGAGATGGATGTCTTCACGATTTCTAACGCACTGAAGAGTGATTTCCATGAATGGGTTAGTCGATTCGGAGAATGTATTGACGTGAACGTCCTTACAAGATGGAAAATCAAGGAGGAACAACATGATAGTGAAGGCGACTTTTTTCGAAAAGTTTGCAAGTTGGGTTTGGTAAAGCTTATGAAATTAAATTCACTCCTATAGCATACGTTAACTTTACAAAAATCTGGGCTTCGTTAAAAATACTTATTCCAAAAATTGTATGTTACACTAAAGGAAAACGATTAGGGGTAAACAGATGACCATTCATTTTGACAAGATGACGGAACAAGAAATCGCGAATTATGTGACTTGGTTGATTGACGATTATGCAAAAGATGTGGCACGAAACTATCAACTTCCGATGGTATTGGCGCAAGAGGAATCGACACAATTGATTCACGACCTCTTCCCAGATAATCGCCCCGGGGAAGGGCAGACCGTTGTTCATGTAATGAACGAAGACACTCGTGTCGGGATTTTGTGGTATGCGTTTCAAGCTGAATCGAAACGTGTTTTCATTTATCACATTTTGATTGAAGAGACGTACCGTGGACAAGGATACGCGACAGCAGTGTTTGAGAAACTTGAGAAAGTCGCCTCAGAAGAACTTGGTGCAACATCCATTGGATTAAGTGTATTTGGTACGAACCCAGACGCACAGCGATTGTATAAACGACTCGGATTCCAAGAAGCGTCCATCGCCATGAACAAACAGTTATGAGAGGACTCTATATTTAACGTTATTTGAGTGGCGGCATAGATTTATCGTTTTAACAATAATCCCACCTTCCAATTGGATAGTGGGATTTATTCAATCCAACACTCGGTTGACCCAGCGTTTGAAAAAAGGTTGTTCCGATTGTGTCACACTATGATTATCAAGCTCGACTTCTTCTATTGCCTCATTCGGAGATCTCAATTGAATCGTCATCTCGTCACCAAGCCCAGTCGTTACACCGTTTTGGAATGTAAGATGTCTCGTCACATATGCATTCGCATATAAGAAACCGCCTTTTTCCTCCACTTGCACATCCTGAATTGTATATTGGAACTGCTCGACCCAATCCCGCTGACCGAGGACGAGTCGAACGAGATCATCTTCGTGCGATAGTTTCGTTCGCTCGATATCTTCGAGCGGGGTATGTGCTTCAATTGCTACTCGTTGCGCGTCTAAGATGTCTTTGAAGTGATGTGTCGCAGCTTCTGTCGTCCATGCAGCAGATCCTGTCTTTGACTCTGTCGCATAGTGGAAAAGAACAAACCCAATCAAGGCGAATAACGCCATGGCACTTACTCGTTTGAACCGTTTCATCGTCGTGTTCCCTCCACATAAATTGAAGTCTGTTGGTTACCAATCTTATAACTAGTGATATCGATTTATTCCACTGCTGGTCTATCGACCCGTGATTTGATCAAACCAACTTGCGACCAAGTCCGCGCTGCCATCTTGGAACATAAATATGGATACTCCGATCATCACAAGCCCGACTAAAATCAATCCACCTTGTTTCGCGCTACTTACAATCCCTCTCACGACGAGGATCATTCCCAATCCAAGCAAAAAAATACCATAATACCATTAATATTACTCCTTTTTCTAATTATTATCATTTTATTACGTATCGAACGGGCAGGCTCTACATACTTAGACTGATTTATTTTTTCGAAAAGACGGGTACATTACCTCTATGTGAAAACTAAGGGGAGTGAGCTTTATGCGAAAAACGATTGTCATTGCGGGGGCGAGCGGCTATATCGGCTCGAATGTGATGGAACAGCTGAAAGAAGAGTACGATATCATCGCGTTGTCGCGATCAACGAAGAATAAAGAAGATGAAGCCCATATCACATGGCGTGCCTGTGACTTATTTTCATATGAGGCAACAAGAGAAGCATGTGAGGGAGCGGACTACGCCATGTTCCTTGTCCACTCGATGATTCCGGATGGTGGCTTGACGCAGGCGACGTTTGAAGACATGGATGCGCTCATTGCCGATAACTTTGCCCGGGCGACGAAGGCGAACGATATCGAGCAAATCGTCTATTTGAGCGGCATCATTCCGAAACAAGAGAAGACGTTGTCACGTCACTTGAAGAGTCGGCTCGAGGTCGAACGTATCCTCGGCGGACAAGGCGTCCCGGTGACGACGATTCGGGCTGGGCTTATCATCGGTCCAGAAGGTTCATCGTTCCCGATTTTAGCGAAGCTTGTTAAACGATTGCCGTCGATGATCCTGCCACGGTGGACAAAGACGGAGACGCATCCGATCGACATCCGTGAAGCCGTTCAGGCCCTCATCTCGGTCGTCGGTGCCGAATCGCTTTATGACCGTCATATCGACATCGGGGGTCCCGAGGTGATGACCTATCGGAAGATGATTGAACAGACGGCCGAAGTCATGGACAAGCGTCGCGTCTTGATCGACTTCCCATTCCCGACAATCAAACTGTCGCGCCTATGGGTCATGGCCGTCACGGGTGAACCGAAGGCAACCGTCTATCCGCTCGTCGAGAGCATGGGGCACGCGATGGTGGCGGAAGATACCGTCGAAGGCATCGGGCAGGGAGAGATTCCATTCAAACAGGCGGTCGAACATGCCCTTGAAGAAGAGAAGAAACAGTCCTCGGGCGGCAAGAAGAAAAAGCAGCCAAAGTCGTATACCGTCCGCTCGATTCAGCGGTTCGGTCTGCCGGAAGAGAAGTCGGCAATTTGGATGGCGGACACGTACTTTGAATGGCTCGGTCGTTTTATGTATCCGCTCATTCAGACTACAAAAGAAGACGATGATTGGGAGATCGCGCTGCTAGATCCGTCATTCGTCGCACTTCATCTATCACTTGAACGAGAAGCGACGGATGATATGGCATCCTTTGCGATTGACGGGGGGAAGTTCGTCAAATTGAGTGAAGAGGATAAGACGGGACGTCTCGAGTTTAGACGATTACCGGAGTCGGATGAAGGACTCGTCGCCATCCATGAGTTCGTACCGGCACTTCCGTGGTGGTTCTATACGAAGACTCAGGCGAAAGCCCATCTCGTCGTCATGTGGCTGTTCGGCCGTCACGTGAAGTTGCTGGCGAAAGACGCGGAAGACGGTGATCAAGTCGTAGAGGCTCCGACGAATTAAATGTGATGAAGTAGAGGAAGACAGTGACCCTGTCTTCTTTTTTTATGCCCAATGGTCTCGATTTTCATCTGATTTTTAATGTTAATGTACCCAGAAGACTCAAAAATAAAAATACATTGCATAACGAGGTATTAGCATGGGAAAATTAGGTAAGTTGAATTAGATGATGAATGGAGGGCACTATGGAAATCGACAAAGAAATGCTGAAAGGTCATATCGATACGATGATTCTGTCGTTACTCAACAATCAGGATATGTATGGCTACGAAATCGCCAAAGTCGTACACACACGTACTGATGAAGCGTTCGAGTTAAAGGAAGGGACACTCTACTTATCTTTAAAACGTCTTGAGAAAAAAGGGAGTGTGGAATCTTATTGGGGAGACGAGCAAGGGCCCGGGGGAAGACGGAAGTATTATCGGATCACGACAGATGGACGAGCCGTCTTGGCACGAAAGAAAGTGGAATGGCGTCTTGTGAAACAATTGATGAACCTATTTTTGCATGAAGAAGGTGATTCGTTTGAAGCACGTGGATGAATACATTGACGAACTCTATCAAAACGCAGACTCGCGCCTGCAAGAAACCATTGAGTTAAAAGAGGAGACGCGAACTCATTTAGAGCAGTCGATTCACGATTTGATGATTAAAGGTCACTCAGAGTCAGATGCCACTCGCATTGCATTCAATCGGTTTGGAGGGGCTGAGCAAGCGGAATCCATCATTCAAATGATGCAAATTCAACAAAATCGTTTTGCGAAGCAACTGCTTCAAATCGGATTTAGCATCGCGATTGTATCGATGTTCCTGTTCATCACGTTGATTGTTATTGGTGGGCGCTATGATTTGGTGTTTGCGGATGCCGTATACCTGAATATTGTTGAATCTTCAACAGATGAAGAAATGAGTCAAGCCATTCTCGAGACGAGTCGATTGATTCATGGTGTGACGATTTCAGACTATAGCAATTCTCAACAGGTCTTCTCAGAGGCCAAGCGGTGGTCGGGTGCTGTGGGACTCATCTCGAATGAAATCTCATATTTGGAGAACGGATTGCTAGTTGTCATTGATGTCATTGATCCACGTAAAATCGGCAGTTTCCTTTTATTGATTGGATTGACGATTTATCTGGTCTTATCGATGGTATGGGGTGTGATTAATCTACATATAAACAGACGATTGAACGTGTGGAGTCTTACGCTTTTATTTTTATTGAACGTGCTCGGTTATTGGATGGCCAATCAATTGGTCTCCACGGAAAAGGAGGACTAACGAATGAAGCAGCTTATTCGACGTGAATTCACTAATTTATGGACACCGCGTTCTCTCATGGTATACATCGGTATCATTTTCATCGTGCCGTTCGTGCAATTTATGACCATTCGGGATCGGTATGAGTTCTTTAGCCCAATCGAGGTGTTTGAAGAAAGTGTATCTACCATTCCTGCCATGCTGTTTCCGGTGCTAGCCATCTTAATCTTTTTGCCAAATATCTTGGCTGAATATCGGCACAATTTTTTGACGTATACACGAACACGTATCGATTTATCTGTGTATCTGGTTGCGAAAGGTTTGGTTAATGCGATTTTGAGCGGGATCGTGCTATTCTCCATGATTTTCATGACGTTTTTATTTGTCATGTACGTGGAACCTCTATTCCATTTAGTTGAGTACACCGCTGTGACAGACGGAGTAGTGATCCCGACTACGACGTTTTCCTTTTTGCAAGAGATTCATCCGATGCTCTATGGATTCTCTTATGCTGTTTGGATTGGTGTGAACGGGTCGTTGTATGCGACGATGGCGTATCTGTTGATTTTGACACTCGACAACTTATTTGTAGCCATCTCTATCCCATTTTTGGCATACCACATTCTTAATTTTGTGGCAGGGATTTTTCAGGTTCCGAAATTCTCGCCGCTTAGCACACTATTTCCGTTTAATATTACGGCACAACCGATTTGGACAATTTTCGTGCCATTCCTTCTTTTTCTCTCCATTGGTGTCGGCATCTATTTATTCCATCTACGGTCACGCCGGGAGTGGAGTTTTTGAGGAGGAGAAGTAATGGTCGTTGATCGATTGATGAATGAATTTACAAAAAGGAGCTGGCTCTTTGTTGGGGTCATCATCTTTCTCTATAGTTTGAGGGTAAAACGACAGATATTAGACACGGTACGTTTAAATCAGGTCGAGGTGAATGTATGGGACGGATTTTATGCCCTTATGACGGATATGTATCTTCTGACGTACTTTGTCTTTCCTGTCATGTTATTTTTATCAGTTGGGATTTTGATTCGGGAGTATCGTCATGAGGTACTCATTCGAATGTTGACTCCACAAGCTTGGATTTACCGAACGCTAAAACTATTTTTTGTAGAAGCCGCACCACTATTTACCGTGTTGTTTATACTCAGTACGTTGATGATGATTGGACTACCATATGAAGCCAGTTGGAGTGATTACACGAAGATGGTCACCGAAGTCAATGCGACGAGTGTATTGCAAAGTCGCTTCTCGCTTCCTTGGTACCCGTTACCCGTTCAGCTTTGTTTATGGTTCCTTTTTCTGACGACAGTTCATTTTTCGTTAGCTGGGATTTTTCTTCTTCATGCTAAAAAAGGATGGTTGTACACACAAGCGATCTTCACATTTTTACTTGGGGTCGTTGGATTTAAATTATTTCCCGAGCAATTCTCATTTCTATCGCCGACAACATATTTATCTATTTCAATGACGTCCGTTTCGTATTCAAATTTGATTGTGGCTGCGCTCATCCTGACAGGAATGATCTTGGGTCAAGGGCTGCTGTTCCGTCAACTTTCAACGATTCAACGAATAGAGTGGAAGCAATGGAGAGGGAACGGAGCATACCTTTTATATGCTGGGTTGGCTATCCTTCATATTTCTTACAACGGAATTTTGAATAGGAGAGAAGGGGCGACGGCTGATGAAGTGATCGTAGCAACCTTCATTGGAGTGGGGGCAGATTATTTTTCTTATTTGTCCTTTATGTCCTATGTGATTCTCTTTTTTGGTGCGACCTATATGAGTCAACTTCGCATGCAGCGAGAACTTTTGGAAATTAGTCATTACAAGTTGATTCGTTATAAGAGTCCGCATCGTTGGTTTCGCAATATTCTCCTTCAGGAGACTGTGTTCTTCTCAATCCTTACACTCAGTTTAATTGGACTGACCTTACTGATGGCATTTCTGTCGAATGTACCATTTGACGTCCATCAAACTTATCAGGGGTATGCTTTCGCGAGCGTTTTAGGTTTTCTGTTTGTGAGTACTGTTTTGCAGTGTCTCGTGTATACGTTGCTTTGCTTCATGCTGTCTTGGATGATTCGAGAAGTATATGTTGTACCGACCGTTATCGGTCTGTTGTCTTTATTTTTATTTCCAAGTCTGCATGTCAACTGGTTACCAATCGGAATGAACGCGTTAATCGTTCTTGAGTCTACTTCGATGTGGACCGTGTTTATACAGTTGCTTGGAGCACTGATTGTACTGATGCTCGGGATCACGTTGTTGTTAAGAAGAAGTTTGCATGTATGAGGAGGATGAATATGACTGCAGTGATCGAATTAAAAAATGTAACGAAATCCTACAAAGGCAATTTGTTATTTGATGCGGTGGATTTGACTGTTCCACAAGGGCGGATTGTCGGAATTGTCGGACCGAACGGATCTGGCAAATCCGTCTTGTTCAAAATGATGTGTGGATTTGTGTTCCCTGATCATGGAGAAGTGTACGTTGAGGAGAAACAAATTGGAAAAGAGCAGCGCTTCCCGGAAGGTGTCGGTATGATTATCGATCGTCCAGGTTATATTGCCAATAAGACAGGATTTGAAAACTTAAAAGAACTGGCACAAATTCAAAATCAGATTGATGAAGAGACAATTCGAAAGACAATGTTGATTTTAGGATTAAACCCAGACAATTCACAAAAAGTGAAAAACTATTCGCTTGGAATGAAGCAAAAACTTGCTATCGCACAGGCGATTATGGAAAACCAACACATCTTGATTTTGGATGAAGCGTTCAATGCATTAGATCATGATAGTGTCGAATCGTTACGTGAACTATTACTTGCTTTCCGAGAAGAAGGGAAGACTATTTTAATGACGAGTCACAATCAAGAAGATATCGATTACTTATGTGAGGATGTCTATCGAATCAACCGTGGCAAGCTTGAGAAAATTGTATGAGTTGTACCGTGTAGACGTATCTAAGAGGTGCGTCCTTCTGTATGTTTCAATCAAATTGATGATAGATGAGAAGAATTATTCACGTCGTATTCAACAAAAGCAATTTAAACTGATGATTAAAAGTTCTTTTGTACATTCTGTTAATGTTTTTCTCAACCCGTTTACAAGCCCTCTTTCCAGGCGTACACTAAACTCGTTTTTGAACTGATTGGAAAGAAGGAATGTATGATGCAAGACTCACTCTCCACACGTGAGATGTGGCAAAAGGACATCTCGGCCGGAATCACGGTCGGTGTCGTCGCCATCCCGCTCGCCATGGCATTCGCCATCGCCTCAGGGGTCCCGCCGGTGTATGGGCTCTACACGTCCATCTTCGCTGGAATCCTCGTCAGCCTGTTCGGGGGTTCGACGTTCCAAATTGCCGGACCGACGGGAGCGTTCATCCCGATTGTCTCGGGTGTCGTTCTCGCATACGGATATGAGGGATTGCTCGTCACGACCGTTCTTGCGGGGATCTTACTGTTCCTCATAAGTGTGCTTCGGGTCGGACGGCTCATCCGCTTCATGCCCCGTGCCGTCACCATCGGCTTCACGGCCGGGATTGCCGTCGTCATCTTCGTCGACCAACTCGATGAGTTGTTCGGGGTCACATTTAAAAAGGCGCCACATTTTCACGAGAATCTGCTTCGTCTCGGTCAGGCGTTGCCCGAAGCATCGATGTGGCCGATTGTCATTGCCGGGATCGGCTTTTTGACGCTTTGGCTCGTGCCGAAGCTGCCGTTTCGTTTACCGCTCTTACTCATGGCGATGCTTGTCCCGACGTTCGTCAGTCTCCTCATCCCAGGTACAGTCGCGACCATCGGGAGTGCCTACGGCGGCATCCCGAGCGGACTGCCAAAATTCAACTGGCTCGCCATCGACGTCGACTTGATCACGACGCTCCTTCCGTCTGCGTTCGCCATTGCATTCCTCGGTGCGCTCGAGTCACTTCTTTCGGGAACGGTCGCCGATGGGATGGCGGGGACGAAGATGAAGCCGGACAAGGAACTGTTCGGACAAGGGATCGCGAACGTAATCACGCCGTTCTTCGGCGGAATCCCTTCGACAGGTGCGATCGCTCGGACGGCGACAAACATTCAGGCGGGAGCGGTCAGCCGACGCGCCGGTGTCATTCATGGCATCACGGTCCTCGTTGCGGTGCTCGTCCTCGCACCGTTCGCGAGTTACGTGCCGCTCGCCGCACTCGCTCCAATCTTGATGCGTGTCGCCTGGAACATGTCCGAGCGTCATCACGTGATGGCGATGTTACGTCATCGTTCATCCGAGTCGCTTGTCTTGCTCGTCACGCTACTATTGACGGTATTCATTGATTTGGTCGTCGCCGTCGAGGTCGGGGTCATCTGTGCGCTCGCGCTCTTTGCGAAGCGGATGGCGGATACAATCGACGTGCGTGAACGGACAGAACGTTACGTCACGCGGGACGGACAAATCGTCTTCAGTGTAGAAGGTCCGCTCTTTTTCGGTGCGGTCGAGCTGTTCGAGCACGTCCTCCATCACATCCATCGGGAGCCGAACGTGTTCATCTTCAACTTCCACCGCTGCCCGGTCATCGATGTGACCGCAGTCGAGGAGTTGCGTCGTGTCGTCACCGAACTGAAAGCGGCCGACCGTCACGTCATCTTCGCGCACCTGTCACCGTCGGTCCGGGCAACGCTTGCTCACTATGGACTACTCGACGGGATTGAGACGTTCGAGACAACACAAGAGGCAATCGAGGCGTCTTAACGAACGGACAAGATATCTCCGAATGGGACGCGCCGTACTTCACCGTCGAACAGTTCGACTTCGCGCTCGGCATAATAGATGGCGTGGACGTAGCCGCGCATGCTTTTCGTCAAGCCGTCTACGAACAAGGTCACCTCGACCTGGTCGCCTTCACGGATGGCTCGTTCGAGCTCGGTCTGCCAAAGATAGAGGAGTTGTTCGTCCAAGTCGGGTAGTTCGATCTTTTGAATTTGGGCATAATAACGTTTCAATAGAGCGACGTGCTCGGGCATGAGAAATGGGATCCATTTCAATTCACCTCGGTCACGATAGCGGGTCTTACTCATGAGGAATCGCCTCCTTGTTTGTGTCCGCCAATTAAGCGTTGGCGCGTCCGAAGCGGACTGTCTTTCAGTAAGCTCGACGCCGGTCGGATTGTGCCGCGACCGAACCGGACGTTCAAACCGTCAATCAAATCGAGGAAGTCGAGCCGTTTCGCCTTCGCCCATTCGTCTTCGAAGAACGACAATTGGACGTGGTCGCTCCGTGGCTCGAGTTTGCCGAGTGCGACCGAGACGTAGCGGACGGCCTCTGTCTCTTCCCAGCCGTCTAAAAATAGTTGCAACAAGATGGGTAAAAACTCTTGCTCGTCCGCTGTGAAGCGGGGGAGCTTCTTTTGTTTACTGAACCCACCTCGGTCGCTCGTCCGCGTATAGCGTACCCCGAGATGAATCGTTCCTCCGACGAGTCCCGCTTGCCGGGTCCGCATCCCGACCTCGACCGCAATCGCTTGTAGGACGAGCCGAATCGAGGAGTACGTCGTGTAATCTTTCATGAGGGTGATTCCGTGTCCAATCGACTTCGGTCGTGTCCGTTTCGCCCCGAATAAGGAGCTCGCCGGCAAGATGGTCGGCGACTCATCGATGCCCCAGGCGTGATGCCAGAGTTCGGCACCGATGACGCCGAATTTTTCATGAAGAGACTCGAGCGGATAACGGGCCAAATCACCAATCGTCCAAATACCGAGCCGCTGCAGGTGGACCGCCATCTTCGATCCGACACCCCACATCTTCTCGATCGGCGCCGGATGGATGAGCCGTTCGACATCGTGGAGGAGACACGTGGCGACACCTTCCTTTTTCGCATGCAAGTCGAGGACGAGCTTGGCGAGGACGTTGTTCGGTCCGATACCAATCGTCACAGGGATGCCTGTATAGCGAAAAATCGTCGCGCGCATGAGGTGTGCGACGTGCTCGTCACTTCCGAATAGCCGCTCCGTCCCCGTCATGTCGACGAGCGTCTCGTCAATCGAGTAGACGCGAATCGCTTCGGGTGGGGCGAACTGATGGAGGATGTGGATGATTTGGATGGAGACGTTCAAGTAATGACTCATCCGCGCCTCGGCATACAAAACATCCCTCCGTTCGTGCCACGGAAGACGGTCGATGTGGAAGCGACGCGACCCGGTCTTGATGCCGAGCTGCTTCATCTTCGGGGTCGCCGCCAGGACGAGTGCCCCGCTATCCTGGAGGTTTGAGAGGACGACAAGCTTTGTGCGGTAAGGATTTTTGTTGCGCGCGGCACACTCGCAACTGGCATAGAACGAGACGCTGTCGATACAAAAGATTCGTCTGCGCATCGTCACCACTCCTTTTTACGAACAAATGTTCTGTTTTTCTCATCGTAACACAGTCTCACGCCGTCTCAAATAGTGAATTGAAAATATTTTTACAAAGACTTTTTGAAAATTAACCAAAATTTATAGGTTTTTAACATGACAAAACCAACTTTTAGGAAGTTTTAGTAAAAAAATCTCCGGATTCACTCGATTTTCGTTATAATAGACGAGTATGTAACAGATGAATTGACAGAAAGATGGAGGCTATTAGTGTGATCCAATTTGTAAAACAATTAACGAATGATCAAAGCCGGCGTTTGAAAGCGTACGAACGACGGGTCGCGCGAATCAACGACTTAGAGACAACGATGCAAGCACTCTCGGATGACGAGATGCGTACATATACGGAGACGCTCAAGGCACGTCTCTTGGATGGAAAGAAAGTCGATGACATCGCCGAAGAAGGGTTCGCCCTCGTCCGCGAAGCATCGGTCCGCGTGCTCGGGATGCGTCATTACGACGTCCAGCTCATCGGTGGATTCGCCCTTCTCGAAGGGAATATCTCGGAGATGCCGACAGGGGAAGGGAAGACCCTCGTCGCCGCTTTGCCGAGTTACGTCAAGGCGCTTGAAGGAAAAGGCGTCCACGTCATCACCGTGAACGAATACCTCGCGACACGTGACGCGAAGCAAATCGGACAAATTCCGTTCTCAACAGCCGCGTGGGAACAGCTCGCCCGGACGAACGTGTCGACGCCACCGGTCGGCGAGAACGAGTTCAACATGATGCTCGTCCACATCGAGACGAACGAGTCGGACGTGACGGCGACGCTGTTGCTCCGAAACGGCTATGGCCAAGACTTGAACGTCGAACAGTTACCGCTCGAATTGATGTGCGGGGACGAAGCGGTCGCCTTGATGGTCGTCCGCCTCACAGAAGCGGTGCGCGGGAAGCATGCTTACCCGGTGCGGGCGACGTTTGAAGCGATTGAAGCAACAGGACCATTCACGTTCATAAAGATAAGCCCAGGTTTTCCGCGACACGGAGAACTTGGGCTTTTGTTTTGGCATATATCATTGATATCCATTTCAAACACTAATGGCGTCGCTTATAAAAAAAGATTAAAGGGATTATCTAAAAATTAGCATAATCATCTTATTATGTAACGTATCTACTATTACAATACTTTTTTGTATTATTATTGTAATTGGTTTTATAAAAAGGAATAAAAAGGAGGTGATTTAATGAAAAATTCATTTCTTTTAAAAAGTTTTATTTTTTCTACTATTGTCATTTTACCCATTGCTCAAATAGGAACCGTTGAGGCAACGTTTAATTTAAAAAGCGTAAATGAAAATCGAATTGCAGATATGTCTACAAAAATGAAGCAAAAATTACTTGATAAAATTCCTAAAAAAATGCATTCGTCTTTAAGAACGGTAAACTCTGAGCAGTTGATTGTCTCTGTTGCTAGTGGACTTACTGAAGCGATTTTAATTGCAGAAGGAGATAAACAATCCATATGGAGTAAAGACTTCGTCGAAGGAGAATTTGAAATTCAGAAGGTAATTCCAATATTTGATTTAAGTGAAGAAGCAATAGAAACTATGTTGATTTTTGATCATGGATATATCATTGTAGATTCTGTTTCAGGAGAACTCGTCAGATACTCACATGAATCAGTTCAAGAAGGATACTTTGAAGAAAGCTCAAAATTATATTCGGATGGTTTCGGCTATTTTGCAATTGACGAACATAATAATATAGTGGATAAAAAATACTCAAATAAATCTTTAAAGGAATTAAAGAGAGAATTTAAAAAAGTAAATAAATCTAGTGAAAAAAATCAAGAACCTCTTATTGAAAATGTAGAAACTGCAGAAGAAATTTTAGATTCTATCTATTACGGGGCCAATGAAGGGAATGGTGTAGGGGACAAAATTACTGATCCAAAATTATGGCTATTACGGTATTATCCTAATAAGGAAAGTGGGATTACCAACTTAAGCGTAACTCAAATTGAAAGCGCTACAAAAAGTGTTGGCGAAATTAATCAAGATTTGACAATCTATAAAGAAAAAAATGACTGCGCAGTAATTGCAACTTTAGAAATTATTAATTATCATTACGGTTCGCAAAGTCAGACGAATAGAGACAAAGGCTATGCCGCTATGATTAAATCGTCTTATTTTAGTTCTGCGAATGGAGTATACTGGTATCATAATGATGATCTTTTTAAAGTAGGCGCCCAAGCTATGGGAAAAGGAACTCAGTCTACTGCAAATGATCCAAGTTGGAAACTAGGCGCCAGCTATAGCGAATATAAGAGTTATATTAATTCTTACGGACCCTCATACTTAAGTATCAATCATGCTCCTTACGGTGCTCACACTGTCACAGTTAAAGGCTATGCAAAATATAAAACAGTTTATAAAGATCGATTTGCAATTACGAGAAGCTTTACTAACGAGTTTGTTCGCATTAACGACCATTGGGCAACTACAACAGGCGATGCATATCTTTACCTTAATAGAACGGCATCTGCAGCTTGGTATTTACAAGGAATAACACCAGATTAATCATGAAAGTAGGGTCCCATCATGAAGAAGTTAATAAGTATTTTAGGGTTTCTAATTGTTATTGTGGGAGTGCTTTTCTATATGAATCAATCTTCGATTAGTAAAGCAAAATCACTAGTGGATGGGAATGATTTTGAATTTATCGTTGAATCTGAAAGCCGATTTTTCGAGAATCCGAATAACCCTTCTTTTTTAGTTGATAATGAATCGTTTGTTGTCATTGATGAAGAGAATAAAAAATATTTAATGCTTTCATCTAAAATTCCTTTATCTTCTGAAGATGAGAAAAATATTGAAAAGATTCAAAATGATTTTGAGATGTATGAAACGGAAATTTCATCAAAACATGAGATTATAAATGCTCAAGAATTTGAAGTTTCAACTAACTATCTATACAAGGTTATTTTCAAAAATAAAGAAGAAAAAAATCCTTACTTAACTTTTTACTATGATGAGAATTCCTTCATTAACACATTCGATGAAGGCTTTAAAAAATTAAACGATTTTTAAAAAGTTGTTTCTTAAGTCACATAAGTACCCACAGAGCAGATTAATTACTTGAGAACGCATCACTATACGATTAAAAAGAAAACGCGATGTATGGGAAAATTCAACGCTACATGAAAAAGCTCAACTTCTCCGATTGGAGGGGTTGAGTCTTTTCGTGTACTTATTCAAACGGGGTATAAATATGGTCCGTGTCCGTGTCTAGGACGAGATCGATGCTCACCTCGTCTGAATACGGAATACGGTCAAAACCGTAGAGCCGACAAAACATGTCCGGAAAGTCTTGTATATAGGTCACCATTTCTTTCGTTTGTCGATACATTTCACTTATTCTCTGTTTGGAGCACTTCTTTCCGCTCAGGCAAACGCTGCCCCAATAGCCATCAATTTCGATAATCAACGAGCTCCCTCTCCTCGCAATTAGTGTACTTTCATCCTAGTCTAAATATCCGTCAATTTTTACAAAAAATAATGGTGGCGTTTACAAACGGGTGGTATAGTGAAAGAGGTTAGGTCATTTTTTGTAAAAAGGGGAAATGAACATGAAAACAGCCTTAAAATGGTCGATCGCGACCGCGCTCGTGTTACCAACCGTTTTACCGCTACAGGCACCAAACGTTTTGGCAGAAGTCGACGAGGATATCGTCAAGCTCCGTTTCTTAGAGACGACAGACTTACATACGAACATCACGAACTATGACTACTTCCAAGACAAAGTCGACAACACGATCGGGTTGACGAAAGTCGCGACACTCATCAATGAACATCGTACAGCCGCTGGGGAATCGAACACGTTCTTGTTCGATAACGGCGATACGATTCAAGGGACACCGTTTGGCGACTACGTCCGTGAGCTTCAAGCGGGCAAGAATGAAGCGTTCGAACATCCGATGTATAAGGCGATGGCAGCACTCAACTATGACGCCGTCACACTCGGGAACCACGAATTCAACTTCGGGCTCGAATTCTTGTACAACGCGATGGAAGGATCGAAAGGGAAGCTCCGTTTCGTCAACTCGAACGTCAAAGACTTAGAAGGCAACCCGATCGTCTCGAAGTTCAACGTGGATGGACAAGAGGTCCAAATCATCGAACGGACGGTCACGGACACAGACGGGGAAACACATACAATCAAAGTCGGTGTGTTCGGTGTCGTTCCGCCGAAAATCATGTCATGGGATTCAGGAAACCTACAAGGTCGCGTGACGGCAGAGGACATCATCCCATCGGCACGTGAATCGGTTCAAAAATTGAAAGACCAAGGAGCAGACGTCGTCGTCGCGCTCGCGCACTCAGGCATCGGCGAAAGTGCAGCACTTGCGGACGAACAACTCGACAGCGAAGAGAACGTCGGATATGCGCTCACGAAGATTGATGGGCTCGACATGGTCATGACGGGGCACCAGCACGGTCGCTTCCCGGATGCGAAAGGTATGTTCGCTTCGTTCCCGAACGTCGATATGGCAAAAGGGACGATCAACGGCAAACCGGTCGTCATGGCGAACAACCAAGGGAAAGACCTCGGCGTCATCGATTTCGAACTCGAGCTCGTCGACGGCAAATGGCAGATTCTTGACGCATCGGCCGCGCTCGACACGGTGACAGCCGATACGGCGGTCGACCCGACAATCCAAGCGTTGATCGAAGACGACCACTTGGCGACGATCGACTACATCAACCAACCGGTCGGACAAATTCAAGACGATATTCAAAGCTACTTCGCGCTCGTCCGTGACGATGCATCGGTCCAGTTCGTGACGAACGCACAGAAATGGTACGTCGAGAAAGAACTCGAGACGAACCCGGAGCTTTCACCTTATAAAGGCCTGCCACTCTTGTCGGCAGGGGCACCGTTCAAAGCGGGTGGGCGTGAGTTGACGGACGCAAGCTATTACACGAACATCCCGAAAGGTCAAATCGCCTTGAAGAACGTGGCGGACCTATATGTCTATCCGAACACGCTTGAAGTCGTCAAAGTGACAGGGAAAGACGTCATGGACTGGCTCGAGATGTCAGCGGGGGCATATGACCAAATCGAGACAGATGGGGAAAACCTCCTCAACCTCCAGTTCCGTAGCTATAACTTCGATGTCCTCGACGGTTTGACGTATGAGATCGATGTCACAGGTCCGGCGAAGTTCGATGTCGGCGGGAAGCTCGTCAACGAGAACGCCAATCGTGTGAAGAACGTCGAGTATAACGGTCAACCGATCACGATGGACCAAGAATTCTTGGTCGCGACGAACAACTACCGTGCCGGCTCGTCTTCGTTCCCGGGTCTCGGTGGCGGGAAGAACATCGTCTATCGCTCAGCGTATGAGACACGTAACGTCATCTCGGACTATATCGTGTCGAGTGGCAGCAACTTGGACTATAAAGCCGACAACAACTGGAAGATTGTCACGGACGCAAAACGTTCTGTGACATTTGAGACAGCAGATGCCGGCAAGCAGTACTTGAACCTTTACGAAGGCATCGAAGCGACAGACGCGACTCGTGCGGACGCAGCGGGGCGTCTCTTCCGGACGTATACGCTCGGTCTCGAGCCGACAGCACCAGAGTTCGTATTGACCCTCACGGTAGATACGATCAAACCAGGTTCAAAACGCGTGACGGGTATGACGGCTCCTGGAGCTGACGTGACGCTTCGCGACGGCAATCGTGTATTGGCTGAGACGGTCGCAAATGAGAACGGGGAATATGTACTGTCTGTCAAACCGCTCAAGCTTCGCCAAACAGTCGAAGTCGTCAGTGAAAAAGACGGTCAGACGAAGTCAGAAATGAAAGTCGTCGGTGCCGGCCACGTCGGTGAACCAGCGCTTCGTTAATTGGAAATGAGCTTCCTGAATGGGGGCTCATTTTTTGTGGCAAAAATGTGAATGAAAACCCTTACATTTAATAGATTCTTCTTGTATAATCAATCATGTAATCGGTTACATGACACATGTAAACCGAAGAGCTGACGGGGATCAGCTACATATGGACGGAAAAGGGGACTGACAGATGATTACATTCTTTGTCGCACTCGCACTACTTTTGGTCGGGTATTTGGTATATGGTCGTTACGTCGAGAAGACGTTCGGCATCAAGGAAGAGCGGACGACGCCCGCTTACGCTTCCCAGGACGGCATCGACTACGTGCCGATGGGTAAAAAACGGAACTCGATGATTCAATTACTGAACATCGCCGGTGTCGGACCAATCTTTGGACCGATCATGGGGGCGCTCTACGGACCGGTCGCATTTCTTTGGATCGTCTTCGGGTCGATTTTTGCCGGGGCGGTACACGACTATTTGACAGGAATGATTTCCCTTCGGAATAACGGTGCACACTTGCCACAACTAGCGGAGAAGTTCCTCGGACGCTCGCTCCGCCACATCGTCAACGGATTCGCACTTTTACTTCTGTTACTCGTCGGAACGGTGTTCGTCACGTCTCCGAGTAACATGATCAACAACTTGTTCGACGGAAACGCATCGACGCTCATGCTCGTCATTTTCGGCGTGTTCGCCTACTATATCTTGGCGACGCTCCTTCCGGTCGATAAGATCATCGGGCGCATCTATCCGTTCTTCGGGGCACTACTCGTCGTCAGTGCTATCGGGATCGCGGTCAGCTTGTTCGCACAAGGCTACCAAATCCCGGAGATGACATTGACGAACATGCATCCGGACGGCTTGCCGATCTGGCCGCTCCTCTTCTTCACGATTTCGTGTGGGGCGCTCTCTGGCTTCCATGCGACACAGTCGCCGATCATTTCGCGGACGACGATGAAAGAAAGCAACGGGCGTGAAATCTTTTACGGTATGATGATCGCCGAAGCAGTCATTGCCATGATTTGGGCTGGGGCTGCGATGGCCATCTTCGAGCCAGGTGAATTGCTTGGACTCATCAACTCAGGGACGCCGGCACTCGTCGTCCAAGAAGTGGCGACACTCATGCTCGGTAGCATCGGTGGAACGCTCGCGATTCTCGGTGTCATCGTCTTACCGATCACGTCAGGCGACACGGCATTCCGTAGTGCCCGTATGATCATCGCGGACTACTTGTCGATCGCACAGAAGAAGTTCTCGTCGCGCCTCTGGATCGCACTTCCACTCTTCGCGATCTCATACGTGCTCACGAACATGGACTTCCAGATGCTTTGGCAATACTTCAACTGGGCGAACCAGACGACGGCGGTCATCGCACTGTTCGTCGGGGCGATGTACCTCTACATCAAAGGGAAGAACCATTACATCGCGCTCCTTCCGGGGACGTTCATGTTGTATGCGGTCTGGTTCTATATTTTGACGGCACCGATTGGATTCAAGCTGGACGGGGTCCTTCCGTATGTCATTTCGACACTCGGTACGTTGACGCTGCTCGTCTTGTTCCACAAACGGGCACGCGCCATGCGGGCTGCACAAATGGAATGTGACGTTCCGGTGAAAGAAGTCGCATAATCTCGACACGGGCTAATCGGTAGCCCGTGTTTTTGTTTGCGTTCGAATCGGGAAATGTCCATACTAGAAGGAACAGTTATGGAAGGTGGGAGCATATGAAACAAGAACAACTCAAAGAGATGCTCCATGCCGACACGCTCGGGGAAGAGATTGCGAGCGCGATCACGCACGGCTTAGGAGTCATCTTCAGCATCGTCGCCCTCGTCTTACTCGTCATGAGTGCGACGGAAAGTGGGAGCACGTGGAACGTCACGGCGGTAAGTGTGTTCGGGGCATCGATGATTTTACTCTACTTATTCTCGACGCTCATGCACGCCATCCCGCATCCACGGGCGAAGCGGGTGCTGCAAGTGTTCGACCACGCGGGGATTTACTTACTCATCGCCGGAAGCTATACGCCGTTCGCCCTTGTGACGCTTCACGGGACGCTCGGCTGGACGTTGTTCGGGATCGTATGGGGAGTGGCGATTCTCGGGATTGTCTGGAAACTGTTTTCGACCGGGAAGTATATGTGGGTGTCGAATGTGACGTATCTCGCACTCGGCTGGATCTGCATCATCGCCATCCGTCCGCTATATGAATCACTCGGGCATCAAGGGTTCATGCTTCTCCTCGCAGGAGGGATCGCCTATTCGGTCGGAATCGTGTTTTATGTGTGGCAAAAACTGCCGTTCAACCATGCGATTTGGCACTTGTTCGTCCTAGCCGGAAGTGTGTTCATCTTCCTCAGTATTTTGCTCTATGTCGCACCTTCGACAAGCCTATAAGACAGCCGTCCTACGGGGCGTCTGTCTTTTTTGAAAAGTTGGGAAGAAAGTGCTGCAAACGGTTACAAAAATACAGACGAATTGACGTTTGTGTGTCATAATAATTGCAGACATCATCATAGAGATAGATGGGTGTAAAAGTAAGGGGGAAAATCAGATGGAAAAAGTGTTGCGCGATGGATTTATCTACATGTCACAAAACAAAACACTCAACAGTTTGGCAAAGAAATATGGCCTACGATTTGGTGCATCACGCTTTGTAGCAGGGGAAGACTTTAAGGCTTCCGTTCCGACGATTCGCGAATTGAACGCGAAAGGGTTGTCGGTCACGGTCGACCACCTCGGGGAATTTATTAAGACGGTCGAAGAGGCGAATACGAATCGCGACGAGATCATGCGTGCGATTGAAATTATGGCAGAAGAGCAATTAGATGCCTATATGTCACTCAAGTTGACGTCACTCGGATTCGATATCTCGGACGAGTTGATTGAAGACAACATGCGTCAAATTTTGACGGTCGCACAAAGAGTCGGGGTCTTTGTGGCCATTGATATGGAAGATGAGCAGCGCTGTGAGAAGACGCTCGAATTGTTCAAAAAGCTGAAGTCTGAATTCGACGGTCTCGGGACGGTCATCCAGTCGTACTTATATCGCTCGGAAGATGACATCAATCACCTCGCACCGCTCAAGCCGAACCTCCGGATCGTCAAAGGGGCATACAAAGAGCCGGCGACGGTCGCGTTCCCTGAAAAAGAGGACGTCGACCATAACTACGTGAAGCTCGTCAAACTCCATCTTGCGAACGGGAACTACGCATCCATCGCGACACACGATGACCATATGATTGACGCCGTCATCGAGCACGTCAAAGAAAACAACATCCCACTCGACCAGTTCGAGTTCCAGATGCTATACGGCATCCGTGTCGAGCGTCAACTCGAGCTCGTACGCCAAGGATACAAAGTCCGTGTCTACGTGCCATACGGTCGTGACTGGTACGGATACTTCATGCGCCGCCTCGCGGAGCGTCCGGCGAACGTGGCGTTCGTATTAAAAGGAATGGTGAAGAAATAAAACAAGCACACGAGTTCACGTTGAACTTGTGTGCTTTTCTGTGTGTAGATGTTTTTCGAGTATCCGATCGATTTCACTTTGTTCGACTTCGGTAATCCCATCTTTCATTTTCGGGATAATCAAAGCTTCATCCTCTTCATAATAAAGGAAGCGATACGAATCGTCTTGATATACGCGAAGAATAGATGTCCAAGGAACTTGTGTCGTACGGTGGATACTACCGCGAACGGCTTGCATTTCGACGTGAGTTTCAGAAAACTGAAGCTTAATGTCTTTTGGCCAAACGTTCTGTTTTTTGAGGGTGCGACGGATCTGCCAAAGGTAGAGTGGGGCATGTAAATCTTTTAACAGCGGTCTAAGTAATAGGGCGAACAACATCCCAATTCCGAATGTGATCAACAATTTGGTCATCGTCGATTCGAGATTAGGAAATAATAAGATTGTAGCAATGAACCCAAGCGCGAATAGCGGAATATTCATATATTTCAACCATACGCTGCGAATTCGTTTATGTTGATCAGAATGGTGAATCATGTCGTTTTGGAAAGCTGAAAAATCTTCAAGCGTCAGTTTGTACGTGGTGACCATAACATCTGCTCCTTTGTAGTTTGTCATATGCATGTATGTCTAGGGAGTATTGAACCTTGAATATAGTTGCTTAGAGAGTGATATTTAAGTATTTTTGTAACAAGTGATTGAGGGTTGTTTGATTAGTCTCACGCAACTTTCGCTTCGGTATAATAATTGCTTCCGTCGCTTCGATGTATAGATAATAGTTGGTTTCGTCTTCACTTACTCTTTCAATTGCTTTCCATGAGACTCGAACCTGTTTATTGACGGCGTTGTGGAGAGAGTTGACTTCAATTCCGTTCTCATAAATTGATAATGTCAAGTCACGTGGCCATTTCGATTCCTGTCGAAATATGGAACGTAATAGTTTCAGCCTAATTGTAAAATGCACTTTCTTGAAGAATGGGAACAAGAGAAGCGGTGCTACAACAGCGGTACCGACAGCGAGTATGAGGATGATAGCGGCGGACATTGTTTCAGGTAACAAGGTGATTGCGAGGGCAAATCCATAAAAAGCTGTCAGCAACATGAGTACAATCGTGATAAGTAAAGATTTCCGTTTTTCCGAAACCGAGTTTTCAATAAAATTTTTTTGTAGCATGAAAAAATCATTTTTTGTCAATTGATAATGAATCATCTATCACTAACTCCTTCCTTTCATCTGATTAACGAAGTAATATCTGTTAACCACTGTATCATGTAGTGGATTAATTTCCCATAAAAACAGACTCAGTACATGATGACTGAGCCTGTTTCAAAATTATCCATTAATCACTGTACCACCATTGACGTGAATGACTTGGCCACTGACATACGTCGAGTCATCGCTTGCAAGATAGACATAGGCCGGTGCGAGTTCGGCCGGTTGCCCCGGACGTTTCATACCGGAAGAGTCCCCGAACGATTTGACCTTCTCTGCATCGAACGTCGATGGGATGAGCGGTGTCCAAATCGGTCCTGGCGCGACCCCATTGACGCGAATCTTCTTGTCCGCCAAGTTTTTGGCGAGCGAGCGGGTGAACGCGGTGATGGCGCCTTTCGTCGACGCATAGTCGATTAGCTGATCGTTTCCTTCATATGCCGTGATCGAAGTTGTATTGATGATGCTCGCTCCTTCTTTTAAGTAGGGGAGCGCGGCTTTCGTTAAGTAGAACATGCTGAAGATGTTCGTGCGGAACGTCTTCTCGAGCTGTTCGTCCGAGATGTCGAGGAGTGATTCCTGCGGATGCTGCTCGGCGGCGTTATTGACGAGGATGTCGATGTGACCGAACGTCTCGAGCGTCTCCTCGACGATTCGTTGACAGAAGGAAGATTCCCCGAGGTCTCCTTGCAGCAAGAGGCAGGCTTGACCCAAATCTTCAATCCGTTCTTTCGTCGCTTCCGCGTCCTCGAGCTCGTTTTGGTCCTTATAAACGATGACCGAGTTCGCACCTTCGTGGGCGAAGAAGATGGCGACCGATTTCCCAATCCCGGAATCCCCGCCGGTGATGATCGCGACCTTGTCTTTTAACTTGTCACTTCCCTTATAGTCTTCCCGTTCATAGATGGGGAAGGGCTCCATCTTCGAATCGATTCCTGGTTGGTGCGCCTGTTCTTGTGCGTCCTTTTTAAACGACTCAAAATCCTTTCGACTACCTGCAGTGTTCAGACGATTATCGCGCATGCGTACATTCCCCTTTCTAAATTTGACTCTTTTTGTCTATACCACATCGATTGAAAACTAATCGTTCAATCAAAAAATGGAATGAAATTGAAAAATGAACGCTTGCGAATGAATGTTCATTCATTTATGATAGAAGAGTAAACACGATGGTGATTGCGATTTTTTTTACGCGTGAAATGAATCACTATTCATTCTCATTTTAGGGGGGAACACTATGACGAGTCACATCGAACAATCAACCGACCTCCGTTTGACGAACTCAATTCGTTTTGCGGTCGTCATCGGTTCAGGAGTAATGGGGGCGGGGATTGCGGCTCACTTGGCGAACGCGGGGATTCGTTCGCTCATGCTCGACATCGTACCACGTGAATTGACAGCAAAAGAGGAAGCGAAAGGGTTGACGCTCGAGTCACCAGAAGTACGAAATCGCATCGCCTCAGAAAACCGTCAGAAGCTATTGAAACAAAATCCGGCACCACTTGCGACAGCCGACCATCTCAACTTCATCGAAGTCGGGAACTTAGAAGATGATTTAGAGCGTTTGAAAGAAGCGGACTGGGTCATCGAAGTCGTCGTCGAGCGCCTCGATGTGAAGCAACAGCTCTTCGAGAAGATCGCACCTTACATCCGTGAAGATGCGATCCTTAGCTCGAACACGTCAGGGATCTCCATCGAAGCGATGGCAAGTGCCCTTCCAGAAGGATTGAAATCACGCTTCCTCGGAACGCACTTCTTCAACCCACCGCGCTACTTGAAGTTGCTCGAACTCATCCCGACGGAGAAGACAGCACGCCCGGTCATCGACTTCATGTCACGCTTCGCGGAAGACCGACTCGGGAAAGGTGTCGTCGAAGCCAAAGACACGCCGAACTTCATCGGTAACCGCATCGGGACATACGGTCTCCTCGTCACGTTCGAAGAGATGCTCAAGCAAAACGCGTCAATCGGAGAGATGGATTCGATCACAGGTCCACTCATCGGTCGTCCGAAATCTGCGACGTTCCGCACACTCGATGTCGTCGGAATCGACACGTTCGTCCACGTGGCGGGTAACGTCTACGAGACGCTCGAAGCTGGGGAAGAGAAGGACACGTTCGACGTCCCTTCAGAAATGAAGCAACTCGTGGAAAAAGGTTGGATCGGACAAAAGGCCGGTCAAGGCTTCTATAAGAAAGAAGGAAAGGTCATTCAGGAATTGAATCTTCAGACGTTCGAATACGAACAATTGAAAGCGATTACAGGTCCTGAACTTGATCAAATCAAATCACTTCCTGGTTCGAAAGCGAAGTTGAAAGGTGCCATCTTGAACAAAGGTCGCGTCGGACAACTGCTCTGGCCAATCACGGCGAAGACGCTCGCTTACTCGGCACGTCTTACTGGTGAGATTGCAGACACAATCGTTGCGATTGACGATGCGATGAAGTGGGGCTTCGGTTGGAAATTCGGACCGTTCGAGATGTGGGATGCCCTCGGTGTTGAAAAATCAGTCGAACGTATGAAAGCGGAAGGCTACGACGTCCCGGCATGGATCGATGAGATGCTTGCTGCAGGTAACACGTCATTCTATAAGGGAGACCAGTATTACGATAAAGCGTCGAAGGCGTATGTCGAGAAGACCGTCAACCCGAAAGAATTGAAACTCAAGCCACTCGCAAAATCAAACGGCATCATCTTAGAAAACGGTGGGGCACGCCTCGTCGATATCGGCGATGACGTCGTCGCACTCGAATTCACATCACCAAACAACGCGATCGGTGTCGACATCATGCAGATGATCGAACAGTCGATTGACCGTGTCGAGCAAGATTTCAAAGGAATGGTCCTCGCGAACGACGGCAAGAACTTCTGTGTCGGCGCAAACCTTGCGATGATGCTCATGGAAGCAGAAGACGAAAACTGGTTCGAACTCGATTGGATCATCAACAAGTTCCAACAAGTCGTTCAAAAGATTCGTTATTCAAGTCGTCCGGTCGTCGCCGCACCATACGGCATGACGCTTGGTGGCGGAACGGAAATTAGCTTACCGGCAGCACGTATGCAAGCCGCGCTTGAGACATATATGGGTCTCGTCGAAGTCGGTGTCGGTCTTATCCCAGGTGGGGGCGGAAACGTCAACACGTATCGTCGTCTCCTCGAACAGACGCCAAAATCGATGCAAAACATCGAGAAGGCGGCGCAACAGACGTTCGAGAACATCGCGATGGCGAAAGTATCGAAGTCGGCATTTGATGCGAAGACACTCGGTTACCACCGTGCGGTCGACGGGATCTCGATGAACCGTGATCACTTGACGTTCGATGCGAAACAGACGGTACTCGAACTTGCCGATGGATATACGGCACCGGTTCGTGAGAAGTTACCAGTCGTCGGTCAAACGGGTAAAGCGACGCTTGAACTCGCGGCGTACGAAATGTTCTACGGCGGTTATATTTCAGAGCATGATTTGAAGATTGCGAAGAAACTCGCACATGTCATCAGTGGTGGCGATTTGGCATACGGTACGCTCGTCGACGAACAGTACTTCCTCGACATCGAGCGTGAAGCCTTCTTGAGCCTCATCGGGGAGCCGAAGTCACAACAACGGATGCAACATATGCTCGTGAAAGGCAAACCACTACGGAACTGATAAAGGGGGACATAACAGATGAGGGAAGCAGTCATCGTAGCCGGCGCACGGACGCCGGTCGGAAAAGCAAAACGCGGTTCGTTCCGTAACGTTCGTTCGGACGAGCTCGCGGGATATGCCATCAAGGCAACGCTTGAGCGTTCAGGATATAAAGGCCCGATTGATGACGTCATCATGGGTTGTGCGATGCCAGAAGCGGAGCAAGGGATGAACATCGCTCGCTATGCGGCGGTCCGGGGGGGACTGTCGCACGAAGTTCCAGCGATCACCATCAACCGCTACTGCTCGTCAGGTCTTCAAGCCATCGCAGATGCGGCGGCAAAAATCATGATCGGTCAAGCAACGGCAATCATCGCCGGCGGTATGGAGTCGATGAGCCAAGTACCGATGGGTGGGCATGTCATCCGTCCAAACCCACACATCATGGAGACGGCACCTGAGTACTACATGAGCATGGGTCATACGGCAGAGCGTGTCGCGGCCGAATATAACATCTCGCGCGAAGACCAAGATGCGTTCGCTATCAACAGTCATCAAAAAGCGGCGGCAGCCATCGCGGGTGGCAAGTTCCAGGAAGAAATCGCTCCTGTGACGGTCATCGAGCACGTGCTCGGTGAAGACGGTAAAGTCGCGGAAGTAGAGAAAGTCGTGAAGCATGACGAAGGTGTCCGTGCCGATTCGACAATCGAAGCGCTCGGTAAACTTCGCCCAGCTTTCAAAATCAAAGGTTCGGTCACGGCGGGTAACGCCTCACAAGTGTCAGACGGAGCGGCAGCTGTCCTCGTCATGGACCGTGAAGAAGCAGAACGCCAAGGGTTACAACCGATGGCGAAGTTCCTCTCGTTCGCAGTCGGCGGTGTCCGTCCGGAAGTGATGGGGATCGGTCCAGTCGTCGCCATTCCAAAAGCACTCGAAATGGCTGGCGTGAAGTTAGAAGAAGTCGGATTGTTCGAGTTGAACGAAGCGTTCGCGAGCCAATCACTCGGTGTCATCCGTGAACTCGGAATCGATCCATCGAAAGTGAACGTGAACGGTGGCGCTATCGCCCTCGGTCACCCACTCGGATGTACAGGAGCAAAACTTTCTGTCTCGATCTTGCATGAGATGAAACGACGCAATGAGAAGTATGGGGTTGTCACGATGTGTATCGGCGGCGGAATGGGCGCGGCTGGTGTCTTCGAATTACTTTAAGGGGGAATCGGATATGGAACGTACAGAACATGAATTGATTAAAGGCGGTAGCTTTGTCATTGACGCACTCGACGCAGAGCGTCTCTTCACACCAGAGGATTTCTCAGATGAGCATAAGATGATTGGGGACACGACGGCAGGATTCGTCGATGACCGCGTCATGCCGGTTCTCGAGCGCATCGAGAAACACGAGTTCGACCTCTCTGTCGAATTGTTGAAAGAAGCGGGCGAGCTCGGTCTCCTCGGAGCAGACGTTCCTGAAGAGTACGGCGGCTATCAACTTGATAAAATCTCTTCTTCGATCATCACGGAGCGTTTCGCGAAAGCTCGTTCGTTCGCACTCAGCTACGGCGCACACGTCGGAATCGGGACACTCCCGATCGTCTTCTTCGGATCAGAAGAGCAAAAACACAAGTACTTGCCAAAACTCGCGACAGGCGAATGGATCGCGGCTTACGCGCTCACTGAGCCAGGCTCAGGGTCGGACGCTCTCGGTGCGAAAACGACGGCTGTCTTGAACGAGGCGGGCACGCACTACGTGTTGAACGGTGAGAAACAATGGATCACAAACGCTGGCTTCGCGAACGTCTTCGTCGTCTACGCGAAAATCGATGGCGACAAGTTCAGTGCCTTCATCGTCGAGCGTGACTTCAAAGGAGTCTCGACTGGCGCAGAAGAGCAGAAGATGGGAATCAAGGGGTCGTCGACACGTACGCTCATCCTTGAAGACGTCGAAGTACCAGTCGACAACCTTCTCGGTGAAATCGGAAAAGGTCACGTCATCGCCTTCAACATCTTGAACGTCGGTCGTTACAAACTTGCAGTCGGAGCAGTTGGGTCTTCAAAACGTGCGTTCGACCTCTCGGTACAATATTCGAACGAGCGCAAACAGTTCAAGACACCGATCAGCCAATTCCCGCTCATCCAAGAGAAATTGGCAACGATGGCAGCGAACATCTATGCGATGGAAAGCTCAGTGTATCGCACGGGCGGCTTGTTCCAAGATAGCTTGGATGCACTTGGTGACGAGAATATGCGCGACGGATCAAAAGTAGCACAAGCGATTGCTGAATATGCGATCGAATGCTCACTCAACAAAGTATTCGCTTCTGAAACGTTTGACTACGTTGTCGACGAAGCGGTCCAAATCCATGGTGGATACGGATTCATGGCAGAGTATGAAGTCGAAAACCTCTATCGTGATTCACGCATCAACCGTATCTTCGAAGGAACGAACGAAATCAACCGTTTGATCGTTCCGAGTACACTTCTCAAGAAAGCGATGAAAGGTGAATTGCCGCTCCTCGCAGAAGCACAAAAACTTCAAAAAGAGCTCATGAGCTACATGCCGCAAGAATTGGACGGCTCACCACTCGCACGCGAGAAGATGCTCCTTTCGAACATGAAGAAGATCAACTTGATGGTCGCAGGTACAGCGGTTCAGAAGTATCAACAAGACCTTCAAAACGAACAAGAAATCTTGGCGAAGATTGCAGACATGATCAGTGCTATCTATGCGCTTGAAGCAGCCATCGCTCGTACAGACAAGGCGATCGCACGCACAGGCGAAGAGAAAAACACGCTCAAAGTCCGCTACACAGAAATCTTTGCGGAGCAAGTGTTCAAACAAGTCGAACTCATGGCGAAAGAGGTATTGTATGCAGCGGCGTCTGGTGACGAGCAGCGCATGCTTCTCTCGGCAATGAAGAAGTTCAGCCGCTACCAGCCGATCAATGTGATCGGGACGAAGCGTGAAGTCGCTGCGAGCCTCATCAAAGCGAACAAGTTTATCGTGTAATCCAATCGACAGAAAGGGTGGACCGGACGCGGTCGGCCCTTTCTTTTTTTGACCTCTGCCACGTACAATAGAAACGAGGGGGAGAGACGATGAGAACACGCGATAGATTGCTTGAACGAATGGAACGAATCGGAGAATCGGTTGCCGCACACGAAGGGACGCTGATGCTGCTTGCATTAGGGTCGATTGGACAAGAGACGGAGCGGTTGGATGATTATTCGGACCTCGATTTCTTTTTAATTGTCGAGGACGGGCAGAAGGCACGCTTTATCGACCGACTCGACTGGCTTGAAGTCGAGCCGCTTCACTATCAGTTTCAAAACACAAAAGACGGACATAAGATCATGTATCACGATGGCATCTACGGTGAGTTCGCCGTCTTTGAAGTACATGAACTCGCAGCAATCGCCTATACATCAGGACGCGTCGTCTGGCGACGGGATGAAGCACTCGACGTGTTCGCGACACCGCGTCTTGAGATCGCGCGTGAAGCGACGGCTTATTACTATGAAGAAGCGTTGACGAACCTATATGTCGGCTTGCTTCGGGAACGCCGGGGCGAGATGCTCGCCGGGTTCGAACTCGTCCAAGTCGCGGCCGTTCAAAACGTCTTGAAGGCGCTCGGTGGACAAGGAGACCCGTTCAACCCGACACGTCGGGTCGAGACGAGACATCCAGAGATGATTCCTTTCCTGTCAGGCGGGGTATTAGGATACGGCAGGTCAAGCGAGGCGGCAGCGGTCATCCTTCGCTTTATGGAAGAGCGACATTCCGTCAATCCGACGATGAAACGAGAGATCGAACGGTTGCTTGAGACGTGAATTGATTTCTCTAGATATGCTACATTGATGAAAGAGGTGATGAACAGATGGTGACACTATACGGCTATCCACCATGCAGTACGTGTAAAAAAGCAGAAAAATGGTTGAAAGAGCAAGGCGTCGAGTATACATACGTTCATATCGTCGAATCGACACCGACGAAAGAAGAACTCGCCGAGCTTTGGAAACAATCGGACTTACCGCTTAAGAAGTTCTTCAATACGAGCGGGCAAGTCTATCGGAACGAAGGCATCAAAGACAAGCTACCTAATCTATCAGAAGACGAACAACTTGAGCTATTATCAAGCAATGGTATGCTTTTGAAGCGTCCAATCGTCACAAATGGTGAAAAAACGACGGTCGGATTTTCAGAAAAGTCCTTTACGGACGTTTGGGGCTAAGTGCTATAATACAGATGTGAGTCTAATTTATTTGAGGGGGAAGTTAGGATGAGCAAAGTACCAGCAAATTTACGTTATTCGAAAGAACATGAGTGGGTAGAAGTGAACGGAACGAAAGCCCGCATCGGCATCACGGATTTCGCACAGAGCGAACTAGGGGATATCGTATTTGTGGAACTCCCAGAAGTTGACGGTACGATTTTGCTCGACGAGCCATTCGGTTCAGTCGAATCAGTGAAGACGGTCTCTGAGTTGTATGCGCCAGTATCAGGACGCATCACAGCAGTGAACGAGGACCTTGCCGATTCTCCAGAACTCGTCAACGAGTCACCGTTTGAAAATGCATGGATGGTCGAAGTTGAGTTGACGGAAGAGTCAGACCTCGACAAGCTCATGTCTGCAGAAGAATATGAAGCGATGATTCAAGGATAAGTAAAACCGGCCTCTCCTAATTGGAGAAGCCGGCTTTTTTTATGTTCACTCGAAATCGAGTCGGTAATGGTCCGATTTGACGAGCGTCGCCCGTTCGAACACACGATAGAAGAAAATCCCGAGCCCGACTGGAATAAGCCCGAACAAGACGATCACGAGAAGCACGTTGAACAAGGCGAACCCGCCCGGCATGAGATGTAGCGCGTTTACCGGTCCGATGAGTCCAGATACGCCAAACCCTGCGCTGATTGGAGTTCCCTCGATTCTTAATATACCAGCGAGCGCACCGAGGATGGCCGCATTCGCCAAAATCGGAAGCATCATAATCGGGCGTCGGACGAAGTTTGCCATTTGAATCTTCGGTGACCCGAGGAAGTGGGCGATCGATGTCCCGGTCGCGTTCGCCTGCCACCCTGCGATGGCGAGACCGAACCCGGCGGCGACGACGCCGAGGTTTGCCGCACCAGCCGCAACGCCTGATAGGCTAATCGCGGTCGCGATTCCGACAGTCGAAATCGGCGAGACGATGATGAGCGAGAACGCCATCGCGATCAAGATGCCCATGAGAACCGGTTGAAGATCCGTCATCGTCATGATGAGGTATCCGATGTATGTCGTGATCTGTGAGATATACGTCAATAAGAAGGCACCGATGCCCCCTGCGACGACAATGACTGTCATCGGCATGACGATGACCGTATACGTCTTCAAGTGGGGAGCGAGCTTCATGACAAGAATCGTAGCGATCGCAGCGGTCACACCGGCTGTGATTACGTCACCGATTCCGGCCATCACGAACGTACCTTCATTAATTCGAACGGCGCCACTGCCGACATAGGTTGCGATGGCGATCGTTCCAGCCTCTAAAATCGATCGTCCGAACTGCATCGCGACGGCAAGACCGATAATGGCCGGGAGGAGTCGCATCGCAATCGTCGTCGCATCCAATATGAATTGAAGAGACGGAAAATAAGGGAGTATAGCTTTCGTGAGTTCACCGAGCAGCGCGCTCGGGATGAGGGCGATCAGAATCGCCATACTGAGACCGTTTAAGACGTTCATCGTAAATTGCTTTGTCGTACTTGTTGCCTGTTCCGTCATCATTCATTCACCTGTCCTTCTTCTTTGCTGTTATGTACAAAAGCGATAAATTTAGAACCCATATTATTCCTATCAGACAGAAGAGTCAAGAGAATCATTGAAAAATTCTGAAATTTCACGAGAGCACGATTTTTGAACGGGACTCGAACGACTATTATAATGACAAGAGAGGTGAGAAAAATGATTACAGACGGATACTTATATATATACGCCCCAATGTGTGGTACATGCGCTGTCGCGGAGAAAATGTTGACGGTTGTCGAGGCGGTCGACCCTGAAATTCAGATTGAAAAGCGCGATGCGAACTATATCCCAAAAGAGCTTGAAGCCTATCAGGTGATGAGCGTCCCAGCGCTGTTAAAGCTTGAAAATGGCGAGGTTCGGGATCGTCTTTACGCTTTTCAAAACGTTCAACACGTCCTCTCTTTCGTAAAGTGAGAGAGGAACATTAGAATAATCTGAAAATTTTAAATAATCAGTTGACACAGAAAGTTCACGAATGGTATATTCATTACAACATCTTACTTGAACACAAAATAGGACGCGATATTCCCGACATCAAGACGTTTTGGTGAAGCCGCTGCTACCTTTATACGAATACACGTCAGTCTTCCCTTCGATTGTCCCCCAAAAAAATCAAGCGAAGAAAGATGTTCCGTATAATCGCACGGTCCAAGTCAAGATCGAGTGATGATTGGTGAATCTCCCCCATATAAGGATGTAAATCTTGAACGGGCAAAAGATTTTCATCTATGGGCTGTCCTTCCGTGACTCAAGGTGCTACGTTCTGTGTCGTCCTCGGACGGCACCTTTTTTTGATTTTTTTGAAAAAATGATTTGACAGCAGAAAAAGCTGTCGCTATGATAAAGCTAATCGAATACACAACACTCTTATCAAGAGAGGCTGAGGGACTGGCCCTATGACGCCCAGCAACCGCGGAGCAATCCGAAATGGTGCTAATTCCAGCAAGGTGAGAAACCTTGAGAGATGAGAGCAATCGTTGTCCGTACGATAAAGTGCGCACGTTTGCTCAAACGTGCGCGCTTTTTTTGTTGTCAGGAGGGAAAAGTATTGATTCAATTACGAAACGTCGCCAAATGGTTCGATACGAAGAATGGTCGTGTCCAGGCGGTCGATGATGTGTCACTAACGATTGATCGCGGTGAAATTTTTGGAATAATCGGATATTCGGGGGCGGGGAAGTCGACGCTCATCCGATTGCTCAACCGTCTCGAATCACCGTCTAGCGGTGAAATCGAGGTCGCCGGGAGTGAGCTCACGAAGCTCAGCCCGAAAGAATTACGAGGGGTTCGCAAGAACGTCTCGATGGTCTTCCAGCACTTTAACCTTCTGTGGTCGCGCACGGTCGCAGAAAACATCAGCTTCCCACTCGAATTGATCGGGGTTCCGGCAAGTGAGCGGAAACGTCGGGTTCAGGAACTCGTCGAGCTCGTCGGACTATCAGGTCGCGAAGACAGCTATCCGTCACAATTATCCGGCGGTCAAAAACAGCGAGTCGGGATTGCCCGCGCGCTCGCTACAAATCCAGAGGTGCTCCTCTGTGACGAAGCGACAAGCGCGCTCGACCCGAAGACGACAGATTCGATTCTTGAACTGCTCGTCAGCATCAATAAGAAACTCGGATTGACAATCGTCCTCATCACACATGAGATGCACGTTATCCAAAAGATTTGTCATCGCGTCGCCGTGATGGAGGCAGGGAAAGTCGTTGAGACAGGTCAAGTCTCTGATGTGTTCCAACATCCGGAGCAGCCGATCACAAAAGAATTCGTGAAACAAATCGGGGCGGTCGACGATCTGTCGCTCACGTTCGAACATTTGAAAGCACGCTATCCGAGTGGGCAAATCGTCAAATTGAAATTCTTGAACGAAACGGCAGAACAACCGATTTTGTCTGACGTCCTTAAGACGCACGACATCGGATTCAACATCATCGGCGGGAACGTGACTCAGTCACAAGTCGGTGCGCTCGGCACGCTATTCATCCAATTGATTGGGGAAGCACGAGAAATCGAACGCGCCATCGCGTCGATTCGTTCGCAATCAGTAGAAGTGGAGGTGGAAAGCGATGTTTCCTAACGTAGACTGGCAAATCATGATGGAACAGACATGGGAGACGTTATACATGACGCTCGTCGCGGGTGTCGCGACGTTTGTGATTGGACTCGCTTTAGGTTTGATTCTTTATATTACAAACGAATCGCTATTATTGAAGAATCGTCCAATTTACGTCTTCGTCAGCGCAATCGTCAACGTGTTTCGTTCGATCCCGTTCATCATCTTAATCATTTTACTCATCCCGTTCACGTTGTTCCTGCTTGGTACGATGCTCGGTTCGACGGCGGCGCTTCCGGCGCTCATCATCGGAGCGGCACCGTTCTATGCTCGAATGGTCGAACTTGCGCTTCGTGAAGTCGACCGTGGGGTCATCGAAGCGGCCGAATCGATGGGAGCGACGAAATGGCAAATCGTCTACAAAGTCTTGATTCCGGAAGCTCTTCCGGCAATCGTTTCAGGACTCACGGTGACCATTGTGGCAATCGTCGGTTATACGGCGATGGCCGGTGTCGTCGGAGGCGGCGGACTCGGGAACTTGGCCTTCTTGGAAGGTTTCCAACGCTCACAAAACGACGTCACGTTCGTGGCGACGGTGCTCATCTTGATCATCGTGTTCGTCATCCAGTTCATCGGTGACCGACTCGTCACAAAAATTGATAAACGTTCAGCTTAATTACACATACACCATTTGGAGGGATTCATAATGAAAACTTGGAAAACAGTACTCGGATTGACAGCTTTATCAGCATTCACAGTTCTCGCGGCTTGCGGCGGAGAAGAGGCAGAAACAGGTTCTGGCGATGAAAAAACATTGATTGTCGGTGCGTCGAACGTACCGCACGCTGAGATTTTAGAGCACGTACAAGAAGAATATGAAGCAAAAGGCTACAAACTCGAAATCAAGAAGTTTCAAGACTACGTACTTCCGAACAAGACACTCGCAAGCGGTGAGCTCGATGCGAACTACTTCCAACATGAGCCATACCTCAAGTCACAAATGGCTGAAAACAAAGACTATAAATTCGCATCTGCGGGTGGCGTTCACATCGAGCCAATCGGTGTGTACTCACAAAAATACAAATCGCTCGATGAACTTCCTGAAGGCGCAGAAATCATCATGAGTTCATCGGTCGCTGACCACGGACGAATTCTCACGATGCTCCAATCAGAAGGTCTCATCACACTTGCTGAAGGCAAGACGGTCGATGCGACAGTCTCTGACATCGTTGACAATCCTAAAGACTTGAAGTTCAAAACAGACGTTGAAGCAGCACTTCTTCCGACAGCTTACAACAACGGAGAAGGCGATGCGGTCCTCATCAACACGAACTACGCAATCGACGCAGGTCTCAACCCACTTGAAGATGCCATCGCACTCGAAGGCGAAGACTCACCATACGTCAACTTAATCGTCACACGTGAAGGGGACGAAGAAGATGAGCGCGTCAAAGCACTCCTCGAAGTATTGACTTCTGAAGAGACACAACAGTGGATCTTAGACGAATACAAAGGTGCGGTCGTACCGGTACAACAATAAGCAGTCTCGACTCAGGGGTCATCCCCTGGGTCTTTTTTTGTCTAGTGTTCTTTCATAAAGAGAAGTACACTACATATATGAAAGAAAAGGGGGGATTTGGATGAAGCTCAGACAGATTCATCCACTGACGTGGGGCGTCCTGTTCGGGACGTTTTTTGCACGACTGGCGACGTTTTTCGTCATGCCATTTTTTGCGATCTATCTGGCCACGCTCGGCTTTTCGGCGAGTGTGATTGGAACGATCTTTGCCGTGACGGCACTTTCGGGTCTGTTCATGAGCTTCTTTGGAGGAACTCTTTCTGACCGATATGGGCGAAAACAGCTCATGCTGATCGGCATCGTGCTCAATGCCGTCACGTTCGCTGGTCTCGCGCTCGCGACCGAGTTGTTTTGGTTTTATATGTTATCGATGTTGATGGGCATGTCGCGATCTTTCTTAGAACCGGCTTCGCGGGCACTCATCAGTGACACGACGCAGGCAGACCAACGGGTCATCGTCTATAACGTCCGTTACTTCATGATCAATATCGCCGCGGCCATCGGGCCACTCTTGGCGGTCGTCTTATCGCTCACAGGTGTAAAGACTGCATTCTTTGTCGTGACGGCAGTATACATATTGTATGGAATCATCATCTCGATCTTGTTTTATAAGTATCCGTTTGAAGAAGGAGACGGGGTCAAGGCACGGCCACGCTTGACGGAGACGTTTCGCGTTTTACGAGACGACCGGACATTCCGTGCGGTCATCATCGGGATGATTTTCGCGATTATCGGTTACAGTCAGTTCAATTCGACGCTTCCTCAATTCATTGCGTTACGCGACGGACTAGTAGACGGTTCGAGATTGTTCGCTTACTTATTGACGACGAACGCAATCACGGTGCTCATCGTCCAATATCCAATTATGCGTTTCGGGATTCGTGTCTCGCCGATCAAGTCACTCTTCTTCGGCATTTCGACGTTGTCGTTCGGTCTTTTATTGATTGGGTTTGCGACAGTTGAATGGGTGCTCTTTGTGGCAATGGCCATTTTCACGGTCGGCGAAGTGTTGATGTTCACGATGACGGACGTATTGACGGACGAACTGGCGCCCGAACATTTACGGGGAACTTATTTTGGGGCGATGGGATTGACGTCACTCGGTCAGACAATCGGACCGATTATCGGTGGGGTGTTACTCGATACGTTTGGCCAATCATCGCTTCCGGTGTTCGGAAGTTTGGCGCTCTTAACGGGATGTGGTGCCTTCTTCTTCGCGGCCGCAGTACGAGAGCGGAAAGCCGTCCTCGCACTCGTCGAAGAGAATGCCGGATAATGTCTTGATTTCCTACTATTAGCATTCTCAACTTTTATCATTTTATTGAGAATGAATTCTAAGGTGAGTCGCTTGAAATAAAAAAATGACTAGTCTAAGATTAGAATATATCTAATCTACGCCATTCACTATGGCGAGAAAATACGGAAGGGGTATCCGAATGTCTAACGTACCACAAATGAAAATTGATGACCTCCGCGTCTCAATCGAAGGAAAAGAGATTGTCAAAGGTCTTAACCTAGAAATTAAAGGTGGCGAAATTCATGCCATCATGGGTCCTAACGGGACTGGTAAATCAACACTCGCATCAGCACTCATGGGTCATCCACTTTATGAGGTCACTGGGGGAAGCGTCGAATTGAACGGCGAAGATGTCCTCGAGATGGAAGTCGACGAGCGCGCACAAGCAGGAATGTTCCTTGCGATGCAGTACCCGGCTGAAATCAGCGGTGTGACAAACGCAGACTTCTTGCGTTCAGCAATCAACTCGCGTCGTGAAGAAGGTCAAGAAATCTCGCTCATGAAGTTCATCCGTGAACTCGATGCGAAGATGGAACTTCTCGAAATCCCTTCAGAAATGGCACACCGTTACTTAAACGAAGGATTCTCAGGCGGTGAGAAGAAGCGTAACGAAATTCTTCAAATGATGATGATTCAACCAAACATCGCCATCTTGGATGAAATCGACTCGGGTCTTGATATCGATGCCCTTAAAGTCGTTGCTAAAGGCGTAAACGAAATGCGTTCAGAAGAGTTCGGCTGCTTGATCATCACGCACTACCAACGTCTCCTTAACTATATCGAGCCAGACTTCGTACACATCATGATGGACGGGAAAATCGTCATGTCTGGTGGTAAAGAGCTCGCACAACGACTCGAGGCAGAAGGTTACGACTGGGTGAAGCAAGAACTCGGAATGACAGTAGACACAGAAGCGTAAGGAGGCTGTACGATGACCGTACAATTTGAATTGGATGCACAAGCGTTGTCGGCACGTGCAGAAGCGCTCGGCGGACCAGCATGGATGGTCAACCGTCGTAAAGAGGCAGCAGAACTTGCGCCGACACTTGCTTTGCCAAAAGTTGAAAAGATTAAGATTGATAAGTGGGACTTCGCAGCGGGAGACGTCAATCTCGAACCGAAAGACGGTTTGACGGCTGACATCGAATCACTCCTCGGAGACCACCGGACAAACGTGCTCGTTGAACGCAACGGTCATGTCGTCTATAACGAATTGTCGATGCCAGAAGGCGTCTTGTTCATGGGAATCAAAGAAGCGATGGAGCAACATCCTGAGCTCGTTGAGAAATACTTCATGACGGAAGGCGTACGTGTCGATGAAGAACGTCTTTCGGCGTTGAACGCTGCCCTCACAAACGGTGGGGCGTTCATTTACGTACCGAAAAACACACAATTGAAAGATCCGCTTCAAGCGATCTTCACGATGGAACAGGCGAACGGTGCCCTCTATCACCACACGATCCTCGTCGCTGACGAAGGCAGTGAAGTGACATACATCGAAAACTTCCTTTCTGGTACGAACGAACCGCACACGGTCAACGTCGTGACGGAAGTATTCGCTGGAGAGAACGCAAAAGTCGTCTTCGGTGGTGTCGATCAGCTCGCTGAATCTGCACTTACGTTCATGAACCGTCGCGGTGTCGTCTATGCGAACGGTCGTCTTGATTGGGCGCTCGGTCACATGAACGACGGGAACTCGGTCGTTGAGACGAAGACTCACCTCGTCGGAGACAACACGTATTCGGATACAAAAGCTGTGACAATCGGTCGCGGTGCACAAAAACAAAACTTCAACATTCGTACCGACCACTTCGGAAAAGCATCTGAAGGGTTCATCTTGATTCACGGTGTCCAAAAAGACGCAGCTACTGCGATCTTCAGCGGGACATCGATGATTCACCACGGTGCGTCAAAATCGAACGGTGTTCAAACAGAGCGCGTCTTGATGCTCTCTGAAAAAGCACGTGGGGATGCCAACCCGATTCTTCTCATTGATGAAGATGATGTTATGGCAGGTCACGCGGCATCGGTCGGCCGTGTCGATGATGTTCAATTGTACTACTTGATGAGCCGTGGTTTGTCTCGCCAAGAGGCAGAGCGTTTAATCATCCACGGATTCTTGACGCCTGTCGTCGAAGAACTCGCAATCGATTCGGTCAAGGACCGTCTCCGCGAAGTCATCGAAGGGAAAGTACGTTAAGATGTTGAACGCCTCGATTCGTGAACAGTTTCCGATTTTAGATCAGGAAATCAATGGACACCCGCTCGTTTATCTTGATAGCGCGGCGAGCTCACAAAAGCCGCTCGCTGTCATCGAGGCGATCGAGGACTATTATCGTCGCAACCATTCGAACGTGCATCGTGGCGTCCATACGCTCGGGACGCAAGCGACGGATGCGTATGAAGGAGCACGCGAACGCGTCCGCTCGTTCATCCATGCGGCGGTTCCTGAAGAAATCATTTTCACACGTGGGACGACGACGGCCATCAACTTGGTTGCGTCGAGCTACGGGGATGCGAATGTCGGTGAAGGCGACGAAATCGTACTCACTCCGATGGAACACCATGCGAACTTGATTCCGTGGCAACAACTTGCCAAGCGGAAAGGCGCGACGCTTCGTTACGTCGAACTCACGCCGGACGGACGTGTCACATTGGATGCCGTTCAAGCCGTCTTATCGGACCGGACGAAAATCGTCGCGATGAGCCACGTCTCAAACGTGCTTGGTACGATCAATCCGATTGCTGAAGTCGCTCGACTCGCGCATGAGAAAGGCGCCGTCATGGTCGTCGATGCCGCACAAAGTGCACCGCATCGTAAACTGGACGTTCAGGCGCTCGACTGTGACTTCCTTGCCTTTTCTGGACATAAGATGCTCGGACCGACTGGAATCGGTGTCTTATACGGGAAGAAACAACTCCTCAAAAATATGGAGCCGGTCGAGTTCGGTGGCGAGATGATCGACTACGTTGATTTGTATGAATCGACGTGGAAAGACATCCCGTACCGTTTCGAAGCGGGAACACCGATTATTGCTGGGGCGGTCGGACTCGCGGCAGCCATCGATTTCTTAGAAGAAATCGGGCTTGAGAACGTCGAAGCACACGAACGTGAACTCGCATCTTACGCGATCGAGCAGATGAAAACGATTGAAGGGATTGAGATTTACGGTCCTGAAGATCGCGTCGGTCTCGTCACGTTCAACTTGAAGGACGTGCATGCGCATGACCTCGCGACCGTTCTCGATATGCAAGGCATCGCGGTTCGTGCCGGTCACCACTGTGCACAACCACTCATGCGCCTTTTGAAGCAATCATCGACGGCGCGGGCGAGCTTCTATTTGTACAACACAAAAGAAGAGGTCGACCGTTTCATCGAGGGATTACGTCAAACGAAGGAGTATTTCAATTATGAGTTTTAATAATCTCGACATGTTGTACCGCCAGGTCATCATGGATCACTATAAAAACCCAAGAAACCGTGGCGTCATCGAAGATGGCGTGACGGTGGACTTGAACAACCCGACATGTGGGGATTCGCTTCGTCTTCAACTACAAGTCGAAGACGACATCGTCAAAGATGCGAAGTTCGAAGGGGAAGGCTGCTCAATCAGTCTCGCTTCGGCATCGATGATGACCCAAATCGTCAAAGGAAAAACAGTAGAAGAGGCGCTTCAACTCGCCAACATCTTCTCTGAAATGGTACAAGGCAAAGAGTACGACACGGATACGTTTGACCTCGGTGATATCGAGGCGCTCTCAGGCGTATCGAAATTCCCGGCTCGAATCAAGTGTGCCACGCTCGCGTGGAAGGCGCTTGAAAAAGGAGTAGACGAGGACGCGTAAGGAGAAGGAGGAGACCGATATGGCAAAGAATATGCCGGAAATTGGCGATTATAAATACGGCTTCCATGATCGGGACGTTTCGATTTTCCGTTCAGGCCGCGGCTTGACGACAGAAATCGTAGAGACGATCTCGCGCATGAAAGAAGAGCCACAATGGATGCTCGACTTCCGTTTGAAGTCGTTGGATCACTTCAACAAGATGGCGATGCCGACATGGGGCGGAGACCTCTCGGCACTTGATTTCGACGAAATCACTTATTATGTCAAACCATCTGAAAAGACAGAACGCTCATGGGATGAGGTACCAGAAGAAATCAAACGTACGTTTGACAAGCTCGGTATCCCAGAAGCAGAGCAAAAATACTTGGCAGGTGTCTCGGCTCAGTATGAGTCTGAGGTTGTCTACCACAGCATGCAAGAAGACTTCGAAGCCAAAGGTGTCATCTTCAAAGATACAGACACTGCACTCAAAGAAGACGAAGAAATCTTCAAAGAGTACTTCGGGAAGTTGATCCCGCCGACAGACAACAAGTTCGCGGCCCTCAACTCAGCTGTTTGGTCGGGTGGCTCGTTCATCTACGTACCAAAAGGCGTGAAACTCGAGCAACCGCTTCAAGCTTATTTCCGCATCAACTCGGAAAACATGGGTCAGTTCGAGCGTACGCTCATCATCGTCGACGAAGGCGCATCGGTTCATTACGTTGAAGGATGTACGGCACCGGTTTACACAACGAACTCGCTTCACTCAGCGGTCGTTGAGATCTTCGTCAACAAAGACGCATACTGCCGTTACACGACAATCCAAAACTGGGCGAACAACGTCTACAACTTGGTAACGAAACGTGCAGTCTGTGAAGCGGGTGGATCAATGGAGTGGATCGATGGAAACATCGGATCGAAACTCACGATGAAATATCCGGCTGTCATCTTGAAAGGGGAAGGCGCACGTGGGATGACACTCTCGATCGCCCTCGCTGGTAAAGGACAGCACCAAGACGCTGGAGCGAAAATGATTCACCTCGCGCCGAACACGTCTTCGTCAATCGTCTCAAAATCGATTTCGAAACAAGGCGGAAAAGTATCGTACCGTGGAATCGTCCACTTCGGCCGTAAGGCGAAGGGCGCGCGCTCGAACATCGAGTGTGACACGCTCATCATGGACAACGAGTCGACGTCAGATACAATCCCGTACAATGAAATCTTGAACGACCAAGTGTCGCTCGAGCACGAAGCGAAAGTCTCAAAAGTGTCAGAAGAGCAACTCTTCTACCTCATGAGCCGTGGAATCTCGGAAGAAGAAGCGACAGAAATGATCGTGATGGGCTTCATCGAGCCATTCACAAAAGAATTGCCAATGGAATATGCGGTCGAAATGAACCGTCTCATCAAGTTCGAGATGGAAGGTTCGATTGGATAATCGTGACTTTGAAACCAGCGAAGCTTAGCTTCGCTGGTTTTTTGTATAATGAAATAAGGAGGCGATAACGTGACCCATCGATTTTTATTAGAGAGCCGAGACATTTATTCATTCATGAATTCCATGCTTGTCATTTGCCCGAGTTGTGGGGAACAGGCCGATGTGTGGGAGAAGAATGATGAGGTGCGCCTAAGTTGTCTTCATTGCGGTCATTTGCAAATGAAGGAGAGTGGTGCGAAGTACGTCGGAGAACCGATCGATGTCCATTTTAGGTTGCCGCTATTTTTACAAACAAGTTGCTGTGGTCGTGTGTTATGGGCTTACAACCGTGAACACCTCAACTATATCAAAAATTATATCGAGGCGAAGATTCGGACGAGCGAGGGAACGAACCGTAGTCTCGAAAGTCGATTACCCGCTTGGATGAAAAGTAAGCAGAACCGTAAAGAAGTGTTACGAACGATTGAAAAATTAGAGCTTATGATAGAAGATTCAACAGCATGAACCGACGAGAAGAACTGCAATACATAGAGAGACACCAATTGATATCGGTGATGAACGAGACAAAATGGCAACGTCTCAATCGAGCTGTTTCTGAAGCGTTGACGTATGCGCCGCCGTATCAAATAAAATACTTAGGGGAGGATACGTTATTTCCAAGTGACTCGTTATCCGAGTATGAAATATTGTGGGGAGAGTGGGATGAAATCTGGCTGGAATCCCGTTTACGCTCCATCGAATGGATTCGTTTGCAACCAAGCGTACTGCTCTATAAGGGAGTGATTCTTGACCCAGATGTTTGTGATATGTCCATCGAACTCATTTCAATTTTAGAGAGAGAAAGAATTCCGTTCAGCTTGGAAAGTGAGACGATTCAGATTTTCGGTTATATTCGGAATACAGGAATCTTTGAACCGAAGTAGGATATTTAACGTAATCATGTATTTTTCATGCGGCTTTTGTCGTTAAAGATGGAAGAGTCGGGTATGCTAAAAAGAGAATGATATATAGAAAGGAAGGATCTACATGACACGTATTCCACATAAAGATGATATTGACCCGAAAGACATCACTCGCATCGCCGTCATCGGTGCAGGGTGGGTCGGGGTCAGTTTTGCTTATCAATTATCGACAGCAGCCCTTTGTGAAGAGCTCGTCTTAATCGACTCGAATCATGCCAAAGCAGAAGGGGAGGCAATGGACCTGAATCACGGCATCTCGTTCGCCCCGACACCGGTCCGAATCTGGGCAGGCGATTACTCGGATTGTAAAGACGCAGATATCGTCGTCATCACGGCAGGAGCGGCGCAAAAACTCGGCCAAACACGGATGGACCTCGTCGAGCAAAACGCGAAGGTCGTCCGCACCGTGACGGAAGACTTGATGAAGAGTGGCTTTGACGGCATCTTAGTCGTCGCGACGAACCCGGTCGATGTGATGGCACACGTCGCTTGGAAAGCATCGGGCCTACCGAAAGAACGTGTCATCGGTTCAGGAACCGTCCTCGATACGGCGCGACTCCGTTACAAGCTCGGAGACTATTTCGAACTGTCGCCACGAAACTGCCACGCTTATTATATGGGGGAACATGGCGATACGGGATTTGTCGCATGGAACAACGCGCGCATCTATGGAAAGAGTATCGATGAACTGTTGGCAGAGAACGAGGAGTATCAGTTTGAAGATTTACAAGCCATCTATACGGACGTGCGCGATGCTGCTTACCAAATCATCGAGCATAAAAATGCCGCCTATTATGCGATTGGGGTCGGCTTGCTACGCATCATCCGGGCCATCGTCCGAAATGAAAACTCCGTCGTCACGATTGGGGCTCATTTAGAAGGCGAGTATGGGGCGAGTGACGTGCATATCGGTGTACCGGCCTTGATTGACCGGAGCGGCATTCGCAAGATCATCGAGATTGAATTGACGGACGAAGAACAACAGAAGTTTGATGCCTCGGTACAAGCGATCAAGGCTGGAATCGAGAAAGTTGAACCGGCATCCTAAAAAAAGATCCGACTGCGTGAGCAGTCGGATTGTTGGTTAAGACGCCTCTTCTTCGGCGATATCTTTCTTATAGTACTTCTCGGACGTGAAGAATTCGGTCGTTAATCGCTTCACCTCACTGCTGAGTAACAATACGGCAATCATGTTCGGGATGAGAATCATCGCGAGCATCAAGTCGAGGAAGTTCCAAATCATTTGAGCCCCTCCGATTGAACCGATGACGATGGAGACGATATAGACCGCCTTCATGATTTTTCCTGCTGTCAAACCGAACAAGTACTCGGCCTGACGCGAACCGTAAAAGATGATGACGATGATCGTCGAGAGCACGAAGAAAATGAGGGAGATGGTGACGAGTAAACTTCCCGTATACCCAAAGTATTCACGGAAGGCGATCGTCGTCAACGCTGCTGGGTCTTCCATTGCCCCATCCGCCGTCCACACACCTGAAGATAAGACGACGAAGGCTGTCGTACTACAAATGATCAACGTATCGATGACGATTCCGATGACCGCCCAGAATCCTTGGCGTACCGGATGATCCGTCTGTGCAGCGGCATGGGCGATTGGTGCCGTCCCAAGACCGGCTTCATTCGAATAGAGTCCTCGGGCGAAGCCCCAACGAATTGTTTCGGCGACTGCGGCTCCGGCGAAACCACCGAACGCGGCCATCGGCTCGAACGCATAAGAAAAGATAAGACTGAGCACGCTTGGGATCTCAGACAAGTTCATCAACACGATGATGAGTCCGGCCCCGACGTAGACGAGTGCCATCCCAGGAACGACGATCTCGGTCACTTTCGCGATCCGTTTCAGACCACCGAAGACGATGATGCCGACAAGAACGGCAACGATAATGCCGGTGATGAGCGTGTTTCCGTTGAACGTCTCACGAACTGCGGAGCTGACAGCGTTCCCTTGTACCATTATACTCGGGATGAGTTCAATCATGAGGGCGAAGGCGAACCAAGTCGCAAGCCACTTCCAACGAAGGCCTTTTGATATGTAGTAGACAGGTCCACCGACAAATTCGCCGGCGTCATTCTTTTCACGATAGTGCACGGCAAGTACGCTCTCCGAAAACTTGATGGCCATGCCGATGATGGCAATGACCCACATCCAGAAGATGGCACCCGGTCCCCCGAACATGATCGCTGCAGGTACACCGATGATGTTCGCGGCCCCGACTGTTGAAGAGAGCGCTGACGTTAAGGCTTGTCTTGGGCTTATGTCGCCTTCACCTTTTGGTTTTTTAAAGATGCTGCCGAACGTTTGCTTAAATATGTAGATTGGATAACGAAACTGAAAGAAACCAAGTTTGATCGTGAGAAACACACCGGACAAGACGAGTAACGAGATGATCGGCACACCCCAAAGCCAATTTGAAAAACTCGTGACGATATCGATAACTGCATTCATATAACCACTCCAATTCCATTATTTTACTTAAATACTGTTTCCTAAAGTAAGGACCTCTAAACATCTTTGTCAAAATAAAGGAGGAATATAGAATGAGAGTCGCCAAACATTTGATCGTATCTGGACGTGTCCAAGGCGTCGGGTTTCGATACTTTTCCCAAGAGTCCGCTCGCCAATACGGAATCAAAGGATGGGTGCGAAACTTGAATGACGGAACGGTCGAACTTCATGTTGAAGGCACAAGTGAAGGCATTGAGTCATTTCAAAAAGCTTTACAAGACGGAAATCGTTTCGTCGGCGTCGAGCGAATTGACGAGGCGAAAACAGATGATCAAGGATTCCGGAAGTTCGAAATTCGCTATTAAACGCTTACATTCTCCTTCGGGCCGAAGGAGAATTTTTAGTGAAATCCACATTTCAAAAAAATAAACCTCGATTTTTAAAGATGGGGTGGTCAAACGATAGGAAGTGTGTATAATGGAATAGACCAAGCGATATATTGTCAGAAAATTTAGTTATTATTTTTTTGTTAATTCGTTCGGAATATCAAGTGTATGGAGGTAGTTGTATGAAAAAATCGACATTGTTCCCGTTAGCGTTTACGATTTTTGCTTTATTCTTTGGGGCCGGGAACTTGCTGTTCCCACCAGAGCTCGGCGCCTTGGCGGGGGAAAACCTCGTACCGGCGATGATCGGGTTCGTCATTACGGGTGTCGGTTTACCACTTCTTGCTTTGTTCGCAGTCGCTCGGGTCGGCGGCGGAACAGACCAAATTGCTCGTTACATTCCTAAACGTCTCGCGCTCGTCTTGACGGGATTGATGTACGTAGCCATCGGGCCATTCTTCGGAATCCCGCGTACGGCCGCTGTCACGTATGAAATGGGACTTGTTCCGTTTCTCGACGCACCTTCAACTTTGACACTCGCGATGAGTTCGACCGTCTTTTTCGGGTTGACGTTCTTCTTGACGCTTCGTGCTCAAAAGTTGATTGAAGTCATCGGACGAATCATCACACCAATCCTCTTGTTCTTGCTTGCAGCGATTGGAATCACGAACCTTGTCGCTCCACTCGGGGAGCCAGGAGCTCCAGCAGAAGGATTTGAGACATGGGTTGGCGCACTCGGCCAAGGTTTCCAACAAGGTTATTTGACGATGGATGTATTCGGGGCCCTCGTCTTTGGGGCAATCGTCCTCGTCACGTTGAAAGCCAATGGATTGAGTGACCAAAAAGAAGCGTCTTCACTCCTTCGCTCAGCAGGGATGCTCGCGGTTACCTGTTTGATGCTCGTCTACATCTCGCTCGGATCAATCGGTGCGAATATGACGGTCGCAGAAGGAACAACGAGTGGTGCAAGCCTTCTCCAAGCGTTCGCTGGTACGTCATACGGCCAAGTCGGAATGCTCGCTCTCGGGTTAGCGGTCTTCCTCGCTTGTTTGACGACAGCGGTCGGACTCATCTCAGAGTTCTCACGCTTCATCAGCAACCAGTTTGATTCACTCAAATACCACCATGTCGTCATCGCGACTACATTGTTCGGCTATTTGATCTCACTCGTCGGATTGGGCACGTTGATCCAAATCGCGGTCCCACTTCTCACGCTTCTCTATCCGGTCATGATCGCGCTCGTGCTCGTGTCGGTGACAGAACGACTTCAACGCAACCCTGGTGTGGCGATGAAGGCTACGATTTACACGGCACTCGTTCTTTCGTTGTTTGAGACGTGGAATGGCATCCAGCCGTCTGCGGTCACTTCTTGGATCTCAAGCTTGCCAATGGCGGAAATCGGTCTTGCTTGGGCGGTTCCAACGATGATTGTCTATGCGATCACACTCCTTCTTCCGAAGGGTGCATCGCAAGAATCACTTGCTCAGTCACGCATCTCATAAGTCTAGCCCATCCTTTGGTCAAGGATGGGCTTTTTTCTGTCTTATTGTTTGCCCATATGTGAGCTCAAACAGTAAAATGGAAAGATGAAAAGGGAGTGACATGCGTTGACAACAAAACAAAAAAATCAATTGGCGATCCTCATGTTAAATATGTTTATCGCCGTCGCCGGCTTCGGGATCATCATCCCGATTATTCCGGATTACTTAAAGATGATTGGCGAAGGAGGAACCGCCGCCGGGTTGATGATTTCCGTATTCGCGGGTGCTCAACTCGTCATGTCACCGATTGCGGGGAAATGGGCAGACGTGTATGGTCGTCGCTTGATGATTATTTTAGGTCTCATTGGATTTACCATCTCGATGGGCGTCTTCTACCTATCGGATAATTTAACAATCTTGCTCGTATCGCGTGCCATTGGGGGAGTCGGGGCAGCGTTATTGATTCCTGCCATCTTTGCCTATGTTGCGGATATCACGACGCTCGAACAACGAGCGCGAGGGAATAGTTATATTTCCGCGGCAATGTCGCTAGGGATTGTTGTCGGACCAGGGATTGGTGGATTTTTTGCCGAGTTCGGGCTAAAGACACCATTACTTGTCTCAGCAATCGTTTCGTTCATTGCTGTCATTTCATCCGTCCTTCTTTTAAAAGAACCGGACCGTGCTCCTTACGTGGCACCGAAAATAAAAGAATCGTTACCGACACAATTGGTTATGTCGACACGTAAACCATACTTCTTCGTATTATTGATCAACTTGGTCATGGCGTTCGGACTCATGGCGTATGAATCAGTGCTTGGATTATACGTCAGCGAGATGTTCAGCGCGACGCCTCAAGAGATTGCCATCATGGTGACGGGAACGGGCATCGTCAGCGTCATCGTCCAATTGTTCGCGGTCGACCGTTTAGTCGAGTTGATGGGAGAGGTCAAAGTCGTCCTCGCCTTCATCGCGCTTGCGGCGTTTGGTTTCTTATTATCGCTCTTCGCGGGAACGTATATGTTGTTCTTTGCGGTGACACTCGTCATTTTCTTGTCAACGTCCATCTTGCGCCCGGTATTGAACACGCTCGTCTCAAAACTTGCCGGAAACGAGCAGGGACTCGCGATGGGGATGAACAACGCCTATATGAGCATCGGAAATATTTTAGGACCGACACTCGCGGGTATTGCGTTTGATATTGATATGCGCTATCCGTTCATCATGGGACTGGTCTTGTTGCTCATTACGTATACAGGCACATGGAACTGGTCGAAACGGAAAGCGACCGTCATTTCGGAGTCATAAAGGAGGACGCTATGATTTACGTTGGTGTGACTGGATGGGGTGACCACGATTTGTTATACACGACCCCAGAGGAACGAAAACATAAACTATCGACATACGCGGGTCACTTCCCGACCGTTGAAGTCGATTCGACATTTTATGCGATACAGCCCGTGAAAAATTTCGAGAAGTGGGATGCTGAGACACCGGACCATTTCCAATTCGTCGTCAAAGTTTCCCGGGAAATGAGCGGGCATGACCGTGAACCGAAAACGCCACTTATTGAGTTGTTTGAGCGTTATCGTGTTTCGGTCGATCCATTGAAACAGGCAGGGAAGTTACGGGCCGTGCTCGTCCAGCTTCCGCCTTGGTTCGACGTATCGAAACCACATCTCGACTATTTGCGAACACTCCGTGCCGAACTCTCTGATTATGAGATTGCCATCGAGTTTCGTAATCCAACTTGGTTCTCTGAGGCGTTCCGGGATCGTACGCTTCAATTTTTAAAGGAACAGCGATTCATCAATACGATTTGTGATGAGCCACAGACGAAAGAGAGCAGTATTCCGTTCGTGCCGGTCGTGACACACTCTGAGGTAGCCGTCGTACGATTGCATGGACGCAATACGTCAGGTTGGCTTAAAAAGCCGGGCATGACGAGTCAAGAATGGCGACACGTCCGATGTCTATATCGCTATAGCGAGGAAGAACTTCAAGAGCTTGCCGCCGCGTTTCGCGAGATTGACCGTGAAGCGAAAGACGTGTATGTATACTTTAACAACAACTCGGCCGGGGACGCGGCTCCGAACGCCAAACGTTTGATTGAAATTCTCGGGCTCGAATACGAGCTTGCACCTAGACAAATTAGTCTGTTTTAGAAGGAAGGGATGGCCGTGACGAAACTTACTATTTTTCATTACAATGATCTTCACTCAAAGTTCGACCAGTGGCCGAAACTTGTTTCATTTCTAGAAGAACGTCGCACAGACGATACCCTCTATTTTGATTTAGGAGATCATGCCGATCGCACACATCCGGCAACTGAAGTGACGCGCGGAAAGTTGAACGTTCGCTTACTCGAGCGACTTCAACCGACGGCCGTTACGATTGGAAACAATGAAGGCATCACGTTTCCGCACGATTGGTTAGCCGAGTTGTATGAAGAGGCGACGTTCCCGATTTTGCTTGGGAATGTGTATGAAGCAGACGGGTCGCGACCACATTGGGTCGAAGAAACGCTTGTTCTTGAGCGTGATGGGTTGAAAATTGGCTTATTTGGTGTCACAGCCCCTTATGAAGAGTTGTATCCCGAACTTGGTTGGCAAATCGAATCGCCTTACGAAGCGACAAAGCGAGCGTTAGAGCGGTTGGCACATTGTGATGTCATCATCGCACTCAGTCACCTCGGTTTCTTCGGGGATGAACGATTAGCAGACATGTATCCTGACATTGACGTCATTCTCGGGGCCCATACGCATCACGTTTTAGATGAAGGCGTGACGACGAACGGAGTGCTCATTGCACAAGCCGGGAAATATGGGAAGTATGTCGGGGAAGTGACGCTGACGCTCGGTGAGTCAGGAGTCGTTTCGAAAGAAGCTCGCCTCCACGAACTGTCACAGCAATCGGATAGTCCAGATACGTTGGCGTTGTTAGATACAGAAGGGGCAGATGCCGAACGTCTCCTCGATATCACAATCGCAGAAACAGAAGGATATGCATCTGATTGGTTCGGGCATTCTCCGCTTGGTGAGTTGCTTGTAGAGGGGATGGTCGAATGGTGTGCAGCCGATGTCGGGATTATTCCGTCCGGAGTCGTCCTAGACGGTCTCGCTCCAGGAAAAGTCACGCTGAACATGTTGCATCGGATTTGTCCACATCCAATCAATCCATGTGTCCTGACGCTTGACGGTAAGACGCTCGAGCGATTTTTACATGACGTAAATGATGAAACGTTCACGAATATGCACGTCAGAGGTCTAGGATTCAGAGGCACCGTACTCGGTGAGCCGAGTCTGTATCAAATCGAACAGCGGGACGGTCAGTACTATGTCATGGGAGAAAAGCTAGATTTGAATCGGACATATCGCGTCGCGACGGTCGATATGTTGACGTTTGGCCCGCTCCTTCCATACTTAGCAGACCAGCCGAAGCGATATTTCATGCCGGAATTACTACGGGATGTGTTGCGAGAGACAATTGTCGCTCGTCATGAGGTCATTCGAAAAGGATAGAGCCGTCATAGCGGGACATGCTATGATAGTAGAGTGGAGGTGGGAGCGATGATTCGAGTGAATCGCCACGGATATACCGTTTTAGAAGAGAAGCGCGACGGATTTGATGAAGAAGCGTTTATCGCACGGTATAGTGACGTGCTTGATAAATACGACTATATTGTCGGTGACTGGGGACACGGACAGCTACGTTTGAAGGGGTTCTATGAACCGCAATCAAAGTTAGCGACGTATGAGAACCGGATTGATCACGTGATGGACTATGTATACGAGTATTGTAATTTCGGATGTCCTTATTTCGTTCTGAAGAAAGAGACGGACATTAACGAAGAAGAGAGTGGTCCTGTCTTTGGTGGAACGAAGCAGAAACTGAAGTTGAAGCGGAAATTCAACAAAAATGAAGAGACGAATGCGTAAAGTGCTGAGCAATCAGCACTTTTTTTATTACAGTTAATTTCCAAATATTTCGTTTAGGTAAAAAGTCATGACTTCGAGTTTAAGGGTTGGAAAAATGTGATAAATTGTCATTAAGGATAGCTACGTAGTTTTGGTTTTTAGAGTGAGGTGATTGGATGCAACATGTACAAACGACCGTCGGGGATCGGGATGACGTCCATAATCGAATTCATAATCTTGGACTAGGGATACTGGCCATGTTCTTTTTTGGCTTTCATATCATGATGACCTTCTATTTTACGGCGGCAGTCATTCTTTTTGAACTCATTCATGTATTGATCGTCCGTCGCTTTGAATACAGCCACTCTTTTTTACGGAGTCGCGTTTTCAAAGTTACATCTCACCTTGCGTTTTCGCTCGGAGTGCTCTTGTTGATCTTATCCATGTCTCAGTTTTTTTTAGGTAATGTCATGATTCGTTAAGCGGAAAGGAAAAAATCCTTTCCCTTTTTTTATGTTTTTTTGAAACGTCCTTCAACCTTTTCACGTACACTGTAGAGAAGACTATAAAAAAGGATGGGTTACAATGAGATCTGAATGGAAACAACATGCACGACAAGCACTGAAAGGAAAATGGTGGCTCATGGCTGGGTTGGCGCTCTTGTTCATGATCATCAACGGGATTCCACAAGGATTTGCTCCAAGTGTGGACCCAAATTCTACAGAGCCACTCACATCGACAGACGTCACGTTAAGTTTCGTGTCGAACGTGCTTCAAATCTTGATTGCGCCACTTGCCATCGGTTGGTCATGGCTCGCACTTAACGTATCACGCGGAAATGGCGCATCACTCTCGACATTGTTCAAACCGTTCCAAAAACGTTATGTGAAACATGTCATCACGTCTTTCGTGATGGGTGTGTTCCTCGTATTGTGGACGTTATTGCTCATCGTACCTGGAATCATCAAAGGATTCTCGTACTCGCTTACGCCGTATATCTTACGCGATCAGCCTGAGCTTTCGGCACTCGAATCGATCACGGAATCGCGTCGTCTCATGGACGGGCACAAGATGGAAGCATTCATGCTCTTCTTGTCGTTCTTCGGATGGTTCCTCGTCGGTATTTTGACATTAGGGATTGGGTTCTTCTTCATCGGACCTTACTTCTCGACAACGTATGCGACGTTCTATGACTCGATTCGCGACAACCAAGTTGGTTCGGACGAGCCGGTGCACGGAACGGAACAAGGCTTCTAATCAACAAAACGCCTCGCTCATTTTATTGAGCAAGGCGTTTTTTTAGGCGTTGACTTCAGTTTTTTGTAAGTATGGCTTCAATGACAAGTGATGTTCAGCCACGACTTTACGAATCGTGCGTGTCTTCGAGCGCATGACGAGTGACGTCGTCTCGACGATATCATCCGTCAAGAACTTGACGCCATCGAGCAACTCACCAGACGTGACACCCGTCGCAGCGAAGATGCAGTCGTCGCTCTTGACGAGGTCGTCGAGCGTGAGGAGTTGGAGTGGATCTTCAATCCCCATCGAGATGACGCGAGCTGATTCCTCTTCGTTCATCGGATGTAAACGGGCCTGCATGTCTCCACCGAGCGCTTTGACAGCAGCGGCTGTGATGACTCCTTCAGGAGCTCCGCCTGTACTGATGAAAATATCGATCGGGTTCGATTTGACGGCGGCAGCGATTCCCGCAGACACATCGCCATCCTCGAAGAGCTTGACGCGTGCGCCGACATTCATGACGGCTTGACGAAGGTGTTCGTGGCGGTCACGGTCTTGCATGATGACCGTCACTTCTTCGATACGCTTATTATTATATTTCGCAGCTTTTTCAATGATTGACTCGAGCGGTTCGTCGAGGGAGACTTTCCCTTTTAAGTTTGGACCGACGACAAGCTTGTCCATGTACATATCTGGTGCGTGGAGGAGGGCGCCTTCATCAGCAACGGCGATGACGACCATCGCATCTCCAAGGCCTTTTGCGACAATGGATGTTCCTTCGAGTGGGTCGACGGCGATGTCAACTTTCGGGCCGAATGTCGTTCCGAGTTTTTCCCCGATGTAGAGCATTGGGGCCTCATCGAGTTCACCTTCTCCGATGACAACTGTAGCGTCCATATTGACCGTTCCGAGAACTTCTCGCATCGCTGACGTTGCCGCATCATCGGCCTCGTTCTTTTGCCCGCGTCCAATCCATTTCGATGATGCGAGTGCTGCTGCTTCTGTTGCCCGTACGATTTCTAATGCTAATTCACGTTCCATAGTGTTGTACCCTCCACGTTATCTCTATTCAATGTGTTATACTTTTTACAGCTTAAATCCGTTGATTAGTGTATCACAATTTTATAAATGATGTAAATAGGACAGATTCTTTTCTCTTGACCGAAAAAAGATTAGTATTAACAGCAGGGGGGATCATCATGTATTTTGTGAATAGAGAGAAGATTAATCAGACACTGGAACAAATGGAGACGATGTTAGCGCACACCGATCAATTGACGGGGGATGCGTTCACGGTGGAGCTTGCGAAACAGCGAATGGCCGTCCTTCTTATGGAAGGTGTCATCGATGTTGGGAACTCGATGATTGACGGGTTCATTATGCGAGATCCGGGCAGTTATGAAGACATTGTCGACATCTTACTGGATGAGAGCGTACTCGATGAGACGACGGCGAACGCGACGAAAGCGCTCGTCGGATTACGTGCCTATTATGTTCGTGAGTTTGTGCACGCCGACGCATCAAAATTTGATGAGTGGGTGAAGACGTCAAAACAAGACTTCACGGCATTCTCCGCACAAGTTCGTCACTACTTAGAAGTCGAGCTTGGACCAGTGTCCGCATTCTTACCAGAAAGCGAGTGATTGGATGGAACCGATTAAAGGATATTTGTTTGATTTAGACGGCACGATGTATGCCGGTACAGAACCCGTTCAGGCAGCGGTTGATTTCGTCAACGAACTAGAAGCGACGGGCGTCCCGTATTTGTTCGTCACGAACAACGCATCGATGACACAACAACAGATCGCGGATAAATTGATTGCGATGGGCGCAAACGTGAAGGCAGAAAACGTCTTGACGAGCGCGATGGCGACGGCTTTTTATATTGAGAAGATGTCGCCAGGAGCAACCGTCTATATGATTGGGGAAGACGGACTCCGTCTCGCGTTAGAGTCTCGTGGTTTTCATGTCACGGACGAACCGAAGGCGGACTACGTGGTCATCGGACTCGACCGACACATCACATACGAGAAGTTGGCGCGAGGCGCAATCGCCATCCGTTCGGGGGCTCGATTCATCTCGACGAATGGGGATATTGCCATTCCGACCGAACGTGGATTTTTACCGGGGAACGGATCACTCACGTCTGTGTTGACCGTGACGACGGAGAAAGATCCTTTCTTCATCGGAAAGCCGGAACCGGTCATGATTGACATCGCACTCGACATGATTGGGTTGAATAAAGAAGATGTCGTCATGGTAGGGGATAACTATCACACAGATATTTTATTTGGAATCAATGGTGGCATTCGTACACTCCATGTGAATTCAGGTGTACATGGACCGGCATTTATCCAAGAACAAGAAAAACTCCCAACCTATATGGTCGAGAGCTTAGATGAATGGAAGCATGAAAAAAAGGGATGACAAATGTCTCCCTTTTTGCTTAGAATACTTGTTCTACTTCGACGATGCCTGGTACTTCTTCGATGAGCGCACGCTCAATACCAGCTTTTAGCGTGATTGTTGAAGACGGGCAGCTGCCGCAAGCACCCATCAAACGGAGCTTGACGATGCCTTCTTCGACATCAACGAGTTCGACGTCTCCGCCGTCACGAAGCAAGAACGGACGCAATTTATCGAGCACTTCTTGGACTTGATCAAACATTTCCATGGTATCTACCCCTTTCTCGTTCTACTTTATTCTAGCAAGTTTGAGAGTGTTTCTCAATCATTTACGCTGAGCGTTTCATCATCGAGTAAGGGAAGGATTTTGTATAATGGTTTTGAGGGGGAATGAAGATGAAAATTACGGTATATGGGGCTGAAGTTCAATGTGCGAGTTGTGTCGGTGCACCGAGCTCGACCGAGACGTATGAATGGTTACAAAGTGCACTCGGACGAAAGTATCCAGAGCAATCCTTTTCGTTCGAATACATCGACTTCGAACAGAGTGAAGACGAGTTTGCGCAGGCACTTAAAGAGGACGAATGGTTCTATCCGCTCGTCTTGTTAGACGGGGAAGTAATTGATGAAGGCGTCGTTCAGTTGAGAAAAGTATATGCGGCGATCGAAGCGAAGCAATCATAAATGAGTATTGAAGACAGACGGACCATGCGACTGCAAGGTTCGTTTTTTGTTTACCTATTCTTTCGAAAACGATTTTACAACTTTTGACTAACGAGCTAAACTGAACATAACTTGCATAATTTTTATAATATTTTGAAAATTTAACGAAAACATTCATTGAAGGAGGACTGTTCAATGTTTGCCCGAAAACGAAACATGCCGATCCATTTAGACACCTCGTCCCAAATGGAGCACTTGTTGATCGCGTTACCGGAGGATTTAGAAAGACAACGTCAGTTGATTCGCCTCGAACGTGAAGATCTCGCGTATTTGCGTGCCTATCAACATGAACTACGTCAGTTGACACCCCGTTTAGTTGATGTGTTTTATGAGGAGCTCGAAAAGATTGATGAGATGAAAGACTTGATTCGGCAACATTCGTCATCGGACAAATTGAAGTTGACCCTCTCGAACCACATCATGGAGATGTTTGAAGGAAAGTTGAATGAAGCGTATATTAACAGACGTCTTGCGATTGCTAAACGTCACTATTTGATTGGTCTAAAAGGAAAGTGGTATATGGCTGCTTTTCAAAAAATATTTGAGACACTCGTCTTATCGATTCAAGATGAACAGCTCGATGCGGAATCGAAAATGAAATTGATGATGGCCGTCTCCAAAATCTTTAACTTCGAGCAACAGATCGTACTGGAGATGTTCGATGATGAGGCTGAAGTCGTTCGTGACCAAATGCAACTTGTGAAGGATGAAATCAGTCAAACGATCCAACAGGCTAGTGAGGACTTAGCGGCACTCTCTCAAGAAGTGATGGCCAGTTTCCAGTCGATGAACGAGCGAGCAGATGATATGAAACATTCGAGTTCATTGACTCAGACGAAGTTAAGGACGGTGCTTCATTCATCGGTGAGCGGGAAAGACGCTATCTTGTCCGAGACAGGCCGTCTCGATGAAATCACACGAGACCTTTCAGATTCTGCCCAAGAAATCAAAGCGCTCGAAAAGTTGATGAATGAGATCATGACGATTGCAGATTCGGTGAAACAGATTGCCAATCAGACGAACTTGCTCAGTTTGAATGCGGCCATTGAAGCGGCGCGGGCTGGAGAGCAAGGGAAAGGGTTCCAAGTCGTCGCTTCCGAGGTCCGGAAGCTTGCGAGTCAGTCCAAGCAAGCAGCGGAAGAAGTTGAGGATTTGGTGAAGCGTTTGACGAATCAAATGGAAGAGACATCGAGTCGAGTGCTTTCAACCGAGCAAGAGATGAAGCAGACGATGGGACGAATCAATCAAGTGACGGATGCCTTCCTCCAGATCTCTGGTGACTCGGAACATGCCGACGGACAGATGGGGAGCCTTGCCGGGGACATCGATGAGATTGTGGAGTCGATTGCCGAACTCAAGCGGGCGACGACACAAATTGCGACATCTTCGACACAGTTGATGGATACGGCGCAACGATTGTAGATGTTCACATTACAAAAAGACGAACCAGGTCGTATGAAGCGACGTGATTCGTCAATCAGTGTAGTCGAGCCAAGCGCTCGACTTTTTTTGTTTAGAGAAGTTGGAACGATGACGTTGCTGAACCAGCCGTGTAACCTGTAAGCGTCGCGTCAGACTTCACTTGATACGTACCACGCTGTGACCAAGAGTTCGTAGAGAGTGTGAACGTGATGGCACCTGAAGCATTCGTCTTGCCTGTACCGACGAGCGTCGCGCCGTTCGGTTGTGTGACCGTCACACGGACATCGGCGTTCGCGACTGCTTGGCCATTCGAATTACGAACTGTTGAAGAAATCGAGACGACTTCACCCGCGTAGTAGTATGACTTCGAAGTCGATACTGTCGACGTGAGTGCTTGTACCGGTTGCGTCGTACCACCAGAAGTAGGGGCTTGGACGAGTCCATTTCCGAACCAAGTGTCACGACCTGCCGTACCGAGGTCAATCGAATCTTGCGATAATTTCGTACGGAGTTGCGTGCTCGATAACGTTGGGAAGGCTTGCTTCATGAGCGCAAGGTTACCTGCAACGTAAGGCGTCGCCATCGATGTCCCGCTCATTTGACCGTAGCCGCCATTTGAGAGGGTTGAATTGATGCTGACACCAGGTGCCGCGACTTCGACTGTGCCACCTGTCGCTGAGAACGAGGCACGGTTGTTGTTGATATCCGTCGCAGCGACTGCGATTGCTGAATTGTAACGCGCTGGATAGTTGACGAGATCGCCTGACCCATCAGTACGTCCGTTGTTTCCGGCTGCCGCAACGACGAGGATACCTGCGTTATTCGCACGATCCACGACTTGTTGGAGTGTCGTCGAAGGGCTTGTCGTCCCAAGACTCAAGTTGATGATGTCCATGTCATTTGTGATCGACCAGTCAATGCCGGCGATGATGCTTGATAGACTACCACTACCGTTCGCCTCAAGTGCTTTAACGGCATAGATGCTTGCCTCGTGAGCGATTCCGACCGTACCGATGCTGTTGTTACGGGCTCCGATAATCCCGGCGACGTGCGTACCGTGACCGTTATCATCGGCGTAAGAACTCGTGACCGTACTAAATGAGGCACCACCAGCAATCGTTAAGTCAGGGTGAGCGGAAATACCCGTATCAACGACGGATACTTTGACACCTTTTCCAGTGAATCCACTTTGCCAAGCGGAAGGAGCTTGAAGTTTAGGGATTCCCCAATCCTGGTTTTGGTTTTCGATATGTACCGTTTGATCGACTTCCACGTGTGCGACATGCGGGTTATTCTTCAGTCCGTTCAAGGCAGCTTTCGGAACTTCGAGTGCTGCTGCAGGAATATTCGAATACTGTTGTTTAACTTCCATGCCTTCAATCGAGAGCGGGATTTTCTTTGCCGATTCTTTGAAGACGACGAGGACGCGTTCTTTCTCCTTGTTCGGGGCGGCTTCTGCGCCTCCTGGGACGGTTGATAAGACGAGCAATGATGCAAGGACGGTGCTACAGATTTTCTTCAACTTGTTTCCTCCTTTAAGGTAGTAGGCAAGATGACAGGATGTCGGGCTGCCGTGTTCATAGAGTAACAAGTATTTCCAATGGATAGAATATGTCGATGGCATTAAAAATCTGAATATTTAGATAAGGATACAGGGGATTCAGATACAAGACTTTTGACTCAAGAGGACGCAACGGTAACAGAAAATCGATGATGCGATGCATAAAAAAAGCGAATCGACCCGTCAGGTCCATTCGCAATGGTTTACTTAATGACTTTATGTTTCCAAAGAATACCGGACTTCAACAAGCGGGCGACTTTTCCGGTGAGTGATTGTTTCCCCATGAACACCCCGAAGCCTGCTTTCTTCCCAAGGGAACCGAGCGTCCCTTTCAATTTGATGTCTGGTAACTCTGGATAGGCGAGCCCTTTCCATTTACAGAGGAGCACTTGAACGATTTGTTCCGCCTGAGCTTCGGCGAGCTGTCCCGACGGTGCGTATGGCAAGCTCGCATTGTCTCCGACGACGAATACGTCTGGTAGACCAGGGACGAAATGGTGCTCCGTTAACTTGACACGTCCGCCTCCATCAAGCTCCCATCCTTGGTTGCGTACGACAGCGACTGGTTGAATACCGGCTGTCCATACCGTCAAGTCGGAAAGGAACAAATCTTCATGGTTCCATAAGCCATCGGCATCGACGCGTGTAATGTTGGCGTTGTTGATGACTTCGACTCCGTGCTCTTCGAACCAAGATTGCACATACATGGAGACACGATTGGATAAGAATGATAATACGGAAGGTCCACGGTCAAACAAGCGAACTGTCAAATCAGGACGACTCTCGCGTAGTTCGCTTGCGAGTTCGACGCCGGATAATCCGGCTCCAACGACCGAGACGACCGATCCAGGTCGTAACCCGTTGATCGCTTGCTGTGTTTTTCGTGATTCTTCAAGTGTTTGAATACTGTACGTGAACTCTGCTGCCCCCTGGACGTTGTGATACTTGTCTTCACAGCCTAATCCGATGACGAGGTCATCATAAGGTACTTTTTCTCCACTCGCGAGAAGAACCATCTTGTCTTCCGTATCGATATCCGTGACTTGTCCGTATATGTAGTCAATTTCTTCCGGAAAATCGATGCGAATATCGCGGTCCGAGACTGTTCCTGCAGCGAGCGCATAATACTCTGTTTTTAATCCATGATAAGGTAAGCGATCGACGAGCGTGACCGATACGTCCTTCAACTGATGTCCAAGAACTCTTTCGATGACACGCATACCCCCGTAACCGCCCCCTAAGACGACTAATTTGCGCATAATAATCCCCCTTTGTTACTCTTCAACTGTATCATGTTATAATCTGCCGTAGAAGAACCATTTTCCGATAATTCATGTAAAGAAAGACGGTGACATATATGATGAATCCAATCATCGAATTTTGCGCCTCGAATTTAGCGATGGGCTCACAAGTGGCCCGAGCGAAATTAGAGTCTGACCCTGATCTCGATGTGGTCGAATACGGCTGTACAGGCTACTGTGGCGTCTGTTCCCTTGATCTCTTTTGCCTCGTCGACGGGGAAGTCGTGACCGGTGAAACACCGGATGAGTTAGTGACGAAGGTGTATGAAAAAATAGAAGAGATGGCATGGTGAAAAGTTTGAGGGATGACCTCAAACTTTTTTATTTCACCCGTTGCATTTTAAAAAGAGGGATGTTATATTCTAAGAGGTTCGAATGTAGGTTGTCTGACGTTTAACAACGATAAAAAGAAAGCGTTTCAAACGGTAGGGCACATCTCTTTTCGGGTATGACACATATAATAGCTTTGTTTAATATGAAAGGAGCACAACATCAATGAAAATCATGAGTGTGGTTGGTATTTTGGCACTAATTGCAATCGCTTACATCTTCTCTACCAACCGTAAAGCCATCAAATGGCGCACGGTCTTGGCAGCGTTCGCTGTTCAATTCGCGTTTGCTTTCCTTGTTCTGTACACGTCTTGGGGACGTTCGGCACTTGAATGGATCTCGAGCGGGGTTCAAGCAATCTTGAACACGGCGGGTGACGGGATCGCGTTCGTATTCGGAACAGCGGTCGGCGGCGACAACTTCGTCTTCGCATTCCAAGTCCTTCCGATTATCGTTTTCATGTCATCATTAATCGCGTTACTCTACTACCTTGGCGTCATGCAGTGGGTCATCCGTATCCTTGGTACGGCACTCGCGAAAGCGTTAGGAACGTCACGTAAAGAGTCACTTTCAGCAACAGCAAACATTTTCGTCGGTCAAACGGAAGCACCGCTTGTCATCAAGCCTTACCTTCCTACGATGACACAGTCTGAGCTCTTCGCAGTTATGGTCGGTGGTCTCGCATCGGTTGCCGGTTCTGTACTTGCTGGATACGCAGCACTCGGTGTACCGCTCGAGTACTTGCTCGCAGCGAGCTTCATGGCAGCGCCAGCTGGTCTCTTGTTCGCGAAAATCATCGTTCCAGAAACAGAAGAATACGATGATGACATCGAGATTGTAGAGGAAGAAGAAGACAGAGCGGCGAACTTCGTCGATGCAGCGGCACGTGGTGCTTCTGACGGTCTCTTCCTTGCTTTGAACGTCGGTGCAATGCTTCTCGCGTTCGTTTCATTGATTGCGCTCGTCAACTTGATCCTTGGTTCAGTCGGCGGACTCTTCGGATTTGATAGCTTGTCACTCGAATTGATCCTTGGTTACGTGTTCGCGCCACTTGCATTCGTCATCGGTGTACCGTGGGCAGATGCAGTACAATTTGGTAGCTTCCTCGGTCAAAAATTAGTCTTGAACGAATTCGTTGCATTCTCTGAGTTTGCACCAATCATCGGTACTGGTGATTTGTCAGCTCGTACAGAAGCGATGATCGCATTCGCACTTTGTGGTTTCGCAAACATTTCATCACTCGCGATCCTTCTCGGTGGTCTTGGTGGTATGGCACCAAACCGTCGTGGTGACATCGCACGTATGGGTGTCCTCGCAATTCTCGCAGGTACGCTTGCAAATTTGATGTCAGCTACATTGGCTGGACTTCTTCTCTAATTAGTATAAGAAAACGCGATCACTTCGGTGGTCGCGTTTTTTAGTGTAGGGATGATGTATACAATTTGACGTTCGGCCATTGAGCTGGCCAATTTTTTTGAGCCATTCGTTTCAAGTAGATTGGATGTTTTGAGGTGCTTGTTTCAAAATATGGTGTAGGTCTAGCTTGTAGTGTGAGAAGGTCTTGAACGCCATAGGGTGCTGAGAGAATGAGCTCACCGTCTACATTGAGACGTACCCCGATTGCGGTCACCGTCTCGGGGAAGTGCGCTAGCGCATCGACCGATGACGTATATGGTGGCAAATGGTTCACATGATGCATCCTCGCTTGGTTTTTTACAGACCAAGGTACGCTCGGGTCGAGTTGATTCAACACCTGTTCTAATTCTTTTTCGATGGATTCTTCTGACTGAGTAGGGTCGAAATAAATCACATCGACGTCGTCCGTTTGGGTCGGTGCATCGTATCCATGAAGATGGTCCCATATTTTTGCGCGGATATAGCCCGCGCAAATCCACCAGTCGGGCAGATGAAGGGTAGCAACGGTGCGAAGAAGGTTCATAAGTTCTGCATCTTGTTGTAAGAAATCAATCAAATCCTGTTCATGTTTCATCAATCAAACTCCTCCTGATCCATCGGATTGAAAAAAAGCACCTAGGCAACGCCTAGATGCTCGTATATCGATTATGCTTGAATTTGTACGCGCTGACGTTCGATCCACGGCTTCAATTTCAAGAAGAGTGGGACGAAGAGCGCACTGATCAAGATCGCTTTAATCAAGTTGAACGGTAAGATCCCGTAAAGGACGAGGTCCGTCTTCACTGCCGGGTCGGCCATGTCTGCCATTCCGAAGAAGAAGGCATAGGCTGGCAAGATGACGAGATAGTTTAAAATGGCGAGGCTGAGTGCCATCGTGATTGTACCGGCGAGTAGTCCAGAAGCGAGTGCTTTGTTCGTCTTCCGTTTGTGGTAGAACCATGCGACCGGGTACATGAATGCGACACCTGCGAAGAAGTTTGCGACCTCTCCGACCGGGACACCGCCACCGTTAAAGACATAGTACAAGACGTTTTTCAATCCGACGACCACGACACCTGCGAGTGGAGAAAAGACGATTCCAGCAATGAGTGCAGGAATGTCACTGAAATCCACTTTAAGGAATGGCGGTAAAAATGGGAGCGGGAAGTTGAATAGCATGAGTACGAACGAAATCGTCCCGAGCATCGCCAAAGTCACCATAGTTGTCAATCGTTTGTTGCGCGTAGTTTTCATCAGAATCTCTCCTTTAGGTCGCTCCTCGATGAATGGCACCCGTCGCATATAAAAACCCGATTGCAATGAAGACAATCGGGAGAGTTTACGCGCATACGAAATAGATGTTTTCCGAGGTGGAAAAGTCCACGTCAAAGAAAACATCCGGATATCGGTCGGATGCCGCCATCTTCTCCCATCCAGACTGTACTGTCGGCTTTCGAATCTCACGAAATCAGCAAGCAACGCCTTGCTCGCTCACGGGCTGAGAAGAATAAATTCTTCAATACCGCCGGTCGGGAATTTCACCCTGCCCCGAAGATGGAACGATTTAATTTTTTTTGTTACAGTTTAGTTATACAAGATAATGCACAAAACTACAAGTCAATTGACTTGAATTGAAGATAAAATGAGGAGGAGTTCAGATGATTCATTTGACAGAATCAGCAGCACTTCAAGTACAAGAGATGATGAAACAGACCGAACGCCCGGATGCACAATATTTGCGAGTAAAGGTCCAAGGTGGCGGATGCACAGGACTTTCATATGGAATGGGCTTTGATGAGGAAAAGACGGATAAAGATATTCAATTCGACCATCACGGCGTCCGCGTCATCGTCGCAGAAGTCGATCACGGGGTCGTCGATGGGCTTGAGATTGACTACAAGCAATCGATGCTCGGTGGGGGATTTACGATTAAAAACCCGAATGCCATCGCCACGTGTGGCTGCGGTTCAAGTTTCCGTACGGCAACGAACGCCGGTACACCAGGAGAATGTTAATTATTTTAGACTATGGAACGCCATAGTCTTTTTTTGTGCGATTCGACCAGTTACGGAACGTCGGGGAAAGGGAATGTAGGGAAGAGAATCGTATTGAAGGGGGCTAGGGTGATGAGGAAAGTATTGATTTTTGGAGGATCGCGCTATTTCGGGAAACGACTTGCCTTGCGACTCGCGGAGGCGGGGGATGATGTGACGATTGTGACGAGGGGACAGTTGCAAGTGCCGGAAGCCGAAGGGATTCGGTCCATCAAAGGAGACCGGCAATCGGTCGCGACGATGAAAGACTTGGCACGCGAACGTTACGATCTCGTCTATGACAACATTTGTTTTACCCCGTATCAGGCAAAAATCGTCTCGGATGCGTTCATGGACAAAGTCGGAAAGTATGTCCTGACGTCTACGATGTCGGTTTATGCGCCAGGACCTGACTTAAAAGAGAGCGATTTTAATCCGCTCCATTATGAATATCATCTAGAAGCCGAGCATGACTACGGACAAGGGAAGCGAGAGGCAGAATCGTTCTTCTTCCACCGGGCTTCGTTCCCAGTTGCGACCGTACGCTTACCGATTGTCCTCGGACCAGATGATTATACAGATCGACTCAAATTTTATGTGGACGCGATTCGCAACGAGGAACCGATTGTGTTGCATCATCCAGAAGCGAAGATGGGCTTCATCTCGAGTGCGGAAGCAGCAGCATTTTTAGAATGGGTGGGACGTGCGAACGTGACTGGTCCTTTCAACGCAGCGAGTGACGGTCTCATCTCCATGGGTGCTTTAATGGAGCGAATCGGACAACATGTCGGAAAACCGGTCCATATCATAAAAGATGGGGAGTCGTCACCATATGATTCGGATGTCGACTATTACATGTCGATCGCTGAAGCGAAAAAGGCGGGCTTCGTGTTCACGCAACTCGATGACTGGATTGACCGGGTCATCATTCAGACGATGCGGAAATGAAAAAATCCTCTGCGGACACGGTCCACAGAGGATTGATCATTATTTCCCGGCAAATACAGATGTCGAGTGTTGCGGATGACGTGCAGTCGGGTCCACAAGTTGCTTCACTTGATTGATGGCAATTGGTGCTTCACCAAAACCTGTCGCAATCAGCTTCACTTTTCCTTCGTATGTGGCGATATCACCACAAGCGAAGATCCCGGCAACTGTCGTTTCCATGCGTGAGTCGACACGGATCGTGTTCTTCTCAAATTCCATTCCCCAGTTCTTGATTGGGCCAAGAGATGACACGAATCCGTAGTTACAAATCAAATCATCGATCTCAACGATTTTCGACTCGCCGTCCTTATCCGTCAATTCAACAGATTCGATGTGTGTCTCACCTGAGAGTGACTCGATGTTGTACGGCGTAAGGACATTAATCGTCGATGCCTTCATTTGTTCGACCGTATGTTCGTGAGCACGGAAACGGTCACGGCGGTGGACGATGTGTACTTCTTTCGCGATCCCTTCGAGCATGAGTGCCCAGTCGACAGCAGAGTCGCCACCACCGGCAATCATGACGCGGCGATCACGGAATTTCTCCATGTTGTCGACAAAGTAATGAAGGTTTGCGTAATCTTCGCAACCGTCAAGACCGAGTGGACGAGCTGAGAAGGCACCGTTTCCAGCAGTGATGATGACCGCTTTCGTATGGTACTCTTCTTTATTTGTCGTCAAAACGAACGTGCCGTCCTCTAGACGTTCCACCGTCTCAACTGTTTCGCCGAGGCGGTAGTCTTGCTCGAATTGATCAGCCTGTGCTTTTAATTGATCAATCAAATCCTGTGCTTTCACTTTCGGGAAACCAGCGATATCATAAATATATTTTTCAGGATAGAGCGTTGACAATTGACCGCCGAGTTGCGGTAAACTTTCAATCAACGTCGTATCGAGTTGGCGCATGCCTGCGTAAAATGCGGTGAACAATCCAACCGGACCTCCACCGATGATGATTACATCTTTCGTCGTCTTCATCGAATTCCTCCTCAAAGCGTATACATTTATTATAGAGAGTTTATTGAATTAAATCCATTCAGTACAAACATGCAACACTTTCAAAAAAAATTCAAGAAGATAAGCTTTTCCATTGAGAATTCAAATTAAAGAGCGTACAATGAAACAGAAGCAATTGTGAACAGATGTTGAACAAGAATAGGCTTTATTGTGAACATCTATGTGAAGAAACACACAACATAGTTGTTCGAAAAAACAAAACTTTAAACAAGGTGGAAATGAACATGAAACGACCTAACATTGTTATTCTTGGCGCGGGCTTTGGTGGACTCATCACAGCCGTCAACCTTCAAAAGACACTCGCTGCAGGTGACGCGAACATCACGCTCATCAACAAGCATGATTATCACTACCAAACAACTTGGCTTCACGAACCAGCTGCTGGAACGATGAACCCAGACCAAGCACGCATTTACATTAACGACATTGTGAACCCGTCACGTGTGAAACTTGTCAAAGGGATCGTCGATCGCGTCGATACTGCTGCGAAACAAGTCACGCTTGAAGATGGTTCTGTCGTCGAATACGACTACGTTGTCATCGGCCTCGGCGGTGTACCGGAAACATTCGGTATCCCAGGCTTGAAAGAAAACGCAATGACAATCAGCTCATTGAACAGTGTTCGTAAAATTAAAGAGCACATCGAGTACTCATTCGCTCAATATAAAACAAACGGATCTTCTGACAACTCGTTCGTAACGATCGTTGTCGGTGGTGCTGGATTCACAGGAATCGAATTCCTCGGCGAAATCGTCAACCGAATCCCAGAGCTTTGCAAACAATATGACGTTCCACGCGAAGCCGTTCGCATCGTCAACATTGAAGCAGCGCCAACGGTTCTTCCAGGTTTCGACCCAGAACTCACAACGTACGCTCAGAAATGGTTGGAGCGTAACGGTGTCGAGATGAAACTCGGTAACGGAATCAAAGGTGTTGAGCCAGGTGTCGTTACGTTTGGTCCACTTCAAGGTGACACGACGGAAACGATCCACGCCAACACGATCATCTGGACAGGTGGCGTAAGTGGTAGCCCGATCATCGAAAAATCAGGATTTGAAGCGGTTCGTAACCGTGTCATGGTGGAAGCAGACAACCGTGCACCAGGTCACGACAACGTCTTCATCATCGGTGACTGCTCGGCAGTCATGGATCCAGCTTCGAACCGTCCATACCCACCGACGGCACAAATCGCAACACAACAAGCGCACAACGTTGCGAAAAACATCGCGGCACTTATCAATGGCAAATCAACTTCGAAGTTCACTTACGAGAGCAAAGGAACAGTCGCTTCGCTCGGTCATAACGATGGAATCGGAATCGTCATGGGTAAAAAAATCTTCGGTCGAAACGCTTCATTCATGAAGAAAGTCATCGACAACAAACACTTCATCGAATTGAAAAAATACGGACTCGTCCTCAAAAAAGGGAAGTTCTAATTTTCGATTAACGTACGGCTCGTTCTGATTCAGAACGAGCTGTTTTCTTTCGAAATTGTCATAGGAAGTTCTTTGACCACGTCGGTTGAAATTTTGTATAATGGAGAGCGGACAAGGGGGGCATCACATGCATATTATCCAAGCAGTCATTGGGGCCGTTTTATATATGACGATTTTTTTCAGTATCGGCTTCATCTTGAATATGTTACTTAAAAAGACATGGACACTCGTGTTCATTTATCCGATTTTTGTCATCATGATGATTGATAATGTCAAACTTTCGAGTTACGTGACCGAGACGTCAACTGCACTCACGGGGATCTATGAAGGTCTCGTCGGATTGCAACTTCTCGATTTGTTCATGCTCGGTTTCGGGTTGCTCGGAGCAATCTTGGCTGGCGTGACGATTCGTTTCTTACGGAAGAGCGGTTATTCAATGTTTTAAATGGCGACAGAAATGTTCGCCTTTTTTGTTTTGTCCCTACTTTTTTAGGGCATGAACCGATATACTAGATAGCGAAACGATTTTTAGTAAGGGATGCGATGCGAATGACATTACCGATGTATACGATCAAAAAAGTGTTGAATAATAGCGTTGTCATTTGTCAACATGATACGGATCCGGAAGTCATTCTACTCGGGAAGGGAATTGGCTTTGGCAAAAAACCAGGCGACCTCGTCGACCCGGCCAGCGTCCCGGAGAAAGTGTATCAACTGACAGATAAAGAAGAACAGTCGCAGTATCAAGAGCTCGTCAAACATGTCGATGAGGATTTTATTGCGTTCATGCAAGAAATCGTCGGCTTCATCGAGACGAGTACGGGTAAAAAAGTCGATGAGCACATTCATATCGGCTTGACCGACCATTTGTTCTTCACGATGAAACGAATCGAGCAAGGGATGGAAGTGACGAATCCGTTTTTACTTGAGACGGAATCCCTCTATCCAAACGAGTTTGCGCTCGCGGAACGAATCGTCGATATGTTCCATGAACGATTGAACGTACTTCTTCCAGATGCGGAGACTGGATTCATTGCCCTCCATATTCACTCAGCGACGACGTTCAAAAATGTCCTGGAAGTGAATCGTCATAACCAAATCATTGGCCAAATCGTCCAGACGATTGAGAGTCGTTTGAACGTAAAATTGGACCGAACTTCACTCGATTATAAGCGCTTACTTCGGCACTTAAGGTACGCCGTTGAGCGGGTTGCGACGGGTGAGATGGTCGAGGCACCACAAAAAATTGAAAAGGTGTTGCGCGACGAATATCCGCTATGCTATAGTACTGCTTGGGAGCTGATGGGCATCATGGAACGCGAGTTAAAGCGTCCCGTCCCACGAGGTGAAGCGACATATTTGACGATGCATCTCCAGCGCCTAACAAGTAGATAAATGATACCACGTGTCTTACGTGTTACTGATTCGATCAGGCATGAGTAAGGAGTGGAACGTTATGTGATTTCTCCATTGGGAGAGGTCTACGTTCTATCCTTATTCATGCCTTTTCTGTTTTATAAACGTGATTTATGAAAACGTTTAGATACGTCGGTTGTCTGACATCTACACCGCTATCATATTGTTTATACGTACTTAAAAAAGGAGGAAATGTTGATGTTTAAGCAGATCTTTGGTGTTCTTCAAAAAGTCGGTAAAGCACTTATGCTTCCTGTTGCGATCTTGCCGGCAGCCGGTCTTCTTCTTGCATTCGGTAACGCAATGCAAAACCCACAACTTACATCACGCGCTGGTTGGTTAACAAACGAAGGCGTCGTGAAATTCGCTCAATTGATGGAGCAAGCGGGTGGAATCATCTTCTCGAACTTGGCGCTCTTGTTCGCAGTCGGTGTCGCCATCGGTTTAGCAGGTGACGGGGTTGCCGGACTTGCGGCAATCGTCGGATTCTTGATCATGAACAAAGTGATGGGTGTTTGGCTCGAACTCACACCTGAAGTGTTAGCACAAGGTGACCCAGCATACGCGAACGTACTCGGTATCCCAACACTCCAAACAGGGGTATTCGGAGGGATCATCATGGGTCTCATCGCCGCATGGGCCTATAACAAGTACTTCAATATTGAATTGCCACAGTTCCTTGGTTTCTTCGCTGGTAAACGTTTCGTTCCAATCGTAACAGCAGTAGCAGCAGTCGTTGCTGGTTTCGTAATGCTTCTCGTTTGGCCACCAGTACAGGGCGGTTTGAACACATTCTCTAACTTCATGTTGAATGAAAACCGCACTTTGGCAGCGTTCGTCTTCGGTTTGATCGAACGTTCATTGATTCCATTCGGTCTTCACCACATCTTCTACTCACCGTTCTGGTTTGAATTCGGTTCATACACAGATGCAGCGGGTAACGTCGTTCGTGGTGACCAAGCGATCTTCTTCGCACAAATTCGTGACGGTGCCGAATTGACAGCAGGTACGTTCATGACTGGTAAATTCCCGTTCATGATGTTCGGTCTTCCTGCAGCAGCACTCGCAATGTACCATGAAGCACGTCCTGAGCGTAAAGCGGTTGTCGGTGGTCTCTTGGCTTCTGCTGCCCTTACATCGTTCTTGACTGGTATCACAGAACCAATCGAGTTCTCATTCTTGTTCGTAGCACCACTTCTCTTCGCAGTACACGCAGTGTTCGCAGGTCTTTCGTTCATGACGATGCACCTCTTGAACGTTAAGATCGGGATGACGTTCTCAGGTGGTTTGATTGACTTCTTACTCTTCGGTGTTCTTCCAGGTCGTACGGCTTGGTGGCTCGTCATTCCAGTTGGTCTCGTGTTCGCGGTTGTTTACTACTTCGGATTCCGCTTCGTTATCCGTAAGTTCAACCTTAAAACACCAGGTCGTGAAGATGAGGTTGTTGAACAATCAACAGCTACTGGTTCGGAACTTGCACAAGATATCCTCGTTGGTCTTGGTGGCTCACAAAACATCAAGCACCTCGATGCATGTATCACACGTCTTCGTGTCGAAGTAAAAGATAAGAACCAAGTCAACAAAGATGAGTTGAAACGCCTTGGCGCATCTGGTGTCCTTGAAGTTGGTAACAACATTCAAGCAATCTTCGGACCACGTTCGGATGCATTGAAATCAGAAATTCAAGCGGTTATCGCTTCAGGTAACGAAAAGAAAGCAAACTAATCATCATTTAGACCAATCCTTCGGGGTTGGTCTTTTTCTTTTATATGAAACGGTTTCATCCAAACGTTAGAGGGAAAAAGTAAGTATTCTGACAAAGGAGGGAACCATGATGTGGAAGAAAGTGTTTGGCGTTTTACAACGGGTCGGGAAAGCACTCATGCTTCCGGTTGCGATCTTACCGGCAGCCGGTCTTCTCTTGGCGTTTGGTACCGCATTCCAAAACCCGGACCTCGTTGAATTGCTCCCGTTTCTGGCAAATGACTCACTTGTCCTAATTTGGCAAGTCATGACAGATGCCGGGGACATCGTCTTCGCAAACTTAGGGTTACTGTTTGCCGTCGGGGTCGCAATCGGCCTGGCGAACGGGGATGGGGTTGCTGGTCTAGCAGCCATTGTTGGTTATTTGATCATGAACAAAGTCATCAGCACGTGGAACGGGATTACCGCGGAAATCGCTCAAGGCGACCCGCAGTATGCAACCGTTCTCGGTATCCCGACGCTCCAAATGGGGGTATTCGGGGGTATTATCGCAGGTCTTGTTGCAGCTTATGCGTACAACAAGTATTTCAACATCAAGTTGCCAGATTTCTTAGGATTCTTTGCAGGGAAGCGGTTCGTCCCGATTGCGACGGCCGCATTCAGTTTGATTATCGGGATTGCGCTCGCGTATATATGGCCACCGATCGGGAATGCGATCAATACGTTCTCAAGTACGGTCATCGAGGCAAACGTTGCCTTATCAGCATTCATCTTTGGATTGGTAGAACGTTCCTTGATTCCGTTCGGTCTTCACCATATTTGGTATTCTCCGTTCTGGTTCCAATTCGGGGAATATACGAACCAAGCCGGTGATCTCGTACAAGGTGACCAACGGATCTTCTTCGCGCAACTACGTGACGGCGTCGAGTTCACAGCTGGTACGTACATGACCGGGAAATTCCCGTTCATGATGTTCGGGTTACCTGCTGCCTGTCTCGCCATGTTCCACACGGTTCCGAAAGAACGTCGGAAAGACGTCGAAGGTCTCTATTTCTCAGCTGCTCTCACGTCATTCTTGACAGGTATCACAGAACCAGTCGAGTTCTCATTCGTCTTCGTTGCACCACTTCTCTTTGGAATTCACGCTGTCTTTGCCGGTCTTTCCTTTATGACGATGCATCTACTGAACGTCAAGATCGGGATGACATTCTCTGGCGGTCTCATTGACTATCTTCTCTTCGGAGTCTTGCCGAACCGAACGGCCTGGTGGCTTGTCATTCCGGTCGGACTCGTCTTTGCGGTCATCTATTACTTCGGATTCCGTTTCGCCATCACAAAATTCGACCTGAAAATCCCTGGACGTGACGTTCAGACCGGCGCGAAAGGGGACAAAGCCGGTATTGGGGACGACTTGCCGTATGAAGTGCTCGTCGGACTCGGTGGTCCTGAAAACATTAAACATTTGGATGCTTGTATCACTCGACTTCGTGTTACGGTCAATGACGTCAAACAAGTCGACAAAGACCTCCTGAAAACACTTGGTGCTGCCGGTGTCCTTGAAGTAGGGGATAACATTCAGGCCATCTTTGGACCGAAGTCGGATACGCTCAAATCACAAATCGCGACCATCATCGAAGGTGGCGAGTATAAACCGAAAGAAAAAGTTGAAAAAGCGGTGATTACACCGGAAGCGGCTGAACAAGCTGATCATCGCTTCCTCGCTCCGATGTCAGGTGTATTGTTGTCACTTGATGATGTACCAGATCAAGTCTTCTCTGGTCGGATGATGGGAGAAGGATTTGCGATTGAACCAAGCTCAGGTCAGGTCGTTTCGCCGGTGACGGGTCAAATCACGACATTCTTCCCAACGAAACATGCGATCGGTATCTTGGCTGACGATGGACGTGAACTACTGATTCATGTCGGTCTCGATACGGTCAATTTGAAAGGGGAAGGATTTACTGCGAAAGTAGAAGAAGGTGCTCGAGTCGAAGCGGGAGACGTACTTCTCGAAGTCGATCTCAATGCGATTCGAGATAAAGTGCCGTCACTGATCACACCGATCATTTGGACGAACGGAGACGGAAAAGTCGTCGTCGTACCGTTCGGTGAGACGGTCGTCGCAGGGGAAGCGCTCGACTTTAGAGCTGATGACAGAGGTCCAGAGTAACCAAGTTTCACACGCCGCTCCAGTAATGGAGCGGCTCTTTTTGTATAGTTACTTCAATGTGCCTTATTCCGAAAAGTAGGAATCCCTTTTATAGTGAAGAAGAATTCTCACGAAAGAAGGGGTACAAATGAAACAATCTGTAGAGTTGAATCATGGTCAGAAAGCCATTCCTACCACCGGACTTGGCGTCTTCAAAGTAGAGGACGGGGATACGGTCATCGATGCTGTCGTGGAAGCGATTCGTCAAGGATACCGCCACATCGATACGGCAGCTGTTTATGAGAACGAGGAAGGTGTCGGAATCGGAATTCGAAAAGGAATGGAGATGGCGAATATTTCCCGGGATGATTTGTTCATCACCTCAAAACTTTGGAATGCCGATCAAGGGTATGAATCAGCCATCGCTGCGTATGAAGCTTCACTCGAACGCCTCGGCTTAGAACAATTGGATTTGTATTTGATTCATTGGCCGGTGGAAGACAAAATTGTTGACTCTTGGCGCGCCCTTGAACAATTATATCGCGAAGGACGTGTCGGAGCGGTCGGAGTGAGTAACTTCCAGATTCATCACCTTGAGACATTGGCTGCAAACAGTGAACTCGTTCCAGCCGTGAACCAAGTCGAGCGGCATCCGTTGCTTCGTCAAACCGAATTAGCATCGTATATGACTGAGCACGGCATCGTACCGGTTGCTTGGGCGCCGCTCATGCAAGGTGGATTGTTCGAAGAGCCTACGTTAGTTACAATCGCGAAAGAAATGGAGCGTTCTGTCGCTCAAGTGATATTGCGCTGGCACCTTCAGACAGGGTGGGTCATCATTCCGAAGTCGGTCAAATCGCATCGAATCGAAGAAAACTTCAGCCTGCATGATTTTGAATTGAGCAAAGAACAAATGGAACGGATCGACGCACTCGACCAACATAAACGTGTCGGTCCAGACCCGGCCGACTTCGATTTTTAAATAGTATGTAAAAAAAGTCCTTCTCTCGCTCGAGAGAAGGACTTTTGACGTTACTTTTTAATGTCAAATTTTTCACTAAGGAAGTTCACGACTTCTTCAGCTGTGTCCATGTTGAGGACTTCGTTGACGATCGATTCTGTTTCTGTCTTCGTCAAGCGCTTCACGAGGCTACGTGCACGAAGGACGCTTGAAGCTGACATCGAGAATTCATTGAGTCCAAGACCGAGAAGGATTGGAATCGCAAGCTCTTCTCCAGCCATCTCTCCACACATACCGACCCATTTGCCAGCTTTGTGTGCTTCTGTGATGACGTTGTGGAGAAGGTTCAAGATGGCAGGGTTGAACGGTTGGTACAAGTAAGATACTTTTTCGTTCATGCGGTCAGCCGCCATCGTGTATTGAATCAAGTCGTTTGTACCGACTGAGAAGAAGTCGACTTCTTTTGCGAATTGTTTCGCCATGACAGCTGTAGATGGAATTTCAACCATCATCCCTGTTTCATATTGACCGACTTCGATTCCTTCTTCTTTCAACTTCGCTTCTTCTTCAAGGAGAAGGGCTTTCGCTGCGCGGAACTCCTCAAGTGTCGCAATCATTGGGAACATGATTGCGAGGTTACCGTGAGCTGACGCGCGGAGAAGGGCACGAAGTTGTGTGCGGAACAAATCTGTTTCCTCGAGGCAAAGGCGAATCGCACGATAGCCGAGGAACGGGTTCATTTCTTTCGGGAGGTCGAGGTAAGACAATTCTTTGTCGCCACCGATATCGAGTGTACGGATGACAACTTGCTTGCCTTCCATACCTTCAAGAACCGTTTTGTATGCTGTGTACTGCTCTTCTTCTGTCGGGAATGTTTCAGAGTCCATGTACAAGAACTCTGTACGATAAAGACCGATTGCATCTGAACCGTTTTTCAAGACGCCTTCTAAGTCGTTTGGCGTTCCGATGTTCGCTGCAAGCTTCACTTTATGACCGTCAGCAGTGACAGACTCTTCGTTGACGAGTTGCTTCAACTCTTCTTTGTAAGCTTCGAAATCAGCACGTTTGCCTTCGTACTCTTTGACGAGGTCTTCAGAAGGGTTGACGAACACGTCACCTTCCGTACCGTCGATGATGACGAGGTCACCGTTTTTGATTTCTTCAAGGGCCACTTTCGTACCAACGACCGCTGGAATTTCGAGTGAACGTGACATGATGGCAGAGTGAGACGTACGTCCACCGATGTTTGTCGCAAACCCTTTGACGTATTTACGGTTGAGTTGTGCCGTGTCTGAAGGCGTCAAGTCTTCAGCGATGATGATCACTTCTTCTGAGATCGATGCAGGTGTCACGAATGTCACCCCAAGAATGTGTGCCAAAACACGTTTTGTCACGTCACGAACGTCAGCTGCACGTTCGCGCATGTACTCGTTGTCCATCGATTCGAAAATCATGATCATCGTCTGTGCGACTTCGTCAAGTGCTTTCGCCGCGTTCATGTTTTCGCTTTCAATTTTATCGTTCACTTGCGAAACGATTTCTGGATCCTCAACGATTAAAAGGTGAGCTGAGAAAATCTCGGCTTTGTCTGGACCAAGTTCACGAAGCGTGTGCTCGCGGATTTCTTCAAGCTCCGTTTTAGATTGTGCGATTGCATCTTGGAAACGTGCCTTTTCTGCAGCGACATCTTCAATCTTGTATGTTGGGATATCGAATGAAGGTGTCTCCATGACGAATGCTTTTGCAACTGCAATCCCTGCAGATGCACCAATACCTTTAATGTGTGACATAAGCGTAGTCCCTCTTTTCAAAGAAATAGTGTACTTTCCTGCCTCGTTACTTCATACCCGAAAAGAAAAAAGAATTAACGAGAACGAAGAAAGTTAAAGTAGCAACGGTCTACGACTAGGGGAAGCCTCGACCAGTCAAATTGGCCTCACTTCACGATGAAGAGAAGCCCGATTGCGTACTTTCTTATCCTATCATAAAATAAAACAACGTCACAACGAGGAGATAGCCCACGAATTCGAAGATTTTTTGACTCTTACGCATACTATTTCATTATTTTGGAGAAGTTCGCTATGCTTACCATATATAAAGAAAGGAAGTGGCAAGATGTATCAAATTGCTCAATTAAATTGGACAGATTCATATGACACGATGATCGTTGGAATCGGTGCGGCCGATTCAATCGACGAAGGGCTCGACGCATTGTTCGGTGGACGAGTGAAAGCACTCATTCAATCAGGAGATCTTTCGACGAAAACAGGAGAAGTGACGTTATTGCCGACGTTCGCCGGGGAAACGGCACGCGTCTTGTTTGTCGGACTTGGACAACGAAACGACATCACGACAGAGAATGTACGGAACTGGTTCGGGAAAGTGGCGAAGCTCGTCCACGCGCGTGGATTAAAGGACGTTGCAGTCGCACTCGACACGTTTACAAACGACGCGGCTCGCATCTTCGCAGAAGCATTTGAAATGGCGACGTATGCTCATCCTACATACAAGTCAGAGCCGAAACAAACGGTCGAAGAGCCGAACATCACACTCCTTGGGGATGTGTTGCAAGAAGACATCGATGCAGGTGTCGCTTATGGAAAAGGGGTCAATGTCGCCCGAACGTTGACGATGATGCCGGCTAATATTTTGACAGCAGAGACGTTGGCGGATTATGCGGTAGAATTAGCGAAACGCCATGATTTCAAATACCGAGTGTTAGAAAAGGAAGAAATGGAAGGGCTCGGAATGGGTGCACTCCTCGCCGTAAACCAAGGCTCGACGATCCCGCCGAAATTGATCGTGTTGGAATATCGTGGTGCGGATGAAGAAGCTCCGATTGCGGTTGTCGGAAAAGGCGTCACGTTCGATACAGGTGGCTATTCAATCAAGCCGAAAGATGGCATCGTCGGAATGAAAGGCGATATGGGTGGTGCGGCTACTGTCCTTGGCCTATTCGAGACACTCGGACGCACACGTCCGAATAAAAACGTCATCGGAATCATCGGTGCGACAGACAACATGATTTCAGGCGATGCCTTCAAGCCGGATGATGTCATCACGGCGATGAACGGCAAAACGATCGAAGTACTCAACACAGATGCGGAAGGGCGCCTCGTTTTAGCGGATGCTGTCACGTTCGCGAAAACGTATGAGCCAAAAGCAATCATCGACGTAGCTACGCTAACAGGCGGTGTACTCGTCGCACTCGGTACAGACGTGACGGGCTGTCTGACGAACGATGATACCCTCTATCGCTCACTCGAAGAAGCGAGTCGCGAGACGAATGAACTCGTTTGGCAAATGCCATACTTTGATGTGTTCATCGACAAAGTGAGAAAATCAGAAGTAGCCGACTTGAACAACTCACCTGGTCGCTTCGGTCACATGATTTTCGGTGGAGCGTTTGTCGGCGAGTTTGTCGGCGATACACCGTGGCTTCACCTCGATATCGCAGGAACGAGCGAACGTGCTGCTGCGAACGACCTTGGCCCGAAAGGCCCGACTGGTGTCATGGTCCGAACGCTTGCACGGATGATTGAAACGTGGGAGCGCTAAGAGCGCTCCTCTTGATCGGCTTGGCGATTCTGTGTGGCTTTGCGTACACGGTTTGGCCGAACCGGATCTGGTTAGGATGTACAGTATTTTTCGCCATGTTCGGCGTGTTGATGATGTTACAGGAGGTAAGACATGGTAGGAGTAGGAATTGACGGCGCACGCGGAGGCTGGGTGCGCATCACATACGATAGCATTTCCTTATGTTTGACGATTTCAGAAACGCTAGAGGAGTTGCTCATTGACGGTGCGATGCATTTCGTGGATATGCCGAAAGATTTAGGAACGGTCGACCATCCGAGTCGAGCGTGTGACGCGTGGATGCGGAGCCAACTCGTCGAGCGGAAATCGTCCGTCTTCACCCCGCCGATTCAAGAAGTGCTTCATGAAGAGACATACGAGGAAGCGAACAAACAAAGTCGAATGTTGATCGATAAAGGGCTTAGCAAACAGGCTTGGCATTTGGTTCCGCGTATCCGTGAGTTCCAGCAGGTGTTAGCGGAGGACGTTTATGAATCTCACCCAGAAGTATGCTTCTCGGTCATGATGGGGCATGAGGCAAGTCATTCGAAAAAGACAGTCGAAGGGCAGGATGAACGAATCGAGTTACTTCGAAAATACTCGAAAAGCTCTCCGTGGAAATGGAAAATGTCGAACGTCCAAATCGATGACATTATCGATGCTTGCATCTTAGCGGTAGCCGCCTATGAAGCGGGGACGAGTGGTCTTTCGTTACACCCGGCTGAAGCGAATGAGCCGAAAGTAGCTGTACCTCAAATGAAAGAAGAGCGATGAAATGTTGATTTCATCGCTCTTTTGCTGTCGTGGCGGTCGGACCGACGACGAATCGCCACATATAATGAAAGACTTTGGCGTTGTATAAAGCCTTCAGTAGAACGGCGAGTACGGGACCTAAGATGAAGCCGAATACACCGAATAGTTTTAGACCGACGAAAATCGAGATGAGTGCGGCAAGCGGATTCAACCCGATGTGAGAACCGACAATCTTCGGTTCGGCCAGGTTTCGTTGAACGATGACGATGATATATAGCACAATCAATCCGATGGCGACGAACCAATCGCCCGATACTGCGGCATAGGCGGCCCACGGAATGAGTAGTGTACCGACACCTAAGTAAGGTAAAAGGTCGAAGAACCCTGCGAGTAAAGCGAATGAGAGCGGATTGTCGACTCGAAGAATGAACATACCGACAAGTACGATTCCGAATGTGATGGAAATGAGCGTAAGTTGTGCCCGAACGTAACCGAATAAAGCGGACTTCAGGTTGATCATCACTTCCTCGAACTCTTTAAATCCTTTGCGTTTATTCAGGCGATTTAGTGACGTCACGTAAGAGGGCCAGTCTTTTGTGATAAAGAACCAGGCGAGCACAATGACGACGACAAGCAGCAGCACAAGTGGAAGTGCGGCCAGCGTGCCTTGTAGGACACTTGCCACACCACGGGATAAGACACCGATTGCGGCCGCGAGTTGGACACCGAGCTCTGTGATGCCGCCTTCTAATGAAGTCGTCTGTCCAGGATTCAATTGTTGATAGCTCTCGTACGCATCGTTGACGAGTGGTGCAATCTTTTCGTTGAACAAGCGCTGGACATATTCAGTGAACGTTTGGATTTGTTCAGGAAGTCGCTCCGCTGCGATTGTCGCATAATGAATCAATTGGATGATGACGATGGTGATGATGCCGACGACGATACTGAGGACGATCAACAACGAGATCAGTGTCCCGAGTGCACGCGGCATGTTGGTTTTTCGTTCGAAAAAATTGACGAGTGGAACGGTCAAGAGAGATAAGAGTAGGGCAAACACGAAAGGATACGTATATTCGAAGAGGATGTTCAGTACCCATGTAATCAAAAATAAGCCGATTACGACAAGTACGAACCGAAGCAGTTGCCAAAGTCTTACCGAAGACATGAAAAACCCACCCTTTCCGGACAGTTAGATTGAGCATAGTATATCATGTAGACGGTAAATAAAGCAGAAAGATAGGTGAATGAACATGAGAGAGATTCAACAAAAAATTGATACGATGATTCTTCATTTGGGAGGTTACTGGAGACCGTTATCGGGGCTGGCACGATTATTAGAAGAAGTGGGAGAAGTGGGGGGAGCGATGCGTAGAGGATCAGCGGAGGAGCTAAAAGAAGAACTGCTCGATGTGCTCGTCATTTCTACGTGTCTCGCGAACCAGTATGCGATCTCACTTCAACAACAAGAAGCGGATGTAAGAGGAGTGACGAAAGAACAGTTATATTTTCAAATCGTAGAAGAGGCCGGCGAAGTGGCGAGGATATTGAATGCTTACGAAGGAGATAAAAAGCTGAAGCCGAATCGCCAAGGAGAGTCGTTACAGCTGCATATCGAGCAACTGCAACGTGCCGTGATTTCTTTAGGAGAACAGTGCAACTACGAACTGTTTGACTCATTGTATGCATTGATTGATGAAAAATCGACACGTGACTTCGGGCGTTTCGATCATACACCGGATCCGATTACGGAAGCTTCCGTCAGAAGCTATGTCACGTATCAGTCTGGACGCTATTGGGGTGGGATTGATCCTAAACCTTTTGAGCGATTTGACCGATACATGGAGAGAGAGAAACATATAGAACGCTTTCTGAAAATTGCTCATATTGAGGGGCTTGATGGATTTGTGATCAAGTTGGGTCGAGATGGACTAATTGTTCCTGAAAATGTTGAAAAAGACTTAAACTTACCTAGTGATTTCAAGGTAACTATCGAGGTATACAATACTCAAGGTTATGTCGTCATTCGTCCAAAGTTATAAAAAACATAAAAAAAGATAAATCATTTATCTCTTTTTCTAAAAAGAAAGTATCGACTATTTTAATATTTGTTAATATATTTCTAACAACCATTGTCAAAAGCTTTCAATGAAAGGAAAAGTGGATGAAAAAGAAAATATTTACATTCGTCATGTCGGTTTTTATCGTTTTTGCAAGCATAGGGGTTCATCAAGTTGAAGCAGCCACATATAATGGCAAAACATCTGTCAATTTAAATGTTCGTGTAAAACCAGACTTGAATGGAAAAGTGTACACAACACTAAAGAAAAACAGTAGTGTAAATTACGGTAACTACAATAGTAGTTGGGTAAAGGTATATCTGAATGGGAAAACATATTATGCTTCGAAACGTTACATTGTTCCAATAAAGGCATCACAAATTAGCACAACTTCCACTGTCAAAACGACAAAAGGAGTTACAACAGCAAATTTAAACGTCCGCACGTCCCCTAGTTTAAGTGGAAAAGTATATAAAACATTGAAGAAGAATACGAAAGTCGAGTACGCGTCCTATAACTCATCGTGGGTCAAAGTGGTCATCAGTGGAAAGACATACTATGCCTCGAAGAAATATGTAAAGTCAGTAAGTACAACACCTTCTTCATCAGTACCATCTACTCCGAACGTTTTGAAAGGGATTTTGACGAGCAATTTAAATATTCGTATGTCCCCTAGTTTAAGCGGGAAAGTGTATAAGACACTGAAAAAGAATACAAAAGTTGATTATGCATCGTACAATTCATCGTGGGTCAAAGTGATAATAAGTGGGAAAACATATTACGCGTCGAAAGCTTACATCAAACCTGTTACCACAGAAGTGAAAGTGACAAAGGTGATTGGTTATGCGAAAGAACCTTTAAAACTCTATAGCAAAACAGACCAAAAGTCGACAGTCGTCAACACGTTGCCAAGTAAAAAAGAAATGACTTATAGCAAGTATAATTCAGATTGGTCGATTGTCTATTTAGGTACAAAAACCTATTTTACTTTGACGAAATGGATTATTGTTGGGAAAGTTCCAGTCGAAAAGCCGGTAGAAGAAAAGATTCAAGGATATGCATCGCAAACACTTATCTTATACAATCAATTATCAAGCAATGCGACTATTGTAAAAGAACTCCGAAAATACGAAAGTCTAACATATAGTAAAATTGATGAAAATTGGATAAAAGTTTATATCGGATCGAACATATATTATGCTGAGGCGAGTAAGGTTATCTCTGGGAAGCCGGATGTTGATTCTCTAGGTGTTATTTATGTGAACGTTCCGGGTGATGTACTTAATGTTCGTCAAGCTGCTTCCGTTAATTCGAAGCAAGTGGGAACGTTAAAACATGGAACTGAGATTGAATATTATGGTACGGAAAACGGATTTCATAAAATTAAATTTAATGGGCAATTTGCTTATATTTCTTCGGCATTCATAAAAACTTCTAAACCTGTTGCTTCGTCAAACGCTGTTATCATTCTTGATCCAGGGCACGGTGGAAGGGATCCAGGTGCGGTTAATGGTTCGCTTTATGAAAAAACAATCGTGTTAGATGTAACGAAACGGGTAGAGGCATATCTTCGTTCGAAATATGGGTATACGGTACGCATGACACGTTCGACAGATGTCTATTTGACGCTCGAACAGCGTGTCGCTGCGGCGAAGTCGTTACGTGGCAACTTGTTCATCAGTATGCATGTCAATGCTTTAAATGTTTCTACCGCTAAAGGGATGGAAACATACTACTCAACACGTTCAGCTCATAGTGCTCGTAGTCGCGTGTTGGCATCAAATATTCAAAATAACCTAGCTAGTAAGATGAGTGGGATGTCGAACCGTGGTGTGAAGACAGCAAATTATCACGTCATCACATATAATACGATGCCATCTGCTCTCGTTGAGCTCGGATTCATTTCTTCTCCAACGGATTTGACGTATCTTCGCAGTGACGCATCTCGCCAGCGTATGGCAGAGGGTGTTGCGGAAGGAATCGCTAAATACGTACAAACCTATCATTAATTCGAAAAACCTTAGACGAACGTGTCTAAGGTTTTTTGATGCATCAAAAAAAACCGAACCATGTGAAGGTTCGGTTGAGAAGAATTTTACAAGTCGTCGAAACCGTTCGCGTCTGTCACTTTCGCATACGAACGCGATTTTTGTTCGAAGAAATCAGATTTTGTTGCGTTGAGTGAGTCGTCTGAGTATGCACGGATCCAAGGCATGACATCTTCGTCATATCCTTCGTACAAATCGTTCAGACCGATTACACGTAAGCGTTTGTTTGCCAAGTATTTGACGTAGTCACGCATCTCACTGACGTCGAGTCCATCGAGGTCGCGAAGGACGTATTCACACCACTCAATCTCAAGGTCGACGGCCTCTGCCATCGTATCGTATACGAATTGGCTGAACTGTCCATCCGCATCAATCTTTGGATTTTCAGTCAAAACGGCACGGAGCAACTGGCTGATGAAGTAAGAATGTTGCATCTCGTCGCGCTGGATATAACTGATCATCGTTGACGTCCCGACCATCTTTTGGTGACGGGCCAAGTTATAGAAGTAGGCAAATCCAGAATAGAAGTTGATGCCTTCCAAAATGACCGAGGCCACAAGTGATTTTGCGAAATTCTCTGCGTTTGGCGTGTCGCGGAATTCTTCATATAAGTCCAAGATGAATTGGTTACGTTTCATGACCATCTCGTCATCTTTCGCAATATCAAAAATGCGATTTTGTTCAGCGAGTGGGACAAGGCTTGATAAAACGTAACTATACGATTGATTGTGTACGACTTCCTGTTGCGCGATGACGGCAAGTACGGCGTGTACGGATGAATCTGATGAGAACATCGACGACTCGAGGATATATCGTGTCTGGACAGAGTCGAGAATCGATAACAGCCCGATGATCCGTTTGAACGCATCTTGTTCACGTTCCGTTAACTGCGGCCATTGTTGCATGTCTTTAGACATCGAGATCTCATCTGGGATCCAAAAGTTTGAAAGCAATTGCTTATAAATCGTATAAAACTGAGGATATGCGATATCGTTCCAGTTCACGATTGAGCTTGTTTCGCCACCGATGATGGCGGTTGCCCGGTTAGGATGTTTGGGCGACAATAATTTGATTTTCTGAATCGACATGGTGCATGACTCCTTCTTCTACATTCTGAGCCATCCGTTCAGCCCAGTGCTGGACGTTGAACGGTTGGTTACGAGGCGACTGCTCAATTTTAAGCAGTTCACCGGCGAGTGGGATTCCGTATTTTGAAAGGTGGTACGCCATCTCATCGACCGCTCGACAGAAGTGAACAAACATTTTATCACCTGTTCCGAATACGGCTGCCTGACGAATCGGTACATTCAATTCTTTCAGTACGAGACGGAACGTGTCCTTCATTTCATCCGGCAAGATGCCGTCTGCCCATGTGTAAGACCCGAAATAGACGAGGTCACACGATGCGAGAGACTGGGCTTCCCGGTATCCGACCCGATCTGCGTCGTAGCGGACAACGTGGTCACCACGATGATGGTGGGTCGACTCGATGAGCGTCGCCACTTCTTCCGTGTTTCCGCTCATCGAATGACAAATGATTGCAATGTTCATGTCGTTAACCACCTTTCATAAAAACGGACGAATTCGTTAGTTAATCAGTTATGAGGCACAAGACTCACATTCATCTACTTCAACGGTCGTTGAACGTGTGTAATAAATCGATTTCATACCGAGAGACCAAGCTTCTAAGTGCATCGCGAGAAGCTCTGTCGCTTTCACATCGTTCTTCACGTACAAGTTGAAGCTGATTGCTTGGTCGATGTGACGTTGACGCGATGCGTTCTGGCGGATGCTCCATAGTTGATCGACTTCGAAAGCTGATTTGTAGAACCAGTTCGTCTCAGGTGTCAAATCTGGCACCGTGACTGGAATCTTATAGTTCTTCTTCTCTTCTGAGTAGACTTTCTTATAGACCGGGTCAATCGAAGCGGTACTACCCGCGATGATAGCAGTCGACGAGTTCGGTGCAACAGCCATCATATAGGCGTTACGGACACCGTTTTGGTGAACGGCTTCTGCGAGACCATCCCAATCCAGATCATCGTGCGAGCGATAGTTCCGGCGCTTGAAGTATTCCCCTGTATGCCATTCCGATCCTTCGAAGACGCCGAACGCGCCTTTCTCCTTCGCGAGTTCCATCGAAGCTTGAATCGTGAGGTAAGCAATCTTCTCATAAAGTTTCTCTGCGTATTGAACGGCGTCGACCGATTCCCAGCGGATTCCTTCGAGGGCGAGTAAATGATGCCATCCGAATGTGCCGAGACCGACCGCACGATACTTCTGGTTCGTAATCATCGCCTGTGGCACTTCAATGGTGTTCAAGTCGATGACGTTGTCGAGCATACGCATTTGAACCGGGATGAGGCGTTCGAGGACGTCTGCTTTCACCGCACGGGCGAGTGCGATTGAGCTTAAGTTACAGACGACGAAATCACCTGGTGTTTTCGTGATGACGATTTTTCCGTCTTGTGTGTACTCTTCTTCAATCGTCGTTGCTGACATGTTTTGTGCAATCTCTGAACAAAGGTTCGAGCTATAGATCATACCGGCGTGTTTGTTCGGGTTTGCCCGGTTCACGGCGTCACGGAAGAACATGTACGGCGTACCTGTCTCAAGCTGTGAGCGCATGTAACGTTTCACGAGATCGATGGCAGGTACGGTCACGCGAGACAATTCTGGTGTGTTGACGCACTCCATGTATTTCTCTGTGAAGCTACCGCCGTTTTCCGTTTCGTCGAAGTAGTCCTCAAGGCTATATCCCATCACCGTGCGAATCTCATGCGGGTCGAACAAATGCCACTCACCGCGTGCCTCGACCGTACGCATGAAGAGGTCCGGTAAACAGACTCCTGTGAACAAGTCGTGCGTCCGAAGACGCTCATCCCCGTTGTTCAACTTTGCATCTAAGAATTCGAAGATGTCTTTATGCCAGATGTCTAGATATACGGCAATCGAACCTTGGCGCATGCCGAGTTGGTCGACAGAAACGGCCGTATTGTTCAATTGTTTCATCCAAGGAAGGGCACCACTCGAGACGCCTTTGAATCCTTTGATGTCACTTCCGCGTGAGCGGATTTTACCGAGGTAGACGCCGATTCCGCCGCCACCTTTTGAAAGTGTTGCCACGTCGGTGTTGGAATCGTAGATGCCGCGAAGCGAATCGTCGACTGTATCGATGAAACAAGAGCTGAGCTGACCATATGACTTACCAGCGTTCGATAACGTCGGTGTTGCGACGGTCATATAAAGGTTTGAGAGCGCCCAGTACGCTTCTTCGACGAGTTTGAGGCGTGTTTTTTCATCCTCTTTTTGCATGAGGGTCATCGCGATGACCATGAAGCGCTCTTGTGGAAGCTCGTATAAGTTCTTCACATGGTCGCGGCCGAGGTAACGGTCCGATAACGTGCGAAGTCCGATGTAAGTGAAGAGACGGTCGCGAGACGGGTCAATCAAGGTCTCGAGGTGGTCCATATCTTCTTTTGAATACGTATCAATTAGTGCTGAAGTGAAGATGCGTTTTGATGTCAACGTCTCGATCAAGTGATGGAAGTTGCCGTAGCGCATCGACGCATCATAGCCGCGATTGCGTGCCGCTTCTAGATAGAGACGGTTCAAATACATTTCAGTCGCCACGAACGTCCAGTCCGGTTCTTCGGCTTTCAACATATCGAGCGCATGCATCGTCAATAAGTCATATACTACATCTTGTGTCAGCGTCTTCGTATCGAGCGCCCGAATCGCGCGTTCCTCGTAACGCTGTACACTTAAATGAGGATACCGTGTTTGGATAGATTGAATAAGAGAAGAAACATCAGCAAGCGTTGGCGTCGCTGGTAGCATCGTCTCGTGGTGGATAGGGGATGTCAAAATCGATCACTCCTTTAATAGATGTAGACGTTATGAAAGTATAATAAGAACTTCCTAACCTGTCACAATAATGTGTCAACGACCAAAATAGCTGTTAACTATATATTGACACATTTTTATCTTTTTAATCATAAAACACCTATATTTAGTTTTTCAATCCTTGACATTCTTGAATGTGCAGGGCGGTGTTTTGCTTTTGTTCGAAAAGGGCTTCATGACCCAATTTGAGACAGAGAAATGAGATGAAAAATTTTTATGAATTCTAATTGCATAGTTCTTCACAGAAAAATGAATTCGATTTCATCTTCGAAGAAGGGGTGTTTGAACCTCTATATAGGCACGAATGTATTGTATTTGACGTCGATCATCAGAATACCTGCATGAATCGGTCGACACTAGATATAGTGTTTCGTCAAATCGTGACGAATGAATCCGTTTGTCAAGGCTGGTATCCGAGCAAAAAGTAAGGTAGATTGATGAGGTAGGACACGGATTTCAACGAAAAGAAGGGTTTAACAAGTGCGTACAGAAGACTTATTATTAACATGGGACCCGCTCGGTTATGGAACAGGTTCATACGGACCGGAGTTCGATGAGGTGATGGTAGCATTAACCTATGTCGAATCTTCAGAACAATTGACCGATGTGATTCGCTGCACGCTTCTTGAGGCGTTCGATGAGTGTCCCCCTGAAGAAGAAATCATGAAGATGGCGCAGCAACTATTCGCGTCGTCATCTTGCCAACTATAAGGAGGAAGAATAATGTTACGAATTGATCCAACACCAAACCCGAATGCAATGAAAGTCACACTTCCAGAGAACGTATTCGGCGCAAAAAGCCAAAGTGTGAAAGCAGGAGAAGCGACAGATCAGCCGCTCCTTGCGAAACTTGTCGAGATTGAAGGTGTCGAGAGTGTATTCGCATACGGCGACTTTGTAACCGTTTCAAAAGAGAATGGCGTGAGTTGGGAAGCAATCCTTCCACACGTTGAGACGGCATATCGCGGATGAACCCGGTTGTCTCGATTGTCATTCCAGCCTATAAGCGCGAGATGGAATTGACGGAGCTGCTTGAAAGCTTAACGGTCCAAACGTTTCAGCAGTTCGAAGTCTTGGTCATGAATAATGAAGGGCCGCCAAAACAGCATATTTTGGCGCCTTTTTTGAATCAATTGGATGTGCGTGTCATTGAAGTCGGGGAGAATCATCACGTCCGTGCGCGGAATCGTGGCGTACTCGAAGCGAAAGGGAACGTCATCTTACTGTTAGACGATGATGATTTGCTCATGCCGACTCACATCGAGGACGGTTTGCACGATCTTCAAGAAGCGGACTTCGTCTATACGGATGCCGAGCTATTCCGTTTTACATGGGAAGGCGGTCGTCGAGTAGTGACGGACTGGGAACCGTTCGCATATGACTTCGACCGTGAGCGGATGCGAAAGGACTCGACGTTCATCCCGTCCGGTACGATGTATCGCAAATCAATCCATGACACAATCGGTCTCTTCGATGAAGATGTCTATAATTATTGGGACTGGGATTTTTTCTTGAGGGTCATGGAGACGTTCACCGTGTCCCATCCCGCTCGAGCAACGGTTCTCTACGCATTCAATGGGACAGACAACTTATCAGCGAAACAAGACGAAACGAGACGTCGTTACTTTGACCGCTTTTGTCAGAAGCATGGGCTGACAGACATGGGGATGAAGAATTTCCATATGGTCCAAGAGGAACGACGTCCATTTGTGAGGCAGACAGAGAGAACGTTCACAGGCGTGTTACCTGGTCGGACGGAAGGAGAATAAGTATGTATTCATCAAAAGAACTTGAACTATTAGAGTTGTTAGAAGAAAAGGGCTATTTGGAGACGAAGATGTTGGCTGATTTGTTGGCGCTTGATGAAGAGACGATTGAGTCGATGCTCGAGAAGTTCAAACAAGACGGCATTTTGCTTGGTTTCCGAGCGATGGTCAATTGGCAAAAAATCAACCGGCATGATGTCACGGCGTTTATCGATGTCAAAGTTGCGCCGAAACGAGGACGTGGATTTGATGATGTGGCCGAGCGTATTTATCGCTTCCCGGAAGTGACGGCCCTTTATCTGATGTCAGGTGCTTACGATCTCCAAGTCGTCATTCAAGCGAGCTCGCTCCAAGACGTGGCTTCGTTTGTCTCTGACAAGTTGTCACCACTTGACTCGGTCTTATCGACGACGACACACTTCAAATTGAAGACGTACAAACACGACGGGATTTTGTTCACCCCACAAACTGAAGACAAGCGGTTGAACATCACGCCATGAAGTCATTATCCAATCAAGTTGTCTCGATGAAACCATCAGGCATCCGCCGCTTCTTTGATTTGGCGCAAACGATGGAAAACGTGGTCTCTCTCGGGGTGGGAGAACCGGATTTCATCACGCCTTGGAACGTACGAGAAGCGAGCTATGTCGCACTCGAACAAGGATATACGGCGTATAGTGCCAATGCAGGACTCATCGAATTACGAGAAGAGATTGCTACTTATATGAAAGAACGATTTTCAGTCAAATACGATCCGGCATCTGAATTGATTGTGACGACAGGTGCCTCTCAGGCGCTCGATATCGCATTCCGTGCTCTCCTGAACCCAGGTGATGAAGTCATCGTCGTCGAACCTGCTTTCGTATCTTACGGACCGCTCATCGAGATGGCGGGTGGGAAAGTTGTTCCTGTCGCCTGTCGTCCGGAAAAGGGTTTTCGCCTCGACCGCGATGATGTCGAGCGCGTCATCACCGAGCGGACGAAAGCGATTCTCCTCTGCTTCCCGTCCAACCCGACGGGAGCAACGATGAACGCCGATGAGCTCGCGCAAATCGCAGAACTCGCGACCAAGTATGACCTTTGGGTTGTCAGTGACGAGATTTATGCGGAACTTTGCTATGACGAGCCGTTCACGAGTTTCGCGACACTTCACGATATGCGGGACCGGACAATCGTCATCAATGGTTTCTCAAAAGCGTTCGCGATGACGGGATGGCGCCTCGGTTTCACTTGTGCCCCTGAAGTCGTGACGCGGGAAATGTTGAAGGTGCATCAATATGGCATGATGTGTGCCCCGACGCTCGTTCAATTCGGCGGACTCGAGGCACTTCGTTCACGTCATCAACACGTACCGAACATGGTGAAGAGCTATCGTCAACGTCGGAACTATTTCATTCAGGCGCTGAACGAGGCAGGTCTCCCGACACACGTGCCGGGTGGAGCTTTCTATGCCTTCCCGTCGATTCGACACACGGGATTGACGAGTGAAGAATTTGCGGAACGTCTCTTGCTTGAAGAACGGGTCGCCGTCGTCCCAGGGAACGCCTTCGGTGAGAGTGGGGAAGGGTTCGTTCGGGCGAGCTATGCGACGTCGCTCGAACAGTTACAAGAAGCGATTCGACGCATCCATCGATTCATGCAGCAATTCGAAGTCACAGCGGTCAAGGACTCTCATTCGTGAGGGTCTTTTGCTGTTTTAGCGATATAATGAGAGGGAAAAGATGGGCGAGGTGAAGAAAATGAAACAAGTTGACTTTGTTGCAATCGGATGTGGTCCTTATAATCTTGGATTAATGGCTCTCGCGGAAAAGACATCACTACGCGGGATTTGCTTTGAAAAGCGGAAGGAAATGATGTGGCATGAAGGGATGCTCATTGAAGGGATGACGATGCAAACACATTACTTACAAGATCTCGTCACGCTCGCAGACCCGACCAATCCATCGAGTTTCTTGAACTACTTGAGTGGGACGGGGCGTCTCCAGACGTTCATCACGCAAGAACAAGATAAGATACCTCGGACGGAATACAATCGATATTTGCGTTGGGTCACCGAACAGCTGTCGACCGTCCACTTCAATCATGAGGTGACGGATGTGTCGGTCGAGGAAAATGGTTTTCTCGTGACGGTCGAATCAAACGGTGAAACGACTCAAGTTCAAGCTACACATGTTGTTCTTGGAACTGGGGCAGAACCGTTTGTGCCGGAAGGTTTTGAACAAGTGATCCATACGAGCGAGTATTTGACCTATAGGGACGTCCTTCGAGATCGTTATCGCGTCGCGGTTGTCGGCAGTGGACAGAGTGCGGCAGAAGTGTTTCTTGATCTGTTTCGTGAAGCGACGGATGAACAACGTGTCGACTGGATTACACGTTCCGATCATTTCGAGTCACTTGAAGCAGGAAAGATTGGGGACGAGATTTTTAGTGTGGACTACATCGAATATTTTCACGGTTTGTCTTACGAAGCACGTCAGAAATTGCTTCAGTCATTTGAACGTTTCCGCCATGGCGTCAACCCTGAGACGATGACGGCGATTTATGAGGCGCTCTATCACCGGACTGCAGAAGGTGAGCCGAAGCGAGCAGAGATGCTGACGCAAGTCGAGGTGGAATCCATTTCCTATGATTGGTTGACGCATCGTTTGAAGGGGACGCAGCGCTATACAGGAGAAGTGATTGAGAAAGAGTACGACCTCGTCGTTGTGGCGACAGGGTATCGCCCGGTAATCCCATCTTGGGTCGATAAGCTTCCGGTAGTATGGGAAGAAGAGGGAGAATGGGCAGTGCATGACACATATGAAGTGGTGATGAGCGAGTCGTTAGGTGGGAAGTTGTTCACACATACGAACTTGGAACATTCCCATGGCCCCGCCGCGACGAATCTAGGAATGGCCGTCTATCGAAATGCGGTGATGTTGAACGAAATGGTTGGAGAAACGGTCTATCCGATTCGCCATCAAAAGCCGTTCACGACGTTTTGAACAAAAAAAGGGCTAGGCGAGTCGCCTAGCGGAATCAGGGGGGAATACTTGAAGTCTTGCTTGATTTGTATTTACCCCGAGCTTCGACTTTAAAACATAACAACACGTCAAAAATAATCTTTTTTACTAATTTGTACACTTTATCGAAAAAAGTATGTTATAGTAAGTTGATGAATTTAGCATAGGAGTTGTTTGTAATGGCAAAATACGAAAAAGATCAAGTATTAACAGGTAAAGTAACAGGAATTCAACCTTTCGGTGCTTTCGTAGCACTCGATGACGAGACTCAAGGTCTTGTACACATTTCAGAAATCTCACACGACTACGTAAAAGACGTAAACGATTACGTTCAAGTTGGTCAAGAAGTTGAAGTGAAAATCCTTGAAGTGGACGAAGCTTCTAAAAAGATCAAGCTTTCAATGAAAGCGACTCAAGAAGCTCCAAAACGCGAGAAGTCTGCGAAGCCAGCTCGTCGTGCGCCACGCCGCAACGAAGCATCTTCAAACTTCAAGCAAGAAGAAGCTCCAGGATTCACAGTCCTCAAAGACAAACTTGAAGACTGGATCAAAAACACAAACTTCAAGAAGTAAGTGTTCCAAGGTGACCCGTTCTAAACGGGTCACCTTTTTTGTGTTTTACAGGAATCGATGGGGCTTATGACGAAACTGTAATTCGAATAGGAGGAGATTAGATGAAGATTGGCATCATTGGAACGGGCGGGATTGCGACGAGTGCTCACATTCCGAATTATGTAAAAGCAGGGGTGGATGTGGTAGCGGTCATGAATCGGACACGGGCGAACGGTGAACGTGTCGCACGACAGTTTAACATTTCGAACGTCTATGAAACGGTCGAAGAGATGCTCACGCACGAACAGCTCGATGCGGTCAGCATCTGTACGCCGAACGCCTTACATAAAGAGCAAGTGCTTCTTGCACTAGAAGCGGGATGCCATGTGCTTTGTGAGAAGCCTCCGGGCATATCGGAAGATGAAGCGGTGGAGATGTTAGAAGCAGCGAAACGAGCGGGTAAGACGCTCCATTATGGGTTTCATTATCGGCATCGTGCCGACACGGTTCTCCTAAAACGGATGATTGACGCAGGAGAGATGGGGGACATCTATGCGGCAACGGCACTTGCCCTTCGCCGACGCGGCATTCCTGGATGGGGCGTGTTTACGAACAAGGAACTACAAGGCGGAGGGGCACTACTCGATATCGGCGTCCATATGTTAGATCTCGCGCTTCACTTGATGGGTTATCCGGAACCGAAAGAGGTTGTCGGTCACGTCGGGCAATATTTAGGGAACCGTCCGGGTGTAGGCTTGATGGGCAAATGGGACCATGAATCGCTGTCTGTCGAAGACACGGCGAGAGCGATGATCACCTTCGATACGGGTGCTTCTTTATTGCTCGACGTCAGTTACATGGCCAATGTCGAAGCAGAAGATACGATGCGTGTCGAGTGCCGAGGTACGAATGCCGGGGCAAGTCTATTCCCGCTCACGCTCCATACTGAAAAATATGGGGCGTTGTTTGACGAACGACCTGCCTATTTGACGGAGCATGATCCGTATGAACGTCAAATTCAGCTGTTTCTCGAAGCGTGCCGAAAGGAACCGAACTATCGGCAAGCAGAGGAAGCCGTCATACTCCATCGCATCATCGATCGCATTTACGCATAAGCACGATACTTTTCATTCTTTGAAAACAGGGTATATAGTGTAGGTGTTACATATTTCTACGAGGAGGATGAATCATGCACAACTTTGAATACAAAAACCCGACGAAATTGATCTTCGGTACACATCAAGTCGAAACATTATCGAAAGAACTTGGCGCGCTCGACGCGAAGAAAGTGATGCTCGTCTATGGTGGCGGAAGCATCAAAAAGAACGGAACGTACGATGAAGTCGTGGCTGAGCTTGAAAAGGCAGGCATCTCATACGTAGACTTCTCTGGCGTCGAACCGAACCCGCGTATTGAGACAGTACGTCGTGCGGTCAAATTTGCACGTGAAGAAAACATCGATGCGTTGCTCGCAGTCGGCGGAGGTTCCGTCATCGACTGTACGAAACTGATTTCAGCAGCGATTCCTTATGAAGGGGATGCATGGGACATCGTGCTTCGCGAACATATCCCGACAGAGGCGGTACCATTTGGAACGGTCCTCACACTCGCGGCAACAGGATCAGAAATGAACTCAGGATCGGTTATCACGAACTGGGAAACACAAGAGAAGTTCGGTTGGGGTCACCCACTCGTCTTCCCAACATTCTCAATCCTTGACCCACGCTACACGGTCTCGGTTCCAAAAGATCAGACGATTTACGGTATTGTCGACATGATGAGCCACTGTTTCGAACAATACTTCCACCCGAACCATGCGCCAGTACAGGAACGCATGACAGAAGGTGTCTTGAAAGCGGTCGTTGAATCGGCACCGAAACTCGTGAACGACTTGGAAAACGTCGATTTACGTGCCATCATCTTGTTCTCAGGTACGATGGCGTTGAACGGCGTCCTTCAAATGGGTGCTGCTGGGGACTGGGCATCGCACAACATCGAGCACGCTGTATCGGCTGTCCACGATATCCCGCACGCTGGTGGTCTCGCGATCCTCTTCCCACGTTGGATGGAGCACGTAATGGATGAAGACAATGCTTCACGTTTCGCCCGACTCGGTACGGAAGTATTCGATGTGGAGCCAGGTAAAAACGACTTGGAGACTGGGAAACGTACAATCGAAGCGATTCGTGCATTCTTCGACCAGCTCGGTGCACCAAACTCACTCCGTGACTACGATATCGATGAGTCGACATTCGATGCGATTCTCGATTCTGCGATGAAACGTGGCGCATTCGGTCGTTTCCGTACACTCGAACGTGAAGATGTCGCGCATATCCTCGAACTCAGCAAATAAGGCAATTTATTGCCTATTTTGCAATAATGATTGAACGAATCTAGCGTTTCCGTTTATGATGGGTCATGTATGGCTCTTTTACGAGCGATTTAAAGGAGGAAATGACATGTCAACTGTACGTTTCGATTATTCAAACGCGCTCTCATTCGTAGGGAAGCACGAAATCGACCAAATGCAAGAAACGGTAAAAACCCTTCACTCGGTGATTCACGAGCGGAGCGGTGCCGGAAGTGATTTTCTTGGGTGGGTCGATCTTCCGACCGAATACGATCAAGATGAGTTCGCACGAATCAAAGCTGCGGCGGAACGAATTCGCGAGAATTCAGACGTTCTCGTCGTCGTCGGAATCGGAGGATCTTACCTCGGTGCCCGTGCAGCGATCGAAATGCTTCAACATTCGTTCTTCAACGTATTGTCAAAAGAAGAGCGCAAGGCACCACAAGTATTCTATGCGGGCCACAATATCTCTTCAACGTATATGAGAGAGTTGCTTCAAGTACTTGAAGGCAAAGAGGTCTCAATCAATGTCATCTCAAAATCAGGAACGACGACAGAACCTGCGATTGCCTTCCGTGTTCTCAAGCAGTTCATGGAAGACAAGTACGGTCAAGATGGAGCGCGTGAGCGGATCTATGCAACGACAGACCGTGCCCGTGGTGCACTCAAGACACTTGCGGACGCAGAAGGATACGAGACGTTCGTGATTCCAGATGATGTCGGTGGACGTTTCTCTGTCCTCACGCCAGTCGGACTTCTTCCGATTGCCGCTGCTGGAATTGATATCGATGCATTGATGGAAGGTGCACGTGACGCGCAGAACGCTTACAGCTCACCAGAATTGGCTGAAAACGAAGCGTATCAGTATGCAGTCGTACGTAACGCCCTTTACGCGAAAGGCAAATCGATTGAGATGCTCGTCAACTATGAGCCAGCTCTTCACTACGTGTCAGAATGGTGGAAACAACTTTACGGTGAGTCAGAAGGAAAAGACAACAAAGGAATCTTCCCAGCGGCTGTCGACTTCTCGACGGATCTCCACTCGATGGGGCAATACATCCAAGAAGGTCGTCGTGACTTGTTCGAGACGGTCATTCGTGTGAAAGAAGTCCGTCATTCGATGAACGTCCCAGAAGACGCTCAAGATTTGGACGGTTTGAATTTCCTCGCAGGCGAAACGATTCAATTCGTGAACGACAAAGCGACAGAAGGAACACTTCTCGCACACACTGACGGCGATGTACCGAACTTGGTCGTCGAACTGCCAGAGATGACACCGTATCACCTCGGTTACTTGTTCTACTTCTTCGAAAAAGCATGTGCGATGAGCGGATACATCCTTGGGGTGAACCCGTTCAACCAGCCAGGCGTCGAAGCTTACAAAGCGAACATGTTCGCGTTACTCGGTAAACCGGGTTATGAAGAACAAAAAGCAGAGCTCGAAAAACGTTTGAATTAATAAGAAAACGAATCGGTCCGCGCGTCGGACCGATTTTTTTGTTTGAAACTGGGTGAAGACAAGGTAAAGTGAGAGTAGACAGGGGAAAGAAAGGGATGGACTATGAAGACATTCAAGGATTACTATCATAATCAAGTCGAGTTAAGCTTCACCCATTATCCGTTCTCAGACACGCCGCTCCACGTCTGGGTCGTCGCCCGATATGAAGACAAGTGGGTATTGACGAAGCATAAACAGCGCGGACTCGAGTTTCCAGGTGGGAAAGTCGAGCCAGGAGAACACGAGGACGATGCCGCCATCCGGGAAGTATATGAAGAGACCGGTGGCGTCGTCAAAACGTTGCGCTATTTGGGACAGTACCGTGTGTTAGGTAGAGGTGATACGGTCATCAAAAACATTTATTATGCGGAGATTGAGCGATTCGAGGATCATCCTGCCATTGACGAGACAGATGGGGCTGTCCTGATCGATGCCTTGCCGGATAACTTATTGCGCAATCCACGCTACAGCTTCATGATGAAAGACCGTGTCCTACCAGAAACGATGAGGGTTCTTTATGATCAAAAACTGGTTTGACCGAATCGATGTGTTACCACCTTATGCGGGTTACCGAGTGACACGAGGATGGTACACGACGACAGATGGGGAAGAGGTCGTGGCGTATTCGATTGAGCCGAAACGTTCAAATGGCCAAGTGTTGATGTACTTACGGGGAGGAACGGCTCGAATCGGGGATGTCCGTTTACCACGTCTCATGCAATTTGCATCGCGGGGCTTTCACGTCGTCGCCCCGGTCTATCGCGGCAACCACGGTGGGACGGGAAAAGAAGATTTTGGAGGGGAAGACTTAGAGGACGTGCTCTCGCTATTCGACCGTGTCTACATGAGCGGGCGACCGGTCCACGTTCTCGGCTTTTCAAGAGGAGGCATGATGGCCCTCTCCCTCGCTTCTGAACGACCGGTCACGACGGTTACTTCATGGGCTGGCGTGACAAATCTCGAGTGGACGTATGAAGAACAGCGTTCGATGCGGAAGATGTTACGTCGGATGACGGGTGGGGACCCCGAATCCGCAGAATCTGCGTATGTCGACCGTTCACCGCTTTACAAGGAATGGGTCGCCCCGACACTGCTCATCCACGGTACGGACGATGAACAAGTTCGCTTACGTCATGCGACAGCCGTCGCTGAGAAATTAGGAGAACAGGCAGAGTTTTGGGTGCTCCCGTTCGGTCACCAGCTCCCGTTTTGGGATAAATGGGAGACGACCGAACAAGCGATGGATTGGATGTTGCGACAAGAAAAAGCACTGACTCGATAAAAAAATCGAGTCAGTGCTTTTGTGTTAGATGACGAGTGGTCCGGCTGCGATGACGGACTCACTTGCTTTCGTGAAGCGATTGAAATTTTCTTTGAATTTCATGGCGAGTGCTTTTGCCTCTACATCATAACGAGCTGGGTCGCTCCACGTATCTCGCGGATTGAGCACGTCACTCGGTACACCATCGATGGCTACAGGAATCTCGACATTGAAGATGTCATGTTTCATCGTCTCCACATCACGAAGCTGACCGTTGACGGCGGCATTGACCATCGCACGCGTATAGGCGAGTTTCATACGCGAACCTTCGCCGTATGCTCCACCTGTCCAGCCCGTGTTGACGAGGTAGACATCCACATCGTGTTCTTCAATCAATTTACCGAGCATATCCGCATAACGCTCTGGAGCGAGCGGAAGGAACGGTGAACCGAAGCAAGTCGAGAACGTAGCTTGTGGTTCTGTGACTCCTCGCTCCGTACCGGCAAGCTTAGACGTATAACCAGACAAGAAGTGATACATCGCCTGTTCTTTCGTCAATTTGCTGATTGGTGGCAAGACACCATACGCATCGGCCGTCAAGAAGACGATCGTATTTGGATGACCGGCACGTGATGGGAGCATCGCGTTGTCGATGAATTCGATTGGATATGCCGCACGCGTATTCTCAGTCAAGGAGATGTTCTTGTAGTCCGGCGTACGATCTTCATTCAATACGACGTTTTCAATCAATGAACCGAAGCGAATCGCATCATAGATTTGTGGTTCGTTCTCACGCGACAGGTTGATTGTCTTCGCGTAGCAACCGCCTTCAATGTTGAAGACCCCATCCGGTGACCATCCATGCTCATCGTCTCCGATTAAGTGGCGCTCTGGATCAGCTGAAAGTGTCGTCTTCCCAGTTCCCGACAACCCGAAGAAGAGTGCCGTTTCGTTTGCATCGTTGACGTTTGCCGAACAGTGCATCGATAAGACGTTTTGTTCAGGTAGCAAGAAGTTCATGACGGAGAAGATTGATTTTTTAATTTCGCCACCGTATTCTGTTCCCCCGATCAGAATTGTGCGCTTGGCGAATGAAACGAGAATGAACGTCTCTGAGTTCGTGCCATCCACTGCAGGATCTGCTTTATAACTCGGTGCATAGATCACAGTGAACGGATCGAACGCACCTTTCGTTGGCCATTCGCGTAAAAATAGCTGTTTTGCGAACAGACTATGCCATGCATATTCCGTGATGGCACGGACCGGTAACGTATAGTGCTCATCGGCACCAGCAGACGCTTCGAGGTAATAAAGTTTGTCTTTCTTTTCTAAATGGTTGAGTACTTTGTCGAGAAGTGCTGAAAACTTCTCTTCCGCGATCGGTTGGTTCACTTTTCCCCAATCGACAAGGTTGTTGCTGACTTCATCTTGTACGACGAATTTGTCTTTCGGTGACCGTCCGGTAAAAGCACCCGTGCTGACAGATAAAGCCCCGTCTTTTGTCAGTACACCTTCACCATTTTGGATGGCTTCTTCCACCAGTTCTGGAACCGTCAAGTTCCGTTTCATGTCGGCACCATTAATTAATTCTTCGATTTTCAGGAGCGTTGTCGCCATCCTGAATCCCACCTTTCCCCTAAATAGATGTGGATGAAATCCGCATACTTCCGCGATTACGATTAATCAGTATGACATTTTTAATTATATGTGACACACTAATTAAACACAAGCGTTTCTTCTCTCTAAGTAAGCGCTTTCTTACAAAGACAGTTTATCACATTCTCTTATCACAAGGTGTTAAAAAACAGAAACGAATTAAAAAAATGTTTGACGATTCACAAACAGAAATGTTTTGCAAGTCAGTGAAAACTTTAACGAATTCGTTCGATTCCCTTGACATAATCGAGCGTCATTTATATGATGGTTTTCGTAACGGATACTCTTATTCTGAGCGGTGGAGGGAACAAGGCCCTACGAAGCCCAGCAACCGTCCGACATGAAGTCTTGTGCGGAAAAGGTGCTATCCTGAAGCGAAGCCATTAGCTTCGAACGATAAGAGGGTAAGGAAGAACGATTCAACCTTTCCCCATGTATGTCATCGGGGGAGGTTTTTTTCATTACCGTCCCAAAGCAACGCGTAAGGGGAACGAGTACCGTCCACATATCACCCTTATTATAGGAGGTTTTTTGAATGTCAAAATTGAACCGTCGACTTTTTACTTCAGAGTCGGTTACTGAAGGACATCCAGATAAAATTTGTGATCAGATCTCTGACTCGATTTTGGATGCCATTTTAGCGGAAGACCCGAATGCCCGTGTTGCGGCAGAAACGTCTGTCACAACGGGTCTTGTACTCGTAGCTGGTGAAATCACAACGTCAACTTACGTGGATATCCCGAAAGTTGTCCGTGAAACAATTCGTGAAATCGGATACACACGTGCGAAATATGGTTTCGATGCAGAAACATGTGCTGTCTTGACGTCGATTGACGAGCAATCAGTAGACATCGCGCAAGGTGTTGACCAAGCTCTCGAAGCACGTGAAGGTCAGATGACTGAAGAGGAACTCGATGCAATCGGAGCAGGTGACCAAGGTCTCATGTTCGGATACGCGACAAACGAGACACCTGAACTCATGCCGCTTCCAATCTCATTGGCGCACAAATTGTCACGTCGTCTTGCTGAAGTTCGTAAGAACGGTATGCTTGATTACCTCCGTCCGGATGGTAAGACGCAAGTAACGGTTGAGTACGATGAGGACAACAACCCTGTTCGTATCGACACGATTGTTATCTCGACACAACACGCAGAAGAGATCACACTCGAGCAAATTCAAGAAGACTTGAAAAAGTATGTCATCGAAGCAGTCATCCCGGCTGAACTCATCGATGCTGAAACAAAATACTTCATCAACCCGACTGGTCGCTTCGTAATCGGTGGACCACAAGGAGATGCAGGTCTTACAGGACGTAAAATCATCGTCGATACGTACGGTGGATACGCACGTCACGGCGGTGGCGCATTCTCTGGTAAAGATCCTACAAAAGTTGACCGTTCGGCAGCATACGCAGCTCGTTATGTAGCGAAAAACATCGTTGCAGCAGGACTTGCGGATAAAGCAGAAGTTCAACTCGCTTACGCGATTGGGGTAGCACATCCAGTATCAATCGCTGTCGATACGTTCGGCACTGGTAAATTGAGCGAAACAGAGCTCGTTGAACTCGTTCGTGAGAACTTCGACCTCCGTCCAGCAGGCATCATCAAGATGCTTGACCTTCGCCGTCCAATCTACAAGCAAACAGCAGCTTACGGTCACTTCGGTCGTACAGATATCGAACTCCCATGGGAGCAAACAGATAAAGCAGCAGTTCTTGAAGAAGGCGCGAAGCGTTTCGCGTAATCAACAAAAACGACCTTTCCGCGGAAAGGTCGTTTTTTTAGGTTCAAGTCGTTGGAGGTGTCTGTTTATGATCATTCGATGACGAATCAGTTGAAGTGGTTTCTTGTCCAAGCGCCGTATCCTTCGCTTCGACGACTTTTTCACCGATGTCTTGTAAATCTGATTTGGCTTCTTGGGCCGTCTCGACGATTTTATTGACGTCTTCTTTGACCGTATCGACTTCTCCGACCACTTTTTCATATACGTTTTGAACGTCTGTAGTCACTTCCTGAATCTTGCCAGAAGCGGTCTTCACTTGTTCAATGACTTGAGATGCCTTACCGGCTGGATCTTGTTTGACCTCATTCACGATGCCTCCGACCGAAGATTTTGCATTCGTAAGCGATTGTTTCGTCTGCTCCCGATTCGAAGAGCTAAGTAAGGCGAGGAGACCACCGACGAGGGCACCGAGTAACATCCCGGTCACAACGCTGATTTTTGGACCTCCTGCATCCATTTGGTCAAATTGACGGTTCGGATTCTCTGTTTGTTCGACTTTCGGGTCATGCTCTAATTTTGGTTCCATGTTGTTCCACTCCTTCATGTGATTGGCATTGCTAGTGTTATACCCTAGTCGATTGCGGACATAACGTTTTCTTATGAATCGTCATGAAAAAGAAACGAATGGCAGGATAAAAACGTGACGATAGGGAATGATACAAATAGATTGGCCAAAAGGGGGAAGCTGTCATGAACATGAGGGAAGCAGTTCCAGAAGATGCAGCATTAATTCGAACGATTGCACTTGCGACGATTTCAGAGGATGATTTGAATCGTTTGAAAGCAATGGAGCGCGCTTATCGACAAGAAGAGATTGTTCGAGCGATCAATTCGAGTGAAGAAGCACGAGAGCAATATTTTATCGTCGGCGAGTTCGAAGAAGATGTCATCGGATTTTGTCATGCCATCGATCGCGGTGACATGTGGGAGATGCTTCGTCTTTATCTTCACCCTGATTATCACCGGAACGGATATGGGGCAGCCTTTTTAAACTATCTCCAATCGAAAAAAACACAACCGATGGAAGTGTACGTTGAAAATTCAAATGACCAAGCGATTGCCTTCCTTTTGCATCAATCGTTTAAAGAAGTGAATCGGATCCAAGAAGAGGTATACGACCAACCGATGGAACTCATTCATTTACGATATCATCCGAGCTAAGCCTCCAGACGGATTTTCTTCAAACATCAGTTGCGGCTGATGTTTTTTTGATACAATACACATAGTCTATAAATGAGGTGACGGCAGCATGACATATGAAGAAGCACGAAAAGGGGTCATCGTCATCGTGTACCCGCTACAGTTCACGTCTCGGATTAGTGAGAACTTTATTCGCCGACTCCAAGACGAGTACGAGGTAATTGTCGTCCGTGACCAATCGGTCGGATTGACGGCAGATGACCATAAACAGCTCATCAAGCGAGCGTTGCGTGAGGCAGGGGAATACAAACTACCAATCCACGTCGTTGCATTCAGTCTCGGGGCACTTTTCACGAACCGACTCTTGCAAGAGTATGATGTGCCGCTTGGGAGTTTGACGTATATCTCTCCTTTATTTGATTGGCATGCCACTCGTCAAATGGGCGGATTGAAACAAGTCGTCGCGAGTGCTGTCGACCGTTTCCGCCCAGACCTACCGCTCGGGATGATGACATTCACTGGTGGAGGCGAGGAATCGTCACGCTTCGGTGAGATCACGTATGCGCAATATCGAGAGATTGAAGAAGAAATCGTGGAACATCAAGAAGAGAAGAAGCACTTACCACGACTTCCGCTTGCTTGTTTCTATGCACCAGACGATCAATTTGCGGACGTGAAGTTGACGTTAAACGTCTGCCGGAAGATTGGTGGGGATCAAGTGTACATCCGTCGGTTGGAAGGATTCCCGCATTTTGGATATGAACGTTTGAACACCAAGTTTGCGGAGACATTGATGACGTTTTATGAATTGATTCAAGAATGACAGAAGGCGACTCGAATGAGCCGCCTTTTCTTATGCGCGTTTTTCAATCGCCACGATGAATGGGGGATGATTGATTTGGTTGATGAAACCGTAGCGGAGGACGCCGGCCTGTTTTTGGTCAAGCGACTCCACGTATTGAAGCACTTCATCCCGTTCGACTTTTCCGCTCTCATGCCCGTGATAAATGACGATGACGATGACGCCGCCGACGGTCATGACCTCTAATAATTGAGATAACGCGGCAATCGTCGTATTCCCGTGAGTCGTGATTGATTTATCGCTTCCTGGTAAATAACCTAAATTGAAGACGGCAGCGGAGATGGGGCGCGTCTCGTTCGCGACGACCGCTTGAACCGTGTCGTGACTGTCATGAATGACGGATACCCGTTCATCGAGACCGGCTTCCTGTATACGTGCGCGTGTGGACGCGACCGCTTCTGACTGGATATCAAATGCATACACATGACCCGTTTCGCCCACTGCATTCGCCAAAAACAGCGTATCGTGTCCGTTTCCGGCGGTCATGTCGACGGCGACATGACCTTCTTCAAGGTGGTCATGTAGTAATTGTTTTGCAAAAGGTAGTACTCTCATTAATCCCATACATCTCATCCTTCTTTTTTCCTTGGAAAGAATCTCGTCGTTCCAATTCTGCACGGATCTTGTTTAACACCTGCATCTTGTGACGGCTCCAAAACGGACCAATCAATAAGTCAGGTGGGCCGTCTCCTGTCAAACGATGGACGATGACCTCGGGAGGTATACATTCGAGCTGATCGCAGACGAGGGAGACATAGTCATCTTCCTCCATCAAGTCGAGTAGGCCTTTTTCGTATTGACGGGCGAGCGGTGTATGCTTCAAGACGTGAAGTAAATGGATCTTGATTCCTTGTATGTCCATTTTAGCAACTTCTCGGGCTGTGTCGAGCATCATCTCAAGTGTCTCACCGGGTAAACCGTTGATGATATGAACACAGACACGGATGTTGTGGCGTCGAAGTTTTGCAAGACCGCTCAAAAATGTCTCGTAGTCATGTCCACGATTGATTTTTTTCGCCGTCGTGTCATGGATGGTCTGAAGGCCGAGCTCCACCCAAAGCGACGTACGTTCATTCAATTCTGCCAAATAGGCGACGACATCGTCTGGCAAGCAGTCCGGACGTGTCGCAATCGAGAGACCGACGACGCCTTCTTCTTGAAGTGCAGGTTCGTACAACTCACGTAACCGTTCGACCGGCGCGTACGTGTTACTGAATGCTTGGAAATAAGCGATGTAGTTGGCGTTCTTCCACTTTCGGTGAAGACGAGCCTTTACTTCGGCAAATTGAACGGGAATCGGATCGCAAGCATTTCCTGCAAAGTCACCACTCCCGTCGTCTGAACAGAACGTACATCCTCCCTTTGAGACGAGCCCGTCACGGTTCGGACAGGTGAATCCGCCATCGAGCGGGACCTTGAACACCTTTCCTCCATATTCTCGGCGATACGCCTCGTTCAACGTGTGATATCGGTTTTGACCAAATGGATTCATTCAACATCTCTCTCCTTCCTTGCTCATGCTATCACAAATGAAAAATGACAAAACTTCATAATAAGTAATTTTTCTTGACACTTCTTTGGCATTCGTTTAGGTTTGATAAGGAAATCTTGTCGATTCGGCCATTTGTGCCGATTTTTTTTGATGTGAAAGAGGAATGAAAGGAGGACTTGGTGTGAACAATAAAATGCCAATTTCGGTATGGATTCTAGTCATTGCGATGGCGCTCAATACAACGGCGGCGTCTTTTTTATGGCCATTTAACACACTGTATATTCATGATTTTTTAGGTGAGTCGATGACACTTGCTGGGGTGGCACTTCTTGTGAACTCCGCACTCGCAATCGTCGGAAACTATATCGGAGGGACATTATTCGACCGAATCGGTGGAAAGATGACGCTCATGATTTCTGTCGGTTTGTTGCTTGCGAGCTCACTCGGATTTTTACTGTTCCACGCCACGTTCTTCGGCTATTTGGTGTGGCTCGGTATGATTGGGTTCTCAGGTGGACTCGTCTTTCCGACCGTTTACGCGTTTGCGGGACTTATCTGGCCAGAAGGTGGACGCCGTTCGTTCAACGCGATTTACGTTGCGCAAAACGTAGGTGTCGCACTCGGTACGGCCATGAGTGGTCAAATCGCGCGTTTGAACATCGAGTGGATTTTTTATGCAAACTTCTTCTTGTCGGTCTTATTTGTCGTGGTCCTTTTATTTGGACTTCGCTATTTGAAAAACCCGGCACGTCCTGTCGTTCAGTCACAGTTAGAGGCAGCTGCCACGACGCTCTCGAGCGCAACGATGAAGTCGATGTGGTATGTCGCCGTCGGTTACGCCGTGCTTTGGTTCGTGTACGTTCAGTGGCAAGGGACGATCGCCGTTCATTCGAAAGACCTTGGTGTCACAATCAGCCAATATTCACTGCTATGGACGGTGAACGGGGCGATGATCGTATTCGCACAGCCGTTACTCAACCGTGTCTTGCGACAGTTTGAGGACGACTTGAAACGCCAATTGATTATCGGAGCCTCGATTTTCCTCGGTGCCTTTTTAATCGTGCCGTTCGCCGGCGGATTTGGCATGTTCATGGTCGCGATGGTCGTCATGACAATCGGGGAAATGTTCGTCTGGCCAGCAGTCCCGACGATTGCGGCGAAACTCGCACCGCCTGGTAAAGCAGGACAATATCAGGGACTCGTCAATATCGCAGCATCAGTCGGCCGGATGATTGGGCCTACATTGTCTGGATTTGTCTATGACATGTTCGGTATTACTGCGGTCTTCGGCATGCTTCTTCTGCTCGCTACGTTCGGCCTTACTCTATTCGTCATTATGAAAGACATTCGCGTCGCTGAAAAATCAAGTTGACGTTGAATTTCAGAATGGGCTAAAATAGACTACGATGAATAGCAAGCGATGAAGAGGATTAGTAGCGAACGTTCCGTTTCATAGAGAGTCGATGGTTGGTGTGAATCGATAAATGGAGGTCGTGAACTCGCCTTGGAGCTGTTTTCCTGAACCGAGTAGGGAAAACCGGGGTTACGCCTCGTTATCGGCGTCTCAAGTGGCAGCAATGCAACATGGGTGGTACCGCGGAGAGCTTTCAAGCCTTTCGTCCCATTTTCGGGGACGGAAGGCTTTTTATTATGCAGAGGAGGAAGAATATTGAGCTATTTTAAACATCAAGAAATCGAGCCGAAATGGCAAAAGCGTTGGGAAGAGAAAGACGCATTCAAAACGACAGAAGACCCGGAGAAGGATTGTTTCTACATCCTTGATATGTTCCCATACCCATCAGGTGCTGGCCTTCACGTTGGTCACCCGGAAGGTTACACGGCGACGGATATCATCGCCCGTATGAAGCGGATGCAAGGATATAACGTCCTTCACCCGATCGGCTGGGATGCGTTCGGTCTTCCTGCCGAGCAGTACGCGCTCGACACTGGGAACGACCCACGCGAATTCACAGCGCGTAACATCGAGACGTTCCGCCGTCAGTTGAAAGAACTCGGTTTCTCGTATGACTGGGCCCGTGAAATCAGCACGACGGACCCGAAATACTATAAATGGACACAATGGATCTTCACGCAATTGTTCGAGCGTGACCTCGCATACGTCGACGAAGTTGCCGTTAACTGGTGCCCTGCACTTGGCACGGTCCTTGCGAACGAAGAAGTCATCGACGGCTTGTCAGAGCGTGGGAATCACCCGGTATACCGTGTCCCGATGAAACAGTGGGTGCTTCGCATCACAGAATACGCGGAGCGTTTGCTTGAAGACTTGGAAGGTCTCGACTGGCCAGAGAGCGTCAAAGAGATGCAACGCAACTGGATCGGGAAATCGGTCGGTGCCGAGGTCGACTTCAAAGTCGACGGTCACGACAAGATTGTCACGGTCTTCACGACACGTCCGGACACACTTCACGGAGCGACCTATGTGACGCTCGCACCAGAGCATCCGTTTACGAAAGTGATCACAACGCCTGAACAATCAACGGCAGTAGAAGCATACATCGAGGAAGTTTCGAAGAAGACGGACCTTGAGCGTACAGACCTCGCTAAAGAGAAGACAGGAGTCTTCACGGGCGCTTATGCGATCAACCCGGTAAACGGTGAGAAACTTCCGATTTGGACAGCAGACTATGTCCTCTCGACATACGGGACAGGTGCAGTCATGGCCGTTCCTGGACACGATGAGCGTGATTATGAGTTTGCAAAAACGTTCGACCTCCCGATTCGTGAAGTCGTCAAAGGTGGAAACTTGGAAGAGGCGGCTTATGTCGAAGACGGGGAGCACGTCAACTCAGGTAGCTTGAACGGTCTTAATAAAGCCGATGCAATCAAGACGATCATTGAAGAACTCGAAGCTGCGGGTACGGGTCGTGCGAAGACGACATACCGTCTTCGTGACTGGTTGTTCAGCCGTCAACGTTACTGGGGAGAGCCGATTCCGGTCGTCCATATGGAAGACGGGACGATGAAGACGGTACCGGTCGAAGAGCTTCCGCTCGAACTTCCAATCATCGATGAAATCAAACCGTCTGGTACGGGTGAGTCGCCACTTGCGAACGCAGAAGAGTGGTTGACGTACACAGATCCTGTCACAGGGGAAAAAGGTCGTCGCGAGACGAACACGATGCCACAATGGGCAGGTAGCTGCTGGTACTACATCCGTTACATCGATCCAGATAACGAAGAAATGATTGCGGACCCTGAGAAACTTAAGCGTTGGCTTCCAGTCGACTTGTATATCGGTGGTACGGAACATGCCGTTCTTCACTTGCTCTATGCACGTTTCTGGCATAAAGTCCTTTACGATATCGGTGTCGTCCCGACGAACGAACCGTTCCAAAAATTGTACAACCAAGGAATGATTCTCGGTGAAAACAACGAGAAGATGTCGAAATCTCGTGGGAACGTCGTCAACCCAGATGATATCGTGAAATCACACGGCGCGGATACACTCCGTCTTTATGAAATGTTCATGGGCCCGCTTGACGCGGCAATCGCATGGTCAACGAATGGTCTTGACGGGGCACGTCGCTTCCTCGACCGCGTATGGCGTTTGTTCGATCAAACGAACTTTGCGGACGTGGCACCGACTGCCGACTTTGAACGTACGTATCATCAGACGGTGAAAAAAGTCACTGAAGACTATGAAGCACTTCGCTTCAACACAGCAATCTCTCAATTGATGGTCTTCGTCAATGAAGCGAACAAACAAGAGACGTTGCCAAAATCGCAAATGGTCGACTTCATCAAGATGCTTTCACCGGTCGCTCCACACTTGTCTGAAGAGTTGTGGGAGAAGATGGGCATGACGGAAGAGTTGACGTATGCGGCTTGGCCGACGTACGATGAGTCAAAACTTGTGAGTGACACGATTGAAGTCGTCATCCAAGTGAACGGGAAACTTCGTGCGAAAATGCACGTTTCGCGTGACGCATCAAAAGAAGCGCTTGAAGCGGAGGCACTCGGCAACGAGCGTGTCCAAGAGTTCACAGAAGGCAAGACGGTTCGTAAAGTCATTGTCGTTCCTGGAAAACTCGTCAATATCGTAGTTGGATAATCGAAAGAATGTGTGACATTGTCGCACATTCTTTTCTTTTTGGTGAGGTCATTTTCTTTTACGGTCGGTTTTGATACACTAAAGGGCGATACTGAAGTAGAAGGGGACGACATGTCCATGAAACGTTCTTATGTGCTATACACGACACTATGTGCTGTCGTGGTCGGCGTGATCCTTTGCTATGTCTTTGTCTTCTCTGATGAAGAGATTCAGCGACAGGTCGCCTCGACATTTGAAAAAATCGACATTCAAACGAGTCATCAAACGGCATCCCTCCCACCTGTGGAGGCAGCGCAAGATGATGAAGATATTGATACGACCGATGCGCTCGAGCAAATCAACCAGATCGATGAAGTGTACTATAGCGATACGATCGGGGCCTATCTCGTGCTTACCGAGCAGGCTGAATTTTTCGAAGTGAGCGGGAACGGCACACGCGTCAACTCAGTGTTTCAACTCGAAAATACGGGACAGATGCGCCTCGATGACTTTATCGGGATGCGGATGGTCGAAGAGAACCTCGTATATGCGGTGACTGCAAACGGGACGCTCATCACGATTGAGCGGGAAGAAGGACGCTGGGTCGAACGACCGCGAAAACAAATCAAAGGTCTCGTATCGGAAGACCGAATCTTTGGTCTCGGCTATGACCGAGAATCGAATCGTCTGTTCATGATGAATCGATTAGCAGACACGCCGGACCTTGAGCTCCTCTATATCGAAGAGCGTGAAATTGAACCGGAAGCGCCTGCGGAAAACGAGTTAGAAGAATCGACAGAATCTGATGATAATGTTGAAGGCACTGAAGAATCAACAGAAGAAACGACAACAGAAAACGTTTCGACGAGTGACGGTGTCTCTAGTGACACAGCCGTTGCGGAAGAAGAGGCACCTGAGAATGAACAGGATACGCCAGATGAGGCAGTCGAGGAAAAAGAACCGGAAACGGAATGGATGCTCGATTCGCGTCAAGCGTTATCGGCTGACGGGATGAGCGCCTCAATCCAGCAAAAGTTTGAGCGATTCGAAGGCGTTGGGCTTGTCGAGCGACAAGGCCGAATATACGTGCTCGACTCGGAAGAGCTCGTCCTCTATACGGTCAACCCGGAAGAAGGTACCATCAACGGTCAGATGGTGACACCTCGCGTGTATGACTCGACCGGCATGTTTTTACAAGACAATGAAATCTTTGCAATCGTCCACCCGGAAGTATTCGATTTGGATGCATTCGTTTCCGTGGACTAACAATGGGGGAAGAACAGATGAGCAAACGTTACTTTTTTGAAGAAGTGAAACAATTCCACGAGACTTTCGGACATCCAGGAGCAAAATCTCCGCAACCGTTGACACTTGATCGTGCGACAAAACGATCGGTTTGGACGGCAGAGGAAGCGGTCGTTGAATTTTTACACCAATCGTCACAGACTGAAGAAGAGTTCTTACAGGCCATCGAGCAATTCCAAGAAGGCTTCCAAAAAGCGGTCCAAAAATCATTACAAGACGCACCACCGTCAGATGATGTGGAACGCCTCGTTGGTCAAGGGGATGCGTTAACGGATGCGTTATATTTTGTGATGGGCAGTTTCGTTGAACTCGGACTTGATCCCGTTCCGTTGTTTGAAATCGTCCAGCGTGCCAATATGGCGAAGCTTGGACCGGACGGGAAACCGATTTTACGCGAGTCGGACAACAAAGTTATGAAACCTGAAGGATGGATGCCTCCGGAGCCGGAGCTCGAAAAAGAAGTGCGTCGTCAAATTGCAGGGAAAGAATAATCACAAACGGCTTGAGCCCTCATTAGAAAGGGTTTGAGTCGTTTTTTGTTGTGAAGGTCATAATGACATCATGGTATTAGATGAGATTAGGAAGGTCATGAGAGTAATTAATGGTATAATTTAACATAAGTAAGCGAACGATGAATATTAATCATTGAGATGGAGGTCATTCAGCTGAAAAAATTATTCGGTATTCTATGTTGTAGTTCAGTACTTCTGTTAGCATCATGTAGTGATGATGAAAAAACGTCAGAATCTAAAACGTCTGAGCCTGATATTTCAATCGAAACGATAAAAATCAACGAAGAGAATGAATTGACAATCGTCCCACTTTACACCCAATACCAACAATATTTGAATGCATCCCTTGAAACAACCGATGCGGAGGAGAACAAACAAAACTTCAAGAAATATGTATTAGATTACATAGGAGAGGTCGGAGAGGAAGAAAAGATTGATACATCCATATTGAAAACTGATTTTTCACTAAAACCGACTCCTCATAAGCAACAATTGCTGAAGCAACTGGATACGTTGATCGAACAACATGACGAGATTAAAGAGATTATTGCATCGACATACGCAGATTCAAATCAAATCCTTCCTAAAAAGAAAGGTACGGTGTTTGTTGCCCCTTATAATCCTGAATTTTTCTACGATAGTGAACCGTTGAAAGGTGTAGCAGGAGCGGCGTACAAGGACGCATTCATCTTGTTTCTCGATACAGATTTTGATAAAGGTGTGCTAGCCTATACGACGGCTCACGAGTATCATCATCTGATTGTTCAGAATCACCCTGGGTTCCGTCTTAAAACAATTCTCGATTCTGTCATCATTGAAGGAAAAGCCGATACGTTTGCTGATCATATCGTCAAAGGTGTGACTCCCCCGTGGAATGTAGAGATTGATGAAGCGACCATGGAACACATCGCGAGTCGAGTGAATGATTATGAAACAACCTATACCGATTTTGCGGTTGGTAATTATCAAAAAGATATGCCACGTTGGAGTAACTATATTCTAGGGAGGGATGTGCTTCATGACTATTTGACGGCGCACCCAGAGCTGTCGATTCCCGAATGGACCTTCAAAGAAGATCATGAGCTTTTAGAAAAATACAAGTATCGAGATGTGATGGAATTGGAAGATTAAGTTGAAAAAGAATGTTAAAAGGCTTGACCCTGAATGAGACAGGATCAAGCCTTTTGATTGTTAGTGATCACGATAGAACGCAGACGATGCGTTGGGTCGAACCCTTTACCGCTCTGTCGCCAGTTCAGCTGCGTGCGATCCGGCGCAATGTCCTGTCGTGAAAGCGGCCGTGATGTTGTAGCCACCTGTGTATCCATGAATGTCGAGCACTTCACCGGCAAAGAAGAGACCTGGTGCTTTCTTTGACATCATCGTCTGTGGCGCAACTTCCTTAACCGAAACGCCACCACCTGTGACAAATGCTTTGTCAAAGTCGAGTGTCCCGACGGCGTGCATCTCAAACATTTTCAAACGCGTTGCGAAATCAATGACGGATTGCTTCTTCAACTGACTGGCGTCTTCTTCTCCAAATGCGAGTTCTTCTAGCAACAAGTCAAGAAGTCGCTCGGGGATATAGCCTTTCCATACGTTTTTAACGGAACGCTTCGGTTGGCTCTGCACTTGGTTCCACAGTTCTTGGACGAGCGCATCTCGTGATGTGTCCGGGAAGAAGTCGAGTGACAAAAGGACGACTTGCTCTTTGCTGCGCTTCCGCTCTTTGATCGTATACTGACTGCAACGGAGTGCGATTGGACCTGAGATCCCGAAATGGGTAAAGATCATGTCGCCTTGGTGCGTCTTGATGGCTTTCCCCTTTTTGCCGTGTACCGTCAACGCGACGTCACGTAATGATAATCCTTGAAGTTGTTTCGTTCCGATGAACGAATCGTTCAACTTGATCGGTACTTCTGTCGGGAATAGTTCCGTAATCGTATGCCCGGCTTTTTGTGCCCACGGATAACCGTCACCCGTCGAACCGGTGTGGGGGACGGATTGTCCACCGACCGCGACGACACAAGCTTTTGCTTCAATCATTTCTCCGTCCATCAGCTCGACCGCGTGAAACTCGTTTTCTTCATTAAAATGTAGCGTTTTGACTTCTGCTTTTTTTCGAATCTCGACACCGAGGTCTTCAATCGCACGAAGCAACGTGTTGACCACGTCTTGTGCCTTATCGGTCACTGGAAACATGCGCCCGTTGTCCTCTTCTTTCAGCGGGATGCCGAATCCTGTGAACAGGTCGATGATTGATTGGTTGTCGAACTGAGCGAAGGCGCTATATAAAAAGCGGCCATTCCCAGGGATGAACTGAATCAATTCATCGATTGGTTTTCGGTTCGTGACGTTACAACGCCCTCCACCTGAAATCGCTAATTTCCGACCGAGTTTAGACCCTTTATCAATCAACAAGGTCGATGCGCCGCTCTTTGCAGCCGCATAAGTTGCCATAAGTCCGCTTGGACCTCCGCCGATGACGATGACATCTTTCATGTAAAATCTCCTCATTTCTTCATCTATATGATTAGTAAAATTATCGTAACTTTATTATCCGTAACAGTAAGAGTATAATGAGAAGCGGTTGTTTTGTAAAACCGAATTCATATGAATAGTTGATTTATAGATGGAGGTGCCTCATGTCATCAAGCGCCAAACAAGATTCTGGAAGAGCCTCCTTCGTCAAAGGAACGCTTCTTTTATCGGCGGGAAACTTGATTTCCCGGATGTTAGGGCTGTTGTACACATTCCCGTTCCAAGCGATGGTCGGGATTGCCGGAGTGACGTTGTATCAAGCGGCTTATACGTATTACGCAATCATGATCTCCATATCGACGGCAGGGATTCCTGTTGCCGTCTCGAAATTTATCGCCAAATATAATGCGCTAGGGGAATATGGAACGAGTCAACGATTGTTCCGACAAGGAATGAAGCTGATGCTTGCGACCGGTGTCGTCGCTTTTTTATTACTCTTTTTTGCGGCACCATGGCTGTCCGAGCTGATGGTCCGAAATTCGGAGAACAATCAGCAATACATTGACTCGCTCACACTCGTGACGAGAAGCGTCAGTTTTGCGTTACTACTCATCCCAGCGATGAGTATGGTTCGTGGTTATTTCCAAGGACATCAAGACATGGCTCCGACGGCAATCTCACAAGTCGTCGAACAGATTGTGCGCATTCTATTCCTTCTCAGCGGGACGATGCTCGTCTTGTTCGTCTTTGCGGACTCTGATTTCATTCGACCAATCGCAAACGCTCTTGGAGGGACGCAATCCGTCGAGACGACTGAATTGAATGGATTGAAAGTCATCGCCGTCACGATTGCGACGTTTAGTGCTTTTGTCGGGGCGATCGGTAGTTTCGTCGTACTCATGATGTACTGGAAGCGTCGAAAAGACATCCATCGTCAGACGGATAATCCAGCGGGCACACCTGTCCGTTCGATGAAGTCGTTGTTACTCGAGTTGCTCAGCTACTCAATCCCAATCGTGATGGTCGGGGTATCGACCCCTCTCTATCAGCTGATTGATCAGTTGACGATGGTCAATACGTTACTCAGTTCGGGTGCGACCGTATCCGAAGCGACTTCGGCTTATGGATTCTTGACCGGAAACGCACATAAAATTGTACTGATCCCCGTGTCGATTGCGGCGAGTGTCTCGATGGCAACCATCCCGCTCGTGACCCGTTCCTTCACGACAGGAGATATGCTGAAGGTACGAAATCAAGTCAATCATATTTTCCAAGTCTCGTTCTTCGTGACAATTCCTGCTGTCATCGGTCTCGTGGCTCTCGCGGAGCCGTTGTTTGGGACGTTGTTCCCGGGAGACCGTGAAGGATGGGTGTATTTACTTCATTATGCACCGAGTGCTTTCTTCTTAGCCTATTACTCGGTTGCGGCTGCGATCCTCCAAGGGATTAACCGTCAGTACTTCACCATCTTTGCTACATCGATGGGTCTGTTGGCGAAACTCGCCCTGAACGTACCGTTCGTCTATTGGCTCGGTGGCATCGGTGCGGGTTATGCGACGATTGCTGGATACATTGTGGCGATCGTGCTCATGGTATGGATGATTCAGCGGTCTCTACATTTCCCATACAAGCAGTTGCTTCGTCGGACCATCTTGATGTTCTTGATGGGGGCGGCGATGTTTGCGGCTGTTTACCTTTCTCTTCTCGTCACGTTGCAAGATGAAGCGAGTTGGGGAAATGACATCTTTGCGACAATCGTCGGTGTCATTGTCGGGATTCTCGTATACGGATATCTCGGCTGGCGCAGCCATCTCGCAGGAAAATTATTAGGGAAACGCTTTGAATATCGGAGGAACGGATAATGCGAATTGATAAATTACTATCGAACATGGGATATGGTTCACGAAAAGATGTAAAAATCCTATTAAAACAAGGGGCAGTACGAGTCGATGATGTCCCTGTAAAAGATGCGAAACAGCACGTTAACCCAAAATCAGAACGGGTCACGGTGTTCGGGGAAGTCGTTGAATATCGGCCCTACATCTATTTCATGATGAACAAGCCGGAAGGGGTCATCAGTGCGACGGAAGATCAAGTCGAGACGACGGTCATCGAGTTGATTGATCCGGAGTATGCTCATTACGACCTCTTCCCGGTCGGACGGCTCGATAAAGATACGACGGGCCTTCTCCTCATCACAAACGATGGTGCGTTCAATCATGCACTCATGTCACCTCGTAAACATGTCGACAAGGTATATATCGCCGAAGTCGATGGGGAGATGACGGCTGAGGATATCAAGACGTTCGCGAACGGAGTCGAATTAGAAGATGGATATACGACGAAGCCGGCCCGACTCGAGATTTTGAGTCGGAGCGGACGTCGCTCTGTCATCCGTCTCACATTATCTGAGGGGAAATATCATCAAGTGAAACGAATGGTCGCGGCGGTAGGCAAACATGTCGAGCGATTAGAGCGTGTTCAAATCGGGGATCTTGAACTCGATGAGACGCTCGAGCTCGGGGCATATCGTGAGTTGACGGAAGAAGAAGTTCAATTGTTTCTTCAATAATTAGAGAGGTGAGAGGGAATCTGTCCAATTGGGCGGATTCTCTTTTTGTATAAAAAGCTCTAATTTTCGATTATATCTTTTTGAAAATGGCATCAAAATCAGCACGCCAATAGTTAACTAACCAGTCGTTGTATTTGTGATATAAAGGGACTAATGGTTCAACTTCATTTGAACTTATGGTACAACCTCGATCATCATACATATGAAAAACGATGTTCTTTTCAGTGCTTATAAAGTATACCGTTTGTCCAATCGAAGGTTCTCTTCCTTGCTCGTAATTTCCTATACCTCTAAGGATTTTCTCGTAAGAGATTGACTTTATCTGCGAGGATACAAATTTCGCTTTATATTCATGTTTGATTTCTATAATTTCCCCTGTTTTTTCGTCTATATCTTCATCTAATTCGAATAACGTTTCTTCTTCAATCTGTTGCTTCATGAATAAACCATACAAATATTCGGGAGTGGTATTCCCGAACATGATGTCCTCTGTTTCGTTCCAATCCTTGATAAAGATATGGATGTAATCATCAGATTGAAACACTTCCTCGAACAATGTTGTCACTCTTTTTACCACTTGCTCTATTCTCTCATCCGTTCCGTTTTTATACGGTTCGCCGAGTTCGAATCTTAGATGGACTTCTTCAGAGCGGTTTGAAAAATGATTATCTATGTACTTCATTATTTCTTCTTTCACATCATCACCTCATCTTGAACATTTGATACAATCCAAAACCACAAGACCTTCTTTCATAAAAAAGAGACCTGAATGTCAGGTCTCTTGAATCTACATATACGTTTCAATTTGCCGTCTTGAGTGAACGTTTCGATGAAGTCCACGTGCCACGGCTAGGGCTCTCCACAAGATTATTGTACTCAAGTACGTTCAAATCACGTTGCACAGTGCGCGACGTAATACCGAACTCTTCTACTAGTTCTGAAGTGGTAACTGTCTCCCTTTCATTGATGAACAAATAAATGGACTTGATGCGCGTTAACATCCGATCTGTTGAGCCTTTCATTGGATAACCTCCCAATGTGTAGAATAATGACAAACCATACCTACAGACGACAAAATGAAATATGAAATTGTTATTTTCTAAAATTACACCTTTAGTATACCGCTCCTGTGCAAAAATGCAAGCAGAAAGCACGAACAATCTGTTTGTAAAGATTTGATTATGAACGTAAATATCGAATGAAGATTGTTTTTTTGTATTTAAAATGAGTTCAAACACGAACGAAAAAAACTTTTCTAAATGAATGTTCGTCTTTCATTCATTTGGATATACTAGTAAGGGAGAGAACATTCGCAAAAGGGGAGATGAACATGAATTGGAGACAAGAAGTCGACAATCGTAAAGATGCATTTTTAGAAGATTTAAAAGGATTACTACAAATCCCTAGCGTGCTCGATGAATCAAAAGCCGCGCCGAACATGCCATTCGGGCCAGAGGTTCGAAAAGCGCTCGATTACATGTTTGAGCTTGGTGAGCGAGATGGATTTAAAACGAAGGACGTCGGTGGATATGCGGGACACTTGGAGTATGGGGATGGTGAGGATATCGTCGGAATCTTATGTCACCTTGATGTCGTCCCTGCAGGTGAAGGATGGACGTATGGTGCGTTCAATCCGACGATTACATCGGACGGAAAAATCGTCGCTCGCGGAAGCAATGATGATAAAGGACCATCGATGGCTGCTTACTATGGTTTACGCATCGTCAAAGAACTCGGGTTACCGCTCTCGAAACGTGTCCGCCTGATCGCAGGTTGTGACGAGGAGAGCGAATGGCGCTGTGTCCGCGAATACTTTAAACAAGAACAGATGCCGACATACGGCTTTGCACCAGACGCGGACTTCCCGATCATCAACGCAGAGAAAGGGCTATATGACGGTGTGTTGACACAACTTCCGATTCAACGGGCACCAGAGTCGGCGTATCACCTTCTCTCATTTACGAGTGGGGAGCGTCCGAACATGGTTCCGGACTTCGCGAAAGCTGAATTGAAGACAGACGAGGTACTCGAAGAAAAGTTCGAGGCTTATCTTGAAAAATATGAAGCAGACGGGACATGCGTATATGACCGTGGGACATATACGTTCACGATGAAAGGGAAAGCGGCACACGCGATGGAACCGGATAACGGGATCAACGCGGCCTACGTCCTCGCTGGATTCTTGTTGCACCTTCCTCTCGATATTCAAGGGGAACGCTATATTGAACTCGTTCGTCATGTGTTTGCCGATTCTCGCGGGATTTCACTCGGGATTGAGGCGAGTGACGAGACAGGTGATTTGACGATCAACGGTGGTGTGTTCCGCTATCACGAAGATGAGCGTACGGCTACGGTTAACATTCGCTATCCTTATACGGCGAAGTTTGAAGAGCGGTTGCAAAACCTACGTGAAATCGCGTTGTCGCTCGGTTTCGAATTGAAGACGCGTCAACATATGCCACCGCATCACGTGGCTGAAGATCATCCGCTCGTGAAGACGCTCGCTAATGTGTACGAACGTCAGACGGGGGAGCATGCGAACTTGATGGCAATCGGTGGGGGAACTTACGCCCGTTCACTCGAGGCGGGGGTCGCATTCGGTGCATTGTTCCCAGGCGCTAAAGATGTGGCGCATCAGGTCGATGAATATATGGAGATAGAAGATTTATTACGCGCAGCAGCGATTTATGCTGAAGCGATTTACGAGCTCGCTAAATAAGAACCGTGGAGAGCTGACTGATGTAGTCGGCTCTCTGTCCTTTAGGAAGGAAGTTATCATTGAATTCGCAAAAAAGATTGTTTCAATCTGTATATGTCACCATTTTCTTCGCACAAGGGGCATTGATCCCTTACATGGCTTTATATTTTTCACAAGATCAATTCGGACTCACACCGAGTCAGGTCGGAAATATCGTGGCCATTCTTCCCATTCTTTCGATTGGTGTACAACCACTTTGGGGAATGTTGACCGATCGCACCGGGCGGGTGAAGGCGTGGCTCATGTTAGCGATGTTAAGCGCAGCCCTCATTTCGTTTACTTTTTTAGTGGCGACTTCTTACGTATGGATCGTGGTGCTCATGGTCATCTGGTCGGTGTTCCAATGTGCACACATTCCGCTCGTCGATATGATGACACTCGACTATACGACACGTTCAAAAGTGGATTATGGAGCGATTCGTTTGTATGGGTCGGCAGGTTTTGCCATCGCGGTGTTTGCGATGGGGTGGATTTCCGATACGACGTGGGGCCTTGCTAGTACGTTCGTATTAAGTGCCGTTTTACTTATCCTCGGAAGTGTGTTCGTCCGAATGATTCCGGAAAAGAGCTCGATTCGTGACGTCACGTTAGCTCCGATTTCATGGACAGCTGTATGGAATAAGTCCTTCTTATTCTTTCTGCTCGGGGGCATGCTCGTCTTCGGACCAATTTATGCGAACAACTATTATTTTGGATTGTACGTGACAAGTAGCGGGGGATCGACGACGCTCGTCGGAACACTATTCCTCGTCGCGGTTTTGTTTGAAATTCCCTTCATGAAAGTGGCATCACAATTTGTAGAACGCTTCGGCAGTGTCCCGGTACTCGTCGGGGCGGCACTCATCTCGGCCATGCGAAATGGAATCCTTGCATTAGAGCCGCCCATTTGGGTCGTTTGGTTGCTGGCGATCGCACAAGGTCTCGTCGTCGGACTTTTAATCCCGGTCGCGCTTCAGTTCGTCCGGAAACTTGTCGACCGTCAAGTCTCTTCAACGGCAATCGGTGTTTACATGGCGTTGACTTCAGGACTTGCGACAGCGGGATTCAACAAGTTGAGTGGTACAATCATCGAACTCGATGACATCATCGGCGTATTTTGGATGTATACGATTGTCACGGCAATCGGGGCAGTGATTTGGATTGGACTGTCACGTCGCGCACTGAAAGGATGAATCAGATGAGCACGCATTATTTTATTGCGATTCCGATCGAATCGGTCGAACTCGCTGCTGTGCAACAAACCATCTTACCGTATTACTCGTATCGGCGAATTTATCGACCGGACGAGTTTCATTTGACGATACAATTTTTAGGGGGAATCGATGGTGAAGAGCTGGATGAAGTGAAAGAAATCACTAGAAGAATCAGTCAAGAAACCCTTCCGTTCACGTTGACGTTTCATGCCATCGACCATTTCGGGAGAGCGGACCGTCCACGCGTGTTGACGATTGTACCTGACGCGTCAGATGCTCTTCAGCGATTTGCGACGGCGCTGCGTCAAGAGCTCGTCGCATTGATTCCGAATTTAGACCGAAAAACATTCGTCCCTCATGTCACTCTCGCAAAAAAGTGGGACAAAGGGGAACGGATTGCTTACGTCCCAACCGAGTTCAACGTAACCGAGTCGGTGGAAGAAGTGATCCTGTATGAAGTGCAGCCGAATCATACTCCGTCCTATAGGGCGATTGAAGTATTTCCGTTAAGACGGCCAGAGGAGGACATATGGCAATCCCGGTTAAAATTTTTGACGTAATCTCAAAATATGAACGTGATGTATTAGATCAATACAATCGCTATTTAGAATATGTAGAATCCGATACGGCCCGATTGCAGCGTCTTCATGAAAACAATCGACTGAGTCCAGTCGAAGTGCTTGAGATCGATCGGCCGTGGTGGAAATTTTGGGCGAAGTCGGAACGGATTGAACTAGAACCGAAACCCCTCGCCGAATCACAGTATCAGAAATTACTTCGAGAGCGCCGACACATTCAAAAACTGCAATTTGCTTGTGAAGGGGTACTTGAGGCAGATTTACCACATTTGGCATTCACGAGAGATTTTGCATATCGCGTGATGCGTTCCGAATGGAATGAACGACACTTCTTCTTTTATCGTCCTGTCATTGAGTGGAACGGTGCGACCGTTGAATTAAGTCATGTCCTTGTCGGTCCGACGCATCTTTATATCATAGAGTGGCTCGAGGGAGACAGAAGCATCTATCACATATCGAAAGAGAAGACGTGGGTTCATCAACCGCTGAAAGGGGAAAATACTCGTGTAGTGAACCCGCTCATTGCGTTGACACGCACCGAAGAACTTGTTCGACAAATTGTACCGAACTATGCGGGTGTCCTTCAAAAGGTCGTCATTGCAGCAGATGGTTATTTTGATAACGTTCCAAGCGTTCGGACGACGCATTATGTGGGACGAAATGAGTATAAAGAGTGGATGAAACAAGTGAATGGGCGTGCAACAATTGTAAAAGCGCAACAAGTTCGCGATGTCGCTACATTATTAGAAGTGACAGCCAAGATGCCGTTTCGTCAATTTATGGATCAGTGATTGAGAGGAAGGGACGCATATGCATCATACACCAGATCAAAAGACTGCCTCGCATGTAACGATTGAGAGCGCGTCTTTCGTATCATTTGAGACCATACAACTTGAGATTGTGCGCGAATATGAATCCGTTCCAGTACAAATTGAACAGAATGGACGCCCGATCGACTACATGGTCGAACAACAACATGTGAACGAATCAGGGATGATTGAACAAATTCTGCGACTATATGAACCCATTTCTTTGGACATGATGTATACGGTGTTTCATCCGGGGCAAAAGACGATGGTCATCGTCCCACGAGAAATTGTGCGCTCCGAAGAGTTCGAGCGTCGGTTCTCATATGATGGGCAACTCGGTTTGTCATTTACGCCACACGGGATGGAAGTGACCGTTTGGTCGCCTGTCGCACTCTCGATGTGGATTACCGTCCATGACGACACGAACCACCGTGAACTCGAACGCTTCCATATGAATCGTGGTACACGTGGGGAATGGAATGGAGAAGTGCCTAAAGCGTTCGAAGGGATGCTATATCGTTTAGAAGTAAAGACGCCCGTCGATACGAGACAAGTCGTTGACCCTTATGCAAGAGCCGTTAGCTTGAACGGAGAGTACGGGGTATTGATGGACGTGGAACGATTTGTGAATGAACAAGTCGATGAAGCTCCGCGTCCACCTCTTTGGAAAGCGACCGATGCCGTCATTTATGAACTGCACATCCGAGATTTTACAAGCCACCCTTCATCGTTGAGCCAACTGAAAGGTCTATATGGAGGGGTGAGCGAAAAGGGAGTTCAGACGAAAGAGGGTCACAGTGCAGGACTTGATTATATAAAAGAACTCGGCGTGACCCATGTCCAATTGTTACCCGTTCATGATTTTGGAAGTGTCGATGAAGCGACACGCATGCCGTATAACTGGGGTTACGACCCGATTCATTGGTTCAGCCTTGAAGGAAGTTACGCCTCTAGCCCGGATGTTCCTATGAGTCGGGTATTCGAGTACGCGTCACTTGTCGCGGATCTTCACCGGTCAGGTCTCCGTGTCGTCACAGACGTCGTGATGAATCACATCTATATTCGTGAACATTCTCCGCTCGAGGCTCTCGTTCCTTATTATTATTTTCGTTATGAGCATGACGGAACGGTCGCAAACGGGACCGGTGTCGGGAATGATACGGCATCGGAACGTTATATGATGCGGCGAATGATTGTCGACTTCGTCTCATACTTTGCGACAACTTATCGAGTGGACGGATTCCGTTTCGACTTGATGGGGATTCATGACGTCGAGACGATGAATCAGGTGCGAGCCGCCCTTGATAAAGTTGACCCGTCCATCCTTGTGTATGGAGAAGGGTGGGACTTGGCGACACCTCTTGGACAGTCCTTGAAGGCGACTTCGCAAAATGCAGCCCGAATGCCTCGTATCGGACACTTTAACGATATGATTCGAGATGCTCTAAAAGGCTCGACCTTCAATGACCGAGAACGTGGATTCATTTCAGGAAATGAATGGCGAGAATGGGAGCTCCGTGAATGTCTGACCGGGGCCGTCAATATCCCGAACGTGACGGTTGGACGTTTCCCGAGTCCGACGTATTCCATCAACTATGCCGAAGCCCATGACAATTATACGATTTATGACAAATTACAGTTGTCGTGTGAAGGGGTTGATGAAGCGACTCGCCTCGCAATGCAGCGACTCGCCAATGCGGTCGTTATCACGTCTCAAGGGATCCCATTTATCCACGCGGGTCAAGAGTTCGGTCGAACGAAACATGGCGTGGAGAATAGCTATAATTCACCAGACCACATCAATCATTTCGATTGGGACTTACGCGATGCGCGAATCAGTGAGATCGAGTATGTGAAGACGCTTTTGAAACTGCGACGACTGCATACATGCTTCCGTTACGATTCACGTCAGGAAGTCATCGATCATTTCACATTCCTGCCGTCGCCGCCTGGCGTCATCATTTATGAACTGACGGCGAGCCACTCGTATGACGCTTGGCAGCGGGTACGCGTATATATTAATGGAACGTTCGAAAAACTGTCATTCGAGAGCGATACGAAATGGAACGTCTACGTTCAAGGGGAGACTGCTAGCCTCGTCCCGATTGAAAGAAACCCGTCACACATTCAAGTCGAGTCGTTGTCAATGACGATTCTCGCGTGTTAAGATGTTGATTGTATCTCTTTAATTCAAGTAAGATTTGAGCGTGATGAATATGTATTCAGATATAGTCGGTGCGCTCGGTAAAGAGTGGACAGTCGCTTCTGCCGGAGGTATTACGGGCGAAGCGTATGTAGCGACGACGCGCCAACAGAAGATTTTTGTGAAACGGAACTCTTCTCCATTCTTAGCGATTCTTTCAGCGGAAGGAATTGTTCCGAAACTTCTTTGGACAAAGCGGATGTTTAACGGGGACGTATTAAGTGCCCAACAATTCATTGAGAGCCGCGAACTTTCACCAGAAGATATGAAGCGACCAGATGTCGCGGCACAACTCGGAAAGATTCATGATTCGAAAGAGCTATTATTCATGTTACAACAATTAAATCACACACCGGTGACGCCGCACTTGTTGCTTCGTCAGTGTGAGGCATATGAACAAGATGAGACAGATCCTACGATTGGAGAGGCGATTCAATGGTTAAAACACCACTTGCCTAAAGTCGACGAACAAGAGTTCGTCGTATGCCACTCTGATTTAAATCACAACAATTGGATTGAAGATGAAAACGGTCTTCTCTATTTGACGGATTGGGACGATGCGATCATCGCGGACCGTGCCTTTGATTTGGCGATGGTAGTCTATAGCTATGTCGAAGAGGCGGAATGGGAGCATTGGTTCACGCATTATGGGGTCGAGGTTTCGAGTGAGCTTCATAATCGAATGCATTGGTATGCGATTGCCCAAACGATTTTAACGATTTATGGGGAACGAAACGATGCAGCACGAACAGAAGGTTTTCATGTACTGCGCGAATTAATCGATGAGGCGTATGAACGAATCAATTAAAAGGGATGGCTGTGCGCCACCCCTTTTTGAATGTGTTTAGATGTCGTCCGGATTCATGAAGTAAGCCCAAACGAACGTTGCGATGACGCCTGCGAAAAACGTAAGTGGAGCGGCATAAAAAATTAAGAATTGATCTAATGTACTCATCGTATCTAACCTCCTTGTGAAGGATGATTCACGTTCATTAAACTATGATTTCGTGTATAATCGCAAGAGGACTGCTCGTACGTAACGTGCATATTCCCATTAAACTTGAACATTTGATGAACGAAAGGTAGGATTTTCATGCGTTTACGACATAAGCCTTGGGCAAAAGAATATATGGAAGCTCAAGAACACGTATTTATTCAACATCCTGAACAATTAAAAGGGAAGTGGGACGCCGAGTTCGGCAATGACCACCCGCTCTTTATCGAAGTCGGTTCAGGGAAAGGGCAATTCATTTTAGGGATGGCGAAACAGCATCCGGACGTGAACTTTATCGCAATCGAACTATTTGAAAGCGTAGCTGTCTCAATCGTTCAAAAGCTCGTCGAGACGCCGATGCCGAACGTGAGAGTACTGACGGTCGATGCGAAGCGACTCGTCGAATACTTTGAAGCTGGAGAAGTCGACCGCGTATACTTAAACTTCTCGGACCCGTGGCCGAAAACACGCCATGCGAAACGTCGCTTGACGTACAAGACATTTTTAGCGACATATGAAGCGATTCTTCCGAAAGCAGGGGAGATTCATTTCAAGACGGACAACCGCGGACTCTTTGAATATTCTCTTCAAAGCATGAGTCAATACGGGATGTTCTTCACAGAAATTTCACTTGATTTACATGTAAATGAACCGGAAGATAATATTCGAACAGAGTATGAAGAGCGCTTCAGTGCGCTCGGTCAGCCGATTTATCGAATGGAAGCTGTATTCCGTCCGAAAAATTGACACGCTTTTTTCTTATTTTAATAGTATTTTCTTCACACTTTTTTCTTTCTTCTTGGTACAATAGGAATGACGCTAAACTGGAATAAGAGAAGGGGGAACATGGGGATGTTGAAAAAAGCATGGGCAAGCCTGCTTGCAGTAATCTTCATTCTAACAATCGCACCAATGAATACCTCAGCGAACGAAGCGTTCTTAGACGCACTCGAAGAGGATTTGAAAGCGACGCATTACGATTATAAAGAAGGAACAGCTGAAATCATCAAAGAAGAGACGCTTCGCCATTCAAATGGCAACGAAGTGATCGCGGCTGTCGTAGAACTCGATACGATTCGTGATGGGATCTTCATCACACGTAAAACCGAGTACCATTACTTTGATGCGACAGACAACAAAATCCTCTCATCAGCAGACCTCGTAGAAGTTGAAGGAGCAGCCGAATTCGCAGATGCGAACATCGATATGCTCGGTCAACAAATTGTCTACTGGTTGCCGGTATTGGTATTGCTTCTATTGATTGCGATTCCAGCACTCATTTTGTTCTTGGTCGTACCACGTTTCTATTCAACAAGCTCATATATGAATGCCGTATATGAAAAGAATGACAACCCACGTTAAGACATAAAAGCACCCCGTTCTCCTGAACGGGGTGCTTTTTCATTGTTGCTTCAGCTGTTCGACGATATCTGTGAGAGACATGTCGTTTCCTGAGGAAACCGAAGCGATGAAAGCACTCTCGACAATCGGACCGTCGAAAAATGCGACCTCTTTACTTCCTTCGTACATGTCGATGGCAAGTTCGGCGTTCATCGTCGCCGAACCGATATCGCTGAGAAGGAGCGCATCCCCTTCGACTTGGTCGAGTGCCTCCAAGATGCGCGTGACGTCTGTTCCGATCGAACCGTCTTCAAGACCGCCAGCTAAATGAATGGGGACGGATGGCGCCATTTCTTTCATGAGATCTTGGATCCCTTCCGCAATTTTTGCACTGTGCGAGACGATAATCAATTCAACGATGTCAATCGACCTCCTTCATAATCGCGGCTAACAGAATCGAACTGGAGAGGGCACCCGGGTCGACCGTCCCACGCGAATTTTCACCGAAGTAGGAAGCTCGACCTTTCGTTGCCACCATATCTTCCGTTTTTTGCACAAGTTCGTCTAACTGTTGTTTGTAGTCGTCCCCTTGTTTTACATGTTCAAGGAACGGGTCCCAAACGTCGACCATTGTTTTCTGACCGACTTCTGACTTCCCTCGCGCTTTAATCGAATTTGAACCTTCTTGGAGTGCTTCTTTGAGAAGGTCAAAGTCAGCTTCGGTCGCATCCCCGAACTTGGTCGCCATCTTGACGAAAGCAGAACCATATAATGGACCAGCCGCGCCGCCTACTTTCGACATCAGAGTCATGCCTACTTTTTTACTGAGCGCTCCGAGAGAGTCATACTCCTCGTCTAAAATGGAAGAGACCGCGTCGAAACCACGGGACATGTTGATCCCGTGATCTCCGTCCCCGATGGCACGGTCTAAATCTGTCAGTGTGTCTTTCTGGTCTTCAATCCCGACTTGTGTGTCGCGTAACGCTTGCTTCATCCGATCAATCGTCAACATAAAACAAACACCTCATTTATCAAAGTTTAAATCCAAGTGCTTCCGATGGAGCATCTAGATAAGTGGTCATCTCATCATCAAGCGGTAACAAAGTAATCGAGAATCCGTGCATCTCGAGTGACGTCATGTAGTTACCGACATATTTACGTTTCAGCGTATATCCAGCAGCTTCGAGTTTTTGCGCGACGAAATGATACGTCACATATAGTTCGGACAATGGAGTCCCGCCCATTCCATTTACCATAACGGCGACTTCGCCAGGCTCAACTTCTTTTTTCAAATGACTGAGAAGGTCATCGACGATTTGGTCGACATCGCTCGTTGGTTTACGTTCTACACCGCGCTCCCCGTGAATACCAATCCCGATTTCCATCTCTTCCTCGTTCAAGTCGAAACCAGGCTTGCCACTCACTGGCATGTAGCAAGGTTCTACCGCCATCCCCATTGAGCGGACGTGTGATGCGACTTTTTCCGCAATCGATTTAACTTCCTCGAGTGATTTACCGCTTGCTGCAGCGGCACCTGCGATTTTATGAACGAAGACGGTACCGGCAACACCACGACGGTCTTCCTTGTTTGAAATCGCGACATCATCGGCGACGACAACATGGTCGACTTTGATCCCATCTCCTTCAGCCAATTCGGCGGCGAGTTCGAAGTTCATGACATCCCCCGAGTAATTTTTGACAATCAACAAAACGCCGTTGCCACCATCGGCTGCTTTGATTCCTTCAAGCACCATGTCTGGAGTAGGGGATGTAAAGACTTCCCCGCAAACTGCCGCATCGAGCATGCCGTCTCCGACATAACCGGCGTGTGCCGGTTCGTGTCCGCTACCACCACCCGAGACGAGCCCGACCTTACCGGATTTTGCACCGTTCGCCCGACAGATGACATTGAATCCTTCGACACGACCGTACAGTTCAGGATGGGCATGGACCATTCCTTCTACCATTTGCGATACGAGTTCACTTGCCTCACCGATTAGCTTTTTCACGCGAGATCACTCCTTTTTTAAATTGAAAACTACCAATTTCAATTTTCCACTCTTTCGCTGTAACTAAACAAAAAAACCGACGAATCATTCGTCGGTTTCGTGTCATGCATATTCGAGTAAAGCGCCAGTCTCAGAGTCGACTGTGAACTCATACGTTTTTTCTTCGTCGTTCTCAAGAACCGAGATTCCACCTTTGTAGACATCGTATTCACGACCGTCGTATGTGTAAATCTCAGGTGATGCAGAGATCCATGCCCCTTGGACATGACCTTTAGCTGAGAAAGCACGTTTCGTGTATTCCAACGCGTTTTCTGCAGATAAGCTACGTTCATCTAAAGCCTTTTTCGTCATAAGTGCGGCAATGACGGCAACCCCGATTCCAATAAACCAATACCTTTTTTTCATATGACTACCTCCCCTTGAACTATGGCTATCATGTACATCGTACCAAAACCTGTACCCGAATGGAATGAAAAGCATTCGCATCCTATCAAAACTTTTGTATATAATGAGACAAGAACGGTTAAGAAGGGATGATAAAAGATGGATCAAAAGACGAGAGATTTATTCAAGACGTTAACAGAACTACCGGGAGCTCCGGGGTTCGAGTCAGAAGTTCGTCAGTTCGTACGTGAACGAATTGAACCACACTCAGATGAAATCGTCACGGATGGCATCGGATCAATTTTTGGGAAACGTGTCGGGGACGAAGCGGGACCTAAAGTAATGGTAGCCGGTCATATGGATGAGGTTGCCTTCATGGTGACACGCATCACGGAAAATGGCATGTTATACATACAACCACTCGGCGGATGGTGGAGCCAAGTGCTCATGGCACAACGTTTTGACATCATCACTTCGAACGGGAAAATCCCAGGCGTCGTCGCGTCGACACCGCCTCACTTACTCGGACCAGATGCGATGAGTAAACCGATGGACATCAAACAAATGTTCATCGATATCGGTGCCGATTCAAAAGAAGAAGCAGAATCATGGGGAGTACGTCCGGGTGTTCCTGCAGTACCATCGAGCGCTTTTACACCACTTCATCACCCGAAAAAAATCATGGCGAAAGCATGGGATAACCGTTACGGTGTCGGTCTTGCTGTCGAATTGTTAGAAGAGACGACAAAAGCAGATCACCCGAACATCTTGTTCTCGGGTGCTACCGTACAAGAAGAAGTTGGACTACGTGGAGCGCAAACGGCATCTGAATTGATTCAGCCAGATGTGGCACTCGTACTCGATGCTTCACCGGCGAACGATGCATCTGGAAGTAAGACGGAGTTTGGACAACTCGGTGAGGGTGCCTTGATTCGAATTTTAGACCGGGTCATGGTCATGTCGCCTGAAATGCGTGACTTCTTGCTCGACACGGCTTCTGATGAAAATATTAAGACGCAGTATTTCGTCTCGCCAGGCGGTACGGATGCTGGACGCGTGCATATGAGTGGCGAAGGTGTACCGACAGCCGTTATCGGTGTCGCATCACGCTACATCCATACACATGCTTCGATTCTTCATACAGACGACTACGATGCGGCGAAAGCATTACTGAAAGCGTTGGTCAAACGACTTGACCGTTCGACGCTTGAAACACTCCGTCCGTCTCGCTAAACGTACATGCCGTTCACTCATGATGTTGAGTGGACGGTTTTTTTTGTGTAGATGTTCTTGCTATTTCAAGAAAACGCCTTATACTGATAGAGGTGTTTATACATATTGTTTACTTGTGTAAAGACATCTGTATGATTGTAAGGAGGATCTCATATGTTCAAGAAAAAAGGAATCTCACTTAGCCCGTCTGTTTATTTTGTGACGGCACTTAGTTATATGGCATTAGGGTTGTTCAGTACGTTGATCATCGGTTTGATTATGAAGACGATTGGTGGTCAGCTTGAAGGGACCGCACTTGAGGGAATAAGCGCGACGCTCGTTCAAATTGGGGACGTGGCGATGGGTCTGACGGGTCCAGCGATCGGGATTGCGATTGCTTATGCCCTTGAGGCGCCACCTCTTATTTTATTTTCTGCACTCGTCGTCGGGACGTTCGGATATGAGTTTGGACCGGCCGGTAGTTACGTCGCCACACTTTTAGCCGTTGAGGTATCAAAACTTGTATCGAAATCAACGAAGCTTGATATTTTGGTGACGCCATTTACGACAATCGCAGTCGGTTTCTTCACAGCGACATATATCGGGAAATATGTAGGGATGTTCATGACACAGCTCGGTAGTTGGATCGAGTGGGGGACTGAGCAACAACCATTGTTCATGGGAGTCGTCGTAGCGACACTCATGGGGTTGGCATTGACTGCGCCAATTTCGAGTGCAGCCATCGCTTTGATGCTCGGGTTGAACGGTATTGCCGCTGGTGCCGCGACGGTCGGATGTGCTGCTCAAATGATTGGGTTTGCGATTACGAGTTATCGCGATAACGGAGTCGGCGGAGCGATTGCGCAAGGAATCGGAACGTCGATGCTTCAAGTCGGGAATATCGTGAAAAATCCTTGGATTATTTTACCCCCTACATTAGCTGGGGCTGTCCTCGCACCAATCGCGATTCTATTGTTTGAATTAGAAAGTGTGGCAGCTGGGGCAGGGATGGGGACGAGTGGACTCGTCGGTCCGATTGTCATGCTAGAAACGATGGGCTTCAGTTGGTACACGTTTATCATTGTCCTCGGCTTCCTAGTCATCGGACCTGCTCTGTTAAGTTATGCGGTATACGCTGTATTGAGACGGACTGGACGTATTCAGCCAAACGATATGAAAATTGACTATTAAAAAAAGCGCCGTTTGAAGCAAACGGCGCCTTTTCGTGTCATCCGATACCGAATAAGACTTTGACAGAATCAACCGTCTCGCGAGGGACACGGAAGCTGATGAGGAACAGTAGAAGGACGATTACATAGATTGGGATCAAATATCGTTTTCGTACAATCGGTAAATGACGGGCGAGTTGCTTGAGCCACTTTTCGAGGACATAAATGACGGCAAAGCCCACAACTAGCCAAATCAAGATCTCGAGTCTCGTTTTATCGGTATCAATAAATAAATATCCATATCGCAAAATGGCGAGCATCCCAAAGACGACGACCATCTGTTCGAGCGGATGTTTCATTTCAGGATTCAATTTTTCTCGTGTCAATTTCATATGGTTTCACCTGTTTCAACTAGTTTCGGCTTTGATTATAACAAACAGCAGAGCAGAATGTGTGACAGGACTTATGCTATTATAAGTGAGGAAAAAACGAACAGGAGTGGTTAATCATGAAACAATTATCAACAATGGCAGAATATACAGAAGCAAAAGAATCAAAAAGTATTTTCATGTTCTCGGCAACATGGTGTGGAGATTGCCGTTTCCTCGACCCGTTCATGCCTGAAATCGAACAGAAATTTGAAAACTGGACGTTTTATTACGTCGATCGTGATGAGTTTATGCAACTCGCGCAAGAGCTCGATATTTTTGGGATTCCAAGCTTTGTCGCATTTGAAAATGGTAAGGAAATTGATCGCTATGTCGGTCGCGAACGGAAGACGCCGGAACAGGTCGAAGCATTCTTGAATGGATTAGGGTGACCCTTTATGGAACGGAATGAGCTAAGACGCTATTTAGAAGCGAATTTCAAAGAGGACTATCGCACATCTTATGACCGCGAGAATGAGGTGTTGCGCGTCGAACGGAAAACTGATCGCTTTGGTGTGAATATTCGACTCGCACCAATCGTCGCGAAAGCGAAAACGCGGGGCAAAGTGGCAGTCGATGAAGTCATCGAATACATCGAGTCGGCAATGAAGGCAGATGATCACATCTCACTCGCCGGAAAATTGGATGCCATCTATCCGGTCATTCGTTCGAACTCGTTCGCAAAGACGACGAAAAGTGGAGAACCACTTGTTTTCAGTCCGCATACGGCGGAGACCGCCATCTTTTACGCGCTCGATCGCGGGAACGGCTATCGTTTAATCGAGGAGAAGCATGTATCCGGTGATTTGACGCTTGAAACGATTGAACGCATTGCCCGGGAAAATGTCAAAAAACTCCCGACCGAGATGAAACAAGATGAAGTTGCAGGCAACCCGTTCTACTTTTTATCGACGCGAGACGGCTACGAGGCATCGCGCATTTTAAACGATGATTTTCTTCGAATGATGGAGCGCCGAGTTGAAGGGGATATGCTTGTCGGTGTACCACATCAAGATGTGATGATTATCGCCGATATCCGAAACGACCAAGGGTATGATGCGATGCAGCAATTGATGTTTGACTTCTTTACGAATGGTCGTGTCCCAGTAACTGCACTCGCCTTTCATTATGAGGCAGGGCAACTTGAACCGATTTTTATTGTCGGAAAAAAGACCCCGCCATCGAACACATAATCTGATAAAATAAGTGAGATGAGTTTGAAAGAAGGGACGTAGGAACGTATGCAAATGAATGTGTTTTATAACCGAGAAGGAATCGGCGATGTACTCATGGTGTTATTGAAAGAGGGAGAACGTCACCATCAATCTGTAGAACGAACAGGTGACGTTGCCATCGTCAAATCTGAAGACGGAGCCGTCAACGGATATAATTTGTTTCAAGCAAGTGAGCACTTTGACGTCACAGGTTGGAACGGTCCAGTTGATTTGACGACTGAATTGGTTGAACAGGTACAAGCTGTCTTGAAGGAAAATGGAATTGACGAAGACTTCTCATGGGTAGATGTGACACCGAAGTTTGTCGTTGGTTATGTGGAAAGTGCGGAAAAACATCCGGATGCGGATAAATTATCCGTTTGCCAAGTTCAAATCGATCAAGGCACTGTTCAAATCGTATGTGGCGCACCAAACGTCGCGACTGGCCAAAAGGTAGTCGTAGCCAAACCAGGAGCGGTCATGCCGACCGGTTTGATTATTCGACCATCGGCACTTCGCGGAGAGAGCTCGCATGGCATGATTTGCTCGGCGCGTGAATTAAATCTTCCAAATGCCCCGCAAGAAAAAGGGATTTTAGTATTAGATAACGAATATGAAGTAGGTACAGCATTTGAAATCGGTCGCTAAACTCGACCGATTTTTTGTTAAATATGGATTGAGTGAAAAAGCGAGGAATCAAGTATGGATGCATATGAACGTTCATTAAAACAACAAGCAGATCGAATCAAACGAGAGCTGTCGAAAGAAGGACAGCCGGTCTCACCACCTCCGAAGGTAGATATCACCGATGAATTCATTCCGACTGATGTTCCTTCACCGATTTACGGATATGCCCGTCCAAAACCGAAGATTGTTCTGCCGGTCGAGCATTCTCCTGAAACGAGAGAACCATTCGAAATGAGCACAGCGTCTGAAGTGGTTCCATCTGAAGAGTCACTTCAAGATGAAGAGATCGTTAGCATTAGTCCTGAAATAGACGCAGAACATATTGAAGACATTTCCGGGGAAACGACCGAAGAAGAAAAATCGATTCTCGGTCAGGTTTCGATTTTAGATAACGGTTTTTCGTCCGTCTTTATGCAATCAACGGACTTATCCCGCTCGAAAAAAGAAGAGGTCGTAGAAGTTCATCAACATGCAGCGCCAGATGAAAGTTTAGACATCGACGGTTCTGTGGAACAAATCGGAGAGTCGATTGAGCAGATTGCAGAAAAATTACAAACGCCATCTGAACAAGAAGAATTACCGGCTGACACCGAATTGACACCGGCTGTTCAAGTTTCGTTTAAAGCCGACCAACCACCTGTAAACGTGATGATGACGCCAAAAGATCGCATGGCGATGTACCGTAGCCGACGACTTGCGCAAAAAAACAATAATCTGTAATAGCACGACTCAGTGAGTTTTGCTATAATGACAAAGGTTTGTCGCATTTTGACGAGCCGCAATGAATTAGGGGGGCTATTTACAGATGAACCGTTATCACTTCGTCGGAATTAAAGGAACGGGCATGAGTCCTTTAGCTCAAATTTTATTTGATATGAATAATGAGGTCCGTGGATCGGACGTTGAAAAAGCATTTTTTACAGAAGAAGCATTGAAACGAAAAGGGATTGAAATTTTGCCATTCGACCCTGAAAATATTTCTGAAGATCAAATCGTCGTACAAGGAAATGCGTTCAGCGACGATCATCCAGAAATCGTACGCGCGCGTGAACTCGGATTGACGATTTATAAGTACTACGAGTTTTTAGGTGAGCTCGCGAATCATTACACAAGTGTCGCCATCACAGGGTCACACGGTAAAACATCGACTACAGGTTTGCTTGCACACGTCATGCGTGGAATTGAACCGACATCATTCTTAATTGGTGATGGAACAGGTGAAGGTGTTGCCGATTCGAAGAACTTTGTCTTCGAGGCTTGCGAATATAAGCGTCACTTCTTATATTACCGTCCGGACTATGCCATTATGACGAATATCGACTTTGACCATTCAGATTACTTCTCTGGTTTAGACGATGTCATCGATGCATTCCAGGAGATGGCGAAGCAAGTGAAGAAAGGAATCATTGCCTGTGGTGATGATGAGAATCTTCAGCACATTCAAGCGAACGTACCACTCGTCTATTACGGGTTTGGGACACATAACGATTTCCGTGCGGAAAACGTTACGTCGACAGAGAACGGAACGACATTCGATGTCTTTTTACGTGATGATTTCTATGGAACGTTCCGCATTCCTGGATACGGCGACCATAGCGTGTTGAACGCTCTTGCTGTTATCGCTACATGTGATTACGAGAACTTGCCTAAAGAGTTGGTGAAAGAGCGTCTTGCATCATTCAACGGGGTGAAGCGTCGTTTTAGTGAATCAATGCTTAACAATCAAGTACTCGTTGATGATTATGCACACCACCCACGTGAGATCAGTGCAACGGTCGAAGCGGCTCGGAAGAAGTATGGAGAACGGGAAGTCGTTGCGATTTTCCAACCACATACGTACACACGTCTTAAATCATTCATGGATGACTTTGCAACAGCATTGGCTGAAGCAGATACGGTCTATCTCTGTGATATCTTCGGTTCAGCCCGTGAACAAGAAGGGACTGTCACAATCGAGGACCTTCAATCACGAATCGACGGTGCGCATATTTTGAAACGTGGTGGTACGAGCGTCTTACGCAATCATGACAAGGCAGTACTTTTGTTCATGGGTGCAGGTGACATCCAAACGTACCAGCGTGAATATGAAGAAATCGTAAAACTTGAAGCATAAGACGGGGGAGGGACGAATGTCTCTCCTTTTTTATGTTTAGCCAATCAAAATCTCGGTAATAGTAGTATCGATGAATATGACAAAGGAGATGTTTGGAATGGCTAGTCAAGGTGCACTCAATACGTTAAACAAGGAAGTCGCAAACTATGGGTTACTGTTTGTGAAACTGCATAATTATCATTGGTACATTAGCGGTCCCCACTTCTTTACGTATCATGAGAAACTCGAAGAGCTCTATAACTTGGTTGCTGAACTCTACGATGACGTAGCGGAAAGACTTCTCATGAATGACGGTGAACCGTTTGCGACGATGAAAGAGTATTTGGAACACTCGACGCTGACAGAAGGAGATCGTCATGCGGAGACGGATCAGATGATTAAAGATATCATCAACGACTTCAAACAAATTCGCCAAGAGATGCAAGATGCGATGGAAAATTTTGAAGACGGGGATGAAGCGATTGAAGATACGTTCGTCTCTCATATCGAGCGACTCGAAAAAGAAATTTGGATGATGTCTGCCGCACTCGGTAAAAAAACAAAATTGTAACCACAAAAATGGTGCGCCTGACGAAGGCGCACCATTTTTATATTATTTCAAGTTTTCCGGATTGAGTGGAAGCAACGCATCGATGACGAAACGTCCGTCTTTGCGAATGAGGACATCATCGAACCAGATTTCACCACCGCCATAATCCGGACGTTGGATGTTGACGAGGTCCCAGTGAACTGACGAGTTATTGCCATTATAGGCATCGTCATACGCTTGACCTGGCGTGAAGTGGAAGCTGCCGTCAATTTTCTCATCGAAGAGGATATCTTTCATCGGATGTTGAATGTATGGGTTCACACCGATTGCGAACTCACCGACGTAACGAGCTCCTTCATCTGTATTGAACACTTCATTGATTCGTTCTGTATCATTGGCCGTCGCGTCCACGATTTTGCCGTCTTTGAACGTCAATTTCACATTCTCGAACGTGAATCCTTGGTATGGAGATGGCGTGTTGTATGTGATCACGCCATTGACCGAATCTTTTACCGGTGCCGTAAACACTTCACCGTCTGGAATGTTCATTTGACCAGAGCACTTGATTGCCGGAATATCTTTAATGGAGAACGAGAGGTCCGTTCCTGGTCCTTTCAATGTGACGCGGTCCGTCTTGTTCATCAATTCGACCAATCCGTCCATTGCACGGTCCATTTTGCCGTAGTCGAGTGTACATACATTGAAGTAGAAGTCTTCGAACGCTTCTGTTGATTTACCTGCCAATTGTGCCATTGATGGAGAAGGGTAGCGAAGTACGACCCATTTCGTCCCTTTGACGCGGTCTTCCGTGTGCATTTTACCGAGTGTGGCACCGACGAGTTTTTGTTGCTCACTCGGCACGTCAGAAAGTTCGTTGATGTTATCACCGGCACGTAAACCAATGTACGCATCCATTGCCTGCATCTGTTTCCGTTCGATGTCAGCCATGAGTTCGAGTTGCTCACGACTTGCTCCCGTATACAATTTGCGTAAGATGCGGCTTTCTTTCAATAAGACGAATGGGTGTCCGCCGGCCTCATATGCTTTTTCGACGAGTGCCTCGACGAGCGATTCCTCTACGCCAAAATTCTCGATCAGTACTTTTTCCCCCGGTTGTAACTTGACGGAATAATTAATTAAACCGTCTGCTAATTGTGTAATTCTTGGATCTCTCACACGACCACCCCTAATTATTTTTATGAATTTCTATTTTAGTGTAATCGAAAACATAAAAACGGGTAAAGGAATAATCAGACCGAATGGCGAAAACGGTTGTAGCAAATCTTTTCAGTCATAATGGTGCTATAATGAAACAAGAAACGATTGAATAGGAGGAATGGATTGAATGGAGATCACATTAGGAGGCATCGCTGGCCTGATTGCGGCCCTCGCGTTTGTCGTACTCGTCATCTTCTTGGCACGTGTCTTATCGAATGTAAACCGTACACTCGGTAGCGTCGCCAATACGACAGAAAACTTAGAACGCCAGCTCGACGGAATCACAATGGAAGTGACGGCGCTCTTACATAAGACGAACCGTCTCGTCGACAACGTGGAAGAAAAAACAGAGTTGCTCGCACCTGTTGCCCATGCACTCGATGAATTAGGTACATCCTTGAACGAGGTAACTGAATCGGTCCGTACCGTCTCAACTTCTGTCCACTCGGCAGCGGATGAAAACAAAGAACAGATTGCTCAAGCGGTTCGATGGGGATCGGTCGCGGTAGAACTGTTCAAGAAAAACAAACCAGAATCATCAACTACGAAAGAACGTCCACGTCGTCGCACGCGACGTGAAAAGAAAGAGGAAGCACCTGTATCGCCCGACATGATTAACACGGACGATACAATCAAATAACGATACATCGGGGAGGAACTCACACATGACAGACCAAAAACAACCAACAGAACAGAATCAATCAAGTAGTGGATTTTTGACGGGTGTCATTCTCGGAGGGATCGTCGGAGCGGCTGTCGCACTTTTGACATCACCGAAAAGCGGACGGGAAGTAAGAACATACCTAGACGAAAAGACATCTACATCGCGTGAACGATTGACTGTCAAATCGAAGGAAATGCGTGAGAAGGCAGAACCAGTCGTCGGCGAGTGGATTAAAGTGGCGAGCGATAAAGCGGCGCCGGTCCTCAATATCGTGAAAGATAAGGCGCGTGAAGCTGCCGAGTTAAAACAACAGATGGACGAGGATGATCTCTCAATTGAAGAGGCGATGGAGAAAGCGGATCAACTCGTCGCGGAAGCGGAATCTGAAGTGAAAGAACAGATGGACCGCGCGGCTGAAGAAGAGACGACGGACTCATCACTTGAATCTGAGTCGGACGATACACTCGAAGCACCTGTCAATGAGATGCTCGATGATGAGTCGAAAGAAGAACTCAATGATTTGAAGAAAGACCTTAAGAAGGAAGAATAAAGTAGAAAGGACCGAACGCATTCGGTCCTTTTTTGGTGATTTTGTGACGTAGAAGGTTTCCTTATGACAAAGCGCACAAAGTTCGATATAATTAGGTTTCTGGAAAGAACGGCTTAAGAATGTGAGGGAAACGAATGAGTCCACAAGATCAATTGAATCGATTACGTCGAGAAATGGATGAATTGAACCATGAAATGCTCGACTTGCTAAGTCGGCGTGGTGCACTTGCCGTCGAAATTGGAAAAATCAAACGTCTTCAAGGCGTCGAACGATACGACCCGGTCCGGGAACGAGAAATGCTCGACTTCATCGCAGCTTCGAATCAAGGACCGTTCGAAACGTCACGTCTTCAACATATTTTTAAAGAAGTATTCAAAGCGTCTGCTGAACTACAAGGCGAAGACCGGGATAAGACGTTACTCGTTTCGCGTAAACGTCAACCGGAAGATACGTTGGTCCACGTGAAGGACGTGACGATTGGGAATGGACGTCCGCAGCTGATTGCGGGGCCATGTGCCGTCGAATCGTTCGAACAAGTGAACGCGGTCGCAGAGAAGCTCGCGTTGTCTGGAGTGAAAGTGATGCGAGGCGGGGCATACAAACCACGTACATCGCCGTATGACTTCCAAGGCTTAGGTTTTGAAGGGTTGAAAATGCTGAAGGCAGCAGCGGACCGTCATGATTTACGAGTCATCACGGAAATCATGACACCAGGAGCAGTCGAGTCGGCCTTGCCATATGTCGATATCATTCAAGTTGGTGCCCGGAATATGCAAAACTTTGATTTGTTGAAAGAAGTCGGTAAGACAGACAAACCGGTCTTGTTGAAGCGTGGATTATCCGCTACAATCGAAGAGTTCATTTATGCGGCAGAGTACATTATGGCGAGTGGGAACAGCCAAGTCATCTTGTGCGAGCGAGGGATTCGGACGTATGAGCGTGCGACTCGCAATACGTTAGACATCACGGCAGTGCCGATTTTGAAACAAGAGACGCATTTACCGGTTATGGTAGACGTCACCCATTCGACAGGTCGTCGTGACTTGTTGTTGCCGGCTGCAAAAGCAGCGCTTGCCATCGGGGCAGACGGTGTCATGGTCGAAGTACACCCGAATCCTGCCATTGCATTATCGGATGCGCAACAACAATTGGATTTCGATCAATTCGATCAATTTGTGGAAGGACTGACGGTCCAGTTTCCCCAACTTGATTTGGTGAAAAAGTAAGCTTTCCAAATGGAAACGTTTTATATCGCATGAAGACAGGGTAAATGGATGACAGATACCTGTCTTCCTTTTTTAAGACGTTTTATGAAAACTTTTTGAAAATCAGGACTTGTAGGAGGAGTAGTTTATGAATAGTAACAACGTAACGATTTACGATGTCGCACGAGAAGCCGGGGTGTCCATGGCAACCGTCTCTCGTGTCGTCAACGGAAACCCGAACGTCAAACCGACGACACGCAAGAAAGTACAAGATGCGATTGACCGTCTCGGTTATCGTCCGAACGCCGTCGCGCGTGGGCTAGCAAGTAAGAAAACGACGACGGTCGGTGTCATCGTACCGGACATCTCAAATATTTTCTTCGCCGATTTGGCACGAGGCATTGAAGATGTGGCAACGATGTACAAATACAACATCATCCTTGGAAACTCGGATTCAAGTCGTGACAAGGAAGTTCATTTACTGAACACACTTTTAGGGAAACAAGTGGATGGCATCATCTTTATGGGTGGACGTTTGCATGAAGATCTCGTCGAAGAGTTCAAAAAATCACCGGTTCCAATCGTTCTCGCAGCGACATTGAACCAAGGATATGACCTCCCGGCCGTCAACATCGATTATGAGCAAGCGGCATATGACGCGACTCAGATGTTGATCAACCATGGGCATGACCGTGTTGGATTCATCACTGGGCCACTCGAGCAACAGATCAACGGCGAGAAGAAATTCGCAGGATACCGTCGCGCCCTTGAAGATGCAGGTCTTCCGTTCCACGACAACGATATGATTCTCGGGAATTACACATACGCATCAGGTCTTGAAGCGATGCAAAAAATGTTGCAGCGAGACGATTGCCCGAAAGCGATCTTTGCTGGGACTGATGAGATGGCCCTCGGTGTCATCCATGCCATTCAAGATGCCGGCTTCTCGGTTCCGAACGACTTTGAAGTCGTCGGTCACGATAACACGCGTCTCGCGACGATGATTCGTCCGAAATTGACGACTGTTGTTCAACCGATGTATGATATCGGAGCCGTTGCGATGCGTCTCTTGACAAAAATCTTGAACGCAGAAGAAATCGAAGAGAAAAACGTCGTGCTTCCTCACCGGATCGAGCGTCGTGATTCGCTTCGCCAAGACTAATGAAAAGCCTCCCCATCCGTCACGTCATGTGAGGGAAAGGGGAGGCTTATTTTTATAGGTAAATTGACTTTCGATCATTTGAGATAAACGGCCAAAAGGCTCGTTTCGTGACTTCCCAATTCTTTTCTTCGATTTGTTGACGTCGCGGGATATGGTCAAACGAATATAGAGAGTCGTCCCACCGAGTAGGCAACGGTTGATCAGCGATACCTGACCACTTCTCAATCCACTCGCGCGGGATATCTCCAGAGTAGGGTGCTTCTCTCGTCAACCCTGCCCACACTTGAGCCCAAGCGCGTGGTACGGCACGATACCAGTCATACCCACCGCCACCAAGGGCGACGAGACGGCCATCTGTATATTCATCGGCCAGGCGTGAGGCGATCTGCGGGATTTGTTCGAACGTCCGTATCGTTGATGCCAAATGGGTGAGCGGATCAAAGGCATGGGCGTCTGCACCGTTTTGAGTCAAAATGATATCAGGTTTGAACCATTCGCACGCCTCGCGTAAGACGGTCTCATAGCACGTCAAGAATGAATCATCCTGGGTGAACGCATCGACCGGTACGTTCCAACTGTAGCCGTATCCTTTGCCGTTCCCTCGTTCTGTCACCATTCCGGTGCCGGGGAACAAATAACGTCCCGTCTCATGAATCGACAGTGTCATCACGTCATCATCGTCATAGAAGAGCCATTGAACGCCGTCCCCATGATGCGCATCCGTATCCACATAAAGGACGCGAGAGCCATACTGTTTTCGCACATGTGCGATGGCGACAGCTGCATCGTTATAGACGCAAAATCCGGATGCCTTGCGTCGCATGCCATGATGTAAACCGCCGCCGACATGAAAGGCGCGCTCCGCTTTCCCGCTCGCGACCAAATCGAGCGCATGAATCGTCCCGCCGACAAGCCGAGCGGCTCCCTCATGAATCGTCGGAAAGATAGGTGTGTCTTCCGTACCAAGACCAAACTTATTCGCTTTCAGCGTAGAAAGTTCTCCCGCAGCCGCAGCTTGGACGGCTTCGATATAATCGAGGTCGTGAACGAGCGCTAACTCTTCAACCGAGGCGAGTGGAGGAGACACACATTCCGATTTGGAAAGTTTTCCGGCTGCAATCAAAAGCGATGTCGTCAATTCAAGTCGTAGCGGATTGAACGGATGATCCTCATGAAAGCGATAAGACGTCTCGTCTTCGCCAAATATGTAAATCGGTCTCATCGCGACATCTCCGGACCGAGGACATCATAGCCTTCACGCTTCAACCGTTCGATGATTCGGAGCGGGTTCATCGTCTGGACGCGGAACGAGATGATGCGCTTATACGGATCGCTCGTCGGATGAACGAAGACGTTGATGATATTGACGTTTGTTTTGGCGAGGAGTCGGGTTACTTTTTCGAGTGTACCGGTCGTATTTTCGACGAGGATCTCAATTTGCGAACTTGGTTCGAGTGCGCCGGTCAATTGTACGAAATATCGTAATAAATCGGTCTCAGTTAATACACCGACGAGTTTCCCTTGTTCGACGATGGGGAGACAGGTTAGCCGGTTTTCATAAAACAAAGCAGCGGCATCTTCAAAAAAGTCGAAAGGATGTGCTGTCGGTACCTCTGAACGCATGATACTCGATACAGGGTTTTGAAAGTCTGCATTTTCACTTTCGGGATGAAAGACGCTCGTCGCACCACTCATCTCAAATTGTCCGACGATCCCGACGACTTGGCGGGCCGGATTTGTCACAATCAAATGTCGGACACGATGCTCACGCATCAATTTAGCGGCATGAGCGATCGTATTGGTCGGTTGAATCGTCACAACATGTCGATTCATCATCTGTTCGATTAGCATGAAATCCCCTCCTTAGTCGTACATAAATCGCCGGCGAAGCCGTAGCGAATCAAAGTGGTCGATGGATTCTTGGCGCACGTTTTTTCCGATGCGAGCCATCAAACAATTGGCGGGATGAGAGGCGATTTCAGGATCGTCTGTCGGGAAGAAGACAAGTCCACCGTGATTCATCATCTTCTCCATGACTTTTCGATAATCCCAAATCGAGAGTCCACTGCCTTTCAAATCCCAGTGCCAATAATATTCGGTCGTCAAAATTAAAAAATCATCCATATGTGGGTCCATCATCGATACTTCGAGTAATTGTTTCCCGATTCGTTGACCACGGAAGCGGGGACTCACCTCGATTGCCCCAAGTTCAAGGATGTATGGGTCATTTCCTTCACTCCAACGCTCATATGGGTCAGGATAGAGGAATGTCACGTAACCAATCACAAGATCATCCTGTCTAGCGACGATGATTCTTCCTTCTTTCAACCCAGCAATATCGACAAGAGCCTCGTGCTGATCTTCTGGTTCACGAAAAGCCGTCAATCCTTCATCAAGACGATACGTCTGCAGCACGTCGGGCGCAACCGGACCGTCAATCGTGACGTCACCTTGTGAGGTCTGCCACACTTTTGAATGATATTGTTTTTCCATTGGGTCACCACCTTTTCCACCTCTTATTATAGCGCTTTCATCAAGTAGGAATCATCCTGTTTTGATGAAATTGGAAATTCATTGATTTGTCATAATTTTAACACTATACTGAAAGTGGTTATACCAATCTGTACAGGGGAGGCGAATCTTTAGCGATGGAAAAATTGAAAGCGTTAACAGGGGAACATCAATTAGCGTCGTATGAAGAGGCTTGTCAGTCGTTTGAATGGACACAAGCAGAAGCTTTATTTTCTTGGAACTTAACGGGGAAGGTCAATTTGGCATACGAAGCAATCGATCGTCATGCGGAAAGTGAATTGGCGACGAAAGTGGCATTGCTCTATTTCGATGGGGATCGGGAAGAGCGCTACACGTATGCGGATATGAAGCAAGAAAGTAATCGTTCTGGAAATGTTCTGAAGTCGATTGGTGTGGAGAAAGGCGACCGTGTCTTTATCTTTATGCCACGTCAACCAGAACTTTATTTTATTTTACTCGGTGCCATCAAACTCGGTGCCATCGTAGGACCGTTGTTTGAGGCGTTCATGGAACAGGCGGTACACGATCGATTGCTCGACTCTGAAGCAAAAGTGATCGTGACGACGAAAGAACTGTTGCCGCGTGTACCGGTCGACCAGTTGCCACACCTCGAGACGATTCTGCTCGTCGGTGACGATGTCGAAGAGTCGGAGAAAGTGCTCGACTATCGGAAATTGGCGAACGAGGCGACGACAGAACTTGGATTAACATGGGTCGATCGAGAAGACGGTCTGATTTTACACTATACATCTGGATCAACAGGGAAGCCAAAAGGGGTCCTTCACGTTCATAACGCTATGATTCAACATATGATGACCGGTAAGTGGGTGCTTGACCTTCAGCCAGACGATATTTACTGGTGCACCGCTGACCCAGGCTGGGTAACCGGGACAAGCTACGGGATTTTTGCGCCGTTCTTGAACGGGGCGACGAACGTCATCGTCGGGGGACGATTCAACCCTGAGTTCTGGTATTCGGTTATCGAACGATTCGGTGTGACGGTCTGGTATAGTGCACCGACGGCGTTCCGCATGCTCATGGGTGCGGGAGATGAGGCGTTTGAAAAGTATGACTTGTCGTCATTGCGCCATATTTTATCGGTCGGTGAGCCGTTGAACCCTGAAGTCATTCGTTGGGGCCACGAGGCGTTCGACCTTCGGATCCATGACACATGGTGGATGACAGAAACGGGCGCGATGATGATTTGTAACTATCCAACGATGGACATCAAACCTGGTTCAATGGGGAAACCGATCCCAGGATGCGAAGCTGCGATTTTGGATGATCGGGGTCAACCACTTCCGCCACACCGAATGGGGAATTTGGCACTCAAAACGCCTTGGCCATCGATGATGCGGAAGATCTGGAAGAATGATGCGAAGTACGAGAGTTATTTCTGGGGAGATTGGTACGTATCGGGCGACTCAGCTTACATGGATGAAGACGGATACTTCTGGTTCCAAGGACGTGTGGATGACGTCATCATGACGGCTGGAGAACGCGTCGGTCCATTTGAAGTCGAAAGCCGACTCGTAGAGCACCCGGCTGTCGCTGAGGCGGGTGTCATCGGAAAACCAGACCCGGTCCGAGGCGAAATCATCAAAGCATTCATTGCGCTTCGGAAAGGCTATGAGCCGTCGGATGAGTTAAAACAAGAAATCCAGCAATTCGTCAAAGAAGGATTAGCTGCGCATGCGGCACCACGTGAAATTGAATTCAAAGACAAGTTGCCGAAAACGCGAAGCGGTAAGATCATGCGTCGCGTCTTAAAAGCTTGGGAGTTGAACCTGGAGACAGGTGACCTCTCGACGATGGAAGATTGAGATATACAAAACGGTCGACACGCGATGTGTCGACCGTTTGTTTATGCACCGTCTGAATCGGTGTTCTCTTCAGCTGGTGGCTCAGTTTCTTGTTGAGCCTCTTCTTCAGCTTTCTTCTTCGCTTCTTCCTCGGCTTTTTTCTTTGCCTCGGCTTCGGCTTTAGCTCTAGCTTCTTCTTCAGCTTTTTTCTTAGCGGCAGCATCGGCAGCGGCTTCTTGTTTCTTCTCTTCAGCCTCTTCCTTCGCTTCCTCCGCCTCTCGTTTCTTCTCTTCTTCTTCCTTCTTCTTCTCTTCCTCTTCTTTTTCTTTCTCTTCTACTTTTTTCTTCTCAGAGAATGAACCAGAGTCTTTGAAGTCTTTCGCAGTTACGCTAGAAGGTTGTTTGAAGCGGGCATTGACATTGAAAGCATCAGCATTGGCTGCATACGCGAGATTCATCGTTTCTGACCAAATCCGTTGCGTACGTTGATAGTACCGACCATATCCATTCCCATCTTTCATAGTGGCTAATTGTGTATCATAGCCAGACCATACTGCTAAAGTCACTTCAGGATTCGAACCAATCAAGTATGAATCTTTTTGGTCATTGTTTGTACCTGTCTTACCTATCCAGTCTCCAGGGACATTAAACAATGAGTTTGCATAAGTGGCAGTACCGGATGTGAAGACATCACGAAGCATATCGACGACAAGGTATGATGTTCGGTCAGAGTATATCCGTGTTTTCTTTGGATTTGCCTCATAAATCGTCTCACCTTGATAATCAATACGTTCGACAAGATAAGGGTCTACATGTTCCCCGTAGTTAGCTAACATCGCATATGCAGAGGCTAACTTAATTGGTGTGACTTCGCCTACACCTAGTGCCATCGATGAAGCATTGCGGTTAACTTCCGAAACAGGGATGCCCATGTCGATTAATTTTTTGGTATCCGTGTATTTTTGATTGTGTTCTTCATAAATCTTAACAGCTGGTACGTTTAAAGAAAGTTTTAACGCTTCGCGTACTGTGACAGGTCCTCGGAAATTTCCTCCCTCATTGGAGACCGATTTTTTATCTTGACCTGGACCAGTGAATTGGTAGAAATATTCTTCATCTACCACAACTGTAGCTGGAGTGATAAGACCAGCTTCAATAGCGTTCGGATAGACTAGAATTGGTTTTGCAGTGGAAGCGATTTGTCGGTTTGCATAAAATGCTCTGTTCAAATCATCCGGCTTACCATTCACATAACGACCACCCACAAATCCAAGAACTTTTCCGGTTTTGTTTTCAATCATGATAGAAGACGTTTGTTCAGGATATGTTTTATCATTCTCCTCAACGTACTGATTTGGACCGAAGTTCCCTGCATTTTTTGCGGGTTGTTGCATCGCTTCGTGAATCTTTTTATCAAGTGTTAGATGAATATTAAATCCGCCCTGACGTAGCATATTGTGAGCGCGTTTTGCGTAGCTAGATCGAATTTCTTTCAGTTCTTTCGGTTCAAGGTCGTTTACATTGATTCCATCTTGCTTAATCAAATAGTCTGTGACGATTTCTCGTGTTTGAAGTTCGGCTTCATCAATAACGTACGGATACTTATCCCGTGGTTTCGACTGCGTCTTCATGAAGTCTTGTGTAATGTCATAGTTATACGCTGCGTCATACTCTTCTTGTGTAATCTTCCCAGCGACATACATTCGGTTCAAGACGGTCTTCATTCGGTTGACCGCACCTGACACATCTTCTTTAATGACCCCACCTTGATAGTAAGGTGTATAGAAGAATGGGTTTTTCGGAATACCTGCTAAAAATGCTGCTTGTGGAAGCGTCAACTTCTCAGCAGACGTGTTGAATACGCCGTTTGCAGCGGCTTCGATTCCTGAAATGTTACGTCCCATCGAGTTACGACCGAATGAGACGACGTTTAGGTAGGCATTTAAAATCTCATCCTTATCCATTGCTTTTTCAAGACGAAGGGCAAGTAGGATTTCTTTTGCTTTCCGTTCGAACGATACTTCATTCGTCAGCATTTGGTTTTTAATCAATTGTTGCGTCAAGGTCGAACCACCTGTGCGATCCTCTGACCCTGTCGCTTCTTGTAAGATGGCACGAAGCGTCGCTTTTGGCACGACACCATCATGTTCATAAAACTCGACATCCTCTGTCGCAAGAAGCGCATCGACCACATATGGTGATACTTTTTCTACTGGGATTGGAATGCGTACTTCATCGGTCGTGTAGTTCCCGATACGTTCTCCGCTCCCGAAATAAATATTTGACGTCGACGTGTACGTATTGATTTGTGACGTCATCGTCTTATAGGCAGGGGTCGGCATATCTTTGACAAGGGATGCGAAATATCCGACACCGATTCCGGCACCTAAAAATCCGATTAGTACAACAGAAATGATGGTGAGGAGTAAGACGTTCCAAGACACATCATAGATCACATTGGCATAGCGACGTGCTTTCATGGACGTCGGATTATTCCATAAATCTCGAATCTTCTGCAGCATGACAGCCTCCTTAATATGGTGTAAAACTATTTTAGACAGTAATATATTCGATTATAGCACAATTCAACCTACACCTTACCTTGAAACCGAAGTCTCGTGCAAGTTTCATTATGGGAGTTGACAAGTTGAAAACGATGCTTATAAAATGAATAGCATAGTCAACGATATCATGACGCGATGAAGAAAGCGAAGTAGTCGGTGGGCCTCTTGTCCAGAAAGCTAGTGGTTGCTGTGAACTAGCCAATGCCAAACGATGAATTACACTTTCAGAGCGTGCCTTTAGGCCGGTTCGAGACCGTTATCTCTCGCTCAAGCGGTCGCGAATTGCGACAAGTAGGGTGGTACCGCGGAATCTCCGTCCCTTCTCATATGAGAAGGGACGTTTTTTTATGTCAATTGAAGGAGTGGAACAGATGGAACTATTAAAAGACTTAGAGTTTCGAGGGCTTGTCAACCAAATGACAGATGAAGAAGGATTGAAAGAACAACTGAAACAACCAACGACGTTGTACACGGGATTTGACCCGACAGCTGACTCGCTTCATATCGGGCACTTGCTCCCGATTTTGACGCTGAAACGTTTCCAACAAGCAGGTCACCAGGTCATCGCGCTCGTCGGTGGGGCGACAGGTATGATTGGAGACCCGTCAGGTCGTTCGGATGAACGTTCATTGAACACGTTAGATACGGTCAAACTCTTCTCGGACCGCATCAAAGATCAGTTGAGCCGATTCCTTCCACTTGAAGGGGAGAACCCGATCACGATTCGCAACAACTACGAATGGACGGAAGAGATGTCCATCATCGATTTCCTTCGCGACATCGGGAAGCACTTCCCAATCAGTTACATGCTTGCGAAAGATTCCGTCGATTCACGCATGGAGAACGGGATTTCGTACACAGAATTCTCATACATGTTGCTTCAATCTTACGACTTCTTGAAACTATACGAGACAGAGAAATGTCGTCTTCAAGTCGGTGGAAGTGACCAATGGGGGAACATCACGGCAGGTCTTGAATTGATTCGTCGCTTCGGTCATTCAGAAAAAGCGTTCGGTCTCACGGTTCCGCTCGTCACAAAGTCGGACGGACAAAAGTTCGGGAAGACAGCTGGCGGTGCGGTCTGGTTAGACGCTGACAAGACGTCACCTTACGAGTTCTACCAGTTCTGGATCAACGTCGACGATGCAGATGTCATCAAGTTCATCAAATACTTCACATTCATGTCGCATGAAGAGATTGAAGCACTTGCAACTGAAGTGGCAGAAGCACCTGAGAAGCGTGTGGCGCAGCGCCGTCTCGCAGAAGAGATGACGAAGCTCGTCCATGGTGAAGCAGGACTTGAACAAGCGGAACGCATCACGACAGCATTCTTTAGCGGAGATTTGACGTCGCTTCAACCAGAAGACATGGAAGATGCTTTCAAAGGAATGCCGCAATTCGAGCTTGACGGCGAGCGCAACATCGTCGACCTCCTCGTCGAGGCGAAGATCTCACCATCGAAACGTCAGGCACGTGAAGATGTGACGAACGGAGCGATTTACTTGAACGGCGAACGCGAACAAGCGCTTGATAAAGTCGTCACGCGCGAAGACACGCTCGGTGAATTCACAATCATTCGTCGCGGTAAGAAAAAGTACTTTGTGATTCGTCACGTATAATCATCACGTCCGTTCCTCATTTGTTGGAGAATGGACGTTTTTTGTACATTCTATGTTATTCGGATTTGATAAAATGAGGAGATAGGAGGGATGACGATGGAGATTGAAGAATTTTTCGGCGACCAGTTCCATCAATGGCGTGAACACTTTCGATATTATGAAATGGCGATCACGGAGCTCGAGAGCGATCTCGGGATCATTGACTTGGATTGGCAGACGCGACTCGGTTATTCACCGATTGAACACGTAAAGACGAGAATGAAGACGTTACCGTCCATCGTGCGCAAAATGAAGCGGAAAGACTTACCTCTAGAGGTGTCTGCACTTTGGGAACACGTCCATGATGTGGCGGGGATTCGGATTGTCACGAGCTTCCGTGATGACATCTATGAGATTTTGCGTCATTTAGAGGCACGGGATGATTTGGACATCATCGAAATCAAAGATTACATCGAACATCCGAAGCCGAGCGGGTATCGGAGTTTACATCTCATCGTGAAGACAAAGGTCTATTTGGCCGAGCGGATCATCTGGGTACCGGCTGAAATTCAAATTCGTACGCTTGCCATGGATTTTTGGGCGGCGACGGAACATAAACTTCAATATAAATATCAGCACGAGGTACCGGAGTCGTCGAAAGAAGAACTCATTGAAGCGTCACGGATGGCCGATGCCCTCGATACGCAGATGGGACACATTCGACAAGAAATTCTGAAGAAATAAAAAAATCCCCTTCGCAAAGAAGGGGATTAAAAGCATTAACGTGAGTAGTACTCGACGATGAGTTGCTCTTTGATTTGGTCGTTGAGTTCAGCGCGTTCTGGGAGACGTACGAATGTACCTTCGAGTTTCTCAGCGTCAAACGATACGAAGTCTTTTGTAGCTGGTGCTACTTCAAGAGCTTCAGCGATTGCTTTCACGTTTTTCGACTTTTCGCGAACTGCGATAACTTGACCTGGTTTTACGCGGTAAGACGCGATGTCTACGCGTGATCCGTCAACTGTGATGTGACCGTGGTTGACGAGTTGGCGTGCTCCACGACGTGTGCGAGCGAGGCCGAAACGGTAAACGAGGTTGTCAAGGCGTGATTCGAGCAAGAACATGAAGTTCTCACCGTGGATGCCTGGCATTTTACCAGCATCGTTGAAGATGCGGCGGAATTGCTTCTCGTTCACTCCGTACATGTGACGAAGTGCTTGCTTCGCTTGAAGCTGAAGACCGTATTCTGAGATTTTCTTACGACCATTTCCGTGTTGACCTGGTGCGTAAGGACGTTTTACTAATTCTTTACCCGTTTCGCTAAGCGAGATGCCTAAGCGACGCGAGAGTTTCCAAGCTGGACCTGTGTAACGAGCCATGATTGGACTCCTCCTTGTTGTTCATGTATTTTGCACAAAAGAACAACGGTGTCAAAGACGAGTAACGCCCCTTTCAAGGTGCAAGCACCTTCACTTGATAGCGAAGCTACGAGATGCCCCTCCGACTAAGTCGAGGCCCGAAAGGTGGATACGTTTGTCTATGACTGCTATCGTCATTTCATGCACAAAGATGAGTATACGATGAAAGTAAATGCTTGTCAATCAAATAAAGCGAAGTAGCGTCTCACAAAAACGTTCGAGTCCAACACGATCGACTTCGGAGAAACGATCGAATTCTGGACTGTCGATATCGAGGACGCCAATTGTCTTCCCGTCTCGTACGAGTGGTACAACGATTTCAGAGTTCGAAGCCGCATCGCACGCAATATGTCCTGGGAATTGATGAACGTCAGCGACAAGCTGCGTTTCCTGTGTAGACGCCGCTGTTCCACAAACACCTTTTCCGAATGCGATATGCACACAAGCTGGAAGACCTTGGAAAGGGCCGAGAATGAGACTATCCTCAGAGTCTGTCACATAAAAGCCGACCCAGTTGATTCGATCTAAAAATTGGTTTAGTAAAGCACTTGCGTTAGCAAGGTTGGCGACAGCATTTGTTTCACCTTCTAATAGAGCGGCGAGTTGTTTATTTAATAAATCGTAACCGGCAGCTAAATCACCTGAATAGGATGTTGTTTGGAACATATTGAATCCCCTCCATCTTTCTTGTTTTTAGAATTTAGCATTATGGTACACGCAAAAATCGAATTTGTCTTGCGTGAAAGTTCCGAAAAAATGAACAATCTCCACTGAAACCATTGGAAAACCTATGCAAATCATTGGTTCTATAATATGATTAGGTATATCTATTCTTATAAAATACTTCTTTTTTATATAAGGTACATAAGTCCACGAAAGCGGCTTGGAGGTTGTGACAAAGATGGATTACGGAATTTATGGGTTAATCATTGGAATCATCGTCGTCGTATTAGGCGGCATGTTGGGGAGTATGCTCATTCGAAGGAATTTTTACCAAAAAATCGATGACTTAGATATGAGGAAACAAAGTGTGCTCAGCGCGAGCATCCCGGTTGAACTTCAAAAGTTCAAGCAATGGCCAATGGAAGGGGAAACGAAAGAAAAGTTCGATCGTTGGCATCAATCTTGGGATGAGTTGGTCAGTGTGCATGCAGGTCAAATCGATGAAGCGTTATACCGAGCCGAGGAAGACTTGGACAAATATCGCTTCATGAAAGTAAAGGCGGACTTGAATGCGACAGAACAACTCATCGAAGAACTCGAGACGATGGTACACGCCATGCTCGATGAGATGGATGAGTTCACGACACACCACACTTCGCTCATGGACATCGTGAAGCAAGACGAGAAAGAATTGTATCAGTTCCGCAAAACATTGAATTCACAAAATCATGCGTTCGGACCGACGTATACGCTCGTCGAGCAAGAGATTGCCGCCGCTGAGGCGAAGCGCAGTGAAATGATCAACTTGAAACAAGTCGGTCAAGTCTCTGAGGCGTTCGAGACTGGACAATCCCTATCGGACCAAGTCGGTCATATCCGTGAATTGATTCGGATCATTCCGCAATTCGTACGTACGGTCCAAGTGGAGTTGAAACAACAACTTCAACAGTTACGGGCTGGACATAAAGAAATGCAAATGGATGGGTATGCGCTCGAACCGCTCGGACTAATGGAAGAAATCGATCAAGCGGAAGATCGTCGCGAGGAACTGATGGCTCGCATCGAACGATTGGAATTCGATCATTTCGAAGAGGACATGCAACAGTTGAGTTCCGATATCGACCAGCTGTTTGAAGCGTTCCGGACGGAAGTCGATGCACGCCAATATGTGAAGAAGGAATTTGCGACGATTCAGGAGCGTGAACGTCAGTCTTCCGAAATCATGGGTAACCTGCAAACAGAAATGTCTCGACTCGTCAGTAACTATGAGATCAATGCTCGCGTCGGCGAGGAGTTTGAGCAGTTAGAACGCGAACGGACGACGCTCACGGCGAACGTACTTGATATCGAGCAAGCGCTCGTCGCTCAAATGTTGCCGTATAGCATGATCAAATCGAAAGTCCAAGAAGCGAAACGTTCGCTCGATCAATTCAATGCCATGCATGAGCGATTCATCGAGGACACGAATTCGTTACGTAAAGAAGAACTTGAAGTACGCCATAAGCTCGAAACGTGGAAGAAAGAATTGTCTGCGCACCGCCGCCTTCTGGCGAAAAGCGCGATGCCTGTCGTCCCGAACGATTTATCCAACGACTTACGTCAACTTCAAAAAGGCGTCCAGTCTCTAGATGAACAGTTCGATAAAGCGCCATTTAATATGACCTATATCGTCGGACTCAGTCATGATGTAGAAGAAATGATGGATCACTTCCGCGACCGTGTCCATGCGCTGATTCGTCAAGTGACGTATGCTGAACAGTTGTTACAATACGCCAACCGATTCCGTCGTCGTGACAACGAAGTGCACATCGCTTTGACACTCGCAGAAAACAAGTTTTTGCACGGTGAGTATGGTACTGCCGTTGAAATCGGTGAGCGTGTGCTCGGCCGCTTCGAAGAAGATGGTGCGCATGAGATTCGTCGACGTGTCGATCAAGGGTTAGAACAGCAAGAACTGCTAAAAAAATAAACGATGCATGAAGATTGACGGAAACGGGAAAAACGTAGACGTCAATCTTTTTTCAATCAAGGAGGAATCGTCAGATGGGTACGTTATGGGTTAATGGAAATATCTATACGTTGAATAAACCGGGTGAAATGATGCGGGCCATGTTCGTGGAGCATGGACGAATCTTAAAAATGGGCGAAGAGGGTCATCTCCGTCGTACATACGCCGGTCGGATTGAAGAGATTGTGAACTTAGAAGGAAAGAGTGTCTATCCTGCCTTCACAGACTCGCACATTCACCTTGTTGGTTACGGGGAAGCGCTAGACCGTGTCGATGCAAGCGAGGCGACCAACCTTCGAGAATTACTTGAGACGATGAAACAACAAGGGTCAGATGATGAATGGGTGGTCGCAGAAGGATTTGATGATCGATTACTCGGTGAAATGCCGACGCGAGACATGATTGATGAAGTCATTTCGGATCGTCCCGTCGTCTTGAAGCGTGTCTGCCGTCATGTGGCGGTCGTGAACTCGAAAGGACTCGAGCGCCTCGGCTTGATTCATCACACGGTCATCGAAGGCGGGAAGCTCGGGCGGGATGAGGAAGGGAAGTTGAACGGTGTCTTATATGATGCCGCGCTCGACCTCTTATATAAAGAATTGAGTGGGAATCGAAAGAAAAATGCTGCCTCACTCCGACGTGCCATCGATTCGTTGTTCGCACACGGGATTGTCGGTGCCCACACCGAGGACTTGTTTTATCATGGTGACCCGTTAGAGACGATTCAAGCGTATGAGGACGTGTTGGATGAATTACCGTTCCAAGCGCATCTTCTCGTTCATGAACAAGTCGTGGACCGTGTCATTCAACATGATGCGATGACAAAACGGAAACGGTTTGACTTTGGGGCGATGAAACTGTTCGTAGACGGCTCGTTCGGGGGGCGGACAGCGCTGCTCTCAGCACCGTATGCTGATGACCTGGCTCAGCGTGGTATCGAAGTACATCGGCCGGATCATCTAGAAGCGCTTGTGAAAAAGGCGCGTACGTACGGGATGAACGTGGCGGCTCACGTGATTGGGGATGCGGCCGTCGAACAGTTTGTCAGTCTGCTTGAGAAATATCCAGCTAAAAAAGGAACGCGGGACCGCATTATCCACGCTTCCTTGTTGAACGATTCCTTGATCAAGCGCATCAAATCCTTGCCTGTTCTAATCGATGCGCAACCGGTCTTTCTTTCTGACGACTTAGATATGTTGTTTGAACGGTTAGGGAATGAACGCGTTCATGATGTGTATCGCTTCAAGTCACTTCTTGATACGGGAGCATTATTGTTAGGGGGAAGTGATGCCCCGATTTCATCCGTCGATGTTCGGAAAGGGTTGTTCGGAGCGGTGGCGAGACAGTCGTTTAAGGGTTCGGGCACGTTAAATCCGAGTGAGCGTCTATCGATGTATGAAGCACTTCGTAGCTTTACGTATTCACCTCATGTCGCCACGGGTACGCACGGAAAAAACGGGTTATTGATTCAAAGTTACAACGCGAACTTCACCGTGTGGGACGAGGACTTCTTCCAATTACAAGGGGAGGAGATTCTTCACAATCGTTTAGTCATGACGGTTGTCGGAGGAAAACCGGTATATGAAGCGGAAGTCGTCACATCGTAAATAAAAGAGGAGCCAATTGATCCGAGTTAGGGTCAACCGGCTCCTCTTCTTGATTAGAAGAATGAACGTTGTACTTTATGCCAGAACGAGTTCGTGCGAAGTTTGACGGTCTTGATGACTTTATCAGAAAGTTCGATGTCAATCCGATCAGTGTACTTCAAGCTGAGTGCTTCGTTATCCATACCGATGATCGGGTAATCGTTTCCGTCCTCGACGATGCGAAGCGATAACTTGCGCGATTCGTGGACGATAAACGATGAGCCGAGGGTACGATAACGGTTGTTGTTGACCGAAGCGATCTCGCTGACTTGCATACATGGGATGAGTGGGTCGACGACCGCGCCGTTCAACGATTTGTTATAAGCAGTCGAACCGGTCGGAGTCGACACGACCATTCCGTCCCCACGGAATGTCTCAAAGTGCAAGTCGTCGATATAGACCTCGATCGCGAGTGATTTGATGATACTCGATTTAATGGAAGCTTCATTTAAACAAAGAAGCGGTGTCGATTCGTTGATCGATGCGGAGAGAAGTGGATATTTGCGTACTTCGAGACCTTCTTCGATTCGCGTCGAGTTGTCAGAGAAGAGGCGGTCGACTTCATCGAGTTTATGTATGTCAAAGTCACAATAAAACTCGTTCAATCCGCGGCCGAATCCGACGTAGATAGCATCCTGACGAAAACCTGTATAGCGAACAGCCTGTAAAAAGGCGCCGTCTCCACCAACCGCAGCGATGATATTCGCATCTTCTGGTTGATTGACGATGTTAAACCCGTGTTTTTCCCCGATTTCTTTTAGCTTTTTCACTTCTTTCGTGAATTCGTTGACGTTACGATGGTACAAATAGACGTTATTTCTCATCTGAGTCATCCCCTTTGTCAATGGTGTCTCCCTTATTATAACGTGTTTCCTTCAACCAATATAGGGAAAACTGAAACAGAGCCAAAAGCAGGAAGTTTGTCAAAGGCTCAATTTCATCGATATGATGAGAAGGTAACTACAACAAAGGGGATGAGTTCATGCCAACATTTAAAGGGAACAACGTGACATTACAAGGAAATCCAGTAAAAGTGGGAGACCAAGCTCCTGACTTCCAAGTGTTGACGACAGCTTTAGAAGAAGTGACATTAGCAAGTTATCCGGGGAAAAAATTAATCAGTGTCATTCCTTCAATTGATACAGGCGTATGTGACGCACAAACGCGTGAATTCAATGAGAAAGCATCATCACTTGGCGGAACGGTCTTGACTGTGTCGAACGACCTCCCATTCGCACAACGTCGTTGGTGCTCGGCTTCAGGTATTGACAACGTGGTCACGCTCTCTGATCACCGTGATCTATCATTCGCGAAAGCGTACGGCGTATTAATTGAAGAAATGCGTCTTCTGGCTCGTTCTGTGTTCGTCGTCGACTCAACCGGCGTCGTCCAGTACGTTCAATATATGGATGAAATGACGGACGAAGTTGATTTTGAAGCAGCGCTTCAGGCGTTCGAACAAGCGAATTGATTCGTTTGGCGAAATTGATTAAAATAGCTTACACTAGTACGTGAACCGACCGGTCCTCTTATGGGGGCCGGTTTTGTATGGAAAGGATGAACGAAAATGGAACGTTTTGAACAACTGTATCGTGATTGGAAGAAAGAAGCGAAAAAACTTGTCAACGACCTTGATGTATTACCGATTGAGGCACTAGTACAAGTGTTTGACCATGTCGACATCGAAAATGAGAAGATGGATGACGTGCGGAAAGCTGTCAGTCTGCTCGTGCTTGAAGAAACGACGCAACTCCCACCGAACAACCAACCGACTCCGGATGCGGTCAGTTTGTTCATGGGCTACTTGGCAACGAAGCTCCTCAAAGATGGTGCGACGATTCTCGATCTCGGGAGCGGAACAGGCACATTGACACATGCGGTCCTCTCACAATTGAAAGAAGCAACGGCACAAGCGGTCGAAGTCGATGAATTGTTGCTTCGTCTCTCTTTTTCGATCAGCAATTTATTAGGAGAGCCGGTTTCATACTTCCATCAAGACGCGCTCGCCCCCTTGTTTGTCGAACCGAGTGACCTGTCACTTGCGGATTTGCCGATCGGTTACTACCCAAATGACGAAGTCGCGGCCGAATACGACATGAAACGTAATGAAGGACATGCCTATTCTCATTTCTTGATGATGGAACAGGCGATCCGTCATACGAAACCGGGTGGACACGGATTGTTCGTCATTCCGAACAATTTGTTTGAACAAGATGATGAAGGGAAATTAAAACAATGGATGGACCGTGAAGCGGTTGTCAAAGGTGTGATCCAACTTCCGACGACGATGTTCAAAGATGAACGCTATGCGAAAAGTTTGTTGCTTCTACAAAAAGTAGGGGAAGGCGTCACACGCCCGAAACAAGCCTTATTCGTTGAGCTTCCGTCGTTCACAGACGTTCGAGCTGTTGCCAATGTAGTGAAACAGATTGATGATTGGTTCAAAACAACGCAAAAATAATAGACAAAATACTTGAAAAAGATATTCAAAATCAAGTATCTTCATTATGATACAGTTATCAGTTTTAAATTGAACAGATAAAGAAACGCGTTTAAAACGAAAGGTAAGAGGTGTATGACATGACGAAAATTATGGCAGTCAATGCTGGTAGTTCATCGCTCAAGTTCCAGTTACTCGAGATGCCAACGGAAGAGTTGCTCGCAGTTGGATTGGTTGAGCGTGTAGGGAAAGAAGATGCAATTTTTACAATCAAGTACGGTGAAGGACAGAAGTTCAACGTGGTCACGCCACTTCACACGCACAAAGAAGCGGTTGAATTGACGTTAGAGAAACTGATCGAACTTGATATCATTCAATCGTTCGATGAAATTTCTGGCGTAGGTCACCGTGTGTTACACGGGAAAGAGTTGTATGCGGATTCGGTTGTGATCGATGACGAAGTCATGAAGAACATCGAGTCTTTCACAGAGCTCGGACCACTTCACATCCCACCAAACTTGACTGGGATTCGTGCTTTCCAAGCAATCTTGCCAAACGTTCCACAAGTTGCGGTATTCGACACGGCATTCCACCAATCGATGCCAGAAGAGAACTTCTTGTACAGTCTTCCGTATGAATACTATACAGAGCACGGTGTACGTAAATATGGTTTCCACGGGACGAGCCACAAGTATGTGACACAACGTGCAGCAGAACTTCTCGGTCGTCCGCTCGAAGACTTGCGTTTAATCTCATGTCACCTCGGTAGCGGTGCGTCAATCGCAGCCGTTGCAGGTGGTCGTTCGATTGATACAACAATGGGCTTCACACCGCTTGAAGGAATTACGATGGGAACTCGCTCAGGTTCGCTTGACCCAGCCCTTATCCCATTTTTGATGCAAAAAACAGGGAAGTCTGCTGAAGACGTCTTGAACGTCATGAACAAAGAGTCTGGTGTTTACGGTCTCTCTGGTATTTCAAGTGACTTACGTGACATCGAGCAAGCGGCTGCAGAAGGAAACCACCGTGCAGAAGTATCTCTCAAAATCTTCTCAAACCGTATTCACGGTTACATCGGTCAATATGCTGCTGAAATGAATGGTGTCGACGCCATCATCTTCACTGCCGGTGTCGGTGAAAACTCGGATGTCATCCGTGAGCGTATCCTCCGTGGTCTCGAATTCATGGGCGTCTACTGGGATCCTTCACTTAACAATGGTGCACGAGGCAAAGAGTTGTTCATCAACTACCCACACTCACCAGTTAAGGTCATCATCATCCCGACGAACGAAGAATTGGTCATCGCGCGCGATACGGTTCGCATTGCAAACCTCGTTGAAGAGCACGCATAAGATCACTCAAACCCACGTTACTTTGCGTAACGTGGGTTTTTTTGAGCCTTTTTTCCTAACGTGCTAGAGAATGAATGGGACAAATGATTTTTCGCTTTGTAACATTAGGTGCATGTTTTATATCATTTTGTAACATTTGAGTCATGAAAGAACCATATATTGGATGAGTATTTATATAAATATCTCTACTTCGTTTCAAAGGTGCAATTTAAAGCAAATAATCGGTTGTTTTGACATCAAGTTGTAACGTTCGTGACATTCAAATGAACTGTAAGTGTAACGGCACTGCTACATATTTCATCATATAGTTATCTGGACGAAACATTCGATGTGAAATTCATCGATGACACGATCTGAACTAAGGGAGGAACGATTGCATGCTTAAAAAGTTAGGATGGATGATGCTAATTACGATTTTAGTTTCAACGCTTTTCCTGCCACAATCGCAAGTGCAAGCTGCCTCTTCAAATAAAGTTTATGTCGTCAGTAAAGTGAACGATTTAAATATCCGTTCAGATGCACGAGTGGGTACAAAAATCTTAGGCAAGTTAAACAAAGGTCAAAAGTTACAACGTTTAGGTTCAAAAGGTGCCTGGACACAAGTTTATTATAAAAAGAAAAAAGCATGGATTGCGACAAGTTATGTCACGACAACAGGAGCGAAGAAACAGTCTGTCGGCAAAACTTACGCGATGAAAGCATCGGCGTATACACCTTATTGCAAAGGCTGTTCTGGGAAAACGGCTCTCGGTTGGGACGTTCGTAAACAAAAACGTAATGTGATCGCGGTCGACCCACGTGTCATTCCACTTGGAACGAAAGTTCAAGTATACGTAGGGAGCAAGTTGTTAGGAACATATACGGCTGCAGATACTGGCGGCGCCATCAAAGGAAATAAAATCGACATCTTAATGTATTCGCACAGTGCGGCGATTCAATTCGGTCGTAAAACGGTTACGGTCAAGGTGTTGTAATAAAGAAAGGGGTCTTGCGATTGCGCAAGACCCCTTTTTCGAGAATAAATGATTATTGACGGACGATGAGCACGTCGCACTTCGCATAGCGGACGATACTTTCTGAAACACTTCCGATAAAGAAGCGTTCGACAGCGTTCAACCCAGTCGCGCCACAAATAATAAGATCAATATCATGGTTAGGAGCAATCTTTTTAGCGATTGTCACTTTTGGAGAACCGTATTCAATGACGGTCTCGACTTCTTTCACACCACGTTCTTTCGCGCGGTTCACATAGTCTTCGAGTAACTCTTTGGCATACGTTTCTGCGCGTTCGGTAATCGTCCGGTCGTAGGCTTCAACTGTCGCGAATGTACGCGTGTCAATCACGTGACCCACATACAGTTTCCCTTCGTTACGAATGGCGACATCGATTGCGGTCTCAAATGCACGTTCCGCCTCTTTAGAGCCGTCAACGGCAGATAGAATGTGTTTGTATACAATTGCCATGTAAATCCCAACCTTTCGCTCGAAATATACGTTCGGCTTACATATATAGTATACCACTTCTTTCGAATTTCACGCTTTTTCGTCATGAAAAGGAGTGAATTTTTTCATAGAATTGTTCACGACATGTCCAAGTTTGGAATTCACGTGAAAGAACGGGTAAAATAAGGCGGAGGAGGTTGGACGATGAGACATGTAATGATTACTTCTGGTGCGAAAGGGATTGGCCGTGTCGTGACAGAGCGTCTTTTGCAAGATGGATGGCACGTCAGTATTTTACAGCGGAATCCGATTGATTGGGAACATGAGCGGATACATATGATCGAGGCAGGATTGACAGACCGCGAACAGCTGCTCTCGGCTTATGAGGAGGCGGTCGAGCGGTTTGGTGAACCGGATGCTTTGATTTTAAATGCGGGTCCATACATTTTTGAACGGAAACCGCTTGTTGAATTGACAGATGAAGAGTGGGATGAAGTGGTGACAGGTAACCTGTCCGCCTCGTTTTGGTTGATGCGTCGCGCGATTCCTTCGATGCGCTCGAATCGTTTCGGGCGCATCATCTCATACGGGTTTCCGGAAAGTGCATCAGCTCCCGGATGGATTCACCGTTCAGCATTTGCAGCAGCAAAAACGGCACTCGTCAGTTTGACGAAATCGGTCGCTCTTGAGGAAGCGCCTTTTGGGATTACGGCAAATATGGTCAATCCAGGAAACATCGTCGGATCTCAAAAAGAGATGCGTATCGAGGAAGCGGAAATCGATGAAGGGACTCCAGTCGGACGACACGGAACTGGAGAGGATATCGCACGACTCATTTCCTTCCTATTACATGAGGAATCAGATATGATTACGGGCGCCGTCATCGATGTGACCGGCGGGGTCAACGTTGTCCATCAGTATCGAAAGTGAGGGGGAGAGCGATGAAGATTGGCGTTGTGACTGACGTTCACGGAAATCTAGAGGCGCTAGAGGCAGTCCTTCATTCGTTAGATACAGAACGGGTCGACATGATCTGGTCACTTGGTGACATGATTGCGATGGGGCCAGACTCAAACGCGGTCATGGAGCGATTGATTGACCGCGGGGCACACATGATTTCCGGTAATCACGATGAAGCGGTCGTCTCGCTCCTATCCGGACATGGTCACCCAGAAAGCTACGCGCATACGCGACCGCATCACGAATGGGTCGCACGTCATCTCGATTCTAGATATGTGGATGTTCTTGAGTCTCTTCCACGAACGATTACGAGTGAGATGGCTAGTCAGAAAGCGTTCGGTATCCACTACCATATCCCGAGCGAAAAGCGTCAAGCCACCATCGTTGATGAACCGTTCCATGACATTCTCGAACCGACACTTGAAAACATGCAACGGTTGTATGGAGAGTACGATGGGGATATCATCTTATTTGGGCATCACCACCCGGTTCACCTATTCGAAGACGAGAAGAAGCGGTACGTCAATCCTGGTGCGCTCGGTGTCGCACGAGATGAACTTGCGCGGTTCGCGATTTTGTCAGGCGGGGAAAAGGGGATGCAGATTGATCTGCGGGCTGTCCCTTATGACAAACGAATATTTCTAGAGAAAATGGAACGTTATGAAGTCCCGCAACGCGATGTCATGTTCCGATTGTTCTATTGAGGAATGCGTAAAAAGGTGAGGTCCTTGGACCCCACCTTTTTCTTATACGATCTCTTGAAGTGTTTTCGGATAACTCGTCAATGCAATCGGACCGCTCTCCGTCATGACGAGGTCATCTTCGATACGGACCCCGCCGACACCCGGTAGATAAATACCTGGTTCGACGGTAAACGTCATGCCGACTTGAGCTGTCATATCATTGTTCGCCGCCATCGATGGATGTTCATGAACTTCGATTCCGATTCCATGACCGATACGGTGCGTGAAGTACTCACCGTATCCAGCAGACGTGATGACTTGACGGGCTGCGATATCGATCGCTCCGAGCGTCGTACCGACATTCGCCATCTCGATCGCTGCTTCTTCTGCTTGTAATACTGTTTCGTAAATTTCACGTTGTTTCGTACTCGCTTCACCGAAGACGACCGTTCGAGTGATATCCGAGCAATACCCTTGCCAGACGACACCGAGGTCGAACAAGGCGAAATCGCCTTTCTTCAAACGGTTGTTGCCTGGTACACCGTGAGGGTCAGCGCTGTTTTCACCGAACAATACGAGTGTGTCGAATGACATTTCACGAACGCCTTGTTGTTTCATCGCATATTCAATGTCCGCGATGACTTCGAGCTCGGTCACGCCCTCACGGAGTGAACGAATTCCTGCTTCGATTGCCATGTCTGCAAGTTCAGCGGCGCGTTTCATTGTACGTACTTCATCCGGTGATTTGATCATGCGTAACGTTTGGAGTTCGTCTGTCAAATCGATAATCGACAATCCGGCAAAACCAGCGCGGAGTTGCTCGACACGATTGAATGTCAAATGCTCGCCTTCAATCCCGATACGCTCAGGAACGATTTGGTTATCGAGGAACAACTTGACGATTTTATCCCACGGATTCTCGTGGTCCATGTACGTCACGATTTCACCTGTCCAGTCACTCGCTTCGACAATTCCTTTTTCAAGGGCAGGACAAATGATGGCAGTTGTCCCATTCTTTAGGACGAGGATGGCAATCAGCCGCTCGTGTGCTTCTGCGTATACTCCCGAGAAGTAAAATACAGATGCCTTCGATGTGACGAATGCTGCGTCTAATCCTTTCGTCGCTAAAGATTGTGCAATTTGATTGGTGCGTTGATTCAAGATGAATCCCTTCCCTTCTCACTCTTACGTTGACTACTCGTCTATTATAGCTGTTTCGAAAACAGAAAGGAAATGTTGCAATTTGATTAGTACAGTTTGAACAAGTTTGACTGATACAGTATACTAGAAAGAGTAGAAAATGTATTGAGAGAAGGGACTCCGCGTATGACCACAAAACATGAACAGATCATAGCACATATCGAGTCACTCGATGTTGGGTCAAAAATTTCGGTCCGCCAAATCGCCAAAGAGTTAGCTGTATCAGAAGGTACGGCTTATCGGGCCATCAAAGAAGCTGAGAACCTGGGCTTCGTCTCTACCATCGAACGTGTAGGGACGATTCGGATCAAGCGTAAACAAAAAGAGAATATTGAGAAGCTGACATTTGCCGAAGTCGTCAATATTGTCGATGGACAAGTGTTGGGTGGACGAAATGGTCTGCATAAGACATTATCTAAATTTGTCATCGGAGCCATGAAATTGGAAGCGATGATGCGTTATATCGATGTCGATTCACTCGTCATCATCGGAAACCGGGAGAAGGCGCATGAACTCGTCTTGCAGTCCGGCGGGGCCGTGTTGATCACAGGGGGATTTGATACGACGGATGAAGTGAAACGAATGGCGGATAAGTATGATATGCCCGTCATCTCGACTTCTTACGACAGCTTTACCGTCGCAACGATGATTAACCGGGCTATTTATGATCGACTCATCAAGAAAGAGATTCTTCTTGTCTCAGACATCGTCATTCCGCTTCACGACACGTTTTATTTGAAATCGGATGACACGGTGAAACGTTGGCACGAATTGAATGAGCGGACGAAGCATAATCGTTATCCGGTCATCGATGAGCAGATGAAGGTGGTCGGGGTGATCACTGCGAAAGATGTCATCGACAAATCGCACGACTATGATATCGAGAAAGTCATGACAAAGAGCCCGATTACTGTCGGCGTCCAGACGAGCGTGACCAACGCTGCGCACCAGATGGTATGGGAAGGGATTGAGATGCTCCCTGTCGTCGATAACTATGGTCGCTTGCTCGGAATCATCAGTCGTCAAGATGTGTTGAAGGCGTTGCAGCTTGCGAATCGTCAGCCACAAGTCGGTGAAACGTTCGACAACATGATCACGAACCAATTGAAAGAAGATCCCACGTCGAACGGTACGGCGTTTACTGTCGAGGTTGCTCCGCAAATGACGAGCCATATGGGGACCGCGTCATCAGGTGTGTTGACGACTTTGTTAGTCGAAGGGGCGACACGCAGTCTGCGTCATATGAAAAAAGGGGATTTGGTGGTCGAGAACATTACCGTCTATTTCATGAAACCGATTCAGATTGAGAGTCAGATTCGAGTGTCGGCAAACGTCTTCGATCTTGGGCGGAAGTTCGGGAAAGTTGATGTGGAGATGACACAAGGTACACAACTTGTCGCCAAGGCGCTTGTCACGGCACAGTTGATTGATCGGTAACTTAAAAGAGCACCGGCTACACGAGTAGCGGGTGCTCTCTTTTTATGAAGGCGTATTCGTCGGTTCTTCTGCGGCGAGCGGATAGATTTTCCGGTAACGGATAAATCCAACGACCGCATTGCCTAAGCCGACGACCAACATGACGATACTGACAATCCAACCGACCGATGAATTCAAACCGAATCCACCAACCATTTGGTTCGCGGCGAATAGCGCGAGAAATAAACTTAACCAGATTAAAGCTTGTGTATTGAACAAAGCTTTACGGTTTGGCGTCTTTGTCAAAAAAGCACGACGCTTGAAGACAAGGTACGCTCCGAGCGCGAACAAAATGAGTCCAATCATGACAAGTTGCAAGTGAAGGAACCCCTTTCTTTCTCGTAATCTGTTATCATCATACCATAATAGTGTGTAGGAAAGTGAGGAATCATCATGTGGGCATGGGCGAAAGCGGATTCAATCAAAACAGAAATCGAGGCGGCTGACACCATTCTTATTCATCGACATGTCAGACCAGACCCCGATGCATTGGGGAGCCAGCTCGGACTCCAACGTATTTTAAAGTCGGTTCATCCGGATAAAAAGATCTATGTAGTCGGTGGTATGGTGCCCGACCTTGAATTTTTAGGAAAGATGGAACACGTTGAGGAAGAAATGTATAAGGATGCGCTCGTTTTGATTCTAGATACAGCGAATCAGGAACGAATCGATGGACCATATGCGTTAAAAGGAAAAACAATCATTAAAATCGATCATCACCCTGATGAAGACCCGTATGCGATGACACAAATCGTGGACACCACGGTCAGTTCGACGTCCGAGATGATTGTGGAGCTGGCGAACATTTGGGATTATCCGATTGATCAAGAAGCGGCCTTCTTATTATATGCCGGTATCGTAGGTGACACGGGGCGCTTCCAGTTCCGTAATGCCTCGGCACGTACGTTTGAGATTGCTTCGAGATTGATTGACAAAGGCATCGATACGAACAAACTGTACCGACACATGTATAAGACCAACTTAGCGACGCTACAGTTACAAGGGTACGTGTTACAGCACGTCAATGTCACAGAAGAAGGCGTCGGGTATGTGAAGATTGATAAAGATGTGCTCCGGACGTTCCATGCGTCCCCGGAAGCGGCATCGCAACTCGTCAATAGCTTCTCTGGCCTCGAAGGATTGAAATGTTGGGTCATGTTTGTCGAAAACAAAGAAGAGATTCGTGTCCGGATTCGATCGAAAGGACCTGTCATCAATGAAGTGGCGAAGCGTTACCGTGGTGGTGGCCATCCGATGGCGTCAGGTGCCACGATTGATACGTGGGATGAAATGGATGACGTCATTGCTGCTCTGAATGAAGTGGCAGGAGAGTTCACGTTTGAAGAAAATGAAGAGAGCTGACCGCGGTCAGCTCTCTTCATTTGTCTCCGTTTTCTTGTGGGATAAACCACGTGCCGCGGTCGGTCACATCTTCGACGACATCGAGTTGATATTCTGCAATATACTTTCGAAGTCGGTCGATGATTTCAGGACTGTCCGCAAAGACGGTTTGACCGTTCTGTAATTTTTCTAACTTATCGCGCGCAATTTGTCCCCGATTGATAATCATACGCTTTTGCCCCCTTTTGTCGTGAGTTTTGTCTATAATTATTGTATCAGAGAAGTAGAGAATTGAGTTTGACAATTCCATTAAATAGAGAGGAGGACGAAGATGATTCATCTTAATGTCAGAACTGCTTTTAGCTTACTACAAAGCACGATTCGACTAGAGCAATATGTGATGCAGATGACAGAGCGGGGGAGTCGCGCGGTCGCCATCGCAGACGATGCCTTTTATGGTGTGCCGTCGTTTCTATCCTACTGCAAACGCTATGGGGTGAAGCCGCTCATCGGACTGAGAACCGTCCTTCGACTAGACGGGCTCGATGTGTCGGTACTTGCGTATGCATCGAACGAAGCAGAACTACAAGAGCAATATCGAATCATCAAGAAAGGCGGGATCGATGAACGCACGACGATGCCACTCATTGTCCTACCGGAAAACTGGAAAGCGAGCGACCCGGTCCATCGACGTCGTCTTTATCATCAACTGCTGTCTTTTGTAGACGAGAACAGACTATGGCTCGGTCTCCCGGCACCGCAGACGACAGAACAGGTACAACTGTTAAAGCAACTTCGCATGATGAAAGAAGAACTCGCCGTCCAACTGATTCCGGTCCCTGAAACGAGATATATGCGACCTGAAGATGTGGAGGGTTTCCGGGCAATCTCTGCCATTCGAGAAGGCGAAGTGATGTCAGAGGAGGATGTACGTCAAAAAGGTCTGCATGTCCGGCTACCAAGCGAGATGAACGACTGGTTCACTTCAGAAGAATTGGGCGAGCTTGAGCGATTTGAAGCACTGATTCAAATCGAGCAACTTCCACAAGTGGAAGGCGCGATTCCAGAGTTACCGGACGCTGATCAAAAGTTGAAGCGACTCGTTGGTGAACGGTTAAAAGCGATGGAATTGATGAAAGAACCGTATATCGGACGAGCGAAGTTTGAGCTTGACGTCATTGCCAAGACCGGGTTTTCTTCGTATTTTCTGATTGTCGAAGATATCATCCGATTCGCCCGTGAGTCCGGGATCGAGGTCGGTCCAGGTCGGGGGTCGGCGGCCGGCTCGCTCATCAGTTTTGCACTGCACATTACAGAAGTCGACCCAGTTCGCTATGGTCTCCTATTTGAACGGTTCCTCAATCCGGAACGCGTCTCGATGCCGGATATTGACTTAGATTTTGAAGATGAGCGTCGGGAAGAAGTCGTTTCATACGTGCTATCGAAATATGGGGAGACTCATGCGGCGCAAATTGGTACACTCGCAACCTTTGGGGCAAAGGCGGCCATCCGTGACGTCGCGAGGGCGCTCGGCATGACGTTAGAAGAGGGGCAGGCTGCAAGTAAACAAGTGAAATCAGGTGGGTTGGACGAATTGATGGCGAATCCAAAACAGATGAAATGGTTCGCAGGTAGCCAGAAGCGTCAACAGTTGATTCGGATTGCGAAACAGCTAGAAGGGTTGCCACGTCAATCATCCATACACGCCGCTGGGGTTGTACTCAGTCGTCAACCGATTGAAGACGTGACTCCACTTCAACCCGAACTCGAGGATCATGTGACCCAATATAATATGAAGGATTTGGAAGAAATCGGGCTACTCAAAATTGATTTGCTCGGGCTCCGAAACTTGACTCGCCTTCGTCAAATGGAGGAATTGGTCCGTGAGAGTGACGCAATGTTCTCCTTGAAGACGATTCCCTTACATGATGCCCGGACGTACCGATTGTTAGCAAGAGGAGAGACGGACGGGATCTTCCAGTTTGAGTCGTCGGGTATGAAACAGGCGTTGCGTCAAGTCAAACCGACGGAGTTTGAGGATATCGTCGTGACGATGTCGCTCTATCGACCAGGACCGATGCAGTTTATTGAAACGTATGCAAAACGAAAACAAGGTATGCCATATCAACCGATTCACCCGGACGTCGAAGAAATCATGAAGTCGACATATGGCGTGCTCGTTTATCAAGAACAGGTCATGCGACTTCTTCGAAAACTCGGTGGATATTCATATGCCGAGGCGGATTTGGTCAGACGAGCGATTGCCAAAAAAGATACCGGTACGATTGAACGAGAACGAGAGCGGTTTTTACGTCAATCTGAAGGAAAGAACCGAGATGTCTTGTCACAAATCTTCTCTTGGATTGAAAAGTTTGCAGGGTATGGGTTTAACCGTTCCCATGCGGTCGCCTACAGTTTGATCAGTTATCGACTGGCTTACGTCAAAGCGCATTATCCACGTGTTTTCCATGTCGTGACGTCGGAGAAGACAAGTCAACTCGTGAGACTATTGCGTAAAGACAAAATCCCTGTGTATCCGCCAGACGTATTGCACGGTCATGCCGATGCGACACTTGAAGGTCCTGGCGTCCGTCTTGGGCTTAAAGCGATTCAAGGACTGACGAAACGAGACGTAGAACGACTCATCGAGTTGAATGGACAGCTAAAAGACGTCCGGACTCTTCAAGAAGCGATGGAATGGAAGAGTAAAGATCAACTCAAGTTGAGACGTTTGCTAGGAGCTGGAGCGCTTGACCGAATGTATCACGGTGATCGGACGAGTGCGTTTGAAGCAGTCGAACGTTTACGTGAAGAGGCTGGTACGCACTTCTTACCAGATGAACTATCATCACTCGGGCTTAAGCAGAAAAAAGCGAAAGAACCAAACTGGTCTGAAGAAGAGCGGGAAGCACTCGGAACATGGGTTGTGCACTCGCCGCTTACAACGATTCCGGACGTGGGAATTGAGCCCTCCACGATTGAAGACGTTCTGCACGGGACGAACGGGTATCTGGTCGTGTATGTGGATGACGTGCGTACGTTTATGACGAAAAAGCAAGAGCGGATGGGTGTCATGATGGTAGACGATGGGGTGACGCAAGAAGAAGTCGTCGTCTTTCCAAGAACCTTTGCCCAGTTCAGTCGCTCCCTCTACGTAGGTAACATTTTGTTGCTTGAAGTTCATTCGAACGAACGGGATGGACGCAAACAATTGATTGTCGAACGAGTGCGCCCATTACATGGTCAAGCTCTGTTCGTAAGGCTAACGTTAGATCGATTCTCTGAACTAGAAGACTGGATTCAGCGTGCACAAGGAGATGTTCCGGTCGTCTGTCGATTCACGGATTCAAAAGAAGTGAAACAACTGGCATCCGCTTTTGCAATCAACCCGAACGAGGAATATGTTGCAGAGGCGAAGAGGCGATTCGGAGAAGAGAATGTTGTTTTAAAACGAGTCGATATGAAAATGGTTGGTCCAGAAACTAGTACCAAGTCCTAAATAATGATATAATTGCACTAATTGGTCTGACCACTTAAGATTGATAAGTGATCCAAATAAGGGAGTTGAACGGTCAGATGCATGAAAAACACGCATCCACATTTCACGAAAATATTTCAAAGATACGAAAATTAATTGTCCAATCGTCACTGGTCCCAGGGGATCGACTTCCATCCGAACGTGAACTTGCGGAGACGCTATCCATTAGTCGCGCTTCTGTTCGAGAAGCGTTACGCGCATTGAGCTTTTTAGGTATCGTCGAGACTAGACGCGGCGGGGGTACTTACCTATGTGAACAGGACCGACATCGCTACATCGAGATTTTGTCGGAGTTCATCGTCACGAAACAGACGAAAGCGACCGATATCATCGAAATGCTCAAACTGTTAGAGCGAATGGCGTTTTCGGAAGTAGAGCCGACGAAGGAGCGACTGACTCAATTAGAGGCAGTGATCGAAGAGGATCGAACGTTTCGTCAGCAACTCATTTTTCAGTTGAAGAATGAGTTGTTCATCAGGATTTGGAGCGAAGTGAACCGATTTTTTGAGGGACTAGATGTTGGGGAGTTATATACGCTCGAAGAACGTAAGCGTTTTGTCGAGACGTGGCGTGGAATGGGGATGCCGGAATGAACGAGGGGGAAGCGATGACTGCTTTTTTCAAGAAACCGAAACGATATATGCCGTTGCGTCAACGAGAACCAAAAATTGACGCTCCACAGGGATTAATGACGAAGTGCCCATCTTGTAAATATATGCATTATACAAAACAGTTAAACGAAAATCATAAGGTATGTGACTGTGGCTACCATTTTCCGCTTCATGCACAGGAACGAATCGACATGCTCGTCGATGAAGGTTCTTTCGAACGGTTTGCGGGACCTTCCGTCAAAGCGAATCCACTCGATTTTCCTGATTATGAAGAAAAGTTGAATAAAGACCGTGAACGGACCGGGATTGAAGAAGCGGTTGTTTGCGGAAAAGCGACGATTGATGGACTACCACTCGTCGTTTGCGTGATGGATGCTCGATTCCGAATGGGGTCGATGGGTGCTTACGTAGGGGAAGCGATTGCCTCTGCTGTTCGCCAAGCGACGTCACGTCGTCTCCCGGTCGTATTATTCACGGCGTCAGGTGGCGCACGCATGCAAGAAGGGATGGTCAGTTTGATGCAGATGGCGAACACGTCCATCGCTTTAAAAGAACATGATGAAGCGGGTCTTCTCTACATCGCCTATTTGACACATCCGACGACAGGTGGGGTTTCAGCAAGTTTTGCGATGCTTGGCGACTTAAACGTCGCAGAGCCCGGTGCGCTTATTGGATTTGCGGGAAGACGAATCATCGAACAGACGATTCGGGAAAAACTTCCGGAAAACTTCCAGACGGCAGAGTTCTTACTCGAGTCTGGACAATTGGATGCGGTCATCCATCGTGAACAGATGCGTTCGTTCTTGAAGAAAATGATCGGATTACACGATGGGGGTGTTCGACATGTTTGACCCAATCAAAGAAGTGACCGAACAGCTAAATAAATTGCGTGAGACAGCCGAAACAAAAGGGATTGACCTATCACGTGAGATTCGTCACCTGGAGTTAAAGCTCGACCGATTAGAAAAAGATATTTATGGGAATATGAAACCGTGGGACCGCGTACAATTGGCGCGAAACCCGAAACGTCCGACAACACTCGATTACATCCATCACATGTTCCCTGATTTCATGGAACTCCATGGCGATCGACACGGGTATGATGATGCGGCAATCGTATCGGGACTTGCGACATTCGAAGGTGTTCCGGTGACCATCATCGGGCATCAGCGTGGTCGGAATACGAAAGAAAACATGAAGCGGAATTTTGGGATGCCACACCCTGAGGGATACCGAAAAGCACTACGTTTCATGAAGCAAGCCGAGAAGTTCAATCGTCCGATTTTGACATTCATTGACACGAAAGGGGCTTATCCAGGGAAAGCCGCTGAAGAGAGAGGTCAAAGTGAAGCGATTGCTCGAAACTTGTTTGAAATGGCGACGTTGAAAGTACCGATTGTTTCCGTCGTTATCGGAGAAGGCGGCTCTGGTGGTGCGCTTGGGATTGGTGTTTGCGACCGATTGTTGATGCTTGAGAATAGTACGTACTCGGTCATCTCGCCAGAAGGTGCAGCGGCACTTTTGTGGAAAGATGCCAAACAAGCAGAGCGTGCAGCAGAAACGATGAAAATTACAGCACAAGATTTGTTCAACCTAGGGATCGTGGATGAAGTTGTAGGTGAAGTGTATGGGGGCGCGCATGTCGATGTGTCATTACAGTCATCACTCTTGAAACCTGTATTATTACAGCACATGAACGAGTTGCTCGATCTGTCGACTTCTCAGCTCATTCAAGGACGTGCGACCAAATATCATCAAATTGGCACAATTAGTGAGTGAAAACGTTAACAATGGCTTTGAATATAGAGTTATTCATTCATTAAGTGACTGCTTTGTAGGATACCCTATGCATTTTTTTCACATACTTGTGTTGTAAAACAAAGGTCAGACATGGTATTTTATTTTCAGATTTCGTTAAAACACATAAGAGGTGAGTGACGTGAATTTAAAACGTATTGCGGTATTAACGAGCGGAGGAGACGCTCCTGGAATGAACGCTGCTGTCCGTGCCGTGACCCGAAAAGCGATTTTCGAAGGTCTTGAAGTGTACGGTGTGTATAACGGCTACCAAGGATTAATCGAAGGTGATTTAGTCGAATTAAACCTTGGATCAGTCGGCGACATCATTCAACGTGGAGGTACGTTCCTTCGCTCTGCACGCTGTCCTGAATTCAGAACAGAAGAAGGACGCGCAAAAGCAGTAGAACAGTTGAAGAAGTTCAATATCGATGCCCTCGTGGTCATCGGTGGAGACGGCTCATATCGCGGAGCTCAAAAATTGACGGAACTCGGATTCCCAACAATCGGCCTTCCTGGTACGATCGATAACGATATTCCGGGAACGGATGCGACAATCGGTTTCGATACAGCGCTCAACACAGCGCTTGACGCAATCGACAAAATTCGTGACACAGCTTCATCTCATGAACGTACGTATGTGATTGAAGTAATGGGTCGCGATGCTGGTGATATCGCGCTTTATTCTGGTCTCGCTGGTGGCGCGGAGTCGATCCTTGTCCCAGAACGTCCAGAAGAGTTGAACGCAATCGTGGAACGAATCAACCACGGGATTGCACGCGGTAAGAAGCACTCAATCGTCATCGTTGCTGAAGGTGCCGGAAGTGCTGAAGAAATCGGCAAATTGATTGCCGAGAAGACGAACTCAGAAACACGTGTTACGATTCTCGGACACATTCAACGTGGTGGTTCCCCAACTGCTGCAGACCGTGTACTTGCAAGCCGTATGGGTGCTTATGCTGTCGAGATTCTTCTTGAAGGGAAAGCGGGCCGTGTCGTCGGAATCCGTAATAACCAGATGATGGATCTTGATATCGATGAGGCGCTCGACCACAACAAGCACACAATCGATATGCAATTGATTGACCTCGTCAACCAATTGTCGATCTAATCGATTTTAGAAGTTGCAGAGACGGGATCAGGTCTATGGCCCCCCGTTTTCTGTATGTAAGTTGCACTATATCCCCTAGGAGGTTTTTATATTATGCGTAGAACGAAAATTGTATGTACGATTGGACCGGCTTCTGAGAAGCGTCTTCCTGAAATGATTGAAGCTGGAATGAACGTTGCCCGTCTCAACTTCTCACACGGTGACTATGAAGAGCACGGCGCTCGTATCCGTGACATCCGTGAAGCGGCGAAAGCAGCTGGGAAAGTGGTCACAGTCCTTCTTGACACGAAAGGTCCAGAAATCCGTACACATACGTTTGAAGATGGAAAAGCTCTTCTTGAAAAAGGGAAAGAAGTCACAATCGTTTCAAGCGAAGAAATCGTCGGAACGAAAGATCGTTTCTCTGTAACGTATGAAGGTCTTTACGAAGACGTAGAAGTCGGTTCACACATCATGCTCGACGACGGTCTCATCGGACTCCGTGTCGTTGAAAAACTTCCGAACCGCGACCTCCGTTGCGTAATCGAAAACGAAGGAATCATCAAGACGAAGAAAGGTGTTAACTTGCCAAACGTCAAGGTAAACCTTCCTGCCCTCACAGACAAAGATATCTCGGACATCGAGTTCGGTATCTCACAAGACATCGACGTCATCGCAGCATCGTTCGTACGTCGTGCGTCTGACGTGGTAGAAATTCGTCAACTTCTTGAAAAACACAACGCGTCACACATCAAGATCTATCCGAAAATCGAGAACCAAGAAGGTGTGGATAACATCGAAGAAATCTTGGCAATCTCTGACGGCTTGATGGTTGCTCGTGGTGACCTCGGTATCGAGATCCCGACAGAAGAAGTAACACCTGTTCAAAAAGAACTCATCAAGAAGTGTAACGACCTCGGTAAGCCGGTCATCACTGCAACGCAAATGCTCGACTCGATGCAACGTAACCCGCGTCCGACGCGTGCGGAAGCATCTGACGTAGCAAACGCCATCTTGGACGGAACAGATGCAGTCATGCTTTCTGGTGAAACAGCTGCAGGGGACTACCCAATCGAGTCAGTTCAAATGCAAGCTGCAATCGCAGAGCGCACTGAGCGCATGCTTGACTACAAAAACTTGTTGAAAGATCGTCAGAAGCGCAGTGAGCATACGGTAACGGATGCAATCTCACAAGCGGTTGCTCACACAGCAATCAACTTGAACGCGAAAGCGATCTTGACGCCAACGCAATCAGGATACACAGCTGCTCGTACGGCGAAATACCGTCCGGAAGCGAACATCATCGCAGTCACTGAATCAGAGCGCGTTGCTCGTCAATTAAACCTCGTTTGGGGCGTATACCCAATCGTTGCTGAGACGATGCCAAACAACACGGATGAAATGTTGGTTCAAGCATCAGAAGCAGCACGTCACGCTGGATTCGTCACTGACGGTGACCTCGTTGTCATCTCAGCTGGTATTCCTGCAGCGACAGCTGGTACGACGAACATGATGAAAGTCCACATCGTCGGTCATGCTCTCGCAGACGGACGTGGAATCGGTGAGCGCGGTGTTGTTGGAGAAGTCGTTGTCGCGAAAAATGCGGAAGAAGCAAACGCGAAAGCGAAGGACGGCATGATTCTCGTGGCGCCATTCACAGATAAAGAAATGATGCCTGCCATCGAAAAAGCGGCTGGAATTATCACGGAAGACGGCGGATTGACGAGCCATGCTGGTATCGTTGGACCATCACTCCGTAAGCCAGTCATCGTAGGTGTAGACACAGCTACAACTTCACTTCGTGACGGTCAGATGATTTCAATCGACCCACTCACAGGTAAAATCTATAACGCATAATTGAACGACAATCGAACCGGCCTTCTACAAAGGTCGGTTCTTTTTCCGTTCGAAGAAAGGAATACGTATGAGTGCATATCTATTTTTAATTCTATTGGTGCTAATTGGTGTCATTGCACAAAACCAGTCAATCATTATCGCAAGCAGTGCGTTACTCATCATTAAAGCATTAGGGTTTGGTGATCAATTATTTCCGACACTTGCATCGAAAGGAATCAATTGGGGTGTGACGATTATTACGATCGCCGTACTCGTCCCGATTGCGACCGGTGATATCGGTTTTAAAGAATTGTGGAATAGTATTCGTGGCCCAGTTGGAATCGTTGCATTTGGTTCAGGAATCTTTGTAGCCTTAGCTGCGGCGCAAGGCGTTCAATTGATGCGCGTCGACCCAGTCGTCACGACGGCGCTTCTCGCAGGCACGATTCTAGCGGTTGGATTCATGAAAGGTGTACCTGTTGGACCGTTGATTGGGGCTGGAATTGCAGCCTTGATTTTAGGTGGATATCAAGTCATTGAAAAATGGTTTTGATATTTTCTGACAACTGAAGCCGCTTACATTTCTTTTTTGCAATAAATTGTTTATACTATATAAAGGACAGGGTAAACGGAGACTGGGTGAATGCAGGGGAGAAGCCCGTCCCGTATCCTTATTCCCTATACACAGACTGTTTTTACGGTCGACTACTTTCAAACAAGACTGAGGGGGAGTTATGAATGTCAACGACAAAAGGGTTAGAAGGTATTGTGGCAGCAGCCTCAAAAGTCAGCTCAATTATTGACGGACAATTGACTTATGGAGGATACACCATTGATGATTTAGCGGACAACGCCACATTTGAAGAAGTTGTATTCTTATTGTGGAATGATCGCTTACCAAATGCAGAGGAATTGACAGCGCTCTCAGAGGCACTCGTGAAAGAAGCGACGTTGCCAGAAGAAGTGATTGATACGTTAGCCCGTGCACCGAAATCAGCCAATGCAATGGCGACGATTCGTACGGCGCTCTCACAACTCGCTCTATATGATGAAGAATCTGAAGACATGAGTGACGAGGCAAACATGCGTAAAGCGATTCGTCTTCAAGCACAAGTTGCTACAATCGTGACGGCATTCGCACGTCTACGTAAAGGCGAGCAACCTGTCGCTCCAAAAGAAGGTCTTTCATATGCAGCAAACTTCTTATACATGTTGAATGGAGAAGAACCAAGCGAAGTCGCAGAGAAGACAATCGACAAAGCACTTATCCTTCATGCAGACCATGAATTGAACGCTTCGACGTTCACAGCCCGTGTCTGTGTGGCGACGCTTTCTGATATGTATTCTGGTGTGACGGCGGCAATGGGAGCACTCAAAGGACCGCTTCATGGTGGTGCAAACGAAGCGGTTATGAAAATGCTTCATGAGATCGACTCGGTCGACCGTGTTGAAGAATATGTACGTGGTAAATTCGAACGCAAAGAAAAAATTATGGGCTTCGGTCACCGTGTCTACAAAGACGGCGACCCGCGTGCGAAGCACTTGAAAGAAATGAGCCGCCAGTTGACTGCTCAAATCGGCGAGCCGAAATGGTATGAGATGTCTGAGAAAATCGATCATCTCGTTGAAACAGAAAAAGGATTGAAACCAAACGTCGACTTCTACTCGGCATCAACTTACTATGCGCTCGGTCTTGAAGAAGACTTATTCACACCAATCTTCGCCGTATCACGGATGTCAGGTTGGATCGCGCACATTCTCGAGCAATATGCGGATAACCGCTTGATTCGTCCACGTGCGGAATATGTCGGTGAAACAAGCCGTAAATATGTTCCTGTGAACGAACGTTAATTCGAGACACATTTTAGACAAAAGTTTGGTAAACTAACAAGTGACGTAGGTCGGCGTACGCGTCGACCTACAGTAATGTACTTAGGGGGATTCATTATGTTGACACAAGGACAAAAAATTACAGTTGAAAACGGTGTATTGAACGTACCAAACGTTCCGACAGTACCATTCATTATCGGTGACGGAACAGGTCCTGATATTTGGAACGCGGCTGTTCGTGTATTCGATGCTGCAGTTGAAAAAGCATACGGCGGCGACAAGAAAATCGAATGGATGGAAGTATACGCTGGGGAGAAAGCTTATAACGAAAAAGGTGAGTGGCTCCCGACAGAAACGCTCGATCAAATTCGCGAGTACTTGATTGCAATCAAAGGACCACTTACGACACCGGTCGGTGGTGGGATTCGTTCATTGAACGTTGCCCTTCGTCAAGAACTCGACTTATACACATGCCTTCGTCCAGTTCGTTACTTCACAGGTGTTCCTTCGCCAGTAAAACGTCCTGAAGATACAGACATGGTCATCTTCCGTGAAAATACAGAAGATATCTACGCAGGAATCGAGTACGCGTCAGGAAGCGACGAAGTGAAAAAACTCATTAAATTCTTGCAAGATGAAATGGACGTGAACAAGATCCGTTTCCCAGAGACATCAGGAATCGGCATCAAGCCTGTTTCTTCTGAAGGGACAGAACGTCTCGTCCGTGCTGCGATTGAATATGCGATTGCGAACGATCGTAAATCTGTCACGCTCGTACACAAAGGAAACATCATGAAGTTCACAGAAGGCGCATTCAAAAACTGGGGTTATGCACTCGCTGAAGCTGAATACGGTGACAAAGTGTTCACATGGGCACAGTATGACCGCATCAAAGAAGAGTCTGGCGAAGCAGCTGCGAACGAAGCTCAGTCGAAAGCAGAAGCTGAAGGGAAAATCATCGTCAAAGATTCGATCGCTGATATCTTCCTCCAGCAAATCTTGACACGCCCACGTGAGTTCGATGTCGTCGCGACAATGAACTTGAACGGTGACTACATCTCAGACGCACTTGCTGCGCAAGTAGGTGGAATTGGGATTGCACCTGGTGCGAACATCAACTACATCACAGGACATGCAATCTTCGAAGCGACACACGGTACAGCTCCGAAATACGCGGGTCTCGATAAAGTAAACCCATCTTCAGTCATCCTTTCAGGTGAGATGATGCTCCGCCACATGAACTGGAACGAAGCGGCTGACCTCATCATCAACTCAATGGAGAAAACAATCGCTTCGAAAGTTGTCACATATGACTTCGCACGTCTCATGGACGGCGCGACAGAAGTGAAGTGTTCTGAATTTGCGGATGAATTGATCAAAAACATGTAATTTAAACGAATAAGTCGCCAATTGAGGGGGAGAGCTCATGATTCGTCGTAACAAAATTTCTGTAATTGGAAGTGGCTTCACCGGTGCAACCACTGCACTATACCTGGCTCAACGTGAGCTAGGGGATGTCGTTCTACTCGATATGGAAGAAAAAGTTGGACCGACGAAAGGGAAAGCGCTCGACATGCAAGAAACGGCTCCGATTCAAGGGTTTGACGCTTGGATTACGGGAACATCAGATTACGCCGATACGGCTGATTCGGACATTGTGGTGATTACGGCGGGAATCGCGCGTAAGCCAGGGATGAGTCGAGACGATCTCGTTGCAACCAATGCAAACGTCATGCGATCTGTCGTCAAAGAGATTGCTCGCTATTCTCCGGAAGCGATTTTAATCGTCTTGACCAACCCGGTGGATGCGATGACCTATGCGGCATTTAAAGAATCAGGGTTCCCGAAAGAACGTGTCATCGGACAATCTGGTGTGCTGGATACGGCTCGTTTTCGGACGTTTGTCGCTCAAGAATTGAACGTTTCTGTCAAAGATGTATCCGGGTTTGTTCTTGGAGGACATGGTGACGATATGGTGCCTCTCGTGCGTTACTCGTACGCCGGGGGAATCCCGCTTGAAAAACTCATACCACATGAGCGGATTGAGCAAATCGTCGAACGGACACGTAAAGGTGGCGGTGAAATTGTTCAACTGCTAGGTGACGGCTCGGCGTATTATGCGCCAGCTGCCGCAATCGTAGAGATGGTCGAGGCGATTTTAAAAGATCAGCGTCGCATCTTACCTGCTATTGCTTATCTAGAAGGCGAGTACGGATTTAGCGATTTGTATCTTGGCGTCCCGACGATTCTTGGGAAACATGGCATCGAGCAAGTACTTGAGCTCGACTTGACGGATGAGGAGAAAGCAGCACTTTCACGTTCTGCCGACTCGGTCCGCTCCGTATTAGGCGTCTTATAAGTAGAAAGTGCTTCCTGCAATTTTGTGGGAAGCACTTTTTTGCGGTTTCCATCATGTGGGGCATGCTACACTAAAAGTGGATTTGTTTTGTTTTTGTAAAGATTTGCTTTGAGGTTGGTCGTTGCAAGCTTTGATTTGTAAAATAGAGAGTGACATTTGATGGATTAAGAGGAGGAAGTAGTGTGGCTGATAAAGTAATTGTTGTCGACGACGAAGTATCGATTGCGACGTTATTAAAATTCAATTTAGAACAAGCTGGTTTCGAGGTGGAAACCGCACATGATGGAAAGACAGGATTGGAACTGGCTGAAAAGAAAGATGCCGTCTTAATCGTGCTCGATTTAATGCTTCCGGAAATGGACGGACTTGAAGTGTGTAAGCGACTCCGTCAACAAAAAGTCAACACACCGATTTTGATGCTCACGGCGAAAGATGATGAGTTTGATAAAGTTCTCGGACTCGAGCTCGGTGCAGATGACTATTTGACGAAACCGTTCAGTCCGCGCGAAGTCGTGGCACGTGTCAAAGCGATTCTAAGACGCTCGGCGCCACAAGAAACCGCGGTAGAGGAGGATGTCATTCAAATCGGTGACGTAAAAATTGTCGCGTCGAACTACGAAGTGTTCAAACAAGGCGAACGTCTCGAATTGACTCCGAAAGAATTTGAACTGTTAGCATACTTGGCTAAAAATAAAGGACGTGTGCTGACACGAGACCAATTGCTATCCGCTATTTGGAATTACGATTTCGTCGGTGACACGCGAATCGTCGATGTTCATATCAGTCATCTCCGTGAAAAAATCGAACCGGTCACGAAGAAGCCGACATATATTAAAACGATTCGTGGACTCGGTTATAAAATGGAGGAGCCGACTTCGGAATGAAGACGTATCGCTCTAGATTCATGACCACGCTCATTCTTCTCGTCACAGGCGTGCTTTTGACGCTTGGCATCGTGCTTGGCCAACTGTTCAAAGATTTTTATTTGGATTCTGAACGTGACCGCTTGAAAGAGGATGCTCAGCTCGCCGCTTTGTACCTTGAAGGAGGAGAGCTAGACGAAATTCGAGGATATGTCGGTCAAATCGATGACGGGAGTAGCTTTGACATACTGCTTCTCAATAGCAGGAATGAAGTCATCGCCGGGACGCCGTTTCGTGTCGGGTCAATCGATTATAAGATTGAACCGAGTCTGGTGCCTGAAGACGGAACGTTTGGTGAAGCAGACGAAGATGAACTGATTCAGTTCACAAAACCGATTGAACTTGCGACAGGGGAGACGGTCTATTTAACGTTCATCCGTTACGTGTCAGACCTTGAAGGTGTGTATGATCGAATTTGGTTAACGATTGCGCTCGCGCTGTTCTTTTCATTTTTCATCATCTTATTCGTCCTTCAGCATCTGACGAACCAATTCATACGACCAATCGATGAAGCGACCATCGTCTTACGGGAACTCGCCGATGGTAATTATCGGGCTCGCGTTTACGAACTGCGAAATGACGAGGAAACCGGAAGTCTCGCTGGATCAATCAACGTCCTCGCCCGAAATTTGGAGTCAATTTCACTCGGAGAATCGGTTCAGCGAGCACGACTCGAATCACTCATCGAATATATGGGGGCAGGGCTCCTTCTCGTGGACGAGCGAGGCATCGTCACATTAGTCAACCGTTCGTATCGCGAGATGTTCCAATACGATGATTTGTCGATTGGACAATTTTATCACGGGATGTTACCAAGTCCTGATGTTGAGACTCTGATCGAAGACGTCTATTTGACGGAAGAAGTTCATCGTCGTCAGTTATCGATTCGAACTGGCTTTAATCAGAAGACGTATATGGTGTCTGCTGCACCGATTTTCAGTGATACGGGAATGCTTCGTGGGACGACATTATTATTTAACGACATCACGGAGCTGAAGCGACTCGAGAAGATGCGGAAAGACTTTGTCGCGAACGTCAGTCATGAACTCAAGACCCCGCTCACCTCCATTCGTGGATTTAGTGAGACATTACTCGACGGGGCTAAAGAAGTGCCTGAACTCCGCGACCAGTTCTTAGACATCATTCAAAAAGAGGCGACGCGGATGCAGATGCTTGTTGAAGATTTGCTTGAGCTGTCGAGATTAGAACGTGATGATTTCCAGATGGAACTGGTATCCGTCGACTTGAACCAGCTCGTCGATGAGGTATGTCTCTTGCTCAGTCAGAAAGCGGACAAAAAGTCGATTCATCTAGAGGCGAAGCATCATGGGACGGCCGTCTTACAGGCCGATTTGAATCGGATGAAGCAAGTCATCATGAACCTCGTCGCAAACGCCATCAACTATTCTCCGGAAGGAAGTCGTGTCGAAATTTCTGTCGAGGCGAATGAGGATGCCTACAAGTTACGCGTCAAGGACAATGGAATCGGGATTGCTGAAAAAGAAGTCAGTCGAATCTTTGAGCGCTTCTATCGTGTCGACAAAGCAAGAAGCCGAAATTCAGGTGGCACGGGTCTAGGTCTTGCTATCGTGAAACACATCATCGATCTCCATCATGCGACAATCGATGTCGATAGCGTCGAGGGTAAAGGGACTACGTTCACCATCACGTTCCCAACAGTTTGAAATCCTTTACCTCACGTGTGATTAATCATTTTACAAAACCTTGCCATTCCATTCATATTTGCTTTACAAAACCTTGCTATTCTTATGAATGAGACCTCTTCATCATCTCGTGACTCGATCGGTGCTCATCTCCACACGGTCGAGAATTTGGCCCTTTTCTATTCGTAGAAAAGGGTCTTTTTTTTCGAACGCTTGTACCCGTATGGTATGATGAATGAAGAGAAGAATGGAGGTCGATTGAATGAATAAACTACTAGTCCTAGATGGGAACTCCTTAACATATCGTGCGTTTTTCGCACTGCCTCCGATGTCGGACGCGTCAGGTCGAAATACGAACGCGGTGTACGGCTTTACGATGATGTTGTTGAAATTGATGGAAGATGAGCAACCGACGCACTTTGCCGTTGCGTTCGATGCGTCGAAGAAGACGTTCCGTCACGATACGTTTGCTGACTATAAAGGGGGGCGTCAGAAGACTCCTGGGGAATTACGCGAACAGTTCCCGCTCGTACGAGACGTCTGTCGCGCGTTTGGTATTGCTGTCTTAGAACTTGATCAATATGAGGCGGACGATATCATCGGCACGCTCTCAAAGGATACATCATACGATCAAGTGACGATTGTGACGGGAGATAAAGATTTACTGCAACTGATCGATGATCGCGTGACCGTCTACTTGACGAAACGAGGCATCACAGATGTCGAGACAATGAACCAAACGGCGTTCCAGGAACGTTATGAGGGACTACAACCGATTCAGATGATTGACTTAAAAGGGTTGATGGGGGATAAATCGGATAACATTCCAGGTATTCCGGGTGTCGGGGAAAAGACGGCGCTCAAGTTGATTTCAACATACGGAACCGTCGAGTCCCTTTATGAACATACGGATGAACTAAAGGGGAAACAGAAAGAAAAAGTGGAAGCGAACGAGCGAGAGGCGAAGATGTCAAAACAGTTGGCGACGATTTATACGGACGTGCCACTTGATGTGACCGTTGATGATCTCGTTTTTAAACCTTATGACGCTTCTGTCGTAAAACCTTTGTTCATGGAACTTCAATTCAAGTCGTTGATCGGTAAATTAGCGGATAGCTCCACAGAAGAAACGGTCGAAAAAGAAGTCAGACCGACAATCGACCTTTCTGAACAAGATTTGTCTCGAGCGGTCCTGTTTCTTGAGCAACTACACGATGACTATTTCGAAGAAGACATCGTTGGGGTTGCAATCGCATCAGACCGTGGCGTGACCGTCGGTGACGTGACACTGTTACAAGATGCACGAGTCAAGGAATGGATTGAAGACGAATCGAAGACGACGATTTGTCTCGATGCTAAACAAACAATCATTCAGTTGAAACGTCATCAGTTATTCCTTCGTGGTTACGAAGACTTACTCGTTTCTGGATATTTGTTGAATTTATCTGGTGGAACGTCACTCAGCTCGATTGCTTCTCATTTCACATACCCTCTTGAAGAAGATGAAGCAGTTTATGGGAAAGGCGCAAAAATAAAAGTCCCTGATGAGGAAGTATTCCATTCCCATCTTGCGGAGAAAGCACATGCGATTTTGACGTTGTTCGAACGTGTCGCTTCAGAGTTGAAAGACAACGAACAGACGGAATTATATGAGGCGCTTGAAAAACCGCTCGTCTCGGTGTTAGCCGAGATGGAATGGGCAGGCATTCATGTAAACGTGGAAACACTTCAACACATGGAGACAGATCTTCGTGAGCGCCTGTCTGCGCTTGAAGTAACGATTCATGAATTGGCCGGCGAACCGTTCAACATCAACTCGCCGAAACAGCTAGGGGTCGTCCTATTTGAGAAACTAGCGCTTCCCCCTGTGAAAAAGACAAAGACGGGTTACTCGACTGCGGCGGATGTCCTTGAGAAGTTGGCGCCGCTTCATCCGATCATCGAGAAAATCATGCATTATCGTGAACTCGGGAAACTACAGTCGACCTATGTAGAAGGATTGCAGAAAGTTGTGAAGGAAGATGGCAAGATTCACACCCGTTACACGCAGACGTTAACGCAAACGGGACGACTCTCGTCAGTCAACCCGAACTTACAAAACATTCCGATCCGATTAGAGGAAGGACGTCGAATTCGTAAGGCGTTCACCGCAAGTGAGCCGGGCTGGGTACTCTATGCGGTCGATTACTCACAGATCGAACTTCGAATCATGGCGCATATGTCACAAGATGAGAAAATGATGGCGGCCTTTTTGCATGATGAGGATATCCACACGTCGACGGCGGCGAACGTGTTCAAAGTCGCAAATGAGGAAGTCACTTCACTCATGCGTCGTCAGGCGAAAGCCGTCAACTTCGGAATCATATATGGAATCAGTGATTATGGGCTCTCGCAAAACCTAGGTATCACACGAAAAGAAGCACAAACGTTTATCGATACGTACTTTGAACAATTCCCGGGAGTGAAGACGTTCATGGATGCTGCGATTGAACGGGCTCGTGAACATGGGTTCGTCGAGACGATGTTAAAACGACGTCGTAATATCCCGGACATTCACTCTCGTAATTTCAACTTGCGTGGATTCGCTGAACGTACGGCCATCAACACACCGATTCAAGGAACGGCAGCCGACATCATCAAAAAAGCGATGATTGACGTCGACCACGCGCTTCAATCGTCGCAACTTCAATCCAAGTTATTGTTACAAGTACATGATGAATTGATTTTTGAAGGTCCGGCTGAAGAGATGGAAGCATTAGAAAAATTGGTGACGGAAGCGATGGAACATACGGTGACACTCGATGTTCCGTTACGTGCGGATGGAGCCGTTGGAACGACGTGGTTCGATACGAAATAAGAAGATAGAAAGGAAATCAGTATGCCAGAATTACCAGAAGTCGAAACGGTTTGTCGCAGATTACGACCTGCCGTTTCCGGAAAGACGATTCAGTCTGTCGATGTGCTTGACCCTAAAATCATTCGGGGACTCGAGCCAGAAGAATGGGTCCATCATTTGGTCGGAGAGACCATTACAGATGTGGAACGTCGAGGGAAATTTATTTTATTTAAATTAACGAATGGATATCTCGTCTCCCATCTTCGGATGGAAGGGAAGTTCTTCCCATATGAGACAATCACAGCACCGGCTAAACATACGCATGTCGTCATCAACTTCACGGACCAATCGACCCTACATTATAATGATGTGCGGAAGTTTGGAACGATGGAGTTGCGGACGAATGAGGCGGTTCATACGACACCACCACTGTCACTGCTCGCATATGAACCGTTTGACGAGCGTGTGACAACTGATGCATTGCATAAGCGTCTAGAGCGGATGAAGACACGCGCTATCAAGACGGCGCTTCTCGATCAGTCCATCTTCGTTGGATTAGGGAATATTTATGTAGATGAAACATTGTTTCGTGCTGGTGTGCATCCGACACGACCAGCTGCTAGTTTGACGCACGAAGAAGTGGAGCGTGTACGCATTGAAGCGGTAGCCGTGCTAAATGAGGCCATTGAACGTGGAGGCAGTACAATTCGCAGTTATACGAATCCAGACGGAGCAACGGGAACGTTCCAAGAACGACTTTATGTATACGGACAAGCCGGTGAACCATGTCGTCGTTGCGGACAAGAAATTGAAAAGATGAAACTAGGCGGTCGTGGTACGCATTATTGTCCACACTGTCAACAACGTTAAGGAGTGGGCGTTATGTTGAAAATTGGATTGACGGGTGGGATTGCAACCGGGAAGTCCACGGTGTCTCGACTTTTTCGGAAAAAGGGGATTCCGATCATCGATGCCGATTTGATTGCGAGGACGGTCGTCGAACCTGGAGGAAAGGCGATTGAGGGCGTAAAAGCGGCATTTCCAAAATGTTTTGACGGCGATGTCTTAAACCGTCCCGCGCTAGGGCGTGAAATTTTTCATGATGAGACGAAACGACAACACCTCAATCAACTGATGCATCCAGCGATTCGTGAAGAGATGAAGGAACAGATGCGTGCTTATGAAGCATCCGGGGAGTCTGTCGTCATTTTTGATATTCCTCTTTTATTTGAAGGGACAATGCTCGACCTAGTCGATTATTCTGTCGTCGTCTATTGTCGCGAAGAGATTCAATTGATGCGCCTCATGGAGCGGAATGGATTGACGAAAGAAGAGGCGCTCGCTCGCATTCATTCTCAAATCCCAATCGAAGAGAAAAAACATCAGGCCGATTTTCTCGTCAATAACAACGGTTCACTCGGTGACTTACCACCACAAATTGACCGTTTGGTCGAACAATTTAAAACGATAGAAAAAGAAGGCGAATCATAATTCGCCTTCTTTTTTAGTTTAACGGGTCGGATTCGGGCGACCCTTTCTTCCAAGTATCATAAATGGCACGTCCATCACTTGGATGACCGTTCGAATAATAGATCGGGTACAGTGAAAAGAAAATATAGTAAAACGAGAAATAAGCGAACTGATACGTATACAGCGTCGGTTCAATATCTCGTCTTAAAATAAACGCATTGACAATCAAGATGCTCGCTAGATTGAAAATGGCTCCACCGCCATATACAAGCGTGCGGGTGACCTTGTTGCTCCATTTTAAATCTGTAAACTGGCACCACGCATCATAAAAATAGACGCGGTTCACTTGAAGACGTCCTACTTTAAATAGTTTTTTTCCTGTGCCGATTTGCATGTCGAGCGAGCCCCCAAACAACTTTGCGAAAAAGAAGTGTCCGAACTCATGAATCAACGTCACGATCGGTAAGATGATGAAAAACGAAATGAAGAACTTATCGATATCTCCCCAATCAAACATGGTGACGCCTCCTTTCTGTTGTGCTTCACGACAAGAAATTCCCCTCATTTTCAAAAAATAAACAAAGAAAAACGAAAAAAATGTGACGATTCATAGTGAAAACGCTTACAGCTATCCGTTATAATGAAACCGTAATGTAGAAAAAGGGGGATTTAGCATGGGGACAAAAGTTGCGATTAACGGATTCGGTCGAATCGGGAGAATGGTATTCCGGAAATTGATGCTTGAGGGACGTCATGAAGTTGTGGCAATCAATGCGAGTTATCCAGCGGAAACGCTCGCACATCTCATCAAACATGATTCCATTCACGGTCCATTCGGATTGACAGTTCGAGCGCAAGGGGATGCGCTTGAAGTCGATGGGAAGCGAATCGAACTCATTTCAGAACGTGATCCATCACGTTTACCATGGGCTGACCTTGGCATCGACATCGTGGTTGAGGCGACAGGGAAGTTCAACTCGGATATTGGGGCGAAACTTCATTTGGATGCAGGCGCAAAAAAAGTAATTTTAACTGCGCCAGGTAAAGGAGATTTACGTACGATTGTGATGGGGGTCAACGATCGAGACTATCGCCCGGAAGAAGACCATATCATTTCAAATGCATCGTGTACGACAAACTGTCTTGGACCGGTTGTAAAGGTATTGCATTCGACATTTGGCATCGAGACAGGTTTAGTGACGACCGTTCATGCGTACACAAACGACCAAAATAATATTGATAACCCGCATAAGGACTTACGCCGGGCACGTGCTTGTGGCAGTTCGATCATCCCGACTTCGACAGGAGCGGCTAAGGCGATTGGACTTGTCATGCCAGAGCTACAAGGGAAATTAAACGGAATGGCACTCCGTGTCCCGACACCGAACGTATCACTCGTCGATTTAGTCGTCGAGCTTCACCGTGACGTCACCGTCGATGAAGTGAATGAAGCGTTTGAGCGGGCGGCGTTTGGAGAGATGACGGGCGTGTTAGGTGTCTCTCATGAACCGCTCGTATCGATTGACTTCAATGGAGACGACCGTTCGTCAATTATCGATATGGATTCGACGATGGTACTCGGCGGGAATCATGTAAAAGTTCTCGCATGGTATGACAATGAATGGGGCTATTCGTGCCGTGTCGTCGACTTGTTAGATATGGTGGCGAGTTACCTTCAAATTGGGCAACAAGAAACACACGCCTAAAAAAATATTACGGTCTAAAAAATATTTTTGAATTTTTTAAACAAATGTCTTGTAACGACGTCCCAAACACGTTACACTCAATTTCGTGAACTTCAATTGGTCTGACAAACGCAACTTAAAGGGTTAGGACCTCTTAGGACTAACTTGCCCCCGTGGTTGTGGGCGATTCAGGCACAAAGTGAGTGATCATCAACTACTTTGAGACCATTGATGTAAAGGGGGATCCACTAATATGGATACTATGGGACGTCACATTATTACAGAACTTTGGGAGTGCAATCCCGACAAATTAAATGATATCGACTACATCGAGCGTTTGTTCGTCGATGCTGCTCTTCGTTCGGGCGCTGAAGTCCGCGAAGTCGCTTTCCACAAATTCGCGCCACACGGTGTGAGTGGAGTCGTCATCATTTCAGAATCGCACTTAACGATTCACAGTTTCCCAGAGCATGGCTACGCGTCGGTTGACGTGTTCACATGTGGAGATCGAATCGATCCAGCTACGGCATCGCAATACATCGCCGAAGGATTGGATGCGAAAGTACGTGAAGATGTGAAACTTGAACGTGGAATGGGACCAATTCGTGTTCCAGAAGCACAAGTTGCACTAACTAAATAATTCTGAAGAACCTTTTGAGGCTGGCCGTTTAACGGTCAGCCCTTTTAATTGTTTTGTTGTTGCCTTAATTTTGATATGCTTAACGTATATAACTCAGGCGTTGAGGTGGATTATGGGACTGTTAGATAAGTTACAAACACATATTGAAACGAAAGATACACATAAAAATGAATCGCTTCGGACACGCTACTATGCGGCATCTCCGAACGCAATCTTACAATGGTTAGAAAGCGAGATTCAGTCAAATGCTCAGACGGTCCGTCGAATCGACTCAAACCGTGGCGAACTCTCGTTCATTGGTGACGGATGGGACGGACTCATTACGATCGTGCAAGTAGACGGAGGTCGTACAGCAGTCGATTTTACATTGAACCGCGAACAGCGACTCGGGACAGACCTCGCACAAATCGTTACTCACTATTACGAGGCGCTCACACAACAATTCCCGCTTCGTGCTATCGGAAATAAATCTGTCGAACGATAAGGAGGCTTGAGCATGCGTTGTCCGAAATGTGATCACAATGGAACGAGAGTGCTCGATTCCCGACCGGTGCAAGACCATTATTCGATTCGACGTCGTCGTGAATGTGAAAAATGTGGGTATCGGTTCACAACGTTTGAGACGGTGGAACAGACACCCCTCATCATTGTGAAGAAAGATGGAAACCGTGAAGAATTCAGTCGCGAAAAAGTGCTCCGTGGAATCATTCGTGCGTGTGAAAAGCGACCAGTCACACTTGAACAGCTTGAAGGAGTCGTGACAAAAGTCGAACAACAACTTCGCGCCCTCGCGCAGTCGGAAATTCCGAGTGAGCAGGTTGGTGAGTTGGTAATGAATGAACTCGCGCGTGTCGATGAAGTCGCATATGTCCGATTTGCATCGGTTTATCGCCAATTCAAAGATATCACTGTGTTCTTTAAAGAACTTGAAGATTTAATGAAGCAAGAAAATTCGACCAACTAAAGGGCGGCCTGCTGGTCGCCCTTTTTCAGGGGAGAGAGCTATGGAGAAAGAACGTACAATCTTTGGGACGGACGAACTGCTCATTATGAGTACAGGTCTTGTTGACCGCGAATCGTATCAGTCCCTCTATCATTTATATCAACCTGTCATCGGCGTCAAAGCACTCGCACTTTACCAGACGCTCTGGAGTGAATTGAAACCAGGCAAGATGAAATCGAACTATATGTCACATAGTGCCTTGTGTGAGATGTTAGAGTACTCCATCAATGAATTGACGGATAATCTATTTCGCCTCGAAGCCATCGGATTGGTACGGACGTACAAAACGAAAGATGCCCGATTGACGCAATACGTCTATCAGTTGCGTGTGCCGCTCGCACCGCATACGTTTTTAAACGATGGGCTGTTATCGAGCTTTCTCTTCTATAAAGTAGGGGAGGTGCGATTTAAACAACTTCAGGGGCGTTTCACGATCGACCCTTTACCAGCGGGAATCGTCGAGGTGACGAAAGATTTTAACGAAGTATTTGATGTGAAAGGCGTCAACCATCGAGCGTTTACACAAAAGAACTACGAAAAACCAGACCGTGCGAAGATTGAAATCAACTATTCGTTCGATATGGACATTGTGAAGAAACTGACCAATTTCCCGGTCGGGTTTTTCACAAAAAAATTAGACGAAACCATCACAAAATTGGCCTATGTGTCTCAACTCGACGAAGAGACGATGGCGGAGATGTTGAAAGAATATTTCGTTCACGAAGCCTATCTTCCGCTCAGTGAGCAGGAGAAGCGAGACGGATGTCGTCAGATGGTACTTCAGTTGAAGAAAAAGCAGACTCGGCATCGAAAAGAGAAGACGGTGGAGCTCGAAGAGACCAAACTAGGAGATTTACATGATCCAGCGGTAATGGAAGCAGCCCACCCCCATCAGTACGTATCGACACTTCGGAAGACGCCTCAGCTGTCGAAAAGTGACGAACAGTTGGTCATCGAACTCGTCGATACACTCGGTCTCGCACCGGGCGTGATCAACGCACTCTTCTATTATTGTATTGAAGTGAAGAAACAGACTCGTCTGAACGAGAACTATGTCCTTCGCATCGCGACGAGTTGGAAGACGGCTGGCTATACGAACGCGAAAGAGGCGTTAGAGCAAGAAGCGTCACAAGATGCGCTCATTGAGAAGAAGCAACAAAAACGTGAAAATGTACAGCGGACAACTGTCGGTTCACGTCGGAAACCCCAACAAGGCGAGATGCCGAAATGGCTCGAAGATGAAGCGAAACAACAGCGATCGTATGATCAAGCGAGGAAGAAAGAATTGGAATCTTCCGTTCCAGATGATGCGGAACTTGTAAAACTATTAAATGAATTGAAAGAGAAGGGGTGAGGGGATGGAACGAATCAACCAGTCGTTATCGCAGTTGATGAATCGAAAAGAAGTCCGCGAAGCGTATGAGTCGATTCGCAGACGAACGCTCAATCATCCGGGAGTAATCGCCTTTTTGAACGCTCATCCTGAGTTAGAAGAGAAAGCGATTGAAATTGGATTCACGAAGCTGAGTGAGTATGCCGAGCAGATGGATGGAAAGACGTTCATCGAAGAACAGGCCGTCATCCCTGGTCATCAACCGGTGCTCTATGTCGATCTCGGGCAGATTGCCATTCGCTATGAAGAGACGGTCGCTCATCGACAAGCTAGACGCCAAAAAGAGATGGACCGAAAGTTTAAGAGCCTGTTTTTACCCGAAGAAGTCCGTGAGGCGAGCTTTGAGTCATTTGATTGGGCGGATGATGCGCGTAAGATCGCACTTCGAGAAGCGATGCGTTTCGTGACGGGGATGAAGTCCAAACAAAAAGTGAACGGACTCTATTTACACGGAAGTTTCGGTGTCGGGAAAACGTATCTACTCGCCGCCATTGCCAATGAATTAAAAGTGGCGGATATCGAGACGATTTTGGTTCATGCCCCTGGATTCGTATCAGAGGCAAAGCGCAAAATCCGTACGGAATCGTTTGATTCATTTTTGACATCGTTTCAACACGTGCCTGTCTTGTTGATTGATGACATTGGCGCCGAGGCGATCAGCCCGTGGGTGCGCGACGAACTGTTCGGCATCATTCTCCAATATCGGATGATGCATCGATTGCCGACGTTATATAGTTCGAACTTTAGCGGAGAAGAGCTTGAGACTCACTTTTCAATCGATGGGTCCGCGCAAAATAAAATGAAAGCACAGCGTCTCATGCAGCGAATTTCAACGACGACGACCCAAATCGAACTGAAGGGTGAAAATCGCCGTCGGTAAAGGATTGTTTTTCTCGGATGAGTTGACTATACTAATAACCATATAAGTGATGCATAGAAGAGGATATGAATCATCGAGACGAGTTTTAGCGAGGGAAGGGCGGTGGAAGCTTCCTAACGACGACGATGCATTTACTCCCTCAGAGCACCGTACGGGTTAATCGTGCGGCGATTCACACTCGTTATCGTGTGTTCGAGCCAAGCACTTTGCTTGGGAACGAGGGTGGTACCACGAGAATCAAAGCTCGTCCCTTTTTGAGGGATGGGCTTTTTTTATATTCATTTTTTGAGAGGGGACAGATGTACATGATTCAATTAACATTTCCAGATGGCGCGGTAAAAGAATTTGATGCCGGCGTCACAGCAGAAGACGTCGCAGGCTCAATCAGCCCGGGACTTCGCAAAAAAGCAATCGCAGCAAAACTAGACGGAGAACTTATCGACTACCGTCGTCCGATTGAACAGGACGGCAAAATCGAGCTCGTCATGCCAGATTCAGAGGACGGTCTCGATCTGATGCGTCACTCGTCAGCGCACTTGATGGCACAGGCAATCAAGCGTCTATATGGAGAAGAAAATAACATCTATCTCGGGATTGGACCAACAATCGAGAACGGATTCTATTACGACATCGAAATGGACCGCCGAATCAATGAGGAAGACCTTCCTGAGATTGAGAAAATGATGAAACGTATCGTCGATGAAAACTTAGAAATCACTCGTGAAGTCGTTTCACGTGACGAAGCGCTCGCTCGTTATAAAGAGTTGGGAGACCCACTCAAAATCGAGTTGATTGAAGACATTCCTGCCGATCAGACACTTACAATCTATCATCAAGGTGAATTCTTCGACCTTTGCCGAGGACCACATGTCCCATCGACTTCGAAGTTGAAAATCTTTAAATTGATGAGCGTGGCTGGAGCATACTGGCGTGGCGACTCTGACAACAAGATGTTACAGCGTATTTACGGGACGGCTTGGGCGACGAAAGAACAACTCGCCGAGCACTTGCGACTTCTTGAAGAAGCGAAAGAACGCGATCATCGTAAACTCGGAAAAGAACTCGATCTCTTCTTCGTCTCACAAGAAGTCGGTCAAGGACTTCCGATGTGGCTGCCTAAAGGTGCATCGATTCGTCGTACGGTCGAACGATACATCGTCGATAAAGAGCTCGAACTCGGATACCAACACGTCTATACACCGGTGCTTGGGTCGGTCGACTTGTATAAGACATCTGGACACTGGGACCACTATCAAGATGACATGTTCCCGAAAATGGAGATGGACAATGAGGAACTCGTCCTTCGTCCGATGAACTGTCCGCACCATATGACAATCTACAAACATGAGCCACGCTCATACCGTGAGCTTCCACTCCGGATCGCTGAGCTAGGTGGGATGCACCGCTACGAGATGTCCGGCGCGCTCACAGGACTTCAACGTGTCCGCTACATGGTCTTGAACGACGGGCATACGTTCGTGACACCTGAACAAATGAAACAAGAGTTCAAAGACATCGTTCACTTGATTCAAGAGGTGTATGCTGACTTTGGCATTAAAGATTATCGTTTCCGTCTCTCGTATCGCGATCCTGCCGATAAAGAGAAGTACTTCGACAACGATGCGATTTGGGAGATGGCACAGAGCCAGTTGAAAGAAACAATGGACGAGCTCGAGCTTCCATACTTCGAGGCAGAAGGGGAAGCGGCATTCTACGGACCGAAACTCGACGTGCAAGTACGCACGGCGCTCGGGAAAGAAGAGACGCTCTCGACTGTTCAACTTGACTTCTTACTCCCAGAACGTTTCGATTTGACGTACACAGGACCAGACGGGAAAGACCATCGTCCAATCGTCTTGCACCGTGGTGTCGTTTCGACGATGGAACGATTTGTTGCGTATTTGATCGAAGAATACAAAGGCGCATTCCCAACATGGCTCGCACCGGTACAAGTGAAATTGATTCCGGTATCACATGTCCATGATGAGTATGTCGCTGAAGTCAAAGCGGAACTCGTCAAGCGTGGGGTTCGCGTCGAAACGGACCTTCGTGACGAGAAACTCGGCTATAAGATTCGTGAAGCGCAAATGAAGAAGATTCCAATGACGCTCGTACTTGGGGACAAGGAACGTGATGAGCGTGCGGTCAACATTCGCCGTTACGGTCAACAAGAACAAGTATCAGCATCACTTGACGAATTCATCGCATCACTCACAGAAGAGATCGCGAACCGTTCACGCTAAGCAAGGAGCCACCTTTCCATCTAGAAAGGTGGCTTTTTTCGGTCTAAAGACGGATGTGTATTTTGTTGTCTGCACGTATCGTAAACAATAAGGAGTGATGATTCATGAATTATATGAAGCCAGTATTGGCACTTACTATTGGAGCAGTCGCATTTACAGGAGCACTTCCGAAAGTCGGGGCGGAGGCAATCGTCAATGACACGATTGTGACGCTCGGGGAATCGCTCTCTTCAGAACAACAAAAATGGGTACTTGAACGGATGGACGCGCCAGAAGGAATCGAACCGATTATCACGACGGCAGCGGATGAAGAAAAATATTTAGGAGATTCTGTCCCACAGGCGCAACGTGGGGGAGGTATGTATTCGTCCGCACGAATCAAATTGACGGACGGGACAGGTCTTGATATTCAAACTGAAAATGTGACGTGGGTCACGAAAGATATGTATGCGAACGCATTAGTCACGGCAGGTGTGACGGATGCGGACATTTATATCACGTCGCCAATCAACGTGACGGGTACGTCTGCTTTGACAGGGATCATGAAGGCGTATGATCAAACGGCGGCCGAAACCGGGATTGAACTGTCGGATGAACGAAAAGAACTTGCACAGGAAGAGTTGGCAGTGACGTCTGAAATCGGAAAGACGGTTGGTCAAGAGGATGTTGCCGGTCTCATGAACGAAATCAAAGCGGAAATCGCGAATCAAATGCCTGAGACGAATATTGAGATTCGCGACATCGTCATTCAAGTGTTGAATCAAAATAACGTCCAGCTGTCTGAAGGACAACTCGACCAATTGACGACATTATTTGAAAACATGCAACAAGCGAATCTGGATTGGTCTGCGATTAGTAACGGATTAAAAGATGCAGGTCAGGACGTACAGGCTTTTCTTGAACAAGAGGAAGTCCAAGGATTCTTTGCGAGACTATTTGAAGCAATTAGCAACTTCTTCAAGTCGCTCACGAATTAAATGTGTGTCATTGTGAAAAGAAGGAAAACTGGGTAAAAAAATCGTCTAACGGGGTAAATAACTTTCATCCATTATTTTAATCTTAGGGAGGAATCGTTATGCTCGGTGGTGTTCCGCTACATCCATTGCTCGTGCACGCTCCGATTGGTCTTCTACTGTTTGGGACGCTTTTGATTTTGATTAGCTTCAAATGGACAAGTTTTCGACTGTTTGCACTCGTCACGCTCGTTGCTGGATTAATATCGGGCGGAGTGGCATTTCTATCGGGTGACAGTGCCGAGGAGTATGCGGAAGCAAACCTTCCTTCGGTCACAGAGGCGATGATTGAAAACCATGAACATTTTGCCTTGTACAGCTTGATCGCGTTTGGCATCACTGTTGTCTTGCTTGCCATTGGATATCGTGCGAAAGGGAAGCTATGGATCACGCTTAGTTTTGTGATTGCACTCGTGGGAGCGGGACTTCTTGCATACGCCGGGCATCTCGGTGGACAGATGATTTACGCACAGTAAACATGAATAAACGTCCAATTCCATAGATTTGGAACTGGACGTTTTTATATGGTACATAAGCAGGACAGGTTTTTTTACACTTCAATACCATCGTTTATGAATATAGTTTTGAGCTGACTCGTGATCATCGACAATCTTTAATGTGATACGATTCATCTCTTCTAATAAGTCCGTTAATACTGCCTGTAACTTTTCATCTTCTAAGCCATGCGCCTGCATCGTTTTACTGACGATCTGCTGAACCTGGTCGTGATAGTCATGTTCACGCGAGACGTCTTTTCGCCAGTTCATGTAAATCCCTCCTTTGATAATTCATTATTCCCTTTGAAAAGGTATTGCGAAACGAGAGAATGACTGGTATCATCATAAAAGTGTGAGCTACCAATTATTCATGCGCGATATCTTGACATCTTTTCCTGCTAGTGCTAAGATGACATAGTGATTAAAAACAACAAAGCAGAAGCACCCGCTTTTCACCTCGTCTGAGAGTCATCAGGCAGGTCCATCAAGTTCTTGGTTCAATCGGCATCGTCTGCCGTTTTATGACCTCAACTGATGTGTGGGTGGGAAACTGCCGACGCTTTTTTTATTGCCATGTTGTCTTGTCAATCTAAATCTCGTGCAATCGCACGATGGAGGTGCTAACCATTAGCAAAGAGCTCTTTATCAACGAAAACATTCGTGCCCGTGAAGTACGTCTCATTGGCGCAGACGGCGCACAACTCGGTGTGAAATCGCGTAACGATGCGTTACGTTTAGCTGAAGAAGCAGAACTAGACTTAGTCTTAGTCGCGGACAAAGCGAATCCACCGGTCGCTAAAATTATGGATTATGGGAAGTACCGTTTCGAACTCCAGAAAAAGGAGAAAGAAGCGCGTAAAAACCAAAAAGTCATCCAAATGAAAGAAGTACGTCTCAGTCCAACAATCGAGGACAACGATTTCCAAACAAAATTGCGTAACGCACGCAAGTTCCTTGAAAAAGGAAACAAAGTGAAGGCTTCGATTCGTTTCCGCGGACGTGCCATCACACACTCGGAAATCGGGAAACGTGTTTTGGACAAAATGGCAGCGGAATGTGCCGATTTGGCAACAGTTGAACAAAAGCCGAAGATGGAAGGACGCAGCATGTTCTTAGTGCTGGCTCCGAACAAAGAAGATTAATCATCGATTCTCAGTGGGGAGGAAATACTCATGCCGAAAATGAAATCGCACCGTGGTGCTTCAAAACGTTTCAAACGTACAGCATCAGGTAAACTCAAGCGTTCACACGCTTACACAAGTCACTTGTTCGCAAACAAATCGACTAAAGCGAAACGTAAGCTCCGTAAAGGCGCTATCGTATCAGCTGGAGACTTCAAACGCATTCGCAACATGATCGCGAAGTAATACAGAAACAATTAGGAGGGAATCCATATGCCACGCGTAAAAGGCGGTTATACGACTCGTCAACGTCGTAAAAAGCAAATTAAACTTGCCAAAGGATACTTTGGTTCGAAACACATTCTATTTAAAGTAGCAAAACAACAGGTCATGAAGTCACTCATGTACGCTTACCGTGACCGTCGTCAGAAGAAACGTGATTTCCGTCGTCTTTGGATCACACGTATCAATGCGGCAGCACGTACAAACGGTCTCTCATACAGCCGTATGATGCACGGCCTCAAGCTTGCAGGAATCGACATCAACCGTAAGATGCTTGCTGAGCTTGCTGTGACAGATGCACAGGCATTCGCGTCACTCGCTGAAACAGCTAAATCAAAATTGAACGCGTAATCGTTCAATCGACAGCGCCGAGACACTCTCTCGGCGCTTTCTTTTTTCTTCAGAATTTCTTAGAATTAAGAGAAGGAGGAGAACGTATGAATCAATCAGTTGTCGCCATCGTTGCCCTTGCGCTGATCGTCTTGAACGTATACACCTATATCCAGGCAAAACGTTATACGCATGGCCAAGGTGATTTCAATGTGCTATACGCCTATGCGGGAGGAGCCATCGGTGCCTTGTTCGGTCTCCATTTGACACGTAAAAAGACCGTTCATGCCCCAAAACTGCTCCAATTACAAGTATTGATTTTAGCGGTAGGCTGGTCTTTAATGATTTTAGTACTGCTATAAGTGGAGATAGAGGAGGAACATCCGGTGAACTGGACAACATTGTTTGATCGGCAGCGCGAATTAGACGAGCGGATCAAAGCACAACATGGATTATCCGGCAATCAATTCGATGAACGGTTACTGGCGCTGCTTGTCGAACTCGGTGAACTGGCTAACGAAACACGTAGCTTTAAGTTTTGGTCGAAGAAAGGACCGTCGCCTCAAGATGTGATCTTAGAAGAATATGTAGACGGCATTCATTTCTTACTGTCACTCGGCCTTGCACTTGGATATGAACGAGACGCGTTTCCTGCGGGGAGCTCATATCTTGATGCGACTGATGCTTTTTTAGATATTTATCGAAAAGTGACGAACTTTGGTCTTTCGAAAACAGAAGCGATGTACGAGACGCTGATGGCAGCGTATCTTGAACTTGGCTATACGCTTGGGTTCAATGAACAACTCATTTTCATGGCGTATATGAACAAAAATGAAGTGAACCATGAGCGACAACAATTAGGCTATTAAGGAAAAGGAGCGGATTGGTATGAATGAATCGTTACATATGTTAAAACGTCTGACAGACGCAACTGGCGTCCCGGGAAATGAAGGGGAAGTCCGTCAGTTAATGCGTGAATACCTTGAACCACATGTCGAATCATTTGAACAAGACGGTCTCGGAAGTTTATTTGGTCGAGTGACTGGGAACGCAGAAGGTCCTCGTGTCATGATTGCAGGTCACATGGATGAGGTCGGCTTTATGGTCACGCGTGTGGAAGAAGGTGGTTTCCTACGTTTCCAAGCGCTTGGTGGATGGTGGAACCAAGTCCTATTGGCACAACGGATGGATGTGGTGACGCGTTCTGGTGAAAAAATCCCGGGAGTGATTGGTGCGAAACCACCACATGTCCTTCCCCTTGAAGCACGTAAAAAACCAGTTGAAATTAAAGACATGTTCTTAGATATCGGAGCGACATCAAAAGACGAAGTCGCCGAATGGGGAATTCGTCCGGGTGATACGGTCGTCCCGCATTGTGAATTCACGGTCATGAAAAATGAGAACTTCTTGATGGCGAAAGCTTGGGATAACCGAATCGGTTGTGCCATTGCCATTGAAGCAGCAAAACGCCTGAAAGAAGAAGCATTCCCAGGTGTCATCTATACAGGTGCGACGGTACAAGAAGAAGTTGGATTGCGTGGAGCGGTTACAGCGGCTAACTTGGTCCAACCGGATGTGGCGATTGCTGTCGATACAGGAATTCCAAGTGATACGCCAGGAATGACACCGGCAGAAGGGTTGTCAAAACTTGGTGATGGCGTTCAAGTCATCTTCTTTGATGCAACGACTGTGACGAATCCACGTCTCGTCGACCTCATTGTTGAGGTAGCAAAAGAAAACGACATCAAATATCAGCTTGATTTGACACCAGGTGGCGGAACAGACGCAGGACGATTCCATTTGTCTGGGATTGGAATGCCGGCGATCGCGTTGACAGTACCTGTTCGTTATTTACACACGAACGTGTCAATCATCCATAAAGACGACTACGAAGCAGCGATTGAACTCGTTGTCGCATTAACGAAACGCTTAGACCACGAGACGGTCCAATGGTTGAAAGAGGGATAATATGACGAAGATAACGTCTACGAAGAGCGAGACGATTAAACGATTAAAACGATTGATGACGAAAAAAGGACGCCAAGAAACCGGGCAATTCCTTGTAGAGGGAGAGCATTTGGTGGATGAGGCAATCCGAGCAGGTCGTCTCGTACAACTCATCATGGCAGAGTCGTACGTACCGAAAAAGACGTGGCGCATCGAGGACATGCCGGTGCTCGAGTTATCTGATCATGTCGCTGACCTGTTATCTGAGACAGAAAAGACACAAGGTGTGTTTGCTGTCGTGAAGATGACACCGGTAGAGCGTAAGATGAAGAAAGTTCTCGTGTTAGACCGGGTACAGGACCCAGGTAACCTAGGTACGATGATTCGGACGGCAGATGCAGCCGGATTTGATACGGTGCTCCTCGGGAAAGGGACGGTCGATCCGTTCAATGCCAAAGTCGTTCGTGCGACTCAAGGTTCCCTGTTTCACGTGAACGTGACTTCGGTTGACTTGCTTGAAAAACTACCTGAACTGAAAGAAGATGGTTTCCATGTGTATGGAACAGCCCTTTCGAAAGCGACATCGTATGAGCAGGTGGCATTTGAAGACAAAGTAGCTTTGGTCATCGGAAATGAAGCACAAGGTGTACATGCCGATGTGTTGGCACTGTGCGACACACGTGTCCATATTCCAGTACTCGGTGAGGCAGAATCGCTCAATGCGGCGGTCGCTGCTGGTATTTTAATGTATCGGATCGCTTTACAATAATCTTGTCAGCACGTGAAAAACGTGATAGGTTAAACACATCGATGAATATGATATGACGTTGAAAGAACATAGTAAGCGAATGACCGATTCCGTTCAGGGAGCATGGGCCGTGACTGAGAGCCTAAGCCGGAATCGTCGCTGAATTCACTCTGGAGTCGTGTTGGAGACAACACCGGTTTGGCATCTCGATAACGATGCTCTCAAGTGGGCCAACTATTGGCCAAGTAGGGTGGTACCGCGATGATTCGTCCCTTCAGTCAACGACTGAAGGGACTTTTTTTATGTAGAGGAGGAAGTGAACATATGAAAGAGCAATTAGAACAGTTACAAATGGAAGCACTTGAAGAAATCAAACAGGCATCCACACAAAAATCATTAAATGACGTCCGCATCAAATATTTAGGAAAAAAAGGTCCGATGACCGAGGTACTTCGTGGAATGGGTAAGTTATCCGCAGAGGAACGTCCAGTCATTGGTGAATTGGCGAATACGGTCCGTACGTCGATTCAAACGACGCTCGACGCTCGAATCGAAGAAGTGAAGGCAATCGAACTGGAAGAAAAGTTAAAAGCCGAAACGCTTGACGTGACGCTCCCGGGACGTACATCGGCTCCAGGGCACAGTCATCTGTTACAACAGATCATCGACGAGATGGAAGATTTATTCGTCGGACTTGGTTACACGATTGCAGAAGGTCCTGAAGTCGAAACGGACTTGTACAACTTTGAGATGCTCAACTTGCCAAAAGACCATCCAGCACGTGATATGCAAGACTCGTTCTATATTACCGAGGAAACGTTGCTCCGTACACATACGTCACCGGTACAAGCACGGACGATGCTAGAGGCGAACGGGAAACCGATTCGCATCATTTGCCCAGGAAAAGTATATCGTCGTGATGAAGATGACGCGACGCACTCGCATCAATTCATGCAAATCGAAGGGTTAGTCGTCGATGAGTCGATTTCGATGGCAGACTTAAAAGGGACGCTTGAAGTGTTCGTGAAGCAATTATTCGGTGAGGCACGTGAAATTCGTCTTCGCCCAAGCTTCTTCCCATTCACTGAGCCATCCGTTGAAGTTGATATTTCATGCTTCAAGTGTGGAGGAAAAGGTTGTAACGTCTGTAAGGGAACCGGCTGGATTGAAATTCTCGGAGGCGGGATGGTACATCCACATGTGTTAGAGATGGCAGGCTATGACTCGTCAAAAGTGTCAGGATTCGCATTCGGAATCGGTGTTGAGCGTATGGCGATGCTCAAACACGGTGTCGATGACATCCGCCACTTCTACACAAACGACTTACGCTTCATCGAGCAATTCTAAGGAGGAAGACAGATGTTACTATCAAAAAAATGGTTGAATCAATATATTGATGTGTCAGATTTGAGCGGAGAAACACTTGGCGACTTGATCACAAAAAACGGGATTGAAGTGGAAAGTGTCACAAACCGTGCAGAAGGACTTTCCGGGATTGTCGTCGGTCGTGTGCTTTCATGTGAGAAGCATCCAGAGGCGGATAAATTGAACGTGACAAAAGTAGACATCGGCGAATGTGATCCCGTTCAAATCGTCTGTGGCGCACCGAACGTACGCGAAGGTCAACACGTCATCGTGGCGAAAGTTGGCGCACGTTTACCGGGATTAAAAATTAAAAAGGCGAAACTTCGCGGTGTCGAATCTCAAGGAATGATCTGTTCGCTCGAGGAACTCGGATTCGAGAAGAAGCAAATTCGAGAAGATGAGCAAGACGGAATTCACACATTCCGTGAAGATGTCCAAGTTGGAGCGGACGTACTCGACTTACTCGACTTAAATGATGAGGTCATCGAGCTTGGCCTGACGCCGAACCGTTCGGACTGTTTGAGCCTTTATGGAATCATTCATGAAGTGGCGGCCATTCTAGAACGTCCGCACACGTTACCAGAAGCAGATGTCACGTCCTCTTCTGCGTCTGAAGTGTCGATTGAACTCGCTACAGCGAACTGCCCGTACTATGCGGCGCGTGAAGTACGAGGAGTCACAATCGCAGAATCTCCACAATGGCTTAAAAACATCTTGATTGCAGAGGGCGTTCGCCCAATCAATAACATTGTTGATGTGACGAACTACGTGATGCTTGAGATTGGTCAACCGCTCCACGCATTCGATGCGAAAAAACTCGGTCAATCGATTGTGGTCCGCCAGGCTGAGAATGGAGAAGAGATGGTTACACTGGATGATGTGACACGTAGGCTCGACGCTTCAATGATGGTCATCACAGATGGTCAGACACCGGTCGCAATCGCAGGTGTCATGGGTGGTGCGAACACTGAAGTGGACGCCTCTACGACAGATATCGTCTTGGAGTCAGCATACTTTGATCCGGCTTCAGTTCGTAAGACGAGCCGTACGCTCGGTCTTCGTTCTGACTCAAGCGCTCGTTTTGAAAAAGGTGTGGACCCGGAACGTGTCATGCTTGCGCTCGACCGTGCCGCTCAATTGATTGTGGAGCTCGGTGGAGGCGAGATTCGGGAAGCGACTGTTTCTGGTGAAAAAGCGTCACGCGCTCGTCAAATCGAAGTCTCGGTCGATTACATTAATAAACGTTTAGGGATGACACTCGATCGTCAAACGATTGAACGTATTCTAGAACGTCTCGGTCTAGCTACAGAAGGCGATGATGTATTGAGTGTCCATATCCCTTCTCGTCGTCCGGACTTAGAGCTGCCAGCTGACATCACGGAAGAAGTTGCGCGTCTATACGGATATGACAGCCTCCCGTCGACGTTACCTGCATCTCAGTCGAAAGGCTATTTACCAGCAATCAACGTGTTGCGCAGAAAGACACGCCGCATGTTACAAGGTGTCGGATTATCACAAGCGATCACCTATTCATTAACGAGTGAGGCACATGCGACACGTTTTGGTGGTCAAGCCGATCAACTCGTCCGTCTAGCGATGCCGATGAGTGAAGAGCGTTCTGTACTTCGTACATCACTCATCCCTGGGTTGTTAGAGGCGGCACGTTATAACACGGCGCGTCAACAATCAAACGTCGCACTCTACGAAACAGGGCGTGTCTATACAGAGCAAGGTGATACGTTACCACGTGAAAAAGAACGAGTGGCGGGAGTTGTCACAGGTCTTTGGATGGATCATCGTTCACAAGGCACTCGGATTCCGGTCGACTACTTTGTCGCGAAAGGGATTGTCGACACGTTGGTTCAAACACTTCGTCTTGATGTCACGTATGAAGCGGTATCGATGCCAGATATGCATCCAGGTCGCACGGCGAACATTTTGATGAACGGTGACGTCATCGGTTATGTTGGACAAGTGCATCCAGGAACGTCAAAAGAAGTCTATGGGATGAAAGAAGTGTATGTGTTTGAACTCGACCTATTGGCACTTAGTGGGGAAGAGACAATTCTTTATCAAGACGTGCCACGTTATCCATCGATTTCACGAGATTTGGCACTCGTTTTGCCACGTTCGATTCCGGCTGGAACAGTGGAGCAAACAATCCGTGAAGCGGCAGGTCCACTCTTGATCGATCTCGTCTTGTTTGACGTATATACAGGGGAGAATGTTGGACCAGAAGAGAAGTCGATTGCCTTCTCACTCAAGTTCCAAGACCCGTCACGAACGTTACAAGATGAAGAAGTAACCGCAGCATATGAAACAATCGTCGAAGCAGTCCGTGCAGCACACGGCGCTGAAGTACGAGCGTAAAAATAAGGAGCGTTGTCCGATTTGGACAGCGCTCCTTATTTCATTGGATTTCAAGGGCAAGGTCACCGAACTTCGTCCAACCGACGAGGCTCGTGACACGATAAAGTGCCCAGGTAATGAGTGCAGGAAGAACAACACCCGTCATCGTGAAGATGAGAAACGCGTTCATTCCTTGTACCGCTAAAATTTGAAGCGGGGCAATGAGAGAGTTGAGTCCGAGACCGGCGATTTCATACGGCACTTGTAATGAGAACATTAACGTGGCAATCGGTGCTGAGATCATCGCTGCAATGAATGGTGGAACGACGATTCGCGGATTTTTGATGATGTTCGGGAACTGAACTTTCGGCGTGACAAAGAAGGAAGCGACTAAGCCACCTGGATCCGTTTGACGATACGCCATCAATGTAAATCCGACAAACTGAGCAGAACAACCAATCAATGCGGCAGCACTGGCGACAGGGTCTAATTGAAGAGCGATGGCGAGTGCGGCCGATGAAGCAGGTGACATGAGCATGACACTGAAGACAAGGGCGATGACGAGAGATGTCGCGATTGGTGACGTTTCAACGGACGCTGTGATTCCTTGGCTAATGGAGTTGATGAGAGGAGTCGTGACTGCCGCTGCGGCAACACCGACGATTCCACCTCCGAGAACGGCTGTTACGGGTACGACCATCATGTCGAACTTTGTTTTTCCGAGAACGCGTTTACCGAGCCATACTGCTGCTGCAGCTGCAATCAATGCACTAATCGGTTGACCTGGAACGAGGACGAGCCCACTTTCGGTCGCTTTTAAAGCAGCACCGCCAATCGTTGCGGCAATCATGGCGCTAAACAAGATGAGCGTGTTCCCACCGAGTTGAAAGGCAACACCGGCTCCTAGTGCTGGTGCCAACAAAGATTTCGCAACTTGCCCGATTTGAACGAGCATCGCGATCCCGGTCAAATTACCGATCGTCTCAATCAATAGACCAACACCGAGCGTGACGAGTACGGCGTTTGCCATCCCTGCTGAAATTTTTACCATTCGATCCATCATATACTGCTTCACTTCCATCATCTCCTCTTTGTCTATGTGCCAATAAAAAAACCTATCCAATTAGGATAGGCGCGAGTTACATGTGCAGGCGCCTGTCCGATTACCACGGGAACAAGGGCCTGAAAAGTCGTTTTTCAAAAACAAAACGATTTCAGTCCCTCAGTCGAATAATAATCAGCAGGCTGTTCATATGTACGGGTTTGAACATCTCAAGCATCTCCTCTTTGTTGGATTTGCTAAAGAATACCACCTATTTTTGTAATAATCAATATTTTCTGAAAATAAACTGAAAAAATTCAGGATGTATGGTGGCATCCTGAATCAGCTCATTTGTAGAGAGCGTGCTTGAATTTGATCATCGATGAATTTCATCGACAACGAATTGAATTGCTCGGGTTGGTCCACATTCACGACGTGACCAGAGTCTGCAACGATTTCGACATTGGCAGTCGGTTGGTGTTTTGCGGTCCGTTCCACAGCTTCGAGGAACATATAATCTTCATCGCCCATGATATATAAAATCGGGACGTTCGTTTGAATCGAAGTGATTTGATTTAATAATGGATTGATGTTCTCAGTCATCTTAAACCAGCGAATAAATTCGCGTTGACACAAATTCGCAGCGTCACGAACAAACATCATCCGTGATTTTTTATGCCGTTTTTTCGGCAGTAAAATCCAAGCGAACAATTTGTATAACCACATATAGGGTACGAAATTTTGAACGAGGCTACCGAGTCGAATGAGCAGTGTCGAACGAACGTTGAATTTGACGATGGCGCCTCCAAGGACGACCGACGCAATCCGGTCCGGATAATGTTCAAACATCGCCTGAATCACAATCGTACCTAAAGAAAGTCCGACCATATGACCTTTTTCGATGTCTAAGTGATCCATGACCTCGATGACGTCTTTTGCGACGACATCGAACGTATAGGCGTTCAACGGTTGTTTGAGCGATTGTTCGGCATCGTATGAACCGCCGTGTCCACGTAAATCGACGAGCAACACATTATATTTCTTACGGAATGGGCGAAGTTGACGATACCAATGCGACAAACTTCCACCGGCTCCGTGAATGAAGACGACCCAAGGATGGTCATCGCTGATTGTATAGGTTTTATAATGCAACATGAACGCTATCCTCCAAAAATTTTAAGTTCATTTAACCATAAAATGAGTATATCATATTTGAAATCGAACCTCTACAGACGACGTTCGTTTAAGTTTATTGCTTTTTTTGTGTTGGCAAAATGGACTTTAGCAATCTTTTGTAAATATTCCTGTCCATGACGTCGGATGATCTGAGCGGCCACTTGGTCGACTTTTGCCCCTGCCCCTTTCGGAAGGGTCAATCCTGCTTGTTTACTTAGTTTGTCCATCTCTTTTAAGAAAAAGGCACGGGCTAAGATGGAAGCGGCGGCGACTGCGACATGTAGTCCTTCCGCTTTTGTTGAAAAGTAGACGTCATCACGGACGACATCGCGCTCTGCCCGTAGATGTTGATAGTAGACCGACTTTTCGGCAAACTGATCGATCAGGATGGCGTCAGGTTTCTGTTCCAGTTTTTCAAGCAAGGCATGAAGTGCAGCGTTATGTGCGATGGCGGTCATTTTGCCTTGTGTCATCGTGCGTTGCATCTTATTATACGTCGGGTTGTGTAGTGTCGCCTTTTGATATGGAATGGTTGCGTGTAAATCTCTAGCGATTCGGATGATTTCAGGATCAGATAGCTGTTTTGAGTCTTTGACACCGAGCTCTTTGACGAGTGCGATTTGGTCGCGTGATACAAAAGCAGACACGACGACGAGTGGTCCGAAATAATCCCCTTTTCCGACTTCATCGCTCCCGATGACAGACCAATTCGAAAAGCCTTCAGGTAATGTCGTCTTCGGTGGAGACGCTTGTTTTTTCTTGGCAGGGGTTCCCCATTTCACTGCCTCGGAATCTGCATCTTTACCTTGGAACATCACTTTACCCGATTGATAAATCGTGACGACAAATCCAGGGGTTTTTGCACTGAAAGTCGCGTAAGGAGGCGGGGTGACTGCATACTTGTGATACATGGTTTTTAGTTTTTCTTGATCAGCAGTTGATAGCTTGATGACTTGGTTGCCCAAAATGAGCACTTCCTTTCTGTCTGGCAAATTCATTTTACATTTTTTTATGATTTTTTGAAACCGATGATGAGGTTTTATCGTATATGAAAGTGATTAGAGTAAAGTGAGGTGAGATGGACGTGTGGTGGCGCGATGACACGAATCAAGATGAGGTAGAGGAATTGTACAAGCACATTCTCGAACTCGAAGCGAGAATTGCCAAATTAGTGGCTCATCAAGTGAGAGTGCGTCGGCTGCTGATGCAAGATTCTTCTGAGGACGTGACGGATCAAGTGGTTCAGGTTCAAAAAGAAGTTGAATATTTTTTAAACCGGATGCGACTCGAACGTCAAGAACTCGTCGATGTATATAATCGACGGCGCATTGAACAATCGATTGGTCGAGTTCGGGAAGCGAACGATCTATCCACGTCGTCCCTATCCGAATGGGATAAGATTGAGGATCAGCTCGCCCTTGAAGTCGAGCAACTTCGACGTATGTTATTTATGGAACAGCAACGTCGACAGGAGGGGTGGTAATGGAGGCAATCGATCAACTGTACTGGTGGGTGTTGATCATCGCTGGTTTTGGAACCTTCATCTATATGATGTTCTCTGATGCTTTTGACATGTTTGAAGGCTGGTTTAACCCTGCAGTTATTTTATCGTTTTTAGCACTCGGTGCTGGAATCGGACTCATTTTAAACGCATTGGCGCACGTGTCACCGGTGATTGGACTTGCTGTCGCATTGGTCGGGTCGCTCGCTCTGACAACACTTCTCTATTTGTTCGTGTTGTTACCATTATCCAATGCTGAAGAGTCAATCGGATTGACAGATGAAGCGTTGGTAGGACAAATCGGACGGTTGACAGTACCAATCCCAGAAGGCGGATACGGTGAAGTTATGATTGAGACAGTGACCGGGTCCCTTTTGAAGACAGCTCAAAGTTTAGATGGGACATCGATTTCCACGGACCATCGCGTCATTATTATTGAAGTGAAAAGTAATATCGCCATCGTCATGACATATGACGAACCTACGATTCGAGAGGAGAAATAACTTATGAATACGGCTATTTTAGTCAGCATCATCGTCGGGGTCATCATCCTCGCACTCGTGTTTGTATTCGTTTTGAAATACCGTACGGTCGGACCTGACGAAGCGTTGATTGTAACAGGTAGTTATTTAGGCAAGAAAAATGTACATAGCGACACCTCGGGTAACCGTGTCAAAATCATTCGTGGTGGAGGAACGTTCGTCCTCCCAGTGTTCCAACAAGCAGAACCACTCAGTTTACTCTCTAGCAAGCTAGAGGTCACAACGCCTGAAGTGTATACCGAACAAGGTGTACCGGTCATGGCGGACGGAACGGCCATCATTAAAATCGGCGGGTCAATCAGTGAAATTGCGACAGCCGCAGAACAGTTCCTCGGAAAACCGAAAGTTGAACGAGAAAACGAGGCGAAAGAAGTATTAGAGGGTCATTTGCGATCTATTCTTGGTTCGATGACGGTTGAAGAAATTTACAAAAACCGAGACAAGTTTTCTCAAGAAGTCCAACGCGTCGCCTCTCAAGACTTAGCGAAGATGGGGCTTGTCATCGTCTCCTTCACAATCAAAGATGTTCGAGATAAAAATGGTTATTTAGAATCACTCGGTAAACCTCGTATCGCGCAAGTGAAGCGTGATGCCGATATCGCAACAGCGGAAGCGGATAAAGAAACGCGCATCAAACAGGCGGAAGCGATGAAAGATGCGAAAAAAGCAGAGTTAGAACGAGCATCAGAAATCGCAGAAGCAGAGAAAGAGAATCAGCTCCGGATTGCGGCATACCGTCGCGAGCAAGACGTTGCCAAAGCCCGGGCCGACCAAGCGTACGAGCTCGAGGAAGCACGTGCGAAACAAGAAGTTACAGAACAACAAATGCAAGTTCAAATCATCGAGCGTCAAAAGCAAATCGAGCTCGAAGAGAAAGAAATCATGCGTCGTGAGAAACAGTATGATTCAGAAGTGAAGAAAAAAGCCGATGCGGACCGTTACTCAATCGAACAATCGGCCGCTGCGGATAAAGCACGTCAAATCGCAAGCGCAGATGCCGAGAAATATCGCATCGAAGCACAAGCGAAAGCGGATGCGGAACGAGTTCGTTTGGCTGGTCTTGCTGAAGCCGATTCTGAACGCGCGAAAGGTGAAGCGGAAGCTGAAATCATTCGCTTGACGGGTCTCGCGGAAGCGGAAGCGAAAGAGAAAATCGCCGAGGCGTTCGCTCAATATGGGCAGGCAGCGATTCTCGATATGGTCGTCAAAATGCTTCCGGATTATGCGAAGGAAATTGCGGCACCACTTGGCAACATCGATCAAATCACGGTCGTCGACACAGGCGGTGGTCAAAACGGTGGAGCAGGGAAGGTGACGGGATATGCAACGGACCTTATGGCTTCATTGCAACAAACGTTGAAAGCCTCTTCGGGTATCGATATGAAAGACTTGCTCGAGAACTTTGCCGGTAAAGGGAATGTCGCGAAGGCACCTGCACCGGAGCGAGAGTTAGCGGATACGACGGTCGCTGCATCAAAAGAATAATTGACACGAGCCATAGACATCGTCTATGGCTCTGATTTTTGTACATGATTGACTAGTATGAAATGACTTCAAATGCTTTTAGGACGGAAATAAAATAATACAATGTCGGCACGAACGTGATGAATAGACCGAACCATTTCGTTCGTGGTCTGAACTGTAAGATCAAACCGACCGTCCATAGTACAAACCAAAGCATGAAATACCAACGATATTGTGGGGTGTCTGTCTCTGCTATACCAGGACCACTCAACCAAAGTGACAACAAGAGAACAAATAATCCAGATATGACGTTCCAACTATGTCGAATGATCTTTTCTATCATTTCCTTTATCTTCCCTTCGGATTTGTCATCAAAGTCATTCATATGTGTATTCAACAATTAGAATAAATTCCCTTTTGAAACATCTGACATTCTCAGATGTCCCGATATTTTATTCCCACAACTTTTAAAAATAACGATGGAGAATCGTGTCTTCTCTGTCGATAAAAGAGTTGTCAGACCAATAGAGAGAGGGAGTATGGAATACATGAAGAAAAGCATAATCATCAGTACAATCACAGCTTGTTCACTGTGGTTGTCCGGTTGTCAGTCGGTCATCGATGACCCGACTGCCGCTGTTGAAGAACGTCAGACGATGGGCGTCGTCCTATCGGATGTTGGTCTCGGGGACCAATCGTTCAGTGATGCGGCGATGCGTGGCATGGGGGAGTTACGTGAGACGGGCGAATGGTTCGTCGACTATCGTGAGTTATCCGAGACAGAAACATATCAGGCAGGGTTTGAAGAGTTGGTCAAAGAGGGACATGATGTGATTGTCGGTCTCGGTTTTGCGTGTCAGGAAGATCTTGAGACGGTGGCGGCAGAACATCCGAATCAACAATTTGCCCTCATTGATGGCGTGTCAGCGTTACCGAACGTTTTAAATGTCACGTTTGAAGAAGGAGAAGGCAGTGCGCTCGCGGGTGCGGTAGCTGGTCTTGAGACAGAGACGGATAAAATCGGTTTTATCGGTGGGATGGATATTGAACTCATTCAGAAATTCGAGGCAGGATTTGAGCGTGGAGCAAAATCCGTAAACGAGGATGTCGAGATGCTCGTTGATTTCTCGAACGACTTTGCCTCACCCGAGCTTGGACGCGAACTAGCTGAGAAACAAATCAAAGAGGGCGCAGACGTTCTCTATGCGGCAGCTGGCCTAACGGGAGTCGGGGTATTGGAGACTGCTGAAAAGTATGGAATTAAGGCAATCGGAGTTGATAGCGATCAATCGATGATTGCACCTGATGCGGTCGTGACTTCGATGTTGAAACAAGTCGATTTGGCGATCGTTGAAATCGCAGGTCGTGTGACGACACAGCCGTTCAACGATCATGTCATCCTTGGTATTGAAGAAGGAGGCGTCGGCTTAGCGCCACTTCGTCGCATTCAATGGGATGAGAATGAGACAACTCAGTATGAATCGGTCGAACGTCAACTGAAAGAGGGGACACTAAAATGAGTTTACGTAAACGGTTTATCTTCTCAACGGTGTTCACCGTCGTCTTGATCGTTCTCATGATGAGTTATGTCTTGTCGACCTTGAACCGTCTGCAGACTTACAATGAACAGTACGGGAGTCAGATGATTGAATTGTCTCAGCTTGAGACGTCACTCTTACAAGAACAGTCGCTCTGGACGTCGCTTGGCGAACAATCGAATCAATCAACACTCGTCCAACTTGAGCGAATCCGTGTATCGAATGCGAAAACGTTTGATGAATTAAAACAGTCTTACTTGATTCCAGAGTTTTCGAATCATCTAGAACGTGCCACGACGAAGTATGAACAAGTGAACGACGATGTCGAGTCTGCATTAGAAGGTGGGATTGGAGCTCGGATACAAGCTGCCAAGCTCGAAGGGTTGTTAAATGATATCAACACACTGATTGCTAAGAACGGTTCGTTCTACGAGGCACTTCAAGTAGAGGCGGCAAATGAAACAGAGCGTCTATTATTCATCTCAATCTTGTTAACGATTCTCGTTGTCTTAGCGCTAGGCATTTACAACTTCTTCTTCGCGCGTTCTATCACACGTCCGCTCGAGCGCAACGTGAAAGTCGCAGAAGCCATCGCTTCAGGACGTCTTGTCACATTGCCAGAATCGAATCGCAATGACGAAATCGGACGACTTGAACGCGCGATGCGCGAGATGACAGCATCTCTGCAAACGGTCATCGGTTCGATTCGTGTGACATCGATGAAGGTGAATGGGATGACGGAAACGGCAGCGGCTGAAAATGAAGCGGTTGTCAGCACGACGTCAAACATCACGAACGCAGTGGATGAAATGGCGCATGGTGCGCAGTCCATCGCCAATGAATTGCAAGAGACGCTCAGCTCGGTCCATACGATGGCGACGTCATTCGAGACGAGCTTGAATCAAACGAAACAGACGACAGAAGAAACGACTGAGATGACTCGAGAAGTGGCAGCCGGGATTGAGACGTTAACGGATCAGGAACATATCCTTGATCGCTCGAGCGAACGAAATGAAGTGCTTGTCACGAGAATGGATCATTTTGCTAGACAGACGGCGGAGATCGAATCGATGGCGAAACTCGTGGAAGACGTGGCGGCTCAGACGAATTTACTTGCCTTGAACGCAGCGATTGAAGCGGCTCGTGCAGGTGAAGCAGGACGTGGGTTCGCGGTCGTGGCGAGCGAGGTTAAAAAGTTGGCCGAAGAGAGCAATAAGGCAACCCGCTCGATTTTCCATGTCGTGAAGACGATTCAACAAGAAGTCGTACGATTGACAGAAACGGTGAACGAATCAAAACGCGAACAAGAAGCACAGCTTGAAGCATTCGGTTTGACGAAGGAAGCGTTTAACCGCATCCATGAACGTACAGACCATGTTGCCTCGTTCGTCCGTACGATTGAGCAAGAGATGCGCACATCTAGTAGTGAAGTGAACAACGTGTTGCGTCGTGTCGAGGAAGTATCGGGCGTGACAGAAGAATTGGCAGCTGGAAATGAAGAAGTGGCTGCTTCGATGAAAGAACAACAAGCAAGCTTTGATCAAATCTTTACGTTGATGCAAGAACTAGAAGGACAGGCTGCGGCACTCGCTGACCAAGTCCAGCATTTCGAGGAAGAGTAATGATCCTTATGCAGAAGGACCTAAGACCATCGTTGGTTTTCGGTTTTTTTGCTGTTTCGAATGTTTGGGCTCCTTCTTCTGTTGTCGCAAGGAAATGAGCGATTATCTTTCATATTGTATGAGGGTCGGGTACGTAGCAGGTAAGCAAACGACTCCGTTGAGAATGAATTAAGACCTGGAACGGGACAAGTGTAGTCACGCTAGATTCGGCATACTAGATACAATAGTCGAAACAGGGGGAGAATCGTCTTGGAAAAGTGGAAGCAGGTCATCATCGGTGTTGTCGTCGTCCTGTTTTTAGGTGTTGGTTATTTATTTTATAGTAAAGAACCAGAAGAACGTGTCGTCGATGAATTCGTCGTAGAATCAGAAGAAGTAGTTCCGGATGAGACCGTAGAGCGATTAGAAATCGTCGTCTATGTCACAGGCGCGGTCGAGTCTCCGAACGTCTATACCGTGCCAGAAGGTGCTAGAGTCGGGGATGTTCTCTCGTTGGCCGTATTAACAGATGAAGCCGACCCGGAACGATTGAACTTGGCACAACTACTCGTGGACGGTGTAAAAATCATCGTACCGAAAAAAGGAGATGCACCGATTGCACAAGAGGTACCTAGCACAGAGCAAGAACCAAATGGGGTACACGTGAATAGTGCCACGAAAGACGAGTTGATGTCGGTCCCTGGCATCGGTCCTGCAAAAGCAGACGCGATTCTGAACCACCTGAAAGTGAATGGTCCCTTTAAAACATACGAGGACTTAGGTGATGTGAAAGGATTTGGGGAGAAAACATTAGAAAGTATGAAACCTTACTTATTGGTACCATGAGATGCCGTTATTTCCACTATTTGCGATAGTGATGGTGACCGGATTGACTGAAGGAATCTACCTCGTCACAATCGTTTCCGGTGTGTTATATGTCGCGTCTCGAGGCGGACAACATCTATTTGCGAAACTCGGTGTCATTCTCCTCATCCTGATCGCATGGCTACATGCCAATCCAGCAGAATGGACACCGACAGACACAATCGTGTTCTCGATTGAGAGTCGTAAAGAGAACGGGAAGACGACCCGATTATATGGGAACGTGGGGACTCATCAAGGTGTGTTGCGGGGGAGGGAGCTCTCGATTGGTAGACCTGGTGAGACGTGTCTCGTAGAAATGGAACAAGAACTGTTTCAGCCGTTACGGAACATCGGGGGATTTGACGAACAGAAATGGGCGGCTAGCGCGGACTTATCCTTTAAAGGAAAGATCAAGCGAATCGACGAGTGCCGTCCGACAGCAGGGATGGACGGTTGGATGTTGAGGTGGAAAGAAAGACGTCTCCAACAGATTGAACAACAATATCGCGCCGATGTCGCGCTATACATAGAGGCCTTACTGTTCGGTGAGAGTCGGATGCTCGACGAACAGACTTCTTTCTCATATCGAGTGACGGGTCTCCTGCATCTTCTCGTCATCTCAGGTTCGCATATCGCCATGCTGATTGTCGCGCTTCGAGCAATGTTTCGGCCAATCCCGATTCGACGAGAGACGAAGACGGTATTGATTCTATTGACGATTACGGCGTTCGGATGGCTGACTGGTTTTTCACCACCGGTCGCACGAGCTGTCCTCGTGGCAGATGTGTTGCTCATCCTTTCTTTATTTGGTGTATCGGTAAGGGACCCGATTCGTCTCTTAAGTTGGTGCGCAGCTGCCATGCTTGCCTTTCAACCACACCTTCTCTCAAACTTAGGGTTTCAGTTAACGGTCGGGATGACGTTCTTCTTGTTGGTCACGAGACAACTGTGGACCGGTTTGTTGGAGTTGTCCGTGTTTGCCCAACTATTTGGATTATTTGTCCTTTGGCAAGTTCAACCGATTCTATCCGTCGCTGCACCCCTTTTCAATATCATCATGGCGTTTTGCATATCATGGGTGATGATGCCGCTTGCACTGATTGTTTGGGTCGTTCCAGAAATTGCACCGATATTCATGGTGATCCTAGACGCCATTAACGGAATATTCTCCATGCATGATATGAATCGACCATGGCTACCGTTGCATGAACTGACATTTCCGCAGCAAGTCGCTTTATGGATTGGGATTTGGGGAAGTTTACTTCTTGTCCAACGGAAGCGATGGTTGGGATGGTGTATGGCCATATTGACATGTATCCTCGTTGCCGGTTGGGCCGAATGGGCAGAGGCTCCACGGGTGACATTTTTAGATGTCGGTCAAGGCGATGCGATTGTTGTAGAGTCAGGAGAAACAATTGGTGTGATTGATGTCGGCGGCGTCTTTCAGGATCCCAACGAGCAAAAACGGACAGTGTATGACCCGGGAGCAGACGTTGTGGCTCCATATATATGGAAGCGTGGGGAGCGTGCACTTGATTTTGTTCTCTTGACGCATGCAGACCATGACCACATCGGTGGTTTAGAAGGATTGTTGAAGCTCGTGCATGTAAAGGAGATTTGGTTATCGAAAGAAGTGGCGAATGCGGAGAAGCGTGAGGAGATTCTTCAGTTGGCGACGAATTACGGGGCATCCATTCGCTATCTCGAGGCAGGAAATCGACCGATGTCTTGGATATGGATTGTCTCACCGACTAAAGTGCATGAAGATGAAAATGATCATTCGATCAGCCTCTATATGAACGTAGGTGGCATGCGGTACTTATTGACAGGGGATTTGCCTATAGAAGAAGAGACTAACTTACCGACGGTGGACGTCGACGTGTTTAAGTTAGGGCATCATGGATCGAATACGTCGTCAGGGGAAGAGCTACTCGAGCGAATCGATCCGGAATGGGTGATTGCGAGCGTCGGAGCGAACAATCGTTATGGCCACCCACATCAGGAGACGTTAGATCGGATTTTCGGACGTCGCTTGTTGCGAACGGATCTCGATGGGATGATCATCTGTGAAAAAAGAATGTGTCGGGGGATCATCGACTAGCACGTGAATAAATATGATACACTAAAAAACGATTGCTCCCCCGGGGCAATCGTTTGAAAACTTATAGGCTCAAGAACTTGATGATGACACCGATGAAGAAAATCGTGAAGAAAAAGCCAAATGGGACGATGAAGCCGATCGCAGAGTCGATCGCGTCATTACGTTTGCATTGAACGTCATTTTCAAACGGGTTTTCACTCGGTGGGCGTACAGAGTTGATTTGCATATTAGGTCCCTCCTTATCATACTTCCTTTATAAGTATAGCGAATCATGCGAAGATAATCTATGTTTAGATGAGAATAAATTGTGAAAGTGGTGTGTGTTTTGAATGAACCGTGGTTACATAATGGTAAACTAGCGAGCGTCTATGTTCTCCATGGAACTGAAAAGTATTTATTAGAGAATTGGGAACGTGGAATCGTGAAGGCGGCCAACCCATCCGGTGATCAATTTGATGTCATGCAACTCGATCTCCAAGAGACGTCATTAGATACTGCGCTCGATGAAGCGGAAACGGTCCCTTTTTTCAGTGAATTTCGGACAGTCATCGTCAAGAATGCCCAATTTTTGACGGGAGCGAAAGAAAAGCAAAAGCATAACGTCGACCGTCTCGCCGAATATGTCGTTCAGCCTGCGACTTACTCGGTCCTCGTCCTCATTGTCGAGTCAGAAAAACTCGATGAACGTAAAAAAATCGTAAAACGATTGAAAGAACGGGCCATCGTACTCGAAGCGAAAAAGCCGAGCCAAGCAGAATTGATGCGTTATGTGAATGATACGCTTAGTCAGGAACAACAAAAAATGGAACGTGCGACCATGGAGCGACTGTTGTTCTTATGTCAGGATGACTGGGGAAAATTAGTCCGAGAATTAGAAAAGCTACAGTTATATGCTGGAACAGGCGCGATGATTCCAATCGACATCGTGAATGATTTGGTACCACGTACGCTAGAAGATAATGTGTTTCAGCTGTCCGAGCTCCTCGTCAAACGACGCGCAGATGCGGCGCTTCGGTTAGTACGTGACTTAGAGAAGCAAGGACAAGAACTGATTGGACTTCTTGGCTTGTTAGCAAGGCAATACCGAAACATGTATCTATCAAAGCAGTTGACAGAAGCGGGGTACGGAGAAAAACAAATCGCTTCAAAAATTGGTGCTCATCCATATACCGTCAAACTAGCAACACAAGCGAGTCGCAATTTTTCAGAAGCGCAGCTCGCGCAAGCGTTAACGTTGATTGCAGATGCGGATGAAGCGATGAAAACTGGTCGTGGCGATAAACAAATCGTATTCGATACACTCGTTTGCCAATTGGCCTTACTGTGAGGTGAGAAGATGGGATTGAAACAAGTATCTCTGCAAGATGTGATTCCGCTTCGGCACATTGTACTCAGACCGGGAAAAGGGATTGAGACTTGTTATTTTGAAGGGGATGAGACGTCGACGACACGTCATTTTGCTTGGGTCGAAAGAGACCACGTGCAATCGGTCGCGACTGTCATGTTGTCATCAAGAGAAATCGAAGGCGAGTCGGTGCCGTATCAACTTCGGGGAATGGCGACGGATCCGGATCTAGCCGGACAAGGAATCGGGTCGCGTTTCCTACAGGCATTACATGAAGAGTTGGATGGGTCGTGGTGGTGTAACGCCCGAGAGGTGGCCGTTCGCTTCTACGAACGAAACGGTCTCGAGCGAATTGGTGAACCGTTCGATATTCCTGGGATTGGTCCTCACTACGTCATGGTATACAAAAAAACAGCCGGCTCCGAGTAGGAGGCGGCTGTTTCGTTTGGTCTCTAATTAGAGAGCAGCGATACGAGCTGCGAGGCGTGATTTATCACGACCTGCTTTGTTTTTGTGGATAAGGCCTTTTGATGCAGCCTTGTCGAGCTTCTTCGTAGCGAGGACGAAAGCTTCTTGAGCAGCTTCTTTGTTTCCTTCGAGTACGAGAGCATCAACACGTTTTACTGCTGTACGCATTGCCGCTTTCTCTTGAGAGTTCGCAACACGACGTTTTTCAGAAGTTTTTGCACGTTTGATTGCTGATTTGATGTTTGCCATTGTTTGTCACCTCCTGAAACAAGAAAGTGTATGTTCTTATTACTTCAAGTAATCATTCAACAGAACAAGCACAATTGTAGCAAACGGTTATATGAAAAGCAACCACTTGATGATTATTCTGAAAACTATATGTGGTATTGTTGTAGTAGGTCGTACACATTACTTTAGGATTTTGATATAATGACACGGTATGCATGAGAAGGATAGGTGAACCCATATATGAATAAACAAGAATTAGAGAATCGTCAGAAGAAGATTCGTAACTTTTCGATTATCGCTCACATCGATCATGGAAAGTCGACACTCGCTGACCGGATTCTTGAGAAAACTGGTGCACTCACGGCTCGTGAGATGAAAGAGCAGACGCTTGACGCGATGGATTTAGAGCGTGAGCGTGGGATTACAATTAAATTGAACGCTGTTAAATTGAACTATACGGCAAAAGACGGAGAAGAGTATATTCTTCACTTGATTGACACGCCAGGACACGTCGACTTCACGTATGAAGTGTCGCGTTCGCTTGCGGCATGTGAAGGTGCAATTCTCGTCGTCGACGCGGCACAAGGAATTGAAGCGCAGACTCTTGCGAACGTTTACTTAGCACTCGATAACGACCTGGAAATCATTCCGGTCATCAATAAAATCGACTTGCCGTCAGCGGATGTCGATCGCGTCCGTCAAGAGATTGAAGACGTCATCGGTCTCGACGCGAGCGATGCGGTCCCGACTTCTGCCAAGGCAGGGATTGGAATCGAAGAGATTCTCGAGCAAATCGTCGAACTCGTACCACCTCCGACGGGTGATCCGTCAGAACCGTTACAAGCTTTGATCTTCGACTCATACTATGATGCTTACCGCGGTGTCGTCGCATCGATTCGAATCGTCAACGGTTCGGTCAAAGTAGGAGATAAAGTTCAAATGATGGCGACAGGGAAGACGTTCGAAGTAACGGATCTCGGTGTATCGACACCGAAACCTGTCTCGGTCAAAGAATTGAACGTCGGTGATGTAGGAACACTTTCTGCATCAATCAAAACAGTCGGAGATGTTCGTGTCGGGGATACGATCACACTTGCGAAAAATCCTGCCACGAGTCAGCTTCCGGGTTACCGTAAAATGAACCCGATGGTGTACTGTGGATTGTACCCAATCGATGCAGCCAACTACAACGACCTTCGTGAGGCACTCGAAAAGCTTCAACTTTCTGATGCCGCGCTCGAGTTTGAACCTGAGACGTCACAGGCACTCGGATTCGGTTTCCGTTGTGGATTCCTAGGGATGCTTCACATGGAAATCATCCAAGAACGGATTGAGCGTGAGTTCGGGATCGACTTGATCACGACGGCACCATCGGTTATCTATCACGTGACGACAACTTCAGGAGAAGTCGTCCACGTTGATAACCCATCGAAGATGCCGGAACAACAAAAAGTGGAATCGATTGAAGAACCTTACGTCAAAGCGGCCGTCATGACACCGAACGATTATGTCGGGGCCATCATGGAACTATGCCAGAAGAAACGTGGGACGTTCATCGATATGCAGTATATCGACACGACACGCGTCAAAATCACGTATGAGATCCCACTGAGTGAAATCGTCTATGACTTCTTCGATCAATTGAAGTCGAGCACGAAAGGGTATGCGTCTCTCGATTATGAGTTGATCGGCTATCGTCAATCACGTCTCGTGAAGATGGACATCTTGCTCAACAACGAAGTGGTCGATGCCCTCAGCTTCATCGTTCACCGTGACTTTGCGTATGAGCGCGGAAAAGTGATCGTCGAGAAGTTGAAAGCACTCATCCCGCGGATGCAGTTCGAAGTCCCGGTACAAGCTGCCGTCGGAACAAAAATTGTCGCACGTTCGACAATCAAAGCACTTCGTAAAAACGTTTTGGCTAAATGTTATGGGGGAGACATCTCGCGTAAGCGAAAACTCCTTGAGAAACAAAAAGAAGGTAAGAAGCGCATGAAGATGGTCGGGTCTGTCGAAGTCCCGCAAGAAGCGTTCATGTCCGTTCTATCGATGGACGAAGAATAATTGGATTGAATCACCCTGATGTTCGAATCGGGGTGATTTTTTTGTTTAGGCAGGAAATGGCACTTCTTTTAAGGAAGAGTACACCCTTAGACAGACAAAAGAGGAGGAAACACCGTGTCGACGTATACATACTCTGCGGGTCCCGGCATGCTACCAAAAGAAGTGATGCAAGAGATTCAACAACATCTCCTGACGTTCGAATATGAAGCGGTCTCGATCATCGAAACGAGTCATCGTTCAGAGTCATTCCAACAAGTGGTCGACTCGCTCGAGGCAAGACTCAGAAGACTCATGCATATTCCTGAGAACTATGCCGTTCTTTGGTTGCAAGGTGGGGCGACACTGCAGTTTTCCATGATCCCGATGAATTTACGGAATCGAAATCGATTCGCCTATGTCGATACAGGGATTTGGTCTAAAAAAGCGATGGAAGATGCTAGGCACTTCGGGCAGGTCGACGTCATCCATCCGCTCATAGATGAGGCGGGTGGGATGTCATTTGAACCGAGACTCGCTCAAGATGTCGACTATCTACATGTGACATTAAACAATACGATTGAAGGAACCCGATTCACGACTATACCCGAAACGGATGTCCCACTCATTGCGGATGCTTCTTCGAACATTCTTGCCGAGCACATCGACGTTGAGCGCTTCGGGATGATCTATGCTGGTGCCCAGAAAAATATTGGTCCAGCAGGACTGACGGTCGTCATCATACGCCGCGACTTGATTCAGTCGATCGAGCTACCAAGTTATCTTCATTACGCGTCTCATGTCGATACGTTATTCAATACGCCGTCGACGTTCAGTATGTATGCGGCAGAACGTGTCCTCAAGTGGGTCGAAGATCAAGGAGGTGTCGAGGCGATAGAGCAACTGAATCGTGAAAAAAGCGATACGGTCTATTCGTTCCTTGAACAATCGAATGTATTTTCTTCTCTCGTATCGGGAGAACGCCGCTCCTTAACGAACATCCCGTTCACGACGGGTGACCGTAATCGAGACATGGGCTTTGAACAATTTGCCCTTGAACGCGGATTACTCGAACTCGGCGGTCATCGTTCCGTCGGTGGTCTGAGGGCGAGTCTTTATAACGCGATGCCAAAAGAAGGTGCTGTGCGCCTTGTCGACGTCATGAGAGCATTTGAGGAGGAGAACAATGTATCACATCAAAACATTTAACCAAATCGCTACAGCGGGTCTGAAACGATTTGAGCCGAATGAATATATCATCAATGCTTCAGAACAGGCCGATGCTTGGGTACTCAGAAGTCATAACGTGCACGATGAAGCAATTCCGCCCCATCTGCTCGCCATTGCAAGGGCAGGTGCCGGAGTCAATAATCTCCCGCTTGATCAACTGGCGAAACAAGGAGTCGTGGCGTTTCATACTCCTGGTGCGAATGCGAATGCGGTGAAAGAACTCGTCTTGGCCAGCATGATCCTCTCGGTCAGACCGATCGTCAAAGGTTTCAACTGGGTAAATGAACAGGCGGTCGAGTCACAATCTCAGTTGGAAGAAGCGATGGAGCAACAGAAACGGCAGTTCCTCGGGGCCGAGTTACGGGGGAAGAAAGTTGGGATCATCGGGCTTGGGGCCATTGGGGCCTCACTTGCTAACGACCTTCTCCAACTCGGGGTCGATGTCATCGGATATGATCCTCATCTCTCGGTCGATGCCGCTTGGAACATTTCAAAACATGTCACACGCGCCAAGCATTTGAGTGAGGTTCTAGGGTCTGTTGATCTCTTGTCGATTCATATGCCGCTGACGAAAGAGACGCGCTTCAGTATCGACCGGAGTTGGTTCGAACGGATGAAGCCTGGGATGACCGTTTTGAATTTCGCACGTGGAGAGCTCGTGAAGGATGCTGATTTAGTTGAAGCATTCCATCATCACGTCGGGCTATACATCACCGACTTCCCTAGACACTCGCTCATCGGACATCCTCAAGTGATGGCATTGCCTCATCTCGGTGCCTCGACAAAGGAATCAGAAGTCAACTGTGCCATTCAAGCCGTCGAGACGCTGAAGTTATATCTGGAGACCGGTAACATCCGTTCGTCCGCCAACTTCCCAAATGCGGAACTTCCGTATACCGGCAAACGTCGCCTCGCGATTTTGCATCAAAATGTGCCGAACATGGTCGGACAAATTACGGGAGAACTCGCCTCACATGGATTGAACATCGATAACATGATCAACCGTAGCCGAGGCGAGATGGCCTATACATTGATTGATTTAGACAACAACGAACATGAACCGTTATCGATTCATGCACTGTATGACATCAAGGGCGTCATTCGCGTCCGAGAATTTTAAGGAGGATCCTATGGTCGTATTTAAACCGTTCAGCCCATACATGCCCGTACACGCTAAAGAAGTTGCCGCAGATCCGTATGACGTCGTTTCTGTAGAAGAAGCGAAGGCGGTCATCGCTGAGCAACCGAACTCATTTTTGAAGGTAGATAAGCCAGAAGCTCTTCAAGCAAACCTCTCACTCGAAGACTGGGGAAAGCGTGCTCGTCAGGAGCTAGAACGTCTATACGAAGACGAGCTGACGGTTCGTCCGAGTGGATTTTACGTATATCGATTGACCCGGAACGAGCGTCAGCAAACGGGCTTAGTCGCCACATTCTCTGTTGCAGACTATGAAGCCGGGCGAATCAAGATTCACGAACATACCCGTGAAACGAAGGAACGGGAACGGGTTGAACATGTCCAAGCGACAGGGGCGCATACCGGTCCGATCTTGCTCAGCCACCCGCCACATGCGAGTCTCAAACAGATTTTAACGAGTGCGACGGAAGAAGAACCACTGTTCTCGTTTACGGATGATCGTGGCGTGTTACACGAAGGGTTCATGATTCCGAGTCGAGAACTCGCGCGTGTCATGATGATTGGTGCGACGATCCCGTCTATCTATATCGCAGATGGTCATCATCGCGCGAAAGCGGCAGCGGTCGTTTCTGAAATGGGTGGGGAACATTCTCAAAAGAATGAACGAACACACTTTTTAGGTGTCCTCTTCCCGAGCGACGAGTTGACGATTTTGCCATACCACCGTCTGTTGACAACTATCGCACCTGAAGAAGTAGAACATATGTTGGAAGGACTTTCGTTCTCGTATGAAGTGACAGAAGAAGATGAACTCGTCTTACCTGAAAGTCATGGCGTGTTCGGCGCTGCGTATCGAGGGAATTATTACAAGTTATCGAAACGAAAAGATGAAACGGATCTCGATGTCGCCATCTTACAGCGTGATATCCTTGCTCCGTACTTCAACGTCGAAGATATTCGTACGGATGCCAGAGTCGATTTTGTTGGAGGAAACCGGTCAATCGAAGAATTGCAACAACTCGCGCAAGTACCTGACCAATTACTGTTTACGTGCCATGAAACGACGATGCCACAGTTGATGCGAGTGGCTGATGGGGGTGGGCAAATGCCACCAAAATCGACATGGTTCGAACCAAAATTAAAGAGCGGTCTGTTTATTCATCGGTTCGATTGATGGCGCAGGCTGGAAAGAACGGACGAAAAGCGTTATAAATGGAATGAGAAGAAAGGGGTGGCCGAAATTGGCTAAAGCCGTATATCTTCACATTCCATTTTGTGAACATATTTGTTATTACTGTGATTTCAACAAGGTGTTTTTAAAAAACCAACCTGTTGATGAATATTTAGATGCATTAGAACGAGAGATGGTATTGACGCTCGAAGCGTTTCCGACAGAACGGATTGAGACCATCTTTATTGGAGGGGGCACACCGACGGCGCTCAATGAAGCGCAGATGGGTCGCCTGATGGACATGGTCCGTCGACACCTCCTCCCGTTCGCTTCAGACGACCTAGAGTATTCTGTCGAAGCGAACCCGAACTTTGTAAGTACGGAAAAACTCGACACGATGAAAGCTGGTGGTGTCAATCGACTCAGCTTCGGTGTCCAAACGTTCGACGATGGTGGGCTCGAACGGATCGGAAGAACGCATCGCGCTGACGACGTGTTTGAAACGGTGAATGAAGCAGCGAAACGCTTTGATAATATCTCGATTGACCTCATGTTCGGGCTACCAGAGCAGACGCTCGAGCAGATTGACCGAGACTTAGAACTAGCGCTACAGCTTCCGATTCAACACGTCTCATCCTATTCCTTAATTCTTGAGCCGCATACCGTGTTTGCGATTCAAGACCGAAAAGGTAAGCTCCGTCTACCGGGAGAGGATGTTGAGGTCGAGATGTATCTCAAAGTGATGGAGACACTTGAACGACATGGACTGAAGCAATACGAAATCTCGAACTATGGGTTGCCGGGTCGAGAAAGTCGTCACAACCAAGTGTACTGGCGGAACGAAGAGTATTATGGATTCGGGGCAGGTGCGCACAGCTATTTAAATGGCACACGTCGTGCCAATATCGCACCGATTCCTCACTATATTAAAGCGGAAGGCATCCCGGTGAAACGGGTGACTGAGCTGGAAGAAGTAGAAAAAATGGAAGAAGAGCTGTTCCTCGGATTACGCATGCGTTCAGGGGTCTCTCTTCAGACATTTGAACAGAAGTATGGCGTGGCACTCGATCATGTGTTCGGTCACGTCATCGACGATTTGGTGAAGAAGTCGTTGATTGAACGGACAGACTCCCATATCCGATTGACGGCGTCTGGTCTACCACTCGCGAATGAAGCGTTCGCGGCATTTATCGGAGAGGCAAAACTCGAGCATACCGAGTCATGAAAAATGGACAAGTCCCTTATTTGGGATTTGTCCATTTTTTAGCATTATAAGACGAGATCACGATAGAGCGGCGTGAGCCGAGCGAACGTGTCTTCGACCAAAGCGAGAAAAGCGTCTTCGTTTTGAAGAATCGATGCATCGGCAGGCAGTTGTCGTCCGATTAAGAAATCAGCTTTTTTGACAGTGCCGAAGCGCTCGAGCAACGCCTGGATGTTTTCGTTTGATGTCTCTTCAATTAGGAACGCATCTTTTTTCATATGGTCGCCCGCAATATGGAAATCAGTAAACGTTGATTTAAAATCAATTTGTTGCAAATGTTTCGCGATTACATCTTTATTCGGCATCTCATAGATGAATGCGAGCCAGATGAAAACGCGGTCGTCGAAAAGCCCGACTTGTAAGTGTGGATGTTTTTTATACCCGCGCTTATCGTGACAGATGGCCATCCATGTGTCTTTCGGAGGGTTTACCGTGCGACGTGCATGTTTTGCGACATGCAGGTAGAGGGGGATTCCGACATCTGCCTCGAGTTGTGGTCCGACCTCGTCATAAATCCGATGGAAGAGCGGTTGAATATCCGAACGGATGCCAGACATGCGTTCGTCGAGTCCGTCCTGTTTGAATACGTTAAATTGTTTTGTTGTAAACATTTCATCACCTCACGTTCTATCATAACGAAACACTGTTTCTTTTTCAGGTTTGCCGTCTGTAAAAAAGGTGAAAAAATCCGAGTGTATGAATTGACAAATAGTGAGAACATGATAATATTTGAAGTGTGATTAGCACTCGTTAAATATGAGTGCTAATAAAGCGAGGTAACTTTTTCAGAGAGGAGTGATGTTGTGCTGACAGATCGACAATTGCTCATTCTTCGAGCCATCATTGACGATTATATTCAGACGGCTCAACCGGTCGGTTCGCGTACGTTATCGAAACGAGACGATTTGACGTTTAGTTCGGCAACGATTCGGAACGATATGGCCGATTTGGAAGACATGGGGTTGATTGAAAAACCACATACTTCCGCGGGTCGAATCCCGTCAGAGGTCGGATACCGATATTACGTGGACCACCTCGTCGAGAAGCAAATCATCGACGAGCGGGAAACGGGTCGCTTAGAAGAGCGTTTAAAGCAATCTTCAAAAGAGTCTGAGATCCTGATTCGCCAAGCTGCAGATCTCCTTTCTGATTTGACCAATTATACGACGGTCGCCCTCGGTCCCAATAGCCAATCCGAAAGATTGGCACGTGTGGACTTTATGCCATTAGATGAGCGACGGGGTGTCGTTCTCATCGTCACGGATCAAGGTCATGTCGAGCATCGTACGGTCATGTTCGAATCTCGTGTAGCTCCTGAAGTCATCGAGGAGACGATTCGACTGTTAAACGATCGTCTCGTCGGAACAGCGATCGGACAACTAAAAGTCCGAATCGGAGAAGAGGTTGCAAAATTGCAACTCGCGCAGCGACAGCAATATGAAAATATGATGCAACTGATTCAATCGACGGTTGGAATTCAAACGCCGTCTTCGCTTTATCTCGGAGGCAAGAAGAATATCTTCAACCAACCTGAGTTTCAGACGTTAGACACGCTCAGACCATTCCTAGAATGGATTGATGAGCAAGAACGATTGACGCACTGGCTCGAATCGTTGCCAAATCGCGAGATTTATGTGAGCATTGGGAGCGAGAACGGAATTGTCGCCCTTCAAAATTGTAGTGTCATCACCTCGGATTATACACTAGATGGAAAAACATTCGGAACGATTGCCATGATTGGCCCGACTCGAATGAATTACCGTCACGGTGTCCAAATGATGGGACAAATTATCGAAGCGTTGCGGCGAACGAAACTAGATGAGTGACGGAAAGGAGTTTTACTATGACAGCAGATCATCAAAACGGGCACGAACAAGAAGACGTGCTTGAAGAAAAATCTGTAGACTCGGCACAGACAGAAGAGAACGAGTCAACTGAATCAAATGAAGATGAGGTTTTAAATGCTGAGATTGTGGAAGAAAGTTCTGAGGGGACGGACTTACAAAAAGAAATCGAAGCGTTGAAAGCGAGCGAACTCCGCATTCGTGCTGACTTTGACAACTTCCGTCGTCGGACGAATGAAGAGAATGCAAAACGCGTCAAGTTTGCTTCACAGTCTGTCATTGAAAAATTGATTCCGCTCATTGATAACTTTGAGCGTGCACTTCAAGTGCAAGCAACTTCAGAGGATGCCAAGCAAATTCAATCAGGCGTCGACATGATTCATCGTCAACTTCTTGACGTATTGAATGCTGAGCAAGTCGAAGTGATTGAAGCAGTCGGACAGCCGTTCGACCCGAATTTCCATCAAGCAGTCATGCAAGAGCCGAGCGACGAGTTCGAGTCGGGCGTCGTGACGATGGAGCTTCAAAAAGGATATACGATGCATGGTCGAGTCATTCGCCCAAGCATGGTAAAAGTTGCAGAATAATACTACTTAACGAGACGGAGGAATAAACGATGGGTAAAATTATCGGTATTGACTTAGGGACTACAAACTCATGTGTGGCAGTAATGGAAGGTGGCGAAGCAGTCGTCATCTCAAACGCAGAAGGTAACCGTACGACTCCTTCGGTTGTTGCATTCAAAGGGGAAGAGCGTCAAGTAGGTGAGGTCGCAAAACGTCAGGCCATCACGAACCCGAACACGATCCAATCAATCAAACGTCACATGGGTACGTCGCATACAGTTGACGTAGATGGCAAGAAATTCACACCACAAGAAATCTCGGCAATCATTTTGCAGAAGTTGAAGAAAGATGCTGAAGACTACCTCGGTGAAACAGTCACGGAAGCAGTCATCACAGTTCCTGCATACTTCAACGACGCTGAGCGTCAAGCGACAAAAGATGCTGGTAAAATCGCTGGTCTTGATGTCAAACGAATCATCAACGAGCCAACAGCTGCGGCACTCGCTTACGGATTAGATAAAGGTGAAGACCACACGATTTTGATCTATGACCTCGGTGGTGGTACGTTCGACGTTTCAATCCTTGAGCTTGGTGATGGCGTATTCGAAGTTGTCGCTACAGCTGGTGACAACCGTCTCGGTGGAGATGACTTTGACCAAAAAGTCATCGACTACCTCGTTGCAGAATTCAAAAAAGAGAACGGCATCGACCTCGGGAAAGACAAGATGGCACTTCAACGTTTGAAAGATGCAGCTGAAAAAGCGAAGAAAGACCTTTCAGGCGTCACAAGCGCACACATCAGCCTTCCGTTCATCACAGCAGGTGAAGCAGGTCCACTCCACTTGGAGATGACACTCACGCGTGCGAAGTTTGAAGAATTGACGGCTGACCTTGTCGAACGCACAATGGAACCAACTCGTCGTGCCTTGAAAGATGCAGGACTTACACCATCTGACCTCGATAAGATCATTCTCGTCGGTGGTTCGACACGTATCCCTGCCGTTCAAAAAGCAATCCACGACTTCACGAAGAAAGAGCCATTCAAAGGGGTAAACCCGGATGAAGTTGTTGCACTCGGTGCAGCAATCCAAGGTGGAGTTCTCGCTGGAGACGTAAAAGACGTCGTCCTTCTCGACGTGACTCCACTCTCACTCGGTATCGAGACAATGGGTGGCGTGATGACGAAATTGATCGATCGCAACACGACAATCCCGACATCGAAATCACAAGTGTTCTCAACTGCTGCAGATAACCAGCCTGCTGTTGACATCCACGTCCTTCAAGGGGAACGCCCGATGGCACCAGACAACAAGACACTTGGTCGCTTCCAATTGACTGACATTCCGCCAGCACCACGTGGTGTGCCACAAATCGAAGTTAAATTCGATATCGATGCAAACGGAATTGTTCACGTATCAGCGAAAGATCTCGGTACGAACAAAGAACAATCGATTACAATCCAATCTTCTTCAGGTATCGATGAGGCAGAAATCGAGCGTATGGTAAAAGAAGCTGAAGCGAACGCTGACGCAGATAACAAACGTAAAGAAGAAGCGGAACTTCGCAACGAAACAGACCAACTCGTCTTCGCGACAGACAAGGCAATCAAAGACCTTGGTGAGCAAGTGGAAGAGGCGGACAAAGAAAAAGCAGAAGCTGCGAAAGAAAAAGCGAAAACTGCTCTCGAAGGTTCAGACCTTGAGGCGATCCGTACAGCCAAAGACGAATTGTCAGCTGTCGTTCAAGAGTTGACGCAAAAAGTATATGCTAAAATGGCTGAACAGCAAGGTGCTGAAGGCGCAGAACCACAAACAGAAGCGAAACAGGACGATGATGTCGTGGACGCAGAGTTTGAGGATCTCGACGACCGTAAATAAACAGCCGTTGTAAAGGAGAGCGCCAAAGCAGGTTTCTGCTTTGGCTCTTTCCATGTTAAGGTAGAATCGGTAAAATCGATACGTAGATTGTAAGGATAGGAGCGAGAATAGTGGCGAAACGAGATTATTATGAAGTGCTCGGGCTCGACAAGTCGGCCTCTGCACAAGAAATCAAGCGGGCATACCGGAAATTGGCCCGTCAATATCACCCGGACATCAACCAAGAGGCAGATGCGGCGGATAAGTTTAAAGAGATTGGTGAAGCCTACGAAGTGCTTTCTGACGAACAAAAACGTGCCCAGTATGACCGATTCGGTTTTGAAGGGGCGAACCAGTTCGGAGGCGGCGGTGACTTCCAAGGTGGATTCGGGGATATCTTTGACATGTTCTTCGGAGGCGGCGGACGCCGTCAAGACCCGAACGCACCGCGTCGCGGAGAAGATTATCAATACGTTGTTGACCTCGATTTCATGGAGAGTGTGACAGGCAAGACGGAAACAATCGAGCTCGAAATCGAAGTCGAATGTGACACGTGCATGGGGAACGGTGCGAAACCTGGAACGAAACCAGAAACGTGTAACCAGTGTGGCGGCAGTGGCGTCGAGACGGTTGAGCAAAACACAATTCTCGGTCGTATGGTCAATCAACGTCCTTGTAGCAAGTGTCACGGTAGTGGTAAGACAATCAAAGAAAAATGTCCGACTTGTCACGGCTCAGGTCATGTGAAGAAGAAACAGACCGTCGAGGTGAAAATCCCAGCCGGTATCGATAACGGGCAACAGATCCGTCTATCTGGAAAAGGCGGTCCTGGCGTGAACGGAGGACCAGCGGGAGACTTATACGTCGTCGTCCGCGTGAAAGCTCATGAGATTTTTGAACGTGTCGACCAACACATTGCGATGGAAATGCCGGTCACGTTCGCACAAGCGGCACTCGGTGCAGAAATCGAAGTTCCGACGGTTCACGGGAACGTGAGTTTGAAAGTGCCAGCCGGAACACAAACTGGCTCGAAGTTCCGTTTACGCGGAAAGGGGATGCCAAGTGTGCGTGGTGGCGCGAATGGCGACCAGTACGTGAGCGTCATTGTCATGACACCGAAAAATATGACGGACCGCCAAAAAGAATTGCTTCGTGAATTCGAAGAAATCAGTGGCGAATCGGGTGTCGAAGAGGAACACGGCATGTTCCAAAAAATGAAAAAGTTCTTTAGTCACTAAAAGGAGTGTGTACAAACGATGAAATGGTCTGAAATTTGTGTCCACACGACACAGCTTGCGGTGGAAGCCGTATCGAACTTATTACACGAAGTGGGGGCACAAGGTGTCGTCATCGAGGACGTCGAAGACTTCGACCGAATGATGGCGGAAGACCATTTCGGAGAGATTTGGGACGTTTCGGATCGTGAAACGTATCCGACATCTGGAGTACACGTCAAAGCGTACGTGCCGGCTTCAGGTGATTTCCAAGATGTGCTCGCAAACTTGAAAAAAGAAATCGAGCGACTCCGGAACATGCTTGATATCGGATCAGGCGAGGTCACGGTCGCAGAGATTGATGAGGAAGATTGGGCGCATTCTTGGAAGCAGTATTACAAGCCGGTCAAAATCTCACAACAGCTGACGATTGTCCCTTTGTGGGAAGAGTACACACCACAACCGGAAGAGAATGTCATCTTGCTTGACCCGGGCATGGCGTTCGGTACAGGGACACACCCGACGACGATGCTCTGTATTCAAGCGATTGAGAACTACATCCGGGAAGGTGACCGCGTCATTGATGTCGGTACAGGATCAGGCGTATTGTCGATCGCCGCTGCGAAACTTGGAGCGACGAGCGTAAAAGCGCTAGACTTGGATTCGGTTGCCGTTGAATCGGCTCGTCAAAACGTGGAGACGAACGGTGTCGAATCACTCGTTCAAGTCGACACGGGAGATTTATTAAAAGGTGTGGACGGAGAATATGACTTGGTCGTGGCAAACATTCTTGCTGATGTCATTCTTCTCTTCATCGAAGATGCTTATGCTCGTACGAAAACGGGAGGTCGCTTCATCACATCCGGCATCATTGGAGAGAAACGGGCGGAAGTCACGAACGCTCTGATGGCTGCAGGGTTTGAAATTGAAGAGACACGCGTGATGGAAGACTGGGTCGCGATCATCGCCAAGAAGGGATAAGCTATGCAACGTTATTTTCTGACACCAGAAGCTTTCACAGGCGATGTTGTGACACTTCCTTCAGATGTCGCTCATCATATCGGAACGGTCCTGCGACAAGGGGCGGGTTACGAAATAGTTCTTCTCGACGGGACGGGCAATGAGTACGCATGTGTCGTGACGTCGCTTGAGAAGAAAAGTGGAGTGGCTAAAGTATTGTCGACTCGTCAATCAGAGACCGAACTGCCGATTGACGTGACGCTCGCTTATGCGTTGCCAAAAGGAGACAAGGTCGAACTTGTCGCGCAAAAAGCGACCGAGCTCGGCGTTCATCAACTTCTATTGTTCGAATCTTCCCGATCAGTCGCCAAATGGGACTCAAAAAAAGTGCCGAAAAAAGTAGAACGTATTCAAAAAATCATGCAAGAGGCGGCTGAGCAATCGTATAGGGCCGTCGTCCCGTCATGTACGTTCCTCACTTCGAAGCAACTGTCACAGCAATTCGAACAATACGACGAAGTCATCATTGCATATGAAGAATCGGCGAAAGAAGGCGAGCAGTCGGCACTTGCCAACACATTGAATCGTCTTCAATCAAAACAACGTCTCCTCGTCATCACGGGACCGGAAGGCGGATTTGACACAGCGGAAGTCACGCAATGGATAGAGGCGGGGGCGATCGCTTGCGCGTTCGGACCTCGTATCCTTCGTTCGGAGACGGCTCCTCTTTATGCACTGTCTGCTATCTCGTACGCGCTTGAATTGGCGAGAGGATAAGAAAACGGCTGACCCACGTGGGCAGCCGTTTTTTCGTGAATCCATTATTTTTTATTGATCGTGATGACTTTCTTCGTCACGTTGCCACCGAGGTCAGTCACTTCAAATGTGAAAGTGTTTTGTCCCTTTGTTACAGGGAGCGAGACGGTTTCGGTACGTGAGAATGCGCGCATCGCATAAGGTTCTTTCAACGTATGACTCCATTTCAAATCACCGTTGACACGGAGTTTGATGTCGTCAAAGTTATCCGTCACTTGAACTTTCACGTTCACAGAGTTTTGTTTCGCCGAAACGTTTTTCGGCACGTTGCTGATTGAGAGCGTCGCATCCGTAGAATCGACAAAGATTGGACGGACAAAGTTCGTCACGTTACCAGACGTGTCTTCCGCGATGAAACGAATCTTGTGGAATCCATCTTCATACGAACGTGTCGTATTGAACGTGTATTGTTTTGCAGCTGCGTCATACGTGAGTGGTACGTCCACATCGTCGACAGTGAACGATACAACGTCAGAGGCATCTTTGATTTGACCGATGATCGGTACAATCGATGAACCGTAAGGAGACAGGGCGAGTGGTGCATCGACAAAGACTCCTGGTTTATCTGCGTCATTTTCTGTAGATACGTCGCGTGTGATCACGTTACCCGCATTGTCTGAAACGCGAACCGATAGTTGGTCCGTTGATTCAAGTGGCGCATCGAGTGTGAAGTTTGCTGTATCTTTTGCTTCTTTCGCAACAACTTTCCCATTAAGAAGGAATTCGATACCGTTGATGCCTGCAAAGTCGTCGGATGCTTTGACACTAGCCACACCTTCGTTCCAACGAATCGTGAAACGAGGATCCGTGTAATCCACTTTCACTGGAATCCGTAACGTCTGGGCTTGTTTTTTCATGTAGTCGATGCTCGCTTCAATTTCGTAGTAGTACGTTCCTTTCGGCGCCATCTCTCCGTTCAGTTTTCCGTCCCAAGCGTTATCTGACGTGTAGTAGTATGGGTCACCGCTTCCACCATCAAAGTAGTTCTTTCTCAATTCTTCTTCGATTTTAAGGGTACGAAGGACGTTTCCTTTTTCATCGACGATCCGATACTTGACGTCTTTCGCATTTCGTAAGAGCGAGTAGACCGGGGTAGCCGTGTCTTTTGAACCGTCCCCGTCAGGCGAAATCGCTACCGCTTCTTCATCTACAGACTCATCAAGTTTCTCTCCTAAATAGTTCCCGGCCGCATCGACCAATCCAGAGATTCCATAGAATGAACCATCTTCATAAATCGTTTCGTCAAAGATTGGTGCTTTGCCCCAATCGCCTTCGAATCCGACGAACGGGACAACGAGTGACGGGTTGCCGTCTGTCCCACGTGGGTCAGTCAAGCGTAGGAATCCATCGACGAAATAACCATTCTCAAAGACTGATTTTGCAGATACCGTTCCTTCTAACGTCTCAGGATTAAGTACTTGTGCCTTCGAGACATCAATCGATACGGTGATTTCTTTCTTTTGTTTTGCCTTCAACGTGACTTTACTTGTGTTTTTGCCATTGATCTTAATGATTGCTTGTTGAAGCGCCTGAGCTTCCATCGCATTCTGAATGACGCCATCCTTGTTAGTAACGGCAAGGTCTGTCTGGAGGGAAGCGGCCACATCGTATGTGAGTGATTCGTCAGACATGTTTTCAACGACAATCGTGAACTTCGCCTTACTCTTCGACAATTCTTTTAAAGCGACTTTCGCTTCTTTCGTCTTCTTCTCATACGCGACTGCCGGAGATGTGACGGCCGCATGGAGTTGCATGAGACCAGCTCCTGCCCGACGTGGTGAATATGGAAGAGACTGCTTCAATTCTTGGTTATACGGTCCGATGTCTGTGACGGGCTTCGAAGTATTGAGTAGCAAGTTCTTTGCCATCGTCACACGAGCCGCTCCGCTCAAGTCGAAATCGCGATCGACGCGTTCAAGAACAAGAGCTGCACCGCCGGCAACGTGAGGTGCGGCCATCGATGTTCCGCTCATCAAACCGTATTGGTTGTCGTTGAACGTTGAGAAAATTTGACCGCCTGGGGCTGAAAGCTCCGGCTTGAAGTCAAGGTTCGGTGTGACACCCCAAGATGTGAAATCAGACATTGCGCCTGCCGAACGGTTGTTGACGCTGATTCGGTCACCAGCAAACGTGAGTTGGAGCGGTCCATCCGCTAATTTCTCTTTTAATTCGTTCCCGTCTTGGATGCTGAGTGATGCCATCGGGATGAGTGGTTGATCGAGAGCCATAGACACATAGTCTCCGTGTGAGACAGCGCCTCGTACGATGACACCGGCTGCCCCTTGTGCCTCAGCCGTTTTTTGAATCTTCGAGTAGAAGTATCCTCCATCGCGAACGGCGAGGACGAGCTTTCCTTTCACGTCTTTACCAGCATAGTTTTCTGGTTGCCCATCTCCGACGTAAACGACGTCATATGTACCTTCCGAGAATGCAGGTCCATCTTGTTTCTTCCATCCGATTTTTTCGTCACCGACGCGGAAAGCGTCCAATTGAATTTGATCGTTCTCGAGTGAAGCGACCGATGTCGATGCTTGGCTTACGCTTGGAGCCCCGACAACACCCGTATCAGGGTTTGAAGCCGTTGGTAAGTCAAAGCCATGTCCGAAGTATGCTGAGTTCCCAGCAGAGATGGACATGAAGACACCGTTGTCTACAGCGCGTTGAACGGCTTGTTGTTCAGGAGAGTCGGCTTCGACAAAACCTGCTGTTGAACCAAGACTCATGTTGATGACGTCTGCTCCTAGCTTGATCGCATCGTCAATCGCTTTAATATAAATATCTCCGTATGTAGATGCGTAATTCGGGTCGTTACTGAATACTTTAAGACCAAGGATTTGAGCTTCAGGTGCGACCCCTTTAATTCCACCGTTTTCGAGATCACCGTTTGCAGCGACCGTCCCTGAGACGTGCTGACCGTGCATGGAAGCGCCAGGTGAGTCATCTTTAATATCATCATTTTCGTCGTAGTAATTATAGGCGTATGGGACTTTCTCATTCACATATTCACCAGGTAGACCGAACGAAGTGATGGCCTGATCGACTTCTGATTTCGTCAATTCTGCCGTTTTCGAATCTGTGATTCGGTAATCTCGGTGGTCGGCATCAATTCCCGAGTCGATGACAGCGACGACGGTGCCTTCCCCGGCAAATCCGTAATCTCCCCATGTTTGTTCGGCTTGTACCATTCCGTTACTTGTGACCATATCTGGTTTCACTTCAGGACGTTCATACTCGTTGACGACATGGACAGTCGCTACTTCAGGTAGAGCTTCAACTTTAGCGATTTCACTTGTTGAGAGGAAAGTGGAGAAGCCGTTAAAAACGGTCGTGAACTCTTCAATCGGTGTAGCAGTCACGCCTTGTTTTTTCAAAGCGGATTTTGCGCGTTTTTGTTCAGACTGTACAGATTGTTGTGCCTTGTTTTGTTCTGATTTCGTCAACTCATTAAATTTTTTCCCTTTTTGCGCTGCTTCTGCGATTGCAGGTGCACCGACGAGTTCGACGACGACTCGGACTTTTTTCTGTTTCTTTTCGAGCTCAATTTTTGGTTTGATGGAAGCTTCTGCTGAAACAGATGACGTACCCGCTTGAATCAACACAGGTGTTAAAGCAATACATGTAGCAAGTGAAGCGTTTAAGTAGACTTTTCTTCTTGACAACGTGTTTACCCCCTAATATTTGTTATTACCTGTAAAAAACAAAGATTTCCTCTTGCATTGTGAACTATCATATCGTTGTTCAGGGGAAAAAGAGTGGATTTTTTCGTAAAGTAGGGGAGTGTTTTTGCACAAATTTAAATGTTCAGACAATTACTAAAGACCTGAATCATAAGACCTATATCAAATTTTGGTGATCGTCAGAATCACGCGAATGACTTGAAATGTTCAAAAAAACCTGTTAATGTAACGTTAATGTTAAATACCAATAAAACATATCAATTTAGTCAGAATTAAGGATGGGGTGGCGCTATGAATTTACCATTCATGGATATCTTCAAGGATTGGGCGAAAGATTACGATACGGCAGTCGGGGGGCATGACGAACAATATCATGAAGTATTTGTCGGATATGATCAAATGCTTGATGACGTTGCGTTACACGTTGAAGGAACGGTCTTGGAATTTGGTGTCGGCACAGGCAACTTGAGTGCCCGAATTTTAAAGGGACATCCTTTAATTGCAATCGAACCTTCTCCAGAAATGAGGCAGATTGCAATTGAGAAGTTGGGCATATCGGTCGAACATGGAGATTTTCTCCGTTATCCAACGTTCTCACATGTCGATACGGTCGTTTCCTCGTACGCTTTCCATCACTTGACGGATTCTGAGAAGGAAACAGCGATCGGTCAATATGTTCGTGATTGGGGACATCCGAAATTCGTATTGCTTGATACGATGTTCGAATCTCCACACGCACGTCAAGAAATTATTGACTGGGCTACGGAACAAGGCTATTCAGACTTGGTCGAGGATTTAAATCGTGAATATTATCCATATACGACAACCATTCGTACGATGCTAGAGGCGAATGGATACAACGTGACAATGACACAGAAAAATAAATTTGTTTGGCTTGTCGTCGCTACAAAATAATTAGGAGGAATTACTCATGAAAACATATAACGTTGAAAGCTTTAACTTGGATCATACGAAAGTTCAGGCTCCATTTGTCCGTCTCGCCGGTGTGAAAGAAGGAACGGCTGATACGATTTACAAGTATGATATTCGCTTCATCCAACCGAACGAAGGCCTCATGCCGATGCGTGCTGTTCACTCTCTCGAGCATTTGATCGCCGAAAACAGTCGTAATCATTCAGAAGACATCGTGGACATTTCGCCGATGGGATGCCAAACAGGTTTCTATTGGACGATGTTGAATGATGGGGACTATGAGCGCATGCTCGACCTCGTAGAAGCGACATTGCGCGATGCGATGAACGCGGAAGAATTGCCAGCGCAAAACCCGGTACAGTGCGGGAATGCGAACCATCATGATTTTGAGGGAGCCAAAAAATTAGCAGCTGACATGCTTGCGAAACGTGACGAGTGGCATATCGTCTTCAAGGACGAAGCGTAAGATGATTGTCCGTGACGTCTATGAACTCATCGGGGACACACCGCTCATCGAGCTCCGTTCATTACCTGTTCCAGCTACGGTAAAAGTGTACGGGAAGATGGAGATGATGAATCCGGGAGGAAGTGTCAAAGACCGACTCGGCATGAATTTGATTGAGCGGGCGATGAAACGTGGAGATGTGGCACCAGGTGGTACGGTGATCGAGCCGACAGCCGGGAATACGGGAATCGGACTCGCGCTCGCTTGTCAGCGATACGACATTCGTCTGATAACCGTGACCCCTGAAAAGTTTAGTCAAGAGAAACAAGCATTGATGCGTCTCCTTGGAGCGACCGTCGTCAACACGCCAACCGAGTTTGGAATGAAAGGCGCAATCAGTCACGCACTTGAGTTGGCTGAAGAACATGACGCATACGTGCCGGAACAGTTTTCAAATCCGGACAACCCGGACGCCTATGTCGACATCCTTTCGCAAGAGTTGTTGAAGGACGTGCCACAAATCGACGTATTTGTAGCGGGGGCGGGTTCAGGAGGTACGTTCACTGGTGTCGCCAAAACGTTAAAACCACAGGGGACGAAAACTGTTGTCGTGGAGCCGGTCGGTTCGATTTTGAACGGCGGTGAGCCAGGTCCACATAAAACAGAAGGAATTGGCGTCGAAAAATGGCCGCCATTTTTGGAAAAGTCTTATGTCGATGCGATTCATACCATCACAGATGAGGAAGCCTTCTATTACGTGGCGCATCTTGCGAAACAGGAAGGATTGCTCATCGGAAGTTCTTCTGGTGCTGCCATCGCAGCATGTGTAAAGGAAGCAAATCAAATGTCAGAAGGCACGATTGTGACGATCTTGCCAGACAGTGCAGAACGATATTTAAGTCAAGGAATTGTCAAGGAGGCAGAACATGCGTACAAAGACAGCACTCATTCACGGCGGTAAAACGACCGACCCATTAACAGGGGCGGTCACACCACCGATTTATCAAACGAGCACATATAAGCAAGACGGAATCGGTAACTTACGGGAAGGATATGAGTATTCTCGATCTGCGAACCCGACACGTACCGCACTCGAGACACTCATAGCGGATATCGAAGGTGGTGTGCAGGGTTTTGCATTTGGTTCTGGGATGGCTGCCATCTCGACCGTACTCATGTTGTTGAAATCTGGAGACCACGTCATTGTCGGGTCTGATGTATATGGAGGAACGTATCGTGTATTCAATCGAGTATTTCAGTCACGAGGCTTGGAGGCAACTTTTGTCGATACATCCGATGAAACGGCGGTTCGTGATGCGCTACAAGCGAACACGAAAATGATTTATGTGGAGACACCGACTAATCCACTCTTGAACGTGACGGATATCCGAGCGATGCGCACAATTGCGGATGAGGCAGATGTCTTGCTCGTCGTAGACAACACGTTCATGACACCTTACTTCCAAAATCCAATCGACCTTGGTGCCGACTATGTCTTACACAGTGCTACAAAATATTTAGGCGGTCATAGTGACGTCGTGGCAGGTTTAGTTGTCGCACGTACGGAAGAACAAGGAGAAGCGTTGGCATTCCTACAAAATTCAGTCGGTGCAGTCCTCGGACCTCAAGACAGCTTCCTCGTCGTCCGTGGAATCAAGACACTTGCCGTTCGAATGGAAGAGATTGAATCGAACGCACGGGCGTTGGTTGAATTCTTACAATCGAATGAGAACGTGTCACGTGTCCTTCACCCGAGTGTCTCTAGTGAAGAAGCGAAACGCGTCCACTTGTCGCAAGCGCGTGGGTTCGGTGGAATGATTGCGTTTGACGTCGGTTCGGCCGAAGCGGCTGAAATGATGGTCGCGAAGACGAAGTATTTCACGCTCGCAGAGAGTCTCGGTGCAGTGGAAAGCTTGATCAGTGTCCCGGCTCGTATGACGCATGCGTCGATTCCAGCTGAGCGACGTGCAGAACTCGGGATCACGGACGGACTTGTTCGAATCTCAGTTGGATTAGAAGATATCGATGATTTAGTTGAAGATTTAGCACAAGCTCTATCCGCCATCGAACAGGTAAAGCAATAAACAGTAAGGGACGCGATTTCGCGTCCTTTTTTCATGAAACAAAAGCCTTGTATCGGAAGTCATTCATCGACTAAACTATTTTTATCTTGAAAGAGAGCGGGTGAACGTGTGAACAAGGGAGTATGGACGACAATCGGGGCCTACGTGATGTGGGGCGTCCTCCCAATCTATTGGAAGTTTTTGCAAGAAGTGCCGAGCGGGCAAATTTTGGCACATCGTATCGTTTGGTCCTTTTTATTTATTTTACTCGTATTAAGATGGACGAATCAGTGGAAAGAGTTCGGTTACGCTCTTCGCCACCCTGCCACACGAAACGCATTCATGTTGAACGGATTCATCGTCAGTGCAAACTGGTTCGTGTACATATGGGCTGTCAATCACGGTTATATCATCGAGGCATCCCTCGGCTATTACATTAATCCGCTTGTCAGTATGGTGTTAGGGGTGCTCGTCTTTCGGGAATCATTAAACCGAGTCCAATGGATGGCGGTCGGGATCGCGTCAATCGGCGTCCTCGTCTTGACGCTTGGATATGGCTCGTTTCCGTGGATCTCGTTCGTATTAGCGAGTACGTTTGGTTTTTATGGAATGGTGAAGAAGCGGCGACCTCTCGCTTCAACAGTGAGTCTTGGGATTGAGACGTTAGCAGTCGTTCCTGTCGCGCTCATCTTTCTCAGCAATCAGGTCGTCACGGACCAGATTGCCTTCGACATGTCACCGATGATTTGGGTCGCATTGCTAGGAACCGGTGTGGTGACGGCGCTTCCGCTTCTTTTGTTTGGTTACGGGGCACAACATATCCCGTTCACACTCGTCGGATTCCTTCAATTTATCGCACCGACACTTAGTCTGATTATTGGAGTCGTCATGTATCATGAACCGTTCACAGCATATCATGTCTTCGCATTCACATGTATTTGGCTGGCCATCTTCTTTTTCAGTTGGAACAGTTGGGTCGTCGCTCGTAAACGTCGTCAACTCATTTAAATTTGGAAGCTGTTACATCTCGAAAAAACATGGTAATATGTTAGATGTCAGACTTATTTGTCAGAGGAGGAAATGAATAATGGAATTAGCCCGTTATATCGACCACACAGCTTTAAAAGCTGAAACAACAAAAGATCAAGTTACAAAACTTTGTGCAGAGGCGCTCGAATATAAGTTCGCAAGCGTCTGTGTCAACCCGACATGGGTCAAATATGCTGCGGAGCAACTTAAGTCGGATGACGACGTCAAAGTATGTACAGTCATCGGATTCCCACTCGGAGCGAACACGCCTGAAGTGAAAGCGTTCGAAACAAAAGACGCGATCGCAAACGGTGCGGATGAAGTCGATATGGTGATCAATATCGCAGCACTCAAAGACGGCGACTACGACCTCGTAGAGCGTGACATTCGTGCGGTTGTCGAAGCGGCAAACGGTACACTCGTCAAAGTCATCTTTGAAACGTGCATGCTTACAAAAGAAGAAATCAAGAAAGCTGCTGAACTTTCAGTGAAAGCTGGAGCAGATTTCGTCAAAACATCAACTGGTTTCTCAACTGGTGGCGCAACGGTCGAAGACATTCGTCTCATGCGTGAAACAGTCGGACCAGACCTCGGCGTAAAAGCTTCAGGCGGTGTTCGTGACTTCGAAGGAGCGAAAGCGATGATCGATGCTGGTGCGACACGCATCGGTGCTTCAGCTGGTATCGCAATCGTCACAGGCGGACGTTCAGACAGCGACTATTAATAAGTGGTTGACCACACGACTTAATTTCACTATAATATGATATGACGTGTGAAACACGTTTCCTTAGTCGTGTAATTCGGAGGGAGGGAAAACTAGTGGAAACTCGTGTCCGTAAAAACGAATCGCTTGAAGACGCTCTTCGTCGTTTCAAACGCGGTGTTTCGAAAGATGGCACACTTGCCGAAGTTCGTAAACGTCGTCACTACGAAAAGCCAAGCGTAAAACGTAAATTGAAATCAGAAGCTGCGCGTAAGCGTAAGAAATTCTGATTCCAGTTTCATTGTGTAGAGAGGGTGTTGGCTCATGAGTCTTCAAGAACGCTTGACGGACGACATGAAGCAAGCCATGCGCGCTAAACAAAAAGATCGTCTCACGACGATCCGGATGGTAAAAGCGTCGCTCCAAAATGAGGCTATCAAACTAGGTCGTCAAGATCTTACCGAGGAAGAGGAACTCACGGTGCTCAACCGAGAGATGAAACAGCGCAGAGACTCCCTCCGAGAATTCGAAAGCGCTGGTCGTGAAGACCTTGCTTCCAAAGTAGCAGAAGAGATTGTCGTCCTAGAAGCCTATATGCCTGAACAACTTTCAGAAGATGAAGTGACTGCGATCGTCCAAGCAGCAATTGCTCAAACGAACGCATCCGCTCCATCTGATATGGGTAAGGTGATGGGCGTCGTCATGCCGCAAGTCAAAGGCAAGGCAGACGGTGGTCTTGTGAACCGAATCGTCAAACAACAATTGACGAATTGATGAAAAAGCAGAACTTTTCGGGAAACCGAAAGTTTCTGCTTTTTTTTGCGTATTCTGAAACCACATTCATTCTTGTTTCGTATACACTAGAGATAGGAGATAGCTTTGAATTTGGAAGGGGGTAGCAAGACGATGACATTTGGTCTCGGAGTGATTCTGACAGTCTTTTTTGTCGGAGTCGTCCTTCTTGGAATTGAAGTGTTCGTTGCAGGGTTTGGATTGTTCGGTTTGCTTGGGATCGGAGCGGTCGTTGCCAGTTTGATCATGGCGGGTGCGACAATCGGTCAGCTATGGCTCTCCATCGGTTTGGCGGCAGCGGTGCTCACTGGACTTGGGTTCTGGGCATACCGCCGATTAAGTACGAATCGTCCGCTCATTTATAAAGGGTTGATTTTGACGGATTCGACATCGACCGAAAAAGGTTACTTGTCCCATGATGACCGTAAACAACTTCTCGGGAAAGTCGGTGTGACGTTAACACCACTTCGCCCGGCCGGTACTGCCGAAATCGACGGAGAACGTATTGACGTCGTGACAGAAGGTGGCTATCTCGATCAGCAGACAAAAATTCAGGTATATAAAGTGGATTCAGGGCGGATTGTCGTTCGGACCTTTATAGAACCGAAGGAGGATGTAACAGAATGACACCAGAACTATTGACGACGTTACTCATTACAGGTGGAGGATTGATTGCGCTTGCTGTCTTCTTCACGTTTGTACCAATCGGATTATGGATCAGCTCATTCGCAGCAGGTGTACACGTCTCGATTTTCACATTGGTCGGGATGCGCCTTCGCCGCGTCGTACCATCAAAAATTGTTAACCCATTGATTAAAGCAGTCAAGGCGGGTCTCGGTTTAAACACGAACCAACTCGAAAGTCACTTCTTAGCGGGTGGTAATGTTGACCGTGTCGTAAACGCATTGATTGCGGCACACCGCGCAAACATCGAATTATCGTTCGAGCGTGCCGCTGCCATTGACTTGGCAGGACGTAACGTACTTGAAGCCGTACAAATGTCGGTTAACCCTAAAGTCATTGAGACACCATTTATCGCCGGTGTGGCAATGGACGGGATTGAAGTGAAGGCGAAAGCACGTATTACAGTGCGTGCCAATATCGATCGTCTCGTCGGTGGTGCGGGAGAAGAAACGATTATCGCCCGTGTCGGGGAAGGTGTCGTATCGACAATCGGATCGCAAAACAATCATAAGCACGTACTTGAGAACCCAGATATGATTTCACGTACCGTACTCACAAAAGGTTTGGATTCAGGTACGGCGTTTGAAATTCTCTCGATTGATATTGCAGATATCGATATCGGTAAGAACATCGGGGCGGTCCTGCAGACTGACCAAGCCGAAGCAGATAAAAAGATTGCCCAAGCGAAGGCGGAAGAACGTCGTGCGATGGCGATTGCTCGCGAACAGGAAATGAAGTCTTCTGTAGAGGAAATGCGTGCGAAAGTTGTCGGCGCCGAAGCGGAAGTGCCACTCGCGATGGCCGAGGCGTTGCGTAACGGTAAACTCGGCGTCATGGATTACGTGAATTACTTGAACGTTCAAGCAGATACGGAAATGCGTAAAGCGATCGGGTCACCTATCGATTCTGAATCAGATAGTGAGTGATAAATATGGATGGACTATGGGTACTTTTGTTAGCAGCCTTCGGAATCGCCTCGGCGGTGATGAAGCGGCTTGAAAAGTCATCGTCTTCAGGCGACCGTCCTCAGAGCAGTGAACTGAAACGCTACTTGGATTCGGTCGGAGACGTGATGAAAGAAATTGAATCGGCGTTTGACGACTCCGAATCAGAACAAAAGCCAGCACCACAAAAGGTGAGACGTCGGATAGCGCGTACCGAAGAGCGACCAGCTCCTCGGGAACGTCAAGTCGAGATGCCGAAAGTGAGTGCGCAGTTTGAACAAGCGGTGAAAATCCCTCCAATTCAGGAGGAAATTAAACCGCGACAACTGAAAGTTTCGAAAAAACAAATGCGGGAAGCTGTCATTTGGAGCGAGGTATTACAACCTCCGGTCTCGAAACGAAAGAAGTAAGGCAAAGGCAGTAACCTCGCGTTACTGCCTTTTGCATGGGGAAAATACACGGTCTTTCTTTCACGATAGGCGTGATAGTGCTAAAGTAAAAGAGGAATAACCGATATTTAGAGGGGGCAACGTATCCATTGATTATGACTGATAAAATACCTTTCGTCATGGAACATGCGAATGAAGCACAAGCTTTACTCGGACCGAAAGATGAAGTGTTCCAAGCGATTGAGACAGAATTGAAAGTGGCACTTATTCCAAGAGGCGAGGAATTGATTATCCAAGCCGATACTGGAGAAGCACTAGAATTGACAAAACAAGTCATCCTCACGTTACAGACGTTAGTGAAAAAAGGTGCACGTCTTAACGAAAGTGACGCCATCAGTGTCATTCAACATATCCAAGTTGGAAAGGGAGACGAACTGCTCGAACATTATGAGCGTGTCGTCTTCACGACTAACAAGGGAAAACCGATTCGTGCTAAAACAGTTGGGCAGAGTCGCTATGTTCGTGCAATCGAACGACGAGACCTCGTCTTTGGAATCGGACCGGCTGGAACGGGTAAAACGTATTTAGCAGTCGTGCTAGCGGCGCGCGCACTAAAAGAAGGTCAGGTGAAACGGATTATCTTGACACGACCTGCCGTAGAAGCAGGCGAGAATCTTGGGTTTTTACCAGGTGATCTGAAAGAAAAGGTAGATCCGTATCTTCGGCCGTTATATGATGCCTTATTCGACGTCTACGGCGTCGAACAGACGAATCGCTTATTAGAACGAGGGACAATCGAAGTGGCCCCTCTCGCCTATATGCGTGGACGTACGTTAGAAGATGCGTTTGTCATATTAGATGAGGCACAAAACACGACGAAAGAACAAATGAAGATGTTTTTGACGCGACTCGGTTTTGGATCGAAGATGGTGGTCACGGGGGATTTGACACAAGTCGATTTACCGAAAGGCAAGGCGTCAGGTTTACAAGAGGCGTTACGCTTATTAGAGGGTGTGGATGGGATTCACTTTGAACACTTCAGCGCGTCTGACGTCGTCCGCCATCCACTCGTTAAGAAAATTATCAACGCCTATAGTACAGACCTCACATAAGGACGATAGTGAGGTAAACGATCGTGAAAGGGGGGCACACGAATGCAGCAAGCCAAACATTGGACAGTCGCGACGATTTCGCTGATTTTCTTTCTCTTACTAGGTGCCATTCTATACTTCACCGTGCGCCCATCCATTATTAGTGTGGAACCGTTAGGGATTGCCGAACAGGACATCCGGTCTCCGATTACGGTTGAGGACCGAGTGGCGACTGAACGGTTGAAACAAGAAGTAACGAACGGTGTCGGCAGTCAGTTTTCGCTCCGTCGGGAATTTGCCGACCAACAAATTGCTAAAGTCGAGCAATTGTTCGCAGCGTTCGACCAGACCGATGAAGAGACGGAACTTGCAGATATTAAGAACCGTCTGAACTCGACGGAAGCGAGCGGGGTACTCGCGGACGAAGAGTTGAACTCACTCCTCGAGGCGACGGAAGATACGCGCCAAACCGTTGAAGACGTGACGGTAACGGCTTTGCAACAAGTGATGGATGATCGAATTGAAACGAGTAATGAAGCGGTCGCAGCGGCCAGAGACCGCGCGGCTGCAATCGTTGATCAATCACCACTTTCGTTTGAATTCCGTGCAATCGCAAAAACATTAAGCGATGAACTCATCGTTCCGAACTATGTGTTTGACTCTGAGGCGACTCGTCAAAAAGAACAAGAAGCCGTCGATGCAGTCGATCCTGTCATCATCCAAGAAGGGCAACTTCTTGTCAGTCAAGGGGAAGTCGTCACGCGTGAGATTTATCGGAAGCTAGAACTCACTGGAGCGATCGATCCGAACCGGTCACTCGCTCCACTGTTCGGATCATTCTTATTGAGCGGATTATTGACGGGCGGGTTCTTATTCATGCTTATCCGTTCGAAAATCAAAGATCTATTACTAAGCCCGAAAATATTAGTGACCGTCTATGGGTTGCTTCTGTTACAACTCGGTATCTTCTTTGGCGTCGGATACATCGGCGTCGACTACACGACGTATGCTTATCTTTTGGCACCGACCGCCTTCGTCGTATTATTACTACGTATCTTGATTGACGAGCGTGTCGCCCTCGCATCGGCGTTCATTACCATGATTGCGGGGAGTATCGTCGTCACATTCGGACAAAGCACGAACTTCATGACATTGGTATATGTCGCGACCGGAAGTTTCTTAGCCGTCTTTTTAGTCGAACCAAAAATTCAGCGGAAACGCTTGTTCTTGTCGGGCGTCTTACTCGGCATCGTGAATATCATCATGGTCATCGCGTTGCTCTTATTGCGAAACGTTCAAGTGACTTGGGAAATGGCGATGTACCTATCTGGGTTCGCCGTCATCAGCGCCTTGCTATCGATCGTGTTGACATTTGGATTCTTGCCCTTCCTAGAGCCATGGTTTGGCGTCTTGTCGTCTGGTCGACTCGTCGAATTGATGAGTCCGACACATCCATTGCTCCGAAAGCTCTTGATGGAAGCGCCTGGCACGTATCACCATAGTATGATGGTGGCAAACTTGGCGGAATCGGCATGTGAAGCCATTGGGGCGGACGGGTTACTCGCGAGAGTGGCGAGCTATTACCATGACCTTGGGAAAACGGAACGTCCTCTTCACTTCATTGAAAATCAGCAAGGTGGAGGGAATCCGCACGATCGTCTGACACCAGAAGAGTCCGCTGACATCATTATGGCTCACCCTTATGACGGGGCCGATCTATTGAGACGCTATAAACTACCAAAGGAAATCATCGATATTGCTGAGCAACATCATGGGACATCTTTATTGAAATACTTCTTTGTCAAAGCGAAAGAAGATCAGGAGAAAGATGTGGTGGAGTCCCGATATCGTTATCCTGGTCCGAAGCCTCAAACACGTGAAGCGGCGGTCGTCATGATTGTCGACTCAATCGAAGCGGCCGTTCGTTCGCAAAAACAACCAACTCCGGAGAAAATCCGGATGCTCGTTCGTGCCATCATCCGTGATAAACTGGCAGACGGACAGTTTGAAGACTGCGATTTGACGACAAAAGAAATTTGGCGCGTCGGTGAGAGCGCATGCGAGACGTTGACGGGCTTGTTCCACGAGCGAATTGAATATCCAGAACTAAAGAAAGAGGGAGAACTACATGCAAATCATCTCGAACGATGAACATGAATTGTTGACGGTGTCTCAAATCGAGCTTGTCGAGTCGATTCTAAAACATGCCGCACAATTAGAAGAGGTCGAAGAACCGAGTGAATTGTCGGTCACGTATTTAACGAATGAAGAAATCCATGAGGTGAATCGGGAGTGGAGAGGAAAAGATGCTCCGACCGATGTAATCAGCTTTGCCTTTGATGAGATGGGCGAAGACGAAATGGACTTCACTCTCGATGAGGACGAACCGCATCTCCTCGGAGACTTGGTCATCTCGGTGGAACGATGCCGCGAACAAGCAGCGGACTACGGACATTCCTTTGAGCGAGAACTCGGTTTCTTGGCCATCCATGGATTCCTTCATCTGTTGGGATATGACCATATGACGCCAGAGGAAGAGGCGGAAATGACCGCAAGACAAGAGGAAGTTCTCACTCATTTCGAGTTAAAGCGAGGCAACGTGTGAGACCGTTTCGTGTGGCATGTGAGGGAATCTTCCATGCCATTCGGACAGAACGGAATATGCGTGTCCATCTCATATCCGCGTTACTCGTATTTGCTGTCGCGATTTGGCTACAAACGACAAGGATGGAAAATCTCGTCCTCCTTGCCTGGGTGACACTAGTCCTGAGTTTAGAGCTCATGAACACGGCAATCGAACGGGCGATCGACCTTGTCACAAAAGATGTCCATCCGCTCGCGAAGCAGGCGAAAGACGTGGCCGCGGGTGCCGTCCTCGTCGCTTCAGTCGGAGCGGCTGTGACAGCACTCATTATATTCGGTCCAAGGCTATGGAACGTGCTATACTAAGAGTTCTGAAATTGAGAAAGCAGGTGCATTATGTATCAAGAAGATTTTAAATCTGGTTTCGTGTCAATCATTGGTCGGCCGAACGTCGGGAAATCGACATTCCTCAACCGCGTGATCGGTCAAAAGATTGCCATCATGTCGGATAAACCACAAACGACACGAAATAAAGTACAAGGTGTATATACGACGGATGATTCTCAAATCATTTTCATCGATACACCGGGAATCCATAAACCGAAACACCGCCTCGGCGACTTCATGATGAAAGTGGCGACGAACGCCCTTCGCGAAGTCGATGCGATTCTTTTCATGGTGAACGTGACGGAACCTCGTGGTGCCGGAGATGATTTCATCATTGAAAAATTGAAAGGACTCGACACACCTATCATTTTGGTGATGAATAAAATCGACTTGATTCACCCGGATGAACTGCCGAAAGTGATTGAGCAATATACAAATGAATTGGACTTTGCAGCGTACGTCCCAATCTCGGCATTACAAGGTAATAACGTCGAACCACTCCTAGGAGAAATTAAGAAATTGTTACCTGAAGGACCGATGTACTACCCGGCCGATCAAGTGACGGACCACCCGGAGCGATTTATCATCTCAGAGATGATTCGCGAAAAAGTGTTGCATAAGACGCGAGACGAAGTCCCGCATTCGATCGCTGTGGCAATCGAATCAATCAAGAAACGTGATAACTCGGAGATGATTGATGTTGAAGCCGTCATCATGGTGGAACGCGATTCACAAAAAGGAATCATCATCGGGAAAAAAGGGACGATGCTCCGTGAAATCGGGACAGATGCTCGTCAAGACATCGAGGCGCTTCTCGGCACGAAAGTGTACTTGAACCTTTGGGTCAAAGTCCAGAAAGACTGGCGTAACAAGATGGGTCAGCTTCGTGACCTCGGTTTCCGCGACGACGAGTATTAAGCCATGTTACAAAAAGTCACGGGAATCGTCATTCGTACCGTCAATTATGGTGAATCGAATAAAGTCGTGACATTGTTTTCAGAAGAGCTTGGCAAAGTTGCGATTATGGCACGAGGCGCAAAAAAACCGGGGAGCCGGTTTCATGCCTCGAGCCAACCGTTTGTAGAAGGTGTGTATATTTTCCCATCTAGCCGTGGGCTCGCTCAGTTAAAATCATCCGATGTTATGACTTCTTATCCAGAGATTCGAAAAGATGTCGATCGGATGGCGTACGCCATGTATTGGTTAGAGCTCGTCGACCGGTCTGTCGAGGATCGGGTACAAAATCGTCCGCTCTTTCGGATTTTACAGGATGCGCTTCAAGCATTGAATGCGGGGATGGACGCAGATGTGATCACCCATCATCTCGAACTGCGTATCTTGCATCTTCTAGGTGTTTCCCCTGTGCTGACAGGGTGCGTCCGCTGTGGAGACGTGACGGATCCGATGTATTTCTCGGTCGCCTCTGGCGGTTTTTTATGTGGACGGCATCGAGAAGAGGGAGCGGTTCGATTATCAGAACGTCTCGCCAAATTGCTTTACTTGATGAGCAAACATGAGCTGTCGGAATTTCGGAACGTACCGTTATCGAACGAGTCTAGACTCCTCTTGCGTCAACTCTTTGATGCATACATGGAGTCTTATAGCGGACTACGATTGAAGACGAAACGAGTGCTCGACCAAATGACCCGTCTTCATCTGAATGAGGATTGACTTTTTAAACCGAATTCGATACGATGAGTTACGATTAGACAAATGAAATAGCGTGCGCGATGAAGGAAAAAAGTAACTCTTCCTGTCATGAATGAAGCGAGTTCGGGGTGGTGTGAGCCGAGCGTCATGAGAAGAGTGAATGGCGATTCCAGAGCGCCCACATCTTTTAAGAGTGGCCCCGTTGTTGGGGCAAGTAGGGTGGAACCGCGGGAATCAATCCCGTCCCTATGTGCTAGGCACATAGGGGCGTTTTTTGTCGTTTCAATACTATTGGAGGTGTCATTTATGAAGCATATGACTATGCAAGAAATCATTCTCACGCTACAAAAGTTTTGGGCATCGAAAGGTTGTTTGACGATGCAAGCGTACGATGTAGAAAAAGGGGCGGGTACGTTAAACCCAATGACTACATTGAGAACGTTAGGACCAGAGCCTTGGAACGTTTGTTACACGGAACCGTCACGCCGCCCGGCTGACGGACGTTACGGGGAGAACCCGAACCGCCTGTATCAACACCATCAGTTCCAGGTGATCATGAAACCGTCGCCGAGCAACATCCAAGAGTTGTACTTAGAAAGTCTCGAGTTGATTGGAATCAACCCGCTCGAACATGACATCCGCTTCGTCGAAGATAACTGGGAAAACCCGACATTCGGAGCAGCCGGTCTCGGTTGGGAAGTATGGCTGAACGGGATGGAAATTACGCAATTCACGTATTTCCAACAAGTTGGAGGAATCGAGTGTGACCCAATTGCGGTTGAAATCACATACGGTCTTGAGCGCCTCGCTTCGTACATTCAGGAAGTCGAGAGCGTATTCGACCTCGTTTGGACGGATGGATTCAAGTATGGAGACATCTTCTATCAACCAGAGTTCGAACACTCAAAATATACGTTCGAGTTATCAGACGTCGATATGCTCTTCACGCTATTTGACACATATGAGAAAGAAGCAAAACGTGCTCTCGAAGAAAATCTCGTCTTCCCTGCGTACGATTACATTTTGAAATGTTCACATACGTTTAACTTGTTAGACGCAAAAGGTGCGATTTCCGTGACAGAGCGGACTGGATTTATCCAACGCGTCCGTAATATGTCACGCGCGTGTGCCGCTAAATTTATTGAAGAACGGGAGCGCCTCGGTTTCCCACTTTTGAAACAAGAGAAAGCAGGTGACTTGAATGCGTGACCTTTTATTAGAGATTGGATTAGAAGAACTACCGGCTCAATACGTCTTGCGCTCAGAGAAGCAATTGGCAGAGCGCATCGATGCGTTCTTGAAAGAAGCGCGTGTTGAATTTGGTTCAATCGATGTGTATTCTACACCTCGTCGTTTAGCTGTAATCGTTCGCGATGTGGCAGAGACACAACAAGATTTGACGGAAACTCTTCGTGGGCCTGCGAAAAAGATTGCTCAAGATGCTGAAGGGAACTGGTCGAAAGCGGCAGAAGGATTTGCCCGTGGTCGTGGATTAACAGTAGAAGACTTATACTTCGCCGAAGAAAAAGGTGTTGAATACGTCTTCGCAGAACGTCATGAGGCGGGTCAAGATACGATGTCGTTATTGAACGGCCTTGAAGATGTCGTTCGGAGCTTGACGTTCCCGAAAAACATGAAGTGGGGAACGAGCAGTTTACGCTACATGCGTCCGATTCGTTGGTTGATTGCCCTCTTCGGTCAAGACGTCATTGACTTTACGATTGAAGGCGTGAAAACAGGGAATGTGACGAGAGGTCACCGTTTCCTCAGCAAGGGAGATGTCGTCGTCGAGTCACCTGCTGAATATGTGAAAGCGCTAGAGGCTGCATTTGTCATGGCAAGCTACGAGACACGTAAAGCCGAAATCGAACGTCAAATTCAAACGCTCGCGACAAATCAAGGGTGGACGATTCCGCTTGATGCCGACTTGTTAGAGGAAGTCACGAACTTAGTCGAGTGGCCGACTGCCCTCTTTGGTGAATTTGATGAGACGTATCTTGACTTACCGGAAGAAGTTCTCATTACAACGATGAAAGAGCACCAGCGCTATTTCCCGGTATATGTTGATGGAACGTTGAAAAACTATTTCGTTACCGTTCGAAACGGGAACGCCGATCATCTCGAAAACGTCGCACGTGGGAACGAAAAGGTCATCCGTGCGCGTCTTGCGGATGCGGTCTTCTTCTACGAAGAAGACAAGAAGACAAAAATCGATGATCAGCTTGCACGTCTCGACCGAATCGTCTTCCACGAAAAATTAGGAACGACTGGAGCGAAAGCGCGACGTGTGACCGAAATCGCACAAGCCCTTGCTCCTTTGTTTGATGCGGACCTTGAAAAAGTAAATCGTGCTGGTGCGATTCATAAGTTTGATCTTGTCAGCCAGATGGTTTACGAGTTCACAGAGCTTCAAGGAATCATGGGTGAGAAGTATGCCCTTCAACAAGGTGAGGACAAGGAAGTAGCTGCGGCGATTCGTGAGCACTACATGCCACGTTTCGCGGGTGATTCGTCTCCGGAGACGGCAACAGGTGCCGTGCTTGCTCTCGCAGATAAGCTCGATTCGATTGCTGCGTTCTTTGGTATCGGCATGATTCCGAGTGGTTCACAAGATCCGTTCGCACTTCGTCGGCAAGCACAAGGGGTCGTACAAATCCTTGGGGATTGGAAGATTGACCTCTCAATCGACAAACTTCTTTCGAAAGTTGTCGAATTACAACTGGAGGCAGGACTCTATGAAGCCGATAAAGAACAAGTCAAGGCACAGCTCGTGGAGTTCTTTACACTTCGCTTGAAATATCGCTTGCAAGAACAGCAAGTTCGCTATGACGTGATTGATGCCGTGTTGACGACTACGCTTACGGTGGACCGTCTTGATGCTCGTGCACATGCGATCCAACAATTCGTTTCGACGGACGCGAAGTCATTGATCGAGCAATTGTCACGCGTCGTCAATATCTCGAAAAAAGGTGAGCCAGGAGACGTCGATCCGTCATTGTTTGAAAACGACCAAGAGGTTGCATTACATGAAGCGATTGAACAGACTGCTCCTGATGCGATGAATGCCGTTCAAACAGGAGACTACAACAAAGCGCTTCAACTTCTTCAGACGCTTGAATCACCAATTATGATGTATTTCGAACATACAATGGTCATGAGTGATGACGAGGCGGTACGCCAAAACCGACTCCACGAAATGAACCGACTTGCTACGACGATTAAGAGTGTCGCAGACTTCAACGCGCTCGTACTCTAACAAACTAGAGGGGGTTGGCTATGCAACTGAATGAACGCCAACAAAAAATCGTCGAGATTGTAAAAGAAAATGGACCGATTACAGGGGAGCAAATCGCGCAGGAATTATCGCTGACGCGTGCGACCTTGCGTCCAGATCTTGCGATTTTGACGATGACAGGAATACTTGAAGCAAGACCTCGCGTCGGCTACACGTTCGTTGGCAAACGGAATTCGTCGATGCTCCGCGAAAAGCTAGATTCCTTAACGGTCGGAGATTTTATGTCCTCTGCGAAAGTCGTTCGGGACGAGATGACGGTATATGATGCGATTGTCACGCTCTTCTTAGAAGATGTGGGCTCGCTGTTCGTTGTCGGACGTGACAGAGAACTCGTAGGGGTACTGTCACGTAAAGACCTCCTCCGCGCAGCAATTGGGAATCAAGATTTAGATCAATTGCCGGTCAACGTCATCATGACACGCATGCCGAATATCACGGTTTGCGAGAAAAGCGAGACATTGATTCGTGCGGGAATGAAATTGATTGAGAAGCAAATCGATGCCATGCCGGTCGTTGAAGAGAAGGATGGCAAATTGATTGTTCTCGGTCGGATGACGAAAACGAACATGACGAAGGTGCTCATTGCGTTAGCGAACGATGAGTCGATTTGAGGAGGAAACCGATTTGACTACGAAACAACTCGTTTTTGTGGTAAGTGACTCGGTCGGAGAGACATGTGAGCTCGTCGTCCGAGCAGCGAGTATCCAATTCCATGAGAATGCGATTGATACGCTTCGCATCCCATTCGTTGAGGATGAGCAGACGATTATCGATGTGGTCACACAAGCGAAGGCGCAACACGCAATTATTGCATTCACGCTCGTCAATGAAGAGCATCGCGCGCTTCTCATGAAACTCGGGGAAGAACATCAGGTCAAGACGGTTGACTTGCTCGGTGATTTGCTCGATGTCTTATCGGGACAGCTGAAAGAAGCCCCACGTGAAAAACCGGGACTCATCTATCGCTTGGACGATGATTACTTTCGTAAAATCGAAGCGATGGAATTTGCCGTCAAATATGACGATGGTCGAGACCCGCGTGGTCTGAAAAAAGCCGACATCGTACTCGTCGGCGTCTCGCGAACATCGAAGACACCCCTGTCTCAGTATTTGGCGCTGAAGCGATATAAAGTCGCGAACGTCCCACTCGTACCAGAATCACGACCTCCAGAGGAGTTATTCGACTTACCGGCAGAACGGTGTGTCGGGTTAATCATCTCTCCAGAGAAGTTGATTTCGATTCGAATGGAGCGCCTCAAGTCACTCGGTTTGAAGCCGGAAGCGGACTACGCACAACTTGAACGAATCAATCGAGAGCTCGAATATGCTCGCGGGATTTATGAACGAATCGGTTGTGATGTGATCGATGTGACGAACAAGGCGGTCGAAGAGACGGCGGGCATTATCTTACGTCATCTCGAACAATCAAAAGACGACTAATGTGCATAAGTGTTTCAATTAGTAATCGTTGCTTTGAGAGGGTATAATAGAGTATTGACAGTACAGTGAAACGGAACGTGATGAGCGTTCCGTTTCGTTGCGAGATTGGAAACAGGGAGTGGTCAAGATGCCACGGATACCAGATGAAGTCATCGCAGAAGTGAAGCAAGCGACCGATATCGTCGAATTGATTGGCGAGCGTGTCGAATTAAAGAAACAAGGGCATCGGCTTGTCGGGTTATGTCCATTTCATTCCGAAAACTCACCGTCTTTTTCTGTTTCACCTGAAAAAGGGATGTATCACTGTTTCGGCTGTGGTGCCGGAGGGAACGTATTCACTTTCGTGATGGAGACGGAAGGGTTATCTTTTCCTGAGACAGTGGAGCGTTTAGCAACGCGCGCGAATATTTCAGTAGAAGGTATACAAGGGGACGAAGAACTCACACGTGAACAAGTATGGCGTAAACAAATGCGTGATGCACATCGACTCGTCGCGGACTTGTACCATGAAGTCTTGATGAAAACAGAAGCTGGCGAAGTGGGATTGGCGTATTTGCGAAACCGTGATTTAACGGAAGAAACGATTGCACAATACAAGATTGGATTTGCCCCAGACCAACGACGCTTTACTGTCGAGTTGTTGGAGCGGCGAGGGTTCGATTTAGAAGTAATGGTTGAGGCAGGTTTAATCTCGAAGTCCAAATCCGGTGAATATTTTGACCGATTTGAAGGACGGGTCGTCTTTCCGATTGCGGATCGAGACGGCACCATCGTTGGCTTCAGTGGACGTGCGATTGATGACCGTCAACCAAAATACGTGAATACGGCTGAAACACCGCTATTCAACAAGAGTGAATTGCTATTTGGCTTCTCTCAAGCCCGGGCATTGATGCGTAAGAAAAAACGAGTCTTTCTTGTAGAAGGGAACGTAGATGTCTTACAAGTCGCGCAAGCGGGTACACAAGAAGTTGTGGCATCACTTGGGACTGCCTTCTCTCCACAGCATGCAAGAGCATTGTCTCGAATCGTGGAGGAAGTCATCATCTGTTATGACGGAGACCATGCGGGACAAGAGGCGACTCAAAAAGTCATTCGCTTATTAGAGTCATCCCCGCTCGATGTACAAGTTTTACCGTTACCCGAAAAGACAGACCCGGATGATTATATACGTCAACACGGGGCGTCGCATTGGCAACAGTTTGTCGAGACAGAACAGTTGAGCGTGCTTGATTTTATGAATCGCATGCTCAGACGAGGAAAAAACTTGAACCGAGAAGGAGAACGGATTCGCTTTATTGAATCTATGCTTGAAGAGATCGGTAAGACGAATGATTCGATTCGAAGAGATTTATATGTGAAAAAGCTGGCGGATGAATTTGAGATTCCGATTGAGACGCTTCGTTCGAGAATCCCTCGTCCGACGTCAAGCGAATCGACACCCGTCCGTACGATGGAGCCTGCGGAACCTGTACGAAAGCGTTCGAGTAAAACGGGCGAACCACGCTGGATGAAAGCAGAGAAGTATTTGTTACGTGCCATGTTGACTGGACCGGAACAAGTCCGCTTTGTACGCGATCGTCTAGGGCTACGTTATCAGGATGAGACACATCGTATGCTAGGTTCGGCATTGTATGAAATCGTCTCTGAGACGATGACACAAGATGAGTTCGATCAAGTGACGTTGCCGTTTATGGAGCGTTACTGCGACCAACGTCCCGATTATGCGATGCGTTTTGCGGAGATCCGACTGATGACTGGACCGGATGAACTGTCTGAAGAGGTTTTAGACGAATACATTCGGGTCATAAACAGTTATGAGGAGCAACGTCAAATCGAGCGTGCAAAAAGGGAAATCGCTCAAGACGCCGAAAGTATTGTTGACCAGGCGTCCAAGCTACAAGAATTGATTGCCCGTAGTCGTCGTCTACGAGAACGATGAACGTGGATGAAGTTTGGAAGGAGTTGAACTGCTAAATGGCAGAGAAGAAGAAAGAGGATTTATTTAACGCCATAGAAGAGCTCGAAAAGTTAGGAAAGAAAAAAGGCGTCGTCTCAATGCAAGCAATTCAAGACCGCCTCAGTCATTTTGAGGTGGACTCGGATTTCATTGATAACTTCATCGAAGATTTAGAAGCGAAAGATATCCGTGTCACAGAGGACGCAGCTGACGCAGAAGAAACACCTGCGAAAAAAGAAGATGAAGAAGTCGACTTAAACGACTTATCGGTACCACCTGGAATTAAAATCAACGACCCGGTCCGAATGTATTTGAAAGAAATCGGACGTGTCGACCTTCTCAGTGCGAAAGATGAGACAGAGCTTGCGAAACGAATCGAGCAAGGAGACGAAGAAGCGAAAAAACGTCTTGCGGAAGCGAACCTTCGTCTCGTCGTGTCGATTGCGAAACGTTACGTCGGTCGTGGGATGCTCTTCCTTGATTTGATTCAAGAAGGAAACATGGGCCTCATCAAAGCAGTCGAAAAATTCGACTACATGAAAGGGTTCAAATTCTCGACTTATGCGACATGGTGGATTCGTCAGGCCATCACTCGTGCGATTGCTGACCAAGCGCGTACAATCCGGATCCCGGTTCACATGGTCGAAACGATTAACAAATTGATTCGCGTTCAACGTCAATTGCTCCAAGACCTCGGTCGTGAACCTTCTCCAGAAGAGATTGCGAAAGAGATGGAACTCACACCTGAAAAAGTACGTGAGATTCTAAAAATCGCGCAAGAACCGGTGTCACTTGAAACACCGATTGGGGAAGAGGACGATTCACATCTCGGTGACTTCATTGAAGACCAAGATGCAATGGCCCCACAAGATGCGGCAGCCTATGAATTGTTGAAAGAACAGTTAGAAGACGTGCTCGATACGTTGACGGACCGTGAAGAAAACGTCCTTCGTCTTCGTTTCGGTTTAGACGATGGTCGTACGCGTACACTTGAAGAAGTCGGGAAAGTGTTCGGCGTCACACGTGAGCGGATTCGTCAGATCGAAGCGAAAGCTCTTCGTAAATTACGTCACCCAAGTCGTTCCAAACGCTTGAAAGACTTCCTCGATTAAGTTCATATTTGAATAAAGTGTGAAGTTTTAGAAGAAAGGAAGGAAAATGAGTGATTTTCCTTCCTTCTTTATTATTTTTTGAGTAAAATAGTGTTGGATAGAAATTTGGAATGAACATGAGGGGGAACTACAATGCGTAATCCATTGTTACCGTTTGCGGCAATCGCAATCGTCGCAATTATTGCCATGGTATCATTATCGTATTTTGGTGTGAATCAGGCGCAACAAGCGGCTGAAGGTCCAGCAGTCACTGAAATGAACCCAGAAGAGTTATATGCAGCGAAGGGTTGCACAGGTTGCCACGGCGGAAACCTTGAAGGTGGCGTTGGTCCAGCACTTACTGGTGTCGGCGATCGTCTTTCACCAGAAGAAATCGCGAACGTTATCGTAAACGGTCGTGGTGCGATGCCAGCAGGTCTTGCATCAGCTGAAGAAGCAGAAGTGCTTGCGAACTGGTTGATTGAACAATAAGAAGTGACGCACTCCGTATCGGAGTGCGTTTTTTGTTGTCGAAGTGTAAAGAATTCGATACGCTAAGGAAGAAGTAGAACAAAGGAGTTGTCTTACATGCAAGAACGTGTCATCTTAGATCGTCGCTTGAAGCAAGTTGTTGATTATATCCCGAAAGGAAGCGTGCTCGCTGATATTGGGTCGGATCACGCATATGTGCCATGCTATGCCCTTCAACAAGGAATCATTTCAAAGGGGATTGCTGGCGAAGTAAATGTTGGTCCGATGGAGGCCGCAAAAGCGCAAGTGGACTTGATTGGAGCGCGAGAAGTCATCGATGTGCGTCTCGGTGATGGTCTCGCTGTACTACAAGAAGACGAAGCGACATGTATCTCGATTTGTGGGATGGGAGGCAGTTTGATTCGTTCTATTCTAGAATCCGGGAAAGAGAAGCTCGGTGCAGTCGAGCGTCTGATTCTTCAACCGAATGTCGACGGACAACACGTTCGGAGTTGGCTACTTGAGAACGGATATGTTCTCGTTGAAGAAGCGATTGTCGAAGAAAATGATAAAGTATATGAGATTCTCGTCGGCGAAAAAGGGTCTGAGACGATTTATAGTGACGATCTCACAGAACGGACTTGGCAACTATTATTCGGTCCATATTTGATTCAGGAACGCCCTGAGGCGTTCAAACTGAAGTGGAGTCGTGAAGCGGATAAGCTCGAATACGTACTCGGTCAAATGGCAGATGGCATTCAGTCAGAGGCGTTGGTTCAAAAACAAATCGAATTCAAACGGATGCGTGACAAAATGAGAGAGGTGAGTCAGTAATGGCGAACGGCAATCAAGTGATCCAGTTGTTTGAAGAGTTTGCGCCAAAGCATTTAGCTGTCGAAGGCGATAAAATCGGCTTGCAAATCGGATCGCTCAATAAAGATGTCAAACGGGTCATGGTGACACTCGATGTGCTTGAATCGGTCGTGGATGAAGCGATTGAGAAAAAGGTGGATTTGATCATTGCCCATCATCCGCCTATCTTTAGTCCGTTATCTCAAGTCAATGATCGTTCTACGGCAGGGAAAATCACGATGAAATGTATTCAGCATGACATCGCGGTCTACGTGGCACATACAAATTTAGATGTTTGTGTTGGCGGTGTGAACGATTGGATGAGTGAAGCAATCGGATTGCACGACACAAAAGTACTCGTACCAACGTATGAGGAGCCAGTCTATAAATTAACGGTGTTCGTTCCGGAATCACACGCAGAAGACGTGTCACGTGCATTAGGCAAAGCAGGTGCCGGACATATCGGAGACTATGCGGATTGTCAGTTCCGTGTTTCTGGAAAAGGACAATTCACTCCGCTCGAAGGAACGACTCCATTCATTGGTAGAGTTCACGAGACAGAACAAGTCGATGAGATTCGAATCGAGACGGTCGTTCGCGAAAGTCAGAAGAAGCGAGTCTTGAAAGCGATGAAAGATGCTCATCCGTATGAAGAAGTGGCATATGACATGATTCGAGATGAGATTGAAGGGCACGTATATGGCTTAGGACGTATCGGTAAACTTGAACAGGCATTAACACTTGAAGCGTTCGCTGACCATGTGAAAACAAGCTTTGGAGTGGAAGGTGTCCGTTTCGTCGGAGACCCGAAACGATTGATTGAGAAAGTGGCTGTACTTGGAGGGGACGGAAACAAATATGTTTCCGCTGCACATTTCAAAGGAGCAGATGCTTACGTAACGGGTGATTTATACTTCCATGTGGCGCATGATGCGATGGCACTCGGACTCGCGGTCGTCGACCCAGGACACCATGTCGAAAGTGTCATGAAGCATGGCGTGGTCGGGATTCTCACAGAGAAGTTTCAGAAAGCGAAAATTGATGTCGAGTTGATGATTTCCGAAGCGAACACGAACCCGTTTCAATTCAGATGACAAAAAAATCCCCCATTTTCTCGTTGAGAATGGGGGATTCGTTCACTTACGCAATGCCTTTACTTTCGGTAAAATACTGCGAAGTTCGAGATATGGTGTTTTATCGTGCGTACTCAAATCTTCTGGATCGTACTGTGACAAGAAATCAATGACCTTTTTCGTGATCGGTGTCGGTGTAGAGGCACCAGATGTCACGGCGACGGTTTCGACGCCCTCAAGCCAGTTCAAATCAAGTTCGCTCAAATCGCCGATGCGATATGCATTTGTGCCGGCAATCTCTTTAGAAACTTGCGCCAAGCGATTCGAGTTATTTGATTTTGGATCGCCGACGACGATTAATAATTCGCAGTCTCCGGCTTGTTCGGCCACGGCTTCTTGACGAACTTGAGTCGCATTACAAATTTCGTTATGCACTTCAACGTGTGGATAGCGGGCCTGAATCGTTTCAATCAGTGCAGAGACATCCCATTGGCTCATCGTCGTCTGGTTCGTCACGAGAATTTTCCGATCGAATAACCGACTTGGTAACTGATCGATTTCATGGTCATATTGAATCAAATGAACATGGTTCGGTGCGACTCCAATCGCGCCCTCTGGTTCTGGGTGGCCATGTTTCCCAATATAGATGACGTCATATCCTTCGGCTGTTTTTTCCCGAATCAAGTCGTGTGTGACGAGGACGTCAGGACAAGAGGCATCAACAATCGTCAATCCCTTTTCAATGGCACGTTTACGGACGAGTGGGGAAATCCCGTGCGCCGTGAAGACGACCGTTCCGCGGTCGATGGTTTCAAGCGCCTGCATCCGGTCCTCACCGTCAACGGTTTTGACACCGAGATCCTCGAACGCCTGTGTGACATGACGGTTATGGACAATCATTCCGAGTATATGAATCGGGCGTGGCAAATCTGGATTTGCAACTGCCTCATTTGCGAGTTTCATGGCATCAACGACACCATAGCAATATCCGCGTGGACTAATTTTTTTAACTTTCATATGAAGACGAAGGCTCCTTTCGAAGTGCTTTCATACGTATTAGTCTAACATTGTTTCGAAAATACGAAAAGATTTGCGTGTATTCATGCTATAATTTTTAGGTTAGAAAGGAGGGACATCGTGAATCGAATGAAACAGTTACGTGAACTTAGAAAATCATATTTTTTCCAAATTACGTTTATTATCATCATTATTCTAGCACTTGTTATCTCGTCACTTGCATTTTCTGCTGATCGCGTCACGGTGTCTCGTGCAGAAGAGCTGGCGAAAGAGCAATTTGACTATGCGATTGACGATAGCATTGAAAATGTCGAGTCTCGACTCGGTAAATTGTATGAGGATTTGGTTTATCTTGGAGCTTATGTCGGGAACGAACCGTGGATTGAAGAACGTATCCGGACAGGGTATTTAAATCAACGAACGAGTTTTACATCGATTTTTTATTATGATGTCAGCAAGAATTCGTTTAAATGGTATTCTGAGCGTCAAGTTTCCTCTTCTGTGATTAAACGGGACCCCAAGTTCGCAGAAGTATTGACTGCGAGTGGAAAAGAATTATATATGAGTGACCCTATCATGATTAGTGGGGACATGGGAACGTTCTTATATGTTCCCGTCATTGAAGACAACCGACCAATCGGTATTTTTGGGGGAAGCATCAGTGTGCTCAACTCTGACTTGTACCGTCGGTCGCTCGAGTCAGCGAATGATGACATGATTCTTTACCTGTTAGATGAACAAGGAGAAGTATTGACGACGTCGTTCAATTTGGTCACAGATGCAGAACGTCGCGTGTCACGTGAAGTCATTGACGACGTGCTAGGACGGAGTACACGTACGATTTTAAGTACGGAAGAAGACACGATGATGTACGAACCGGATGCGCGAGTCAGTGGCTGGAGTATGCTTGCAAAACATCAGAACGACTCCGTATATGAGACGGTCTACGATACGCGTTGGCAGTACTTGATGATTGCGCTTGTGACGTTCTTCTTGAGCATCCTTGTCGGATTGTTGCTCTCGCGAACGTTGACCAACCCGCTCGTCGAACTTGTCAATCAGATCAAGAAGCAACAGTCACTCGGTGCCATCACGCTCGAGAGGACCGGTTCAAAAGAAGTCGAGACGTTACTGGATACGTATAACGATTACGCTCAGCGGATGGAAACATCAAGGCGTGAACAGTTGAGCCAGCAACAATTGATCTTGCACCAAGAAAAGCTAGCGTCACTTGGACAATTGGCAGCCGGGATTGCCCATGAGATTCGAAACCCGCTCACACCGGTGCATATCACCTTACAGTTGGCACGAGAAGGACAAAGCAATAAAGACATGGTAGACGTCGCCATCAAAGAGTTGGAGCGGGCGAATGATTTAATCTCGACGATGCTGACACTCGCCAAACCTGATCAGGCAGGAAGAGACGAAGAATGGATTGATATGTTAGACTTTGCGAAGCGACTCGAATTCTTGATGGATGCTGAATGTTATAAGCGTCCGACCAAGTGGGAATTACTCGTTCCGAATGACATGCCTCCTTTCTATGCCTCGTTCGATATGCTCGTTCAAATCATCTATAACCTGTTCAAAAACGCGGTCGAGGCTGTCGAGTCGAAAGGCGCAGAGGGAAGTGTTGTCGTGACCGTCCTCTTTACGGAGCAGGAATATCGGTTCTTAATTGAAGATAACGGGATTGGGATGACAGAAGAACAACTCAAGACAGTCGGTTCGGCATTCAACACGACGAAAGACAACGGAAACGGTCTTGGGATTTACATGATTCAAGAATACTTGAAGAGTGTGAACGGATCGATGGAAATTGATAGCGTCGTCGACAAAGGAACAGCGATGTTGATCAAAATTCCAAGGAGAGATCCATCATGAAAACGCTCAAACATTATTGGCTCTGGTTACCAATCGTTTGGGCCATGACAATCCTTCTGATCACATCGATTCAATTACCGGAGCAAAAAACAGATGAGAAAGAAGTCGGATTCGTGTTCGTCAGCGATAAACATGAGCATGCGAACAAGCTGTTAGACTCCTTCGTTCATACGGCCAACCAAAAAGGATTTATTCCGATTCCCACGACGAGTGAAGATTCGCGCGTGTTAGAAAAAGAAAAATTGGACTCCTTGATTGATCGGGGTGTTGAGGCCATCTTCTTGACGACGCTCGATGACACGTTCATTCAACCGTCGTTAGAACGTGCAAAACGAGAAAATATCCCGATTATTGCGATTGACCGAATGATTGATCATCCGAGTGTCTTGACATCGGTTGTCTCCGACAATGTCGATATCGGCCGGATGGCAGCGGAACAAATTGCCGCAAAATATAGTGATTTGGATCGACCGATTCGTGTCGTCGAGGTGAGGGGTACGCCGAAGGTACGCTCCACGATGGACCGCAGTCTTGGGATTCGGGAGTACGAAAAAGCGAATGCCGACCAATTCGAAATCATTGCCTCCGTCACGGGGAACTATGATACGTTCCAAGCAGAGATTGAGATGTCACGTTGGTTAGAAGAAGAAATTCCATTTGATGCCGTCTTTTCGCACAATGACGATAATACGTTCGGTGTCGTCCGAGCTTTAGAAAGTCATGACTTATCGGACAAGACGATCGTATCGGTGGATGGCATTTCTGATATTTATCCACTCATTCAAAATGGGAAGGTCAATGCGACTGTCGTACAGTCCCCGAATGAGATGATGGAAGTCGGCTTTAAAGCGCTCGAACAACATTTAAATGGAAAGAAAATTGCCAAGCACTATTATTCGTCGAGTTATTTATATGAAGGCGTGGCAAAAGATTGATTGACAAATGATTTGATTCCGCTATGCTAGGAAAAGTGGAAAGAAACAGGAGGTGTATCGATTGAACAGCTTCCAACAGTTCAAATTGCTACCGTTTATGATTGATGCGTTAACAGAAAAACGCATCACGAAACCGACCGATATACAAGCACGGATTATTCCGGCTGCACTGAATGGTCGAGATATTATTGGGAAATCACAGACAGGAACGGGGAAAACACTTGCGTTCCTATTACCGATCGTAGAAGCGATCAACCCAGAAGAGGAATCTGTCCAAGCGATCGTTGTCGCACCGACACGTGAACTCGCATGGCAGATTCATGAAGAATTAAAGTCAATCCTCATTAAGAATCCGGATTACATCAAATCAAGTTTGATTGTCGGAGGAACAGACCGCGAACGTCAAATCGATAAGATGAAAAATCCACCACAACTCATTATCGGGACACCGGGACGAATCCTTGACTTGATGAAAGCACAAGCATTGTTCCCGCATAAAGTGACGCATTTCGTTGTCGATGAAGCTGACCAAATGCTCGATATGGGATTTTTGCCGGAAGTTGACCGCATCGCGCAATCACTTCCAGAAAAACTTCAAACGATGGTCTTCTCAGCGACGATCCCTGAGAAACTCGAGCCGTTCTTGAAGCGTTACTTGCACGACCCGCGCTTTGCTGAAGCGAGCCCGGAACATCGTGTCGCACCAAAAATCAAGCACCACGTCATTCCGGTACGTCACCGTGACCGTAAGGAATTGACCGTCGAAATTGCAAAAGCAATCAATCCGTTCGTCTGTCTCGTATTCACTAATACGAAACAAGAAGCGGATGAATTGGAGACATCATTCCGTGAAGCGGGACTGAATGTCGGTACGTTACACGGGGACATGCAGGCACGTCGCCGTAAACAAGCCATCAAGGACATTAATGACGCGAAGTATCAATACGTGATTGCTACAGACTTGGCAGCTCGAGGAATCGACATCTCAGGCGTTTCTCACGTCATCAACCATGGGATTCCGAAAGACCTTGACTTCTACACGCACCGTGTCGGTCGTACAGGTCGTGCGGGCGCATCTGGTGAGGCATACACATTGTATGAGGACCATGAAAATGGACCAATCAACCGACTAGAAGAACGAGGGTTCGAATTCACACACGTGGACTTGCGCAATGGTTCGATTCAGCCAATCAAAACACGTCGTCGTCGCCAAACGGACCGGAAGATGAAAGTCTCACATACGGCACATAGTCGTATGGCCGGTGAAATCAAGAAGGCGAAGAAGAAAGTCAAACCTGGCTATAAGAAGAAATTTAAGTATAAGTTAAAAGAGACGGCTTCACGCGAGCACATGCAACAGCAGCGCTCGGATCGTCGTGCTGCTCGTAAGAAAAACAAGCGTTAATCGTTTGAAGAATCGACTTCTTGGAGTCGGTTCTTCTTTTTGTGTAAACTGAAGATAGAAGCTTATGAAGGGAAGATGATGATGTTAAAAATAGGTTCACACGTTTCGGTATCAGGTAAAAAAATGCTACTTGCAGGTAGTGAAGAGGCTGTTTCATATGGGGCGAATACGATGATGGTGTATACGGGAGCTCCTCAAAATACACGTCGAAAGCCGATTGAGGATTTGAATATCGAGGCTGCACTCACACATATGGCTGCTCACGATATCGAAGAGATTGTCGTCCATGCACCTTATATCATTAACCTCGGAAATACGACAAAACCTGAGACGTTCGAATTGGCCGTTTCATTTTTGACACAAGAGTTGAAGCGTGCTGAAGCACTCCAAGTTGCTCGCCATGTCGTTCTTCACCCAGGGGCTCATGTTGGTGCCGGGGAAGACATTGGTCTTGCCCGGATCATTGAAGGACTGAATGAAGTGTTGACTGGTGACGAACAGGTTAAGATTGCGCTTGAGACGATGGCAGGGAAGGGAAGCGAGCTCGGAAAGACTTTCGAAGAATTGGCAACAATCATAGACGGCGTCACACACAATGATCGTCTCTCTGTCTGTTTTGATACGTGTCACGTACATGATGCAGGCTACGACTTAGTCGGTGATTTGGACGGAGTGATTGAAGAATTCGATCGAATCGTCGGTCTCGACCGTCTCGGTGTGATTCATGTGAATGATTCAAAAAACGTGCGCGGTGCGAGAAAAGACCGGCACGAAAATATCGGGTATGGTGAGATTGGATTCGATACATTAAATCGAATCATTCATCATGAGGCATTTGCACATCTGCCAAAAATTTTAGAGACACCATACATCCCTGTTAGTGAAAAAACGAAAGTGGCACCTTATAAACAAGAAATCGAGATGTTCCGTGCGAATCAATTTGATCCAGAATGGCGTGAACGCTTCACGCTTTCTCATCAATAAGCGATGGCGATCCTTCAGGTCGATCCGAATCGATATGATGTCTGGAACGCATTCCCGACCTATTTTCTTGAACAGAGTCCCGTTTATGTGAAAGGGTCCGTGACGACCCCGACAGCGTTCATCGAAGTGATGGGACATGGGATTGTGGCAGAGGCAGAGGTATTGTTAGTGGAAATGATTGAACAACCTGACGATCCATACTGGCTTGGCGCTGAGAAGGAAGAGATGGCGACGTATAGCTTGGTCGATTTAATCCAACTTCATTTCCATCATCCGCTTTTGAAAATAGGGATGTATGAGGCGGGTGAACCGTATGAGTCGATTCATCAGAAATGGATGGATGGATACCATGTTCCCTCATCGAAATGGACAAAAGAGGATTATGAAGCGCATTTGTTTCGGGAGAACCTTGTCGCTCCCTATGCTCCGGTGACAACGTGCTCGGTTTGTGAGATCAATCTTTTCGAACGATACGGAAACGATGCATCGAAACTGATGGAATATCATCTGCAAGATGACCACGGAATTTGGGTGTGTCCAACCTGTCATAAAGCGATTCATACGTTAGACTAAAAAAACGATGCCTGAGAGGCATCGTTTTTTTAGAATGGCCAGTTTGCCACGACGAATTGATATACTTTCATCCCGAGGAAGACCCCGAAGATTCCGACGACACCTGGTAATACAGGCGGGGCTGGCAATGGCAATTTGAGTGCTGTAAAGATGGCGCCACAAATTAAGCCAGCGAGTAGTGAAAGCAGAATTTCTTGCATGTATGATTCCTCCGTATCTTCTAATGAAAGCGCTTTATAATGACTGAATCGCATTCATTATACAATGACTTTCTCAATTTGAGAAGTCTAACATCAGTCATCCGTCATTTTCTCATTTTCAGCTCGGAGTCGTAAAACTTCGCGCTCAGCCCAGTTTGAAGGTTCTCGCTCGAACACGCTAGGGATGTTGTTCCAGCGTCCTCCCGTATATTGGTGAATGATGATTTGAGATTGAATCTCTTCTTCATTGTTCTCCCGTTTCACATATACATAACGTCCGTCGGAACGTTGCCTTCTCGCCTTCACGTTATCGACAAGTTGCAGTGCCATCATATCTTTGATGTATGTTTTATGTGATGCATTGAGAATCGGGAAGAGAATCTCGATTCGCTTCTTCATATTGCGCGTCATCCAGTCTGCAGAAGAACAATACAAGTCTTCTTTACCATTTTGATAGAAATAAAAGATACGTGAATGTTCGAGATACCGATCGATAATCGAGATTACCCGAATATTTTCAGAAACACCTTTGATTCCCGGGCGTAAACAACAGATTCCTCGGATGATCAAGTCAATCTTCACACCTGCTGACGAAGCGTCATACAATTTTGTGATGATGGCCCGGTCTGTAATCGAATTCATCTTTGCAACGATTCTACCGTTCCCATATTTCTCGTGTAGTTTGATTTCCTCTTCAATTTTGTTGAGGAAGAAGTCTTTCATATCGTCAGGTGACGTCTCGAATAGATGCCAAGACGGTCGTTCTCCATAACCGGATAGCCAGTTGAAGAAGTTCGTGGCATCCTCAGCAAGTTCCTCGTTCGTTGTTAAGAGCCCGATATCTGTGTACAGTTTTGCCGTAGAGTCGTTATAATTGCCCGTTCCAAGGTGAATGAACCGTTGCAACACACCACCTTCTAAAATACGTACGACGAGTGTGATTTTTGAATGTGTCTTAAGTTCTTTATAACCGTAAATGACGTGGGCGCCTGCTTTTTCAAGTTGTTTGGCCCATTGAATATTTTTCTCTTCGTCAAATCGTGCTTTCAATTCGACGAGGACGGTCACTTGTTTACCGCTCTCGGCCGCATCGGTTAAGGCCTTGATAATCGGAGAGTCCCCAGAGACCCGATACAGCGTTTGTTTGATCGCCAGTACGTTCGGATCTTTAGCGGCTTGGACGATGAATCGTACGATTGGATCGAACGAGTGGTACGGGTGGTGAAGAAGATAATCTTGTTTGGCGATACTTTGGAATAAATCTTTTCCGGATTCAAGACCTTCCGGGATAAATGGGATCAACGTCTCATTGATCATGTCGTCATATTCTATCCCGATTTGACTATATATACCGAAAAGGAAGGTCAAATCAATCGGACCATCCACAATGAAAATGTCACGGTCGTGCAAATCAAGCACATCTTGAAGCATGAATAACAGTTCTTTTCGTAATGAGCGTTGCTGCACTTCGAGCCGGATGGCGACCCCATAGCGACGTTTTTTCAGCTCTTTTTCAATTTGTTTCAACACATCGCGGCTCCCTTCCTCATGGAAAGGCATATCCGCGTTACGGGTGATCCGGAACGGCATCGTCGATTCGACGACAAACCCTTTAAATAGGGAATCGATAAATTGAATGATCAAATCTTCGAGCAAAATCAAATCGGTATGTTCCTCGTCATCTGTAGGCAGTTCAAGATAACGGGGTAGGACAGAAGGTACTTGAACGAGGGCGAGTCGCTTTTTCCCTTCGTCATTCGAAGCGATTTCAACGGCAATATTTAATGATTTTGATAACAGCATCGGGAAAGGACGATAGGCATCCACCGCAATTGGGGTGAGGACAGGAAATACATGCGTCCGGAAATACTCTTTCACAAAGTCTTGTTGCGTCTTGTTCAAATGTTTCGTCCGCAAAAAGCGCACGTTTTGATTGGATAATTGTTTCGTGATTTTCTTATACGTCGCATACTGTGTCTCGACAAGTTCTTGAGCATGCATCGAGATGGCTTTAATCTGTTGCTTCGGAGTGAGTCCGGTCTTGTCTTCCGGACGATTAAACCCCGCGAGCACCTCATCTTTTAAACCTCCGACACGAACCATATAAAACTCATCTAAGTTTGAACTGAAAATTGCTAGAAACTTCAGTCGTTCCATGAGCGGATTTCGATCGTCCACCGCTTCTTCGAGGACACGCTCGTTGAAGTCGAGCCAGCTAAGTTCCCGATTGTTGAAATGTTCGTACGTATAGTCGGGCATGTTTATTCCTCCTCGTTCAAGACAATCTCAATCGATTGGTCGATTGCGCGTTCTAAGTGTTTTTTGTGTCGGGTGCTTCGTTGCAACTCAAAGCGGGCAGACCCGTTCGTATCAAGTGAGAGTATAAGACCATCTTTTGAGCTAGAGACGTGGATGTCCGTGACGATTTGACGCTCGGTCAAATCGAGCGCGTCGACAAGTTTGACAATCGAACCGAGCAATTCGAGGCTCTTTAACAACTTGTGGTCAAACCACTTCGGAAAAGCCTCGATATGTTGTTCTAACACGCGTTTTGATTTAAATGAAGTAACGAGCGCGAGTGCGAGCCGGTCTTCATTATTCAACCCTTTGAAATCATTCGTCGTGATCAAATGGAATGTGTGATCGCTCTTATTGTTATGGTCGATATATTCACCGACATAGGCGAGACGACAAGCACCCTCGAGTAGACCAGGCTCGAACGGTTTCGGTTTGATGACCTTTTCTTCAATCAGTCCGGTATACAGCTGACGAGCTAATCGAATCAAGTGTTGGTGGCGGGTCGGGTTCACATCATATTGTTTTTCAAAATGTCGAAAGCTTTCTTCTTTCACATCAGCAAACCGCACTTTATCATGCTCATGTAAATAGTTCTCATAAAACAATCCTTCTCGAAGTCCGTTATTGCTCATCGTGAATTCCGGAACTTTCAAATATTTCGCAAGCTCACCGATTGCTGTCACAGCCGGGGCGATGATGTCGACCCGATCTTTTGACAGTCCATCCATTCGTCCGAGTTGCTTGCTCGACATGCCGACGAGCTCATCCACGACTTCTTCGAGTTGATCGGATGAAATCGTATATTGATGGATTCCTTCAAGTGGGAAATTCGACATGGTCTGTTCGACGCGAACTAAGTTACGTGCTGTCCCTCCGACGCCGACAAGTGGGACACCATGAGGTTCTAACCATTCGATTTCCTTAAATGCTTTCTTTAAGTATGAGGTCAACGCTTTGCGTTCGTCTTTTGTCATCGTATCGTTTTTCATGAACTCTTTCGTCAAGGTGACAGCACCAAACGGGAAGCTATGATAAAAGACAAGCTCACGATTCTGGAAATAGGTGACCTCCATTGATCCCCCACCGATGTCGACAGAGTAACCGTCTTCAACATACGTCGAATTGACAATGGCAGAGTACCCATAGAATGCTTCTTCATAATCACTTAGCAAGCGAATCGTCATACCCGTAGCGTTTTTCACTTGCTGTAAGATATCATCCGAATTGTTTGCATTTCGGATAGCCGCTGTCGCGACAGGAAGCACATCTGTAACGATATGATAATCGTTCAATTCTTTAAAATGGCGTAGCGTATCAATCAAAGCAGCGATTCCGTCCTCTGTCATTTCATTCGAGTCACTAATGTGACTAGATAAACGAGCTACTTCTTTCACGTTTAAGCGCTCGAAATATTGTCCCTCCTCATTGACTTCAAAGATGACATTCCGAATCGAGTTGGATCCGATATCAATGACTGCCAGTTTCTTTACCATAAAACCATCCCCTTCATATTCTTAGTGTAATCGACAAGGTTTTGGACGAACATATGATTTACGTGAATTTTAAACAATTAGATTGGCGAAAACGGTCTCGCTTGAAGGCGTGTCGGATATTCTGTATAATACAAACGCCTAGAAAGTAGAAATGATTACGATTTATCAAATGAGAGAAGGGATTAGATGACAGCATCCGTCGTCAAATTAAATGATGTGTCTTATTACTATGATGGGACACCGGCCTTACAACAAGTTTCGATTGATATTCGACAAGGGGACTTCGTCGCCATCGTTGGAGAAAACGGTTCTGGGAAGTCGACATTGATTCGAACGATTCTTGGTTTGCTACAACCACAACAAGGGTCCGTTGAACTGTTCGGCAAGCCAATTTCGCAGTTTAAAGACAAGTCTCGTATCAGTTACGTTTCCCAAAAAGCGGCTTCATTTAACTCGGGATTCCCGGTTACCGTTGAAGAAGTTGTGGCGATGGGGAGATATGGCCGCCTCGGTTTATTCAAACGTCTAAAAATGGAAGATCAGGCAGCGATTCAAAATGCGCTTGAGACAGTCAACATGTGGCAGTTCCGCCATCGTAAAATCGGGGACTTGTCAGGAGGGCAACAACAGCGTGTCTTTATCGCGCGGGCGATGGTCAATCAGCCTGACTTATTGATTCTAGACGAGCCTACGGTTGGTGTAGACCAGAAACACTTACAAGACTTTTATGAAGTGCTGCATATGCTCAGGGAACATACAACGTGTACGTTCGTTCTCGTCACCCACGATTTAAACGTCGTGACGGACCTCGTCACGAAAGTCGTCCATCTCGACCGTGGGCGTTTGGCGTGTAATTGTGGTCTTCGAGAATATAGCGAACTCGGTGAATTGGCATCATCCATTAAACCATATCCCGTGAAAGTGCTAGTCCATGAGGGTACAACATGATTGCAGACCTTTGGACATACAGTTTTTTACGTTATGCGTTCATTGCAGCGCTCGTCATTGGTTTCACAGCACCGCTCATCGGCTCGTTTATCGTCGTTAGACGAATGAGTTTGATTGCCGATGCCCTGTCACATATGACGCTTGCCGGTATTTCATTCAGCTTATTTCTCGGGCAATACATCGCCTTATTCGCTGATCTCAATCCTCTCTATATGGGAACGTTGATTTCGGTATTAGCGGCGCTCGGACTCAACTGGTTACGAAGTAAATATGTTCACTTTCAAGAATTATCGATTCCCATCATGATGTCAGCTGGGATGGGACTGAGCGCTATTTTCATCTCGCTCTCAAGAGGATTCTCCGTGGATTTGTCGACGTTATTATTCGGATCAATCTCTGCAGTGAGTCAGTCAGATATCACCTTGATTGTCAGTGTGGCGATTTTAACGGTCCTTGTGATCTTTATCTTCTATAAACAGTTACTGTTCTTGTCATTTGATGAAGAACAAGCGAAAGTCTCGGGACTTCCGAGCACAATGCTCCATATGTTATTCATGTTCATTGTGGCACTTGTCATCGCTGTCAGTATGCGAATCGTCGGTACGCTTCTCGTATCAAGTTTGATTACGCTACCTGTCGCAGCGGCGTTACGTTTCACCTCAAGTTTCAAACAGACAATCCTTTGGTCCATCATCTTTGGTGAAGTTGCGACAATCGGTGGACTCGTTCTTGCTTACGACCTTGATGTCGCACCAGGTGGGGTCATCGTGTTGATCGCGGTCGGTATCTTGGCGGGTGTCATGATTCTTGAGAAAGTGATGAGTTTCAGGAAAAAGGAGGTACAACATGAATGAGACTGAACAATTGAATCGTCTTCGTGCATCTTCTTTAAAAGTTACGCCGAAACGTCTTGAGATGTACGCCTTTCTCTCTGAAGAAGATCGCTACGTCAGTGCTAAAGACGTACTGGAATATATGCGGGATAAGCATCCGACGATGAGTTTTGATACGGTTTATCGAAACCTCAAATCTTTCGCTGAGGAAGGGCTACTCGAAGCGACAGAGCTTGAAGGCGAAAAGTCGTTTCGCGTCACATGTAGCGCTTCGCACCATCATCACCATTTGATTTGTCGAAGTTGCGGAAAGACAAAGCTACTCGATTTGTGTCCGATGCGTTTTGTAGAGACAGTGGATCCTGAATTCGAAGTGGTCGATCATAAATTTGAGATATATGGGTATTGTAAAGAATGTAAGCAAAAGGGATTGAATTGATTCAATCCCTTTTTTGTATCGAAAGGAGGAAGTTAGATGATTTACACAGCGAAAGAAATCAAACAGATCGATCAAACCGCCAGTCAAAACGGGATGCCCGAGGCAGTATTGATGGAACGAGCGGCTTCGGCAATCGTGCCGAAGATGCAGATAGATTCCTCTTCAACAATTCTAGTGATTTGTGGAAAAGGCAATAACGGCGGAGACGGATGGGTTGTCGCGAGGGAACTTGCGGTGAAAGGTCACAACGTGAGCGTTTGGTCACCACTCGGTGAAAGTAAATCGGAGGCGGCATCGACGCACGCGACTTATGCGGCATCATTCGTTCAAATTATTGAGCAACCGATTACTACGGACATCATCATCGATGCGTTGTTCGGTGTCGGACTCTCAGGACCCGTTTCAGGAAAAGCGAGAGATGTCATTGAATGGATCAATGAACAATCGGCAGAGGTGTTGTCGATTGACATTCCTTCCGGTATGCCGAGTGACCACGCTCGTGAGTTTGATGGCTTGGCTGTTCAGGCGACCCATACTTATTCTTTACATGGCTATAAGCGGACAGCTTTTTTAAACCGCACTGCACCTTATTTTGGACAGCTCAAACGAATCGATATCGGGCTCCCGCATACATCGGACTGGAACGTATTGACCGAATCTGATTTTAATCAATCGCTTTTAGAGAGAGACCGATTCAGTCATAAAACGGATTATGGGCACGGCATATTGATTGGGGGAAGTCGTCATCTCCTCGGAGCCCCATTTATGGCGGGCCGCGCAGCACTTCGCTCCGGGATTGGCTTGTTAAACCTCTCGATCCCAAGGGAGGCGAGTCCTCTCATTTCGACGTTACCTGAAGCGATGTACGACCAGCATACGGATCTCTTGGAAAAAACATACGACGCGATTGCAATCGGTCCTGGAATGGTGGAAGGTGAGGGTTTGGACTTGATTTGGCAACAAGTGACTCGGCAATCGTGCCCCGTCGTCGTTGACGCGGGTGCACTATCGACGAAGCGACTTGAAGCACGAGGACCGCTCATCCTCACGCCGCACCCTGGTGAATTTTCTAAATTGACAGGTCGATCAGTTGAAGAGATTGAAAGTGACCGTTTCACCATTGCTGCTGAATTTGCAATAGAGCACCGTGTCCACCTGATTTTAAAAGGGACGTATACCCTCATCGTGGCACCAGACGGAACAGGCGCGGTCAATACAGTGGAAGCCTCTGCCTTGGCCAAAGGAGGGAGCGGCGACGTGTTGACAGGAATTTTGCTCGCATTATGGGCGAGAGAAGGTGGGTCATGGTCACCAAATGAACAAGCAGTCCTTTGGCATGCGCTCGCAGCTAAATCGATCAGTCAAACGATTCATCCAGCAAGTGTACTCGCAAGTGACGTGATTGAAGAACTCGGCCGCATCTAATTAAAAAAGGCAATCCCGTTAGCCGAACGGGATTGCCTTTTAGCGTTGGTTAAGAACCATTTGTTTTTCGATATGCGCAATCTGGTGATGTGCCTCACGCCATGTTGAGATGCGTGTCACACCTTTAGGCAGTGCTTTCCGATTGTAAGGTGCATCGAACAATAGGACGGGGATAGACGTTTCTTCGTGGATGGATACCGCATTTTCATAACGGTCCTCCATGAATAATTCGAGTGACAAGTCTTTGACGACATTGATTTTATCGTGTGATCCGGTCATCACGAGCGAATCGAGTGGAAGTCGGTGACTCGTAATCCATTCTTCTGTAACAGGACGAACCGCTTCGCTCCTTGCAGTGACGTAGTGAAGGTGATGTTGTTGTTTCAACTCCCACAATACGTCCAATACATCGGAATGGGGAAGGGAACGACGATAGATTGCTTCCTCATGTCCTTCTTCAATCATAAACTTCCAAAACTCATGCTGTTCCATCGTGGTGTACGTATGCAGTTCATACTCTGTCGCACGATGATAGTCAATGGAGTAACCAAGTGATTCATTCATATATATAAAGCAACTTCTAGGGTCTGTTACGGTTCCATCTAAATCAATACCGATTCGCATCTCATCACTCCTCCTCACATGCCCTCTATTCTATCAAAAACCCGCACGGTTGCAACCGTGCGGGTAAGGTGATTCATTAATTTGATTGATTAGCAAGCTCTTGTTCTTCACGCTCGCGCTCAGCCATCTTCTCAGCAGCAATGGCGTCGATTTCTTTTTTCAATTCCTCAACCATCGTGGCTTCAGGAACTTTACGGATAATCTTACCATGGCGGAAAAGAAGACCTTCATTGCGGGCACCAGCGATACCGATGTCAGCCTCACGTGCTTCACCAGGACCGTTTACCGCGCAACCAAGAACAGCAACTTTAATGTTGACGTTAATGTTTTGGATGTATTCCTCTACTTCTTTCGCAATCGAGATCAGATCGATTTCGATTCGACCACACGTCGGACAAGAGATCAATGTTGCGGCATTTGCAGCAAGACCAAATGACTTGAGCACTTCTTTCGCAACTTTTACCTCTTCGACTGGGTCATCTGAAAGAGAGACACGAACCGTTGAACCGATTCCGAGTGAGAGGATCGCGCCAAGCCCAGCTGCTGATTTTAGTGAACCAGAGAAAAGTGGACCTGATTCTGTGATCCCGACATGGAGCGGGTAATCAAACGTCTTCGCAGCGAGCGTATACGCTTCAAGCGCCAAGTTCACGTCAGAAGCTTTGAGTGAAATGATTGTGTTATAGAATCCGAGATCTTCGAGAATTTTCACGTGGTGCATCGCACTCTCGACCATTCCTTGTGCAGTCGGGTAACCATACTTTTCAAGGAATTGTTTCTCGAGTGACCCGGCATTGACACCGATTCGAATCGGAATTCCTTTTGCCTTCGCGGCGTTTACGACCGCTTCTACTTTTTCGCGGCGACCGATGTTACCTGGGTTGATTCGAATTTTATCGACGCCACTTTCGATGGCTTTTAGGGCAAGCTTGTAATCGAAGTGAATATCGACAACGAGCGGGATGTTAATGCGGCTCTTGATTTCAGCGAGTGCGTCAGCTGCACGTTCGTCTGGACATGCCACGCGAACAACCTGACACCCAGCTTCTTCTAGACGCTTAATCTCGGCGACAGTTGCCTCGACGTCGTGAGTTTTTGTTGTAGTCATAGATTGAATGACGACTTCGTTCGATCCTCCGATAATCAAATTACCGACGCGAATCGGACGAGTTAATGAACGATGCAAAATTTCTGACATATACGTAATCTCCTTCTTTTGGAAAGATTCCAATCGATTTAAGAAAATAAGGTTTCTTCATTATCATAACGAAAAGAATGTGAAAAAGCATCTAGGATGCGTAACGGATGTGTGCTCTTTACAAACTCTAACGTTATCTTAACATCTACTTCATAATTTTCCACCGTCTCAAGACCGATATAAAGGCGAGAATAGAAAAAGAGGTGGCAACATATGAAATGGGGCTTCAAACGGAATCAAATGAAGGAAGCGAGAGAAAACAATCGACCGAATCGGCATTATAAAATGGCACACCGCCTCCAATGGACGCTCATGCCGATTATTTTACTAGTCTTTATCATGACGTTTGGTTGGTTCGCATTAAAGTCTGAACAACTCTTGTCCGCAGAAATCGAGCAACGTCTCGTCCGGGAAGTCACGGTCATGCGAGAAGCGGTGAAGACATCCTACAGTGCATACGTTGCAAACGAGAAGCAACTGAATCGTTCATTAAAATCCACTTATATGCAACAAGCTTCTATTTTATCGGGGGATGAATTCGAAGCCGCACAATTTTTAGTGCGTGGACAGTCTATTGAGCAATTGAGTGGACCAAAAGGGATGGAGAGAACAGAAACCCTGGAGAAAGTCGCATCGAAGACGAAACCGGAAGTGACAGAAACGGAGCGATACTTAATGGCATCTATCTCCATTCCTGAGTTGAAAGCGGATTATGTTCTCGTCGTAACGAAAGAATCGACACTTGGTCCGATGAATGAGCTACGACGATTGATCATTTATATCTTATTGATTTCGATGATCGGGATGGCAATCCTATTTACACGATTGATTCAGCGCGAAGTCAGACCATTGAGTATACTTGCCAATTCATTGCGTCATGCCGTAGAATCGCGCCGATTCGATGATGTGTCGCTCGGAGCAAAATCAAAGGAGATTCATATTCTCGAAACTGAGTTCAATATATTCATTCATTTATGGAATCAATCTATGGAAATGATGGGGAAGACGGCAAATGCGTTCCATCAAAGTCTTCCTGTCTTTAAACGGGAATTGATGAATAGTCATCATCAAGTGGAACAGTTCCAAGAAGTCGCAACCACTGTAGAACATACGAGTGATTCGTATCAGATGGTAACGAGCGACTCTACATCAAAAATGAAGGAAGTGACCAAACAAATCGAAATGCTTGGACGTCAAATGGACAGTGTCGATGAGCGAGGGAATCGCTTGAAATCCATTTTACATGATGAACTTGAAACATTTTCTTCTGTCAAAAACGCAAGTGAGTATGTTGAACACCAAGTGGGGAATATTCAGCAAAAACTAATCGAAAGCGAAGCCAACTCGTCAAAAGCGGATGAAGCGCTGAAGAGTATCCTCTCGGTTTCGGCAGCCACAAAGATGCTATCGCTAAACGCATCAATCGAAGCGGCAAGAGCGGGCGAGCATGGGAAAGGATTTGCTGTTGTTGCCAGTGAGGTGGGGAACTTAGCGAAAATGACAAATGAAGCGACACTTCTCGCGGTACATGCAATCGAAGCGCTGAACGAGGAGCGAAAGGACTTATTAGGGGAAGTCAATGACTTTATCAATCAAGTACATGGATTAAAAGATGCCGTTTCACGAGTAGAGAGTGGAATTGGAACGATCGATCACGAAATCAAAGTGCAGTTAGGTGAGTTTCAAACCATTACGGATCATACCTCACACACAGGTAGACAGCTTTTACACTTAATCGAATCAAATGAGCAACTACGAGAAATCAGTTCGTTACTTGAACAAAAATTAGGAGAGCTGAGCGAGGGAGTCGATCGGTGGTCACACGTTCAATCTGCCTTACGATCTGCAGGCGCAGATTTAGAAGGCCAAAGCGAGGCGTTAAATCGAACGCTTGAGGATCTTTCACCAAAATAAAAAACAACGACGAGCGTTCACGAAGACGCTCGTCGTTGTTTTTTTTGAGGTACTTTTGTTAATGGATAGGTGATATATCCAAGTCCAATCACAAAGCCAATCGATATCAATGAAGGGTTCATGTGATACAAAATCACTAATAAAATCGTTGGAACGAGTGTCATCGACACTGCGTATGGCCAAGCTTGGCGGTAAGCCCACATGTTTTTGGAATAGACTCTTGTAAATAATTGAACATATAAAGCCATGAAGGCGACCCAGATTAAATAGAAAAAGAAGATGGCGAATCCGTGTAAGAAGAGCCACATCGGAATGAAAAAGTCAGGACGAATCACAATAAAGTCCAAGAGGGTAATGAGTAACGTCAACACAAAAGTGGCTCCCATATAGGCGTGAAGCGGAGCGAGGCGGAGGCGGAGGGCTCGTTTTGACGGCACTACGCTCGTTCGAATAAACGTAAAAATGGTGGACAACATGCTAAAAACTCCAATCTGTTATATTACAGTATGCGTATAAACGATAAAATTAGTACAGTGTTTTAATAAAACTTTTACATAAAACGTGTTTACATGAAGATGCCGATGAAGGCATAATGAGTAGGGCATTAAAAACCAAGCAAATCCAACCAATTCTTAATTAAAAGGAGTACAAAAATCGTGGAATACAATTTGCAAGAAATGTTATTCATGTTTTTTGGAGGTCTAGGGATCTTCCTCTTCGGGATCAAATCGATGGGAGACGGACTCCAAAAGTCTGCAGGTAATCGCCTGCGCGACATCCTAGATAAGTATACAACGAATCCATTCCTTGGTGTACTCGCCGGGATTATCGTTACTGTATTGATTCAATCTTCTTCAGGTACAACTGTTATTACGGTCGGACTTGTTAGCGCCGGCTTCATGACACTCCGTCAAGCGATTGGGGTCATCATGGGGGCAAACATCGGTACAACGGTGACGGCATTTATCATCGGATTCGATGTCGGTGAGTATTCACTCCCGATGATTGCAATCGGTGCAGTCTTACTCTTCTTCTTTAAGAAAGAGCGTTACCAACATCTTGGACAAGTCATCTTTGGACTTGGTGCATTGTTCTACGGTCTTGAGTTGATGGGAGACGGCATGCGTCCGCTCCGTTCAAGTGAGTATTTCATCGACTTGACGCAATCAATGAGTGACAATCCGTTCCTCGGTGTCATCGTTGGTACTGTATTTACAGTCATCGTCCAGTCATCTTCTGCAACAATCGGAATTTTGCAAGAGCTCTATGCAGGTGGTTCAATCGACTTGGATGCCGCTCTTCCAGTATTGTTTGGTGACAACATCGGTACGACGATCACTGCCATTTTGGCATCAATCGGTGCATCGGTTGCCGCACGTCGCGCAGCTGCAGCACACGTTATCTTTAACTTAATCGGAACGACGATCTTCATGATCTTGTTGATTCCGTTCACAAACTATATTTATTGGATTACAGACTTCTTGGCAATTGAAGACAAGATGCAAATTGCATTCGCTCACGGTACGTTTAACATCGTCAACACATTGATTCAGTTCTGGTTCATTGGAACGATTGCTTGGATCGTGACGAAATTGGTGCCTGGTGAGGATTCTATCGTCGATACGAAAGCACAGCACTTGGACCCAATCTTCATTCAGCAATCTCCTTCGATTGCAGTGGAACAAGCGAAATACGAAGTCATCCGTATGGGCGATTTCGCAAAACTTGGTCTTGACGAAGCGCGTAACTATTTGACAACAGGAGATAAGAAGCACTCTGAAAAGTCTGCGCATATCGAAGAAGCGTTAAACTCATTGAATGCGAAAATCACAGATTACCTCGTTAAATTGGCTGCGGTTGATTTGACTGAGCAAGAATCACAAGAGCACAAGACGCTCATGCATGCGATCAACGACATCGAACGAATCGGTGACCACGTTGAAAACATCATTGAGTTGATTGACTATAAGACTGCTACAAAAGTGACACTTTCAGCAGATGCTCAAAAAGAATTGACTGAAATGTATGACCTCACACGCGAAACGTTAGAGAAATCACTTCAGACGTTAGCGAGCGGTGACATGGTCGAAGCACGTAAAGTCATCGAAATGGAAGCGAAACTCGACATGCTCGAGCGTCAATTCCGTAAAAACCACGTTGTTCGTTTGAACACGGGTGCTTGTGATGGACAAGCAGGTATGTTCTTCGTCGACATGCTCTCAAACCTTGAGCGTATCGGTGACCATGCCATGAACATCACAGAAATCACACTCGAAGATGCAAACGAAGTGACGGTATAAAGATGAGGCACTCCAACTATATGTTGGAGTGTTTTTCTTTTCAATGGAAAGGAATTTTCCTTGACAGTATGGAGCATATTCAGTATATTATTACTGTATAACAACATGGCGGTGTAGCTCAGCTGGCTAGAGCGTACGGTTCATACCCGTGAGGTCGTGGGTTCGACTCCCTCCGCCGCTACTTATAAGGACCCTTAGCTCAGCTGGTTAGAGCAGACGGCTCATAACCGTCCGGTCGTAGGTTCAAGTCCTACAGGGTCCATTTGAAACAACTTTCATTTTGTGAAAGTTGTTTTTTTGTTTTCAATCTAAAATTCATGGGTAAATACTCGTTAGCATTTTGTTTTTTGAAAAATATGAAACGAGGCGGACAAAATGGAACGAAATCACACCATGATGCAGTTTTTTGAATGGCATGTCGAAGCGGATCAAAAACATTGGAAGCGGTTAAAAGAGAGAGCGGAAGATTTAAATAAAGCTGGGATCACTGCGCTTTGGTTACCGCCTGTTACGAAAGGGCAAAGCGATCAAGATACCGGATATGGAATCTATGACTTATATGACTTAGGTGAGTTCGATCAAAAAGGATCGATTGCCACGAAATACGGAACAAAAAAAGAGCTTCTTGAAGCGACAACCTATTGTCAGCAAGAACTCGGGATGCAAATTTATATGGATGTCGTCATGAACCATAAAGCAGGAGCAGATGCGACCGAGAAGTTCGAAGTGCTCGAAGTGGATCCGAACGATCGTACGAAAGTGCTGTCTGACGAGCCTTTTGAAATCGAAGGATGGACAAAGTTTGATTATGAAGCTCGTGATGGGAAGTATTCTACATTTAAATGGGACTTCACACATTTTAACGGGACGGATTATGATGCAGCGACAGACCGTTCTGGCATTTTCTTTATAGTTGGAGAGAATAAAAGATGGAACGACAATGTCGATGACGAATTCGGTGTCTATGACTATTTGATGTTCGCAAACATCGATTATCATCATCCTGAAGTTCGGGAAGAAGTATTGAGCTGGGGTAAATGGTTCATTGAGGAAACGAAATGTGACGGATTCCGATTGGATGCAATCAAACATATCAACTATGACTTCGTAAAAGAGTTCAGTCAAACGATGCGTGAAGAAAAGGGGGATGAATTTTATTTCGTCGGAGAGTTCTGGAAGTCAGATCTTGACGCATGCCGTGAATTCCTCGATAACATCGATTACCACGTCGATTTATTCGATGTTCCGCTCCACTATAAATTACATCAGGCGTCAGAAGAAGGTGCCGCATTCGATATGCGTACCATTTTTGATGATACGCTCGTCCAGTCACACCCGCTCCATTCAGTGACATTTGTAGACAATCACGATTCGCAACCGGAAGAGGCGCTTGAGTCGTGGGTAAAAGATTGGTTCAAACAAATCGCATACGGTCTCGTCTTGCTTCGTAAAGATGGCTATCCATGTGTCTTCTACGGGGATTACTACGGCATCGATGGTCCCCACCCGACTGATGGGATGAAACTCGCCATTGACACGCTTCTTTATGCTCGTCGGGAAAAGGCTTATGGGGAACAGGATGATTACTTTGATGATGCAAACGTCATCGGCTGGGTACGCAAAGGTGTGGAGGAGATCGAGCGTTCAGGATGTGCCGTTCTCATCTCAAATTCGGACGAGGCTGAAAAGCGAATGTTCGTCGGGGAAGAGCGAGCTGGCGAAACATGGGTCGACTTGACGAATACACGAGAAGATAAAATTGAGATTGATGATGAAGGATTTGGGGTATTTAAAGTGGCGGCGGGATCTATTTCAGTCTGGGCGTTACCAGAAGAAGATGTAGAGTGAAGCATTACAATTGAGTCGACCGTCACAAATCTGTTACATTTATAACGAACGTTGTTCAAAACACTTTTAAGGGGGATTTTAGTAATGGCTAAATTTGAATTACCACAACTTGATTACGCATATGATGCACTCGAACCACACATTGACGCACGCACGATGGAAATCCACCACACGAAACACCACAACACTTACGTCACAAACGTAAACAATGCACTCGAAGGAAAAGACGTGGAGTACTCTTCACTCGAAGACTTGCTTCAAAAAATCGATTCACTTCCTGCTGACATTCAAACTGCTGTCCGTAACAATGGTGGTGGCCATTGGAACCACTCGTTCTTCTGGAAACTCTTGAAGAAAAACGAGAACGGGACACCTTCTGGCGATCTCGCTGCTGCAATCGACGAGTCGTTCGGTAGCTTTGATGCATTCAAAGACGAGTTTACAAAAGCTGCAACTACTCGTTTCGGTTCAGGATGGGCATGGCTCGTCGTGAAGAACGGCAAACTCGAAGTGACGTCTACACCAAACCAAGATTCACCGATCATGGAAGGCGTTACGCCAATCCTCGGACTTGACGTTTGGGAGCACGCTTACTACTTGAACTACCAAAACCGTCGTCCTGACTACATCAATGCATTCTTCCACGTCATCGACTGGGATTATGTTGCGAAATTGTACGCTGACGCAAAATAAGGCGTTTGTCCCGAGATTCTTCATAGAGTCTCGGGTTTTTTTGTGTCTTTCATTAATTTGTAAACAAATTATGATATAGTGAAAAACGGACAAAATAGTAGATGACCGTGTACGCTATACTATAGAAGGAATCGATTGTGGAAGGAGATAACGGACTTGGCAAAAAATCGTGTGAAAGTGCCGAAGAAACGGCGAAACCACTTACCGTTACGTTTAAATTTGTTATTTTTCATCGTCTTCGTTTTATTTGCAACGCTAATCTTTCGATTAGGCGTCGTTCAAATCGTGAATGGGGAATTGATTGCACGTGAAGTACAAAAAACTGAGTCAAGTAAGATTAAATACGAGGTACCACGAGGGAAGATTTATGACCGTAACGGTCAAGTGCTCGCGGATACGATTTCAAACTACTCGATCATGTACCGTCGTTCGCAAGTGACGAAAGCGGATGAACGTTTAGATGTCGCCAAAAAGTTGTCGGAAATCGTTGATATTCCGAAAGAAGATCGCAAAATGACGGAACGTGACCGTAAGGATTACTGGATTGCAACGAATCCAGAACTCGCACAAGAACGTACACAAGCATTGATGGAGGAGTTACCGGAAGATGAGCGGGCTGCCTTGTCCAACCAAGATGTGGACCGGCTCTTACTCGACTCCATTACAGAAGAAGAGATTACGTTCGATGATGCGACAGAAGAAATCATCGCGATCAAACATAATATGGAGAGCGGCTATGCGCTCGACCCACAAGTCATCAAAATCGGTGCAAGTCCGAAAGAGATGGCAGTCATTGAAGAAAATTTAGAAATGTTGCCAGGCGTGAGCGTCGAGCCATACTATCAACGGGACTATCCGTTCGATGAGACGTTCAAGAGTTTCTTAGGAAGCTATCGTCAAATCCCGGCAGAACAACGAGCTTCTTATCAGGCAAAAGGATATGGTCTGAACGATCGTGTCGGAACGTCCTACTTAGAGCAACAATATGAAGACGTCCTTCGCGGGACGCCAGCATACGATGTGTTCACGACGTATAAAGGTGAACCGGTTGGGGAACCGACTCGCGTGAGCGGGAACCCGGGGAAAGATATTGTATTGTCGACTGATATTGAATTCCAAAAAGAAGTCGACGAGATTTTGAAAAAAGCGATTCGTGCAGGACGTTCGGGAAGTCCTCATTTCGACCGAGCGTTTGCTGTTGTCATGAACCCGCAGACGGGTGAACTCCTCGCCTTGTCAGGTCAGGAGCTTGATTTAGAGACAAACGAATTCAAAGATGTCTCGACAGGTACCGTGCTCCGTGCCAGCCAAATCGGGTCAACCATCAAAGGGGCGACGGTCGCTTATGGATTCGAAGAAGGTGTCGTCGAGCCAGGAGAATATATTTATGACGCGCCAATTAAAATCGGATCGTCGACCAAAGCCTCTTACCGTAACATGGGGAACATTAACGATTTAGATGCACTCGCGATGTCGTCAAACATCTATATGTTCCAGATTGCGTTACGTTTGGCTGACTATTATTCGACTGGACAAATTGTCGGGGAAAACGTCACACAAGCGTTTGAAACGATGGAACATTACTATAAACAGTTCGGTCTCGGAATCGAGACGGGAATAGATTTACCGTTTGAGTCGATTGGATTCCGTAGCGTTCCCGACCGTGTCACGCTCCTCATGGATATGTCGATCGGACAGTATATCTCGTACACGCCGATCCAATTGGCTCAATATACTTCCACGTTAGCGAATGGCGGTTATCGCATTCAGCCGCATTTATTAAAAGAAATCATTGAGCCAGGTTCGCTCGATGAAAACAAGAAACAAGTCGTCAGCACGTTCCAACCGAACGCATTGAATAAAGTCGATATTCAAGACGAATATATCGAGCGGGTTCGCGAAGGATATCGCCAAGGGGTTGAATCTGCATCGGGTTCATCTCGGATTTTGCAACAGACAGGAATGACGGCGGCCGGTAAGACCGGAACGGCACAGGCTATTGCTGAAGGTGCAGATGGTCAGGCGAAACGGAACGCGAAAGGGGAACCAATCAAGACGCTTAATTCGAACCACGTCGGTTGGGCGCCATTCGACGATCCTGAAATCGCATGGGCCATCATCATGCCTGGACTTGAGGCAGAAGGAATCAATACACGTGTCGCGCACGATATTATGAAAGCTTACTTTAACTTAGAAGATGTGAATGCAATGCTTCAATGAAAGGAGTCACTTCGGTGACTTCTTTTTTGTCTTTACAATTCTTTTACGTTCCGTTTATTTCTCGTTAATAGAAGTTCATTAGGATATTAATTGTAGGACAGAACAACAGATCCACAACAAAAATCAAAGCAAACTCAAGGAGGACGTCACAAATGTCTTGGATGAAAAAATCAGCTTTACTCGCTTCAATCACTTCGGTCGCACTCGTAGGTGCAGCCTGTGGGAACAATGAAGAAGGAAGTGGCGCTGCTGAAGGCGATGCGCTATCAGGAAAAGTCGTCATGGACGGATCATCAACTGTATTCCCAATCATGGAAGCAGTCGCAGAAGAATATTCAGCTGAACAACCAGAAGTTGAAGTGACGGTCGGTGTCTCTGGTACGGGTGGTGGCTTCAAACGCTTCGTGACGGGAGAGACAGACTTCTCGAACGCATCACGTGAAATCAAAGAAGAAGAAGCAGCTGAAGCGGAGAAAAATGGTGTGGAATTTACACAACTCTCAGTCGCACTTGATGGTCTTTCACTCGTTGTGAACCCGGCGAACGATTGGGCACAAGATATCACAATTGAAGAATTGAATAAAATGTGGACAGATACGAGCGTGAAAACGTGGAAAGACGTTCGCTCGGACTGGCCAGATGAAGAAATCTCATTCTTCGCACCAGGTAAAGATTCAGGAACATATGATTTCTTCGACGAGAAAGTTCTTGATGAGACAGATATTCGTCAAGACGCGCAATTGTCTGAAGATGACAACGTACTCGTAACAGGTGTAGCAGGTACGGAAGGTGCAATTGGATTCTTCGGATTTGCTTACTACCTCGAGAACCAAGACACACTTCGTGCCTTGAATGTTGAAGGAGTAGAGCCGACACATGACACAATCAACGATTTGTCTTACCCGCTCTCACGTGAAATTTACACGTATGTCAACAACGCTTCGTTGAAAGACAAAGAGCAAGTAGCTGACTTCGCACGCTTCATGAACGAAAATGCAGCTGACCTTTCTGAAGAGGTTGGTTACGTAAAAATGGAGCAAGCGCGTTACGACGAAAACATGAAGATGATCGATGAGATCGCTGGAGAATAAAGTGATACGTGGCAGAAGGTGAGGGTAACTCTCACCTTCTCGCCATGCTTTCTAGTATGAAGAGGTAGGGAGCGATACACGAGATGAATGAACCAAACAAAGAGCTCTCGATTCGAGAGATGATTCAACAAAATAAACAAAAGAAATATAGTACGACGAACGTGTTTGATAAAATCATGCCGTTCTTATTATTCTTGAGCGCATTCGTATCGGTCGTCACGACAATCGGTATTGCGTTCACACTTGGCTTTGAGCTATTTAAGTTCTTTGAACGAGTGCCTGTCGCTGAATTTTTAGGAACGACAGAATGGTACCCGCTTAGTGCAGATCAGCGCTTCGGGGTATGGGCACTTGTGATGGGAACACTCCAAATTACTGTAATTGCGATGATCGTTGCCGTACCGCTTGGACTGGCTTCTGCGATTTATTTGAGTGAGTACGCTTCGGAGCGAGCGCGTCGAGTATTAAAGCCGATCTTAGAAGTGTTGGCAGGTGTACCGACCATCGTATTCGGTTTCTTCGCGTTGTCATTCATCACACCGATTTTGCAAGCGTTGATTCCAGGACTTCAAATTTACAATGCGCTTAGTCCTGGTATTGTCGTCGGGATCATGATTATTCCGATGATCGCTTCGATTTCTGAGGATGCGATGAGTGCGGTGCCGAAGAAAATTCGAGATGGTGCGCTCGGTCTAGGTGCAACACGCCTTGAAGTGGCGACAAAGGTCGTCATGCCAGCAGCGACATCTGGAATCATTGCCTCAATCGTTCTCGGAATGAGCCGTGCGATTGGAGAGACGATGATTGTAACGATTGCGGGTGGGTCGCAACCGAACTTCGAGTTCAATCCGCTCAATGCGATTCAGACGATGACAGCATATATCGTTCAAATCGCAAAAGGTGACGCAGGTTACGGAACAATCGAATATTACAGTATCTATGCGGTCGGTGCGTTATTGTTCGTCTTCACTCTGTTGATGAACTTGCTCGCAAACTGGGTGACGCGCCGCTTCAGAGAGGAGTACTAATATGGCTTTACCGAACAGTGAGTTCAAGAATACGAAGAACCTGATGGATCGTGAGACGGTGTCTGAACGAATCAAACGCCGCTTACAACTGAATGAAATTTTCAAATACGTCTTTTTGGCAGGACTTGTCTTTGCATTAGTCGTCTTATCGACTTTGATTTATGACATCGTCTCAAAAGGGGCGGGCTGGGTCGACCTTGATTTCTTACGTAACTTCCCGTCACGTCGCCCTGAAGATGCTGGTCTATATCCTGCATTGATCGGATCATTTTGGTTAATGTTATTGATCGTACCAATGGTGTTCGTCATTGGTGTCGGTGCAGCAATCTACCTAGAAGAGTACGCACCGAAGAATCGAATGACTTCATTTATCGAAGTCAATATTTCGAACTTGGCTGGTGTGCCTTCGATCGTATTCGGATTGCTCGGATTAACGATATTCGTTCGTGTGATGGAATTAGGCAACTCGGTTATGGCAGGTGCGTTGACGCTTGGACTCATGAGTTTACCGATTGTCATCGTAGCCTCACAAGAAGCATTACGGGCAGTCAAAATGGAGTTACGACACGCTTCTTTAGCGCTAGGTGCTTCAAAATGGCAAACAACGTTCAATGTCGTCTTGCCGTCAGCGATTCCTGGGATTATCACAGGAATCATTCTAGCCGTGTCTCGTGCAATCGGTGAAACAGCACCGTTGATCATGGTCGGCGCAGCAACATTTATTTCAACAACACCAAGCAGTATTTTCTCTGACTTTACGGCGCTCCCAATCCAGATCTATAACTGGACGAGCCGACCGCAAGCAGAATTCCAAAACTTGGCCGCGGCAGGAATCATCGTACTCATGACGATGCTCATTGCGATGAACTCTGTAGCGATTTATATCCGAAACAAATATACGAACCGACATTAAGTCGTTCTTGCAGATGAATGAGGAGGAAGCTCGAGATGATGAAACAACAAGAGCTCAATAAAGGAGATCAAAACGTGAACACAACAACGACAGAACCGACAACTACTGAGATGAAAAAAGATAGCGCTTATGTCGTCAACAATTTGAACTTATGGTACGGCGAAGACCAAGCTTTGATTGACGTCAACCTCGATATTAAAAAGAATGAAGTTACGGCCATCATCGGACCATCTGGGTGCGGGAAATCAACATTCATTAAAACGTTGAATCGCATGGTAGAACTCGTACCATCTGTTCGGACGAATGGTGAAATTTTGTATCATGGTCGGAACATCTTCGACCGTGGATATAAAGTAGAAGATTTACGTACATCGGTCGGAATGGTATTCCAACAACCAAACCCGTTCCCGAAATCAGTATATGATAACGTAGCGTACGGTCCTCGTACGCACGGCATCAAAAATAAAAAAGTACTCGATGAGATTGTCGAGCGCTCACTTCGTGGCGCTGCCATTTGGGATGAAGTGAAAGATCGTCTGAACGAAAACGCATACGGACTTTCTGGTGGACAGCAGCAACGTCTCTGTATCGCTCGTACGCTAGCAATCGAACCTGACGTCATCTTGATGGATGAACCGACATCTGCCCTTGACCCGATTTCTACATTGAAAGTGGAAGAACTTGTTCAGGAGTTGAAAGAGCAGTACTCAATCATCATCGTCACGCATAACATGCAACAAGCTGCCCGTGTTTCGGATAAAACGGCCTTCTTCTTAAATGGAGAAGTTGTCGAGTTCGATGTAACAGATAAGATTTTCTCGAATCCATCTGACAAACGGACGGAAGACTATATTTCTGGCCGTTTCGGTTAAGGAGGAGACTAGATTGATGGCACAAAATCGCACATTTTTTGATACGAAATTAACTGAATTAGAAGATAAAGTAGTCCGTTTGGCAAACTTGACGATGCGACAAACGGCGACGGCAATCGAAGTGTTAGAAAAACATGATCTTGAGTTGGCGCAAACGGTAATCGACAACGACAATGAACTAGATGATTTAGAATTAACTATCAACGACGAAGCGATTTTATTGATTGCTAAGCAACAGCCTGTTGCGACTGACTTGCGTCGTCTGATTGTAACGATGAAATCGGCGACGGACTTAGAACGCATTGCGGATTACGCGACGAACATCGCCAAAGCTGTGACGCGAATTGAACATGTTCCTTATTTACATGACATTCAACCACTCAAACAGATGGCTGAACAGTTGATTGACATGCTCGAATTGGCGACGCGTGCGTATCGTAAAGGAGAAGTGAGTCGTGTCCGTGAACTCAATGAAATGGACCGTGTGATTGACGAAATCAATCTAACGGTGATTAAACAATACATCGGTTCCCTTCCGGCAATGACGGTCGGAACGAACGATGTATACGAGTTCTCAAACATCGCTAGATATCTCGAACGGATGGGCGATCACGTGACAAACTTCGGAGAACATTTAATTTTTCTTGAAAAAGGGAAACATTATGATTTGAATCAATAAGATTAGTGGTAAAGAACAACAGTGCTGTTGTTCTTTATTTTTTTGGGCAGGAATTCATAAAGAATGAGCGAATACTAGTCTACATGGATTTTTACATGAAGGGAGCCATACAGAGATGGAAGAGAAAATCGTATCCTTGAAGCAACAAGGACTTACGTTGAAACAGATTGCGGCAGAACTAGACGTCCCGATTGGCAAAGTCCAATACGCATGGCGAAAATGGAGAAATCAGCAACAAGAGGTGGAGGAAGTTGTCCCTGTGAAACAAAAGAGCAATAAGAAAGCTAAAGCTAAAGCGCCAGGATCAACTTCGCGTAAACAAGTCGCCACAGCGAAAGAAACGAGTGATGTGAACGTATCGCCACTTCTTACGAAAGGACCAGAAGGATACTGGCAGTTGCCAGACCGATACAACGTCGACTTTTTACATGCAGTCGTGCAATCACCGAACTCGGTTTATGTGTGCTGGGAAGTGTCTGATTTGGTCAAAGAGACGTTAGAGCTTCAGTTTATGAGACGATGGGAAGAGCTACCGAAAGCATTCCGTATTTTAGACGTGACCTTATTGGATTATGCGAGCGGTCATGCAAATCGTTCATATACGTTCGACCTACCTGAAATGACGAATAGTTGGTTCGTTCGTCCTCTCGATCCGAATACGACATATGTGTTCGAATTCGGGATTCGCACGATGGAGGGAGAATTTTTACCAATCGTGGCATCAGCACCGCTTGATACACCGCGTGCAGAACCAGCCGGCATCGGACGTTTTGCGGAACCGGTGAGACGTTGGCAGTATGGGGAAGTAGATTCTCCTGAGTTATTAGATACATTACCAAAATATGCGGCATATCGTCACGTACGTTAAGGAGGACATTCTTACATGAAACCAGGATACTTTTCACTCGTCCTTCATGCTCATTTACCGTACGTTAGGCATGAAGAGAAGCACCGATTAGAAGAAAGATGGGTATATGAAGCCATCTCAGAAACATATATTCCAATTCTTTGGCAAGTTGACCGCTTGAAGCGGCCATTGCATTGGACAGTCAGTATTTCGCCACCAGTGGTGGAAATGCTCGCAGACCCGCTCATCCAAGACCGATATGTCGAGCACATCGATGAGATGCTCGAATTGATTGCGTTAGAACTCTCAGAGGGAAGAACGGACGAGGAGACGTCGACGTTACATTTCTATGAACAGCGTTATCACGACTTGAAAAATACGTTCCTTCATTGGAATAAAAACTTGAATGAAGCGTTCCGTACATATCGTGAAGCGGGATATATCGACATGGTGACTTGTACGGCGACCCACGGCTTCAACCCACATCTCTTCACGGAGCAGGCGGCACGGGCTGAAATTCGGACAGGTCTCAACTGTTTCGAACGTCACTACGGGTTTCGTCCGACAGGGATTTGGTTGCCAGAGTGTGCATATACACCAGGCGTGGACCGAATTCTTTACGAAGAAGGGATTCGATACACGTTTGTCGATGAACATGCATTGCTCGATGCGGACCCGACTCCCGAAAAAGGCATTGGTGCTCCGGTCTATTCTCCACACGGTGTCGCATTGTTCCCACGAGACCAAATCATCTCGGGTAAAATCTGGAGTTCGATGATTGGATATCCAGGTCACCCTGACTATCGAGAGTTTTATCGAGATTTGGCCTACGACCGAGATTGGGACTATATTCAATCGTTCATGCATCCGGAAGGCATTCGATTCGACACAGGATTAAAAATGCACCGCATCACAGGTGACACCGATCAAAAAGACTTTTATGTACGTGAGTGGGCTGAACATCAAATCGAGAACCATGCGACAGACTTCGCTCAAACGTTAGAAGGGCACCTGGAGGCACATGGCGGACAAACGTTCCCACCCTTCTTGGTCACAGCACCGTTCGATGCGGAATTGTTTGGCCACTGGTGGTTTGAAGGTCCTGAATTTCTTGGGAAAGTCGCAGAGCGACTCGAAGAATTTGGAATCGAAACAATCACGCCAGCAATCTTTCTTGAGCGTCACTTCAAAGATTTACAAACGGTCCATGTTTCCATGAACACATGGGGACGAAAAGGCTACGGTGAAGTTTGGATCAATGAACGAAATGAATGGATGCTCCGTCACCTGCATATGATGGAGATGCAACTCGTCAAAGACGTAGCAGATTATCGTGATCAATCGGATTTGACGAATCGTGCGTTAAAGCAATTGATTCGCCATTATGTGTTGGCTGTATCGAGTGACTGGGCGTTTATCTTAGATGGGCAAACGACAGCACAGTATGCGGCTGAACGCTTCAGGGAGCATACACGACTTTTCGCCGAACTTGAAACGGCGCTTTATCAAGGCACTGTCTCGAACAAGTTGCTCGATGATCATTATGCGGCGTATCCATTCCTTCAAGACGAAGATCTTGATGTCGATTCATTCCTCTCCCCGCACGACTATTACGTGACGACTGAACGAGATGCAGAAGAGTCGGCAATTCTTATGCTGACACCCGAATATCACGGTCATATCGTCGGTGGACTTGGTCATCGTGTTGTCGAGGAAGTGGAGGCGAGAGCAAATGAGGGAGAAACCGTCTATGTGCTGACGCCGTATCACGATGAGTTACCGGAATACGAACGACACGGAAACGTTCATGTGTATCGAGTTCGTCCGACTAGCCCATTTTTAGAGCACGTCATGAATCAGGTTGCCACGCAAAATATTGCGTATGTCAAACTCGTTCATGAACTTTCGAAACGGGTATCATTCAAAGTGATTCATCACTTTGATTGGATGACGATTCCTGCTGCAAGAGAACTTGCGCAATCACTTGCGCTTCCGTTATACTCAACTATGTTGTCCTTTGAAGCGACACGGAACCCGCACGGGCACGGTGGTTTATTCGATGCGATCCATCGTATTGAAAACAGTGTGTTCTCGTCAGCGGAGTACGTTTATGTCGGCGAAGAGCTCTCGATGAACGACCTGAAACAATGGTATAAAGTAAGCGAGAATGTCAACACATGCCTACCTCTTGAATCTTCTCCTTACGGACAGGAGTCAATGAAAAAGAACGTGAAATAACCTTGCTTTTTCATAAGAAACTTGGTAGGATAATTGAGTATGCTTAGACTGTAAAGCAAAAGCACTTGATACAACATCATTAAGATGGGAGTGAAAGAAATGCGCGTTAAAATTACATTAGCTTGCACAGAAACAGGCGATCGCACGTACATCACGAAGAAAAACAAACGTAACAACCCAGAGCGCCTTGAGTTGCGCAAATACAACCCACGTCTCCGTCGTCACACGCTTTACCGCGAAGTGAAGTAATGAGGGACCGGCCGTCACATATGTGGCGGCTTTTTTTGTAAGGAGGAATGCGTTGTGGAAGACAAAGCAGCGTTAAGACGAACGGTTCATCAGTATATTAAACAAATGAATAATCGCCAACGAGTTGACCGAATCATCCATCAGAAGTTGTTCGCAACAGAGATGTGGAAAGAAAGCCAGACGATTGCCGTGACATCGTCACTTCCGCTTGAAATCAATACATCGCCAATCATTCATGAAGCATTTGAAGCAGGAAAAACGGTGTGCGTCCCGAAAGTAACGGAGCAGGGGTTAACGTTTCATATTATTCATTCAGTAGATGACCTTGAGACGGGCGTCATGAATATTTTGGAGCCTACGACCCCGCCGACGATGAAAAGCATCGACCTCTGTCTTGTCCCGGGAAGGGTATTTGACCGGTCTGGATATCGAATCGGTTGGGGTGGAGGATACTATGACCGATTTCTACGTACATATGAAGGGGAGACGGTTTCATTAGCGTACTCCGTTCAATTGGTCGATCAAGTGCCGACTGAACCACATGATCTACCTGTTCAGTGGATTGTGACAGAAAAGGAGATGATTCAATGTTCGCCATATTTGTTGTAACTTGTATCGTCGCCTTTCTCGGGTATCGGTTACGCTCCTTGACGATCTCGGGAGCCTTCTTGACAGTGGTGACGGGGGTATTGATCGGGTTATCGTTTGGTTGGTTCGGCCTCTATTTACTCGGCGTATTCTTCTCGACATCTTCACTTGCATCAAAATATCGATCTCGTGATAAACAAAATGTAGATGACATTGTCGAAAAAACGGGAGCGCGCGACGCCATTCAAGTGTTAGCAAACGGTGGGGTAGGGATTCTCTGTGCCCTCGGTTACTTACTGACAGATGACCTCGTCTATCTTTATATGTACATCGTGTCCATTGCGGCAGCGACGAGTGACACGTGGGGATCTGAATTCGGTGTCCTCGCAAAACGTAAACCGCGCTTCATGTTCACGTTTAGAGAAGTTGAGCCGGGAACGAGCGGTGCCGTTTCAACATTTGGGACGGTCATGTCGATTGTAGGCGCATTCGTGATTGTTTGTTCTTCTCTCCTGTTTGTTGAATTGGATATGGCATTACTGTTGGCGCTTTGGGGAATCGGACTGAGTGGGAGTGTCATCGATACATTGCTCGGGGCGACGGTTCAACGGAAGTTTCGCTGTACAGTTTGTGGAAAGCTGACGGAAAAGAAAGTTCATCATCAAGTTCCTACAACATATGTGTCAGGGTGGCGTGTGCTAGGGAATGATGCAGTCAATTTTTTATCCGTTCTTGGAGCGGCGTCTATTTGTTTTTTGGTATTCGGATGAGGGTAGTACAGAAAATGAAGATGTTTCAAATGAATGTGAATGTTGTCACAATATCGCCAAAGTGAAAACGGTTTCCACTGTAGTTAGGGTTTGTGAATGATGTTACAATCTTGTTGTAACAGAGATAACAAAAACATGAAACAGATTGATCGAAGGGTGGAGAATCAATATGGAAACATTAAATCATGCTAAAGTAACGCGCGTCGCACTTGTAGGGGCAGGGGCAGTTGGAGCGAGCTTTGCGTACCAGTTAACGACAGCAAGCCTTTGTGAAGAACTCGTCATCATTGACATCAACAAGGCAAAAGCAGAAGGGGAAGCGATGGACTTGAACCACGGCGTCTCGTTCGCGTCTTCACCGATGCGTGTATGGGCAGGAGATTACGCAGACTGTGGTGTAGCAGACATCGTCGTCATTACTGCAGGTGCACCGCAACGTCCAGGTGAGACTCGTCTTGACCTCGTCGAAAAAAATGCGAAGATCATGAAATCGATGATTTCAGATATTATGGATTCTGGTTTTGATGGCATTATCATTATCGCCTCAAACCCGGTCGACATTATGACACATTTGGCTTGGAAGTATTCAGGACTACCTAAACATCGCGTCTTCGGCTCAGGAACTGTACTCGACACGTCGCGTTTACGTTACATGCTTGGCGACTATTTCAATGTCGACCCACGTAACTGTCATGCCTATATCATGGGTGAGCACGGTGACACTGAGTTTGCTGCTTGGAGTAATGCTCGTATCTATGGAAAGTCTGTTGAGCAGTTACTTGAAGAGCATGATGAATATAACTGGCAAGACCTTGAAGACATATATGTGAACGTACGTGATGCGGCTTATCACATCATCGAACGTAAAGGTGCGACATACTATGCCATTGGACTCGGATTACTCCGTTTGGTCAAAGCGGTCCTTCGTAATGAGAACACGTTGCTGACAGTCGGTGCTCATCTTGATGGGGAATACGGTTTGCACGATATTCATATCGGGGTACCGGCGATCATCAACCGTCAGGGCGTGCGTGAGGTCGTTGAGATTGAGTTGTCAGAAGAAGAACATCAAAAAATGCAACATTCTGCGAACGTCCTAATGAAAACGATGGAACCTGTCTTGTAATTGCGATATATGAGTACCCGTAGCCGTAAAGGTTGCGGGTTTTTTTGTACGTTTGAGGCAAGCCACGACTTTGTCGTGAGGTACAACGTGATTTACAATAGAATGAGAGAGGAGGGATTTTGTTGGCGACTTGCTTCTGGGAAGACATTTATCAAGCGGTCGAGAACGGTGGACGAATCGAAGGGATATTAGAACCGTCCCGTGCAGTCATCTTGTTTGATACAAAAGCAGGTGATCGCTATGACTTATACGTTCAAACTGAAAAAGCATGGGCGAATCATGTCGGTACTGACATTAACGCAATCTTGAGCGCCTTTCGTCTGTCTCGTATTGGACGAAAGCGTTTGACGATTCACATATATGGTGACCGTCTCGTTGATGAAGAGCGGGTCGACTCCATGACGTTCCCGATTCCAGCGAGAGTGACAGTATCTCGCTCGATTTGTACACCTACGATGGAGGACGACCGTTTTCGACTGCTCGCGGTTGCAATGGATCGAAAGAAGAAAGCGGAGTTAAAGAAACGATTCTCCTTTGGTAAACCGCAAGTAGTTTACGGCTTGATGTTCATCACGTTTTTAGTCATGTGGCTAGCTGAATCAGTCGGTTCGACATTCGACCCGAACACGTTGATCGCATTCGGTGCGAAAGTGAACCCGCTCATCGAAGAAGGGGAATGGTGGCGGTTAATTACGCCAATGTTTCTGCATATCGGATGGTTCCATTTTGCCATCAATATGTTTGCGCTCTGGTCACTTGGTCCGCTTGTTGAACGAATGTACGGCTCCCTCCGCTTTTTCATCATATACGTGGTCGGTGGGATTTTAGCGACGACAGCATCGTACGCGTTCAGTGAATCCATTTCAGCGGGGGCATCAGGAGCCTTATTTGGTTTGGTCGGTGCCTTACTCTATTTTGGACTGCGGGATCGTTCGCTCTTTATGAAGACACTCGGACCTCCGCTCTTTATTATGTTAGGATTAAATGTAGGACTCGCGTTCGTATTGGGTGCGAACTTGGATCATTTTGCACACGCGGGTGGTTTACTAGGTGGATTCGTCGTCTCTGGTGTCGTCGGATTGCCTGATGAGGAAAATCGAACACAACGCATCTTATTTTCTGTGCTCACGGCCATGTTGTTTGGTCTACTATACGGGTATGGATCTTGGTAAGGGGAGAATATGATGATAGAAACACTGAAAACATTAGTTGAAATCCCGAGTCCGTCTGGTATGACGGAGGAGGCGATCGGATTTGCAGAAAATAAACTCCAAACACTCGGTGTCAAGACGTCTCGTTTACATAAAGGGGCGTTGCTCGCGACGTTCCCAGGACGTTCGGACGAGGCGCGTCTTTTGACGGCGCACGTCGATACCCTTGGGGCGATGGTCAAGGACATCTTGCCGAGCGGACGCATACGTCTCACGCAAGTGGGTGGATACGCTTGGACGGCGATCGAAGGAGAAAACTGTCTCATTCATCGCGAGGAGGGGGAGGCGATCGAAGGAACCATCCTCGTCCATCAGTCGAGCGTTCATGTGTATAAAGACACGAACTCTGCAGAACGCTCTGCTTCAAACATTGAAGTTCGATTGGATGAGAAAGTCCATTCTCGTGAAGATGTGACGGCACTTGGAATTGAAATCGGTGACTTTGTGTCATTTGATCCACGATTCAAGGTGACGTCTTCCGGATACATCAAATCTCGTCATTTGGACGACAAGGCTTCTGTGGCCATCTTGTTAGACCTAGCTAAAGATTTGGTTAATGATGATTTGCCACATACGGTCCACTTCTTAATCTCGAATTATGAAGAAGTCGGATTCGGGGGGAATGCCGGTATTCCTGAAAATGTTGTGGAATACATTGCCGTCGATATGGGGGCGCTCGGAGATGGCCAACATTCAGATGAATATACGGTTTCGATTTGTGCCAAAGATTCATCTGGACCATATGATATTAGCTTGCGCCGTAAGTTTACTTCATTATGTAAGGCGCATGACATCGCTTATAAAGTGGATATCTATCCTTATTATGGCTCGGATGCGTCGGCTGCGATCCGTGCAGGCTACGATGTGAAGCACGCTTTGATTGGTCCAGGAATTGAGTCAAGTCATAGTTATGAACGGACACATGTGACGTCTATGGAAGCGACAAGAGAATTGTTAAATCGTTATGTCTTGTCAACGATGGAGGAAGAAGCATGAAAAACTTTTATGATGTCCAACAGTTTTTAAAATCGTTCGGAACCATTATTTACATCGGGGAGCGGGATGCTGAAATCTCACTGATGATGATGGAACTCGACGAGTTGTATGAAGGGGGCATCATCGAGCAGCGTGTATACGATACGGCGAAAATCATTTTGACCCACGAATTGAAAAATTCAAGAGATTGACAGAAATCCCCTTAGTGCAAAGGGTTGCACTAAGGGGATAATAGTGTACACTATTGAATGAAAGCGATTTAGTTGAGATGAGGAGTGAACGGTATGAAATGGTTATTAGGGATCGACATCGGTGGTACAACGGTGAAGATGGCTGTTTTAGACATGAATGGCATCATTTCTGATAAGTGGGAAGTTAAAACGGATATTCGAGAAAACGGTGTACATATACCAAAAGACATCGCAGCCTCATTTGAAACGTATTTAGAGACGTCAGGCAAGAAGAAAGAAGACTTCGCAGGTGCAGGTATCGGAGCCCCTGGATTCATCAATTTCTCTGAAGGTGTTGTCGAGTATTCACCGAACATCGGATGGAAAGACTTCGCTCTTGTGAGTGAGTTCGAAAAAGCGGTCGGACTCCCCGCGGTCCTCGAAAACGATGCGAATGCCGCTGCCCTCGGGGAAATGTGGAAGGGTGCAGGTGAAGGTGCATCCGAATTACTTGCCATCACGCTCGGTACAGGCGTCGGTGGTGGCGTCATCACGAACGGAAACATCGTTCATGGTACGGCTGGTATGGCAGGAGAAATCGGTCATATCACCGTCGAACGAGATGAGGCGAAAGCTGTAAAATGTGGCTGTGGCCGATTAGGGTGTATCGAAACGATTGCCTCTGCGACAGGTATTTCACGTTTAGCGTTGCAAAAACGGAAAAATCAAGATACTTCGTTGAACGAATTGAAAGAAGTGACGGCACGTGACGTATTCGAAGCTTATAAAGCTGGGGATACAATCGCGACAGAAGTGATTGACGAGATGACAGAATATCTCGGATTGACAATCTCGAATATCGCCAACACACTCAACCCGAAAATGATCGTCATCGGTGGCGGCGTCTCAAAAGCAGGGACAGCATTGCTTGAACCGCTCGATGCTCAGTTCAAGCGTTTCGCACTCGAACGTGTCTATGAGTCGACGACGTTTAAAATCGCTGAACTTGAAAATGATGCCGGAGTCATCGGTTGTGGCTGGTTAGCACGCAAACACTTCCTTCCGACACGTGTATAAAACTGACACGTCTGCACATTGCAGGCGTGTTTTCTTATGGGAAAGGGTATGGGATATTGTAAAATTTGTAACGTCACAGTTGATTTTTTATTAAAAAAGGGGTAAGATTTGGACTTGATACTGGACGTGTACTATTCAAATCGAATTGTACAATGTATGAACAAATATAAAAATAAATGGCTATAAAAACATGCCGAAAACTGAAAAGAGGAGGAGACCGTCAGATGAATTCATCTCAACGCTTCTCGAAGCTATCGACGAGACTGAACGATACGGTCCGCGCTTCGTTTCAAGAATATCGTCTATTTTGGATATTTACGTTATTGCTTTGGACGAAGACGTATATCGTCTATCAATTTTTCTTCAACATTCCGATTGAAAACACCGCACAAGCTTTTATCCTACTGATTAGCCCGATCAGTTCGACATTATTCTTGTTTGCTTTCCATTTCTTCTTTAAAGGAAACAAACAAAAATGGGTGCTCTACACGCTTTACGCGCTCGCATCTTTCATCTTGTTTGCGGATGCCGTATATTATCGTGAATTTACGGACTATTTAACGATGCCGGTCATTATGCAACCATCGAACATGGAGACGCTGTCGACATCGTTCACATCACTTCTTGAATGGAAAGACTTAATCATTCTTGGTGACGTTTTTGTCTTACCGTTTATCTTATGGCGTATGAATATGAAAGAGAATGCCGCTTCACATCGTCGCGCACTCGTGACGTTCGTTGCAGCAGTATCGGTATTCTTGTTCAACCTTTCATTGGCGGAAACAGAACGTCCGGAATTGTTGACTCGTTCATTCGACCGTGAGCTATTAGTGAAAAACATCGGAACATTTAACTTCCATGTGTATGACGCGATGCTTCAAACGAAAACATCTGCTCAAAAAGCGATGGCTGACGAATCAGAGCTTGCAACGATTGAACAATTCACTCGTCAAAACTATGCTGCACCGAACCCTGATTTATTCGGTAAGTATAAAGGGAAAAACGTGATTGTTGTGTCGTTCGAATCTGCACAAAACTTCACACACAATATGAAAGCGCCGAACGGTGAATTTATCACGCCAAACTTGAACAAACTGATTGAAGAGTCTCACTATTGGCCAAACTACTACCATACAGTAGGTCAAGGGAAGACATCAGATGCGGAGTTTGCGCTCGATAACTCGCTATATGGCCTACCGCGTGGTGCTGTATACTTTACGAACGCGGACAACGAATATCAAGCACTTCCAGAGTTGATTAAAGAAGATAACTATTACTCAGCCGTCTTCCATGCGAATAATAAATCGTTCTGGAACCGCGACCAAATGTATAAAAATATTGGTGTCGATCAATTCTTTGATGAGAAGAGCTACGATCTCGGAAATCCAGAAGACATGACAGAATGGGGCCTCCTAGATGATAGTTTCTTCGAACAATCGATCCCGATGCTTCAAGAGTTGCCAGAGCCGTACTATGCGAAGTTCATCACATTGACGAACCACTTCCCATATACGATGCCAAGCGAAGACTATGAACTTGTACCGAAGTTCGAGACAAGTTCAACAACGTTAAACAACTTCCCGCAGGCACTTGCATATCAAGACTATGCACTCGGTCTCTTCATCGATCAATTGAAAGAGAACGGAATGTGGGAGGATACGATTTTCGTTGTTTATGGTGACCACTACGGTATCTCGACGAACCACAACAATGCGATGGCAGAGTTGCTTGGTAAAGAAGAGTTGACACCATATGATGTGGCGAAATTACAACAGGTTCCGTTTGCGATTCACTTGCCGGATCAAGAAAAAGGTGAAGTGCATGAAACGATCGGAAGTCACGTCGACATGAAACCGACAATCTTGCATTTACTTGGAATTGATACATCGGACACAATCGGATTCGGGAATGACTTGTTCTCTGAAAATCGAAATAGTCGTGCAATCTTCCGAGATGGTACGGTTGTGACGGATGAATATGTATGGACACAATCAACTTGTTATAATGCTACTTCTGGAGAAGTGGTTGAGGACACAACGCTGTGCGGTCCAATGACGGAAGAAGCAGAAAAGATCTTACAAATGAACGATGATTTGATCTATTCCGACCTTCTCCGCTTTAAAGAACAAACGAATGAATAACCTAAAAACGAACCAAACCACTATGTGATTTGGTTCGTTTTTTATATCGAGGAATTATAGGCACAAAAAAAGCGACCGAAGTCGCTTGATGATTGCTTGATACAAATCCATTAACCTGGAATACCGCCGTAGATCAACGTGGCAACACCAAAGAATCCGAATACGAGTACAGTTAAACCTGCAACTGCGAGTGGAAAGAATTGGCGTTTTTTGAATGAACGAATCATTCCCCATACAGCCACAATCGCGACGATGACAGAAATCCATCCGAACGGTTCATACAAATGCATGACGAGTTCCCCCTTTAATTATACGTCATGAAATTCATAAAAATTTCACTGAAATATCATTATTATTTTATCCGATTATTGAGGCGCTGTCGAGTAAAGGTTGACATCGATACAATTTTGCCACAATATTGTTTTGAATGAGAGGGGGATCAATCATATGCAAGTGAAGAAGATTACGTCAGGCTTAGCGCAGGAGAATGGATACGTCCTTGAAAAAGAAGGTAGTGTCGTCATCATCGACCCAGGAACGGATGACCCAAGATTTTTCGAGGTGATTGATCGTCTTGGTACACCCGCTGCGATTTTGTTGACTCACGCCCATTTTGATCACATTGGAGGAGTGGATGCACTCCGCGAACGCTATAAAGTTCCAGTATATGTCCATCGTCTCGAAAGTGATTGGTTGACGAATGGAGAAAAGAACGGAGCGCACGCTTTCAATCTTCCTGTACCGGCGATGAAGCCGGCTGAAAAGGTATATGAAGGCGATACGTTGACTATCGGCAATTTTACATTCGATCTTTATCACACCCCTGGTCATTCACCAGGTAGCGTCGTGTTATACATGGCGGATGAAAAGATTGCGTTTTGCGGTGACTTGATTTTTAAACAATCAGTCGGTCGTACCGATTTATTCGGAGGCGATCAGGCAACGTTGATGGGATCCATTGAACGCATGAAGCACTTGATTCCGGGTGCGACGGTTCTTTATCCAGGTCACGGACCAAAAACAACGCTTGAAGAAGAGAAGCAAACAAATCCATTCTTCAAGCAATAAAAAAGATTGTCTCCGACGAGACAATCTTTTTTACATTTGGAAGTTGCTCCAATACGTAAAGACAACGAAGAAAATTGTCAAATACGCGCCGAAGACGTATACATATGTTTTTTCAGTAAGCTTTAAGTAGCCAAGTGCGACGAAGAAAATCGTTTGTGCTAAGAAGACAAGTCCCATAACGATAAAGTCACCAGTATGTTCACTACTACTTTGGTCGCCGCCTAGTGCGCCTACGAAAGCAAGTGCCGCCACTAGCCCAGTCCAGAAGCCTAGGACACGAAACATTCTTGCCATGTTAATCCCCCCATACGTGCATTATTCCATTCTCATTCACTATTTTACCAACACATTCGAAAAAATGCTATGGAAACGTGAGAATTGAGCAAAATAATCGTGAAAAATATGTGAAATCAATACGGAAAATAAAGTTGTACAAAATTTATAAAAAAGTTGTACAAAATATGTACAAACAGGGTATAAGAGATGTATAATCAACTTATACAAAATGAGCGAAGTGAAAAGTTGAAATGAGGAGGAACATAAAATGGCATCAGAATTAATGTTTTACACGTACCCGAGCTGTACTTCTTGCAGGAAGACGAAAGCGTTTTTACAAGAACAAGAACTTCAAGTGAGTGAACGTCACATTTTCAGAGATGCACCGACTGTCGACGAATTACTACAACTTCTTGCGATTAGTGAAGAAGGTGTAGATTCTCTTCTTGCTACTAGAAGCCAAGCCTTCAAACAACTCGACGTTGATGTTGAGGATTTGAAGCTGAGCGAACTACTCAAACTGATGAGTGAAAATCCAAAATTGTTAAAACGTCCGATTTTAACAGACGGAAAAGAAGTCATTGTCGGTTATGACAAGGTTTCAATCGAAACATATGCACGTCGTCATCATGTCGTTTCGACACAAGTTTCATAAGACAAGTCCACTTTCAATAGAGTGGGCTTTTTTTTATGCTGTTCTCGAGGTGAGCGGAATGAAGGAGCTTATTGAACAACTGATGATTGTGGCGAGAGAGGCGGGGGCAAGCGATCTTCATTTTATACCGAGTACGCATGAAGTGAAGATCCAAATCCGATCAGATATGAGACTGCTTGATCTTCAGTCGATGGATATCAATCAATACGACCGTCTCACACTTCATATGCGATATTGGTGTTCGTTACCGGACACGAATCAACGTGTGCCTCAGTCAGGCGTGTATGAACTTGATCGAGAAGTCATCCGCGTAACATTTCTCCCATCATTTACTCAAACATTGATGTCCTGGAGGGTACCAAATCAAGCGTTTGAGCTTCATCACTTGTTGAGACCAGGGGACGTTGAACGTTTTCAAGAAATGTCTGCATCGCGACATGGTCTCCTGTTAATCGGAGGTGCTACTGGTGCGGGCAAGACGACAATATTGTATGCGCTTCTTAATCACTTAAAGCGTGAGCGGGTCGTCACGATTGAAAATCCTCCAGAACAAAAGATTGATGGGGTGATTCAACTCGAGGTGAATGCAAAAGCAGGGTTGAATCATCGACAGTTATTAAAAGAAACGTTACGTGCCGACCCAGACATCATTGTAATCGGAGAGGTACGGACAGAGGAAGAGTTAAACGTCGCCTACGATGCTGCACTCAGTGGGCATTTGACGATTACTACGTTTCATACAGCGACGATTCAGGATGGGGAGAAACGGCTTGAACAATTGCTCGGAAAATCGTCAGTAACAAGACATTGGTGTGTACTAACGCGTGATCAGGAGGTGACGTGTGAATGGGCAACGCTTCAGTAAAACCACCGATTCAATTGATTCACCGTTTTCTGCGTCTTCAATCCCGAGGTGTATCGTTGAAAGCCACAATGGAAACACTTGAATATCATGAAAAAGGAAACAGGAAAGCGGATGTTCAAGAGATGAGGGCACAACTTGAATCTGGTACTTCTTTAGCGGACGTGTTCTCGCTAATCATCACAAATCGCCAAATGCAAGAAATATTGATGACAGCCGATCGGAACGGGCGGTTTATGGATGGGTTATCTCAAGTCGTTTTAGTTTTAGAAATGCGGATGCGGTTGAAGGAAAAATTGAAGCGACTCATTCGGTATCCTTTAATCATTTTCTTTATCCTGCTCGGTCTTGGGATGGTCTATGCGTTGTACATTTTCCCAAAGCTGATGGGGATGGTTGATGTGTCCACATATGAGGGAGCAGGTTCAATTTTACTATCGAAATGGTTCTTTCCAGCTCTGTTTTCTGTATTTGTGATGCTTGGGATCACGGTCTACATGCTGCATCGACGAGGTGTAGAACTACCGTTTTACATATGGAACCGTGGTAAAACTCTGTACCTGACTTATTTGTTTGTCAGCGAATTGTCGTTATTACAACAGACGGAAACGAACATCAGGCAAATTATCAGTCGTCTCGCTAATGAAAAGGGGGAGATGGCTGAAATGGCAAATCGGATTCACAAACGGTTGTCTGCCGGTGAAGGAATCGAAATGGCAGTCAAACAGGAAAGATTTATTGACTATGAAGTTGTCAGCTTGTTAGGAGTAGGGTCGATGAGTGGAGAACTCGGTGAATTGATGTCACTTCATCGAGAACTAGTATTCGAAGAAATGGAACAATATAGTCGTCAATTGATCGAAAAAGTAGAGCCGGCACTTTATGGAGTGCTCAGCGTCATGGTTGGCACCTTATTCTATACGCTTTATTTGCCTGTAAAACTTATCATGGCTCAATTATGAAAGGGGACATTCACATGAAGGAAGAACAAGGATTCACGCTTGTTGAGATGGCTGCAGTCTTACTCATTATTTCAATTTTACTGTTATTGCTCGTGCCGACGCTGACAGAAGGAAAGTCACGGGCGGACCAAGTGAGTTGTGAGGGAAGTGTCCGAATCGTAGAGTCAGAAATCAATTTACACTATGCCGAACATAAATCATACCCTGCCACATTAGAAGTGATTAAACGTGCTTCTGAAACGGATCCACTAGTGTATAGTTGTCAATCGTCAGCCTACACGTATTCTCCACTTGATGGTTCGCTGAAGAAACAATGAAAGGCTATACGTTTGTCGAGATGGCGTGGGTACTCGTGATCATTTCCTTCCTCATACTGATCAGTAGTCCTGTAGTGAAGCCTTTTGAGCGACTTGAACTATTTGATTTTACAGATACGTTAGTGACGAATATTCAAGAAGCGGGACAATACCCGTACATTTCGGAAAATGGAAGTTGCGTGCCAAAGTTGATTTGGGTGGCTAAACAGAGAAGGTATTTGATCATGTGTGGAATGACGTTAGTGCGAAGGGTGGACGTACCGGAAGGAATCATTGTTTATCTTCCGACCTACAATACCATCACCTTCTCCCAGGCAACAGCTTCCTATGCAGGACAGTGGAAATTTGTCAGTGGGAAAACATCCGTCACGTTTAAATTTCGACTTGGAACGTATGAACCGGAGGTGATCATCCATGAAGGGGGATGAGAAAGGATTCTCGTTATGGGAAGTGAGTGTGAGCTTAGCGGTCGTGATGGGCTGGATACTCATTCTGACATCGTTTGTGACGGAAGGGAATGACCAAGTCGTAAGGTTGCGTGACACGTTGTTCATTTATGAACGATTACAAGGAGAGGTGCTGCTTGAAGCCGCTGAACCGACTGGGCGTGAAGAAGTGTGTGAAAAGGGTTTTTGCTTACCGACGCTTTGATCCGGGGTTTACCATGTTAGAAATGACGGCAGTATTGTTGATTCTTCCCATCTTTATATTATTGTTGGTCGAATTGCTCACGCTTGGTCAACGCCTTTACGAACAACCGAAGTGGGAACACCATACGACTCCCCAACTCATTGTGCGTCGCTTGCAGAACAGCAAAAATTGTCGCGTCGATGAGGGGCGATTAAGAGGTGATTTTCTTAAGGTAGATGAAGAAGTGTGGCCATGGACAATCAAACAGTTGAACGGGAACTTGGTCATGGTCGGAGACGGAGGAGGGAACTTGTTATTTTTAAGAGGAATCGATCAGTATCGCGTCGAAACGGTCGGTATGGGATTTCGAATCTCTTGGAAAGATTCAACTTTCGAGAGGGAGCGGTACGTCATGTGTATGAAAGAGGATTCTTTCTAATCACTACGTTGACAATCGTCGTGTGGTTACTTGGTATTGCATTATTTTGGTATACTGATGTAGAACGAACGACGAGACGAATCTCAGATGAGATATTGGCCATACGTTTTGAATCCCACTTGTTATTGGCGAAAGAACGCTGTGGCAATCAACCGGTAACGCTCACCAAACCGACGGGTACGGTGATGTGTCGTCCGATTGCACCGAATCGAACGGAAGTGGAGATGGTGTTGATATCTGGTGAACGTCATAAAGAGGTGATTGCTTATGAATAAGAAACCGTTTTATATCGTGGGATTTATGGGTACAGGTAAGTCTACCTTGTTCAATTTTATAAAGGAACATGGAGACGTCGTGGACATTGATGAAGAAATCGAAGCCTGGATTGGAACCGACATCGCTACATATTTTGACCAATACGGGGAGTCAGCGTTTCGTGACGTAGAATCAAAAGTGCTTCAGCGGATCGATGCTGACTTTGTCCTCACGGGTGGTGGTATTGTCGAACGCTCTGAAAACATACGTTGGATGCGCGAACACGGTAAAATCATTCATTTAGACTTACCATTTGAGGAATGCTGGGCACGGATCAAAGATTCGGATCGACCGCTGGTGAAAAAAGGAGAGTCAGAAGTTCGGGCATTATACAACCGACGGACCACTCTTTATCAGGAAGCGGACGAGACGATTGATGCGTCTCAGACACCGCGGTGTATTGCAGAACAGATTATCCGGATGAAGGAGGAAAAAGTATGATTTGGATTAACCTTGCAATTCTTTTATTCGCCATCATTGGACTTGGTGTATATGGATATTTGTTATTTAAAAAACAGATGAAGCCGACGTTTGGAAGATTAAACCGTTTGACGGAACGATTTAAGATTCGTGCTGACGTCATCAACCAACAAGTCACTGAAATCAAAGGGCATGTGGACGCGGTCAACCGTTCCGTTACGCAAATCAAAGATTTCGGCATCAAAGCTAAAGACGAATCGATTGAATTGAAACAGGCGGCAGTCGGGCTGACACATGAAATCAAACGTACAGCGGGAATCGAACGCTCTGACGTTTCCACCGAGACAAAAATATGAAATAATGAGGATGAAAACGTTTTCGTTTTTCATCCTTTTTCTTTTTCGCTTTTTTAACTATGCAGAAAGAATAAAAATTGTTAAAGTGGAATGGAAAACGAAAGATTTCAAAAACAAAAGCATTTTATGTTCGGGATTGGGGGATATTATGGAAAAGGTTACTTTGAAACGTACGCCTTTGTTCGAATTGATTGAACCGAAGGCGAAGATGGTTGATTTTGCGGGGTTCGAAATGCCGATAATGTTTTCTTCGATCAAAGAAGAGCATCAGGCTGTACGTCAAAACGTGGGGATGTTTGATGTATCTCACATGGGAGAAATTCGGGTTGAAGGACCGGACGCTCTAGAACAAGTGCAGAATCTTGTGACGAACGATGTCTCAAAGATTAAAGTCGGTCAAGCGCAGTACAACCTTCTCTGTCTCGAGAATGGTGGCGTAGTGGATGACTTACTCGTTTACCGGTTAGATGAAGATGCTTATTGGCTCGTCGTCAATGCCTCGAATATCGAAAAAGACGAGGCGCACATTCGTCAATTTGTTAGTGGCGACGTCACGGTGACGAATGAGTCTGATGAATATGGCCAAATTGCCATTCAAGGTCCAAATGCGGAAGCTGTTCTTCAAACGATTACGAACGTAGCGCTTGACGAAGTTGGTTTCTTTAAATTTATAAACGGCGATGTGGCGGGTGTTGCTTCGATCATTTCGCGAAGTGGTTATACGGGAGAAGACGGATTCGAGATTTATGCGCGGGCAGAAGGGATCTCAGCAATCTGGGAAGCGCTTGAAGCAGAGGGTGTTACACCTTGCGGGTTAGGTTCACGAGATACGCTACGGTTTGAAGCGTGCCTTCCGCTCTATGGGCATGAACTAGATGAGTCGGTTACTCCGTTCGAGGCGAACCTTAATTTTGCGGTCAAATTAGATACGGACTTTATTGGAAAAGAGGCGCTCGCCACACAAAAAGAAAACATCCCGAACCGGATGGTGGGCTTGAGATTGCTTGGTCGCGGAATCGCACGTCAAGGCGCGCAAGTAGAAGTCGATGGGAACGTCGTTGGAGTCGTTACTACTGGTACAATGCCTCCGACAGTCAATGAGTCGATCGCCTGGGCACGTGTGGATGCACGGTATAAAGATGAAGAGCGATTTGTTATCGACATTCGTGGCAAAAAGATTGAAGCCGAACGCGTACCGACACCTTTCTATAAACGAACGAAATGAAACAGGGGGATTCAGAATGAATAGAATGGAATTTCGTTATTTACCGATGACCGAACAAGATGAGCGAGACATGCTTCAAACGATTGGAGTGGATTCCATCGAATCGTTGCTCGCGGATATTCCAGAGTCGCTTCGCGAAAAAGCGTCGCTTGCAGCAATCGGGTCACCACTTCCGGAAGTGGATCTCGTTCGTCATATGACGAAACTAGCGGATAAGAACAAACATACAAAGTCATATCCAAGTTTCCTCGGAGCCGGGATGTATGATCATCTTTCACCGACCGTGATGAACCATATGCTTTTACGTTCTGAATTTTATACGGCGTATACGCCATATCAACCTGAAATCTCACAAGGTGAGCTTCAGGCGATGTTCGAGTTCCAGACGATGATTTGTGAGTTGACCGGGATGGATGTCGCAAACTCGTCGATGTATGACGGAATTACGGCTCTTGCTGAAGCGACTTACCTAGCGAGTGCGCAGACGAAGAAAAAACGCGTTGTCGTTTCTGGAGCGGTACATCCTGAAGCGAAAGATGTCATTCGCACATATGCGGATGGTCCAGGACTTTCTGTCGAATATACAAACGTCACAAATGGGGTGACGGATGTAACTGACCTCGATTTAACAGATGCTTCATGTCTAGTCGTACAATATCCGAACTTCTACGGTCGTATTGAAGATTTGGAGCAATTGGCGAAACAAGCGCATGATGCAGGTGCACTGTTCGTCGTATCAAGTAACCCGCTTGCATTAGGCATTTTGGAATCACCAGGTGCGCTTGGAGCGGACATTACGGTCGGGGATGCTCAACCGTTCGGGATTCCACAAAGCTTTGGTGGTCCGTCTTGTGGTTATTTTGCAGTGAAGAAGTCGTTGATGCGTAAACTACCTGGTCGACTCGTAGGACAAACGGTAGATGAGGATGGAAAACGTGGATTCGTCTTGACGTTACAGGCGCGTGAACAACACATTCGTCGTGACAAGGCAACCTCAAACATCTGTTCGAACCAGGCGCTCAACGCATTGGCCGCCTCGATCACGATGTCCGCTTTAGGGAAATATGGCATTCGAGACATGGCTGTCCGGAATATCCAAACAGCCCATTACATGAAAGAAGCATTGAAAGCAGCAGGATTTACAATCGTTGACGAGGGACCAATGTTTAATGAATTTGTTGTTGATTTCGGACGCGATGCAGAAGAAGTATCTCGTCACTTGCTTGAACATGGAATGATTGGTGGACTTCCGCTCGGAACGTATGAAGAAGAGCGCCAGTCACAGATGCTAGTCTGTGCGACAGAGTTACGTACAAAAGAAGAGATTGATCAGTTTGTCGAAGTGGTCGGGGGGATGAAATGATGCAACACGAACAAACGCTAATTTTTGAAGTATCACGTGAAGGACGAACAGGATATAACTTACCGACGCCAACCGTTCCGGAAGTTGACCTCGAGTCATTATTGCCGGCGACGATGATTCGAAAAGAAGTGGCTGAACTTCCTGAAGTATCTGAGCTCGATGTCGTTCGTCATTACACGGCGCTCTCTACACGAAACCATGGAGTAGATTCAGGATTTTATCCGCTTGGTTCTTGTACGATGAAATATAATCCGAAAGTGAACGAAGATATGGCGCGCCTTCCTGGATTCGCGCACATTCACCCATTACAGCCCGTTGAAACGATTCAAGGTGCGCTTGAACTCATGGTCGACTTACAAGAGCAACTTGCGGAAATCACTGGGATGGATGAAGTGACGTTGCAACCAGCAGCAGGGGCGCATGGCGAATGGACAGGGCTCATGTTGATCAAAGCGTTCCACGAACGCAATGGGGATACGGCTCGTACGAAAGTACTCGTTCCAGACTCGGCGCACGGAACGAACCCAGCTTCTGCCGTCGTTGCTGGATTTGAAACGGTGACGGTCAAGTCGGATGAGCGTGGTCTGGTTGACTTGGATGATTTGAAATCAAAAGTTGGTGCAGACACGGCTGCTCTCATGCTGACGAACCCGAATACGCTCGGATTGTTTGAGGCGGACATCCTCGAAATTTCAAAAGTGGTTCATGAGGCTGGTGGAAAGCTTTATTATGACGGTGCGAACTCGAACGCGATTCTTGGAATCGCACGTCCAGGAGACATGGGCTTTGATGTCGTTCACTTGAACTTGCATAAGACATTCACGGGTCCTCACGGCGGTGGTGGTCCGGGTTCTGGTCCAGTAGGGGTAAAACGTGATCTGATTCCGTTCTTGCCAACGCCGATCGTCACGAAGACAGATAAAGGGTTCGGCTTAGACTATGATCGTCCACACTCGATTGGTCGAATCAAGCCGTTCTATGGAAACTTCGGGATCAATGTTCGCGCGTATAGCTACATTAAAACGATGGGAGCAGAAGGATTGACGCGTGTATCGCGTGAAGCCGTGCTCAACGCGAACTATATGTTTGCTCGATTGAAAGATGCCTTCGACGTACCATACGATACGTATTGCAAGCATGAATTCGTCTTGTCAGGGAAGCGACAAAAGGCACTCGGTGTCCGTACGCTTGATATCGCGAAACGATTGCTCGACTTCGGGTATCACCCACCGACAATCTATTTCCCATTAAATGTGGAAGAGTGTATTATGGTGGAACCGACTGAAACCGAATCAAAAGAAACGCTTGATGCGTTCTGCGATGCGATGCTTCAAATTGCAAAAGAAGCGGAAGAAAATCCAGAAATCGTACAGACGGCCCCGCATACGACGGTCGTTAAGCGTATGGATGAGACGCTCGCTGCTCGGAAGCCTGTTTTAAAATATGAACGTCGTGAGGCGTCATCCGTGAAATAAAAGGAGCGGGTCGATTCAATCGACCCGCCCATTTTTATGCTTTTTTAATTTTGCCTTTCCAGTTCTTGAAGCCGCCTTCAAGCATGTAGATATTGTTATATCCATTTTTCATGAGTAGTTTGGCCGCCTGGTTAGAACGTGAGCTTCCTTGGCAATAAATTAAGATCGGTTGGTCTTTACGTAATTCTTTCATACGCATCTTGAGTTGACCGACCGGGATGTTTCGAGCACCGACGATGTGACCACCTTTGTATTCATTCGGTTCACGTACGTCAATCAATTGCCCTTTGCGGAGTGAAGCACGGAATTCTTCTTGTTTCATTTTTTTCAACCCGCGAGCTGGCATGAAGCGCCATACGATGTAGGCGATCAAGGCAACCCATAGGAGGATGACGAGGATTGTTTCGATTCCCATAGATGTTCTTCCCTTCTCTTTCAAAGTTACCATATCTCATTATAATGAATTTAAGGTCACGAGACAATGATTGACTGAATGAATCGGGGCTTTCCCTTTCGATTTCAGCTTCGTTAGGATAAAATATAAAGTGGAAACCGGAACATTAGGGGAGGTCGTGCCCATGCCGACACCGAGTATGGAAGATTATTTAGAACGGATTTATTTACTTATGTCAGAAAAAGGATATGCACGTGTTTCTGACATTGCCGAACATTTAGGAGTTCATCCCTCCTCTGTCACCAAAATGGTTCAAAAGTTGGACCGTGAAGAATATCTGGTGTACGAAAAATACCGCGGTCTCATGCTTACGAAGAAAGGTCAAAAAGTAGGGAAACGACTCGTCGAGCGCCATGCGATGCTCGAGTCTTTTTTACGTCTGATTGGAGTCGACGAAGCGGATGTATACGAGGATGTGGAAGGAATCGAACATCACCTCAGTTCAAATACGCTCGATTGCATGACGCAGTTTGTGGAATTTTTTGAAGACAAACCTGAACTAATGGATCAATTCAGAGAATTTCGTGAGCAAGAGCGAGCAGCAGAAGAATAATGTGTAGAAAACGTCAATTTCTTACGATTGACGTTTTTTTGTAGGGTAAACAGGGCTTAAATACGAACGAAAACACCTATTTTATCTACTAATGTATATTTTTAAGTTGGAAATATGATAAGATGAATCGTGGATTCACTAAATAGGGGGTGACGGCGAACATTCGCCGAGCTGATGGACATTCAAATTAAAGGAAAGCTGTTTGATGAACAGCAAATTCGAAATCGGGTACAAGAATTAGCAGAAGAAATTGAGAAAGACGCAAACGGGACGCCTATTGTCATTGTTGCGGTCTTAAAAGGGTCAATGGTATTTGCTGCTGATTTGATGCGTTATATGAAAGGGAGTGTACAACTCGACACAGTCGCGACGTCTTCTTACGGGAAAAAGACCGTTTCGAGTGGGAGTGTACAACTACGTAAAGACCTTGACTTGGATGTGGAAGGAAAGTATGTCGTGATCATCGAGGACATCATCGATACAGGGCAGACGTTGAAGTTCTTGTGCAAACATATGGAACTCCATCAACCGAAACAGCTAAAAATCTGTACGCTTCTCGATAAACCAGCGCGACGTCTCGTGCAATTAGATGCAGACTATGTCGGCTTTGAGATTCCGGATGAGTTTGTCATCGGGTATGGCATCGACTATGCCGAGCAGTATCGCAACTTACCATACATCGGATATGTAGAGACAACGTAAAAAGGAGCGCCGCGGCGCTCCTTTTTACATGTTGGCTTTCTTTTTCTTCTTCCCTTTTTTTCCTTCGATCACGGTGAGGTGCGGGGGATTGCTTCGATGTCCGTTCGATCGTTTGGACAACTTCGTGACGTTCGAACCCGGCTTCTTGTGTTTCTTATTCTTCACGGATGCGGAAGGTTTGACTTGAGGTCCACGGTTCCCTTGCATCCGTTTCTTAGAGGCTTGAGCGGTTTTACGATAGCGCATATCCTCTGGGGACATACGTCGTCCGATGAAAACGCGGTAGATCACATAAAAGACTAACCCGAATATCCCGATGAACAACAATTGTCTAAATAATCGACCGGGATCGGTGGCGAGCATATGCCCGACCCCGATGAAGCCTAAGATAAACACGATTGTTGCAGCGGTTGAACCAATTCGTTGTCTGATCATGGTGCTTCCTCCTCTTATCCCTCTCTATGAATGACCGATTCTCCTAACTCTTTACGTTCCCATGTCTCGAATGCTTCGATTGCGACTTGAATCTGTTCATCGCTCGGCTCTCGAGTCGTCAATAGCTGGAGTGACAGACCCGGTTTTCCGAGGAATGAAAGGAAGCGATGTTCACGGAAACGGTTGGTGAATTGTAGGACTTCAAATGAGATTCCGATGACGACAGGTAAGAGCGCGATTCGGCTGACGAGTCGTAGCCAAAGTGGATCGATTGGGACGATCATGTACACGCCAATCCCGACGAAAACGGTGAACAAAATGAAGCTCGACCCACAACGGTAATGAAGACGTGAGCTCTTTCGAACTTGTTCGACCGTAATCGGACGTCCGGACTCATAACAGTTGATGACCTTGTGTTCAGCCCCATGATACTGGAAGACGCGTTTAATGAGTGGCGTCAACGATATCAGATAGAGGTAACTGAGCAACAATACTAATTTTATTCCCCCTTCAAGGAGGTTTTGAACCACGTGTCCGGAAAATAACGGCACGTCTTGAAACATCGAGGCAAGAAGAGCTGGAGTCACGTTAAAAATCAACTTCCCAAAGACATAAGAAATCACACCGATGATGGCAATGAAGGCAATCATCCACATGCTCTGCTTCTGTTCCTCGTTCGTACTGACATCTTCACTCGGGTCGACGTCATAACGATCGCTTGCAAAATTCATATGCGCTGATCCGTTCTTCAGTGATTCATATAATGCGACAATTCCTCTCAAAAACGGTACCTTTTTCAACGATTGGACCCACGGGACGAGGATGCGCGCTTGCTCGAACGTTTCGATGGAACCGTCTTTTCGCCGAATGGCGGATGCGCTCTCGGAGCGGCCTTGGAACATGACGCCTTCCACGAGTGCCTGTCCTCCGACAGGAATGTTTGGTTTAGAATTCATTCACTTTCCTCGATTCTTACAGAGTTGTACTTGAATTATACCGCGATTTATAAAAAAAACGAAAGGGCGGAAGGCTCGATTCACGTTCTTTCGATAAATTTGTTACAATAGATAAGACTTGACGAACGAGGGGGAAGAAGATTGCGGATTCTAGTGTTGAATGGTCCGAATTTAAATTTATTGGGTCGCCGTGAACCGAACGTGTATGGGGACGTGTCGTTAAAAGGTTTAGCTGCCGAATTGATGCTTGCTGCACCGGATGACGTCGAACTCACTTTCATTCAATCCAATCACGAAGGAGCGTTGATTGATGCGCTACATGATGCCTACGACTATGAAGGTGTCATTTTGAACGCGGGTGCTTATACGCATACATCAATCGCGATTCGCGATGCCATATCTGCAATCGCTGCCCCGGTCGTTGAAGTACATATCTCGAACGTGCATGCTAGAGAATCGTTTCGCCACGAGTCAAAACTCGCTGGCGTATGTCTAGGTGTCATTACCGGCTTCGGACTGACGAGTTACACGTTGGCACTGCATGCACTAATCGAACATTGGAGGAATCGACATGATTGAACGCGTAAACAAACTGCAAGCACAGTTAGAGGCAAACGAGATTGACGCATTGCTCGTCACAAAACGGGAGAACATTCGTTACTTATCAGGCTTCACCGGATCAAGCGGTGTGATTGTTATCACGGCGAAATCTGCAAGCTTTATCACAGACTTCCGTTACACGGAACAGGCGAACGATCAAGTAAAAGGGTATGACATCATTGAACTTGATACGTCACTCATCAAATCGGTAGCAGATGTTGTGTCACGTGAGTCAATCGCACGCCTTGGAATCGAGCAAGACGCGATGACAGTCGGTCAATATCGCGCTTATGAAAAAGAAGTGGATGCAAATCTGATTGAGACGTCTGGAATCGTTGAAAAACTGCGCTTGATTAAGGATGAATCAGAGATTAAGATTATGAAGGAAGCTGCGGCAATCGCTGATGCAGCGTATGCACATATCCAGACATTCATTCGTCCGGGTCGTACCGAGAGAGAAGTCGCAAACGAACTCGAAATGTTCATGCGCTCAAAAGGCGCTGATTCGTCATCGTTCGATATGATCGTTGCCTCTGGTCTCCGCTCGGCACTTCCGCACGGCGTTGCGAGCGATAAGGTCATCGAATCTGGCGAACTTGTCACACTTGATTTTGGTGCTTACTATAAAGGGTACTGCTCAGATATTACGCGTACACTCGCGGTAGGACCGATTTCGGACGAGTTGCGTCAAATCTATGACACAGTGCTTCGTGCCCAACTCGCTGGTGTGGAAGGTACACGTGCTGGCATCACAGGGATTGAAGCTGACGCATTGACACGAGACATTATCAAAGAAGCAGGATATGGTGAATACTTCGGCCACTCGACAGGTCATGGTCTTGGCATGGAAGTGCACGAGGCACCTGGATTATCATTCCGCTCGGAAACAGTACTCGAGCCAGGGATGGTCGTCACGATTGAACCGGGTATTTACATCAACGGTGTCGGCGGTTGCCGAATTGAGGACGATGTCGTCGTTACGGAAGACGGATGTTACCGTCTGACGCAGTCGCCAAAAGAGTTAATTACGATTGAGGCTTGAGTCTCGTCTGAATTTAGGAGGAAATCAACATGGTATCAGTTAACGATTTAAAAACAGGATTGACAGTCAAAACATCTGACGGTTCGATTTGGCAAGTCATCGAATTCCAACACGTAAAACCAGGTAAAGGTGCAGCATTCGTTCGTACAAAAATGCGTAACTTGCGCAACGGAGCGATCCAAGAAACAACGTTCCGCGGTGGAGAAAAAATCGAACGTGCGCACATCGAGCGTAAGCGTATGCAATATCTCTATCCAATGGGCGACACGTATGTCTTCATGGACAATGAATCATACGAGCAACTTGAGTTGACGAGCGAGCAAGTGAAAGCAGCGCTTCCTTACTTGCTTGAAAACATGGAAGTCAGTATCGCGGACTACAATGGTGAGATTCTTGGAATCGAGCTTCCGACGAGCGTAGTGTTGACAATCATCGAAGCAGACCCAGGCGTCAAAGGGGACACAGCATCGAACGTGAAGAAAAACGCGACAGTTGAAACAGGTCATGTGATTCAAGTACCACTTTTCATCGAGCCAGGTGAAAAAGTGACAGTTGATACACGTACTGGAGAGTTCATGGGTCGTTACAACGGTTAATCTGAAAGAGTGTTCATTCGAATGAATGGGCACTCTTTTTTTCTCGTTGCATTCATTGGTCTGACCAGTTATAGTGAAGAGGAGATTAGTACCAGGTATAAACAGGGGGTAAGAAAGATGCAAATCGATCAAATCAAAGAGCTCATTCAACTATTGGACCAGTCAACGGTTCATGAAATGGAGCTTGAAACATCTGATTTCAAACTGTCATTAAAGAAAGAAGCGCAAGCGGTCATGAGCGCGCCTGTGATGCAGACACAAGCAATCACGCCACCTGCGCCTGCTCCTCAAGCAGAAGAACATCAAGAACAATCGACGCCAGAACAAGCGTCTTATCGTACAATCACCTCTCCAATGGTCGGAACGTTTTATTCCCGTCCAGCTCCGGATAAAGAAGCCTTCGTCAACGTAGGTGATCGAGTGGAGTCAGGACAAATCGTCTGTATTCTAGAGGCGATGAAACTGTTTAACGATGTCGAAGCGGAAATCAGTGGCGAAATCGTAGAAGTGCTCGTCGCAGATGGCGATCTCGTCGAATTTGGTCAACCGCTCTTCAGCGTGAAGTGAGGTCGTTATGAAATTATTAATCGCTAACCGTGGAGAAATCGCGGTTCGAATCATACGTGCTGCAAAAGAATTGAATATTCCGACGGTCGCTGTTTTTTCAGAAGCAGACCGTGAAGCGTTACATGTTCATTTGGCCGACGAAGCATACTGTATTGGACCAAATCCGTCCAAAGACTCGTATTTGAACATTCCAAACATCTTGTCGGTCGCATGTGCCGTTGACGCGACGATGGTGCACCCTGGATATGGATTTTTAGCTGAAAACGCTGAATTTGCCGAGATGTGTGAGGCGTGTGGCATTCAATTTGTCGGGCCGAGTAGCTATGCCATCCGCAAGATGGGAATCAAGGATGAGGCCAAACGAACGATGATCGAGTCAGGTGTGCCAGTCGTCCCGGGTTCTAGCGGTGTCGTCACGGATGAAGAGGCCGTGGAACTTGCGCGCGAGATGGGCTATCCGGTCATCATCAAGGCAACGGCAGGTGGTGGGGGACGCGGTATTCGGGTCGCCCGAAACGAAGACGAACTCATTCAAGGGTTGATTGCGACGCGCAAAGAGGCGAAGCAGGCGTTCGGTAACGGAGACGTGTATCTCGAGAAATTTATCGAGTCGTTCCGTCACGTAGAAGTGCAAGTCCTCGCTGACCAATTCGGGAACGTGATTCATTTAGGAGAGCGCGACTGCACGATTCAACGACGAATGCAAAAGCTCGTTGAAGAAGCCCCTTCGCCTGCAATTGACGAAGCAACACGTCAAATGATGGGAGATGCGGCAGTCAAGGCAGCGAAAGCGATTCAATATTCTGGAGCGGGAACAATCGAGTTTATCTATGTTCCAGAATCCAATGAATTCTACTTCATGGAAATGAATACGCGGATTCAAGTCGAACACCCGGTCACGGAGATGATCACCGGATTCGATCTCGTACAAGCGCAATTAGAAGTTGCGCTCGGACATCCGCTCGCCATCTCACAAGAAGACATCACGTTCTCTGGACATTCAATTGAATGCCGGATTAACGCAGAAGACCCGTTCATGGACTTCCGTCCGATGGCGGGAAAAATCGATCAATACATCGTCCCAGGTGGTATGGGTGTTCGAGTGGACAGCGGTCTATATGCAGGAGCGATGATCCCTCCGTTTTATGACTCGATGGTCGCCAAGTTGATTGTACATGCACCGACGCGTGACGAGGCGATTTTAAAGATGTTACGCGCTTTAGACGAGTTTACGGTTTCGGGAATCAAAACGACGATTCCGTTCCATCAACAAGTAATGGCACATGAACAGTTCCGAATCGGTACATTTGACACGAAATTTGTCGAAAAAGAAATGTCATTGGCGAAATAACAACAACCAGGAAGCCCGAACATTATTTCGGCTTCCTGGTTTTTTGTACTGAATTTATGAGTGCTTTATGCTAAACTATCACAATGAAAGCATGTAAAAGGAGAGTAACTGAATGAAACGTCATGAAGCACGAGAGAAAGCGATTCAAACGCTTTTTCAAATCGAAGTATCTAAATTAGAGGTGGACGAAGCCATCGAATTCGCATTGGACGGTCAAGAGTCTGATCCGTTTTACGAACAACTCGTCACAGGAACGCTAGAGCATCAAGAGGATATCGACGCTTTGCTCGTCGAAAACTTGAAAAACTGGCGTTTGGATCGTCTAGGCAATGTCGAACGTACGATTTTACGTATGGCGACGTTTGAATTACTATACGTTGAAACGATTCCAGAGAACGTTACCATCAACGAGGCGGTCGAACTCGCGAAATCGTTCGGAGACGAAGAAGCCGGTAAGCTCGTAAATGGCGTACTCGGCAACATTATTAAAGAAGACTAAAAAATAGAGATAAGACACCAGACCAACTACAGAAAAACCTAAAGACAACGGGGGATGAGAGAGATGGCAGTAGTGATCGACGGGAAACAAGTGGCAGCATCATATCGAGAAACGTTAAAAGAGCGTGTGACAGCACTTCGTGCACGCAACATCGTACCGAAATTGAAAGTAGTATTGATTGGGGATGACCCAGCAAGTCATAGCTATGTACGCGGGAAAGAACGGGCAGCACAAGAAATCGGAATCGATTCGCAAGTGCTCCGTTTTGATGAGACGATTAGCGAGAAAGAATTGCTCGACTTGATTGACTTGATGAATGAGGATGAGGAAGTACACGGGATTCTCGTGCAACTTCCACTACCAAAACACATTGACGAATCACGAGTCATCATGCGCATCTCTCCTGAGAAGGATGTAGACGGCTTCCATCCTGAGAACGTCGGAAAGATGATGCTCGGTCTTGATACGTTGCTTCCATGTACACCACACGGCATTTTGCATCTCGCAAAGACACAAACTGAGATTGCTGGGAAACACGTCGTGGTCGTCGGTCGCAGTCAAATCGTCGGAAAACCAGTCGGCATGTTGTTCTTGAATGAATCTGCTACGGTCACGTACTGTCACTCGAAAACGAAAGACCTTGGAGAAATGACAAGACAGGCTGACATCTTAATTGTCGCAGTTGGGCGTGCAGGTCTCGTTACTGCAGACATGGTCAAACCTGGTGCGCTCGTCATCGACGTCGGCGTCAACCGTGTCGAAGGTCGTCTTGTTGGCGATGTCGACTATGAGGCCGTCAAAGAGAAGGCGAGTGCGATTACGCCGGTTCCTGGCGGTGTCGGTCCGATGACGATCACGATGCTCATGCACAACACGGTCGAGGTAGCGTCACGTGGCTAACCCACTTCCGGTCTCCGAAGTTGTTCGATATGTGAAGCGACAACTCGATGATGATGTCTTGCTTCGACAAGTCGCGGTCATCGGTGAGATCTCGAATTTTAAACGCTATTCATCTGGTCATTGTTATTTTACCTTGAAAGATGATGCGTCCCGCATGAAAGCTGTCATGTTTTCTCGAGATGCGAAACAGCTTCAATTCGAACCGAAAGATGGAATGAAGGTCATCGCCGTCTCAAGAGTGACTATGTATGAAGCGACCGGTGACGTTCAATTGTACGTCGAACTGATGCGTCAAGACGGAATCGGTTTATTATACGAACAGTATGAGGCGAGAAAACGTGAACTTGAGGAGAAGGGTTGGTTTGATGTAGACCGAAAACAACTCCTTCCGACGTTTCCTGAGCGGATCGGAATTGTCACATCTCCGAAAGGGGCAGCGTTACATGATATCGCGACCACACTTCGGCGTCGTGCGCCCCACGTTGCCATCACATTCGCCCCTGTGGCCGTACAGGGCGAAATGGCTGCCCCACAAGTGGCATCTGCCATTCGTTGGATGAATGAACGGACCGACTGTGATGTACTCATCGTCGGCCGTGGTGGCGGCTCGATTGAGGAATTGTGGGCGTTTAATGAGGATGTCGTGGTCGAAGCCATCTATGCGTCGACCATCCCGATCATCTCTGCTGTCGGTCATGAGACAGATTATACGCTCGCTGATTTTGTCGCAGATGTTCGGGCCGCAACTCCGACAGCGGCGGCCGAACTCGCCACAGCGATGATTGACGCACAGCGGAAAGATGTAGAGCGTCTAGACAACCATCTGCATAAAGCCGTTAGGATTCAACTCGATGATTCTCGGAACCGTGTAGACCGGATGATTAACAGTTATGGCTTGAAATCACCACGTTATACGATTTCTCAAAAACGAGAACGTTTTGCACAATCGGAGATTCGCCTTGAGCAAGGGATGAAGCGACATCTTTCCGAAGCGACTCATCAACTCCGTCAGTTGTCACAACAGCTTGATGTGAAACGGTTCTCAAAAACCTTGTTGCAACAAGGAGAACAGGTCAATCAAATGGTCGATCGACTTCATCGGACGAAACCATTAGAACAATCGAAACGACAATTTACACAACAGGTAGGAAGATTGCATGCGGTCAGTCCGCTCGCCGTCCTATCACGGGGCTACACGTTCATTGAACAAGATGGAGCATATGTGCAAAATGTGAAAGAATTACGCGATGGAGAAATCTCGATTCGTTTTCGGGACGGTCACGCTGTCGCTGAAGTGAAGGAGAGGATTGTTGGTGACGAAACAAGAACAGACGTTTGAAGCGGCACTTGAACGACTCGAACAGATTGTCGCGCAACTCGAAACCGGTGACGTACCGTTAGAGGAAGCGATGACTTTATATGAAGAAGGTGTCCGGTTATCTGCTTTGTGCCAGACAAAACTCTCGGCCGCTGAAAAGAAAATGGACGAAATACTCGAGTTAGACGGTACCCTTCGTGAAAAAGGAGGGTCTGCATGAACCGCACGGATGGTTTGAACAAATGGAAGCGAACTGTCGAAGAATCGATGCGTTCGCTCATTGAGGCGAGTGACATGCCGACGCGACTTCGCGATGCGATGGTCTATTCATTAGAAGCGGGCGGAAAGCGAATCCGTCCCGCGCTTGTCTATGCTGTTCTAGAAACGTACGGTGTTCCACTCGAGCGAGGTGGCGAGGTAGCGGCGACGCTCGAGATGGTCCATACATATTCACTCATTCACGATGATTTGCCGGCGATGGATGATGATGATCTTCGCCGGGGTCGACCGACGAATCACCGACAGTTTGATGAAGCGACTGCCATTTTAGCAGGAGATGCGCTTTTGACGGATGCATTTCGCATTCTTGCGCAAATGTCGCTCCCTGCTGAAGAAATCGTCGAAATCATTCGCGTTTTCGGTCTAGCAGCTGGTAGCTCTGGCATGGTCGGCGGTCAGTTGGACGATATGCTCGCTGAGAAACGGAGTGACGTCACGTTACAGGAACTACAGTCGATTCATGAACGAAAGACGGGTGCACTGCTCGTCTATGCGCTTGAAGCAGGTGGGATCCTTGCCGGTGTGTCGGAGGAAGATCGGACACAATTAAAACAATTCGGTCGACATCTGGGCATCGCATTTCAGATTCAAGACGATATCTTAGATGTCGTCGGGGACGAACAGACAATCGGGAAACGTGTCGGTTCGGATGAAGAGAATGAAAAAACGACGTATCCGAAACTGCTCGGATTAGACGGGGCGAAGCGTGCACTCGATGCAGAAGTAGAGGCAGCGACCTTTGCCATTGAGTCACTTTCGATTCAAGCTCCGCTATTATTAGACTTGTTGGCGTTTGTGGTGAAACGAAATCATTGATCCCGGTGACACGATGAGCACATCGTGTCACCTTTGTTTTGGGGAATGTGTGGCATCTACCGTCACATTCTTGTAAAATGTAAGGTACGAATCAGTAAAATGTGAGGAGAAAGGATGGTCATTATGGACTTGACATCCATTCAAGACCCGTCATTCCTGAAAAGGATGTCTGTAACCGAACTCGAATCACTCGGCTCAGATATTAGACGATTCTTGATTGAAAAATTGGCAGTGACGGGAGGGCATTTAGCGCCAAACTTAGGAGTTGTGGAGTTGACGCTAGCCCTGCACCGTGTATTTGACAGTCCGAAAGACCAACTTGTATGGGACGTCGGTCATCAGGCGTACGTTCATAAAATTTTGACAGGACGTACGAGCCAGTTTGATACCCTTCGACAATACAACGGGTTGTGTGGGTTCCCTAAACGTTGTGAGAGTGAACATGATGTATGGGAAACTGGCCACAGTTCGACGTCGCTTTCAGCAGCAATGGGGATTGCAATCGCAAATGAATTAAAAGGACGTGCGAATGATCGTGCCATTGCCATCATCGGTGATGGAGCGTTGACTGGAGGAATGGCGCTCGAGGCATTGAACCACATCGGTGCCGAGAAGCAGAATGTCATTGTCATCTTGAACGACAATGAGATGTCTATCGCGCCGAACGTTGGGGCGATGCATAATATGCTCGGTCGAATCCGTGCGTCACGTAAACTGAAACATGCACGTGAAGAGATGGAATCAATCATCAAGCACATTCCACTTGTCGGCAATTCACTCGAACGAAGTGGGGAGCGAGTAAAAGATTTATTGAAATCTGCACTCATTCCAGGCACATTTTTTGAAGAACTCGGTTTCACTTACTTTGGACCGACTGACGGCCATGATTTGAAAGACTTGCTTGAGACACTCGAATATGCGAAAAAAATCGATGGACCGGTTCTCGTTCACGTCATCACGAAAAAAGGGAAGGGTTACCGTCCCGCTGAGTTAGACGGTGTTGGAACGTGGCACGGTTTAGGACCTTACAAGATTGAGTCAGGTGAAGTGATCAAAGGGAAGCCAAAAGGACCGAGTTATTCGAAAGTCGTCGCAGAGACGATTACGAAAGTGGCAGAGTCGGATGATCGGGTGACGTTGATCACGCCTGCAATGAGTGTCGGTTCGAAACTCGACTGTTTCACGAAAAAATTCCCGGAACGCATGTTTGACGTCGGGATTGCCGAACAGCATGCGGTAACGCTAGCAGGAGGTCAGGCGACACAAGGTTTGAAACCGGTCGTCTCGATTTACTCAACATTCTTCCAGCGTGCGTACGACCAACTCGTCCATGACATTTGTCGTCAAAACTTGAACGTTGTATTCACGATTGACCGTTCAGGACTTGTCGGGGCAGATGGAGAGACGCACCAAGGTGTATTCGATATCGCCTTCATGCGTCACGTACCGAACATTCGAATTTTGATGGCGAAAGATGAAGAAGAGTTACAACAACTCGTTTACTCCGCGCTTCGTTACGATGATGGACCGATTGCAATCCGCTTCCCTCGTGGCGAAGGGATTGGCGTACCAATGAGTGATACGCTCCAAGAAATCTCACTCGATGATTGGGAAGTCGAGGCGGAAGGAACGGATGTCGCCATTTTGACATTCGGACCACAAGTTCAAGACGCGTTAGAAGTACGTTCATTATTAGAAGGCAAGCTCAGTGTGCGCGTCATCAATTGTCGCACGATCAAGCCGCTCGATGATGCAATGCTCACTTCTTTATATGCAGAGGGCATTCCGCTCGTGACACTTGAAGAAGCAGCACTCGCAGGTGGTTTTGGAAGCAGTGTGTTAGAACATGCGAATGAAACAGGAGCGTTCCCGCGGATTCAACGCCTCGGGATTCCAGACCGATATATCGAGCACGGCGGCGTCAACCAACTTTTAGAAGAGATTGGTCTCCGACCAGCCCAAATGGCGGAATCGATTGAACGGTTCGTAATGGAGACAAATCGACAGAATGTGTGAGGGATTATGGAAAAAAGAACGAAAACAAGATTAGATGTACTACTCGTCGAACGCGGTCTCGCTGAAACACGAGAGAAGGCGAAACGGGCTGTCATGGCCGGTCTTGTCTACAGCGGGACCGAACGTCTGGATAAAGCAGGCGATAAAGTGTTTGACGATATCCCTCTTGAAGTGAAAGGTCAAGTTCTACCGTACGTCGGACGAGGCGGACTTAAGCTTGAGAAAGCTCTGCAAGTATTCCCGCTCGACGTTCAAGGCCGCGTGGGGATTGATATCGGTTCCTCTACGGGAGGATTTACAGATTGTGCGCTTCAAAACGGGGCGACACAAATGTATGCGGTCGATGTCGGGTACAACCAGCTAGCATGGAAGCTTCGGAGCGATGACCGTGTCATCGTTATGGAACGAATGAACTTCCGTCATGCGACAGCCGATCAATTCCCGGTCAAACCTGATTTTGCGACGATCGATGTTTCTTTCATCTCACTTCGTCTCATGGTGCCACCTCTTAAAGCGATTTTAAAGCAAGAAGGGGTCGTCATGGCGCTCGTTAAACCTCAATTCGAAGCCGGTAAAGCCGACGTCGGAAAGAAAGGGATTGTGCGAGACCGTGACGTACATGAGCGTGTGGCGAGTGATATGGTTCGCTATTTTGCATCGGAAGGATTCTTCGTCGAAGGATTGGATTACTCCCCAATCACGGGTGGAGACGGAAATATTGAATTCCTCCTATTCGCCCGTTATACGGGAGTAGGCGGAATCGAACCATCCCTACGAGTCGAAGACGTGGTGGATACGGCACATGCCAAACTAAAGGGATAAGCAATGGCTACAGGCAGATTTGTCTGTAGCTTTTTCTTATCGACGAAGAAGAGATGGGGAATGGTGGAAATACCCGCTGGAATGCTAGACCTTTTTTCGACAATACTTTAGAATGATAATGTGTATGTGAAACGAAGAATGAGGTGTCAGCGCTTATGAATAAAGGACAGCGATTGATTAAAATTCGAGACATCGTGACGAATCGTGAAATCGAAACGCAAGATGAATTAGTAGACGAACTTCGTCGCCTAGGATATCCCGTCACACAGGCGACTGTATCTCGGGATATTAAAGAATTACATTTAGTGAAAGTTCCTTTGAATGACGGACGATACAAATACAGCTTGCCTGCGGATCAGCGTTTTAACCCGTACGGAAAAATGAAGCGCATCCTCGGTGACAGCTTCGTCTCGGTCGACTCAGCTCAAAACTTGGTTGTCATGAAAGTACTACCAGGTAACGCGGATGCAATCGGTGTCTTGATTGACCATCTGTCATGGGACGAATTGATTGGAACAGTTTGTGGAGATGACACGATTCTCATGATTGCTCGCGATGAGGAGAAAGCGAAACAAATCATCGATCGACTACTCGGAATGTTATGAGGTGAAAGTACGTATGTTGGCAGAACTATCAATCAAACAGTTTGCGATTATCGACGAATTAAACATTCCGTTTAATCGGGGCATGACCGTTCTCACGGGTGAGACAGGTGCCGGTAAATCGATTTTGTTAGATGCGATTGGGTTGCTTGTTGGAGGACGTGGATCGAGCGAATTCGTTCGTTATGGTCAGGATAAGGCCGAAATCGAAGGAATGTTCATGGTTGAATCGGATCATCCGGTCATTGAGGCGGCCGAACAATACGGCATCGAAATCGAGGACGGGACAGTTATTTTGCGCCGAGACTTACATAGTAGCGGGAAAAGCGTCTGTCGTGTAAATGGGAAGATGATGCCACTCTCGACGCTACGTGAATTCGGTCGCTTGCTTGTCGATATTCATGGTCAACATGAGCATCAACACTTGATGGACTCAGAATTTCACTTAGGCATTCTTGATCATTATGCCGAAAAGGAAATCGCTCCATTATTAGAGGAATATCAGACAGCGTACGCATCTTGGAAGCAAGTCGCGGATGAACTGAAGCGACTCAGCCAAAGTGAACAAGAGCTTGCACAACGCATGGACTTATTATCGTTTCAAACGAAAGAAATTGAAGCGGCTGAACTAAAAGAGGGTGAAGAACAGGCGTTAATGGAAGAACGGGATGAATTAGCGAACTTTGAACGCATTCATCAACACATTCGCCTGTCTTATGAGGCGGTCGCGGAAGATACGAACGGACTTGACCAAATTGGGGTCGCAATGCGCGAGATGGAAGAAGCTTCTCAATTGTCCTCTTCCCTAGCATCTGTGTCAGAGACAATCTCGAATGCTTATTATTTGCTCGAAGATGCGAAATTTCAGTTACGAGACCAACTCGACTCACTTGAGTTCGATCCGATTCGGTTAGATGAAATCGAGTCGCGTCTTGCACTGTTCCAACAGCTTAAGCGGAAATATGGCACGACAATCGAAGAAGTCATCGCTTACGGTGAACAAGTATCCGATGAATTGAAATCGATGACGAATCGTGAGGAGTTGCTGCAAACACTGTCAGAAGACATTTTGCGATTAGAGAAAGTCGCAAAAGAGGCAGGCGCACGACTGTCAGCGTCACGTAAAGCGGCGGCTGAGTCCCTTCAGCACGACATCCATCGAGAATTAAAAGAATTATATATGGAGAAAACAGCGTTTGAAGTCCGATTCCGAACGACGCCATTAAAACAAGACGGTCTTGATGATGTCGAGTTTTATATGATGACGAACGTCGGGGAACCATTCAAGCCACTTGCAAAAGTGGCTTCAGGTGGTGAACTTTCCCGTGTCATGTTAGCTCTTAAATCAATCTTTTCCCGCACGGTCGGAGTCGCATCGATTATCTTTGATGAAGTCGATACAGGAGTATCAGGGCGTGTCGCACAGGCGATGGGAGAAAAAATCTTCCGTCTGTCTGTCGGGTCGCAAGTGTTGTGTATCACGCACTTAGCTCAAGTTGCTGCAATGGCAGATCAGCACCTATATATCACGAAGACGGAAACAGACGACCGGACGAAGACAAACGTTGCCACTCTCGACCGCGAGAGCCGGATTGACGAGCTAGGTCGAATGATTGCTGGTATTCAAATGACAGACTTGACGAAGCAACATGTTGAAGAGTTGCTCGAAATGTCACAGCAAGTAAAACAGAAGTTCATCAAAGGAGTGTCATAAGTGATTACATTATGTATTGCGGACGACAATCGAGAAATCGTCGATTTGTTGAGCCGACAACTAGAATCTGAGCCTGATCTCCGTGTCGTTGGAACAGCGCACGATGGTGAAGCGTGCTTGGAGGTCGTCAAGACACACCAACCGGATGTACTCTTACTCGATATTATTATGCCTCATTTGGATGGAATCGGAGTATTGCAACGTTTACATGAAGAGTTCGGTGATGATAAGCCAGAAGTGATCATGTTGAGTGCGTTCGGAAAAGATGAAGTGACGAAACAAGCGGTTCAATTGGGTGCCTCTTACTTTCTCGTCAAACCTTTCAATATCCAACAACTATTGACGAAAATTCGTGAGTTGTCGGATGGTGCGAATCGCGAATTCGAAGGAATGTCTCCAGACGAAATTGAAATTTCGCTCTTGCTCCAACAGCTTGGGATTTCTCCTCGAATTAAAGGGTTCAAGTATATCCGCCAAGCCGTCATTTACGTACGCGAGCGTCAAGATTTGCTTGGATTGATTACGAAGGAATTGTATCCGATGGTCGCAAAAGAGCATGATACGACTTCGTCACGTGTAGAGCGGGCGATGCGTCACGCCATCAAGACGGCGTGGGAGAATGGAATGCGCGATCATGAGATGTTTGAAGGGCGACCTGAGCGTGAGCGGAGTCCGAAGAACTCGGAGTTCATTTCATATTTCGTCACCTACTTGTCGTTTAAAAGCAACTGAATCGTTCAAAAAGACTAAGCTGTTTGATGGCTTAGTCCTTTTTGTAAAATAATCAATAAAAAATTTATTTACTTTATGAAAGAAAGCGCTTGCAAAATGAGAGTGTTTTGTTATAATAAAGGTGTACCAAGTTACTTGGACAAGCGTCAGATGAACGCTTTTCAAACTTGTTCCGGAGCAATGTTTGAAGAAACAAAATCATCTCGGTTCGCTATCCGACAATAGCTCAGAGGTGGGAACGACATCTCAAGTCGTTAATGTCCCGACGTGAGGTCGCGGCAGTCGCTCATTCGCGAGACGATTCTATCATCAACTCGAAGCTAGGGGTTGATATAGGAAAAACGAATCGTTCAGTTAACCAAAAGGAGTGTTGTCAACCGTTGAATAGTTTATGGCAAGCGTTCGACTTCACGATGGATGGTTGGACATGATCCGATAACAAAAAAAGTTAGTAACTCGAATGGAAGTGTTCCGTTCACGCAAGACGGCAGTTACTAAAGTTCTTTCATACTTCTTCATTAAGAAGACGTTGGATTTCATGTCAATGGAAGTAAAGCAGTTGGAAAGGAGATCATCCGTAGTGATCACAATTCAATACGAATAAAAGGTTCCGCACTTGAAATGAAGTCAAGTTAGGGAACCTTTTTTTTGTGCGCTTATGAGTCGAGTCGTTGAACTTTACCTGTTTTTTTGTCACGGTTAAATATATAGCCAGCTACAAATCCGATCCCGCCCATGGCGAGCAGAAGTCCAAAAGTCCCCTGCAACATGGAGGCGGCAGCGAGTGAATCAATCCATGTGAATGGTCCACTCGTCTTCAAAAAGAAGCTATCACGAAGTAATTTGATTCCGTAAACACCGAGTAAACCAGGGACGATTAAGATTAGAAGCGCGATGAAACGCATGCAATCTCCTCCTTTACCATACATTATTTTAACAGAAATTCATTCATTCCACACGGTCTATTTTTAGGCGGCTTGCGCATCATGTTTGGATTCAGTAGCATGAAGATGAGAAGAGAGAAAGATGGGGGTATTCGTATGAATAAACGGTTGATGATTGTCGGGGCAGGAAAAGGGGGGACGGAAGTTCTGAACATGTTGATGGACTCTCCGCTTGCTACAATCGTGGCGGTCGTGGACTCCGATGCATCGGCTGAAGGAATCGCATTTGCCAAAAGTTATGGAATTGCCGTGACGGACAATTGGACGAAATATGCGGATGCAGCATTGGACTTTGTCATTGAGACGACAGGGCAGCATCAAACGTTTGAAGAGTTGAAGGATCATTATCAAGACGCAGTTGTGTTGCCGGGAGAGTTTATTCGAATCGTTGTCGAGCGATTGAAACAGAATCAACAGATGCTTGAGGCAATCATCGAGTGTACGAGTGAGGCGATTTCGGTAGCCGATCATCACGGCAACACCATATTGATCAATCCGTCTTACACACGATTGACGGGATTCAAAAAGGAGGATGTCGTCGATAAGCCTGCCACTGCCGACATCGGGATGCAGGAAAGTGTACATTTGAAAGTATTATCGACGGGGCAGGGTGTTCGAGATATTCGGATGCAAATCGGGGCGACGCGACGTGACATCCTTGTAAATGCCGAACCGATCATCGTTGAGGGGAAATTGCGAGGTTCGGTCGGCGTCATTCGAGACGTGTCTCAAATACGTGCGCTGCGTGATGAATTACAAGAAGCGAAAACACGCATTCGAAATCTAGAGGCGAAATATCAGTTTGCCGATATCATCGCGACAAGTGATACGATGCGATTCGTCATCGATCAAGCGAAATTGGCAGCTGTGACCCCGGTGACAGTATTGATTCGCGGAGAATCGGGAACAGGAAAAGAACTGTTCGCCCATGCCATTCATGGGGAGTCCCCTCGGAAATTCAAAAAGTTTATCCGGGTAAACTGTGCAGCCATTTCACCCACGCTTCTCGAAAGTGAACTGTTCGGCTATGAAGATGGTGCGTTCAGTGGTGCGAAGCGTGGTGGAAAGACAGGTTACTTTGAGGAGGCAGACGGCGGCTCGCTCTTTTTGGACGAGATCGGAGAACTGCCACTCGATGTCCAAGTGAAGCTTCTGCGTGTCCTTCAAGAAAATGAGATTGTACGAGTCGGAGGGACGACGGCGATTCCGATTGATGTCCGCATCATCGCTGCGACGAATGCCGATCTTGAACAGAAAGTGGCAGATGGGACCTTCCGTGAAGATTTGTACTATCGCATCAATCGCATGCCCATCCATATCCCTCCCCTTCGTGAACGGTTGAATGAACTCGAGGCACTTTGTGACCGGATCATTCGAAAGTTAAATCAAGAATATGGTCGGAGTGTTCAAGGGGTGGATGAAGATGCCCTCATGCTTCTAAAAAGTCAGCATTGGAAAGGGAACGTCCGAGAACTTGAGAATGTGATTGGTCGGGCGATGATTTATATGGCGAGCGCGGAACAATGGATTGCTCCACATCACTTACAATTATCACCTCGCACGCCAACTCAGAAAGTCGTCGAGTCTCGAACGCTCTATGAAGCGGTAGCGAAATATGAGCGCGATTTGATTGAACGAACAATCGAAGAAACTGGTGGAAATAAGTCAGAAGCTGCTCGTCGTTTAAAAATTTCGATTCGGACTTTATATAATAAATTAGAAACCATGCAATAAAATGCATGAACTTTTATGCATGGTAAGCATTTATTTGCATGGTCATCCGCATAATAAAGCGCTTACAATTTAGGAAGCAAACTTGCTTATGTTATAGTGTAGAGAGCAAGGGGGGACAATGATGAATTTTGAACGGATGCTGACGAACGCAAAACAACTAGAGGGTTGTACGGTATCCATTGCGGGGGCAGCGGATGAAGAAGTAATCCGAGCCGTAAAACTTGCCACAGATCATGGATTGTCACGTTTCATTTTATTTGGTGAAGCCCGGGAAATCCGAAAGTTATGTGAACAGTATGGAATCGATGAGTCAGACGTCGATATTTTACATGCAAAAGGTGACGTAGAGATTGCCAGACGTGCTGCACTAGCCGTGAAAAACAAAGAGGCGGATGTGCTCATGAAAGGGATGGTGTCGACATCGACATTCATGAAAGCCGTCCTCAATCGAGAGGCCGGTCTTCGGACGAACCGGACACTCAGTCATATCGCACTCTTTCAAATTCCAAATCGGGAAAAATTGATTGGTGTGACCGATGCTGCAATCCATATCGCGCCAACGCTCGAAGAAAAGGTCGAAATCATTCATAATGCGGTAGAGGCGATGCATGACATCGGTTACGAATCGCCAAAAGTCGCAGCGATTGGGGCTGTTGAGGTTGTCAACCCTCAGATGAACGCGACGCTCGATGCCGCATTGCTCAGTCAGATGAATCGTCGGGGACAAATCAAAGGCTGTATCGTAGATGGACCGCTCGCCCTTGATAACGCGGTCGATATGATCGCAGCGAAACAAAAAGGAATTAATAGTGAAGTGGCGGGGCAAGCAGATTTATTAGTCGTACCGTACATAGAGGTCGGCAACGTCCTTTATAAATCAATCATGTATTTCGCAGAGGCGAGCGTTGCGGCGATTGTCGTTGGCGCATCTGCCCCTGTCGTATTGACGAGTCGTGCCGATACAGCGGAGGCGAAACTTTATTCCCTCGCATTCGCTTTGTTACATGCCAAAAACTAATCGTACTTAACAGGAGGAATTGATCATGATGGAAACAAACACAGAACCACGCTTCCGTATTTTTGATGTCTTACAATCTGAGGATTACGAACAAATCGTATTTTGCCAAGACCAAGCTTCTGGGCTAAAAGCAATCATTGCGATCCACGATACGACGCTCGGTCCAGCACTTGGCGGACTTCGCATGTGGAATTATGAGTCAGAGCAAGAAGCGCTCACAGACGTGTTGCGTCTCGCAAAAGGAATGACTTATAAAAATGCTGCGGCTGGTCTCAACCTTGGAGGGGGGAAGGCTGTCATCATCGGAAATGCCAAGACGGACAAGTCAGAAGCTCTCTTCCGCGCATTCGGTCGTTACGTACAATCACTCAGCGGACGTTACATCACTGCTGAAGATGTGAATACGACGGTTGCTGACATGGACTTCATCCATATGGAGACGGATTACGTCACAGGAGTCAGCCCTGCTTTCGGTTCAAGTGGTAACCCTTCACCAGTAACGGCGTATGGTGTCTACCGCGGTATGAAAGCCGCTGCGAAATGGAAGTTCGGAACAGACTCACTCGCAGGGAAGACGGTTGCCGTGCAAGGTGTCGGTAACGTAGCCTACAACTTATGTCGTCACCTCCACGAAGAAGGCGCGCATTTGATTGTGACAGACATCAACGAAGAAGCGCTCAAACGTGCAGAAGCAGACTTTGGTGCGACGGTCGTCAAACCAGATGAGATTTATGCAGTCGAGTGTGACATTTTTGCTCCATGTGCACTCGGTGCAGTCATCAATGACAAAACGATTCCACAATTGAAAGCACAAATCGTTGCGGGTGCCGCAAACAACCAATTGGCGGAAGATCGTCACGGGGATGTGCTTGACGAGAACGGGATCCTCTACGCGCCAGACTTTGTCATCAACGCTGGAGGTGTCATCAACGTCGCGGACGAACTTGAAGGTTACAACCGTGAACGGGCAATGAAGAAAGTCGAACTCATCTATGACAACATGATGCGTGTCTTTGAAATCGCGGAGCGTGATGGAGTACCGACGCACGTGGCGGCTGACAAGATGGCCGAAGAACGGATTCACATGATGGCACGTTCACGTAGTCAGTTCCTTAAAGTTGAAAAAAGTATTCTAGGGAGACGCTAAGATGACAAAACGGCTAATTCTTGCGATCAACCCAGGGTCGACCTCGACAAAAGTTGGATTGTTTGATGGGAAGGAAGAAGTGATGACACGTACGGTCCGCCATGAGATTGACGTGACCGGTCTCAGCCTTCCTGAGCAGTTACCTCATCGTGAGCAAGAAGTGCGTGCCTTGTTAGAAGAGACTGGCATCGCGGTCAATGATTTGACCGCGATTGTCGGTCGTGGTGGTTTGCTTGCACCGATGACATCAGGAACGTATACCGTCAATGATTTGATGCGAGAGGACTTGACGAGCGGAAGATTCGGAATGCATGCGTCTAACCTCGGTGGATTGATTGCATCCAAAATAGGAGAGATTGAAGGAATCCCAAGTTTCATCGTTGACCCTGTCGTTGTCGATGAGATGCATGAGTTGGCAAGAAAGACCGGGATGGCCGACATCGATCGCCGTAGTATTTTTCATGCCCTGAATCAAAAAGCCGTCGCCAAACGCTTTGCGACTGAAAATGGAAGCGATTACAATGAGCTGAATTTGATTGTCGCTCACTTGGGCGGAGGGATTACGGTCGGTGCGCATCAGCATGGACGCGTCATCGATGTGAACAACGGACTAGACGGTGATGGACCACTTGCTCCAGAACGGGCAGGTTCAATTCCTGTTGGACAGGTAGTAGAACTATGTTATAGTACCAGGTATAAAGAATCGGAAATGAAAAAGAAAATTGTCGGTCAAGGTGGGTTGTTCGCACACCTCGGTACATTCGATGCGATTGAGATTGAGCAACGAATGGAATCGGGAGATGATGAGGCGAGACTCCTTTATGAGACGATGGCTTACCGTGTCGCACAAGAGATTTCAAAACATGGTGCGACGCTCAGTGGTCGAGTGGATGCCATCTTATTGACAGGTGGAATCGCTTATTCTGACTGGCTGACTGACAAGATTAAAGAGCGTGTCGCATTCCTCGCGCCGGTATACGTTTATCCAGGTGAAGATGAATTGAAAGCCTTGGCAGAAGGGGCACTTCGCGTCATCGAGAAGGAAGAGACCGCAAGAGAATATGAGGGGGATACACATGGCACGAGAATTTGATGTTGTCGTCATTGGTGGAGGACCAGGAGGATATGTGGCTGCGATCAAGGCTGCACAGGCTGGTAAATCTGTCGCAATCGTCGAGGCGAGAAAATTAGGCGGCACCTGCTTACATAGAGGCTGCATCCCTACGAAAGCTCTTCTAAAAGCTGCCCATGTCTATCAAACGGCGAAACAGGGGGCAACGTACGGCGTAGAAACGGGAAGTGTGACGTTCAACATGGAACGAGCCCAAACGTATAAACGCGATCTTGTAGCTGGTCTTGAAAAAGGAATCGAGCACTTGATGAAACAAGGGAAAATTGAAGTGTTTCGCGGAAAAGCCTCGATCCTTGGACCAAGTATCTTCTCGCCACAACCTGGGACCGTATCCGTTGAAGATGAAAGCGGTGAGTCAGAACTCATCTTGCCAAACCAATTGATTATCGCAACAGGTTCGATTCCGCGTGAACTTCCTGGATTGCCGTTCGATCACGAACGTATCTTAAACTCGGACGACCTCCTCAATTTTGAGACACTACCTGAATCGATTGCGATTGTCGGTGGTGGTGTCATCGGAGTCGAATGGGCGTCCATGCTCGTCGATTTAGATGTGAACGTGACGTTGATCGAAGTAGGAGATCGATTACTTCCATTTGAGGACAAGGCGGTCTCTCGTGAGGTGGAACGTCTATTGAAGAAGCGTGGCGTCCGTGTGAAGAAGAGCGTGACGGTCGACGCCGAACGAACATTGATTCACGAAAATACAGTGGAGCTTGCTGTCGGGGAAGAGATGTTACAAGTAGACTGTGTCCTCGTCTCGGTTGGCCGAGTTGCCAACACGGAAGACTTAGGACTTCAAAACACTTCTATCGTCGTAGAGAATGGGATCATTCAAGTCGATAGTCAGTATCGGACGAAAGAACGTCATATCTTCGCAATCGGGGATTGCATCGGGAAGTTACAACTCGCTCACGTCGCGTCTGCAGAAGGCGTGAAGGCGGTCGAAACGATTCTTGGACTTGAACCAACACCACTCGATTACGCGCTCATCCCACGTTGTGTATACAGCGTCCCTGAAGTCGCTTCGGTCGGCTTGACGGAAGAGGCGGCGAAAGATGCCGGACATGATGTGAAAACGGGGACATATCGCTTCAATGGACTCGGGAAAGCGCGGATTGAAGGACAAGCCGACGGATTCGTCAAACTCGTTTCAGACAAAGAAACAGATGACCTTCTCGGTGTTCATATCGTCGGACCGAAAGCGACTGAACTCATCACGGAAGGTGGACTCGCGCTCGTCTTGAACGCGACGGCTTGGGAGATGGGACAACTCGTGCACCCACACCCTGCACTAAGCGAAGCCTTCCAAGAAGCGGCACTTGCCGTCGATGGATTACCGATTCACGCCTAAGGAGGAACAAGAATGGAACAGATGACTGTAAACTCATATGAAGAGCTTGGTTTAACCAAACAAGATTTATTGGCGATGTATGAAACGATGGTACGCGCCCGTAAGATTGATGAACGGATGTGGAAGTTGAACCGCGCCGGGAAAATCCCGTTCGTCGTTTCATGTCAAGGACAAGAAGCGGCGCAGGTCGGTGCGGCGTTCGCGCTCGAGAAAGGAATCGACTACGTATTGCCTTACTATCGTGATGTGGCGGTTGTTCTTCACTTCGGTCAAACATCAAGAGACTTGATGTTGTCTGCATTTGCGAAAGCGGAAGATCCGAACTCGGGCGGTCGTCAGATGCCTGGTCACTTCGGCTCGAAAGAACATCGCATCGTGACGGGTTCATCTCCGGTTACGACACAAGTCCCTCATGCGGTCGGAATTGCACTTGCGGCGAAGATGAAAAAAGAAGAACTCGTCACGTTCGTCTCGTTCGGAGAAGGATCATCAAACCAAGGTGATTTCCACGAAGGGGCAAACTTTGCTGGCGTCCATAAATTACCGGTTATCTTGTTCTGTGAGAACAACAAATATGCGATTTCGGTACCACTTACGAAACAGTTGGCATGCGAGCGTGTATCAGACCGTGCAAAAGGTTACGGGATGCCAGGTGTGACAGTCGACGGGACAGACCCGATTGCTGTATACGCGGTCGTGAAGGAAGCGCGTGAACGTGCACTTCGCGGAGAAGGACCGACGCTAATCGAAGCAGAAGTCGAGCGTCTCGTCCCACACTCATCAGATGATGATGACAAAGCATACCGTTCAGCTGAAGAATTGGCAGGATTAAAAGAGCGGGATGGCATTCAATTGTTCCGTCAACGACTTGTGAACGACGGTATTGCAACGGCGGATACACTTGCTGAAATTGATGCACAAATCGATGCTGAAGTGAATGAAGCGACGACATATGCAGACAAAGCACCGTACGCATCACCTGAATCTGCATTGGATTACGTCTATGAGGAGGAAAAATGATGAAAACGTTTATCGAAGCGATCAATGAAGCGATTCATGAGGAAATGGAGCGCGACGAAAACGTCTTCGTCGTCGGGGAAGACGTCGGCGTACGTGGTGGTGTATTCCGTGCCACACAAGGCTTGATTGAGAAGTATGGTGAAGACCGTGTCATCGACGCACCGCTCGCTGAAAGTGCGATTGCCGGTGTAGGAGTCGGGGCTGCCATGTACGGCATGCGTCCGATTGCAGAAATGCAATTCGCAGACTTTATCATGCCAGCAGTGAACCAAATCGTATCGGAAGCGGCAAAAATTCGATACCGCTCAAACAACGACTGGACGTGTCCGATGGTCATCCGCGCTCCGTTCGGTGGTGGCATTCACGGGGCACTCTATCACTCGCAATCTGTCGAGGCGATGTTCAGTTCGACGCCAGGTCTTAAAGTCGTCATTCCATCAGACCCGGTCGATGCGAAGGGATTGTTGAAAGCAGCAATCCGTTCGAACGATCCTGTCCTCTTCTTCGAACATAAGCGTGCCTATCGTCTTTTGAAGGCGGACTTGCCAACGGACGAATACACGGTTGAAATCGGTAAGGCAGCTGTCAAACGTGAAGGTGACGATATCACAATCATCACGTACGGTCTTTGTGTCCATATGGCACAAGAAGCTGCGAAAACACTCGAAGAGGAAGGAATCAGTACGCATATTCTTGATCTTCGTACCGTCTATCCGCTCGACCAGGATGCAATCATCGAGTCGGTCAAGAAGACCGGTAAAGTGTTACTCGTGACAGAGGACAATAAAGAAGGAAGCATCATCGGAGAAGTCGCGGCGATTATCGCAGAAAAGGCGCTCTTTGAACTCGATGCGCCGATTGAACGCTTAGCGGGTCCTGATGTTCCGGCTATGCCATATGCACCACCTATGGAAAAATTCTTTATCGTATCCCCAGAAAAAATTGCCGAGCGGGCGCGTCAGCTCGCCGCGTTTTAAGGAGGCGGCTCCATGGAACAAACGATTACAATGCCCCAACTTGGTGAGAGTGTAACGGAAGGCACGATTACGACATATCTCGTCAAACCGGGCGACCGTGTGGAAGAGTATGAACCACTCGCCGAAGTGATGACAGATAAAGTTACGGCCGAAATTCCGGCAACAAGTGCAGGAATCGTAAAAGAATTTCTCATTCCAGAAGGTGAGACGGTCAGTGTCGGGACACCAGTCCTGACGATGGAAGTCGAAAGTGCAGAGGAAGCTGTGACCGAGACGAAGACAGAACCAGTCGCGGAAGCTGCACCGTCAGTTCCATCTGAAGCGAAGCAAGTTGTTGCGACGGTTCCGAAAAAACAGAGTGGGAACGGTCGATATTCTCCTGCCGTCATCCGACTCGCGAATGAGAACAACATCGATTTGAATGAATTGAGCGGAAGCGGCCTAGGCGGTCGGATCACGCGGAAAGATATTCTTCGTTATTTATCAGAAGGACGCCCTGCATCAACTCCTGAGAAAGTGACACAAGCACCTCTCCAAGAGACAATGGTACAAACAAAAATGGATGTTCCGACTGAGGCACCACGTCCTGCCGTCGAGCCTTCACAACCAGCTGCCTCGACATCTACAGGTCGATACGAAACGATTCCGACAGCAGGTGTGCGTCAAGCGATTGCGAACAATATGGTTCGCTCGAAGCATGAGGCGCCACACGCATGGCTCATGATTGAGGTCGATGTAACGAATCTCGTCGAGGCACGTGCGAGATTGAAGGATGAGTTCATGAAGCGGGAAGGGGTCAAGTTGACGTTCATGCCGTTCTTTATGAAAGCGGCCATCGAGGCATTGAAGAAGTATCCGATGATGAACTCGGAATGGGCAGGCGATCACATCAAAGTTCACCAAGACATTCATCTTTCTGTGGCCGTCGCGGCAAACGATGCCCTGTATGTGCCGGTCATTCGTCAAGCGGATGAGAAGAATATAAAAGGGCTTGCCGTGGCCCTTCAAGACGTGGCATCACGTGCGCGTGAGAATCGCTTGAAAGCTGAAGAGATGCGTGGCGGGACGTTCACGATCAACAACACAGGGGCGTTTGGCTCAATCCAATCGGCACCGATTTTGAATTACCCACAAGCGGCAATCCTATCTGTCGAATCAATCGTGAAACGTCCTGTCTGGATGAACGGGATGTTCGCGGCACGGGACATGGTCAACCTGTGTATGTCAGTCGACCATCGTGTCCTCGACGGTCTCGTCGCAGGTCAGTTCTTGCAAGCGATCAAGCAGTCGCTCGAGTCGATTGACCCGAACACATATACAGTCTATTGATGTATAAAAAAAGGAGGCACTCCTAGTGGGGCGCCTCCTTTTTCATGAGTTATAGCCAATGAATAGCGTGAAGAAGAAACTTGCAGCTGAGATGAGTAAGAGAAGGAGCGACATGGACATGCCCATGATGACGAGTCCTTTGGAGAGTCGTTGTTTGGTTTTGTAGAGCGCATACGCAAACATGAAACTGAATATGCCGAGCGTCGTGAATAACGTGAGCGGGATTGCTCGACCGTAAAGAAGGTGAAGTAAATCCAATGTTGAATCGTCCTTTCTAATCTTGCACCTTCTCGAATTGTCGTTGATGGACGTGATCCATCGATTTGATGGTCACAACAAACACGAGAAGGAACATCCAGTATACGAAGGTATAGTCTAAGGCAAATTCGGGAACCCCATCATGTCTGATCGAAGAAATCCAGAGAAGAACGAGTGAGGCTGGAAAATGAAACAGAAAAATAAAATATGGAACGAACTTTATGAATGATCGGGCATACGCAGACGGATGACGTATGACGAAGATTACAATCATACCGATGAAAAATCCGATGCCACCAAGCGTGAAGAAAGCGAGCGAGTCAGACAAGTTAGTCTCTAAAATGGGCAAAGCAAGCATCGTAAGACCGATACTCCCGATTAAGATACACGCGAATAAAATGACGTCGACTCCAATTAATTCCATATAATTGTAACATATTGGATGGGTGAACTCGAGGTCTAAAACAACACGCCATTTCTAATAATGGCGTGTCGGTGAGCTCTTTATATCGATTGTTCAATCATCGATTCGATGTCGCGACGAACTTCAGCTGGTGACAAACGTGCAGCATCATAGCGGACACGATGCGTTGACTCGTCTGTTCCTGTCAAGTCTGCGAAAAGACTTCCGAGGTCGTGGACACTACGGTCGACTTGTATGAGTAATTCAATCGAATCCTCTTCTTGTAAGATGACGACTTCGACTTCATCTAACTGACGCCCGAAACGTGAGCCGTTCGCTGAATATTCGAGTTCTTGTGCAATCGGAAGACGACCTGAACGATGGCGTGCCGGGAGCATCTCTGTGTCGGCTTTCTTGAGACGGAAACCGAGCTCGTCCATCGCATCTAAAATGACTTGTTGTGCCGCGTTCGGTTGTACGGTAATCGCATCTTCATCTTTCGGATCGACGGCTTGTGCGATATCGAGTCCGGTCTCAATCCATGATTTTGATTGGCTGACAGAGAGTGGGGTATTGAACGGGACGTTGACCGTGAACGGAATCTCTTTCACTTCTCCAGGTCCGATCATAAATGGAGCCTCATTCAATAAAATCTTTTCGATCGTGAAGGTCGAGTATGTCGATTTGTCGTTGACCTCATGCTTGTACAGCGTATTGAAGAATAGGTAGATGCTGTCGACTGATTGTTCGACCGAACCACCTTCGATATGGACGACCCCGTTCAGTTCTCCACCAGGCGTACAGTGGCTTTCATTCAGACGTGTATCCACTTTTGCGGCACCAATTCCGATTGATGATAAAATCTTTTTAAACATATGTGTATCCTCCTTTGACGTAACGTCGTCTTCGTGTAATAGTATGTACGGACAGGTGAAACGATATGTTTCAAAATTTCTAAAAAAGGATTGAATCCATTGGAATATAAAGCGTTACAAGAACGTCTCGAAGACGTGATCCAATTAAATCATCTCGTGTCGGCGACAATCAGTCAACCCCGTCAAAAATCAAGTGATCTCAGACGCGTCAAATTGAAACCGGTCATGCTTCGGAATGCATACCACATCCAGTTCGAATATCAGTACGAACGGGTGATGAACCATAAAAACTTACCGCCGGATGAGGCTGTAGAAGAATTGCTCGAACTTCTTGAAACGTTCAGACAGGGACAGTTTCAGTTAAAGGAATCTGATCTCCAATTCCAGTTATCGAAAAAGTTCAAAGTGACATTGAAAGAAAAGCAGACAGCTCAAAAAGAAATTCAGTTGAGCCATAATCGGGAAAAGCAGTATGTACTTCCGCTCGATAAGCCGGTCCCGTTCTTGATTCGACTTGGCATCCAGTCGAGTGATGGGAAAGTGAAGCGACAAAAGTATGACAAGTTTAAACAAATCAACCGCTTCCTTGAGTTCATTGAGGATTCGCTCAAACACTTGCCGACAGACCGTACCGTCCGAATCTTGGATTTCGGTTCAGGGAAATCGTATTTGACGTTCGCGCTCTATCACTTTTTACACGAGATGAAAGGGTATGATGTCCATATCACGGGTCTCGATTTGAAAAAAGAAGTCATCGAAGAATGTGCATCGATTGCGAAAGACTTAGGATATGAGCGACTCGAGTTCTTAGTCGGAGACATCAATGAATATGAAGGGGAGACAGCTGTCGATATGGTCGTGACGCTTCATGCTTGTGACGTGGCGACCGATATGGCGTTAGCCCGTGCCGTCCGGTGGGGGGCGAAAGTCATCTTGAGCGTCCCTTGCTGTCAGAAGGAGTTAAATCGTCAACTTCAAGCACCGAATCTAGACGTGATGCTCCAGCACGGATTGATCAAAGAACGGTTCGCCTCGCTCGCAACAGATTCGATTCGGGCCGAACTTCTTGGACTTGTCGGTTATGAAGCTCAATTACTGGAGTTCATCGACCTCGAGCATACGCCAAAGAACATCATGATTCGTGCCTATTTGACGAATCGAGTAGCGAGTGATGAGACGAAGGCTCGTTACCTCGCTTTTAAACAAATGTTACAGGCAGATCCGTTCTTAGAACGTGAATTGAGCGATAGACTTGTCCTCGAGGTAGAACAAGACGTAAAATAAGGGAGTATAGACGAAATGTCGAAAGGGGAAACAACATGGATTTTCAATTATATTTTCAAGATGTAGTCGAACAAGCGCGTAACGAAGTGCGTGCTGCAGGATACACAGAGCTAACGACACCGGACGAAGTGGACGGGGCACTGAAAAAAGAAGGGAAGACACTTGTACTCGTTAACTCGGTTTGTGGTTGTGCAGGCGGAATCGCTCGTCCGGCCGCGGCTTACGTAAACAAGATGGAAGGCGTCAAACCTGACCATTTCGTGACCGTGTTTGCAGGTCAAGACCGTGAAGCAACAGATCGTGCACGTGAGTATTTCGAAGGATATGCACCGTCTTCACCATCGATTGCCCTCCTCGAGGATGGAAACATCGTGACGATGGTAGAGCGTAGTGAAATCGAGTCGTCAACTGCGGAAGAACTCGTCGACCAATTAAAAACATTGTTCGATATCTACTTCGCATAATCAAGCATCGGCGCAAAGGCACTGCCTTTGCGCTTTTGTGAAAAGGGGCAGTGTATATGGAACCAGTCATCAAAATTATGACAGAGGCAGAATATATGATTGCCCTGTCACGCGGTGAGATCAATGAACCGTCGCTTCAATCGGAAGGGACGATTAAATGTTGTACACCGCAACAGATCGGAAAGGTCGTCAAAGCGTCGTATCCGGGAGAAGCGGTCGTGCTCGTCTCCCTTTACGTCAATCGTCTTGGGCAACTGTTACATTATGAGTTAGATGAGGATGGGGAACGTTATCCGCACGTTTATAGTGCCATCCCAATGTCATCCGTTAAACAAGTCCAACCATATGGGTCTCGCGACAATGGAACGGTCACATATTTCGCTTTCGAGCGAATGTGACCTTCTTTTTTTGTATAAAATGCATGAATATACTTTACAAGTAATAATTATGTGTATATAGTGGTTGAAGACACAAGTCGGACAACTGATGTGTCCTAGAACAGTTGAGCTACGTTCACACATATGTCATAATTTTGTTAAAGTTCTGATAATTATCATTCAACTATGAAAGGGAGATGAAGATGAAAAAAGGTTTTCTAGCATTATGTTTAGCAGGACTGGCCGCGTTCTCAGTCGCATGTGGGGCAGACGTGAACGAAGGAGGATCGACATCGACCGATGGTGAGGATGACAAAGTCATCGTCATGGGTACAAGTGCCGATTACTTCCCTTATGAATTCGTTGACACAGCGAACGGCGACGAAATCGTCGGATTTGATATCGACATCGCCAAAAAAGTGGCGGAAAACATGGGATATGAATTGAAAATTGAAGATATGGACTTCGGAAGCTTGCTCGGAGCCCTCAACGCGGGTCGTGTCGACTTCGTCATGGCTGGTATGACACCGACAGAAGAGCGTAAAGAAAATGCCGATTTCTCGGATATCTATTTCACAGCGGTGAACTTGATCTTATCAAAAGATGATTCGCTTCAATCACTTGAAGATTTGAAAGGCAAAAAGATTGGTGTCCAGCTTGGTTCGATTCAAGAAGGAATCGCACAGGATCAAATCACAGACGCTGAAATCGTCTCATTGAACAAAATTCCTGAGATCATCCAGGAAATCAAGACAGGACGTATTGACGCAATGGTCATCGAAGATACGGTCGCGAAGAAATACCTCGAGCAAGACAGCGAATTGACAACATTTGAAATCGTGGACGAAGAAGAAGCGGGCTCTGCTGCTGCCTTCCGTAAAGACGATGAACTCCGCGATCAATTCAACGAAGAGTTGAAGAAGATGATCGACAGTGGAGAAATCGAAGAGTTAGCACAAAAATGGTTTGAAGAAGAGGCTGCACCAGCCGAATAATGAATCGTACGAGGCTGACTGAAGATGAATCGGTCAGCCTTTTTTTAGGAGGAACTTACAATGGATTTTAGCCGGATTTATGATTCGATCCCTTACATACTTGAGGGGATCCCAGTCATGTTCCAAGTGGTCATCGTCTCGGCATTGATCGGGATCTCACTTGGTATTGTCGTTGCAACACTGAAAATCGTACCGAATCGTCTCATCAACTTTATTGGACATGCATACACGGCTGTATTCCGTGGGACGCCACTCATCTTGCAACTTGCCATCATTCACTTCGGGTTGCCGCAATTGACTGGCTATATCACGACACCATATCAATCGGCAGTCATCGCCTTCTCATTAAACTCAGGGGCGTATATTTCAGAGATTATTCGTGCTGGTATTCAAGCGGTCGATAAAGGCCAATGGGAAGCATCTGATGCCTTAGGTGTCCCATACGTCAAACAATTACGTTCAATCATCTTGCCGCAGGCGTTCAAGAATATCTTGCCCGCCCTCGTCAACGAGATGATCACGTTGACAAAAGAGTCGGCCCTCGTCTCGACGGTCGGCGTACTCGATATTATGCGCCGCGCACAGATTGTCGGTGGGCAGAAGGCGATCTACTTCGAACCGCTTCTATTCGCCGGTGTGATATACTTTACGATAGTGATGATCTTGACGTATCTTGGACAACGTCTAGAAAAACGGTTAAGAAAGAGTGATGGAAGATGATCGAAGTTAAAGACCTACACAAACAATTTGGTGACTTAGAAGTATTGAAGGGAATCACGACAACGATTGAGCGTGGTGAAGTGGTCGCCGTCATCGGACCGTCTGGGTCTGGTAAGTCGACATTTCTGCGTTGCTTGAACATGCTAGAAATCCCGACGAGCGGGACGGTCAGTGTGGATGGATTCGAACTTACGAAAAAAGGGGCGAACGTCGCGAAGGCTCGCCAAAATATCGGGATGGTGTTCCAACAGTTCAACCTCTTCCCGCATATGAGCGTATTGGACAATTTGACGTACGCACCGGTCAACGTCTTGAAAGTTAGTAAGACTGAAGCACTCGAACGTGCGAAAAAATTGCTCGAACGTGTCGGTCTCTCTGAGAAAATCGACGCCTACCCGAGCCAATTATCGGGTGGACAAAAACAACGTGTCGCGATCGCACGTGCTTTGGCGATGGAACCAAACGTCATGTTATTCGATGAGCCGACTTCGGCACTTGACCCTGAGATGGTCAACGAAGTACTCGATGTCATGAAAGGGTTAGCTGAGACAGGGATGACGATGGTTGTCGTCACACACGAAATGGGCTTTGCTCGTGAAGTGGCAGACCGTGTCCTCTTCCTTGACGAAGGAATTTTGATGGAAGAAGGAAAACCTGCCGACTTGTTGTTGAACCCGCAGACAGACCGTGCGAAACGTTTCTTAGAAAAAGTGTTGTAATCTGAACTTAAGAAGGAAGGATGAATGCACATGAAAATCACTTATTATGGACACGCGACAGTAGGATTTGAGATCGATGGCGTAAACGTGTTGATTGATCCATTTTTGACGAGTAACCCTCATACGGAAGTAGACCCTTCTACACTACGCCCAGACTATTTGTTGCTCACACATGCTCACTTTGATCATATCGAAGATGTCGAATTGATCGCGAAAGAGACGGGTGCGACGATTGTGGCGACGCATGAGCTCGCGACCTATTATGAGAAAAAAGGTTTTTCTGTACACGGAATGAACATCGGTGGCGGACACGCCTTCCCGTTCGGACGCGTCACGATGACGCAAGCCTTTCATAGCTCGAGTTTCGATATGGGTGACACACCGATCTATATGGGAATGCCAGCTGGATTCATCATTGAGACGAATGAGCTGACGCTCTATCACGCTGGAGATACGAGCCTGTTCTCGGATATGAAAATGTACGGAGAACGTTTCGAAATCGATGTCGCCTTCCTTCCAATCGGAGACAATTTTACGATGGGACCTGCAGATGCATTAGACGCGGCGCAGTGGCTCCAAGCCAAACGGGTCGTCCCAATCCACTTTGATACGTTCCCGCCAATCAAGCAGGACGCTCAAGCATTCTGCGACCAGTTACATCGCCGTGGTCTTTTGATTGAACCGAACACGACGATCGAGATTTAAGCGTGGATATGATACAAGCGACGAAAACGTTCGTCGAACAAATTCATGCAGAAGACCATACAGGGCATGACACCGCTCATATTGAGCGCGTCGTCCGACTGGTGGAGCGCTTGATGAAGGATGAGCCTGTCGACGAGACAGTGCTCATCCTTGCTGCATATTTACATGACGTGGAAGACCATAAGTTCGGTCGACCGAAAGGACTCATCAAACAACATTTGACTTCTCTAGAAATCACTGAAGAGCAAGCAAACTTGGTGCTGACTTTAATTGATGAAGTGTCTTTCTCAAAAGGAAGGCAACCAACGACTCGCGAAAGTGAAATTTTGCAGGACGCCGATCGTCTTGATGCCATCGGAGCCATTGGGATTGCGCGAACGTTCCAATACGCTGGTTCTCGCGGAACACCGCTCGATTTGTCAGATCAGAGTGCCATTCAACATTTTCAAGATAAATTGTTGAAACTGGCGTCTAGGATGCACACCGTAAAAGCGAAACAATTGGCGATGTCACGTCATGTGTTCATGGAGCGCTTTTTGGTGCAATTTCACGAAGAGTGGGATGGAGTAGACGTTTAAAAGGACGACCGGGATGCATGTCTCGGTCGTCCTTTTGATTAAAATGGATGTTTATTGAGCCAGTGGCCGCCGTCAAGAGAAATACAATCCCCGTTTAAATAACGCATCTCGTCAGAGGCCATCCAAAAGGCCAAGTCGGCGATTTCTTCCGGTGTCCCAAAGCGTCCGAGCGGGACGTTGCGGCGAATCCGCTCTACTTCTTTCACATGAGACACGAGTTTTTCCGCGCCGCCTGTCCGTTCAATCGGTCCTGGGCTGATCGCATTGACACGGGCCCCGAACTGATAGCCCCATTCGACTGCGAGCGTTCTCGTCAAATTGAGGACGCCTGCTTTCGCTGCCGCACTCGGTGCGACACCAGGACCTGCTTGCCATGCATACGAGGCGACCATGTTAATGATTGACCCGCCTCGTAATTCTTCTGCTTCCCAATGTTTCCCGAGAACATGAGTGCAGTTGAATGTGCCGTTCAAGACGATGTCAATGACGCTCGCCCAACCGTTCGGAGACAAATCAAGTGTCGGACAGACGAAATTACCTGCCGCGTTGTTGACGAGTGCGTGAACCGGTCCGTAAGCGGATACGATGTCAGCGAGTGCTTGAGCGCATCCTTCATAATCACGAACATCATGCTGCACACTCATCGCTTGACCTGCTTCAATAGCGTTCAGTTCGTCCATCGCTTCTAGTAGTCGTTCCTCGTTTCGACCACTGATGGCGACATTCCATCCTTCTTGCTTAAATTTTAATGCCATGGCTTTCCCCATACCAGACGATCCCCCGGTAATCCAAATCGTTTTCATATTGATTCCCCCTTGAAAATGAATGGTCGTTCATTCTATGTATTCGTCTTCTGATTTGAAATTCCTTCAATCAGATGTCATTTGGTGTTGAATCATTTCTTCGACAAGATGCGTATATAGAATATGATACGATTGAAGTGCGTAAGATGATGTTAATCCAATGGAGGGAGCTGCTAAGCCATGAGGCGACTGATGGGGATATCTATTTTCAGTATTCTAGTTGTGATAGCGCTCGTTTTTACGAATATGAGAGATGATGATTTGTCCGAACCGATTGAAAAGGTGACGAATTCTCAAGTCGAAACAAAGGCCGTTCCTGAAATGACTGTGGGCGAACTAAAAGGTATCTTAACTGATTTCCAACGCGATGTGGCCCCGCAAATCAAAAACGATTTCGAACGGAAGTTGGCAGAACGATTGTACGTGGAGATGAAACTGTTTGATGAAAGCATTGATATAAACAGGCTCATAACGCGCGCTACAGAGCAAGCTGATTTTGAACGTGCTTGGTTGACTCATGCGAAAGACGAATATGGGGTCGTCATAACAGATGAAGAAGTCGATGGTTGGATTGAACGAGGACCTGATGCGGAGGTAGTCGAGTCACAAAGACGGTATGCCGAGGCAAAAGAAATGAGTGTATATGAGCTGAATCATAATTATGATCGAGATCAATATATGAAATGGGTCGTATGGGAAAGACTGATCCCACTCATCACGGAACGATATGAAGAGTCAAGTGAGCAAGTGCTCGACAACAATCGTCTCATCGAGCTTTACGAAAAAGAAGTGAAGGATACTCTATGAATCAATGATACATCAATCAGCCCGACTCGTTTGAGCCGGGCTACTGTTCATTTCATCTGTTTCAATTGTTCCAAGCCAAGTTTACGATCGATTGCATACATCGTACCGGCGACCTTCTCACCCCAATACGGGTCTGACGCATAGAAGATGTTAATTCCTTCTTGTTTGTTACCAGGGTAATCTCCGCGTGCGTATGGACCTTTTACATATTTTGTGGCGAACAGTTCGGCAGCCGCGTCAACGCTCGCTTCAACCGTCTCAAAGGTTGTGGCATTGCCGCTCGGGTCGTCATCTGTTGCCCGAAATCCGAACAAGTTACGCTTTTCCCGTGCGATGTCGGACGTCCCAAACCTCGACTCATGACCGGCTACAGCGAGTAGGAATAAGGCATTGATGCCATACGTTTCTTCCGCACGTTTGAAGGCGTCGCCCTCTCCAGCGAGTGGAGAGTCGATAGATTGTAAATATTGATCGAACGCTTTGGCGGAATACGGTGACGATGATCGGATCGAAGCGAATTGATAGGGAGAGTCGAAGACGTCTCGGACACGTTCCGTATAAAAACGATCATTTGAGCGTTTTTCTGTCGGTCCGACAAGAAACGTGCCGGCGAGATTCGCATTCGCCTCAACGGAATGATACACATCACCATCTCGAATCTCGTAGTAACCACGTCTTTCCACGACGGCTTCTGGGAACAATGCCATCTGATCCGGTTTTACATAGACGTCTGCGCCTGATATGCGTACTTTCAAATGGTCTTCTCCTCGTTCAAGGAGTTGAAGTCTTGTACCACCAGCGACATAAGACTGACGTTTTTTAAACGATTGATCTTCGTAAAGGTTCGTGATGGCATCGCTTGGAGTCACGACCACACCGGTGCCTGTGAAGTCGAGAACTTCTCCAGAAGGAGAGAATAAGGTGCGGTTGTTTCCCGCTGCCATATAGCGTTTTGCCTCAGCAAGAGATTCGAACGACCGTGTGACACGGTCCCCGTTCGTGACGGTTTCGACAGTATATGTGTCTTCACGACCGGTCTGTATCCATAAAAATGCGGCGATGGCGAGCGCGAGTGTCGCAATCATCGGCCAAATCGTACGTTTTTTCTTTCGTTTCAATCAGATCACTTCCAAACTTTTGAATTGCCAAACGAGTTGATTTAGTCAACAATTTGATGGAGAAGGGGGAAATCAGTATGAAAATTGGAACGCGGACGTTAAAAACCGCGGTCGCAGCGGGTATCGCAATGCTCATTTCCGAGACGATTCATCTTGATTATTTTGTATTTGCTGCCATTATCGCCATTTTGAGTATTCAAGAGACACGCAAGAAATCTATTCGTGCCTCGTATGAGCGCGTCATGGCGAGTCTTCTCGCCATCGGGATGGGCGCCGCGATGTTTACGTTACTCGGTTATTCACCGGTGACGCTCACACTTTATTTTGTCATCTTCATTCCACTCGTACAACAACTGAAACTGCAAGATGGACTCATTACGAGTGTCGTGATCTTGACGCATCTTTATACCGAGGCACAGTTTTCGCTTGAATTGTTCATCAACGAGTTATTGCTCATCGCGATTGGTGTCGGGGTCGGACTCGTCGTCAACATGTATATGCCGACGCTAGACCGTGAAATCGAGCGAATCAAAGATAGTATCGATCGATCGCTTGCCGTACTTTTTTACGATGTAGCCGCATGTGTCGAGACCGGTGTGTATAACAATCATTCGATGATGCTCATCAAAACACGGGACTATTTGAAAGAAGGGAAAGATTTGGCCCTTCGACGTATGGGTAACTCCATCGGGAAGCGGAATGAAGACATGGACTATCTATACTTCAGAATGCGGGAGCGACAATACGATATTTTGAAGCGGGTCGCTGATAATGCAAGAGAAATCACCATGGTCGTCAATGAAGCAAAACCTGTTGCAACATTTTTGCGTCGCGTCGGGGATCATGTGAACGAGCAGGCGGACGCTTCCGTCTTTCTGCAAGAACTTGAAGAGATGATTGAACATTATCGAAAAAACGTACCTCTCCCCACAACACGTGAAGAATTTGAGGTACGTTCATCCTTGTTGAATATTTTATCGGATGTGAAGAGTTACTTGATCTTGAAAGAACGCTATATTTTGCTCTTAAAAGAACATGGTCATGCTCGAGAGAAACGTGCTGATCAAAAAGATTGAGACGATGACGATGACGCCAATTTGAATGATGCGTTGTCGTCTTTTTTGCTTTTTCTTCATAACTTGCCTCCATGTACGTGTTTGCCATCATTGTACAGAATGGAAAAGATTCGTGCAATCTAAGGGAGTTTGTTATAATGGTCAAGAAATGTTTGGATGGAGGGATGTTGTTTATGGTAAACGAGACACGTGTGCTCGACACATTTTTAGGATTGGTCGGCATCGATTCAGAAACGAAGGAAGAAGCTGTCATTTGTGAACACTTGAAAGCGGTATTCACAGAGCTTGGATGTGATGTGTATGAAGACGATGCATCAACGAAGACAGCACATTCTGGTAACAATTTGATCATCACGTTGCCTGCAACGAAAGAGAATGTTGATCCGATTTACTTCACAGCTCATATGGATACGGTGACACCTGGTAAGGGAATCAAGACGAGCATCAAAGATGGTTATGTCGTCACGGATGGTACAACGATTCTCGGAGCGGATGATAAGACAGGTCTCACGGCGATGATTGAGCTTGTTCGCGTGTTGAACGAAAAACAGATTCCACACGGTCAGATTCAATTCGTGATTACGGTCGGGGAAGAATCAGGACTCGTCGGGGCGAAAGTCTTGGATTTATCAAAAATCGACGCGAAGTTCGGTTTTGCACTTGACTCGGACGGTCCAGTCGGCGACATCATCGTCGCGGCACCGACACAAGCGAAAGTGAACGCGAAGATTTATGGAAAGACGGCTCATGCGGGTGTCGCTCCTGAAAAAGGGATTTCAGCGATTCAAATCGCAGCAAAAGCCATCGCGAAGATGCCGCTCGGTCGAATCGATGAAGAAACGACGGCGAACATCGGACGCTTCGAAGGGGGACGTGCTACAAACATCGTTTGTGACTATGTCGAAGTACTCGCGGAGGCTCGTTCGCTCATTCATGAGAAGATGGAGAAACAGGCGGAAACGATGAAGCAAGCCTATATCGAAGTGGCGGAGTCGTTCGGTGGTCGTGCTGAAGTCGATATCGACATCATGTACCCGGGATTCAAGTTTGAAGAAGGCGATGAAGTTGTCGAGGTCGCAAAACGTGCGGCGGCGACAATCGGACGTCCGACACGAATCTTGCACTCAGGTGGGGGTTCAGATGCGAACGTCATCGCCGGTGGCGGGATTCCGACAGTCAACTTAGCGGTCGGTTATGAAGAAATTCATACGACGAACGAGCGGATGCCACTTGAAGAGCTATATAAACTCGTCGAGTATGTCGTCACAATCGTTGAAGAAGTCGCATCACCCAAGTAATAAAAAAAGAGCCGACCATTCGTCGGCTCTTCGTATGTGTTCGTACTCGTTATGCTGCGAACTCCAGAGACTCCAAAATCAACTCGTCTGTGCAATGAAGTTCGATCGCTATGTCGTGAATGCGGATAGAGGTGCCTTGTTCCTGTTGGTGCAAGCGATTTATCAAAGCCGCACGGTCTCGAATCGTCTCGTAAATGGATTCGGGTTGTTCTGCCTTGGTCATCACAAATCACATCCTTTTCAGCGATTACCACAAGTATAGCATGGAACGGACTTGAAGAAAGGACTAATTTATTTATGAAGTTACAGTTTTTAGGAACTGGTTCGGGTATGCCATCGAAACAACGCAACGTGTCAGGTCTTGCGCTCGTTCTACCGAAAGTCACCTGGTTGGTCGACTGTGGTGAAGGGACGCAACATCAGATGCTCTACACGAAAGTCAAACCACGTAAAGTGACAGCGGTATGGGTGACACATTTGCACGGTGACCATGTGTTCGGATTACCTGGATTTTTATCGACCCGCTCTGCGCTAGACGGAACGGATCCCCTCACGGTTTATGGTCCGAAAGGATTGAAAAAATGGCTCGAAGCGACACTTCGCGTCACAGGTTCTCATCTCGGTTATGAGTTGAACGTCATTGAATTCACGGACGGAGACACATTTGAGCAAGACGGTCATACGATCACTGTGCGAAAATTAGAGCATCGGTTCCCTTCTTACGGGTTTCGTGTCACAGGCCCGGAAAAACCGGGAACATTGCGCGTCGATCGGGTAAGAGAGCTTGGAATCCCAAGTGGACCCATCTATAAAACAATCAAAGAACAAGAACGGTTCGAATATGAAGGAAAATGGTACGATTCTAAAGAATACGTCACTGAACCGACTCCGGGCAAAATCGTTGCGATTCTTGGGGACACGACGCCATGCGAGAACGCGCGATTGTTAGCAGAAGGGGCCGACCTCCTCGTTCATGAGGCGACATTCATGGAAAGTGAACAACCGCTCGCCCGAAAATATGGTCACTCGACGACGCGTGAGGCGACTACACTTGCGAAAGCGTCTGCGGTCGGCCAATTGATTGTCACACATATTTCCGCTCGCTATGTCGGACGAGAGGAAGAATTTGAACAAGAGGTCGTTTCGGATTTTCCATCGAGTTTAGTTGCGACCGACTTTCTAGAATATACAGTGGGGGATTGATGTGACCATTCAACTCTATGTTTGGGCCGCGTTTTTAGTGATCAGCGTCCTGTTAGGTGTTCGCTTAAACCAATTGAAAGAACCGGAAGCCAATTTCTTTCCGAAGTTCTTATTTTATTCACTGCTTGGCATTGTTTCGTTCCCAATCGGCGGATTTCATATCCCAATCGGGTTTTTATTGTCTTTTTTATTCTTCCCGAAACAGAACAGCCGCTATAAATGGTATGGAGCGCTTTTAGGATTTTTCTTTTTTATCGTCTTATTATTCGTACCCTTGTTTGACCAATCTGGATTTCGTGCGGAATCGCAACAAATTGGCGTCGTCTCCGTCACGGATGAATCTTTCGACGAGATGACAGAGAAAATTTTGCAACGAGTCAACAGTGACTCCATCAAACTTGACCGAGGTAAGCTTCAAATTAATCGGGAAGGGAACGTCCAAACGATTGAATATTTGCTGATGGTCGAACGAGCCGAATCGTTCCAACAAATTCGCGTGACGTACGCAGACGGACAATTATCTTATGAACAGGTCGATGAATTACGAAAAGAATCAGGTCAGGCATTCTTTGAAAAGCTCGTCGAATTTGACCATATGTTGTCTACTTTAAGGGAACCTTCATGGGAAGAATATACAGATGTCATAGCCGCCCCAATCTTACAACTCTCTTACGATGGGCTGTATGATATGTATACGTTCGAGAATGAGTCGATGCTCATGATCAACCGTGACAATGAACTCGTTAAGTTCTGGCTACAACGTGAACCCGTCCTTGCTAACAGTATTCAGCTCGTCGGACTGACGCAAGAGGGACGTAGCACAGGTGAGCGCTATGCGATTCTTTACAATTATTCGATACACCAACGAGAGGATTTGACAGACCAATGAAATCATATGTAACGATTGCTCTACTAGCGACGGCGCTTCTTGCCGGATGTGGCGGGGAAGAGGCGCAGCAAGAATCGTGCGGAGTGAGTCCGACTATTTCGGTCTATAACGCAGCGACTGAGGAAACGCTCTATCAAGAGAAAAGTGTCTGCTTAGAAGAGGATGCGACTGTTCTCGATGCATTAAAAGCAACAGGACTCGACCTTGAGGTGACAGGGAGTGGTGATATGTCCTATGTGACGGCAATCGAAGGAATCGAAGAAAAATCTGAAGGACAATCGTCAGGATGGGTATTTGCTTTCAACGGTGCACCCGGGGATGAAGGTGCGGGCGCCAAAGAAGTGGAATCGACGGATGTCATTCAATGGCGGTTCGAAGAAGATGCAGTGGCTTTCTTCGAATGAGGCAGATTGGGAGCGGAGACATCCTGTCACGCTCCTTTTCTATCTCTTCTGTCACCTTTACATATTAATGAATGTCGAAGACGTCACTCTTTTTGTGGTTGGACTCCTCTTGCTGCTCATCATTGAACGTCGTTTCCCTTGGTCAATGCTATCCATACTGATTGCGTTTGGCCTGATTTCAATCATGCCCATCCTGATTGGTTGGGAACTTTCTTATGGATACATATGGCGTCAGCTTTTGAAATTGGCTGCCTTTTTACTCGGGATGTTATGGATTGCACGCATCATTCGTCTTGAACGATTACTCCCGCTCTTATCGAACTTTCCACGGTCGTCTTCACTCTTATACGGCGCATGGGCACTCATTCCGTCAATGGAGCATGCGGTACGTCAGGCAGTCAGGAGTCATCCGAGGGCATCTTGGCGAGAGGGTGTGCAAATCGGGATTGAAAGTCAGCAAACTGAGCCGAAGTTTGCGGTTGACCCGATACGGCGCTTTCGTTTAGAGGATTTGTTGCAAATCGTCCTCATCGTAATCATTTGTTTTTCCTCACTTCATCTGTTTGTCGGACTTTGGCTGATTTATCCTTATCTCACGAAAGGAGGGATGCGTGATGCAATGGTTATCTACCGTTGACGGTTCGTTCGAGCAATACGTCGAACGTTACCGCCCGTATGTGATCGAGATGACGCAATCGTTCTCAGGAAAGGTTGGGCACTTACTTTCGAGTGTCGATCCTTTTCGAGGGGCGGAACTCGCTACACTATTACAAATCGACGCGCTTTATCCGAAGCGGTTTGATGCATGTTCGAGTGGAGAACAACAGATTGTTCGAGTCGCCTACGCCCTGTTAAATCGACCGGACTCCATCGTCCTGATTGAACCATTTCGGCATCTAGACCAATTTCGAAGAGAGCATTTAGAGATGTTGCTCCGCCGTATTTCTGGAATCGGGGTACAAATCGGTTATACCGAGCGAGCGAAAGAACCTTCAGGAGAAACAACGTTCACGTTCAACGAATCGGAAACGACACCTTCCATCGATGCGACCGACGTATCTTATCGGCATCCTCTGCAAGCGACCTATGCGATTGATCATGTGACAGTTCAGATGACTGAGCCTGGACTCACAGTTTGTGTCGGGACGAACGGGAGTGGGAAGTCAACTTTACTCGAACTATTAGCTAGAAGTAGACGTCCACTTCAGGGGCGAGTGAAAAAGGGAGAACGAGCAGTCTATCTTCCTGCCAATCCAGAAGTGGGTCCGTTCCCACAAGAAGGGAAGCGACGGGTCGCCCAACTTCAATCCGTCCTACACAATCCGTCGAGTGTCCTTTTACTCGATGAACCGACCGTGGATTTGACGAGGGGAGAGCGGGACGCGTTCTTTGATGCGCTTCAACAAAAAGCAAAGTCGGCCCGCGTGATTTGTGCAACACATGACATGGGTCTCATACAGGTTGCGACGGATGTGATTTATCTAGCGAGCGGTCAAGTCGTCTTTCAAGGCGATCGGAACCTTTTTCAAGATCGGAGCACCTTATGGTCACATACGTCCTCGCCATCCTGATCGCAATCGTCGTGTTGTACCGGTTCGAAAAATCAAGAATCCCGATTCAACCACTCGTTCAATTGTTAGCACTTGCGGTCATCGGACGCTGGCTCTTTATGACGATACCGAATGTTCAACCGACGACGGCCATGATCATGTTGACGGCCTTACTGGTCAGTTTGAACGGAGCCGCTATCCTTGCGCTCTTTGTCCCGATTTTGTCAGGACTATTGCTCGGGATGGGTCCGTTTGTATTTTTTCAATTTTTAGGATGGCTTCTTGTCGTTGTGCTCGTCCATTTATTTCGTCCGATCCTACTGAGGTCGAAAACCCTCTTCTTACTTTTTGGTTTACTATCAGGTTTTTTATATGGATGGACGACAAACTTGGCGTTCATTGAAGTGGTCGGTACGGATGTCGTGAAGTTGTTGTTACTCAGTTTTCCATTTGATTTGGCCCACGGTATTTCGAATGTCGTCTTCTTGGTCATGATTCGTCCGTTATTTGAGCGCATATTCCTTCGTCAACTCGGGTAAATATACAATATTCCTATCATATTGAGTGAGGTGAACGACGGATGAGTGCATATATTAACATTACTGAAGTCGGCATGTTTCTACTCGTAGGGTTGTTGTTTATCTTGTTAAACCTTGTTCTTTTAGTGAAACGTTATACGAGGGCCCGTTTCGCCATGCTAAGCATTCTAGCAGCGAGTGTATGGCCAGCGCTGATGATTGTTCTATCAGTAGAACAGTTGAGCGTGATGGATCAATTGACCTCTGGTGAATGGTCACTAGATGCTGTGCTTGCGTGGGGAGTCGTCCTCTCGACAGCGCTCATGACGATGATTCCAGCAGGTGTCTTTTTACATCGGCTCGTATGTGTCTCGCGATTACCTTCAGAATCTTAAAAGGAGCGACCGTCGCCGGTCACTCCTTTTTTTCATGTCGTTGATTCAGCGGCTGACCCGTCTGTTGGTTTTTGGACACGGCGCAATACTTCGAGACTGAGAGCACGTGGCATCAACTTAGCCACCCCGACTAGAAGTTGATTCGAGAGGCCAGGCACAATCACGCGCTTGTTATTCATGACACCTTTATAACCGAAGAAGGCGACGAGGTGAGATGGCATTTTTGAGAAGGACAATTCACTACCGGCGCGATCAAAGAAATTCGTATCTGTCGGGCCAGGGCAGAGGACACTGACGTGAACACCGCTCCCTTTCACTTCGGCATGCAGCGCCTCGGTAAGTGAGAGGACATAAGCCTTCGTCGCATAGTAGACGGCCATATACGGACCGGGTTGGAACGCAGCGACAGAAGCGACGTTTAGCACATAGCCGTGATTTCGTTCGAGCATACCCGGTAGATAGGCCTTTGTCAGTTCCGTCAATGTGTTGACGTTCAATCGTACTTCGTCCGCCTCCGTCTCAGGATCGAGGTCAGCGAACGCACCAGACGTTCCAAATCCAGCATTGTTAATTAAAAAGTCGACGGTTAGTCCGGCTTCTTCAATCATCGAGGTCAATTGTTTGGCAGCGTCATGTTTCGCCAAATCGAGCGCGAAGACATATACATTGATTCGATATCTCGTTTCAAGGACTTTTTTCAGTTCGTGTAAGCGAGGTTCGTTTCGGGATACGAGAATACAGTCGTACCCGTCTCGTGCGGCGAGTACGGCCAAGTCTAAACCGATGCCCATCGAGGCCCCAGTGATTAAAGCTGTCTTTGACAACGTGATCCACTCCTTTAATGAAAAGTCATACATTGTTACTGAATTCTTCACGAGTTGTTAAAATCCTGCCCCGTTTGCACATTCAATCCTATGCTAAAGTATAGCAAGAAAATGTGATTAGACTCACAAAGTAGGGAGAAGAACAAATATGATGATTCAGCTCGTCACTACGGCGCAAAGCGTCGAACAAGCAGAAGCGTTAATTAAAGCGGGTACGGACCGATTGTATATCGGGAATTCTAGGTTCGGCTTGCGACAAAAGGGAGACTGGACAAACGATGCTGTGAGGGAAGTCACACAGCTTGCCCATCGATACGGAAAAGAAGTGACAGTGGCCGTCAACAATTTGATGCATAACGACCACATTCAAGAATTGCCGGATTATTTACAAATGTTAAAAGCGATTGGCGTCGACGATGTGACAGCTGGGGATCCCGGGGCCATCCGTTTGATCCGTCAAGCGAAAATCCCATATTGGTACGATGCCCAAACGCTCGTCACGTCCGCTAAACAGATTCAGTTCTGGGGGAAACGTGAGGCCATCGGAGCCGTCGTTGCGCGAGAAGTCACTCTCGAGGAATTGGTGTTGATTCAGCAACAAATCGGTCTCCCCGTTGAAGTACAAGTGTACGGTCCGACGTGTATCCATCATTCGAAGCGACCGCTCGTGACGAACTATTTCAATGAGCTTGGACGCCCTTCTGAAGAGGCGAAACAACGTGAGTTTTATATGAGTGAGCCAGCAGATGCGGCGAGTCGTTATCCTATCTACGAGGACGAGAATGGCACGCATATTTTCTCAGAAGATTTGACGCTTATGGGTCAGCTACCGACGTTAGTCAAAAACGGCCTTCACACATGGAAACTTGATGGCTGGCACGCGGGAGAACAGTTTGTTGAAATCGTTCAGTTGTTTACCATCGCGCGGGCGAATCTATTGAATGGTCAATTCGACCGAATCGAGATGGAACACCGCCTCAGAGAATTACAACCGGAAGCGTTTCGACTCGGAACGGGATTATTGTTACGTAAACCAGAAGAGATCAAGTGAGGGATCAAGATGAAACAACGTCCAGAATTATTAGCGCCAGCAGGAAACTTAGAGAAACTGAAGATGGCGATTCATTATGGTGCCGATGCGGTCTATATCGGTGGTCAACAATTCGGGTTACGTTCGCGTGCCGGTAACTTCAGCTATGACGAGATGCGTGAAGGTGTGGATTTCGCACATGCTCGCGGGGCGAAAGTATATGTCGCTGCAAACATGGTGACGCATGAAGGGGATATCGAAGGAGCTGGTGACTTCTTCCGCACGCTCCGTGATATCGGGATTGACGCAGTGATCGTCTCTGACCCTGCCATGATTGAGACGTGTCTCACAGAAGCGGAGGGCTTACCGGTTCACCTGTCGACACAAGCTTCTGCGACGAACTACGAGACACTTCGTTTTTGGAAAGAAGAAGGACTTGAACGGGTTGTATTGGCACGTGAAGTATCGATGGATGAGATTGTGCAAATGAAACAAGAAGTCGATGTCGAAATCGAGACGTTTGTCCATGGTGCGATGTGTATCTCATACTCCGGTCGTTGTACACTGTCGAATCATATGACTTTGCGGGATGCCAATCGAGGTGGCTGTGCCCAGTCGTGTCGTTGGAAATATGGCTTCTTTGAAGAGGGGAATCACTTGACGGAAGAGATGGTGGCACGTGATGAAGAGCCGTTCTCGATGAGTTCGGTCGATTTATCGATGGTCCGACATATTCCCGACTTGGTGGACGCTGGAGTCGACAGTTTGAAAGTCGAAGGACGAATGAAATCGATTCACTACGTCGCGACCGTGTGTAACGTGTATCGACAAGTGATTGACGCATACTGTGAAGATCCTGAGAACTTTGTCTTCGACCCGGCTTGGGAAGAAGAGATTTGGAAAGCGGCACAGCGAGAACTCGCGAGTGGTTTCTATTACGGGATTCCGACCGAGAAAGAACAATTGTTTGGGAAACCACGTTCGATTCCTCAGTACGCATTTGCCGCACGTGTCATCGCATACGACCCGTCGAGCGGGATGGCGACACTCGAACAGCGAAATCACTTCTCAACAGGTGAAGAAGTTGAATTTTTTGGACCTGGATTCGTCCGTTTTTCCCAAATCATCGAGACGATTGAGGATGTAGACGGTCAACAACTCGAATCCGCCAACCAAGCGATGATGACGATTCGAGTTAAAGTGGAAAAACCCGTCGCGACCGATTACATCATGCGCAAGCGAAAAGGGGTCCCGATGCGCGTCCTCGCCTGACACATCCACCGAGCCAACATAGTCGCCCGAACTGTCTAATCCTGCTACCCTAAGAGATAGAGACGGAGGGATGGAAGGATGAACCAAAATACGGAGCAATTGCGGACAGAGCCCATCGGCCGACTCCTGTTTAAGTTATCGCTACCCGCGATGATCGGGATGCTCGTGACGGCGCTCTACAATATCATTGATACGATTTTTGTCGCTCGTGGCATTGGCGCTTCGGCCGTCGCTGCCATCGGGATTGCGTTTCCCATACAGATGATCTTAATGGCCGTGTCGAGTGCTGTTGGTCTCGGTGGCGCCTCCATCAGTTCTAGGAAGTTAGGGAGAGGAGACGATGCCGGTGCGGCTGTCACATTTTTGAATGTGCTCGTCCTCGTCGGATTGTTTGCTGCCCTAGCGGTGAGTTCCGCTTTCTTTATGTTGGATGAGATTTTAATGGTCTTCGGGGCGACGTCCGAGATTATGGAGCTCAGTCGACAGTACTTATCGGTTGTTTTGATCAGTTCACCATTCTTTATGTTCACGCTTGCTTCGAGTGCGATGGTTCGTGCCGAAGGTCAGGCACCGTATCAAATGAAGGTCATGTTGACGACCGTTCTCGTCAATCTCGTCACGACGCCACTTTTCATCTTCACGTTCGACTGGGGGATGTACGGTGCAGCGACTTCGACGGCACTCGCTCAAGTCATCGGTTCCATATTGATGCTTCGATTCTTCTTCGCCCGAAAACCAAAAACGGAACTGCGCTTCAAATGGCGACAGTTCCGGATACGATTCGATGAGATGAAAGAGATTATGGCAATCGGTTCATCTTCATTCATCATGATGGTGTCCCAATCCATCTTGTTCGTTGGCGTCAACGTGATGCTCGGAACATACGGTGGGACAGAGGAGTTGGCGATTTTCGCCATCATCAATAAGTTCATGGCGCTCGTTGGCATGCCAATCATGGGAATTGTCCAAGGGATGCAACCGATTGTCGGATATAACTATGGTGCCGAAAGATACGATCGTATGCGCGAAACCATATGGACAGCGATGCGGGCTGGGATTGCAATCGCTGTGATCATCTGGCTCATCTTGCAGCTATTCCCGAATACGTTGATGGGATGGTTCTCGACGGACGAGGCATTGATTGCGGGAGGCGTGACGGCGATTCACATCTTGTTCGCGGTCTCGTTTTTACCGAGTGTTCAAATGCTCGTTAACGGGATTTACCAGTCACTCGGGAAAGCGCGAGTCGCCATGTTCTTGTCCCTTTCACGTCAGACCCTCTATACGATTCCGCTCGTCTTTATACTCCCGTCGTTCTTCGGAGTGTTCGGGGTATGGTTGGCGTTTCCGATTGCCGATGCGATGACGTTTTTGACAGCGGTCGCCTTGGCGTTCTGGGACCGTAAATTATTGTTCCGTCCTTCAGAAGAAGATCAAGAAGCGAATGATGTAAATCCGAAAGCGACAAACTTATAATCAAACGTCCGCTCGTGTCGAGCGGGCATCTTCTTTTAGGAACAAGTAAATCCCGCCAAGCAAGACGATGGCGCCGAGCCACTGGAACGGACCGAGTCGCTCACCGAAAAAGGCGTACCCAAATAGCATTCCCCATAAGGCCTCTCCAAGGATGGTAATACTGACGACGGTCGCACTGACCCGAGCGAGTGCATAATTGAACAGGTTATGCCCTAAAATCGTCGGGAAGAAGGCAAGGGCGAGGAAATACCACCAGTTGACCATTTCAAAGTCCGTGAACGTCGTCCCGCGTACGAGGAGCATGAAGCAAAGGACGACCGTCGCGACGAGATAGACGCTAAACGAGTACGTATTCGTGTTCATCGATGTCCGGACATGTTGACCGACGAGCCAGTACCCTGCGATGAGGATGGCGGCAATCAGAGCGAGCAGGTCACCAAATAGTGCTTCTCGTCCGAGCTGAATATCACCTGCAGCGACAAGCATCCCACCGAGGACAGCTACGAGCGCGTATGCCAATCCTTTTCGCGTCGGGTTCTTTTTAAAGATCAAGGCGTTTCCAATTAAGACGAAAATCGGACTCGATGTGACAAAAAGAGTGGAGCTGGCGACTGTCGTATAATCGAGTGATAAAAACCAGAGCCAAAAGTGAAACGCGAGCAACGTTCCGCTAAGTAACAAAGCATATCGTGTCATCAATCGCGTTGTGATGAGTGATTTGAAATCGACGAATGGAAGTAGCATGAGACATGTGATCAGCATGCGGTAAAACGCAGCTGTCTCAGCTGGAGCAGACGTCCATTTGACGAACAAGACGCTCGTCGACAAGAAAAAAACGGCAGCGAATAAAATGAGGTAAGACATGACGACACTCCTTCACATATGTATGTTCTCTGTTAATCATATCGGAAAACAGCCGTGTGGCAAGATATGATTCATGGAATACAAACAAATGCTCCCCTCTCGATATGTCCATCCTCGACTTGGTATAGTAAAATACATAGAAGAAGCAATCCCACCATGTACGTCTTGCCACGAAACTGAAGGCAAAGTAAGGAGTTCTTATGAGACTAATCATCGCGGAAAAGCCATCACAAGCTCAAAAGTTGGCGGCTCCCTACCCATCTAAAAAAAGAAAAGATGAGATTGAAATCTCACCATGTTCACGTTTCCCGGAAGGAGCAATCGTCGTCTGGGCGGTCGGTCACCTTTGCGAACTGCAGGAGCCTTCACACTATCGTCCTGAATGGAAGTCTTGGAAATACGAGGCACTTCCGATTGTTCCGGAACGGTTCGATTATCGAATCTCAAAAGGAAAATCAAAGCCGTTTTATGCCATCAAGAAATGGCTACATGACCGCTCCATCACCGATGTGATTATCGCTTCGGATGCCGAGCGGGAAGGGGAGGCGATTGTTCGATTAATTCTTCGACTCGCTGGAAACAAAAAACCGTTAGCGCGACTATGGATTTCGAGTTTGACGGAACAAGCGGTCGACCGCGGATTCTCTCAACTGTTACCGGGTGAGCAAACAGTCCCTTATTATCATGAGGCGATGAGTCGCGCATGTGCCGACTGGCTCGTTGGCATGAACGCTTCCCGTGCATACACGACCTTGTTGAAAACAATCGGGATCGAGGACGTGTTCTCGCTCGGTCGTGTCCAGACTCCGACACTCGCCTTGATTGTCAATCGCGAACGAGAAATCAAGCAGTTCGTGCCAGAACCGTACTTTGAAGTCGAGGCGACACTTGCAAAAGGTCGGGGCACGTTCAAAGCGAAATATACACTCGGAAAGACGACGAAGCTCAAAACGCGTGAGGAAGCAGACGCGGTTGTGAAGCGAGCTTCTGGCACCGCAACAGTCAAAACAATCGACAAAGAAGAAAAGATAGAGCAACCTCCATTTTGGTTCAGTTTATCCGGGCTTCAGGCAGAAGCAGGGAAACGATTCGGTTTCGGGGCGAAAAAGACGCTCGATATCGCTCAAAAGCTTTACACGAAAGGGTGGATCAGCTATCCTCGGACGGATTCTGGCTTCGTCACCCCAGATGAAGCGACGCTATTTCCTCAGACGAAGGCGAGACTGCTGAAGTCAGCCGCCTATGAAGGTCTTCGCGACATCTTAACCGAGGACCCGTCAAAAAATCGTCGTTACGTCAATGCGAAAAAGGTCAGTGATCACTACGCAATCATTCCGACCGAAGCTTGTGGTGATGTCACACGTCTAAGCGGCGATGAGGCAAAGCTGTACGATTTGATTAACCGACGTTTTCTCGCGGCATTTGCACCGGCGGCGAAGCTCGAGAAGACGACAGTTGACTTGATTGATGGAAACGATTTGTATCGGGCAAAAGGTACCGTCGTCGTGAGTCCAGGCTATCGTCAAGTCGTCGAGATGAAATCAAAAGATGTCGAGCTTCCTCCATTAACAATCGGCGAAGAATTGAAAGAGAAGAAAGTTGAAGTGTTGTCAAAACAGACGGAGCCACCGAAGCGGTATACGGAAGGTTCACTGATCATGGCGATGAAAGTCGCAGGAAAACAGCTCGATGACGAAGAGCTGATTCATATCATGAAAGAAGTCGAAGGTCTTGGCACCGAGGCGACACGCGCTAACATTATCGATGGATTGAAAAAGCGCGGTTATGTTCAACTTCAGAAAAAAGAGCTCGTTCCGACAGACAAAGGACGTCTCTTGATTGATGTGCTTGGGGACAGTATTTTAGCATCGCCTGTCATGACGGCGAAATGGGAGAAACGCCTTCACGAAATCGGCCAAGCATCGGCATCTGCCGCTGAATTCATAGAACAAGCGAAAAAGATGTCGATTCATTTGGTTGAAGAGGCGAAGTCGCGAGTCGAGGCAGCAAACCCGGAAGGTTATACGATTGAGGCGAAGCGTTACGGGAAAAAAGGAGCGACTCGACCGAAACCCTCGTTTGGAGTCTGTCCGAATTGTGGCAAAGCCCTCGTTGAGCATCCGAAGTTCATCGGTTGTAGTGGTTACCGGGAAGGATGTCGCTTCACCGTCTCCAAACAGGTGCTCGGCGTCGGACTTGTCAAAGATGAGTTGAAGCAAATGATCAACGGAGGTCAATCGAACGTGCATACGTTCAAAAAAGGCGAGAAGACGTTCAATGCTTCTTTATATCTTGAAAAAGGGACGCTCCGATTCGAATTCAAATAAAAGAAGGGTCGCGTTTTAGAGCGGCCCTTCTGTCTTGTCAGTCTTCTCTCTTTTCTGGTCGTCCTCGATGCGACGATTGATTTCGTCATAGTCTAGAACGATGTCGTCTTTGTTATCTTTGTAGGCATATCCTTTTTGAATGACGACGATGGATGCGATGAGGACGAGTAAAATAATCAAACCGCTGACGGCAAATATCCAGGCCATAAGAACCCCTCACTTTCTCTCTTCAGTATGCCAAATAGTGAGTCGATTCTTCAACTGGAACGAACAGACGGTAATTTCGTGTGACATTGAAAAGATATGGTACAATACGATGTAGAACACTACGTAGAGAAGGAAGGGATAGTCATGGCGATTTTGATTGTGGACGACGAACCGGTCAATACGCTCGTTCTCGAGCAACTGCTTCACCAGCACGACTATGAGACGATATCGGTCTCGAGCGGAGAAGAAGCGCTCGATTTATTGATGGCCCCACAAGCCGCATCGCTGTATGATCTCGTCCTGTTGGATGTCGAGATGCCCGGGATTTCTGGAATCGAGACATGTAAACGAATTCGACAGATGGCTGATTACGAAGAAATGCCAGTTATCATGGTGTCGGGTCGTACAGATGAAAAGCAGATTGCTGAAGGACTAGATGCAGGAGCGTCAGACTATACGACGAAACCAATCAAGGTGACGGAGTTGCTCGCACGTATCCGCTCTGCTCTTCGCTATAAAGCGGCCGTCGATGAGCGGAAAATCTATGAGGCACGTCTCCAATACGATTTGGATCTTGCGCAAAAAATCCAACAAAGTGCGCTCACGCCACCAATCAGTAATGAAGAGATTGACGTGCGCGCTCTCTATCTTCCATCAAAAAAATTAGCAGGGGATATGTATGCGTGGTTCCAGGTCGCACCGGATCGGTATGGTGTCATCATCTTTGATGTCATGGGTCATGGGGTCTCTTCGGCACTCATTACGATGGGTATTCGCTCGATTCTTCCGGGACTTGTTGGAAATGTTCAATATCCGGTGGACGTGATGACCGAGTTGAATCGTCAAATGACGTTCTTATTCTCGGGTGACGATATGCATAGTTATTTTACAGCGGTGTATTGCTATATCGATACAACGAAACGTCGAATTGAGTATGTGAATGCAGGGCATCCTCCAGTCATTGTGACGTCAGAAGAAGGCAATTGTCGTCTTGAGACGACGGGAGTACCTGTTGGCATGTTCGAAGAGCCAAATTATGAGTCTAAAGAAGTTGATATTGCTCCGGGTATGACACTTCACATGTACACGGATGGACTCATGGAATGTTACAGCAAAGATATTGACGATGGGATTCGTTGGCTTGAGAAGGATGTCTCCACGTACGGTCTCGACTATAGTCGTCACGTCGCAGAGCAACTCGTCCCCAAAATTGAAATTGAGGATGACCTTTGTCTCGTCACGGTCAAGATCTCATAACAAAGAGCCTGACGTATGATGCGTCAGGCTCTTGTACGTTTAGAAATATCGCTTTCGCCATAGGATATAAAAGGCAAGACCAGAAAATCCAATCATCATAGTAATCGCCATGATGAATCCGAACGGCTGTCCTTCCCATGGAACTTGGACGTTCATCCCAAAAATTCCAGAAATCATCGTTGGAATACTGAGTACAATCGTAATCGACGCTAAGAACTTCATGACGAAGTTGACGTTGTTCGAAATGATTGATCCGAATGCTTCCATCTTAATGCTGATGATATCATTATAGATTGACGCCATTTCCATGGCCTGGCGGTGTTCGACGAACACATCTTCTAATAGTTCTTCGTCCTCTTCATGTTTCTCCAAACTTGGTGTCTTGACGATTCGGTCTAAGACACTATCGTTCGCTTTCAAAGAGGTCATGAAGTAGACGAGGGATTTTTGCAGGTTCATCAATTGAAAGATCTCTTGATTTCGCATCGAACGTTGTAGTTCCTGTTCAAGCTCGTCCATTCTCCGGTCGATTTGTCGCAAGAAGCGTAAGTACGTCATACTCACCCGATGTAAAATCTGAAAGACGAAACGACTTCGATAATTCGTCCGGAACAGTCGTGCTTTGCCGTTTGCGAACAAGTTCAAGACGTCAAGCTCACGTGAGCAGACGGTGATGAAATGTCGTCCAGTCACGATGATACCGAGCGGGATTGTATTGTAAGTTCGCCCCGTATCATCTTCCTCCACGTACGGGACGTCAATGATCATGAGAAGACCCTCATCATCTTTTTCAAAACGCGGTTTTTCTTCGATATCAAGTGGGTCATATACAAAGTCTTCTGGAATGCCGGACGCCTCGATGACTTGATCGGCCTCATCTTTTGTCGGATTCACGAGTTGAATCCAGCTTCCTTTATCAAAGTCTTCGATTTCATCCACATGGCCTGATGCGTCAGTACGGTAAATCGTCAGCATGCATCTTCCTCCTACCTTAACTCAATCTTATTATAGGTAGCGAAAATGAAGAGTGCAATCCAAAGCAGGAGATTTTTTGTTTTCTCTAGAAAACATGTTACAGTGAGAGGGAACGGTTGGATAATCGTTTATTGAGGAGGGGTTATATTGACAAAAATGCCCGAAGACGCTCTGTTCAATGAAGATAAATTAGCGGAGCTCCACCAAATCGCAAATGGAAATATGGATTTTTTAAATAAAATTGCTACCACATATATTAAGCAGTTCGAAGAAAAATACCCTGAATTGCAAGCAGCTGTCGAGTCGAATGACTATTCACGGGTCGAACAACTCGCCCATTTATTAAAAGGGGCGTCCTATTCGGTCGGCTTGGAACAGACAGCGCTTCTTTTTCATGACCTTGAAGTGGCAGGCGAGAATGCACATCTTGAAGGTGCAAATGAGACACTCGCGACAATCGAGTCGCATAGTCAGCGTTTTTTAGTCGAATGGAACCATCATTTTGAGCAGTTGACGTAAAAAAGTTTGCGACCGTGAAGTCGCAAACTTTTTTGTTATCCTACAAATTCGTCGAGTGTCGCAATCAAAATCCCGATTTCAGGTTTCGTGATTTGAGCGTTCGCCCCGACGGCCTCACCCTTATGCTTCAAGTCGTCTGAGATAAGTGACGAGAAGATGATGATTGGGAGGGACGCATAGCGGTCCATCTCTCGAAGACGCTTTGTCAAATGGAGTCCATCCATCTGTGGCATCTCGATGTCCGTGATGAGAAGGTCACACTCTACACCATCTTGTTCGAACGCATCGAGCGCCTCTTTCCCATTGTTGAAGACGGTCGTATTGAAGTATCCGGCATCATCCAACGTATCGAGGATGAGCGTTCGGAGCATTTCCGAATCTTCAGCAATCCAAATGTTTTTATTCGAACGTTCGCGAGCCCCGAGGCGTTTGACCGATTCGCGGGCCATGATATCTTTACGAGAAAGTTCGAGTGCGATTCGTTCATAATCAAGTAAGATGATCATTTGGTCACCTGTTTTGACGACACCATTCGTGATGCCTTGGACGCCGCGTGCAAGGTCGGAAGGCGTATCAATCTGCTCCCACGAGATGCGTTTGATCTCCGTCACTTGGTCGACGCGAAGAACTGATTTTTCCCCGTTAAACTCACAGACAATCAATCGATCGTCACTTCCGACCTCACGCGGATGATTGATGACCATCGGAAGGTCGATGACGGTCATGACTTCGCCCCGTAATTCAATCAGTCCCATGATTGCTTCTGGTGTACCCGGAAGAGGTGTCAATGGAAGCATCGTGATGATTTCACGTACTTTCATGACGTTGATTCCGAATAAGAACGGTCCAGCTTGGAAGATGACGATTTCAAGTTCGTTCGTTCCAGCCTCAAGTAAAATATTATGATCAGTGCTCAATGGTTGTCCCTCCTATTTCACGTACTCTCTTCTTTACTATCGGTTTCGAATCATCAAATCTATAGTGAAAAATTGTCGAACTCTCGTCAGAATTCACAAAAAGTTTCATAGTAACCGTTTACATCTTATAAACTGAATCATTATAGTTGTCCAATGCAAAAAAATCTGCATACAATGGGGTTGGCAACGAGATATTACAGCTTACTCAGGAGGCAGATAGAGATGATGAGTATGAACACATATCCATATTTATTAAATGGTCAATGGCAGGAATCATCAAGTCAGGAAACGATTGAACTCGTTTCACCATATAAAGACGAAGTCGTAGGTCGCGTTCAGGCGATGTCACGCGATGAAGTCGATGCAGCCATCCATGGCGCAAAACGTGCACAACAAGAATGGGCGACGCTTCCGGTCAACAAGCGCGCTGAATTGTTGTATGCATGGGCAGAGAAACTCGAAGAACGCGTCGATGAGATCGGTCAAATCATCATGCAAGAAGTCGGGAAAAACTTGAACGACGCGAAAAAAGAAGTCGTTCGCACAGCTGAAATCATCCGTTACACAGCGGAAGAAGGCATTCGTTTCAATGGTGGATTCATGCAAGGTGATTCGTTCCCTGGTGGTTCGAAAAACAAGATGGCCATCATCAAGAAAGAGGCGCTTGGTGTCGTGCTCGCGATTTCACCGTTCAACTACCCGGTCAACTTGGCAGCGGCAAAAATTGCACCTGCTCTCGTCACAGGTAATGCGGTCGTCTTCAAACCAGCAACTCAAGGTGCAATCAGCGGAATCAAGATGGTCGAAGCCCTTCATGACGCAGGACTTCCAAAAGGTCTCTTGAATCTCGTGACAGGACGCGGTTCGGTCATAGGAGATTACTTGACGTCTCACCCAGGAATCGACATGATCACATTCACAGGTGGAACAGGTACAGGTCAACACTTGTCACAACAAGCGTCAATGGTACCGGTCGTGCTCGAACTCGGTGGGAAAGATCCGGCACTCGTCCTTGAGGATGCGGATTTGACACTTGCGGCAGATCAAATTGTCAGTGGTGCATTCTCGTACTCAGGTCAACGTTGTACAGCCATCAAACGCGTCTTCGTCCTCGAAGACCAAGCGGATGAACTCGTTGGCATGTTGAAAGAACGCGTCGCGAAACTCTCGGTCGGTTCGCCTGAAGAGAACAGCTTCATCGTTCCTTTAGTCGATGCGAAAACGACAGATTACGTTCAAGGTTTGATTGACGATGCGGTCAACAAAAAGGCGACGGTCGTTCATGGAAATGAGCGTGAAGGAAACCTTATTTATCCGACATTACTCGATCATGTGACGACAGACATGCGTGTCGCATGGGAAGAGCCGTTCGGACCAGTCCTTCCTGTCATCCGCGTGAAATCACTCGAAGAGATGATTGAACTCACGAACGAATCTGAGTTCGGTCTTCAAGCGAGTGTCTTCACTCAAAATGTGAATAGCGCCTTTACAGTCGCTGACAAGCTAGAAGTCGGTACGGTCCAAGTGAACGGACGTACGGAACGTGGTCCAGACCACTTCCCATTCATCGGCGTGAAACAATCGGGACTTGGCGTTCAAGGAATCGGGCGTAGCCTCGAGACGATGACACGCGATAAAGTGACGGTTATCAACTTATAATATTCACCATTCGTGAGGGGGAGATGTCCCCCTCTTTTTTGTTTGATTGAAAACGCATCTTTCAGACGGGTATAATGGAGAAAGACAGGAAGAAGGGGTGGTGATGACGTGGCGGACTGGATTTCAAGCCAACTGGCAAGACTCGATATTCCGACACCGTTCGAAGTTGGAAACGTGAACGTATATATCGTTGAACATAAGAATCGCTTTTTTATGGTCGACTGTGGACCAGATACGGAAGAAGCGTGGACTTCATTGAATCGGCAACTTGAAGAGCTTGAACTATCGTTGTCTGACATCGACTTTTTATTTTTGACGCATCATCATGCCGACCATGCGGGGCAGGCGTGGCGACTTCGTGATGCCTCGATTCCGGTGTATGGGCACGAGAAGCTCGTTCGATACTTAGAACAAACCCCGAATTTTCTAAAAAGGGGCAACCACTTTTTACATGAATTGGCGCTCTCGTTTGGAGCACCGGCGCCACTCGTGGAAAAATTGCCAGACTATCGGGAAGCATTACGTTGGATTGGGCCGACGACTGTCACCATGACGTTCAGTGACGGACAAGCTGTGACACCGGACGGGGCGTGGCAAACGATTCATTTGCCGGGACATGCGAGTGACCAGCTCGGATTGATCGGTCCTGGAGGCGTTTTGATTGCGGGAGATCACTTGATTGATAAGGTCGAACCAAATCCACTCATTGAACAACCGTATGAGGGTGAAGGGTTTGCCTCACCAGTTATTCTCTACATCGATTCACTTAAAAAGTTGCGTGGAATCGATTTGAAACTTGTCGTCAGTGGACATGGTGAACCGATTCATCATCCGAACGATTTGATTGAGAGCCGAATCCGACAACGGTATGAACGCAGTGAACAATTGCTCGCCGAATGGGAAGATGGACTCAGTGTCTTTGATTGGTCGATGAAATTATATGGGAGAAAGATGCGAAGTGGTATGCCACTCGTCTTTAGCGAGGTGTTCGCACGACTCAGTTTACTCGAAGAGCGTGGCGACATCGAGAGACGCCGAGATGACCAAAAATGGATTTATACAAAGAAAGAAGAGATGTCATGAAACGGGTAGTCATTACAGGTGCGTCAAGCGGACTCGGTGCCGCATTGGCGCATTCTTTTTATGAAAAAGGATATAGCGTGTTATTGATTGGAAGACATGAAGAACGTCTGAAAACCATTGCGACCATGTGTGAGGGAGAATGGATACGCGCGGACGTCACGAAGGCGGATGCTCTTGTTGATGATGTGATTGAGCGATTTGGGAAGTTTGACGTTTGGGTCAATAACGCAGGAATGGCTGAATTTGATTTCGTGACTGATCAATCGACCGATCTGATGAAAGAAACGATGCATGTGAATGCCGTCGCTCCGATGCTGTTATCGAGGAACGCTGCCCGAGTGTTAGATCGTGGAGGTGTCATCATCAACATCTGTTCGCAAGCTGCAAAAGTTCCGACACCGAAATCAGCTGTATACGCTGGGTCGAAGGCGGCACTTTTACAGTTTTCGAACGCCCTGAGACTCGAGTTGAAGCCACGTGGCATCCATGTCATGACCGTCAATCCGGGACCGATTGCCACGCCGTTCTTTGATCGGGCCGATAAGAGTGGTACATATGCCCAAAGCGTTAAAGGAATCATGCTTGATCCGAAACGATTAGCCGACGCGATTGTCAAAGGGAGTTTGACGCGCAAACGCGAGATCAATGCGCCGTGGTGGATGAATATCGGTGCGAATGTGTATGCAATATGCCCAACTATGTTCGAAATGCTCGCAAAACGGGGATTTGAGAAAAAGTAAAAAAGGGGGAGAACGATGAAGAAATGGAGAGTATTGCTCGCAACGCTTATGCTCACTTTCGTTGCAGCATGTGGGAATGAAGAGGCGGTTGAGTTTTCGGACACATTCGAAGCTGCGGCTGAGTCAGCGGAAGGGTCGACCGTCAATCTATATATGTGGGGTGGGGACGAAGGAATCAATAGCTATATTGATGACTATGTGGCACCCCGGCTTGAGGAATCTTACGATGTCGAATTAAATCGTGTCGCGATGGATACGGCAGAATTCGTACGTCAGCTATCGCTCGACAAAAAAGCGGACAGACAAGTCGGAACAATCGACGTCGTCTGGATTAACGGCGATAATTTCCGAAATGCGAAAGAAGCAGGACTCCTTCGGGATGGACTGATGGAGCGTGTCCCAAATGCCACGTTATTAAATGAAACGGCTCAACAATCAGATGCCGGTACACCGACAGATGACTTGGAACTCGCTTGGGGAAATGTACAGTTTATCTTGCATTACGATGCAGCGAAAGTAGACAATCCTCCAGAATCGTTTGAGGAATTACGTCGCTGGACCGAAGACAACCCAGGTCGTTTCACGTATCCTGAAGTCACAGATTTCACTGGAAATGCTTTTGTCCGCCATCTTTTATATGAGCGCTACGGTGATGAATTGAACAAAAATGCGACCGTTGAAGAGTCGTTCTGGGATGATTTGAAAGCGTGGTCCCCGAATTTATGGAAAGAAGGACAGACGTATCCGAAGACGCTTGAACAACTCGATCAACTCTATGCATCAGGGGAAGTTTGGATGACAATGGGCTTCAATGAACGTCGAGCCGAAGCGGAAGTGAAGGAAGGCATCTTCCCGAAAGAGACACGTGCACTTCTCTTAGATCACTCGATTGCCTCGACGCACTTTTTGGCTATCCCCTTCAATTCACCAAATCCAGATGGGGCGCTCGTTCTCATTCAAGAACTGTTATCGCCAGAAGCTCAGCTCGTGAAACAAGGTCCTGATTATTGGGGAGATGGGACGTCACTCGATTTAACAAAACTTGATGCAAACGACCAAAAAGCCTTCGAAGAGCTAGGAGACGGCGTGACGTATCCAAATTCAGAACAGTTGCTCGAACGCTCGATTCCAGATTACGGACCGAACATCATTGATGCCGTACGCGAGGAGTGGCCGAGTGTTGCGAAGTAGTGTCGCGTTATCAATTCTCGTATCTTTTTTGCCGCTCGCTGCCCTCTTTTTTCTAGGAATGGAGGCGCTCGGGACGGATTGGGGCGCACTGTTGACAGACGAAACGTGGCGAGATAGTTTATTCACTACGCTTTATGTCGTCAGTGTGTCGACAATCGTATCGCTCGTCCTCGGAACGTGGGTTGCACGGACGGTTGTAAATCAACGATGGCGATTCACATCGACAATCTTGAAAATCCCGATGTTCGTTCCTCACATCGCAGCGGCGTATTTGTTTTGGCTATTATTTAGTGGGTCCAATGGTTTTTGGGGGATTGAGTCGAACGAGCGAGATTATGTGACGGTCATCCTGACATACATATGGAAGGAGACTCCGTTTGTCTTTTTAATGATGATTGGAACGTACGAACAATTGAATCGGGGTTACGTAGAAACGGCGAAAACGCTGCAACTTTCTCCCTATGCACAGTTCAAACATGCAGAGTTCCCGTTCTTGATTAAACCGTTGCTCGACTCGACTTGGATTTTAATCGCTTTTATTTCATTTGCGTATGAGGTTCCGGCACTGCTCGGTGTGACCTATCCGAAACTAATTGGTGTCCTCGCATACGAACGACTCTCTACGGGACTCTATTTGGAGGCGACAGAACCGTATGCCGTCGCCCTTATTTGGACATGTTTTGTCGGATTCGGTGTATTTGTGTCTTACGTGATGACCGCATCCGTTCGACGACGGATTGAACGGGGGGTAAGACGATGATTCGTCAAGGATTCATCCTACTTATTGCGCTATTCCCATTCGTCAGTTTATTTTTAGTCGCTCCGTCAATGGAAATCGGGAATGTTGAGTACATTGTTCATACGGTTGGATTAACCATCATTCTATCCGGAATCAATGTATGGCTCGCGACGACATTTGCCTGGTGGCTCTTATGGACAGAATCGAGATGGAAAAGTGTCATAGAATGGCTTGTGTTTTTACCGCTGTTCATTCCGATGCTTGCCACTTTGTTTGGGCTTTACCTGATCTTAGCGGAAGTTGGGCTAATCGGGACTTATATCGGAGTCATACTTGCCTTGCTCGTCGTGACGATTCCATATTCAATCCGTCTCGCTTATAACGGAATGGCGGTCATCGGTCGTCCACTTTTAGAACAGGCACGACTATTGCCGATGAGTCGACGAGTCGTCTATGTACTGTATCCGCTCTTCTCGAGAATGATGCGGACCATCGCGTTATTCACGACCGTCATTTTACTCAGTCAATTCGCACTCATTCAGCTGATCGGTGCAGGATTGATCCCGACGGTGACGACAGAATTGTATCAATCTTACGCGGGAAACAATAGGAGTCTCGCGCTCTCGAACACATGGATGCTCATCTTATTCCCCGTAGTCATCTATTTTTTGCTTTCCGGATGGAATCGGTGGATGGTGCGTATGCTGAAAGGACGTCTACAATGAGTTTGAATGTACACGATTTACGTAAACAATTTGGATCAAGACACATATTAGATGGTGTCAATTTTAAAGTCGCACCTCATGACATTCATGCAATCGTCGGGGTGAGCGGCTCAGGGAAATCGACAATTCTCCGAATCATCGCAGGTCTCGAGACGGCTGATGGAGGTGATGTGTGGTGGAATCATCGCTCCTTGAACAACATTCCCGCCCATAAACGTCGCGTCACGATGCTATCGCAGACCGCATTGTTGTTCCCACATCTGACGGTAGGGGAGAACGTCACACTCGCGACACGTGGGCGTTCACGTAAACAAGCAGAACATTGGTTACAGGTCGTTCGCCTCGCTGACCGGTACAATGCTGAAATACACGAACTATCGGGTGGAGAACAGCAACGCGTGAGCCTTGCCCGGGCTCTAGCGGCAGAACCGGAACTTCTGTTATTGGATGAACCGTTCACAAACCTTGATCCGAAGCTAAAACTTGATTTGCAACGTTTCATCCGTGACTTAGTCAAAGAGCTCGGCCTCACGGCAGTATTGGTCACCCATGACCGAGAAGAGGCGATGCTCATGGCAGATCGAGTGACACTGCTTGAAGCTGGCAAGGTGACGCAGACAGGGACCGCAGAGGAGTTATATGACTCCGCACCTGGATTCGGAGACTTTGTCATGCTCGATGGCAAACTTCGACCATTGTCCGAGGTGGAAATATCCGAAACGATTGGTGAACCGGTGCAATTGATGAAGAAAATTTATCGGTTCGGTCAGTGCTTTGGAGAATATCATTTCGAGGATGGGAGGTCGGTCATGTTACCGACGCATGAATGGTTTCGAATCGGAATGACATATCGAATCAAACGAAAGGAGGAATACCATGCTTGATACGTACGGGAGTCGTTACGTCCAGCCTGTCATTGAACGGGGGGCGAATCGACTGCTCAAATGGAACTTTACACCGAATGAAGTAACCATTTTAGGCGGAATCATAGGGGTTTCGACAGGAATCTTTATTTATAATGACATGCACTGGACGGCCGTTATCTTATTGTGGCTATCCGGTTTGCTTGATGTCTTGGATGGGACGATGGCACGAAAATCCAAAACGACTGGATTTGGGACGGTGCTCGATCTCGTCTTGGACCGGTTTGTCGAATTGTCGGTCGTGATTGCCCTCGCACTTCGCTATCCGGAATACATGCCAATCTTTCTCATATTGATTGGATCATTTGTCATTGCGATGACGCTATTTTTGGCTGTCGGTGCAAGTAGTTCAAGGCGATCAGAGAAGACATTTTATTATCAGCCTGGAATCATTGAACGAACGGAATGCTTCATCTTGTTCACATTGATGATTCTCTTCCCGAACTGGGTCGGTGTGATTGCGCTCATCTTTTTAGTACTTGAAGTGATGACAATCACGCAACGATTCATCGAGGCGCGGAGAATTTTGCGATGAAACCAGTATTGATGTTGGCAGGACTCGGTCACGGCCAGCTTGAAATTTTGGACCGTCTTGATGAGATTCGAGAGCATTACGAAGTTCAATTCATCGGAGGACGTCAGACGGTGTATACAGGTGCCTTCCCACAAGTGATTGCCGGGCTCATGAACTCCGCGACAGTCCAATTGCCACGACTTGAACCGGTCGCAGAACGGGTTATCTCAATAGACCCTCATCAGCAAACCGTTCAAACGGAACAGGGCTTGTTTCACTACGATCAACTTGTGCTGGCGACTGGTGCAAAGAGTAGAGGCATTGGGACACCGCTTAAACCGATGTCACAAGCTTTACTTGACCGTATCGATTCGAGTCCGGTAGTGACGATTGTCGGTGGAGGCAAGGCCGGTGTAGAATTGGCGTTTACGTGCGCAAAGACGAAAGACGTGACGCTGTATGCGAAAAAGATTATGCCATACGTGCCGCTCCATAGACAGAAACAAATTGAACGTCTTCTAGTGAAATCAGGCATTATGGTCGTGAAACAACAGTTTCAAGATGACGCATCGGAGGGGCTTCTGCTAGATGCGACGGGCGTTGTTCCCGTAGAATGGTGGGCTGAATCCGGACTTGCAAAACCTGACAATTTTATAGCGACGGATGAATATTTGCGTCATCATCAGTTTACGAATATATATATAACAGGAGATATGGCATCCATTTTAAACGGAGGTGTCGATGCTGTCAGATCGGGGCGCTTTGTCGCCAAGCGCTTACTCGGTGAGACGAGTCAACCATTTCGAAGACGTCAATCGATGAATATACTATTGACGACACCAGGTCGTGCCTTGCTGACATTTGGACAGTTCACGTGGCATGGACGTCTTCCATATTATGTGAAGCGTTTCATTGACTCGCGATATGTTCGGCACTACAAGTAGTCGGAGGTCTAAAGCGTCATTCGCTCGGCAAATAGCCAATCACTTCATTCGATTCTGATTCAACGAGCACTTGTGGAATCTCGACCGTGCGCTGTGAATCAGAAGGAAACGTGACGAGCCAGGCCCTTGACCCTTCAAAGCGTGAATCAATTAATTCAAAACGATCGTCGACTGTGATGGATTGAATCGTGGCCTGTTTGCCATCTTCGTCGGTTGGTAGCCAATCCATATTGTTTAGATATTCAATTGCATGATTTATGATGACTTTCTCATCATCCGGTGGTATAGGTGATGAGGTGGATGATTGTGTACAGCCGATTAACATGAAGATAGTGAAACAAAGTGCGGTAAAAAGGCGAGTTCGAATCATGATCATTCTCCTTTCCTGTTTGGTTATTTCTTACAGTATAGATGAGGATGACATAAGCGTGTACAAAAAAATCCTGCAGCTGATAGGTCTGCAGGAATCAGGTTATGCTTGAATCGTATCGAGGAATGAACGAATTTGCATCTCCGTCTTGGCGTTTGCCGAGTGGAGGTGTTCTTGCTTTACCCCGTCTTTATAATAGAGAAGTGAAGGGATGCCGCGAACTTCTTGAGCATCAGATAATTCTGGTAGTTCGTCGCGGTCGACGACATGCCAGTTAAACTGTGGATAGTCTTTGACGAGCTCGTCGACATACATGTCGAGACGTTTGCAGTCCGGGCACCATGACGTAGTGAAGACTACCATTCCATGATCTTTTGTGGCTTCGTCAAATTGTTGTGATGAATGAATCGGTTGCATAAACAACTCTCCTTTCTTCTATCTATTTTGTCGGGTTTTAAACGAGTCGTCAACAGATTGGCATTCTCGAATTCATAGAAGAATGTGATACACTTATAAAAATAGCATGATAAGGAAAAGGTGATGGATATGGCGTTACGTCACGCATTGCTCGGGTTATTGACCCACCAGCCTGCGACCGGGTATGCCCTGAACGCGACGTTCAAGGCGCAGATGATTCATTTTTGGAACGCACACCATACACAGATTTATCGGGAACTGTTAAAGATGGAAGAAGATGACCTCGTCTCAGCGGAGCATATTTCGCAACAGGAGTTGCCTGATAAGAAAATCTACTCGATCACGGACCAAGGACGTGAGGAGTTGATCAACTGGCTACGTCAACCGACATCGTTTCAACCAAAAATGAAAGATGAGAACCTTTTGCGAGTCAGTTTGCTTCAATTGCTTCCAGTCGAAGAAGCGGTCCGATATATCGAAGAGACAAAAGCCCATCACGAACAAGTTGCCCAACAAATTCGAATGTTCCAGGAAGAACATCAATCTGATGAAGATACGCTCGGTTATTTATTGACGAGTGAATATGCGATTCGGATGATGGAAAACTATGCCGGATGGGCAAACTGGGCAATCGAACAGATTAAAACGCGCAATGAAAAACACGTGACCTGAAACAGTTCAGGTCACGTGTTTTGTATAAGGATGGATTGGCAGACGGGCGAGTAGTCGATCAAGCGCTTCTTCATCGATTTCAGTCTCGTACGCGCGAATCGTCTCGTTCAATTGCTTCACTGAAGAGGCACCCGGTAAAACGACGTCACAGAACCGCTTAGCGGCTTCGAGTGCATACGCCTGAATCGGATTAGGCATCATCGCCAATTCACTGGCAAGTTCCTCTTTTCGCCACGCCTCAAATCCTTTATCCCCGAGTCGTGTCTCCCATTCATCCGTCAGTAATCCTTTGGCAAGAACACCACGTCCAACGATTGGAATCGACAAATCAAGCGTCTCTGGTCGTCGGTCAAGAAGGGAATACGGCGTCATGAGTACATCGAGAGCTCCAGAAGCGACCCAATGTTTGATGACGTTCGGTCGAATGGACGAGAGTCCGATTTGTCGGATGAAACCGTCACGCTTTTGTTTTTGCGCCCATTCAATCGTTGCGTCGAGATCGTCCTCGAGCGTACCACCGTGAATGTAATATAAATCTAGATAATCGGTTTGCAATCGCTCGAGCGATCCGTGTAACGCTTCCTCTAAGTAGGACGGATCAGGATTCCAGCGCATCCCGTCCTCAGTCAGTTCATTTCCACCTTTACTCGCTAAAAAGAGTTGTTTTCGTTCCTGACCTAACGTTTCCCCGATTACGCGCTCGACAGCTTGTCGTGCATAGACATCTGCTGTATCGATATGGCGAATCCCCGATTGAATGGCCGTCTCGAGGATCTTCTTTGCCTCAATTTCTCCATGTTTCAAAATGGTCATCGTTCCGAGTCCGAGTTCACTCATATGGATTCCTCCTTGTTCGAAATGTTGGTTTGACTCATAATCAGAGTATATCGAAAAGTGAGGAGTAATCATATGGAAGAAAAAACGATTGAGCGGGAAGTCATCTACGAAGGTAAGATTTTCGATGTGGAAAAGCATGTCGTCTCCCTTCCGAATGGAAACACGTCTGTGCGAGAACTCGTCTATCACAACGGTGCTGTTGCCGTGCTCGTCATCGAAGAATCGGACAAAATTGTCATGGTAGAGCAGTATCGAAAAGCGTTTGAATCGATGTCGCTTGAAATCCCAGCAGGCAAACTTGAAAAAGGGGAAGAACCGGTATCGAGTGCCGAACGTGAGTTAGCTGAAGAGACCGGATATACGGCGGAGTCGCTCGAAAAGATTTTTTCTTTCTACGGAGCCCCAGGTTTTTGCAGTGAGCGAGTCGATGTGTTTGTCGCGAAAGGATTATCAGCGGGTGAAATGAATCTTGACGAGGATGAGTTTTTAAACGTGAAACGATATTCTTTTGAAGAGGCGGTTGATTTGTTAGACAGAGGTGTCATCACCGATGCGAAGACAATCATGGCGATACAATGGTGGCAATTGTCTAGATTAAAATAATTCTAATCTGAAATTTTATATGGTAAACTTACATAGTAATGATTTTAAATTGAAAATTGATTAAAACTTCGGTATGCTTTGTGTAGTGAACTATGTAAAGAGGGGGCGCCTTATGGAAACGCGAATTGAACGAATTAAACAGCAATTGAGCGCCAAAGGATATAAATTGACACCGCAACGTGAATCGACGGTTCGCATCTTACTTGAGAATGAGAGTGACCATTTGAGTGCCGAGAACGTCTTTATGCTCGTCAAGAGCATCGCACCAGAGATCGGACTCGCAACGGTGTATCGCACACTTGAGTTATTGACTGAACTCGGTGTTGTCGACAAAGTCAACTTCGGTGACGGGGTCGCACGCTTTGATTTGCGTCCTGAAGGGGCGAATCATTCGCACCACCATCTCGTCTGTGTCGAATGCGGCTCGGTCGAAGAAATCATGGAAGATTTGCTCGTCGATGTCGAGAAAAAAGTCGAGAGCAAATACGAATTTCTCATTAAAGACCATCGCTTGACGTTTCACGGCATCTGTAAAGTATGCCAAGCAAAAGGCGTCACGCTCGAAGGTCATAAAGCAGTGATCAACGGTTAAAAGATGAAGGACAGACGGCCCAATCGGGTCATCTGTCCTTTTTTCAATGAGTAATGTATCGTTCAAGAACTCTTGAAATCCCGTCTTCATTGTTTGATGTCGTGACTTCACTCGCTATGTCAATCAGTGCCCCGACTGCATTTCCCATGGCAATTCCGATTCCTGCGTACTCAATGATTGAACGGTCGTTATGACCATCTCCGAAAGCAATGACCTGTTCACGGTCAATCGACAATTCTTCAAAGACGTGACGAAGCGCTTTCGCTTTATCGATTCCTAAATCGGTGAATTCGTAATACATCGCTGCCGTGAACATACTCGTGACCCGATCGTCAAAAGGGTCTGCCATAGCAGGTGCGACTTCTTGTAAATAATCAGGTTGACCTGCGACGAGGATTTTATGAACAGGGAACTCGATGATGTCTCTTAAATTCGGCTCTTCGCGTAGTTGGAATCGTCCGCCTCTCGACTCGTATTCGATGATGTTAACGAGTTGTCCGTTCACCTCAATCATTCCGGCAAATACATCTTTTACATACATATACGTTTCATCGTTAATCATCGGGATGACGTCGAATTTCTCTAAATGCTCTAAAATCGAGCGAACATTATCGATTTGCATCGGTTGTTCAAATAATGTCTCATCTGTCGTAGCGTCCGTGACACAAGCTCCGTTTGAAGAGACAATCAGCCCATTGTACTCGTGTAGTCTCAACTCTTCAGCATATGGCAACATCCCGCGCTTCGGACGGCCAGAGGCAAGAACGACTTTGACACCTTGTCGTTGTAATGCCATGAGCGTGCACTTCGTCTGTTCGGTAATCAATTTCTGGTCATTCAACAGCGTTCCGTCTAAATCAAGTAAAATAGCCTGAATCATATTGTTCGCTCCTTTTCAAATTAGATGGTCAACTCGATTTTATTTCCTTCTGGGTCGAGACAGACACTTTCGTAATAGCCGTCCCCGGTCGTCCGTGGGCCGTCCACGTGTGTGTATCCGTCGAGTCGAAGCCGCTCCGTCAACGTATCTACCGCTTGCTTACTTTCGAGTGAGAAGGCGATGTGGGCATATCCGATCATTTCTTTCGTATGCTTCACAAGATCTGGTCGGTGCATCAATTCGATTCGACAACTTGAATCAGGAAACGTCAAAAAATACGATTCAAATCGCTTCGATGGATTTTCATATTTCTCATTCGATTGGGCGTCGAAGTAGGTCTCATAAAACATGCGCATGTTCTCAAGATTTTCGACCCAAAGCGCAATATGCTCAATTCTCATGTAGGCTCCTCCTATGTTGTTCGTCTAATCCTTTGATTCAATCGCTCTGTACTAAAAAGCATCCCCATCATGATCATGACTGTCACGAGTGGCAGGAAGCCAAGTGACGTTTGAGAGACGAGCAAACCAAACAATGGTGGTAAAAACGTACTTCCGGTGTAAGCGAATGCCATTTGGAAACCCATCAATCGTTTTGATTGGGCAGACCCGAACCGGTTCGGTGTATCGTGAAGCATACTCGGATAAATCGGAGCCAATCCGAATCCAATCAATATCAAGCCGACTAACATCGTCGCGGATGTCGGGATGAAAAAGAAAATACTACCGAGAAGGGCAAGCGATTGTCCCATCCGAATCATCTGTTTGTTTGTGAAACGGAATGAGAGAAACCCGCTCACGAATCGCCCGAGCGTGATACTACCGTAATAGATTGACACCCATGCCGCAGCCGTCGCGATCGAAAATTGTTTCGTCTGCACGAGGTAACTACTTGTCCATAAGCCAATCAATGCTTCGACCCCGCAATAAAGTAAAAACGTGACCAATGCATAAGAAATTCCAAGTGGAAACTGTCGTTCGAGCGTCGTGACGGCTGTTTCTTGATGGTGTGTAATTGACTGACCTTTCTGTTTCCAGAGTGGGAAGGACAGCAATAACACGAGGGCCAAACCGAACTGAACTGCAGCGATGATCAAATAGCCGTCACGCCATCCATTCTCCGTCAACACTCCCGCCATGACGAGTGGTCCACCGGTTGCGCCAATCCCCCAAAAACAGTGTAACCAATTCATATGATGTGCTTCGTAGTGTTCTGCAACGTAATGATTCAGTGCGGCATCGACGGCACCTGCCCCTAAACCAAGCGGAATGGCTAATGCGAACAGCCAACCAATTGAAGGCGCCCAATAGAAACCGAACAGACAGAGCGCGGTCAGTAGCGTTGAACCGAATGTGACTTGTTTCGTGTCAAAGTGCTCTAATAGTTTGCCGCTGAGTATACTCGACAGAATCGTTCCGCCAGCAATTGTCATGAAAATCCAACCGACCATCGATAATGGGGCTGAAAACTCTTGATGCATGAGTGGCCAACCGACACCGAGCAGGGCATCCGGGAGACCGAGGCTGATAAACGCGATATAAATTACAGCCAATAATAAAATCGTCATACGTCACCTCGTTGTATGGTTTCGAGCGTCAATTCAATGCCGAGTCGGGCCAGTCCCGAAAAATAATCTTCCTCCCATTGCCCGATTCGAAGGACGGGAATGTGACGGGAGGGAAGGTATCGTTCGCAGGCACGGTTAATGCGAAGCAAATCCTCTTGAACGAGATCGACATCTGAGAAAATAAATGCGTGGGGGTTGAGTGTCGCAGCAAACGTAGCGACGAGACGTCCCAATGCATCAATTTCTTCTTTCTTCAGAACGTTTGGTCCATAAGGCTTATCTTTAATACGGTCATAAAACGATGCATCATCATAAAGCGGAAGAAATGAAACTTCTCCACTAAACCCGGATTGTCCACGAGCGACGTGTCCATCGAACAAGATACCAGCACCAGGACCATTCTTCCCGAGACCGAGATAGACGATGGACTGATGTGTTGTCGTCTCATCTCGTTTAGAAAATCCATAAACGGCGGCATTCATATCATTTTCAATGACGACGGGAAGTCCTGTTCGTTCCATCAACCAGTGTTTTAAATCTAGGTGCGCAAGCGACGGGTATTCTGGGGCGAAAACAATCCGACCCATGTCTACAGCAGCGGCGACTCCGACAGAAATCGCTCCGATTTTTGTCTTGTCCTCAATAAACGGATCAACTAGTTCTCCTAATGCTTCTAAATGACTATCGGTGATTAGGGACACTCCATCTTCTACAATCTGATGTTGACAGTCAATCAAGCGGTAGCGAATCTCTCTCGCTTCGATATATAACGTCAAACAGTGACGGAATTCAGGATTATACCCATAACTTTTTGCAGGGCGCCCACCTTCTGGCGCCTTCTGACCATGTTCGATGACTTCCCCACGTACAATCATGTCATCGATCATCTTTTTGATGGTAGGGAATGAAACGTGTGTGACTTTACTCAATTCAGAGATTGTCGATACGCTATACAGAGCCATCTGCTTTCGGATATCAACTAGTAATTCATGTTGTGGATCTTTCAACACGACCACACTCCAGTCTACTTTTTAAAATATTTTAATAAGTCATTTGTAGTATATCGTTCCGAATTGGAATATGCCAGAAAAATTAAAAAATAGAACAATGACACATCACCTTTTATGTTCACAAAAAAGTGATTAAAAAATGAGGTCAGACATCTTCACAACAGTTTACATAAGTGATATGCTGTAAGCGTATTCAGGTGAAACGAGGAAGGAGGAGGGTATGATGCGTTCGCATATCGAGTCATTTCTTCAGTACATGACGGTTGAAAAGCGGATGTCCGCCAACACGAGACAGGCGTATGCGAGCGATTTGACGCAATACGCATCGACCTTAAACCAGTTGGGGGTGAAAGATTGGAACGACGTGACACGTTCTCATATCGTAAAGCATATCGAAGAACTGTCACAGGCGGGACGTGCTTCGTCCTCTTTGAGACGAGCTGTCAGTTCAATCCGGATGTTCCATCATCATCTAAAAATGACCGGGGTCACGACGACTGATCCGTCTCTGTATCTAGAGACGCCAAAAGCAGAAAAGCAACTTCCGGATACTTGGTCGCAACAGGAAGTCGAGCGTCTCTTAGATAGCGTCCCGACATCCGATCCGCTCTCACTTCGGGACCGTGCGATGCTCGAGTTGCTTTACGGGACCGGAATGCGGGTCAGTGAACTTTTAGGTCTTGATTTGGATGATTTGCAGTTCGAATTGGGGTATCTACAATGTGAAGGGAAAGGCGAGCGCGCTCGAATCATTCCGGTTTCGTCGGTCGCGCAAGGGTTTGTCGAGCGGTATATTCAACAAGCCCGAAACGGACTCGGCGGCAGAGAGACCGAAGCGCTCTTTTTAAACGGCAGAGGTGGACGGCTCAGTCGTCAAGGATTTTGGAAGATGATCAAACGACGTGCCAAGCTTGCCGGAATTGATAAGGAGATCACACCTCACGTTCTCCGTCATTCTTTTGCGACACACTTGCTCGAGAACGGCGCAGACTTACGTGCCATTCAACAAATGCTCGGTCATGCGGATTTAGCGACGACGCAAGTGTATACACACGTCAATAAGTCGCGGCTACATGATGTGTATCGCAAGCATCACCCTCGTGCCTAGACATTGAAAAGGAGGAATTTTTTGTGAAGAAGTTTAAACGCATTTTTTTAGTGGTCATGGACTCGGTCGGTATCGGTGAAGCACCGGATGCTGAACAGTTCGGTGACAAAGGGGCCGATACGCTCGGACATATCGCTCGTGAACATAACGGATTGAACATGCCGAATATGGGAAAACTCGGACTCGCGAACATTAAACCGATTCAAGGAATCGACGTGTCGGAGACGCCAAGTGCATATGGTCGTATGGAAGAAATCTCGGCTGGTAAAGATACGATGACAGGGCACTGGGAAATCATGGGTCTTCATATCGAGACGCCGTTCCGCGTTTTTGAAGAATTCCCGGACGATTTGATTCATCGTCTAGAAGAGTTCAGTGGTCGAAAAATCATCGGAAACAAGCCGGCATCAGGTACGGCCATCTTGGATGAGCTTGGTGAAGAACATGTCGAGACAGGCGCGCTCATCGTTTATACATCAGCAGATTCGGTCCTACAGATCGCCGCGCACGAAGAGATTGTGCCAATCGACGAGTTGTACCGGATTTGTGAATACGCGCGTGAGATTACACGTGAAGACCCGTATATGCTCGGTCGAATTATCGCCCGTCCGTTCATCGGCACACCGGGTGCATGGGTACGTACAGCAAATCGCCATGACTACGCACTCAAGCCTTTCGGTAAGACAGTCATGAATACGCTCGAAGAGGCAGGGAAAGATGTCATCGCTCTCGGGAAAATCAGTGATATTTATGACGGTGAGGGCGTGACGAAAGCGGTCCGTACGAAATCGAATATGGACGGGATGGACAAGTTGGTCGAATCACTCGAGGAAGATTTCGAAGGACTTTGCTTCTTGAACTTGGTCGACTTTGACGCATTGTTCGGTCATCGTCGCGATCCAGAAGGCTACGCCGTCGCGCTTGAAGAATATGATGCCCGTTTAACTGAAGTGATGGAACGTCTCCGTGAAGACGACTTGCTCATCATCACGGCGGACCACGGGAATGACCCAGTACATGCTGGTACAGACCACACGCGTGAATATGTACCGCTCATCGTACATCACACTGGAGCGAAAGCAGTTGATTTAGGCATTCGAGGTACGTTTGCAGATATCGGTGCGACAGTGGCTGACAACTTTGACGTTGCGGCACCATCAAACGGAAAGAGTTTCTTAAACGAAATTTGAGGAGGCAATATTCATGGTAAATTGGAACGAAACAAAAGCGTTTTTGCAGGAGCGTATGGGCGCAACACCAGAAATCGGACTTATTCTCGGGTCAGGCCTTGGAGTCCTCGCGGACGAAATTGAGAATCCGGTTGCAATCCCTTATGAAGAGATTCCACACTTCCCAGTATCAACTGTCGAAGGGCATGCGGGACAACTCGTGTTCGGAGAACTTGAAGGAAAACGCGTCGTCGCGATGCAGGGACGGTTCCACTTCTATGAAGGATACTCGATGGAACAGGTGACGTTCCCTGTTCGTGTCCTCAAATTGATCGGTGTCGAGACACTCATCGTCACGAACGCGGCGGGCGCGTGTAACGAGTCGTTCAACCCTGGTGATTTGATGATCATCACGGATCACATCAACTTCTTCGGGACGAGCCCACTCATCGGGAAGAATGCGAGTGAATTCGGGACTCGCTTCCCAGATATGTCAGAAGCGTACGATAAAGAACTCGTGAAATTGACAGAACGCGTCGCTTCAGACCTCGGACTCACTGTCCAAAAAGGGGTTTACTTCGGGAACACAGGTCCAACTTACGAGACACCAGCAGAAGTAAAAATGGCACGTCTTCTCGGTGGTGACGTCGTCGGGATGTCGACGGTACCAGAAGTCATCGTCGCGCGTCACTCGGATATGCGCGTCCTCGGAATTTCGTGTGTCTCGAACATGGCGGCAGGGATTTTAGATCAACCACTCAACCATGAAGAAGTCATCGAGACGACGGAACGTGTCCGTCAAGACTTCCTTTCACTCGTGCGCGGCACGATTAAAAGCATGTAAGTAACTTATTTCTAGGAGGACGACAGTTATGCGTATGGTCGATTTGATTTTGAAAAAACGTAACGGTGGAGAATTGAACGAAGAGGAGATTCGCTTCGTCGTCGAAGGATTCACGAACGAAACAATTCCTGACTATCAGATGTCGGCATTGTCGATGGCCATCTATTTCAACGGGATGACTGAAAAGGAGACGGCAGCCTTGACGATGGAAATGGTGAAGTCGGGTGATACGATCGATCTTTCGAACATCGAAGGGAAGAAAGTCGATAAGCACTCAACGGGTGGAGTCGGTGACAAGATCAGCTTGATCGTCGCACCACTCGTCGCGTCAATCGGTATCCCGGTTGCAAAAATGAGTGGTCGTGGACTTGGACATACGGGTGGTACGATCGATAAACTCGAATCGTTCCCAGGTTTTAACGTCGAATTGACGGAAGAACAATTCACGAAACAAGTAAATGATATTAAGATGTCGATTATCGGTCAGACGGGGAACTTGACGCCAGCTGACAAACGACTTTATGCCCTCCGTGATGTGACGGCTACCGTTGAGTCCATTCCACTCATCGCGAGTTCAATCATGTCGAAGAAGATCGCAGCTGGAGCTGACAGTATCGTCCTCGACGTCAAGACGGGTTCTGGTGCGTTCATGAAGTCGTTCGATGATGCGAAAGCACTCGCAGAAGAGATGGTCGCAATCGGGAAGAACGTCGGTCGTAAAACGGTCGCTGTCATCACCGACATGGACCAACCGCTCGGCTTTGAAATCGGGAACGCGAACGAAGTAAAAGAAGCGATTGAAGTCCTTTCAGGTAAGGAAGTAGAAGACTTGAAAACAATCGCCCTCACCATTGCGGGACACATGGCTGTTCTTGGTGATTTCTATCCAACGTTTGACGAAGCATATGCAGACCTTGAAAAACGAATTGCTGACGGTCATGCCCTCGAGGTGTTCCGTAAGTTCGTCGAAGCACAAGGTGGAGACGCGTCGCTCGTCGATGACGTGACAAAATTACCTCAAGCTTCCTATGAGACGACATTCGTCGCAAAAGAAGCAGGTTATGTCGAGTCAATCATCGCAGACGAAGTCGGTGTCGCAGCGATGCTTCTCGGAGCGGGTCGTGCGACGAAAGAAGACAAGATCGACTTCGCGGCAGGCATCACGCTCGAGAAGAAAGTTGGCGACCGTGTCGAGGCGGGCGATGTGATTGCCGTGCTCCGCTCGAACATGGAAGACATGTCTTCGGCTGTCGAACGTTTAGATCACGCGTATACAATCGGTGCGACGAAACCAGAAGCTCGCCCACTCGTTCACGCTGTCATCCAATAAGGCAGAACGTCTGTTTCCACAAAAAAAGTGGAGACAGACGTGTTTTTTTGATAAGATGGGTAATGTGAGTGTAAAACAGCAGGATACATATTCAAATAAAGGGGTTGCTTGAAACATGAAAAAAGGTTCTATGAAACTTGAAAATGGCGAAATGATTGAATTTGATTTATTCCACAACGAGGCACCGATCACGGTCGAAAACTTCGAAAAACTTGCGAACAGCGGGTTCTACAATGGATTAACATTCCACCGTGTCATTCCTGGATTCGTCAGCCAAGGCGGTTGCCCGGATGGTACTGGAATGGGTGGCGCTGGTTATACGATTCCATGTGAGACATCGACTTCTTTCCCACACAAACACGAAGCGGGATCACTCTCGATGGCACACGCAGGACGTAACACAGGGTCTTCACAGTTCTTCATCGTCCATGAGCCACAACCACACTTGGATGGCGTCCATACGGTTTTCGGTAAAGTGACATCTGGTCTTGAACATGCCGTCAAACTTCGTCAAGGAACGAAGATGGCAGAAGTGAAGGTTTGGGACGAGAATTGATTTTTGCCTGAAGGTTATGGCACAATGAACCATGTCTCTCACGTCTTCACATCGTGAAACTTGAATGACTAAAGGTGGTGAACCCAGCGATGCTGGTCAAATATAAACGTTCTTATGAAAAGACGGCGATGGGTCTACTTGCATTCTCATGCAGTGACAAATCTCCGCTTAGCTTGCTTGAACTCGTCCGATCGTATGACGAGGAAGAGTCGAAGTTCCTCTATTTATGGAAAGTCGGTGAAGACTTCGTCGGCATCATTGGAATGGAGCAGCAAGGAACGACGATGGTCATCGACCATATCGCCCTGTCGCCATCATTCCGTGGCGAGAAACGTTCTTACGAGCTTCTAGACGAGGTGAGAAACGTACTTCCACTTGATTTGACGTTAACCGGTACAGGCAAGACGGGCGATTTATTGGATAAATGGAATCAATTAGTCGTCTGATGACAAAAACCCCCGTAATCACGATTGTGATTATGGGGGTTTTGCATATTGCATGGAGTAAATCACAAACTCATAAAATGAGGTGGATTCTTGAATCGAGTAACAATCGATGAACTAATCAATCGATTGGAGCAAGTGCTCAGGCAAGAACGAACGCGAGAAGAAATTTCTGACTGGGCATATCAGTGGATGGAACAGTATGAAAATATAGATGGATTTGATTGGACAGCTTCTGACGAGGTGGTTTGGTTTGGTCCTGCTTACAAACGATAGTTGGCATGGATTTACTTGAAACCCTTTCTGAATATTTACATGATCGGAGCAATTTCGAGAGTTGGGTGACGGCGTTTAAGAAGGTGAACTACTCGCCACTTATTTGCTTCGCAAATTGAAGGGGGAGCTTCTTGGGAAGACCGTGCTCTTACTAGCCACAGTTGTTTACCAAGCTCGTCGGGCAGTCCCTGCCCTGAAGGATTGTCAGTCGGCCAACATCAACAGGTTGATGCTCGCGTTGATGTCACGGTCATGATGCGCGCCACAAACACACGTCCATTCACGGACATCCATCGCCTTCTTCTCGCCCTTTACTCCGCAAGTGGAACAGATTTGAGTGGATGCGTACCAAGGGTCTGCCTTGATGAGTGTCCGTCCGTAGAAGTTTGATTTGTACTCGAGTTGCCGGACGAACTCGTACCAACTGACATCGCCAACCGATTTGGCCAAGCGTCGGTTCTTCATTATGTTGCTCGATTTCAATGTCTCCACGACGATGACTTGGTTCTCGTCAACGATCCGTCTTGACAGTTTGTGAAGGAAGTCCTTGCGTTGGTTGGCAATCTTTTCGTGTTTCTTGGCGAGGATCAGCCTGGCCTTCTCACGGTTCTTGCTCCCGATCTTCTTTCGCGACAGCGCCCGTTGCGCCTTCTTGACCTTCGCTTCGGATTGTCGAAGGAAACGTGGGTTTTCGATTTTCTCCGATACCATCGCGTCGTTCGTCATGACGGCGAAATGTTCCAAACCGAGATCGATCCCGACCTTGTTCTCGGCTGGAATCCATGGTTCATCGTCCTGTTTGACGAGGATGGAGATAAAGAACTTGCCTGTCTTGGTCATCGAGACCGTCGCCGACCGGATGACGCCCTCGAACGGGCGATGTTGTGTGAACCGCACGAACCCGACCTTCGGCAGACGGACCTTGCCCGCCTCGATGCGGATCGTGCCATGCTGGTTGTTCGTCGTGTAGGAGGCGCGCGACCGTCGTCTCGATTTGAAGTTCGGGAAGCCGCCCGTCCCGGCGAAGAACTTCGCGAACGCGGTGTCGAGGTTCAGCTTCGCGTTCGCGAGCGCGAGGCTGTCCGCCTCGGCGAGGAACGGGAACAGGGGCTTGTAGGAGGCGGGTGTCGCCGGTTTCCGTCTCGTTCCGCTCCCCGCTTTCGCCTCCTCGCGGATGGCGATGCGGTCCTCGAGCAGCTTGTTGTAGATGAACCGGGCGCAGCCGATCGTCCGGACCAGGAACTCGGCCTGTGCCGGCGTCGGGTGGAGCCTGTATGTATAGCCCTTCAGCATGTCCGTCCCTCCTCCCTTCAGAAGATCGTGATGTGTCCTCCTCATCCGATACCCGTGGAGGGGGAGGGAAAATCTGACGGGATCACGAACTTTTGTTCGTCACATCTGTCACAGGGGAAAAGACTGTTAGACCGGGCGATTCATCTCCCACCAACGCTGGGCTTCGCTCCGAGACGCTTAGAGGAGGGAGAATTTTCGCCTGATTTAGTTAAAAAAGATCATCATTGATTATGAAAAGGAGACGTTTTGAATCTTGACGTCAACTTCTTGCACGTTGCCTTTTTAAAAGTGCCAACTCCCGTTCCGTGATGACCTCACTCCGGTCACGATGAAGATGCTTGTGGACCAATTCCTCGAACGACAGATCTGTCGATGGGAACGTCGGTTTTAGTGATTCGACCGTGTCACGAACATCCTGTTGTAATGGGAGCTTCGTGTGTAACGGCCATTCATCAAGCTGTGCGATGAAGGCGTCGACATCAAGACCGAGCTCATTTAAATAGGGGGAAGCGATGTCCATCTTTCGACGTAAGAGTCGCAAGCTCTTTTTCGCACCGATTAGATTGTCTCGTCGGAGATGATAGTGAATGACGGCGTATTGAATGAGTGCCGCATAGCCGTGATGACGACGTCCGTCTGCCTGCCACGCTTCTTCTAATACCTCATGACATTCGAAATAATCGGCATGACATTCAAAAAGCAACGTATAATGAATAAAAGGGGTCATGAATCATTTTTCTCCTTTCGTGTCCACGGTGTTATAAAACATGTTATACTAAAGCGCAAAAATGTAAAATGGCAGGTGTCTCTATGGAAGCCTATAACGTTAAAATCGATACGTTCGAAGGTCCACTCGACCTGTTGCTCCATTTGATTGGAAAAATGGAGATTGATATCGTCGACATTTCCGTGGCAGAAGTCACTGACCAGTATGTCGGCTATATTCGCACGATGCAAAAATTTGAACTCGACGTGGCCAGTGAATACTTGGTCATGGCGGCGACGTTGCTCCAGTTAAAGAGCAAGCAGTTGTTACCGCCTGTTCAGGTCGAGGATGAGGATGTTCCAGACTTTAGCGAAGAACCAACACGTGAGGGACTCATTCGTCAATTGATCGAATACAAAGCATATAAAGAAGCAGTCGTTTTTATGCGTGAACAAGAAGAACATCGTCTCGAACTTTACACACGACCGGGAGAAGATTTGACGAACTACATGTCAGAGGAAGTGTCGAAGTACGACGGACCGCTGAACTTCTCAGACCTTCTTCATGCCTATTCTAAAATGATTGAACGGAAACGTTGGAAAGAACGACGCAAAAAGACGATTAAACGCGAAGAACGAACGCTTGAAGAACAGATGACGAGACTTCATGAACACGTTTCTTCTACGCGACAGACATCGTTTTTCGCCTTCTTTGTAGAACGACCGAACGTCTCAGATCTCGTCGTGACGTTTATGGCGCTTCTTGAGCTGATCAAGCTACGGGTCGTCGAAACGAAACAACTTGACCAAGACATTCAAATCTCGTTCATCGAATCATCAAAGAAAGGGGATGAAGCGGTTGCTGTCCTATGAAACGATTATCGAAGGATTGCTATTCGTCGTCGGGGACGAAGGGATGGAAGTCCGAGCGCTCGCAGAAACGCTCGACATCTCAGAGGCTGCTGCGCGAGAACAGCTCAGTAAGTTAGAAGCCTCGTTTAAAACATCGAACCGACCGTTCCAACTCATGGAATCGGCAGGTGTGTACAAACTTGTGACTGTTCCAGATGTGTCTCCCTACATTCAAAAATATGTCGGGACGATGGCGGAGCAGGCACTTTCACGCGCGGCGATGGAGACGCTCGTCATTATCGCCTATAAGCAGCCGGTCACGCGGGCGGACATCGAAGAGGTTCGCGGTGTCAAAGTGGAGCGAGTCATTCATACGCTATTATCAAAAGGGTTAATCGAATCAGCTGGCCGTGCTAAAACAATTGGTCGTGCCAAGTTGTATCGAACGACAGAGCACTTCCTCGACCATTTTGGATTTAACTCGCTCGAGGAATTACCACCATTAACATTTGAGGATGAACTGACAGACGAAGGCGATTTGTTCTTCGGTCAGGAATCACCGAAGCAAGAAGAGAGATTGGAGAAGGATTAATCATATGGAACGTTTGCAAAAAGTAATCGCACAAGCGGGGGTCGCCTCGCGTCGTAAAGCGGAAGAAATGATTTTGGATGGTCGCGTCCGCGTCAACGGGAAAGTGGTACGTGAACTCGGGACGAAAGTCGGACCGAAGTCAGAGATTGAGGTCGATGGCGTCAAAATCGAGCAAGAAGAGCATGTCTACTACGTGCTCTATAAACCGAGCGGCTATGTGTCGACGGTAGAAGACGATAAAGGACGTAAAGTGATCACGGATCTCGTGCCACCAGGGGCACGTGTTTTCCCGGTCGGACGTCTTGACTATAACACGACAGGACTCATCATCTTGACGAATGATGGAGAGTTCTCGAACATGATGACGCATCCGAAATATAAGATTCAAAAGCGCTATGTGGCAAAAGTGAAGAACATCCCTTCTTACTTGGCAATCAAGCAACTGGAGTCAGGTGTTCAGCTCGATGACGGATTCAAAACGGGTAGTGCGAAAGTGAAGATGAAGTCTGTCGACCAGAAAAAGAACACGGCCATCCTTGAGATCGTCATCTCGGAAGGACACAATCGTCAAATCCGTCGCATGGTCGAAGCAATCGGTTCTGAGGTCATCAAACTAAAGCGTGAACAGTTCGGTTTCTTGACGCTCGACGGTCTCAATACCGGCGACTGGCGTGAACTTTCACACAAAGAGATCAGCAAGCTTCGTGAACTCGCGAATCCGACGGTTCCACCTAAACCACGAGGCAAAAAGAAGAAAAAATAACAACAAAAAATCGTCCTGAAATAGGATGATTTTTTTGATTGTGTAAATTGTGTGACAAAAAAATGAAAAAAGTCTGTTAATGTGCGTTTTTAATGTTTTTTCAGTACAATAGCAACTGAAGGATGGTGTGAAAACGATGACAAAAGATCAAAACAAAGACGACCGCATGGAACAAGCGGTCGCGAAAAAGAAAAAGAGGTCATTTTGGCGCTTGATGATTATGACGGTCGTTCTCTTTGCGGGAGCCATCACCGTCATGCAATTGTTCGACCAAGCTGGTAATGACGGACGCATCGAGGCAGGGGACGAGGCACCGAACTTCAAACTCGTCACACTCGACGGTACGACCCTTTATGAACGTGACACATACGAAGGAAAAGGAATGCTTCTCAACTTCTGGGGTACGTTCTGTGAACCTTGTAAGAAAGAAATGCCAGTCGTACAGGAGAATTACGCAACACTCCAAGACATGGGTGTCGATTTTTGGGCGGTGAACGTCGGTGAGACGCCGCTTCGCGTCGATAACTTTGTGAACGACCTCGGTGTCGGTCTCGATTATCCGATCTTGATGGACACGAAGAGTGAAGTCGAGAAAGCCTATGGCATTTATAATTTACCTGTCACATTCGTCATCGATGGTGAAGGAAACGTAATTGAAAAATATGAAGGTGAACTCACGAAAGAGAAATTGATGGAGCTAGCCGAGAAGTCATTGTAAGCGAACGGGGGACGCACAGATGCTAGATATGAAATACGAAGGCGCTGATTTACGGTCAAAGCGTCGTCCTAAATCGGTCATTGACCGGGTGTGGAACTTCTTCGCATCGGTCAAAGTGGGATTGTGGTTGATTGCGCTGATTATTGTCGGCTCGGCAATCGGGACGATTTTCCCTCAAGAAATGTACATCCCACAACAGTTACCTCCAGAGCAATATTACTTGGAGGAATATGGGACGCCAGGTTCGATTTATTATGCACTTGGATTCCACAACCTATATACGTCATGGTGGTATATCGGTCTCATCGTCATGTTGACGCTCTCGCTCATCGTTGTATCGATTGACCGTGGCGTCCCGCTCTATAAAGCGCTAAAGAATCAGCCGGTTAGACGGACAGAGCGCTTTATGAAAGGACAACGCCTCTTCGGACAAGGCGAAGGAACAGACGCTCAAATCGATGAAATGGAAGTGTCGCTCAAGAAAAAACGGTACAGTGTCAAACGAGACGGAGATGCCTTATTGGCTGAAAAACACCGTTTCGGTCGTTGGGGTCCATATGTGAACCACGTCGGCCTCGTCATCTTCTTCCTTGGGGCGATGCTCCGCGTGTTCCCTGCATTCCACACGGATACACTCGAGTGGATTCGTGAAGGAGATACGGTCTCACTAGAGGCGACAGATGGGGAATACTATTTACGGAACGACCAGTTCATTCTTGAAATGTATGACCCGGAGAACAATGAGGAAGATGCGAAGTTCGCAGCTGCCATTGAAAAAGCCGGAGCCGTTCCAAAAAACTACGAGACGGAACTGACATTATTTAAGAAGACGGGAACGAACGAGGACGGATCGCCGCAACTCGAACAAGTCGATGTCGGTTCGACGAAAGTCAACCACCCGTTTAAGTTCGAAAAATATGAAGTGTATCAAGAGCAATATTCAAGTCGACCGGAATTCTTGTCGATGTCGTTCATGCTCGTCGATAAACAGACAGGTGACGAGTATGGACCGTTCAAAGTCGACCTCGAGAATCCAGAAAAGTCGTATGACTTAGACGGTGTCACGGTCACATTGAAAGACTTGTATCCTGATTTTGAAGTGAAGGATGGACAACCGAACACGAAATCACCACGTGCACTGAATCCTGCCTTCTTCTTCAATATCGAATCACCTGAAGGCGAGACGGAATCAAACTTAGTCGGTATTCGTCTCAACGTCGCCGATGAAGAGAACCGTTATGATGTCCAGTTTGCAGGTACAGAGATGGCGAGTACGAGTGGACTCCGTGTGAAGAGTGACTCGACGTACCCGATTCTGATCGTCGGTGCGACCATCTTCATGATTGGAATTGTGATGGGTATGTATTGGCCACACCGCCGTGTCTGGATTCGTCGTCATGAAGATGAGGTACTCGTTGCAGGCTTTACGAACAAAAACCCGTCCTCGCTCCGTCGAGAGGTTTCGCCATTATTAGAACAGTCCGGTTTACCGATGTGGGAAGATCAGGCGAGATTTACTTCGAAGCCGGAGAACGAGTCAACAGATGAAAGAGGGGAATCTTGATGGAATGGATTGAATGGAGCAGCCGAATGCTGTTTATCGCATTCTTCCTTTACGCGATCTCGACGGTTCTCTTTACGATTGCCGTTAGTGGTATGCGTAAGGATCGAAACGTCAACCGTGTCGCCTATGGGAAGTATGCCTTCATCTTGGCAATTATCGGATTTATCGCCCAAATGACATATTTCTTTATGCGTTGGGCAGGTGTCGGCTATGCGCCGGTATCAAACTTATATGAATATACGACGTTTTTCGGCATGATGATGGTGCTCGGATTCCTCGTCGTATACGGGATTTATAAAAATGATGTACTCGGATTGTTCGCGATGCCAGTGGCGTTACTCGTCATTGCTTTCGCCTCGATGTTCTCGAGTGAGGTCGCACCGCTCATTCCGGCACTCAACAGTGTATGGTTAAAAATCCACGTCACGACGGCAGCGCTCGGACAAGGGATTTTGGCCATCAGTTTTGCGTCAGGTCTCATTTTCTTATTGAATGAGACATCGATGAAAGAACAGTCTAAATCACGGACGTGGCTTGAAGTGACGATGTTCGTTCTCATGTGTACACTTGGGTTCATCATCGTGTCGATGCTCTTCAAAGGAATCGGTGCCGGTGGAGTCGTCGAATTTACGAATGACCGCGGTCAAGTCGAGACGTATGAATACTTCATGCCAATCCTATTCGTACCAGAAGGTGCACAGCTCTTGTCAGGAGCGAGCGGTTTGTCACTTGAGTTGCCGAATTGGATCAATACACTCAAGTTGAACACGCTCATCTGGTCGGTTATCGGTGGTGTCGTGATTTATGCGTTGCTCCGTTTCGTGATTTTGCGAAAACGCATTGCTGAAGCGCTTCAACCGCTTGCGAAAAAGGTCGACCTCGACCTTGCTGATGAGATCAGCTATCGCTCGGTCGCAATCGGATTGCCTGTCTTTATCCTCGGCGGTCTCATCTTTGCGATGATTTGGGCACAGATTGCGTGGAACCGCTTCTGGGGTTGGGATCCAAAGGAAGTATGGGCCCTCATTACGATGCTCATTTATATTTATTACTTGCATATGCGCATCCAGCGCGGCTGGACCGGAACGAAAGCGGCTTGGTTATGTGTCGGTGGATTTGCCATCATCATGTTCAACCTCGTCTTCGTCAACTTGGTCATCGCCGGTCTACATTCATATGCATGACGCGAAAGAAGTCACAATTGTGACTTCTTTTTCATTTGGTCCATCAAATCATCGTTGTGAAGCGAAATAATAGAGTGGTATAGTTATGGCAGGGAGTGGAATGTTCACAATTGTGCAACATTCGCTACAACTCGTAATGGGTCTTAGGAGGGTTTCTGGTATGGCTGAGAAAACGAAGATTTTAGTAGTCGACGACGAAGAGAGAATTCGCCGACTTTTGAAAATGTACTTAGAACGTGAACAGTATGTGATTGAAGAAGCGGTCAATGGAGAAGAGGCACTCGCTCTCGCTCTTGAAAACGAATACGACGTCATCTTACTTGATTTGATGATGCCGAAAATGGACGGAGTCGAAGTGTGTACAGAACTCCGGAAAACGAAAGCGACACCGGTCATCATGCTTACAGCGAAAGGTGAAGAGATTGATCGTGTCCAAGGATTTGAAGTCGGGGCGGACGATTACATCGTGAAACCGTTCAGTCCGCGTGAGGTCGTTCTTCGCGTCAAGGCACTCCTTCGTCGTTCTGGCTCGACTAAGTTTATGCAGACGAGTGAGAAATCAAAAGATTTGATCGTGTTCCCGCACTTGACGATTGACAATGATGCGCACCGTGTCACGGTCGACGGAGAAGAGATTGCCCTTACACCGAAAGAATATGAATTGCTGTTCTTCCTTGCGAAGCAGGTCGATAAAGTCTTTTCTCGCGAGCAGTTGTTGAAAGAAGTATGGAACTATGAATTTTTTGGAGACCTTCGGACCGTCGATACGCATGTGAAACGTCTTCGTGAGAAATTGAATCGCGTCTCACCAGATGCGGCTCATATGATCACGACTGTATGGGGTGTTGGGTACAAGTTCGAAGCTGCTAGTGAATGATGATTCGGCGAAACAGCATCGTCACGAAACTGTGGCTGACGATTCTCGTTTTGGTCAGCGTCATCTTATTCATCGTCTCGGTATTGATGCTTGAATTTTTCAACTCTTTTCACATCGACCAAGAACGTGGTCACCTCGCCAAACTTGGCGGACAGGTTCAGTCGGTGTTGTTGAATGAAGGTGACACGTCCCAGACGATTGATCAAATCATCGAAGTATATGGTGCGAACTATATTTTAGAAAACGGGACCACGCGCTCAAATTTCGGGAATCAAGTGGACGGGCTGATGGTTGAACTTGAACGTCAAGATTGGGAAACCTATCAGGCAGTCGGAGAAACGGCCATCGGTAATTTCTCTTCTTTTGATGACCAAGCTGCTCTTGCCTACCGGACGACGTTTTCGTTATCGACCGGACAATATACACTCTACTTACTTGAACCACTCGATGCGATTTCGAGTGCAAATGCTGGTGCACGAACAATCATTTTTTGGACTGTTGCTTCTGCCATCATCGTGACGACCGTGTTCGCCTTCTTCTTATCGACGCGGATCACGGCGCCGCTCCGAGCGATGCGGGATGCGGTCAATAAGACGGGGAAAGGACAATTCGACTTGCGTCTTGAGACGAAGACTCGAGACGAAATTGGAGAACTTGCCGCCTCGTTCAACGCGATGAGCAGTCAACTGGCGAAATATGTCGATGCGTTAGACCGAGAACGTCTGCAACTTGCCTCCATTCTTCGTTCGATGGCGGACGGTGTCATCACGCTCGACCGTCACGCAAACGTGATCGTCACCAATCCACAGGCTAGTCCGTTGCTTCAAGACGGTCAGCCGCATGAAGTCGTTCTGTCACTGTATGAAGAAGTGATGGAAGGGACGGCTGAGAAGACGATTGAAGTGAAACAAGATGACCGTTACTATACGTTGACGGTCACGCCGCTCATCGGGGAGGATGATTTCGAAGGAGCTGTCGTCGTCATTCGCGACACATCTGAAAGCCACCGTCTCGATAAGATGCGGACCGATTTCGTGGCGAACATTAGCCATGAACTTCGGACACCGCTCGTGACGCTACAAGGTTATTCAGAGGCAATCATCGACGGGATGACAGAAAGTGACGAGGCGACGAAAGAGTTTGCGTCAATCATTTATGACGAATCTCTTCGACTTGCGCGACTTGTCAACGACTTACTTGATTTGGCCCGCATCGAATCGGGTAAAGAAACGATGCAATTCAGTTCATTCGATATCGGTGATTTCTTGCCACGTGTCATGAGAAAGTTCAATCAAATGGCATCTGAAAAAGAGATTCGATTACAGACGGACGTACCGCATCGACAGATTGAAGCAGACGGTGACCGACTCGAGCAAGTATTCACGAACTTGATCGGCAACGCCATCGCCCATACCGATTCAGGAGAGATTCGAATTGAGGCGACCGAGATGCCTGATGGGTTGCAGATTCGACTGACCGACACAGGACACGGGATCCCGAAAGAGGACTTACCGTTCGTGTTTGAGCGATTCTATAAAGCCGACAAAGCACGGACGAGCGGGTCGAAGACCGGTACCGGGATTGGTTTAGCCATCGTGAAAAATGTGATCGATGCCCATCATGGTACAGTCAGCGTATCGAGCACACTCGGTGTCGGAACGACGTTTGACATTTACTTACCATTTGAACAACCACATATCTCATAATGGTGACTCGTCTGAGTCACCATTTGTGGCATTTTAAGGGGGAAGCCGAATGAAGCGATATACACGCACGGGCGACACGGGTGAAACATCACTGATTGGTAGCCGTGTCGACAAACATCATCCTCAAATTGAAGCGATGGGACATCTTGATGAATTGAACAGTCACATCGGATTAGCGATTGCGCAACAGACCGACGAGTCGCTCCGGGAACAGCTGACGAAGATTCAGCACGACTTGTTTGACCTCGGTTCGGAGCTGATGTATACGGACGCGCCCCCGAAAACGGTCGATTTGTCGATTGTGACGGAACTTGAACAATGGATGGACGAATGGGAAAAATCATGTCCAGAACTCGTGCGTTTCATCTTACCGGGAGGAAGTGTCGCTGCGGCGAGCCTGCATGTGGCGCGATCCGTTTGCCGTCGTGTCGAACGAGATTTGACCGCACTCGGTGTCGCCGACCGACAACTTCCATATTTTAACCGATTGAGTGACTATCTTTTCACGGTCGCGCGATATGCGAATGTTGTCGCAGGCGTACCGGACCAAGAATATGCACGCGGCGCTGCCGTGTTTCAACCAAAACGAAAAAAGGAGTGATCGGCTGATGAAAGGAATCGAACAGTTCCAACATCAATTGCACTATTCGGTCTATCCGACCAAAAAATTTAAAACGACGACTTGCCTCGTCTCGTTTGCGGCCCCGCTGTCTCAGGACACGGTGGCAGACCGGGCACTGCTTCCATTCATTATGGAAAAATCGACAGAAGCTTATCCATCAATTGAGTTATTTCACACACCGCTAGAAGATTTATATGATACAAACTTGTATGCAGGCGCATCAAAAATTGGGAAAGAGCATGTCATTCAATTTCAACTCGAAGTCGTTAATGACAATCTTGTCGGTGAAGACGTCTTGAGTCAGGCCATTCAATTACTGGAGGAAGTGTTACTTCGTCCGAATGTCTATGATGGCGCGTTCCAACCGCTCATCGTGGAGCAAGAACGCCGATTGCAGCGTCAGCGAATCGAGTCAGTCTATGATGACAAGATGCGTTTCGCTCAACAGCGTCTGCAAGAGATGCTCGGAGGCGAACTCGCCATCCCGTCTCTCGGTACGCTCGAACAGCTCGATCACGTCACGCCGAAATCACTTTTCAATGCTTATCAATCGATGATTCAGAACGATCGTGTCGACATTTATGTCGTCGGCGATGTCGACCGTCAACAAGTCGAACAGGCATTTAACCCGCTCGAATCGCTCGGGACGCGTCAGCCGAGACGTCTGCCCGAATCGAGTCGTGGTGAGTTCAAACGCTTAGAAGAGCATCAAGACATCAAGCAAAGTAAACTTCATCTCGCCTACGCGATTGACGTCGACCCGCGGACAGAAGATGCCATCCGTATGCAAGTCGTGAACGGATTATTCGGTGGGTTCCCGCACTCGAAGCTGTTCATGAACGTCCGTGAAAAAGAAAGTTTGGCCTACTACGCCGCGTCACAATACAGTTCGCTCAGTCGAAAACTGTTCGTGTATGCGGGGATCGATGCATCGAATCAACAAAAGACCGAGCACATTATCGAAGAGCAATTAAAAGCACTGCAGGCGGGTGAGTTCGAAGACGAGACGTTACAACAGACGAAAGAAATGTTGTTCCACCAACGTCGCCAACTCGGAGACAGCCCTCGTCAGTTGATTGGATGGATGAGTGGTGCAGACATACGCCCGTTTTCACTCGATGAAGAGATGGCAATCATCGAGAGTACGACACGCGACCACGTCATCGCGCTTGCGAATGAAATTTCGCTTGAAGCAGTTTACTGTCTGAAAGGAGGAGAAGCATGAAACTAGATTTCCCAAACGTCGGAGAGACATTACATCACCACGTTCTCGACAATGGCCTCTCCGTGTATTTGCTGAAGAAGACTGGATATGAGAAAACGTTCGCGACGTTCACGACGAAATATGGTTCGATTGACCGTCGCTTCAAATTAGAGGATTGGGTAGAGGTGCCGGATGGAATCGCACATTTCTTAGAGCATAAGATGTTCGAAAAAGAGGATGGCGATGTCTTCCAACAGTTCGGACGCCAAGGAGCGTCAGCGAATGCCTTTACCTCATTCACGCGGACGGCATACTTGTTCGGGGCGACATCGAACGTGCCGGAAAACGTTCAAACGCTACTCAATTTCGTTCAAGAACCATATTTCACGAAAGAGTCAGTCGAGAAAGAAAAGGGCATCATCGGTCAAGAGATTCAGATGTATCAAGATAATCCGGGATGGCGTCTTTATTTCGGATTGATCGAAGCGATGTATGAGACGCATCCCGTCAAAATCGATATCGCCGGAACAATCGAATCAATCTCAAAAATCACGGCAGAAGATTTGTATACGTGTCATCAGGCATTCTACCATCCGAGCAACATGGCGTTGTTCGTCGTCGGGAACATCGAACCGGATGAGATGCTTGAATTGATTCGTGACAATCAGGCAGCTAAATCATTTGACGCGCCACCTTTAAGCGCACGTGAGACGGTGGAAGAGCCGATCACGGTTCGTCTGTCAGAACGGGTCATTGAGATGGATGTCTCGGTTCCGAAAGTGATGATTGGCTATAAAGATGTCCCACAAGCTGGAGAAGCCGGTCTCAAACAAGAGTTGACGGTGGAACTCCTCATGCACGCGCTCTTCGATACGACAGCACCCCTCTACACGGAATTGTACGCAGAAGGGCTAATCGATGATGCATTCTCATTTGATTATACGTCAGAAGAGACGTTCGCCTTCGCCGCACTGTCGATGGAAACGTCCCATGTCGATGCCTTTGTCGAACGTGTCACGGGTGCGTTGGAGCGCCCGCTTCATCTTGATCAAGGGACGCTCAATCGTAAGAAGCGGATGATGCAGGGACAATTTTTAAAAGCACTGAATTCGCCAGAGTTTATCGCCAACCAGTTCTCACGGTATGCACTCAATGACGGGAACTTGTTCGAGATTCCGAATTTGATCGATGCGATCACATTAGATGAACTTCACGAAGCATACGTACGATTGTTCCGAAGTGAGCAACGAACGGTGTGCGTTGTCAAAAAGCCATGAAGACGTTGATTGTCGGAGCGAGCGGCGCGATTGGACGTGCAGTCTCGCTCGCTTTTCGTGAGGATGAGCTTTTGCTACATGCGAATCGAGGTCGTGAGACACTTACTCGAATGATGGAGACTGAGAAGCTACAGGCTGAACTGATTATATGTGACTTATCGAACCGAGCAGAAGTAGAGAAGTGGGTGTCGTCAATCGATACCGTTGATCGAATCGTCTACGTCGCTGGTCACGCGCTACACGGTCTCGTCGTCGACCAATCGGTAGATGAGCTGGATCGACTTTACGAGGTGCATGTACGCGCCATGGTTCGATTGATTCAGTCAGTTGTTGCGCGTAAACCGTATGACCATCCACTAGATATTATCGTCGTCTCAAGCGTTTGGGGTGAAGTCGGGGCAGCAGCCGAAGTGTTCTATTCTACGGTCAAAGCGGCACAACTCGGTTTCGTCAAAGCGTTTGCGCGTGAAGCAGGACCGTTCAATGTTCGAATCAACGCGGTCACACCAGGGTGGATTGATACGCCGATGAATGATACGGTAGAAGAGTCGAAACAAACCGTGATGGATGATATTCCACTTGGGCGTCTTGGTACCACTGAAGACGTGGCGAAGACGATCCGTTTTTTATGCTCATCGGATGCTTCATATATGACCGGCACAGTATTACGCATTGATGGCGGTTGGCAATGATCTCATCAAGATGCATAAACGAGTTCTTTTCAATTCTTCTAAAATAATTTAAAATAGGCAAGGTAGCGAATTTGCTCGAAAGGATGGTTCGGGATGGAACATAAATTCGAAGAGTGGTATCTCGAATATGAATTGTGTCAAAATCGACCGGGTATCCTCGGAGACATCGCGTCTCTCATGGGAATGCTTCAAATCTCCATCGTCACCATTAATGGAGTCGACCTGCAACGTCGTGGCATGCTGCTCAAAGCTCCGGCTGCAGATCATGTCCATCGACTCGAGCATATTTTAAAACGTATGGAAGCCATCGCAGTCATCAAATTGCGCCGCCCGAAATTACGGGACCGGATAGCGATTCGACATGGTCGTTACATCGACCACGACAGCGATGATAAGAAAACGTTCCGTTTCGTCCGAGAAGACTTAGGGATTCTTGTTGATTTCGTAGCAGAACTGATGAAAGAAGAACGTCATCTATTGATTGGCGTACGGGGGAACCCGCGCGTTGGGAAAACAGAATCCATCGTTGCAGCCAGTGTGTGTGCGAATAAACGGTGGTTGTTCTTGTCATCGACCCTCATGAAACAGACGGTCCGAACCTCTTTGTTTGAAGAAGAGCGGGAAGGCGATCATGTATACATAATCGATGGAGCGGTCTCTACGCGTACGATGGACGAGCGACATCGTCAACTGATCCGTGAGGTCATGCGGTTGCCTGCCGTGAAGGTCATTGAACACCCTGACCTTTATGTCCGAAACACCGATTGCGTGTACGAAGACTTTGATTATATTATTGAATTGAGAAACAATCCGGATGAGACGATTATCATCCCACAAGAAACGCATCGTGAGTCAGAATGGTTTGAATAATTATGTGAATGGAAGGTGTGGACCCCTGTGACAGAACTAGGGACTTTTTTGAAACAAAAGCGTGAGGAGAGCGGATTGACGCTCGACCAAATCCAGCAGACGACGAAGATTCAAAAGCGCTATATCATCGCGATCGAGGAAGGTGATTACAAAAATCTCCCTGGCTCTTTCTATGCACGGGCGTTCATTAAAACGTATGCGGAGTCACTCGGTCTCGATGTGGACGAATTGTATGAGACTTACGCAAAAGATTTACCAAAAATCGAAGCACAGCCATCCGTTCAACTTTCTCGTAAAAAGACGTATTCCAAAGCGTCCGAGTCGACGAGTCGAGTATCGCGATGGGTTCCGAAAGTACTTCTCGCCCTTACCGTCTTTTTGCTCATTACAGCAATCTATTTTGCCGTGAGAAGCATCGACTTCGGTGGACAAGACGCAAGTCCGGCTGAACCACCGAGTTCAAATGTCACACTCGACCAGAACGAGGATGTCCCAGCGGATGAACCAGCCGAGGAAGAACCGGTATCAGAGGAACCTGCTGAGGAAGAACCGCCAGCGGAATCCGGTCCAATTGCGGTAACGGAATCGAACGGGGCAGACATCACATATGAGCTCGCTACGAGCGATAAACTATCGACCGAGATTTATGTGAAAGAATCGCCAGCTTCATATGTCGGTGTTCGTGATACATCACTTGAAGGTCCGTTCCTTGCGCCTGAGTATCCGAATCAATCGAAACAGAATCCGATTGTCATTGAAGATGCTGAAACGGACACGTTACGAATCCGAATCGGACTCATCGCAGGTGTTGAGAAAATCGTCGTCAACGGTCGCGAGCTCGAGCTTCAAGAGTCTCCGGTCACACAAAATATATTTGTAAAGAGAGTTGACGCAGAATAAGTCGACTCTCCTTCTAAGAGGAGGCGTTCTACATGAACCTACCTAACCGATTGACGATGTTACGCGTGGTGTTGATTCCCGTATTCGTCGTCTTACTCGCTGTTGATTTTGATTGGGGAAACATTGCCTTTTTAGGTGCTGAGATCCCGCTACACCAATTTATCGCTGGTGTCATCTTTACCATCGCGGCCATTACAGACTGGTTGGACGGTCATTTGGCGCGGAAACACAACTTGGTCACGAACTTTGGGAAATTCATGGACCCGCTCGCGGACAAACTACTCGTGACAGCGGCGCTCGTGTTGCTCGTCGAGATGGACCTCGTGGCTGCGTGGGTCGTTGTCGTGATTCTTTCTCGTGAGTTTGCGGTCACGGGTCTTCGACTTGTCGCTGCCGACGAAGGGATTGTCGTCGCGGCGGGTAAGTCAGGCAAAGCTAAAACATGGGTGCAACTGTTCGCTATCATTTTCCTCCTATTCGGTAACCCGATTTTCAGTTATGTCGGCATCCCGTTTGGGGAATGGGCGATGTGGTTGGCACTCGCACTCACGATTTACTCAGGTGCCGAGTATTTCGCACAAAACTACAAGATTATTGTGAAGTCGATGTAAGTCGACAAAGACGAGTTGGTTGATCTAGCTCGTCTTTTTTTTGAAGTCGAGGAGGAAATAAGATGAAACGAGCCGAAATCATTGCGGTAGGAAGCGAGTTGCTCTTAGGAGAAATCGTCAATACGAATGCGAGTTACATATCGGAACAACTGTCGAAATACGGTGTCTCGGTCTTGTATCATCAAGTTGTCGGGGATAACGCGGAACGAATGCGGGAGACGTTCGAGATTGCGCTTCGTCGTTCAGACCTTGTCATCGTTACAGGTGGACTTGGACCGACGGCAGATGATGTCACGAAGACAGTCTTGTCTGATTTGCTCGAACGCCCGATTGTTCGAGACGAAGAGGCGTTTCACACGATTCAACAATTTCTTCAGTCACGTAACCGTGAGATGAATGAAGGGGACGCTCGTCAGGCGGACGTCTTGTCAGGTGCGGACGTTTTACAAAATCCGGTCGGTCTGGCTCCAGGTATGTGGATTGAAGGGGAGACGACGTGGATGCTACTTCCTGGTGTGCCACGCGAGATGCGGGCGCTCATCGATGCGACGTTTCCGAAAAAGTTTTCAGGCGCGACGCTCGTCTCAGAATCGTTACGATTTTATGAAATTGGAGAATCGGCACTTGATGATGCCGTCAAAGACTTGTTGAACGGGTCTAACCCGACTGTCGCACCTTATGCTGAGACAGGAGAAGCGAGACTTCGAATCAGTGCTCGGGCGGTAGATGATACGGCTGCACGACTGATGATTGAAGAAATGAAAGATGAAATCTTACAACGTGTCGGTTCGTATTATTTTGGGTCAGATGATGAAACGATTGCCTCACACCTCGTGCAATCATTGACACGTCATCACCAAACACTCGCAATTGCTGAGTCATTGACCGGAGGAGAAGTCCAATCGATGATCACATCGACTCCGGGAGCATCGGCTGTCTTTTTAGGGGGGGTCGTCACCTATTCAGATGAGCTAAAAAATAGGTATTTAGGGGTCGCTCTTGATACAATTGAACAGCACTCAGTCGTCTCAAAAGAAGTTGCTTATGAGATGGTAGATGGATTAGTTAAACAAACAAATGCGGACTACGCGCTTTCGTTTACCGGTGAAGCTGGACCAACCTCAAATTCAGGACGTCCCGTCGGTACCGTCTACATCGGGGTGAAAACACCGGATGGAATCGAGGTCATCGAGCGTGTTTATCCGCATCAAGAACGTAACGTCATTCGGCTGCGGGCTGCAAAAGATGGACTATGGGCCCTCATACAACGAATTAAAAAAGGCGAATAAATGTTCGTAAAAAACTTGTGTATCGCTATATGTTCACGTATAATGAAAGTATCAATTAAAGGAGGCTCATTTATCTATGAGTGATCGTAAACAAGCGTTAGAAATGGCATTGCGCCAAATTGAGAAACAATTCGGTAAAGGCTCGATTATGCGCCTTGGTGAAAATACAGACCAGCAAGTATCGGTCATCCCTTCTGGGTCGATTGCCCTCGACGTCGCACTTGGAGCGGGTGGATATCCACGCGGTCGTGTCATTGAAGTGTACGGACCAGAATCTTCAGGTAAGACGACTGTTGCCCTTCATGCGATTGCAGAAGTTCAAAAACGTGGCGGTCAAGCTGCATTTGTCGATGCCGAGCATGCACTCGATCCAAAGTATGCTAAAAATCTTGGCGTCAACATCGATGAGTTGTTGCTCTCTCAGCCAGATACAGGGGAACAGGCGCTCGAGATCGCTGAAGCGCTCGTTCGCTCGGGAGCAGTTGATATCCTCGTCGTCGACTCGGTTGCAGCACTCGTACCTAAAGCCGAAATCGAAGGGGAGATGGGGGACTCGCACGTCGGTCTTCAAGCTCGTTTGATGTCTCAGGCACTTCGTAAATTGTCTGGTGCAACGAACAAATCGAAAACAATCGTCATCTTCATTAACCAAATTCGTGAGAAAATTGGAATCATGTTCGGTAACCCGGAAACGACACCTGGTGGTCGTGCCTTGAAGTTCTACTCTTCAGTACGCCTCGAAGTACGTCGTGCAGAAACGCTCAAACAAGGTCAAGATATGGTCGGGAACCGTACGAAGATCAAGATTGTAAAAAATAAGATCGCACCACCATTCAAGACGGCGGAAGTAGACATCATGTACGGTGAAGGGATTTCACGTGAAGGGGAACTCATCGACATCGGTGCAGACCTCGATATCGTTCAAAAGAGCGGTGCATGGTACTCGTTCAACGAGGAGCGTCTCGGTCAAGGTCGTGAAAATGCGAAACAATACATGAAAGAAAATCCAGCCATCGCGGCCGAAGTGGAACGTCAAATTCGTGATCACTACGGCTTGAACGGGGAAAAAACAGTCACAGTTGAAGGTGAAGACGACGAAGTTCTCTCACTTCTTGATGACGAATAAGCACATGGTCTCACTCGGAATCATCCGAGTGAGATTTTTTTAGTATAATTTTTAGGCAATTGGTAGTTCTATCCTGTCCGTGCATTGCATTCTCTCTCTTAAATAAGTACAATAAAGTTATGCGCGGGCTTGCCTGCGTTACTCACTTATTAAAAAAATAAAATAACCTTGCGAAAGGGAGGTGAACATGATGGAATGGCTATACTGGCTTATTCTGATCCTCCTTTTGCCGATAGCTTTTGTTGCAGGTTTTTTTGTGCGTAAATCGATCGCCGAAGCGAAGATTCAAGGTGCCGAGACGGAAGCGACTAAGATTGTAGAACAAGCAAAACAACAATCGGAAGCGATGCAAAAAGAAGCACGGCTTGAAGTAAAAGAAGAGATGATTCAACTTCGCAATGAGACGGAACAAGAATTGCGTGAACGTCGCGAAGACCAGAAAGTGAAAGAGAATCGCCTCGTTCAAAAAGAAGAGCTTCTCGACCGCAAAGCAGATATGCTCGAGCGGAAAGAAGATTCGCTAGATGAACAGGAGCGCGGGCTCGAAAAACGCAAACGTGAAGCAGAAATGCTCGAAAGCAAAGTGGAGGACTTATACGAAGAGGCACGCCAAGAACTTGTACGCGTGGCAGCCCTCTCGAAAGATGAAGCACGTACCATCATCATGGACGAAGCGAAGCAGGAAGCGCTTCACGATGCTGCTCTCCTTCAAAAAGAAATCGAGCAAAAAGCAAAACAAGAAGCGGATAAAAAAGCGAAACACCTCTTATCTCTCACGATGCAACGATACGCTGCTGAACATGTCGCGGAGACGACGGTATCCGTTGTCAACTTACCGAGTGATGAGATGAAAGGTCGCATCATCGGGCGTGAAGGACGTAACATCCGAACACTCGAGACGCTGACTGGAATTGACCTCATCATCGATGACACGCCAGAAGCGGTCATTTTGTCAGGTTTCGATCCGGTTCGCCGTGAAATCGCCAAAATGACGCTCGAAAAACTCGTTCAAGACGGGCGCATCCACCCGGCTCGCATTGAAGAGATGGTGGAGAAGTCTCGTCGTGAAGTCGATGAGCGCATTCGTGAGTACGGAGAAGAAGCTACTTTCGAAGCCGGTATTCACGGACTCCATCCAGACCTCGTCAAGACACTCGGTCGCATGCGCTATCGTACGAGTTATGGACAGAACGTCTTGTCTCACTCGGTCGAGGTGGCACATCTTGCCGGGATGATGGCAGCCGAACTCGGGGAAGACGTCACACTCGCGAAGCGAGCTGGACTCTTGCACGATATCGGAAAAGCGATCGACCACGAAGTCGAGGGCAGTCACGTCGAAATCGGAGTAGAGCTTGCAACGAAGTACAAGGAACATCCGGTCGTTATCAACTCGATTGCTTCCCACCACGGGGACGTCGAGGCGACATCGACGATTGCAGTACTAGTCGCAGCAGCTGATGCCTTGTCGGCAGCTCGCCCTGGAGCTCGTCAAGAGACGCTAGAAAGCTACATTCGCCGTCTCGAACGACTCGAGTCAATCTGTGAGTCGTTTGAAGGTGTCGAGAAATCGTATGCGATTCAAGCGGGACGTGAAGTTCGAATTATCGTTCGCCCTGACGTCGTCGACGATGTCGTCGCCGGTAAGATGGCACGCGATATTTGTAAACGAATCGAAGATGAACTCGATTATCCTGGACAAATTAAAGTGACGGTTATTCGTGAAACACGTTCCGTCGATTATGCGAAGTAAACGAAGCGGAGAATTTCTCCGCTTTTTCTGTTTGAGGGAGGATTTTATATGAAAATTTTATTTATCGGTGATGTCGTCGGGAAACCCGGTCGAGATATTTTGAGCAATCAGATTGGTCGTTTGAAAGACAAATACAACCCGACGTTCATGCTCGTCAACGGTGAGAATGCGGCAAACGGTCGTGGTCTCACAAAAAAGATTTATCAACAGTTTTTAGAACTCGGCTTCCATGGGGTGACGATGGGGAACCATACGTGGGATAACCGTGACATCTTTGATTGGATTGACGATGCCGACCGGATCGTCCGTCCAGCAAACTATCCGGACGGGACACCTGGGGTCGGGATGATGAAGTTAAAACAAAATGGAAAGAAATTGGCTGTCATCAATGTCATGGGGAATGTCTTTTTGCCGTCTCTTGACTGTCCGTTCCGTACCGTCGACCGTCTCGTCGAAGAAGTGCGTGACGAGGTAGACGCCATCTTCGTTGATGTCCATGCCGAGGCGACAAGTGAAAAGATTGCGATGGGGTATCACCTTGACGGGCGTGCCCAAGCTGTAGTCGGGACGCATACGCACGTACAGACGGCAGATGAACGTGTCTTGCCGAACGGGACAGCGTATATTACCGACGTCGGGATGACGGGTCCACTTGACGGGGTACTCGGGATGGATGCATCCGTTGTTTTAAAAAAATTTATGACACAACTCCCAGTTCGGTTTGAAGTTGCTGAGGGACGGGAACAACTTAATGGAGTTTTCATTACAATCGATGATCAGACGAAACGAGCGACAAAAATCGAACGAATACACCTAGATGATCAGACCGTCTGGTTTGATTGAACAACCTACCCGAGGGGGAAACAAGAATGGACGTACTCAAAGTTTCGGCAAAATCGAACCCTAACTCCGTTGCGGGTGCTTTAGCGGGTGTGCTACGTGAAAAAGGAACGTGTGAGATACAGGCGATTGGGGCAGGTGCGCTGAATCAGTCCATCAAAGCCGTCGCGATCGCCAGAGGCTTCGTCGCGCCAAGCGGTCTCGATTTGATTTGCATTCCAGCCTTTACCGATATTATGATTGACGGAGAGGAACGTACTGCCATCAAGCTCATCATTGAGCCACGATGAGCGGTCGGGACATAGGTCCTATTCTTGTGAAGAGGAGCCATCGGCGCGGATGGCTCCTCTTTTTAATGCTGATGTGAAAGGATGATTAAGGTGTTAACGTTATATATCGTCAGACATGGACAGACAGAGTGGAATAAAGAAAGGCGTTTACAAGGTCGGCAAAATTCGCCGTTAACGAGCGAGGGAATCTTGAATGCGGAGAAGTTAGGAAACCGACTTCAAACGATTGCTTTTGAGACCGTTTATGTGAGTCCCAGTGGTAGAGCCATTCAAACGTTAGAAGCGATGGACGTATCGTTAGATTCACCGATACATATTTTAGATGAGTTGGATGAAATCTCGTTTGGTGTTTGGGAAGGGAAGGCAGAAGACGAAATCGAACGAATAGATGTATTTGAAACATTTTGGTCAAATCCGAGTCAATATGACCATCGATTGAATCATGGGGAAGCCATGTTGACATTCACGAATCGTGTTTCATCCGCGATGCAACACATCATTCAAGCGAATACGAGTGGCAATGTTCTGGTTGTGACACACGGAATGGTGATTCAAGCGATATTACGAGAAATCAGAGAAGCGAATATATCTGAGTTGTGGTTTGATGATGAGATTGAAGGAACGAGCTTGACAGTGATTGAGTATTCGAACAATCAATATAAAGAAGTGACGATTGGTGATATCTCACATCAGTTGAGTGAGACGTGTTAAGACGAACTCTCAGAAGAATGTCATAAAAAAATCATGATGCATCTTCTCAGTTTCGTCATTTTATGACAAGATGATAAAGAACGTATCGTTCGATCATAAGAGACAAGAGGGGGACGTTTTCAATGGAACAACTCGTGTCAACCAAAGAGAAGGAAACAACGACACCAGTAATGAAAGCGATTCAAAAACACACGGCCGGATTTGGGGCTAAACTGGTCGACGTACCAGTTCCGACGCCGGGGCCTGGAGAAGTACTTATTCAAGTCAAAGCGACATCGATTTGCGGGACCGATGTTCATATCTATGAGTGGGATGAATGGTCACAGAGCCGTGTCAAACCACCGTATATATTCGGTCATGAGTTTTCGGGAGAAGTCGTGGCACTCGGGGAAGGGACGAAGCGCATCAAAATCGGACAGACCGTATCCGCTGAGACGCATATCGTCTGTCATCAGTGTAAACAATGTTTGCGTGGACAATATCACATCTGTAAAAATACAAAAATCATCGGTGTGGACACGCAAGGTTGTTTTGCAGAGTATGTCGTTATGCCTGAAGAGAACCTATGGGTGAACCCGGAGTCGATGCCAACGAAACTCGCCTCGATTCAAGAACCGCTAGGGAACGCGGTGCACACGGTGCTAGCGAGTGACGTATCCGCCAAATCGGTCGCCATCGTCGGATGTGGACCAATCGGTCTCATGGCGGTAGGTGTTGCCAAAGCAGCTGGCGCGAGTCGCGTTTATGCGATTGACGTCAATCCGTATCGTTTGAAACTTGCTGAAGAGATGGGAGCGGATGTCGTCATCAACAGCTTAGAAGAAAATCCGCTCGAATTGATCGAACGGGAGACGGATGGAGATGGAATCGACGTCGTCTGTGAGATGAGCGGTCATCCGATTGCGATCGACCAGGCGTTCAAAATGGTCACGGCAGGCGGGGATGTCAACGTACTGTCACTCCCAGCTCGTCCGGTCGCCATCGACCTCACGCGTGATGTTGTCTTTAAAGGTGTCCGTGTCCAAGGGATCACAGGACGGAAGATGTACGAGACGTGGGGGCAAGTCTCGACGATGCTCGCGACGGGTCAGTTGAACGTAGAACCGATCATCACGCACGTCTTCAAGCTCGAAGAGTTCGAAAAAGGGTTCGAACTCATGCGGGCAGGGAAATGTGGGAAGGTCGTCTTAATACCTTAAAGGGGGAAACAACATGGCATTTGAACATATTACAGAAGCAATCAATGAGATGAAAGAACAGGGGACGTTCCGTAAGCTCGTCCCACTCGAATCGGCACAAGGGAACGAAGTGACAATCGACGGGAAGTCGCTCGTCCAGCTGTCATCAAACAACTACCTTGGACTTGCGAACCATCCACGTTTGAAGCAGGCAGCGATTGAAGCGGTCGAACAGTACGGTGCGGGAACAGGATCGGTCCGGACGATTGCCGGTACTCTCGAGATGCACGAAGCATTTGAGCGCGAACTCGCAGAGTTCAAGCACACGGAAGCATCGCTCGTCTTCCAATCAGGATTCGCGACGAACCTCGGGGTCTTGTCTGCACTTCTCGGACCGGAAGATGTCGTCATCAGTGACGCACTCAACCATGCGTCGATTATCGACGGGATTCGTCTTACGAAAGCAGCGCGACGCATTTATAAGCACGTCGATCTTGAAGACTTGGAGAAGTCATTAAAAGAGACACAAGATTATCGGACACGTCTCGTCGTAACGGACGGTGTGTTCTCGATGGACGGGAACATCGCACCACTTCCGGCGATTGTCGAACTTGCAGAGAAATATGATGCTGCGGTCATGGTCGATGATGCGCACGCATCCGGCGTTCTCGGGAAGAACGGTCGCGGAACGGTCAACCACTTCGGTTTGGACGGTCGTGTCGCGTTACAGGTCGGAACGCTTTCAAAAGCAATCGGTGTCTTAGGCGGGTATGTTGCCTGTTCACAAGACGTACGCGATTACTTGATCCACAAAGGTCGTCCATTCCTCTTCTCGACATCACATCCACCGGCAGTTGTTGCTGCGAACCGTGAAGCAATCCGTGTCATGAAAGAGGAAGAAGAGTTGTTCGACAAGTTGTGGGCGAACACGGAATTTTTCAAGAACGGACTACGCGACCTCGGCTTCGATATCGGACATGCGACAACACCGATCACTCCGGTCATGCTTGGTGAAGAGACACTCGCGCATACGTTCTCGGACAAACTGAAAGAGCATGGCGTATTTGCACAGAGTATCGCTTTCCCAACAGTTGAGCGCGGAAAAGCACGCATCCGGACCATCGTCACAGCGGAGCACACAAGAGATGACCTCGAACGTGCACTAGAAGCGTTCAAAACAGTCGCAGAAGAATTGAATGTGACACTACACGCGTAAACGTTGACTGCAGACAATCTGTCTGCAGTTTTTTGATGGGATCTGTACACGAAATCGATTATATTCAGATAGAGCATAGATAGGGTAAACGAGAAATGTAGCATTTTCTTTGATATTTCAATTACCGTATTATTAGATTTTTATAAATCAAAAAGAGCGAGGAAAAGCTATGTTTCAGCAAGGAATATTTCAAGTGGGAATGGTGTTAGATCGAGAGACGTTTTCCATTCTAACCATTTCACCACCATTCATCATAAATGTGATCTTTAGCGTCATGATTGTGATGTATGTCTTGTACGTTCGGAGTGAGGGGTGGAAAGAGAAATTGTGGAACTTCGCCCTCATGTCCTACGCAATCTTATTCATCTCTGTTTATATAGGAGCCTGGTTTGTAAGGCTAAAATACAATCTTACACCGAGTTTCGATGAATCGTTCGCCCTTGAATCCTTTCCTGGATGGAAGGTTTTTTTCAGGCAATGGATTAAGAACGGAATAGAAGAACCGAATGTGACAGCGAATGCGATTACGTTTGGTGCATTGTTGTTTTACTCTCGGAAGTTCAAAAGTAGAACTATATGGGTGTTAAGATTAATTGCAATGATTCCTGTCAGTTTGTTTTTCATCATGTATATTCCGCAATTCCTTAGTTGGTTATGCCGATAAAAAAGAAGCAAGGCGCAATGCCTTGCTTAAATCGTGATCATTCCTCTAAATCCTCGAGCCGCATAATAAGAGTCTGCACCATTGTGATAGACGAAGGTGTGATCATAACGGCGGTCGCAGAACAGGGCTCCACCTTTTTGACGAATGGTGTCCGGTGTGTGAATCCAACTCGAAGTCTTCAAATCGAATGCACCGAATGTTTGTAAATGTCGGTATGTTTCTTCGTCGAGAAGGGTTATGCCCATCTGTTCAGATAAGGCGATCGCGCTTCCGGCGGGTTTGTTCTTCTTACGTGCCTCAAGAGCGGGTTCATCATAACAGAGGCTTCGTCGACCGCTCGGACTCTCGACTGAACAGTCGCAAAAAGCGAGATCTCCGTTAGCTAGACGTATCACGTCGGGTTCGCCTCCTGTCTGTTCCATTAAGGAGAGTGTAGCCAACTTGTCCTGATTAACTTGAATTCGTTCCAATACGTCTGACCAGATGAGGTCAGGATGACGTTCAACGTTTTCGGTAAAGCGAGACTCTAACGTATTTAATAACTCGAGAGTTTCTTCGTGTGAAAGCTTCGACATGGGAATCACTCCGATCATTTGTTTCTTCTAGTATACGATATGAATCGCTACAGTTTGTCTTATCCATTGTGAGAAAGGGGAATCCAAATTGAATTTTGATGAAATAAACGTTGAGCATCTAAAGGTGAACTCATTTCAGATAATGGATCTGTTCACATTGAAAACAGACTATTTGAGTCGATTGCCTGTCGGTTCGTATCGAGTCACAGATTACTGTGAACTTGACGTGATTGTCACTAAGTCACAATTAGGACGACTTCGGTACGTTGATTTGACCTTGCCGTTGGGCGTGTATATAGAGGGTCGACTTCTCTTGTTGTATGATCCGTATCGTCGTGAGATCTATTCAACACATGCACGAGTCGATTATCCAAATGAACAAAGTATCTCGACTATTGATTTCTTATGTGCTAATAGTCGAGACTTTCATGACCCTGATTCGTCTTCACTAAAGAGTGAAGACTTGTATAAACTATCATCGGATAGTCATTGGAGGGAATTCGGGTTGCCGAAAGTACAGTCATCTGAGACATTCCTCTTGCGACTATTCAAATTACTAAACGTCACTTCATTTCAGACAGTTTTAAAGAAGAGTCGATTTCTAACTGATCTCAAGGGATGGGCAGATGTGACAAAGTGTGAATACAGTGTCGAACATTACGGAAAATGGATGTGGTCGAATGAGTATATGATGACCTGTCAACTTCCAAACGTATCTGAAGGTGAACTTCTTCAATTGATTACAATGATTGAGGCGAGTGATGAGTTGGAAGGATTTCGATTTTTGATTGAGACCGAGGCAAGCATTCTGTCACTTTTTATTTTAGGAGATTTGAAACGTGGCTATGGCGTCGGAGTGTTTCAATACGAAATTGACTAAAAGGGGGGATGACAATGAAGTTCGAAGATTTATTCTTCTATCACGGTATGATGCACGTGTTTGATTTTCAACATGATTTAGGATCGAGCCGTCTTACTTTTCAATTACAGTTACTCGATCACCAGAAGAAGCGAAACACGAGATTCCGTGAACGGGTCGAAGTTGGTGGAGTTCATTCCCAGCGAGAAGTGATCAATGTAAAACTATGTTTTGAAGACGTGATCTACTTAGAAACTATTCAAGAGTCATTTGCGGATGGAATCATGGATGAACCGTCAGATGAGTTTGAGGGGTCACAAATCAAGCGATTCGAGCAATCCGGATATTTGGATTTTTTGAAACGAACGCGTTTCTCATTTTGGGAAGTGATACATGATGACTCAACAATCTTCACGCACTATCGCATTTGTGGGCTGAACTCAGTTCTAGAAATCATCACGCTTTCGGAACCGACCATTGCATCTGTGATTTCACTCGATTGTATTCGAAAAGGGAGTCCAACCATATATTTTGGTGGAAAGTTCTATACATAAAGGCGCCCTCTCTTTGAGAAGGCGCCTGTTACTTATACAGATGATACGGTCAAGATGGACTGTTCTGTTAATCGCCCGATCCATATCAACGGAAGTGTCAAGAATGCTCCGAGAAGGTAAACCGAATCAATCGGTAGTCCGTCCGCAAGAAGTCCGAACAGTAAACTCCCCACACTGAATGCAAGGGCGTATCCCGTTTGTTGCACACTATATACATAAGGAAGCTGTGTAGTCGGGATCTCTTCTTGAATGACCGTGTTCGTCTGGATGATGCGGATTTGTGTAGCTGCGCCTTGAATCACTAACGCCAAAATTGCAAACGCGAGATGTGCAGTCATGCCGAACAAAATGGCGGCCACAATGGATAAGATAGCGGTCAACGGTAACGATGGCGCTCGTCGAGACCGATAAAGATAGGCACTCACCGCAATCATACTGATCAAAAATGCTGCGTTGAGCGTCCCCCACCAGCCCGTATCGACTTGTAGATGTCGTTCGAGATAGACGAGAAGTAATGCCGAAATCCAGAGCGTGCTGACAAATGATTCATACGTCACAAACCATGTCACACGACGGGCGAATGGTGACGTTCTTACATAAGTAAGACTGGCGCGTAAGGTAATCGAGTCATCCGTTACATCATCGACGACGTCTTCCGCAAGCGATTGATCGAAGTAAATTGTCACAATCGTGGAAAGAACGAAGAGGACGAGGGAAACGATTAACGCAATGGTGCTCGACGTGAGAGAGACGAGCATCGTCCCGAGTGGCCACATCGCGAGTTGGATGAACTGATTGGACCCTTGCACGAGGCTGTTCGCTTGTTGACGATTCGTCGTCAATCTTGGGATGAATGATGCTTGGATGGGACGTGCGAACCCATCGAGGAAAGCGATCAACACGACAAGACCGAGAACTAGAATCGAATCCGTGAAGAGAACGAGAACAAGGGTGACCGTCTTCATCAGTTGTGACAGGACGAGCGTTTTCCCTAGCGAGTAGCGGCTGAGGATACGGGCGAAAAAGAGTCCGCTGAGTGTCATACCGGCAGTCACGGCAATCGGGAAGCTGGCCGCCATGAGAGCGGAACCGGTTTGTTGATACAACGAGGCAATGAGCGCGACGATGTATAGGACATCGCCAATATTGGCGAGCCATTGGCTAACGAGCAGTGTATAAAACGATTTCATCACAAATCTCCTCCGAATCTATTCAATTAGGTAGGGTGGACGAATCGTTTTTACACATTTACACCTCTTCATAAAATGATATAAAAATAATTATACAAAATTTGATTAATTCTGTAAACTTGTCGTATGGTCGCGATTGTCAATATTAGGAGGGTGAAATGATTCAACAAGCTTTGAAACTAGTCGGTAAGAAGGAGTTGGGGTGGGTTACATCACGAGTACCTGCTCTTGAAGCGGATCAAGTTTTGATTGAAACCATCGCTACAGCCATTAGCATTGGTGCAGAGCTTCCGCAATATGAAGAATCTGATTTGACTGATTTGAATCCGGAATATCCTCGTAAAGTGGGATATGAGAGTTATGGAAGGGTTGTAGATAAGGGTGAGGATGTCACGACACTCCATGTTGGCGACCGGGTGATTGCTTTTTATGGACAACAAAGGTACGGGATTGTCTCTGAACAACAAGCGTTTTATGTTCCACCGGAAGTGGATTATAAAACGGCGTTGCTAGCGATTTTGTCATGTGATGCAGCGAAAGGGGTTAGAAAATTAGCACCATCCTCTACCGATTCGGTCATTGTTTCTGGATTGGGGACGATGGGTTTACTCGCAACATATTACTTAAGAAATTATTATGGTGTGAAGAAGATTGATGCAATCGAGCCAGATTCGAATCGAAGAGAATTAGCTTATCGGTTTGGAGTTGAACAGGTATACGCCCCGAACGAGGTGAAGGACAGCCACTACCATTATGGCATGGAGTGTTCTGCTCGAAATGAAGGGTTCATGAACCTTCAACAGGCAGTAATGCCGAATGGGTCTATCTGTATCTTATCAGACGGTAATCAAGAAGAACTGGTGCTTCAACCGCAATTCTATGAAAAAGAGTTACATATCGTCGGATCAAGTGACGGTTGGGACTATAGAAAACATTTCAAGTGGTATTTTGAAGCGAGTTGGCAAACCTCATACATACAAGAGATTTTTGAGTTGGACATTGATCAATATAGCTTAATTGCTACGTTTGAAAGACTAAGCACACATGTCATCAACCCAATTAAGATTGCAGTGACATATAAAGACGAATTGATAAAATATGAATGATAAGGATGAATCCATATGCTTGAATATAAAATAAATGACGATATCACATTGAGAATGTTCAATACAGGCGATGCAGAAGCACTATTCAAATTGACGATTGCATCGAAGCCTTATCTACGAGAATGGCTTGGTTGGCTTGATTATATCATGTCAGTGGAAGACTCGAAGAAGAACATAGAAGGACGAATCAAAGGACTGATTGAGACGGGTGGATTCCCAAAATCATTCGCTGTGATGTATAAAGGTGTGCTTGCCGGGACAATCGGATTTAACGAAATCGATCGTGGGATCCAATGCGGCACAATTGGTTACTGGCTCGGACAAGAGTTTCAGGGGAAAGGTATCATGAGTCAAGCGCTCGAGACCATCATCGAGTACGGGTTCCGAGATTTGAAATTAAATAAGATTGAGATTCGAGTCGCGACTGATAATGTAAAAAGTCGTGCACTCCCGGAACGTTTTGGCTTTAGAGAAGAAGGGATCATTCGAGATGCGGAATGGCTGTATGACCGTTACGTTGATCATGTTATTTATGGGTTGCTGCAGAATGAATTTTTACAGCTAAATCATCATTCTAAAGATTATATTGAGGCTGAAAATCGTATGTAACAAGTACATATTTTTTAGAAGGGGACTATTGGATGACAACTATATACTTTGTCAGACATGCACATTCAACCTATACGGCAGACGAATTCACCAGACCTTTATCCGAGAGAGGGATGCATGATGTTGCTGGAATTACAGACCTTCTAGTTGGTGAGAATGTCGATATCGTGACTTCGAGTCCATATAAACGAGCCATTCAAACCGTACAAGGCATTGCAGATTATCTTGAGCAGGAAATTAAAGTAATCGATGATTTGAAAGAACGAGCGTTGACTTCAGCACCAGCTAAAGACTTTACAAGCGCGATGGAGGCCGTTTGGCAGAATCCGAGGTTCGCATGGGAGGGTGGAGAGTCTAATGTTGAGGCTCAATCCAGAGGAGTAAATGCTCTTAAATCACTTTTCCGTGAGTACGGAGGGAAAAAAGTGGTGCTCGGCACACACGGAAATATTATGGTTCTCATGTTGAATTATTTTGACGAGCGATATGGATATGAATTTTGGAAAGAGCTCGACATGCCAGATATCTACAAGGTGTCTTTTGAAGACGACACTTTGATGAGTGTCGATAAGTTATATAAACCTCAAGGTTAGAAATATATTGACTACTGATAACTGGTAAGACTAAGATACGTATAACTATATGAAAATGCGTTGAAGAGAAAAGTAAATCGAGTTCGTTTTTATACAGAGAACCTTGTAAGCTGAGAAAAGGTAAAAGACACTCGATTGAAAATGGTCTCTGAGCTTCGTCCTGAACGTGTGGATTCACAAGTAGGAGGCGACGGGATTTGGCATCCGTTATCCATGTCACGGTATTCGTGTATAGCATAATACACAGTACTTGTAGAGGCATCTGATGTGAATCAGATTGCGAATTAAGGTGGTACCGCGAGAATTCAAACCTCGCCCTTAACTGTTGTTATTGACAGTTAAGGGCGAGGTTTTTTCAATTTTAAGGATGGGAGAGGATTTAAGAATGAGTATATTTATTGGTGGTGCTTGGGTTTACGCAAATGGTTCATTGCATTTAGGGCATATTTCTAGCCTACTTTCAGGTGATATCCTAGCAAGATATTATCGTAGTAAGGGGGAAGACGTTCTATATGTTTCAGGAAGTGATTGTAACGGAACACCAATCACTGTACGTGCTAAACAAGAAGGTGTATCGGTTACTGAAATTGCCGACCGATACCATGAAGAATTCGTAGCGTGTTATTCTTCCCTAGGTTTCTCTTATGATGTGTATGCGCGTACCGATCATCCCCAGCATCATGAGGTGGTACAACACATATTTACTGAACTCTACTCAAAAGGTTTTATTTATAAAAAAGAAGTGGAACAAGCCTATTGTGAAACATGTATGCAATTCTTACCAGATCGCTATGTTGAAGGTACATGTCCGGTTTGTCATGGTCCCTCTCGTGGTGATCAATGTGATCACTGCTCAACAATTTTGGAACCATTAGATTTATTGGAACCTCGATGTAAGCACTGTATGCACAAACCGTCCACACGTTTTACTGAACATTTTTATTTCTCGTTGAGCTCGTTTCAAAAATTTCTTGAAAATTATACGGAAAATGCGGACCGTCAATCGTTATGGAGGGAGAACGCGCTTTCTTTGACGAAGCGTTACTTACAAGAAGGTCTTCACGACCGTGCGGTATCACGTGATCTATCTGTTGGTGTGAACATTCCAATTCAAGGATATGAAGAGAAAAAGGTGTATGTATGGATTGAGGCGGTTTCAGGATATTACTCTGCAAGCCGATTGTGGGCGCAATCAGCAGAAGCTGATGAGGCTACTTTTTGGTCCAATACAACTCGAGCTTATTACGTTCATGGAAAAGATAATATCCCGTTTCATTCCATCATCTGGCCAGCGATTTTAGAGGCTCTTGGAGGCAAAGCACTCCCGACCCATATCGTATCTAACGAATATCTGACGCTAGAAAAAAGAAAGCTCTCAACAAGTAAAAATTGGGCGGTTTGGCTTCCTGATATGTTAGAACGATATGATCCAGATTCTATTCGCTATTTCTTAACGATTAATGCACCTGAAAATCGGGATGCAGATTTTTCATGGAAGGAGTTCATTTATAGCCACAATGCAGAACTCTTAGGGGCCTATGGGAACTTCGTGAATCGAACATTAAAATTTATCGAGAAATCTTTTGATAATCACATTCCGAACGAAAATATTTCAAGTGAGATTGAAGAACGGATAAGCAACTTGTACGCAGAAGTAGGTCAGTTAATCGAAGATACGAATTTTAAACAAGCATTGGAATTGATTTTTGAAGCGATTCGATTTTCGAACAAATATTTCGATCAAACGCAACCATGGAAAACGATAAAGGAAAATCCAGCGGAATGCAGACAAACATTAGCGGACTGTACGTTTTTAATCGTCAATTTTGGTAATGTATTATGGCCTTTCTTACCATTTTCGAGTCAAAAAATACGTGATGCAATAGAGGTAGACAAGGAAGGGTGGGGGGTATTACAAGTGAAAGCTTCGATTCTTCAATATGATGGTGCATTATTTTCAAGAATCGATACTCGTCAAATTGACGAAGAAAGGGAAAGACTATTTCAGCATGCAATTGAAGCCGAATAAATTATAATCGGCTTAATCATTATTTAGTTATAAATGTCGTACATGCCATATTTCGATAACACTTAAAAACGAACAAAACAAGACCCGCCCTTCACGAGAGGGCGGGTCTTTCGTCTGACTCGAACAATTCAGTTCCGAACTCTTGATACGCCTGTTCATACCGGCGGAGTGAAGATTCCTTATGCATACAGGTAAGGTTCATCCGTTCGGATGGTGTCATATCGCTCGCATATGTCTTTAACACATGGGCGTTTCGAAGCATTGACGGGGTGACCGATCGTGCGAGTCCGCTCCGTTCATTTAGCTGTCGCATCATCTTCGTGATCATGACGATCGTCAATTGCTTAGGTTGATTCTTCGCATACACCCAGCGGAACGTCATTCGCGCGAAATCAAATGAGACGAAGACTGGATCTTCCGAGTACCAGCGTGGTCGCACCGGTGTCGGGATGTCAGCTAGGTAGTTCATGAGTAACGATTGGTCTTCTTGCGAGAGCTTCAACGTGAACTGGTTCCCGAGACGGTCATACACGTCAAAGGTGTGATCAGCCAGATGCAGGTCGCTCATACGCAAACGAATGATGTGATGGACGCGCAAGCCGTATTTATAGAAGAGCGTCACAATCAGTTCGTTCCGATTGACAAGATAAGGATGGGCTTGCAACTGATTCTCGCTCAAGCCCCTCGTCGAACGAATCGTATGAACAAGACGATTGAATTCAGACTCGAGTGCGATTTGGTCGATGGATAACGTATGTGCCGGCTGCGAGTAGGCAAGCATCTTCTTCCGAAGCGGATTTAAAAAGTGGGTCAGGCTATTAATGACCGTGACGATTCGAGCGACGGTCGCCTGTTGATAGTGCTTCTCTTCGATTAAAAAGTCATTCACAAACGTCTTCCACGATTCGATGGGGACGTCTAACCAGTCCGTCGGTTCGTTCAGTTCGACATTGTGGTCGTGAAAGTATTTATGCACGTCAATCAAGTCGTAGCGATATCGTTTTAGCGTCGAGGGTTGACGGCCGCTTGCTCCGAGATGATACAAGTATGTTTCGATAAATTCCGGGAGCGGATAGTCTTTTCTACGTTTCGTCATGGTCGAGCCTCCTTCTTCTTTTATCCTACCACAAACGGACGTTCTCTATACGTTGATTCGTGGTAAGATGAAAGGTGAGACTTTATGGAATGAGGGATTACATGATAGAACGTGAAAAAGTTGTCATCGTCGGCTGTCAGTTACCGGATGTCGATGATTGGACATATGAACAGTCGATGGGCGAGCTCGTCGAACTCGTGGACACGGCGCAAGGTGAAGTCGTCGCACGACTCGACCAGAAACGTCAACAAGTCGACCGTCGTACCTTTATCGGGAAAGGGAAAATTGAGGAGCTCGCGATGCTCGTCGAACAGTTCGAGCCGGATTTGTTAATCTTCAACGCCGAGTTGACACCGGCGCAGTCGAAGAACATTCGCATCGCCTTGAACGACCCGGATGAGATGAAGCTGATTGACCGTACGCAGCTCATCTTAGACATCTTTGCGAGCCGTGCGCAATCGCGCGAAGGGAAATTGCAGGTCGAACTTGCGCAGATGAACTATTTACTACCACGTCTCATCGGACAAGGGACACAGCTCTCGCGACTCGGTGGTGGAATCGGGACTCGTGGACCGGGTGAGACAAAACTTGAGTCGGACCGTCGCCACATCAAGCGTCGCATCGATGAGATTACTAAACAACTCGAAGGAACGGTCGCACACCGAGATCGCTACCGGGAACGTCGGAAAGAAAATCGAGTCTTCCAGGTCGCGCTCGTCGGGTATACGAATGCTGGGAAGTCGACAATCTTTAATCGATTGACGGATGCAGATACGTATGAACAGGATGAGTTGTTCGCAACACTTGACCCGTTGACGCGTGAACTCGAACTTCCACGCGGTGGAAAAGTGTTGATTACCGATACGGTCGGATTTATTCGTGATTTACCGACGAAACTCGTTGCCGCTTTCCGTTCGACTTTGGAAGAAGTGGTCGGTGCTGATTTGATCCTCCACGTCATCGATGCATCGAACCCACACTATTTGAACCAAATCGATACGACGAATGCGGTATTGGAAGAACTCGGTGCGAGTGAGGTCCCACAACTCGAGGTATATAATAAGAAAGACCGGCTCACAGAAGACTTCGTCGGTGGACCGCTGTTGATCTCTGCGATCGCTTCAGAAGACATCGAACAGTTGATTGGTGCACTCGAAAATAAAATCTCGGACATTTTAACAAAAGTCCACGTCGTCTTACCGGTGACGGCTTTTGAACATTACCACCCAGCCAAAGAAGCGATGTACCGTCTTGAAGAAAACTTCTTGGATGACGGTTCTGTCGAGTTGGTAGGCTATATGAGAGAAGACACGCGTCTATATGCGACGCTAAAACAATTTGAGGTGTAAGTATGTGGCAAGAAAAGATTGAACATTATGATGCACTCGCGCCGTTTGTGAAAATGGCCGAGGCACGAGTGAAACCATTTTTTGAGAAGATTGAAGAGACGGCTGAGTTCAACCAGTATCGTGTTCTCGAATCGTTTAAAAAGCACAAAGTATCGGATTTCCATTTTAATCCGACGACGGGGTATGGATATGATGATCTCGGTCGTGACACGCTCGAGTCGATTTATGCAGACGTGTTCGGAGCAGAGCTTGCATTATGCCGACCGCAAATCATCTCGGGTACGCATGCGATCGGGATTGCCTTGTTCGGTGTCCTTCTACCAGGTGACGAATTGCTGTATATCACAGGGAAGCCATATGACACGCTCGAGGAAATCGTCGGCATCCGTGGGGACGGTCGCGGCTCATTAAAAGAGCTTGGTGTCCACTATGATACTGTCGAATTAAAGGAAGAACGTGAAATCGACATCGACCGCGTCATCGAACGGATTCGTCCGGAGACGAAACTCGTCGGGATTCAGCGCTCGAAAGGATATGCGAATCGTCGCAGCATTCCAGTCGAAGAAATCAAGATCGCCATTGAACGCATCAAAGCGGCGCATCCGCATGTGTATGTGTTCGTGGACAATTGCTACGGTGAATTTGTCGAGACAATTGAACCGACGCACGTCGGAGCCGACTTGATGGCGGGTTCCTTGATTAAGAACCCAGGAGGCGGGTTGGCGAAGACGGGAGGGTATATCGCAGGGACGAAAGAACTGATTGAACGTTGTTCGTTCCGGATGACGACTCCAGGTATCGGGAGTGAAGCCGGACCATCACTCTATTCGCTTCAAGAAATGTATCAGGGCTTTTATATGGCTCCTCATACTGTCGCACAGGCATTGAAAGGGGCACACTTGACGGCAAGCCTTTTATCGTTGATTGGATTTGAGACTGACCCACATTATTCGACTCCAAGAACGGACTTGATTCAGTCAGTGACGTTCCGCGACCGTGAGAAGATGATTGCGTTTTGTCAAAGCATCCAAATGGCATCACCGGTAAACGCTCATGCGTTACCCGTTCCGGCCTATATGCCTGGATATGAGGATGATGTCATCATGGCAGCAGGGACGTTCATCCAAGGTTCATCAATCGAGCTGTCAGCGGATGGACCACTCCGGGCACCATACACAGCATATGTTCAAGGTGGTCTGACGTATGCTCATGTGAAAGTCGCGCTTATGTTGGCGTTGAGCCAATTACACGATAAAGGACTGGTCGAATTTAACGACCAAAATCAACAAGCACATTTGTAACCGTTCTGTCATGTTAACTTTCTTAACATCTATTGACAGGATTGTTGTCATGTATTATTCTCACATTGTGAGACAGAAAAGGAGGGGTAAGGATGGCTGATCAATTTCGTCGCTCCAACCCGTTGTTTCCGATTGGAATCGTCCAAGATCTGACGCAACTGACTGGTAGACAGATTCGGTATTATGAAGAACAGGGTCTGATTTCGCCTAGTCGGACGGAATCGAAACGACGGCTTTATTCCTTTAATGATGTCGAACGTCTACTCGCAATCAAGGATTACATTGACCAAGGCTTTAATTTGGCGGCAATTCGCCACATGTTAGAGCAAGAAGGTGAAAAAGAAGCGGAAACGTCTGCTCCGGCCGCACCGGTCAATGAAGCACCAAAGGTTTCGGAAAAAGAGTTACATCATTTGTTGAAAACACAGCTTCAAGAAGCCGGTCGTTTCAATAAGACGTCGCTCATTCAAGGCGAGCTTTCACGTTTTTATCGATAACGCCGCACACATCAACCATTACACAATGTGAGAGGGGACATTTTACCATGGCCAGAAAAACGTTCACAAAAGAAGACATTAAACGCATCGCACAAGAGGAAGACGTACGCTTTATTCGTCTTCAATTCACGGATATCCTCGGAACAATCAAAAACGTCGAGGTACCGATCAGCCAATTGGACAAAGCACTTGATAACAAGATGATGTTTGACGGATCGTCAATCGAAGGATTCGTCCGCATCGAGGAATCAGACATGTACTTATATCCAGACCTCAACACATGGGTTGTCTTCCCGTGGACAGATGGCAGCGGAAAAGTCGCTCGCTTAATTTGTGATATTTATAACCCAGACGGTACACCATTCAGTGGTGACCCGCGCGGTACACTCAAGCGTAACCTTGAGAAAATGCAAAAACTTGGCTTCTCAGCGTTCAACGTTGGACCAGAGCCAGAATTCTTCTTGTTCAAGAAAGACGCATCAGGTCGTCCGACACTCGAACTCAACGACCAAGGTGGATACTTCGACTTGGCGCCAGTTGACCTCGGTGAGAACTGCCGTAAAGAAATCGTCATCGAACTTGAAAACATGGGCTTTGAAATCGAAGCATCACACCACGAAGTTGCACCAGGACAACACGAAATCGACTTCAAATACGCAGATGCTGTCACAACGGCAGATAACATCCAAACGTTCAAGCTTGTTGTTAAGACGATCGCTGCGAAGTATGGTCTTCACGCGACATTTATGCCAAAACCACTCTTTGGAGTAAACGGTTCAGGGATGCACGCAAACATGTCTCTCTTCAAAGGCGACACAAACGTCTTCTACGATCCGAATGGCGACATGGAACTTTCAGACACAGCTCGCGCGTTCACAGCTGGTATCTTGGAGCACGCTCGTGCGTTTACAGCAGTATGTAACCCGACTGTGAACTCTTACAAGCGTCTCGTACCTGGTTACGAAGCACCTTGCTACGTCGCATGGAGCGCACGCAACCGTTCACCACTCGTACGTGTACCAGCAGCACGTGGTCTCTCGACTCGTATCGAAGTACGTTCGGTTGACCCAGCAGCGAACCCGTACCTCGCACTTGCTGCTCTCTTGGCTTCAGGTCTTGACGGAATCGAAAAAGATTTGAATGCACCAAAACCAATCGACAGCAACATCTATGTGATGGACAAGCCAGAGCGTGTAGCAAACGGAATCGACGATCTCCCGGCAACACTCTTCGATGCACTTGAAGTCCTTCGTGCGGACAAAGTCGTGATGGAATCACTCGGTGAGCACATCGGCGAACACTTCCTCGAATTGAAAGAAATCGAGTGGGATATGTTCCGTATGCAAGTAACAGAGTGGGAACGCGATCAGTACATGACGCTCTACTAATAGAAGAGATATGCAAAAAAAGAGCACGGAATGACCTTCAGCTGAAGATCATTCCGTGCTCTTTCGCTTACTATGGCATTCAAGTAAAAAGGACCACCTCTGCGAAAAAAATCGGTAGGTGGTCCTTTAAATTATTCAGAATGCTTTCTTGAAAAATGTCGATGTATAGTCGAGCGTCGTGTGCAGTGTCGTTGCAAATACAAGACCTAAAAAGAACGACATGCCGTGTACGTCCACCCACGACCGGATTTCTGTTTCATATGCTGTGAAAGGCAAAAGCAGAATGAGTGGGAAGCCGATGTACGCAATCCGAATCAGATCACTCAAAACAGGTAAATGCGAAAAGAGCGAACGGTGCGGCATGAGCTTCACATATGGGAGCCATATAAATTTAAGTGGGCCCCATCGGTAATAGGCATCTGATTTTAAGTCAAGGTCCGGGGAGAGCCAGAGTGTACCGATAATCGCACCGATGATCAATGCGAACGGAATATCGATTTCAATAAAAGGCGTGGCAACCGCAAGTGCGCCGGTTGCCACGAGATTCGTTCGGGTATGGGTCTTGCCACTAGCCATTAATGAATCGTCCGGTATACACCGATGACCTTCCCTAAAATCGAGACGTTGTCAAAATACATCGCTTCCAACTCATCGTTTTCCGGTTGAAGACGGACTTTTGAAGCTTCTTTATAAATCCGTTTCACAGTCGCCTCGCCCTCATCGGTCATGGCGACGACAATCTCTCCATTGTCGGCGGTGCTTTGCTGACGAACGAGCACGCGGTCCCCGTCCAAAATTCCGGCGTTGATCATAGAATCTCCGGAAACGGACAACATATATACATTATCTGAACCGACGATATGTGCCGGGAGCGGGAAGTGTTCTTCCACGTTCTCGATGGCGGTAATCGGTGTCCCGGCGGTAACTTTCCCGATGACCGGTACGTACATGACGGACTCCTGCTCTTCCATTGCCGGCATATCTTCAGTCAAAATTTCAATCGCGCGAGGTTTCGTCTTGTCTCGACGGATCAACCCGCGTTTTTCCAAACGATCTAGGTGACCGTGTACGGTCGAACTAGAAGCAAGGCCGACGGCTTCTCCAATTTCACGAACAGAAGGCGGATATCCCTTTGCCCGAACTTCGTCTTTGATGAAATCAAGAATCTGTTGTTGTCGCGCTGACATTTTTTTCATTATGTTCACCTCGATGTAATCGAATAACCTGCAAACGCATCCTATTCTTTATGTGTCTAGTGTAACACAAGAACACATGAGCGTACAAACATTCGTTCGTTTTTTTGTGTTGACCGAACACGGGTTCTTGTTTTATGATGAGAACAGATAAACGAACAAACGTTCTAACGAACATATATTCTTATACAGGAGGCAATGTAATCATGAAAGACACACTTAACGGAATCATTTTAGTCGGGATGCTCTTGGTCGGGATGTTCGCTTTTTATTTGGCAGGGGAGATGCGAGGGGAACCGGCAGTAGTCGAACCAGTCGTCACTACGGAGAAACGTACGATTGAAGAAGAAGTCGCTTATGTCCAAGCGGAATCACTCGAAGCACAAATTATGGAAGAGCGAGAAGAGCATAATGAACGAAAAACAAAATGGTATGCCGCTGAGTGATTGTTGATCATTGCGAACCGTTCTCGAACTGTGTATCGTAAGGAATGAATGCGATGAAAGGGAGTGATGCGATGCGAGTCGTCATCTATTGTCGGGTATCGACGAACAAGTCAACCCAAGAGACATCACTCAGTCGGCAAGTCGATGAATTACAGCATCTGGCTTCGCAACTAGGGGCAGAAGTCATAGAGATCATCACGGAGCAAGAGAGTGGATATGAAGTGAATCGACAGGGGCTCCTTGATTTGCTTGACCATGTGTCGATGTCTGATTTGGATGCCGTACTTGTCACGGACGACAGTCGTCTGGGACGAGGGAATGCCAAGATTGCCATCTTGCACACATTGATGAAGCATGACGTTCGGTTGCTGACGATGCAATCGACGTCGGACTATGTCGTTTCTGATGCCGAAAAAATGGTATTAGAAATTGTCAGTGTTGTGGAAGAGTATCAACGTAAAATTCACAACGCTAAAATTTCTCGTGGGATGCGCCGTGCCGTCGCCAACGGATTCAACCCACAGCGCAATATTCAAAACAACGATCAAGGTGGGCGACATCGAATCGAAGTGCCAATCGAGGAGATTATCCAACTGCGCGAACGCGGGTTGACGTTTGCTGAGATTGCGGCAACACTCCGTGGATTTGGTTATGAAGTGTCGAAAGCGACCGTCAATCGACGTTATCTCGAGCACCAGTCAGTAGCTGAAACTTGATTCTTCCTCTCTGATTTTGTAAAGTATAAGAACAAATTCACTAGAGAGGGGGCGAGTCAGATGTTAGCACCAGGACAATTGGAGCGAATCAATTTCCTCGCCAACAAAGCGAAGACAGAAGGACTGTCTCAAGATGAGATGAACGAACAACAAGATTTACGCCAAGAATATTTGAAGGCGTTCCGTCAATCGTTCAAATCGCAAATGATGGGGATGAAGGTCGTCGATCCAGAAGGAAACGACGTCACACCAGAGAAGTTGAAAGAAGATCAAAAACGCTATCGTGGCGAGTGATGCTGAATGCACATCCTATTTCGTATAGGATGTGCATTTTTGTTATACACGAACGGATATCAGACGAACGGATTGCAGTTTTTTTAAGGCAATTGAAGGAAACGATTTCACTTAATGTGTTATACTAATTAATTAGTTGTGACACACGAATGAGTGTGATAAAATATGACGGGTAGAAAACCTTCTTAACACAGAGAGGATGAAATTAGTGGAAACAACTACTAAAGAATTATTAGCGATTAACTCGATTCGGACGCTTTCAATTGATGCGGTCCAAAAAGCGAACTCTGGTCACCCAGGGATGCCGATGGGTGCTGCACCTATGGCGTTTACACTTTGGACAGACAAAATGCGTCACAACCCGAAAAATCCAAACTGGTTCAACCGTGACCGTTTCGTTCTTTCGGCAGGTCATGGATCGATGCTCTTGTATTCGCTCCTTCACTTGTCTGGATATGATTTGTCGATGGACGACCTTAAATCATTCCGTCAAATGGACTCGAAGACTCCTGGTCACCCAGAATACCGTCATACGGCTGGTGTCGATGCGACGACGGGCCCACTTGGACAAGGGATTGCAATGGCTGTCGGGATGGCCATGGCAGAGAAGCACTTAGAAGCGACTTACAACCGCGACGAGTTCAACGTCGTTGACCACTACACGTTCGGGATTTGCGGAGACGGAGACTTGATGGAAGGTGTATCGGCAGAAGCGGCATCACTCGCTGGTCACTTGAAGCTCGGCAAACTCGTCGTTCTTTACGATTCAAACGATATCTCACTCGATGGCGATCTTCACAAATCGTTCTCTGAAAGCGTAGAAGACCGTTTCAACGCGTACGGATGGCAAGTCATTCGTGTCGAAGACGGAACAGATATCGATTCGATCGCAAAAGCAATCGATGCAGCGAAAGCTGAAACGTCAAAACCTACATTGATCGAAGTGAAAACGGTCATCGGATTCGGTTCACCGAACAAATCAGGTAAATCGGCATCACACGGTGCTCCACTTGGAGATGCTGAAATCGAATTGACGAAACAGTTCTATAAATGGGAAGGCGAGTCATTCTACGTACCAAACGAAGTATATGACTTATTCAACGAGAAAGTTGTCGAGCCTGGCGCAAAATATGAGTCAGACTGGAACGAACTCGTAGAAGCGTACAAAGCGGCACATCCAGAACTCGGTGCGCAGTTCGTGCGTGCGATGAACAACGAACTTCCTGAAGGTTGGGACAGCGAGTTGCCAACATTCGAAATCGGTTCGAAAAAAGCAACACGTCAAACGAGCGGTGAAGTTTTAAACGCAATCGCGAAAGCAGTCCCGACACTCTTCGGTGGATCTGCTGACCTTGCCGGGTCAAACAACTCGATGATTAAAGGTGCAGTGGACTTCGATGAAGATCCAGCTGGACGTAACATCTGGTTTGGTGTTCGTGAGTTCGCAATGGCGGCAGCTGTAAACGGAATGGCACTTCACGGCGGCGTCCTTCCTTACGGTGCGACATTCTTCGTCTTCTCGGATTACCTTCGCCCGGCAGTTCGTCTTGCTGCACTCATGGGACTTCCGTCAACGTTCATCTTGACGCACGACTCAATTGCAGTTGGTGAAGATGGCCCAACACACGAGCCAGTTGAACATTTAATGAGTTTCCGCGCGATGCCGAACCTCTCTGTTCTTCGTCCGGCAGACGGGAAAGAAACAATCGCTGCTTGGAAACAAGCGGTAACATCGAAAACGACACCTTCACTTCTCGTCTTGACACGTCAAGCGTTACCAGAGCTCGAAGGCACATCGGTTGAAACGGCAGCAAAAGGAGCATACGTCGTTGCAGGTGAATCGAAAGATGCAGATGTCCTCTTGCTCGGTACGGGTTCTGAAGTACACGTTCTCGTTGAAGCGCGTGAGCAACTTGCGGCTGAAGGCGTGAATGCGGCAGTCGTATCGATGCCATCATGGGAACTCTTTGAAGCGCAATCTGCTGAGTATAAAGAGTCTGTCCTTCCATCTTCAATCACGAAGCGTGTATCACTTGAAGCAGGTGCGACACTTGGATGGTATAAATACGTAGGATTCGGTGGAAAAGTACTCGGAATCGACAAGTTCGGAGCATCTGCACCTGGGGATCTCCTTATGAAAGAATACGGCATGTCAGTCGACAACGTCGTCAATGCAGTAAAATCACTTTAATCGAATTCGAAAATCTCGTGACGACCATTTGTTTGGTCGTCACTTTTTTTCTGGACGACTAGCGAAGTTGGTCAATTTAGTGTATAGTAAAAAACGATGTTTCATATGGTAGAGGAGGTAAAGCCTTGAGTACATTATTCTGGATTCTTCTTGTCGTGGCAGCACTCATCGGGGGTATCGCGATTGGATTCTTTATCGCGCGTAAATACATGATGAACTACCTTGAACAGAACCCGCCAATCAATGAAGATATGATTCGTACGTTGATGATGCAAATGGGTCAAAAGCCATCACAGAAGAAAGTTAACCAAGTGATGCGCGCCATGAACGTGCAGATGAAAAACGAAAAGAAATCATAATCAATCACGAGAGCACTTCGGTATCCGAAGTGCTTTTTTTTGTTTCCTCTTTTTGTTAGACAATCGAACAAACTTTCGCTACGATTAATGAATAATCTTCATATAAAGACAAAGGGGGCGTTTCATATTCGTGTATTTAAACAATTGTCTTGGTTTTTGCGTCTCGAATGGAAGACGTATGCACTCGGCATCGTCTTGCTCATATTCGTGGCAGGGCTAGAATTGATTCCACCGCGTATTATTGGTCGAATCGTCGACGAAATCAACCGTGGTTCACTCTCGTCAAATACGCTCTGGATGTTACTCGGAGGTCTCGCAGCAGTCGGGATTGGGAATTATGTTGCCCGCTTCTTTTGGCGCTATTTCATCTTCGGCGCTTCGATTCGACTAGGGAGAATGTTACGTAGCCAACTGTATCGGCACTTTACCGATCTCGATCAACGATTTTACAAAAAGTCACGTGTTGGCGACCTGATGGCCCACGCGACGAATGATGTGCAGGCCGTATCGATGACGGCAGGGGCGGGGATATTGACACTCGTCGATAGCGTGACGTTGGGGACATTCGTCATCATTACGATGATCACGACGATCAGTTGGAAGCTCACACTCGTTGCCTTGCTCCCACTGCCGATCATGGTCGCTCTGACGACACGGTACGGGAAGATGTTACATAGCCGCTTTGGCGTCGCCCAAGCAGCATTTTCAGAATTGAATGACAAAGTGCAAGAGAGTGTCAGTGGGGTTCGTGTCTTGAAATCGACCGGGGAAGTCGACCGAGACGTGGACTCGTTTGAGAACTTATCGAGTGAGGTCATGGCAAAAAACGTACGAGTCGCCAAAATTGATGCTCTATATGATCCGACCATCTTTGGGATTGTTGGCTTGTCCTATATCCTCTCGGTCGGGTATGGCGCCGTCTTGATTGAACAAGGTGAATTGACAATCGGACAAATTGTCAGTTTCACAGCCTATTTGGCGCTGTTGACGTGGCCGATGCTGGCGTTCGGTTGGTTATTCAACATTGTCGAGCGTGGACGGGCATCATATGATCGAATCGAAAGAATGCTCGCCGTCAAACCGGAGATTCAAGATGACCGAATGGCCGCGACAACACTTGCACATTCAGAAGTGGAAGTCGATGTGCGACACTTCGCCTATGACGAAACCGTCGTACTCCGTGATGTCCATTTTCGGATTGAGCGCGGAAAGACGATTGGCATTGTCGGCAGGACAGGTGCGGGTAAGACGACGATTGTCCGTCTGTTGACCCGTGAGTATGATGTGAAAGACGGAAAGATTAAAATCGGAGGCATTAATATTCGCCAAGTGAAAAAATCATTATTGATGGACAAAATTGCGGTAGTGCCACAAGATCATTTCTTGTTCTCCGATTCAATTGCGAACAATATCGCTTTCGGAAGACCCGATGCGAGCATGGAAGAAATCATCGAGGCGGCTAAAGTCGCGGAAGTGCATGAGGATATCATCCGGCTACCGGAAGGATACGCGACGCTTGTCGGGGAACGCGGTGTGACGTTGTCAGGTGGACAGAAACAACGGATTTCCATCGCGCGTGCGCTCATGACTGAAGCGGACGTCTTGATTTTGGATGACGCGCTATCTGCAGTCGATGCGAAGACGGAAGAGTCGATCATCGAACACTTCCGTGTCGGAAACCCTGAACAGGCACGTGTGATTGTGGCGCATCGCCTCTCAGCTGTCGAACATGCAGACGAGATTCTCGTGATTGAAGACGGCAAAATCGTCCAACGAGGTCGCCATGATGCATTGCTTCAAGAGACGGGTTGGTATCGTGAAACGTACGATCGTCAACAACTTGAGGCGATTGTAGAAGGGGGTGGACACGATGAAGCATGATGTTCAAGAATGGCAGGTTATCAAACGGCTACTCAGTTATGCAACACGATACGGGAAGTCGCTCAGTATCGCTTTCGTCTTCCTGTTGATTGCGACAGGTGCCAAATTGGCCGGTCCGTTTTTAATCAAAGTGTTCATCGATGAGTTCGTCACGCCAGGTGTCTACCCGACGAACTGGGTCATCGCACTCTTCGCGGTCTATATGGTTCTTCATGTATCCGCAATCGTGTTTGATTATCTGCAGTCGATTTCGTTTCAAAAGATTGCGTTGAAGATTGTTCAAAACATACGTATGGATATCTTCCGCCACGTCATGGGGATGCGGCTCGCCTATTTCGACCGAACACCAGCTGGCGTCCTCGTGTCACGGATTACGAATGATACCGAGGCGGTCAAAGAATTGTACGTCGGTGTGATGAGTACGTTCGTCCAGTCGGCTGTTCAATTGATTGGGACGTATATTTTCCTATACATATTAGAACCGCCACTAGCGACAATGGGGCTCGTCTTATTGCCACTCTTCTGGCTCATCATTTGGGCGTATCGTCGTTTTTCGACAAAATATTTTGCGCAAGTGAGGGACCTGTTGTCACAGCTCAACGCTCAATTGAACGAGTCGATCAACGGCATGGGGATTATTCAACAGTTTCGTCAAGAGGAGCGGCTCATCCGTCAGTTCGAAGAGACGAATGAGGCGCACCAAGAGGCACGATATCGAAACTTAAAGCTCGACAGTATGTTGCTACGTCCAATCATCGAGCTCCTTCTTGCTTTCTCAATCATTGGTCTCCTCGGATATTACGGGGTGCTCTCGATGAGTGAGCAAGTACAGGTCGGGGTCGTCTACGCATTCATCAGCTATATCGAACGAATCTTCCGACCAGTTCTCGATATTATGCAGCGATTGAGTGAATTCCAACAAGCTGTCGTATCGGCAGACCGTGTCTTTAAAATCTTGGATACAGACGAGCCGGCACCAGGAAAGCAAATGCCAGGCGAGGCAGAGATTACAGAAGGTGAAGTGCGGTTTGAGAACGTGACGTTCAGCTATGACGGGGAAGTCGATGTGTTGAAGCAAATCTCATTCGTTGCAAAACCTGGTGAGACGGTCGCGCTCGTAGGCCATACGGGTAGTGGGAAGAGTTCGATTATCAACCTGTTGACCCGCTTTTATCCATATGGTTCGGGTCGTATCACCATTGACGGACAGCCACTCGAACAATTTGAAGAGCAAGAGCTTCGTCAACGAGTTGGACTGGTGCTACAAGATCCGTTTCTATTCACTGGGACGATTGAAGAAAATTTAAAGTTATTCAATCCAAATATCGATTCAGAACGTGCCCGTGAAGCCGCTGAGTTTGTCCAGGCACACACGTTCATCGAGAAATTAGATGCCGGGTACGGTCATGTTGTCGGAGAGCGTGGCGCGACATTTTCGAGCGGTGAGCGACAATTGCTCGCATTTGCGCGAACGGTCGCCCGTAATCCAAAAGTACTCATTCTCGATGAGGCGACGAGTTCAATCGATACCGAGACGGAAGAGCGCGTACAGACGGCGCTCGACCGTATGCGCCGAGGTCGTACAACGATTGCTATCGCTCACCGTCTTTCAACGATTCAAGATGCTGACTTGATTTTAGTCCTGCATCGCGGAGAAATCGTCGAGCGTGGGAATCATCAACAGTTATTGAAGCAAAACGGTCTATACAAAAAAATGTATGAATTACAGTCTGGACAACGTCTGATGTCTTGAATTGGAAGGGATACCTATCGGGGTGTCCTTTTTCCATGGAAAAAAAGCTCGCCACGGAGAGTGACGAGCCATCAAGGTCAATTCGAATGCTGATCTTTTTTATGCTTTGATAGGACATGACGAGTAATGAGAGAGTCAAGTTCTTGACTGACCAGAATGACTTCTGGTGAGGTCCAAGTGTGCTTTGACGCGATTTTATACAGTTCATCACGTTTCTGTTCAATGGCCTGGTGTAGTGTATCTGCTGCGGTGACTGCCACGTTCGTTCCCCCATCATGTAAATTAGAATTTTGCGAACTAGAATATCCAAATCTTAGCACCTACGTTTACAGATGACAAGTTTCATTTCCATTTCAAAAATTACAAAATGATGTTTCGTTCTGAAAGAAAAGATTCGAGCAATTTAAATAGGTTTTCGCTATAATGGTCGTGAAAGGTGGAAATCGTCATGGAAGTCACATTATGGCTCGCATTTGGGGCGGGCGTCTTATCGTTTTTGTCACCATGTACGCTCCCGTTATATCCAGTGTTTCTCTCGTATATTACAGGGGTTTCCGTATCTGAATTAAAAAATGAAGGATTGAAACAGCGTACAGCTTGGTTCCACACGTTTTCGTTCTTGTTCGGCTTTTCGATTGTCTTTCTCGTGCTTGGATTATCGACTTCGTTAATTGCAGACGTCTTCATCCAGTATAAAGATAGTTTGCGGATGTTCGGCGCCATTTTAATTTTCGTGTTCGGCGTCTTTTTGGCCGGTCTATGGCAACCGCAATTTATGATGCGCGAAAAGAAGATGGACATTGGCGAGCGAAAGAGCGGCTATTTTGGAACCGTATTAATTGGAATTGGTTTTGCTGCGGGATGGACGCCGTGTACGGGTCCGATTTTAGCAGGTGTGATTGCACTTGCGGCAACCAATCCGAGCCAAGGTCTCGGTTACATGTTGGCGTATGTCATCGGTTTTGCGATTCCATTCTTAGTGATGGTCGCGTTTGTAGGCAAGATCAAGTACTTAGCACGTAACAGTGCAAAAGTTGCAAAAGTCGGCGGCTATTTGATGATGGCATTCGGCGTATTATTATATTTTGACGGAATGAACCGCTTCGCTGCTTGGATGAGCGAACTTGTCGGATTCACCGGATTTTAAGGGGTTGACCGAGATGTCAATGTTATGGGGGTCGACTCTCGTTGCGTTATTGATGGGTATCGTGGCGAGTTTCGTGCGTGTGAAAGCATCAGCGAAACCGACGAATGCAAAAAAAATCTTAATTCCACCACTTGCGATGACGACCGGGATGATTCAGTTCTTAATTCCCGCATTTCGTTTATCGTGGGTCGAAGTACTTGAGGCGTTAGCGGTCGGGCTAATCTTTAGTCTGTTCCTCATCAAAACGTCAAACTTCGAAAAACGGGACGGAGAAGTATACTTGTCACGCTCAAAAGCATTTTTTATCGTCGTGTTCGCGCTACTTGCGATTCGTACGGCAATGAAAGTTTGGGTCGGTCATGAAGTCGATATCTTCTCAACAGGTGGATTGTTCTACTTGATTGCCTGGGGGATGATCGTCCCATGGCGAATCGCGATGTATCAAAAGTATAAACGAATTGCAATCACGTAAAAAATGGAGTGGCTCATGGCCGCTCCATTTTTGATTACGATTCTTTTGTGACAGCCACTTCCGTCTCCGAATCGATTCCCGTGTTTGCTTTGACGAGAATCCGTTCGTAGTTTCCGGCGGCTTCGTCGGACTTCGTGACGAGCGTACCGATGATGGCTGCAAGGAAGCCAAGTGGGATTGAGACGATTCCTGGGTTCGAGAGTGGGAAAAGTGCTTCTCCAATAAAAATGGCTGACCCGTCCGGTGCCCAAAGGTTCGGACTGATTGCGACCAAAATTAAAGAAGAGAACAAACCGACGACCATTCCCCAGATTGCACCACCTGTGTTAAAGCGTCTCCAGAAAATCGTGAAGAGAATGACTGGTAAGTTCGCACTTGCTGCAACAGCAAAAGCGAGTGACACGAGAAACGCTACGTTCATCGATTGAGCGAAGAACGCAAGTCCCATCGAGACGAGAGCGACGGCCACAGAAGCGATCCGGGCGGCTTTTACTTGTTCCTTCTCTGTCGCTTCCCCTTTCCGGATAATGTGACCATAGAAGTCATGAGCGAAAGCAGATGCGGCTGACAAGACGAGCCCGGCGACGACCGCTAGAATGGTCGCGAATGCGATGGCTGCCACGAAGGCGAACAAGAGGTCACCACCGAGTACTTGCGCAAGGAGAGGAGCCGCCATGTTACCTGCAGGGTTCGCGGCGAGAATGGCGTCTCGTCCGACAAAAGCTGCTGCCCCGAAACCTAAGAAGATTGTCAAAATGTAGAACGCTCCAATGATCCACGTCGCATATACGACCGACTGTCTTGCCGTCGGTGCATCTTTGACGGTAAAGAAGCGAATCAAGATGTGTGGAAGACCAGCTGTACCGAGTACGAGTGCCATATTTAACGAAATCGTATCGAGCGGGAGCTTGAACTTGTTGCCTGGGTTCAAGAAGTCACTACCGAGCGGTGTGGCTTTGCTCACTTCATTGAACATCGTCATGATTGAGAAATCGAATCGTGCAAAGACGAGAAATGAGATGATGGCTGTCCCAATCATCAATAGGACGGCTTTTGTGATCTGTACCCATGAAGTCGCCGTCATCCCACCGAATACGACGTAGACCGTCATCAATATCCCGACGACAACGACACTTGTCGTATACGGGATACCGAGCAATAGTTCAATCAATGCACCGGCCCCGACAAGCTGGGCAATCATATAAAAAATAGAGATGACGATGGCATTCATCGCCGCGACACCGCGCACGCGTGGTTTATTGAAACGGGCGGCAATCATGTCGGCCATCGTATACTTCCCAAGATTGCGGAGCGGTTCCGCGACGAGATAGAGGACAACGAGATAGGCAACGAGGAAGCCGATGGAATAGAAAAAGCCATCAAATCCAGCGAGTGCGATCATGCCTGCAATCCCTAAGAAGGAAGCCGCGGACATATAGTCCCCCGCAATCGCGAGACCGTTTTGGAAACCAGTCAACCCACCATCAGCCGTGTAGAAATCACTGGCGGTTTTCGTTTTTCTAGCGGCGAAATATGTAATGACAAGGGTGAGACCGACAATGGCGGTAAAGAGGGCAATTGCTGTCCAGTTCATGATTTCACCTCTTCCTTCAGTTGTCTCACGAGTGCATCAAAGCGCCGGGCACGACGACTATAGAGCACGCACAGTGTCCACGTCATCATAAACTGGGAGAAGGCGAACGCCCAAGCCCAAGTGATGTCACCAACAATTTTTGTATTCAAGATCGTTGTGTAACTTGTCAAAACAGGGAGCGTGAAATAGAAAATAAGTGAGAAGATGATAGCGGGAACGATAAAACGATTTTTTTCACGCATCAATTGATGGAACGTCTCGTGTTCTGTAATCGACTGAGCGGAATGGCTACTGGTCGTTTGAGTAACTTGCGTCACGTCATGCATAAAATCCCTCCTAAGCTGTAAGATAAATCCATTATGCGGTGTGAAAATGAGAGGAGTCATGCCTTTTTTTCATGTCGAATTCACTAATACTATTGTAATATTGGTCATACCAATTTATTGTAAGCGTTTTCAATATTGTCTAAATATTGAACATTATGTCTATATAATTAAAATTGGAAGAAAAGGTACTTTCGACCCAATAGGCAAAATGCACAATTCGACAAAATAAAAAAACTCTAACCTGGATGGAAAGAGTCTACTGCTGAAAATAGTGTTCGTAAGGTGTCCAGTCGATTTGTTCTTCGGCTAGCGCTTTTTTTAAAAATTTGTGGTCTCGCTTAGGCGTTGCAGCGATATATCCTTTTACAACGAGTTCGGTCGTCATCTTCTTAGCACGAGATTCGAGGGCAAACTGACCGATTTTGCCTGCGATTTTTCGGATGGCGACGTCTCGAAATAGTTCTGGAACCGGTGAAACGAGTCGATCTAACAGAGTCCGCGTTTCCGGCGTCCATAAGTGACGTGTTCTCTCTATATAATCATCCTCAATGTCTAAAAGGGAACGCCCGTCTTCTTTCGGCATTCGTTTTAAAAACTTACGAAACATGAAGTACCCGCCAATCGTCATGAGTCCGATCATGACGAATCCCCAGAATACAATGAAATACATCATCAAGTTTTCTGGCATCGTCTTTCCCCCGTTCTATACATTCACTTACTGTCATCGTTAGTATACAAAAAAGAATCCATTTGCAAAAGGCGTACGTCTCGTTAGGATAGACGAACTCAATCGATTTCGTTAGAATAGATAGCGTTGCTACGAGAATAAGCATGAAGTGAGTCGAGAAAGGAAAGGTCTATCGTATATGAGCCAATTGAAACAAGAAGTCGAGAGACGCCGAATATTCGGCATCATCTCTCACCCGGATGCGGGTAAGACGACATTAACAGAGAAGTTACTTTTGCACGGTGGTGCAATTCGTGAAGCGGGTACCGTCAAAGCGCGTAAAAATTCAAAACACGCCAAATCAGACTGGATGGAAATTGAGAAACAACGTGGAATCTCGGTTACATCGTCTGTCATGCAATTCATCTATCAAGACAAAGTCGTGTCGATCATGGATACACCTGGGCACAACGATTTCGGTGAGGATACGTATCGCGTATTGACATCTGTCGACAGTGCGGTCATGGTCATCGATGCCGCGAAAGGGATCGAGACGCAGACGAAGAAACTATTCCAAGTTTGTCGTATGCGCGGTATTCCAATCTTTACGTTCATGAACAAATTGGACCGTCAGGCTAAAGACCCGCTTGAATTGATGGAAGAACTTGAGGAAGTGCTCGGCATGCCTTCAGTTGCCATCACATGGCCGATCGGCAGCGGGATGCAGTTCGAAGGTGTTTATGACCGGATGAAAAATGAAGTTCATTTATTCCGCGGAGACAAGTCGACCCTTCAACTAAGTGAGGACGGGGTAAACGACCCGATACTCGCTGACCATCTTTCTGAAGAGAATTTGACGAATCTTCGCGATGAGATCGACCTACTCGACGGAGCAGGGAATGAGATTAATGTGGAAGCGATCCAAAGCGGAAAATTGACGCCCGTATTCTTCGGAACGGCGCTCGTTGACTTTGGTGTGACTGCGTTCTTGAATCATTATTTGGAGATGTCTCCAGCTCCAGAGGCGCGTAAATCGAACGTCGGTCCAATCAATCCGACATCAGAAGATTTCAGTGGGTTCGTCTTTAAGATTCAAGCGAACATGAACCCGGCGCACCGTGACCGCATCGCATTCGTTCGAATCTGTTCAGGTGTGTTCGAGCGTGGAATGGACGTCACACTCACACGAACCGGCAAGAAAATCAAATTGAGCCAGTCTACGCAGCTCATGGCCAACGATCGTGAGACGGTTGACCAAGCATTCGCAGGAGATGTCATCGGGATCTATGATTCAGGTACGTATCAAATCGGGGATACAATTACGACATCGAAGCAAAAGATTGCCTTTGAAGCATTGCCGACTTTCCCACCTGAGTTGTTTATGCGAGTATCACCAGTCAACTCGCTCAAGTCAAAACACTTCCACAAAGGTGTAGAGCAACTCGCGCAAGAAGGGGCAATCCAAGTTTATCGCAATGAATACAATGAGATTTATCTCGGTGCGGTCGGCCAACTCCAGTTCGAAGTGTTTGAATATCGTTTGAACAATGAGTATGGCGTAGACATCCGGATGGAACCTGTATCATACAGCGTTGCACGTTGGGTAAAAGATAAAGAATTGAAAGCATTGAAACCTTTCCAAGACTCACGGAACATGCTCGTCACTGACCGCTGGGAACGTCCGGTCTTCCTGTTTGCGAACGAGTTTACGTATGAGCGGTTCGCTGAACGTCATGCGGACGATTTGACTCTCGTCGAGGCTTTAGATGTCAACGAAGAGATTGGAACAGAAGAATAATTTGTAAACACCTCAGTTTTGAGGTGTTTTTTTGTCGTTTATCCCTTTTTAAACTAATTGATAAGTTTTGCTTATGACTAATTTGTGACGGAATGTATTTTACGTCACGCTATACTTGTATTATGATAAATATGTGAAAAGTAAGCGATTACGCATTGTCGTGTGGTCGGCGCTTTCAAAAAGGGGGAAATTGCAATGGAACAGACGAATGTTTTAGACGCGTTCGCATCTCGGACATCGTTCGAGGCGAACGGGCAATCGTATGATTTTTATCGATTGAAAAAATTAGAAGAAGAAGGGTTAACGAACATCAGCCGTTTACCTTATTCGATTCGCGTACTTCTCGAATCGGTACTCCGTCAACAAGACGGTCGCGCGATTACAAAAGAACATGTCGAGAACTTGGCAAAATGGGGTACTGCCGACGTCTCGAAAGACATTGACGTACCGTTCAAGCCGGCACGCGTTGTACTTCAAGACTTCACGGGTGTACCGACAGTCGTAGACCTTGCTTCACTTCGTAAAGCAATGGCGGACCTTGGTGGAGATCCTAACAAAATCAACCCGGAAATCCCTGTCGACCTCGTCGTTGACCACTCTGTTCAAGTAGATGCGTACGGTTTCGCTGGCGCATTGATGAAAAACATGGACATTGAATTCGAACGTAACGAAGAGCGTTATAAGTTCTTACGTTGGGCTCAGACGGCGTTTGACAACTATCGTGCCGTACCACCTGCAACGGGGATTGTTCACCAAGTAAACTTAGAGTACTTGGCTTCTGTCGTCCTCGAGAAAAACGATGCATCAGGTACTGTGGCTTATCCAGATTCACTCGTCGGAACGGATTCGCACACAACGATGATCAACGGACTCGGTGTTCTTGGTTGGGGCGTTGGAGGAATCGAGGCAGAAGCAAGTATGCTCGGTCAACCATCGTACTTCCCAGTGCCAGAAGTCGTCGGTGTCAAAATCATCGGTGAAGTCAACCCTGGTGTAACAGCGACAGACGTGGCACTCGTCGTAACAGAGATGCTCCGTCATGAAAAAGTAGTCGGGAAATTCGTTGAATTCTTCGGACCGTCGCTTCACACGATGCCACTCTCAGACCGTGCGACAATCGCGAACATGGCACCAGAATATGGCGCGACATGTGGATTCTTCCCAGTCGATACGGAAACATTGAACTACATGCGTACCACTGGTCGCTCTGAAGAATTGATCTCACTCGTTGAAGAATACTCAAAAGCGAACGATCTCTTCTACACGCCAGACCAAGCTGATCCAACGTTCACGAAAGTATTGACGCTCGACTTGTCAAAAGTTGAACCTTCACTAGCAGGTCCAAAACGTCCACAAGACCGAATCAATCTCTCAGACGTTCAAACATCGTTCATCGATAGCTTGAGCGCTCCAGCAGGGAATAGCGGCTTTGGACTTGACCGTTCTGAACTCGAGAAGAAGGCGACGGTCAACTATGAAGACGGTGCCGTCGATATGAGCACAGGAGATGTAGCGATTGCTGCCATCACAAGCTGTACGAACACGTCGAACCCTTACGTTATGGTCGGTGCCGGACTCGTTGCGAAGAAAGCGGTAGAACGCGGCTTGACTGTTCCGAAATACGTGAAGACGTCACTCGCACCAGGTTCGAAAGTCGTAACGGACTATCTTGACAAAGCTGGCTTGACTTCTTACTTGGATGAACTCGGCTTCAACACGGTCGGTTACGGCTGTACGACATGTATCGGAAACTCGGGTCCACTTGACCGTGAAGTCGAAGAAACAATCACGGAGAACGACTTGCTCGTATCTTCTGTCCTTTCTGGGAACCGTAACTTTGAAGGACGTGTTCACCCGCTCGTGAAAGCGAACTTCTTGGCGTCACCACCACTCGTCGTCGCTTACGCACTTGCAGGATCAGTCAACTTCGACATCATGAACGATTCGTTCGGTACGGACAAAGATGGAAATGAAGTATACTTCAAAGACATCTGGCCATCAAACGATGAAATCAAGATGGTCGTACAAGACGTCGTGTCACCAGAAGCGTTCCGTAAAGAATACGAAACGGTCTTCACTGGTAACGAGCGTTGGAACGCGCTAGACGTTCCAGAAGGTAACTTGTATGACTTCTCAGATGAGTCGACATACATCCAAAACCCACCATTCTTCGAACAACTCGAACCAGAAGCGGGCGAAGTTCACGCGTTGAATGGCTTACGCGTCATCGGAAAGTTCGCAGATTCGGTCACGACTGACCACATCTCGCCAGCGGGATCATTCTCGAAGACGACACCAGCTGGTCAATACCTCCTTTCTAAAGGGGTAGAGCCAATTGACTTCAACTCTTACGGTTCACGCCGTGGTAACCATGAAGTCATGATGCGTGGTACGTTCGCCAACATCCGCATCCGCAACCAAGTCGCACCAGGTACAGAAGGTGGATTCACGACTTACTGGCCAACAGGTGAGATCATGCCGATGTACGATGCTGCGATGAAGTATAAAGAACAAGGTACTGGACTTGTCGTCCTAGCTGGCAACGACTACGGAATGGGGTCGTCTCGTGACTGGGCTGCGAAAGGGACAAACCTCCTTGGCATTCGTGCGGTCATCGCACAAAGTTTCGAGCGGATTCACCGTTCAAACCTTGTTATGATGGGTGTACTACCACTTCAATTCTTAGAGGGTGAATCAGCAGAGACACTCGGATTGACTGGTGAGGAAGCAATCGATATCCAAGTCGATGAGTCTGTACGTCCACGCGATATCTTGAACGCAAAAGCGACACATGAAAACGGAACGGTGACAGAATTCAAAGTCATCGCACGTTTCGACTCTGAAGTTGAAATTGATTACTACCGTCACGGTGGAATCTTACAAATGGTTCTCCGTAACAAACTTAAATAAGCTTCGGCTTATTAAACCTTCCTTTGAAAAAAAGGAAGGTTTTTTTTCATGAATATGCGATTTTATGGTGAAAGTTTTAAAAGAATCGGGAACAGGAAGACAGGGAGGGGTGTGCTTATGGAGCGGGAAGAAAAGAAGAGTAAGAGTTGGTGGAAGCGTTTGACACAGCAAAAAGAGGTGAAGCCTGATCGAGAAATCGACATCTCGTTACCTGAATTACGTCATGCGATTCACGAGTATGAACAGACCTTGCCAAAAGGCGTAAATCGTACCGTCTTACTAGATGACACACAGGAGATTGACACCAAACGATTGAAGCATCATTTATCCGGAATCCCGAAACAGCGTTTCTATATGTCGAAAGAGACGTTTCATATCGTTCCGGAAGAAGAGCGTGATGTCATCTATGAGATGGACCAAGTACAGCGTGCCCTAGACCTGTATATGGATCAAGAGAAAAAATTGCCATTGCGGAAATTTGAAAATGCACTACAGCTAGATTTGACACGTCTTCGAGAGGGAGGTTACTTAAAGACACTTCCAAAAAGACCTTATTATGTGGTGGATGAGACGTTAATTGTCTCGCTTGAACCGAAGGAAACGTCTTCTTGACAAGACACCTATCTATTTTTCAGTAAATGACACATTTATGGACAGTTGGGGTTGAGACTTGTTTAAAAAGTATGTTAGGGTGGAAAACGTATATGAAAATAGAAAATTAAATAGGAGTGATTTTATGGAACGGAAAAGCCGTGTGACGCCTGTGTTCGTCATTTCTGTAATCATAACTGGCTTATTCACAATCTGGGGATTATTTCCCGAAAGCATTTTAGGAAATGCTAGTCTATTAAATGTAACCAGCACGTTACAAGGCTGGCTCTCAAACGGGATGGGCTGGTTCTACCTGTTAAGTGCGACCGGCTTCTTACTTGTCGCTATCTTTTTAATCTTTTCTCGCTATGGATCGATTCGTCTCGGGAAAGATACGGACCGACCTGAATTCAGTTACTTGTCATGGTTCGCCATGTTATTCAGTGCCGGAATGGGGATTGGACTCATCTTCTGGGGAGCAGCAGAGCCGCTGCTTCATTTCCATTCACCACCGTTCTCTTCTTTGACGCCTGAAGGGGACGCACGTACTGCGATGCGTTATGCCTTCTTCCACTGGGGCTTCCACCCATGGGCAATTTATGCGATGATCGCACTCGCAATCGCATACTCAACGTTTAGAAAAGGTCGCCCTGCAACGATTGGGGAGACAATCGGTTCGCTCGTCCATAACCGCTACGAACAACCTGTGAAACAAACGGTCGATATTCTTGCGGTCATTGCGACGGCATTCGGGGTAGCGACTTCACTCGGTTTTGGTGCTCAACAGATTGCCGGTGGCCTTCATTATCTCATCCCTGGGGTACCGAACGCCTTCGTGACACAGTTGATCATCATCGCCGTCGTAACGGTACTTTACATGATCAGTGCTTCAACGGGTCTTGATAAAGGGATTCGAATTTTAAGTAACACGAACATTTTCTTGGCAATCGTCTTACTTGTCGCGACCATGTTCGCTGGACCGACTGCGTTCATCTTCGACTTGTTCACTCAAACAGTAGGGACATACTTGCAGCAACTTCCTGGTATGAGTTTCCGTACGGCCGCATTCGAGCCGGTTGAACGTGAGTGGATCAATGGCTGGACGATCTTCTATTGGGCTTGGTGGATCTCGTGGTCACCATTCGTCGGAACGTTCATCGCACGCGTATCAAAAGGCCGCACGATTCGTGAATTTATTATCGGGATCTTACTCGTCCCAACATCGTTCGGACTCTTATGGTTCTCCGTATTCGGTGGCTCAGCTATCTGGGCTGACTTGTTCGGTGGATACGACTTGATTGGACAAGTGAACGAAATCGGTACAGAAGTCGGGCTGTTCGCGTTATTCGATACGTTTGGTGGTTTTGGGACAGTACTCAGTATTGTCGCAATCTTCCTCATCTCGACATTCTTTATCACGTCTGCCGACTCAGCGACATATGTACTCGGTATGCTCACTTCAAACGGGAAGCTTGTCCCGCCGATGGGCATTAAAATGACATGGGGTGTGATCCAATCATCTATTGCTGCCGTGCTTCTATTTGCTGGTGGATTGGATGCCCTGCAAGCTGTAGCGATTCTCGCAGCTTTCCCATTCATCTTCGTTCTCGTCTTTATGATTGTCGCCTTGTTCAAAGACTTGGCCGATGAACCTGACGAGCGAGATAAGTGGCTCGAAGCACAGAAGAAAGATGAAGACAAATTAGGATAATTTAGAGGGGTCTCGTATGAGACCCTTTTTTCGGTTAAAAATATTTTGCTTGTCCTCTTAGCTAGTGTAGGATAGTAAGTGAAGAAACGAGGAGGATAGGCTATGAAACAACAGATAAAAAAACGGTTGAGCTGGGTCATTTTGGCCGGCATCCTCATTGTCGGGGCATTACTCGCTTATAATTTTTACGTACTCATGAATCTGAATGGTGAAGAGGGAGAACAGGTTGAACCGTTCTACTCAAATGTCGTGATTGGGTATCAAGAGCGTAAACTTCCGAAAGAAGGGGAAACACTCGAAGAACGAGAGTACCTTGTCACGTATGATGAAAACGGACATTTTGTCTCAGAAGTCGTCATGGGACCAAACGTGGGTGCAAAAGCAGAGTGGGACGGAGAAACGTATTTGGAGTTTAATCCGGACGGAGAAGAGGTTCTTCGACAAGAGACCAATTCCGGAGCAGTCGCACCGCATCCATTCCTATCCCGCGCCACGAATGAACAGATTCGTAAATGGCTAGACGATGGCACGCTCGGGTCAAGTGAGGGCGAGACAGATTTAGTCGGTCGAACCGCACAAGCTTACGTGAAGTCTGAAGCGGCTGAAACGGTTCCTGAAGAATGGGTTCAAAACTATCCATCTATTTTTAGTGCAGAAGATAATAAAGAGACAGTCACATACTATGTCGATGCGAACGAACGGATTTTGCTTGCGGCAGAATCGCGGAATAACGGAAAGTTGTTCCATTCGATTCGAATGACATCTTTTGAATCAAGATAATCCGATGGGGAGCAGACAACATGTCGGCTCCCTTGTCGTCTGAAAGGGAGAACAGAATGAAACAAATTCAAGTTGAACAAGTTCAAACGGATTTGACGAACTGGGAAGCTGGAGAAAAGATCAATGAGGCGGCGCTTTTATCTTATGCGCACTGGTCACGTGCGACTGGGCATGAAAAAGAATTGATTCGTTCATTGACATTGCTCGCTACACATCGACTCGAGCAGAAAGAGTCGATGGACCCGTTATTGAACCGCTGGGTGAAAGAATTAGAGTCGATGAATGCGTTACCGCCTGAATTACGTCTGTTTCAATTGAACGAGCAATTGCGTCGTTCAAAACAAGCGCTTCAAATCGATTGGCCGACACTTCGCGAAGCAGATTACGCCTCAATGAAGGTACAAATTTTGACGGAATATGAGTCAAAAACATCTGCACTACTTGACCAACTCGACCGACTTCACGATGAAGTGGAGGCGGCCAAGTCTGATTTGCGGGACTCAGAATGGCGGGGGCAACTCGAGAAGATATTCGAGGCAATCATCGAGGCGATGCAGGAAGTTGCATCGTTAGAGGATGATACGGCATCTTTACTCGCATCGATGCAAGGGAACTACTTCAGTCGAGAAGCGTTTCGTCGCTTCGGTGAACGCGTTGTGCTCGTCAAAGAGCGACTCGATGCAATCTGTCAGTTGCTGCCGGAACGTAAAACGGAGACACGTTCGAGCGCCATCGAATCACTTGAGGAAATGATTGGTCTAGATGACATCAAAGACCGTGTGAAAGCATGGTATCGCTTCCTGCTCTTCCAGAAAGAACGAGAAAAAGCAGGGTTTTCATCGAAGCATCAACCTTCCCTTCATCTCGTTTTTACGGGTAATCCAGGTACCGGGAAAACGACGCTTGCTCGACTCATGGCAGAGATTTATTTTGAACTCGGCCTGCTCAGTCGACCGGACCTCGTCGAAGCGGATCGCTCAAGCCTAGTCGGCGCATATGTCGGACAAACGGAAGAACAAGTGATGAATAAAGTCAAAGAAGCAGAAGGTGGCGTCCTGTTCATCGATGAGGCATATGCACTAAAACGTCAAGATGCAAGCGGAAGTGACTATGGGCAAGCTGCAATCGACACGCTCGTCGCAGCGATGACGAGCGGCGAATATGCCGGGAAGTTTGTCGTCATCCTGGCTGGTTATCCAGAAGAAATGCGTCATTTCCTACTTGCGAACCCTGGTTTACGCTCACGATTCCCAGAATCGAATCATTACGAGTTGCCAAACTATCGGGATGAGGAATTAGTCGCTATCGGTGAAAAAGTGGCACAGGAAAATAATTATGTGTTGACGGAGGAAGCAAAACGGTCACTTCTGACACGGATCGACCGTGAACGTGTCGATTCGACGTTCGGGAATGCGCGAACGGTTCATAACATCTTACTCGATGCAATGTTTAAAAAAGGATCTCGTTTCGGTGCAGATGCCCCTCTAGACGAGATGGCGCTTTTGACCGAAGAAGACTTTGATCAACCCGAAGAAGATGCGAGTCCAACATCGTTGGACGACCTTGTCGGTATGGAAGATGCCAAAGTACAATTGGCAGAGATTGAAGCACTCGTGAACATCCAAAAGAGACGAAAAGCGCTAGGTCTGAAGACGGCACCCATCCAACTTCATATGACACTCACGGGGAATAGTGGAACGGGTAAGACCACTTTTGCATATCTGTATGCTCAAATGTTGAAGCGTACAGGCTATTTGAAGCGTGGACATGTCAACGTTGTCAGTCGAGCAGATTTGGTCAGTGGCTATGTGGGACAGACCGCACAAAAAACGAAGGCGGCGATTCGTGATGCACTCGGTGGCGTATTACTCATTGACGAGGCATACAGCCTGAATGGAGGAGCGAATGATTACGGTCGAGAGGCAATCGATACACTTGTCGATGAAATGCCGAAACATGGCGAAAACCTTGTTGTCGTCCTTGCGGGGTATGAAGGTCCGATGAGACGGTTGATTGAATCGAATCCTGGACTAAGCAGTCGCATGAAACGTACGATTCATTTTGAAGATTATTCGCAAGAACAGCTAGTCGAGATTGCTGTGAACTATGCGAACCAATTTGGATACGAGCTGGACGAACAAGCAATCGAAGCGTTATCGATTCGATTAAGTGAAATCAATAACGCGAATGCACGGACTGCCTTGTCTGTCATCGATGAGTCAATCGCTCGTCAATCGTATCGACTCATGTCGGAGGAAGAAAACGAGACATCTCTCCAACAATTATTAGTAGTAGATATTAAGAGTAAGCTATAATACACTAGTAGTAGGAAAGAAGGATGATTCAATGCATACGATTCAAATCCCAGTTAGATATCAAGAAACGGACATGATGGGAATCGTCTATCATGCCAACTATTTAGTTTATCTAGAGATTGCTCGCACCGAACTGTTACGTCAGCTCGGCGTCGAATACAAAGACATGGAAGAAGCAGGATTCGTTTCGCCGGTGACGAACGTATCGATGGATTACAAGCGAAGCGTAACGTTTGGCGATACGGTTCATGTGCGCGTATGGGTCGACCAATACTCAAAGATCAGAACGATTTATGGGTATGAGTTGACGAACCAAGATGGTGAGCTCGTAGGAACAGCCAAGACGACTCATGTTGTGGTCAAACGAGGAGATTTCAAACCGATTCGTCTCGATCGAGAGTTCCCAAAATGGCATGACATGTACATGAAAGTCATGAATCCTGTCTAAGAATCTTCTGTCTTCGTACCGTCAGTATGGTATCATATCTTGACGGTACTTTTTGTTATCTAGAAAGGGGAAAATCGCATGCGTTATCCATCAGTCTTGATGGTTTGCGGCGCCTTGACGTTCATGTTAGCCGGTTGTAATACAGACGGGCAAGCTGAACCGAAAGAACCAACGACACAGTCATCGACAGTAAATCAACCACAAACAGAACCAAATGAATCGGAATCCCTTCAAGAGAACAGTTCGACTGTTGATGAAGGAATAGATGAAGACATGCCACCTGTGCACCAAAGGCCGCAATTTGCTGAATCCCGTAATCATACAAGTACGTCAGGGTCCGCTGTAGACATTGAAATCGATGGGATGGCCAATCTAGAACTAGATACGTTAATTTTTGTGAACAAAGAGATTGCCCTTCCAATAGACTATGAACCGTCAGATCTTGTTCGGGCAAACATAGATTTCGTTGATTCTGCAACTGGGGAAAGACAATTGTTGAGAGGGGAAGCAGCGCGTGCCATTGAAGGGTTGATGTTAGGCGCAAAAGTAGATGGAATTGATTTAAAAGGTACAAGTGCTTATCGCTCTTATGCCTACCAAGTCAATCTTTTCAATGCATATGTAGAACGGGATGGGAAAGAAAAAGCGATGAAATACTCCGCTCCACCTGGACACTCTGAACATCAGACGGGTCTTGCAATCGACGTCTCGAGCGCTTCTGTCAATTATCAGCTCACACAAAGCCTTGGTGAAACGGTTGAAGGGAAATGGCTAGCAGAACATGCTCACGAGTATGGTTTTATCATTCGCTATCAAAAAGCGTTTGAAGATGAGACCGGCTATATGTATGAACCGTGGCACTTACGTTATATCGGAGTTCAACACGCCAAGCGAGTGTTTGAATCGAATCAACCATTCGATCGTTATATAAAGGAATATATGAAGTAAGGGGAATTGCGATGCCATTTATGACAGAAATCATCATTATCATTTTAAGCTATTTACTTGGTGCGATTCCGTTTGCGCTCATCATCGGCAAGCTCGGTTATCGAGTAGATGTTCGCGAACATGGGAGCGGCAACTTAGGTACAACGAACACTTTTCGTGTTCTCGGCAAAAAAGCGGGGATTCTTGTTTTACTCGGTGACATGGGGAAAGGACTAGTCGCAGCTTTGTTACCACTCTTATTCGGAAGTGAGATGAGTCTGCTTCTTGCCGGGATTCCTGCAGTCATTGGACATTCTTATCCGATCTTTGCGAAATTTAAAGGTGGAAAATCGGTCGCGACGAGCGGCGGGGTACTTTTAGCGGCATTTCCGTGGTTCTTCTTTGTCGTCGTCGGCACGTTTATTGTGACTCTTCTCATTTCACGTATGGTATCCCTCTCTTCTATGGCTGCCGCTGTAGTAGGTCTCGTGACGGCAACGACTTACAGTATATTGACGAAGGACTGGTTACCTCTGATTGTCATCGTTCCATTGGCCCTGTTTATCATCATTAAACATCGTACCAACTGGCAACGAATACGAGCCGGGAAAGAACCGAAAGTCCCGCTTTTTCAAAACAAGCATAAATCTTAATATCTTTCAGGTGCGTCCGATCAAGACGTACCTTTTTTGTGCATTGTTGTTGATTTACATAAAAAAGAAGCAAAATCATGTTGGATTTGCTCGTTCTTTACTTTCAATTTACGTTAAATTTACATGCGTTCGTTACACTAGAAAAGGAAAGATTTTAGTGGAGGAGGCAGGGACGTGTCTTTAATCGGTGAAGAACGTAAACAGAAAATTGTCGAGTGGATCGAACGAGAAGGTAAAGTGAAGACGAGCGAATTGATTGAGCGATTGAATGTATCAGGGGAATCGATTCGACGTTATTTAGAAGAACTAGAGAAAGAACATCGAATCAAGCGTGTTTATGGGGGGGCGGTTCTTCATCAGAGCATGTCTTTTCAGCCGATTGTCATTGCCAACATGGATGGGATTCGCCGTATCGCGTATACGGCATTTCAATTGATTCCGGACGATACGTTACTCTATATCGGTCATGGGGTTTCAGCCGAACAAGTGGCGTCTCGTATACGAGGACGAAATGTGACGGTGGTCACTCCATCTCTAACGGTCGCCAAAGCGTTGTTTGAACAACGGGCGAAAGGTGTGCTCGGTGGCGAAATCCAGTTGTTAGGTGGTACAATCGATCCGAAACATCTCGTGACGACAGGCGAACAAGTTCTCGCACAACTCCAAACCTATATGTTTGACCTTGCCATCTTATCAGTTGAGGGGGTCGATTCAACTCTTGGTTTGACGTGCGATGCTTTCGGACTCGCTAGTATCACACAATCGGTGATGTCCCAAAGTCGCGAGACATTCTTATTAACCGACCATACCCAGTTGAACCAACAAAAAAGATATCGGGTGTGCGACTTTTCAAAGGTGACGGCAATTATCTCAGATTTTCCGGAACCACAAGAATTTAAAGGCGTCTTAGCCGAACATGGTGTGGACTGGAAGTTCGCGCCGTAAAAGGAGCGATTGTATGAAAGTAGAAGTGATTGTCACAACGTTATCTGAAGCAATCGAGGCGGAGCAACTCGGGGCAGATCGACTCGAGCTGATTGCAGATATGGAGAATGGCGGGATCACGCCAAGTTTCGGGACGATTCGGAATGTAATCGAGCACGTATCCATCCCGGTACATGTCATGATTCGACCTCATACACGTTCATTCCATTTCAACGAAGATGATGTGGAAACAATGCTTGCAGACATTGGTCTATGCCGTGAACTCGGGGTGAATGGAATCGTCTTTGGTGCATTGACAAAAGACGGGGCAATCGATGAGCGGATTTTAGGAGAAGTCATCAAACATAAAGGTGAGATGGCACTAACGTTCCATCGTGCCTTCGACGCGTCGCGTGATGTATATGAATCGCTGGATGTCTTAAATGATTTCCCAGAAATCGATATCTTATTGACATCTGGTGGTGCGAACACTGCATTAGAAGGTATCGAAACATTGATCCGACTGAACGAGCAAGCAGAGATGACTATATTGCCTGGAGCTGGCATCACGACAGAAACTTTGCCATCCTTACAGGAACGACTCAACGTCGACATGGTACACGTCGGGAATGGCGTACGAACAAACGGACAGTTGGATGGGGATAAATTTAAACAACTTCGTGGATGAGTCAAAGCGGAAAACAGTCGAAAGACTGTTTTTTTGCTATAATGAAAGAAAATAAAAAGTGTAGGTGAACTCATGCAATCTTCCGTTTACAAACAATATGCGCTTCGAATGCTCTCTGGAAAATGGGGTATATCATTACTCGTCGTTTTGACCGTCATGGTCATTCAGGCGATGATCACGACACGTCTAGACCTATCAACGAATGACCCTGAAGTTCTCATGACTTCTGTGGCACTATTGTATGGGGCGACAGTCCTTCTCGCTCCAATCGAGCTCGGGAAGAATTGGGTGTTTCTTCAGGTCGCTAAAGACGAGAAGCCTAAGTTCGGCTTATTGATTGAAGCGTTCGGCTCCCTGAAAGAGTATTCACGAGCGGTGATTTATTACGCGGTGTTTTATTTAGGACTGAACGTGTTGATGTTATTCCTAATTGTGCCTGGCGTCTGGTTTTACTTGACGTATCGCATCACACCGTTCATCATGCGGGAAGAACCAGATCTCTCGGCGTTCCAAGCTATGCGAAAGAGTCGTTTGATGATGAAAGGGCATAAACAGACTATGTTAAAGCTATTCGCAAGTTTTATCGGATGGTACGCGCTCGTCCTTCTTACTGGGGGACTCGCTTACATCTTTGTCACGCCTTACTTACAGACGGCGATTTCAGGTCTCTATCTAGAAATGAAGGCGTCATATCTCGCAAAACAACCGGTCGGATAATCCGACCGGTTGTTTACGTTCAATGCTGATCTGTCTTTTTCGGGTTAGGGGCGTCTTCAAAATCTTGTTTTTCTTGTTCAGACGCATCCGCATGCCACTTTTTCGCTTGTTCAGTGGCAATTGGTATCGCTTTCGTCTCAGAATAGCCTTGTGCGAGCAGTGCGTTCGCAATATCAATGGCTTTCTTTTTTACAAGTGGATCGAAGTTTTTCAGTGATTCAGGATAGTCTTTCATGTTCCATGGCACGAAAATCGCCTCCTTCACTCCTACTAATTCCACAAACGGCATGATTCAAACGTCTTGATGAAGGTAATACTCGATGAGCGCTTGTGTTCCGTTCTCCCCGTATCCATTTTCTTCGAGAATCGAATAGAGTCGATGAGCGAGTTCGAGTCCAGGTAATTTCACTTGAAGTTCGTTTGCACTCTCGATGGCGAGTGTCATATCCTTAATAAAATGTTTGATGAAGAAACCTGGAGCATAATCTTCAACAATCATCCGTGGAACCAAGTTTTCAAGCGTCCAGCTACCGGCTGCTCCTCCACGAATCGTACGGATGAGCGCTTCGGGGTCAAGTCCTGCTCGTTTACTGAACGCGAACATCTCCGCATTCCCCATCATCGTTCCGGCAATGGCGATTTGGTTGGCGAGTTTCGCATATTGTCCGCTCCCGGCATATCCCATCCGCTCAATGGACTGTCCCATTGCTTCGAATAAAGGTTTTGCCTTATTGAAGGCGAACTCTCCGCCACCGACCAAAATGGAAAGCGTCCCATTTTTTGCACCAATATCTCCACCGGTGACCGGTGCATCGAGCGGAAGAAGACTCCGTTCAATGGCCGTTTCGGCGATTCGTTCGGCGAGCTTCGGAGAAGAGGTTGTCATATCAATCAAGAGCGTACCTGGTTCTGCCGAGTCGAGGATATTTCCCTCCCCGAAATAAATTGACTCAACATCTGATGGATAACCGACGATGGTGATGACGGCATCAGCATCTTGACATACCTCTTGAATCGTTTCGCACCATACTACACCTTCCTCTAATAGCGAGGCAGCCTTCTCTTTCGTTCTCGTATAAGCTTTTACGTCAAAACCATGCTTCATCAAATTTCGTACCATGGATTGGCCCATGACCCCGAGACCGATAAACCCGATTGTTTTCATGTAGATTGTCCTCCTAGTAATTGTTGTGAGACGAGACGATGATAAAGAGCATTCTCGTTTAAAAGTTGTTCATGTTTCCCAATCCCGCTGATGCGTCCATCCTCTAACACGACGATTTGGTCGGCATGTCTGACGGTCGATAAGCGATGGGCAATTACGAGTGTGGTTCTCCCGACCATCAGGCGATCGAGCGCTTCCTGGACGACGCGTTCTGATTCTGAATCCAGACTCGACGTCGCTTCATCGAGGAGTAAAATTTGCGGATTACGTAACAATGCCCTGGCAATCGCAAGACGCTGTCGTTGTCCACCTGACAAGCGAATACCACGTTCTCCAATCTCCGTCTCGAGCTGATTCGGCATCACTTCGATAAATGACCATGCGTTTGCCATTTCACACGCCTCTTTGATTTCTGCATCACTTACTTCACGTTGAAGACCATAGACGATGTTTGTCCGAACAGAACCCGACAAGACGGGAGAGTCTTGAGCGACATAACCGACGATTTGACGCCATGTATCCCGGGCATATGTTTGAATATCGCGATTACCGTACCGGATTGATCCTTCCGTTGGTGTGTAAAATTGTTCGACGAGCGAAAAAAGTGTTGTTTTGCCGGCGCCGCTTCGACCGACGATGGCGGTCGTTGCGCCAGGTGAAACGTGAAGAGAGAGTCCTTGAAGAACGGGTTCCGTCCCATAATGAAAGGTCACATTCTCGAAAGAGAGGTCAGCCTGCTCGATGGATTCTTGATATGTGCTGTACGGTTCAGGACGGACATCTAATAATTCAGCGATTCGTTCAGTTGCGCCACGAGCTTTTTGTAGTCTCGTCAAAAATTCACTCATGGTGATCAGAGGAGTGATGATTTGGAATACATAGAGCATGAATGCGAGTAGTTCACCCGTCGATAAGGCCCCTGTCGAGACACGATACGCTCCAAATCCGAGTATGGCAATCAACATCCCCGTCAACGTGACGTTAAGGAGAGGGATGAGAATGGCTTGAATTCGTCCTTCTTTCACTCCATAATCGAACAACGTTTCGATTTTCACTTTCCCGGTCCGCACTTCCATTTGTTCTGTCGCCTGCGATTTGACGAGACGGATTTCACCGAGCAGTTCCGCAAAGAATCCGGACAGGTTACCGAGCTCCTGTTGCGTTTCTTTTGCAATCACTCGAAGCTTTCGGCCGAGTGGGATGACGATGACAAGCGTCGTCGGCACTGAAAACAAGATGACGAGTGTCATTTGCCAATCGAGCGTGAACAAGATGGCGACGGCACCGATGACCGAGACGAAAGAGGTCAACAAGCGGACACTTTGCTCGGACAACAGCTGTTGCAGCGTCGTTGTGTCATTGTTCAAGCGGGAGACGAGTTCTCCCGATTTGATCCCATCATAAAAAGGGATGGGCAGTTTGATGAGGTGGTCCCACAATGTCGTCCTAAGATTGGCGACAACACGTTGACCAACAATATGTAGCCAGTAAATCGATAACGCGCTCGTGATGACCTGGACGAGAAAGGCAAAGAGAAAATATGCAATCCATTCAGGCGTCAACAGGTCACTACTCCAACGGTCAACGACACGTTGCAGGATGAGTGGAATCGCTAGCGATGCGACGGCTTGAAGAAGCGAAATCAGAATAGCTCCAACAAACAATCCTTTAGGAGGGTTCGCGATTTTAAAAAGTTGGAAAAACGTTTTCCACGTTGATGAATTCATTTTGAACAAACCTCCTCTCTCTTTACTTTCGCTGTTTCAAAAACGGGTGTCAAGACGTCGAATCGAACGATTGAGTCATGCTAGAATAAGAAAGAGAGGTGATACGTGATGAAATGGATTCACACGGCCGATTGGCATCTAGGTAAGATTGTTCATGGTCGTCATATGACAGAAGATCAGCGAAATATTTTATTCCATTCGTTTTTACAAATCGTCGATGAGGAGAAGCCAGATGCAGTCATCATTGCAGGTGATTTGTATGACCGGGCCGTCCCACCCGTCGAGGCTGTCGATTTGCTCGATGAGATGTGGCGAGAGTTGGTGTTGAAGCGAGAAATCCCGGTCGTCGCTATCGCGGGAAATCATGACTCAGCGGAGCGTCTCGACTATAGTTCAAAATTGTTGAAACAAGTAGGATTACATATCGTTGGTAAATTAAACCCAGAAGCTGGTCCGCTTGAAGTGGCCGGGATTCCGTTTTACCCAATCCCGTTTCTTGAGCCGGCACGTGTACGGCACATATTAGGGAACGAAACGATTCGCACGCACCATGACGCATTAGAGGCTGTCATTGAAGCATATGGACCGATTGAGAAGAATGCGGTCTCAGTGGGCCATAGTTTTGTCGCAGGAGGACTTGAGACCGACTCGGAGCGCCAGTTATCGGTCGGTACCGCCGGACAGGTCGCGAAAGGGCTCTATGACCCGTTCTCATACACGGCTCTTGGACATCTACATAATCGTGATGCAATCCATTCAGAACGGATTGCATACAGTGGTTCTCTCATGAAATATTCTTTCTCTGAGGTCAATCATGAGAAATCGGTAGATATTTTGGAATGGGACGGACACTGGAAGCGTAGACGTCGAACGTTGACGCCAGAACGGGACATGAGACAGCTCGCAGGAACGTTGGATGAGTTACTCGCACCTTCGTTTTATCAACAACAACAAACCGATGATTATTTGAAAATCGTGTTGACCGATGACAAAGCACTTTTTGATCCGATGGCAAAGCTTCGGACCGTTTATCCGAATATTCTTCATCTTGAACTGGAGCTGTTACGACGCCAAGAACAGACGTCCACATTTGAACGGGAAACGCTAGAACGACAATCCGTCGAAGAGGTGTATCTACAGTTCTTTGAAGCTGTACACGACCGAACGGCCTCGGATGCCGTCAAACAAATGATTGAAGAAGGTGATGTCAGATGAGACCGGTCGAATTGAAGATTCAAGCATTCGGACCGTATGCGGAACGAGAAACGATTGACTTCACACAATTAGTTGGTCGCTCGATGTTTGTCGTGAGTGGTCGGACGGGTGCAGGGAAGACAACCATCTTTGATGCGATGACGTTCGCATTATACGGACGGGCCAGCGGGACGCTTCGCAATGCGAGTGATTTCAGAAGTCAATTCGCACAACCTGAGTTGAAGACGGAGGTCGACTTTTCGTTTACGATTCGCGGTGACCACTATCGAATCGTGAGACAACCTCAACAACCTCACCCGAAAAACAAGACACCAATCCCACATGAGGCCGTTCTTTATGAATGGGAGGATGGTTGGAAGCCGATCGCGACAAAAGTGAACGAGGTTCAAGAGGAAGTCGAGTCGATTTTACAACTTTCATATGAACAATTCAGTCAAATCTTGTTACTCCCTCAAAACCAATTTAGACAATTGCTCGATTCGAACTCAAATGAGAAACAACAAATCTTGCAATCTATTTTCAAGACGGAGGCGTATCGTGCTTTCCAGGAGAAGTGGGCAGAACGTCTCAGCACATACCGGAAACAAGTCGAATGGGCGGTCGAGCGAACCCGTCTCAAGTTACTAGAGCTCGAAGATGAAGCAATCGAAGAGGTTTCGACGAAATCGATTGATGTGATCCATCAGTGGCTAGACGAGCGCGAACAACGTTTGATCACAACTGTTGAGTCCGCAACAGAACAGAAACAGGATCATTCGAAGAAGCTCGAACAGGCGCGTACCGAATTAGAACAAGCGAAAGCGCTTGTCAGTTTATTTCAAGAACAGCAAGAAACCTTGCAAGCTCTTGATTTATTTTTAAAAGGCGAGACAGAACGAAACGAACGTCACGAGTTGTTGCAACGTTTAGAGGCAGCAGCGAACATTCGTCCAGTCTATGACCGATTATTAGAAATGAAGAAACATGTGCAACGACTGACGGTGGAGGAACAAGCATCTTCTAAAAAACTCGAACAATTACAACAAAAGCAATCTTCACTATCGGAGCAGCAATCTGCAATTGAAGAGAATAAACAAGAAATCTTATCCCTTCAAGAGCGACTTCGGTTAATTGATGAGATGTTACCGCGAATGAAAGAGCGCGCGGAATACGTGACATTACGTGAGCAACTGACGAAACGTGCGAAGGAATTAAATGCCTTTTCCAAAGAGGCTCGACTCCAAGAACTTCAAGTCCACGAACAACAATTAGTGAGAACGTTGTCGATTGAACCTGAAGAACGTGCAGTTGATGCGGAGCGATATGTCGACCGATTAATGTATTTGGTCAAGCTTGAGACAAAAGTGAATGAGTTATCAAATCAGCTCGTCACTTGTGAGCGGTCCGGAAAAGAAGTGCAGCGACTGCATGCCATCCAGCAAGAAATGATGACGAAATACAAACAACAAGAACAAATGAATGCGGCAAGACAACTGAGTGAAACCCTTCAAGAAGGTGAGCCTTGCCCAGTATGTGGTTCACGTCACCATGATGTTCCACAGTTCGAAGACTTGCTTGAATCTATGGAAAAAGAAGTGGAGGCGAAGGCACGTCTTGAGGAATTGACGACTCAATTGATTGAAGCGAGATCCGATTATCGTTCGCTCCATTCTCAGCTTGAAGAGGCACGACGAGAATTTAATGAGGTTTCGAAAGATATTCAGGTGGATGGATTATTATCAGAAGAAGTCAAGAAATGGCAAGCGCATATGGATCGTCTACAACGTGAAGAGCGAACGCGTCTCGAGAATGAACGAACGCTTCGTCAATTAACCAGTGAAATGAGACAACTTGAAGAAGAGCGACGTAACCAATTTGAAGAACGTCAACGTGTCCTCACAGAACTCGAAGCGATACAGCAAAAACTGAACGCGCTCGGTCAAACAGAGGAAACAACGTTAGAAGAGTTACAGACCGAGCGGACAAATCGACAACATCGTCTCGCCATACTTACGAAAAAAATTGAAGCGTTCGACCATGACTTTGAAATCGTCAAAAAGGAAACGTGGAAAGAAGAAGAGCGACTTACTCTATTGCGGCAACAGCTTTCTGATGCGATGGAGCAATACGATTCACAAAAGACGACCTGGAATAAGCAATTAGAAGTCGCACAGTTGAACAAAGAGCGGTACGAACAACTAGCTGATCGAATCGATCAGCGTGCGAATATCCGCGTGAACTTACAACGTGAAGAAGAGGAAGGTGTCCGGTTAAGACACCGCATCCAGATGATTGAGGGGAAATTAGGAAATGTAGCACAACCTGACCTTCAGTTAATTGAAACGAAGGTGAACGAAGCCCAGGAACTATACGAGCGAGCATCAGAACACCTCATCACCTCACAAGAAGCCTTGTCTAGACATCGGCAAATCGTTTCCGAGTGGAATACGCTTCGTAAGGACACAGCACGTGAAGAACAGAAGTTAGAAACCATCAAGTTGATTGCAGAAACCGGAAAAGGCATCAATCCGCAAAAAATGACGTTTGAAACATACGTACAAACGGCGTTCTTCGACCAGATTTTACATGCGGCGAACATTCATTTGGACCAGATGACAAGCGGTCAGTTTCGACTAGAGCGAAAAGTGGAGACGGCAAAAGGGAATGCTAAGTCCGGACTTGAACTTCTCGTATTCGATGCGTACACCGGTCAATCACGCCGTGTACAAAACCTTTCCGGAGGGGAAGGTTTTAAAGCGTCTCTCTCACTCGCGCTTGGTCTAGCAGAAGTGGTGCAACAGTTGAGCGGGGGTGTGAGTCTTGAAACGATGCTCATCGATGAAGGATTTGGGACGCTTGATGCCGAATCTTTAGACCAGGCAATCGAATTATTGATGTCGCTTCAGGCGACAGGTCGACTTGTCGGGGTCATCAGTCATGTTCAAGAATTGAAAGATCGCGTCGATGCCCGAATCGAAGTGAAAAAATCTAGAAGCGGGTCAACGATCCAGCTGATTGTGGAGTGATCGAAATGAAACAGATGGTGACGAAGTCAAGTCTCATCAATCATTTGAAAGAAGCAGGAATTCAACGAGGAGAGTCTTTGTTTGTTCATACCTCGCTTTCAAAACTCGGATGGGTATGTGGAGGTGCGCAGACTGTAATCGAGGCACTGCAAGAAGTGGTGGGGCCATCAGGACTTCTCATGATGGCGACCCAAACCGGAGACAATTCAGATCCGGCTGAATGGGAGGCACCGCCTGTTCCGGTTGAGTGGTGGCAGACGATTCGTGCCGAAATGCCGCCTTATGAAAAAGAAAAGACATCAACCCGTGGAATGGGGCGTGTCCCCGAACTGTTTCGGAACTATCCGAACGTTTATCGAAGTGCACATCCGATGTGGTCAGTCGCCGCATGGGGTGAAGAGGCAAAAACAATTGTGTCTGGTCACTCGATAGACGTCGGCTTCGGTCCAGGTTCACCAATCGAGCGAATGATTGAACGAAATGCACGTGTTCTACATCTCGGGTCGCCACTTGATGCAACGACACTCTGGCACTATGCGGAGTATGGGATTGATGGTCCTACAAAAATGTTCGGTTGTGCTGTAATCGAACAAGGCGAACGCGTGTGGCGAACGTTCGAACATACAGATGTAAATAGTGATCCATTTGGTGCAATCGGCGAAAATATCGTCAAACAGAAAGATGTCCATACGTTTACCATCAATGAGGCGACGTGCTATTTGATTCCAGCTAATACATGGGAGCCAGTGCAACATGCGCTCATCGCACTTCGAAGCTGGTTAAGATAATGAATGTAGAATCGAGGGGAAGAAATAGATGAATCGTTGGATGAAACTATTGAGTATTGTGACTCTAGTCATCTTACTGGTGGCCGGATTGGCAATCGGTGGGATCTCGGCACATATCGGTGACCAATTAACATCACCTGAGCGAGAGACGTTGACGTACACACCGAAGTCACTTGGATTGAAGTATGAGAACGTGACCATTCAATCAGAAGAAGGGCATGACTTGTATGGGTGGTGGATTCCCCATCCTACGCCACGTGCGACAATCGTATTTGCTCATGGGTATGGAAAGAACCGAGAACAGGAGGATCTCCCGTTAAAAGAGTTGATTCCCGAGTTTCATGAGCAAGGATATCAATTTTTAACGTTCGATTTTCGTGGTTCTGGGATTTCAGAAGGAGATCGGGTAACGGTCGGTGCGAAAGAACAATCAGACTTACAAGCTGCCATCCAATACGCAAAAGGTCGATCAGAGGGTCCGATCGTACTTTACGGAATTTCCATGGGAGCGGCGACGGCCCTCTCTACGGCAGATGATGTCGAGGTAGCCGCAGTCATCGCAGACAGTCCGTTCAGTGATTTACGGAACTACCTTGAGACAAATCTCCCCGTATGGAGTGATCTCCCGAACATTCCATTCACACCCGTCATCATGACAGTGACCCCATGGTTCACTGGACTGGATGCGGATGTTGTTTCACCGATTCAAGATATCAAATCAATCGAGGCACCGATTTTATTGATTCATAGTAAAGGAGACGACGCGATTCCTGTCTCAGAAAGTGAAAAGCTTGCGAGCGCGCAGGATGGTGTCGAACTATGGGTGACGGAAAACGATGGTCATGTCGGATCGTATCAATCATTCCAGACCGAATACCGTCAAAAGATTTTCGATTTTCTAGAACGATCATTGTGAGCAAAGGGGCGCAATTGGCGCCCCTTTTTGATATGATTGCAAACGAGAACAATGAAAGAAGGGTGCAAAATGGACTTATTACAACTATTACAGTTTCTCTTGCTCGGTACATTGATCGGGATATTGAGCGGCTTCTTCGGAATCGGTGGTGGCATCTTGCTCACGCCACTCCTCCTTGTTTTCGGTTATGAAGCAAGTGCGGCGATTGCACTTAGTCTCATGTTGACGCTCGGTTCGACGACGGCAGGGACAATCTCGCACATTCGTTTACGAAACGTGAACGTGTCACACGCGTTATGGATTGGTGTGTTCGGGATTGTCGGGACTTGGATTGCCACTCCGCTCGTCTTTTACTTAGAAGGGGTGGACGGCGCGACACTGATCATCTCACTCGTCTACATTGCGTTACTTACGTACTTTGCGATTTCATTCTTCCGGTCGAAACAGCATGTCGAAGGGAGTGTCGGGACAGCTTCTGTACCACGACTTGGGATCATCGGTGTCTTTGCAGGATTTATCTCTTCTTTGATGGGGGTAAGTGGTGGCTTTGTATTGACGCCGCTTCAAGTCAAGCTACTGAACACTGAAATGAAACGTGCAGTCGGAACGAGTATTTCAGCAGCTCTCCTCATCGTAATTTCAGGCGTAATCAGCTATGCCGTGGCAGGTGCTGAAACGAATTACTGGCATGGACTTGCATTAATCGCAGGTGCGATGATTGGATCTCCGTTCGGAGCCAAACAGTTACAGCGTTTCAGTTCACAACATGTCAAAAAAGCATTAGGTGGCTTCTATGTCACGGTCGCATTTAGTGTGGCGCTCAATTTAGTCGGATGGAATACAGCTTCACTTATACTTCTCGTCACACTAGCGCTTCTCTTTATCATCACGCTCATCATTCGACCACGCAAAAAATAAAACCCCGTCTTTGGACGGGGTTTTAACGTCTGGCGATATGGTCAATGTTTTCTTGAATCTCTCCAACTTTCGCTTTTGCTTCGCGGAGTCTGCGCTCAAATGCTTCTGTGTCACGTTTCTCATGAGACGACTTGTCAACTCCTTGACGTTGCCCTTTGTCAGAGCGTTGATAAAAGTGGGTCGCTTTTTGTAAGCGTTTTTTAAACGTCGAGTCGCTCATAGGGACACCCCCTTCCATACTTCATTTATTCCACATATGGAAACGGGCGAAACGTTCGAACGTTTAAGATGCTAAGGAACGACGAATTTGAACGTTCTGAGAAATTTTCACAGCTAAGATCGCAGCAAGTACGGCTTTGAGTGAATCTCCAAGAATAAACGGGATATTCACCTTGAGCGCATCAATGAACGACATACCGAGAACGATCTCGAGCCCGATGCTTCCAAGTAGGTATACAAGCCCCAAACCGAATAACAAGTTGTAGCCAATCAATGCTGGGATGGAGCGATGCCGCTCGCTGAACCAGCCAATGAAGAAAGCGGCGATTGGAAATCCAATTAAATATCCGACGGTTGGTCCAACGAAGGGAGCAAGACCTCCTTGACCACTCAGTACGGGAAGGCCAATCAAGCCGAGTAGGAGGTAGACGATGACTGCCAAAAATCCTTTTCGTGCACCGAATACGCCGGCGATTGTCATGATGGCAAGTGTTTGAAGGGTAATCGGAACGGGTCCGATCGGTATTTCGATGAAACCGACACTTGCGATAAGTGCTGCCCCGAAGGCAATTTGAGTCATATCTTGAATCTTCATATGTAAACCCCTTTTCAGTTAACGTTAACAATATAAAAGTTAACATGAGTTTATAGAGTTGGCAAGTCATTTCTTGAGTCTAGGTCAACAAAAAAACCTCGTCTCAGCAATCATACTGAGACAAGGGTCATTAAGAAGAAGGTATGACATTCATACATGCCGAAGCTTCTTTCAACTGTTCGCGAACGGCATCAAAGCCTGTACCGCCATAACTATTACGACGCGCGACCGCTTGTTCAGGGGTCAAAGCGTGATACACATCCTCTTCAATCAAGTCAGAATGTGTTTGGAACACAGACATTGGGAGTTCACGTAAATATAAGCGTTCATCGACACAGTATTTGACGAGTTTCCCAGTTACTTCATGCGCTTCACGGAACGGCATACCTTTTGTCGTCAAATAATCAGCAAGTTCAGTGGCATTTGAAAAATCGCGCTCTGTTGCTTGCTTCATCGTGTCTGGATGGAACGTCAATTCGTTCATCATCCCGGCCATAATGCTGAGTGAGCCTTGAACAGTCTTAACCGTGTCAAACATGCCTTCTTTATCCTCTTGCAAATCTTTATTATAAGCGAGCGGAAGTCCTTTCATAAGCGTCAACAATCCCATCAAGTTTCCGATGACGCGTCCCGATTTTCCACGTACGAGTTCAGCCATGTCTGGATTTTTCTTCTGTGGCATCATACTCGATCCGGTAGAGAATGTATCGGACACAGTAATGAAGCGGTATTCTTCACTAGCCCAAAGAATCAACTCCTCACAAAAGCGCGAGAGGTGCATCATGAGGATCGACGCGTTCGATAAGAATTCGAGAATGAAATCACGATCGCTCACTGCGTCTAAGCTGTTCGGATAGACTCGGTCAAAGCCGAGAAGTTCAGCTGAACGGGCTCGGTCAATCGGGAACGTCGTCCCTGCGAGCGCACCGGCTCCAAGAGGAGACCAGTCAATTCGCTTCAAACTGTCTGAGAAGCGTTCTTTGTCGCGTTCGAGCATCCAAAAATAGGCGAGCAAATGATGCGACAAAGAGATCGGCTGTGCACGTTGGAGATGCGTATAGCCAGGCATAATCGTCTCTACGTTTACTGAAGCGTGTGCATGCAACTCACGTTGAAGTGATTCAATCAATTGAATCACTTCTTTCACACGTGCTTTCAAGTAAAGATGCATGTCTGTCGCAACTTGATCGTTACGACTACGTGCCGTATGCATTTTTCCGGCAACCGGGCCAATTTCTTCATGAAGCAAAGCCTCTAAATTCATATGGATGTCTTCATGATATACTTCGAACGCCAACTCGCCAGCGATGGCCTTCTGCTTGAGTTGTTGTAATCCTTCAAGGATTTGAGTGACTTCTTCTTTTGAAAGGATGTTTTGGTCTCCGAGCATCATCACATGTGCCATGCTACCTTCTAAATCTTCAAGGACGAGTTGAGCGTCGAATTCAATCGAGGCGCCGAACGCATCGACCCAATCACTGGCCGTCTTTTCAAAACGTCCTCCCCATAATTTACTCATGAATGAACGCTCCTTTTTCCATCAATACCTCTGACTGAACTTTTGTCGGCAAGCCCCAAAGCTTGATAAATCCGACAGCGGCTTGTTGATCAAACGTGTCCGCCGAAGTATATGTCGCAAGCTCCTCATCATATAGTGAAATCGGTGACTTACGACCGTCTACGATTGCTTGGCCTTTGAAGAGTTTCATCCGAACGGTACCTGTGACAGTCTGTTGTGTCTCATCGATGAATGCGAGTAGTGCTTTTGTGAGAGGTGAATACCACAGTCCGTTATAAATCGTCTCAGTCAATTTTTGTTCGACGATTGGTTTGAAATGAGCCACTTCACGTACGAGTGTCAATGCCTCAAGGGCCTTATGGGCCGTGATCAGCGTCATCGCGCCAGGAGCCTCATATACTTCACGTGATTTGATGCCGACGACACGGTTCTCAATGTGGTCGATTTTCCCGACTCCATGCGCCCCGGCGACGATATTCAACTCTTTTAAAAGATCTGTGAACGATTGGTTCTTCCCATTGATGGCTACCGGTACCCCATTCTTAAATTCGATTTCAAGATATGTCGGTTCATGAGGTGTATCTTCAAGTGCTGCTGTTAACTCATAAGCACTTTCCGGCGGTGCCGCCCAAGGGTCTTCTAAAATGCCACATTCAATCGCCCGTCCCCAAATATTTTGATCAATAGAGAAAGGTTCTTCTTGAACGATTGGAATAGGGATATTGTGTTTTGCCGCGTATGCAATCTCCTCTTCACGTGACCATTTCCATTCCCGTACAGGTGCAACGATTTCAAGTGACGGATCGAGTGCATGGATGGACACTTCGAAACGAACTTGGTCGTTTCCTTTTCCTGTACATCCGTGGGCCACAGCGACTGCACCTTCTGCTTGTGCCACTTCGACCAACTTTTTCGAGATGAGTGGGCGTGATAGAGCAGATACGAGCGGATATACACCTTCATACAATGTATGCGCCTGCATCGAGTAGCGTGCGAAGTCGCTCACGAATTCATCGACAGCGTCGATGACGATTGATTTTTTTGCCCCGACTTTCATCGCTTTTTGTTGAATCTTCTCTAAATCTTTTCCTTCCCCAACGTTTAAACATACGGCGATGACATCATATCCTTGTTCATCCAACCATTTGATTGCAACCGATGTATCAAGTCCGCCTGAGTAAGCCAATACGAGTTTCTGTTTCAAAATGTAAGCACCCCTTATGAATAATTATTAATTTTTATTTATAAATATACGAATTAGTGTAAGGGATAATACCTAAAGTGGCAACCTTTTTTTGAAAATAAAAATGACCACGAAAGATATTCGAGGTCATCATTGTTCGATTGTTAGCTCTGGTAACCATTGCAACATATGTTCGCTGACAGGAGAGAAGAGCTCGGGTTTTGCTGATTGTAACGGGACGACTTCATAATGTCCTTCTGATGATTTCTGTGTAAATGTTGGATAAAACATAGGATTTTTCAATTCGAACGTTGAAACATCGTCTTCTGTTGTTTTGACAACGTCAATTCCGATGATCCCACCCGTATTTCGATCATCGCCTTGTTGTCCAGATAAGAAGTTACCGAGTGAATACACGACGAATGTTTGATTGCCATCAGCTCCCTCAAGCATCTTCGGTGGTTGTAGGACGTGTGGGTGGTGACCGATGATGATATCGACACCGAGGTCTGAAAGAGTTTGAGCAAGCTCAGTCTGACTTTCGTTCGGTAATGTCTCGTATTCTGTTCCAAAATGTAAGGATACTACGGTCAAATCGGTAGTTTGTTCTGCTTTCTCGATTTCAGGGCGCATTTGCTCAAGGTCGATATAGTTGACGTGGTATGGCTGTTTTGGAATCACGCCGTTCGTTCCGTACGTATAGGCTAAAAAGGAAAAGGAAATCTCGTTCGCGGTCAATGTACGGATGTTTGCCTTATCTTCAGCAGATAAGAAGGAACCGGTGTAAGGCATTCCGATTTCATTCCAGTGACCAATCGAATTCTCAATCGCACGAACCCCGCGATCTAGCGTATGATTGTTCGCCGTCGTGACTAAATCAATTCCGGCACGTTGCAAAGCATCGCCAATCTCGAATGGGCTGTTGAAAGCCGGATAGCTCGATAACCCGATTTCGCTCCCGCCAATCATACTCTCTTGGTTAGCGATTGCGAGATCCGCTCGTTCTAAAATCGGCGCGACTTGTTCGAAAGAAGGATCAAAATCATATCCGTCATTGACACGGGCTGCATTGTATACCGAATCGTGCAGTAATATATCACCAATGGCATAGATGGATGCCGTCGTGACGGTTGACTCAGGTTCGGAAGGGGTCTCTTCTACAGGTGTCTCAACGATTGGCTCTTCGGTTTCAACTGAGGTTTCTTGATTTGTTGAAGAAGATTGACCACAGCTGAATAACAGAATCAAGCTTGAAGCGAATGTGAGATGAGAGATGGTTTTAAAGGGTTTCATCAAAAATCTCCTTTTCAAAATGGAATTAATCTCAATTTATATATTATTCGTCAAAAATTTAGAAAAATCCTTGTATATAAAAATGGCAGGTCAAGATGACCTGCCAAGAAGATTATTTGATATGTTTTTTCACCATGTCACGCATTCGGTTGAATTCACGTTGAATGACCTCACTCGGTGGAGGCGTCAGCAAACTAACGACATAAATGGCGAGTGCAGACAGGAAGAATGCTGGAATCATCTCATAGAGCGTTCCGAAGGTTCCAAATAGTGAAGCAGCATAGTTCTTCCAAAGGATAACGACAAATGCACCAGTCAACATCCCGGCAAGAGCGCCTTGACGAGTCGTCCGTTTCCAGAAAAGACTAAATAGAATGAGCGGTCCAAACGATGAACCGAATCCTGCCCAAGCATAGCCGACAAGGTTCAAGATTGTGTCATCTGCATCGAGCGCAAGGACAATTGATACGACCGATACGAGAACAACTGTGATTCGCCCGACCATGACGAGTTCGCGGTCTCCTGCGTCCTTACGGAAGAATTTTTGATAGAAGTCTGTCGTCGCGGCACTCGATGAGACGAGCAATTGTGATGAAATTGTCGACATGATGGCAGCGAGTAAAGCCGCTAATAATACACCGGTCACTAGGTCAGGGAACAATAGATCCGATAGGTTAATAAAAATGTTTTCAGGATTATCGATTGTCAGTCCTTGTTGCGTGTAATAGGCAAGTCCAAACAATCCGGTCGCCATCGCCCCGACGACGGTGAAGACCATCCATGAGATTCCAATACGACGTGCCGTTTTTATGTCTTCTAATTTCCCGATTGCCATAAAACGAACGATGATATGTGGTTGGCCAAAATAACCGAGTCCCCATGCAAATAAAGAAATGATTCCAATGAGCGATTGACCCGTCCATGGGTCGAGTAACGCTTCATCGATATCCCGAACCGTATCTAATGCGTTCGACACACCATCTGTCGCCATGATGGCGATTGCCGGTACAAAAATGAGTGCGAAAAGCATGATGAGTCCTTGAACAAAGTCTGTCCAGCTAACGGCTAAAAAACCACCGATGAACGTATACAAAATGATGATCGAGGCGAGAATAATGACACCTGTTACGAATTCAATGTCGAAGACGGCATTGAATAGTCGACCACCTGCAACGAACCCGCTCGTCGCATACAACGTGAAAAAGATGAGGGTGACGGCAGCAGAAAAAGAACGTAATAACCCTTTTGAGTCTTTAAACCGCTTCTCAAAAAAGTCTGGAATCGTGATCGCATCATCCGATATGTAAGAATAAATGCGTAATCTTGGAGCGACCAACAACCAGTTCAAATAGGCGCCAATTGTCAACCCGATGACAATCCAACCGCTTGAGATTCCCGTTGCATACATCGCACCAGGTAAGCCCATCAAGAGCCATCCACTCATGTCAGACGCGCCGGCCGATAAGGCTGCGACGCCGGGACCAAGTGCTCGTCCACCTAACATATAATCGCCAATACTACTTGTTCTTCGATACGCGATGATCCCAAGTAAGACCATCAGTGCCATGTATACGACAATGGACACTAAAATTCCGTTCATCAACATCCCCCCGAAAGATAAAAAATATGAAAACGCTTTCAGTGATAGAGTATCACTTTGTCAAAATATTGTCACAACAATAGGGGAGATGTAAAGATATTTTTGATAGCTGGTCTTAACTTATCGAAATGCACAAGAGGCAAGATGGTCATTGACGAGACCGGTTGCTTGTAAGTGGGCATACACCGTGGTCGGACCTAAAAATTTGAATCCACGTCGTTTTAAGTCTTTACTCAATCGCTCAGACAATTCTGTCGTTGCGGGGACTTCTTCAAGCCGTTCCCATGCATTGATGATTGGTTCATGATCAACGAACGACCAAATATATGAATCGAATGAACCGAACTCTTCTTGTATCTTCATGAACTGTTTCGCATTATTGATGGAGGCTTCGATTTTTCGGCGGTTCCGGACGATGCCACTGTTTGCCATCAGTCTCTCAATGTCTGCTTCTGAAAAATGAGCCACTTCGTTTACCTCAAAATTCGCATATGCGGAGCGATAGTTTTCACGTTTTCTTAAAATTGTAATCCAGCTGAGTCCAGCCTGTGCACTCTCAAGCGTCAGGCACTCAAAATGTTTTTGGTCATCATGGACAGGTTTACCCCATTCCTCGTCATGATAGCGGACATATAGCGGGTCAGACCCGCACCACGGACAGCGAATTGTTTCTTCCACCACAATCAACTCCTTTTTTCATAAGTGTAGCATGTCTCAACGGTTATCGATTAGAAAGTATGGGTATAATGTGTGGGAATGGAGGCATCAATAATGAGTGATTGGATGATTTCGATTATTGAACAGTACGGATACATAGGAATTGCGTTCATGATCTTCATTGAGAACGTTTTTCCGCCAATCCCTTCTGAAGTCGTATTACTCTTTGGTGGTTTTTTTGCTGTAAAGACGAACTTGTCCATCATGCTCGTCATCGTGGCATCGACAGTTGGAGCCATATTAGGAGCAGTCTTATTATACGGACTAGGTTTGTTATTTGATGTTGAGCAAATTGAAAAGTGGACGAAGAAATATGGAAAGTGGATTCGGCTTGATATTAACGATGTCAAAAAAGCAGATGCCTGGTTCGATCGATACGGAGGGTGGATGGTCTTCTTTGGGCGATTGATGCCGGTCGTTCGAAGTCTCATCTCAATCCCGGCAGGTATGTCGAATATGCCATTCTTAAAGTTTTTGCTCCTCAGTACTGCCGGAACAGCGATTTGGAACACAATCTTGGTCTTGATCGGAATGAAAGTCGGTGAGAACTGGCAAGATATACTTGCCTATCTAGATGCCTATTCTTATACGATTTACGCTCTGTTGCTCGTTGGGTTAATCGGATACCTCATCTGGCGAAAAAAGCGACATGCTAAAAAGGCAGTAAAAGAATGAATGAATAAATGAGACGATAAAACAGGCGGACCGAAAATTCGGTTCGCCTGTTCACTCTTCGTTTTTCTTTTCTGGTAATACTTTTGTGAGCGTCTTTTCTGTCTTTTCGGCCAAGTATTCCGAGAATCGGAATAAAATGATTCCCACAATGGCTGACACGAAAATATAAAGACCGACAAACAAGTTGATTGCTCCGTTTGAGAGGGCGGTAAACAAAATCGAGAACTCACCACGTGGAGCGAGAGAAAACCCAGCCTCATTCGCCTGGACGCGAGATAACCCGTAAATTCTTCCTCCAACGCGACCGACAATCCACTTCGACAAGACCCCCCAAACAATCAATACAAAGAATAAGGTGTTAACGATGACACCTTTTTCCAAGTTGATTGAAATTCCGAATGAAATAAAGAAGATTGGGAGAAACAAGTCACGAACGGGTACCGTCAAACGTTTGAGCGGACGAACGTCATGGATATCCGCAAGCATGATTCCGGCAATAAAGGCTCCTAAAATCTCAGATAGACCAAATACCATACCGATTCCGGCGAAGAATAGAATGAGTCCGATGAGCCCGATACTCGCATCATCCTGACGTAAGAGGTGTTTCGAGAACTTCTGTTGTTTCGACACAAAGCTCGATCCGATAAACAATAATACCCCGAAAATCAGAAATCCTGCGAATACTTTCCCGATATCTGTCATGGCGACCGGTTCCTCTTGAATGATGAATGGCGCAATCGTCAATAACAGTGGTGCGAATATATCTTCAAAAATAAGTAGAGCAAGGACGAATTCTTTAATATCTTCATGTTTTTCGGAGTGGCGCTCAAGTAGTTTCGCTGAAATCGAAGAGCTCGTTGCGTATAGAACGGCACCAATTAAGAAGGCACGCGGAAAGTCCAATCCAAACAGTAAGGCGATTCCGAATGAGACGCCGAACGATAGGACGATGTCTAATACGCCTGCTTTCCATACTTTTCGCATGCGCTTCCATAATTCGCGTAACGGAAACTTTAACCCGAGAAGGAAAAATAAAAGGATGATTCCGATTTCACCAGCAATTTTAAATACTTCGTTTCCATCCCAGAAAAAACCGACCCCAACTCCGATGGCGATAAACGCTAAAATACTTGGAAAGTATAGGCGTTCAATCAGGAGACTGAAGACGGAGATAAGCGTGAGCGCCAGTCCAAGCAACACGATGATGTTCAATCCATCCATAAGTCATCTCCTTTGTAGAAGTGTGTTAACTTTCTAGTTGATTCCATTGATACTCCATACCGACTGATTCTGGCCGTGAATAATCAAAGCCGAATTGACGATACAAGCCATCAGCAGGAATATCGGCAATCAGACTGATAATGGCCGTCTCATCTGCCTCTTTTAGAATCCACTCCATTAAATTTTCCATGATTAATTTACCAAGACCTAGTCCTTGGCATTCTGGATCGACGACGATGTCGACTAGATGAAAGACCATTCCGCCGTCCCCAACGACACGCCCCATCCCGACAATCTCATCACCTAAATATAAACAGACGCCAAATAGCGTGTTCTTAAGCCCTTTGACCGTACTTTCATCTGAGCGTCGAGGCATCCCCGCCTTCACCCGCAACGACTGATGTTGCTCCGGTGTCGGTGTCTCAACTTTTACAGTGACTTCATTGACCATGCTAAAATCCCCCTCTACACAAGTTAATATTACTTTCCCGCTATATTGAATGAGTAAACCTTGATTTATGAAAATAGCTGTCGGCATAATGAAAAGTAGACAGGGGGAATATCGGATGATACAGGGTCAATCAATCTTGCCGGCGATTCGAGATATGCGCGATTTAGAACGATTTTTATCGAGTGAACTTGAAGTAGGAGTCTTACTTGAAATTCATATGAGTCGATTAGAACCTATCTTCAAATTATTAGAAAAGCATCAGAAAAAAGTCTTTATTCATATGGACCTAATCCAAGGAATGAAAGCGGATGAATTTGCAACTGAGTATGTCTGTCAAACGTATCGACCGTTTGGAGTCATCTCGACGAAAGGGAACGTGATTGTACGGGCAAAACAAAATCATGTGTTGACGGTGCAACGCTTGTTTTTAATTGACTCGACATCATTGGAAAAGAGCATCAAGCATATTGAACGATCAAAACCAGACTACATCGAGGTCCTACCTGGAATCGTTCCGAAGTATATCCGACGAGTACAGGAGAGAACAGGTATACCTGTATTTGCAGGAGGGTTGATTGAGACGACGGAAGAAGTGGATGCAGCCCTTGCCGCTGGGGCAAGTGTCATCACGACCTCAAATCGTAAACTGTGGACTGAGTAAGCCACATTCGGGTATACACTCTTCTAGGAGGGATGAACAGATGAAAGATATTATGATCATTACAGGTGTCACGCAAGGGATTGGCTACGCGCTCGCTAATGCGTTCGTAAATCAATATGAAGTTGTTGGCTTGGACATTGGTGAAGATCCGAATATAAAAGGGGTGTCCTTTTACCAAGTTGACCTTGGCAAGACGGAAGCGCTACAGGGTGTATTCGAAGACATAAAGTCACGTTTTGGACATGCTCATGTATTGATTAACAACGGGGGGATTGCCTCTCTCGTCAAACCGATTGACGAACTTGAAATCGATACGTTCAAACGAGTCATCGACGTCAATTTAGTAGGAACGTTTACTTGTGCGAAATACTTTTTGGAATTGAACAAAGATGAGTCATATGGTCGCATCGTCAATATGGCTTCGACACGTGCTATGCAAAACGAACCGCACTGGGATGCGTATGGGGCTTCTAAAGGTGGAATTGTCGGTTTGACCCATTCACTTGCCATTTCATTGAGTGATCGACCGATAACTGTGAATGCGATTAGCCCGGGCTGGATTCATACATCAGACGAAGCGTTACGAGAAGTCGACCATCGTCAGCATCCTTCTGGCCGTGTCGGCGAACCGGCTGACATTGTCCGAGCGGTACGGTATTTGATTGACCGAAACAATGACTTCGTAAACGGTCACAATCTCGTCGTCGATGGCGGAATGACGAAGAAAATGATTTACGAAGAGTGATAAGACTATATACCTAATTATAGAAAGAATTTAGGTTATTTATGCCTAATTCCGGGTAAGTAATAGAAGAGTTTTCATCCGGAAGAAGGGGGAATTGACATGAACCCGCTTGTAGAAGAAGCGCTTCGCTTTTCATCGATTCGTCATGGAGGGCAGCACCGGAAAGGGTCATCGATTCCATATTTGTCACACCCGTTTTCTGTAGCACTGTTGCTCGAGACGGATCACCAACCACCAACGGTCGTTGCAGCTGGACTCTTACACGATTTAATTGAGGATTCGAAAACGGATCCTCAAGAAATCTTAGCTAGATTCGGTCCGGACGTATTACGCCTTGTACTCGCCGTTTCTGAGAAGAACCGTGAACAGACGTGGGAACAACGAAAACAGATGACTCTTGAGCACATCTCATCGTTACAATTCGATGAGGTCGCACTCCTCGTAGCGGATAAGCTACATAATCTACGTTCCATACGTTATGATTTAGAGATGGAAGGGATGACGGTGTGGCAACGTTTCAAACGTCCGATGCGAGATCAGTCTTGGTACTACCATCAGTTGTTACATGCATTCGAACCGTTTCGTAGTTCGACGGATTTGATTGGCTTGTATGAGCAGGAACTTAATTCTTTGTTTTATGGTGAAAAGAATGTAAAAAATGAGAAAGTATTGAGACTATTTGAATCTATCCTAACCTGTTTCATAGAAGATGAATGGGTCCAAGAAGTGGCACCACTCTGTCAAACCGCATATGAATTAAAGGAAATTGTTGCTCGTAATGCTGTAGAGGACGAGGAGAATGAGGCGTTTCGACAGCAACTAGAGCGAGCGGGTTGGACTTATCCGATGCTAGCTCCGCAGTTAGCAGCGTTGCAAGAACTTGGTTATCGGACTGCTATGGACGCATCGGATTTTGTTGCGCTCATGCGTCGCTCGATTGTCAACTAGATAGGTTCATGCTATAGTCAAGAGGAAGATAAAAAGGGGAGTAGCGACCACGCACGTGGTCGGTGGGTCGTCATTACAGTGTGCATGCACTCGGTCCATCGAGCTTTTACAAGTCCGCAAGACCTTTTTATGGGCGTTTTTGTCGTCCATAAAAAGGTCTTTTTTGTTTACCCAAGGAGGAGAAAAAATGGTATTTGTTTATTTCTTATTAGCTGCGGCCATCACGGTCTATGCCGCAATCAAGTTGTCCACATACGCCGATGTCATGACGGAAAAGTCAAAAATGGGCGGGATGCTCGTCGGTACCGTTTTGTTGGCAGGAGCGACGTCACTACCTGAAGTGACGACGAGTATATCAGCGGTCATGATTGACAACCCGGACATCGCTATCGGAAACATGCTCGGGTCTAACTTGTTCAATATTTTTATTTTAGCGATGTTCGATTTGTATTTCCGTCAAAAGCAACTCTTTAACTATGCGAGCCGTGATCATCTATACACGGCAGGACTTGGTTTACTCTTGACCGTGACGACATTGATCGCCTTGATTGTCCGAGTCGATATGACGTTTATCGGAATCGGTGTTGACGCACTTTTAATTGCCCTTCTATACGGGATTGGAATTTACTATATCGGGAAGCAACCGAAAGAGCCGGTCGCTGAGCATGAAGTGGAAGAAGAGGTCGTTGTCAGTAAGTATGAAGACATCACGTTGAAACGAGCTGGATTCGGGTTTCTAATTGCTGCTGTCGTCATCATGGCAGCCGGAACGGCACTCTCCATCACAGGAGATCAAATCGCCGTCGTCACGGGACTCGGTTCTAGTTTCGTCGGGAGCTTTTTGATTGCCGCATCGACATCATTACCTGAGGCAGTCGCCGTGTTTATGGCGCTCAAGCTTCGAAACGTCAACTTGGCATTCGGTTCGATTCTCGGAAGTAACATCTTTAACATGCTCATTATCGCCATGTCGGACGTCTTCTATCGTAATGGTTCGATTTTGGCAGACGTATCGACTTCACATCTTGTGTCGGCGGTCGGGATTACGATTCTATCGATTCTCGTTATGTATAGCGTTCTCCGACAAAATGTCACGTCGAAGGTACGTTACGTCATTCCTTCGCTTCTCGTCGTTGTCGTTTACTTTGTTTCTTCCTACTTGATTTTTATCGGATGAGTTCATGCATCAGTCACAGGACTGATGCTTTTTTTATGGGAATGTGAGGTCGTCGCTTCGGGTATAGAGGAAAGGAGAGGAGGGGTGGCGATGCAAATGCATGAAGTGGAAACACGTCAAGCGTATACAATCTTGATTCCGGCCTATAACCCTGATGAGGCACTCGTCACACTCGTGGAGAAGTTGAGGGCGAGCGGGTTTTCGACCATCGTTGTGGTCAATGACGGTAGTGATGAGTCGACGGTAGGCATATTTGAAAAGGTGGCATCATTTGTTGATCAAGTGCTAGCGCACGAACAGAATCAAGGAAAAGGGGCAGCTCTGAAGACTGGATTGCAGTATATTGCGGAGACCTATCCTGACAAATTAGGTGTCATCACGGTTGACGCCGATGGGCAACATTTACCTGAGGATGTCGTCAATGTGTATGAGGAGGGAGTGAGTAAGCCGCATCATCTGATCATGGGGTGCCGTGACTTCAGTGGAGATGCGATTCCACTCCGAAGTCGGTTTGGGAATCAGGCGACACGACTCGTCATGTTGATCGGGAGTGGATTAAAGTTAAGAGATACTCAGACAGGACTACGTGCTATCCCGATACGATACGCGCGACAATTGATTGACATTCCGGGGAATCGATATGAGTTCGAGATGAACATGCTCACGTTCACGAAACGGTTGCAGGTCCCGATTCAACAGACGACCATCCAGACCGTTTATAAGAATGAAAATGACTCATCCCATTTCCGACCGATTCTCGACTCGATCTTAATTTACCGGATGTTTTTGATGTATTCACTATCGTCTGTCGCCTCGTTCCTTGTCGACGTCGGGATGTATGCGCTCTTCATTTATTTATTATCTCCATACTTCGACACGGCTCATGTCGTCATTGCGACGGTCATCGCTCGAATCATTTCTTCTTTATTCAATTATCTCGTTAATCGAAAAGTAGTCTTCGATTCGAAGGCGCGGCGGTCCCTTCCAAAATACTTTAGTCTCGTCGTGCTACAAATGGCCGTTTCTGCACTACTCGTTTATCTGTTGTTTCTCCTATTTAGACAAGGAGAGGTGATCTTAAAGGTGATCGTCGATAGCTTTCTCTTTTTCGTCAGTTATTATATCCAAAAAAGATGGATATTCAAAAAATAACCGGTCATGATTGCATGACCGGTTTAATATGCGAGCGTTCCTGTTTTGACGGACGTATAGCGATGTAGCTCTCTTGGGCTTGTAATGCCGGTTTTCTGCATCATATCACGCATGAGAAGAGCGCATACGCGAGCGTCTTCCGCGGCATCATGATGAATAAACGGCACGTTCAAGTATTCTGCCATCGTGTTCAACTTGTGGTTCGGGAGTCCTGGATACAGTTTACGTGATAATTTGACAGTGCATCCGTACTCAATTGTAGGGAAATCGAATAGATCATATTTCACAATTGCCTTTCTTAAGGCCCCCATATCAAAAGAGGCGTTATGTGCGATGACGAGGTCGACTTCTCGTAAAATCGGGTAAAGAGAGGCAAGTACTTCCGGTAACGCAGGGGCATCCCATACATCACTCGGACGAATGCCATGAACCCGTATGTTCCCCATATCAAAGTCTTCCTCTGGATTGACGAGTCGTTGATCAGTTTCGATGACTTCTCCATTTTGCAGGATGCTCCACCCGAGTGAGCAGATGCTACGGCTATCGCGGTTAGCGGTCTCCACGTCAAGTGCGAGAATGGTATGGCTCATAGTTTTCCTTCTTTCCTTTGCAATAAAAAAAGTCTAACAGAAAGTTAGACAAATGTCGTGCTCAAGCGGCAACGAGTGTTCGGCAAGCTTCCGCACAACGTTCACATGCTTTGGCACAGGCTTGACAATGGTCGTGCTGATGGCGTCCGCATTCAACCGCACACGTATCACAGACCTGGGCGCATAGTGCGACGATTGGTTTAGAGAAGGCTGAATCTGTTTCTAAGGCATTCAATGCGAGCGAACAGATGTCGGAACACTCACGTGTCAATCGGATGCATTCAGTGAACATGTGTAAATCTTCTTCTTGTAAACTTTTTGAGAAACAATGGTTACAAGCGCGCATGCATTCGATCACGCTCGTCAATGTCTCTTCAACAGATGTGCGTTCCATCAAAAATTCCCCCTTATATGAAAAAGTCTATCTAACATTACCCGTTCAGAAAGGGGTTGAATCGCATCATGCCAATAAAAAAGCCACACCTCATTCGAGATGTGACAAATTAATGGAGCATAGGGGGCTCGAACCCCTGACCTCTACGCTGCCAGCGTAGCGCTCTCCCAGCTGAGCTAATGCCCCGTTCGAAATCATTATATCATCGTAGTATTCGACATGGCAATTCCCTTTTGCAATTTAGGTTTATAAAATTGAAGACGTGGGAATTTCATGTTAGACGTTATATTAAGAAAGCAGGTGTGCTTCATGGAAATGATTCTTTTGGCACTCTTACCGGCACTCATGTGGGGAAGTATTCCACTTATCGTGTCGAAAGTGGGAGGAAAACCGATTCAGCAGTTAATCGGAACGACCATTGGGGCGATGATCATGGCGGCCGTGATTGCCCTCGTATTCCGACCGGAGTTCACGACACTCGCCATCGTGACCGGATTTATCTCAGGGGCGTTCTGGGCGCTCGGTCAATATTTGCAGTTCCAATCGTTCCAAATCCTAAGCGTCTCCAAAGCGATGCCGATCAGTACGGGGATGCAGCTCGTCGGGACGTCTCTCTTTGGGGTCATCGTACTCGGTGACTGGCAGACGACGACGGAGTTATGGTTAGGGTTTTCAGCGCTTGTCTTGATTATCATCGGGGCGACCATGACTTCATACCAACAGAAGAAAGATCAGGATAGTGCCGGAGCTTTGAAAAAGGGATTACTCGTCCTATTCGTCTCGAGTATCGGTTACGTCACGTATGCGGTCTTGACGAACTACTTTGAAGTAGAAGGCATCACCGCGATTCTTCCACAATCGGTCGGGATGTTCATCGCAGCACTTCTCTTCAGTATCCGTGAGAAGGACGTGAAGAAAATCGATCCACGTACGTTCAAGAATATTTTAGCCGGGATTGCCTGGGGGATCGGGAACTTCGGTCTCTTCGTCTCGAGCGGAGAAGTCGGGATTGCGACTTCATTCGCTTTATCTCAATTGAACGTCGTCGTGGCGACACTCGGTGGGATCTATCTCTTGAAAGAAGAGAAGACGACAAAGGAACGCGTCTATGTCTTTATGGGAATCGGCTTGATTGTCGTTGCCGGATTTATGCTTGGGATTGCCAAGAGTTAAATTTCGATTATGAAATGATAAGAACCCTGAATGCGCACTCGTGCTAGCGTGCCATCCAGGATTTTTTGATTAGCGATATTGAGGGAAAGCAGGAGATGACGTGATCGATATGGAAGTAATGCCTACTCATGTAATCTACATGGTACAGGTGCGTACCACATTCATGATTGCTCGTAAAATGACAGAGTAAAGGGGAAACGAATCATGGAATCAAACGTAGTGACGATATCAACGCTCGTCGATGCACCAATCGACACTGTCTGGACACTGTGGACAGACCCAGATCATATCAAACAGTGGAATCATGCGTCTGACGATTGGCATACGACCGAAGCGGAAAACGACTTACAGATTGGCGGGAAATTTCGAAGTCGGATGGAAGCAAAAGATCAAAGCATGGGCTTTGATTTTGAAGGAGTATATGAAGAAGTTAAAGTAAATGAGCTCATTCAGTATCGTCTTGAAGATGAACGGAGAGTTAGAATTTCATTTGCTTCAGAAGGTGATCAGACGAAGGTGGTCGAGGTGTTTGATGCAGAATCGATGAATCCGGTTGAAATGCAACGACAAGGCTGGCAGGCAATTCTCGACAATTTCACTCGATATGTGAATGGTAAGAGTGTATAAAAGATAAACAGATGCTTTGAACAGCAGCTCCCTTTTCAATGATATGAACAAGGTTTTGGAGAATACTGAGCGATGCGATGATGTTGAGTGGTGTTTAAGCGTCTTTCATCGAGTTGGAGTAAATAAATCCGTGCACATGGTCCGTTGTGGTGGGCGCTCCTAAATGTGCAAAATGTGCTTGTCCGAATTTGTTAGTAGAGTTTCGTCAACTAAATTATTTCGTTCATTCTTTTCTCGATGCGTTAGAAGTCGCTCAGCTCGAACATTTTCCTGTTGAATGTGCGCTCAAGTTGACTCGCTGTGCCTTCTTCAAATCGATAGGGAAACTCGAAAGGACTCATATACTATTAGGGAGATTTAAAAAAAAGAGGGGTTCGGTCATCAATTTTTGGTGGCTAGACCCCTTTTTTACACTTTTGCCGATGATTTTGGCGATAAACTTCCGTAGGTGGACTGAATGGACTTTTTGAGAGAAGTCGTTCTGTAGAGAATGGGAAGAATTTTAGACGTGATGAACGAATGACTACTTGATGACTATACGTTCGAAGGATTGGATCGGTTCGTCCGGACGGTGTTCTCGTTCTCGGGAGTGATGGAACACTCCGAGTGGATGCGTGCGTCGCCGATAAGAAATATGTTCCTTACCTTTCTGACAGGAGGCGCGGAGCGCAAAAGAAAAATCATAAACAAGGACTTGGGCCATCTGCTTAAGCCATAATTGACATTAAGAGAGAAAAGAGTAAATTGATCATAGTGATTTATACTAGATATAGTCAACATATAATTCGGTATCGGCATATCCATAAACTCGAATAGCATCTTCAAGAACCTTTCTAGGAACATGAATTTTTTCAAGGATATCTAAAAGGTTTTTTCGGAGTTCCTCGGTGTCTGCCTTGATTTCTAACCATTCAATGTAGTTGTAGTCCCCAAGTCTGAAATGATAATACGACTCAGCATCCCACATCGAAATATAGCCTGTTTCAATATCTTTTGTCCGCCATTGGAAGTGAGTGGGATTAATGCACATTGCTTCTCTAACTTCTTCCCATTTTGTATTTCTCATCACTGGATGGGAGTAATAAGAGGTCATTTTAACTAAATCAGGCGAGAATTCTCTCTCCTCTAAGCGTCTTGGGGCGTAGCCCAGCGTAGGCGGGAGATGAATCGCCCGGTCCAATAGTCTTCTCCTCCTGTGACAGATATGACGAACAAAAGTTCGTCATTCCGTCAGATTCTCCATCCCCCTCCACGGGTATCGGATGAGGAGGACACATCACAATCTTCTGGAGGGAGGAGGGACGGACATGTTGAAAGGCTACACATACAGGCTCCACCCGACGCCGGCACAGGCCGAGTTCCTCATCAAGACGATCGGCTGCGCCCGGTTCATCTACAACAAGCTGCTCGAGGACCGCATCGCCATCCGCGAGGAGGCGAAAACGGGGAGCGGAACGAGACGGAAACCGGCGACACCCGCCTCCTACAAGCCCCTGTTCCCGTTCCTCGCCGAGGCGGACAGCCTCGCGCTCGCGAACGCAAAGCTGAACCTCGACACCGCGTTCGCGAAGTTCTTCGCCGGGACGGCCGGCTTCCCGGTGTTCAAGTCGAGACGAAAGGCGCGCGCCTCCTACACGACGAACAACCAGCACGGCACGATCCGCATCGAGGCGGGCAAGGTCCGTCTGCCGAAGGTCGGGTTCGTGCGGTTCACCCAACATCGTCCGTTCGAGGGCGTCATCCGGTCGGCGACGGTGTCGATGACGAGGACGGGCAAGTTCTTCATCTCCATCCTCGTCGCACAGGACGATGAACCATGGATCCCAGCCGAGCACAAGGTCGGGATCGACCTCGGTCTGGGACACTTCGCCGTCATGACGAACGACGCGATGGTCTCGGAGAAGATCGACAACCCTCGCTTTCTTCGAAAATCCGAAGCGAAGGTCAAGAAGGTGCAACGCGCGCTGTCACGCAAGAAAATTGGGAGCAAGAATCGTGAAAAAGCCAAATTACTTTTGGCCAAGAAACACGAAAAGATTGCCAACCAACGCAAGGACTTCCTTCACAAACTGTCGAGACGGGTCGTTGACGAGAACCAAGTCATCGTCGTGGAGACATTGAAGTCGAAGCATATGATGCAGAACCATCAGGTCGCCAAATCGATTGCAGATGTCAGCTGGCATGAGTTCGTCCGTCAACTCGAATACAAATCAAACTTCTGCGGACGGACGCTCATCAAGGCGGACCCCTGGTACGCATCGACACAAATCTGTTCTTCTTGTGGCGAGAAAGGTCAGAAGAAAGCGATGGACGTCCGTGAATGGACGTGTGCCTGTGGCGCGCATCATGACCGAGACATCAACGCGAGCATCAACCTATTGATGCTGGCCGACTGACAATCCTTCAGGGTGGGAACCACCCGACGAGCTTGGTAAACAACCGTGGCTAATAAGAGCACGGTCTTCCCAAGAAGCTCCCACTTCAATTTGCAAAGCAAATAAGTGGCGAGTAGTTCACTCATTCTCCTCTTTTTTCAACTTGCGTTGTCTAATACGCCACATCATCGACGTTATAAACGCCGCCCATCCACCGAGTACAAGGATATAAATTGCCAAGAATAACACAAATTCTCCATAGTCTTCGAGCTTTTCAAATGGATTTTGAATAATCATCGGTTCGGATAATATACCGACCATCATCAATGGAATGAAGAATAGAAAGAAACGTTTCCAAAAGTAATGTTTATATGGTTGTGACAACGTCTGCTCCATAATCGTACCTCCTCAATTGAATTACACTTATTTACATATATGATAGCATGTTCTCAATTGATGTTGGATGATTGGTCTTTATTTTTTAGGCAAATTCAAATGAAAAGAGGGTGGCCGATTCATTCAGTCACCCTTTAGTCAATTCATTCACTTGTTGAAGTCAGTTCTCCCGTCCCGAACGTCGCGCTAAAAGCACGGCACCAAATCACTACGGTGCTATATTCTGACAGATCGATATCTGCCGGAACTAAATAGTTTTGGTTTCCTGTATTCCCTTTAAGTGCTCCAAGTCGAATCCCTTCGGTCGTCTCTTGTCCGGGTTTCATCAAATAGACGAATAAATCAGGTCCGTTTGTCGTCTCGAACTCTTCAAATCGAAGATACGTCCCGTCTTCTGCCTCGACGGAGCGAATCGTGCCGGTTGTCTCATAATTTTTCTCCCCGTCCATGAACACACCCGCTACTTCGGTTTGATTCGGTTGTGCTTCCGGTGTCTCTTCCTCTGTCTCTTCTTCTGGAGCAGGCGTCTCAACAGCTGTCGGTGGTAATCCTTCATCGACTGTCTCTGTCAAGAAAAGCGGTGAGATGAGCCACCAGGCGACGGCGATCACGGCTATGCCGATCACACCGATGATGAGTTTCGTACTTGTATTCATGTATGAGTCCTCCTTCTCGGATGTATGAACCATTATTAGCCTTTTCCCGATTATTGGGCTTATAAAAAGACGCGAATGCTAACATTCGCGCCTGATGACCGTTATACGGTTTCGGTCCAGTTCTCCTCAATGAACTCGTCACGTCCCGAGATGGCCCGGTCTTCTTTATAGTGTTTTGGATTCTTTTTGTGGTAATCCTGGTGATACTCTTCCGCTTCGAAGAATGTCGTCGCCGGAGTGATTTTTGTGACAATCGGTGAGGTGAAACGACCACTTGCAGCTAACACATCGCGACTCGCCTCAGCCGCGATTCGTTGTTCCTCCGTGTGATAGAAGATGGCTGGGGCATACTGAGGCCCACGGTCTTGGAATTGACCACCGTCATCGGTCGGGTCGGTCTGAATCCAATATAGCTCGAGGAGACGCTCATATGAGAACAGAGATGGGTCATATGTGATTTGAACGACTTCTAAATGACCAGTCGTTCCCGTTTTGACTTCTTCATACGTCGGATTGTCGACCTCTCCGCCCATATAGCCGGATACGATTCCTTCAATCCCTGGTAGTTCTTCAAAAGGTGTTACCATGCACCAAAAACAGCCACCTGCAAATGTTGCTTTTTCCATCTTGTCGTTCCCTCCAAATCGTATTTCAACAAAAAAGCGCTCACGTCGGATGACATGAGCGCTCTCGTCATATCGTCCAAGGTTTCCCTTGCTGGTCGTAGCACCTTGCCTATGGCAGGTTGCTGTGAAGTCATGGAGCCAGATCTCTCGTTCACTCTTGATATCGATATGTAGTTGGTGAGAGCATCATACCACCCTCAAAATACTTTCGTCAATGATTCGGTTTTCGCTTCAACTGAAAAATCGTCAAGACGATGATGAATCCGATCAACCCGATTGAAATGTACGGACCATACGGCACATTTTCTCCGTATAACTGCAAGAAAAATAGACCGAACACAGCGAGAAGCACGAATATGTAGGAGCGTGTCATAGGAACCTCCTGTTTTTTCTTAAGTGTAACAAGAACACATCGACTTGGCGATACGAAAAGGAAATCAGGCATAGAGCACGAATAAAGTGGGAGAGATAAAGGAGGAATGTAGGATGGAACAAATCCAATTACATGAACTGACGATTGAACGTGCACATCGTGGGTATAAAGAAGGACAATTCACGGCACGAGACATAACAGCGTATTATCTTAGAAGGATTGCTGCATATAATGAGCGACTTCATGCCGTCATCCAGGTGAATCCAGACGCACTTTTCGAGGCAGAGGCAGCAGACCGGGCCTATAAAAAAGGAGTACGCAAACCGCTCCTCGGCATCCCCGTCTTAATTAAGGACAATATCGAGACAGCCGGTCTGATGCGTACGACAGCAGGTGCCGCCGCCATGCGACATCATTTTGCAGGTCGAGATGCCGAGCTCGTAAAACGATTACGGGCTGACGGGGCCATTATTCTCGGAAAAGCGAACCTGTCCGAGTGGGCGAACTTTTTAACGGAAGATATGCCTAATGGTTGGAGTGCTGTTGGCGGACAAACGAAGAATCCTTATGGCGACCAATTAGATGTCGGGGGATCGAGTTCTGGATCGGCTTCGGCGGTTGCGGCGAACTTGACACTCCTTGCCGTTGGATCTGAGACGAGCGGCTCGATTGTACACCCGAGTGTGCATAATAGTATCGTCGGAATCAAGCCAACCGTTGGCTTGATTAGTCGTTCAGGAATCATTCCGATCTCACGTTCTCAAGATACGGCTGGACCGATGGCGCGTACCCTTCGTGATGCGGTCGTTGCGTTACAGACAATGTGTGGTGAAGATTCGACTGATCCTGCGACATGGGAAACTCCAGTCGGACCGCCTTATGTGACATGTCTCGATGTCCGTCAAGCCGTCGGGATGCGTGTCGGATTTATCAAGCCAACTATTTCAGACGAAGAAGTCGGATTGTATGAACAGGCACTTCGATTGTTGCGTCAAGCCGAGGTTGAACTCGTCGAGATCACGTTACCGAAACACGATGCATTAGAACAGGCAGATATTTTATTTGATGAATTTAAGCTTGGGATTGAGGCGTATCTTGCGAACACAACTGTGCCATTTAAGACGCTTTCAGACTTGATCGAATGGAACGCGGACCACCCCGAAACGATTCCGCACGGGCAGACCATCTTTGAACAGTCAGATGCACGTTCAGGGCGTCTCGTCGAAGCTAGTTATCTCGACCGTCGGATTGATGATGTTCATCTCGCAAAAGTGGACGGAATGGATGAGCTATTAAAAGGGCAAAAACTGGACGCGATCGTCCTGCCACATGACATGAACTATGATATGGCTGCGAAAGCAGGACACCCGACAATCACGGTCCCTTATAAACGAAAAGAGAGCGGGGCCCCGTTCGGTCTATCGTTCACGGGAACGAGCTTTGCGGAAAGAGATTTGATTCGTGTCGCTTATGCGTTCGAACAGTTCATCACACGACCGACGCCTCCAGATTATTCGTAAGTTGCACCCGTCTCTGACGTCCGCTACAATGGTACGTATGCGGATTAGAGAAAGGACAGGTTAGAATGAAATCATCTATATACGGGTTGACGTTCGATCAACTCACAAACGAGTGCACGGAAGCAGGATATGGTGCCTTCCACGCACGTCAAGTCTGGGACTCGCTCTACATCGACCGGGTCAAATCGATGGACGCGCTGAACGTCCGTGACGAAGTACGCGATTACTTAACTGAGAAATACGTCATCTCGACACAAGAACTGTTCGTTAAACAAGAAGCGGGCGATGGAACGGTCAAATTCTTACTTAAATTGCATGACGGTCACTATATCGAGACGGTGCTCATGCGTCATAAATATGGTCGCTCGGTCTGTGTGACGACACAGGTCGGTTGTAACATCGGATGCAGCTTCTGTGCGAGCGGCTTGTTGAAAAAGACACGTGATTTGACGGCTGGTGAGGTCGTCGAGCAGATCATGACTGTCCAACATTTCCTCGATGAAGAAGGAGAAGGGGACCGCGTCAGTCATATCGTCGTTATGGGAATCGGTGAACCGTTCGATAACTTCGATAACTTGGTCGACTTCTTGCGCGTCGTCAAAGATGAGCGTGGTCTTGCAATCGCCCCACGTAAAATCAACGTGTCGACGAGTGGACTTGCGGACAAGATCTATAAGTTTGCGGACCTCGACTTGCGCATCAACTTGGCGCTCTCTCTACATGCTCCAAACGATGAATTACGCACACGTATCATGAAAATCAACCGGGCGTTCCCGCTTGATAAACTCATGCCGTCGATTCGCTATTACGTCGAGAAGACGAATAAACGGATCACATTCGAGTATATCTTGCTCTCGAAAGTGAACGATTTACCGGAACATGCGGAAGAACTCGCGGACTTGATTGAAGACATCAAGGACAAGTCTTACATCAACTTGATTCCATATAATCCTGTCAACGAGCATATCCAATATGAGCGAAGCACACCGGAAGATATCATGGCGTTTTATGATATCTTGAAAAAGCGTGGTGTCAACACAGGTGTCCGTCTCGAACATGGGACAGATATCGATGCAGCTTGCGGTCAGCTCCGCAGTAAGCATATGAACGTCGAAGGCGCGAAGTAATCAAATGGCCTCTCCGAATTTTTCGGGGAGGCCATTCGCTTATCGTTTTTGTCCGACATATTGAATCACAGCTGATTCGCCGTGATGGAGTGTCCCTTCTTCTCGCCATACGACATTCTCGTTTAAGACGAGAGAAATGAAATTGTCTTCGAGTTGGTGGAACATCTCCTCATTGTAAAGAAGTGAGAGGTTTTTTGGTCCACCTGTTCCGTATGCGAGTTGATTTGTAGAGTACACTTCGGTCAGGAATACGCCACCAGGTCGTAGTGTTTTTTGAATACCGGCGAGCACCTTTTCTCTGACATGTGGAGGAAAGTGGCCGAAGATACAGATGACTAGGTCATACGTATCTTGCGACCAGACCGCTTCATTCAAGTCAATCTGCTTCGTCTGAAGGGAGACGTTTCGTGAAGTTGCCAAGCGCTTCGCTTTTTCGAGTCCAACTTTCGAAGCGTCCCACATCTCGACGTCGAAGCCGAGCGTGGCGAGCCAGACTGCGTTTCGACCTTCCCCCTCAGCGATGGCCAATACACGTTTTCCTTCGATCTGATGAGAGGTGATCCATTTTTGTAAAAACTCGTTCGGCTCTGTCCCATACACATAATCCTCCGAGCTAAATCGTTCATCCCATTTAGACAAGACATTCACTTCCTCTCTACTTTTCTTTCACTATAGCAAATCGAACGGACGACGGTGAAAATCCATCACGATTTTCTGAATTCATGCATAGTCGAGATGGGAGAAGGGAATAGATTTCTGAACTAATGGATAGAGTGGAGGCTAAGTAATGGAGAAAGTAGATGCGTCGTTATGGATTCGGGTACGAAATACGCTTGGTGAAGGTCCTTGTTGGGATGCTGAGTTAAAGCGTTTTTATTGGGTAGATATTGAAGGTCATACGTTATGGTGGTATGACGAGCAAGAAGACGAGATTTCTTCTTTTGAAGTTGGGAAACAGGTCGGTTTTGTCATTCCAAAAGTGACAGATGGTGTCGTCCTTGGATTGAAAGATGGAATCTATGAATGGGATGAAATTAATCGAGATTTAAATAAGATTGTCGAGTTGGATGACCCTGATGGTCGATTACGTTTCAACGACGGGAAAGCCGATCCATATGGTCGTATTTTTGCAGGTACGCTCCATCTTGAGGATGAAGAAAACGAAGCGACATTGTATCGAGTCGATCGAGATGGAACGACAACATCACTCATGGATGAATTGACACTTTCGAACGGGTTGACATGGTCGCCTGACCATTCCGTTTTTTATCATATCGATACACCGACTGAAAAAATTCGGAAATATGATTTTGATTTGAAGTCAGGAACGCTCTCAAACGGAGAGGTCGTCGTTGATTTCTCAGAGGAAGAAGGTTTTCCTGACGGAATGACGTCCGACTCTGAAGGCTGTCTATGGATTGCACATTATGCTGGTGGACGAGTGTCACGTTGGGACCCATCGACAGGTAATAAATTATTGGAAGTGCATGTTCCTGCACCGAATGTCACCTCATGCGCCTTTATCGGGGATGGACTAAATCGATTAGCCATCACGACGGCTCGTGAAGGAATGGATGAGGAGGCGCTTTCCAAATATCCGGATGCGGGATCGGTATTTATCGTCGACACAGAAGTGAAAGGGATGCCATTGTATCGTTTCGGTCGCTGAGGAGGAAATACGATGGTGAGACGACTGTTGGTTCGAGCAGGTATTGGGTTGGCAGTTGCTGCAGCAGTTAAGATGGGGATTCAAAAGATCCAAGAAAATCGAGCACGTGAAAAAGACCATTCGTACCTCGACCCGAAGTGGGATGAGGTGCCGAGCGTCGATTCAGACAAAGATGAGGATGAAGTCGGATTGACTCAACTCGACTCGATTTATCGGGCTGAATGGCAGGCGAACGCTTACCCACGCTCAGAGGCAGAACGAAGAGCGTTGGAAGAATGATTATACTTTCTTCGAAAACACGTCCGTGAGGCGTGTTTTTTTGTTGACAAAAAGATGTTCCCATTCCATTATATAAAAAGTAATCATTACGATTTAAATGGAGGATATATCATGAAACGAATTCCAATTACGGTACTCTCGGGGTATCTTGGTAGCGGCAAGACGACGCTGCTTAACCACATCTTACATAACCGAGATCACAAGAAATATGCCGTCATCGTGAACGATATGAGCGAATTGAACATCGATGAGAAGTTGATCGAGCAGGGAGGATTCTCCCGGACGGATGAAAAATTAGTCGAACTTTCGAACGGATGTATCTGTTGCACGCTTCGCGAAGATTTGTTGACAGCTGTCTATGATTTAACGAAAGATCGCGACCTCGATGGCATCATCATTGAGTCTTCTGGTATCTCTGAACCGATTCCCGTTGCACAGACGTTCACGTATGCTGACGACGCGCTCGGAATCGATTTGACGAGCCGTGTCTATATCGATGCGATGGTCACCGTCGTCGATGCATACCGTTTCTTTAAAGATTTCAATTCCGGTGAATCGCTTATGGAACGTCAACAAGCCGTCGATACAGGTGACGTGCGTGAAGTCGTCGACCTACTCGTCGACCAAGTCGAGTTTGCGGACATCATCGTTTTGAACAAGGCGGACAGGGTATCTGAAGAAGAACTGCAGGAGATGAAGGGCTTACTGAAAACGCTCAATCCGAGTGCTAAGTTGTTGACGTCGACCTACTCGAATGTGGCGTTAGACGACCTACTAGACGTCCAGTTGTTCGATTTTGACCAAGCGATGCGCGCCGCAGGTTGGATTCAAGAACTTGAGTCGGAAGAACATACGCCGGAGACAGAAGAGTATGGTATCAGTTCGTTCGTTTACCGTCGGCGTCGACCATTCCATCCTGAGCGTTTGATGAATTGGATGGAACATTACCCTGAAGAAATTGTTCGTGCCAAAGGTTTCTTGTGGATTGCGACACGAAACGACCTCGCTTGTCTGTTTTCACAAGCTGGGTATGCATCAACGCTCGAACATGCGGGGCGTTGGTTAGCGACACTTCCGGAGAGTGAACGAGAGGCTATGTTTGCAACCGAACCTGAACTGCGCGAAGACTACATCGAGCCGTACGGAGACCGACAGAACGAATTGGTCCTCATCGGTCAACGAATGGACCGGGAGACGGTCGAGCGGTCACTTGACACTTGCTTGTTGACGGATGAGGAGATGGAAACATCGTGGGATACGCTCCATGATCCGCTCCCTGGTACAGGTCAATTCGTCACGTATTCAGATTGACCGTTTACAAAAGATTAAAACATCGCTATACTGTGACTGCATAAGTAACCGCATAATAATGACTGCACTAGGGGTGCTTCGGCTGAGATGAGAGCATGGCTCCGATCCCTTATAACTCGATCCAGATAATACTGGCGTGAGGAAGTGCGGCACTTTCTCTATGCAAGTTTGTATAGATTTTGTTGCTGCATTCTCATGAATGCGGCTTTTTTTATGCAAACACATTTAGAGGGGGAAATAGAATGAATGAATCATGTGGTACGAGTCCGATTGTCGGGTTTCGATTCACACTGAGCCCGATGACAGACGATTTTGTCGGGACAATCAAAGGTGCTCTAAAACGAACGGATCTGTCAGGTGTGTGGAGACATACGGATGACGTGTCGACGGTCATCCGTGGACGAGTCGAGCATGTGTTTGACGTCGCTCGAACGGTGTTGAGTCTTGCTTCGGAGGAAGGGAAGCACGTCTCGATGAGCGGAACGTTCTCTGTCGGTTGTCCAGGAGATTCAACGGGAGATGAGGCACTCGAGGCTCCGAGCGAACCATCAAACGGTGCATCAAGAGACCAGTATGTGTCTTCGCAGTTCGCACTCTATCCGATGGGTGCTGACAATTACATGGAACTCATCTATGAAGAAATCGAGCAAGCAAAACAGACTGGTGTCTATAACGAGTCGATGCATTATGCATCAGGCATTCATGGGAACTTAGATGACGTGTTCTCGTACTATGAGGCGGCTTTTAAGCGGACGCGCGAAAAGAACCAACATGTTGTCATGACGGTGACGTTCAGCGTAAATAGTCCGTCACATGGAGGGCGACATGCTTAAATCGTGGAAATTGAAAGAAGTCGTCCTTGTCTCCGTATTATCTGTTGTCTTCGCGGTCGTCTATTTATTGTTCGTTCATATCGGTAACTTGTGGGCAGGGTTGATCGGTCCCATCGCCTACGAGTGGATCTTTGGCATCTGGTTTATCGTATCGATTATCTCGGCATACATCATTCGCAAACCGGGGGCGGCATTCATCTCAGAAGTGATGGCCGCAACGATTGAGATGTTGATTGGGAATGCCATTGGGCCACGCATCATCTTGGTCGGCATTGTTCAAGGTTTAGGGGCAGAAGCCGTCTTTGCGATGACGGGCTACAGACGTTATGAGCTATGGGTACTCATGCTTGCCGGATTTGGGTCGGCTGTCACGAGTTTCGTCTATACATATTTCATGAGTGGGTTCGCGATGTTAGAGCCAGGTTATGTGGCGACGATGTTCGGGCTGAGAGCCATCAGTGGGATGGTCATCGCTGGAATCGGTGGGAAGTTGCTCAGTGACCTATTGCTGAAGACAGGATCACTTCGCGGTTATGCGATTTCACGAAGTGGGAACGTCCATGGTTGAGACAGAGTCACTTCATTTTCGATTTCTAGAGAGTTCTGAGGCGATTCTTGAAGACGTGACCGTTTCAATCCGTCAAGGTCGTACGATTCTTAGTGGGGCGAGCGGGAGCGGGAAGTCGACACTTCTCGCGCTATTCAACCGTCTCTATCCGGAGAATTGTGACGGAATCCTTGATGGTAGACTCGAACTACTTGGACGATCATACGACGACTATGCACCTGGCGAAATCAATCAGCGGGTTGGGACGGTGTTTCAAGACCCGGATACGCAATTTGTCATGGAACGGGTGGAAGAAGAACTGATCTTCACACTTGAGAACTTGTCGACACCTGTCTCAGATATCGAACAACGCGTGACGGAAATCCTCGAATCGTTACAGTTGAGTGATTATCGAAACCGAAAAATCGATTCGTTGTCAGGCGGACAGAAACAGCGGATTGCTGTTGCGTGCGCTCTAGTCGGAAGACCGGAATGGCTTCTGCTCGATGAACCGTTGACGCATCTAGACCCAGTGACCGCGCAAGAATTTGTAAAATGGCTCGACAAGATGAAAGACCTGAACGTCATTGTCGTCGAGCATCGCCCTCATCTATGGGGAGATTACTTTGACTGGCATATTGAGTTAGAGCGAGGGTGTGTCGTTAGGAATGAATCATTCCGTTCGGTCGAGGATTTTTCATTTGTGAAGTCGAACGCGTCACTCTCAGCTATTCAACGCTACAAGGTTAAAGAGGTCAGACGTGATTCGTTTCAGCTCAACGAGACGGTGCTCCACGTCCGGGCTGGAGAAGTGATTGCCATTCTCGGACCGAATGGGAGCGGGAAGTCGACATTTTTAAGAAGCTTAACAGAACACGATCATCGGGTCGGACTCGTGCCACAATCACCAGAACATCTATTTTTTATGAACTCCGTTGTGCGAGAGTTGCAGTTTGGTCACGAAACATCAATTGAGACCGTGTTATCTGACATGGAGCTTCATAATCAGAGATTCCTCCATCCGTTATCCCTTAGCCATGGTCAAAAACGGAGGCTCGCAGTTGGAATCCAGTCGCTATCGAATAAGCAATTGCTTGCATTCGATGAACCGACTGCAGGTCAGGACGAAGCGTCACTCCATGCACTCGAGGCGCTGATGAAGCGGCATGCGGAACAAGGGCAGACCATCCTGTTCGTAACCCATGACCTATCGTTCGCCAATATCGCCAATACGTTCTATTTGATGAAGGATGGGGAACTTTCGGGACCGTTCGGGGATGAACTATGGCAGAACACAGAGATGCTCCTTGATTATCGATTGAAGGGGAGGGGAGAACGATGTCACTCCATGACATGAATCCGACGGTGAAATTTGTGACATTGACGCTCATTATGTTCGGTCTGGCGCTGTTCTATAACCCTAGGACCCCGCTCGTCATCATTGTCGGTACGCTACTGATTCAGCTGGTGGCGACAGACGTATCGTGGAAGAAATGGGGAATGTTCTTAATTCCATTTCTCATCACGGCGATCGGTACGTTTTGGACGACGCTCGTGTTTGGGAAAAATCTTGAGGGAGAGACGTGGATGACCATACTCGGTCAGGACATCACAGATGAAGAGAGACGTATTGCCGTTGCCCTTAGTCTTCGTGTCCTGGCGTTCACGGTCCTCTCCCTTCTTTTCATGATGACAACGGATTCAAAGCGATTCGTTATGAGTTTGATGCAACAGGCGAAGTTATCGCCAACAATCGCCTATAGTGCCCTTGTCGGGTTCCGTTTCATCCCATTGTTGCAGCGTGAGCTACAGCAACTCCAATATGCACATCAGCTGCGAGGTGTACCGTTCAACACGAAATGGGAACGCCTTCGGCACGTTCCGAAATTACTGTTGCCACTCCTTGCAGGTTCGATCCGACGAGCCGAACGCATCGCCTTCTCGATGGAAGCGAGAGGGTTCACGAGTGGAAAACGAACGATTTATGACAAGGTTGAGGTCAAATCAAGTGATTTTGTTTGGTCAGGTGTATTACTCACGTTATTTGGAATCGCCATCTGGGCGGGCATATAAAAAGGAAGGTGACTCACATGGAGTCATCTTCCTTCTTCGTTTCCTTCACAATCCGAAACTTTGGTTTTACCGATTCATTGTTGAACGCCTCGAGCACCGTGTTCTCGTTGGCCATACGAATCTGTTGCGGTTCACCTTTAGCGGTCGTACCGATACAGTACATATTGGACTCGTAATCGGCAAAGAGCGATTTATAGGATGTCGCATGGTGCATCAATCGACCAGGCGAGCCCCAACCGACGATGATCATTCCGCCGCTCGCTTCCACCTCTTGTAACGTCTCTTCGACATAGTGATAATTCGTCTCGTCGAGCTGCGATTCCACATATGGAAGATTATCGTTGATGGCAAGTGTTGGCACGAGACTGATGACACGCATCTCCCGAATCGGTTGCGACAAATGATTTTGCATCAACATATAAGCACGTTGCGTTGTCGTACCTGATAAAAAGGCATCGCTCATACGCGGTGAATAGATGATGACGGCACAAATTACTCCATCCTCGACATCCGTGAACTCATACGTTCGCAAATAACGTTTCGTTTTGTCTTCGTTGAAAATCGATTTTACGCGGATGGTTACTTCTTCTATATGCGTATTCATTTCCATTCCTCACTTTTTCATGTAAACATCAGCCGAGTGTCTTAAACCACTCGACGTATCGAATCGTATAATAAGCGACATGTTGACTGAACGTGTCCCGCTCATCCGGGATGACCGTCACACTTGATTCATAATTCTCATAGTATGTCATGACATCAGTGACATACTGCTCACTTCGATTGTACTCGAAGATGGCGTTCCGTATCGATGTGACTGAATCTGTCTTTTTCCCGCCGTGTTCACTTAAATAATACGCCGCCGTGTGGGCAGAATCAACAAGACTATGCGGGTCTGCCTTGCCATCGCCATTCCCGTCACGACCGAGACCCCCGTATTGTTCGATTAAAGCCAGATCCGTCAGATCGACTTCGTCTTCTGGAACATCGCCTTTTTGATCATCCGTATCATATTCCCAACCTAGCCAAGTGCGAGGCATAAATTGAAATGGTCCGATTGCCCCAACAGAGGAGCGCATCGAAGAACTGTGTGAGAAGATCGTCTCGACGCGATGTACAGCAGCAAGCAGACGCCAGTCCACATCGTATGCCTCCGCGGCGTCCTGATACACAGTGAGATTAGCGTTCGGTACACCGTGCTCGCCATAATAGGTTCGATACAATCCATTGTTTACTTTATCATGTTGACCGAACCAGCCAATTGCCCCGAGCAAAAGCACGAGTACAATGATGAAACCGGTCAGTCGCAGCATCATACGTTTCAAGATACCGCCTCCTAGCTTTTAGACAATACCCGAATAGTGTAGCATATAGCTAAGAGGAAGGACAGGAGTGGATATGGATGCTCGAACGATTGATTTTCACGGCAATTATTGGATACATGTTGATCGTCCAAATCTTTAACGCAAAACTGATTCGTCCATTGATTGAGACGAAAGGACGGACGTGGGTATACGACCAAACCGTTAAATCAGCATGGGGACTGACCTTGTTGATTGTAGCTCTCATTTTTTTATTTCAAGTACCGCCATCGGAAGTAGGTTTGACATTTTCGCCAGAACCAGGCAACGAACAGGCGTGGCAAGTCTTTTTCCTATCATGTATTCTCGTCACAGTGACACTCGTTTTTTATCTGTTAGTCAAGACCTCATCCCGATTACGACGTGTCCTACGCCCGTACTATGAGCTTGATTTAGAAAAGCTCCTCCTGCCTAGAACGAAGAAAGAGGAACAGGAATGGAGTGCCGTCTCGGTCACAGCAGGTGTGACCGAAGAGTTCATCTTTAGAGGCGTTCTGCTTTATACGATTACACTATATATCGATGGGTCGAACGTCACTCTTGCGCTAATTGGTGGGGCACTCTTCGGCATCGCACATGCCTATCAAGGCGTCAAAGGAGTATTGACGACGGGCATTGTCGGTTTTGGTCTCGGTCTCCTATATTTAGGTATGGGTGTCTTATGGCCGGTCATGGTCTTGCATGTACTACTTGACTTGATTGCTGGACCAATCCATGTCGATGCAAAAAACCATTGACCGCATCTTCATATGCAGGGGCGTCCTTGATCATACAATCTGTATGTTCTGCTCCGTCAATCAAGAGCAAATCGTTTTGGCGGTTCAACGCGTTCATCTCGACTGACATCCACGTCGGGACGAAATCATCTTTTGAGCCGTGTACGAATAAGATTGGGGTCGTCGTTTCAGTGACGGCCTTTTTCGGTTGTACTTGCTTCATGGTGAACCCGGCACGAGACCATAAGAAATAATTGATTCCGGGAAGGAAGAGCTCTGCCGGTATCCGATGCAATTCTTTCAATTGGTATCGCATCAAATGCCCCATATCGTCAAACGGACATTCTGCGATGACAAAATCGACGTCTGTGAGCGGAGTCGTTTGAAGGACCGTCGCTGCACCCATCGAGACTCCGTGAAGACCGATTTGTTCGACTGTTTCATTCGTTTTCAACCATTCGACCCAATCGATCATATCGATTTTTTCATGATATCCGTAAGAAGCATAAACGCCTTCGGATTCCCCATGTGACCTTAAGTCGACAGCAAGCAAGTTATATCCGAGACGATGGAACATGGCGAGATGAGGCGCCATAAAACTATGTGAAGCGGTATAGCCATGTACAAACACAATCCATTTCGTCGAGGCGTCATTCCGATAAATTCGACCATAGAGTCGATAATCGTCCCTCGACTGTATGGAGACGTGTTCAAATGGGACATCATGATAGAAGGCACGGTCCTCTTCCGTGTATGGAGCAAGTAACATCTCCGGTGTTTTCCGTTTCCCTCGAGTCATCCGTTTGAAAGCATAGTAGCTGATTGCGTAATAACCAGTGAAAAGTGAAGCTAATCCGATTTGCCATTTTCGTTGCATATGATCGACTCCTTTCAACGTAATTGTACCCGAAACGAAGAGAAATCGTGCTGTTTTCTGACGTAAGTTGGGTTCTTACGTCCCATAACCTCAAAGTTTATATGTCAATCCTCTTCTCGCATCACATAATGATACACGCTATGATCGATAAACAATCTATAAAGGGGATCAGAACAGTGATGGAACGAGCGGATAGCTATCGAATGATTCAATGTGTGTTGAGTAATCCAAATGGGGCATTCGAAAGAGATGTGACCTTTAGATGGACATGTGACGGTGACGAGCGAATCGTTGGTCTCGTGTTTGATTTGTTGCTCGATCGTTATTTTCTACACAATAAAACGAGCCTGCACACCGAGGTTCAGGAAATCGCAAAATCGACGGGATGCCGACCAGAAGAGGTCGTCCGTGCGTTTGCCTGTCTCTCGGGTATACGACTCGAATCAAATCATATTGCGGAGCGGTTCATGGTCATTGAAGGTGCCGACATCTCGCAACAGGGAGAGATCGGGGTCACCGTACGTTTCGGTGGCTGGCTCACGCATCAGCTTCAACAAATCTGTCAACGTGAACCGATGTTTAGCTATTGACCTCAGTCAATGTGCCATCGATGACACGCAGTACACGATCACATACATCGAGCATGCGTTCATCGTGCGTGATGACGACGACGCTTCGTCCTTCACGATGTGCTTGTTGTGACAGCAACTCCATCACACGCCGTCCGTTCTCGTAATCTAGACTCGCCGTCGGTTCATCCGCCAAAATGAGTTGTGGCGAATTAATCAAGGCTCTAGCGACGGCGACGCGTTGTTTTTCTCCTCCAGAGAGTGTCGTCGGGAGATGATGTAATCGATGTTCTAATCCAAGCTTCACTAGCAGTTGTTTTGCGTCGGCATCCTTATTTTCTTGAATGAGATCGAGCTGTTCGAGCACTGTCAGATAAGGGATCAGATGTGCTTGTTGAAATACAAACCCGACTTCATGTAGTCGGAGAAGCCGTCGTTTTTCCTCGTCCAAATCAAACACATCTTGTTCATTCATGGAGAATGTTCCTTGATCTGGTTTTCGGAGTAGACCGAGAATATATAACAACGTACTCTTCCCGCTCCCACTTGGACCGACGATAGCGATGCATTCTCCGGGTGATACGTGTAAATTGATATCGTTCAGAACGAGCTGACCATCGAATTGATGCGATACATGCTCTAGTCTCATGATGCTTTCCCTCCTATAATTTCAATCGCGTCGATTTGGCGAAGCTTCCAGAGCGGAAGGAATGCACCAAGAATCGATAAGATGATGAACATGGAACCAAATAGAGAAACGTGACCGATATCGACGATAAATGGCATCGACGATGGAATCACGGCATCAGCGATATACATAATCGCGATGGACGCCGCGACAGCGGATGATACGATGACGATGACTTGGAAGAGCAATGCCTGTCCGATGATTCGTGGGGAAAGACCGATTGCTTTCAAAATACCGAGTTCCGGTAGCTTTTGTAAGGTGAACAGATAAAAGAATGCGGTCAAAATAAAGGTTCCGATGACCAGTAAGAATGCCCGCATCATCGTAAATGTGCTCTGCTCGGCGCTATAACCGGGAACAGATTCGATGATTTCCTGTTGACTCATCGTGAGTGTATCGGATGCCGAATCATGTGCTCCAATCACGGCAGATACATATGGACGTTGTTCGGAATATCGTAAATAGTCGAACCACGTTTCATTTGTCGTATAGAGGACGGGGCCATGGCTGTATCTTCCGAGGGCCTCACCAGCGATTGTAAAGTCATACGCTGACACGAAGTCGGTCAAGGTATCACCAATCTTCACGTTCTCTGAAAGGCTAGAATCGAAGACCACTTCACCTTTTTGTAGACCTTCTACTGGCCCAATCTTGCTCCCGCTAGGAAGGGCGAAGAGCGTCACCTCCTCTTTCTTTCCATCAATTGTGACCGTGAGCGGGCGGACACTCATCGTTTCAGTTGAAGCATCAGTTGGGACGTCCAAAAAGGAGCGCGTCAACTGGCCATCTGAATCTTTGTCGAGTCTATACGTTGAAACGTTCAATTCGTGTAGGGCAGAACCGTTGTCATATGCTAGTCCGTCTGCAAGCCCCGTGATCAAGGTCGTTAACATGACGATCATGAGCGTGATCACGAACAGCATCGAAAACTTTCGTTTTTGTCGCCACATTTCTTTCCATCCTAATTGCATAAAAAAACCTCCTTCAAGTTCTATGAAGGAAGTGTAATCGTTCAATATGAACGGAATATGAACAGCGTCAAAAATGAAGATGGAACGTCGTCCCGATCCCTTTAGTCGATTCGAGGGTGATCTGTCCACCGTGCAAGGCGATGATGTCTGATGTGATGGCGAGGCCTAACCCGGTTCCCTGAGTCGTTCGTGCGGCATCGCCTCTGAAAAATCGGTCAAATACATGACGTTTCGTCTCCTCATCCATTCCGATTCCTTCATCGATAAAGGAGACGCATACCCTAGGATTGACGGTGCATCTGATTCGGATCGTTCCACCATCGTTTGAAGCATGAATGGCATTGACTAATACATTGTTCCACACTTGTGCGAGGAGGACGGGGTCACTCTTCAATTTAACATCAGACGGAATGTCGGTCATGACGGCAATCCCTTTTTGGTCGAGCAAAAAGGCGTTCATCTGTATGACCTCTGAGATAGACTGTAACACGTTCACATCCGACGCAAGAGTCGGAGGATGTTCATCTAAACGAGATAACAGTAAGAGTTGTTTGGTCAATTGAGATAAACGTCTCGTTTCTTGTTCGATGACGCGTGCATATTCTTTCGATACACCGTCGGTATCATCAGCCAACTTTTCCGCATAGCCGACGAGTGACGTCAAAGGTGACTGAAACTCATGAGAGACATTCGAGACGAATCGACGTTGCCGTGCTTCGGTCTGCTTGATCACATTCGTCATCTCTTGGAACTGTCTCGCTAACGTTCCGATTTCATCTTTTCGTTCAATAGGCAGATGTTTCGGCTCTAGTCTCATGGCCACGTCAGTCGTCGCGGCTGTGAGCGTTTTTAACGGTCGAACGAGCGAACGAGTCGACATCGCAATCAAGCTGAACGCGAGAATGGTAACGAGTGCGAAGAACATGCCGACGAAAAGGTGAAGCTCTCGGATTTGGGCACTCAGGTCAGGTCGAATGAAGACGACATCCCCATTGTCGAGTGTCCATCCGTACGTATTCGTCAATTCATTATCAAACAGCCCTAAAAGGAACAGGTGAAATGGGAAATCACGCATTCCTTGATAAGGTGTGCCTTCACGAACAGATGAAATCACATCGTCAGGAATCGATTCATCTCTAAACGAACCACCATAGCGCAATCGTGTATTTGTCGAATCAATCACTACCAATTGGTAACCTGTCGCAGCCAAAAAAGAATAAAATGCGTCTTCGTCTGCATCGGTATGTTCTGAGAAATAGGTCGACGCCTGTTTTGCGATTGCCTCGGTCTTCTCACTATAGGAAGGTTGCCACCACGTATAGTAAGCGACATTACTAATCAATAACGAAATGGCTCCAGAAATGAGCAGAATAAAAAACATGGTGAGAATGATTCGAGTATATAATGTCTTCATTTCAATACCTCTAGTGAATATCCGACACCGCGCACTGTCCGAATTGAAAGGGCAGGGTGGTCGAACCTGTGACGAAGTCGTTTGATGTGCACATCGACGGTTCGTTCATCTCCTTCGAAATCAAATCCCCATACGAGCTCAATCAACTCTTCGCGACGATATACCCTGCCTGGGAATGAAGCGAGCTGAAACAATAGTTCAAACTCTTTTTTGGGAAGGTAGAACAATTGATCGTCGAGTTTCACTTCATATTCGGTTAAATCCAACTGTAGCGGTCCTGCTTGAATACGCGAAGCAGATGAGCGGTTATATCGCCTTGAAACGGCTTGTAATCGGAATAGTAGTTCCTCCGGGATGAAAGGTTTTGTCATATAGTCATCTGCCCCGTGCTCAAACCCTTGACGTTTATCTTCCCATTCGCCGAGTGCCGTCAATAAAATGACAGGAATATCAAGTTCCGTTTTCAGGCGGCGACACAATTCCCGACCATCTATACTTGGTAGCATTATGTCGATAATCGCTGCATCAATCGACTGAGTCCTATATAGCTGCTCGCCTGACTTCCCGTCTGTTGCAATGAAAACATCGTGACCTGCATCTTCGAACGTCTCTTTCACAAGACGTAAAATAGAAGGGTCATCTTCCACGATGAGTAAACGCATGTCAATCGTTCCTTTCTTTAAAACTATACACGCGAAACGAGGTGACCCATACGGCGTCACCTCGAGTCGAATCAGTTCAATTGTTTCGTCATTTCCTCGTGCAAGGCGCGAAGCGCACGGATGAATGCATCTTTGAAATACTTATCTTCTTGTGTCTCTAATGTCTGAATCGCTTTTTGATCGCCCGTTGATGCTTTTAAGAGCAGATTCACAACTGTTCCCCAACGTTTGACGTGTTCTGGTCTCGGATGATTAAGGGCGGTTGTCAACGTAAACCAAAACGGTTGATCGCGACGTTGAAGGGTGGCAATCATTTGTTTTGCAAGTAGAGCTTCTTCTTCGGAAGGAAGGGTCGCCGTCGCGAACCATCCGAGTAATGAGGCACTCATCGATTCGAGTTCTTGCTTCATCGACTGTTCCATCGGCAAACGTCCGAAATCCGTGACGTTGACAAACACTAAGCGGTCTTTTGGATCGATATGAGTGACCCATCCCGTGACCGATTTCATTTTGTCCCGTTCTTTAGACTGTGCTTTACATGTATACCCTTGTTGTTTTCCGATATAAATACGGAACTGCCCCCGGTCGACATGTTTGTCCACTTTAAACTCAATGTCTTGTCCGACTTGAAACGGCTGGTTCCGCTTATTCAGCGTCTGTCCTTTTTTCAACTCAGGTCGTTTCGAGATGTGACGCAGCGCTTCTTGTTCGGTGCGATCATCCAACGTCCAAAGGTTGTGGGGCGTCACATTTTTGAAACGATGGCGTCGAACATAAATATATTGGTCAAGCGCGTCAATCGCGTCAGCGGCAGGTAGTGTACCATTCAAATAGTCATCAGCGATGTCTCGTAACGTGAGTGATTCGAGACGGTCGATATATCCTGCGTATGGAATCGTCTCGACGACATATAAAGCGGTCGCAATCAATTCACTTTCACGAGGGGTCAACGGTCGTTTGGCCATGGTGCACTTCCTCTCTAGATTCATACGAATAGTATATCAAAAACCATGCAATCGTTGCGAATTCAACTGAGATTTGGAAAAACATACGGAATGGACAGGATTTCCACATCCCATCACGAATAGTAACGTGTAGAGAATCGGATGAAGGAATGAAAAGTGAGGTGAGACAATGAAGCTCTCCATCGAACCTGGTGATTATGTTGTCTTGATTGAAATCAATAAAGAAGTATTAAAATGTGTCTCCCTCGAAGAAGCGGATCAGGCAGACCGAATCAGATACGAACTAGTCGGACGGATGAGTGAACGGTTACCAGCTGAAGTCATCGTCCCGTCCATCATCGACTACATTCGCTTTGGAAGTGGATATATCGGGGATCGTATCGTCTGGGATGCAGAAACAGAGTCTTTTTTTTGTCAGCAATTTGAGACAATCGACGGCTCTCCGCTCGGAGAAGATTTAGAAGGATTTCGTCCCGACCCAAGTCGAGTTGAACTGGCGCGGTATTATACGTATTTGACCATCGGACGAATTGTCGAATATGAGATGTTACATCCTGATGAACCAAGCTATTGGTAAACTATTTAAAAAATAGGTAAATCTGCTATTTGTTTTGCAATAATAAAGTAATCAATCATTTGTTCGAATGGAGTGTGTCAAATGAAGAAACTTTTATTGGGTTTAACGATAGCAGCATTTATCTCTCCTCTGCATTCGTATGCAGAAAAACCTGTCGTGTTAGAGAAACATAGTTATCAAGTGAGTGAACCGAAGTATAAAAATCAATATTATATTAATCAAAGTGAAACGAATAAGGCGTGGAATGTTACAAGGGGATCATCTGATATTTTGGTTGCGTTGATTGATTCCTCTGTAGACCATACACATTCTGAGTTAAAAAGTGTTCCTCGCATTCTTAACTCGATGAAGGGTCCTTATAGTGCTGATTATCATGGAACCCATACTTCTGGGATAATGGCAAGTAAACACAATAAATCCGGAATTGCTGGTATGGCACCTTCTGTTCGATATGACTTTTACAATGTCTTTTATGGAAAAAACTCTGAATATACAGATTCTTGGACAGTTGCAAAAGCGGTTGATAAAGCAGTGGCCAACGGTGCAACAATTATTAATCTATCTTTAGGTGGAGACGAATATGATAAAGTTCTTGCTAATTCCATTAAGACGGCAAGATCTAAAGGAGTCACAATTGTTGCTTCTTCAGGAAACGATTCTTCTAATAAAATATCGTTTCCAGCTAGTATGAAAGAGGTTGTTGCAGTGGGAGCGGTCGATGCTAAGCATCGGATTGCAGATTTTAGTAACATGAACAAAGACGTAAAAATTGTTGCTCCAGGTGTTAGTGTTTTATCTCTCGGTGTTAAAAATCAGTACGTATACATGGACGGTACTTCAATGGCAGCACCGATGGTCACTTCTGCACTTGCTTTAGTAAAATCAGTAAACCCTTATTTAAATCCGTCTGAAATTGACAACTTGATTGCCAAAATGCCAAAATCGAACGGAAAATCGTATACAGAATTAAATGTGAAACGTCTATTAGATGCAACACCTCAGCCGATTATTGTAAGTTCTCCTCAGAACATATTAGAGCCATATGTACGAAATGTGCGTGTGAAGCTTGGTACTGCTAAAAAAGTAAAAACTAGTTTGGCATTATATCAAGGTTCTAAGAAGATAAAAACACTGCCAGTTAATAAAGAGTTCACAATGTTTGCAAATGGTGATTGGTTATCGAGTGGACAATATAAGTTAGTAGCAAAAGTTAGCGATGGGACTTATAAACGCGAAACAAGTAAAACATTCAACTATGTAAACAATACGAAGACTAAAATTCGAATTAGTGCTAAAGATAAGAAAACGTTTGAGGTTGATCTTTCAAGAAAAGGTAACGTTGAAGTAAGAGATGTTGAAGGGAAGATTGTTTTTTCTGGAAAACGTCCGGTTGGAACATTCTTTATAAATGGTGATACGAATAAAACGATGACATTTGTCTTGAAACCAGATGATCGTAATCAGAAGAGTGTTAAGACGATTTATTACCCATAATATTTGCTAAAGTTATATTTTATGTAAAATAAAGGTGAAAGAGGAAGTTTGTCAATTCTTCCTCTTTCACCTTTTAATTTTAGAGTGAAAAATTCAATCGATGGTGATGGCTTCTCCATACCAACGGATACTCGCTTCTAATACATTTCCTTGGTCGTCAATATGCTCAAAACTGAGTTTACCATCGCGGATGATTTCGCATAATCCGACACGAACCCGATCACTCCAAACGCGACGCGTTTCATGGGTTTCGTCGAACACCGGAATCGCGTCAGGGAAACGCTCTTCTAAGTGTGCTAAATTATGATGGTCAAAATGATAAGATCGTTTCGAGAGTTCGTTCGGTGCTTTAATATCGAACGGTTCAAACCCTCGGACGAGACGATTATTTCGGTAGAAGGCGAACACGCCGTTGTTCGGGTGGAGCACTTTAATGTCATCGATTTCTATTACATAAGTCAGACGTTGAATCCAACCGTTTTTTGCATCTTGATGCATCAAAATCCCTCCTTATTCAATGAACACGCCTTATTTTAGCGCTGACTGAATGTAAAATCAAGTTTCGAATTTCAGTTGTAAATTGTTGAAATTTCCGCTACAATGGTTGAAGTGACTATGAGGTCTGGACAATCGCGGGACGCAAGTTTTGAGGAAAGTCCATGCTCGCACAGCCTGTGATGGCTGTAGTGATCGTGCTACACGAAAAGATAAGTGTAGGCAACGCAAGTTGACGGCAGAAGAAACACCTAAGTCCTCGGATATGGTGTACGCTTCTTGAAAGTGCCACAGTGACGAAGTCTGATCGGAAACGTTCAGAGTGGAACGAGGTAAACCCCACGAGCGAGAAACCCAAACTATGGTAGGGGAACTTCCGAACCGGAACCGAACGGGACGGAGGGCGCCGATGTGCGCAGATAGATGATTGTCACTCCATCGTGCCAGGGAGACCGCTATGAGCACCGGAGTACAGAACATGGCTTACAGGACAACATAGTCTCAACTAACAACGACAAGGAGTTCAAGCACATATACTTGAGCTCCTTTTTTCATGATTTTTTTACAATTTACAACATGAATGAAAGATTTTAATGTAGAAAGAAGGCGATTGCAGATGGCAAAACGTAAACTGATTGCGACAGCAGCGATGGGGATTGAGGCACTCGTTGCAAAAGAAGTAAGAGACTTAGGATACACATGTGAAGTCGAGAATGGTCGAGTATACATCGATGCGGAAATGGAAGACATCCCACGATTAAATATGTGGTTGCGCACGGCAGACCGTGTCAAACTCGTCGTAGCAGAGTTCAAGGCGACAACGTTCACAGAACTATTCGACGGGGTTGTGACATTGCCGTGGACAGATTTCATGCCGTGGGACGCTGCGTTCACGGTTGACGGTCGCTCGGTCAAATCGAAACTGTTCTCAATCCGGGACTGTCAAAAAATCACGGAGAAGGCAATCGTCGAAGCGATGCAACGTGGCTATCATAAGGGAGGGGAATGGTTACCGAAGTCAGGTGCGAAATTCCCGATTGAAGTCGCTTTGTTAAAAGATGTAGCGACGATCACAATCGATACGTCAGGACCGCTTCACCGTCGAGGCTACCGTGAGTTGCATTCACAGGCACCACTTAAAGAAACGATGGCGGCGGCAATGATTCAATTGACGAACTGGCGTCCTGATATGCCGTTTTATGATGTCTTTACAGGTTCAGGGACACTCGCAATCGAGGCGGCGATGATCGGACGAAACATCGCGCCGGGTATCAATCGCGAATACTTCGCTCAGGACTGGACATGTATCCCGAAAAAAGCGTGGTATGCAGCCATGAACGAAGCGAACGAAAAAGCGGAGTGGGATAAACCGCTCAAAATCTATGGAATCGACCTTGACCCGCGTATGGTAAAACTTGCGAAAGACAACGCGGAACTCGCCGATGTCCGTGATGCGATCACGTTCGTCCATAGTGATGCGGCCGCATTGAAACCGAAAGAGGAGTACGGCGTCATCATTGGTAACCCGCCTTACGGGGAACGACTTCAGTCAGAAGAAGAAATCATCGACTTGTACGAGCGGATCGGCGCACAATATGCGAAGTACCCTGGATACAGCGTCTACATGTTGACGAGTTATGAGGACTTCGAAAAAGCATACGGTCGCCCGGCGACGAAGCGTCGGAAGTTGTACAACGGTAACATCGAAACTCAATATTATCAGTACTTTGGAAAACGTCGTCCACGCCCAAACCGTGACGCGTCACCAAAATCGGAGTCATAAACGAATGACCGTTCTAGCGAGCGGTCATTTTTTTGCTTCCGATGAACAAACTCACTTGTTTCATCATTCAAATAACAGGTTATACATAACATATGTATAATTAGAGGGGGACATGTGATGCAAAAGTATACCGTTGAATATCAATTACACGCGAAAGAACAGAACACTCGGACGGTCGAGGTGGAAATGGACCGGGTGCCAGATTTGAATAATCAAGAAGAACTAAATGCGGCTTACCAGATTGTATCCGACGCGATTCGTGAACCGATCACCAGTTTTGAGATTGTATCTATTACATGAGCCCGAGGCAGTCGCTTCGGGCTTTCTACATATTATTGGAGGAGTGAGTAGATGAAGATGTTAGTAGTAGGCATAGGTGACGTGGCAAAAAAAGCGTATCTGCCTGTATACGCCGGATTAAAAAACGTGAACGTGTATCTTGTCTCAAGAGATGAACAGAAGTTACAGGACATCATATCGACCTATCGTTTTGAAAAAGGATATACGGACCTTCAAGACGTACCGATGACAAAAATCGATGCGGTCATGATTCATTCGACGACAGCTGCCCATTACGAGCAAGCGGAATATTGTTTACGACAAGGGAAGCATGTCTTCATCGACAAGCCGATCACGTTCTCACTTGAAGAGACGGAACGTCTTGTTGCACTTGCGAAAGAGAAGGGTGTTCATCTCGTCACGGGCTTCAATCGCCGATTTGCTACGGCGACAGAGGCGCTTAAACAAGTCGAACAAAAGAACATGATACTTATTCAAAAGAACAGAACGTATAAACCGGCGACACTTCGAGAATTTATCATCGAGGACTTTGTGCACGTCGTCGATACGCTTCGTTATTTGACGGACCTTCATCCTGTCGAACGCTTGTCTGTCACGCCGCGATATGAAGGAGATGTGTTGAAACAGGTGATGATTCATTTTCAGGCGGGTGGAATTGAAGCAATCGGCTGGATGAACCGGGATAATGGTTGTACGGAAGAAGTGATGGAAGTCATGTCTCCATCTGTGAAGCGTGTCACGCGGGACGTCGAACGAGTCATAGACTATGGCGTCGACGGAGTAAAAGAGTGGCCGCTTGATCCGTGGGAGTCGAATTTAAAGCGTCGGGGTTTTATCGACTTGATTGATGACTTTATCAAACTGTTAAATGGGGAAGCGAACAAGTCAGTCCTAGCTGAGGATAGTTTAGAGACACATCGTCTATGTGAAGAGGTTCTTAAAAACGTGCAGTGAACCCGCTGTTTCTGTCAGATTCATAGCGGGTAAAAACCCGATAAAAGGAGGCGATTTCGTTGGATATCCGTGAACTTATTATGCAAATCAATGACTATTTATGGTCGTACCTTCTCATCTTCGTGTTGATTGCAGGAGGTCTTTATTTTACGATTCGGATGGGGTTCGTCCAGTTCCGAATGCTACCTGAGATGTTCAAACTACTATTTGTCAAAGGACTCAAACACGAAAAAGGTCAAGTTTCTTCATTCCAAGCGTTCGCAATCGGTACCGCAGCACGTGTCGGTACAGGGAATATCGCCGGTGTATCGACGGCGATTGCATTAGGTGGTCCTGGGGCCGTGTTCTGGATGTGGCTCATCGCCTTGATTGGAGCGGCCTCGGCATTTGTTGAGAGCACGCTTGCTCAAGTGTATAAAGTGCATGATGGCAAGGCTTGGCGTGGGGGACCGGCCTACTACATCGAACGGGCGCTCGGAGAACGGTGGCTCGGCATCGTGTTTGCGATCTTAATTACGTTTGCGTTCGGTTTTGCCTTCAATTCGGTACAAGCCAACACCATTGCACTCTCCGTGAACAATGTGTTTGAGGTCGACACGGTATGGGTCGGCTTGATTCTGTCAGTCGTCACCGCCATCGTCATTTTCGGTGGAATTCGTTCTATTTCAACACTATCCGGAATCATCGTACCGGTCATGGCAGGAGGCTACATCTTGCTGGCCATTTGGGTCGTCTTGACGAATCTTGATGTCGTTCCGCAAGTCTTCTCGGCTATCTTCTCTGAAGGAGTACTCGGTTTCCAACAGTTGTTCGGTGGTGCGGTCGGTGCGGCTGTCCTGCAAGGAATTCGCCGTGGGTTGTTCTCGAACGAAGCGGGGATGGGGTCTGCACCGAATGCGGCAGCTACGGCAGAAGTCAGTCACCCCGTGAAACAAGGATTGATCCAATCGCTCAGCGTCTTTGTGGACACGTTGTTCATTTGTACAGCGACGGCGATGATCGTCTTGATTTCGGGTGTTGAAGGGTCCGAGTCGTTCCAAGGGATTGAACTGGCGCAAGAGGCACTTCTCGTCGAGATTGGACCGATTGCGACGACGCTCATGACCATCGCCATCTTACTTTTCGCCTTCAGTTCTATTCTGGCGAACTACTATTATGGTGAAACGAATATTGAGTTCATCTCGGAAAAGAAACGCTATCTGATCATTTATCGGATTGCAGTCGTCGGTATGGTCATGTTTGGTTCAGTACGGTCGGCAGGGCTTGTCTGGTCCATCGCTGACATTTTCATGGGACTCATGGCGCTCGTCAACATGTATGCGATCTTCCGCTTGAGTAAAGTCGCGAAGACGTTACTCGATGATTACATGGCCCAGAAGAAAGAAGGGCGAGACCCAGAATTCTTTAAAGAAGGCGTCGATCTTCCCGGAAAAGAACACATCGAGGCGTGGGAAGCGAAAAAAGAAGAAATCAGTTAACCCATATGAGAGTGCTTCCGTTACCGGAAGCCTCTCCTTCATTTTAACAATAATATTTCAAATACCGCATTTATATTATATTAAAGAAAGTAGAGAGTAAAGATGAGACAAGTTTTATCGACAGTCGTCAAGCGTTTTTTTACAGAACGCTTCTTTGACCAAGCTGCCATGTTGGCCTATTACTTCATTTTATCCACGTTCCCGTTCTTATTATTCGTATTAGGGATTGTTGGGTTTTTACCATTTACGAGCGGGGATGTGATTCAAGCGTTATCGCTCATTATGCCTGAAGCCAGTTATCGGCTGTTAGAAGGAAATATCGAAGCGATTTTCGATAACTCTAAATTGAAATTGGCATCATTCAGTATCTTACCCGCACTTTGGATTTCATCGATTGCTGTGCAGTCATTGGTCCGGGCATTAAACGATGCTTATCGGGCAGTCCGAAATAAGGCTTTTTGGAGAGGCATCTTACAAGACATCGCAATCACATTGGCACTCATGTTTGTACTCCCGTTCTCATTACTCGTACCGGTGATCGAAACAGCGCTACGTGAAGTGTCTTCATATATTTTGTTTATCGATGAGATCGTCACGACCTATGCCCAGATCTGGTTTTACTTCAGATGGATCGTTGGGACGGGTATACTCTTTACCGTATTTATTTTCGTTTATAAGTGGCTACCGAGTATATCAGGTACATTCAAGAATAGTTGGGCCGGGGCGGCATTTGCGACTCTAGGAATCCTCATCGTTTCAAACGTGTTCAGCTACTATTCCCAGTTCGCGAACTACGAACAGTTTTACGGACAACTCGGAGCATTCATCGTCTTGTTGATTTGGTTTTACCTCGCTGCTTCTGTGATTTTGCTAGGAGGACTCTTAAACGCAACATTAATCGAGAGGAAAGAAAAACTTCGTTAGACGTGTAAATGCTAGTTATCATTTAAAAGAATAGGGAATGGTAACGTAAGGTCACATCATCTAAGCGGAGGTGGGAAACATGGATATGCAACGGCTCGTTCACAATCGTCGTTTCATCGATCAATCATTGTTTTACCTCGCCTTACATCTGTGGAAATGGATTCTCCTGTTACCTGTCTTGTTCTATTTGGATGTATCGTTTCGCCATTCGCCATTCTCTGAGTTTCTGGTCGTCAGTGTCATATTGTATCTCATGTTTCGAGTGATACAATATGTCATCGCCAGTCGTGCTTCCTTCATGGAATTGGTCGAGTTCGGCTACTCAGTGTTGTCACTCGTTCTCGTATTTTCATTTATGATGGAAGTGGGTGCACCACCTGTCGCAATCGCGATTGTTGGTGCCGCGTACTTGAGTCATCCGATGCTCGCACTACATCATTATCAAAATTTTTCTGAACGTAAATGGCTCAATAAACAATTTCAATTATTTAGCCCGATGTTACGCCAAGGAGAAGTACCTGTTCACGTCCTCGTATTGACGGAAGATGAAATTGTGATTACTGTAGAGAGTGGAAAAGAGTTTACGTACCGTCATATTTATTGGGGCGGTTTTTATGTAGAAAATGCTTCCTAAAAGGTGGTTACTCAGTTGTTTAGTGGATTCGACAATATCATTGTCATTGTGTTCTGGATTTCGACATTCATTGCGTTCTTCAAAGGTGCATATGACATGTGGCGTGAATATCGGTCGACGAAAGAAAAATCAGTTCTGTATTATTTAATCGTCTTGATTATTACATGGTTCTGGTTCAACCCATATGAACTAGTCGCACTTCATCCGTTCGTTTTGATGGCGTACTATTGGAATCGAAGCAAATGGATGCGTAATGCGATGTTCGTGTTGGTGCTCGTGCCGTTTGTGATTCGTGTCTGGTTAATCGCAGCATCGATGTAATAAAAAAACTCGGTCCCTCTGAAGGGAACCGAGTTTTTAAATTGACCTGGATTATTCTTTTTTCGCAGCTGCCAATTCAGCTTCCATTTCACCGAATTCACGGTTGATACGTTTCTGTTCTTTCTGGCTTGTAAAGTTACTGACAAGTACGATTGCCAACATACTTAAGAAGAAGCCAGGGACCATTTCGTAGAGGACAGTTGAGAGTCCAGTCACGATCCAAAGAATAACGGTGATGGCACCTACAAGAATACCGGCGAGGGCACCTTGACGTGTCATCTTGCTCCAGTAGAGTGACAACAGGATTGCTGGTCCGAATGCAGAACCGAAACCGGCCCAAGCATAACCAACGAGTGTCAAGATTGTACTAGACGGGTTAAGTGACATAAGCGTCGCCACAAAACCGACGAGCAAGACACCGATACGTCCAGCAAGTACCATTGTTTTTTCACTTGCTTCTTTATTAAAGAACTTACGATAGAAGTCTTCTGTCAAAGCAGATGACGTAACGAGCAATTGTGATGATACAGTCGACATGACTGCAGCAAGAATTGCGGCTAACAAGAATCCAGTGATGAACGGGTGGAACAAGACTTCTGAGAATTGAATGAAGACTGTTTCCGGGTCACCGAGTGGATTTCCTTGTCCACGGAAATAAGCGATTCCGACGAAACCTGTCATGACTGCACCAATGATTGATACGGTCATCCAGCTCATTCCGATACGACGTGCTGTTTTCAATGATTTCACATCACGGATGGCCATAAAGCGAACAATGATGTGTGGCTGACCAAAGTAGCCGAGTCCCCAAGCGAGGAGACCGATAATCCCGAGTGTCGTTGTCCCTTTGAAGAGATCAAACAAGTCGGCGTTAATTGTCGTTGCAGAATTGACAGCAGTGTCTACTCCACCGAGATCCGTTAAAGCAACAAATGGAACGAGCACGAGTGCCAAGAACATGATGACACCTTGTGCGAAGTCTGTCCAACTAACTGCCGTGAACCCACCGAAGAGGGTATACAAGATCACGACACTAATTGTAACGATGACACCTGTCTGATAGTTTAATCCGAATGAGCTTTCAAACAACTTCCCGCCAGAAACGAGTCCAGCTGACGTATAGAACGTGAAGAAGATGATGATGACGGATGCAGATAGGATCCGTAGCCAGTTCGAGTGATCTCGGAACCGATTCTCTAAAAAGTCTGGAATCGTAATCGAATCGTTCGCCATCTCTGTGAAGACGCGAAGTCGTGGAGCAACTAACAAGTAGTTCAAGTAAGCTCCGATGACCAATCCAACGGCTAACCAAATTGCTGATAGTCCAGTTGCATACATTGCACCCGGTAGTCCCATTAACATCCAACCACTCATATCCGAAGCTCCGGCTGACATGGCTGTAACTCCTGGCCCCATTTTACGGCCACCTAACATATAATCTGATGAATCGGTCGTTCGTTTATACGCAACGTATCCGATAAGAAGCATCATCACGAGATAAAGCGCGATTGATACCCATTCTTGCCATAGCATTGAATTACCTCCTATTAAGTTAAGAAAATCTATTTTATCAAACTCGTTCGCGATTGTGTGAACACATCACACAGTCAATAACAAAAGTTGAAAAGGCGAACTTGTGTCTTACCTTACCGAACGATTTAAATGATTGCAAACTGTCACCTTTTCAGAAAAATGGCTCTAAAGCCCATCATATCAACGGATGAGAGTGAAAAATAGACGTTAAAAAGTTTAAATATTCTGAATATTTGAAATGTTGAGGACTTCCTGTTGTAACATTGCTGTAACATTAGGTGTCTTTTTTTCAGAAAAAACGAAAAAAGAGCATGGATTTACATGCCCTTTTCTTACATTATTGAAAAGCCTTCTCTTCGACCAAACGCATTGTCGGGAAAGTTTGCCCGGATTTTGCCTGCATTGTGACCAAAATATACGTCTCATTTTGATGTTGCATGATAAACACCATCGTATAGCCCGACTCATCGGTATAACCCGTTTTCGTAGCGGTCACATATTTTGAGTAATGTATACTTCTCTCATTGACGGAGGAGCCGAGGTGATACCACCAGCGTCGTTTGCCATGTCCGTCTTTGTCATTGAATTCAGCTTTAAATTCATATGTACCAGCAATCTCAACGAGTTCAGAATATGTACTAAATGCGTATGCGATTTTTGCCATATCGTTCGCCGTCGTGTAGTGATTTGGATCAGAATAACCGTGAGCATTCACAAAGTGGGTACCTGTCAATCCAAGAACTTTTGCCCGTTCATTCATCAATTGAACGAATGCTTCGGTCGAACCGCTCGTATACTCTGCCAGACTGTTTGCGGCATCATTCCCTGATTCAAGAAGCGTGGCGTATAGCGCTTGACGAACCGTTAATGTGTCACCAATCGCAAGATGCGCGATGTGGCTATCCCAAGGGATGTCGAGTGTTGAAGTCTGGATTGAAATGAGCGGCTGGTCGAGTTCGTTTGCCGCCGATGCTTTCTCGTAAGCGAGTAAAGCCGTCATCAGTTTTGTCGTGCTGGCTGGGAAGACACGGTCGTCAGCATTTTTATCAATCAATATTTCCTGTTTATCTGCATTTACGAAAGTCATCGCGCCGACTGGAATGTCCTCGTTATTGAGTAACATCGTTTCACTTGGATGCCAAGTTCCCATCTCGATGTCAGGGAACACCGGGCCTTGTTTCATCGGTTCAACTTTGGGAGCCGCTGTTTCAGCGGGTGTCGGTGATTCTTTATCCTGCTTAAATCCGACCAATGTCGGGATCAGTGCGACGATTCCGAGCAACACTACCGCTGCAACCATTCGTCGCATGATGTACGTTCTTCTTCGGTGTCTCCTTCTACGGTTCAAAACAAGTCCCTCCTTTAACGTTACTCTATAAAGATAATAGAAAACGTATATTTATTGCGCCGATAAAATAAAGAACTAGGTCAATGATTGATGATGAAACGATGGCGTATCGGGTAAAGAGGTAGGAATGCCATTAATGAGAGGGGAATACGCCATGCAACGTTATCCGTTCACGAACTCCATCTGGCGACAACATGACACCGGAACGCTGTATCCACCGTTAACCGCTTCGGAATCATCTGAAGTCGTCGTCATCGGAGCCGGTATCGCCGGGCTAGTCTGTGCCTATGAACTCCAAAAGCGTGGAAAACAAGTAACGCTCTTAGAAGCGTTAGAAATTGGTCACGGAACGACGGGACACACGACGGCAAAGTGTTCTGTCCAACACGGAACGATTTATCAAAAGTTGATTCGACATTTCGATGAAACGACTGCCCGACTTTACTACGAATTTAATGCGGAGGCACTCGTCTATCTCCAAAAACAAATCGATGAAGGATTTGAATGTGACTATTCGATAGAAGACTCATTTTTATATTCAACGGGACCGAGTGAAGAACTGTCTAGAGAACTTGATGCTTATCGACGGTTGAAACTTGACGGGGGAGAGGCGACGGAGGAAGTCCGAAACGTATTTCCTTTTCCGATTGAACAAGCCCTCGTGATTCGAAAGCAAGCACAGTTTCACCCAGTCAAGTACTTACGTGAATTGGCAGATCGATTCGTCCGAATGGGTGGGAAGATTTATGAACAGACGAGGGCGTTAGATGTGAGTCAAGGTCCACGTCCAATTGTAACCACTGCTGCAGGGAGACGGGTTCAGGCAAATCAGGTCGTGATTGCGACCCATTATCCGTTCAATGACCTACGTGGTTTATACGTGTCAAAATTTTCAGTAGAGCGCTCCTATATCGTCGCTTGTGAAACGGATACAGCTCCGCTGAAAGGGATGTATTTAAGTGTTGACCAAAACAGTCGATCGTATCGGTCATATGTAGATGATGGAAAAACGTATTTATTAATTGGCGGAGAAGGACATACAGCGGGACAGGTGACGGACACACGAAATCGTTATGATCATCTTGAGCGCGATGCTCAAGATCACTTTGGAACGAATCGGGCGACATATCGTTGGTCCTCTCAAGACCTCATCACCTTGGACTCGCTTCCTTATATCGGGCAAATGTTCAAACGAGAACCGGATCTTTTTCTTGCTACGGGATTTTTGAAGTGGGGGATGACAAACGGGATTGCAGCGGGGAATTTACTCGCGGATCAACTTACCGGTCAACCGAATCGATTTTCAGAGTTGGTGTCTCCACTTCGGAAAACCGTCAAACCAACTGATGTCGGTTCATTTGTTAAAACCAATCTCGATACGGCGACACAATTCGCAAAAGGGACCGTGGAACGCGTACTCGAACGCAGGGACGTGGAGGACCTTCAACTAGATGAAGGAGGAATCGTGCAAGTGGACCATCAGACAAAAGGGGTGTATCGAGATTTAGACAACCATTGTCACGTAGTCAATCTGACATGCACCCATCTCGGTTGTACGGTGAAATGGAACAATGCGGAACGGACTTGGGACTGTCCCTGTCATGGGTCTCGTTTTGATGCAAAAGGATCCGTCCTAGAAGGTCCTGCGACAAAACCACTTCCCTACAAGAAGCGAGAAGATTTGTAAACTAGTATAGGCAAAGGTTGACAGCTATAATAAAGTAGAAAGAGAACAGAACAACACATAGGGGTGAAGGACAGATGGAACTAACAAAAGAATGGCGTGAACATTTTAAGCAATTGCGTGCGTTCGATGAAGCAATCTCTCTCTTATATTGGGATATGCGTACTCAGATGCCGGAACAGTCGGCACCGCTCCGTGCGGAAACAATCGGATATTTGTCGACCGAGGCGTTCAAACGACAAACGAGTGAGTCGTTCGCTTCTTTACTAGTACGCATGACTGAAGAAGGTGGACTGTCTGATGTCGAATCGCGTTCACTTGAAGTTGCAAAAACGCAATATGAACGAAACGCAAAGATTCCTCATGACGAGTATCAAGCTTACGTGACGCTTGTATCTGAAGCAGAAACGGCTTGGGAGAAAGCGAAGAATCAAAATGATTGGGACATGTTTGCTCCATATTTGAAAAAGATTATCGGATTCCAACAAAAATTTGCGGAATATTTCGGCTATGAGAATCATCCATACGATGCCTTACTTTATGATTATGAGCCGGGAATGACAGTCAATTTGTTAGATCAGCTGTTCGCTTCTCTCCGAGACGAGCTGGTTCCGCTCATTCAACAGCTTCCAAAAGAGTCGTTCTCTTTGGACTGGTCGATGCCTGCAGACATCCAAGAAAAGATTTGTCATGACTGGATGAACGTCGTTGCATACGATTTGTCCCGTGGTCGTCTCGACGCGACGGTGCACCCGTTTGAGATCACGATAAACCGTCGCGATGTACGGATTACGACGAAATACGATGAAGCTGATTTCCGAAATGCCTTGTTCGGAACGATGCATGAGGCGGGGCACGCGACGTATGAACAACAAATCGACCCAATGCTTGACGAGCTCGGGCTAGGCGGTGGCGCATCGATGGGAATCCATGAATCACAGTCGCTCTTCTTTGAAAACTTTATCGGTCGGAGTGAAGCTTTCTTGCGCCGCGTCTATCCGAAACTCCAAGAACTCTATCCGGCATACGGTGACATCGATTTTGATACGTTCTATCGTGGGGTGAATGAGGCAAAACCTTCACTTATCCGAATCGAAGCGGATGAACTGACGTATAGCCTTCACATCATCATCCGATATGAACTTGAGAAAGCACTCATCCAAGGAACGTTATCCGTAGACGAGCTTCCGGCCGCGTGGAATGAGAAGTATAAAGAGTATCTTGGTCTCGATGTTCCATCGAATGCAGATGGTGTTCTTCAAGATGTACATTGGGCGGGTGGGTCGTTTGGCTACTTCCCAAGTTATGCACTTGGACTCATTTATGCGGCTCAGTTGACGGAGGCATTGAAAGCGGACCTTCCTCAATTTGAGACACTGATTCAAGATGGTGAGATTGAGCCGATCAAAACATGGCTCCAAGAAAACGTCCATCAATATGGAAAACGTCTGACGCCGAATGAACTCATCGAACAAGTGACAGGTCAAGAAATTTCGGTTCAACCACTTGTTCGCTATTTGACAGAGAAGTATCAGACTGTGTCCAAATGAAACGGTTCGCGCACCGTGGTGTGATGGCACTACAACCGGAGAATACGATGTCTGCGTTCAGGCTCGCACTGGATACGGGGGCAGATGGGATTGAAACAGATGTTCATTTGACCAAAGATGGTGAGCTCGTTCTCATTCATGATGAGACGCTGGAGCGAACGACGGACGGGAGCGGGTTGGTGTCTTCATACACACTCGACGAACTGAGAAGATTTAACGCCGGAGTTCGATCTTCTCAACAAGAGGTCATCCCGACATTACAAGAACTTCTCGAACTTGTGAGAGGTGAATCGATCCGATTAAATCTTGAGGTGAAGACCGATGTGCTTCGATACGTTGGAATCGAATCCCGGCTGCTCGACACAATCGAGATGTCGGGCATCAACCCGTCTCGTGTCCTTTTCTCATCGTTCAATCATGAGACGATTCACCGATTGAAAAAGATGCGACCAGACATCGAGGCGGCCATATTGCTTGCCCAGCCGTTATATGACATCGTTGGATATCTCGAATCGGTTGGCGCCGATTCAGTTCATCCGCACATCGATCGCATCACGGATGAAGAGATTCGTTTTTTGCAACGACATGAAGTACCCGTCAGACCCTATACGATTAAGACAGATGCACAACTCGAGCGTTGCCGCGCGTTACAAGTCGACGCCATTTTCGTCAATGATATCGAATGGGCAAGTAAAACCCTTTAGTCGCAGACTAAAGGGTTTTACATTTTGTTAGAAGGGAACTACGAATTATGTAAGGGTTGCGCTTTCATCTATTAGCATATTGGAGCACATTCAGGACACAGTGTCCCCTTTACGTCACTGTCGGATTGTCTTAAGTTTAAGATGTCACCGAGCTACATAGCAATCAGATGTAGCACACCATGTAGCACTGCATCACACTTGTTGTATGCAAGTCGTAGGTTACCGTAGACAAAAGGAGGAAATTTCACATGAAGAAGTTGATGTCTTTACTGGGTACACTAGCACTGGCCTTCGCTTTCATCCTACCGGTTAGCGCCGATGGACACGAAAATGCGATGGTCCGTGTGCTACATGCTTCACCTGATGCACCGGCAGTTGACGTGTATGTGGATGGGGAAGTCGCGGTCGAGGGAGCAGAGTTCAAGGATCTCACTGACTACTTGACACTTCCTGCAGGGGATTACAACGTTGAGATCAAGCCAGCAGGTGACGCAGAAACAGTCGTCGTTTCAGCAGACCTTTCAATCGAAGCAGGCAAATTCTACACAGCTGCTGCGATCGGTCAACTTGAAAACATCGAAATCGCTGCAATGGAAGATGATGCGAACTTCGAAGACGGTAAATCTAAAGTCCGTGTCGCACACTTTGCACCGGATGCACCTGCAGTAGATGTCGCACCTAAAGGTGGAGACCCACTCTTCTCGAACCTCGAGTTCAAAGCAGTAAGTGACTATGGCACACTCGATGCTGGCACGTATGACCTTGAAGTTCGTCCAGCAGGAGCGACTGATGTCGTGAAAGCACTTGACGGTGTCGCACTCGAAGGTGGTAAGAACTATACAGCATTCGCAATCGGACTCCTTGAAGGAGAACCAGCGTTTGAAGTACTCCTTGCCGCTGATGGTGGAGAGATGGCAATGGCCCCTGAAACAGGACAAGGTGGTCTCGCTCAAACAGCGTCAATGAACTGGTTGCTCGCAGCAGCAGTAGTTGGAGCAGCAGCAGCTGGATTCTACGTCTTTCGTCGTCAGAAGCAAGACGCTTAAGCTGTTCTTTCTAGGTACCATCATTTTTCTAGTGATGGGTGCTCAAGCTGAAGCACCAGACAAACCATTCGTCATGCCGACGGCTGAATTCGCCGAACCACTCGTCTTGACCTCTAAACAGGTCGACAGGCAATCGTTTCATTCGAAAAGTTTCACCCCGGAACGACTCGTCATTCCATCAATTGATGTCGATGCATCGATTGAAGCAGTCGGGAAAGATGAGGCTGGTCGAATGGATACACCGTCTGAAGTGGATCAAGTCGGTTGGTATCAGTATGGTGCGAAAGCAGGGGCGACTGGAAACGTCGTCTTGTCGGGTCATCTCGATGACTTGAACGGTCCCGCTATTTTTGCGAATCTTGGTCAACTTCCGCTAGGAGAAATGGTGACGCTCCAAAGGGAAGGTCAAGTCGCAACGTATGAAGTGGTCAGTGTGAAGCAATATCGCCTTGATCAAGTCCCGCTTGCATCAATCTTTGCGGCGACTCAGGCGAAACGGATTCAACTGATTACATGTGCAGGGCCATACGATGAAAATCTAGGGTATCGTGATCGTATCGTCGTCACGGCACACTTGATTGAAACAAACTAACAGCAAGGAGATGCAAACACTTGTTTTGCATCTCCTTTTTCATGTCTCATAAAAATAGACCCCAACCAGTACGGCTGAGGTCTGTTCATGGATTAAGCATCCATGCGGTCTAATAATTTTGAGAGTAAAATGAGTTCTTCATCAGAGAAATCAGTAAATACATCCATCAAGTATTCGATTTTCATGCTTTCTAACGTCTCGAACAACTCGCGACCTTCGTCTGTCGCTTGAAGTTCGACGACACGGCGATCCCGTTCGCTGCGTTCGCGAGAGATTAACCCTTTTTTCGTTAATTCATCAGCGAGTGCTGTGATCATCGAAGCAGAAAATTGAAACTCATTCGACAAAGCAGAGGCGATTTGAGGACTCTGTTGACAAAGAGAACGTAGAATGAAGAATTCATTACGAGTCAAATATTGTGAGAACATCGAACGGAGATTTTTTTTCACTCCGCGATAGTTCATCCGGATTCCACGTTCAGCATCAGCGACGAGCTGACGACGTGAAGCAGTTGGTACAGGTGTTGTCATCCTCGAAACTACCTCCTAGTGATAATATTATTCATATATACTTCAGAACATAGAAACATTCTACATTAAAAACATGTTGTCTGTAAAGTTATAAAGGCTCGTCTTTTGCACGGATTTGTTGAATGATATCCTCGTAATGTTTCAAGTCTGGATAGAATCGTCTAAAGAAGAATTCGATTTGCGGGTCATCGCCTTCTGCCAATAGTTTGGCCAGGACGGCATAGACGACACCCATCCCTTGTCTCGGCAGTAGAGATGAAGGGAGTAGCGTCGCACATTGGACGGCTTGCGTATAATAAGTTGAAAGCGTGTCGTTCAAGTCTTTGAACGTTCGGATGTCTGCATAATGAAACATTCGAGTCAATTCGACGATTGCTGAGAGATCGGTCTCGAGCAACCATTCGCTTTGGAAGATGGCATTATCCAATTTTTCAACGGTCTGGTCGTTGGCAATGTAATAGTTTAAATTGTCTCGAGTGATCGCCACTTTTTCAGGAGAATCAAGGATTTGTTCAACTGTTTCTTGTTCGAATGTCCGGAGTTGTTTACGGATGTTCACAAACTCAGAATCAGCAATCTCGAGAAGCCCGGCAACACGACTGAAACTACGTTTGATTTCAGGCGGAACAGCATTCGGGTTTTTATAACCGAGGTCATGCTCAATTTCAGCCCAAGCATGTTGTAGAATCGAGCGGACTTGAATTTCTGCTTCTTTTTCGGCAAAGCGACGATATTCCCCGAGAGCAAGTCGTTTTTCACTCAGCTCCACAACATAATGGACAGATAAATAGCCAAACTCATTGGAGTCAAGCAAAGTTGATTTATCGATTGATTGTTCTCGATCAATGGTAAACTCGTCCTCCAATATTTGGGCGACAGTCCGTACATCATCATGAAAGTAAGTGACAATCCGAATTCCGGCAAGGTCTTGGACGTCACGTAACGAACGGTATTGGTATGGTTTACGGGACAGTTTGGCATATAAACTGTCCGCTTCTTTCGCTCGGGCGACAATCGAATGAAACTGGATTCCGGCTTCCGTCAATAATTCACTGAGGAGCGCTTTCAGTTTTGTGGCAAACGCTTCATAATCTTCTTTTTCATTCAAATATTCCAGCATGATTGTATTCAAGTCTTGTTTAGGCACGTCACTCACTCCTTTTCACTGTCTTTAGTATATCATCTCGATTACAAAACGATATGGTAGCATATATACAGAGGGGGGAATGAACATGAACCATACATTTCGGTCATCCGAGAGAGAAAAACTAGAGATCATCGCTGGTCTATTGCAACAAGCGGATTATCGGATATCCCGTATCCGAGAAGATGGGAATCAATTCGTTGTGACCGCGCGCCTATTGGGTCGGGCTACCATAGAAGGGGAACGTGAGCGCATCGGAGGAATCGTACAGCATTTTGAAGTGGAAGAATGGACTTTTCATGATTAAACGATGACGATTTATGTTTACCACCTCATTTTTCGGGAATAACAAAAACAGTGAAAACCATGACTGTGAACGTTTAGGAGGATGGGGCATGTTAGAGACAAGGGTAGTAAATGATATGACAACGGTAGATCATGAAGTGAACGAGATGGTCTCAGGAGGGTGTGTGAACGAACACATCTACTTATTCGCCAAAGACGAAGAATTGACGATTCGACTGGCAGCGGAAGCTGGTGTCCAACCGTACCGCATTCCGGAAAAGGGAATGTTCGAGTCGTTGCTCTCGAAATTTACGAGCAACTCGGAAGATCGGATGGAACAGATGGAAAGCCTCGGTCTTACGAAAGAGATGGTCGACTCACTCGAGCGCGAAATCAAAGATGGAAAAATCGTATTAGTCTGTGATAAATGACAATGGACCGGAAGCCCGGTCCATTTTTTATTATTTTGTTTGATAATAGGCATTCACGATTCGTCGCAACGACTTGTGGTCGAGGCGAAGTGGAGAGAATCCCGCATCTTTCAACAATTGTTTTGTGTTTTCGTCATGGAACGTGATGTTACGATTCAAATACGGATTAAATACTTTCACCATCTCGTTGAATGACTGTTCGACAGCACTGAGTGTGGACGACGGCGTCTCCGTAATCGTCAAATGCGGGAAAGAGAGCGACTCTTTCATATAATCGAGCATCATCTCATTGCGTGGTGGCGTATCATTCGTAACATTGTAAATCGTGCCCGCTTTCGCATGCTCGATGGCGGCCAAGAGTACATCCGCGACATAATCGACCGGAACAAGATTCGAAGTGCCCGTCGCCGATCCGATTAAACGGATGGATTCAAAATCATGACCGCGGCGCTCCAATTTCCGTTTGAACAGCTCGAGTGCACGCATATAGCCATACATCGTGAACTTTGAATCCGCTTCTCCGGTCTTCGAGTCACCAACGATGATGGCTGGACGGAAGATGGATACGTCGAGTTCATCCCGCGATTGCCAGACAGCCTGTTCGGCATGTGCCTTACTCTCTTCATATGGATTTAAAAATGATTGAGATACATCATATAATGTCTCGCCGCCGACTTCTTTTGCCCCGAGTGTATAGGCGGTACTTACATGGAAAAACCGAGGAACGTCAATCAACTTCGCTAATCGAAGAGCTTCTTTCGTCCCCGTTAAATTTGTTTCAAACAATTCATCGCGTAACTCTTCATCAAATTTGACGAGTGCTGCCATGTGTAGGAATAAATCGATTTTCCCGTTATGTGAATCGATAAATTGTTCATCAGCACCGAGTGCGTGTGTCGTCAAATCACCTGGCAACACATCGATTGATTTTCTTTCTTCCGCCGTGAACTGAGCATTTACTTTTTCCGGTGTTCGGGCTAGCATGCAAAGCCGATGCCCCCGTTCAATCAACTCTTTGGCGAGTCGACCTCCTAAAAATCCAGTCCCACCAGTCATAAAAATATACAATCGCGTTCTCCCTCTCTGTGACATTCTGCATCCATCATATCAAGTCTTACGTCATGTAGCCACTTTGCGTCTTTCAAAATTTCATGTTTAGAAAAAAACGAAGTCGGTTATGAACTATAGAGAAGCGTACGAAAGGTGCGTAACGACAGCTTGCCTGTCAAATCCATTGAAGTGAGGTTTTTAAGAATCATGGCAAATCTATTCGGAACAGACAAGGATGACGTAGCAAAAAAGCAACAAGAAATTGAGAAAACGGTACAAGAGAAAAATATTACCCAAATCCATCTCTACTTTTCAGATGTACTCGGTGATTTGAAACTCTTGACCCTTTCGGCAAAATTGTTGCCAGAGGTTTTTGAAGGAAAAACAATGTTTGATGGCTCTTCAATCAACGGATTCTCTTCCATCAAAAACTCCGACTTATTCTTGAGACCGGATTTAGATCGTCCACGTTATGAGCAAGATGGTGATGAGAGTATCTTGGCGTTCTTCTGTGATGTTTGTACACCAGAGGGTGAGCGATATGAATACGACCCACGTAATGTATTGAAGGATGCACTCGAGCGAGCAGCGCGCGATGGCTACTCGGTATTCGTCGGCGCAGAGCCTGAGTTCTTTATCTTTGATGAAAATGGAGAGTTTTATGATGAGGCCGGTTACTTCTCGACTCGTTCAGAAGACAAAGGCTATGAAGTACGTCAGCATATCGCGAACCGCTTGAGCAATGTCGGATTTAACATCGAGGCGGTCCACCATGAGGTCGCTCCGGCACAACATGAAATCGGGATCAAATATGACGATGCGCTCCATACGGCAGATAACATTCAGTTCTTCAAAGAAATCGTCAAGATCGCGGCAAAAGAAAAAGGGGCATCTGTCTCGTTCTTACCGAAGCCGTTGCGTGACGTGAACGGTTCTGGGATGCATTTGAACATCTCGGTATGGAAGAATGACGAAGCAGGTAAGGCGACAAGCAATGCGTTTGATGAGGCTGACGCCGATTACGGCCTTTCTCAAACAGCTCGTCATTTCATCGAAGGGATCCTAAAGCATGCCCGTGCGACGGCCATCTTTACAAATCCGCTTCCTGAGTCATATGAGCGTCTCGTTCCTGGATTCGAGGCACCGGTCAATATTTGCTGGAGTCCGTCGAACCGTAGTTCGATGATTCGAATCCCGGCTTCTCGTGGAAGTGCGACTCGAGTAGAGGTCCGAAATCCTGACCCGAGTGCAAACCCATACTTGGCACTTGCTGCCCTCATCTACGCTGGTTTAGAAGGAATCGAGCAGAAGCTTGAACCGTCTAATCCGAATGAAGACGACTTGTTCGAGTATTCAGCGAAACAAATCGAAAGCCAGGGAATCGCATCACTTCCTGCGACATTCCATGAATCGATTCAATCCCTGAAACAAGACAACTTCCATGATTACTTTAACCACAATATGATTGACCGCTACTTGTCACTCATTCAAGTACGCAAATAAAAAATGACGCCAGCCGATTCGATCGGCTGGCGTTTTTGATGATTAGTGGATTCCGCGCATATATACTTTGATTTTTGGTGCGAGTGCGAACAGAATCAAACTTAAGATGATGGCGACACCGCCGATGACTCCGAAATAGAGCATCTCATTCTCTGGTGAGTAGAACTTGACGAGCTGGGCGTTGATCCCTTGCGCGGCAGCGTTCGACAAGAACCAGAGTGACATCGTTTGAGCAGAGAACGCAGCGGGTGCAAGTTTAGTCGTAGCCGACAAACCGACCGGCGACAAGCTCAATTCTCCCAAGACGACGATGAAGTAACTCAAGACGAGCCAGAGCGGGTTAACGAGAGCATCCGGACCGCTGAAGTAAGCAGGGAGTAGGATGACCAAGAAACTGATCCCTGCAAACAAGATCCCGAAAGCGAATTTCGTCGGGATACTCGGCTCTCGGTCACCAAGGCGAACCCACAGCCAAGCGAATACCGGTGCGAGCAGAATGATGAAGAGCGGGTTCAACGACTGGAACCATGCCGGTGACAATGTGAATCCGAAGAATTCAAGGTCAGTCCGTGTATCGGCATAACTCGCAAGGATTGTTGCCCCTTGCTCTTGAATCGCCCAGAACATGACCGAAGCGATGAAGAGCGGGATATAGGCGATGATGCGCGAACGCTCGACCTCTGTCGTTTTCGGACTACGATACATGATGATGAAGTAAATCGTTGGAATCGCAATCCCGAACACTCCGACGAGTGAGATGAACGTGTTGATTGTGAACCAACCGAGTGGGATTAAGATTGCGAGCAAAATGGCAATCCCGATTGTGACGAGACTGACGATTCGAATCGTTTTCTTTTTCTCGTCTGGAGACAACGGGTTCGGTACATACGAACCAGCAAGCCCGAGGTTCGTCTTACGTGTCAACACGAAGACAACAAGTCCAACGAACATCCCGATTGCTGCAAGGGCGAAGCCCCAATGGAAACCGTAGTCTTTTTGAACTTGTCCAACGATAAGAGGCGAAATGAATGCGCCTAAGTTGATCCCCATGTAAAAGATACTGAATCCAGCGTCGCGACGGCGATCCGTTTCGCTATACATATCTCCTACGATGCTTGATACGTTCGGTTTCAATAAACCTGTACCAATAACAATCAACGCCATTGAGATGAATAAGAAGACGACGCTACCTGGAATCGAGAGGACGATGTGTCCGAGCATGATGAACACACCACCGTAGAAGACCGCGCGTGACGTCCCGAATACTCTGTCTGCAAGCCATCCCCCAATGACCCCTGACATATAAACGAGCGCACCATAGACGGACATGATGGACAGCGCGACATTACGGTCGAGCCCAAGTCCACCTTCAGAAACCTCATAGTACATATAGAATACGAGGATGGCACGCATGCCGTAGTACGAGAAACGTTCCCAAAACTCCGTGAAGAATAGGGTGAACAACCCTTTCGGTTGTCCGAAGAAGCCTTTTTGTGGAACACTGTCCACGATTGTCTGTTTATCGATCCTTTCCATGAAAGATCCCTCCTTAACCGTTTTATCATAAAAAGGATTATTATGATTGTAAAGTGAATTGAATGATAATTTCAAATTTTAATAAGAATGAAAAGAATGAAAAGACCACACTTTCTATAAAACAGAGAGTGTGGTCAATGAGTGATTACGCCGTTTTTTGCTTAGCTTCTGTCGCTTGAACGTGACGTCCGAGTTGCCAGTAAATAATACCTGACAGACAACTCGCGCCGCCGATCAAAATCAGTGCGATATGTCCGGCACGATGATCGAAGAAGACACTCGCGATAATCGGTGCCGTCACACCGCCAATCAGCCACTGGACACTCGCAGCACCATTGTAGGCACCGCGCATGTTCTCTGGCGCAATCAAGGCGATGAATGTCTGTTGGACAGGAGACATGATCATCTCGCCAAACGTGTAAAACGCGTAGACGGCGAGTAAAATCCCGACGAGTGGGAGATAAGGAACGTCGAGAGCGTACAATGCTCTCGGAACGATCGCGATCAAGATCATTCCAATCCCGAATACGGTAGCTCCAGCAAACATGACTTTCCCAAAAGGCTTATTTCCGAGCTTTGATGCAATCGGGAACTGGAAAAGAACGACGAGGATCCCGTTAAGTGCCAACAGGTAAGGGAATGGGTTTTGTTGATCCGTATACGTTGGGAGCGACTCTTTCAAAAAGAGCGGCAACATACTTTCGACGACCGAGAACCCCATTGATATGAATATACCCGCAAAGATAAAGATAAGAAACACGCGGTCGTTATAGAATACGCGCAACACTTCCCGGTTGCTCGGAGTCTCATCTTCTGTGAAATCCGGCAATGATTCGTGAATAAATATCCCAAGTACGAGGGCATACAAACCAAAGATGAAAGCAGCCGCAAAGAAAATGAGCTCCCGATCGATGAACAGTACCGCACTCCCGAGAAGAGGTCCAAATGCGGCTCCAATGTTATGTCCCATTCGTAAGAGACCGAACGCCTCGTTCATATGCTCGGGTTCCGTGACATCAGCGACCATTGCACTAGCAGCGGGGTGGAACAATGAATTGGTCAAGCCGAGCATGGCATTGAGTAAGAGCAACGGCCAAAACGAATCAGCGAACGCAAAACCGATGAGGGCGAGTGCGTCACCAACGATGGCAATCATCATGATTGGTTTTCGTCCGTATAGATCAGCAAGCCGTCCCCCAATCATCGAGCCGAGGAGCGCCATGATTGGTCCCGTCGCCATGATGATTCCGACTTGAAGATAGCTGTCTAACTGGTCACTATAATAAAGGACTAAGAATGGGGCAATCATGAACATCATGATTCCCGTGATTGTTTCTCCTAAGAAACGTATCCAAATGTTGCGGTCGAGTTGCTTGAGTGATTGAAACATACAGGTCACCTGCTTTATTTAATTTTAGACACAAAAGGGACGTCATATGCATGGAGGCATACGACGTCCCACGTTGTTTATGCATGCCTAGTTAGGCATGCGTCTTAGATATGAATCAATCGAAGAGGTGCCTGCCAATCAGTATGAACTTGAATGAATGGTTTCGAAGATACTACTGACATGGGAACCTCTCCTTTCTGTTAATTGTTGTTCTTCCCTTCAACTGTATGACACATTTCATCAATGTGTCAACAAATTATTGGAAGGATTTAGAGTAATTCATTTAAATTTTTTCGATTCAAACGATAATCAATCAGTCTAGACAAGACCACTTGAATCATCGCCGTGATCGGAACACTCACAAACATGCCGACGAGACCGAAGAGGCTTCCTCCGATAATAATCGATGTGATGACCCAAAACGGCGTAATTCCGACGCTGTCACCCAAAATCTTCGGCCCGAGCCACAACCCGTCAAATTGTTGCAACAAGAAGATGAACAAGAGCACCAATACGGCGGTGAACGGATCATAGAAGTAGGTGATGATAAACGCTGGGATCATCCCGAGCAGCGGACCGACGTAAGGGATAAAATTGAGCACCCCGACGATGACACCAAGAAGTAGCGCATATGGCGCCCCGATGATTAAGAGTCCGATGAAAGCGAGAACACCGATGATCAGACAATCGAGTGATTTACCGATGATGTATCGTTTAAAAATGTAATCCATCTCCTGAAAGATATCGATTGTCGTCTTCGCAGTGCCTACTGGTAAGAGCGCGTAGAGAAGACGCTTGAACATACGAGCGAAGACTTCTTTGTCTTTTAACAGATAGATGGAAATGACAATCCCGATCAAGAAGTTGATCAATGTCATTGTAAAACTAGAAACATAACCGACAGAAGAGAGGACGGCCGTCTCGACCCATCCGGAATAACGATCTTCGAAGCGCGCAAAATCAATCGCCTGGGCGATTGTCGCGTTATAGTCTTTCAAGTAATTATTTACATCACCTAAGAACGCATCGATTTGACGGATGTAGACAGGTAACTCCTCGATGAGTGATGATAGACTCGAGTAGATCCGCGGGAATAACGTGACAACCGAGATCGCTAAAATCCCGATAAACGTGATGTAGACAATGAGCAGACCTTGATATCGCTTCAAATGGAACCGTTCTTCAATATAAGAGAGTACGGTGTTAAGTAATAAAGCGATGGCAATCCCCATGATGATTGGGGTCAGTAACTGAAACGTGTACTGCAAAACACGTGAGATGGTATCCGGTTCACTGATGACCCGCCATAAGACGAGTAAAATCAGACCGATCACACTGAGTTTCCAAATAAGTTGACGATTAAGCTCCAATGCTCTATCCCCTCATACAAATATAATTTTTCTACTCTTTTACTATGAATGTTTTTTGAAAAGGATTCAATAGATGTTCACCTTGAAAAAAATGTTTGACACCGTTGGAAATGTCTGGTTAACTTAGGGACATACAAAAATTACATAGCGAATAACACTTTCTATCAAGAGAAGCGGAGGGACTGGCCCGATGAAGCTTCAGCAACAGATTGCAAAATACTGTGCTAATTCCAGCAAGGTGACCTTGAGAGATGGGAAGGTGGTTGACTACATACGTTTGTATTGAGCACCCCTTTCCTCAGAAAGGGGTGTTTTTTCGTATCAGGAGGAAGAATCATGGCAGATAGACGTTCACAGTTATTAAAATCTTTACCGACGCAACACTTCGTCGGATTGGCAGAAGAGGTCGCAGCGGTAGAGGCAAGCGGAAAGAGCGTCATCCGGCTCGGGCAAGGGACACCCGATTTACCGACACCCGCTCCAATCTGTGAGGCGCTCGAACGTGCCATCACGGACCCGGTCACACACCAATACGGTCCATTTCGTGGACAGACCCGCTTGAAAGAAGCGGTCGCATCATTTTACTCTCGTGAATATGGTGTCGAACTCGATCCGGAACGAGAAGTCGCGATTTTGATCGGTAGTAAATCAGGTTTGATCACCCTTCCACAATGCCTTCTCGAACCGGGTGACGGGATTTTGCTCCCGAACCCGGGTTACCCGGATTACATCTCGGGGGCGCGTCTGGCTGGTGCGGAAATCATCGATTTGACGTTAAAAGAGGAACACGGCTTTCTTCCGGACTATTCATCACTCGACCCGGCACACGCAAAGCTCATGTATTTGAACTACCCGAGCAATCCGACTGGGGCTGTCGCGACGCCGGCATTCTTTGAAGAAACCGTCGCGTTTGCGAAGAAGCATGATGTGATGGTCGTCCACGATTTCGCATATGGAAGTATCGGGTTCGACGGTTATGTTCCACCGAGCTTCCTTCAGGCAGATGGTGCGAAGGAAATTGGAATTGAAGTATACACAATGTCGAAGGCGTTCAATATGTCGGGATGGCGGGTCGCCTTTGCTGTTGGGAATGCGGATATCATCGAAGCCATCAACACATATCAAGATCACGTCCACGTATCTGTCTTCTCGGCGATTCAAGAAGCGGCCATCGTGGCATTAGAATCTCCACGTTACTTACGTGACGAACTTGCCTCACTTTACCAAACAAGACGAAACCGATTGATTAATGGGTTACGCCGAGCGGGGTGGGAGATTGAGGCACCGAAGGGTTCGTTCTTTGTATGGGCGAAAGTACCTGAGGGGGATGCAAAATCGTTCTCGACAAAGTTACTCCACGAGGCGGGAGTCGCCGTCACGCCAGGCTATTTCTTTGGAACAGAGGGAGAGCGACACATCCGTTTCGGTCTCGTATCGTCTGAACAGAAGATCGATGAAGCGGTAGAACGGATTGAGAGACTGTTTGCAGCCTATGAGGAGGTACATTTGTGATTCGTCAGGCCGTGCTCGAATATGACCATTCGCATGATGCGCTCGAGAACCTTCATACGTTGATTGGAAACCGGAAGGCACTAGTTTTGAAAGGATTGAACGGATACGGTGAAGCGGTTCGCGTGTTCCCTCGTCTAGCAAATCTTCCGAGTGTACAGTTCAACGGGGAATGTTCAGACGAAGAAGTGAATCGATTGGATGCCCATCGCCCGGACGTATGGGTTGCTATCGGAGGTGGTAAGTTGATCGATACGGCGAAACGAATTGCGGCCATTCAGTCGGTGCCGCTCATTGTCGTCCCGACACTCGTGTCAAACTGTGCCGCCTTCACACCTCTTAGCGTCATCTATACTGAGGAAGGATCCTATATCCGTTATGATACGTTTTCGGTCGTCATCGAGCGCGTCATCGCAGATGAACGACTGTTACGTGATTCACCTTACGACTATTTCAAAGCCGGCGTGATCGATACGGTCGCAAAGTGGTTCGAGGCCCGATATATTAGTGGGACGACATCAAAGGATGCAGGGATTCAGTCAGGGTTATCACTTGCTGCGCAGTGCGGGAAATTGATGGACTTGTCGATTCATGAACAGGACTTTCGTCGTTATGGAACGGACGTCCGATATATCGTCGACCATGTCCTCGCAATCGGTGGTGCGGTTGGTGGGTTCGGGGATGCCGGCACACGTGTTGCTGTCGCGCACGCCGTTCATAATGCGCTCAGTCGCTTTGATTCGACTCATCATTGGTTACATGGGGACAAGGTCGGGTTCGGATTGATTGTTCAAGAACGATTGATTAGGTCCGATGAAGCCATCCTTTTAGAGAGCTGGCTTGCATCCATCGATGCGCCGACTTCACTTACCCAACTTGGGATTCGTCCTGATCAAGTCGAAGAGTTGGTCACTTCGATCGTCGAAGAAATCACGATTCAAGGGATTCGGAATCTCGAAGATTCAGAGCAGTTAAAAGAAATTCTCATCAATCTACAAGAAGTGGTTTACAAATAATGCTTTTATCAGTAATATAATAACAAAATAATAGAACCGATTGCTTATCAAGAGTGGTGGAGGGACTGGCCCGATGAAACCCGGCAACCAGATCAGTATGATCATGGTGCTAATTCCAACAGACGAGACGTCTGGGAGATGAGCGTGTCCGACTTTCACTTGTCGTGCCCGCCGCTCTTCGTGAGTAGCGGGCTTTTCATTTGGAGGAGGAACTATTCATGAACATCAAACAAAAAACACTTTTGGCAGGTACGTCATTCCTTGCAGCAATCGCACTTTCCGCGTGTGGACAATCCGAGGCGAGCGAGACGCTCAGCACGGAAGAGCTGACGATCGGCGTGACCGGTGGCCCACACGAGCAGATTGCAGAGAAAGTACAAGAACTCGCGAAAGAGGACGGTCTTGAGATCGATATCAAAGTATTCAACGATTACAATACACCGAACACGGCCCTTGACGAGGGAAGCCTTGATGTGAACAGTTACCAGACGTTATCGTTCCTCGAACTACAAAAGTCAGACAAAGGTTATAAAATTGACGATGTGTTCAAGACCGTCGCTTTCCCGATGGGTCTTTATTCTGAGAAGTTGACAGATATCAAAGATTTAAAAGAAGGGGATAAAGTTGCCGTCCCGAACGATCCGGCAAACGAACTTCGTGCCTTGCGACTATATGAAACAGCAGGTCTGATCACATTAAAAGAAGGTCTGACGGATAAAGCAACAAAACGAGATATCGCAGAAAACCCGCTCAATTTAGAATTCATCGAGCTTGAAGCGTCGCAGCTTCCCACACAGCTACCGGAAGTAGCCCTTGCAGCCATCAATACGAACTTTGCGATGGGAGCAGGTCTCTCCATCAACGAGGATGCCCTGTTCCATGAGGACACGGTCGACAACCCATATCCGAACTATGTGGTCGTCCGCTCGGTCAACAAAGAAGATGAGGTCGTTGAGACATTGAAGTCTTACTACCATTCGGATGAAGTACGTGCCTTCATCGAAGAAGAATTCAATGGATCTGTCGTACCAGCGTTCTGAGGAGGGATTTGATGATTGAACTGAAACAAATCACCAAGCAATTTCACGTCAATGGAGATACGATCACCGCGCTTGACGACGTCTCCCTCACAATCGAAAAAGGAGAGATCTTCGGCATCATCGGGCGAAGCGGTGCTGGGAAGAGTACTCTCATCCGGATGATCAATCTATTAGAGCGCCCGACAGCAGGTGTCGTTGAGATTGAGGGACAAGACATCACACAATTAAAGAAAAAAGAACTCTCTTCGCTACGTCAGCGAATCGGCATGATCTTTCAACATTACAACCTATTAAAGACCGCGACCGTCGAAGAGAATGTCGCCATCCCGCTCCGCCTCGAAGGGCTCGGGAAGCTAGTCATCCGTGAACGGGTCGACCGCTATCTCGACATCGTCGGTTTATCTGAACATCGGAATCATTATCCGGAACAATTGTCAGGCGGTCAAAAACAGCGCGTCGCCATTGCACGAGCGCTCGCACATGAACCGGACATCCTCCTCAGCGACGAGTCGACGAGTGCCCTCGACCCTGAAACGACCGAGTCGATCTTAGAGTTGTTACTCGAAATCAACCGAGAGCTCGGATTGACCATCTTCTTGATCACGCATGAGATGGAAGTGATTGAACGAATCTGTGACCGAGTCGCCGTCATCGATCACGGCAACATTATTGAACAAGGCAACGTGTTGGATGTCTTCTCAAACCCGAGACACGAAACGACGCAGCGGTTCTTGAAGACGAATCTCGATGTTCCGGAAGAAGTGGTGTCGGAATTACAGACGCGAGGCACGCTCGTTCATTTATCATTCATCGGTAGTCAAACGGAGCAAGCGGTGCTCGCGCAGTTGACGAAACGATTCGGGATCTTACCGAACATCATCGGAGGCGGTATCAAGAAATTGAAAGCGGGTCTCGTCGGAAACCTGCTCGTTCACCTTGACGGAGACCATGAACAAACAGAACTCGCCGTTCGTTATTTGAAGACGAGTGGTGTACACGTAAGGGAGGTGTCGAATCATGCAACAGTTCTGGACAGACTGGGGTGACCTCATTTGGACGGGAACCATTCAAACGTTGACGATGACGAGCATCGCGCTCCTCATCTCGACACTGATCGGACTACCGCTCGGGACGTTACTCGTACTGACTAGACCGAACGGGCGTCTCGCAAACCGATTCGTGTGCGGCGGATTGTCGAGCGTCATCAACGTCATCCGTTCGATTCCGTTCATCATTCTCTTGTTTTTCATCTTGCCATTCACACGGTTCATCATGGGTACGACAATCGGGGTCCAAGGTGTACTTCTACCACTCATTGTCTTCACCGCCCCATACATCGCACGACTCATGGAGTCTGCTCTACTTGAAGTCGACCGCGGGGTCATCGAGGCGTATGAGGCGATGGGCATCTCGACGAGAAAGATCATCTGGTACGTACTCATCCGTGAGGCACGTTCTTCCATCGTTCTCGGATTGACGATTGCAACGATCGGGTTGATTGGTGCAACTGCCATGGCAGGTCTCGTTGGAGCCGGTGGGCTTGGAGATATCGCATATCAATACGGACACCTTCGTTTTGAACCGGAAGTGATGTATGTGACGATTTTCGTCCTCATCCTACTTGTTCAATCGATTCAGTCATTCGGAAACCGATTGGCAGCCAAATTAAAACGAGCCTAAAAAAGAATCGTGTCGCCTTGGCGACACGATTTATGCGTTGTGGAGCAACCGTTTTAGTTCAGCGATGCGGTCATGCCGAGGAATGAACGTCCGAATCTCTTTCTCACTGAAACCGACCTGGATGCGATGATGGTCGAAGACAATCGGACTCTTCAGGATTTGTGGGTTTGATGCGACAAAACTGTACAGTTCGCGGATCGACATCTCGTCGAGTTTCTCAGCCGCTTGTTTATAGACGCTCTTCTGTACCGACAGCAAGTCGGTCGTCCCATTCTCAGTCAGACTTAGCATTTCTTTAAATTCACCAAAGGATAAGCCTTGGTCTGTCAATTTCTTTTCGATGAAGGGAATCTTTTGTTCCCGCAACCAATCAATCGTTTTTCTGGAAGAACTGCAGCTCGTATGCGTGAATACCGTGACCGTCACGACAACCACTTCTCCTTTACATCAGTTTGGTTCTAACTATTATCTCTTTTTATACGTTACGTTTCGTGATTATGTTTCAAATCACATACAGTTTCTTTTTGATTGAAAGCGACTTCGTTCGGGTACAGATTTCAAGAGGAATCACATAAGGAGGAATGAAGATGTTTGATTATACTGTACAGTCTGACCGTACTGTTGAGGACGTCATCGCCCGTCTTGGAGAAGCGCTGAAAGATGAGTCATTCGGTGTATTATGGGACTTTGATTTGAGCGACACGTTAGAGAAAAAAGGGCAGGCCATTGAAGGGAAGTATCGCATCTTAGAAGTGTGCAACCCGAAGGCAGCAAAAGAAGTGCTGTCACAACAGTTAGAGGGAGGCTACTTCCTCCCGTGTAAAATCGCAGTGTTCGAAAAGGACAATCACACACAGATCGGCATGCCGAAACCGACAACGTTGATTCGTCTCATTGACGACAAATCGCTACAAGCCGTCGCAGCGGACGTCGAATCTAGACTGCAACGTGCGATCGACCAAAGTAAATAATCGATGTACCATCCGTTCATGAAACATGAGCGGATTTTTTTTCGTATAGGACAGTTAGATAATGGTAAAATTGGATAGAATGTTGACTGGAGGAGATATTTTGTTTAAAAGAGGGATTACAATAATACTTGGCGCTTCGTTGTTAAGCGCATGTGGAGCATCTGACATAGAAGTCATTCAATTAGATCACATAGAAAATCAATGGAATCTCGAGAGTTACACGAAAGAAGGAGAATTTGTTCAAGTACACGAAACGAGAGAAGTGCTCGAGGCATGTGAGGGTGAACGAACGGCGGAGCTAAATGGAGATGTCACTGTATATCAGACAGTGTTCGCAGGACGAAACGGGGTCGTGTCATCCATGGATCCGTACTCGATGAAAGTAGTTACCTATTTAGAAGGTGACGAACGATATGTTGTCTGTCGCGAAGATTATACGAATCAATGGATGGCGGAGACGATCGATAAGTTCCCGGACTTTGTAAATACATCTGAAGGAATCAGCGTCCCCCGATTACCTAGCCTTCATCAAACATCTTTATCCTCAAAAGATAAGCTAATGAAAACAGACGAACTGAACATCGATGAAATCGACATCATCCCGTTCCGAGATACATTACTTGAAATTGAACCGGCTCTATTCGGAGAGCTTGAACTAGAACTCGATGGTAAAGCGACGAGACATTCGCTCACTAGTTTTCAACCGACCGGAATCGATATGCCGCATCGACAGATTGCCATCGGACTCGATCGAAAAACATCTCAACCGTATATTCTTTTTTCATTCAATGAACGCTTTGTTTATCAGCAATTACAGTTTGAAGAACTAGAGGATCCTGCGTCAATAGAACAACAGTCCTTTGAAGAGTTAAGCGTCGACACCATCATCGAACCTGGAGAGATAAAAAAAGGAGAAGCGGTTCCCTTATATTCATTCCACTACATAAAAGATGGTGAACCAGTGACTGAAACGATGACGGTTCGCTTTATTGAAGGTACGTTACTGAAAGAAGGCGAAGAACCCGATTCGATGCTTGTAGAGTGGGTGCTGGACCAAGAAGACGGTTCAAGAGTCATTGCGCACCGTAAACCGTTTGATGGGAATTCACTCACTTATCCTGATTTCATCGAAATCTCGACGGAAGAATCTGAACAAGTCATGGAAGTATTGAAGGAGGCAGAACCGGTCGGCCGTAAGGGTGAACCTGCAGACTATCGATACTTGACGTTGATGGAAGGATGGAAAGGGCAAGAATTTGAAATCAGCTATAAACAGCGGTCAAAAAAAATCGACATCTATCTGACAGACCCGCTTCGCGAGCAGACATTTAAATTATCTAGTAAAGGGGCGGAAGTGTTCTTGGATATTTTCCCGGAGTACGAAAAATCATGATGAAACGACTATTATTCACGTTATGTACAGTTGGAATTTTATCGGGTTGTGGTGGTGAAGAGGTAAAGGTCGTCAAACTGGACCATATGCCATCACAATGGGATGTACGAGACATGAACAGCTTTACTACCGGGCCGGAGACGTGGGCGAGCGATTTACTCCTTGCATGCACCGATGACCCGGTTCCCCAAATTAATGAAGACGTCACGGTCTATCATTCGTATGTTTTGAACCGAAAAGCCATGATTTCGGACTACGATGCACATACCTATAAGCTAGTGACGTATGTAAAAGGCGAACAGAATTATGTCATTTGTCAGGACGGCTTTTCTCCAAAGATGAGAGTCGGACTTGTTGAGAAGTTCCCTTCGTTTGTACAGGCTTCTGAAGGTGTCACCATCCCAAGTAACCCGACAATTGCAAATGGAACTCCGGAACAAGAAGAGAGTCTGAAGGAAAGCGATTATTCCGATGTTTTCGAGGATCCCGTCAATCTCATTGACGAAACGATGATTCAAGTGACCCCTTCCTTGAATGGAAGTATCCATTTAACCATCGGAGAGGACGAAGGGATCTTTCCGCTCTCAATCATTGAACCTTATCACGCGCAAATGGGAAGCATGACAATCGCACTCGGCTACGACGAACAATCCAAAGAGGCTTACATTTTCGCTAAGTCGGAAGGTGGGTTACTTTCTTATGACCCGATTGTCCTTATAACAAAAGATGATTATTCGCAACCAGAGCAGCAACCAAAGCAATTTGAAGGGCTCAAAGTCGAGCGGGTACTGCAAGCAGAATCGCTCGAACCAGGTGTCGAGACACCGATTTACACATTCTCTTACATGGAGAACGGGAAACGTGTGACGGAAGATGTCCGTCTCACGTACACCGGTCGCGAATTTGCGACGGATGAATCGATCGAAGCAGACATAGAATCGAATCCCGCCGTACCAAGTGGTCCGTTCGTGTTCGTCCATAAGACTCCTTTAGACGAAAAAGCAACGATTGGTTACCCGAACGTGCTGCGGGCTGCAGGAATCGACATGTCTGATTTGATGGACGCAATCGATGAGGCAGAGCCGGTCAAGCGAAAAGGGGAGATAGAAGAGTACACGATGCTTACGTTCATCGACGGATGGGTCGGTCAGGAGTTTCAATTAAGCTTTCAGAGACGTTCGAAAAAGGTGGATGTGTACTTAACCGATGCAAAACGAAAGCAGACGTTCAAACTGACAAGTGAAGGTGCAGAAACGTTCTTCAGCTATTTTCCTGATTTGAAAGAGTAAAGGCGCCGATTGGCGTCTTTTCATTTGGTAAATACTTCAAACTTAAGATATTGACCTTCTATACAAAAAGGATGCAATGGATTGCTTCTCAATACGTTACACTGAGATTCACGATTTAGTACGAATATCCTACGAAGAAGAAAGGTTGCTATCTTTAATGAGTACATTGAACCAAAAAGTGATCCATTCAGAAGACGTATTCCGGTCCATCGAGACGAACATGGCGATGATACGGTTTGATCGTCAACGCCGGGTCGTCGATGTGAATGATACATTTGCAAAAGCGATGAAATACAGACGCGAGGAGATGATTGGCATGCAGCATCACTTGTTCTGTCCTTCATCCTTTGTCAATAGTCCAGAGTATTCGGCATTTTGGGAGAAACTTTGGAGCGGATTCAGTTTCTCGGATAAAGTGGAGCGAGAGAATGCAAAAGGAGAGACGATCTGGCTCGAGGCGACGTACATGCCAATCTTTGAAGGGGATGATGTCATCGGTGTCGTCAAAATCGCATCGGATATCACGGAGCGGCAACAGGTGATTGAGGATTATGCGTATCGCTTCAAATCGATGACCGATGTGCTCGATGAACGGGCGAAGACAGGTATGCAAGATACGAAAGTATTGAATGAGACGATTGAACGGCTTGCTAAAGATGCAGCGGACAACCTCCATGCCCTTCAGAACTTGCGTCGTCAAGCCGATGATATCGCGAAAATCGCACTGTCCATCAAAGAGATTGCCGCACAAACAAATCTATTGTCCCTGAATGCCGCCATCGAAGCCGCTCGCGCCGGTGAACATGGACTTGGATTTAATGTCGTGGCGACGGAAGTGCGGAATCTCTCCCGTATGGTGGAACGTGCGGTCGTCGACGTCAATTCAAATACGGAAGGGATGAACTTTGAACTACGAAAAATTGTAGAAGGTGTCACCGCATCCAATCAAGAAATTCAGTTGAGTGCAAAGACGATGGAACAAACGATGGATCGATTCCATGCGTTCGAGCAGGCCGCAGCCGAATTACATGATACGGCTGACACGTTCACTTCTAACTTATGAACCGATTGACCCTTTGATGGGTCAGTCGGTTTTTTTGAGTTGTAATGTATGGCCGTTCTCCTTCAACCAAGCTTTCGCTTGATCTGTTTCTGGATATACGGTACGTAACGTGTTCCAAAATGAGGCAGAGTGGTCGAAGTGGACGAGATGCACCCATTCGTGAGCGATGACGTAATCCATCATTTCTTTTGGTGCGAGCATGAGGCGGACGTTGATGGAGATGGTCCCGTTTGAACTACATGACCCCCAACGTGTCTTTTGGTGACCGATTCGAATCTTTTCCGCTTTTACGCCTAAGATTCTTTCGTAAGTCGGCGCCCGCTCGGTCACATATTCAAGCGCGCGTTCGCGTAGCCATGCCTCATAATGTTTAGACAGGGTGTTTTCGTCCCATGTCCCCGGTACGAAAAATGAGGAACCGTCATGTCTGAGTGTCGTGCCCTCATCTTTTTTGGTCGGATAGCTTTTTCCATGAAAGACGAGCCCCTCATCAAGAACAGACGTCTGTTTCGGAAGGTTGTGCCATGTATGACGAATCCATGAGTCGTGCTCTTCTAAAATGCGATCGACGACTCGTTTTGACAAACGTGCTGGGATACGTAGCTCGATGCCATTTGGTGTGACATAAAATGCGGCTTTTTTTCTTCGTTTATGTCTGACGATGTTGACGTTCATACATTACCTCCTCACTATATCTCGATTGAGTATAACGAAGTCGGCAAGAAACTGCCATGCTTTTTTGGCACGCAGTCGAATCAACTTTGATACAGTAAGAGGAGGAGGGATGAACATGAAATCAATTTTACAACAACAACTTGAACGTACTGGTACGAACTCAGTGAAGTGGGATGGGTTGGAGCGTTGGTTCCATCTGTCAGAAGAGGTCTTGCCGCTCTGGGTGGCCGACATCGATATCCGTACAGCACCGTCTATTTCGGAGGCACTCGCCAACAAGGCCGCTCAAGGAGAATTCGGCTATACCTTGTTCGCGCCTGAAGCGCAGGAAGCGGTTCGGTCTTGGTACGGGCGACGTCACGATATGGAGATTGATCCGAAGCATGTCTTATTCTCAAGTGGGGTCGTCCCCGCATTGACACATATCGTCGAGGCACTGACGGAAGTCGGGGATGGTGTTGTCATTCAGTCACCCGTCTACCCACCGTTCCATGAACTCGTCGTCGGTTCGAAACGACAGGTGTTCGATGCGCCGTTGAAAGAGAACGATGGACGCTATGAGATGGACTTTGTCGCATTAGAGGACGCGATGAAACAAGCGAAGCTCTTCTTGCTCTGTTCTCCGCATAATCCGGTCGGACGTGTCTGGACGAGAGCAGAACTGGAAAAGGTCGTCGAGCTTGCAAATCAATATGATGTCATCGTCGTCGCAGATGAGATCCATGCGGATTTGACGTTCCCTTCTCATAAACATACCGCAATCGGCTCACTCGACCCCCGTGTCATCACAGTAAGTGCGCCCTCAAAAGCGTTTAACATCGCAGGTTTATTTGCATCCTACATCATCTGTCCGGTCGATGAATGGCGGAAGCAGATCACGAAAGTACAGAACAAACATCACGTCCTCCCGACACCGTTTGCGAATACAGCTATCATCGCCGCCTATACAGACAAACGTGCGGAGCAATGGCTCGATCAGTTACGTGAAGAACTCGAGCAACAAATGAGCGAGGTCATCGACTCGATTGAAGCCCATCTACCGATGCTCCGTACGGCGCGTCCTGAGGCGAGCTATTTATTGTGGATCGACTTTTCGGAGCTCCCGATGTCTGCGGAGGAGAGAAAGTCTTGGCTACATCAAGACGTACGAATCTTCTTGTCACCGGGTACTCCGTTCGGTCCTCAAGGTGAAGCGTTTGAACGGATGAATATCGGGACGCGTCGCGAATTGCTAGACGAGGCAATCCAACGTCTCAGCACGCAAATGAAGCGAAAAGCGTTTGTGTAAAACGAGAATCGGGAAAAATTCACAATGAGATGATGAGAGAAAGTGAGTGGATGGGATGGAGACGATCAACTGGAAGAAAAAAATGGAGGAACAGCTAAGGCGCAGTGGATTCACCTTGCAAGTCGAAAACATGTCCAATATTCGCTTGACTGAGATTCATGCGAGTTCTTCTCCGTTGATCTCTTATCCGCTCCGTGTCCGATTGTATGAGCGGATGGGCTGGCTCATGTGTACGGTCGATTCGCCGACTCTTGACCGAAACGAGGACCATCCCTTATTCGAGCGGATGGTGACAGCCGTATTCGAACGAATCGTACGTCATTTATACAACGGATATGGATTCCATGTGCTGACGTTCATCGGTGATACCGGAAACTATATCGCGCCTAAAGATTCTGAGACAGGCGAGGTCGTCCGTCTCGTCGCTCACCTATGGAATGACCGTTCCTATATCCATCTCGACACATTCGAGGAATATCCGGCCTTATATGTGACCCCACCGTGGGCCCACCAGGCGTATGCTATCGAGAGTACGGATGAGGAATGGGTCATTTACGCAGGTAGGGGCGGTAGACCATCGACCGATTATCGGGCGGATGGGGTCGAGTTAAAGCCTCATCGTCTGGCAGACGGCGAACTCTTCTTCCCGGTCGACCGTATCTCAAAACACAAAGGCACACTCGCTCTTGCCGAATGGCTCCGACTTGAGCGGAGAGAAGTTGAGGACTTTATGATGTCGTTCATGCAGACGATCCGAAAGTTCGATCCTTCCTTCGGATTCGCATGGGGTGGTACAGAGACGTTCTTTCACGGCGTGCCGGTCGAGCCATATGCGCAAGTACTCAGACTCGAGAGCGGGAAGCGTCGCTATCGCGTTATGAACAATACGGCGAAGCGATTGTTTGCGGTATCGGATGACCCTAACGAATGTCTGAGGGAAGTGAGTCAGACGTTAGGGACCATCACGTTACCGGAACGACGAGTTTCAGCACTTGGCCAACTAATCATGGGGATTTGGCAACAGTTTGAGACCGATGAAGAGACGTATATCCAAGAAGTCGCATATCGGGATATCTCAAAATTTCAGATGGAAGAGAAAATCGGTCATGCTCTGGCGAATCAACAGCGTGTTCGTTGGATCGATAAGAATCATCCACACCAGAATGTGATTGAATATGCCCATCTCCGTATCACGTTCCCGAAACGACCACCGGGCCTTGTCACTGTCGAACCTGCTGAATCTGGACATGAAAGAGGTGCTTTATGAGAATTGTGGACGCACGTGCCATGCCGATCGACCATGAGGATTTGATTGCCGTCACATCATCATCGGTTTACTATCGTGAAAAGAAAGACGAGACGACTTTCTCCCTCTATCGTTTCGATGAAGAGGACGGGATGATTACACAGTTGAACCGTCGTCCCTATGAAGACTACGGCTATTCGAAACTCTTCGTGGATGGGGATCTCGTGTACTTCTTAAACGAGATACCAGACGGTGAAGGAATCATCAAGACAGAGTTGATCGCGTTCTCTTATAAAGCAGGGAAAGAAGAAATTGTAACGACATTTGAGAAGAGAGGGAATAGTACGCTATTCTGGGTACTCGATCATCGTTACTTCCTTTTTTTGACGGCATTTGAATCGTCTGATGAGGCATGGTTGTATGATCGGGTGACCGGTCAGCGGGAGCGCATTCGGGACGAGCGTCTAGTCGGGAAAACGGAACGATTCCGTGAACTGTATTTGTTCACGACGACATTCGCGGGTATCGCGTATATCGTCTGTAACGCCAGACTCGATGAATTTGACTACTATGATGCACTCGATAATGGACGAGTCTCTCCGGACGACCCGATTGACCATTCTGAGGCACTACTCATCTGTCCGCTCGAGGAAGCGATTGAGGCAATCTGGGATCAGCGGGATGAATTGCCATTCGATGATGTTCTCCGATTGCAAGGAGAAGGCGACACGGTACAATACCTTGGCGAAAACGAGGACATCCTTCGATTTTCAGCGTTCGTCGACTCTTTGAACGAAGAAGTCATCTATGACTTGACGGCACCTGATGTGTTACATGAAGTATCGGTTGTCGACTGGGGCGCCTACGAACCACTCGACTTCACATATGACGATGTCAGTTCGACAATCTTTATCAAGGTAGATGAGAGCGACATGCATACGGAAGTCATTGATATTGCGACTGGGGCACGTTATATCGACGTGGAACCGTTCGAGCGCGTGATTGGTCGTCGTTATCTCGTGCATGAGTTTACAGAGGGTCTTACGAGCGGTGTCGTCATTTTCGATTTAGAGACAGAGGAACGCTTTGCATATGAAAATGCCTATTATATGGTCATCGATGATGCCGTATTAATCCTATCCATGTCGAGCACATAAATATAAACACCACCCATTTATTAGGTGGTGTTTATATTTGGATATATAGTTTACATAACATATTATTGCAAACCTGATATCGCGTGTTTTTTCCGCTCGTCACCGATATGGGCATACACTTGTGTCGTGGCCACCGATTCATGACCGAGTAGCTGTTGAATCGTCAATACATCGATTCCGCTCATCGCCAGTCGTGTAGCAAACGTGTGGCGGAGCTTATGGGGTGTCACTTGTTTATATGACAAGAAAGGGAGATATGGTTTCAATCGATCGATATGGCCTTTTAACACGTGTTGAACCGTACGAACGGCAATTCGTCTCCCTTTTTCATTCTGAAATAACGCACCTTCACGTGACAATTGACGGTATTCGATGAGCAGGGGCTGAAGAGGACCTGCTATCGGGATGAGGCGTTCCTTGTTCCCTTTACCGATGACACGGATGGTCTCGGTCTCGAAGTTAATATCGGTCCAATTGAGTCCGACGAGTTCGGACACGCGCATACCCGTCAGTCCGAGAAGTTGGATGATCAAAAAGTCACGTTCGCGATTTGCCTCATACCAGCTCGCCTCACGGTTCGTCATCCCGACATTGCTTCGGACGAGCGTTGAGAAGTCGAGCCACTCCGACTCTGTCAAATAGATCGGGTTCCGTTTGCCTCGCTTCGGGCGCTCCACGGCCTGAAATGGATTGGTTGTGGCCTGGTTCGTCTCAATCAAATAATTGAAGAGTGATTGTAACGTGGAGAGTTTTCGATTGATGACACTCGGGGCGTTCTCGAGCTCGAGGGCGAGGTAAGTCGCATATGCTTCTGCACCCGCGTGATCGATTTCCGTAAATGCCGCCAAATCAATTGTCTCGGGTTCTAACTCAGTCCCGCTCACGTGTTCGACCCAACGGAAGAAATCCAATACATCATAGACATAGCGTTGAGCGGTCTGTTTGGAGTAGTGCTTAGCCGCTAAGTGGTGGAAGAACTGTTGGATGAACACAGGTAATCGGTGCAATCCGTTCAGCTCAAACCGTTTCAAGTTCGTTGTCGTCGGCCGTTGTCCGAGTTGACGGAAGATACTCATTGAACCTCTCCTTTTCTTACGAATCTAACTTGATTCTTTCCATTTTGTTTTCCTTTACGCAAATAATCATCTGCCTCTTTCACGATCTCCTCTAACGTATCGAACTGTGTACGCACGGCAAGTCCGAACGTCATCGTGATATGGAGTTGTTCACCTTCGTATTCCAAACGTGTGGATTCGATTTGATGTCGCAACTGTTCCGTTATGGCGTAAACGTCTCCAGACGAGTTCGTATAGAAGAGCAAAAACTCTTCACCACCCCAGCGTATGGCAAGTCCGTCAACCGAGGACAGGATGGATGCGACTTGTTGGATGACACGGTCTCCACAATCGTGGCCATACGTCTCATTGAACGACTTGAATCCGTCGATGTCACATAGCGCAATGGCATAAGAGATGCCGTCACGACTAGCCTGCTCGATGGATTCCGAGACGCGTTCGTGCCCGATTTTCCGATTCAGCAGCCCGGTCAATCCATCTGTCGAAGCGAGAACCTGCAATTGTTCGTTCGATTGCTCGAGTTCATCCGTCACCTCGACGACGGCTGATTCAAAGATGAAAGAGAGACCGGCGATCATCATGACCGTCGAAAGGATACAAAAGAGCCCAAGCGCCTGTTCAATAGGTTGCGGCAAAGTCACCATTCCGTCTGACACATTGACGAAGAGGATACTATAAATCACCATTGCGAGGGCGGTCGTCAAGATTCGTTGTCCTTTTGTCACGCTCGGCATGAAAAAGACGCCATAGGCCATCATGAGGATGAAATAATGCATGTTGACATCCCAACCGAGAATGATGGTCGAGATGATTGCGTTATACACGACTTCGATGAACAGCCCGGTAAAGAAAATGCCGTACCATCGCTTATGTACAAAATAAAATGAAATCGTGTAATATAGGACGCTCACTCCATTAGAGATGAACAAAGAGGTAATATCAAATCGCCAGAATAACAGACAGAACAAGAGATGAACGAACCAGGCGATGAGGTTGCCATAAAACATGATGCGTTCATTATATAGCGTTCCGCGACGGGCATCATATATTGTTCCCATCTCACACCTCCTCTCATTCAGTATAGCGAAAGAACGCTAGTATTTATATAAAAGTCATCAAAATCATCCATGAAAAGACCTTATAACACGTCCTTATTGTTGCGTGAAATAGATATTTCACGCAATGTTTATGAGTTACATGATTGTTTCTGAATCGAGTAGTTAATCGACCAATAATTTTTAACGCGAAATAAATGGTAGACAATAATTTGTTATGTAAACCATATTGATTTGTCTTGAAATTGTAATGTTGAACCATTATACCTTATGATGAAAATTGGACTTGAAACGGCAAGTCAGGTAACGTTACACTGTAAACGTAAACCAAAGGGGGATTTTGGATGGATGATCAGCGTTTGAAGCAACTTTTGTCTGAAGCGAAGACCATCGCGGTCGTCGGCGTGTCCGACAACCCGAACAAGACGGCCAACCAGATTGCGGAGTACTTACTACGTGTCGGGTATACCGTCATCCCTGTCAACCCGATGCTCGAGGAGTGGAACGGCCGCAAGGCATATCCGTCCGTCGAGAGCATCCCGGGTAGAATCGATATCGTCGACGTGTTCCGTCGCAGTGAGTTTTTAGCAGGTGTCGCGGAAGATGCGGTACGACATGGGGATGTCGGGCTCGTCTTCAACCAGCTCGGTCTCTCAAGTCCAGAGGCGGAGCAAATCGCACGCGATGCCGGGCTCGATTACATCGAGAACCGCTGCCTGTACGTGGAGCATGCTCGTCTACTCGGATAAGACCTACCTCCTTGGTAGGTCTCCTTTTTTTCAGCAACGGCTGACAAGGGAGGCTTGCCAGAATCGATGAACAGCTATACAATAGGAAAGAAAAACGAACGTGTGTTCGAAATTGAGGTGACTGCTATGTCAACAGATCTATTTAATTACAACGAAGACGCCATCCAGGTGCTCGAAGGACTCACGGCCGTACGAAAACGACCGGGGATGTACATCGGGTCAACCGACCATCGCGGGCTTCACCATCTCGTCTATGAGATCGTCGACAATGCGATCGATGAGGCGCTCGCCGGGTTCGGTGGTCAAATCGATGTAACGATTCATAAAGACGATGCGATCACGGTCCGTGACCACGGACGTGGGATGCCGACAGGGATGCATGCCTCTGGAAAACCGACACCTGAAGTCATCTTCACGGTTCTCCATGCCGGTGGGAAGTTCGGGCAAGGCGGTTACAAGACGTCGGGCGGTCTCCACGGGGTAGGTGCCTCGGTCGTCAACGCACTCTCGAGCAAGGTCGTCGTGACCATCCATCGCGACGGGAAAGTGTTCGAGCAAACATTTGCGGACGGTGGCGTGCCGCAGACGACACTCCTTGAGACGGGTAAGACGCGCCAAACCGGGACGAGCGTCTATTTTAAACCGGATGCATCGATCTTCTCGACGACAACGTATAACTATGACACGCTCGCCGAACGCCTTCGTGAATCGGCTTTCCTTTTAAAAGGATTGACGATTACGCTGACGGACGAGCGTACCGATAAACAAGAGACGTTCCATTACGAGGATGGGATCGCTGAATTCGTTCAATATTTAAATGACGATAAGGCGACGCTTCACCCGATCGTCTACTTCGAAGGGACAGAGAACGAAATTGAGATCGAGCTCGCATTCCAGTTCACAGACGCCTATTCCGAGAACGTCCTCTCATTCGTCAACAACGTCCGAACGCGTGATGGCGGTACGCATGAGGTCGGTGCCAAGACGGCAATGACCCGGATCATGAATGAATATGCACGGAAGAACGGATTGCTCAAAGAGAAGGACAAAAATCTAGACGGTGGCGATGTCCGTGAAGGACTCACGCTCATCGTCTCGGTTCGAATCCCTGAGGAGTTCCTCCAGTTCGAGGGCCAAACGAAGTCGAAACTTGGCTCCCCAGAGGCACGTGCGAGTGCCGATAGCGTCATGGCGAAGCAACTGACGATCTTCCTAGAAGAGAACCCACAGATGGCCACGATGCTCATCAAAAAGGCGATTCGCGCGGCTCAGGCGCGTGAGGCGGCACGAAAAGCACGTGAAGAGGCACGGAACGGTAAGAAGAAGAAACGTTCGAGCATCTTGAACGGGAAATTGACGCCGGCGACATCGAAGAATGCCGCGAAGAACGAACTGTTCCTCGTCGAGGGTGACTCGGCCGGTGGTTCCGCCAAACAAGGGCGTGACCGGACGTTCCAAGCCATCCTTCCGTTACGCGGGAAAGTCATCAACTCCGAGAAGTCAAAACTCCAGGACATCATGAAGAATGAAGAAATCAATACGATCATCCATGCGATCGGTGCCGGAGTCGGTCATGATTTCGATTTGGATGACTGCAACTTTGACAAGATCATCATCATGACGGATGCTGATACAGATGGTGCGCATATCCAAGTGCTCCTTCTCACGTTCTTCTTCCGTTATATGCGACCGCTCGTTGAGGCAGGCCGTGTGTTCGTCGCCTTGCCACCGCTCTATCGCATCTCAAAAGGGAAAGGCAAGTCCGAGCAATTCGACTACGCTTGGGACGAAGAAGCACTCGAGAAGTTGGTCAAAGTGTATAAGAAAGGCTATATCCTCCAGCGCTACAAAGGTCTCGGTGAGATGAACGCGGACCAGTTGTGGGAGACGACGATGAACCCGGATACCCGTACGCTCATCCGTGTCACGGTGGACGACGCGGCCGTCGCGGACAAGCGTGTCTCGGTCTTGATGGGTGATAACGTCACGCATCGCCGTGAGTGGATCGAGGAGAACGTCGCCTTCGGACTCCAGGAAGATGATTCGATCATCGCCAATGAACATGTGACTAAAGCGATTGAGGAAGTGATGTAACGATGTCGACGATTCAACACATTTTAAACTTATCTCTCGAACAGGTCGTCGGTGACCGGTTCGGGCGTTATTCAAAATATATCATTCAAGACCGTGCCTTGCCGGACGCACGCGACGGGCTCAAGCCCGTACAACGTCGTATCCTTTATGCGATGCACCATGAGGGGAATACGAACGATAAGCCGTACCGGAAGTCTGCGAAGACGGTCGGGAACGTCATCGGGAACTATCACCCGCATGGTGACTCGTCCGTCTATGAGGCGATGGTACGTCTCTCTCAGGACTGGAAACTACGCTATCCGCTCATCGACATGCATGGGAACAACGGGTCGATGGACGGTGACCCGGCAGCGGCCATGCGTTATACAGAAGCCCGTCTCTCGAAGATTGCTGGGGTGATGCTGACGTCGATCGCGAAGAATACGGTCGACTATACGCCGAACTTTGATGATTCGACGGAGGAGCCGCTCGTCTTGCCGTCACTCCTCCCGAACTTGCTCATGAACGGGACGACAGGGATCTCAGCGGGTTATGCGACAGAAATCCCGCCGCATAACTTGACGGAAGTGCTCAACCTCGCCATCGCACGCCTGAAAGGTCAGGTCGATACGGCGAAAGACGCCATCGAGTATGTCACAGGACCTGACTTTCCTACCGGAGGGACGGTCATGGGGAAAGAAGGCATCCTAAAGGCGTTTGAAACCGGCAAGGGTAAGGTCATCATCCGCGCGAAATCAGAGATTGAGCAGCTAAAAGGTGGCCGTGAACAGATCACGATCACCGAACTCCCTTATGAAGTGAACAAGGCGAACCTCGTCAAAAAAATGGAAGAGCTCCGTCTCGACAAAAAGGTCGAAGGTGTCGCGGAAGTCCGTGATGAGACGGACCGGACCGGCCTTCGTGTCGTCATCGAATTGAAGAAAGAGGCAGACGCGGAAGGTGTCCTTCACTTCTTCTTGAAGCATACGGACCTGCAGCTCGCCTATAACTACAATATGGTCTCCATCGTGAACCGGACACCAAAACAGATGGGCATCATCCCGGTCATCGACGCCTATTTGAAGCACGTCGAAGAAGTGGTCACACGCCGCACGACGTTCGAACTCGAACAGGCGAAAAAACGGGCCGAAATCGTTGATGCCTTGGAGCAAGCCATCTCGGTCCTCGATGAGACGCTTGAATTGATCCGTTCCGCGAAAGATAAAGCGGACGCGAAGAAGAAACTGATGGAGCGGTTCTCGTTCACAGAACGCCAGGCCGAAGCGGTCGTCATGCTCCAATTGTACCGACTCACGAACACGGACATCGTCGAATTGCAAAAAGAAGCAAAGGCGCTCCAAAAAGAGATCGCTCGCCTCTCGAACATCCTTGACGTGGATGCGACGAAACGGAAGTTGATCGTGAAAGAACTCACGGCGCTGCGTGATGAGTTCGGGGATGACCGTCGTTCGGTCATCGAGTCGGAAGTCGAAGAACTGAAGCTGAAGACGGAAGTCATGATTGCCGTTGAAGAGACGATGGTCTTCGTCAGCCGTGACGGATACGTCAAACGTGCCTCGATGCGCTCATATGGCGCCTCAAGTGACGTCTTGCCGGAGATGAAGGAGAAGGACCGTCCTCTCCTCACGACACAAGCGATGACGACAGACCACTTGCTCGTCTGGACGAACAAAGGAAGCTACCTCCTCATCCCAATCCATCAGATCCCTGAGTCGAAGTGGAAGGATGCCGGTCAGCATGTCGCCAACCTCGTCCCGATCGAAGGGGAACAGGTCATCTCGGCAGATGTTGTCTCGACTTTCGAGACGGACGCTCATTGCCTCTTCGTGACAAAAGACGGAATGGTCAAACGTACGCCGTTACGCGACTATGACGCGCAGCGGAAGTCGAAGCCGCTCATGGCCTTGAAGCTAAAAGGTGACGATGAGGTTGTCTTCGCAGGGATCAGTGACGGTCCTGGACAGTTGTTCCTCGTCTCAGAGCGTGGATACGGGCTCTGGTTCAAAGAGGATGACGTCCCGGTCGTCGGACAGCGGGCAGCCGGTGTGAAAGCGATGAACTTGAAAGACGGAGACGTCGTCGCCGATGCCTTCTCGTTCTTCACGCCGCCGTTATTCGTTCTCGTGACGCAGCGTGGAGCGGTCAAGAAGATGAAACTTGAAGACCAGTTCGATTGCACGAACCGCAACCTCCGCGGAACGATGCTCATTCGTGAAGTCAAATCTAAACCGCACCAGATTCGTCGTGTGCTCCCTGTACATGGGGATGAGACCTTGCATATCGTCGGAAAAGAGAAAGCAAAACAAGTGAAGACAAAAACGCTCACGCTACTTGATCGCTACGCCAACGGGTCGTTCGTCTTCGACGAAGATTCATTCGGTGAGATCGAGGACGTGTATCTCGATTAAAGAAAAGACCTGTCGATCGGCATAATCGCCGCTCACAGGTCTTTTTGTGTTAGCCATCCTTCTAGTTCTTGTTGCTGTCGACGGTGATGCCGTGTATGCATCTCGACAAGCTCGAACCACTCTCTCGCATTCAACCAGCCGAACCCACCGTGAAAGGTCTTCCGATCGTCTGTGGCGTCCCCTAAACGGGCTTCTAACGCATCCATCCTTGAAATCAAGGTGGTCATCCGCTCGAGTAACTGCTCATTCGTATCGGTATTGTTCGGAGGTTGGTTCATCTCGGGAGGGAGCTCGATTTTGATTGGAGGAAATCCACCTTCTCGAAACAACTTCTCCCCAAATGGTGTCTTCTCTCCACCGAGTTGACCGTCTTCTTGAAGACAATGGTCGACTTCATCTAAATACTCATTCGCGACCAACATGATATGATCGTACATCTGACCAATTGACCAAATCGCAGGGGAGCATTTATACCGTAAGTCAGGTTCTGAATAATGTAACAAAGTTTCTTTGAAATGAGTCAGTTCATAACGATTCATGCTGCACCTCTTTTCTGTTTACTTTCAGTATACGTGACTTGTTCGAGTCTTAGGGGAATGTAAATCTAAAAAGGAGAACGTGACGATTTGCCGAAAGAAATATGTAGGACAAATGATAGGGGGATCTATATGTCTCAATGGCTGACGTGGGCGAAACGGATTCAGGCGCTGTCTCAGGCCGGTCTGACGTTCACACATGATCAATATGACCGAGAACGATATGAAGAACTCCAAGAAATCGCAAAAGAGATGTATGAACGACATTCAGACTTACCGAACGAGGCCATCTCTCAATTGACCCATGTTCAAGGGTATCCGACACCGAAGCTCGATGTACGAGGCGTCGTTTTCAAAGGGGACCGATTGTTACTCGTCAAGGAGCGGTCGGACGGGTTATGGACACTACCAGGTGGTTTCTGTGAGGTAAACCGTTCTCCTGCTGCAAATATCATCAAAGAAGTAGAAGAAGAGGCCGGCTTGGATGTGATACCGGTGCGTTTACTCGCCTTATTTGATATGCATGAACATCCACACCCGCCACTTTCTGAGCACTATTACAAACTCTTCATCGAGTGTGCATTGATCGGTGACGGGGAAGGTGCTGCCGGCGTAGAGACGACGGATGTCGGATTCTTTGAACGCGACCATTTACCAGAGCTCTCCCTTGCCAGAAACACGCTCGAACAGATTCATATGTGCTTCGACGCGCACTGGCAAGAAGATGACTGGACCACCTTATTCGATTAGGAGGATTTTTTGATGAAAGTGAGACGATACGGACATATCCACCAACTAACCTTTTACGCTCCCGTTCTTCCGATCAACGTCCAGCTGATCGAACATGAACTCGGGCTCGTCTTGATAGACACGGCGCTAAAACGGAATGCGGCACATATTCTGACGTATATTGAAGAACTCGACAAACCGCTCCTTGCCATTTTATTGACGCATGCCCACGGAGACCATGTCGGCGGGGTAGATGCCATCAAAGCGGAGCATCCACTCGCAGAACTGTTCATTTCCCGGCGTGATGCCCGCTTACTATCTGGAGACCGTTCACTAGATGAGGAAGAAGAGCACAAGATACGGGGTTCCTTGCCGACGATCCGTTCTACACCAGATACGTTGTTAGATCCCGGGGAGCGGCTATTCGGTCTACGTGTTCTTGCAGCAAGCGGTCATACACCAGGATCAATTGCATTTTACGATGAAACGAATCGGATGTTATTCGCCGGAGACGCTTTTCAGTCGCAAGGAGGGGCAGCAGTGGCGGGGGACGTCCGTCCGTTGTTCCCGCTACCTGGTCTTGCGACATGGAACCGATCCGTTGCTGTAGGGAGTGCGGAGCGGCTGGTCGATTTGTCACCACTCCTGACTTTTGTCGGGCATGGTCCGCCACTCAAAGGGACACACCGTCTCTATTTGGCATTGAAGCGGGCGAAACGCAAACAGGCAAGGAAGTTTACTCGATAATGGAGGGATGAGACGATGCAACTAAAAGAAATCCCGATCCATCAATTCGAACAGGCACAGCAGATGCTCGAGATTCAGCGGAATGCATATGCCGTTGAAGCGGAATTGCTCGGATTTGACGAAATTCCGGCACGATATGAGACGATTGATGTCATTCAAAACTTGCCAGGTACGAGCTATGGATTGTATGTCGAGGAGCGGTTGATTGGATTTGTCACCATTGAAGCATCCGAAAACACGGTGGAGATCACAAAGCTTTGTATTGATCCGACATATTTCCGGGCGAGACTGGCGACGACGCTACTTGAGCACGTGTTGAGTATTCATAAAGGACAGCTCGTATACGTGCATACGGGCAAACATAACGGGCCCGCCAAGCGTCTATATACGAAACTCGGATTTGTGCGAAGTACTGAATTTGAACCAGAACCCGGTGTCACATTAATTCGATATACACACTCTTCTTAAATTTCTATCTCATCTCACTATCATAAGTATACTAAGATAATGAGATGAGACTTTATTTTTACTGATAATATATGTTATGTAAACTAATAAAAAAAGAGTATGAAAATACTCTATTTATGATTGCCCCCTTCTTCGAAAATCTTGTACCAATACAAGGTCAAATCAATCTGTGGATTCGCGTGTTGTTTCATTGTATCGACTCCTCCGAGTTGGAATCCCTCTTTTCTATAAAAGCGACATGCAATCAAGTTATCGTTCTGTGCCTCAAGAGATAATCCAGTCAAGTCTCTCTCTTTAGCCCATCTTTCTGCCGTCACAAGGAGCATTCGTCCAATTCCTAGTTTACGGTGTGTCTTTCTGACCGCAATGTTTTCTATGTATGCAAACCGATTCCAATCCTTCACGAGCCGGATTTGCCCGACACATTCATCATTGTCCATCGCTAAATATACGACGCGATTGTCTCGTTCCATGTAATGTCGCCAATCAATCTGATCGTCTGGGAATGATATTTCGTTTCTGTTATCATAAAGTTCTTCTACATATGTCCATTCTCCGTTCATATAACTTGGGATGATTCGACCGATGATTGGAAATGGGTCATTCGCGTCATTCACTTGATTGATAAGTGACTCATTTAGTACATTTAGTTGAATACGACTCATCCGTTCCACCTCTTTTCATAATAAGATTACCTCCATTTGTTCATTTCGATTAACCTAGTTGTTATGTCAGTTGAAAACCTGTTTCATTAATCAGTGATATCTGTATTATAGAAATGAATTTCGCATTCAACGGAATGATAGCGCTTTATGAATAAACGTTTCAATTATGTCTTAAAGCTGTTCAATCTGTAACTCACAGTTGCTAGACCGCTGAAGTCATGCTATTTTTAGACAGATGAAGCATCTAAGGAGGAATTCTTGTGAAACGAACAACAAAAGGTTTGGCAGCAACATTGTTTTTTGCAATCCCACTTGCCGCTTGTGGTGATGATAGCACGAATCAAGCAAATATTACACATTGGGAAAAAATTCAAGAAGAAGGAACATTGACAGTCGGAACAGCTGGTACGCTCTACCCCGCTTCTTTCCGTGAAGAAGAGAGTGATACGTTGACAGGTTTTGACGTGGAACTCATGAAAGAGATCGCGAAGCGCCTCGAGCTTGAAGTCGAGTTCAAAGAAATGGCGTTTGACAACATGTTGACAAGCGTTCAAAACGGTCAAATCGACGTAGCAGCTAATGATATCTCGGTCACCGAAGACCGTAAGGAAAAGTTTGCTTTCTCTAAACCGTATAAATACACATACGGAACAGCCATCGTTCGCAAGAGTGACCTTTCAGGCATTGAATCGCTTGAAGACTTGAAAGGCAAAAAAGCCGCTGGTGAAGCGACGACCGTCTTCATGGATGTGGCACGTCAATACGGAGCTGAAGAAGTCATCTACGACAACGCGACGAACGACCAGTACTTGCGTGACGTCTCGACAGGACGTACCGATGTCATCTTGAACGATTACTATCTTCAAACACTAGCTCTCGCCTTCTTCCCAGAGTTTGATATCACGATTCACCCTGATATCGCTTATAACCCGCAAGAAGTCGCATTCTTGATGGATAACGAAAACGACGAGCTTCAAGAGAATATCGACCGTGTATTAGAAGAGATGCTCGAGGACGGTACGGTCAAAGAGTTGTCAGAGCAATTCTACAACGGGGCCGACGTCTCGGTTGAACCTGATGTGGACGCGACAATCGTCGAGACGAAGTAAGGAAATGATATGACGTTCTCAGACATCAAATGGGACGCCATCTTTGACGTAGACCTAGCCATCGAGTCGTTCCCTTATCTGTTAGGCGGATTACCGAACACGCTTTGGATTTCCTTTACGAGCATGTTTTTCGGTCTTGTGCTTGGTCTGATATTGGCGCTTGGGAAGTTGTCTCCGACGCGACTCCTCCGCTATCCATCGACATTTTATATCTCGTTCATGCGTGGTGTGCCCATTCTGATCATCTTGTTCATCCTCTATTCCGGATTCCCGTTCATCGGCATTGAGTTTGCCGCATTGACGGCAGCCATTCTCGGGTTTAGTTTGAACTCTGCCGCCTATATCGCCGAGATTATCCGCTCGTCGATTCGTGCGGTTGATGACGGACAGGTGGAAGCGGCCCGTTCGCTCGGGATGGGGAAATGGTTGACGCTCAAAGGTGTCATCCTACCTCAGGCGACACGGATTGCCCTTCCCCCGCTCTCGAACGTCTTTCTCGATTTGATCAAAGCGAGTTCTCTCGCGGCGATGATCACTGTTCCGGAGATCTTCAATAAAGCAAAAATCGTCGGGGGTCGTGAGTTTGATTATATGACGGTCTATATCGTCGTGGCATTGATTTACTGGGCGATTTGTACGTTCATGTCGTTTTTCCAAGAGTGGCTCGAACGTCATTTTGAACGATATTTAGATTCCCCAAAACGTTGACTGACTGGCTGATGCCGGTCGGTCTTTTTTAGATTATCGTTGGATTTTCCGCACACCTCAATCGTCGATTATGCTATGATTTTCTTAATTATCAGAAAAATATAGGGGGATTTTGAATGGTGCATCCATGGGTTTCACATTTAAATGATCAAGTCATCGGGCAATCAAAAGCAATCAAGCTTGCCTCGATTGCATTATTATCAGGAGGACACGTGTTACTGGAAGACCGTCCAGGAACAGGGAAAACGACTCTCGCCCGAAGTCTCGCGAGTTCTGTATCGGCGACGTTTCAGCGTGTCCAATGTACGCCGGATACATTACCAAGTGACATTTTAGGAATGGAATTGTTCAATCCGACGACGGGAGCGTTTGAACGTCGGACGGGACCTATTTTTACATCAATTCTTCTCGTCGATGAGATCAACCGGACGACACCGCGTACGCAATCGGCCTTACTTGAGGCGATGCAAGAACGTCAAGTGACCCTCGGGGAAGTGTCACTTCAGTTACCGGAACCGTTCTTTATGATTGCTACACAAAACCCGTTCGACGGGCAAGGGACATTTCCGCTTCCACAAGCACAATTGGATCGTTTTCTGTTTAAATTGACACTCGCTCCCCTGTCACGGGATTCAGAGCGTCGTTTGATTCGGAACGAGCATTTGTCGACGGAGCCATTCTCGCTTCAACGTGACGAGCTGTTGAAGATGCAACAAGCAGTACGCGACGTGAAGTTCCATGAGGCGATGGAGGACTATCTCCTCGATTTGATGGAGTCACTCCGTCACCACCGGGATATCGAGGTGGGTCCGAGTCCGCGGGCGACCCTTGCCTATACGATGGCGGCTCGGGCACATGCCTATATGGAAGGACGAGACTTCGTTTCGCCAGAAGACATCCGAGCGCTCGCTCTTCCGATTCTAGGACACCGAATCGTCTTGACTGTCGAAGCTTCCTTGAAGACGAAGCCGACGAAGCTGATCAAATCAGTACTCGAGACCATCCCGGTCCCATCAGAGGTGTAAGATGCAGTTAGTCAGCCCACGCTATCTCGAGTCCGGATACATGTGGCTCTTGTTTGTCGTCGGGGTCTTCACAGCGCTATACGGGAATGTCTTGATTGCGAGCCTATTGATCGGCTTCAGTCTCTATGCCTTGGTCATGCCTGCTTTCATGTTTCGATTGGCAGAACAAGTGCATGTCGACCTCACCGAGGAGTTAAAACTTTTCCCGAACGATGACGCCGTCTACGTGTTAAAACTCGTATCCACTGCAAAAGTACCACTCGGAGTCGTACGGCTATCCGGGTATTTACATCCAACCGTCGAGTCGGAAGGTCACGCGTTTTGGCGCCAGGAGAACTTTGTCGAGACGAATGCAACCGTCGATTTTACCATCCCGCTCCATGCAAAGAAGCGTGGACCCATCCGTCTTGAGGCAATCGGGATAGAAATTCGTGATCCGCTTCGTATGTTCTCTCTATACAAGGAAGACACCCTTCCCCGAATCGGTTATGTGTTCCCTGAGTTTTCACCGTATCCGATCCCGAAACGGCCACCTACCCTCCCCGGTGAGGAGATGGTCCTACATAGCGCCTATCGTGACCCGGAGACGTTCCAGTCGGTCACACCATATCACGGGCAACCGATGCGACAGTTGTATTGGTCCGCCTATGCAAAGACAGGGGAACTGCTTGCCCGTACGGAGCAACCGGTCCAAGCGAATGAGTATGTGATCGTCCTCGATTTGTTGACGAAAGACGGACGAGCCCTCACCTATCAGATGGAGCGACTCATCTCTCAAGCGGCAGCCCTATGCCGCGATTTCGAGAAAGAGAATGCGAGTTACGGTCTCATCGTCCCGACGCTTACAAAAGACGGAATCACATACGACCTACCTCCTGGAAGCGGCGAGGTACATTTCCGTAAGATCATGACGACGTTCGCCTGTCTGTCGGAGAGCGATTTTCCATTGGCACGCTCCTTGTTCGAACGAAAAGTTGCCAAGTATAGCGGGAACCAATCGATTTTACGGTTAGGGGGTGACGGTCAATGAGATGGTTATGGTGGGTCTTCGCGGCATTTTATATCGGTCACGTGTTTCCGCTCCTCTTTTTATTGACGCTACGCCTCCCTCGGAACACACAGCTTATCGTGCAGACGGTCCTTTCAATCGGTGCCCTGTACTTCTCTTATGAGATGAGCATCTTGCTTCTGGTCTTCACGTACGTGCATGCATTTATCCGAACGCTCGATTGGACGGACCGTTACGCGATGGCGAGTGTCCTGTTCTTAGTGGCCGACTGGTTATTCCCACCGGCGACCCAGCCGCTCGCGATGGTGCTCTTTCCGTTCATCTTTTTGATTTGGCAGCGGAATCTTTACTATCGTCGTGATTATAAGCGCATGGTGACGATGCTTGCTCTCGGGCTAGGAATCGGGTTAGCCGTCTCCCTTGTCATCCGGACGATCAAAGAGCTGTTGTTTGGAAATGTCATCGCCTGGATCAGTCCTTTCTTCTTATGGATCGGCAGCTGGTTCGACGGCATCACACTCGATCCGAATGACCGTGTGAACCGCTTCCTCGTGCCAGATAACCCAAACATCGATGCGGAGACAGTGTCACAGGAGACATTACTCCAGTCCGCTTCGAATGAGTCACTCTTTTTCATCGGTATCTTTGTTGTCACCTTGTTGATTGGTGTCGGTTTGTTCTTCTATTTACAGAAGCGAAAAGACATTCAGGAAGACGGGATGATTCCAAAAAGTATTCATCACCCGACTCTTTCAGATAAACGAATTGTTCGTTCCCCAAGACAGATTCAGCTCCTTGAAACGGGGAGGAAGCTCGAACAAGTGCAACCGCGTCTCCGTGAAGAGACGGTATCTGACTGGCTACAACGAATTGGGTTTACGAACCATACCTTATATGCTGAATGGTTAGAGGCGGCGGAATATGGAGACAAGGAAGCTCCAAAAGACGTCAATGAGTCATTCGAGCGTCTTGTCGCACAATTGAAGAAACGTTAAAAAGCATCCGGTGAGGAATTTCCTCTACCGGATGTTTCGCGTTATAGGATCGGACTGAGCAGGCGTGACACGCTCTCTTTAAATCGAATCCAACGGGTCCTCGACTCGTATCGCTCGAGTGTCAATCGTTCGGCACGGGATTCATCCCGTTCGAACGCATCGATGACCGACTGGGCGACATCTCGGTCGAAGACGAGCGCTGAGATTTCAAAGTTGAGACGGAAGCTTCGCGCATCGATATTCGTCGTCCCGATGGAAGCGACCTCTCCGTCAATAACGAGCGTCTTCGCATGGAGGAATCCTTCTTCGTATGTGAAGACCTCGGCCCCGTAGCGTACGAGCTCCGCCGCATTCGCATAAGTTGCCCAGTAGACAAACATATGGTCCGGCTTATTTGGAATCATCAGTTTGATTTTGGTGCCTGCCATGAGAGCAATCCGACAGGCATCAAGGAAGCTCGCATCCGGAATGAAGTACGGTGTCTGAATGTAGATACAATCTTTTGACTGCGTGATCATTTTGACGAGCATGTTCTTCAGGTGCTCCGTCGAGGAGTTCGGTCCTGAGGTCACGATTTGAACCGGTGAAGCGTGATGTGAGATTCCCTCCGTCGGCCAGACAAAGTCGTCTTTCTGAGCCTTCGTTTTTGTCGGGACCGAGCGATTCCAATCTAAAATGAACCGTTCTAACAGTTCTTTGACGGCGTCGCCGGAGATTCTTAAGTGAACGTCACGCCAATAGCCGAAGTGATCATCTTTTCCGAGATATTCATCCCCGACATTGAAGCCACCAATATAGCCAAGTTCACCATCGATGATACAGAGCTTTCGGTGGTTTCGATTGTTGACGCGGAAATTAATGCCGAGTTTGGACGGGAAGAACGATTTGACTTCTCCACCGTGAGTGAGTAGATCCTTAAAATGTTTGTGCCTTAATCCTCTCGATCCGACGGCATCGTAAAGGAGACGAATGCGTACCCCTTGTTTCGCCTTCTCCGTTAACAGACGAATGAGCGACTGACCGAGCGGGTCGTTTTGGATGATGTAATATTGAATATTGACTTCTTTCGTCGCGCGCTCGATATCCTGAAACATCTGCTCAAATTTTTCCGTTCCGTCGTGCAGGACAGTGATATCGTTATGGAATGACATCAGTGCATTCGTCGACACGAGGTTCAGGCGAGCCAGCCTCCGATATTTTAAAAGAATCGGATGATTGAACGGGGCGAGCGAACGGTCGAGTTGCTCGAGTTGTTCTTCGACATGATGGTGATACGCTTCGCGTTTCTCTTCTTCCACTTCATAAAAGTTTTGAGACTTGATCAGTCGGCCGAAGAAGATGTACACAAAGAAGCCGATGAGTGGCAAGAAGAAGAGAACGAGCAGCCATGCCCACGTCGTACCGATGTCCCGCCTCTCAAAAAAGATGATAGTGACGGCGAACGTGAGGTTAAGTACTAAGATGAGCCATGTCAGTATGACGATGATGAGTCCGATTGTTACTTCCATCGTATCCCTCCCTTTCTTTCAATTCTTACCCGAAATCGGGCAATCTTAGCAGATGTTTTTCATGATGTGGGTATACATATATGAAGAAGTAATGAAATGGAGGGTGTTTATGGAAGACATGATGATCGGATTCAGCTTACTTGTCCTCATCGGCGCACTTTCGCAGTTGATTGCATGGCGTTTTGACTTCCCAGCCATCTTGATCATGACGGTTGCGGGTATTTTGGTCGGTCCGATTTTCGGATGGTTAGAGCCGGATTTGATTTTGGGTGATTTATATAGCCCACTTATCTCGATTGCCGTGGCGCTCATCTTATTTGAAGGCAGTCTCAGTCTTGAGTTTAAAGAGATTGATGATTTAAGAAAGCCAATTTTTCGTCTCGTTACCGTCGGTGTCTTCATTTCTTTTATCCTGACATCTATCTTATTGATTTGGATTGGAGATTTTCATTGGTTACCGGCTTTCACACTGGGCGCCATCTTCGTCGTGACGGGACCGACTGTGATCATCCCGTTATTACGTCAAGCAAACTTATCCGTTCGACCTTCGAAAGTGTTGAAGTGGGAAGGGATTATCGTCGATCCACTCGGTGCGTTGATGGGTCTCTTCGTTGTTCGAATCGGGTTTATCCTGTACCAAAACGAGGGGCTTGCAAGTCACTTGCCGTTCTTTTGGTCCTGTATCGTCGCTGTCGCTTTCGGGATTGCCGTCGGGCATCTACTTATCCGCTTGTTCGGAAATGAGAAAGTCCCAGAATATTTACGGACGACTTTGACGTTCTCCGGAGTCCTTCTCGTTTACTCCATCAGTGAATGGGTCATGCAAGAGGTCGGACTATTGGCCGTGACGGCGATGGGGTTAACGATGGCGAACTCCAAACATGGGCATCTCCACATTTTGAAGCAACTTCGTGAATTTAAAGAAAACATCTCTATCTTGCTCGTTTCAACTGTGTTTATCATTTTGACCGCGAGTTTGACCCGCGATAGTTTACTTGCCATCTTCGATTGGCCGCTCCTCTTGTCGATTCTCGCAATATTATTCATCGTCCGCCCCGTCTCGGTGCAAACCTCCTTACTTGGCTCCCCTTTGACGACGAAGGAGCGGGCACTCATCAGTTGGATTGCCCCACGTGGGATCGTCGCCATGACGGTGACAGCATTTTTTGCACAAGAGATTGCGGAACTGGGGATTGAAGACGCAGAACGGATGCTACCGATTACGCTCGGTCTCGTCGTCACGTCTGTCACCTTGCATGGATTGACGATTAAGCCGCTCGCCAAACGATTAGGTTTGACGAAAGTGAAGAATCCTTGGGAAAAGGGTTAAGCACAAAAAAGACACCGCCCGATGGCAGTGTCTTTGATGAGCTTGAATTAGTTCAAGACTTTGATTGTGATTGACTTGCGACCGAAGTTGAGCGCTTGCTCTTGTGTCGGCATCAAGATATCAATTTTGTTACCTTTGATGGCACCACCAGTGTCTCCTGCGATTGCTTCTCCGTATCCTTCAACCCATACTTTAGAGCCGAGCGGAATGACAGAAGGGTCGACCGCGATGACTTTTTGGTTAGGGTTCGAACGAACGTCGATACCTGTCGCTGTGATACCAGAACATCCAGCGCAATATGGCGTATAAGCTGTTGCTTCAACAGTCATTGTCTTACCTGAAGCCGGAGCTTGGGTTTGCGTTGTAGACGATGCTGTTTTTGTTACTGGTGCTGATGTTGAAGTCTTCGGTGCTGATGTTTTCGCATCATTCGCTACCGATGCAGCTGCTGCACCTTTCACGGCGAACTCTTGTCCTGGGAAAATAAGATCTGAATTAAGACCGTTCCAAGTCATCAATTGATTAACAGAGATCCCGTGGTTCAATGCGATACGATAAAGTGTATCACCTGATTTAACTGTATACGTTTTAGATGCAGTAGAAGCTTTCGCTTCTGCCTTTCCAAGTTTCAAGACTTGGTTCGGGTAAATCATATTTGAGTTTAAGCCGTTCGCTTGTTTAATGTCGTTTACAGAGACGTTGTTGTTCACGGCGATACGGTAGAGTGTATCTCCAGACTGAACTGTGTGTGTTGATGCTGCCGAAGCTGGAGCAGCGACTCCTAAACTAAGGCCAGCGAGTGCCGTTAGTGTCAATAGTGGTTTTTTCATAAGAATATTCCTCCCTTTTCTAACGCCCCCTTACTGTAACACCTCTATATTTCATAGCGATTACAGGACGATATGAGAGTCATATCAGTTCATTTACAGAACAATTCATGGGGATGAGAGGATTCAGAAAATTGTTTTAATCCATAAAAACGGCTTCGTAGAGCCATTTTAAGATATAATCAAGAGAGAAATAAGGAGGTTTTGGTCTTTGGAACTATTACTGCTATATTACATTGTGACTAATTTACTAGCGTTTGTGTCATTTTTTGTCGATAAACGACGGTCTCGCGTCGGGGCTTGGCGCATTTCGGAGCGCACGTTACTGACGATGGCATGGGTCGGTGGGGCATTCGGTGCTTATTTGGCGATGCGCATCTTCCGACATAAGACATTGAAGCCGAAATTCCGGATCGGGGTACCAATTGCGATTCTCGTCCATGCGGCTTTTACAGGGTGGCTCATCTTTTAAGCATTATATAGAAGAAACACAACCATGATTAAGATTACAGGGATGAGGAAAATGTTGAAATCGTCCCTGTTTTTGGATAAATCAAAGTATTTCACCCGTTAAAAAAGAAACGAAATATCGGAAAATTACCAAATCGAGGAGATTGTCACTTTGAATAGAACGATACTGTCGAATCAAGGGGTTTCCACATTTACCATCACGAATCAGTTCACGGTACTATTGATCGAATCAGGGATTGTCGATATTCGGGTGAACGGAGAGGATATAAAACTTGTTTCAAAAGAAAGTATCCTGTTGGCGTCTGGACAAAGCTATGTCGTGCAACAGATGGAAGAGACTTCGCAAATCATCAAACTTGAATTTGATCCATATGAGTTATTCCACCCTAAATTGTCCGAAGAATATGTAACGCCATACCTTGCAGGCGATAAAGCCATACATATCTTAAAGCGAGAACGAACACACCGCTCCATCGTTCAAACGATTGAACAAGTCGATAACCATTTGCAGGTAGACGGACCGCTTAAACGGATGGATGCGACACTGCAATGTGCGGTGATCTGGCGTTATTGGATTCAGCAAGATAACCAAGGAATGAATAACGAGAAAAAACTGGAGAGTCTTCGAAACATGCTGGCATATATTCATTTGCAGCTTGAAGATAAACTATCGTTAGCTCAAATCGCAACTGCGGGTGATGTAAGTCGCAGTGAATGTTGTCGGCTGTTTACAACGTTCGGGAACACCTCCCCGCTTGCGTATGTCCAAGTTAAACGAATGGACCGGGCCGCAATCCTATTAAAGGATTCGACTGAATCGGTTGCTGATATCGCCAATCGCCTGAGTTACTCCAGTGTCAGTCACTTCGTCCAGACATTTAAAGCACGTCATTCGATCACCCCGCTCGCCTATCGAAAAAAATACCAAACGAAAAGAGCCGAATGATTCCGGCTCTTTTCGTTTATCTTGCCGTCCAACCACCATCCGCTTTCAGTACATCGCCATTTACAAAACTTGAATCGTCCGATGCTAAAAATAGCGCGACGTTCGCGATTTGTTCGGGCTCACCCATTGGTGCTTCCCCCGCACCTTGGATGGCACGCATCCCGAGTTCGCTCGGAGCGGTGATGGTCGAACCGATATTCGTGTTGACACCACCCGGCGCGATGGCATTAGCGCGAATCTTACCGAGTGTCCCATGGGTCGCTGCAATATTTTTCGTCAACCCGATCAAGGCATGTTTCGATGCCACATATGCTGCGCCTCCGCGAGTGCCGAACAATCCTCCGACAGACGCATTGTTGATGATGACCCCACCACTATCTTGTTTCTCCATCACTTGAATGGCGGCGCGGGCTAATTTCATCGGTCCGGTCAAATTGACAGCAAGGACCCGATCCCACAGTTCATCCGTCACTTCCCCCACCGTCATAAAGTTGTCCATGATGCCCGCATTATTGACGAGAATGTCGACCGACCCGAACGTTTCTTTCGCTGTATCGACGAGACGGTCGATATCTGACTGATTCGTTACGTTACCAGCGATGCCGACGACATCCCCACCTCCCGTCTTCATCTCTTCGACCACTGCCTGCACAGAATCTTCATTCATATCGAATGCGACGACCCGCGCGCCTTCCATCGCGAAGAGTTTCGCGATGGCCCGCCCCATACCAGAGCCGGCCCCGGTGACGATTGCTGTTTTCCCCGAAAGTTTCATCCATCATTCCTCCTTTAAACATAAGAGCACATATGATGCGTAATGATAGAAAGCTACCTATCACTAAGTTATACCCTCATTTGTTCACGAACACCGTGAGAAAGATGGCGAAATTTCTTCAATTGATTTCCAATCATCTTTATACTTGAATGGAATCCATTCTATATAGAGGAGAGATGAAGTGAGACAATTTAAGGCAACCATCCACGGTCAAGGTGACCCTGTCCTATTCCTTCCTGGTGGCGGATTCACCGGGTCTCAAGGACAACAGTTTGTCAAAGCGTTACATAAACAATTTGAAATCCATCTGTTAGACTTACCTGGTTTTGGTGAGAGTGAAGGACTACATACATATGCGACCTCCAAAGTACTCGCAGATTGGGTCGAAGCATACCGAACTTCACGACAATTGGAGTCCATTCGGTTGATCGGACATTCGATGGGGGGTGCTATCGTGCTTGCTTACGCGGTCCATTACCCAGACCGGGTCAGACGGTTGATTCTCCTCGATCAAGGTCATAAACCGAATGCCATGATTCCTTTTCGTGAATATGGCATATTCGGATTCGCTTTCCCCTTGTTGCGACTGCTCTATCACAGTTCCCCGAAGCGCCTCTTGAACTCGATTGAAGCTCGCATGAACAAGAGTGATTCCGTATTTTCCGAGGAACGGTTCCAATTGTTCTGTCGACGGATTGGGGTAGAATCAACATCGATGATTCGAACAGCTTTCGAGCAGCCCGCTCGTCTGTCGACCGGTGGCCTACATTTATTGTTCGGATACGACGGACTGGACTTTAAGAAGTTGTTACGACGAATCAAAGTGCCGACGCAACTCTATTATGCGGACTTCACAGGTATTGATTTGAATGAGGCGAAACGGACGCTCCGGCATGTCAAACGAGCGGAACGAGAGATTCATCCCTCTGTGCAATTGATTGCCGTCCCAGGCGGGCACTTCGTCCAGTGGAGTCGTCATTTCTCGATGGAACACGTCGAGCGGTTCTTACGTACAGAAGAAGGCAACGGATAATTCTCCGCTGCCTTCTTCTTCATCATGATATCCAGTTGTGGCGTATGAGCCATTCGTGGAGCTGGTGTTGTAGCTCGGGATGAAGCGGCTCCTTAAGTTGTGCACGATATTGTTTTTTCACGTCCAGAATGCTCATCTCCCCGTCGAAATGTTTCAACATATGGTCCATGTTTCTAATCTTTTGTACCTCGATATGTTCCGCGTGAAGAGCATCGAGCTCGTCAAGATGATGGACGTCCGTTTGAACATCTCGATCTCCGGTCAGTGCAAGTGTCGGTACGTTCAACTGAACCAAGCGATCCCGGAGCGACTCATCCGTATACGCAAGGTGCTCCCGTAACCATTTGGCAGGGAATTTCATTAGTTGAATCCGCATCGTATCCTGGTCCGTCGCGGTGACACGTTCGAACAGTTTTTGTTGCTTTCCGATGACCGACTTCTCGTTCAAGCTAAGTCGAAGTAGTTTTCCTTTGATTCCTTTCGTACGCTTTACTTCATCGAGTAAGAAGTGCGCCTGTTCCTGCATGCTCGTCTTCAAGGCCACACCGGCACCAGACAATAGAATCAGGCCGGAAACCGACTCGCGTTCAGCCGCAAGCGTCGCGACAATACATCCTTCACTATGACCGAGCAACAAGATGTCTTGTAAGACATGGTCAAGCGATTTCAGATAACGGATCATCGTTGCCACGTCATCAACGAGCCCAGACAGACCGACGGTATTCCGATCTCCCCCACTCTTGCCGATGCCACGTTTGTCAAAACGTAACGTGACGAAACCTTGTGTCGTCAGCCATTCTGCCAGATCTTTATACAGATTCGACTTGAAGCCTGCCCCATTCCCGTCGCGGTCCAATCCACCGGTCCCCCCGATAAGGATGATGGCTGGAAATGGCGACTGGCCACCATGTGGAGTCGTCATTGTAGCCGCGATGGTTGATTCTCCTTGAATGAATACCTGTTCTTGCTTATACATCATTCATCTCCTCCTTTTCTTCGACCGGCATGAACGCATACGAGAACTTTCGTAACGTGCGTTCTTCGGATGGCTCATGGTCCAACACATCTTCTAATAAGTCATAAAGACCTTTTAAGAATCGGTCACTTTCGGTATCAGACAGGTAGAGCGGGATGCTCCGGAATCCGACTTTGTCTTCTGGGAGGTCGATTGAGTCGCGCTTTAGATAGTTGCCGAAATCCATGAGCAGTGACATCGCAAACGTGTAACAGACCATATACAGTTGTTCTCGGTCTTCCTCCTCGACAATTTTGTTGATACTGGTCAACGGATTGTTTTGAATCGCATACACTTTCTCATACACCCCGCGAACTTTATTTTCGCTCATGACAGATAAAATCTCGTCTTGTACCATTTTGTTGATATGGCGATAGAGGCTCGCTTGAGGAACATCGGGAAGTGCTTTTGCTAAGTCTCCGGTCGTGACTCCTTCATTCATCAGAACGTGTTGAAAGATTTTCATGCGAATCGGGTTCAATAAACTTTTTAAGACATCTTGATTCATTGATTCCACCTCAATGTTATCATATTTGATAATGTTATTATTTATGATAATATCATGTGGTCGAATCGTTGTCTATATCCATACAAAAAGCCGCCCTCGTATGGCGGCTGATTCGATGCATGATTTATGATCACCGTTCACATGCGATCCCGTCTTTGTCATGGTCTTTTGATTGATTCGCGTCATATATGGCTTTACTGACATAAGGTTTATAACGCGTCTTTCCACCTTTGTTTTTAATCGTCTTCGATTTGGCCACGCCCCCTTTATACACTTTGTTCATCTCCGTACAGTTTTTGAAGCGTTTCGCCGCAGCATCGACCGAGTCTGTCGGTGTTGCCGTCAATCCAATCATAAGAATGAACGTCGATAATGCCAGTGAGACTTTTTTCATCAAATCCCTCCTCTTACATTATATCGGGTAAATTTGTGTGATATTTATCGTTGAATGAGTGGATAAAAAATTCTTTCCGACACTGATGAAGTTCAAAAGAAATACTTGATGTTAATTTTTCTCTACGACACGTCGCACGATAGAGAAGAACACTTGGTTCGGCAGATAACGCTTCAGCGCAATCAACAGTCCTGCCTGTTTACCCGATGGATAGCGGAGACGCTTCTTCCGGTCGGTCGCTGCACGCCAAATCGTCTCGGCGACGACCTCCGGGCCTTCAGCGTTCGCACCAGCGGCATTCGTGTTATGGAGCGCGACTTCCGTATAGTTATCATATACGTCGAGCGGTTGGTCACGGACGAGTTCCTGGGAACGACCATAAAAGTCTGTCTTGATTGGTCCTGGTTCAATCAATTTCATGTCGATATTAAACGGTGCCAGTTCAAACTGAAGCGATTCGATGAACCCTTCGATCGCCCATTTTGAACTATGATACAGACTATAGATTGGGAATGTGATTTGACCACCGACCGAAGACACGGTCACAATCCGTCCGCTCCGCTGTTTGCGGAAATACGGAAGAGATGCTCGGATCACGTTCATGACCCCGAAGACGTTCGTATCAAACTGACGCTGAATCTGTTCAGAAGAGGCTTCTTCAAAAATCCCGACCGCTCCGTACCCGGCATTATTCAATAACACATCGATTGTGCCGTGATTCGAGATGATTTGCTCGAAGGCGTCAAGAATGCTCGATTCGTTCGTAACATCTAGCTGATAGAGCGAGACCCCTTTTAGGTTAGACAGTTCTTGATGGTCTTCAGGACTTCGCATCGTCGCGGCGACATGCCAGCCTCGTTTGCTGAACAATTCGACGGTCGCTCGACCAATCCCGCTTGACGCTCCTGTGATGACAATGGTTTGATTCATTTTCATTCTCCTCTTAATGTTTATATGTTTAAACTTTTAAACTGATTAGTGAAAAAGAAGCCTTTCTCTTTGTTTCCAAAAAGAAAGGTCATAAGATACATTCATCTTCGATCGCACGTGTCAGTGCTTTGAGCAGTCCGACCGCGTCCTCGAGGGTCAAGAAGTAAAAGTTCTCTGTCCCGATTTTCTCGGATGAGACGATCCCTGCTTGTCGCAACAGTTTGAGGTGATGCGAGATGGCCGGTCTAGACAACTCGATCTTTTCATCAATCTGATTGACGTTCAAGCGCTCATGTCTGGCGATCTCAACGATGATGCGTTGACGATTGACGTCGGCTAACACTTGGAACAATGGGATTGCATCTTCAAATAAAGATAGCGATGCCTCTGGTGTTGTATCTGGTTGTTTCATATTCATCACTCCGTTTAAAAGTTTAAACGTTTAATCCTACATACAGAATACTAGGTGATTCGCCTTCTGTCAACGAAGTTGTTCGTAGACTTCTCGGAGGATACTTGAAATCATATGTCTGGAGTCATAATCCCGCTTGGAGATTTGGACGAGCGGCGACGGGTCAGGGAAAAGGTGAGCGTTGATATCGTCAATCGTATAGCCCGCAGCGGTTTTCGTTAACACGTCATCGGTCAATCGTTCTAGATAATCGAGCTTTTTGGTCAGTTGCTCCCTTCCCTGCTCGAGACGCCCTGCATGCTGGCAGTACACTTCCTCAAAATCGAGGGACAGGACACGCTTGAGCGAACGGATCTGTTCAGGGACCGACTCCTCTGGAATCATGACTTTTGGATACGGATGAACGAACAAATCACCTGAAAACAGTCGACCGTTCTCCTCGTCATATAAGACGACGTGATTCGGTTCATGACCGGGTGTATGGATCACCTGATAGGTATGATGTTCTGATGTGATCTGATTGTCGTGATAGGCGATCGGTCGGAACGGTTCCGGGTCACCGGAGAAGCGTGCCCGATAAGCTGGGATATCTAGCCCCGTTATGCACATATCTCTGGCAGACTCATGTATGTAGATTGGCACGCGATACGTTTGTTCGAGCCATGCGGCCGTTCCGATGTGGTCTTCATGTGGGTGTGTGATGCTAACGAGGTCGATTGGGACCGATTCATAAAAGGGTTGGAGAGCGGGGAGCATCGTACGGGTCCCGGTATCGATGATCATCCCATCGAGATAATACACATACATCGACATCTCGAATGGACCGTTCTTCACTTTGGCGCAAACTGCCGTCACTGGCCCATGTTGCTTCACTTGCATCATTTTCCCCTCCAATATTGTATTTTTCTTCATTATATCGAAAAAAGCCAAGCAATCCCTTATTTCTGAGAATTCCTTGGCTTTTCTTCTTATAAAGAGGCGAGCACGCGCTCCGGATCCGGTCGAACCATATAGTCAGGGTCCGCCTCGGCAAATTGAATTACACCATCCTGGTCGATGACATAAGTCGCAGGTACAGGAAGGCGCCACGGATTCGAATCTCCATTATAATCGGCGAGTTGAAGTCCAAAGTCCGTTTCATATGTTTGAATCAAGTGAGCTGGAAACTCGAAGAGTAGACGATATGATTCTGCTACATGTTGATCGGGGTCACTGAGCACTTCAAATGTCAGATTGTTCTTTTCGGACGTCGATAAGGACTCATCTGGCATTTGAGGGCTGATGGCAACGAGTTGTGCCCCTTTCTCTTTGATTTTCGGTAGGATGCGTTCATACGCCTTCAATTCGAGATTACAGTAGGGGCACCATCCCCCTCGATAAAAGTTCAAGATCACTTTTCCATCTTGTAATAATTCGGACAAGGTGACTTTTTCACCCGTAGCGTTGACGAGCGTAAAGTCAGGGGCTTTTTCTCCTACTTGTAACCCTTGACCAACTCCTGATTCAATCAATGATGCTGTCGCTTCCGCAACACTTTGTTTGACGTGGGTGGGCGCACGATCTAAGAATCGGTCCCGTACCGTTGCTAATTCTTCCCGAAGCATGTGACCTCTCTCCTTTTACGACTGATTTACTGTGATTTCGAACACGTCTTCCAAATGAGCTTGGAGTTCACGCTTATAAAGGTTGATGTCCGGGTTCGCAATCACGTCATGCGCTCCAAAACTCTTTAATGGTTCCATTCCAATGAACTGCTGTGCATAGTGCAGGTGGGCGATTGAATCTTCAAAGTCTTTACCAGCGAAGAAACCTTCAGCATTGTTATATTCTGTGACAGGGGCATTCCACGTTGTCGAGAACATGTATTTCTTCCCTTTCATCAATCCACCTTTTCCGTACCCTTCAGCAGAACCGGCGAAGAAGACACCATATTCGTACACTTCATCCATGTATTTTTTGAACTTCGCTGGGAGTGAGAACCAGTAGATTGGTGTTTGGTAGATGACGATGTCCGCCCATTTATATTTTTCTTGCTCTTCTTTGATATCATAACCGGCATCGATGACCGTCGTTTTCACTTCATAAGCTCCGTCGAGTGTTCGAACGATCTCGTCGAACATCGTTTTGTTCAATTCACCCTTTGCAAAGTCATAATACTCGTGTCCGTTGATTACTAATACGTTTTTCATCTTTCAAAACTCCTTCGGAAATTGTTTTATAGTTCGATAACCATCAAACTAAAAGTATCGTATCACCGTGAGTTATACTTCGCAAGCATTTTGATCAACAAAAAAGCATGCGCCTCGAGCGCATGCTTATAAGTCTTCATCTTTCACGGCGAACACGGAACTCAATAATCCAGGAAACTTCTGTTCAATCTCATCTTTTCGGAGCGAGTAGTAATGCTCTTTTCCTTCGATGCGTCCTTTGATCAGTCCGGCTTCCCTTAAGATTTTGATATGATGGGACACCGTTGATTTATTTAGCATCAATTCAAGTGAATAAGTGGAACAATTATTTTCACCGGATTCTCTGAGGCATCGGATGATGCGCAATCGGTTCGGTTCACTGAGTGCGTGAAGGACTTTCGTATACGGTATGGTGTCAATAGACGGATGGTGTAATGGTTTCATAACGCCATTATACAAATGTATGCTGGAATTCTCAAATTTCGCTGTTTAATTTTTCCCCGTTCGTCGCGATGACCCGCTTATACCAGTCGAACGAGTCTTTCTTCATCCGCTCCATCGAGCCGTTCCCTTCATTGTCGCGGTCGACGTAAATCATCCCGTACCGTTTCTTCATCTCTCCCGTCGTGAACGAGACGATGTCGATGATGCCCCAAGGCGTGTAGCCGATCAAGTCGACTCCGTCATAGAGGACGGCGTGCTTCAATTGTTCGATATGTGCCTTCAAATAATCGATTCGGGCCGCGTCATGAATCTTCCCGTCGACAATCTCATCGACAGCACCGAATCCGTTTTCCACGATGAAGAGCGGAATCTGATAGCGGTCATACAGACGATTGAGCACATAACGGAGACCGACCGGATCGATGGCCCAGCCCCAGTCACTCGACTGGATGTACGGGTTCTCAACGCCGTTCGGCAGACCACCGTTGACGATATCACCACTGTTGTCCGCGACGACATCACTCTTCACGGTTGTCGACATATAGTAGCTGAAACCGAGATAATCGACCTTTCCGTTCTGTAAAATCTTTTCGTCCCCTTCAAGGATTGGGATGTTGTACCCTTCGCGCTCGAACTCGTTCAACGCATAACTTGGATAAAACCCACGTACTTGCACGTCCGGGAAGAAATAACGTTGACGCATCATCTCTTCGGCCAACATGACGTCGTCCGGGTTCGATGAATACGGATAGATTGGAACGTGAGAGACCATGGCCCCAATTTCAAAATCCGGATTGATTTCTTTCCCTTTGGCGACGGCGAGGGCACTCGCAATTAGTTCATGGTGTCCCGTCTGATACATGACTTCACGCGCGTTCTCCCCTTCTTCTAGAAGGACACCTGAATTCGTCCATAAGAAGAGCGGGTTGTTGACGTCCATCTTGTTGTTGATTTCGTTGAACGTCATCCAATACTTGACCTTGTCTTTGTAACGGTCGAAGCAGACCTCCGCGAAGCGGACGAAATGGTCGACTACCTCACGATTTCGGAAGCCACCGTATTCACGGGCAAGATGAAGCGGCATCTCGAAATGAGAAAGTGTGATGATCGGTTCGATGTCATGTTTGAGTAACTCATCGAACAAATCGTCATAAAATTGAAGACCCGCCTCGTTCGGCTCTGAATCATCACCATTTGGGAAGATGCGACTCCATCCGATTGAGGTGCGTAGGCACTTCAACCCCATCTCGGCGAAGAGCGCAACATCTTCTTTATAACGATGATAGAAATCAATCGCTTCATGGTTTGGGTAGAATTCGTTCGGCTCAACCTTGTCGGTGATCCGACGCGCGACACCGTGTGCGCCTGCTGTCAAGATGTCGACGACGCTCGGTCCTTTTCCGTCAGCGTCCCAACCACCCTCGAATTGATGGGCGGCGAGTGCGCCTCCCCATAGAAAATCTTTCGGTAACGTCTTCATCCTCTATTCCTCCTTCTGATGAATCATACACGTCAAGTATAATTGTACCGGTACAATTTAACAAGGTTGATACAATGAAACAATCTTGTTTTTTTCATGATATAATACAAGAAGTGACGAAAAAGTGAGGAATGACCATGTTAAAATACCAACAAATCGCAAATGAAATAGAACAATACATTCATAAACAGAATTTAAAACAAGGTGATAAGCTACCTGTCCTTGAGCAGATGATGAGTCAATATGCCGTGAGTAAGAGTACGATCACGAAAGCGCTCGAGTTGCTCGAACGAAAAGGCATCATCTTTCAACTCCGTGGTAGCGGCATTTTCGTCAGACGCCATAATCGTCCCGGTTATATGAGTCTCTTTTCCACCCAAGGATTCAAGAGTAACCTTGGAGATCGAATCTTGACCTCTGATGTACTCGACGTGTCTGTTATGAAACCAGATGCGTTGGTGGCCGAAAATCTCGGGATTGACGTAACTGACGATGTGTATCGTGTCGAACGGGTAAGATATGTGGACGGGGAAGTACTTTGTCATGAAGAATCGTATTACGTAAAAGCCATCGTCCCTTACTTGAATCGAGAGATTGTGGCCGACTCGATTTTTGATTACGTGCAATCGGCGCTCGGTGTCACAATTGGTTTTTCTGACATGTATCTACAGGTCGGGCGATTGACGGAAAGTGAAGCGGTACTTCTCGGTTTGGAAGAGGATGATCCGACGCTCCGCATTGAGACGATCTTCCATCTTTCGAATGGAAAACCGTTCGACTACTCACGCATCACGTATCATTACGAGCACTCGCAGTTCGTCGTCCAAGCGAACGGCCCCTATATGTAAAGAATCCCCTCATGCGCGCATGAGGGGATGTTCGTTAGACAAGTTCTTTTCGGTTCAAGTCGAATAACTCGCGATCAGTCTCATATAGGAGTTCGTCAAACCGTTCGGTTCCGTGTTCTTCGATGAACAGCTCTTCTGAAGGGTAAATCGGTACAAACCAGACGACTAGGACGCTCTGCTCCTCGTTCTCATATGTGATGAACGACTCATCTGAGTAAAAAGGAGCGGTCACATAGACCGAAGAAAATGAATATTGTTCAAGCACTTCCTCTGGCAGTTCGTAGAGTTCGCCCAACTCGAACGCCTGGTGCGTTCCCAACGCATAATCGGTCAGCTGCCACATCAATTCAACAAACTCCTCTTTGGCATGCTGTTGATTGAAGCGGAACAGCAACTCCTGGTGAGCTGTCGAACCATTTTCGAATTGAAGTGCATGCCAATGCAGTCCTAATGTCGAAATACTCGTGATTTTAGAGGACTCTTCTTCAAGTTCGATGATTTGGACATCATCTTCTAGCAAGTAAGGGATATCATACCCGCTGACGAATGTGCCACAATGTTTTTCTAGATGTTCTAAATAGTTCATGTTCCATCCCTACTTTCTCATAACTGGCGTACTTTTTGACTCGGGTTTTGAGTTTGATGGACTCAATCGATTGACGCAAACTCACTTCTTCTTTAGTTGGGTCATTCAAAACACTTTGATGTCTCCGTTCACGTGATCCAAGAAATAATACGTATCATGGGCATCGTGGGCGAAAACGAAGTTTCCTAAGATGTTTGGATGAAATTCACCAGTGAACCATTCGATTGTCTGATTGTTTGTCGGAAAGAAAAGGGACTGCCATACATTCTTCGCTTTCGGAATTTGAAGCTGAGGCAACAGTTCGTCTTCAATCAATGTCTTCCAATCTGCGTCATGCAACGTGAAGCGATATACGTTCTCACGAGGACCGAGCGTTCCATCTAAACCAAATGACACCTCAATCGGAAACGCACCTGTCGTCACATATTCAAAAAAATCCTCGATATGGGCTATTCCCTTTGTTTCGACACGACTCACTTGCTTTCCTTGAAGCGTCAAACCGTCCTCATAATAACTCAGAATCCAATCTTTCTCTCCTTGTAGGACGATGATTTCATTCGAAGAGAGTGTCAATTCCGATTCTAATGACTCACGATTCTTGATGGTTTTGGTCGTCACATGCTCTTCTTGACGTTCAAAAGAGAAGCGATGTTTTCTCGTACCCTTCACAGTTCGTTTACGTACAAGGCGCAATGGAAAGTCCTCATCCTTCAGATGTCGAAAAATCAATCGCTTTGCTTCTCCTTCTCTCAGTGCATGACTCGGAATGATCACTAATTCTAGTGGTTCATGTTGATTGTATAAATCTTTTGACATCATGCTGTTTTTCGTCTTTTAAGGAACCAATATCCGAATGGCAACATTGCTAACACTGCAAAACCAATCAATCGGTTGGTATTCGATGTTGGATTATTTGATTTTGCTTCATCCGAATAGCCACCCGCTCCATCCATCATCCCTTCTTCGACATTCCCTTCAATATTTTCATGCTCTTCAATCAATAAAGCTTGGAAGTCCTTCGTTGACATTTCATCTCCACTAATCATCTGTTTTGAGTAGGATGTCAACGCCACCAACATGTCCCCATCATAATCAAACCATGCAGACCTTTCTGTGTATTTCACGAGATGTCCTTGTACGTCCATCAACGCTTTCGGAGTTTCTTTGTCTGAACCGAACGTTGAAAACGCATATGTACCCGCTGATTGTTCATACGTTCCGATCACGTTGACCGGTTCATCATCTTGAAAGACGGTCGCCACAAATTCTTTTGTCGGGACGAACGAACATGTCTCATCATTCTTGTAACAAGATGATGACGGGATATACGTCTCCAACAACGGACCGAACGTGACGTTCTCACTGTCCGTCATATGATAATTAGCCGGGTCATCTCCCTGAATATGGTCCATCACAATGTCATAAAAATATGCATCTGCAAAACGTTCCGCCGAGGATTCAGTCATCTCGGCTGATACGGTCGTCGTGCTTGCAAGCAGTCCGACACAACATATAAGTAAGCTCGTCATTCGTTGCATGTGTTTCTCCCTTCATCACCCTGAAGATTTCAGCAGCATCGCGTGATTGATGTGAATCAATTCGGCGTGCGGCTGTTTGTGACGACTGACATATGAAGTGAAACGTGATGACGCAACAAACGCGTTCGATTCATGAATCATCGCTAGTCGGACGAGAATGAGCCGTAATTGTTTTCTTCCTTCTCCCAGTGTAACACGGTCGACTTGATTGTTTTTGTCGAGTCGGTTGATTAACAGCTCCACTTTACAGTCTTCTTTGATCAAGTAAGAAACCAAATAGGCCGTCTGTTGAATCAAGTCTTCATAGTGCGCATGGAGCCCGTTCCCGAGCGGACCGCTCAAATCAAGGGAAATCGTGAACGTGTCGAGATTTTGTCGTTCGAACACTTTTGCCTGTACATGACCGACCTTTGAAGTGGCGACCCAGTCGATCTGTTTGGCGGGTTCCTTCTCATATCGTTTTGCACTTTGAATCATCAACGGATCGTTCAACGGGGAGTGCTTGACGATGCGGTCACCCATCCGAATCATACGAGATTCGGTGATTGGCGACTTCTTGATGGTAGGTAACACAATCCATGAGGGCATATCCATCTCCTCATCCGTGAAAAAAAGAGTACCTAAATAAAACGGTAACGTGACACGCATCACACACGTATGAATCGAAGCAGGTCCACGCTTCACAGCCGAGACGCTCACATGATGTATGTCCTGTTCGATCCTTGTGTCGTATGCCTGTGCCCCGTCCTCGAATACCATTCGTTCATTACCCTCTAGTCGAATCAATAGCGGAACACCAAGGGCAATGATTCGCTCATACCCATCGATACGGACGATACATGATGTCTCATCGTCGATGAACAAGAGATCTTCTTTCTGCCGGATGGAAAATGAGACTTCGTTTGAAAGTGTTCGAATGATTCGTTTCCGAATGAACATGACGATTAATAATGCTCCGCATACATAAGCGATGGGCCATACATAAGGCATCCACATGGTGAGGAGACCGAGAATGACATAAGTCGGCCAGAGTTGGTCTTGAAGGATGGACGGTGTACTGATTTCGACCTGTCGCATCGTTACACCTTTTCGACTGGGACAGTTACGGACTCGAGTACGTCCGCTAGCACTTGTCGCTTCGTCGATTTGATGTCCCCTTCAAGGGTGAGGGTCAATCGATGCGAGAGAACGTGTGGTGCAATGGCTTGAACATCTTCAGGCGTGACGAACTGACGGTCGTTCAAGTACGCATAAGCTTGTGAGGCTTTGACGAGCGCAAGTGTCGCCCGTGGGCTCGCCCCGACTTCGACTAACGGATGTTGCCTCGTTTCTTGAATCAGTGCGAGCAAATAAGTGACGACATCTTCATGGATTCGCACGCTCTCGACATTTTCTTGTGCTTCTAAGAAAGCGTCATTCGTCATCAAGGCGTGTACCACATGTCTCGTCTTTGAAATCGTCTGCAGAATCAAGTTCCGCTCTTCATCCGCCCCTGGATATCCGACTTGAAGGGACATGAGGAAGCGGTCGAGTTGGGCGTCTGGTAGGGCGAACGTTCCCGCCGACTCGATTGGGTTTTGAGTCGCGATGACGAAGAATGGTCTCGGTAGCTGATAGGTGACGCCGCCGATGGAGACTTGGCGTTCTTCCATCGCTTCAAGCAAGGCGGATTGTGTTCTCGGGACAGCACGGTTCACTTCATCGATGAGTAAAATATTCGTGAAGATCGGTCCGGTGCGGTTCTCGAACGTCTGGGTCTGCATATTGAAGAAGTCTGAACCGATGATGTCAGAAGGCAACAGGTCGGCTGTGAATTGAATTCGGGCGAAGTCTGCCTCAAAGCTTTTGGCGATGCTTTTCGCAAGTAACGTCTTCCCCGTCCCAGGCACATCCTCTAGCAAGATATGGCCGTTCGCCAAAAGGGCTGTGCAACATAATTTTGTGATTTCCGGTTTACCGAGGTAAATGCGGTCTAATTGATCCAATACGTGTCGGATGGTCATGAGTTCGACTCCTTTTGTGTGCGTAGTAGGTATTCATCAAGTTGTTGGGTGAACGCTCGCTCACGTTCTGGTGAGATGTCGCCTTCGTCATAGCGTGTCTCTAAATAGGTAAGTAGGGATGCATCGAGCTCGATTCGTTTCGCCCAGGTCGACAACGTCTCATACGGACGGCGACGTTTATGTGGAGGTAACGCTGCCTCGAATTGAATCAACTGTTGTCGAATAGCCGAGGCTGGTAATGGATGAACCGTTCGGTTTATCTGCATCGACGCGTTGTCAGAAGTCACTAGCGAGTGATCCTCGATATCTAACTCTCCCTCCTCGCTTTGTTTCTTCGAGGGGCGTCGTTTTTTCCAGAGCCACCATCCGAGCGAGATGATTAGTGCAGTAATAATATAGGGGAGGTAGGAGATGTTTTTCGACTCTTCTGATGAGGGGTTTCCGTAAGAAGGTGACTGGTCCTTGATCATCTCTTTCGGTGTACCACCTGAACCCTCTTCTGAGTCAATCATCGCTCCGTCTGGACCATTTCCTTCTGGTTCTTCGTATGGGGCATCCCCACACCAAAAATCAACATCCGTCACTTCGAAAATCCCTAAAAACTTTCGTTTGTCATGACAGTCGGTGACCCAACTCGTGATCTCGCTCCCTGAGATATCTAATGATTGGTAGTAACGGTATCCCAGTTGACCGGAATAGGAGATGAGCGCGACCAGTAACAAGGAGAAAAGAATTCCTGACGCAAAGATTGTTTTAGCTTGTTTCATTGGTTATTTCGCTTATGTATATTCAGTTTGAACGTTTTCATTTGAGGTGACGGCTCCTTCCATAAATCTAATCCTTTATTTGGAAATAGGATTAAAAGGATTATACCATGCACCTTAACGGAATATTCAGTTATTTTTAGACAAAAGAAAAAGCCCATTCATTGAACGAGCATCCACCATTCTCTACCTTCATCTTCTTCGTCGCTCAACCATTCTACAAATCCATACACGCGAATCTCCTGATCACTACGAATGTCCCATTGGTTGATAAACGTTTTGACATGTGGAATCGGGATCCACTTTTGATGGGATGAATCACGCCGCACAAACGTTTGTAACTCCTTTTCATCTTCAAACACGAGAAATTCAGAGTTCCAGAGTGTAGGAAAATCTAGCAGCACGACAACTCGCATTCGCTCATCCACACGCAACTCTACTAGTCGTTTCGCTTCATCGAGCAGAATATGGATGATTGCCTGTTTGATTTGGGCATTGTGTTGAATATCCAATAAAAAAGTTTGTCCGACCGGAATCTTAGTATTCCAATAACCATTATGAAACTCAGTTGGAAAATCATGATGATTTTCTTGCATATTACGCTGAAGACGAATTAACTTTCGTTTCAGACCACGCACTTTCCGGTGTCTCATTTCAGGATCGACTCGATTTGTCTTATATGATGCTGGTCATGATCGATGAATTCTCCGATGATCACATATAGTGAATATGGGACACTTTGATGCGGATCATGTGAGACGCCATTCGCTGTCGTTTTATAAGTCAGCGCCTCTTCACTTAAGGACTCGAGCATCGTGACGAGCGTTCGCCGACTGTTAAGGGATTCTTTCAGTACGGCCTCACCTGTCAACTTCTCCGCTCTTTTCGTCGCCCGCGCGTTAAACGAGTCAAAGTCAGGGAAAATCATTCCTTCGCCGTTCTTCACCGATGGGATGATGACATTCAATAGATGATTGTCCCAATGGGCGATATGTAAGACGATTTGCTTTATGGACCACTTCTCCGAGTCGATCTGTTTATTCCAATCAGATTCATTTAGCTTTTCTAACGACTTGAGCCATTCTGTGTACGATGCGAATTCTTGAATAACTTGCATCCAATCCCCTCCACGTTCGCTTTAAATTACTGCGATTATAGCACGAACGAGTCTTTTCAAATCAAAAAACGGCACCGTTCTTCCTGAACGATGCCGTGCGTATCTCTATAACCAGACTGGTAATGAGAAGAAAACTAAGAACAATACGGTCAAGACACCGACGACCGGACTGAGTGACCGGTAGCCCTTTTTGAACAAGACAATCATCGTGTACGCGATGAACCCGAGTCCGATCCCATCGACGATGGAATACGTGAACGGGATCATGATGATGACGAGAATCGCCGGGAAGGCATGTTCCCAGTTATCGAGCGGCAGATGCTTCACGTTCTGGAACATCATCATCCCGATGATGATCAACACCGGAGCGATCGCCGTCACAGGAATGATTGCAAAGAGCGGTAACAATAAGAGCGACACCACATACAATCCAGATGTGACGAATGAAGCAATCCCGCCTCGTGCACCGACCGATATCCCGGCAGCCACTTCGACCGTCGAGACGGTCGGGCTTGACCCGAACATGGCCCCGGCCATCGTCGAGAGGCCTTGTGCAACGAGACCTTTCGGCGCATCCTTTTCTTTGTCGATTGCACGTGTCTGATTCTGAATCAAGCTGATATTTTCAATCAACAAGACGAGCGTCAGTACACCTACTGCGACTAAGAAGAGCGGAGACGCAGATTCCGCGAACGAGATGTTCCCAAACACCGTGCCGAATGACTCGAAGAACGGTGACAACGAGAAACTTCCCGTCCACTCCAGCGTTCCCATCACGGCGCTGAGACCGACACCGAAACCGATTGTCCAAAGGAAGCTGCTCGGTCCCATCTTCAAGAATAACAAGATGGCGACGAAGAGTGATAAAAAGGCCACCTGGACGTTACGCTCACCGAGGTCACCGATGTGGAGCAATGCCCCGCCCCCACCTGAGACAATCCCTGCCGCCTCGAGGCCGATCAAAATGAGGAAGAGGCCGAGACCGACCGTCAATCCGTCATGAATGATTGGTGGAAAGGCATTCGCCAATTTCCTCGCCACTTTGGTTACCGTCAACAATACGACGAGTACACCTGAGACGAACGAGACGGCGAGCGCGCTTTGCCAGCTCAAGCCCATCTGCAAGACGAGCGTGTACGTGAAGAGCGCGTTAATCCCCATTCCCGGTAACAAGAGCAGCGGAAGATTGAAGAAACCCGCAATCAACGTCCCGATGATGCTTGTCAAAATCGCTCCGACGAGCGCCCCCTCGAACGGGAGTCCGGCTTGTGTCAAGATTGCCGCATGCACGGCCGGGATGTATGCTGTCGCCAGAAAGTTCAGCACGCCCCCGTATGTTTCTGTTTTCCATTCTGTTTGTTTTGCCATAGGAATCAATCCTTTATTGGCACCCTCACCCACCCGTGTATACACACGAGATTGATTATATCCTGTCAGACATCTAACAAGCAAGAGCGATTCGACTCAATTCCTTCTTTGGACCCATATATGAGACCGATTCCATCAAAAGATTCATTTTATAAAACAAGAACGTTTGTTCTTATTTTTAACGCCATTTTACGAACGAATCTGTTATAATGAAGGGGCAGGTTAACGCAGCAATAGTGGGGTCAGCCGCCAAGTCCACAATGGAGGAAGGCGGTGGTGCGGATGGAACAACTTTGGACCTGGGTTGGAGATTATGTCATGATCCCAATCCTCGCTCCGATCATCGTTCACTTGGTGATTCACCGAACATCCGATCGTGCAACGTCTGAACGCACAAAAAAATGACCCCCTCGGCGCAATGAGATGGGTCACTTTCTGATTCACTAACCATTGTGGCGGCTGGGACCACTCTTAAAGTGGGAGCCTGTAAGCCAGAGGTCGGTGTGTCCAGCACCGGTCTCTTTCTACTTGCATCATACCATACTTTATCCGCGTTTTCAGTAAGAGAAACATCATTTGATACGAAAATCACAAATAATTCAAACGCTCAGGAAACTTTATCCTGAGCATTTTTCATTCATTTCGTTATAACGAGAGAACCAGACGAGCATCGCGTCCGCTTCTTCTTTCGGAATGTCGTCAATTGTCTCGACGGACAAGAATCCTCCTCGAGTCGAGAACTGAACCGTACAAAGTCCGAATCGACGTTGCAAGAGCGATTGCTTCACTTGAATCTGTTCGATCCGTGGTTTGTCCGTCAAGAACGACCGGACGTTGAATGCACCCGTCCGCAATTGAATGAATTGATCGGTACGGACATATTTTGTCGTGACGTAACTGAGCACACGTCCCCCGATGATAATGGTCCATAAAAGAAGTAGCCACCATGCATAATCTCGGAAGAAATAGAGCACGAGTCCTGATAAGATGAAGCCGAACCAGCTGATTCGCAGGAGTTTGATTCCTAACGCCTTTTTTGGAAGTCGATGTAATTCATCCGACCATGTGAAGTGCTTGAAGTGCTCACGGAGTACTCGCATCGCACGGTCACGTCGAACGAACGGAAGAATCGTCGACGATTCATCTTTCAATTCATCCATCGTCCCTGCTGCGACAAGTTCGACTCCAACGATGTGGAACCAGCGACGAATGAACGTCTCTTTGATTCGAATCGCTTGAATCTTCTCATACGGGATTTCTTTCGCACTCCGGTTCAATAATCCTTTTTCGACGCGAATGCGCTCCCCTCTTCGCTCGAGTCGGAAGTTCCCATATTTTAAGAAGTTGATAACCATGCCGATCACGACTGACAGCATCAACACCCCGATGACGAGAAGACCGATGACGATGATGGACGCATGGACGACATAATCTTCGACCTGGTTGAATGCCCCATCCAAATTGATGAAGTCATCAATCGAGGAGATGATCGTTGAAGCGACCGGGAAGATGGCGAACACAGAGAGCGACGTGATAGAGGCCAACACGATTTCGCGCGTGGACAAGGCATATAAAAGGCGACTTGATAACGGTTGTGCTTGTTCTGTTGTCGCATCTGTCGTTTCTGAATTGTCTTCGGTTTGTGCATTCTGTTTCCGATGACGGACTTGCTCGAGAATCTCTTCAAGTCGTTTGGCTTCGGTCGGAAAGACACCAGCCAGTTTGAATGATGCATCGTCACTGTTGGCATTCGTATCGAACGTCAATTCGACGACACCAAGCAATCGATAGAGGAATGGACTGTTCGAATGAACGCTTTGAATCTTATAGAGTGGAAGCGATTTTTCTTTTTTCAACCAGTTCCCTTCGATCACATAGACAGTCTTTTCATCCAGTGCATATCGGAAGTTTAACCACCCAAAGAACTTCTGGACAATGTCGAGTAATAGAAAGAGTAGGATGCCGACTCGGATGATGATGCCGATTGTCGATTCCCAGTCGTTGTTAAGCACAAAGAGTAGGACGATTGGAATGGCGAACGACTTGATGACTTCGAGAATACGCAGCACCAAAACGCGACTCGGGAGTCGATGCCATGTTAACGCGGTCTCGGTCATACGACCTCCTCCTCTTCAATCCGTGCATAGATGGCAATCTGCTCACGGAGTGTTTTCGCGAATGACTCTTCGATCGCATAGATTTCGTGTGAACCGGCCGCTGTTCCGATGGTGATGGTCTGTAACCCGTATTTACGGAGAATCGGTCCTTGTTCCGCATGAACATATTGGACCTTCGTCATCGGGATGAGTACGTCATGAGTCGTGATGATCCCATGATGAATCCGGATCTCAAGCGGCTGGACATCATACGTGAATCGTTCCTGTTTCCACTTTTGGAACCAGATGATATCAATCAAGCTATAGACGACATCGATGACAAGCAGCACGATAAAGCCAATCTGTAGCCAAGTCGGCCAGTCGAACCAGTATGATGCGACTACGAGAGCTCCAGTGATGAGGAGACCGATGATATAAAAAATCGCGCTCGATAATCGAAAGACCGCCCGTGCCTCGATCGGAAGCGTTCCGCTGATTCGTTGTGGTGTGACACCTTCTTCTGGTGTCGGTGTTGTTTCTGACATGGTGAATCCCCCTATCGTTCATATGTTTCTCTCTCTATTGTATACGCTCAAGTCTCAAAAAGGTTTCATATTGAACCTAAACAAGTAACGGGCCGATATTCGGCCCGTTACTTAGTCTTCAAAAAACCACTTCTTACGTGGTTCCACTTTTAAGTTATCTCCATGTTTCTTCATTTCCGTCACAAGATAGCGTTCGAGTTCATTCATTGCCTTGACCCAGTCGGTCATCGTCGCTACGAGCGGCACGACAATGAGGATGAGTTCTTCCTCTTCTTCTCGCATCCTCTCAATCATTAACTTCGCAAAGTCAAAGTTCTCATGAATGAGATCCTCATCCCGGTCGATGAGGTGCTCGTTCTCAAGCTCATAGGCTGAAAACAGACGCTCATGCCGACGCAACAAATGCCGAATATGGCGATACAACTCATCGCTCAATTGTGGAGGAAGTTGTTCAATCGTATGGAAATCATGATCGAGTTTCTCGATGACATGGAGCGCGGCCCGGTTCGTCTCAATCATCTTGGACTTCAGGACGGCACGACGGAAGATTGGCGTCTTCTTCTCGAGCCAACGATTCGCCTTGATTTCTTCTTCAAAATAGGCATATGTTTGTTTTGAATCACTATGCAACTTCTTCGTCTCAGGCAAGGATTCAAAGGATGAGCGACCGCCTTCCGTTTCCGCAAACAATCGTGCGATACGGACGACCATTTGAAATACCTCAGTCACCTGCTCTTCAAGCTTCCGTTCATATCGAGGTGGGAACAAAAGTGCGTTTACGATTAATGCAACGGTAATCCCCATCATGATGAGTAAGTAACGCTCACCCGCAAACACCCAAACCGGCATGTCCGACTGACTTGCCCCTTCCATGATGAGAATCGTCGTCAAGATGACGGTCCGTGTCGTCGATTCTAAATTTAAAAACAAAAGGATGGAGATGGCGATGATGATGACGAATCCGATAGCGATTGGTGTCGGATTCGGAGTGAGCAACAAGGACCCGACGGAGAGCAATGCCCCAATCAAGTTCCCTTTCATCTCTTCGATTAAGCGAAGTCCGGTCTGATAAACAGACGGGAGAAGCGCGAGTGACGCAGCGAGTGCCGGGACGACGATCTGTTGGAACTGAAACGCCTCGGCAATCAGTAAAACGATTGCGACCGATAGTCCGGTCTTAATAGTTCGAGCCCCAAATTTCATGTGATGGTGCCTTCCTCTCTTACGCTTGTCATATGTATTTTTTGCCTTCTTCCTCAATTCTAAAACGTACCACATTCTTTTCAAGCAGAATCGAACCATTTCAGGCAGTTTTGTGAACGCTTCCGTGTTATGATGGCGTTGGATATTTCTTTCATATTGATGGGGAGGGGTTTACTTGTCAACAATTGCTTTATTCGGCGGAAGTGGCCGTACAGGGGAACGGATACTTGAACGTTTATTAAATCAAGGACATGACGTCAAACTTTTAACGAGACATTCGTTGGATTCAAAGGAAGGTGTCAACGAAATCATCGGAGACGCGACGGACAAAGAAGCAGTCCTAGAAATGGTACAATCTGCAGACGTCGTCATCTCGGCGTTAGGGACGGACAAACAAAACGTATTGTCTACATTCACACCACTCGTGATTGACGCGATGAAACAATTTGATGTAACACGCATCATCACTGTCGGGACCGCCGGCATCTTACAGGCGCATGACAGCGACAATTACCGCTTTGAAACGAAAGAATCGAAGCGTTCGATGACAACCGCAGCGGAGGATCATGCGCGGGCTTATGAATTATTACGAGACTCCGGATTGGCGTTCACAGTCATCTGTCCGACTCAACTGATCAATGAACCATCGAATGGAGATATCATTGTCTCAAAAGAAGTGTTAGGCACGAAACAATCAGGTCCAATCTCGAGAGACGATGTCGCCGAGTTGGTTCTGGATTGTTTAACGAATGATGAATATGTCGGACATCGTGTCGGCATCACGACGGAATCATAATTAGGGGATGGGAAACATGCACGAACAAAGAGAACAATTAGCACGGCTTGCTTTAACGTTTGAACAAGAGGAGATGACGGATGCAGCACGACTCGCCCGCACCGCCCTACAAAAAGTAACGAATGAAGAAGTTTGGATTGCCGTCTGTGGTCACTTCTCAGCCGGGAAGTCGACATTGCTCAATGACTGGCTAGAAGATGGATTCCTTCCGACAAGTCCGATTCCGACAAGTGCTAATATCGTCACGTTGCGGGGTGGAAAATCAGCGGCAGCCGTCGCGATCAATGATACGGATTGGATTTCATTAGACGCTTCTTCCCTATCAAACATCAGTGACTATTGCAAAGTGGAGGAAATCAAGGAAGTCGAGTATACAATCGACCGATTCCCATTTGATGAACATGTCGTGTTGATGGATACACCAGGGATTGATTCAACGGATGAACGACATCGCCAAGCAACGGAACGATCGCTCTTCTTGGCCGATCATTTGTTCTTTATGATGGATTACAACCATGTCCAATCGGAACAAAACATCGGACTGATGAAACAATTTAGCCGGGAAGGACGCCCCTATTCCATTATCATCAATCAAATCGATAAGCATGATGAAAACGAACTCTCCTTTGTGGACTTCAAGGCGTCATTGACGAAAGCGTTCCGTCATCATGACATCGTCCCGAACGACACGTTCTATATTTCACTTCGGGAATTACAACATCCTCATAACGAAGTCGAGCGTTTGCGCTCGTATGTGCGGCATGTCATCAAAGAATCAAGACAGCAGCAAGTCGAGCATGCGGATGCATTGATCAATACGTTGGTCCAACGCAACGAAACTTCGATTCAATCGATGTTGGATCAATTACCGACCTATGAGAAGAGTCCGAAGGAAATGCAATCTCGCCTGCACCGCCTTGAGAAGAAACGGGCATGGTGGACATCATTCCGTCGTGAATTCTTCAAACATCAAGCACCAATCGTCGAGAGTGCACCCATCATGACCTATGAATTCCGTGAATTGCTACGTTTCTATCTCGAGAGTTGTGCCCCTTCCTTCAAGGTCGGTCTTTTGTTCTCGAAAGAGAAAACAAAACAAGAACGCACTCGTCGTGAAGACGTGGCCGTAAAAGAGTTCAACCGTTTGATTGATATGAATTTACGTCCGCACCTCGTGAAATATGCAGAAGACATCATTCGGGATTTGAAACTTCCAGAGACCTTGCTACCGAAAGGTGATGTCCTCCCGATTGCACCGAGCTCACTTATCACTGAACAAGTGAAGTCCGGCGCATCACTCAGTGGTGATACGGTGTTACAGTTCAGTCGTGACATCGAGACGGCCCTTGCGTCATGGGTGACGAAAGTCTCGGAACCTTGGGTCCATTCGACGGATATGTATATGAAAGCTGAAGTAAACATGCGCTTGGAACAATTTTCGACTGAAGAAGACGAGTTGTATGAAGCGCTCGACAATGAAGCATTACGTTTACGCCTCATAAATCGTCTACATGCAATCGGTAAATATGAGACGTTACAACTTGATTCGAATCAGTTCGATCAGTTGGCCGTTCGAAACTATGTCGACGCGACGTACCTTCCCGAAAAACAGTCGAATGTTGTTGAATCAGAGGTTGCATCGACGTCGATGTTAGAAGATGATTATGACTTGTTTGATTTTAATTTTTCTTATGAAAATACGGTATGTGAAATATTAGAGAATCACCCATTGTTCCGCTCCCGTGTCTCGACATTACGTAAGAAAATCGAGCGCGCGAAGCATGAGCAATATACGTTCGCCATCTTCGGTGCGTTTTCGGCTGGAAAATCGTCAACCCTCAATGCCCTTCTCGGGGAGACGGTTTTACCGACCTCACCGAACCCATTGACGGCATCGATCACGAAAATCGTACCGCCAGATGGTCGGACGAATCGAACAGCGATGATCACCTTCAAATCACGAGATGAACTTGAGGATGAGCTACAAGGTTACGGGACTTCCCTCGCCTCACTCGATGTCGATCACCCGTTCGTCAACGCCGTAAAAGCGGCACCGCTCGATTATCTTGGACAAACGGAAGTCGTCGACTATGACACGTTCTGCGCGTTCGTCGCACAAGAAGAGAAAAGCTGTATCGTGAAAGAGATTGAACTGTACCTCGACTCCCCTTGGGCACGACGTGGCATCGTCTTCGTCGATACGCCAGGTGCCGATTCACAGTTCAATCGTCATAGCGAGGTACAGTTCGGCTACATGCGTGACGCAGACGCCGTCTTATTCGTCACGTACTATAATCATGCGTTCACGGAAGCGGACCGTGAGCTCGTCATTCAGCTCGGACGTGTCCAAGGGACCGGAGACCATGAGATGTTCTTCCTCGTGAACGCCTCCGATCTTGCGACAGATGATGAAGAACAGGATGCGGTCACAAGCTATGTCTCTCAACAGTTGACCGCGCTCGGTGTCCGACGACCGACCGTTCTCCCCATTTCAAGCCGAAACGCCATGCAAGGGGATGACGAAGGATTCGATCGATTCGTCTCGACACTTGAACGCTATGTCGACAAAGACCTTCGTCTCGCCAACGCGATGCGTATCCAGGAAGAAACGACAGCACTACTCGCTGCATTTGATCGTGTTCTGAACGAAGCGAAAGAAGACGCGTCGGCGAAAGAACATCGTCGCCAACAATTGAATGCCTTACTCGAGAACCCGCCGGCACTCGGTGTATCAGCACTCATCGACCTGTTTGACCGGGAAGCGAAAGAACTCCTCGCCCACCTCGAGACCCGTTCGCTTCTCCGTCTCTCAGACTTCGTCAAAGAGACCTTCCACCCGGTCGAGGTCGACGGGTCGAGGAAGAGCCTAGAGCGTGCACTCGGACGTACACTCGATAAATACGCCTATGATATCCAGCAAGAGCTCCAATTGTTCCAGTATCGGTTGGAGCGATACGTTAAACGCGAATTCGTAGCCTTGGTCGAACGGTTGACCGAACGTCAAGCGTCTCTCCTACCGACGCTTGAATTCGACCGTGAACTCGACGTGGCATGGCTACGAGAGGCTGTCGAACCGATTCATCTCGAAACACCACCATATCAGTCGGTGTTGAAGCGCTATAAGAACGCTGGTCAATTTTTCGAAGGAGATGGTCGGACACAACTGAAGGATGAATTGACGGCACTCCTCCGTGACATGATTCGCACTCGTCTCGAGAGCATTCATAAGAAGCAGGTCGAGCGGGCAAACGAGGAAATCAGGAATTCTGAAATCGAGATTGAACGAGAGTGGTCGACTCAAGTGAAAGAACTCGCCGCTGCAGAGCTCAGTATGTTGACGGATAGCCATTCTTTTGATGAGATGCGTGAACGACTCGAATCGCTCAGAAAGGAAACCGTATGAACACATTACTGCTCATCGGACTCATCCCTGCCGTCGTCATGACGATTGTCTTGGGACTGTTTCTGAGATATCTCTATTTGAACAAAGAATAATGAAAACGGTCCTTGATGCGCACATGACATCGAGGACCGTTTTATTTGTGTACTTATTTGTCTGCTGGATAAATCACACCAACTTGTTTTCGCACCGTTGTCATCACATCAGCAAGACGAATCATATCAGTTGCTGAATGCGCATCCGTCTCTGAGTTCCTAGCTTCAATTGCTCGCACAAATGCTTCAATCTCATATGACATCGGAGCGTTTTGCGTTTCTGATATGATTTCTGAAGTGCCATCCCGTAACTCTAGACGGACTTCATCGCACGTCGCGATATCATCGATGACGATACGCCCTTTTTCACCGATGATCTCAGAAGGCGTCGATGTCGCATGAATCTTTGAGTGCATGATAACTACGTCAAGGTCGGCATAAGAGAGAAGGACCGTACCACTCCCGTCCACTCCAGATTCTAACGTAACGCCGTTCGCCTGGATATCTTTCGGCTGACCAAACAGTTTCAAAGCAGGTCCGAGGAGATAGACACCGAGGTCCATCAACGAGCCGTTCGAAAAATCAGGATTGAACGTGTTGGGGTTCTCCCCTTTTTTGTACAGGTCGTACCGTGAAGAATACTGCGATTTATTGAAGACGGCTCGGCGAACCGGAGCGATTTGTTCCATCGCTTGTTGAACCCGTTCAAAGTTCGGCATGAACAGATTACGTAATGCCTCAAGTAAGACGACGTGGTTCTCCTTTGCGACTTCAATCATACGAGTGACTTCCTGGACGTTCGAGGCGAGCGGTTTTTCACAGAGGACGTGTTTCCCATGCTGCATGAACAAGATGCTCTGTTCGGCGTGAAGTGAGTTCGGGCTCGCAATATAGATGGCATCGATGACATCACTCTGAGCCATCTCTTCAAGTGACGTGAACGTATGTACAATGGAGTGATTTTCTGCGTATTCTTTAACACGTGATTCCGTGCGCGAGTAAAGTGCCGTCACTTCTACGTAATCCAACTGATTGATTGTTTCGATAAACCAGTCTGTGATGAAGTTTGTACCAATGATGCCGAAACGGATCATGTGAATTCCTCATTTCTATGTAGATTTTTAACAAGTTTATTAACTAGGATGAACTCGAAGGTCCATGAGAAATATTGACTTGGTTCTTTTGAAATCAAGTAACAAGATATGAAACCTAGAAGAAGTATAAGCGTAGTTAACACTATACATCAAATTGATTAGGAGAATTGCTATGAATAAAACAGATATATTGCTCGTTGGCACAACACATCTAAACATGCCAAACAATGGTGATTTTTTTATGCCGGAAATGCCAGATGTGTTAAGCGAAAAACGTCAGTTAGAAATTAAACAATTCGTGAATCAATTAGCAAAATTTGAACCTACTAAAGTATGTGTAGAAATGAATACTTCAAAGAAAGAATACATAAATGAGCAATTACAACGTATCATTCAGCAGCCGGAATTAGCAACCGCTAACGAACGTGAACAAATTGCATTCCGACTTGCACAACAATCTCATCTGGATTTCGTATATCCAATCGATTGGAATGAGGATGAGGGATTCAGTTTAGAAACCATTATTCATGATGAGAAGCGAGAAATGGAGGAAATATTATCATCCCAACAAGATGTCATGAATCATATCGAAAAAATATTTAAGAGTCGTACGATTTCTGACTATTATAAAGAAATCAATCACCCTACAATTACATTATCTATGCATCGCGCCTATTTAGAGATTGCATCTCTTGAAGTGTCTGGTACTAGGTGGGTATCACACTACTGGTATTTTCGTAACTTAATGATTTTTAAGGAATTGATGTCACTAAGGGAATCAAATGATCGCATCTTTGTACTTTATGGTTTAGGACATATCCATCTGTTAAAGCAATTCTTGAGTGAGAGCGGATTATTTTCTGTTCATGATTTAAACACATATTTAGTATGATTCCGGTATGTGAAATAATACCCCTAGCTTTTTTTACCTTTAATTTTGTGACTAAATCCACTGACTCTCAATGCGATAAAGAATTCAATTGATTGCCCATTTAATCTACTTAATATCTTCGTTAACTTTCGACTAGTTCGGCACGCTTTCTATCCTCGAATGGCCAGCGATACACCTGCTCGTCTTTCATGACATAGGCAACACCGTCTTCAATCATCAATGACGAACAGTCAAGGAGATGACGGGGCATCGGATAGGAGTCAATCCGTCCGTTCATTTGGACATGGACGAGACGAGCATCGATTGAAGAGATGACCCAAACTCCATTCGTTGACGCACACATCACGTCACAATCATGAAGAACTGGGGCCTTTCTCACTTCTTGATTGTACCGAAAATGTACGCTTCCCTCCTTTGAGAAACAGACGAGTGCCTCGCTCGAGATCCCATCTCCAAAGATGCCCTCGTCCCCATATCCAATCCAGATTCCCGTATCGTTCATTACAACTGCTGCAATTGCGTTTCCTGCATGAAAGGAATGATTGATCTGTCCATGCGTATCCAGCACCCACGCATTGATTGGTTCTCCTTCTAACGTAAACGCCCAAATGAACAAGTAATTCTCGTCGATGATTCGAATACCCGAGACATATTCATGCTGTTTAAGGTCTATGACCAGCTCATCCCAATTAATGTAGAATCGATGATTGGACTTTACCAAACGAGCGGAGCCCATTGATTTCTGCAGATCGAAATCAACCACCTCTATTTCATCGTTCATACACAATCACCCCTTATCCTCTTCCAATCGCATGAACTGTAACGCCTCTCGAAACTGTCTAGATTCTACATCAGTCACTCCTTCATCCACATATCTCGATTTCCAATAAGGAGAGAGGTCCACCTCTTCAACACCGATTCGTTTGAACCAGTCCAAAACGGTCTCATTCGATTGATGCTTTAATGAAACCGGTAAATCCAAGTTGAACTGGATGAGCGCATTCCGAATCTCGCTATCGGTCCATTGAATCTCTTTGGATTCTACAAACTCTTTTGCTTTAGTCTTTCTCAGTCTTCGTTTTACGGCGTCACTCGAGAAATCAATGGTCGAGACGACACGCTTTCTTCTTCGCATCGCGATGATCAGTAGAATCATTAAAACAATCAATCCTCCAATAAGGAACCATAACCAGTATGAACTCCCTGACTCCGTCACCGTCCCATCTGCTCCGAACGTGTAATCTAGAAAGTCGATATTCAAGAACTGTAATTCATCGTCCTCTCTCATCTGGCGTGACTTCCCTTCATAAAAACCGCTGCTCTCACCATCCTCTCCAGAAAAAAGGAGCACAATCCCTCCCTCCGTAGGGTCGTGAAACCATTCCCAAAATAGACGAGCCAGATGGATCAATCCAGTCACCAACACCAAACTGCCGAGCATGATCATCAATAATCGGGTTGTAAATCGCATCGTAACCTCCGTCACACATTATGTCCTATCGTATCATGCAAGATTATGGATTGTCAGAAAAATCCAAATAAAAGGACCGAAGATTTTTCGGTCCACTGTTTTACAAAATTGCTTCCGCGAGCAGACGGTCGAACTTACGCACATCCACTTTTTTATTCAGATTGATTTTGATCGTTCCCGCGCGCGTGAACAGTTGGACTTCTGAGTTCAAGTCGAACATGCGTCCCGCGTTCTCCGTCGAGTACATATTGATCGAGTCGTACGGAAGTGAGTAGACTTCAATCTTCTTCCCCGTGAGCCCTTGTGCGTCACGGACAATCAGGCGTTTGTTCGTGAATACGGCGACGTCACGCACCGTCTTGTAGGCAGCTACGGCCCGCTCTCCATCGATGAATGTCTCGGTGATATCACTCGGCACCTCACACTCTGAATAAAACGTCCACGACAAATCGCCAATTGGGTTTCCCATATCGATTCCTCCCTATATGAAATGAATGTACTATCCCCTATATTCCACATTTCCCGTTTGATTAGACCTTGAATGGGAAGATAGTGTATAGCATGTTGAATGTAGAGGAGGACGTCGTTATGATTGCGCAACAGGTGATCACATTACTACTCATTGGCTATTTCATTTATTTGATTGATTCCAAACGCAATTACTTCCCTGTTCCGGTCATCTTGGTCTTGATCGGGATTGGTCTCTCGTATATCGCCTTTTTTGATTCGGTGTTCATCTCAAAAGATATGATTTTCGAGGTGTTCCTGCCTGCACTTCTCTTTACATCTGCCTATCAGTTCAAATACAAAGATTTGAAGGACAATATCGGGATCATCACGATATTGAGTACGGTGGGCCTTGTCTTGACCGCCATCTTGATGGGATATGGCACATTTTGGATCAGTGAGTTCTTCACCCCGCTCAGCCTGACTGCTTCCTTCTTATTAGCGTCCATCTTGATTCCGACCGACCCCGTTTCCGTGACCGCGATTTTAAAGCGGAGTAAAGGTGAGAAGCGGATTGCGGATGTTGTCGAAGGTGAATCGATGGTGAACGATGGAACGAGTGTGGTCATCTTCACCATTTTTCTCAGTATGTTCGCAACGGGAGAGCGTTTCTCCACCTTCAATTTTTTGACCGAATTTTTGATTGTGTCTGCCGGAGGAATCGGCATCGGTTTCATTTCTGGATTTTTACTTAAGAAATTGATGATTGTCAGCTTTAAAAAGCATGAGCTCGTCATGTTGACGATTGTGACTGCATATGGTGCCTTCTACCTCGCCGATGCGCTAGAAGTGTCTGGTGTACTCGCAACGGTGACAGCGGGTATGATGTTGTCTCACGAACTCGGAACTAAAGAGGATTACGAATCGGTCCAGCGTCACTTGGATGGTTTCTGGGACATCGTCATACCGATGTTGCTCGCTCTCTTGTTCTTATTGATTGGAATTGAAGCGACCAGCTATTTGTCTGTATCGCTCTGGACGTTCGCCGTTCTTTTATTCTTACTTTCAATCGTGACCCGGTTCATCGTCGTCGGCGGCCTCGTCTATTCGGTCCCCGTCTGGCGTAAGGAATTTAAAGACGATTTAACGGCGACTTCCTTACTCACGTGGTCGGGAATCAAAGGAACGATGTCGATTGCCCTCGTGCTCTGGCTAGAGGCAGAGAAAATTGCCGGGTCGAGCGAAATGATATCCCTCGCGTTCGCCGTCATTCTACTCTCCCTGATCATACAAAGTATCGGTGTTTACCCACTGACGACATACTTAACGAATAAACATGACGAGTGACGGAACCCTTCCTTAGAGAAGGGTTTTTTAGATTCTGAAATTGACATTGTCTACTTTTAGTGTAAAATTACACTTGTAATATATTAGGAGGTGATTATGTTGGAAAACACTTCAACGCCATCCGCTGCCATTTCTACTGGAGTGGTGACGGTTGTACTTGCACTTGTTGCATCGTATCTTACTCCATCGTTTTTGAAGGTCGGCATCATCTGGGATATCGTCGCATTCTTAGTCATCGGCATCGCGACGTTCAGTTTTACATATCACTTTTATCAATCGAAACGATTCACATATTGGCAATACATTTCCTGCTATATCGTCGTCTGCCTGCTCTTATTCACCGTGTTTCTCGGCATCTCATGGATCCTGATCTTCATTAGCTCGGCGTCACTTTGAGTTGTACGAATAGAAAGGAAAAAAACTATATGCAAAAATCTGAATTTATTGGACAAGTCTCTCGAAAAGTGAAATTGATTCGTATTGAATCCCAGCATTCACAAGATGAGATGGCGAGTTTACTTGGCATATCCAAAAAAACACTCATTCAAATCGAGAAAGAACGGAATGAAGCCAGTTGGTCGACCGTAGTGACGCTATGCGCCTTGTTCAATAAGAGTGAGATCCTCATCCATTTAATCGGTGATGACCCGGTCGAGTTCGTCAAACTGATTGCGACCGCGAACACATATGAACCGAAAGAAAAGACGCTCGGAGGACGTGTTTTCTGGCACGCAATCGAAGAAGGACCATACTTCACTCTTCAACAAAATATCGTCAGCGGACATTATCGAATCATCGACCTCGATTATGTGAGGTGGTACAGTACGTTTGATGCGGAAGATGCCGAACAAGTGCGGTTGAAGTTGGAACATCAGCGTGAGGTTTCAGATGACACGAAAGCATAAAGATTTGGTGATGGCTTTCAGTCTAATCGTCATAACAATCGTCTACTTTTGGCAGATGCCAAACATCGCGTATGACTATATTTGGTTAGTTGGCACAATCATTTTACTCGTCCTCTCGTCTATATCGATCACGCGCTTGATTCAATCATACGTTCCACTTACTTTGATGAAATTCGTCCTGATTAGCGTGATTTCTTTCCTTGTACTCTGTTGTCTGTTGATCACCATGTTTTATTTCGTAGCGCTTTACCAGATGAATCATCTATAACGAATTGGAGGTTTTTTTGTGCGATTTTATGTCGGTTCAAGCTTTTCAAATAAGGAAGAAGTACGTTTCATCCGTGATGAGCTGAGTGCCCTCGGTCACACGCATACGTATGACTGGACACAACACGAACGTGCCGCTTCGATTGATGCATTACGCTCAATTGGTGAAGAAGAAGTCGCTGGAATTCAATCAGCGGACTTCGTCGTCATCCTGTTGCCTGGAGGCAAAGGCGCACACGTCGAACTCGGGATTGCACTCGGGACGAACAAACCCGTTTTCCTTTACGATTTGGGTGATCAAATGATGAATATGGAGGAGACGAGCACGTTTTATCATGTAGATGCGGTACAACTTTGCAAGGGACCGTTCAACGCCCTCCCCCACCAAATCCAAAATCGATTGAAGCTCTCTAATCACGTTTGAGCTGATGCCCTTTATTCTCACGGAATCGAGCCGGGGTGTAGCCTACCCATTCCGTGAAATGCTTGTTCAGTTGAGCCGAACTATTGAACCCGACTTCTTGACTGATTGCGAGTAGAGTTAGATTCAATAAAATGTTGTTTCCAATATTTTCACAATATGCTATCCTTACCAAAATGATTTGACAAACGCGATGAAGAGAACAGTACATCAATGAATCTTTCGAAGAGAGCTCCGCCCGGTGAAAAGGAGTAAAGAACGTTGGTCGAAACAAGCCTCTGAGCAGCGCCATGGAACTCACCCCGAGGGATATGGCGACGGGCACTCCCGTTATAGAGTTGAGGTATAGTCCGACTCGTTCGGCAGTACCGAACAAGGTTCGTACGGTGACGTGCGGATGAACAGGGGTGGCACCACGATGAGAATCTCGTCCCCAGGAATTCGTTCTTGGGGGTGGGATTTTTTTTGCGTTCCGAAAATTATAAAAAATAGAAGGAGTTATTGACTTGAACTCGTTTCGAAAAACCTCTGCGCTGCTACTCGTCAGTGTTGGAATCTCAAACCTCGGTGCCTGGGTATACTTTATCGCGCTCAACCTGATTGTCCTAGAAATGACTGGTTCGCCGTTTGCTGTCTCAGTTCTCTATGTGTTAGTTCCGCTCGCCTCGCTCATCTCGAATCTTTGGTCAGGTAGCCTGATTGACCGAGTCGATACGAGGCGACTGATGATGATATTGGATGGTTTACGCGCGTTCCTCGTGTTCAGCTTAGGCTGGATTGAGTCTCTGTGGTTCATCTACGGGATTGTCTTTCTCCTCAATGTAATGAGCTCGCTATTCGAATCATCAAGTCTGGTCTACATGACGCAACTCGTACCTGCCTCGAATCGACAAAAGTTCAATGCAATGAAGAACTTTGTGCAGTCATCCGGATTTATTTTAGGTCCGATGATTGCCGGACTACTCTTCCTAGTTGGGAGTCCAACAACTGCAATTTTCGTGAATGCGTTCGCACTCGTTGCCTCGGTCGGAATGTTGTCGCGCCTTCCGTCTCATCTTCGAACGAATGCATCTATTGAATCCTTCTCCGTCCGATTAATTATCGAAGATTGGAAAGTCGTCATCCGATTCGCTTCGAATGCCAGATATGTGACGATCATCTATGGATTGTTCTGTGTCATGACCATCTTCATGTCTGGGCTCGATTCGTTGGAAGCGTCATTTGCGACCCAAGTCCTTCACTTGTCTGAGAGCCGATATGGCTTTCTCGTCAGTATCGCTGGGATTGGAATTATCGTTGGGTCACTCATCAATTCAAGATGGAGTCACCGTTTATCCTTATCGTTTTGTATCGGATTCGGGGCAATCATGACACCAGTCGGCTATCTCCTATTCGCAGGCTCTTCTTCGTTCACGATGGCTTCCATCGGATTTTTTATCCTGACGTTCGCGCTTGCGTTCGCCAATACCGGATTTTTGTCATTCTATCAACACCATGTTCCTGTCGAAATCATGGGCCGGTTCTCTGGTGTCATCAATGTGACAGAGTCGCTATTCGTCATCCTGCTCACATTCGGGAATGGACTCCTTGCCGAAATGGTCGGGATTCGCCCAGTCTATCTCGCATTCTCGATTGTCTTCTTCCTCGTTGGTTGTTACACCATATATGTCATTCGCGACCGCTCGAAACGGGAGTATTTCATACACAATCAAATTGAAAAAGCGTCTTAAGTTATGAGCCGGTCGTTTTTATATGACCGGCTTGTTCGATTCGATGTATGTTTAGAGAATTGATTCATTCATAAAACTCCATCGTTTAATCATCTCAAGATCCTCCGGAAATGCATGGTTCAACCGTTCTAATTCATGAATTGAACACCATTTGACTTCATCGATGTCCGAGTCGATTATGGCAGTCGCCACTCGCTCCTCACACGTTGCCAAGAAATAATGCGTCTCGACTTGATAGTTTGAAAGGATGGCTCGTTTGATATGTAGTCGTTGATTAATCGAAATGCGATAGCCCGTCTCTTCTAACACTTCACGCAGGCAACACTGTTCAGGAGTTTCTCCTTCTTCTAAACCACCTGATGGCAAACTCCATTTTTGTACGTCACGATTCTTTACGAACAGAACTTTCTTTTCGTCGTTGATGCATAAAGCAGCTGATCCAATCCACTGTTTCATAGTCTTATTACTCCTTTTTTATTTTTCTGCTTGCAGGTGACGTTACGTCACCCGATATGATGGGGCTACAACGACATGAGGAGGAAACACGATGTTCAGTCTAATGCAAAAGAAAACAACTCCCATTTGGACATGGAATCAGTTCGCAATCACAATGATTCTTCTATTCGGAGTGACGCCCCTACTCATCGAAAAACACTTACACAACTTTTTAGAGCAATCATGGGGAAACACCCTCTATTCAGGAACAAGTATCGGCCTGTTATTAGCCATAATATTTATGACTGTCCTCTATCTCGTCGCAATACGTCCTCAAACCCTATCGCTGGAAACGTTAGGACTTCGCCGTTTTCCATTGAAAGATTCGGGCATCATCTTTCTATGGACAATTGTGCTAATTGGACTCAGTATCATCATCGTCATAGTCCAATCATATTTCGGTATCGGTACGTCGAATACAAAAACAGAGAGTTTACAAAGTGACTTGTCGATTATCTCCATACTGATTGCGTTTGGATCGGCGGCTATCGTTTCACCGATTTATGAAGAAATCTTTTATCGTGGGTTCTTATACCGCTTCTTTGAGCAACGATTTGGGGTTGGGATCGGGATGATCGTAAGTGCTGGAATATTCACTCTCGCTCATTTACCGACGACAAACACGTTACTCGTCAATTTTGTATCGGGACTAGTGTTCGCTTGGATATATGAACGGACTAACTCTATCTATTCCAGCATGCTCATCCATGGCACCTTTAATGGGCTAGCCGTTCTATTGACTGCATTGGCATGAGGGAATCAGTCTGCTATCTCTTGATATAGTGAATCAATATAGGCAAGTATCGATGCATCGATTGGATACAGTCCTAATTCATTCGATGCATCAGTTGATTTTCGAATCTTCCAAAATGATTCAATCAATTGTTGATTGTCTCCAAATGTCTCGTCTGTTAACCAAGTCAAATCTTCTTTAAGAATTTGGGCTTCTTTTGAGGAAGGGGCGACCCCACGTTCGATTAGAATTTCGGTTCTCCGAATCAAGTTGATCCACTTTTTCGTATCATGCTCACCGTCTTCTAATTTAGGTAAACTTGATTGCAATGAATCAGACTCTTCTTCCGTAAAATAGTCCGTCCATTGTTTCCGGTCATTTGATTTAGCTTGAATAGTTTGCAGTTTCGTCCAATCGATTTTTTCATTTTCGAGCTGCATGGATTGAAGGAGCGTGACTGTATGGTTCTGCGCCTGCTTCAATTCCTCTATCTTTTCTTCTAACGAGGAAAGATGGGCGGACAAGATGCTTGTAAGAGATTCCTCATCTAAGATTCTCCGAATCTCATCGAGCGGGACGGTCATCGATTTTAAAAGCATGATTTTTTGAAGCCGAAACATTTCGTCGTCACTATAAAATCGTTTCTGTACATCGTTCGTATACGAGGGGGTGACCAAATTGATTTGGTCATAGTATCGAAGCGTACGCACAGACACGTTCAGTTTTCTTGCGACCTCTCCCGTTGAATAGTGTCTAGCCAACGTTTATACCTCCTCACGTTATGTTATGTGTATGCACGTAGCACCTGTCCAATCATCCCTTCAAACTGATGAATTCCTTCATTCCGATTTGACAAACAGATCAAACATATTGGAGAGTTTTTCTCCATTACGAGTATGCTTTGAAACCCAATACCCCAACCGAACGAGAATCCTTTACTCGGTTCATTCGGATTTAGAAATAGACCATGTCCTACTTCAGCATTCATAGAAGAGGTTGTGAACAGGATCCTTCTTGACTCAGTATTCAAGAACCCTTTTGTCGTAATCGCGTTGACGAGCGTCGCTAAATCCGAAGTCGTCGTCCATAGACCGCTCGCTGCGGGATACGGGTAAAAACAAGTATATGCAGAAACGATTGATTCATCTGGCTCAATCCCATTAACGCCAAACTTCTCCACTATCTCCAAGTCATACGAACTCGTTTTCATATCGAGTGGTGTAAAGATAAAATCAGACATAATCTTTTCGAATGTAGATGACATACATTCCTCTATCGCATATTGAAGTAAACAGTAACCTGCATCTGAATAATGGAACTTACCTATTTCCTGTGACTGGACAAACACAGGAAGTTCATAATATGGTGTCGTGCCCGATAGGATTTCTTTCATTGACGGAAAGCTTGTACGTTGAACCGTTGTTCCAAACTGATTCGGTAAATCGACCAGACCCCCTTGATGTTGGATGAGTTGACGGACTGTGACCTGGGAACGCATACCATTTTGATCATTCAACGAAAAAGAGGCAAAATAGTCGTTGATTGGAGAGTCTAGACTCAGCTTCCGGTTTTCAACTAGCTTAAGAATAAGAATAGTCGTTACAAGTTTACTGAGGGAACAGGCGGCAAACATTCTGCCCTCAGGAGAAGCATCTCCCATTCGATATACAGACATTTCTTCACTCTCATTAACAAATACCATATCTATTTGAGAGACATGATGTTTCTTCATCAATTCACTCATTCTTTCTTTCGTGAGCATCCGATTCCTCCTTATTTATACCAATACACTGATAATCAAATTGTTGATGCAAAGCGGTTAGTATACCCTTCACAATCTCTTCGTGTGTCAGCCAACGCCAAGTTTCATGCTCATAAATCGCGCCAAGTTGGATTTGTCGGTACGTTTGTTGTTCGTTTATATATAAAGACCGTTTCTCCTGTTCGGAGTTCGCCTGGCTCCCTTAAATATGTAGAACATCTGCATGCAAGGAATGATTCAAGATGATTTGCATCGCCTTCCCGGAGTCCCGGTGTACCCATGCGATGACTTGTTTGAATGGTCCGTATCGCTTGATCAATTCTTGTAGCCCTTTTGATAAATCCTGTTCGCTACGATAATCAAGTAGTAGCGAATGACACGTTTCAGGGTTTCGTCGAACGACTTTTGCCATTCTTTCCGGATTTCGCCCGATAACAGTGACAAGATGTTCGCTTGCCATATAAGATGTGACCTCAGCTAACATTCCGGTACCACCGACAATTAAGATATGTTTTTGATTCATGTCATCACCTCATTTCCATTATACACCAATCAATGAATCCTCTTTCGGTAAAGAAGTGTTCTGAAACATTGGCGTATTTTCAAAAATATCCCGTTATTCAATTAAAGAATCACTTATAATGAATCAAGTGTACGAATCGGTTTGAATCATCACTATTTCGGAAAATGGATAATAGTGTTACTATTGCAATTTATTTCTTTTGGGAAGGGGGAGATGAGATGCGACATTGGTCTGCCACGTCACTTCAACTGATTGCGCTCATCGTTGGCTCATTGATCGTCAGTACTCTATTGTCTTCTGTTCTGATGATGAACAATCTACCGGTCTGGTGGATGATTTGTATCCCTGTCCTCTTTCTTTCAACGCTACTCATACACCGAGCCTCTGGAGTCCTGATCGCGTTAGGGTTCGGCGCTTACTTTTTAATCATGATGTCCGGCTATACGTATCCCGTCCTTAAGCAATTCATTATTCTTTTGTTGTTAGCGATGTTGACGAGTCTTGCTTACTTGCTTCAAGTCGGTCTTTTTCGCTCTCAATTTGCGTTGAGCGTCGCAGAAGCGAGAGTCAGTCAATTAATTGCTGTCGATCCTGAGACAGGGTTTGATAATCGTAATCGATTCTTCATGGACCTTGAAGCAGAGCGGGATCGATTGATCCGAAACGGTGGGACGTTCGTCGTCACATTCGTCACATTACCTCTCCTAAATGATTTCGAAAAACGTTATGGACAATCCGAATATGAATGGTTTTTAGATTATTTCAGCGACGAATTACATGAAGCGACACGACGGACCGATAAAAAATATCGGGTCGCCTCAGATACGTTTGCCATCCTCTTTCCTCAAACCACACTCGTAAAGGCACAAATCGTTCATGAACGCATCAAACCACTGTTACAAGGATACTCTCGTCTAGATGGCGAACCACTTACTATTGATTGTTTAGATAAATCATTTGAAGTGACCTTAGAGAATTCATTTATGAGTTTGGATGAGATTCGGATGTACTTGAGTGAAGACGAAAAAAAATGAGTTCAGGAATGAACTCATTTTTTATTCATATGGATGCTCAGTTCATGATTCTCATCGATTTCAATGACATATTGTCGATTGATGGTCAATTGAATAGGACTCGGGATCGACAGCTTTGGTGAAAACAGCCACACATGACCTGGAGGCACCAACTATATGTATGTATCGCTGTTCGGTGCGCCTAAAAAATTGAGGTGATGCTCATCAATCGGTTTGCCGTCTCGGCGGTGAATCTCGATATTCGTAAGTTCCTGTGCGACATGTAGCGGGTCTACTGCAGTCAAGCTCATCTCGCCGATTCCAAGAAAATCATCAGTAGAAAATACCTCTGCATCACTTTCTCGGTTAATCGAGTGTCGAGCAATCAATTCGACGACATTCTCGTCCGCATCGTAAAAATAAAGTGACGAGGCATCAATCCCTTCAAAATAAATCTCATCCTCCCCATCTTCACGTAAAAGTGAGACACGTGATTTGATCCATTCTTTCGCTTCTTTGAATCGATTGGACGGGATATTAATGGCGAAATGATACTGTCGCTCTTGAACGGTCGCTGCCTCTTGAAACACCAGCGTATCTTCACCTAGATTGATTCGAAAACTCGTCGAGTCTTCTTCAATGACTGATAATCCAAGTTTTTCCGTATAAAAACGTTTCATTTCGTCAAGCCGGTTCGTGTAAAGCATCGTTTCTGTGATTCTCATGAAATCTTCCCTCACATTCCTCATCACTATTCTTCATCCCTTTACTTGGTCATTCATTTGTATTTTTTATATGCTGCCGAACTCATATCCATGCCTAACAGCTCGTTACAAATGGCCTGACTCCTTTATTCATCACCTTCAACGAGTCGGAAAATATCATCGACCCTCGACCTCGTGATGCCATTGCGCTGCTCGATGGCAAGAGGATGATTCGTCGGTTCGAGTTCGATCAACGGGCGTAGTCCGACTTCACGCATATGGACATTCGTTTTTAAATTGATGGTGTCCGGATAGATGGGAAGGTCTGTCGATAGCCAGCCGAACATCGGGTCGAGGTCAACACGAGCGGGTTCATCCCATGAATCGATGACTTTGAAAAAGTTATCCGGACTGAGTGATACCCAGACGGTCCAGATGAATGGATTCTCTTCCCCAATGACCGGAATCTCAAGGCATCCGTAAATGAAGAAGTGGGCTTCATCGAGGACACATACATCATCTGTCAATACGACACGTTTTTTCATCTCACGTGTTGTCATTCCATTTAGAACTGTTGGCATCCTTGATCCAAAACCAACTTCACTTTCTGTATTCCTGCCACATTTTGAGCAAGTACAATTTTTGTTGTGTTTTCGTTTGAATGGGTATCTCATACATTCTCTCTTTCTATTATTAAGTTAAAATACGGTATGTGAAATAACAAAATGCTAATAATATTATAATAGGTCAGACAATCATTGTACCTTTTGAAACAGTATCTAACACTCTCGTCCTCGTATCATTTTTCGATAGAAACACTTCTTCACCCTTTTCATCATAACAATACGCGATTGGTATCGATACACCACAATTTCGATACGACCCATCCGCGTGACTCGTTCCGATAATCATCGCTTTACGTTCCATCGCAATCTTTCTCGCTTCTTCGGACCACTCCATGAATTGTTCTTCACTAAACATCCCGACCCCGATTGGATTGAATATGATTGATAGATGCTCATGATTCTTTAATCCCTCTACCCCCATAAAAATCTCCCTGCAAAGTAAGTATCCGTATTCCTCCGCTCCGTCCTTGACACTTGATGGCATGAACAAGCGCACACTTTCAGGTGTTTTCCGTCGCGTTAACAGCGTTTCACCTTTCTTATTTACAATGAGGACCCGATCTTTATTCGTATCATCCCGATAACCTAAAACAATTGCCGTCTTGAATGCACTAGCTAACTGACGGATCATATCTAATTCTGTATATTTACAATATCCCTCCGGATAGAGAATCAAGTCTACTGTCGGGTTCGCCTCAACCTCTAGCTTTAATTGCTTAAGATCTTGCTCCATTTTAGGTTGTCCAATTAATATATTCATCATTACTCCTCCGTCTCATTGCCCACGTCTGCTATTTATATGTAAGTGAGATGGTAGAACGTACCTCACTATGAAGTTCAACATTGATATCCTGTTTTCATAATACTATCAATCATCTGATTCATTCCTATTCAATTGTCACAATCACATTCCCAACTTTTTTCCCTTGATCGACATATCGATGTGCCTCGACAATCTCATCCAGTGGATAAACTGAATCAATAACGGGTTTCAGCTCTCCTGCTTCAAACAATTCGTTCAAGAACCTCAAATCCTCTTTTCGTTCACTCGCTGGCCCCTGTCCCGCAACAGAACGGAATGACCCGTTCTCCGCAACATGTTTTCGAGCCAATCGCCTATCGATTTTTCCAGACGCATCAAACACCACATCATACGTACCCAATTCGCGGTCGTAGCCTTCTTTCGAATAATCGACGACCACATCTGCCCCGAGTCGCTTTACGAGCTCCACATTCCGCTCATGGCAAACTGCTGTGACATGTACGCCGAAATGTTTTGCAATCTGTACGGCAGTGGAGCCGACTGCACCTGAGCCACCATAAATCAAAACATTTGTCGCCCGTTCGATGTTTGCTTTCCGTAAAAAATGTAATGAGGTCGTCCCTCCGAACGGAAGTGCCGCCGCCTCGATAAAGCTGGCATGCTCGGGCATCTGAACCACACATTTCGATTCGTTCACACAAGCAAACTCCCCATATCCACCAAACCTCATCCCGGTGAGCGCATAGACGTTCTCCCCTACTTGAAAGCTCTTTACACCACTACCGACCTCTACCACTACACCTGCCAACACGACTCCAAGAATCGGTTGTCTTGGCGCCTTGAGCCCCATAACTATCCGCATCGGTAGTTGTCCGAGTACAGGAACGTCCAGTGCGCGAAGTCTTCGATCTCCTGAGTGAACGGCCGATGCATGTACTTGAATCAGTAGCTCATTGCTTTTGGGTTTCGGGCGGTCTACGTCTTGAATGACGAACACTTCTGGTCCCCCATACGCCGTACAAATCGCAGCTTTCACGTTGATTCACTCCTTTTCTGATTTGTCACTTCTTTCTGTTATATACGTTCCCGCAATCATGAGGGTTCAGTCGATTTGGCATAGAAAAACCAGATGACATCATAAGATATCATCCGGTTCATTCTTTAATGATACACTCGCATCTACGAGAGAAAACGGATTGTCGAGCGACGCGGCTGCTGCTTCTGATTGTGCGATGTTTATTTCGGTCACCATCGGTTCTTGTCGACGTAGACGGAACGCCCGTTCGAGTCGACTGGTCAATAAATTAAAGATAAAGATCAACGCCGCGAGCGCAATCGCAGGGATCAGGAATAGATGATTTGTCATCCATGTCATCGCTGTGAATTGTCCGAAATAGTATCCAAACATCGAAGACCATTCATAAATCGTCGGCATGACTCCTTCATGCAAAAGAACAGTCCCTCCAAAGAAGATTCCAAACAATGAAAGATGAATGAGCAACATGAGCGTCTGTACGAATTGTTGCATAAATACGATGACAAGCGTCGGAATCAGATGGGGCAAGAGATGAAGTTTCACGCGATGCCAGACGCTGCCACCAAGTGTCTGGGCAACAATCATAAACTCTTGTTGTAACAATTGACGAATCTCCGTGATGAGATATAGCGTGACGGCAGGTAATCCGAGAACGACTAAAACGATTAGCTCAATCTTCACCCGATCCCATAGTGGAGGCACTTGTGTCGAATCCCAAAAAATCATCGTCGAGGCGAGCATCATCAATGCGAGTAAAGATATCGGCAAAATCAAGAATCCATCGAGCAACGTTTTAAAAAAGTGATTCAATCGCGCTCCTCTAAAAGCAAGCGGTATCCCTATCAATAAGCCGATGACCATTCGTCCAAGTGCGACAATCGCACAGATACTAACGGTCCATTTAAATCCTTCCACGAGCATCTGAAATAAATCATATCCAGCATTGTCTGTCCCGAGCCATTGATATTTCGAAGGTTCTAGTGGTGGTATTCCGATGAGTCTCCCTTCATCCGAGTACAGCATAAGCGTTTGATCTACGTTCCCATCACGAAACACGGTATTTCCAACACTCATCAGCAATAGACCCGTGACAATGACAAAGCAGAAGATAAAAATCGGGTCACGCATTAATACGCGTCGCATCAAATCCCTCCTTTCCATGCATTCGGAATAATCCATTCAATCAGTAAATCCAACAGAAAAATCGGGATATAGATGACGAATAAAATGACGAGCAAGATCTCCATCTGTGGGTTGTAGACGGCGAATCGAAACAGTCCCTGGACGTTGAACAAATATTCAACGATGAGAAGTGTCGATAAGATGGTGATGATGTTTGAACGAAAAAAGAGGTAGAAGCGATAGATGATGTTCGGCAACAAATGCTTCCAAAACAGCCCTCTAGGTTGAATCCCTTTCGCTTGGGCAAGCTCAAGGTAAGGGATGGCCTCTTGTTCATGGATATGGATGGTCAGCCATTTGATAAAGAAGAATAACGTTGTCAGTGTCAATGTGACAATCGGTAGAAATCGTATGTATTCTGCGAACCCACCAGCTACTTCGATTCGGTCAAACCCTGTTGCTCTATGTATAGAAATAGCAAGAAACTGTGAGAAGATTAACCAAAATAAATCAGGCACCATCTCGAGCGTCTGACTCGTTTGGTGCAGGACGGTGCGAACCCGCCTGCCGCTCCGATAATAGTAGTAGGCATACAGGAGACCAAGTATGGTCGACACGGCGAGCGCCGTCGTAAAAATGATGACCGACTCTTTGACGAGCGGTCCAAGTGCAGGTAATAAAGGTAAATCTGTTTGAGCGGTGACATTGTAGTATGTAATCTCATCAAGCTTTTGGAGTTGGTCCAGCTGTTGTTGGATGCCGTTCCAGTAACTCGTCAGACTAAAATCTGTTTGAACGACGAGCGTCGGTAGCGCACTGATCGCAATCAAGACAAAGAATGCGATGACAAGATGTGCAGATTTTCGTGCAAAATAGGCCATAGTTCTGTCTCCTTTAGATGAGATATCTCAATCATAAGTGTGGAAAGATTCTCGTTATTCCTTCATTTTGTAAAGGGAATTATATCCAAAGACACTTTCCATTGATTCTAGCATAACTATTATGTGAATAGAAACAATTTTCAGAAATCATGATGGAGAATGATGTATGCTATGATGGATTTATAGAAATATTTAGGGGGTTGAAGCATGTGGATTATTTTTGGATTAGCTGCCATCGGGGCCACGCTATTGAATTTGACTGTCTTTATGATGGAGAAAGATTACAAACTGCCAATGGCGATTGCGCTGTCCTTGACTGCTCTCACGCTATGCGCCGAGTATAGCTTAATCAATATGTGGGTCGAAGCAGAGGACTGGGCTGCCTTAAAGGATGTGGTGCCCGGAATGTCACGCGCATTGTGGTTCTTGACGATTGCGGCGATTTTCTTGAATCTCCTTCCGATATTTTTAGAGAACATTCGTCAAAAAAGATTCTCTTCCGATAAAAAACAATCCGATTGATTATTGGAATACTTCCATCTCAATCGGATTTTTTACTTTTTTGTGAGTAAGTCGAAAACAACAGCTCGCCGTCCTCAGACCTCAACTCATAATCAATTCCGTTTTGAAACTGCTTCGTCATCGTCGCGCGACATGTAAAAACATGCCCCGGACCATATGCAACATCCGGAATTTCCTTGAAGCCGTACGCCCGCTCGCCGAACCATAGCTTCACGTTCGATGAACCCTTCGATGATCGGTCATCGACGACATAACATTCTCCCGTCTCGACAATGTAATTCGTCGTCATACGGTCGTACGTCTCCATACCTGCCATTCCAAGTACAAGAAAAGAACAAAAAAATGCGAGAACGGCTTGACCTAATTTCACACGATTGCGTGTTTTCCGCCAATCTATCCAATAGATGACAAGAGAAGCCAGACACAATAATCCAATGAACCAATAGAATACAATTTCCAACAACCCAATCACCTCAATTTATAATACGAATTTCCTCGAAAAAAGATTCGAAGCTTCTCACAAAAAAACTCGACACAGGTCGAGTTAAGTCGTTTCATACTCCAGCTTTCGCTTTTGCCAAGCCACGAGCAGGATGCTGATGATGACGAGTAGGAACCACGAAGACAGTTTTCCTAAATCAACGATGGCCCAACCGTTCAACTGGTCCGGATACGCCCAGCCGTTGTAAAAGGTCACAATATTTTCAGCGAGCCAGATGAAGCAGGCAATCAAGAAGAACGACAGCACGACCGGCATCTTGAATCGCCGATCATCGAGTTTGTACGAGACAACCGAGCGGCCAAACGCCAAGAAAATGAGTGCGATCAATAGCCATCGCAAATCTAGCCAAACATGGTGCCAGAAGAAGTTGAAATAAATCGCAATGCCTAGTCCGAAGGCGATGATCGGGTTAGGCATCTTCGTAAACTGTAAATCGAGACGACGCCACGCTTGAACGACATAACTCCCGACGCTCGCATACATAAAGCCCGCATAGAGCGGGACGCCCCATACTTTTGTGAACGCCTCATCCGGATAGCTCCATGACCCCATCTGTACTTTGAATAGCTCAAGTCCAAGACCGATGACATGGAACCAGCTGATGACTTTCACTTCTTCGATTGTTTCAAGTCCTGTCTTTACGAGGAACACTTGGACGAGCACACACCAGATAAATAAGACATCGTAACGGGGAAACGGCAACTCTACAAATTTCGTGACGGCGAGTGCACCGAAGATGGCGACTGGAAAAATACAACTGAGTGCCTGTTCGTAAGCGAAAATAAAGAGATAGCGGATGGGTTCCATCGATTGATCCTACCTTTCTATATATTCGTATAAGAAAGAAGACTCTCCGTCATAAAAACGTGGGTCAAAGACGCCGAGCCGTTCTTCATTTGCCACGATGACAACGAACGGTGACCATTTAGTCAATGTGAGTGCCTCTTGATTCGCTTCAAACAATGGTTCAAGACTCACTTGTTCGTCAGACGTCAAGTTGTATTGCAAGGTTGCTTCTTGATAAATGGAGTCTTTAAAAAGCGATACGGTTTCGTCAGTCTTCGTGATGACGGTGAACTGCGTCGGGATAAAAGAAGCCGAGAGCGCCACTTCGTCATATTCATCTGCATATGCCTGATACAAGTAAGCTCCTTGCGCACTTTGAATCGCGACATATAGGACGAGGCAAGCCCATGCATACCGATACGTCTTATAGCGCACTTCTTGTTTACGGGCTACGAGCCAGGCGACCAAGAAGATGCCCCAATAGACAAAGTCGACAATCGGGATCACACCGAATGTGATCCTCACGTCCGAGATCGGTTCGAAGTAGCCAGTCCCCCACGCATTGAACAAGTCAGATGTGTTGTGTATGAATACAGACAACAGAGCCCACCAAAAATAACGGATGTCCGTCACTTGAAAGAGAAGACGAACGAGTATGTAGATGAGCAGTGCGAAGAGCGGGACGAGAAAGATGGAGTGGGTGATGCCGCGGTGCCACATCTGATACATTCCTTCCGTGTCCCATAGTCTTGAAATCACATCACTGTCCGGGATTTGACTCCCGACGAGCGTCGTGACGAATAAGGCTCGTTTTTCATGTTGTTGTAAATCACGTTTATCGGCTGCACCATATAGCGTTAGACCGAATAACGTATGTGTAATCGTATCCACGTTCTACCTCCATAGCGAAAGAGACATCTCCCAATCAAGGATGATGTCTCTTCATGTTAGTTCTCTTTATCCATTTTCATGGCGCGTCTTGCGACGATCGTTACGAAAATGACAGCGACAATCGGAATGATCAATGGCATCCAATTCAACATCCGCCTGTCCCCCTTCATTAAGTGTCGCAAGCAGTATAGCACATCTGATTACTCGATGGATGAATGAATGCTTGTATTCTCATAAGTATTTGCCATTTTTTCAATCGTTGCCTTCATATGGTCGCGAAGCGTGAGTGGTTCAACGACTTCTACTTGTGCCCCTAAAGAGAGCAACCAGTAAATGAATCCGTCAGACACGGCCGCATCGAAACGGATGAGGAAGCGTTCTTCATGTTCAGACACAGAGACGTCTTCTCCTAACTTATCGAAGATGACCGGAAGAACGCGCTCATCGACCGACAAGACGATTTGCTCATCCAAGCCGTTGTACATATTGAAGGACTTTTGGTAGTAGTCATCTGGAAGATGGTGTTTCGGACGAATGGTGCCGTCCTCTACAATCTCGGAGTTGACGATTCGGTCGACCCGATAGTTCCGAACCTCTCCGATCGATTCATCGATGCCAATCAAGTAATACTGTTCGTGATTCCAATGCAAGTCGATTGGATTGATGACGTACCGCTCTCCTTCACGACGGAGCGGGAACGTCCGCTTCGTCACGTCGAATCCGATGACATCCGTATATTGGAACGAGATGGCTTTCCGTTCATGAATCGCTCGCTGAATGCGGTCGATATGGTATGGAATCTGTCCGTGTTTTTTCTTCGGTGTCTTAATGATTGATTGTAACGTCTGCGCCTCAGGATTGCTCGTCAGCATTTGAAGCTTTTCAACGATCTCTTCGGTCACGTCTTCTGAGATGAATTTGGCTGCGACGATGGCATCGACCATCATTCGAAGTTCGTGAATCTCGAACAAACGAGCAGAGTGCCAATATTTTTTGGCGAGACCATTCTTCTCCAATTCATCCTGCACTTCAAACCCCGAATTATTCAGTGCTTGGATATCGTCTTTCACCGATTTTTTTGCTAACTTAGAAGTATCTCCAATTGTTGACAAGTATTCGAGCAAATCTTCTAGTGTTTTAGGATTTGCTTCGTCCGTGTAACGTTCGAAGAAACGCCGAACTTCAAGTAACCGCTCTCGGTTATTCACGGTTCTATCCCCTTTCATTTCTATATCTATAATATGTATAAACAGACATTATCATTTTATTTCCACGAAATAAAGGTATTTTCCATTACAAACTGTTTAAGGAGGCGCCATCTGAAGTGAAATATTACGCACACGTCGACGGCTCAAAAATTGAATATATAGACCGTGGCCACGGTCCTGTGATCGTACTGATTCATGGGACCCAGTCATCGAGTTTAGAACCATACCATGTGGACCAGCTCGTTTTGTCCGGTTTTCGGGTCATAGTCCCATCTAGACCCGGATATGGAGAAACACCGTACTCTTTTTCAGCATCTCCTCAACTCTTTGCATCCCGACTCGCTCACTTGATGCAAATGCTAGAAATTGATCAATATCATGTTTATGGCATCTCTGCCGGAGGACCGACCGCAATTGAACTCGCTTCTCAAAACCAACGTGTACGAAGCTTGACGCTAGCTGCGGCTGTAACGAGTGTCGTCGATTTTCCGTATCGGGACACAGTCAGCAGAAATATTGTCCAACCCGCATTCATCGCACTTCAATACATCATGAAACAATTCATTGCTCGTGCCATTCAAAAACATCCGTTCGAAGCGACGGCACGCATGATTCAATCGACGAGTGTGTTGGCACTTGAGACGATTCGAGAAGAGGTGTCTCCTTATGACATCTTCCTCCTCAAGCGTGTCGCCAATCAAATGGCGTTTGGCCTTGGGGCCCAGTTCGATTTGAAACAGCGTGTATCGAGCGAAGTCTTACTCGGTGTGACGTGTCCGACCTATATCATTCACTCGAAAAATGACAAAGCCGTCCCCTTACGCCATGCTCATTATGCGAAGCGGTTGATTCCCCATGCTCAGCTAACGATCCTGAACAGCCCGGGACACCTCATTTGGGTCGGACGGGAAGCGAGAAAATCAGAGCGACAAATCGAACGGTTCATTCGATTCAACTCGTAAGCATCTCATAAAGAGGTGCTTTTTTTACGTATTTAACTGAATCAGGCGAGAATTCTCCCTCCTCTAAGCGTCTCGTGGCGTAGCCCGGCGTAGGCGGGAGATGAATCGCCCGGTCCAAAACTCTTCTCTCTCTGTGACAGATGTAGCGAACAAAAGTTCGTGATTCCGTCAGATTCTTCTTTCATCTCCGCGGGTATCGGATGAGGAGGACACATCACAATCTTCTGGAGGGAAGAGGGACGGACATGCTGAAAGGCTACAAATACAGGCTCCATCCGACGCCGGCACAGGCCGAGTTCCTCATCAAGACGATCGGTTGCGCCCGGTTCATCTACAACAAGCTGCTCGAGGACCGGATCGCCATCCGCGAGGAGGCGAAGGCGGGGAGCGACACGAAGCGGAAACCGGCGACACCCGCCTCCTACAAGCCCCTGTTCCCGTTCCTCGCCGAGGCGGACAGCCTCGCGCTCGCGAACGCGAAGCTGAACCTCGACAACGCGTTCGCGAAGTTCTTCGCCGGGACGGGCGGCTTCCCGGCCTTCAAGTCGAGACGACGGTCGCGCGCCTCCTACACGACGAACAACCAGCACGGCACGATCCGCATCGAGGCGGGCAAGGTCCGGCTGCCGAAGGTCGGGTTCGTGCGGTTCACACAACATCGCCCGTTCGAGGGCGTCATCCGGTCGGCGACGGTCTCGATGACCAAGACGGGCAAGTTCTTTGTCTCCATCCTCGTCGAACAGGACGATGAACCATGGATCCCAGCCGAGAACAAGGTCGGGATCGATCTCGGTCTGGAGCACTTCGCCGTCATGACGAACGACGCGATGGTATCGGAGAAAATCGAAAACCCACGTTTCCTTCGACAATCCGAAGCGAAGGTCAAGAAGGCGCAGCGCGCTTTGTCACGCAAGAAGATCGGGAGCAAGAATCGTGAAAAGGCCAAATTACTTTTGGCCAAGAAACACGAAAAGATTGCCAACCAACGCAAGGACTTCCTTCACAAACTGTCGAGACGGATCGTTGACGAGAACCAAGTCATCGTCGTGGAGACATTGAAATCGAGCAACATAATGAAGAACCGACGCTTAGCCAAATCGGTTGGCGATGTCAGTTGGTACGAGTTCGTCCGTCAACTCGAGTACAAATCAAACTTCTACGGACGGACGCTCATCAAGGCGGATCAATGGTTCGCATCCACTCAAATCTGTTCCACTTGCGGAGTAAAGGGCGAGAAGAAGAAGCTGGATGTCCGTGAATGGACGTGTGCCTGTGGCGCGCATCATGACCGAGACATCAACGCGAGCATCAACCTGTTGATGTTGGCAAACTAAAACGAATTCCTTCAGGGTGGGAACCACCCGACGAGCTTGGTAAACAATCGTGGCTGGTGAGAGCACGGTCTTCCCAAGAAGCTCCCCCTTCAATTTGCGAAGCAAATAAGTGGCGAGTAGTTCACTCCGAGGATATCAATCAAGCGATTCGTCGTATGTTCTGGTAACTTCCAAATAACGTCCGTCCGTTCGAGTTTCGTGATCGCACTCGGACGGTTTGGTTGACCGAGCCAAAGCTGATAGCATTCCTGTTCTCCACCCTTATAGTGCAACATCAGATCAAAATCGGGAGCCACTTCAATCTCAATGCCTTCGATTTCTTCCGAACTTCGTAGCATTTCCGCGAACACCCGAACCCGGCTCAATTCATGAAACTCTAACTTTACTTCTGGATTCACTATTCCACGCTCCGTTGACTCCGCCACCATCACGTGTTCCATTTCTTCTCTCTCAAGTTCTTCTGTATCGATTTTATAAGCCATCGTTATTTTACGAATCTCACCTGCCCAACGAATCCATTTATCCATCATTTCACCCCTCTCGCCTAATATACGTCGCACCATTTAAATCGGTTTCAATATTTGGGAAAATAAAAAAGCCGAGCAAACGCTCAGCTTTTACACTCATTCATACTTCCAACCAACTAATGTCGCATCCGCTCCGACGAAGCGAATCCGTTTCTCGTCATCACTTGGGAAGACACGAAGCGTTGCCACGGCGTCACCTTCGTTGACGAAACATTCAACACTTGAGGAATCGACGAACAGATGAAGGGACTTGACCTCGTTCACTTTTGTCCGGGTCGTCCCGAACTCGGTCGCGAACGGTTCACCCGCGTTTGTCCGATCGATGGTCAATTCGCGTGTATCTTTCTCGTACCGAATCACAAGCGACTCTTCTTCTGTCTTCAATAGTTCAAGCTCGAAGTCTTCTCCGGACGTCGACAATTTCAATTCATAACGTTCGGGCGAAATCATTTCGATATGCGTACCTGATTCGTCTGCGAACTGATTAGTTCGGAGTTGCTTCATTTCAGGGACTGGTCGTTGTTTTAATACGCCATCCTCAACCGAGAGTTCTCGAGGAAGCGTCAACGCATGGGCCCAACCGTAGCGGTCTGTCGGATATTCAATCTCCGGTAAGCCCATCCAGCCGACTAGAATACGACGACCATCATGCTCCGTCGTTTGCGGAGCGTAAAAGTCGAAACCGAAGTCGAGCTCTTCAAACGACTCGTGCGTGAAGACGAGCGTCTCTAAATCAAGAGTACCTGTGACATATCCGGATTGATAGATGTTGTGGTAGCGATGACCCTCAGGCTCAATCCCTTGCGGAGAAAAAATGAGAACATGTCTTCCATTCAGTTCAAACACGTCAGGACATTCCCACATGTAACCGAACCGCTCAAGTTCGGTCTTCACTTCACCTAAAAACGTCCATTCATTCAAGTCGGTCGAACGATATAAAACGACACATCCTGTCTCATCCGTTCGCTGTGCACCGACAATCGCATAATACGATTCATCTTCTTCCCATACTTTCGGATCACGGAAATGTTCCGTGTAGCCTGCTGGAATATCCGGGATTGCCACATTACGACGCTCAATTACCCCGTCACGTAAGACACCGATAATTTGCGAGGCGTGACGCGTCCAATCGTCGGTACGATGATTCCCGGTGTACATCACATGAAGGGTATCATCAACGACGAATCCACTTCCAGAATATGCACCATGAGAATCTTCCTTCGTTTCAGGGACTAACGCCACCCCGCGGTCCGTCCAATGGACGAGATCAGTTGAACTGACATGGTACCAATGTTTGAGACCGTGAACTGGCCCGAGCGGGAACCACTGATAGAATAGATGGTACTCTCCATCGTAATATGCGAAGCCGTTCGGATCATTGAGGAGGCCCGTAGGCGGCTGGATATGGTATCCAAACCGCCACGGGGATGCGGCCGTCTTAGTACGGAGCACCTCCATCTCGAGGGCGCTCACGTCACGGAGTGAACGATAACGTTCGGCCTTCGTCCAATTCATAGTGTCACTTCCTTTTTCATTATGCGGCTTGTTTGACCGCTTCTTTTTTTGCTTGTCGCTTCGCGAGGATGAATGTCAATCCAAATGTCACGGCGAATGCGATAGCCATACCGATGATATATGAGATGATTGAACCAGGTGCGATTGAGATAATTCCCGGTAACCCAGCAGCACCGAGCGCTACTGCCAATACGTCGTTTCCGACGATGAATGCAGAGGCGATAGCTGAACCGACGATGGCAGCGATGAACGGATAACGAAGCTTTAAGTTAACCCCGAACATGGCAGGCTCTGTGATCCCAAGTAATGCTGAGATTCCTGATGCTGATGCAACACCTTTCATCTTTTTATCAGCAGTCAAGAAGAAGACAGCGAGTGTAGCCGCCCCTTGCGCGACGTTCGACATCGCAGCGATTGGGAAGATGAACGATCCGCCAGTTTCGGCGATATCCGCAAGAAGCTGTGTTTCAATCGCGATGAAGCTATGGTGCATACCTGTAATAACGATTGGGGCGTAGAGAAGACCCATGATCAAACCACCGACGAATCCGAGTGAATCATACGTCCATACCAACCCATCAATGATCAAGTTCCCTGCTTCACGAGTGATCGGACCGACGAAAGCGAACGTGATGAACGCTGTGAAGAGGAGAGAGAGTAATGGCGTAAGCAAGATATCAAGTGACGCCGGCATGAACTTCCGGATGTTGATTTCAAGCTTCGATAAAATATACGTCGAGACGAGGACTGGTAAGACTTGTCCTTGGTATCCTAACTTCTCAATCTCAAGACCAAAGATGTTCCAAACCGGAATTTCTTCAACAGTTGCCTGTGCATATGCGTTGATCAAGTCCGGGTGAACCATGATCATCCCGAGCGCTGCACCAAGATATGGGTTACCCCCGAATCGCTTGGCTGCGGAGAAACCTATGAGTACAGGTAAGAAGACGAAGGCGGCATTCGCGAACGTATTAATCATTGCTGCGAGGTCTGCCATGCCTGGATACTGGTCAATCAATGAACGTCCTTCAAAGAACAAATCCGGTGCCGTCAATAAGTTGTTGATCCCCATCAAGAGACCGCCGGCGACAATCGCCGGAATGATTGGAACGAAGATATCCGATAACATTTTGACGAACTGTTGGAGCGGGTTCATCTTTTTCGCTCCGGCTGATTTCACATCTGTCGTCGACATATCACCAAGTCCTGTTAATAACGAGAACTCTGTATATACCTTGTTGACCGTACCTTGTCCGATGATGATTTGGTATTGTCCTCCCGTTGAGAACGTTCCTTTGACAACATCGAGTTGTTCGAGAGCTTTCTCATCAACCTTCGACTCATCGTTCAATACGAGACGAAGACGCGTCGCACAGTGAGCAGCTGCCGCCACGTTTTCTTTCCCACCAATCGCTTCTAATATCGATGCTGCTTCTTTTTTGTAATCCATCTTCATTTCCCTCCTAACGTTTCATTCACAAGTTGTCGTGATGGAATTGCTGGAATAGCGCCATAAGCTGTACATGTTAATGCACCCGTTACGTTTGCATATTCGATGTCGGAACGTAAGCGCTCCGGGTCAAATCCGAGCGTCGCCAACCGATACAAATAAGCACCGACAAACGCATCTCCCGCTCCTGTTGAATCGACACTGTCGATTGAGATTGAAGGAACGATTTCGTGATGCGTGCTTGTCGCAATCAATGTCCCACGAGACCCTAATGTGATTGCAATCTGTTTTGCACCTAATTGAAGTAGTGCTTGAACAGCGTCTTCAAGTTGCTCTTTACCGGTCAACAAGTGCGCTTCTTCTTCACTCAATTTAATGAAGTCTGATTCTGCGATGAAATGTCTCGCATCTTGTTTGAACTGCTCAAGGTCCGTGATCAACGCATCTCGATAGTTCGGGTCAAATGAGATGAACAAACCATCCCGCTTTGCAAATTGTAATAATTTGAAGTACGCATCTTTTAGTTTTCCGTCTAGTAATGCTGTCGCAGAACCGAAATGAATGAGATCACCTTTTTGAATCAATGACAAATCGATGGATTCAAACGCATAATCTCCATCACTTCCGCGACGGAATGTGAAGTCCCGCTCTCCGTCCTCTTGAATCGACACAAAAGCGAATGTCGTATCTCCCGATTCAACAAGGTTGTCTGTGCTGACTCCGTTGTCGGTCAACGTCTGTTTCAGGAAAAGACCGAACGGGTCATTCCCGACTTGTCCGAGAAAACTCGACTGTCCACCATGCTTACTGACGACTGCAGCCACATTTGCAGGTGCGCCACCTGCTTTTTTGACGAACGTCGTTCCGTTGACGAGGTCGCTCGAGGCATCCTCGCATACCCAGTCAATCAACAATTCGCCGATACAATGTACGGTGTTCATATCGTCCACCTCCAAAAATCTTATAAGTTCTACATACGATTGGTACCGGTTCCAATTTAGAATAAAAAATGTTGCGGAACCGGTTCCGCAACACAAATGTAAACGATTTAATTCAGCTTGTCAACGCTTTCGCGCACTTTTAATTCAAAAATTGTGAACGTTTTCATCGGAACGTCATTTCCTTGTAAAAGTTGAAGCATCATATCTGCCGACTTGGCCCCAGTTCGCCGATACGGAAGATGAACAGTAGTGATTGATGGATGTAAGACTTCCGTGAAATCATAGCCACCAAAGCCACTGACAGAGATGTCATTCGGAACAGAAATCCCCTGATTCGCCAGTCCCTTCAATACACCAAGGGCAATATTGTCTGTTGCACAAATAATGAGTGAGGTCGAGCCAATCTCCTTGGCCAACCGTTCTCCAACCGGAATGGCATCTTCGATTTTAAAGGTTGTCTGAACGACTGTGACGCGTGCATCCGCCTCATGAAGCGCCTTTAAAAATCCATCACGTCGATCTTGTCCGACTGCGATATCTGCCTCCGAAACACCGACGTAGACGACGTCCCGATGACCCCATTTCGTGAACTCTCTACCGAGAGCATATGCGGCTTCATAGTCCGGGTAGACGAGACTGTGCACGTTGTCATGCTGTTGACCAATCAGCAACACTGGGATTTGAATCGCCTCTATTGCTTCGAGGTGACGGTCGGTGACAGTCGTTCCGAGCCAAATGATACCGGCGACCTTTTGTTTGGCGAGGTTGTATAATTGTTCAATCTCTCGTTCCGTCTGTTGTGCCGTGTTGACGACGAGCATCTGATAGCCTCGTTCTGTCAATCGTTCATCGATTCCCATCATCGTACGCGAGGCAGCGTAAGAATCGAGTCGCGGAACGATGACCCCAATCATCTTCGTCTGTTTTGACTTAAGACTTTGAGCGAATTGATTCGGTTCATAATTGGTTTCCCGGATGACCCGATCGAGCTTCTCTCTCGTCTTCTTCCCTACCGATCCACCGTTCAAATAGCGGGAGACTGTACTCTTTGCGACCCCTGCGAGTTCGGCGATATCTTTAATGGTGACCTGCTTCATCCTTACCCCTCCATATGAAAAAAGCTGACGTGCGAGACGCCGTCAGCTTAATGGTTTACTACATATCGTTTCTTGAAATTTAAATAATATAGACCGTTTCGCTTTTCAAATCCGTTTTGAACGAGCACTTGATGCATCTCTTGTTGATGTGGGCTTGTCGGTGGAATGCCGGCGCGAACTGTTTGTCCATCCATCAATTTTGAGTCCAATAAGGCGAGACGTAAACCTTCCGTCGCATATCCCTTATTTTTGTATGCATCAAACACCATCAGGTCAAGTTGGTAAACTCGGGCAAGCTTGAGCAACAAGACTTTACCGACAAGTTTATCATCGACCATCAAGTCGTAATAAAAGTCTTCTCCGTAACTATGCTCTTCTGCATGATAGAGTTGCTCCGTCCCCATTTCTTCGAGGATTCCTTTCAATTCTTCAGCAGAAACGCCATATGAGTTTTCTCCATATTTCTGAAAGTGTTCATATTCGATCTCATCAATCTGGCGAATAGGTTGACGCACGATGTTCATCCCGTGCCCTCCTTAACTAGTAGTTCAATATCTGTCTGCGCTTATTATAAACGAATCCAATCATGAAGCGCAAAAGATAACCGAACGTCAAATCGGTTCAATATGAATATGCACCGAATCGACCGCATGCTGTTCATCCAGTTTTCGTTCGATTTCGTCACATAATTCATGGGCCGCGTCCACGGTCAAATCTCCATCAACTGCAATTGTCACATCGAGCATCACGTGATTTCCTAGATGACGCCCCTTAATCTCCCGAACTTCTTTCACACGTTCAAATTGTTCAATCGTTTCCTCATAAGACTCGACGAGGTGTGGAGGGAATCCGTCAGAAAGCTGATGGGTTGCATCTAAAAAGATTTGGATCGCTGTCCGGATGATCATGCCGGCAATAACAATTGCCAAGACAGTGTCCATCCAAGGCAGTTGGAAATAAGCGAATAGCACACCCAGCGTAGCTCCAACTGAAATCATCGCATCGGCCAAGTTGTCTTTCGCCGCAGCCTTAAGCGCCAATGATTTTGTTTTCTTTGCGAGGTTCAAGTTGAAGCGATACACCCCGAACATAACGAGCGCACTGGCGAACGCGACGACCGCCGCTAACGGGTTCGGTTCTGCATATTCTCCCCCGATTAAATTCGACAGACTATTAAAGAAGACGAAAATACCGACCGCAATCATGATCAATGAAGCGATGAGTGCAGAGATTGTCTCCATCTTCGCGTGACCATATTTATGCTCAGCATCCCGAGGTAACGCCGCAACCCGAATTCCAATATAGACGGCGACCGACGCGATAATATCCGTCGTATTGTTGAATCCATCGGCTAAAACCGCCTCAGATTCATATAAATATCCGAAAAACACTTTTAATATAGATAAGATCAAATATGCCGTGATTGACACAATCGCTCCCTTGAGCGCTTTTGGTGGATGATTTGTAGTCTCCATCCGCCCACCTCCTTATTAGCTCAGTTAGTATAGCAGGTGAACTTCGTGTGGGGATAGAGAAACAATGTTTCTTATACTCAAAATAAATGGAATATATTCCCGGTAGTTTCGTTTAACAAATTTTATGGTAAAGTAAACAGGAAGAGACCTTAGGGTTAAACCGCAAAAGAGGTGAAACAGATGTTTACAGAACGAGATGGAATCAAATTAAGATTGGAACAAATTGACAGATTGCTAGTGGATTTGAATCGTGAAGCGAAACAATTGATGGCGCGCCTTCGCGAGTTAGATGCCTCTGGAGAAAATCCGCATGAAGTATCCTTGAAACCTGAAGAACGTGATACGTTGAAATCGTCAATCGACGAGACACTCGAAGCACTTCAAAGCCGTTCAAAACGTCCGGTGAACGTGAACGACGAGAAGAAGAAAGAACTCGCTTCTCACAAAGCACTAATCGACGAACTGTCAGATTTACTCAGTAAGAAAAAATGAGACGCGACTGCGTCTCATTTTTTATGAAGGAGCTCGTCCCATGTATATCGTAACCACTTGTTTACGTCCGACAGATGAAGTATTGTCTCGGGCGCAAGCGCATGCCACATTATATAATATGAAATTTATCGAGCGACGCAAACATTCCATTGAGGAATTGAAAAAGCGGCATCGCCAAGATGTGCTCGTCTTTGACAAGCGACGCGTCGAGTTCACACCATTACAAAGTAAAGAGCCATTCTTTTTTCACCCTTCTAGTTCGGTTTTTCGGGTGAAGCAACTCAGTCGTGGCGGAACAGATCCACTCATTGACGCATTACAAGCAATACCTGGTGATCGTATTTTAGATTGTACGCTTGGACTCGGATCAGACAGTATCGTTATGAGCCATGCCGTCGGTTCAACCGGTAAAGTAATCGGTCTTGAGAGCCAATTCATAACGGCACAGCTCGTCCGAGAAGGCATGTCCGTTTGGGTCGAAAAAGATGAGCAGGTGAATGAGGCGATGCGCCGCATTGAGGTCGTTCATACGAATTCTCTCGAATATTTGAAAACATGTGCGGAAAATTCGTTCGACTGTATTTACTTTGATCCGATGTTCGAAAAAACGATTTCAGAATCGGTTCATCTGAACCCACTTCGCTCAATCGCCGACACCTCCCCACTCTCAAAAGAGTTGATGGTTGAAGCAAATCGAGTAGCTAAGAAACGAATTGTCTTAAAGGCTCATTTTGAGAGCGATGCCTTCAAACACTATGGTTTTACTCAGGTAAAGAGAAAAACATCGAAATTCCATTATGGATATATCGACCTGGAGTCTAAGACTATTTAGTACATATTGACTAAATAGGTCTTTAGACTCTTTTTTAGGTTATTATTTTCTGAATATTGACATTAATCAGACACAAACGGTACATTTACAACAAGCTCACACATTTTCCCATTATTTTTTTACAGGAGGTTCATACAAATGAAAAAACGTTCCATCCGTCGAACGACACTCGCGGCTCTCATGACATCTGCCATGACAGTCAGTATCGTTCCGGCCGCTGGTGCTGCACCGCTTTCGGTTGCACCATCTGTGCCGACAACGAGCGAGCTTGCTCCGTTCGACCACAACATCATCGATGAAGATCGTCTCGCAAAAGCACTCGAGAAGCGTGGCGTCATCAAAAAAGGATTGTCAGCATCGGAGCGCATGAAAGCGGTCGACGCGTATATCGCGAAAAAACAAGGTGAAGCGAAAGATCCACATAAGCACGACGACGAATTGAATGAGAAGGCTTCAAAAGCAAAAGAGAAGATACATACTCAATTCGAAAAAGAAACTGAACGAATTCTCGACAAAGCGAAAAAAGGTCAAGCGAACTACCGTAAAGGAAAGCCGAACGGTCAAGTGAAGGTTTCTCCGGCACAACAATCATCTTATAACGGTGCAGTGCGTGAAGATAAGGTCCTCGTCCTTCTCGTCGAGTATAGCGACTTCAAACACAATAACATTATTCAAGAAGCAGGCTATATGTATAGTGACAACTTCAGCAAAGAGCACTATGAGAACTATATGTTTGGTGACCAACCATTTGAACTCTTCAACGGAGAAAAGGTTCAAACTTTCAAACAATACTATGAAGAACAATCAGGTGGCAGTTACACGGTCGACGGAGAGGTTTCTGAATGGTTAACCGTACCTGGAACTGCTAAAGACTATGGTGCAGACAAAGGCGATGGTGGTCATGATAACGTCGGTCCTGGTCCGCGTCAACTCGTTAAAGATGCGTTAAACGCTGCTGTCGCATCAGGAATCGATCTTGCCGAGCACGACCAATACGATCTTTATGACTTGGATGGAGACGGTGATTTCAATGAGCCAGACGGACTCGTCGACCACTTGATGATCATCCACGCTGGTACTGGTCAAGAAGCTGGTGGTGGTGCACTCGGTGACGATGCAGTATGGTCACACCGTTGGGTCCTTAACGGCGTTTATCCGGTAGCCAACACAGAAGCTGCAGTTCCTTATTGGGGCGGAAAAATGGCGGCGTACGATTACACGATTCAACCTGAAGACGGTGCAGTCGGCGTCTTCGCACACGAATTTGGACATGACCTCGGTCTTCCAGATGAGTACGATACGCAGTACACAGGTCAAGGTGAGCCAGTACAATCATGGTCAATCATGAGTGGCGGTAGCTGGGCTGGTAAAGTCGCTGGTACAGAGCCAACAAGCTTCTCACCACAAAACAAAGAGTACTTCCAAAAAATCATGGGTGGAAACTGGGCGAACATCACAGAAGTCGACCTTGAAGATATCAACTCACAAGGTTTTGTCTCTCAACTCGACCAATCTGTGACGAAGTCAAACAACCCAGGAATTGTCAAAGTTAACCTTCCTGATAAGAAGATTAAAGGAATCGAACCAGCTTATGGCGAGCGCTACTACTACTCGACAAAAGGTGACGACATCCATACAGAAATGGCTACACCTAGCGTGAAACTTGGTGCGGACGGTGTACTCACATTTGATTCATTCTATGAAGTCGAATCAGATTACGACTACTTGTATGTGAAAGCCGTCAGTGGCGGTAAAGAAGTTGTCCTCGATGTGTTCGGTGACGACGTCAATGGCGAAAACGAAGCTGGATACCCTGCTGAGACGACGAACGGTGCATGGGTCAACAAGTCTTATGACCTCTCACAATTCGCTGGACAAGATGTACAGATTGTATTCGAATACGTGACAGATGGCGGCGTCGCAATGAAAGGCTTCGCGGTCGACAACTTGTCAATCCAATCAGAATCAGCAACACTCTTCGCAGATGATGCGGAAGGCGCTGAAGCCGTCACGCTTGATGGGTTCGTCAACTCAGACGGATACGATTCAAAACCGCATTACTACTACCTCGAATGGCGTAACCATGCCGGGTCGGATATGGGTCTTCTCAACGGCCGTGGCGTGAAATACAACACTGGTCTTGTCGTGTGGTACGGTGATGACTCGTACACAGACAACTGGGTCGGTGTCCACCCTGGTGAAGGCTTCCTCGGTGTCGTCGACTCTCACCCAGAGGCGCTCATCGGAAACTTGAACGGGAAAGAGACAGTTGCAGGTAGCACGCGTTACCAAATCGCTGATGCTGCATTCAGTCTCGATAAGACACTCGCTTGGTACATCGATTCACCAAGTCGTGGTGTGTATGATTACAAAGCACAAGCTGGCGTGAAGCAGTTCAATGATGCGAATTCGTACATCAACTCACTCATCCCAGATGCAGGACGTAAACTTCCGCAATACGGGCTCGTCATTGACGTTGTCGGTGAAGCGAAAGACAATTCTGCAGGTGCTGTTTGGATCCGTACAAAATAAGCATGAACCATTTGACCTCCAGTCTTCCGCTAAGGAAGATTGGAGGTCTTATTATTCTGAAAAAGCTTGAAAAATGGAAGGAACGTGTGTAACATAGTTGATGTAACGCCTCTGTAGGTTAGTGGCAGACCTCAGCAATGGTAATGCTGCAGCACGAGTTCGATTCTCGTCGGAGGCATCAAAAACACCGCTCAACGAAGCGGTTCAGAGCACTTCCTGTTTATGACAGGAGGTGCTTTCTTTTTGGTGTGGCACAGAAATGGCACAGTTTTCGTTTTTTCATGTCGTGAGCACTATTTTGTCGAATCGGTTTTCAATTTGTCGAACGATTGTTACTCGTTTGATAGCTTTTGATCCATTAACGCCCCGAACGTCTCGGCCGTCTGTTTCTGGAGCGTCATCGTCACGTGGGTGTACATATCCATCGTGACACTGATATCCTTGTGCCCTAACCGCTCCTGTACGACCTTCGGATGCTCTCCTATTTCGAGCAATAGCGTGGCATGGGTGTGGCGCAGGTCGTGGATTCGGAAGTCCTTAGGCAGTCCTTTCTCCTTCAGGACGCGTTTGTGCCAATGGCGGAGATAGGAGCGGTGCTTCGGCTTCCCTTCAATCGTGAGGAATACAAGGTTTGCGAATGTCGGCTCTGGCTCGTTCCGCATCTTCTTCACGAGGAACATCCATTGCATCTTGTACCACTTCAACGTCTGGACCAAGTCGTTCGAGATGGTGACGTGACGGACGCGTTTGTTCTTCGTCCCGTCCAACGAGTAACATTTGTCTTTTGTGCTGTACGATAATGAGTGAGCGACACGGATCGTCGCATTCTCGAAGTCGATGTCCGACCAGCGGAGCGCCAATACCTCACCAATGCGCATACCGGTGTATGCTGCAGTCTTCAAGGCAACATAATTCCCGTGGTTTGCTTCTTCCTCAGCCAACTCTTTGCACCCGTTTAAATAGGATGTGAGTTGCAGCGAGTCGAAGGTGTGAATCTCCTTCTTCGGCATGCGGAACTGTTTGATGACGCTGACCGGGTTCTCGCTCACATACTTGTTTCGGACGGCATATGCGAATAGCGAGGACAGGATGCTCCGATACGTGTTCGTCGTCTCGGGTGCCAGTCCTTCCTCTTGCAATCCCTTTAGGAAAATACGAATGTCTCGGGTTGATATTTCCGCGACTAGTCGACCCGAGAAATTATCAAGGATCCGGTTCATTCGTGCCGTGTAGCTATCCCTGGTATTAATGGATAGTTCGGCTACGTGCTCACTTAGCCATTCTTCTGCCACGTTTTCAAAGTTAAGATTCTCGCTTTTCTTCTTCGCTACATCAAACTCGCCCGACTCAAATCGTTTGATCAAAGATGCAATTTGCGAATGCATCTCACGTTTTGTTTGAGCAAAGACCCTCTTCTGTATTCTGTTTCCGACATTGTTATACCCTAGCGTTATACGTGAGTAATAGCGTTTCTTTTTCTCATCATATTGAATATTCATCTTCATCCCCCTACCCTGTGCATGAGAGTAAGCAAAACCATCCTACCTCACTCTCTCTGTATAGACAATATTACACCAAATGAAAGAACGTTTGTTCCTGTTTTTGAATGAAAGGTAGAAAGGTTTTCCTTCTATATAATGCGGGAATAATCAAGTAGTAAAGTCATCTAGTCAACTAGATAGGAGGGCGTCATGAACATTGTGGTCATCGGTGGGACCCAAGTGGCGATCAAGGGAACGACGAAGGAGATTGAAGACTTGTTGCGTCGGTTGCAAGCGGTGACGGTGGAGCAAACGGGCTCGGTCACGAAGTATGTAACGCAGGACAAACGGATACGTGTGGCGAAATAGGCTCTCGAACGAGGGCTTTTTTTGTTTGGAGGGATATCATGAAATGGAGCATCATTGAACAACGACTCGTCCCTGCTGACGTGCATGGTCGGTACAGAGCCACTTGGAAACTGGCGGAGACGTACGGCAAGACGGATGTATTCCTGGGATTGTCGACGGACCCGATTGTCATCATGACACCAGTGGACGAGCACACCTATCGACAGACAACATTATCGCATGACCCTGAGGCGTTCAGGGATTTATGGGAGAATGACCGGCGGAACGAGTTGCCAGAGCTGCGGAGGTTTCTTGAAGTGAGTAACCTAATGAAATAATCACACTAAGGAGTTGGTTTAATGATCGACTTAATTTTAGGAACTAATAATACACTGCTTAATGTTGATAACGTCACTGCCTTTTTGACAGCTGTGACGGTGTGCTTATCGACTTGGGCAGCATTTAGTGCAAAAGCCTCTGCAGATGCGGCGCAATCTCAGTTTAACCTATCTAAAGAAGACTCGAAAATGTCTAAACAACCTCTACTGATTCCGATTGAATCTGATTATCAAGCCGCATCACCTAGAATTAACGAAACGTTAGAAGGTAATGAAACTATCGGGACTAAGTTTGGCGATTTGAAGATTGAGCTAACGAATGTCGCAAATTCAAATGCTTTCAATGTAGTTTCTTATTTGGATGTAAGGAATCTCGAAAACTATTTAGATTTCGTTTCAAAAAATGATTTAAGTGACATTTGGTTGGAGTCTTACTCAATCAGTAAAAGAGGGAAGAAGAGTCCTAAAAATATTAGTTATTACGAGATTATGTTGAGAAATCATAACAAGAGTTCTCAAGTGGAATACAACTATTCATATATTGCCCGAAATAGAGCGAATCCCAAAATGACAATCGGGTCGAATGGTTACATGGACGTGACGGTCAACTCTTATGCCCAGTTAATCTTACGAGACTATATCAATCGAAAAATCGCCCTGATTTTTGACCCAGAAACTCCATTAGAAGATCCGGAACTTGTTATTGTCACTAGGTTTAAAACTGTGGAACAACTTCGTCTTAATGAGTACACTGTCTCCACTTACAAAGTCGTCTTGCATCAAATTTCATCGAGCGCAGATGAAGGAATTTCCTTTAGATTAATGTATGAATACGAGTCAGATAAGGTTATAGAAGGCTAACAACTTTTATCACGGTTAAATTTCGTATTTTCTCCTTTTGCTGAATAGACTTTAAGTAGGTATGCTCGATATGAGGTGATGACATGGCGGCGACAAAACGACCGTTTATGCTGTATGACGATACATATGAGTTGATCTATTCCCGACTGGTGATGGCGAACCTCGACCCGCACATCACATTCCGCGTCATCGAGGTGAATCCGATGAACATGCGCTATCTGTGCGAGGTGACGAGTCGGGATGCCACGTGGTGGCAATGGGTGTATTTACATCGCGGGTATAGCCGCAAGTTGTACAAGAAGCCGAAAGCAATACGTAAAAAAGACCCCACTCTCGTTTGAGGTGGGGTTTCGTGCGTCATACACCTTTTGCTTTGACGATCTTCCCATCGAGGTCGACCGTCGTCTTGTCATCGGGTTGTACCCAAGCGCCAGAAGATTTGGCATGGCTGAACGATTGCTTGTAACCTCGTTGGCCAGAAGCATCGACTTTGAACACGTCCATCGGGTTGATTGTTGAATCGCGCCCCGCCTTCCAGATGTTCGAGGAGCGTGAAAGGGACGGGCTGTACTGCGGATATGCGATATCCGTATCAATCTCGATATGCAGGTGGGCAGAGCCGCCATACTTCCCGGTCGAACCATAGTCAGCAATATTCGTGTCTTCTGGTGCAACGATATCCCCCGCTTTGACATACGTCTTCGCTAGATGCGCCATGCGGACGACGAGGCGACGCGCGCCTTTCTTCGGTCCGTAGTGCACGTCGACAGGATTGACACTGACGGCGATGAGGGAACCGCCCATGAGGTTGTCATATCCGACGGCGACCACTTTCATCTTAAACGGAGCGTATACGGCAAAGTCTTTGCGGTTGAGGTCTGCCATGTCAGTACCAAAGTGTGCAAAGCCCATCTTCTGACGATAGAGGGCGTTTTTGTACCCTGCCGTGATCCGTGCATTGTTGAGTGGTAAAATGGCTTTCTCGGTCATTTCTCTTCCTCCTTCGTGGCGATGATTTCCTTCTCGGCTAACTCTGTGTCAATCGGCACCTCGCGGCTGACCGGCTTGACCTGTTCGTCCTCTGGTGCGACATCTTGGGCGATGCGGTCGATGGTCGGTTCTTCCTTGTCGCCTTGTAGTTGCGAGAGTACCTCGACGAGCTTGTCAGGGAGTGGCACGCCTAAAAGCGCACAATTCTCCGTGACGGATAACCCCTCGCGGGCGATGTAGTAATAGATGACGAGCGTCCGCATGACGGGATGGCTGTTGTTGAGCATCTCATCGAGCAGTACGGCGACGATGATGACCAAAAAGACGACACCCTTGCGGATGCCGCCCCACCACATGACGTCCGAGTTGAGACGTTTGTGTTTGGCAGCGGCGAGGAAGCCGGTGACATAGTCGATGACGATGAGCGTGACGAGCAGTTTAATCGCCACGTCCCAGCCCCCTAACATCCCTGTGACGATGGTTGCAATGGCGGCAATGCCGCCCTCGATGATGTTTAGTGTACGCATGATTGACCTCCTTGTTGTGTGGGGTCACGGGGTGTGTCGTGTGCATGAGTGTGACCCTCCTTTTGAGACGGTGACGGACAATGAAAAAGCGCCCCGAGGGAGCGCTTCTGAGAGAAATTAATTACGTTAAATAATTTTAGTGCATGTCTGTCAAATCAAGTCCATTGTCTCTTCTGTACTCGTATTCCTCTATCCATTTAATATTATAAACTTGATCTAGAGTCACCTGAGATTCTCTATTAAAAATGTGACTGTTCATAATATCGACCACTTTACGTTTAACCAGTGCCTCATCTTCAATATTCCAGAAATGATGACAATATTCTTCTAGAACCGAAGCTAATATTGCATAATCAGACCATTGATTCTCTATCCAAAAATTAATAGGATAAAAAACTAAGTTTGTTCGATAACCACCTGCTTCTTCGTCAAGTTCAAAGGTTATCATCTTTTGGTCACTGATAATGGCATTTAGTTTTGGCAAAGACTCGATGGAAATACCTTCTGAGATAATTTGCCTTTCAACGCCCATTGTTCCTATCCGGAAAAGTTGATTGTGCTCTGGTGATATATTACACATTGAAACGAATCTGATTTTACGACTAATTTCAAATTCCATTATGTTTGGCGTCGGAAAACCACTGCCATGAACTTTCATTTACATTCACCTCCAAGATAATTACAACGTCATTATTATAATTATCTTGGAGTGGTAATTACAATCTAATCATTTACTAATCAGTTTTGCAGCATCTTTAGTCAGTTTACTTTTATCAATCTTTTTACTATTTGATAGATTTAACATTTTTCCTTTGATCATGGATTATACCTCCTATCTTTTCATCGCTATCTGACCCAATAACGCTATAGATTACTTACAGACCTTCCATCAACGGTAACATTTGAGCTGCCAGTAAATCATATCCTGCATCATTCGGGTGCAAACCATCCGGGATGTAAGCCGTTTTCGCGGTCTCGTTGTACGCTTTGATTTGCGAGTTACGCAAAATGTCAAAACTCGCAATCCCGTAAAATCCTGCGACCTCACGAAGTGCGTCCATATAGTCGTGGACGTACAACCCTTGTCCGTTCGTTTCCTGCATATTGTAGCGCGGGATGGTCGTGAACACCGCAAGCGTTTTTGTCGGATACTTGGTAACGAGTCCGCTCAACAAGATGTGGCAAGCGCCGTAAAATGTCGTGTTCACGCGGTCTGCCATCGTTCCGAGAGGTACGTTACTCCCAAAATCGTTGGTACCGCCAAGAAGCGTGATAACATCTGCGTCAACCATGCTCGAATAGCGCTCGACCATCGAGTCAGTACGACCCGCGCGAACGGCGATAGATGAACCGCTGACACCATAGTTGTTGACCTGAGCGAAGCCAAGTCTTTGACGCAACACCGTCCAATACGAATACGCCGGTCGGTTGGTGATGCTATCACCTAATACGTTCCATGTTTTACCCTCATAACGTTGTGTTTCTTTAGCTACTTTAATCGTGTCGCTAAATGAGTATACGTCGTAAGGTACATAGTCGGCAGGGACGGAAGTCCCTTGAACAAACATAAACACGTCTAAATGCGGATCGTAGATTGAATGTTTGACGAATGCCGCGTTCGCACTTGTCGTCATGGTCGTCGCACCCGACACCCCGCGAATATACTGTTTATTTGCGTCGTATTCAACGACCTCGACCGCGTATGAGTACGCATACTGCGTGTTCGGTGTAATCTCGATAAAATCTGAAATGTTGTAGTCGTTTCGCGCTGTCGTTGTCCCGTTTGTGTTCAGCCGAGCGTCTGCCGTGATGCGTGACTTGTCGAAGAGGTTGACAGAGTCACGATACAAAAAGGCCACATTATTCATATCGACTTTTAGCGAACCTTTCAGCTTGTCGCCCTCAAAAAACAAAGACTTCACGGCGACTTCATCCAATCTCAGTTTTTCGATCAATACCTGCATATCATATGGTTGATACTGTGTCGGGACAGTGTTACCTTCTACCAACATCAATGTAGCGATATTCGTATTTGCGGCAGAGATTCGGACGTATTTTGCAGTCGCACCTGTCGTGATTGTTTTCGTCGGCGCAAGCACAGTTTTTACAAATACTTTGCCCGCATTGTATTCAACGATGCGATCTGTATTGTTCGCGGTGTAAGTTGTGTTCGGTTTTACCTCGATAAAATCAGACACACTCCAGTCTGCTTTGACATATAGTGACCCGTTCGTGCTGTCTAAGTTGTAGCCATTTGTTAGAACACCATCTTTGTTAAAAAGGTTTTGTGTTGCTAAAACCGTTTTAGCAAAGCTCGTCTTATCGGGTGTGACTGCCCCTGTCGCTACTTTTTCGGTCGTCACACTTCCGGCGGATGGGGTCACGTTTACCGAAGTGTTACCCGCCATCGCTTGCAACACTTCGTCAGACAGGTTGGCGAGTTTGATGCGATCTGCGTCTGCGGCAATTTTTAGCTTGGATGACGGAATACTGTTTAAATCAATTCGCGTCGGGTTAATTTGTTCGGTGCGTGCCGTTTGGATATCTGCGTCAAACTCAGTCTTACTCGTCTGCAAATCCTCGTTTACTGCGTTGATTTGTGTGGTTGTCTGTGTCTCAATATCCGCCAACTGCGACGTAAGTCGCGTATCGAGTGCGGTGATTGCGTTCGGGTCCATCGTCTGGATGAGCACCCAAGCACTACCGTCATAGCGGTACACATTGCCCGTGTCCTTCGTCTGTCGTGTGTCGCGGGTCTGTGGGTTTGAGAGAGCGTTCAACGCCGTCAAGTTGTTGACGGGTTCCTTCCAGATGAGGTTGGCTGTGAGAGCCGCCTCCGTCGCATTGATGGCGTCCGCTGTCGCTTCATTTGCCGCGATGGTCGCCGCTTCTGCCGCCTGCACCTGCTCGATCAAGTCCTCTGACAACGCCTGCGAGGCGCTGAAATAGACCGCCTCGACGATGGTCCCTGCATCCAATCCCTCTGAAAGCGTGAACGATGTCGGGGATGTCTCCGTGAAGTCGACACCCGAACGCTGTTTGCCCCCTGAGATGTAGACGTCAATGCGTCCTTGGTCGATGATGTAGGCGCTCGTCAGGTTGAACACCGTCTGTCCTGCTGTCGCCGCGAACGTCTCAGAGCGACGGGTCACGTTCGCCCGTAACTTGTCGAACAGGTCCGCGTTGACGGGCGTCCCTTCCTCGATGACTTCTGACGGGTTCTCGATCCATGTCGGGATGAGGTCGACGACACCGGGAGATACTTGAACCTGTTTGAAACGGTTCGGAAATTGGACTTTATGGTCCTTAAAATCAATATTATAGTCTGTCATTCTGCAGGCACCTCCGTGATTTCAAATTCAAAACGTGTATAGACGTTCCGTGATTCGGGTTTTGTCAATGGAGCGTTTCGCTCGAGCATGACCGACCCGTTTTTGTGGATGATTTGGATCTTTGTGACGGTCTGGACGCCCGTCGGGATGCGTGTCCAGATAGAGACGAGGTTCCCGCTCCGTTCAATCTTGTAGATGGCGACGTCGAGCGTCCCCTCTCCTTGAATGTGCAAACGCGCGAAGTCTGGCATATCTGCGAAAAACTGTTGAATCTCGTCCATCGTGTTCGGTTGAATGAGTATCATCCTCGAATCACCCCCGTAATATTTTGACTGCCTGCTTGGTAGAGACCGAGCATGACGCTCCGTGTCTCCATGTCGATGACGTCCGACTCGAACTGAATGCGAGACCGAGGTTGATAGACCTCGATATAGAGGCGCACGCCTGCGGCCATAACCCGCTTCAAGATTTGATAGTTCAATAGAATTCCTTCGTCCCGCGTGTTCTCGATCTGCATCACGAGTCCGGCAGGTTCAAAGTCATAACGTTCTGACGCCCACGTCTCGATGATGTTCACGATGTCATCCTGATAGAGCACCTTACCCATCGAGAGGACTGACTCCATATCACCCTTCGAGATGGTCGCCTTGATGGCGGTCTTCAAAAAGTCGCGATAGGCATCATCGTCACGTCCGTCACGAGCCTCACCGAGGTTCACGCCGATCAGGTCGAGCGTCGTGCCTTTAGCGTTGTCGATGTCACGCCAGTCGTTCACCGTCCGAAGCGTGTCGTTCAAGCGATCCAACTGTTCGGCGACGATGGTGATGAGTTTCGCGATGTTGCTGTCCTCACTCTTGTCAAACACGTCCGTCAGCATCTTAATCATCTTGTTTTTCACACTCATGAGACGACCACCTTGTCCGCATCCGTCAACGCGACTTGACGGTTCGTGATGGCGATGTTCGAGGTTCCGACCGGGTTCTCACTCGTGCCGAGCTCCACGGTCACGTCATCGATTCCTTGCACCGCATGGGCGGCCGAGATGATGCGTGTATAGATGACATCGTCGCCTAGCCCCAGACCGTTGAACACGGTCTCGTCCGCATCGATACCACCAATATATTTGATGATGTTCGTCTGGACCTTGTCCATGCCGTCGACCGGGAAAAACTCGTTTGTCGACAATGTAACGTTCACGTAGATCGGTACGACCTCCGCTCGCTCGAATCCGATGGTGTGCGTCCCGCCGATGCTGTCCTCGACGACGACCTCTGTCGTGCCGTATGACCGGATGCCCGCAGGTTTGACCGAATAGATGGCCTCTGCGACGTCTTGGTCACTACCGCCGTATACGAGCGCCGAGAAGGATTTCGGAGGGATGCTGTTGAGTTCCGTCATCGTGTCATTTTCTTCGATGAGCACGGTCTGGACGCCGCTGACGCCGAGCAAAGATGCCCGTAACGCTTCAAGTGTCGACGCCCCTCCAGTCGATAGCGAATCTTCGTATCGTTCACGGAGCTCTTGATCGGTTTCGGTGTTCACGCCGTTCATGATGGGTTCCGTGTTCGTGACGGTGTAGATGTCGAGGTCAGGCTCCACGAGCTCTGTGAGCGTGTTCGCCAGTACATTGGACCCGACACCCGCCTCGAGCGCCTCGATGCCGACAGAGCCATTCCCTGCGCCGTCCAGAGTCAAGTCTGCGACGGTCTGATAGATCGGGTCATCCTCTTTCGGGCCACGGATCTTCGTGCCGATTTCGATGAGCTTGTTCGGGAGTCCTGTGATTGTCACCGTGCCGAAAGCGGGAGCCGCCTGTCGTCTCGTGATACCGAGCAATTTCGCCAGACGGTCGATATTGACGCCCGTCGCGGTCGAGATAAACGCCGACAGATAGACCGCCTCAGCGAGTTGCCAAGTGAGACCAATGAACCAAGCGATCACCCGCAACAAGATGCCCATGACGGACAGGCGCCCGACGTTCAAGTCTTGCCCGAACTGAGATTTCGCCCGATTCTCGAGCTCTGTCAGGATCTCGTCATAGGTCATCCGTTTGAATCCTTTTTCATCAAGCACTATAATCCACCTCGCTCTCTATGATGTCGCCCTCGACCGTCGTGACTGTGAAGTCGATGGACGTCTTTCGTTCCAATGAGTCGATGCTGACGCTGATTTCGTCGACCGTCTCGACCCGTTCCTCTTGCGATAGTCCCGCAAAAACCTCCGCTTGGATGTCCTCTTTCGTGACGCCCTTGCCGAGTATATTGAAAAACTCGATGCCCATGTCGGGCTCGAGCTGAAATTCTCCGATGTTCGTGCCGACCGCATTGAGTAGCGACTGCGCCACCTCTTCCTTACCGTCGACGAGCGAGACATCATTCTCCCAGATGACGAGGTCGCCATCCTTCAATTTCAAATCTTTCATCTAAACACCCCCAAGATGACCGCATCGTTCAGGCTGTGCCGTCTGAAATCGGCAGGCAGTGCCTCCCGTCCTGTGATTGCATAATCGATCGCCCGCTCTCCGAAACTGATGAACACGACGTCCCCGACCTGATAGGCAGGCGTCAGCGTCTTCCGCACGCCGTCCAAAAATACCTTTTGACTAAGGGCGGGCACATTGATGAGGAGCGGCATGCGCTCCCCCCGCGACTCGTCAAACTCTTTCGTCATGATGAGCGGTTGGACGTCGTAACTGCCGCTGTTGACCTTGACGACCTTTGCGACGGTCGCCGTATGCAGGTTGTAGAGCTTTTCCTCGATAAAGTCGTTCAGCATGTTCAGACCTTTGCTCATGCTTTGACCACCTCGATCTCTGTGATGAAGTCCGACCCGTTTTTGATGTGTCTGCCGCGACGGACACGAAACTGCCCGTTCGCCGTCTTGCTTTTGATCGTGATGAGTGAAGCTGTTGAGATGCGGTATTGAAGCAGGCATTTCACCTTATAGCCCCGCTCGCCGTCGTTCTCATAGGGTTCTGGGCTACCGATGAGCCCCGTGTCACTCGATAAGGTGAATCGTGTCGACGAGGCGGCGTCTGCAATGCGACAGATATAAAGGCGTTGCTTATGAATGAAGAAAGCTGCGCCGCACGCCTTCGCTAGTTTCTCGACCTCTTCGACCACCTTCTCGTTGACCGTGTACCCTTTCGGATAGGACACGTCTTTCGGCAAGTTGATCTTACCTGTGGGCACGCCTAGGAGCGGCACCAAGTCCTTGAGGATTTGTGACGCCTTGACGTTCTTCCCGTATGTCTTTTTCTTCGTCTTTTTGTTCGAGAGGTCTGGACCATCGATGACCGTGATGCGGGTCACGCGGTCGACACCCTCCCATTCACTGCGTATCGATGAGACGCGGGAGTTCAGGATGTACCCTGACCCGTCCGTCTCATATCCTGCGACGATGCCGACCTTGTCGTTTCGGTTGATCTTGCTGAGGGTCGACTTCGAGAGGTTGAAGACCTTGATGATGGACTCGTTCGGGTTCGTGTCGTCGTCGAACTCGACCTCGAACTCGATGTCCAAGTCCTTCATTGACATCCTCACGTCATTGTCGACCTCGATGCGGGTCACACGTCCGAACGTCGTCGTCATGTCGCCTCACCTTCCTCTGGCGTGTTCGTCTCTGAGAGGTCATAGAGGAATACTGTCTTGTTCAGGTTGTCGAACGTGATCCGACTTTCGACCCCGGAGAGGTCAAGCGGCACCAGACGACTCACGGGGAACCGGATGTCATCCATGTCCTCGAACAATTGCTTGCCATAGACGAGCGGTTCGCCGAAAACGAGCGGCTCCTCCGCCTCGTTCAATAGGTCGACCGTGAAAAAGTCGAATGTACGATTGTAACGGAACTCCATGAAATACACCGAGTTCCCAAGTGTGATGTCGAAACGATAAGGGATGAGGTCCTTGTCGATTTCGATGTAATACAGGTTATCTTGCAATTGCCTCACTCCTTATCGTTTTGGAATTAGTAACTTTTGCCCGGGATAGATCAAGTCAGGATTTCGGATGATGTTCCGGTTCGCCTTGAAGATGGTGCGGTAGTCAGGCGTGCCATAGTATCGTTTCGCGATAGCCCACAGGGTATCACCTTTCTTTACGACATAATACGTGTTCTTCGTCGCAGGTTTCGAGGTCGGTTTCTTCTGCTGTGTCCCTTTGCTTTGGGTCGACTTGCGGACAACGCTCGACTTCGCGATGCGCACCTCTTGCAATGTCACCGAGAACTCGAATCCGTTCGCGATCCGTCCGTGCTCCGTCTTTTTGAAGTCCAAGATGATGACGTTTTTCAGACGTGTCCGTCCGATATAAACGACTGGCTTCCCGCTGTACATCTGATTCTTGAAATAGGCTTCCGCCTTCGGTGCGTTGACACCTGTGACCTTTCCAGTGATGGAGAAGGTTTCGAGCTCACGTTTGACGTGGTCAGTGATGTTCACACCCTTCTCCACCGGATGAGAGGTTGCTTCGACGGCGAAGTCGGAGCTTTCACTGGTGACACCGATGTTATAGCTTCCTAGTTTCGCCATGTTACACCTCCGTCGTCCGTGGACTTACTCGTCCATATGATGCGAACAAGTCCTCTAGGACGTCGCGCACCGCCTGCCCGGTCTCTCGTGGGCTCTGTGCGCCGTTGATATTGATGGTAATCGCATTACTATTGTTCGAGCTGTTGTTCGACGTGCTCGATGAATTCGAGCTTGATGCCATCGGTGCGATGCTCGCGCGTTCGTATGAAGTCGTACCCGTGAACATCGTGCCCATCGAGTTTTGCACGTTCGGCGTCGCCTTGATGATGCTGTCCTGAATCGGGCCACCGAAATCGAGATGGTCGAGGTCGGACAGTGGTCCCACTTTGGCAGGTGAGAACGGGAGGTATTCCCGAATGGTCTCCGCGACTCCTGAAATCGTCTCTGTGACCTTGCCGACCATCGAAGAAATCCCCTCGATCATCTGCCCGATCAATCCGGCACCCGCATCGTAAAAGGTTTGACCGAGTCCAAGGACGAACTCGACTGCGCTGTTGAATCCTTCGACGATCGTGTCATAAATATTTCCGACCGTGGTAGTCACAGCCGTGTATGCTGACTCGATTGCCGTTGAAATACCTGTCTTTATGGACTCCCAGATTTCAAGTGCAGTCGTGAGTAAATTTGTGAAAATTGTTGATACAGTCGTTTTGAATCCTTCCCATAAAGTCGTTCCGAGCAAAATGAGCCCAGACCACATTTCAGAAAGGAAGGTAGTGAAACTAGTCCACAATTCAATAGCAAAATTGACAATTCCTGTCCAAATTTGATTGAGAGCATTCATAAAATCTGACCATAATGTCTTACCGGTTTCAACAAGGTAATTCCATCCAGTGACAAACCAACCGGACAGCATGGTCCATGTATCAATTGCCCATGTCGATATGCTTGTCCAGATTTTCTGCCAGCTTAAATCAAATTCTTGCCATGCCCAGATGATGACCCCTGCGACCGCTCCGATTAAAAGAGCAACAGCGATAACTGGCAAAAACGGCGCCATCATGGCCCATACGGCAGGTACGACCGTGAACATGATGACCGCCCCGAGAATACCGAAGGCGACAGCAAGCCCGCCGATTGCCGCTGTGATGATCGGCATATTGTCAGATGCCCATGTGGCGAACGCATTGATCGCAGGCATGACCTTCTCCATGATCGGTTGGACAATGCTCACCTCGAGCTGTCTTCCGATTCCCGCGAGTGCTTCCATCGGCGTGTCGTATTTGACGGCATTGATGGCATCCATCGAACCCTTTGTCTGGTCGAACAAGTCTCCGGTATTCCCCAGAGCTAGGACGGCACTTGAACCCATGTCTTCCCATTTGGTACCGAATAACTCTACGCCTAACGCGTTGCGGTCTGCCTGACTTTCAACCCCTTGTAGTGCATTGACGACTTCACCGAATGCTTCATTCGCTTCAGGTCCACCTTTGGCAAACGTCGCAATCATCTCCTCTGAATCAAAGCCGAGCGCCTTTAAAGCGTCTCCTACCTTTTCAGACTGAGTCGTGGAAAGAATCCCGAATTCTTTGATGCTGTCGCCAATGATATCAATGTTCCACGAACCGGAATCTAATCCCGATTTCATCATCTCGAAGAAATCATCCGCGCTGAACCCGAGCGCTGAGAAGTAACCGGAGTATTCATCTAGCGTTCCAAGAAGTTCTCCGCCGACGTTTAACCCTTCCGCTTCACCTTGTGCAATGAGGTTGAACGCCTCTTCACCCGTGATACCGAAGTTACTCATCATCTTGTCTGCAGCGCGGACGGACTCTGTGACGTCATAACCGAACGTGTCCCGAAGTCCGATTGCACTCTCTGTCAAGTATTGCAATTCATCTCCGCTCGCCCCTGTGGCTTTTCTTACGGCAGCCAATGAGTTCGCGACATCATCCCAGGACTCTCCAAAATTATTTACATAGATATCATTGGCCACATCTTCGAGTCCTGCGAGCTCTGTTCCCGTTACACCAGTCGAAGCAGCAATCTGGTTCATCGCACCTTCATACTCGTTGCCCATCTCCCAGAACATCGTCCCGACCTGCCCGATGATGGCGGCACCACCGAGAGCGGCGAAGGCGGCGCCCATTTTAGCACCGAACCCTTCGACCTTGTCGCCTGTGTCTTTCGCTTTATCACCAAGATCGTCGACATCATCCGTGGTGGGTTTGACCTTGTCACCGAAGTCATCAATCTTGTCACCCGTGACCTTGGCCTTATCTCCGAGGTCATCGAGTGCATCGTCCGCCTTCTTGACGTCACCGAACCCTCTGACCCCGAAGTCTATCTGAATCTCTGTGCTGTTGTCTGACATATTGCCACCCCCTTTGTCGGGTTACTTCTTGCCACGCTTCGCCTTCTCCATCTGCGCCTTCACTTCCTCGTTGTACAGGTCGAGAGCGGCGTTCAGCGTATACAGTTCATCGAGCGTCATTTCTTTGAGCTCCGTGTACGTCGCGGAGCAGTTTTCTGCGAGGAGCGGGCGGTAGATGAGCGAGTCCCGTTTCGCTTTCTCTCGATAATAGCTCTTACTTTCCCGCGAAGGGTCCCTGAAAGACCTCGTTACAGATCTTCAAGACCTGCGCATAGTCCTCTGGTTTCTCGTTCTCGAAATAGTCCCACGACACTTTAGGCGACACGACGACGTGTGCGAAATATTCGTCCTGCATCTTCGTCTGTTGGACGACGCCGAACTGGTTCTTAGCACGGTCCGAGATTTCGTTCGCCGCTCGTAGTCCCGGGAACTGGAAGACGTATTCTGTGCCGTTGATCGTTTCCTTGCGTTGCTCGAATGCTTTTGACATGGGTAAAAACCTCCGTTTGTTTGATTAGTGTCAAATAAAAAAGGGACGATTTCCCGCCCCTTGCTATTGATTATTCGTACTTGTTATCGAAGTCGAAGACCACGATCTCGTATTCACGAGGTTCCGCAGTCGTCCCGAGGGTACCAGTAGGACCCTTGAGGATGCGCGCCTTGTTGCCGCCCGCCTTCTCCGTGAGTGCGCCACGCTTTGATACCGCCCAGAGCGGGAAGAACTGCTTTTTCTTGAGTAGGTTCATCATGTGCTTGTTCGACGGTGATGTCGCCTGCAATGTGATCGTGACCGTCGCAGATGTGTCGTTTGACTCAGAGACGATAAAGTCCCCATCCGCTCCCGCCTCGTACTCGAATCCGTCCTCGTTCGGCTCGAACTCGATCTTATCCTCAGCGAAACCAGTCAAAAAGACGCCATCTGCAGTGATTGTCGTGTCTTTGGCATTATATGAAGTATATTCTGGCATGTCCGTTTTCCCTCCCTATTAGAACGATACTTGTCCTTTGATGTCTACCTCTTCGATGGCTCCTGCCAAGCGGTAGGTGAATTTCACGCCTTTAAGCTTACGTGAGGCACGGTCTGCCTCTGTCATCGCCTGTACGTCCGGGATGACGACCGAATAGATGCCGTTGCCCGCCTCGTCCGTTGCGATGATCTCGTTGTCGAGGCCGAGCTTCATGACCGATTCGACCTCAGCACCGATCATGTTCGCGCCCGCCTGCGTATATGAAATCTTGCGGTTCTTGATGTAGAGCGCTTGGACACGCTGTTCAAGCATCGCAATCATCCAGTCGTTGCCTGCCACCACGTCGAGGAACTCGCCGCCGCCCAATTTCGAGCCAGTCGTCTGCGGTTCGCCGAATTTCGTGACGTAAGACGATGCATTGACCGCCTCCAATGCATTGAAATCAGCAAGCGAGAGCTCGACCGGAGTGATGCCCTCGAGTTGCTTGAACTTCGCTGTCGCACTTCCTGCCGCGTCTGCCGCGAACTGACCAACGAACGCCGCATCGATGTACTCGTCCGCCTCTGACGTATAGAGAACATAGTAACGTTCGATGTTCGCCGCATGAAGCGCCTCAGCATCCGCCACAGCATTCGAGCGGAGGATGGCGACCTTGTTGTCGAGTGCATCCAACTTCTGCACCACGGCGATTTGGTCGACCGTGTCAGCCGATTCCAACACGACATAGTACCAATCTTGATTGAGATTGTCCTCGACGACATCGGCCGCCGAATCGCTCACCGAGTCAAACCCGACGATGGCGATCTTCTCAGGTCGGTTGTTCTGACGGAGTAAAGTCGCCGCCATCTTGTACGCCTCAGTCGTAGCAGCGAAATCAAGCTCCACCGATGCGAGTGCGTCATCCCCTGAATATTCTTTGTAGGCGAAACCGCCCGTCTTCTCGACCACCAAGAGCACGTTCGTCGATGTGACCGCCCCCGATGGCTTCAACACGTCAATGCTGACGCTCACGTCTTTATAAAGAGCCATGTGATGCCCTCCTCAATTAAATTTGTTCGATCTCCGCGTCATCGATCGTATGGATGACGACACGTTCCTTCGTTTCCTTCACCCTGAACCGTACATCGAACCCGACACGATGCTCATAGGCGTCGCCGAGGTACAATGTGCGGTCTTGGACGTTCGTGATGTCGACCACGGTCAACCCTCTCGAGTTGAGCTCATACTCGCCCACGAAATCGAGGTATTCCTCCGCCTTGGAAGCGAGAGACATCGCCTCGAGATCCGTCTGTCCGAAAAAGTTGAACGAGAACACGACCTCGACGTCCGTCTCTTTGCGTTCCGTCACGGTCTCACCGTCCACGACCGTCTCGACATGCCCGCTCATCGGCCCATGTTGCACCAGACGAGGGTTGATGACATTGTACGAGCAGAACGGGAGCTCTGGGCGAGGCGCCTCCTCATTGGAAGGGACGACCTCACGCCCCAGGTAGCCCCGTAACGGCGCATAGAAGCCTTGAATGATAGAATCATAGGTTTTCACGCCGTCGCCTCCCTCGTCGCCACATAGCGGAAGAAATCGCCATATGTCGTATAGTCACCATACGTCTCGATGGTCCAACGGGCACCCTCGAAAAGGATGCTCCCTCGTACATCGAGCGCCGAGCGGCTGTAAATGATGCGGTTCGCCGATGTGATTCGACCGCCGCTCTCATATACCGCCTGTTTGTCGGCAGGTAGGACGGCCATGAGCCTGTCCGCTGTGGACTTGATACCATCCACCCATCTGCCCGTCGCCGGGTCTCGATAGCCTGCCGTCTCGATCGTGTAAGGCACGCTGACCTCATACTTTTGAATCAGACCTGCAAAGTTGTATAGCATATCAGTCCACCTCGTGCTTGATGGCGCCGATCATTCGACCAGTGTCCACCAACGGATTGCCCGAACCCTTGAGCATCTTCGTCGCCGAGCTGTTCGGCGGGCTCTTGAGGTCACGGGCGAACTCTTGAATCTTTCCTGCGAGCTCCAGACCGAGCATGTCGAACATGGTGTCCACAGGGACGTTCCCGGTCACCGCCTCGTTGATGAGCTCACTCGCCTTTTGTCTCCATCCTGCCTCATGCTCGTTAAATCCGGCACGAATGAACGACCGCTCCGGTATTCGGATGACGGTCGTCGACTTCTTCAGGTGGATGCCTTTCGCGGCGGAGAGATACGCCCTCATCTTGTCAGTGACACGGATGTCGCACCCGTATTCGTGGACGTGGGCGATCATGCCGAGCTCCCCGTCCTCCATCACACCGACCCGCAATGTCCGACCATCGATGCTTTTCGCGTTCTTCACGATGTCCTTCAATAGGTCAGGATTGCGTCGCCTGATTTTAACGCCCATGACGACGTCTCACAGGCATGAACAGCACGTCTGAATGGTACGGTGCCCAGTGCTTCTGAGCGGTCGCATAGATGACCGTCTCGTCACCACTGAACGACTGGGATAACCCGCCGATGGACTCAGCGGTCACACCTTGACGGGCGCTCATGGTCTGGTTCGCCTTGACCCAGTCCGAGATGCCGAGCTTGACCGCCGCAGGGAGCACGAGAAGACCCGTCTCCGCATCGACGAGTGTGAGGAAATCGAGCTTGTCACAGTACGACTGAGCGGCGAGGATTCCCGACTCGAGCAACATCGAGAGTTTCATGTCTTGGCTCGTGTCCTCGACTGGGATGCCGAGGAGCGCCTTGAGTTCTGCAAGTGTCACATCATTCACCCTCTAACAGTTTGAGTAATACCTCTTTCGTGTCGCGTGGGTTGTGTTCGACGCCGCCCTCTTTCAACTTGCTAATGATTTCCGCCTTCGTGAGTTCGTCGAGTGCGGGTTCTTGGTCGCCTTTGTCCCCGTCCGGTACTTGGTCATTATCGTCAACCACCTGAGCGTCATCGGCTTCAGCCAACTTGTAGCCTAGCCCCTTGTAATACACACGATAAAGGCGCTCTGATACCTCGAGCGCCTTCTTGCCTTCTTTCTTGATGATCACTAACTTTTCAACCATGAGTCAAACCTCCTTATGGTGTCACGTCTGGAGTGAGTACAGCGAACGCCTCGTCCTTGAGGACCATGAATGCCACATGCATCGTCGCACGAAGCGCGAACATGTCACGTTCCCAAAGGTTGAGCGGCTCCCCGCCTTCATCGACGACAGTCGTGAGTGTCGCCTCTTCAGAGATCGAGTATTGGATGTCTTGGAGGATACCGAAACGAGCATAGTCCCAGTCACCTGTCATGGCGACAGCCTTCGTCTTGTCGAACGATGAGCCGTTGACGTAAGCGATAGGCAAACCGAGGATGTCGTCCGGTGCAGTACCGTCTCCTTTGACGTAGATCGGGCGACCAGTCGAGTCGAGCTCTCCACGGAACACCTGTTTGAGCGAGCGAACCGTCGCGATACCGTCTGGATCGATTTCATTGTCCTCGACGAGTCCGATGAGTCCGTTCAATTGACCATAGAGCGCTTCAGCGTCATCGTGCGCCACCGTGTTACCTGCCGCAGTAGCCGCCGCGAGGATAGAGTGCCCTGCCGCATATGGTGACTGCGTGCCGAACAATGCCGCTTGGTCGAACTTCTTGTAAAACGCCTCAGCGATTTTCGGACGGATCATGTTGAAGAAGTCTGAGACCGAGTAGTTCAAGAACTCCTTAGACACTGGGATGATGACGCCGAGTTTCTTCGCCTCCATCTCAGCAGTCAACCATGTCGCCTTAGACGTCTGGATGCGTTCCCCTTCTGCGACCCAGTAAGCGCCCGGGCCTTCAGCGAGGTACGTGATTTCTTTCTTCGGGAGGCTCATGTCCTCGAGTTGAGCGAGTTGCATGACGGCAGAGTTCTGTACGACCTCGCCAATCATTTCTGATGCGAATTGTGTCGGGATGCTACCCGTGCGGGCGTTCATCAATAAAACGTTATCTGGGTTAAATGTAGGCATGTAGGTTTACCTTCTTTCGATTATTTTTTGATCTGGTTTGCACGAATCGTCTCTGCGATGGATTTGAAGCCGGAACCGCTAGAGCCTGCCGAGCCGTTGCCCGGGTTGTACCCTGCGCCCTTGATCTTCTCCTCGACCTGCTTGGTGACGAGTCGGTTGATGATGTCGCTGACCGTCTTGATCCGTTCGTCCGTTGCTGTGTTGCGGGCTTCTTCGTCCTCGCCCTCGTTTACGATGACTAGATCGAGTAGTTCTGAATCAAGACCCTCCTTCGCCAGTGATTGGATCGCGTGGAATTTGTTCTTTTGAGACAACAGTTCGCGTTGACCTTGGAGGAGCTTGTCCTCCGCCTCCTGTGCGAGTTGTTCCTTCGATTTCCCTTGATTCTTCAACTGGTCGATAGTCGTCTGCAACTCTTTCTGTTTCTTGCCATAATCGTTTCGGACTTGGTCCTGAGCGGACTTGATGAGTGCGTCGATCTGTGCCTGTTGCTCCGGTGTGAAGACGGGAGCCGCCGCGCCTTGGCCGCTATTGTCTGCGCCTTTGTCTGCGCCGCCCTCTTGTCCACTGCCTTGATCACTAGCACCGCTGCCCCCTCCGCCTTCTGCGAAGTATTGTAGGTTCAGGTTGAGCGGGTATTTCGTTTCACGTTTGAACATAGATGAAATCTCCTTTTGTGCGTTTCGATCACCGAGCCGATTCGGAGCCGCATGCGTATCCTCCTCGTATCGCGTCAATCGAGCCGCGTGTGATTTGATTTATTTGAGCCGTACCTTTCGCCATTCCTCGTAGGTCATGGACGCCAGTTCGGCGTGTTCCTTCTTCTCGACACGTTCGACCGTGTAGGTCACGAAACAGCGGCAGTTGATGTCATGGGCGGCGACCCCAGAGGTTCCGGGAGCATCCGCCTTGATTCCCCTGCCGAGGTTGAACTGCTCGTCCGCCTTGACCGTCTGACCGTCCATCTTTCGGTGGTTGGCTTTCGACGTTTTGCGGACACGGCTGTCACGGGAGGAGTTCCATTTCTTCATCATGACGACTCCCTGCGACGCCGCTCGTTGTACCGCCTGCGATTTTCCTTGTTCGACGACACGGTGCGCCTCAGTGCGTGAGACCCGTATAGCCTTCTTGTAATCGCCCTCGAACACCGTCTTGAGCTCTTTCGCCATCGACGAGTAGGACGACCCTCTCACGAGCGCTTGCGTCACGGTGGAGCGGATAGTGGCAATGATGTCACGACGATTCTTTTCCAACGTTTCATTCAGCGTCAGCCCCTTCACCGGATTGTTCACGGAGGCAAGGATCTGCTCCGTGGTCACGCTCGTGTAGTTCAGGTATGCCATGGCCGCGGTCTCGATGCCGAATGCCATGTATTCGTAAGAAAAGCGGAACGCGTCTGAGAGATATGTCAGCAACGCGTTTCGTCGTCGTTGAGTGAGGAGCTTGGAGCGGGTCTCAATCTGTTTGACGAGCGAGTCGAGGCGGTTGAACTTCGCCATGTCCTCATAGGTCAGTTCATCCTTCTCCAGTCGTGCATAGATGGCGGAGACGTCGCCTAGAACGTCCTTGATGATATCCTGATACATTCGTCTAGTCTCACGCTCGAACAGCACCTCACGTCGTTTCTGCGCCTTCTCGAGTGCCTTCTGTTTGTCATCAAACGACGGCATCGGTCTCACCCTCTAGGACTTCCGTCTCCTCGTCGAGGTCGAGCGGGTCGATGGCATCCTTCTCCTGCTCCATCAGTTCGAGCTCATATTCGACATCATCCACGAACGAGGCGAGCCCGAGGCGTGTCTGGTCGGATACGAGTCCTTTTAGTTTCTGTTGGATGTCCGCCTCGTTGACGAGGTTCTGCGGGAAGTTGCGTTTGAACTCTGCGAACACCTTGTAAGGGTTCATGGCGAGGTTCTCGAGTGCCCACTTGGTGGACATGACCTCGAACATTCGTGTGTCTGCCGCTTTGAACTTTTGCTCGAAGCGTGCCGCCTTGGTCTCCAGTCCGAACAGCTTGAACTTGAGCGACTCGCCGCTCTGAGTGCCGCTGAACGCCTCGTCTGCAAGGTCTGGCGTACCACTGAAACGATAGATGTTGTCATGCAGGCGGTTGAGATGGTTCTCGATGGCGCTGTCGTTGAGGTTCTTCTCGAGGAAACGTGCATCTATCTTCTCGCCTGACATGCCCGGTATGGAGATGGCTCCACTTTTTCGCATGTTGTCAATCTGTTCTTGGTCGACGGATGCACCGAGGAACAAGAGATATGCCAGACGGAACGCCTCGATCTCCGAGTTCACATCCGAGACGGTGCGGTCGATGGCGTCGATGAGTCCGAGCACCTTGTCCGGGTCGCCCATAAGTTCCTCGTTGTTCGGATAGCCGAACAGCGGGCAGAGCTTGAAGGCGTGGATGTTCTCCTCTAACAGTTTGAGCTCTGAGCCGTCCTGTTGGTACTTGTAGCGGCGTAACCCGTCATAGAAGTGAATGACATAGTTGCCTTCTTTGCCGTAGTAGCGGACGGCGTACTTCGTTTCGATGATGTTCCCGTCCTCGTTCAAGAGGATGGCCTGATGACCGGGGATGTACATCATGCGTTCCTTGCCCATCGTGTCGATATAGAGCAGTCGGGCAGAGTAGCCGCCGATGGCACAATACTTCGTCGTTTCCATGTTGACGTCTGCGATGCGGTTGCGTTCCAAGAAGTCCGTCAGCCGCTCCGAGATGCTCTCAAAGTTCTGTTCCTGCTTGTCATAGGCATACGCCGCGGGCTTTCCTGCGAAGTACCCTGTCTTGATGTCGACGATTTCTGAGAAATAGTCGTTGTTGATGCGGTTATCGATGGTCACGTCCCGCTCGAACGACCGATGAAACACTGGGACGCCGCTCGCGTCCGTCTTATAGCGCTCGTGGTTCATAAGCATGCGCAGACGTTGCGGTTTGTGCTTCTCGATGAGTTTCGGGATGACCTTCCGATGGTCTTCTCCTTGGTCGAGCAGGAGGATCTCATCGGTATAGTCGGGGATGTCGAACGTGTAACCCTTGATGTTGCCGTTCGATGCGACGTAATCGCCCCCGGTCTCGAAATCGTTTGCCATGTGCTTACCCCCTTACTTTTAATGCCGCGGCCTGTGGTCTCATGTCCCGCTCCATTGCATAGCGGGTCGAGTCGATCGCGTGATTGTTCTTGTCCTCGAGCTTCGGTTTCGGATTTCCGTCACGATCGGTCTGATAATCGATGTCCTCGAACTCTTTCGCCGTGTGAGGCGTCCGTTTCGGGTCGATGATGATCTCGTCCAAGTCGTCGAGCCATCGTTCACCGAACTCGACACTGTCAGGACCCTTCTTCGCCCCGATGATGCGAGCAAGACCCATCGAACGGAGTTCCGCGATGGACTTCGGCTCTGCGGAGTCTGCGATGATTTCCTTCGTGTGGTAGCCCTTGGACATGACCCATTCAGCCAACTGCCTGTTGGACAGCTTCACGCCATACAGCTCATCGATGAGGTACAGTTTGCGGCGGGTCTTGTCATAGTGCCATCGCACGAAAGCGAGCGGGTCGGTCGCATAACCGAAATCGACGCCCTGACGGATGTTGTCGAACCTTGCGACCTCTTCGTCCGTGATTGTTCTGAACGTGAGATTGCTGAACGGGACGACACCCGAGCCGATCGCCTCGCCACCATACTCCCATCTGTACCGCATCGGGTTCCGTGCCTTCATGGCCTCCGCCTCCTCGATGAACTGCTTCGAAATGTGCGGGTTGTCCAGATAGGTCGAATGATGCACGAAGGTGTTGGACGGGATGAACGCTGACTCGTACTTTTTATTGACCCATGATTGTTTACGCTTCGGCGGGTTGTAACTGAAAAAGAATTTATAGAAAAGACCATCCGGCAACTCGCCCCGTAGGATGGAGTTGGTGATGGTCGTGATCTCGTCCTCTGTCTTGAACTCAGCGAGCTCCTCAATCCAGACGAATGCGAACGGGAAATTGGATGCCTTGAGCGATTTGATGCGCTCCGGTTCCTGTGCCCCACGGAACACCATGTAATTGCCGCGAGGGATGTAGGTGATCCGCATCGGGCTCTTGTTGATCTTGAAGAGGTGACTGACACCCGATAGTTCGATGGCCCACTTCATTTGTTCAAAGATCGAGAGCTCGATGGTGTTGTCGATTTTGCGGATGCCCACTGCGTTGAGCGGGTACCGCATCATCAACTGGGTCAAGATGATCGCGATGTCCGATGATTTACCGGAACCACGCCCACCCTTCTCGACGACGTTGAGGATGTCGGGACTGATCGCCGCCTTCCAAGACGAATGAAACGCCTTCGGGAGCAACTCGGACAAACGGATTTGCTTTACGGTCATCCGTCATCGCCACCGATGTCATCGACGAACTGGACGGCGAGCGAACCTTTCACGTCGACCTCTGAGCGATCCGTGAACAGTTTGTAATACTTCCCGAGGATTTCCGCTGCCCGAATCTTCTCTGCGTTTGTAGGTGGCACTTGCGACACCTCCTGTGCGCCCATTCCAACACCAACGAGAGCGGTTCCCCGTTCGTCACCCATGATGATGCGGGTCAATGTCTCGAGCACCTCGTCCTGAGAGGCGATGAGCGAGCGTTCTTTTGCATTCAACCGAGCGTCGATGTAATTCCTAATTTTAGTATTCTTTAGTAGCTTGTCTGCATTCTGCCCAGCGTACTTTTCCGAATATCCTGCCCGTATCGCCGCCTTCGTCGCGTTCAAATCCACGAGGTATTCATCACAAAATCGTTGCTGTCTCGCATTCATCTCATCGCCTCCTTTCGTTTATGTCTACAAGGCCGCGCACGTTGGGGGATGTCTAGGGGAGTTGACACGTGAGCGGTATTCTAGGCACAAAAAAGACGCCCTGAGGCGTCCTCATCAGAACAGGTTATCCATCATCTCGTCCGAGCATCCGTGTTCCCAATACTCGCGTTCGCTGATTTCCTGTCCCGTGTATGGATCATAGTAAGTTTGTTCCTCATCTTCGTTGAACCATTCGTAATCATTCCCGCGTTCCATTCGACCACGCTCCCAGTTATGAGTACAATCATCGTTCGATTGTCTACAAGATATAACCGTCTCGTTTGTCGAATTCGCAGGTTTTCCGAAAAGTTTGTTGTTCATTTCGTTCCACGTCCTTATATTCAAGTTACGCCACTTTCTGCGCACATGGTATATAGGGTCGTTTTCGAAAAATTATCCACTTTTCACGAAAATAAATTTAAAAAGACGCCAGATCAATGGCGTCTTGCTTACTCTATGTGGTGGATGGTACATGGACGAACACATTATGCGAGTCCTCGGAGCGTCCGGTCGTCTTCGGTGGGTGGGAACGTCTCCGAGTCCTCTACTCTCTTAGTCTATCCTCTATATGCGTGACGCGCGTACACGATTCGTACACAATTAGTAAAGTCAGTTTCTACATCTTGCTTAATTGTTGCAATATTGCTCGTTCCATCATCTTCCTCCGTCGTTTTTCGACACTAAGACCTTGCGCTCTAGCGTCACTCCTAGCGTTCCAAAACATTGTGTAGCGCATGATTTCCATATTTATTTGTTCTACTGGACCTTTGTCTTTCTTCTCGTCTCGCTTTAACCATTTTTTACGAGTAGTCACTCCCCCTCGCCTCCCAACACGTCGTAACAACTCTGGCAATACCCCGTCGTCCCTCCGAAGATGTCCGGCTGTTGCAACGTCGCCTCGTTCCCGCAGTCACAGTTCGGTGGGTAGCCCGCGATGCGTCTATTCTGCTCGATCAATGCGTTGAGTGTCGCTTGAGTGTCCAGTGGCATCAGTACACCCCCGAATCGCTACGGTCGTGGTTGACGGCGTTCTTGCGGTTGTATGTGTCGATGATGTCCTGTTCGGTAAACTCATAATACTCAGCGAGCGACAATAGGATGGCAAGGGAACGATTGATTTGTCCGCTCCCGATACAATCCGTCGCGATATCCCACGCCGTTAGCTCTTTTACACCGCTGATGTAGTCCTGGTAAATGTCATATTCAGTGACAACATCGAAGTACGCTGATTGTAAGTCCATATCTTCAAAGAATGGGCTGTCCTGCTTAATCATGTGGTTGACGAAGCTGAGGTAAAAGTGCAACGCGTCCACCAATTCCTCGATAAACTCCGCCCGCCGCATCGGTTTGTTGCTCCAATGCTTGAAGTCGCCCTTCATTTCGTTCAGACACTCGGCTAACTCGATGCGGAAATACAACTCGATCCGTCTGAGCGGTAAGTCTGTCACTCCGTTCTTTTGTTTAATCTTCGCGTCCAACACTTCCTGCTTGCCTGCCAACTCGATAAACGTCTGCTCTGATAAAATCATGCTCTCATCCTCCTAGAATAGTCTCATTTGCCCGTATTCCCGCTCCAAGGGTGCAACCCTCTTCACAGGTGTCGGTCTCTTCTCAAGCCTTACTGTCGCCTCTCGATTCGGTCCATCCGTCGCATCGTGCTCCACTATCAACTTCTTTCGCTCTGCCTCGAATCGTCCCTCTGCCTCGTCATCCCACTCACCGAGAATCTCGTACCCGTCGCACGGACTCTCCGCCCCTGCCCAGTGCGCGCTTTTGATGACGACCGTCTGTCCCTTCTTGTCCGTGACCGCCTGCCAGTAGACGAACAGGTGCATTGGTTCACCTTGGTACACGCTGACCTCCATGTTTCCGAACTGATCGCCGTATGTCGCTGCATAGACATGATGTTCCATACCGAACCTCCTCGTGAGCTTGATGGGACTTTATGGGTCGCACCAAGCTCTTTTATTGGCATCTTCTGGTCAATTCATAATTTTATTGGTCAAATCGTTGAAAACTAAGGATGATAACCGATCCGCTATCGAACCCGTAATCTTTTTCGATACTTTTCGCAATTTCTCTTACCACATCGATATCTGTAATTTTTCTATCAATCAATGTTTGAGTGCATCCGAAACCACTTCCTGTCCTGTTCGCGTAGTTGTATGAAATAAAGTATTTTTCCATCCCATCCACTCTCCTATAAAATTTATCTTTCCTTCGCCACGTCCGATAAAAGCACAAACTCCCTCAGTTGCCCCTCGTCGAGCACCCGATTCGTCCGATGATACGGGAAGTGTTTCTCCCGTGGTCGTACCTCGATCCGTCCGCTCGGGCACCGGATGCCGTCTGCGACGACGACACCCTTGTACTTGATGCGTAAGTGATTCTTTCGTTTCTCGTGCGGGATAATCTCTAACGTCATCTCTCGTTCCCCTCCTGTAGTAAGCTGATCGCCATCGCCCCGAATATCACGATGAGGAACAGCGTCATGCCTGTGTCCGTCCATTCAATCACGTTCGCCTAGCTCCTCTCGGACGACACTCAACCAATCGAGCGCCGCCGCACTCTGACTACGCACCACCTTGCAGTTGTCCACGAACCACTGATACGGGATGCTCTTGCGTTCCTTTTGCGTCCACCAGTACCGTAGCTGTTCAGCGCTCAGGTAGTACGTCTCGCCCCAGTAGGAGAAGCGGACGAGCAGGAAGGCGATGCCGCCCGCCTTGTCCGCTTCTCCACGACTGTCGTGTACTGATGGTGCTCGATGTTGCCGAGCGGGAAGCTCGTCTTGTTCGCTGTCTGTTTGGTGTCGAACGTGATGTAGTTGCCGTCTGCGATGCCGTAGAAGTCGAGTCCTGCCTTGCCCTTATGGAACGCGTTGACGATTTGCCCGTTGCGCCCCCGTATCGTCTTGACCTCAGCGTGCGCCTGATGGATCAACGCCTCCTGCCGCATGCGATAGACGTGGTTACTCTGGATGACGAGGGCTTCGAGGTCTTTGCCTCGGTTTTTTACACTCGTGGTCATTCGTCCACCTCCAGCAGGTAAGGATGTTCGTGGACATTTCCAGCCACCGCAACTAACTCTAGTAAATGCCTCAAAAATACAGCTCCATATTCCTCAATTAATAGCCAAGTCCCATCAATATCTCTTTCGACTTTACCGAAAACTAATTGGTCCCGATCAATGCGTTCAGTAATATCACCTTCATAAATTTCAGTTCCATCCTTGTCCTTAAACCCTGTATACAAATCCCTAGACACAATCTCGTAACTCGGTTTGAAAATCTGATGATTTGGGTCGAGTCTCTCGATTCCTTCAAGCGTGTGATATAGACGATGCGTGATGTTCTTAGCTGGTTCTGTCACGATGTAGCGATATTTAATCTCTCTCATTCACTCGCCCCCATTTCTCGTTCAATCTCGATGATGCAATCCATCAACCGCTCGTTCTCCGCCTCTTTCGCACGCAACTGCTCTCGCGCCTTCCGCAATGACCCGTTGAGCATCAGATTCATCGTAGCCAGCGCTTCTTTTTGGCTTTCGAGCGCATCGGTGTCTTCCTTCAACTCGTCGATGCGATTCTGCAGCAAGATGGCGTAGATGCCGAGTCCGATGGCAGTCAGTCCGTAGAGTATGGTCATTTCGTCAACTCCCTTTCCAACGTGTATTGAATCGTCGTGCGCTCGATCAGCTTGCCGTCCTCCACGACCACCTCGACATCGTGCGCCACGTCATGAATCTCCTGCGAGCGTGCCGTCAAATATTCGCCCCACACGTCCTTGTCGCGGTTGATGACGCGTGTGGACGGCTTCTTGTGCTCGTGCGGTGCGCCGATGAGTTCAGATACTTCCTCGGCTTTGAACGCGGTCACGGCGCTTTCTAGGCTTGCTGTCGTCGTTTCTTTCACGGGCGGTTCCTCCTTTTGGTCAAGTGGGTGGATGAGATACGGTGCTTTCGGTTTGGCTGCTTTCGGTGAACGCTTCTTCCGACCGTCGACTATTTTCCACTCTTTCCCGTGCGACTCTTTGACACGGTAGTAAGTGCCTCGGCTGATACCTGCTGCTTCGATGACTTTTTCGGTGGTCAAGCCCTGTTCGAACAGGCTGCCAATCCGATCAGCCAACTCCTGAAAGTCAGTCGTGCGAGATTTAGTATTCGCCACCTGCTTCTCCTCCTTCTCCCGTTTCGCTCTCCCATCGTGTTTCTCGCGATTGAACCGATTCGTCATATCACGTTTCGCGGGCTTGATGTCGTACTCTCGACGTAGTTTGCTCAATTGATTCTGAGTAATCCCGAGTTCTTTCATAATTTCTTTGTTCGTCATCGTCTCGACAAGTTGCTTCACTTGTCCGGCGAGTCGCTCGCAATCTTCGGCGGTCAACCAGGTGCGTTTGAGGTCATCACGCTTAAGGTCTCGGATGGCAATATGGACGGTGCCTACGGAAACATTGAACTCTTTCGCCACCTCTTTTTGAGTCGCACCAGATTCCAACGCCTTGATGATTTGCAGGTTCCGTTCCTCGATCCGTTGAGCTTCCGTCCGGACCATGTGAGACAATCCGTGACGTTCGAGCAAGGCCCACATCTCTTTATCAGAGGCGATACCAGCGAAACGTTTGAACGAGTGCACCGTCGGGTTTCGTTCGAGCGCTTCTGTCAATTCTTCTTTCGATAGGTTGCTGTAATGGAATTCCTTGGTGCAAACCTTACGCTGCTTCTGTTGAATGTCTCGGACAATCGGCTCCAACGTCTCGGGCGTCACCTCATAGAGACGGGCGAGTTCGTCAAGTTGCATTCCATTCTTATATTGTTTCTGCACCACATCGATGCGAATCGGCGCTTGCGGCTCATTCAGTTCGGTCGTCATGGTCTGTCTCCTTTCTTCAAGTCGTGGCGTTTAATCATCTCGCTGATGCGCTGTTTCGAGACGCCGAGCTCTTCGGCAATCTTCATTTGTGTCCAGCCTTTGCTGTATAGGTTCTCGATCTGTTCGAGCTGGCTCACCGTCTTGATGCCGTAGCGACGGCAGAGTGTGTCGACATAACTCCGGTCGATGCCTAAGAGTGCGCCGATCTGTTTGCGGTTGTAGCCCTCATGAGCGAGTCGTTTCATCTCCTGCATGCGCCATTCGGTCTTCTCGGACGGTCGCGGCGGTCTGCCGTTGCCGACCTTCTCGATCTCCCGTTTCGCTGACCAGCCGTGTTCCTTCACGACGGCTTGGATGTCCTTTTTCTTGAGGCCCATGAGTCGGGCGATCTGCAGAGGCGACATGCCTCGCTCGGTTCGTTTCTTGATAAGTTGTAGCTGCACACTGTACGGGATGTCCTTGTCCTCGACCAATGCGCCGAGTTCGTCGTCAATCATGTCGTTCACTCTCCCAAAATGTCACATCGTATTTCCCTTCAAGCACGCTTGCCACTTGCGAGATGAGGCGGTTCCGAAGGTTGAAGTAATGCTGACGCGAGATGGATAATGCCGCCGCCGTCCGTTCGGGTGTGAAGCGGTGACGGGGATGGTACACATGGTTCCAGATGTAGCGCTCGTCGTCCGTGATGAGGTCGTACTGGTCTTCGAGCAACTTCCGAAGGCGTTCCATCTGGCCGATCTCATCACGCTTTATGGCGAGGCTTGCCGTCGGGTCAGACGGGGAGGCATTGCGACTCCCCTCCTGGACCGTGTAGCTGGCGGTGACGGCTTGCTCGGCTCTCATCTTGGCGCTCTCGATTTTCGATGGCATGCGGTGATAGTCGAAAAGGAGACGCTCGATGCGTTTCCGCTCCTTCTTGGATAACTTCGTGCTCAATAGTTCATCTTGCATCCGGTGTGTCTCCTTTCTTCATGACAGCGAGGTACGTGTCGCCGTCGAAGGCGAAGTCCGAGGTGATCTCCCCGACCTGCGTATAGCCCATCGCCTCGTATTGTTTGATGAGTCGTTCGAGTTTGTAGATGTCACGGCACCGCAACGCCTTATAGCCGCTTCGTACGAAACCGCAGGCGAGCGAGTGCCAATGCTTGGCGTCTTCCGTTAGCTCCCGCTTCTTCTTCATCTTGTGCTTCGAGCGCTGTTTCTTACTCTCGCTGATCGAGATGAAGCGTTTCGGCATGTCGGGTTGTATCTCTGGCTTTTGCGGGATGCGGCGGGTCGGGTCGACTGCGCCCATCTCCCTAAGTACGTCAGCGACTTCCATCGTCGTGACCGTGTATTCGGCACGTGGATCTAAGTTATGTTCAACCGTGATGACGTGTGCGTTCATGCCGTTCGAATAGAGTGTCAGTATTTTGCGTTTCATTCGTTTGTCCAAGGGTGTACCTCCCATCCCTCTTTCAACAGCAACTGCAACTCGCATTGACTAAATGCGTCGTATAGCGTGGCACGTGTTTCCCCTTCCATCCGCACGAGATACATCAAGCGTGTACCCCGATACCGGACGAAGGTTTGCGGCTTCTTCTTGCGGCGGTTCATTTGAGCACCCACTCGTTCGAGTCGAGCAGGGCGTACAGTTCGTCTTCGGAGACGTCCTTCACGTCCTTGATGCGGTTGTCGACGATGACGTGGAGCGTCAGCCTGTCTGGAAAGAGTAGATAGCGTGTCGTGCCTTCTGTGCGTTCGTAGTGCATGTCAGCATCCTCCTATCTAATGATTTGACGGCAGTTACATCCCAAACACACCTAAATTGTGTATATCTATCTCAAAACTTACGGAATGTTCAGGGTTGACAGTTATTCGTCTTCGGTAGATTGGATTTTCGGTGTTCAACAAGGTTGCTTTATATCCCTTATAAAGAATCGGGTGTCTATTCATTGCATCCTCGTGGATGTAACAATAGACATGAAATGACCCGGCCTCTTCCTCAGGTGACAGCTCGCAAGCTCCGTCCATCCATGATTCGTGAATCCAATCAGATACTTCATCTTCGTGATTTGTAATCATGTAGCGTTCTTCATATTCGCTGTAAACGAAGTAAACGTTATTATGCGGTGCGCAGTCAGTGAGATGTTCTTTCAGAAGTCGCATCGCTTCAGTCCAACTATCTGTTTTGGAATAATACTCAATCATCTCAACGTCCTCCCTTTACCTGTTCAAAGTGTCGTTTCATCTGGATCCGTTCGCTCTTTGGCATTTGCTTCAACTCGTGGTGGTCCATCGAGCGCTTCACTACCCGTTCATGGCAGCTATAGCGTTTGGCGATCTCCTTCATCGAGAGCACCTCTTCGTAATACGCGTGATAGAGGTCACGGAACGGGATGATTCTCGCCTGTACACCGTTGCCAGCGTACACATGAGTGGGGCGAACCCACCCATGCAGCTTGGCGTATTTGTAGATGGTCTTTCGGTCGACGTGGTGACGCCTGGCGATGTCCTCGACGCGCTCTCGGCTCGTCCGATAGTCGTGCCCGAAGGACTCGATGATATGCGGTTCAATCTCCTGATTATTCATGAGCCACCTCTCAACTCGGCGAACATTTTGGCCATTTCCTCGTCGTCCGGCACACTGGCGGCTAACTCGTCTTGGCGACGCTTATCGTGCTCCCGTTGTTTGTTCGCCTCTTCCTCGAGCCAGGCGGGAGCGTCTTTCATCGCTGTTTCTTGCTGGTCATAACCCCGTTTCGGTTGTGAACGTTTCGCTTCGAACGCTTCGATGGCTTCACGGGTCAACAAGTTTTTCTCTCGTTTGTCCTTTATGATCTTCTTGGCATAGTTCCAGTTGCGGACCCCGTTGGTCACACTCTGTTCCAAGGCGTAACGAACGACATCGTAAGAAGAATCTTCTAGTTCATATCGCATCTCATCGATGATGAAAGTCGTCGCATTGCCGAATCCTTCGTTTTGAAAGAAAGAAACCAAGTCAGCCAATTCGTTCCGAGGCGATGGTGACGATTCGTCATTTGCACCTTTTTCTTCTTCTTTTGTTTCTTCTTTTGTTTCTTCTTTTTTTTCTTCTTCTTCTTTTGTTTGCCCCCGATTCGTACCACGATTCGTCGACGATTCGTACCACGATTCGTAAATCTCCCGTATCGAGTCGACCGGAACATGTGGCGCGACCAGTTGAATGTATGGCCGATGCTTGACGTTACGCAGTTCCTTGGTCACCAGGTCGACAATCGGTTTCCCCGCTCGTTTGAAATTGTGCTTGCCCCAGTTGAGGATGACGACCTCGCGCGTTTCTGGATTGTAGTCGATGAGTTTGTGATGGCGGATGAACCGGTCCATCAAGGCGTTGATGCTTTCGATGGAATAACCTAGTTCGAAGGCCATCGTCTTCTTCGTGATCTGGTAGATGCCAATTTGTGTCGTGCTCGGGTTCGTGAGGAGGTACAGGTAGAACAGTCTGTCTTCCGGTGTGAACTCCTCGACCACTTTCGGGTCTGTCCAAAACTCCGTTTGGACGGGTCGGTATACGCCCATTAGGTTCCACTCCATTCTTCATAGCGTTTGTATTCAGCGTTCATGTCGTTCATCAGCTGTGTGATGTCAACATTGGAACGGGCGAAGAAGACCATCGTCTCCTCCTGCCCATTCCGTTCGTAATAGAGTCGCAACCACATCAGAACGGCAGGTCATCATCTGACAAATCGATTTTGCCACCACCTGAGAATGGGTCATTTGTGAAGTTCGATTGTGGTGTTTCTTGTCTCGGCTGACTCGGTGCTGACGATTTCCCCTGCCCTTTCAGTTCGAGGAAGCGGACACTATCAGCGACCACTTCGGCACGCTGGCGTTTCTGTCCGTCCTGTCCTTCATAGCTGCTGATTTGGAGACGACCATCGACACCTGCCATGTTGCCCTTCTTCAAATACTGGGCGACGTTCTCGGCTTGTTTGCGCCACACGGTGCAGTCGATGAAGTCCGTCTCCTTCTTGCCGTCCTGTCCGCCGAACGGACGGTCACACGCTAATGTGAATCGTGCAACGGCGATGCCGCTCTGGGTATATCGCATCTCTGGATCTCGTGTCAGTCTGCCTACTAATACAACTCGGTTAATCATGTTTAATCGTCTCCCTCTCACCTTTGGTTGGATAAAATACGTTCTTGCGTCGGTCAATGTCACGCATCAGGGCTTGTTCTTGCTCCAAGCCCCAGTATTCCGATGCCTGCGTATCAAACTCGATGACTTCTTCTACAGTTTCTTGCTCTTCGAATGGGGTCATTGTCCGTTCACCTCGAATGGCATTTCTTGCTGTGCCTCGATGACTTCCGGACCCACTTCCGCGTCGTGTTTCGTGTCTACATATGAACTATCGATGACACCTTCTTGAGTGACTGATGATTGGCGGATAGTTGAGACGCTGTTATCGGCTGCGATAAGTTCCCCGACTGGTTGCAAGTGACCGTCCTCTCGTTCGATTGACAACGGAGCAGTTTTGAGTAACTTGAGGATGACTGTTTTACGTGACATCTCGATGAAGTGATCCTTCCAGGGGCCGAATACGTTGCCCGACTTGTCTTTCGACTTCGTGAAACGGTCACGGTGCTTCTCGACCTGATTACGACTCATGACGACAAAATCTGAACCGCCATCTTTCAAGTGATAGACTGCGTAGAAGTGAGTCACTTTATCGGGGTCGTCTTCGCCGTTCGGTATATGGTGAAGATCTTTGTTCAGTCCGTACGAGTAATGGAAATCGTCTCCTTCGTACACTTCATGTGCATATAACTGCTTGAGCTCACCTGAGCGACGAGCAAGGTCGATCGCTCCCTTAAATCCGAGTTGGAACTGCGCCTCCATCCGCTTCGTCTTCCCATTCCAGAAAGGAAGGATGTAGGCATGACCGATGAGGTTCGGTTCGACACCTAGTGCTGCACAGTTGACGATGGCACCAACGAGAGTCATTGGTTCACATTCGAACAATTTTGGGTTTCGACTTGCAGCGTTAAGTCCGAGTCGTGTGAGACGTTCGGGTGTGACGTGTTTTGGCACGAGTGATTGAATCGCCTTATAGTTAGCGGCGAGCATCCGCTCAAGTCCTTTTTCCGGTGTCAGGGCTGGTGTTTGCGTCTGTTGTTGGGTCCGATTTGCGAGTGCCGTTTTTGCATCTGCTGTATTGGCCATGATGGTTCCTCCTTATTTGACTTCTTTAATTGAAAAGCGACGTGTCGGATTGCCGACCTTGCGATACTTCTCGACGATATCGGGATGATCGATGAGCAGTTGACGTGCATCGACCGTTTCTCGTGCTTTGACGTTTTTCCATTCGACGATGTGGTTACGCCCGATTCCAATCTCGGCGTTACCGATGAGCGCTTTGAGCTTGTTCTCTGCGTCGAGCTTGTCCGTTTTGGCGGCGTCCATACGTTCAGTTGCTTCGCGATATTGCTCGATGAGCGCCTCTGCTTCGTCCGGCAACTCTGTTTCTGATTCGTTCTCTGCCTGTGGGAACATGGCGCCAATCAAAGTCACCGATGCGTTAGAACCATCGAACGGCGGAGGCACTTTCGTCAGTACGTGGTTGTTCCAAAAGTTAGAAGCGGCGTCGATCATCAGTTCGATGAGTTCGTTATCTCGCTCGACCGTCTTGTGAACGAAGCGTTGACCACCGATGAGGACCGCGATGTGTGCCCGCTCGTATCCTGTGACAGCCAAGTAGTGCATCACTTGGATGAGGTATTCCATTGGCACCTGTTCGCCTTCCCATTCCTTGGCTCGATATGCCGACGAGGTCTTGCACTCGATGATTTCGGGTTTTCCTACAACAACCCGGTCGAGATTAGCGATCAGAAACGGATAATCAGGATGGCTGAGCATCCGTGTGTCGTTACCGACCTCAAGTCCGGTGCGTGTACCGAATTCTTGAGCCACCACTTCTTCAAGCATGTTGCCCCAGTACGCGGCCTCACTTGTCTCGTCTTCATGTGGTGACTCGCCTACTTTATCGAGGTAGACACCCATCGGAGATTTATACTTGTTTAACCCAAGGATGCCTGCGATGTCCGATCCACCAATGCCGTTTCGACGAAGTTCAAGCCATTCTTCTCGGCTCATGTCTTTCGTGTCGGCAATTGGAATTGCATTCATTTTCAATTGAGGGTTCATACCGCTGTCCCTCCCTGTTCTTTGAGCATCGTTTCGTAGCAGACATGTTTGACACGCTTGGCACCGTATTCTTGTGCGAGTCGTTCGTAGCGAAGCTCGACCTCGCTTTTTGGCATCTGGCGAACGATGTCTTGTTGAAACTCCAGTGCGATTTCGATTTGATACAAGGCGTCGTAGATTGGCCCTGTGATATTGGCGTTAAGGTTTCCGAGTTTCTCGATGGCTTTGATGGCGTCGTTTAGATCAGCGACGACTTCGTTTAAGCCGTTGATTTTGTCGTAAGCGTCCATTAGTACTCCTCCTTTTGGAAAGTCTGCTCGAACAGGTCCTGCAATTGGCGCAACGTGTTGAACACGCCCTGCTCGTAGCTGTAATCGAGGTCCTTATAGTGCAATTGCTCAATCGCATCGTTGGCGTCCGAGCGTAGCTGTTTGAGTTGATGGTGGAAGGCGTCGAGCTGTTGCTCACGCTCTTCGAGTTGGTCGTGCGCTTGGATGTTCATGCGTCCTCCCCCTTTGTACTGAGGTAGCTGATCCCTGCGAAGACTGTCGCGAGGGTTAGTGTGACGGCGGCGCCGATAAGGTAGTAGTCGTATTGACCGAGTAGCATCGTCAGTAAGAGTGATGCGAGTGCGGCGTAGCCTGTCGTTTCGAACAGGATGTCGGTTTGGCGTTCAGTGAGCATGTTATCCTCCATTTTTGAGGCGCCCCGTGGTATACTCAAGGTGTCGAATCATTGAGCAGGCGGGGTCTTTTCCTCGTCTGTTTTTTGCGTTCATTTGTTGAGTTGGTCGAGCCAGTCGTAGAGTGCCGAGCGTTCGATGAGCACCCGCTTCTCGATCTTGACGTGAGGCAAGCCGTTCTCGCGGATATGCTTATCAACGGACCAGCGACTCAACTTGAGCTCCTCGCATACCTCGTTGATGGTCATGTACTCACGGTGCGGCTTGGCGTACTCTTGCATGACCTTGGCGACGGCTGACTCGATCAGTTGGAACATGGCTTGCGTGTCGAACATGGAATGACTCCTTTCAATCTAGATTCAATTCGATTTGGTCGTTTAGTTGATGGATGGCCATGCGGTTTTCCGTGCTTGGTGTCCACTCTCGGATGAAAACGTTCGCCTCTTGCAACTTCACGCGAGGCAGGTCGCCTTTGAGCACGATGCCGAAGTAATTCTTGTACTCCTTCCAAAACTGCGCGAACACCGTCTGACGTAACGAGGCATCCCGATAGGCTTGCGCCTTCTTACCGCCGAGCGCTTCGACCACTCGTTTGTTGATGGAACTGTCGAGCTTGCGTTCGTCGCGGGATGACAGACGCATTTCACTTTTGAGCATTTTCACGTCTTCTTCGATGTCGCCCGTCTTCTCAATCAGATCAGCGACACCTCGGAACAATTGAGGCAACGATTCGCTCGCTTGCTTCGGCATCCGAAACTCTCCGGTTTGTCGAATCTCTCGAAGGATTTGTTTCACAACTTTCTTCATTTGTTTAGCGATTGGCTTGCGTGACTGGAAGAACACTTCGTATAAACCGTCCTCCGTCACGAATGAAACTCGACGTTGTTGACCTGCACTAAGGATTGTTGAGTTCAGCTTTTCATCCTCATCTACGGTACGAAGCATTTCTGTCGGGTTGCTGTGCTCGATCCATTCAGCGACGTCCTTGGCCAAGAACAACGGTTCTTCTTTTGTGCCATAGATTTCAATCTCGCGTCCGAGGATTTCTTCGGTATGGATTACTTTTAACTCGTTCGCTTGAGTTACTACGTCCATCACCTGGAACATTGGTGTTTTGAATTCGTTCATTCGATTCATCCTTTCAAGGTTCGATTGTTTACATAAGAGGAATATGATATTAAACTGTGATTACCGGTATTACCTGTAAAAATGTTAAATCTCGTTCTCATACCATTTATTATGGTACTTTTCTTCAAAAAAAAGCTCTTCGACTGTCGATTCTAAAATCTCAGCGATCAGTAGCGCTGCGCCAACCTTCACGCTCGTCAATCCCTTCTCCATGTCATGGTAAGGTTGTGACCGAGAGTAGCCAAGGCATCGGGCCATGTGTTTCTGCGTGATCCCTAGCGCCTGTCTCCGACGTCGTAACGCTTCGCGTGGATGCGTTTCTTTGACTGCCATGTTCGTATTCACCTCGCTTTCTGCTTGCTACACACTTATCATATACCTGTTAAACAGGTAAGTCAACCATTAAAACAGGATTTTTTTACATTTATTTGATGTATACCATTTAAACCGATATATTTATACATAGAAGATGGTCATCTCCCTCATTTTCTATGTATGATGTGGAAGGAGGATTTGAGATGAACGAAACAACTGAGAGGGATGTCATTACAATGCCGAAGGAATCGAAGCAAATAAATAAAGAACAAGATCAGCTGGCGAAAGACTTCGGTCAGCGTCTTGCCTATCTCCGTAATCGCAAAGGATGGAGTCAGACGGAGGCGGCCAAACGACTTGGTAAGTCGCAATCAGCTTACTCTGCGTGGGAAAAGGGAGACAACGTGCCCCGCTTCCGCGAGTTGCCTCTTATAAAGGAGCTCATGGAGACGACATACCAATATTTATATGGCGAGACGAACGAGCCACATCCGACTTCGAATAAAGATTTAGAAAAGAAATTTGAAGAGAAGCGAATCCGTGAAGTGTTGGGAATTAATGACGAAGAGGCAAAAATTCTTGGTGAAGACCGAATGAACGCCTTGTACAGCTTCTATCGCTTCCAGCTCGCCGAGAGCTTAGAAAAACGAAATCAAAAAAAGGACGAGTAGTGAGAAAAATCACCGCTTGTCCTTTTCATGTTCCAAGGCTAACTTTAGAAAATCATCGAGTGTATAGATCCGCCTCTCGAGCACACCTGTTTCCACATTAGGAATCAAACCCATTCGACTCTTCTGCAAAACATCATCGACCATTGCTTCGTTGTATGCTACATCCATGACTGCGCGACTTTCCAAGTAGTTCCCCTCACTTTTCCATCGTTTTTGTTACCACCGAACTAGAACATATGTTCGTAATCTATGTCTTAAGTATGATACAACGCACTTATAGATTCAACCATAATTTTGGCTCCCCCTGTAAAATATTGTTCGACAATTTTATCGAATCCGTGTCGAATTGAAACTTTATTTAACAAAGATGGGTATATGTACTATACATGATACAATATGAACGAGAAAATATTAGGAGGTACGACTTATGAATAATGTTTTTGATTTTAAAACCGTTGGTAAAACTCAAGTGACTGTAGAGAATGGTTTTGTTAAAATCGTTCGCCGCGGATTAATGAATCGTTTCAACAATGGCGGCGGAGATAAAAATATCCGAATCAGCTCTCTTTCAGGAATTCAAATAAAAAAGCCTGGTCTTACGCAGGGTTATATCCAGTTCGTTTTCTCGGGCAGTAAAGATACTACCGGAGTAATGGATGCTGTGAGAGACGAGAACTCTATCATGTTTGCAAAGAAAGAATATGACCTGGCTTTAAAATTACGAGATCATGTAGAAGAACTAATCAATCAACCATTGCAGACACAAAATGAAACTTCCTCAAATAGTGCGGCGGACGAATTACTCAAACTCAAGCAATTACTCGACGCTGGGGTGTTGTCTCAGGAAGAATTCGAGACACAAAAAGTAAAACTGTTAAGCAATTGATTAGTGCACAGCATTGTGCACACTTACCGCCCATGCACAGGCGAATTCACAGTTTTAAACACCAATAACTTACAATAACGAATTAGAGAATGGCTCAACCACGCCACATCTCGCACGAATATGCTCCCACGAAAAACCAAATTAGAAATGGTAATGCTGCAGCACGAGTTCGATTCTCGTCGGAGGCATCATAAACACCGCTCAACGAAGCGGTTCAGAGCACTTCCTGTTTATGACAGGAGGTGCTTTTTTTATACTTATCAATCTAATATCGTTTTTGATGAACATTCTGACGACAATCAATGGTACAATTTGGATTACCATATCTTTTACAGGAGGGTTTCGATGAAACGAGCACTTGGGATAGGCACAGTCATGATTTTGTTGGCTTCTTGTTCGCCTAGTCCAGATCAGGACTCAAAACCTGAACCAGTTACAGAAAACACCACTGAAACATCAGAAGAAACCGTCGAAGAATTCACTCTATTTTTCAAAGGCGAACCAACTCAAAAAGAAATTGATATTTTCTGGGGATATTTAAGATCCGAAAGTAGCGATGTGCTCGCTGCATTCGCCGAGGGATCAGAAAGTCTTTGGGCTTGCCAAAACACTTGTGAGAAACCTGACTCGACTGAATCCATTAACCTACAAAATCGTTTGGATCAAACCTTTACTAACATCGAAGAATTGCGAGTGGGTCTTGAACACTTAAAAGAATTTGATATCGACCATATTCAACATGTTGAAATCGATTCCGTTCTTCGATCATTAACCTATTCGCAGGACGTGATCAATCACTTCAAAGAAACGAAGCACCAATTGACATGGAGAGAACAAGCAGACATGCTCGGCAGTGCACGTGGTATTGTAAAAGGTTTGAACATCGAACTGAGCGGTGTCTGACTCCGTTCGTGTATCATGGATTATAGATCAGCCTGAGTGTACCTCACCTTGACATCATTTCCGTTCCTCTATAAACTTGAAAAGTTGAAATCATTGAATAGTTAGAGGAAGGAGCATGATTCATGCTAAACGAATGGTTATGGATTCCTTCTGCCATCCTTACACTCGGTCTTCTCGTCCTCAGTTACAAATTGTTCGGACGGGTCGGATTATATGCTTGGATTGCGATGGCTTCAGTTGTCGCAAATATTCAAGTCACACAACAGATTGTAATTGGCGGATACATTTTTACGCTCGGTAACATCGTCTACGGTTCGCTTTATTTAGCGACTGATATTTTGAACGAAAAACACGGACGAGCTGCGGCTCGAAAAGGGGTATGGCTCGGGTTCTTCATTTTGATCGTTTCGACGGTACTCATGCAGTATGCCCTCTTGTATGAACCGTTCGAAGAAGCGCTCTTCATGCACGAAAGTTTTGAGGCACTCTTCTCGATGCTTCCGTTGATCACACTTGGTAGCCTCGCTGCTTACCTCGTCTCTCAATTGTTTGACGTCTTCGTCTACTCGAAGATTCGCGCCAAAACGGGCGAGAAAAAACTTTGGCTCAGAACGACAGGTTCTACCGTGCTCTCACAGTTAATTGATACGTTCACTTTCTGTATTATCGCTTTCTGGGGAATGGATTGGGACATCTGGTGGAATATCTTCATTACGACGTACGTTGCGAAATTCGTGATTGCTTGGATGGCAACACCATTCATGTACTACGCAAAACGTACGAATCCACAAGATGAAACCGAACAAGACGCTGCATAAAATAAGCCGTAACTTCACTGTCGAAGTTACGGCTTTTCTTATGGTCGTTCAATCTGGATGCGCACAGCATACGGACGGGCTTCTTCAATCGACGCCGATTCTCGACAGACGGTGATCGCTTTGAACGCATCAATGGCGACCGCTTCGATTGTTTGATCGTTCGTTTCGACTTCAAGAATGGTATAAGCGGGTAAGCGCTCGAGTTTAACCCACTCCCCGTTACGTTTTTTTTCGTAGATGACTGGTGTTTGAATCGAGTAACGTCGGAGTAAATCATGTACATTCATCTGATCTCCTCCCTATTCAAATCGTACACCTATTATAGAAAGCGTTTTCACATTTGTAAAGCGAGCTTATCGAAAAATTATACTTATTTCCACTTCATTTCGAATTGTAAATGTCCGATATAGGGAGTAGAGAAATGGGGTGAATTGATGCGTTATCGCAGACAGGAAACTTTTCGCTATATTCTACCGAATCCCCGTACGATCCCTTATCGACTCGTTTGGGAAGAGAAGGAACTTTATGATGGAGAAGGACTTCTTCTGAATGTGAGCTCACACGGACTGAAATTACGATCCGATTATCTTTTTCCACTATCCGATGATTTGCAGGTTCACTTCGTCCTTGATCTCGTTCCGACTCTTCAACCTATTGAGTTGATTGGACATGTCAGACATCGCAGTCAATTAGGTTCATTATACGATTATGGTATTTTGCTTGATGCCAAAATGGACGAAACGCAACAACTTGTCACGATGATTAAAATGTATGCACGTGAAAATAAATGAGAACATGCGATATCGCATCTTCTCATTTTTTCGTGTTTCCAAAAGAGGGTATACTACTATTATGACTATCATTGGGTGAGGTGTTCGTATGACGAGAAAATTTTTATTGATTCCATGGGGTGTGGCCATTGCTTTAGCTATTTTTGGTCCGAACGTACCGTTTGACGGGCGATTCTTACTTGATTTCGTGACGTATAATACGGATGCTTACGAAGGCTATTCTCTTTCCTTATTTAGTATTCTAGGTGTATTTCCATTAGCCATGTTCCCGCTGCTTTGGTCAGAAGTGAACCAATTGAAGCCAAATCCGCTGTTTGCGGCAATCAGTAGTTTCTTCGTAGGAGGCTTCTTACTCGCCCCCTATTTGGCTTTCGCGAGACAATCTCCTTATCCAACTCCCGTTAAACCGCTTCCGACACGCATCCTTGGCGTCGTATTGTTGCTGGTGACAATCGGATTGTTTATCGCCGCCGCAAATACAGGGAATGTAGCAGAATATTGGTCGTATGTGGAGAACAACCAGTTCGTCCGAACGATGACCGTCGATTTCTTTTTATTGGCATTTATTCAGATTACGTTAATGAATCGTGATGCGAAACGGTATAAGATGAGCCTTTGGCCTCTTCCATACATCCCGCTCTTCGGCTTGATCTTCTGGCTCATGATTCGGCATCAAAAACCGTTTAACGAGGCACCACCAAAACGTGAGCGGGCCGAGATGAAACATTGATATCCCGTTTTGTCTCATGAACCGTTATACTAGTTATTAGTTTTTATTATCAAAGGAGATTATCGCATGCGCTATTTTCAAGTCACCTCTTATGTGACTGTTAAGAATGAAGAACTTGTCTTGAATGAATATGTAAAAGTGCCAAATCCAAAAGTAGATCAATTTTTAAAAGAAACGCTAGAGCTTGATCTGTATGATGATCAAGTGACGTTGCGTGAATGTGTTGTCGCAAAAGGAAAGTGGGAATGCCCTGTCGGTGACTTTGTCATCACAGAACATATGGATGAAAAGAAGTTTAATCGTCTACAAAACAGCCGTTCCTCAAAAACGAAAAAGTAAGCTCGACACGAAAAACCTCCTTGTCTAATCGACGAGGAGGTTTTGTCTTACAAGTTAATCCCTTTATTCATCCGATTCTTCATCGGGATCTGGATCAGGGTGTTGGGTCGGAGCCGGTTTTTGTGCCGGGTTTGATTCATCATCCGGAATCGGATCTGGATGTACCCCTGGTTGTGATTCGTCTCGTTTCATCGTATCCCTCCTTCATCGTTACTCCATTTGTTTATCCGTTTTGTTTATAGATGAAACGTATCAGTGTATATTTTGATTCCCAATCACTCGTCTTGAGATGGCTTTTTCAATCTCCACGATGATAAATACGACGGCTCCAAATGCCACTGGATAAATCCAATCTTCCCACGTAAGTGGTGCAGTCCCGAATAGCGTATGCATGAACGGAACATACGTGATGAACAATTGTAGGGCGATGAGCAGTCCAGATACGAGGAACGCGATTTTATTGTCGAAGAAACGACGATTGAACGCCGGAACCAACTCAGTGCGACAGTTATATAAGTGGAATAACTGTGCCATGACAATCGCATTTAAAGTAATGGTCTGTAATTTCTCGGTCGAGTAATCGAAATCTCCAAGCATGTAGTTGATCCATAAACTACCTCCCCCGATCAATATCGATACGAACGTGACACGGAAGATGTAATAGCGACTGAGAAGTGGTACGTTCGCCGGCCGTGGAGGACGCTTCATCGTACTCTCTTCAAGTGGTTCAAAGGCAATCGCCAATGAAAGGGTAATCGCGACGACCATGTTGACCCATAAGATTTGAACCGGGCTGAGTGGAGCTGCTGCCCCGAGTAAAATACTCATCGCAACGAGCAACGCCTGTCCACCGTTCGTAGGAAGTAGGAAGAGGATGGTTTTCTTCAAGTTATCATAGACACGTCGTCCTTCACGTACGGCGTTATAGATGGTTTTAAAGTTATCATCGACAAGAACCATTTGAGAGGCTTCTTTTGCGACTTCGGTCCCTTTAATCCCCATTGCGACCCCAATATCGGCACGTTTTAAGGCTGGTGCATCATTCACACCGTCTCCGGTCATCGAGGTGATCAATCCATTCTCTTGTAACCCTTTCACGAGACGAAGTTTATCGTTCGGACTCGTTCGCGCGAATACATCGTTATGAACCGACGCTTCTTTGATTTCTTCATCAGACATGTCTGTCAGCTCTCGACCCTCGAGCGCCCCTTCAACTTCCATACCGAGTTCTTTTGCGATGGCGACGGCCGTATCCTTATGGTCACCCGTGATCATTTTAATTCGGATTCCAGCATCGCGACACGCGGCTACCGCATCGATTGCTTCTTGACGTGGAGGATCGACGATCCCGAATAAACCAAGGAAAGTCAGACCATCTTCAACGTCCTCATGATCAATCGATTGTTTTGAACTGTCGACACGTTTTAATCCGGCACCGAGGACGCGCTGACCACGGTCGGCAATCTCTTTTCGCTTTTCATCCCAATACTCTTGTTTGAAGCCATCTGTTGCCGCCATATCAAACAAGCGATCCGGAGCCCCTTTGACGAAGATCATGCGCTCGTCTTTATATTCAACGAGCGTCGCCATGTATTTGTACTCTGAATCAAAAGGGATTTTAGAGATGACTTTGAGACGCTCGATTGGGCGCTCCGCTTTCTCAGCAACAGTTAATAAACACGCCTCGGTCGGGTCCCCATTGATGACCCAATCCCCATCTTCTTCGTTCAACTGTGCATCGTTACACGTCTTCCCGACAGTCAATAGGTCAATCATCGACTCATCGTCATCCAAGTCAAACGGTTGGCCGTTCAATTCTAAGTCTCCGTTCGGTGCATACCCGCTCCCTGACACCTCAATGTCATGTTTCGCCGTCACGATTTGTTTGACGGTCATCTCGTTTTTCGTCAACGTTCCGGTCTTATCGGTACAGATGACCGAGACTGCGCCTAACGTTTCAACAGACGGCAGACTTCGAACAATTGCTTTTTGCTCAGCCATATTCCTAACCCCGAGCGCCAAGATAATGGAGATGACAGCTGGTAATCCTTCTGGAATGGCTGCGACTGCTAGACCAATCGTCGTTAACATGAGTTCGACTGGTTCATAATCTCGTAAGAAATAACCGAATGCATAAATAATGACAGAGATAATTAGGATGGCGATGGAGACCGTCTGTCCAAACTTCGTCGTCTGACGAATCAGTGGCGTCTTCACGGTTTGTACTTCTGAAATGGACGCATTGATTTGACCAAGTTCCGTACCTTCTCCGATTGCCGTCACAATGGCTTTCGCACTTCCCGTCGCCACACTCGTTCCTGAATAGACCATGTTTTTTCGATCTGCGAGCACGGCTTCTTCTTTGACGACGTCTGGTTTTTTCTCGACCGTTGTGGCCTCACCGGTCAATGCGGATTCTTCCACTTTAAATTTTTCCGCTTGAATGACCCTTGCGTCGGCGGGTACCTTGTCGCCTGCAGCGAGAACGAGAATATCCCCGACGACGAGATCACTTGAATCGATTTCGGATTGTTTACCATCGCGAATGACGGTCGCTTTCGTCTCTAACAACTTTTTGATTCCTTCAAGTGCTTCTTCCGCTTTATTCTCTTGGAGATAACCGACAACCCCGATGACCGTCACAACTAAGACGATGACAATCGTATCGATATATTCGCCAAGAAAACCGGTGACAATTGCCGCTCCCAAAAGGACGTAAACGAGAATATCATTGAACTGTCTTAAAAATTTTATAATTTCTGGCGTCTTCTCCTTTTCAGGTAGAACGTTCTTTCCGAACTCCTCCTGTCGATTGGTGACCGTTTGCTTCGAGAGACCAGATTCCACATCAGTCTCCACGTGGGACTGAACCTCGTCTACTTCGAGCGCATGCCATTCCCTGTTCTCGTTCTGCATGTTCTTTCCTCCTCGACCAATACTTTATGAAACATCTATCCCCTATCTGTTCCCAATCTGATTCGGCTCGACACGTCCAAACTTGTATAATTGATGTCATTTTTCAAAGAAAACGCTCCCATGATTTTTTGTTTCTTCATGTAAACGGTATCATGAATCAATTTTGATTTTTCTGATGAAAATGGCTTTACAGAAGCCTTTCAATCATTGAATATAGAAGAAATTATGAATGAATACAGATAGATAGAAAGAAGGAAGAGTTTATGGTCATTATTCAAGGAATTGCACTTTTACTGCTCATCCTCGCCTTGTTCACACTTTTCAGTTACAAGGCGCCTTACGGAATGAAAGCGATGGGCGCATTGGCAGGTGCGGCAATCGCAAGCTTTCTCGTCGAAGCATTCAACGCATATGCCATCGGCGGATTACTGCCACTCCCTTTATATGAAGAAGTCGGGCAGGCAGCCGGTTCATTATCTGGTCCTGCTGCCGCAGCACTCGTTGCCATCGCACTCGGAATCAATCCCGTTTATAGTTTAATGATCGGGTTATCCGTGTCTGGTTTCGGGATCCTTCCTGGATTTTTCGCAGGATATATCCTAGCTCTGGCTGGCACACGAATCAATCGCTATCTTCCGACAGGTGTCGATATGATTTTCTACGTCATCGTGATGGCACCGCTCGCACGTCTCGTCGCTACTGGCGTGGACCCACTGGTTTCAAATACACTTGCACAAATCGGTGCAGTCATCGAACTCGCCGCGACGCAAAACCCTGTCGTCATGGGACTCGTTCTCGGTGGAATCGTTACTGTCGTGTCGACGTCACCTCTCAGCTCAATGGCTTTGACGGCGATGCTCGGATTGACAGGTGTGCCGATGGCGATTGCCGCTCTCGCGTTGACCGCATCCATTTCGATGAACTACCTGTTGTTCCGTCAACTGAAAATCGGTACGAAAAAAGACCAGCTTTCTGTAGCCATTGAACCGTTGACACAGGCCGACCTCATCTCGGCGAATCCAATCCCAATCTATAGTGTGAACTTTGTAGGAGGTGCAATCGCAGGATTGATTGTAGCGATGACCGGTATGATCAATGATGCCCCCGGGTCGGCTGCGGGTATTCCTGGTCTACTCGTCATGTATGGCTTCAACGACTGGCAGACCGTCACACTGACAGCTGTTGTTTTATTCATCCTTGGAATCGGATTCGGATTGATTGGAAGTCGACTCTTTAAAAACTTCCCGATTGTCCGTCATACGGAAAAAGTTGAATCAACAGAAGAAGATGCCGCATAAAAAAATCGATGCACGCTCGAACGGTTTGTTCAGCGGCATCGATTTTTTTATTTTGCTTTCGGGAGTGGGGTATCCAACCTTACAGGTGTCCGGTAGATTGGAAAGTAATTAGATAATCCATGCAATTGAATGTGCTTTGCATTTAATTGCTGATAAACCTGTTCGTTGAATACAAATTGACCAATGTAGTAAGGAAGCGGCTCATCTCCGGAAAAACTCATTTTAAAGTCATAGAGTGCATCCTGCCCGGTCGCCCCTCCTCCGAGATGAAGATGGAGTTTACCCTTTTCACCCGCCCGGCGAATCATTTCACTGAAGAGGAAATGGTTGGGACGGAGAGGTAAGTATTTCTTAAGAGACCCTCCAAGGTGATAATTGGCTCCCTCATCTCCGTACAATACCAGAACTCCTGCAACCACGGTGTTTTCAAACACAGCAAATAGAAATTCCGCTTCAAAGGATTCGCTCGTCAGTAACTGAGTGAAATAAGAATCGGTATAATAATAGTCTTCAATTGCATCCCGACGATTCATGGTCGCCTCATAAAGATGCATAAATGTGTGAATGTCTGAAGCGTCACCACGCACGACAGTCAACTGTTCACGGATGGCTCGTTTCACGTTTCGCTTCGTCATTTTATGGAACCGCTCAGCCAGATATTCATACGGTTCATCTAGTTGGACATGGACAGTCTGTCGTACCGGAACTGCTCTCCCGAATGTTTCCATAATCACCTCATCAATTCTTAATGGATGATAGCGAATCGTTTCGGTCACCGTTCTCTCATTCTCCTGACGTCTAATAAAATGTTGCCTTGCGACCTTCACCTCATCATCTGTGAACGTTCCAACACGAAACGGACCACCATATCCATAAGCTGTCACAAGATCATCATATTTTTCATTGATTCGGCGACGGATATATGGATATACAAGCATCCCTTTTGACGTGATGGCGAGAAACAGCTCTGGTGAGTCGTTCGATTCACAATTCACGTTGACATAATCAAAATGATCATACGCATCGCATGTTGTTAGATCCAACCATTTTTCCCATTCCATTTGGTCTTTGATGATTTTGAATTCCATCATCTCATCCCCTTTTCAGTAAGTGATTTCCATAACCACTTTTCCCATTAAAGGATGAGCACACCAGTGAAGAATTTAACTTTTTGTTGTTAACAATCAATATCCGTTTAAAGTAATTCACGAAATAAATATCGTGATTTCTTTTTACGTTTTTGGTTAAAAAAAGAACGAACTCGCACTCAGGCGAATTCGTTCTTATAGAATTCTTATGGAAATCAATCTACTGACATCACTTGACCCGTCTCGGACGATTGTCGAGCGAGTTCGATCATTTGCGTCGTGAGTGCCGCATCCTTTAATGAAACGACAGGTTGCCGTGTCTGATAGCTTTCGGCTAACTGATGATAATACATCAAATAGTCACCTTTCTCGACTTGAATTGTTTCAACCTCATCCGTCGATAAGATCCCAGTCTCTAACACGTCACTCGTAAACTGTCCTTGCTTCAGTGCCTCTTCCTGAGGATCAAGTCCGAACTTCACGAAACTACCTTTCGTTCCATGGACTTCGAACCGCGGAGTTTCGCCAGCGATGAATGGATTCGAGCGAAGATACACTCGCTTCTCTCCATAATAGAATGTCACATAGAATCCGTCGTCAGACTGTCCACCCTCGCGTTGAATCATCACATCCGCTTGAATCTTGTCAGGTTTTCCGAACAAGGCGAGCGTCTGATCGATGAGATGACTTCCTAAGTCAAACAAAATCCCTGATCCCGGACCTGCATTTTCACGCCAACGGTCCCGTACGTTCGGTCGGAAACGATCAAATCGGGATTCAATCACTTTCCACTCCCCTAACACATTTGAGTCGAGCAATGACCGAATTGTTAAGAAATCACCGTCATAACGACGGTTTTGATAAACGTTGACGATGCCTTCCGACTTCGCTTCAAGTTCCATCAACTCAATTCCTTCCTCAGTTGTCAGGAATGCGGGTTTTTCAACCAACACATCTTTCCCGGCTTTGAGGCAGGCAACAATCATCTCTTTATGTAAATGCGATGGTGTGGTAATGACATACAAAGAGGCATCTGTTTGCAGCGCCTCGTCTAATGTCGCATACACCGTGGCATCCGGTAATTCAGCCTTTACTTCATCCGGACGCGATGACACGACGCCGCTCACTTCAAAAGTGTCAATCGCCTTTAAAAACGGCAGATGGAATGTGTTCGCTGAAAAGCCGAACCCTACCAAAATGGTTTTAATCATGAAAACTCCTCCTTTTCGCTTATATTATTGTATCAAAAAAAGGGTCCATAGACCCTTATGCACTCATGCTCTCATCTAATCTGTATTCGAACGTATTGTACCCGTTTCGTGAATCGACAAAGACGAAACCAAAACGTGGATAATAACTATTTAGAAATTCATTGTCAGCAACACAATCTAGACGAATTGGTTCATCTTCATCGGCTTCCTCTAGTACGTGCTCCATGAGTTGCTGCCCGACGCCACGACCTTTCAGCTTTTCGCTGACGACGATTCGATGGATATATTGTCCACGCTCACTGTCGTCCCATAAGTTGTCATCCCAGTCGTCCGGGGGTAACAAGGCGATAGAAGCTAAAATTTGTTGGTCATCTTCAAAGACATATACACTGCCTTCTGCAATGTCAGTGCGCACACGCTCTACGAGGTCCTGTTCCAAATATTCGGTCCATTGGTCGCTTCCTTGTTCATTTAGCGCTACGGCTCGTTGTTCGATTAGGTTCGCGATGTTGTTGGCATCGCGCTTCGTCGCGAGTCGAATCATAACGTCCTCCTTTAGTTATACAGTATTTGAAATACAAATATAACGGAGAACAGATTGCCTTTCAACCATCTTGCTCACTGTTGAAGTTCGAACGGCGTGACCTCGCCATCGTTCAATTGATAGCTGTAGGATAAAGTGGCATTGAGACTGTGTGAAACAGAACAATAGCGTTCAACAGATAGTTCAATCGCACGTCGCACCCGCTCTTCCGACATGTCGCCTTTCAGAATATACAAGATGTGAATGGCTGTAAAGCGTTTCGGATGATCGATTGCCCGAACCCCATCGATCTTCATTTCGAACGATTCTAGCGGTTGACGCATCTTATGCAAAATGGAGACGATATCGATCCCCGTGCAAGACGCGGTTGCGTGAAGTAACATCTCCGTCGGACGAGGTCCCGTGTCGAGACCGCCCACGTCCTCGGATGCGTCAAGTGTCACCGTGTGCCCCGATGGCGTATGCGTCTCAAACGCCATGCCTTGCTTCCATACGACTTCCATGTTCATTATCTTCTCCCCCTATTTCATTTGATAGCAACCTATTCCCGCATTTAGTGTATGATTAAGCTACAAATCGATTTTTAAGGGGTGTATGTCGTTGGATTGGTCCGTTATTTTCAGTTGGGGACTTTATATTGTCCTCGGGTTAAACATTTTGTTCGCACTCGCCGTCATCTTTGCCGAAAGACGTGACGTCGGCGCGACCTGGGCCTGGTTGCTCGTCCTATTTTTCTTACCGGTGCTTGGCTTTATCATTTATCTCTTCCTCGGGCGACAACTTAAAAAGGATAACTTTTATAATTTAAGTGTGGAAGAACGTTCTTTTCATGCGCTACAAGTAGAAGCACAGCTCGAACAGATCCACACACGTCAGACGCAACTTGCGCAGCCACTGTTCGAAAAGTATGACCAACTGCTTCAAATGAATTTGCGCTCTTCAAAATCATTGATCAGTGTACATAACCGTTCCCTCATCTTACATGACGGCGAACAAAAGTTTAAGGCGTTGATGGATGACATCCGCTCCGCTGAAACCGAAATCAATATCCAGTACTATATCATCCAGCGTGATGCTCTCGGACAAGCACTCTTAAAGGAATTGATTGAACGAGCGAAAGCGGGTGTCAAAGTTCGGCTTCTTTACGACGCGGTCGGTTCTCGTAGTCTTCGGAACTCAGACTTCAAAGAATTAATTGCGAACGATGGAGAAGTACGTGTTTTCTTCCCACCGACACTCGGGATGATCAATTTCAAGTTGAACAACCGCAATCACCGGAAAGTCGTCATCATCGATGGGAAGATTGGTTATGTCGGTGGCTTTAATGTCGGGACCGAATACCTCGGACTCGTCGAGAAGTTCGGATATTGGCGCGATACCCATTTACGCGTCGAAGGAGACGTCGTCTACAATCTCCAGCACCGCTTCATCCTGGACTGGAATTACTCAGGTCACCGCAAGCATGACCCGGAGAATACGTTCTGCTTCGCGAGACATGAGATTAAAGACAATTCACCGATGCAAATCGTCACGAGCGGTCCAAACTCGGATACCGAACATTTAAAAAATATGATGATTAAAATGATTATGTCAGCGAAACGACGGGTCGTCATCCAAACCCCTTATTTTATACCTGACACGAGTTTTATGGATGCATGTAAAATGGCACTCAACTCCGGCGTTCAGATGGACATCATGATCCCAGGAAAACCGGACCACCCGTTCGTCATGTGGGCATCGCTCTCCTTCCTTGGAGAGTTGCTCGATTATGGGGCAAACGTCTATCTGTATGATGAAGGCTTCCTCCACGCGAAGACGCTTGTCGTCGATGAGGAGATCGCGACGGTCGGAACGACGAATTTGGATGCCCGAAGTTTCCGTCTCAACTTTGAAGTGAACGCAGTCATTTACGACGAACGCGTCGCCCTCGAACTTGTTTCTTTATTTGAAACAGACACGGCGGTCAGTCGGACGTATACGATGGAAGACTATGAAAAGCGGAAATGGACAGTACGTGCTCGGGAGGGTGTCTCACGACTCCTCAGCCCGATTTTATAACGAAAGAAGCAGAGCTCGGCGCTCTGCTTCTTTTTCATTTTATAGTTTGAATCGTGAGACGAGGTCTTGTAGTTCTTCTGCCATCGTCGCGAGTGCCTTCGCCGATTGTGACACTTCTTCAATCGATTTCAACTGGTCGTCTGTCGTCGCTGCGACTTGTTTGGAGACACTTGAGTTCTCGTCGGCGATGTCAGCAATTTGGGATGCGGTCGCCGCTACTTCTTGGACGTTTGCCGCAATCTCCTCGACTGTTGCCGTCACATCTTCGATTCGCGGTGTCATCGCGACCGTTCGCTCTTTGATTTTCTCAAATCGATCTGCCGTCATTTCTGAAGAAATGAGACCGGCTTTCGTGTGAGTGGACACTTCTTGCATCAAGTGGACGGATTGCTCTGTCTCCTGTTTGATGCGGTCAATCAATGCTGCAATTTGTTTCGTCGACTGTTGGGACTGCTCGGCCAACTTTCGGACCTCGCTCGCCACGACGGCGAACCCTTTCCCGTTCTCACCGGCACGTGCCGCTTCAATTGCTGCGTTCAAAGCGAGCAAGTTCGTCTGTTCTGCAATCCCGTTGATGACCGAGACGATCTCTCCAATTTCGCTTGAACGATGTGCCAACGATTGGATGACACCTTCAAACGTGACGACCGATGCATCGATTGCCTGCATCTGTTTAACGTTCTCTCGCACGGTCGTTGACCCATCTTCTGCTTCATTTGACGTCTCACGTGATAGTTCAGACACGTCCATCGAGCTCTCTGAAATGCGCATGATTCCGGATGTGATGGCCTGGAGTGACGTCGCGTTGTCATCGAGCTGACGTTTTGAACCATCGGCACTGACCGCCATCTGGTCGACCGCACGAGCAATCTGTTCTGACGAAGAGGAATTATGTGCGGAGTTCGCCATCAATTCCTGCGAAGATGCTGCTACTTGACTAATTGAATCGTCTAGACGAAGTAATACCATTCGCAGTGATGCACTCATCTCATTGAAACTCTCTGAAACGCGACCGATTTCATCGTTCGATAAGACGCTGATCGGTTCAGTCAAATCGCCGGACTTGATCCGTTCTGCCCCCTCGGTTAATAAGCGTAACGGGCGTAAGATTGAGCGGAGAACGAAATATAGAAGAATAGCCGCCACACCGAACATACCGATAATGACGAATACGGTCGTCCAAAGGATGCCGACAGTCTCGTCTTGAATTTCGCCATCGTACAGGGTCCCTGTGATTTTCCACCCTGTGAGCGGGTTCGTCACGAACGCTTTTTCGACACCCTCTCCATTCTCTTCAGCGGACAGGATTCCCTCATCTGTTGCAAAAACAGATTCCATCGATGACTCTTCTGATTTCTCTCCGACAGCAATCGATGGATGAATGACGACTTGTTGGGCCTCATCGAAGATGGCCACATATCCTTCTTCACCGATTTGAATATTCTTTGCGACTTCTGCAATATCATTCACGTCCACATCAACCGCCACGACCCCGCGACCATCTGCCGTCTTTTTAGAGACCGTGATCATCATTTTTTGAGAAGCGGCGTCTACGTATGGATTCGTAATGGCGACGTCTTGACCACTCGCTTCTGCCGCCTCATACCAAGGACGAGTCCGTGGATCGTACCCTTCCGGCAATTCTTGCTCAGGATAGATCGTCATCGTACCTTCCGCTGAGGCAAAATAAATATTTGTCACTTTAGGGTGTGTGTCTAAGTATTCCGTGAACTTTTCTGCTAACGCTTGATTGTCTTCACCTTCTTCATAGATGGATGCATCAATCCGATTGGAGAAGAATGAAATGTCCGTCTGAATCGGAGCAATCAAATTCGTCACTTCATTATTCATCCGGTCTACCCCCGAATTGGCAGACTGGATCATTTGTGACTCGATTTTTTGTTTCGCCTGCGTATAAGCGACGACCCCAATCAATGTTGCTGGAATGAGTAGTAAAAGGACAGATAAGACAATTAATTTCTGTTTGATGCTGATGGTACGCTTCTGTTTCATAAAACATCTCCTTACCCCGAATAGAATGTTCAAGAAGCATCGGTATGGGGTACCGAATCCTCCTTGGGTTACTTACAATATCGGTTAGGAAAAATAGATGTTAATCATTGATTGAATTATTCGAAAATTATTTTTCGGAAGCTGAAATGGAGTTTCACTTGATTCATAACATAACGACAAATCATTATATTCGTAATCTAAAATGTATTCAGTTAACATATCGGAAAAGGGGGTAAAAACATGAACACATTATTGGAAGAAATCAAAGCGTATAAAGATCAATTTAAGCAAAAAGCGCCGGCCGAAAAACAACGTTTGATGGCGCAGGCGACACAAGAATTGAAAGAATCAGGGGTGGCTGCCGGTTTAGCAGTCGGGGATCAAGCTCCGCTGTTTGAATTGCCTCATGCGGATGGGACAGAAGTCGGTTTGAAAACACTCCTTGAAAAAGGACCTGTCATCGTCACGTTTTACCGCGGTGGATGGTGCCCATACTGTAACCTCGAACTCCGAGCGTATCAGCGAGAATTGGCACAAATTGAGGAAAAGGGCGCCACACTCGTGGCAATCAGCCCGGAGACTCCGGATTACTCACTATCTACGAAAGAGAAAAATGAGCTCGATTTTTACGTGTTGAGCGACGTGGACAATCAAGTCGCACGTCACTTCGATCTCGTCTTTGATATGCCGGATTATTTGATTGAGATTTATGAGGCATCTGGTCTTCGCGTCGATGCACATAACGGCAATGAGGACTGGCAACTTCCGAAGCCAGCGACATTCATCATCCAACCGGATGGTACGATTTCATTCAGTGATGTGCCCGCTGACTATACAGAACGAGTCGACCCGAAAACGGTTATTGAAAAATTGTAAAAAAAGGGAGATGACACGCGTCATCTCCCTATCTTGTTAACAAATAACATATTCGAACTCGTCCTTCCGGCACCCACGCTTTCCACAGGCAATTCCGGAGCCGCACCGCAACTAAGTCGCTACTGGGTCTCCGGCGGATTGTGTTCCTGTAGGAGTCGGGGCGCCGTGGGATGAGTCACACAAATGACCGCCTGCTGTGGCGACCATTTGTTTTTTTCTGAAGCCACGACGGCCGAAAACCCGATACATACTTCGAATCATTAAAAAGAGGAAAATAAGTAGGTAAACGCCACGCCACATATGATTGCAATCTCCCCATGAAACTCCCCACAGGTTCAATACCTTGAGGAAATAATAAATTGCTCCACGCGCTTGAGAAGTGTTTCAAGTAACCGGAGTGACCGGTATGTCTCTCCTGTGTACTCGAGACTATGATTCATCTCTTTGACAATCTCGAGTTCGGTCAAGGCCAGATGTTCAAGACGCTTCATTCTCTCATCTACATAATGTTGGTCCGCCGTTCCCGTTAGCACGAGCTGTTTACCTTTATGGGACAGGATCGCTTCGTATATGTCGTCTTGTTTTAACAACGGTGTCAACCAAACCAGTTTGGCATCATGAAACACGTTTCGGGTAAGCTCACTTGCCATCGCCATCGTACCGAGCGATTTCCCGACGATTATGTATTCATTAATAGAATGGAATTGTAGCACTTGGTCGATGACGAGACGAACATCGTCAACAACCGCCACTGATACATCGACTGAATCATACCGCTCATCCCGATAATTGTAGTTGATTTCAAGAACGTTCAATCCATTCTCTAAACATAACGCTGTCGTATAGCGAAACATCGGGGAATCATTCGTATATCCGTATCCCGGCAACAACATCACGAGCGTGTCGGATGACGAATCAGGTTGCAGGAACGAATACGAGACAGGTATTCCGTTTGTCCCCACGACGTGACCATCTGTTACTTTATGCATATCGTCCCCTCAATTCTGCAAAAGTTGCGTGTCATGGTGATGAATCATCGTTCCAATGGTCTCTCCTTGGAGAATCCGATGAATGGCGTTCCGTTCCTTGAAGTCGAACAAGTGAATCGGCAAACCGTGGTCTCTAGCGAGAAGTAATGCCGATTGATCCATCACTTTCAAATCATGTGCGATGACGTCGTTATAGTGTAGGGTTTCGTATTGACGCGCCTCCGAATCCAACCGAGGGTCTCGGTCAAATACGCCGGAGACACCGTTCTTGGCCACAAATAAGGCGTCGCATCCCACTTCGATGGCACGCTGAACAGCCGGGTAATCTGAAGAGACGAACGGTTGACCGTTACCGCCTGCGAAAATGACGATATACCCTTTTTTCAAATGATTGATGGCCCGAAGTTGAATGTATGGCTCGGCTACACTTGGCATTGGAATCGACGTCATGACGCGTACTTCTCGATTGGCATCACGTTTCAAGATGCCACGCAGCATCAATGAGTTCATGACTGTCCCGAGCGTCCCGATGAAGTCAGCTTCCACTCGATTTATGCCCCACGCTTCTGCTTGATTCCCTCGGAAGAGATTTCCCCCGCCGACCATGACACACACTTCAACCCCGCTATTTGCGAGTGACAATATCTCCTCTGCAATCAGGCTGAGGCTCATTTCATCAAAATTATCCGGTCCATCACCAGCTAGAGCGGCTCCACTTAACTTGATACAGATTTTTCGGTGTTGCATCATTCCCCAACCCTTCATTTGGAATTTTTTGTTCAATTCAGTATAGAAGAGTTTATATAATGGAACAACACTATTTTTAATTGATTCATAAGGACATTTCTTTATATTCCTTGTAAAACTCATCGAACATATAAAGTCCACCGATTTCTTCATCAATGAACGAATATAGAGAAATTTCATAGTCTGGGAGTGATGCTTCATTGAAACACTCTTTTACTCTTAGCAAACCTTCTCTTACATACTGCTTTCCCTTTTCAATACTCTCGTTTGAGATATAGTACCGTCCAAGACAAAGATAGTAACGAGGAAATTCTGGGTACTCCGCTATCGCCTTTAATAGATACGATTCATACTGTTCTGGATATTCAAATTCATGTAGTTTGGCCATTGAATAGTAGAGGATCCCTTTTGACTTAGCATCCATTTTATTCAGCATCGACTTGATCTCTTCGATCTTTGTTTCGTCATATACTGGATAGACGAAAGTTGACTCAAGGTATATGCCGAGGGCGAAGAAAATCGAATGCTCCGGAAACTTATCAAATGCTTCGAATAAGTGTTTGGAGGCACTCTCATAGTCTTCTTCCGACGTATCCATTTCAGCACTAATGAGAGTCGTCCAGGCGATGAATTCGTCTGGGTACTCTCGGACTAATTCTCTGGCGGCACGGATTGCAAGGTACAGCTTCTTTGGCGATTGTGCCATAGTTTGTATCTTTTGGATTTCTTGATCAAAATGTATCATTCTCTCTGCCCTTTAAAATTTTCATCTATTAATCATTCTGAGAGGATGATTTGAATACCGTTCGGATCAGTTGAACTGATTGCACAATCACTCATCAGGTTTACATGCGTTAACTGTGTGTGATCCGATTCAGTTACAACGATTTGCGAGACAGGACAATTGAATAATTGTTGCAATACCTCTTCAAGACCTGCCGTTTTTGTTTCCATATTCAATCGATGAATACGATTCTCAGAACGTGATTGAACAGCATCTAAATGCTGTTGCAGCTCGATTCGAAATCCGTAAGGTGTATGGATGAACGTTCTTCGTTCATTTGATTGAACCGTCAATCCTATTTGCTCTGCTCGTTCTAACACATTCACTTTTTCCTCTTCTGATACTAAAAAACCAATATGATCAAACATCACTTTCTTCCCGTAACCAAATGTGATATTCGTCGCTCCCCGTTTCATTTCAATGATTCTAAAACGAATGGATTGCCCCCTAAAATCATCCCAATTGAGTGGTGGATCAAATGACTTAAACTCTCCATCCTTTTTACCGATTCGTTGGGTCACTTGAAATCCTAGACCCGCATAGAATTTCTCAGTTTCTTCGACGTGTGGTGTCCATACATGAAAATGAAATAACATATGTTCTCTCCTTTGTTCGAATCATTTATGTAGACTCGTTATTTCCCAATCCAATCTTTGTATGGGATCACGCTAGTCATTTCTTCTGCGTTCGCTCCAATATACGTGATGAGTTCAATCGAATTTCCGTCCGGGTCATCAAAGTAAATGGCCGCATGTTCAAATGGGGCATTCGGAAGAACTAAAGGTTGCTGTTCCGGTGTCATCTTAAAGGCAGTGCGAATTTCAATTCCCCGATTTTCAAGCCACGCTTTGATCGATTTTAAATCTTGCTCCTCTATTCGAAAAGCGATGTGGCGGATTGATGGATGATACGGTAAATTGACTTGACCAGATTTCCATAACCCGATCCAGCTCTCCCCTTTCATAATCCAAAGGAAGGCCACTTTCTCATTTTGGAATGCCAACTCTAAACCTAGTTTCTCATAGAATCGAATTGATTCAGTTAGATCACTCACCGGCAAGTGGGCCTCGTAAATTCCTTTAATCATTCTCCGTAACCTCACTTTTACATTTTAATTTATCCAGATTTGTCCTTACTAGACATAGCTTTATTGACAATATATCAATGTAAAATTATTATAGATAATTCCATTATAGTGCTAAAATTGTTTGGTAGCTTGCTCGACGAATCGATACGAGGGAAAAGAAAGGGAGATCGCTATGAATAAACAAAGTCACATGAACAAGCAGGCTTGGGAATATCGCGCCTATGAATTTTGGTGTAAACGAGACGGGACTCCATCTGAAAAATCAATCGAGATTTTGAGAGACCCTCGGGCCAGCTTGAAGAAACACAGCGAGTATTTTCATAACGTCGAAGGACTGAACATCGCAAACATCTGTGGTTCCAATGGAAGAAAAGCCGTACCGCTCTCTATCCTAGGGGCAGAGGTGACGATATTCGACCTGTCAGAGGAAAATAAACGGTACGCTTTACAATTAGCAGATTGTACCAACACTACGATTGAATACATCGTTGGTGATATTCTTGATCTCGATATGAAAAAGTATCAACATCATTTCGACCTTCTCTATTTAGAGGGAGGAATCTTACATTACTTCGACGACCTCGCTCAATTGATGGATGTTTTGTATTCCATCTTGAAGGTTGGCGGTAAACTCATCTTAAGTGACTATCACCCGATAAAAACATGCATCACTCCTGAATTCGTCTACATCCCTAAGTATTTTAACCGCGAACCTTTTCAAGACGACATTTCCTATAGGCAATTTTTTTCTCCAGATGAACAACATGACTTCCCATCTGTATGTTTAAGTCACCATACATTGAGTGACATCATCAATTCAGTGATTTCAGTAGGATTCACATTGCAACAGTTAGATGAGCATAGAGGGTGGAACGGTGAAAATATACCATGGGAGTTCACGATTGTTGCTAAAAAGTAGACTTCATCGTCAAAGAAAAAAGCTCCAATCGGCACAAAAAAAGACCGTAGAACATTCCTACAGTCACTAAGCTTAGGCACCCATAATCGAATCATGACGGGTCGTTTCCCAACCGTACGCCACTTCACGGAGTAACAATTCACCAAATTCCCGATCCTTTTGGTCGATGACCTGCCCTTGTTTCCGCTCATAAAATGTGCGGAATGGATTCATCTCAAGCGCCCAAATCAAAAGTCCCGCCTCGCACATCGATTGAACGGCATGTTCAAGGAGAGCGGACCCGATTCCGTTCCCTTGATGATTTTCCAAAATATAAATGGCATACACTTCGTTCGTATGGTCTGGATACTCACCCGTACGCTCTTCTCCGTAAAGGACGAAGCCCACAATCTCATCATCCACGATCGCCACAAAGCCTGCGACTTCCTGTCGACGAAGCGCTGTCCGCAACCGTTCTGCCCATTCGATGGAACCGGACGAAACTTTCAATAAATACTCAGTCGGTACGATCCCCCGATAGGTCGTACGCCATCCGTTCACACGCACTCTCGCAATCCCATACACATCATCTGGTTTGGCGACTCGAATGTCCAATGTGACCCCCTCCTAACCCGAAGCTTTACAAATAGTTTACCACAAATCCCCAACTTGCAATCCGAGATTATGTGAATTTTCATCGTTCTTCTACCACAAAAAAAGAGCCGCCACCTCTACTGAGGCAACGACTCTCTCGGTTTATGCGACTTCTTTTGATTGCACTGGTGCAGATGTCGTCAACGGCTTCTTCAAGAATGAAAGGAGCAATGCACCGACGAGGGCACCTGTCAAGATGGCAACGGCATAGAGTCCCATACTCATCGCGACATTTCCAGCACCTTCAAGAAGTGGGAAGACGAAGATTCCACCATGCGGGGCCGGTAATTGAATCGCGAAGAATGCTGACAATCCACCTGCGATTGCAGAACCGAGGATGGCAGATGGTAGGACGCGAATCGGGTCCGCAGCAGCGAACGGAATGGCCGCTTCGGTGATGAATGAAGCACCCATGATGTACGCAGTCTTACCAGCTTCACGCTCTTGTTTCGAGAATTTCTGACGAGCAAATACGGTTGATGCAAGTGCGACAAGGATTGGTGGTACCATTCCACCCGCCATGACAGCTGCCATGACTTCTTGGTTTCCTGCTGTGAGAGCTGCCGTACCGAACACGTATGCTGTCTTGTTGATCGGACCACCCATATCGACTGCCATCATACCACCGACGATGACACCGAGAAGGATCGCATTCGCGCCACTCATGCTGTTCAACGTATCCATCAACCATGTCATAAGTGCTGCGATCGGTTCATTGACGACAAGCAACATGATCATACCCGAGATAAACGATCCGAGTAACGGATACAGAAGAACTGGCTTGATTCCTTCAAGTGAAGCAGGCAATTTCGCGAGTGCCTTTTTCAAGAAGAGGACAACGTAACCTGCCAAGAAACCGGCAATGAGGCCACCGAGGAATCCTGCGTTCCCTTGGCTTGCGAGTACCCCTGCGACGAGACCTGGTGCGAGACCTGGTCGATCGGCAATCGACATCGCGATGAAACCTGCAAGAATCGGAACGAGGAAGCCGAATGCAGCTCCACCGATTGTCATCAACTGTGCTGCGAATTCATTGTAAGATGGATCATCCGGGTTAGCAGAGTTGATGCCCCAGAAGAAACTGATTGCGATCAAGAGACCACCTGCGACGACAAGTGGTAGCATCGCAGATACACCGCTCATCAAGTGCTTATAGACACCTGTACGTTGTTCTTTCGGTGCGCCAGACGTTTTGGAAGCTTCATATACCGGCGCGTCTTGATTGACGGCACGATTGATGAGTTCTTCCGGTTTCCGGATTCCTTGTGCGACCGGTACTTCGATGACGCGTTTTCCAGCGAAGCGATCCATTTCCACGGCTTTATCCGCTGCGACGATGATGGCTGTCGCACGATCAATGTCTGCCCGTGTAAGCTCGTTCTTCACTCCAGTAGAACCGTTCGTTTCGACTTTAATATCGACACCCATCGCTTCCGCTTTTTGTTTCAAGCTGTCCGCCGCCATATACGTATGGGCGATTCCTGTCGGACAAGCCGTGACCGCTAAGATGAACGGTGCATCTTCATTCGTCGGTTTGACGACTTCTGGCTTCTCTTCAGCCGCTTCCTTCTCCTCGATGGCACGGATGACATCGCTTTCAGAAGTCGCTGCATAGAGGCGCTCTTGGAATGCTGGGTCCATCAAGTAAACCGATAATTTAGAGAGCGTTTCAAGGTGTTCGTTATTCGCGTTCTCCCCTGCCGCAATCATGAAGAAGAGTCGGCTTGGTTGACCGTCCAACGCTTTGTAATCGACTCCTTCTGAGCGTCCGAAGGCGATTGCTGGTGTTTGGACAGCACTCGTTTTCGCGTGAGGGATGGCAATCCCTTCTCCGAGTCCAGTCGTGCTCTCGCTTTCACGTTTTAAGATGGCGTCACGATATCCATCGCGATCAGATAGTTTGCCGGCACGGTCGAGGACATCGACGAGTTCTTCGATGACCTCACGCTTAGAGCTAGCACGAAGATTCAATTGAATCGTATCGCGTTGAAGCAAGTCCGTGATTTTCATGTTGTTTCCTCCATTCGTTTAAGTGGTGTGAGTTGTACTTGATCGATCAATCGATCAATATCTTCTTTTGAACAAAGACCAAACGTATATGCGGACGCACTACCTGTTGTGACAGCGTAGCGGAACGCCTCCTGTTCGCCTTTTTCTTTGACGTTTGCGACAAATCCGGCAACGAGTGAGTCTCCGGCACCGACTGAGTTGACGAGTTTTCCTACCGGTGTGTTTGCCGTGACCGCACCGTCCTTATTGACGAGTAGCGCTCCATCGCCTGCAAATGAAATGATGACGTTTTTCGCGCCACGTTCGACGAGTTGCTCCGCATAAGGAAGGGCGTCCTCGAACGTCTCGATCTCTGTATCGAACAGTTCGCCTAACTCGTGATGGTTCGGTTTGATCATCAACGGTTCGAGCGAAAGGACTTCAAGCATGGCGTCTTTCGTCGTATCGACGACGAAGTCGGCACCTTTTTCGCGAATCGATTCAGCGATTGTCCGGTACAATGAGTCCGGTAAATTACTTGGGATACTTCCCGCAAGAACGACGATGTCACCTTCATCGACTTGGTCGAACTTGGCTTTCAATTGTTCGAGTTCACCATCCGTGATGTTCGGTCCGCTCGCGTTCAATTCGGTCTCTTCTTTTGCACGAATTTTGACGTTGATTCGAGTATTTCCGTTTACTTCAACAAAATCCGTGTGCACGCCATGGTCGACTAGCGACTTTTTGATGAAATCACCTGTCGTTCCACCGATAAAGCCAAGCGCTTTCGTTTCTTTTTCATATTCTCGAAGCACGATCGAAACGTTGATCCCTTTTCCACCTGCTCGTTCGGTCGTTTCTTCGATTCGGTTCACTTCTCCTAAATTTACTTCTGGTAATGTCACATAGTAATCAATAGAAGGGTTGAGTGTTAACGTGTAAATCATTTCGCATTCACCACCTTTGTTATTGTTTGGATGGAACTCATTGATGCATCGCTTGATGTGATCAATTGCGCAGCGTCTAACGTGGCGACTCGGCTGAACGTTCGTTTCCCGATTTTCGATGCGTCCGCGAGCACGTATGACGTCTGTGCCAATTCAATTGCCGTCTTTTTGACAAGCGCTTCTTCTGGGTCCGGTGTCGTGTAGCCTGCGTCAAGGTCGATTCCGTTCATTCCGAGGAAAGCGAGGTCAACTCGATAATTCATCATGCTCTCGCGTGCATTGTATCCGACGAGCGCTTGAGTCGACCGTTTCAATTCTCCGCCTATCACAAACGTCTTAATATCAAGATCAAATAATTCATTCGCTATCGGTAGACTGTTCGTGACGACGACAATTTTCTTTCCTTCTAAAAACGGTACCATCGCTTGAGTCGTTGTCCCGGCATCTAAATAGATCGACATCCCATCTTCAATGAATGTTGCGGCCTTCCGTGCAATCGCAACTTTTTCATCGACGAAACGATCTCGTTTCTCTTCAAATGTCGGTTCTTCGTCAGGAGTCGCGATGAGTGTCGCTCCCCCGTGCACCCTTGCCAGATATCCTTCCGCTTCGAGGTCCGTCAAATCACGACGAATCGTCGACTCGGATGAATCCGTCAAATCAACCAACTCTTTCAATTTGACGACTTTCTGCTCAGATAAGCGTTGTAATATCAACTGATGTCGTTGTTTCGTTAACATCTTGTTCCCTCCATACGTCTAATATAAAGCGTTTTCATTATAAAAACAACTAAAATCACTCAAAAACATTCATATACATTCAATCTGTCACAATTATAACATAAAAAACGGTCATAAAATGACCGTTTTTTATGTTTATGACTGTTTTCTTAACCATTCCACCACTTCTTGCACGAGTTTTGGATGAATTGGTTCATCAATCGCCTCGCGGTATTCTTTATGAAGCGTCAGAAGAGAATGCGGTGAATCTCGCTTCACGAGTAGGTGATTCATGTCATCGATGATAGAGGACGTAACCTCCCCTTTTGTCCGAATCATATAGACGTGCTCCGGTGGTACTTGTACGTCACGTCCCCCTGTAATCGCAAGGACTGGAACGGTGACATGTTCTAACCGCTCCCGTACGTCATACGAGGCATGTTCGCGAATCCATTTTGCGTTCACGACTTGTCCTCTATATTTAAAAGCGGAGACGTTCGTGCGTAAAGATCGCTCGAGCAAGTCATCCTGCCGCTGTCTCACCTTTTTCGCCACCCCTGTCACCCGGTAAAACATACCTTTCAATCCTTTGACACGCTCGACGTCCTTTGCTAAGGCATCTGCCTGATATAAAAACATCTGTTTCGATGACTCATGGAACCCTGACAATAAAATGAGTCCATCGGATTTCGTCTCCAATTGTACAGCTGGCGCAAGGACTGCCCCTTCACTATGACCGAGTATATAGAGATGATTCACATCTGCGAGTTGTCGAATCGTCCGCACGACTAGAATCGCATCGTTGATCAAATCATGTAACCCGACCTTATTGAAGTCACCATCCGACTTCCCGATTCCTTGTTTATCATACCGAAAGACGTTATAGCCATGATCGTATAGCGCCTCAGCTAATTTTCCGTACGTATTAAAGCCGACGCCACCCATATTCCCGTCACGGTCACTTGGTCCGCTTCCACTCAACATGACAATGGTCGCCCGAGGCTCCTCATGCGAAAGAAAAGTTCCTGCAATCGTTCCATATGCTGTCGTAATCGTCATCTCTTGTTTCATCGTATCGCCTCCACTTCTATCATACCCGAAACGAACGACCAAAAAAATATGTCGTAACCTGTGCCGTTTCTTAACTAACCTTTTATCTCCTCAAAAAAAGTGCCCGCTCTCTCGAACGGGCACCTTGATTGATTTGATTTCTTATACGCCTTCGTATGCTGCGTACATGATTTCTTTCAACTCTTCAACGAGCGGCATTTTCGGGTTTGCCGTCGTACATTGGTCTTCGAATGCGTCGACTGCCATTTTGTCAATCTTCGCATCGAGTTCTGCTTTCTTGATGCCTTGTGCTTTGAACGAGAGCTTGATGTTCAAACGTTGACCGAGCTCGATGATCGCTTGGACGAGTGACTCGACACCTTCTGCTGTCGTACTTGCCGGAAGGCCGAGGTAACGTGCGATTTCTGCGTAACGCTCGTCTGCGATGAATGACTCATATTTCGGGAACGCCGCAAGTTTTGATGGGCGTGTCGCATTGTAACGGATGACGTGTGGCATAAGGATTGCGTTCGTACGACCATGTGGTACGTGGAACTCTCCACCGATTTTGTGAGCGATCGAGTGGTTGATACCGAGGAACGCGTTCGCGAACGCCATACCAGCCATCGTTGAAGCGTTGTGCACTTTCTGACGTGCTTCCGCATCGCTACCGTTTTCATACGCTTTTGGTAGGTAGTCGAAGATCATCTTGATGGCGCGGAGGCAGAGGCCGTCCGTGTAATCATTCGCCATGACTGAAACGTATGCTTCGATCGCGTGCGTCATGACGTCCATTCCTGTGTCAGCCGTAATCGATGCTGGCACGGTCATGACGAACTCAGGATCGACGATTGCAACGTCTGGTGTGATTGCATAGTCAGCAATCGGATATTTCACGTTACGTTTTTTGTCTGTGATGACGGTGAACGGTGTCACTTCAGAACCTGTACCAGAAGTTGTCGGGATGGCGATAAACATTGATTTGTTACCGAGCGTCGGGAACTTGTACGTCCGTTTGCGAATATCCATGAATTTCTGACGAAGGTTTGAGAACTTCTCTTCTGGACGTTCGTAGAAGAGCCACATTCCTTTCGCAGCATCCATCGGTGATCCACCACCGAGTGCGATAATCATATCCGGTTGGAAGTGACGCATCGCTTCGGCACCGTTCATGACCGTTTCGACAGATGGGTCTGGTTCGACTTGGTCAAAGATGCGGTACTCAACACCTGCTGGCAAGTTCTTGATGACTTTGTCAGCAAATCCGAGTTTGACCATCATTTCATCCGTGACGATCATCGCCCGTTTTTTCGTTGTGAGCGATTGAAGGTATTGCACCGAGTTTTTCTCGAAGTAGATTTTTTCAGGTACTTTGAACCATTGCATATTCACGCGACGTCTCGCCACCTTTTTCACGTTGAGTAGATGTTTCGCCGTCACGTTTTCTGAGACGGAATTTTTACCGTATGACCCACAGCCGAGCGTGAGGGATGGTGTCATTTCGTTATAAAGGTCACCGATTCCACCGTGTGCTGAAGGTGAGTTGACGATGATACGGCAAGCTTTCATACGAAGACCGAAGTCAAGGATTGCATCATCATCTGTTGAGTGGATGACCGCTGTGTGACCGAGACCACCGATTTCGAGCATTTTTTCAGCGATGGCGAATCCTTCTTCACGTGACTGAACTTTATAAGCACCGAGAACCGGGCTCAACTTCTCATGAGAAAGAAGTTCAGTTGCGCCGACCGTTTCAAGTTCAGCAATCAAGATTTTCGTATCAGCCGGTACGTTGAGACCTGCTTTTTCAGCGATCCACACTGCTGGCTTCCCGACGATTTCTGGGTTGACCGCACATGTGTCCGTGCGAATGACGAGTGTTTCGAGTTTCGCTTTTTCTTCAGGTGAGCAGAAGTAGCAACCGAGTGCCGTCATTTCTGCCTTCACTTCTTCGTAAACTTCTTGGTCGACGATGATTGCTTGTTCAGACGCACAAATCATACCGTTGTCGAACGTTTTTGAAAGGATGACGTCTGAGATGGCCCGTTTCACTTTCGCAGTCTTATCGATGTAAGCCGGTACGTTACCAGGTCCGACACCGAGTGCTGGTTTACCAGTCGAATAAGCCGATTTGACCATTGCTGCCCCACCAGTCGCAAGAACCATCGCCACACCTGGGTGGTTCATGAGTGCTTTTGTTGCGTCGAGTGACGGGACTTCAACCCATTGAATCAAGTTTTCAGGAGCACCTGCCGCTACCGCTGCGTCACGAAGGACACGTGCAGCTTCACTTGAACATTGTTGAGCGGATGGGTGAAACGCGAAGATGATTGGGTTACGTGTCTTGATGGCGATGATCGCTTTGAACATCGTTGTCGATGTTGGGTTTGTGACCGGTGTGACCCCAGCGACGACACCGACTGGTTCTGCGATGTATGTGATTCCGTTTTGAACGTCGTCTTCAAGAACGCCAACTGTTTTTTCTCCACGGAGTGAGTTGTAAATATATTCTGTCGCGAAGATGTTTTTGATCATCTTGTCTTCAAAGACACCGCGACCTGTTTCTGTATGTGCTAGTTTCGCAAGTGCGACGTGTTGCTCAAGACCAGCGAGCGCCATCGCTTGTACGATTTCATCGATTTTCTCTTGGTCGAACGTCATCAACGTATCGAGTGCGGCATGTGCACCCGCTACGAGCGCATCCACCATTTGTTCTGCCGTAGTTTCCACTTTTGCTTTCTCTTTGACTGCCATGTTAGGTTCCTCCTCATAATTGAGAGCTTTTAATGAACATATTGACTTGATGGAAGACACAATGTGATGACTGCTTTCAAGAGATTGTGCTTTCCTTCACATTCATAGAATACAATGTTTTTCAGAGTTTGTGGGTGACAACAATGTGAACTCTTTCACAATATTTTTTTGTCATTTGTTGATAGCCCTTGATTTTTAACTGTGTCCTCAGTAAAATCGAATACGTTTTCATGAAAACAAGTAATCCCGTTTATGTAAACGCTTACATAAATTGTGTCGAATCTATTTCTACTATGATGTATGAATCATCACATCAACCCGTTTTTAGGTTCAACTGCACCTAACTCGTGTATAATAAAAATAGAACCTAACTAGGAAGTGAATCTACTATGCCGAAACAAGATGCTGCGGACCAGTTTGTCAAACTGATCCCTTTAATTCGTCGTAAACTGCTACGTCGATCTGATTTCCCACAAATTCCGAACTTGAACTTCTCTCATTTCCATCTGTTGATGTTGATTGAGGACGAGGGAGCTGTCACAAACGGACGAATTAGTGAAACACTCTCCATCGCGCCGCCAAACGTTACCCCGCTCATCACGAAGCTGTTAAATGAAGGATATATTACACGCGTACCGGATGAACGAGACCGTCGTGTCATTTGGAACCAGTTGACGGAGAAAGGTGAGCGTATTTTACTTGAACGGAGAGACTCGTTCCGGAGGCTTTTTGAGGAGCGTCTCGCCTTCTTAAATGAGGATGAAACCGACCGCCTCATTGACAGTTTGAAGACGCTCACCGAGATTGTTGAGAAGATGGATAAAGGCGACGAGTAAAACTTTTCTCGTCAATTCAAGCAACTTCTTATATAATCTGTAATGAATCTACGTACAAATGGAAAGAGAGATGACATGTAATGGGTCGTAAATGGAACAACATTAAAGAGAAGAAGGCGTCAAAAGACGCGAACACGAGTCGCGTCTATGCGAAGTTCGGTCGCGAGATTTATGTGGCCGCCCGTCAAGGGGAACCTGATCCTGAGTTGAACCAGTCATTAAAATTCGTTGTGGAGCGTGCGAAGACGTATAACGTGCCCCGTGCGATTATCGATCGCGCGATTGATAAAGCAAAAGGTGGCGACGAGGAAAACTTCGATGAACTTCGTTATGAAGGATTCGGACCGAACGGTGCGATGGTCATCGTCGATACGTTGACGAATAACGTGAACCGTACAGCATCTGAAGTACGTGCCGCTTTCGGTAAAAACGGAGGAAACATGGGTGTCAGCGGTTCGGTCGCCTACATGTTTGATGCGACTGCCGTTATCGGTGTCAATCAAATGTCGGCAGACGATGTCCTTGAACTCATGATGGAACACGACCTCGACGTTCGTGACGTCATCGAAGAAGACGAGACGGTCATCGTCTATGCCGAGCCAGAAGCGTTCCATGCCGTTCAGACTGCATTCAAGTCTGCCGGGGTTGAAGAGTTCGCCGTCGCCGAGCTGACGATGCTTCCACAAAACGAAGTGTCGCTCGATGACGATTCGAAAGAACAGTTTGAAAAATTAATCGATGTGCTCGAAGACTTGGAAGATGTTCGCCAAGTGTATCACAACGTCGATCTGTAACACGTAAGCGATAACTTTCACGAGTTATCGCTTTTTTTCATAATCGATTTGACAAGGGTCACATCATATGTTAAATTTCAAAAAGTCTTTATCATATTAAAGTGATACCAAGAGAAAGAAATTGTGAAAGGTGTTGGATGGATATGAACGCAGTATTACTTGCAGTCATCGTCTTATTTGCACTCGCCATCAGTCGTGTGCACATTGTATTGTCCTTAATATTAGCAGCGCTTGTCGGAGGGCTTGTTGGAGGGCTCGGGTTTAACGATACATTGACCGCCTTTAGCGACGGTCTTGGCGGCGGAGCGAGCATCGCCCTTAGCTATGCGCTCCTTGGGGCATTCGCCGTCGGATTGTCGAAGACGGGTCTACCGGACGTTTTAGCTGAAAAGTTAATTGCGATGTCAGGTCGTGACGTGTCAGGCAAGCGTGTGATGTACGTCAAAGCGTTCTTATTGTCGCTTCTCTTATTGTTGTCAATCAGCTCACAAAACGTACTCCCGATTCACATCGCCTTTATCCCGATTGTGATTCCGCCGTTACTCGTTTTATTCAATGAGTTGAAGTTAGATCGCCGTCTCGTTGCGACCATCTTGACGTTCGGTCTCGTGACACCTTATATGTTGCTACCAGTCGGGTTCGGTGGCATTTACTTGAACGAGATTTTGATTGCAAACGTTGAAGCGAACGGCTTAGCTGTCGGAGACGTCAATATCATCTCAATCATGGGAATCCCGGCATTAGGGATGGTCGTCGGATTGATCGCTGCGTTCATTCACTACCGGAAACCACGAACGTACGAAACGATTGCACTCGGACCGTCTGACTATGAAGTTCGCCAAATGAGCGGCTTCAAGATGATCATGACACTTGCCGTCGTTCTTATCGTCCTCATCGTCCAATTGCAGACGGAGTCGATGATCGCTTCAGCGGTGACAGGACTAATCTTACTCTCGATTTTCCGCCTCATCCCCTGGTCAGAGGCCGATGACATCTTCACGAGCGGGATGCGCATGATGGCTTTCATCGGTTTCGTTATGATTGCCGCTAGTGGATTTGCAGCTGTCATTCGTGAAACGGGTGCCATCGATCCGCTCGTCAACGGCGCGAGCGATTTGATGGGTGATTCTAAAATGATTGCAGCTCTTGTCATGTTACTCGTCGGACTCGTTATTACACTTGGAATCGGCTCGAGTTTCTCAACAGTTCCAATCATCGCGGCCATCTTCGTACCATTTTGTATACAGTATGGCTTCTCTGTCGAGGCGACGATTGCCATCATCGGGACTGCAGGTGCTCTTGGTGACGCCGGGAGTCCTGCGAGTGACTCGACACTCGGACCTACGAGTGGATTGAACGCTGACGGTCAACACGATCACCTACGTGAAACAGTTTGGCCAACGTTCTTACACTACAACATTCCACTCATCATCTTCGGTGTGATTGCGGCGATGGTGCTTTGATCATTTTTTCCGTCGTGAATAAATGGTTCCTAATAAAATCAGGATGAGAATAAACCAGATTCCCGTATACATGAGGATTTCGGTGAACATAAAACTCCTCCTAAACAAAAGATAAGGAGCGACGGCTGTCGCTCCTTTTTATGATGAGGTTTTTAATACGGTCTTGCAAGTATCGAGATACGCATCGACCACTTCTGCCACCTCTCGTCCTTCTCGAATTGCCCATACAATCAGGCTTTGCCCCCGCTTCGCATCCCCAGCGACAAAGACGTTATCCATTGCCGTATGGAAATCTTTCGTCTTCTCGACGCCGATTTTCCGCAACTCGTGTTCTGGTCGTTCAAATCCAATGGCGACGAGGATGAGGTCCGCCGGGTACGTCTCCATCGAATCTTCCTCTACGAAGAAAGTCGCTTGACCATCCGGGTTGACGACTTTCGTCATCCGTTCCGTTTCAATCCCTGTGACACGTCCTTCTTTCGTGACGATTTGGTTTGAACGAATCAAATACGTTCTTGGATCTTTCTCATAGACCGCAAATGATTCAGCGTAAGCATAATCGGTCGTAAGTGTGTCAGGTTGAAGTGGCCAAGGTTTCTCAGGTGCGCGTAGCAACCCTTTTGACGGGTGCTTCCCGAACTGAACGACTGATTTCGCACCTTGACGAATTGCCGTCGCCACGCAGTCCGCTCCTGTATCTCCTCCTCCGATGACGATGACATCTTTGTCTTTGGCGTCATAATCAGAGGCAAGGGGAGCTCCTTTTCGTTCATGCATGGATGCCGTCAAATAATCCATCGCCATTTCAACGCCAGCGGCATCATCTCCGTCAATCCCGAGCGTGCGCTGTTTTTGAGCTCCGGTCGCCAAGATGACCGCATCGTATTCGTTCCGAAGCGATTCGACCGTTACATCTGTACCAACCTCGACGTTCGTCCGGATGACAATACCCTCTTGTTCGAGTAACCGAACGCGACGTCTTACGACATCTTTATCGAGTTTCATGTTCGGGATTCCATACATGAGCAGTCCTCCCGCTTCATCCGCTTTCTCGATGATCGTGACCGAATGACCCAATTGATTCAATTGATCAGCGGCGGCTAGACCAGCAGGACCACTTCCGATGATGGCGACCGACATCCCAGTTCTTCGATGAACCGGTCTCGGTTTCACCCATCCTTCTTCAAATGCCCGGTCGATGATTGTTCGCTCGATGGATTTGATTGCGACTGGATCTTCACTGATCCCGAGTGTACACGATCCTTCACAAGGTGCCGGACAAACCCTTCCCGTGAACTCCGGGAAGTTGTTCGTCTCCATCAATCGATGGTACGCGCCCATCCAGTCCGCTTTCGTGACGAGCTTGTTCCATTCGGGAATATAGTTGTGAATCGGGCATCCAATCGTCTCCTGACCAATCAAATCACCGACGTGACAGAACGGTGTGCCGCAGTCCATACAACGCGCGGCTTGTTGCTGGACCGATTCGTCATCCATTCTCGTCGCATATTCGTCATAATCTCTCACACGCTCATCGACTTGACGTTCCGGTAAGGTCGTTCGAGCGATGTTCAAAAAGTTATGTTTCATGCGGTACCTCCTTCAGTCACGACACGGAACAATTCAAGTGCTCGGTCTGCTTCACTCAATTCTGGGCGTTCCGCCTCAATTTGACGCATCACATCTAAGACGTTCGCGTAGTCTCTCGGAACGACTTTCACAAACTGTGAACGTACTTGTTCAAATGACTCTAAAATCGTCCGTGCTTTGACGCTGTCTGTGTGGAATTGGTGCGCTTCAAGAAGCGCATAAATTTGTTCGATATCTTCATCGCCCAACTCCCGTACGACGGAGACAAGCTCCTCATTGACGAGTTGTTCATAGGCTTGCGCTCCGTAAATATAAGCTGTCCCACCGGACATACCGGCGGCAAAATTTCGTCCTATCTGTCCGAGTACAAGGACCGTCCCACCGGTCATATATTCACACCCGTGATCCCCTACTCCTTCTACGACTGCCGTCGCACCAGAGTTACGAACGGCGAACCGCTCACCGACATGTCCGTTGAAGAACGCCTGACCGCTCGTCGCTCCGTACAAGCAGACGTTACCGGCAATCATTTGTTCACTTTCATCAAACGGCGCATGCTTTTCAGCAATCAATGCCAGTTTCCCTCCGCTCAAGCCTTTGCCGATATAATCGTTCGCATCGCCAATGACAGAGATGGTGATCCCGTTCGGTAAAAATGCCCCCAAACTTTGTCCGGCAGATCCACTAAGGCGAAGCGAAATCGTATCGTCCGCTAAACCGACCTGACCATGAACTTTCGTCACTTCAAAACCTAACTGTGTTCCGACGGCTCGATCGGTGTTTCGGATGCGACCTACGAAGAACGTCGGTTGGGCAGAAGTGATGGAACGTGATACAGCCGGGATGAGCTTACGATGATCGTATGAACGGTATGCCGGATGAGTGAGTTCTTCTCGTTCCGGCAACGGTGTCGGCATCGAAAGCATTGGAGACAAATCTAGACGTCGCGCTTTCGGATGATTCGTCTTCCACACGCTTTCTTCGAGTAGGTCCGTTCGACCGACCACTTCGTCGAGTGATGTGACACCGAGTGACGCCAAGATTTCGCGCACTTCTTCAGCCAAGAACGTCATCAAGTTGACGACATGTTCTGGTTTCCCCATAAATTTCTGACGAAGTACCGGATCTTGTGTCGCCACACCGACCGGACAAGTATCTAAGTGACAAGCGCGCATCATGATACATCCGAGAACGACGAGCGGTGCTGTCGCGAACGCAAACTCTTCGGCCCCAAAGATGGCCGCCATGACGATATCACGGCCCGTCATAAGCTTCCCGTCCGTCTCGAGCGTGACTCTTCCCCGGAGTCCGTTCAATGCGAGCGTTTGATGTGTCTCTAGGAGACCGAGTTCCCACGGAAGACCTGTATGCTTGATTGACGTCTTCGGAGAAGCACCGGTCCCACCGTCGTATCCGCTAATGACAATCGTATCCGCGTTCGCTTTCGCTACGCCTGCTGCAATCGTCCCAACCCCTGATTTTGAAACGAGTTTGACACTGATTTTCGCGTTCGGGTTCACATGTTTTAAGTCAAAAATAAGTTGTGCCAAATCCTCGATCGAATAAATATCATGATGCGGAGGCGGCGAGATGAGTCCGACGCCAGGAACCGATCCCCGGACTTCGGCGACCCATGGATACACCTTGTTCCCTGGAAGTTGTCCACCTTCCCCTGGTTTTGCTCCTTGTGCCATCTTGATCTGAATCTCATCGGCATGATATAGATATTCCGCCGTCACGCCGAAACGGCCACTCGCCACTTGTTTGATGCGGCTGATGCGCTCGTTCCCGAATTCATCCGGGACAAAGCGAGCACGGTCTTCCCCACCTTCACCTGAGTTACTTTTCGCACCGATTTGGTTCATCGCAATAGCGAGCGTCTCGTGTGCTTCTTTCGACAAGGATCCGAATGACATCGCTCCCGTCTTAAAGCGGCGTACGATCGACGTGATCGGTTCCACCTCATCAATCGCCACCGGACGTTGTTCCTTAAACGCGAACAACTGACGGATAAATTGTCCCGACGACTCATGCAACTTCACGTAGGCATCGTAATATTTTCGCTCATTCTCACGGCAGGCGCGTTGCAACAAGTGAATCGTCTTCGGATTGAACGCATGCTCCTCTCCGTCTGCACGCCATTGGAAGTCACTTCCCGCTTCGAGCGGGCGGTTTGTCTCATATGCGTCTTTGTGGAGCGTTTTTGCCTCGTCTTCTAATTCAACGAATCCGATTCCTGACAGCTGAGACGTCGTTCCTCGGAAATGTGTTTCAATCAAATCACGGTCTAATCCGACCGCTTCGAAGATTTGAGCCCCACGATAACTTTGAATCGTCGAGATTCCCATTTTCGACATGATTTTGACGATGCCTTCAACGACAGCTTTTTGATAGGAACGAATTGCCGCTTCAAATGAATGAGTGATTTGTTCATGTTCGACCAAGTGTTGAATCGTCGCATAGGCAACGTAAGGGTATACCGCATCGGCTCCATAACCGATCAAAGTCGCAGCCTGATGCACTTCTCGCACTTCACCACTTTCACAAATCACGCTACAGTTCGATCTCAAGTTCTCACGAATCAAATGTTGGTGAACGGCACTGAGCACGAGGAGCGCCGGCATCGCAGCCCGATCACGTGACATATAACGGTCAGATAGGACAATGACGTTCGCACCATTTCGTACAATTTCGCTGACGTGTTGCAAAAGGGCTTCAAGCGACGCCTCTAAATCATTTGTGAACGTCGTATCGACGCGAGCGAGTTTGAGTCGCTCACTAATTTGATCGAGTGTCGAACCATCGATGATTGGATGATCCAGCCACACACGTTTCGCGTGACCACGTCCGGTATGGACCGGATCACCTTGCGGACCAATCCAAGTGAACGTCGCTGTGACAATTTTCTCCCGTAAGGCATCAATTGGCGGGTTCGTCACTTGCGCGAAGTGTTGTTTAAAGTAATGGAAGAGCGACCGAGGACGGGTAGAGAGAACTGCGATTGGTTGATCATGCCCCATCGACCCAATCGGATCTTTCTCGTCGTTGATCAATGGAATCATATACTGTTCGATATCCTCTTTTGTATACCCGAACGCGCGTTGCACACGATCGAGCTTTGAGACGTCTTGTTCCTGAACACCTCTATCTTCCACTTTCATCATTTGTTTGAGCCATTTATGATACGGCTCCGATTTTGCAATCGTCTCCTTGATTTCCTGATCGGGAATCAAACGTTTCTCAATCAAGTCGATCAAGAGCAATTGCCCAGGTCGTAGGCGCTGTTTTGATTTGACGTTCTCGGCATCGACAGGGATGACTCCTGTCTCTGATGACAGAATTAATTCTCCGTCTAATGTTTCGACGTAACGCATCGGGCGCAACCCGTTCCGGTCTAAAATTGCACCGATCTGTCGCCCATCGGTAAATACGACGCCAGTTGGACCATCCCACGGCTCCATGATGGATGAGTGATATTGATAGAAGTCACGTTTGAACGGTTCCATCTTACCTTCAACAAACGGTTCGGGAATCAACATCATCGCCGTATGCGCAATCGATCGACCGGTGCGCGTGAAGAACTCGAAGGCATTATCAAGCATCGACGAATCACTGCCGTCCTCTTGGAGAACTGGGAACAAATGATTCACATCCTCAAACAAATCGGTCGATGTGACCCCTTCGCGCGCTCGCATCGCATCGATATTGCCTCGTAACGTGTTGATTTCTCCATTATGGACAATCATCCGGTTTGGGTGTGCACGTTCCCATGAAGGAAACGTATTTGTTGAGAAGCGAGAGTGAACGATTCCGAACGTGCTCTTATAATGCGGTGATTGCAAGTCCAAATAAAAGGCATCAATTTGAACTGGCGTCAGCATTCCTTTATATACAATCGTTCTCGTCGACAGGCTCGCAATATATAAGTTTAGCGATTCAACTTTTTCAATCTTTCGTCGGAGTTCATAGAACACACGTTCATTCGCATCTTCATCGAGAAACGGACAAGAGATGAACCACTGATAAATGACCGGTTGCGTCACGCGTGCATGTTCCCCGATTTGCGTTGCGTCCACGGGTACTTCTCGCCACTCGATAGTCGAACAGTCTAATTCATCTGCCATGCGTTCCATCAAATTTATTTTTTCCTTTAGCCGATCGTCTGATGGTTGAAAAAAAACCATTCCGACAGCGTAACGACCAGGTGACGGAAGGTTCATCGTTTGCGTGAAAAGTTCATGTGGGATTTCAGTCATAATACCCGCACCATCACCGGCATCGATGACACCTTGCCCTCCTCGGTGCTCTAATTTACATAGCATCGAGAGTGATTTACGGACAATCTCATGTTTTTTTAGTCCGTTTAAATTGACGTATAATCCAATCCCGCACGCGTCTTTCTCAAATCTTGAGTCATACAGTCCAACTCGACTCATATCATCGACCCCTTTCACTCACAGTTTCGTAATTAACATTCTGTTCTAAATATTCTGAAAAATCAAGTGGACTGTATGTATTTTTGCATAATAGGAATTGAATCTATTACGATTGAAAGCGTATACATAGCTGATATCAATAGGTTTTATCGTTTTAGTTATGTTAGATAAAGAATAAATATCCATGAATATTATTTATTTATAGGTTCTTAAGAACATAAAAAAGGGATATCTTTATAGACATCCCTTTCGAACTTAGTGTTCAACTGTTTTTCGCGGGTGATGCAAAAACGATTTCGGACGCTTCCACAAGATCAAACCGATATATCCAATCGCGAGCAATGCGAGCGCACTGACGATGACGACATACAGTGTCCCTTCTTCGATTCTTGCAAAAATACCGATATAGGCCCAGACGAATACGAGTGGATAGATGAAATCGTGATGCCACCACATAAAGAGTAGGGCTAATACAACACCGACCATCAGCATGAGCGATGTCCATGCAAGTTCATCAAGACCTAATAAAGAAGTGATCTGTTCTGTCTTCATCACGACGAACGTATTGACAATCGTTGCGACCGACACCCAACCGATATAGATCGAGAACGGGAAACGATCGAGCCAACTTGTAGATGTGCGGAATGCAATATAGTATAGCCAGCATAGAGACGCTAAGAATGCCACCATGATTACGAGCGAGAGTACGAACCACTCATTCGTAAATGCGAGAAGCCACAATCCGTTCAACACACATGAAATCAGGAATCCTGCTTTCATACGTTCGGCCTGTCGATTGGCCGTCGTCCCTTTTTTCAATTGTAAGACTAACCAGACAAGTAATGCGACATAGATGACGCCCCAAATGGAGAAGGCATAACCCGCCGGTTTAAAGTAGATGTCAATTCGGTCTGAAACCGCGGCATTATCACCGCTCGCAAAATAATTGATGACGACGGTCGCTAGAAAAGCGACCCAGTTTACAATTGGCCATTTTGATAAGTCCATAAGCACGATCTTCTGAATGAAGATCAAACACCTCCTTTTAGCAACATAATAATCATTACCCGCATCCATGTGACTCTACACTTAGAAAGGGGCTCGCAAATGCGAGCCCCAAGTCATTAAAAGTCGATTTCGTCCGGATCTGGTCCAAGACGTTCACCTGTCGCCACCTGGTCGATTTTTGCCAAATCGTCCGCGTCGAGTGAAAAATCGAATACGTCGAAGTTTTCACGAATTCGGTGCGGTGTCACCGACTTCGGCAATGCGACATGACCTGACTCGAGGTGCCAACGAAGCACAACTTGTGCAGGCGTTTTTCCATGCTTCTCCGCAATCTCCGAGAAGGCATCGATCTCTAAGAACTTCCCTTGCATAAGTGGACTCCACGCCTCAATTTGAATGCCTTCATCCTGGCAATAGTCCAACAAATCCGGTTGTGGAAGCTGTGGATGAAGTTCTACTTGGTTGATGAGTGGTGCCATCAGTCCTTCTTCTTTTAACGTCTCAAGATGATGTTCTTTGAAGTTGGAAACACCGATTGCTTTAATCTTTCCAGCTTCGTATAGTTCAATCAGGTCCTTCCAAGCATCGACGAAACCATCAACAGGCCAGTGAAGCAGACAAAGGTCTAAATAGTCTGTCTCGAGGCGTTTTAATGAGTCTTCAAACGCTTCTTTCGTCTTCCCTTCACGAATATCATCATTCCAAATTTTCGATGTGATGAATAGGTCTGAACGGTTGATTCCAGAGATTTTAATCCCTTTTGCGACGCCTTCTTCATTTTTATAAATCGCAGCCGTGTCGATATGGCGATAGCCAGTTTTGAGTGCCTCGACGACAGCAGCTGGTGCCTCTGTCTCATTGTCGACTTGCCATACCCCAAACCCAATCATCGGAATCTCTACTTTGTTTCGTAATGTAGCATATAACATTTCATTCATCCCCTTTTCTTTCTAACGAGCTGATTGTATCATACCCGACAATTTATTTCGGAAAACTAAATCGTTAAATCTTTTCGGGTAAAGCGGAAGAATGAGAGTGCTGAAAACACGATTAACAAGCCGATTAACCAAATAAAGTGAACACCACCGAACTCTTCACGCATGATGGCCGGAGCATCGAAGAGAGAAAAGAAAGAGATGTTCCCTAACCATTCGAACTGCTCGCTTACTCCGTTGATAATATTCACCATCAAGAAGAACGTGAAGATTCCGCCAGTCACCATATAAGATTTACTACTGTCATCAAACAGACTGGCCAGCATATAGGCAACGACCCCTAATACGAGAAGCATGAGCGCTCCGTTCAATTGAAGCATCCATAAAACCGCATAGTCGATTTGTAAATCGAATAATACATCTGCCGCCATGAGACTGAAGCCATTCAACCCGACAAACAAGCCAACTGCAATGACTAGGATGATGAACGTAGACCATACATATGTGACACGAGAAATCGGAGCTGCCATATACAGCATGATTTCACTTGAATCGACCGGTTTGGCAAGAAGTTTCGAGGCGAACGTCAACGCAAACAACACGGCAAGTACATAAAAAATCAATCCATAGTAGTTACTCGACAATAAATTGAGCAGATTATCCATCGCCATCGTCGCATCAATTTGAAACACTTCGAGTAACTCAGGTGGAAGTGACTCTAATTTCGCCTCAATCAGTCCCGTTTCCTGAATGGATGGGAATATAGCGGCCAAAAAGAAGAGATAGACGCTTGTCCCGACCGAATAACCTAGAATCCAACTGCGATTCTGTTTAAACATTGAGCGTATTAACATTTATGTCGCCTCCCCGTAATACTGCATAAACAAGTGTTCGAGTTCGTCAGCGCCACTCTCCAATGAACGAATCTCATAGTCGGCAAGCGTTCGAATCAAGTTGTTCAAGTCTTCTGGCGACGTGATGGCGACTTCTACGTGTATTCCATCTCGCGTTCCAGTCGTTTCGGTGAATCGGATTGCCTCTGCCTCAGAAGAAAACTCAATCTGATATCGTTTCACACTGTGCTGTCTAAGCTCTTCCATATCTTCCTCAATAATGATGCGCCCGTCTTTAATCAATGCGGCTCGATCACACGTCCGCTCCATCTCAGGAAAATGGTGAGAGCTCATCAGAATCGCCTTACCTGCTTCTTTTTCTTCGATTAGCCAATCAATCAGACGTTCCTGCATGAGCGGATCGAGTCCGCTCGTAGGCTCATCCAGAATATAGACGGGTGCCTCTTTCATGAAGCACGTGATGATGGCGAGCTTTTGTTTCATCCCTTTAGACATCTTCCGAACTTTCGTCGACTCATCGAACGCGAATCGCTCCCGAAGTCGTCGCTCTCGTGCAGGATCCGTTTTATGCAAATGCCGTGTCAACCGAATGATTTCTTCTCCGGTCATATGTTGTGGATAATTGATTTCTCCAGGCAAATAACCGACATTTCGTTTGACCTGCTCGGTTTCGCTCCAGCAGTCAAACCCGTTAATGGTCGCCTTCCCTTCGCTCGGTTTCAACAGACCCATTAGATGACGAATCGTCGTCGATTTCCCAGCACCGTTCGGTCCGATGAATCCAAAAATCGTACCGGGTAAAACATCGAGTGTCACATCAAAAATACCGTGGGTTGCATCGAATCGTTTTGTCAATCGTTCAATCCGAATCATCACAAACCCTCCTTTTTTTGAAATATGAGATTAATATGATTACAAAACTAGTATATCACGTTCTTTTTTGAAATGGAAATGGTATATTTATTACAAAACTACAGAAAGGAGCGCTCCGACCTATGGATGGATTCGCAAAACGCACCGAGGAAAAAAGACAGGCCATCTTACGTGCCGCATATGACTTGATGACAGAAAAACAATCTCGGTTTACCGTAAGTGAACTCGCGAAGCAAGCTCATGTCTCTCCCGTCTCAATCTACAATTACTTCGGCTCGAAAGAACAAGTCATCATTGAAGTGTTGCAGCAGATGACGGAAGAACAAATGAGTTGGATTGATGAACAAATTGAGTCGAACGCTCCGTTTGAGACGTTACTCGTCGATATTTTGAAACGAAAAATCAAAACGGCTGTTCTTTTTGATGAGACCATCACTACGATGATTCAACAAGATCCGAACTGGGAGCAGTTGGCGTCTCGTGGTTATGCATCTTTCGCCCGTTTAATCGAATACGGAAAACAAAAAGGCACTATTGATGCCACATTATCGACCACTTCCTACTTACGGTACGTTCAATTGATGCAAGAGGCCATCCTGTCCGACCCGCATTTTTCAATCGGGGACATGAAAGAGAGGATGGAAGACTATTTTCATTTCTTTTTGAACGGGGTCATTAAACGCTAAAAAGGTGACTGTCTATAAAGAGACAGCCACCTTTTCTTATGCTTTGAATATAAAGTCTTCAATCGGATAGAGTGAAAGGTCCACTTCACATTCACCCGTCAGCACGAGTTCACTTAACACTTTTCCGATGAACGGACCGACCGTCAAACCGGATGACCCTAGTCCGTTCGCCACAAGCAATTGATTCGCCCCCGGTACTCTCCCGAGTACAGGAATCGAGTTCGGTGTGACCGGACGGAAACCGACTTTCGTCTCGATGAGTTCTGCTTCCGAAAGTCCTGGTGCTGATTCAAGCCCTTTCGTCAGCACTTCGTGGACACCAATCGCCGTCGGTCGAACATCGAACGCTTTACCTTTCTCATGGGTCGAGCCGATCACGACCTTCCCGTCTTCAAATCCAAGTAGATAACGTCGCCTTGGCGGCATGACAACCGGCCAATTCGAGGCATCGGTATCTTTTAACTGGACGTGAACGAGTTGCGCCTTTTCTCCGTCGACGCGCACCGTATATCCGAGAGGCTGTAACAGCTCCGGAAGCCACGCCCCAGTCGCAAGGATGATTTCATCCGCTTCATATCGAACTCCGTCACACTCGACGCCAATCGCGTCCCCATCGGTCAACCGTGCCGAACCGTATACAAATTTCACACCACGTTTCATAGCGACTCGTTCAAGTGCTGCACGGAATTTCCCACCATCCACACGTGCGCCACCTTTGACTAGAAGCGCATCATATTCATCTGATAGTGGAGGGAAAAGACGTTGTGCCTCTTCTGCTGTCAATCGTTCTAAGTCACCGATTTCTGGTGCTTCTTCGCGGCGAATCATCGTCCGCTCCATCATTTGATCAAGTTTAGACTCTTCATGGAGTGCAAGTGTCCCGACACGTTTGTATCCGGTGTCTGTCTCCCCTTCAGTTTCCAACTCTTTCACGACATGCGGATAATAGTGTGCACCACCTTTAGCGAGTGCGTACCAAGCTTTATTACGCCGCTGCGCAATCCAAGGACAAACAATTCCCGCTGCCGCATCTGTCGCCCGTCCTTCTTCCTTACGGTCGATGACCGTCACGTCAGCTTTTCCTGCTAAATGATAGGCTGTGGAGACACCAACGATGCCCGACCCAATAATCACAATTTTCTTCATCATGTACCTGCCTTTTCAGACAGATGAACACATCCTTTCGTGAAAAAATCATCGACCCAATGGATCGATGATTGATTGTTATTCTCTCATCGCTAGACGATACAGTAAGTCTAGCAATTCAATATACAACCAGACGAGCGTGACGATTAAACCAAACGCGGCCACCCATTCTAATTGTTTTGGTGCCCGCTCTTCGACTTGACGTGCGATGAAATCGAAGTCTAAGACGAGTGCGAGCGAAGCGACGATGACAATGACAAACTGTACGCCGATGGCAAGTGGGCTTGAACCTGTCATAAATGCCAATCCTGAACCGAATAGGCTCATGACGAGTTGGACAAGGTACAATAACATGACCGTAAACATGGCTGCCATGACTCCAGCTCTAAACTTTTGTGTCACTTTAACGAGGCCCGTCGTATAGACAAACCACATCGCAAAAGCAACGACGAATGTTGTCATGACAGCACGGCCGACAATACCAGGGACCATCGCTTCAAAGAAGTATGAAATTGAACCGACGAAGACACCCTCGACAATTCCGTATAGCGGTGCAACGACTGGTGCCGTATTCGGCTTGAACGTGATAAGTAACGCAAAGATGAAACCGAGGATGAGTGACCCGATCATGAGCGGGAATAAGAGCCCTTCCCCGATTGTAGGAACGACGAGCCACGTCGTTCCGGCTGCCGCTGTGACGAGAAGAAGCAAGGTAAACACTTTTGACCATGTTCCTGCTTTCGTCATCGGCTCAGCACTGTAAGCTGTAGACTGCATTGATTTACGAAGTAGTGGATTCGATTTTAAGTTCAACGTTGTATAGCTCCTTTATGGTTCAATTACTGTTTTGCGAACACGTCGATAAACGCACGCATGTAGTCTGGTAGATCGGGTGGTCGACGACTTGAGACGATATGTCCATCGACGACAACAGGTTCGTCATGCCAAATGGCACCTGCATTTTCCATGTCGTCCTTGATTCCTGGTGTACTCGTGACGTTCACCCCGTCCAAAATATTCGCTGAAATTAAGACCCATCCAGCATGGCAAATTTGGCCGATTGGTCGTTTTTGTTCATCCATATAACGGACGAAGCCTTTCACCGAATCAAAACGACGCAACAAGTCAGGTGACCACCCACCCGGTACGAGAATCGCATCAAACGATGTGATATCCACATCATCGAATGATACGTCCGACTTCGCTGGCACACCATACTTCCCAATGTAGGCATGGTCTGCCTTTTCCCCGGCTAAAATGACATGCGCACCTTCTTCACGAAGACGGTGTACAGGATACCAAAGTTCTAAATCCTCGAAGTCATTACTGACAAGTTGAAGGACTTTCTTTCCTTGTAGTTTCATCAAACCCCTCCTTTTGTTCATTCCCCATTATACCCGAAACAGAGGTTCGCGAAAACGAAGAATCAAGGTTGTTTTTTCAGGATATGGATGGAATACGCTCCTAGATACTATATCTTGTGTTATGTTATGATACCTTTAGTCAATGGAGATTGAGAAGGAGGTTCATCACCTTATGAAGCAATATCATGATTTATGTCGACACATCCTCGAAAACGGAGTAGTGAAAGAAGACCGTACCGGCACAGGGACGACCAGCGTTTTCGGCTATCAAATGCGATTCAATTTACAAGAAGGCTTCCCCCTCATCACGACGAAAAAGTTACATACTCGTTCGATTATCCATGAACTTCTTTGGTTCATCTCGGGTGAGACGAACATTCGTTATCTACAAGAGAATGGAGTGCGGATTTGGAACGAATGGGCAGATGAAGAAGGAAACCTCGGCCCGGTGTACGGCTCACAGTGGCGCTCATTCCCACGTCCAGACGGATCGTCCGTCGATCAACTGGCTCAAGTGATTGAACAAATCAAAACGAATCCTGATTCAAGACGGTTGATCGTCTCCGCATGGAATCCTGGGCAGCTCGATGAGATGGCCCTTCCGCCGTGTCATTTACTTTTCCAATTCTATGTCGCTGATGGGAAGCTCTCTTGCCAGTTATATCAACGAAGCGCCGACACATTCTTAGGTGTTCCATTCAACATCGCATCGTATGCACTTTTGACACATATGGTCGCTCATGTAACCGGCCTAGAAGTTGGCGATTTCGTCCACACCCTTGGAGATGCTCATATTTATCATAACCATCTCGAACAAGTGGAGCTTCAACTGTCACGTGACACGCGTCCGTTACCACAACTTAAGATTCTCCGTGAAGTACCTTCAATTGAATCATTCCGTTTTGAGGACTTTGAGATTCTCGGATATGACCCGCATCCACATATTAAAGGAGAAGTGAGCGTATGATTTCGCATGTCGTCGCGTATGGACTCAATCGGGAAATCGGGAAAGACAATGATTTATTGTGGCGATTGCCGGATGATTTGAAACACTTCAAATCTGTCACGTCTGGGGGTACCGTCATCATGGGAAGAAAAACGTTCGAATCGATTGGAAAAGCATTACCGAACCGACGGAATATCGTCGTGACGTCCGATCCTTCGTTTTCAGCTGAACGTGTCGAAGTGTGGCATGATTTAGAACGTCTCGTCGAGGAAAGTCAAAACGATGAATGGTTTGTCATTGGCGGCGCGACGCTATATGAACAGACCATGTCGGTGACGAGCCGAATCTATGCCACAGAAGTCGAATCGACGTTTGAAGCTGATACGTTTTATCCAGAACGGATTGGTTCATGGAAAGTCATGGATCAATCAAATCACCCGCAAGACGAAAAGCATGCCTATGCCTTTTCGTTCATACAATACGACAAAGCAGACATCGATTAATCGTCGATGTCTGCTTTTTAGTCCGGCAGTTTTTCTAACCACTGTTCAATCTTCTTCGTAATCACTTCATCATGACCGTCATCTGCATAGTCATCATAAATCGCTTCAAGTTCGGAGGCAGTACGCTTTGAGACCGCGAGGATGTGACTATATTTACCGCGCTGTTCTTTCACAGCAGAGAGCGTCCCTCTCGCTTCAAGGGCACGGGTATCGTCTAAGACGAACATCTCAATGTTGTCATTACAAGAATATGCTTCATACGGACGATAGACAACTTCATAACGGCGGTGCTCTTTCGGCAGACGATTTGCGAGCGATGTGTACGCACTCTCTGACATCGTCACGTAAGCAATGCGCTTTTCTTCACGAACCGCAGACGAATAGCGGACGACACGATTTCGGCCATCCCGTTTTGCCTTATAAAGCGCCTCATCCGCATAGGCACACCATTCTCCAAGCGTATATCCTGTCTGACAGACACGGGTATATCCAATGGATACGGTCACTTGATGCTCGTATGGGAACTCCATCTCTTCAATCCGGGTACGGACGCGCTCTAAAACCGATTCGACGATTGCTCGGTCCGATACGTTCAAGAGAATCAAAAACTCTTCTCCTCCATAACGGATGAGTTCATCACTCGAGCGAATCGCGTGTCGGATTTCTTCGGAAACACGATGGAGCACGTCATCCCCATAAGAGTGACCGAACGTGTCATTCAGCTGTTTGAAATGGTCGATATCGAGTAGCGCAACAGCAAAGCTCTCGCCTGAACGTTCTAACCTTGAGATGAAGCGCGTAAATGTCGCTTTTAAATACTTCCGATTAAACGCACCCGTCAGTTCATCGACAAGTAATGCCTTTGAAACTAATCGAGACTTTTCAATATGTAGACCAAGACGGACTAACCGTTCCTCCATTGGTACCCATGATTCCCAATAGTCATCGAATCCATAGGAATAGGCGGCGAGACGATAATGCTCATTTGTTCCAATGACGATGAGCGGGACATATAATTTCCTCATCTTGCTCACAAACGATTGGATGTCACGCTCTTTAAACTGTGGCCACAGTTCGACGTCCATGATGATAGCTTTTGGGACGTCCTCATAGTCATACTCGACTGCTTCTTCAAGTGTTTGTAAAAATACAGGACGCGCACCGAGCTTCTCAACACGCGACTTATAGCGACTAAACGTCGAAAAACTCGCAGATAAGATTAGAACGAGGTCCTCGTCTTCTTGTTCGATTCCTAAAACCGTGTGAATGTAACGTTTCACAGGAGAGATCAAGGTCAGTGCTTCTGCTTGCGTGAGGACGTTCGGCAACTCCTTCGCATCAGACTCGACACGACTAAATATTTCTAACAGATGCATAAAGCGTCGCTGTCTAACCTCTTTCTTCACCCAATCAAGTAGAAACTCGATATCGGATTTAGGAATTTGTCTAGACTCTGATATTTTTTTTAAAATCATATGTATACGCTCAGTGAGTTGACCTTGCTCCATCTTCGTCCCCCCTATGTTCGTACTCCCCGAATTCTCTTATGTATCGATTATGCGACTTCTACAGATAAAATACAACTATTTCCTTATTTATTTTCTATTGTTTTACATATCCCTAGTGCTTACGTCCTAAAATAGACATATAAAAAGCGGTCTTGCGACCGCTTTGTGTTATTTTTTCACTTTTAGGTTCGGTGATGTCATCTCTTCAGGACGAATCCATTGATCAAATTGCTCTTCTGTCAATAATCCTGTTTCCAATGCCGCCTCTTTTAAAGAAGTACCGTTTTTGTGTGCCAGTTTCGCAATTTTCGCAGCATTTTCATATCCGATATGTGGGTTGAGTGCTGTGACGAGCATGAGCGACTGTTCCACGTTACGAGAAATCACATCATGATTCGGCTCGATCCCGATTGCACAATGATCGTTGAATGAATGTAGGCTGTCCGTCAAGAGACGACAAGTCTGTAAGAAGTTATACATGATGACCGGTTTGAAGACGTTCAGTTCAAAGTTCCCTTGGCTTGCCCCGAAACCAATCGTCGCGTCGTTACCAAGAACTTGGGCGGCAACCATCGTGAGCGCTTCACTTTGTGTCGGATTGACTTTCCCTGGCATGATTGAACTTCCTGGCTCATTTTCAGGAATCGTAATTTCGCCGATTCCCGCACGTGGACCCGATGCCAACCACCGCACATCGTTCGCAATCTTCATTGCATCCATCGCTAACGCTTTTAAAGCACCATGTGTAAAGACGAGTTGATCATGACTCGTAAGAGCGTGGAATTTGTTTACGGCCGTGACAAACGGTTTACCTGTCTCTTCAGAAATCTTTTTCGCCACGACTTCCCCAAATTCAGGATGGGCGTTGATTCCGGTACCGACAGCTGTTCCACCGAGAGCAAGCTCTGTCAATGGTTCAATCGTCCGTTCAATCATTTGTTTTGAGAGTTCAAGCATCCGCACCCAGCCGCTGATTTCCTGACCGAGCGTGACCGGTGTCGCATCTTGAAGATGTGTGCGTCCGATTTTGACGATATCCATATATGCTTCCGCTTTTTGCGAAAGAGTTTGGTGAAGGGCATCGATTGCCGGCAAGACGTCATCTTGCACGGAAAGGATGGCCGCAATGTGCATCGCTGTCGGATACGTGTCATTCGAGCTCTGCGATTTGTTGACATCATCATTCGGATGAATCCAAATCGATTGCTCACGCGCATGCAATTTGATATTCGCAATATTCGCGATCACTTCGTTGACGTTCATGTTTGATTGGGTACCCGATCCCGTTTGCCAGACGACGAGTGGAAATTCAGCGTCGTACTTTCCTTCTAAAATCTCATCGGCTACTTCCGCAATGATTTCAGCTTTCTCTTCTTCCAGTACTCCAAGTTCAGCGTTGGCGAGAGCCGCCCCTTTTTTCAAGATTGCGAAGGCACGTATAATCTCAAGCGGCATCTTTTCTGCACCGATTTTAAAGTTCTCAAGACTACGTTGCGTTTGTGCTCCCCATTTTGCATCAGCCGGGACTTTAATTTCCCCCATCGTGTCCCGTTCGATTCGATAATCCTTCATGCTAAATTCCCCCTCTATAGTTGACTACGCTTTCATTTTAGCGAAAAACCATCTAAAAAGAAACGACTCAATCCAAAAAGCGACCAAGAATGATCTTAGTCGCTTACTTCGTTCCGTTTAATGCTTCACGTGCAATGACATCTGCACGATTTTCTGCACGAGGAATCCATTTGATAAAGACGTTCGGTAAATCATCATACGCAATCAACGCTTTGAGAAAGAGGGGTTTGGCCGAGGAATCTTTCATGAAACGTTGCTCCAACGCACGAACAATCACTTCCGCATCGGAGTAGAGCATGAATGACGTCTCTCCTTGCATCGTATGCGCCATTTCAAGTGCATAGGCACAAGCCGCTAATTCTGCATGGACACTGGACAAACCTTGCGCTTGACGCTTGAACGTCGAGACCATACCGTCTGATGACTTAATCCAGACACCAAGCCCGTTCTCTTCGGTTGTCTGATTTGTTGCTGCGTCAAAATAAATGTGAACCAAATCGATACGCCTCCCAGTCCGTATTAATAGGCGCATGGATATCAATTTGTGACAGACGTTTAGATAAGAGCGCAATCTCTTCATGCCCGTCTAATTTTTTTGCAAACTTCTGATGTGGTGCCTCGAGCGTTGCATTTTGAACGTGCGTGTAGAGCGTTTCGACCGTATCGTAATGTTGAATCAAGATGGTTGCCGTTTTTGGCCCGATGCCACGAACGCCAGGGATATTATCCGAAGAATCACCTTGTAATGCTTTCACGTCGACAAACTGATATGGTTTCACCCCATACATCGCTTCAAACGAACTCTCATTGACGAGTTGTTCTTCACCTTTTTTCGGCATGATTTGAAACACGTTTGGTGACAATAATTGTAGTAAGTCACGGTCAGAGGAATAAAGATATGATTCTCCTGGGAACGCTGTCGCCACAGCTCCCATCAAGTCGTCCGCCTCATAGCCGGTCAATTCTGATTGTAGAATCCCTCGCTCGTCCAAGGCCGCTCTCAATTTGACATAGTCTTCGAAAAGCGGTTCCGGGAGTCCGTTACGCGTCGCTTTATATTCAGGATAAAGGGCATAACGATGCGTCGTTTCTCTCGTCCCGTCCCAAAAGAAAGCGATGTGTGAAAAGTCCGTCGTCCAGGCATCGACTTTTCGAAGCAACCCTTTCACCGTCACGTCTGGGTCGAGTGCTCTTCTCCGCTCCGTTGCAAAATAATAACGTGATAATAAGTTAAATCCATCAACGAGAATGAGTTTCATCCTGCTCCACCTCACATGCTTTTAATCCTCGTGCCAATGCATCGGCATCCAGTTCTTTTCCAATCCAGACGAATACCGAACGGTTTCCTTCATGTACCTCGTTCGCAAACGTCGCGCCCATGAGTTGATTCGTTGCTTGAATGACAAATTTTCGATTCTCATCCTTTAGACGAACGATTGCCTTCATCCGATAGATTGAATCCTCATAATGCATCAATACCTCACGAACATATCGCGTCACGCGTTCACGAGAGAGCGGACGATTTGCATTCAACGTGACGGCCCGAAGCGAAGAGACAGATTCGGTCGCTTCTGTTAGACGACTCAATTGTTCTTCATCGACTCGCGACAGTTGGAACGTATTTTCAAGAAGGTCAAATTCCCCTTCCGTCTGGACCGTTTCCACTACACGAACGGTCGGATTGATTTGAGTGATCCGTGCTCGAGCGTGTTTCAATTCCTCGCTCGAGACTAAATCTGTCTTGTTTAATAAAATCATGTCTGCATACGCGATTTGATGAATGCCTTCTTTGAATAGGTCACGATTCATTTGACTGGCATCGACGACAGTCAAGATGGCGTTCATCTTAAAATGTTGACGTAAGTACTCATCATAATAAATCGTCTGGATGATTGGGGCCGGGTCGGCAACACCAGTCGTCTCGATGATGATTCGGTCAAACGTCTCCTTTTTCGCCACAAGTTGATAAAATGTCTTACTCAAATCATTTTGAATCGAACAACAAATACAGCCATTCGATAGTTCGATTTGCTCCTGGTCCATCTTTACAATCAACTGTTCATCAATATTGACCGCCCCGAGTTCATTGACAATCAAACAAATCTTCTCATCTGTCGCAGCGAGTAGACGGTTCATATACGTCGTCTTTCCTGCTCCTAAAAATCCGGTCACTAACTGAACGGGAATCATAGTACCACCCTTTTCTTACAAATCTTCATGAGCACGAGCCCATTTCTCATAGCGTGCGTCTAATAAATCAATCAAGTGAAGCATCCACGCTTCTGTCGTCATCGGTAATACACTCGAACCCCACTCACGTTTCCCATGATGCGATAAGATCATATGCCAAATACGGTGATGGACATCAATCGGCAGACGGACGTCTGCACGACGCAGCGTTTCTTCGAATAGAAGTCCACCATACGGCATATGCCCGATTAACGTTCCTAGCGGATTGATGGAGATCCCTGTCGTCTCACTCGTCCCTTCGACTGGCGACAGTTTTTCAAAACGGTTCGGGCTCGATAACAGGTGACTGTATTCATATATTTTTCCGATGTCATGGAAGAGGATTCCTAGCGCAAGCTCATCCCAATTGAGTGGTTCCTTCCGCTCTGCCATCGCTTCACATGCCGCATATAATGATTCGAACGTACCTTTATAGGCTTGTTCGATTTTAACACCGTTCATCGTATTCCAAAGGTCGACTTTATGCAACTGCTCGGCTTCTTTGATCACACGAAACACCATTGCCAAATAGTCGTCCTGCTCCTGAATCCGGTATCCGAGACGCAACATGCAGGCGGTATGCTTCAGCAATCCTCCTGCGTAATTGTGATGGTGATAAAGAGCTGCAGGTGAAAGTACAAAGTCATCCCAGACGAAATCGAGGAGTCCGTAGGCAATCTGTTGATAGGTCGGTGATAACGTATCGATTAAACTGAACAACTCATCTGCAAACTGTTCGATCGTCTCATCACCCGGTAACCCTGGGAGTAAAGAAATCGCCTCATCTTTTGAAATCGGTTGGACACGATCGATTGTAATCGACTTAGCACCGTCCGGTTTCGGATAGACATCGATTTTCCCGGACAATTCGATGACACCCGATTCATAGATCGGAAGTAGTTCACTCTCATTTCCACGTAGCCAATGCTTCGCACGCATCATCCCGCTCGCCGTCGTGACACTTAACTGTAGCCATTTCGCCCCGCTTTTCCCTTCTCTCACTTCTACCGTACTAACGAGCGCTTTCGTCTGAACAGGAGCCCCGTCTGGCAACTGATCTAACCGCTCTTTCGATTTTTCAATATGTGGTATCTGAAATCTTTCACGGTTCGTCGATAAACCTGTGACCGAATCAATTTGTTGATAATAATTCATGAACATTCCCTCCTCGTATCTTCTGACATTGTATCGCGTTTCTACACATTAGGCGAACATACTTTCTAGTAGGGTCATGATTTCACATTCATTATATTGAAAGCGCTTACGATTATTGGTACGATAAAGATAGTTCTACAAAGGGGGAAACGATAATGATTTCATTAATCGATACGTATGAGCGTTTCATCGCCTCGGGGGAAGCGACACGTTATGCACAAGAGCAACAATCCATCGAACATATTCTACAAGCATCTAGTTGTCCAATAGAGATGAAGGACTTAGAACAGTCCCTCACTCATCTTTCCGGTAATCCATATACAAAAGATGAGTCACTCGATAAAATCGTCGAACACGAGATGAAAGGCGCCATGGCCGCTCTCGAGCTATCTGGTTATCCACTTCAAACACCACTTGCGAAAGCGGTCATCCTATCTGCTTTCACACGTACGAACCGTCTTAACATTGATAAATTGAAAGAACTGAGCCATGCCGACCTTCTAGTCCGGATTCAATCGGCAGAACGGGCATGGAAACGAACATATACACTGTTACACCGTTCGACGCCAACACAAATTTGTGGCCAAATGGATTCGCTCCTCGGTGGCTGCGCCGTTCAGCGCGTCCTAGAGGCGATCAAACAGCCTGGTACGTCAAAAACAGCATAAGAAAAGGAGCGGTCCCCGGGCCGCTCCTTTTCTTATGCTTATCCTTCTGTTACTTCGACTGCATCTGGCTCGTATAACGTGACGTTACGTGCCGGTGAGAATGTTGAGATCGCATGCTTATAGATCAATTGTTGACGACCTTCCGATTCGACGATGACAGTAAAGTTATCAAATGATTTGATGACACCTCGAATTTGAAACCCGCTCACTAAAAAGACGGTCGTTGGCACCATTTCTTTTCGGAGTTGATTCAAAAAATGGTCTTGGATGTTGTAGCTCGCTTTCATGCTGGATTCCCCCTAGTCTTTATCTCTTTAAAATAATCGGAATTTTCGAAAAAACCCCTCTACATCATCATAAATATATTTATATGATAGTTCAAATGATTTTCGCCCCATATCCACCCAAATTCCATCAAATTGATGACGGAACCACGTCAACTGACGCTTTGCGAACTGTCTCGTATGCTGTTTCAACAAGTCTGTTGCACGGTCTTTCGAAATATCTCCCTCAACATACGGAATGATTTCCTTATACCCGATGGCTCGCATCGCCTGAGTATCTCGATATCCATTAGCCATCAAGCTCTCTACTTCCTCAACTAGTCCTGCTTCCATCATCGCATCGACCCGTTGATTGATTCGGTCATATAGAAGTTCCCGTTCAGCGTGAAGGACGAATAATCGGTAATCATAATGTTCGGACGGCGTGCTATCTGTCGTCTGCGTATCGCCTTGCATCGCTACTTCGAGTGCTCGCACGACGCGACGGACGTTATTCGGGTGAATCGTAGCCGCACGTTCGGGATCAAGTTGAACTAACCTTTGATGTAACGCCTCACGTCCTTCAACTTCTGCCAACCGTTCGAGGTCAGCCCGCAACGCCTCGTCCACAGGTCGCTCCACAAATTCATAGTCATATAAAATCGAACGAATGTATAAACCTGTTCCTCCGACAATAATCGGTAGTTTGCCACGGGCATAAATATCATCAATGGCAGCACGAGCCAACTGTTGAAAAGCTGCGACACTCATTGCATCATCTGGGTCGCAAATATCAATCAAATGATGCGGGATTCCTTCGGCTTCTTCTTTCGTTACTTTTGCCGAACCGATGTCCATGCCCCGGTATACTTGAACCGAGTCACCTGAGACAATCTCGCCGTCGAACGCTTTCGCGAGTTCAATACCCGTCTTTGTTTTTCCAACAGCAGTTGGTCCGACGATGACGACGACAGGTGTTTTTTTCATAATTCTCACTCCTCAATTAAAAACCCGTCTCTTCATGAGACGGGCCATCAAATTCTTCTTTTTATTCTATCATCAAATACGACGGCAAACAGCATCCAACCACATAAAAGTAATCCGAGTAATAACACGAGTCCATCACTCATCTGCTTTCGCCTCCTTTAGCTTCCTCATTCCCACTTTTCACATTTTAGACACAAAATAGATGAGAAAAAAGCACACTCGTGAAGAGTGTGCTAACTAAGATAAATAAGCAACCTACTAATTTAACCTTATCTTCTGAACCAATCCCAAAAGTGGGCACCTTGCGCGACAATTAAGTAGTCAAGCCAACGTGTATAATCCATGGGAAGTTTTTCAATGTCATCTTCATAAGTCAAAAATTCTCCGACCCATATGTAATTTTCATGTTCGTTGACGACCTCACAAACAATCCATTCTCCATCTATACCAGCGCCGACGGGGATGAACTGCTCCGGACATTCCCATACTTCCCGATACTCGTTGATTTCTTCCACACTAAACAGTTGGATCCCTCCACCATATGTCGGATGGACGAATAGCTGTGCGCCATTATGCATGTTCAAAAAGTGAATCATGGCTTCGGGTGTTCTTTTTGGCAATCGTTTGATTTCAAGTTCTGTTGCAGGCTGATTGAAGGAAAATCGTAACGTGTCCACATCCCCTTCTTCCCTTTGTACTTTCAATTGATTGTCTGCAAGTCGACTTTTCAATGCTTCTAAGGCAATCAATCCACGGTCCCCTTTCTACACAACGTTTTCTGTTGAATGTAGTATATACCAAATTATTTCATGTTATACAAAAAAGTCATCCGATGCGATAATACTTCACCAGATGACCTCATATGTGTTTCTATATACTCAAGCTACTTCTACGGCCTGTTTCGTTCGTTTGACGGAGACGATAAAGTAAAGAATAGCTGTCCCGCTCGCTGCCCACCAAATCATGTCATACAATCCGTTCATGAGTCCGGCCATCCCAACCATCGCCGGGACAATCAGCGTCAACCATGACAATACGAGAGCGACACGTGCTGTGATGGCCTCATTCGGTCTGCCAAGTCCCATTCCGAAAAAGAAGAGTCCCCATAATAGTGACCAGAAAAACCATGTCAATGCACCCATTGGATCGGCTACAGCGATTGCCATCACCCCATAAAAAGCAGCTGCAATCGACACGAATAACGAGAACCAGCCGACGCCACGTCCGTCTAAATTCAAAATGAACGTCACACCGACATATAAATATGTGAACGCAAACAAGTAAATGCTCGCGAGGCCGAACTGCTCTTCAGGACTTGCCCCAATCAGTAACCATGTTGCGATAAATGTTTGCAGGATTCCGGTGAACAAACTGAATACACCGGCACTCTTCATATCGACCTTCCCGAGAAGGACAAGACTATTTAAAAATAGCGCGACGCCACCAAATAATAAACTTACGTTACCCACACTCATTACCCCTTTGTACAGATGTCTGACCTCTATTCTACTGTATCACTTTAGCTTGAATTCGCTTTCAGTGCAAGGGGATTTTTAATTGTTCACGAGAACGTCATCCGTTATTCATTTTCAAGTATTTGAATCGCCTCATCGATGCGTTCTTGCTCTTCATCCGAAAACGTTGGATATTGTGGGTCGATTTGCTCGAGGACATCAATCATGACGGATGAAATGATATAACGACTGTACCACTCGTCGTCTGCCGGCAAGATATACCACGGTGAAACGTCCGTCGATGTGTGTGTGATCATCTCTTCAAAGATTTTTTGATAATCATCCCAATATTGCCGTTCTTCCACATCGCTGAACGAGAACTCCCAATTCTTCTTCGGGTCTTTCAGTCGTTCAAGCAAACGATCCCGTTGTTTATCTTTTGACACATTAAAAAAGAATTTGATGACTTCAAATCCGTTTTCTTTTAAATACAATTCGTAATCGTTGATTTGACGATATCGCATCTCCCACACTTTTTCTTGATCCTCTTCATCCGGAAGTACTTCGTCCCCTAACAAGTCATGGATACGAGGAGCAATCACTTCCTCGTAATGAGACCGATTCAAAATACCTACTTGACCTCTTTCCGGTAACAGGTCGTGCATTCGCCACAGATAGTCATGCTTCTTCTCTGTATCGGAAGGTTTTTGGAATGCATTCGTCTTTAACCCTTGAGCATTCAAGTTCGAAAAAATGTAGCTGATCGCCTCGTCTTTCCCACCTGCATCAAGTGCCTGTAACACGACGACAATCCCGGTCTTGCTCTCGGCGTACAGTCTCCAATGTAACTCTTTTAATCGTTCTACACTGTCCGGAATCAGATCATCAGTCAAAGTCGAATCATCGGGTTTATCTTTCACATGGGTATAGAGATCACTTAACTGAATTTGCTTGCCCGGTGCGGCCATATATTCTTTTAGATTCATGTTATTTCTCCTTTTCAGTCATCATTCCAATTTGATTTACCCCAAATCGACACAAGAAATCCCTTCCGAAATATTTCGGAAGGGATTTCTCGATTAGACTCTTAGTAGATTCCGACAGCGTCAAACGATTTCGCAGCCGATACTGCTTGTGGGCTAGTCGCACCGTAAAGATCTTTCGCCGATTGAACGACTGCTTGGCGAAGGCTTGAGAAGTTAGACGTTGGCGTCAAGTAAACATTGAGCGCGCGGTAGTAGATATCCCCCATCTCCATAACACCGACTCCTTGGACAGATACACCGTAGTGTGATCCGCCGTTACCCAAGAGGTATGCCGCTTTGTTGACGATACCAGAGTTGATGTGAACACCTCCGTTATCTTGCGTACCTGTGTAACGTTTTGAGTAGTGGTCAGGGTCGCCATATGCAGCAGGGTTTGCCATCGAACGAAGGCCGTCTCCCGCAACTCCAGGCGTGTAGATGTCTTCCCCTACCAACCAGTCGAAGTTTGTTCCGACACTGTACTCAGCAACTGTACCTAAGATATCCGATACTGCTTCGTTGATCGCCCCAGACTCATTCTGATAGATCAATCCTGCCGTGTACTCTGTGACTGCGTGCGTCAATTCGTGGGCAACAACATCAAGTGCCCCAGAGAGGTATGTGAATGTCTGACCATCTCCGTCACCATATACCATCTTGCTACCATCCCAGAACGCGTTGTTGTAGCTACGGCTATAGTGAACCGTCGAGTTAAGGGCTGCACCCGCGTTATCATAGCTGTTACGTCCATACGTGTTCTTATAGAAGTCATACGTTTTCGTTGCGTTGACGTGCGCCGAAACTGCAGCACGATCGTATGTCGTGTTCAAAACGTTATCGACATCAGCCCAAAGCGAACCCGGAAGGCGTGTACGGTTTCCAGCATCGTACGTATAGATCCCTTTTCCACGTGTCGAGTCTTGTAAGTAGTAGTATGAACCACTTTTCGTTGTCTTGAACGTCTGACTATATCCAAGAACATCGATTCCTGTTCCTGTATATGTAGTTCCCGTCACACCGTTCGTCGGTTTTGCGTGTGCCAACTGATCGAATTTGTTAAGAACTTCTCCTGTACCAGCATCAATGAAGTAAGTCCAACGTGAAGGCTCTTCAGCATCTAAAATCGTTCCGGTCACTTGATACGCGTAGACTGACTTGTCTCCATTTGGATAGACGATCAATTCTGCTTCAGGTTCGAGTTCGTAAGCACCTTTATGTCCGACGAGCGCCTTGTAGCTTGCGATGGCTTTCTTCTCACTCAATTTGATTGACTTATGTAGATTCTTTACTGATTTTGCATCATCTACGACTGTTTTCAATTGTCCGTCTTCATCAACGACACCGACAACGACACCACCGAATACCGGGACACCGTCTACCGTCTGCTGTAACTTGACGACTTTACCAAGTTTGTCTGATTTCGACTCGATCGTTTTGAATTCACCTTTTGACTTCACATACTCTTTGACGATTGTCGTCGGAGCACTTTCAGATGGTTTCGTTAACGTGCCTGACTTCAATTCTGCCGCCCCGACCAATTGTGGTACGAGTAGGACACCTGCGATTAATGATGTAGATACAACTTTTTTCATGTGTTTGCCTCCTTTGTGATGACTCTTACTTTACACAGTTTCCCACAAACAATGTATCCAACTTTTTAATTATTTTGACAATTCAAAATATTGAGTCATAAGCACTATTTAGTTCTTTTTCGTAATCATTTAGCCACTAAAAAAAGTGCCACCCAGGAGGGTAACACTATAAACATTAATATACATCTTTTTGCGTAAAGTGATAAAACGCGTACGCCAGAGCAGCCATTGCCCAAATGAGAATGACGACTAGAGAAAACGGTAGAGTCATCCCTTCAATCGGTGGAGCTTGTCCTTCCAAGTAGGTATGAAGACCGAAGTTGACGTTCACCAAGTACTTCGAGCTATCCCAATTTGATCCAAGCGACGTCAAAAGCGGTCCTGAAATGAGGACGGCCATCATGATCCCGATTCCGGTCGCCGTATTTTTCACCAGTACCGAAATCATAAGTGAGATTGTACCGACGGCAGCAACGACAAGCCATGAGAGCCCCATCGACATGAGCAAGTATTCCCACATCGGCAACGTATGAACGAAATCGGTTGAGAAAGTTCCAGTCGCTGAAGCTTGGAAGCCTGTCAGGATTGGAGCTGTCCAACCGTCCCACCCGAGAACGATTCCGGATATGGCGTAACTGACGACGGCGGTCACAAATATTAAGATTGACGTATACAAAAGTGTCGTCAACCATTTAGCAAGCAAAATTTTATAACGCCTTACCGGTCGGGACAGTAGCGTCTTGATTGTCCCGTCGTTATGCTCCCCACTGACGATATCTGCCATCAAGACGATAATAAAGAGTGGCAGTACGAGCGTCGTCCCTTGCGAGAAGAAGACACGCATAAACGTCGGAGCGCCTGGATAGTTCGGGTTGATGTCATTGTCTAAATAGTATTGGTTCTGTTGGACACGGAATTCTAAAATCTGACGAAACTCGTCTTGGACGTTGGCAGAAGCGAGTCGGTTTTGTGTATCGATGATTTCTTGCTGAAGATCAACACGCCAATCAATCGTCCCTTGCTCTTCACGTTGCTTCTCGATTTGCCGATAGTTCGCGTATGTGAACATCGAGACGAGTACAATCAGGATGATCGAGACGACCATCAACCTACGCTTCCGATGAATTTTTAATACTTCATTACGTATGAGTCCGAGTAAAGATGGATTAGGCAATGTGATCACCGCCCGTCAATGTAATGAAGAGATCCTCTAACGTCTGCACACGACGCTCGAGTCCGAACACGTCGACATCTCGTTCCATTAAGTATCGATTCAACTTTGCCGTCTCCTCGACGTTCATCGAGATTCGAATCGTTCGCTCATCGATCACGTCCGCTTGATCGATTCCTTCATAACCTTGAACGATTGGCAGCACTTCAAAGCTATTGGCAACGTGCAAATCGACCGTCGATGCGAGTTCTTCAATCAAAGCATCGACCGTGCCAACTTTGACAATCTTCCCGCGCGACATGATGGCGACGCGATCCGCCAACAATTCAATCTCGGCCAAGATATGACTCGACACGAGAACACTCAGCCCCGTTTCTTCGACAAGTCGACGAATGAAAAGTCGTAAGTCGCGAATCCCCATCGGATCAAGTCCATTCGTCGGTTCGTCTAAAATAAGAACGCGTGGATTGTTCAATAATGCCTGTGCGATTCCGAGCCGTTGACGCATCCCGAGCGAGTATGTCTTCACTTTATCATCGATGCGAGCAGTCAGATCGACGAGGTCGATCACTTCTTGAATTCGTTGATCGTCCACATCAGGCAACATGCGGGCGAAGGCTTCTAAGTTCTCACGTCCAGACAAAAATTTATACAGCTCCGGATTCTCGACGATGGCTCCGATCTGATTCATCGCTTGAACGAACTGTTTATCGACACGATAGCCACAAATGGATACATTACCTTTCGTCGGTTTAATCAATCCGACGATCATCCGAATCGTCGTCGTCTTCCCGGCACCGTTCGGTCCTAAAAATCCGAACACCTCACCTGGGTTGACTTCTAACGAAATATTATCGATGATCGTCTTTTTCCCTATCACCTTTGTCAATTGATGTAGCTTTAAAGTCGGTTCCATTGTCTCACCTCTTTCTTTATTCTATCGGACAAAATCAAATCTGTCCTATTCGAACATTCACATAGGGCACATCGTCACATTTTTGATATGATGTCTGTATAGAAAGCGAGGTCAGCCCATGAAACATTCGAAATGGTATGCATTTTTAAGTGGCGCCGTACTTTTGACCGGAATCGCCATATATGGTCTTTGGATTGGTTATCAAGATATCGTCAATCCGCCAGAACGAACACTTTCCGTCTCTGAAGACGAACGTCCTGAGCCAGAAGGAGACATCTATGTCGCCCTCGGCGATTCCTTGACTCGCGGTGTCGGCTCGACGTCAGGCGCGGGATATGTACAACCTGTTAGTACAGTACTAGAAGAAGATGGGGTTCGTACACAAAATTTAGCTGTGTCTGGGGCACGTACTGAAGATTTACTTGCTCAACTCGAGCAACCCGAAGTACGTCGGACAATTGAAAACGCACGATATATTACGTTGACCATCGGCGGAAACGATTTGTTTAACCGTGGGGAGAACGTCGACAACTTTGAATCTGTCGATATTCAACAAGTGGTCACGGATGCAAAGACAAATCTTGAAACGATTTTTTCTGAGATCCGTGCGCTGAACGACTCAGCTACGATTGTCTACATCGGCCTATACAACCCGTTTCAAAATGATGAGAATGGACAAGCGTTCAATCAGCTCATCCTCGATTGGAACGCCTCTGCGAAGCAATTAGCGAATGCGCAAAATATCGATGTGATTGACCCGTTCGCCTATATCTCTGACTTATCACGTGATCTCGCGACCGACCAATTCCATCCGAGTGACCGCACGTATGAAAAATTCGCGAATGATGTACTTTTCGTCCTCGAATAAACAAAATCCTCGTCAGCTTGACGAGGATTTATTACTTCTCATATCGAACAACCCACTGTTCCCCTTGTTTCATGAGACAAGTCCCGAACCAACCGGTTTGGAGTAACTCAACTTGTTTCATCCGTTCTTCCATTGGCACATCCATCACTTCTGATGTGGGTTGCCATGAACGATGAAGCTCTTTATAAAAGATATATCTGAGTTTCCCGCCATACTTTTCTTTCAATGCCCCGATTCGAAGTCCAAGCGTGAACTTGTCTTTCATACTTGGAATATTGAACGGTGCGACCGTCGCACAGACGACATCAAATCGGTCATCCGCTTCAACTTGTGACATCAATAGTTTGCCCAAGTGCGTCTGCAACCCATATCCCCGGAAATCTGGATGGACGTTCGTCACTTCCTGATAAAGGACACGTTCAAGCGAATCCTCCGGCCAGCCGATATCTCTTCCTAAATGTTCGTCGTCAATCGGCGGAATCAACATGGCACGGAATGCAATCAGTCGCCCTTCAGACGTTGCCCCAATCAACGTCTGATCCGTCAAAAGTTTCGTGAATTCTTTAATCGATAATGATTGATAGTGCTCCGGTTCAGCCAACGCTTGAATCACCGCTTCTTGGATCGACAACAACTCAGGTAAGTCTGACAACGTCAGAACATGCACTTGAAGCGGAAGACCTTTGATCTCACCTTGCCACATGTGAGTCTTCTCCAATCACATATGAATCGATTGTCAGTTCACGCAATAGATCCTCATCGACATCGATGCCGAGACCAGGACGGTCGTTCAATGAGATGATCGGCAAATCATATGTTAAGTTCCCGACATCTTTCCCGAAGCGAAGCGGTCCTGTCAACTCGACCGTTTTCACGATCTTACTTGAAAAGGCGACATGGAATCCCGCACTCGATGCAATCGATGATTCGACCATCGAGCCGATTTGGCATTCAATCCCTGACATCTCCGCCATATGGACCAACTTCTTCGCCGGATAAATGCCACCACATTTCATAAGCTTGATGTTCGCTTTATGGGCTGCTTGCATCATCGTCAACCGTCTCATATCGTGAATGTCTTTCAGACCTTCATCGATCATAAGTGGCACCGAGATTTTTTGTTTCACTTCGAGCATCCCTTCAAAATCATCCGCCTTGACCGGTTGCTCGACCCAATCGATTCCGTACGGTTCGAGTAGACGCATAGCTTGGACCGTGTTAGCCGCATTGACCCACCCTTGATTGACGTCGACCCGAATCGGAACACTTGGTCCTACGGCTTCTCTCACGGCTTTGACACGTGCCACGTCCGTTTGTACGTCGACCCCGACTTTCATCTTCACGGCCGTATAGCCCTGATTGATTTGATCAAGAGCCTCTTGTGCCATGTGATCCGGTTCTCCGATACTTAAGACGTGTGTGACCGGGAATGACTCATGGTATCGACCGCCAATCCATTCGTAGACTGGTTGATTTAATTTTTTCCCAATCAAATCGTGACATGCGATATCGAGCGCTGCTTTTGCTGCAGGAACACCTTTTATCGCGCGGTTCATCTCATCATGAATCCTCTCCAAATGCATCGGGTTTTTCCCGATTAATAATGGTGCCAATAGATGACGGAGGACACTCACCGTACTTTCAGCTGACTCTCCCGTCACGTGCTCATCTGCTACCGCTTCACCATATCCAATCAGTCCGCAAGACGTGGTCATTTTGACGATGACAGATGGCATATCGTCATATCGATGATAACTGACGATAAACGGCACTTTTAGTGGGAATCGAACCGAGAAAATTTCAATGCTTTGAATGTTCAAGTTCATCACTCCTTTACTTCGTCTACGCTTTCCTCTATATTGTCGTTATATGGTCGTTAAATTGCAAGGGGGATTTTGTAATGTCCATCCATATCGCCGTCGTCGGCTCACCAGCTTTTATTCAACATATTGTAAAAGGTTCTTCTTTACCCGATGTCCGGATTGAAGAGTTTCCTTATGATGACCCGCGTGAAGCGAAAGACATCGCCCATCAACTACACTTTTTTGACGGTGTTTTCTTCTCCGGTTCATTTCCGTATACGTACGCGATGGAGAAGGCGAGCCTCCCGTATGCTCATCATGTCGTTCAAGACGATGTCGTCTTATTGACTTCACTCTTATATATGACGTTAACGCAACACGTCGAGCTTGAACATCTATCGATTGACCTCGTCGACACATCACGACTTGAATCGATGTTAGAGCCATTTCCTACTCGTATCTCGCAATCGCAAGTGAAACAGCTTCATCCGAACATGAATTTCGAGGACTTGATTGCCTTCCATAAACAACTTCAAGAAAATGGGACGACACGATTCGCTTTGACGAGTGTCGAGCAAGTCCATCGTCGATTAATGAGTGACGGCTATCAGAGTCAACTCATGATTGAACCGAAAGAGAGGATTCTTCACCATTTTAATGATTTTCTTCAGCAGATTCGATTGCAAAAATCAGATCAGTCTCAGTTTGCCATTCTTCAGTATTCGAATTCGAGTGAAGAGACGTTAGCACACGTGTCGGACCAACAATTCTTCGGTGGCAAGTTGCTACAATCGAATGAAGAGGGGGTCACAATCTTATCGAATAAAGGCAAAATTGAGACCGCTATTTCAAATGGTGTTGTTTTACCGAATCCCTCGTCTGTTCATGTCGGCATCGGATATGGCTCAGACTATCAGCGTGCTCTCGACCATGCACGACTCGCGCTTTATGCAGAAAGTGAACGTCTGATGCGCATCGTCGATGATTCGAAGCGACTGATATTCTCGGATCACCCATCACCCATTCATTTTCGCGTCACGCAAACAGGTGTCTATGACATGATGAAACAGACCGGCATGAGTCCGACCAATATCGAAAAACTCATCCACTTCTCACGTGATCAACTTGAGTTCACGGCTAAAGAGTTGACCGATTACTTACAAGTCACCCGTCGCACAACAGAGCGACTCATCAAAAAATTGGTTGATGCAAAACTTGTTCATCCGATTGGTGAAGAGATGAGCTACAGCCAAGGTCGTCCGCGCACCGTCTATAAATTTCAATTCCCGGTCGATTGACGACCGGGAATTGTTTTATTGGGCTGCTTGCTTCACAACTGACTCTTCTTGCTGAATGACGGCCATGCGCTCGATTGTGAACCCCGTAAAGGCATACAGAATCGAAATGACCGGTACGATAAAGTTTAAGACGGCGTAAGGCGCGTATTCGAATGCCCCGACCCCGAGCGTACCAAGAATGAATACCCCACACGTATTCCACGGGATGAACACCGATGTCAATGTTCCACCGTCCTCGAGTGCGCGTGATAAGTTTTTCGATTGTAGTCCCATTTTTTCATAGGCGCCTGCAAACATACGTGATGGGACGACAATCGAGATATACTGCTCCGAACAAGTCGCATTTGTCGCAATCCCGGCCAAAATCGTTGAAGCAATCAACGAGCCTGCCGTTTTCGCCAACTTCAAGATTTGATTCATGATTGATTGAAGCATACCTGAATATTCTAAAATTCCACCGAACGTCATCGCGACAATCGTCATAGAGACCGTGTACATCATTGCATCTAGACCACCTCGGCTGAAGAGGTTATCGACTAATTCATTACCTGTATCAATGACATAACCACTTTGAAGAGCACCTACACTGTCTGAAAGTGTCCCGCCTTGGATGAACACTTGAGCCAAGAAACCGAGTGCAATCCCGACAACAAGTGCTGGAATCGCTGGTACTTTTTTCGCGACGAGCAAAATGACAGCGAGCGGCACGACGAGTAACCATGGAGAGATGACAAAACTATCTTCAAGAATATTAAGCGTCTGTGTGATCTCTGACGAGTCCGTCGTCGAATCTGCGAACCGTCTACCAAGCCAAGCGTATACCCCTAGCGCGATGATGAGTCCCGGAATGGTCGTATATAGCATGTGTCGAATATGTACGAATAGATTCGTATGAGTCAATCCTGCCGCCAAGTTTGTCGTATCTGACAATGGTGACATCTTGTCGCCGAAATAAGCACCAGAGATGACGGCTCCCGCAACCATCGGAGCTGGTATCCCCATACTCAGTCCGATTCCCATCCCTGCTACACCAATTGTACCCATCGTCGACCATGAACTCCCAATCGAGAGCGCGACGACCGCACAGATGAGGCAAATCGTTAATAAAAAGTATGCCGGCGAGATGATCTTCAGTCCGAAATAGATCATCGTGGCAACGATTCCCCCACCAATCCAAGCACCGATTGTCAATCCGACCAAAATGATGATGACGACTGCCGGTAAAGCGAGACGAATCCCTTTATACATCATCTCTTCAATCTCTTTCCACTTGAACCCGTGACGCCAGGCGACGAGCGAAGCGACCGCCGTCCCAACGATGAGCGGGATGTGTGGTCCTTGTCCGAGTTTGACGATTGAGATGAGCATGACGACAATCATCACGGCAAGTGGTAAGAGCGCCCACCCTAGCCTCATGTCTTGCTTGTTCCCCATTGTTTCCATCTAACTTCCTCCCCTATAGCGAAAATTCAGAATTGTCGTTATATTGTCGCTAATAACGTTATGATAGCGCTTACAATCATTTGATGCAATAAAAAAATGAGTGGACAGACATCTGTCTATCACACTCATCCTGAATTATGTTGCTGCAATTCGGAGTGCATCCGCAAGCAGGCGTGCCCCGTCTTCTAACGCATCACGGTCAAACGTCATATGCGGATGATGAAGACCTGGACCTAAATCAGCGCCGATTCCAATCATCGTCGCATCAAGCGTCGGTTTCTCGACGGTATAAAAATGAAAATCATCGCTACCTGACGTGACAATCCTCTCGACAAGAGCCGACTGACCGAAGCGTTGCTCGATCGCCTGCTTCGCAATCTGACTTGACTGTTCCCCAACGACCGCTCCCGGTGTGAAGTCTTGCCACTCCCATTCCAGTTTCACACGATGAAGCTGACCGACATGGAGTAGCATGTCTTCGACACGATTTCGCAGTTCGAGCAATTCCTCATTTTGTTGAGCGCGGACATCAATCGAGAACGTCGCATTTCCTGGAATGATGTTCATGTTGTCACTCCCAGCATGGACTTTCGTCAACTTGACGGAGTGTGGCTCAAACGGTGATAAGTAAATGCTTTTGAGCATGTGTTGAATCGTGAAGATGACATCGAGTGCGTTTTGCCCTTGATGCGGTCTTGCGCCGTGCGCGTCATCCCCAATAACCTCTCCCTTTAAGAAGAAGGCAGCACCATGCTGAATCGCCGCCGCGTATTGACCTTTCTTCAACTCTTCTTGTGGACGCAAATGAATCCCGAACAGTTGCGTCACGTCTTCTAACGCCCCACGTTCGATCATGGCGAGGGAACCATTCCCTTGCTCTTCGGCAGGTTGGAAGATGAAACGGATCCGCTTCTGTAACGCCTTGTCCTTCAATTGTTCGAGTGCACCGAGTACCATGCTGATGTTCGCGTCGTGCCCGCATGAATGGTTCGCACGAAACGTACCGTCCACTTGTTGCCATAACGCATCGATATCGGCGCGGACCGCAATCACGTCTTCACCCGATCCAATCTCCGCGATCACCCCGGTCACATCTTCAAACGTCCGATGCGGAATCGACCAGTCCGATAAGATGGATGCAATCGTTCGAGTCGTCTCAACTTCTTTCCAACTGATTTCTGGATGTGCATGAAAATGTTCAAACCATTTCAATACGTTTGTCATATGTATCTCCACACCTTTATATTTTTTTGACACCTTTGATCAAAACCCATTGAAGCGGGAGTCGTCCCCATGTAATCCATTTCGGAATGATTTTCCCACCGATTCTAGAAGGTTTGACGGCCATGTTGATATTGGCTGGGAAGACGGCGATAAAGAATGCCGGTAGCGTCCGCTTTACGAACGTCGTCCCTTTGTTTAGTAAGAGCATCGCCCCGAAGACGACTTCCACGACTCCGCTCAGTTGCACCATCAAGCGGCGGAACGGCCAAGACTTTGGAATAATCGACATGAACGCCTTCTCTCTGACAAAATGCAAAATCCCTGCCCCGAATAATAACACTCCATATAAATTTCGTACCATATTTCATCCTCCTTTTGTATAAGCATAGCAAAAAAGGCGGGCATGTTGCCCACCTTTTACAATGCAGAACCGTTTGCGTTTTGAATCTCAACTTGAACCGTTTCCGTTTTTCCGTCACGGACATATTCGATGTCGACCGTTCCGTCCGTATCTCGAATCAATTCACTACGGAGGTCGATGAACGAGCTGACGTCTTTGTCATTGATTTTCACGATGACGTCACGCGCTTCAAGACCCGCTTTTGCGGCTGAACTGTTTTGTTGAACTTCTACGATTATCGTTCCCGCCGTTACCGATTCAGGTAAATTGATTTGTTCCGTCAAGTAACCTGGAGGGAATTCTGACACATCACGTAGCGATACGCCGAGCGAAGGATGATTCACTTCTCCCGTCTGTTCGATTTGATTGATTAGCGGAAGGGCGATGTCGACCGGAATCGAGAATCCGACTCCCTCGACTTCTGCCGTCGCAATCTTCATCGAGTTGATTCCGACGAGTTGTCCTTCTTCGTTGATTAACGCACCACCCGAGTTACCTGGGTTGATGGCCGCATCCGTTTGAATGACCTCTGCGTTGAAGTCAGCCTGTCCGTTCTCATCCGTATCTACCGGGACGAGACGTGACGTCGATGAGACGACACCGCGTGTCACGGAGTTCTCGAATTGTCCGAGCGGATTCCCGATGGCGATGACGGTTTGACCTGGTTTCAATTCGCTCGATTTTCCGATTGAGATGACAGCTGGTACTTTGTCAGCGTCCACTTTCAAGACCGCCAAGTCATACGTCGCGTCACTGCCCATGAGCGTTGCTTCTGCTGTCGTCCCGTCATTAAACGTGACCGTCAGCTTGTCTGCCCCGTTGACAACGTGATGGTTCGTTGCGATAAATGCCGAGTCGCCTTCTTTTTTGTAGATGACCCCTGAACCGACTCCAGCCTCGACCGCTTCACTCGAGAAGCCAGTTTGGGCGAAGTTGTTCACGGTCACGACGGCAGGCTGAGCGGTCGCGACGGCATTCGTGACTGAAGAGTCAGACACGTTTGATGACGTTTGGACCGGAGTCCCTTGCGAGGTCACGTTCGTATCACTCACATTCGTTGCGGGTTGATCGATAAACGGGTAAGCGATTGCGCCCGTCAGCAATGCCCCGATGACCCCACCGACAAGTCCTGGGAACATGCGGCTGACGAATGAAGGTTTTGTCTGTGTTCGTACTTTTGCTTCTTCTCGGTTGGATGAACCGAGTTCTGTATCTAACCAATCTTTTTGCTGTTCTGATTCATGTAATTGATCGTGTTCATTTGATTGATCGTGACGATCCATAATGATTCATCTCCTCTGTGTTATCTTCTACCCTTACTATAACGAAGAGGAACACTCATTTATAAAATGATAAATGAATTACAAGATTCTTCACATTTTGCGTCATTTCATTCAGACAATCACATTTCGTAGCGTGCCGAGACCTTCAATCGTCACTTCGACGGTGTCCCCCGTTTGAAGATAGGTCGGTGGTGTCATTCCATGCCCGACTCCGGCTGGCGTTCCGGTCGCGATGATGTCACCCGCTTCAAGCGTCATACCTTTCGATAACGTACGAATGAGCTCGTCAATCGGGCGAATCATATCGGCCGTCGTTCCGTCTTGGCGCGTCTCCCCGTTGACATTCGTTTGGATTCGGAGAGGGAACTGAAGCTCGTCCGGCGTCACGATGAACGGTCCCATCGGACAGAACGTATCGAACGACTTACCACGGAAAAATTGGACATGTTCTTTTTGCACATCCCGTGCCGTCACATCGTTTAGAATCGTGTATCCGAAAATGTGTTCTTCGACCGCTTCGATGTCTCGTCCCGACTTTCCGATGATAACGGCAAGTTCGCCTTCGTAGTCGAGTTTGTCCGTCAATTCCGGATGGCGCTCGATGACCGCTTCTGGTCCTACGACTGAAGTTGGTGCTTTCGTGAAGATGACGAGTTTCCCCGCTCCCGCTGTATCCATTTCTTTCACGTGTTCTTCATAGTTCTTCCCGATACAAATCACATTTTTCAATGGGCGGTACGGGGCGAGCAGTTTCACGTCCGTCACTCGGTATGAGGGCGCCACGTCTAAATCAATATCCGGTTCGAACTCACGCGCAATCACTTCTAATAAGTTAGTCGTGTGTACTTGATTGCTGACATCGTAGACGAAATCGCCTTCGACAATCCCCACTCGTTGCTCTTCTTGCATGTCAAAACTACACCATTTCATCAAAAATCCCCCTTTTTCATCATTATACAAAAAATCGAGACATCTCTGCCTCGATTACACTTTATTCAAAAAGATGATTCGTTGATTACTCGATCCCCGAAAGCGAAGTCCCATATCTCGTAGCGACTGCTCAAAGCGACCGTCAACGAGCACATCGGCGTAGTCTAACACGGTTTGAACGGCTTCGTCCTGCATCGCTACCAACTGTTCCATCGTATAGCCCGTATACACCCACACATTTTTACCGAGCGACTTACATGCCAAGACAAGTTTTGCTAACTCTGAAGATTGAAGAAACGGTTCGCCGCCTGAGATGGTCACGCCGTCCCAACCACTGAGCTCAATGCGACGGACAATCTCATCCACTTCGAAGTCCTCACCGCCAGCTGGATTCCACGAGGAAGGATTGTGACAACCTTTACAGTGGTGAGGACAGCCGGCAGTAAAGATGACCGTTCGAATCCCCGGTCCATCGACGACGGATTCTTCAACGACGGATAGAATGCGCATCGTGTTTCACCCTCGCCCGTTCTTCTTCTCGCTTCGCCGTATTCCAGCGGTCCATCGTCCCGACCAAATAGCCAGTGATACGACGGATTCGTTCGATTTTCTCATCTTCTCCACAAGTCGGACAAGCCGCGTCAATCAAGCCTTCAAGCCCGCAATTCCCGCAGCGGTCGACGGGATGATTGATGGAACCGTAGCCGATATCATGCTGACGCATCAAGCGGACAATCGATTCTACCGCTTCCGCATTATGGGCCAGCGAGCCATCGACTTCGACATAGGAGATGTGTCCCGCGTCACACAACGTGTGATATGGTGCTTCGATTCGGATTTTTTCGCGGATGGACACGGTTTGATATATCGGTACGTGGAAAGAATTTGTGTAAAACGCACGATTCGTCACCCCGTCGATCATGCCGAACTCTTCCTGGTCTCGCGTCACAAATTTACCTGACAGTCCTTCTGCCGGTGTCGCAAGCAACGAAAAATTCAAGTCGTACGTTTCGGCTGCCGCACGCATGCGATTGGCCAAGTGCGTGACGATATCGAGACCGAGTCGTTCCGCTTCACGCGACTCGGCATGTGTACTGCCCGTCAACACCTTCAACGTTTCAGCGAGTCCGATGAAGCCGAGGGAAAGCGTTCCTTGTTTCAAAACATCTCGGACCTCATCATGTATATGTAACTGCTCACTTCCGCGCCAGACACCTTGTGTGTAAAGAAAACGGAACTCTTCAGCGCGACGCGTGCATTGATACTCGAAGCGCTCGACCAACTGTTCGATGCCGATATCGATATATCGGTTAAGAATGCGGTAAAAGTCAGAGAGTGACTCCGAGATCAGTGCCATCTTCACCAAGTTGAGTGTGGAGAAGGAAAGATTGCCACGACCGACTGATGTCTCTTCTCCGTGTCTATTTCCCATAACCCGAGTGCGGCAACCCATGTACGCCACTTCAGATTCATGAGACCCATCATAGTAAGCGGCATTGAACGGGGCATCGATGAAAGAGAAGTTCGGGAATAGTCGTTTGCCTGTGACGCGACACGCTTCACGGAAAAGATCAACGTTCGGGTCTTCCTCGTTGAAGTTGATGCCTTCCTTCACTTTAAAGATTTGAATAGGAAAAATCGGGGTCTCTCCATTCCCTAATCCCCGTTCCGTGGCACGAAGTAACTCCCGAATCAGGATGCGTCCCCACTTTGAGGTATCCGTCCCGTAATTGATTGAGACGAACGGGACTTGACCGCCACCTCGTGAATGCATCGAGTTCGCATTATGAATGAACGCCTCACACGCCTGATATGTCGCCGAGATCGTCTCTTCTTCTGCGAGTTGTTCCAATTGTGTCTTGTCCCAGTCAACAGGGAGTGATTGGAGTTTGCTCAATTGGCGCACATACGTCTTCTCGACGTACGGTGCCAAATCGACGTCAAACATCGGGAACGCTTGACCCCCATGCTGCATATTTTGATTCGCTTGAAGGATGATGGACGCGAGCGCCATGGCGGAGCGAATGTCCTTTGGCGAACGGATTGTTCCATGACCCGTATGGAATCCATCTTTTAATAATTGACCGAGTGGTATTTGACAACATGTCGTCGATCCTGTGATGTAATAGTCGGCGTCGTGCACATATAAGTAGTTATCAGTGACGGCCTGTTTTGAGCGCTCCGACATCAAATATGTCTGCGACAATTCTTTCGACACTTCTGAAGAGAGTCGTGCTAGTTTCCCAAGTGGGGACTTTCCGTCCACATTCGCATTTTCTTGTACCAAGTCTTGGTCTGGTAAGACGCAGACATCCTCATACAACTGCAGTAATTTCAAAACCCATCACCTCACTATATATGGATTAAAAACATTCACAAACGTTTTTAAAATCCTATATATAGATTATGACACGTATTTTTCTTGATGGTCACGAGTCGATATTGTGACAGTTTACGTGTGAGCATACGACAAAAAAGAGCCTCGTCTTCGGTAAGACAAGGCCCAACGTTATTTGTGACAAACGTCATTTATTTAGCAGCTTTGACGACTTTTAATTCGACTTCTTCCTCTAATTCTTGTGCCTCACGGAGACCTTTTGAGTTGAGCCATGTATAGATGGCTCCCATGAAGAGGGCGCCGCCGATAATGTTACCGAACGTCGCAGGAATCAAGTTGTGGATTGCACCTGCCATGCTGATCGTCTCAGGGTGTGGAACGACGAGCGTCAAGGCGAACAAGACGAAGTTGGCGATAACATGGTCGAATCCTGAAGCGAAGAAGACGGCAACAAGGAAAATCATCGAGAAGATTTGAGCGAATTCATTTTTCATTTGTTTCGGTAAGAAAATGGCGAGACAGACCATCCAGTTACAGAAGATGGCGCGGAAGAAAATTTCGACCGTCGTGTGATGCATTTTCCCCTCGACGACTGAGAACAGCCAGTTGTTCATCCCAAGTTCTTGAATGACACCAGTCGGTGCAAGTAGTAACGCGAATAGGATTCCCCCGAGTGCGTTCCCGACGAAACAGAGTAACCAAACGAGCATCGTGTCGCTGAGCGTCGTGTAACCGCGAAGTGTCGACGTTGTGAAATACATCGTATTCCCCGTGAACAACTCGGCTCCCCCATAGATGATCATAACGAGCGCAATCCCGAACGAGAAGCCCCCGATGAGTGTCGTGAACGGAGAGTCCGCTAAATACATACCGTTGACGACTTTCAACGTGAAGATTGAAGCAAAGCCGATAAAGATCCCGGCTAACATTGCCCGTAAAAAGTATTCCATTGGACGATAATGAATCATTTGCGAGGAAGCCTGTGCTTTTTTCCTTAATGATTCGAGTGCATGGATTTCCATTGATGCCATGTCACAAACCCTTCTTTCTGAATAATTAAATAGGAAAGTATCAGTTCTAATATGTGAAATCATTAACAATATAAACTGTACAGTCTCTGTTGGCAATCACCTCTAGAAGGAATTGACAGAGTGTTCACATCGTAATCGTTTACATGTGGCGGATTTGTGACAAAGAAAAAGTGCTTCGATTTCTCGAAGCACGTTCTCTACAATTATTCTTTATCCTCAGTCGATTCTTCTGTTTCTTCAGAAGATCCTTCAGAAGCTTCTTCCTCAGTAGAACCTTCCTCTGATTCAGTCGTTTCTTCCTCTTCCTCAGCAACCGGCTCATTCACAGAGGCGATGTGCATATCTGGTTCAGAGACAATCGTGTACGATTTGTCTTCTGGAAGATCCGCTACTGTCACCGAGTCACCGATTTCGAGGTCTGACACGTCAAGTTCGATGCGTTCAGGGATGTTGGCAGGTGTCGCAGAAACCGTTACTTTATAGAGCGACTGAGCGAGATATCCGCCTTCTTTGACGCCTTTCGCGTCGCCGACGAGGGCAATATCCGCTTCTACTTCTGTCTCTTCATCCATCTTCACAGCCATAAATTCGACGTGCTGATAGAAGTTTGTGAACGGATCTGTTTCTGATCCGTGCACGAGCGTGTTGATCTTGTTTCCATCGAAATGGAGTTCAATCAAGGCGTTGTCACCGTGGTCTCGAAGAATTTTACGAAGGTCCATCTCGTCAAACACGATTGGTGTGCTATCTACTTTATAACCATAGACAACTCCTAACGCTTTTCCTTCGTTACGCAACTTCGTGCGTAGTGACCGTGGGCGTAATTCTCGTTTTGATACTTGAAGTTTGTTCGTCATTTTCTTTTCCTCCTACATGGATATACATTTCATGTCGACATCTTGAGGGTGAGGCAGTGAAAAAGCCACCTCTCAACCTCGATGCGTTGAGTGACATGTGTATAGTTTTCCCATGAGGACTTGTAAATAAACGTTACATCGTATTAAAACAAAGTAACAAGACGATTACATGACGCGTTTAAACAACTTCTCGAGTTCGTACGTGCTCCACTTCACGAGAATCGGGCGACCGTGCGGACAAGTGAATGGAGACGTCGTACGACCTAAATCATCAATCAATTGTCGCATCATGTCCATATTGAGAGGATGATTCGCTTTAATCGATCGTTTACACGCCATGAGGATTGATGCTTCCTCACGATATTTCGCGATGTCAATCGAACGTTGTTGAATCGCCATCTCCACTAGATCACGAATTGTACCCTCTAAGTCATGTTGCGGATACCATGTCGGAATCTCGCGCACGAGGAACGTGTTTCCCCCAAACGGTTCTAACGTGATACCAGCTTCCGCTAGAAGGGAGAGCACTTCTTCGATGGCGAGCGTCTCTTCCTGTGTGAACTCCAACGTCAACGGAATCAACAGGAGTTGATACTCTTTTTCTGGACGTCCTAACTGCTCATAAAACAATTCATACTTGATGCGTTCCTGGGCAGCATGTTGATCCATCACGTACATCCCGTCTTCCGCTCCACAGATGATATAACTTGAATGCAGTTGTCCGATAACATCTAGCGCCGGAAGACGTTCGGACTGACGATCGGTTTCCTCAACCTGTTCTGCCTGGAGCATCTCTGGCTCTGGTTCGTGAACGAGCGGCGCCGGATTCCATTGGGAAGGAGACGTGATCGACTCTTTTCGTTCCCGAGGAATCGGATAATTCCACTCGACCGTGTCTACTTGTTTAGGTTGCGGTTCCATCGAAAAGTCGAGTTTCGACTGTTCGGACGGTGTCTCTCGTTTTGGTTTTGGCTCTTGTTTCACAGACGGAATAAGACGTTGCTCACGGAGCGTCAATTGAACGGTCTCTCGAATGAGCTGACATAATTCTTTTTCTTTCGACAAGCGCACTTCACGTTTCGTCGGATGGACGTTCACGTCAATCAACATCGGGTCCATCTTCACTTCGAGCACGGCAATCGGATAGCGACCGATCGGTAAGAGCGTATGATAGCCTTCAAGCACGCTTTGTGTCAGTGCAAAGTTCTTGATGCTTCGGCCATTTAAGATGAGGGTCACGTATTGTTTGTTCGAACGGGTCACTTCCGGGCGCACGAGATGCGCGCTCAGTGTATAGTCGTTCGTTTTACTCGAGGCCGTGACGATTTGTGCGGCGACTTGGCGACCATAGATGGCGAGCATGACTTGCTTCAAGTCTCCATTCCCGTTCGTTCGCAACAGTTCTTTCTCTTCATGAAAGACGGTGAAGCGAATCTCTGGATGAGACAGTGCCAAACGGTTCAACGTGTCGGTAATGCTCGCGAGTTCCGTCGCCGATGTCTTCAAATATTTCAGCCGTGCCGGTGTATTGAAGAAGAGCTGACTGACCGCGATTTCGGTCCCGACGTTCGTCGCCGCTGGATTCGTCTCCTTTACGACACCGCCTTCAAGCGTCATCTCAAAACCGTCTTCATCTGCTCGTTTTGACTTCAACGAGACGTGACTGACCGACGCAATCGAGGCGAGTGCCTCACCACGGAAACCGAGCGTCCGAATACGAAACAAGTCATGCTCGTCCCGGATTTTACTCGTCGCATGTCGTAAGAAGGCTCGTGCTGCATCTTCTTCATGGAACCCGTGTCCGTTGTCACGCACTTTGATGAGACGAATGCCCGCCTCTTGTAAGTCGACGTCCACTTTCGTCGCTCCCGCATCAATCGCATTCTCGACTAATTCTTTGACGACGGAAGCCGGTCGTTCGACGACCTCCCCTGCTGCGATTCGGTTCGCGAGTTGTTCCGGTAACTCTCGAATGATTCCCATCGACTCACCCTTTCTTTGCGGTCTGTTGCAGTTCGTAGAGCGCCTGCATCGCTTCGATTGGATTCATTGCCAATAGATCGAGTTTGAGCAGCTGTTCTCGAACAGCGTCATTCGACTCGAACAATGACAACTGACTGACTTCTTCCACTTGAGGTGGAGCGGTTTGCTCGTTCAAAGCAGGTTTCGTTGCTTCGGATTCGAGTTCTGACAGAATCGTCCGTGCCCGGTCAATCAATGAATCTGGGAGTTCGGCCAATTCCGCCACGTGAATCCCATACGATTTATCCGCACGTCCTGGATGCACTTCATGGAGGAAGACGACACGCCCATCCCGCTCAATCGCCCGAACATGAACATTCTCAAGTGTCGGAATCGAATCCTCGAGCACCGTCAGTTCATGATAGTGCGTCGAGAAGAGTGTCTTCGCTCCGATTGTTGAGGCAATATACTCGACAATTGCCTGTGCAAGTGCCATCCCATCATACGTTGACGTCCCTCGACCAATCTCATCCAATAGAATCAGACTATTGCTCGTCGCCTCTGTGACGGCTTGTCGCGTCTCGGTCATCTCGACCATGAACGTCGACTGTCCGCTCACCAAATCGTCCGCCGCACCGATCCGTGTAAAGATGCGGTCAAAGAGCGGGAGTTCCGCTGCTTCTGCCGGGACGAATGAACCGATTTGATGAAGGATCGCAATCAACGCAAACTGACGCATATACGTCGATTTACCGGACATGTTCGGTCCGGTGATGAGTAACATTTGACGTGTGTCGTCAAGTGTCAAGTCATTAGCGACATACTCACCTCGCGGCAAGACCGTCTCAATGACAGGGTGACGGCCGCGTTCGATTTGTACGTGCGATGTAGTTTTCGGGCGTACATATTCTCGTCTTTCCGCTACAACGGCAAGGGCGAGGAGCACATCCAACTCACTGAGTGAACGGGCCAATTGCTGAAGAGCCTTCGTGTACGTCTTCACTTCTTCTCGAAGTGCGACAAACAAGTCATATTCGAGCGTACAGCTCTTCTCTTCCGCTCCTAAGATGAGGGCTTCTTTCTCTTTTAGCTCAGGCGTAATGTATCGTTCCGCATTCGTCAATGTCTGTTTCCGCTCATAACGCCCTTCTTCGAGCAACTTCGCATTCGCCTTCGTCACTTCCAAGTAGTAACCAAATACGCGGTTATAACCGACTTTCAACGACTTGATGCCGGTTGCGATACGTTCCTGTTGTTCGAGGTTGGCAATCCACGATTTCCCGTTCGCTTTCGCTTCTAGCAGTTCATCGAGCTCTTCTGAATACCCGTGACGAATCATCCCGCCTTCTTTCGTCGAAATCGGGGGTGAGTCGACGAGTGCAGTCCGGAGCTGTTCACTCAACGTCTCGAACGAGTCGAGATTCTGTTCAATTTGCTGCAAGCGATCCGCTTTCACTGTTTGTAAGAGTGACCGGACAGAAGGCATCCGCTCGAGCGTGTCGCGAAGTTGGACGAGATCTCGCGCATTCGCTGTCCCATACCCAACTTTAGCGACAAGGCGTTCGATGTCATAGACTCGCTTCAACTCTTCCTGTAGTTGATCGCGCAACATGAAGTCGTCCACTAAGTTTTCGACGGCGTCCTGTCGCTCTTTGATGCCTTGTTCTGTATAGAGCGGCTGTTCAAGCCAGCGTTTCAACAAACGACCACCCATTGCCGTCGTCGTCTCATCAAGTAGTGAAAGGAGTGACCCTTTCCGTTCTCCCGAACGAGCGGAACGAAACAGTTCAAGGTTTCTGGCCGTATTGGCGTCGAGCTGCATATGCTGTTCGACCTCATAGGCGACAGCCGGTTGCAAGTGATCGAGCGAACGCTTCTGTGTTTTCGTGAGATAGGCGAACAGCAACTCAAATGCCGAGCGCTGCGCCTCGTCTTTCGCACCTTGTGCGAGTGGACTCTCCCGCTTGTCCACTTGAATCGAGAGAGGAATGCCGGTCTGTTTTAACAAGTCAGCGAGTCGTTCATCCTCAACGATGACCTCGTTCGGAAGCAATCCTTCGATTTCTCGTAAGACGGCTTCTTCTGACGAGAGCGTCGTCAGCCACGATTCCCCCGTCGTCACGTCACCTCGAGCAATCCCAAAACGTCCCGCGACGTCCGAGATGGCAACGAGATAACGGTTCTCTTTTTCGCTGAGTGATGCCATGTATGTACCTGGCGTGATCACTTGAATGACTTCCCGTTTCACGAGCCCTTTCGTTGCCTTCGGATCCTCCGTCTGTTCACAGATGGCGACGTTAAAACCTTTTTCGATCAACTGTTCGATGTAGATTGCCGCTGAATGGTGTGGGACACCACACATGGGAATCGGATGCTCAGCCTGTTTCCCATTTTTAGAAGTGAGCGTGAGCTCTAACTCTTTCGCGACAATTTGTGCATCTTCAAAAAACAACTCGTAAAAGTCACCGAGTCGATAGAATAAAAAGGCGTCCGGATAGTCTGCCTTGATTGAGAAATATTGTTTCATCATTGGTGTCTGATGGACTTCTTGCATGTTAATTCACCTCTAGAAAGTACAACAGCTGACCATCGGCCAGCTGTGTCGTTTTAGTATCCGCAGCCGCCGCGTGCTTGTTCAGCCGCCATGCCGCTCCCTGTCTTCCCTGCAAGGACGTCTCCGTCCGTCGATTCGATGATGCGATCCGTCACGGAGTTCGCGAGCGTGACCGTCACGTATTGAAGCAAATCGTTCACTTCGACTTGTGTCTCCTGGAACGCTTGAACGACCGGGATTGAATCGAGTTCTTCCATCGCTTTATCAATCTTCTGCTCGACTTTCGCAAGTGCTTCCGTCTTGCCGTAGTGCTTACAGTTGACGGCTTCTTTTTGTAAGAATTTGATTCGTTTAATCAACGTCTGTACGCGGTCACTTCCGTTCACTTTCGCTTCCGCTTCTTTGAAACGCGCCACTTCTGGTGTTTGTGCTAATACGTCTGCCAATTCTCTTGCTTTTGCAATTACTTGTTGATCGGTCACCATTGTAAACCCCTTTATGTCTATGATGTAATCGTGCTCAAAGGCACGTGAATGTTCTTTCTCATTCTAACATGAACGATTCGGAAACGGTACTAGCGGGATTCGTTGATTCTCGTAACATATCGACGTGTGGAATACTATCTTCTTGATACACATCACTTGTCCGTTTGAAGCCAAACGAGGCATAAAAAGGTTCCACATATGTCTGAGCTTGCAGATAGAGCGTCTCATGACCAAAATCCTTAATTGCAGCTTCCATCAGCTTACGAGAATGACCTTTCCCTCGATGCGTCGCTTTCGTGACGACACGTCCGATGGCGACTGGAGAGGCTTCCGTCAAAACACGAAGCCCAGAGACAATCTCTCCATCTTCTTCGATCCAATAATGGATGGCTTGTTCATCTTTTCCATCGATTTCTTGATACGGACAGTTCTGTTCGACGACGAAAATCTCAGTCCGTAGCGCCAGTAAGCGATACAATTCCAATGTTGTCAGTTCATCAAATGTTTTTTTCTTCATCAATATCCCCCTAATCAATCGTCACCCCGAGTGCTCGGGCAACATGTAACCCGCTCGTCATTGCGCCAATCGTCCCCGCCCCTGGAAATACGGTATCCCCGCATACATAAAAGTTCGGCAAGTCTGTGCGATAACTCGCGGCACGGAACAACGCCTGGCTTGGCGTCTGGGCATACCCCCCGACTGCCCCATGCGGTCGCTTCGTATACTTCACCCATGCACCTGGTCCACCAGGAAGGAGAAGTGACGATTCACGGTCCCAATCGGGAAATCCAGTCGCGACGACGTCGACGAGACGATTGGTCCAATCTTGTTCTAGTTTCTCATATGCCGCTCGGTCTTTCCAATGTTGCCATTCTGATAAATCGATATGTGTGGATACCGTAATGGTCCGTTCCGGTTTTTCTGTGCGCAACACGTCATCCGGCGCCGACATGGATATGAACGCATGCCCACTCGGTAATCGCTCGTGATAGATTTGTTGAAATAGTGGTTTCTGTTGACAGACATCCTCAGGCAAGACGAGGTAGAGGCTGAACGTGCCCCATTGAGACTGCTTCAACTGTCTTCGATATTGTCGTTTGAAGCGTCGTTGTTCCTGTCCTTTGAGAAGTTCGCTCGTCCGCTCAATCGGGATGGCGGAAACAATCACATCGACCAGTTCAAGTCGTCCTCTTCGATCGGTGATGAGCCATCCATCCGTCACTCGTTCGATGGACTGGACGTCTCTCCCTAATTTCGTCTCGCCACCAAACGTTCGGACGGCTCGCTCTAACGCATGAGCCAATTGATACAGCCCACCTTCCACATAGTACGCTCCTTCGTGATAGACCGACAGCGCCACTGCACCGAGTAAATGACTCGCTTCTTTCGCACCGGTCTGCAAACTATCGAGCAGGATTCCATCGATAAATCGCTCGAACATCGTACCGTTCAATCCATGACGGACCAACGTGTCACCGAGTGGCCGCTGGAGTTTTAGGAGCGCTGTGATTTGATTCGGTCGAAAACCTTTCAGCGCGTAAACCATGTCTGATGTCGTGCGAAGCGGAAGTGCCGGCAACTCTTGAAACAACGGACGAATCTTCTCAAAGTCTCCCCACACTTCGCGGTAAAACGCATGGATTGCCTCATAATGCTCTGAGAACACGCGACTGAGCTCCTCAAGAAGGCGATTGCGGTCGCGATAGTAAATGACGGTGACGTCAGGCAGATGAATGTCCATCACCTCGTCCAGTAACGTCACCTTGACCGATTCTTCTAATGTTTCAAGAACCCGCTGATGGACCCCTCCTCGTTCGAACCCCATACCGAGTGTGGCGCCTGCAGGAAACAAATAGTCACCCCGTTGAAACTTGCCGGCACACCCGCCCCATTCACGCGACGCTTCAAAGACGATGACATCATGCCCTTTTTGTTGCGCGAGCGCAGCTGCCGTCAAGCCCGCAACACCTCCACCTATGACCCCGATTTTCATGTACATCCCTCCTATCTGTATCATACCTGCTCCTTTAAAAAATTGAAGAAATGAATCGGTTTTTGAGATTCCAGCGTTCTTTTGAAGGGAACTGATTCTCTTATGCAGAAATAGTTTACAGTCTGAAAAGGTAAGGTGATGAAAATGCGTAGTCGTGTCATGGTTTATTTATTGATTCCTATCCTCATCTTTATTGGTATACTGATTACCCCACCTTCCGAGGAATCGCTCAAGCTCGCGACGATGACAGTCGTCAGCATCCAGGAGATGATTCCTTACGAAAAAGAGTATACGGTACAGAAAGTGCTAGAAGAGCGATCGGTGGACGACAAATCAGCCATCATCGAAGAATGGCGTCTCGAGCAAGGAGCGAGAACGTCTTATAGTTATGTGCTCAGACTGAGAGGATTTGACCATGTGACACAGATTGATGCAGGGGCTGCCAACACGAGGTCGGACGGGTATTACGCGATGCAGGCGCATAGTCCTATTTTCGAGACGGACAAACCCGTGTCAACGAACTATCCGATCGTCATGTTCAGTTCGGAACAACGACTCGTCATCGGACAGATGGATGTCCGGGTCATTTATGAAGAGGATGAGCAATTGAAGAAATGGATTGTATTGGAGGATGAACAAGAATAGATGAGCAACTTACCGATTAATCGCAATACAAGCATGAAACGAATCCTCATCATCGGTTCAGGCGGTGCAGGAAAGTCAACACTTGCCCGTCAACTCGGTGAACGATTACACCTCGATGTCTATCATTTGGATGCTCTCATGTGGAGACCGGGATGGGTGATGGCGCCGAGAGAGGAACGAATCGATATTCAACAACAACTCGTGAAGAAAGATCAATGGATCATCGATGGAAACTTCGGGAACACGCTTGATTTACGTTTACAGGCAGCAGATACCGTCATTTTGATCGACCTCCCGCGAATCGTTTGTGTATACCGCGTCCTCAAACGAGTCGTCCGATATCGTGGTACGACGCGACCGGATATGGGCGCTTCCTGTGAGGAAAAGCTCGATTTCGCATTCCTCAAATGGGTTTGGAATTTTCCTGACGTTCAACGGTCACAACTGTTACGACAAATTCAACAACATCCGACAAAACCTAATTTGATACATTTGAAATCGTCACGAGCAGTCAGAAACTACTTGAAATCAATTTAAAACGCTTTCATTTCAAAAGCGTTTCTCTTTTTAATATTTTTTGTATTTTTATGCTTTACAATTAATAATCATACATATACACTTAGTCTCATCTACAACAGGGAGGCATTATACACATATGAAAAAATGGTTATTAGCAGGTACACTTATGTTAAGCGCGGCTTTACTCGGTGCATGTAGTCAAGAAACAGAAGGTGAAGCGACAGAGCAAAAAACGCTCGTCATGGGGACGAGCGCCGATTACTTCCCATATGAATTTGTCGATACGGCAAACGGAGATGCGATCGTCGGATTTGATATTGAAATTGCAGAGACGATTACAGAACGTCTCGGTTACGAATTGAAGATTGAAGATATGGACTTCGGTAGCTTACTCGGAGCCTTGAATAGCGGGCGTGTCGACTTCGTCATGGCAGGAATGACGCCAACAGAAGAGCGTAAAGAGAATGCGGACTTCTCAGACATCTATCTTTCCGCGACAAACTTGATCATGACAAAAGATGAGTCGCTTCAGGCAATCGAAGATTTGTCTGGTAAGAAAATCGGTGTCCAAACGGCTTCGATTCAAGAAAACATCGCAAAAGAACAAGCGCCTGACGCTGAACTCGTATCGTTGAACAAGATCCCTGAAATCGTTCAAGAATTGAATACAGGTCGAATCGATGCAATGGTCATCGAAGACACGGTCGCGCAAAAGTATCTAGATCAAGATGACAGCTTCTATACATTCGCTTTAAAAGAGGATGGCGAAAAAGGTTCAGCTGCTGCATTTAAGTTAGATGATGAGTTACGCGACCAGTTCAACGAAGAATTGAACAAGATGATGGAGTCTGGCGAAATCGATGAATTGGTGAAAAAATGGTTCTCGATGGAGCCGACTGAATGAGACAAGTCGAGCTGCCGATCTATCCCGTCGTTTATCCGACGGGACATCGGTTAAATCAAAATGAAAGTCAGTTCCCGTTACCTGAACGAATCAAGAGCCAGCTTGATTCGTTGACGTATCATGACTTACACGAATATCCGGTCGAACCGATCAATGAGTTGTTCGAACGCTACGCTGCGTATGTCGGTGTGACACCTGAGCAACTGCTCGTCGGTTGTGGGAGTGATGAGATGATTCATGTCGTGACGCAAGCATTACTCGCACCAAATGACATCGTCTTGTCCCCGGCGCCTGACTTTTCGATGTATCCAATCTTCACGACCATCGCACACGGGCAACATGTTCAAGCCAATGATTTATCATATGAGGGAATTGTAGAAGCAATCGAGACGCATCATCCGAAGCTTCTTCTTCTCTCGAACCCGAACAATCCAACCGGGAAGCTGTGGACCGTGAAAGAGTTGACGCATCTCGCCTCACTCGTTCCTTACCTTGTGGTGGACGAGGCGTATATGGATTTCACACCGGATGACAGCATGATCCCGTTCATTGCAAACCATCCGAATCTCATCGTCCTTCGCACGATGTCAAAAGCGTTCGGATTGGCAAACGTACGAATTGGATTCATGGTGACAAACAACGAACTCGCTCACTATTTCCGTCAATTCATCCCACCGTTCAACATTAGCGGGGTGAGTGCAAAGATTTGCAACATCTTCTTAAAAGATGCAACTTATCTTCAAGAAACAATCGAATGGCATGACGAGATGCGGCAAAAGTGGGTATCCGCTTTTGAATCAATTGGTCACGTCCTCCCTGCCTCGACAAACTTTTTGTATATCGAGCTCGAGCAACCCGAAGCAGTATGGGCACAATTGACCGCATTGAACGTACACACTTCGAAACAACCGACGGGCATTCGAGTGACCATCGGTGACGAAGCGGCACTTCATCTCGCACATACAGCTATTCAGCAATACAAGGAAACAAGTCACGTAAAAAACTCCTGAACCTCATGTTCAGGAGTTTTTGTCAGTCGATCGTTTTGATCACGCGCGCCGGATTTCCTCCGACGACCGTCCGTGGTGGCACATCTTTTGTGACGACTGCACCAGATGCGATGACTGCCTCATCTCCAATCGTCACACCCGGATTGATGATGGCCCCTCCACCGATCCATACCCGGTCTCCAATCGTCACGGGTTTTCCGAACTCATACCCAGAGATGCGCTCAATCGGATCAATCGGATGTGTCGCCGTATAGATATGTACACCTGGTGCAAGCATACAGTCATCCCCGAAAGTGATGGGACAAATGTCTAAAAAGACACAGTCAAAATTCGCATAGAATCGTTCACCCAAGTGAATATTGTACCCGTAATCACATTTGAAGTTCGGTTCGATGTAATACGACTCTTTCGTCGAACCGAGTAACGCACTAAGAATTTCTTTCCGTTCAGTCAAATCATCAATCCCGGAACGATTGAATCGCTCGGTCAATCGCCGGGCATGCTTCCGATCTTTAACGAGCGTCTCATCACCAGCTAAATATAATTCACCACGAATCATCTTCTCTTTTTCCGTCATCATAATCCCTCCTTACACTCAGTATAGAGGATTTTCAAATCATTTAGGGAATAGAGACAAGGATGAGCAGAAGGAGGAAGATGTGATGAAACGTATTTTAGAGTGTCGGGCAAGTGATTTTATCACGTTTAATCGTCAAGATTTAGTCGGGTCGATTCGAAAAGCAGAAGGACGAACGGTCATGGCGGAGGTCATCCCGACGGTGCAACCGCTCTACCCAGAAGTCACGAATGCAGAACTGGCAAGAGCGTTCGGTGCCGACTTGATTTTATTGAACATGTTAGATGTGTTCCATCCTTACATTAAAGGACTTGAAAGTCACGCGCTGTTCGGCGACATGCCAGGTGATGAGATGAGTGACCATCCGATTCTGGAGCTAAAGAGACTGATTGGGTTACCGATTGGAATCAATTTAGAACCTGTCGACTTTTCAGAGAAATCGTCTGAGATGAACGAAGTGAAACGAGGCAGACTCGCTTCAGTCGAAGCGTTCCAAAAAGCGTCTGAACTCGGGATTGATTTCGTTTGTCTGACAGGCAACCCGAATACCGGGGTTACGAATGAAGCAATCGAACAAGCGATTATCCGAGGGCGTCGTGAATTCGCTGGCGTCATCATTGCCGGAAAGATGCATCAGGCCGGTGTCGGCAGCGTGTTAGATCGCGACGCATATATCCGCTTCGTTGAAGCAGGGGCAGACATTATTCTTCTGCCAGCTCCAGGAACCGTTCCGGGTGTCCGTGAAGAGGCATTCCACGAACTCGTACAAGAACTGCAAGCACTCGGAGCACTCACGTTAGCCGCAATCGGGACATCTCAAGAAGGGGCTGATGTGGCGACTGTTCGTGAGATCGCACTCTCTTCAAAGCGTGGAGGCGCAGATATCGTCCATATCGGTGACGCCGGATTGTCTGGGATTGCCGTACCAGAGAACATTCAGGCACTTTCAATTGCCATTCGCGGGCGACGTCATACATACATTCGCATGGCTGCCTCGGTCAATCGTTGACACAAAAAAGGAAGGAGACGCGCTCCTTCCTTTTGCTTTACCATTCCGTGACGTCTCGACGAGGCTTCGCAGGCGTCGTCGTGCCGTGACGTTTGGCAAGTAACGCTTCTACATCTTCTAAGCGCACACCTTTAGCTGCCAATAAGACGAGCAGGTGATACAGAAGGTCGGCCGATTCTTCGACCAAATCTTCGTCCGTCATTGCGGCAATCACGACCTCGAACGATTCTTCACCGAACTTCTTCGCAATTTTTTCAACGCCTTGTTCAAACAAATACGTCGTATATGAACCTTCTTTTGGTTCATTCTTTCTTGATTGAATCAATTGCTCCAATTCATGAATCATACGTTCACCTCCGTAAAGAAACAACTTCGATTTCCGGTATGACAAGTCGGACCATTCGCATGGACACGAACAAGAAGCGCATCCTGGTCACAGTCGACGTGGATACTGACGACGTCAAGTGTGTTGCCGCTCGTCTCCCCTTTCATCCATAGCCGACCTTTTGAACGAGACCAGAATGTCACGACCCGTTCACGTAGCGTCTGACGGATGGCCTCATCGTTCATATATCCGAGCATGAGAACGGCCCCGTCTTCTTCTGAGACGATGATGGCGGGAATCAATCCATTTTCGTCGAAACGAACCGCATCGGCAAGTTGTGACTCGTGCATACGTGCTTCACCTCTTCTACTGTCGTTTTTCGGTCATGTAAGATGGAGGCAAGTAGTGCGGCATCGACCTTCTCGAGCGCTTCGACTACGTGCTCGGCATTCCCCGCCCCACCTGAGGCGATAATCGGAATGTCGACGACTTCGCGAAGTCGTTCTAAAATCGCAAGGTCATATCCGCTTTGCTTTCCGTCTTGGTTCATGGACGTGACAAGAAGTTCACCCGCCCCGAGTGCGGCCACTTGTTTCGCCCATTCGACCGCTAACAGTTCTGTCTTCTGTTTACCGCCATATGTGTACACATAGTATTCCCCGTCTTCAAATTTCACGTCGATCGCAACGACGATACATTGTGACCCGAAACGATCGGCCGCTTCTCGAATGAGACTTGGGGATTCGACAGCGAGCGTGTTCAACGATACTTTATCTGCTCCTGCTTTTAATAATGACGAGATGTCATCAAGTGAACGAATTCCTCCACCGACCGTCAACGGGATGAATACTTTCCGTGCCACTGCACTGACGACATCTAGCATCGTCTGGCGGCGTTCCGTACTTGCCGTGATGTCGAGAAAGACGAGTTCATCGGCTCCGGACTCATCATAATACTTCGCGATTTCGACCGGGTCACCGATGTCTCGTAGTTGAACGAATTCAATCCCTTTGACGACACGGCCTTCCTTCACATCGAGACATGGAATAATTCTGCGTTTAAGCATAACGCGCCTCCCATTCAATCAGTTCATCGATACTTACTTTACCGGAGAGGAGCGCTTTCCCAACGACGGCCTCATCAATCTTAGCCATTTTTAGTTCCTTCACGTCCTCTTCGGTCGTCACACCGCCTGAGGCAATGAGTGTGACGTTGACGATTTGGCGTAGCGCCTTCATGCGCGCAACGTTCGGACCATTCAGTTTTCCGTCAGATCCGATGTCCGTATACAGAATCGTCTCAATCCCTCGTTTGACGAGATCTTGAGCGACCGAGATGTCATCGAGCTTTGTCGCTTCCTGCCATCCGTTGATGGCGACCTTTCCGTCATATGCATCGAGTGCCACAGCAACTCGTTTGCCATACTTTTCAATCGCCTTGTCTAAAAAGTCAGGATCCGTAAATGCTTTTGTCCCTAAGAGGACACGGTCCGCACCGGTTTCCATGACCGCATCGAGTGAGGCTTCTGAACGAATCCCACCACCCGTCTGTACGAGAAAGCCAAGAGACTTCGCATAACGGACGACATCTAAGTGACGCGGTTCGCCTGCCTTAGCCCCTTCTAAGTCTATCAAGTGAATCATCGGCACTTTTCCTTGCCACGCTTTTAATAATTCATACGGGTCACCGTATTGTTCTTCCGTCGAAAAATCGCCTTCCGTCAAACGGACAATCTTGCCTCCAATTAAATCAATGGCGGGTAGTAATTTCACGCTCGACCGCCTCCTTCCATTCTTGAAGTAAACTGAGACCGAACGCCCCACTTTTTTCCGGGTGAAACTGCATGCCTGTGACGAGTCCTTTTTGAACAATCGCGGGAACACGCTCTCCCATATATTCCGCTTCCGCCACGATATTGGCATCGTCCGTCACGGCGTGATAAGAGTGAACAAAGTAGACGTCCTCATCGCGAAGAATCGAGTTCCATCCAACGTGTGGAAGACGCTTCGCGCGCATCCGCTCAACCGTGCCCGGAATCAACCCGAGACCTTTTGTCGGCATGCCTTCCGTGCTCGAATCAAACAGGAGCTGCATCCCAAGACAGATTCCTAAAAACGGCTTTTCCGTCGCTATCTTTTGTAATAGCGGGATGAGCCCCGTCTGTTCGAGTGATTGCATCGCTTGCGGGAAAGCACCGACCCCAGGAAGTAAAATGGCGTCCGCTTCTTCAATTTGGCTTGCATCATTCGTAATCACGACGTAGCAACCGATGGCCTGCAACGCACGTTCGACGTTAAATACGTTACCCATTCCATAATCGATGACCGCTACTTTCATCCTTCAATCCATCCTTTCGTAGAAGGGAGACGATCCGTCCCATCGCTCGAGACCGCCTCAGCAAGTGCTCGTCCGAACGCTTTGAACAACCCTTCAATCATGTGGTGTGAGTTCGATCCATACAGGACCGCGAGGTGAAGCGTGAGTCGACCGTTCATGGCAACCGCTCGGAAGAATTCCTCAGCGAGCTCGGTATCAAAATCCCCAAGCTTCGGATTGCGAATATCCGCTTGATAGACAAGGAAGGGACGTCCCGACACATCGACGACCGCTCGCGCTAACGTCTCGTCCATTGGCATATAACTCGTTCCATAGCGACGAATCCCGACTTTGTCTCCGAGAGACTTCGCAATGAGTTGACCGAGTGCAATCCCCACATCTTCCACTGTATGGTGGGCATCGACCCATGTATCACCTTCGACTTTCACCTCTAAGTCCATCTGACTGTGAAAAGCAAGTAACGTCAACATGTGGTCAAAAAAGCCGACTCCTGTTTGGATGGTGCTTTCTCCTGTTCCATCTAGATTGACTCGAATCTCAATTTTTGTCTCTTTCGTCTCACGCTTTAGTTCAGCTGTTCTCAACAGAATTCACCTCTTCAATCGTTTGTCGGATATAGGCATACGCCTCATCTGTCCCTGCACTGACACGTAATCCATCCGGAAACGCACGTACATGGACGCCTTTTTCAAGGAAGCGGGATGCCCACCCTTCACTGTCATCGGTTTTGACATAGATAAAGTTGGCACGGCTCGGTAAAATCTCACCGATCGGTCGTAACAACTCGGTTAATTTCTCACGTTGCGCCGTATGGAACTGAATCGACTCTTGGATATACGTCTCATCACGCAATACAACGTTGGCGACCGCGGCACTGAGTCCACTCACGTTGAACGGTGAACGGAACCGGTCGATCTGTTCGATGATTTCTTCTGACGCAATCATGAATCCAATTCGAAGGTTCGCAAGACCGAACGCTTTTGATAACGTCCGTAAAATGATGACGTTCGGATGCTCGTTCAAGCGAGACACAAATGAATCCTCCATCGTGAAATCGATATAGGCTTCATCCACAACGAGATAAGGGACACGTGTCGCAATGTCCGACAATTCTTCAAGTGTCCACATCTTACCGGTTGGGTTATTTGGATTCGAAATCAGAACGAGCTTCGGTTCATTCGTTTGAATGAGTTCGGTTAGCGCATCGTAACTCAATCCATGCTTATCCGGTTGCATGAAGTGCCCTCTCGCAATCTGTGTGTATATGCCATACATCGAGAAGTCTGGAGCCGGTGCGACCACACGGTCTTCCGTATCTAAAATGGCCTGACTTAAGATGGCCAACAGCTCGTCGCTTCCACTTCCGACCATCAGTTGCGTCGTCTCGACTCCCGCATAGTTCGCATAACTCGCTTTTAAAGCAAGCAATTCTTCGACCGGATAACGGCTGAGCGCCTCGAGTGAAACGTTTCGAATAGCCCGTTCAAGCCGCTCTGGTAACGGATATTGACTTTCATTTTGATTGAGCGCGTATCCTGATACGGCATGGGGCACATATCGCGGGATGTTCTGATAATTTCGTCTCATACGTCCTCCATCCGAACAGCCATGGCACGGGCATGTCCTTCTAATTGTTCTTGTTTTGCGATTCGAATCGCAGCCTTTGTGATCGCCTCATCAAGCTCTGTCATCTCAAGGAACGTCTGACGGCGATAAAAGTCATCGACGGACAATCCGCTCGAGAATCGCGCCGTCCCACTTGTCGGAAGGACATGGTTCGGTCCAGCGATATAATCCCCGAACGCTTCCGCCGCCTCGTGACCGAGGAAGAACGACCCGCCGTGACGTATCGCACCCATCAACGTTTCAGGATTTTTGACGGCCAACTGGACGTGCTCCGCAGCCATCGTGTTCGCGTACTCGATGGCATCTTCTAGTGATCGAACGATGACTCCGCCACGTTTCAATGACTCCCTAGCGATCTCTTGTCGTGGTAAGAGCGAAAGTTGACGCTCAAGTTCTTGTTCGACTTCTTCACGAAGCGTTTCTGTCGTGACGAGTGCGATAGCCGTCGCCTCTACGTCATGTTCTGCTTGTGCGAGAAGATCCGCCGCGACCCACTTCGGATTTGCCGTTTCATCGGCAATGATCAACACTTCGGACGGTCCGGCTACAGAGTCGATGCCGACGATGTGCGAGACGAGCGCCTTCGCCGTCGCGACATACGCATTTCCGGGTCCTACAATTTTATCGACCGGACGAATCGTTTCCGTCCCATATGCGAGTGCGGCAACGGCTTGCGCGCCTCCGACTAGAAAACATTCATCTGCCCCTGCGATTTTTGCTGCAATCAAGAGGGAAATGTCAATCCCATCTGCTTTTGGTGGAGTGACCATGACGACTCGTTTGACACCGGCCACTTTCGCCGGAATGATATTCATCAGGACGCTCGACGGATAGACGGCTGTCCCACCTGGTACGTAGACACCGACCGAATCGAGCGGCATATAACGTCTACCGAGTCGGAACATCGTATCTTCGAACACATCATCTTGACGTACTTGATGCGCGTGGAAGGCGCGAATTCGTTCTGCCGCTAAGGTCAACGCTTCCGTCAGTTCAGCATACGCTGCCGGCGGGGTAAAGCGAGACAAATCGACAGACTCGATTTGGTCTACCCCATCGAATTGACGCGTCCATTCAAGGAGTGCTTCATCTCCGCGTGCCTCAACCGCTTCTACGATTGGTTTGACCGCTTCCGCCCAAGCTTCTCGCCGTGATCGATTCGTTTCTGTACTCATGCATTCTCCTCCTGACTCAGCTTTCGAATCCATGTCTTTAATTCGTCAGGCTGCTCTGCCAAAGCCGTTTCGCTCGTGATGAATTTTGCATTGATTGAAAAAATCGTTTCATATTCCTCTAAGTCATTCGCTGCTAACGTTGCACCTGTCTCGACGATGTCGACGATACAATCCGCTAGTCCTGTTAACGGAGCGAGCTCCACAGACCCATTCAACGCGATGACTTCTACATTTTGTCGCTTTGACGCGAAGTGTGAGATGGCGATATTCGGATATTTACTCGCCACTTTTAATTTCTTTGTGCCATTACGTCGAACTTTCGGACCACATACGGCCATCCGACAGCGTCCAAACGGTAAGTCGACGACTTCAAGTACACCTGGCGTTTTCTCTCGTAAAATATCTCCACCAACAATTCCGACATCAGCCGCTCCGTGCATCACATATTTATAGACGTCGTCCCCTTTGACGAAAATAAATTCATGATCTCCTGCTTTTACTGTGAGTTCACGTCCCCGCTTCTCTGGCCAAACGGGTAAATCACGTTCGACAAAAAATTGACGAGCTGCTTTTTCAATTCGTCCTTTCGCAACCGCTACCTTCATTTGATCACCTCATCTAACTGTTCTAAATCGAGTGACATGCCGAACGCTCGTCTTGAGTGTCCGAAATGACCATATAGGGAATCGTATCGTCCCCCTGAAAGGACACGCTTTCCTTCTACACTTCCCGTCACGGTCAAACCTGAATAGTAATCGAAATCTCCCGTTTGACCGAAATCGTACGATACGTCTAGACCGATTGCACGCAAATGTTGTACGGCCTCATCGACTTCATCAATGGCATCGTTTAGAGACTCTGGTGCCTCAGCCCGTAATTCTTCGAGCGCTGAATTCCCAATTAAAAACGGTAGCTTTGCAATCAATGGATAGCGATACGTCTCTGCTAACTCACGTAACGACTCTAAATTTCGAAGTGCTAAGATTTTTCGGAATGTCCGTTCTTGAATGCCTGTCTCTTTCGCGATGAGCGAGATGACAGCCGCTGATCCGATTTTAATTGTCAAACGTTCAGTCGGCAGGACTCCTTCCGTCATATCGAGAAATGATTCGATAAGATGACTGTCCTTCTCTTCCCCGTCGACCCACTCAAGTCCGAGCTGTTGCCGTTCATGTGGTTGACCGGAATGTTTGACCGTCCGACGGTAGACAGCTCCGGCGTACGCGACACGCATCGGTTCATGACCGTCTGCTAACTTTCTTGCGATTTGCAATGTATAGTCAGGGCGCATGACGAGGAGTTCCCCGTCATTCCCGAATAAACGATAATAGGCCGACTCGTCAAAGAGCGCCAAATTTTGATAGTGTGAATAGTATTCGAGTAACGGCGGGTCGATGACGGCATAACCGCTCGCCTCTGCCTTTTCTAAAAATGACAGCATCCACCGTTTTGGTCGAATGACGTCTCCTGATTGTAGTTCATACCATCCTTCTGGAATTGAACCTTTCGAATTTGACCAAATCATGATAACCACCCTTTATCTTATTATCACTTTACCAAACTAAAGTAGTGTGTTAAATTTATCAAACAGAGAAACACCTGTCAACCAATTGAACTGAAAAGGACGTGTAACAGATGTTTAACTTTACCCATGATGGTCATGTGCATACCCCATATTGTCCACACGGTACAAAAGACCCGATTGAACACTATATTCAAGTCGGGATTGAAAAAAACCTGCAAACGATGACGTTCACAGAACATGCACCGTTCCCACAGGCGTTTATCGATCCAGTGCCGAATCAAGACTCCGCGATGTCGATCGACCTCCTTCCTGACTACCTTAATACGTTGCATCAGATGAAAAGACAGTATCAAGAGGTCATTGGCATTAAAGTCGGGCTAGAAGTCGACTTGTTGCCACATCTAGAAGAAGAGACGATTGCTTTGTTAAAACCATATGCTCCTCTACTTGATGAAGTCATCTTGTCCCAACACTTTTTATTAATAGATGGTGTATATATGCCAGTAGATTATTCTGCTGAAACGTTTGACGACCTCGTTCAAGCACTCGGTTCGTTCGAAAACGCGATGAAAGCTTATTATGACTCGATTGAACGTAGTCTCAGCTTTCCATGGGAAACGATTCAAGTCACTCGGATTGGACACATCGACTTACCGATCAAATATCAAAAAAATTATGACTGGGATCGTTCAGCAGTCAGACAAGAGGAAGAACGTCTCTTGCGAGCGATTGCCGATCGAGGATTCGGCCTCGATTTTAATACCGCAGGACTTAGAAAACCTGATTGTGGTGAGCCATACGTCGCCGGACTCGCCAAAGATGCGAGCCAATTGAACATCCCTTTCACGTTAGGATCAGATGCTCACCTCGCTAAAGATGTAGCCGCTGGTTTCGACATCATTGCACAAAAAAAAGCCACGTTCCTATGAACGTGGCTTTTTGACAGCGATCTAGCTATCTAGATCCCCATGCTTATGGTTGACAACGATATGGCGTTCCATTTCTTCATCTGTAAATATCATACCATAACGAAGAATAGATGCAACAAAAAATTGGGTGAAATGGTTCACCCAATTAAAATCACATCGCTGCGTATAAAGTTTTCAAGTCGTTTGTCGCTGCCTCATCCATTTGGAGGGCTACAAGTTCAACATATTGAAGGGCAGGATCTTGATCTTTTGATAAAGCAACGATTTCAGCGGCTGCCTTATCAAGTGCTAACAAAATGCCTGACACCCCGAGTGTCGGATAGTAACGAAGAAGTGCACGGACATGCTTAATCTCAGAAACTTCATTTCCATTGATGGTCAACGATTTGACTGCCAATTCCTGATGCATGCCAATCGCAAATTTATCTTCCCATACTTCTTCAAGCGTGATTAACGCTTCTACTTCATATGCACCATCTGTAAAGCGAACGTGTTTTTCCATGAACAAATTCCCCTCTCCTGAATCTACTTTTATTATATAAGAGATTTTAGAGAGTATATTGTGAAATATTGAACATTATGTGTAAAGTTTGTCTCACTTCATTTTGAACAACAAAAAAGGCCCCTCCGAAGAGGGGCGAATAATGGAAGAGTAAAACACCATTGGCAGTACATTAATAATATATCATCTAATGAAAACGTTTACAATGTATTTTTGTACATTTTTTCAAGTGGCATATGTAACACTTCAATCCCACTCTCACGCATTAATTCTAAACCGTCACCATGCTCATATCCGACCGCATAGACGACGCGGGCGACGCGCGCTGCAATCAGAGCAAGAGAGCAGGCATGACACGGTGAATGAGTAACGTAGGCTGTCGCACCGAACGCATTCGTCGAATCAGCAGCCAATTTTCCGATCGCATTGATTTCGGCATGAATCTCATGTTGCTTCGACCAGTGATGATGATCATACGGGTCCGTACATTTGATATATGTCACAGCATCCCGGATGAGCCGGGCGGGCTCATTGATCATATCGAGATCCGATGATGCAACGTAGTCGGCATGCTTATAGAAGCCGTCTTCTTGCTTGATATAAATCTCATTACAGTTCGTATGACCAGAAGGTGTACCATTTAGACCAATTGAAATTGGTTTTTCATCTTTGACGATGACACAGGCAACACTTTTCGATGCACATTTCGAATGTCGTTCTGCCATCATATCGGCGAACAATAACCACGTCTCGTCCCACAATCGTTGTTTCTCCATGTAAGCCCCTCCTCGTAGAAAAGGAAAGTCTGATTGCTCAGACTTCCCTTCTTAATATCCTGTATCTTTTGGCAGTTCTTTATTTTTTGAGGCAATCTCAATGACTTTTTCTTTGAGCTCATGCTCCATCCGGTCGAGTTCACGTTCAGCGTCACGACGCTTTTGTTTACCTTCTTGTTGAATGCGTAATGTTTCATCGAGTGTCGAGAGTAAATTCTCGTGGGCGACTTTAAGGGATTCCACAGAGACAATCCCTTTTTCATTTTCTTGAGCGATTTCAATCGAAGAGTCTTTGAGCATCTTCGAGTTCTGCTCAAGCAACTGATTGGTCGTCTTCGTCACGTCCTGTTGCATGCGAAGCGCCGTCTTCTGACGTGTCAAACTGAGCGCGAGAACGACTTGGTTCTTCCAAAGCGGGATTGTATTGACGACCGCTGACTCGATTTTCTCAGCGAGAATTTGGTTATTCTGTTGGATGACTCGGATTTGCGGCGCCATCTGCAGGCTGATGGTACGGCTCAATTTCAAATCATGTAGCTTCTTCTCAAAACGATCTGCCAATTGAATCATATCGTTCAACTGTTGAAGTTTAGACTGATCTTTTGAAATTTCGACTTCTTGACGAAGTGGCGCGATTTCATGTTCACGTACATGATCAAGTTTCGTTTCACCCGCAGCGATATAGACGTTCAACTCTTCGAAATACCGCTTATTCTTATCATACATTTGATCGAGCATCGTGATATCTTTCATCAGACCGAACTTAGCACGATCGAGGTTATGGATGACCTCTTCCAAATAGACGTTCATTTTTTCGAATTGAAGCTTATAGTTTTCGGCTTTCTTCTTTGCACGACCGATGAGCGGGATGTTGTCCATAAAACTCTTTTTCTCCGGTTGAAGCATGTCCGGGTCCATCTTTCGGACGTTCTGCATTAAGTCAGACAAGAGTTTCCCCGCCTCCCCGCCATCTTTCATTCGAACTTCCGTCAGAATTTGGTCAGAGAATTGTGAAAGTTCACGTTGAACGTTCGAGCCAAACAACATGACCGAATCTGTCTTTTTAATATCAATCGACTCCGCCAATCGTGTAATTCGCTCACGGTGCTCTTGAGGCACGTCTGGCTTGGCTTGGATGGCAGGTACTTCGTGAGGTTGTGAAACAGATGACCATTCCACAGATGGGTCGCTAAATCCCTCTGTTTCTGTTTTCGTTTTCGTATCAGATGTCAGCTCTTCTTCCGGCCATGACTGCCAGTTCGTTTCATTCGATGAAGTCATGTTTCTTTCTCCCTTCCGGCTGATCAGATAAGACTCGCTCCATCATGATCAGTTCGCGTTCGAAGTCTACGGCGTCATCTTCAAGAAGACGTCCGCGTTGTTCTTTAAATTTATCGACAATTAGTCGCATATTCGTGATTAATTGCTCTCGAGTCTCTTCTTGAATGACGACTCGTTTTCCTTCAAGTTCTTTAAATTTCAAGACGACCGAGACGAGGGAATCTAAGTAGAATGTGAACAAGTCTCGAACATGTTTTGCGTCTTGTGGATTTTCGAAAAGTTCTTCGAACAATTCGTGTGCTTCTTTGGAGACAGCTTTCATCTCACGCCTTACTTCCACATCTTTGATTTCAGGAAGGACGCGGTCAATCTGTTGTAGCTTCTCATACCCTTGTTCAATCGTCCGTTGCAAAAATTGAAGTTCTAAATCGTCCGTCGCCTCGAATTGACGCGCCGGGACGGGTTCCTCAATCGGCTTGAGGATTCTTGAACCTGAGAAAGGTTCGTCCTCATCGAGCAACAGTTTTTTCTTGGCACGCTTCGCGACCATTGTCGGTGTTCGTTGACGGTTTTTGCGCTTGTTCGTCGACCAGACTTCATTCAAGACGAGCGCCCCTACTATAATGAATAACCAGGAGAAATCGAATACGTTGATGGCAAAGTATATGACTGCCCCTGTCAGGGCCCATTTCATCCATGTTTTCATTCTTTTCACCTCATCTCATGTTACTTCTATTGTACATTACGAAACCTATCAAAAAAAGTTTCGTCATCCCTATCATTTTAGCATAATAAAATTCGTTGTTCCCTCCGTCCACAGGTGTAAAAACGAGTACCTATATCGACTTCTTTCCCGTTGTGCTATGAAAAAAACCGTAGACCTTTAAGCCTACGGTTTGTCTATTATGTTGTGACCCACGTTGATACCATAACAATGGCTACTGTCACGGGAATGACGTAGCGAATGAGCGCATGCCAGATCGGATAAAGCTTCTTACCCGGTTCTGACGTTTGAATCTCATCTTTCAAAATACGTTGATCGACGACGTATCCGACAAAGATCGATGTTAAGAGCGCCCCGACCGGCATTAAAATATAGCTGACGAGGTAATCCATTGTATCGAAGAACGTACGCCCATTCCAAATCTGTAAATCACTCAATAGTCCGAATGACAATGCAGATGGAACGCCTACGACGAAAACGAGAATGGCTGCCGTCACGGTTACTTGCTTCTTCGTCCAAGTCGATTTCTTTTCGTTCAACCGATCTGTCACACCCGCGACAACAACTTCTAACATCGCGATTGACGACGTGATCGATGCGAACGCGAATAAGAGGAAGAACAACACCATAAAGAACCCGCCAAGTGGTACTTGGTTAAAGACAGCTGGTAATACGACGAACAGTAACGCCGGACCTTCAGCCGGATCAAGTCCTGAAGCGAAGACTGCCGGGAAAATAGCAAGTCCAGCTAAGAGTGAAACCGTGATGTTCAATAGAACAATCATGTTCGCAGAACGGTTCAACGTTCCTTTCGTCTTGATATAAGACGCATATGTCAACATCGCTGCTACCCCTAACGATAAGGAGAAGAAGGCTTGTCCTAGGGCAAATAGTACCGATTCACCCGTCAATGCAGAGAAGTCAGGTTGTAAGAAGAAGCGGACTCCTTCCATCGCTCCGTCAAGTGTCAATGAACGGACGACGAGTACGATGAAGCTGATGAACAAGAGCGGCATTAAGATTTTGCTCATCCGTTCAATCCCTGCTTCGACCCCGCGTAAGACAATCAATAACGTGATCAATAAGAATAAGAATTGTCCGAGCACCGCGATGCCAGGTGTTGACACGACATTTCCGAATACATCTCCGAACTCGTCAGCTGTACGCCCACTTAATGTCCCACTCAAACCGAGACCGATATAAATGAGGACCCATCCTCCAATAACACTATAGAAGGAAAGCAACAAGAAACATGCGATGACTCCTAAATAACCGATAATACTCCAACGACCATGCCCTAATTGTTTGAAGGCAAGAAGTGCCGTCTTTTGAGTTGAACGTCCAACGATGAATTCACCAATCAATAATGGCAGACCAAGTAATAATGTGAACGCCAAAAACATGAGTAAAAAGGCACCGCCCCCACTAGTTCCAGTGACATATGGAAATTTCCATATCGCACCTAAACCGATTGCCGACCCTGCGGCAGCTAGAATGAATCCAATTTTTGAGGCGAATGAGTTTTGCGCCATGATTACCCCTACTTCCTGTTTTTCATTTCATTTTCATAATAATAGTGAAATACTAACACGGTTCAAGGGTCAGGACAACATAAAAACAGAGAAAAGTCTGAATACTTTTCTCTGTTGATGCTTTATGGCGTTAAAAACATGAGAGCCTGCTCTCGAATCTGGATTGCTAAGTGATCTGTTTCAAAATGTTCACCGTCGATATCGATGACTTGTGGCTCATTCAACTCAACTTCGACATATGAAGTTTGAAAGTGATTCCACTCCTCTGATTTTTGATCGAGACCGAGCTGTTGGGCTAACAATTGTCGAATCATCGGAAATCCAATAGACGAACTGTGAACGACTTCTAACATGCCATCCGAAAACGATTGCGTCTCCAATTTCGTCGGTACGGTTCCGAGATAACTCCCGTTCCCTACATATAAGAAGCTGACGTCTCCTTCGTAAAGAAGTTCATCTCCTCGACGTAACCGAATCTGAAATGGGTCTGCTTCACGAAATTGGCGGATAGTTGCAAGAAAGTAGCCGATTGAACCTAAAGATTCTTTCTCGCCCGGGTCGATTTGACGTGACGTATCTGCAATCAATCCGACTCCAACGAAATTGAGGGCATACATCTCATCTACTTGAATCACGTCCACATGTTGCTCATGGTTCGATTTGATGATGCTCGCGGCTTGTGTTGGTTGAATAGGAAGTTCGAGCGCTCGTGCGAAGTCGTTACACGTCCCTGCAGGAATGATTCCTATTGTCGGTCGCTCCTCAAGCTCTAACGTCATCAACCCATTGACTACTTCATTGAGTGTACCGTCTCCCCCGATGACAATGAGATGGTCGAACGATCCACTTTCTTTTGCAAATCGAAGTGCGTCCCCGATTTCTTGTGTCTTCTTGATGATGATTTCTTCATAGAGCGATTCAATCGTTCCGATGACTTCCCCGAGCATCGTTTCGCTCGTACCGGACTTCGGATTCGAAATAATCAATGCTCTCATAATAACCCTTCCTGTTCTAAGAAGTCTTTCGCTACATCATAGGCGCGTTCATTTCCGTACGCGACACGACGGTTCAATTCAGACATTTGTTCGTCTGTGATTTTACCTGCGAGCTGATTGAGTGCATCTTCAATTTCTGGATACTCTTCAAGCGTCTCTTCTTTCAAGAGCGGTGCCCCTTGGTATGGCGGGAAGAACTGTCGATCGTCTTCTAGAACGACAAGGTCGTTCTCGGCGATATCAGGATCCGTTGCATAAGCGTCTACTAAATTGACATCTCCTCGTGAAATGGCACGATAGCGTAATTTTTGCTCCATCGAGACGACGGATGGGAAATCAAGACCATACTCGTTTTGAAGTCCTGGATATCCGTCTTCACGGTCGGTAAATTCAAGTGTGAATCCGGCTTGTATATCAGACTGAACGTTTCGTAAATCTGAAATGGCGGAAATGCCTTCTGCCTCTGCATAGTCACGTGGGATTGCGAGTGCGTACGTATTGTTAAACTGCATCGGTTCGAGCATGACGTACCCGTCTTCAGCAAGCGCCTCTCTAGCTTGTTCATATACTTCACGGGCATCGTTTGATTCGGGTGTTTCCTTGACGAGACTCGCGAGTGCCGTTCCGGTGAATTCTGGATAAATGTCAACATCACCAGATTGGAGGGCGCCCCATACAAATGTCGTCTCCCCAAAGTTCGGCTTCACCGATACAGTCAAATCTGTTTCTTCTTCAATCAACAACTTATACATATTCATAAGAATTTCTGGCTCTGGACCGAGTTTCCCAGCTACGACAAGGTCTGTCTCTTGCGAGCGACCAAATGCGAGCGGTGTGATGATGATGAGGGCGAGTACGGTAGAGACGGCAATCAATTTCGTCTTATTACGTGTCGCTGTCGCACCTTCCATCTGACGTAACAAGAAGTCAAACAGGAGGGCTAAAATGGCAGCTGGGATGGCACCCAATAGAATTAAGTAATTGTCATTTCGGTTAATCCCGAGCAAGATCAGCGTACCGAGTCCGCCTGCACCGACGAGAGCGGCAAGTGTCGCCGTACCGACGATGAGGACCATCGCTGTACGGATACCTGCCATGATAACAGGTAAGGCGAGCGGAAGTTCGACTTTCATCAAACTTTGATTCGGTTTCATCCCACAAGCTCGAGCTGCTTCAAGTAACGATTTGTCCACTTCATTCAAACCAGTGAATGTGTTTCGTAAAATCGGTAGGAGCGCATATAAAACAAGCGCAATGATGGCAGGTAATGCCCCAATCCCGACGAGCGGAATCATCAATCCAAGCAAGGCAAGCGAAGGAATCGTTTGAATAATCGCAGTGACGCCAATGGCGGTTTCAGCGATCTTCTTACGGCGCGTCAGCCAAATCCCTAATGGTACGGCAATTAAGACGGCAATCAATAGCGATACGACAGAGAGCTGTAAGTGCTCAATCAGTGCCTCGACAAGCTGTCCTTGTCTATTTTGGAACGTCTCAAGCATCCAGCTCACCTCTTCCACGTTGTGTAAATTCTAAGACGAACGGGTCTTCACTCGCCAAGATTTCTTCTGGTGTTCCGACTAGCATGAGTTCCCCATCACGCATTAACGCAATACGATCCCCGAGCTTCATCGCTTCTTGCATGTCGTGTGTGACAAAAAGAATCGTCTTACCGAGTTCGTCATTTAGTCGTTTGATGTCATCTTGCAATTGGCCACGGCTTATCGGGTCAAGTGCAGAGAACGGTTCATCCATAAGGATGACGTCCGGGTCTGCCGCTAAGGCGCGTAATACACCGACGCGTTGCTGTTGACCACCAGATAGTTCCGAAGGCTTCTTCGAACGTAGTTTTGGATCGAGACCGGCAATTTTCATCAATTCCGTCACCCGGTCTTTTGTTCTTTCTTTTTTCCATTTCAATAGTTCAGGTACGACAGAAATGTTTTCTTCCACTGTCAAATGGGGGAATAAAGCAATTTGTTGGAGCACGTAACCGATGTTACGACGCAATTCGAAAATATTGAACTGGTAGATCTCTTTTCCATCGATTAGAATCTTTCCATCCGTATGATCAATTAAACGATTCACCATTTTCATTGTTGTAGTCTTTCCACAACCGGATGGTCCGATCAATACAAAGATTTCTCCCTTTTCTACTGTTAAGCTTAATTCTTTGACGGCTAACGTCCCGTCCTCATAACGTTTTGATACATCACGAAACTCAATCAACCTAATCCCTCCTCGACTATTTCCAAAATGGAAATTCAAATAGTATTTTGCCCTATTTTCTGCTTTGTTAAACAAAAAAAGGCTCTCCTTCCGGAGAACCTCATCATTAATAAAGCGTAACTTGAATATGTCGACGCCCCCACTGGATGGCATCCTGTTTTGAATCGACGAGTAAATCGACGATATGTCCTTTGATTCTACCGCCCGTATCAAGGGCAATCGCGTCACCGACACCTTGAATATGGACTTTAGAACCTAATGGAATAATCGCCGGATCGACAGCGATAATGCGCATCCCATTATAGTAGATTGAATCTGTGACATCATGGCCGGTTGCTGTTAAGACACGACCGCCATAAGCTTTGTTGTCAGCCACATCATTTGAGTATGCTGTCGATTCGACTGTAATGACTTTCTTATTCGGCGACGTAGACACCGGTGTTGCCGTTGTTTTCTTGCTCGAAGAAGCAGCTGCTTGTTGTGCTGCCGCACGTTCTTCTTCTTTACGCGCTTCTTCCGCTTTACGCTCTGCTTCGAGTTTAGCAAGTCTTGCTTTCTCTGCTTCCGCTTCTGCTTTCGCTTTTTCAGCAGCGAGACGTTCTGCTTCTAAACGTTTCTCTTCAGCGATGCGTTTTTCTTCAGCAATTTTCTTTTGGCGAGCGATTTCTTTTTGTCGTTCTTCTTCGATCGCTTGTCGTTCAAGTTCAAGAGGATTTTGGACAATCTTCTGTTCTGTTCCGATCCCGATCTGAGCAGCATCTGCTTGATCGACAAATGTGAACATTCCCATCATCGCGGTTCCAAATAGAATCATATATTTAATGAATTTCATCGTAGTAAGGTCATCACCTTTCTCGTTATGTAACGAACAGATGTTAATTTACCACGACCCGTCACATTCGAGTAGCCATTTTAACGAAGTGAAACATTCCTGACATATGACTTCAAAAGTGGTTACAGATTGTAACAATTGCAAAAAACGTTGATATTACTAGGCTTCACAAAAAAATTACAGATTCGTTACAATGAGTCTTGTAACAAACCTGTAATCTCCCTGTCATGCGGTTTACTTATTCAATTGGCTTTAAATCATGCAATCTGAGCATTCCCCACGGTGCAACATCGACTTCGACTGTGAACGATTTTTCACCCTCGACCCTATCCACTTCATCTAGAGGGACACGATACGATCCCATTTCTTCTATATAAAGGTTACGGTCATAATAGTTCGCGCGCACTCCTCCGAAAAATGGTTTTGACTCGACTCGGTCGATGACAGCAAAACCATCTTCCCCTTGTTTAAACGAGACGTAAACGGTTCCCGTCTCCACATTTTGGCGTCCTTCGAATTCATCGTACTCCAGATAAATCGAGTCCCCAAAGTACGGATCATACGGTTCGAACGAGGTACCCTTGAACGTGTATGTCTCCCCCACCCACGATATGGCGTAAACAAGGATGACAAACAAAATCGCAATCATGACTTGGACGGCAGGAATGATCCACGTTGACAACCGTTTCATGTCGTCACATCCCTTCTCGTACGATTACGCCACCATAATCCGAGTGACAACGCAAAGACGATCAGTGCACCAATCAAGAAGAAGAGAGATATATCGAGACGGTCCCAAACGTAAATGAAATAAATCGTCATTTGGACGACTAAGAAATAGATGAAGGCAAAGATGGTTCGTTGTCTCGTCATGTCTTGACGAACGAGATAAGCCAATGCAATCACTTCAATTAATACCGCCAAAAGAACACCAGAGTCCTCGAACAACGCGAACGGGATGACTGCGAGCAAACTTACCCACATCAAATCGCTCCGACGATGAATCAAGTAGACGGCAACGAGCGCAATGGATAAAAGCGTAGCCTCTATAATCGAAGGCGGTCTTTGAGAGAGCCAGCTTTCCGTGACGTTCACCAAATAACCGATGGATAGAATGGCTGCGACGAACAAATATACAGCTTGCCATGCAGCTTGTTTTCGATAAATGAGAAGCAGCACATGTAGAATAACAAGAGACCAGAGTGGCCATAGTCTACCTTCATAGTCGACATATTGTCCAAAAATGTTGAGAATGCCATAAAAGGTAAGCCAAGCGAACGTTCGGTCTAACGATTCTTCCACAAAATGGAACCATACCCATGTCACGATGAGTGCAAATCCGATCAACGTCAATCCGAGACTTTCGAAACTGTTCGTAACGGCCATAAATGCGGCGATAGCGGAGATCACCGAAAAGATGATGTGCTCATATATGATTCGGTGAAGGACTGCCATTGTGAACAAAATCCAAAATAGAAACGTCAACTGCCCCGAAAGGTTATACGTAGTAAAGATGACCGCCATGGTCGCTACAAAAAAGACGAATCCTAGTACTCGCAATAATGTCACGTACCTTGGGGTTTTCAATCGGACCCGTTCGGCAAACACATAAAATCCAACCATAAAAATGAGAAATAATCCAATCTTCAAAAGGTCGGGAATCGCCTGCCAATTGGCTGCGACGAAGCTGAATAGACTGAGTGCCAGTAAAATCGATCCGACAATGACTAAAACAGGCGGCTTGTGATCATGTTGCCCACTAGCCGCCCGTTGTTTATGTTCATAGTCGACTAGTCTTTTACCGGTCGCTTCATCTAACAAACCCGCCTCTTGCCATTCACGTACTTTTTTGTCAATGGACACCTGAATCATCCCTTTCGGAAAAAGGTCAGCTGGCGCGTTCAATCAATTCTAATTCTGATTTTAGTAAAACTTGTTTCTCAAACTCGAGTCCGAGCTGTTGGAACTCTTCCATAATCGATACGTCTCCGATTACAGTATTGGTCAGTACGGCGGTCACTTCTGCGACCCATCCTTCACGAGTCGACTTCACGATATCACCTACGAGGAATTCTTCAGACACACCCATTCACTTCCAATCTAAATTTGTTTCTATCATTATAACGAAATTATGTCGGTTTGAATACGTTTTCTTTTATGCGTTGAATAAATTGTGTCAAAAATTTTCCAGTAAGTCCCCAAATGATATAGTCCTCATGTTCATAAAAAGGTTCTCTCATTTTAATTACCCGTTTTTTGTACGCTTTAGCATTCGCCAATCGGTCTAACGGAATATTTTGATCTGGGTTCATCGTCCATTCCATCTCCCCATGAAACGGGTCAATCATGAGCAAGGTGGATACCGGTACCGTAAACAAATGATCGACCTCATCTGTCTCTTTTACGGTCGGCAACTCCGCCAACATGCCCACAAAGGGATAAATCAATTGTCGATGGGGCGTGGCGAGCGGCCTCAATTTTCCGATGACTTCGATTTGACTGGAGTCAAGCTCGAGCTCCTCACACGTTTCTCGAACGGCTGCTTCGACAGGCGTCTCCCCTTTTTCAAGTCGTCCACCGGGAAATGAAATCTCCCCAGGCTGCTGTCGCATCGTATGGGCACGTACTTCAAAGACGACGTGCCACTCTTTTTCTATTTCAACGAGCGGTATCAAAACCGCTGCCGTCTGTTCATAATCTTCTTCCATTGTAAAGCTATCTCGAATTTGCTTTTCTTTGATCCATGGCTGCACACTGTTCACTCACCTTCCGTCATCGAATATCCTATACCGTTCTATACCCCACTTTTCGTTTAATCGCTGCCAATGTCGGAAATATCATTATTAATGATAGGAGTTGATCACTTTGGACGAACAAGTGGATGTACTAATCGTTGGAGCCGGACCAACCGGCCTAACACTCGGCCTCACCTTAGCCAGATATGGCGTATCATTTCAAATCATCGATCGAAAAACGACCCCGTCGGATAATTCTCGAGCCATCGGAATCCAACCGCGTACAATCGAAGTGTTTTCTCGTTTGGATGTTGCACAAGAAGTGCTCGAACGGGCACGGACGATTGAGCGAGGGAATCTCTACTTCTCAGGTCAATGGACGGCAAAGCTCGAGTTCTCAAAACTTGTCACCCCTTATCCGTTCGTGACACTACTTCGTCAAAATGAAACAGAAGAAATTCTAGAACAGGCCTTAAAAAAACATGGTCACTCGGTGAAGCGTGGAGAATCACTCTCTTCCATTACTCAATATCCATCGCGTACAATCGCTCATTTGACTGCTGAAGGCGGAACTCATCGTTCGGTCGAAGCGAAGTATGTCGTTGCTGCTGATGGCGCCAATAGTTCGATTCGTCGAATGCTCGCCCTCCCATTCAGTGGAAAGTCGTTCAAAGAGGCGTGGGTATTGGCAGATTTGAAAGCCGATTGGCCGATTTCTCGCGAAGAGGTTCACATTTTCTTCTCGGACCAAGGGGTGCTCGAAGTATTTCCACTCACGGATGAAACGATTCGAATCACAGGAAACCTACGGACCGATGAGTCGTTTGTCGAATCAGACCTCCAACAATTCGTGGAGCAACGTAGTCATATGCCCGTTCACATACACAATGTCGAATGGTTCTCGCTCTTTCGGGTTCATAACCGGATGGTCGATACGTTCATCCATAATCGCGTCATTCTAATGGGTGATGCCGCCCATATCAACTCACCGGTCGGGGGGCAAGGAATGAATACCGGGATTGCGGATGCATTCAACTTGGGCTGGAAACTATGGCTCCATTTGAAGACGGGGGCACCGCATCAAGTCGTCTCGACGTATCGGAATGAGCGTGAACATGTTGCCAGAAATGTACTACAGACGACAAATGTCGCGACTGTGATGCTTCAGACGACGTTGCCGATGCTATTACCGTTTCAAGCGATTGGGGCAGATGTCTTCACTCGCGTCAATCTCGTCAATCAAAAAATCACGGAACGGATCTCTCAACTTCATCTATCCTATCCAAAAACGCTACGCATGCCGTTTCGCCGCGTCGCAGAAGGGAAGATATTCCCAGAGACGGAAATTTTACGAACAGATGATGGATTCCGGACGAAGATTTCAGAGATTGCCGACGGTCGCTTCCAAGTACTCGTTTTCGACGATGGCAAACGTGATTTGACGTCAATCTATGAGTACTTAAATCAGCATCATCCGTTCATTCAGACCATCACCTTGTCGAAGACGAGTCGTCCATTTTTCGACCAAGGGAATGAACTCGCCAAGTCCCTGTTTATGAAACGTGGTATTTTAGTCATTCGTCCGGACGGTTATTTATTGCACAAGCAACATCACGTCCGTCTAAAACCGCTGCAAGAGAAGTTGGCCGTCTGGCTTCCATCATCTTAAAAGTTTATAAATGGAGAGCCTCACCTAATTGGTGAAGCTCTCCATGTCATTTACTCTTCAACATTTACATACAGAATACCTGGTTTTGAGAGCGTCAAGTCATAGAATGCTTCGAACGCTTCGATATCTTCTAGCTTGCGAAAATCAATCTTGTCAGTCTCCTCATTTGGGATGGCAACGATAATCCCTTCCTCTGTCGACTTGATCATGCCCGTTTGCCCATTGTGAATGCGAATATAGAGTACTTGCTGATCTTCAAGAAGCGAAATGGCCTCTCGTCTTGATTGAATCGGTTTTTTCATATAATCCCCTCTTTTCCATTTTAGTATAACGTTCAGTTCGTATTGCTTTCAACTCGCCACCCTATTAAACTTGTGTAAAGAAGGGGTTGAATGCGTTGGAAACATTATTCATCATTGTACTTGCCATCTTGTTCGTCATTTTAGTGACGATTCGGACGATTCGGAACTTAAAATGGATTCGCTTCGGTGAAGCGTTCGGGAAACAAGGGGAAGAACTTCTAGGTGACTATCATTACCTGACAGAACAGGGACTCACCTGTCGCATCGAGCAAGGACTTCCGACCGGAAAGTTATTAAAGCCGCTCGCGAAAAACTTAGACGACCGTGTCGCACTATTCGTTCATCGAGATGATGCGGCAAAGGCAAGAGAACTCTTGAAATAAGAAGAAGGCCAAATACAATATTTGGCCTTCTTCTTATTTATGTACTTGTCGTTCAGAGCAATAGTAGGCAATTTGTTTAACGAGCGGTTCTGTCAACGTCTCAAGATTTGTTTTGCTGATGACCTGATTGACGAATGCGAAAGAATCCCCACAATTGGCCTTGACCCGCTTAAGCTTCAACTGTTCCGTCTCCGGGAAAATCAAGAATGAATAGACAGGAATCGCTTGCCCACATTCCTTTTTCAACCGTGTCCGTACTTGTTTCGTCATTCGCTCTAGCTCTGTGAGAGGATGTGGGTAGATATGCTTCCATCCCATAGATGTTTCCGTTCGACACTCGCGGTTCGTCAAATGGACAGGGGCTGGAGTTCGATTTAATTGAATCAAGAATACACCTTTCGGTCCGACGAGCACGTAATGAACGAGATCCTCGCCAAATTCGACTTGTTCAATCATCATCCAATCAAATCGACAGGTGTGCCTGATGTTTTCGACGAGACGATCTGTATAGCTTGTCGGTGCTTTCATCACTTCTTCTTTCGTTCGAAACAGCTTTCTTGATTGTTGTTTAACGGGTTGTTTTTCCGTAGCCGTTAACACTTGCAACATTCACTCCACCCCCTATTCCTTATTCGCTTGGTCCCACTTGCTTTCCGAAGACTGCTTTTTCAAGATTTGAAATGCGACGTAACATATCATAGTTCGACGCAACAGGTTGCGCTGGTTTTGTAGGTTCTGCCACTGGTGCCGATTCGCGACGCAATGAATCATTTTCTTTCTGAAGCCGTTCGATTTCTTTCGCCATCTTTTCATAATCGCGGATGACGACATCTAAAAATTGATCGACTTCTTCTTGCGAGTAGCCTCGTAATGCCGTTTTAAATTCTTGTTTATAAATTGCCTCTGCCGTTAGTTCGGTTTGCATCGTATCACTCCCATTGTTGTTCCCATTGTTTTTCTTCCTCAATGACACGCAAATCTTCCTGTGTGATGAGAAAGACCTCCATATTCGGCTTTCGCCGAGCCCCTTCGACTAGAAAACGGGGGCTTCCCTCCGTTTCTTCGTCATACAAGGTAATCAATCCTTCTGCTTTATCTAAAAAGAATGCAGTTTTTGCGCGTAATTGACTCGGATCCTCATATGGACGTTGCGTCAACGGTTCAAAGAAATCTGCTTCGAGTTGAAGTTGAACAAACAATTCTTGTTCGAACGGTTTATAGCGTTCGTCCATATTTAAGAACGGAGGAAATACCGCAATTTTAATCGGATATGTTTCTCTTAACTCTAACAATACTTGTCCGGCCCATAATTCACAACCGTTCGTTCCACTAAAGATGAACCATTCAGCGCCTAATTCAATGACTTCAAGGATTTTTTTGCGGTAAGCTTCTTGAATGATGTCGATCCCCGGATGATCCGCTTTGAAAATCCCAAGTTCATGGGGACGATATCCTGTGACGGCTACAACTTTCATGATCGCTTCCTTTCTAGACGGGCAAGCCGATGTTCGAGCTCGGCCTTCTCGCGATTAACGGTTTGACGTAAAACGGTGCGCTTTTGCTCGAGCAGTTCGATGGCTCGTTCCGTGTAATCAATCGCGAGTGCCACGTCCTTCTGTTTATGCTCTGCGTACTTGGCGAGCTCCACATACCCTTCAATCGTATGCAACGATTCAAAGAGCGGAATTGCTTGCTCCATACGACCTGTTCGTTTCAATAAGAGCGCTTGCCGCATGATGGCTCGTTTCGAAGGGTCAGACAGCTGTTCGAATTCTTTAAGTGCCTGCTCCTGCTCCCCTAGGTCATGCAACCAATGCGCACGCTCTTCTCCGAAATCGGTCTCAGGAGTCATGACGAGTTGACTGAGTCGCGTGTAAAGAGAGACGAGGCTCAAACAATCCGCATGATGGTGCTCAAGGACCGGCATGAGAATCTCAGGGTTGCGCTCTTTGACGTACTGAAAATAATGCATCGGAGCTAAAAATCCAGGTAGATCGTCCGTTCGTCCGTGACCGAAATACGTTTCGACCGCTTTGAGCGACACCGATTCTAATCGCGGTTTTAACAATCGTCTTGCCGCATGTAGTAAATCGACATGACCGACGGAAGGTAATGCTTTTACCCGTGATTTGACAAACGTATGTCTCGTTTTGATTTGTGGCCAGTCAAAAGATTTTCCATTATAGGTGACGAACCGTACCTCATCCCCGATGTCCTGTAGAAAATGATAGTAAAAAGCAGTCTCAAAGGCAGGATGAGGCAAGACATACTGAATCATTTCAAGCTGTTCCGCACGAATCCGTGCAAATCCGATCAAGAAAATCGACGTCCCGGACCCACGTAATCCGGTCGTCTCTGTATCCATAAACAAGACTTGATCCGGTTTTAAGTCGACCGCGAAAAACGGATGTTCCGTTTTCTGCATCATTCGTCTGGCGTCTCCGAACGCATAGTCGTGATAAATTTCATCAAGCGGATAGGTGTTTCGGATTCGTACACACCATTCTCCTTCGAACGTTAAAATTTCCCCACCTTGTTCAGTCCATTTCTGTTGTTCCACTTCATCAGGTGAGGTAACGCGCGGGCGTTCGACAGGTTCTTTCGTTTTAATCAATCTTGATAATTTTGCTTTCATAACGATCCTTTCAAAGCTTGTAACTGACGGATGACTTGATGCTTGAAGTCTCCATATCCAATCATACCGACACAGCGAGGGCATCCACTCTCACAAGGACAATCCGATACCGTCCGCTCTGCTGCCTCGAGCACCATGTCTGCATCTTTATAGAGCGCCTCACTGAGACCGATGCCACCAGGATAACGGTCATATAAATAAACGGTCGGTTTATTCGTATGAGTCGACTTCATTTGAATGGTTGTAAATAAATCGAGCGTATCACACATGAGATAGAGCGGTGCAAGCCGTCTGAATAAGTCACTGACCGCTTCGAGTTGATCTTCAAGATCTGCCTCCGAATAAGCAAAGCGTTCATCTAGTGTGAACCATGTCGCCGTCGTATGCAGTTCTCGCTCCGGAAGATGAATCGGCCCTGATCCAATATTCTCATGCGTCCCGAATTTGATTTTTTTAAAGAGCGTGGCCATCGCAATGACCGACACTTCACCAAACGTTTTTGCACCATCCGTCTTGTTCTCTTCGAGCACTTTTAGTTCTACTGCCAGATTCGCATCCGTATAGTAGTCGACATCGACGCGACGGACGAACGCCTTCTTCTCTTCAAAGTCTAATTTTTCGACTTGATACTGTTCAGCTCCGTGTAAATAAATAGCTTCATCATGTAACAAGGTCATCGCGCTGAACGTGTCCATTTCACCGATTACTTGATGCTTCGCGGTTTGGTCGACAATGACGACATTCTCTTGGTCGCTCGTTCGAAGGGAGATATCGTGCGCCGGGAATGAATCGGTCATCCAATAGTATTTATTCGCTCGTTCGTGTAGCACTTGTGCGTCTGTCAGGAAATCTAAAATATCCTCCGTGTCGACCGTTCCGAAGCGCTCTCCTTTTTGAAACGGTAGTTCAAATGCGGCACACTTCATGTGGTCGACTAAAATGATCAAGTTGTTCGGGTCAAGACGAGCCGCTTCCGGCGAACGGTCTAAAATCATATCAGGTTGTTCGACGACAAGCTGGTCAAGCGAGGAAGACGATGCAACGAATACGACGAGCGATTCCGAGTGACGTCTACCGGCACGACCCGCTTGTTGCCAGAGTGAGGCGACGGTTCCAGGATAGCCATTGAGGACACATGCTTGCAATTGACCGATATCCACACCGAGTTCTAACGCGTTCGTCGATACGACTGCTTTGATTTCGCCATTTCGTAAGCGCCGTTCAATCTCACGTCGTTCAGAAGGAAGATAACCGCCTCGGTACCCGACGATTGACTTTGGTCCGAGTTCTCGTCGTGTCAGTTCTTGTAAATACGTCAGAAGCACCTCGACTCGGACACGTGAACGTGCGAAGACGATGGTCTGGATGTTCGCTTCAACAAGCTTCGACGCGATTCGTTTCGTCTCAAGCGTTGCACTTCTTCGGATTCCGAGCGCCTCATTGACGACAGGAGGATTGTAGAAGACGAGGTGTTTCTTCCCTTGTGGCGCCCCGTTTCGGTCAATCAATACGACTTCTTCTTCCGTCAATAATTCGGCGAGTTCTCGCGGGTTTGCAATCGTCGCAGAAGTCATAATCCATTTTGGGTGACTCCCATAATAGGCACAAATTCGTTTCAATCGGCGAAATACGTTGGCCACATGACTGCCAAACACGCCACGATACGTGTGCAACTCATCGACGACGATGTATTCTAAGTTTTCAAATAGACGAATCCATTTCGTATGGTGCGGTAAAATACCGGAATGTAACATATCCGGATTGGTGATGACGATATTCCCCGCATCCCTGACTTTCGTTCGGGCAGCGGGAGACGTATCCCCATCATACGTGAAGCATCGAAAATTCCCTTCAAGTGCCTCGACCATCTCCATCAAGTCACTATTTTGGTCCTGGGCGAGCGCTTTTGTCGGGTATAGATAAAGTGCACGTGCTGTCGGTTTTTCAATCATTTTTGAAAGTACCGGTAAGTTATAACACAATGTTTTCCCTGATGCGGTAGGGGTCACAATGACGGTCGAATGACCGGCAGCCGTTTGTTTCACAGCCTCAGCTTGGTGCGTATACAGTTGCTCAATTCCCCGATTTTTCAATACGTTCGTCAACTGTTCCGGTACTTGCTCTGGAATGGGTGCATATTGTGCCGGACGTGCATCGACTGTATGCCAATGACGAACGTTTTTGGCAAAGCTATGGTCTTCTTTTAATTCTTGAATCATCTCTTCGACGGAGCGTGATTTTCGCATCAGTTCACCTTCTTTTTTATGAGTTCGAAGGTGCAAGTTCGACTACGGTTTGTCGGATCGATTGAATCCGTTCATCTCGTATCATTCTCGATACAGCGGGCATTTTTAAAATGGTCATGTGTTGAAACGTATCAGCCACATGTGCATTCTCTTCTTCGAGGCGGATGAGCGCGTCTGAAAATAGACGTTGTGTCGATCGACCGAATAAGACAATGGTATGTAGCTTCGTACATTTCGAATGAACCGCTAATAGATGTTTGGCGTAGCGTTGCACCGTTTTATAATAATCTTCGTCTGTCGATAACTGTTGACGGTTGCCACGAAGTAAGTCTGGATAGTAGGATTCCTCACCCGTGAACATCGTTTCGACTCCGATTCGTTTTAAGTAAGAATGTCCAATTGCTTCAGCGACGGTTTGGTCTTGGATGAGACGTCCGAGTGGAATCGACTCTTTTAATAACAAATGGGAAAGCTTTAATCCGAGATGTCCACTGAGCGGTACGCCGAAATCGTCGTCTTGCAGTCGATCCATAACAAATAACACTTTCATCTTTCGCTTTAAAGAGAGTTGAACCATGTGTCACCATCCTGTTCCCTTTCTTTCCATTATAACAAAGTCATACGAAAAACAGGGCGCACAATGTCGCCCTGCCTTCCTTAGTTATTTCCGTTATTCGAATTGCCGTTCCCACGTTCCGTGGCTGGCGATTCATTATTCGATTGACCTTCTAGCGGAGCACCTTCATCGTCTCCGTCAGTCGGTTGGTCTGTTCCTTCATTCGTTCCTTCATCGGTCGCTGGCTCATCAGGATTTTGTTCGTCAGTGGTATCTTCACCGTTTCCGTTACCATTGCCGTTATTGTTCCCGTTACCGTTACCGTTGTTCTCGTCCGATGGGTTGTCTTCGTTATTCTCTTCGTCAGAAGGACTTTCTTCTTCCTCATCCTTCGGTTCTTCTTTTGGTTCAATGGAGTAACTTGCTTGTGCCGGGGCAGATTGCTGTTCACCCGTCAATGGGTTTGTCGCCTTGGCGACGATGGTGAACGTTGTGTCCCCTTCAGCCAAGTTTGCGATATCGATACTCGTCTCTCCCGTCGTACCGACGACTTGTTCACCGCCTTCGGCTGACTGTTGCGTCACGGTGAATGAGATGTCTGAGTAGCCATCTGCTTGTGCACCATCAAAATCGTATGACCATGAGACAGAACCGGCTTGTGAATCTTCATCATAGTTGACGCTTGCGCCTGTTGGAGCAGTCAATTTCTCAGGTTGAAGATCTTTTGGCTTCGTCCCTTTGACATAAAGTTCATTCCCGAGTGACAAGACAGAGTCTGGACGTTGGAAGCGATCTGGTTGACCCGTCGCGTTCGTCACCTGTTGCATCATATACTCGAAATAGTATTGGGCGTAGTTCGGTTTATTATTACTTTCTTTATTAACTTTTCCTGTCCATACCGAAATCGAGTAATCGGTTGAATACCCTGTAAACCATTTATATTGTTCATCATTTGTTGTTCCAGTTTTACCAGCTACATCCCATGGGAATGCACCTGGTTCATACGTTCCACCTTCGGCACTTACAACATCACGCAACATGTCTGTCAACATGTAGGCTGTATAGTCTTCCATCGCCTGCTTCGCCTTGACTGGCGAATTGATGCTTGAACCGTCGTTAAATTCGATTTTTTGAATCAAGTGAGGTTTTGTATACATACCGTTCGCACCGAGCGCTGCATACGCTGCAGCCATTTGGGTTGTGCTCGCTTGTGCCGTACCCAAAGCATTTGATTCAAGCAGTTCATCGCCGCCCTTAGGATACTCTGGTTCAATTCCAACGTTCTTCACAAACGATTCGATGGCTTCTTGTCCATACTCATCTCGCACTTCTTGGAATGCTCGAACTGCCGGCGTGTTCGCTGAAATCTTCAAATATTGACGCATCGTGTTCATACCGCGATAACCGTCGTAGTAGTTCCTTGGTTTTCCTTCTGGAAATGCTGCATCAAGTAACATTTTTCCTGTTGACCATTGTCCATTTTCAATACCTGGTCCATAGTCAAAGAACGGTTTTGCCGTGGATCCAATCTGATATTTTTCATTTGAATAATCAATATAATATTTATCAGCTTGCTTCGCCTGTTGACTATCGATGATGGCAACAATTTCACCCGTCTTCGTATTCAGCACGGTTGCACCCATACGAAGTTCATCTGATGGAAAGGCACCATTAGGAATGTTTACATTATCAGACTTAATGTCACTATTAAACTTTGTGTGAAGTTCTTTATTGATTGACGTGTATACTTTCAAACCTGTGCCATAGATGTCTGATTGTTCAAGACCATAATCTTCTTCAAGCTCTGCTTGGACACGTGAATAAATCGCACGTGTGAACGCCTCTTCTTCCGTCTCTTCACCAGGTGAGATGACGTCAGCAATGGCAACATCAAGCGCTTCGTTATACTGTTCTTCCGAAATGTGACCGTCTCGCTTCATCGCAGACAAGACTTGTTCTTGGCGATAACGCGTCAACTCTTGGTCACCATTGATTGGATCGTATGCACTTGGACGTTGCGGAAGACCTGCAAGGATTGCCGCTTCTTGATAGTTGACCTCAGAGACCGGTTTGTTGAAGTAGCGCTTCGATGCGGTTTGTACACCGTATCCACCACTACCATAGTAGTTTTTATTTAAATACATCTCTAAAATCTGTTCTTTCGTATACTCACGTTCAAGTTTGAGCGCGAGCCACTGCTCTTGAAGCTTACGCTTCAACTTTTTGTCTGTTGAAAGAAACGACTGTTTCACTAACTGCTGTGTGATGGTTGACCCACCTTCTGCACCGAAACCGTCAGTCAAGTTGGCCACTACTGCGCCACCGATCCGACGTAAGTCGATTCCGTTGTGCTCGTAGAAACGACGGTCCTCAATCGAGACGACCGCTTGTTGCATCACTTCTGAAATATCGTCGATGGAGACGTATTCTCGAATTTGACCGGCTCCTTCGAGTGGTTCACCTTCAGCAGAGATTAGCTGAATCGGATACGTATCGACGAGTTTTTCTTCGTCAAGCTCTGGTGCCGTTGCAATCGCATATACGGTATATGCCCCGAACGCGATGACTGCTGCAATAAATAATAAGAAACCTAATAAAAAGATGCGTTTCCACATCGGTTTTTTACTTTTCGTCTTTGGTTGTTTCCCAGTTTTTTTGCGTTTATTCGTCGTCGAATCTTGTCGACGTGCGACCCTACTTCGCTCCATTCATGGTTCACTCCTTCTATTCAATCGAGCCATTGATCGAGCACCGCCAAATAGTCAATCGACGGCAAGGCTCTCGTCGGAACTTCAATCGCTTCCTCTTCGATAAAACGAAGTGGAATTGACTTGCGTCCCGTCAATCGTTGTTCCCACCACTGAACAAGTTGTTCCGTGGTCAATACATATTGCGTATTATAGCGACTAAAGCGGATGATGACAAAACAAATCCCTCCATGGCGTTCGCACTCGCGCATGTGTTCAATCTGGTGCTCGTGAAAGTTGCCGAGCGGAAACGACGTCTTATTATTCGTTTCTTTCGCTTCAAAGTCAATGTACTTGCCGCGATACACCCCATTATAGTCAGTCGTAGATGCCTGTTTGAAATAGGCTTCCGTCACCTTGGCTGCACTTCGTTTGGGGTAATCGACTTTGACGATTTGTAGCGGTGTCGGTTTCTTATGAATGACGGCTCGTTGATGGATTCGATAAAATTCATTCGTTTCATTCAACAATGTCTCCAAATTCATTCCGCGATTCGCATAGGTTGGAGAATTCGAGGGTTGTTTCGAAATTCCTTCCTCCTTTGGTGTCTTTGTCACTTTTGCTTTTTTACCGTTTGGATAATGGAACAATGTCGTCACCCCATACATACATATTAACAGGTCGGTCCACTCGTTCCTTCCGTCTCAGGTCTGATTGTCGACTTCTGTCGGTCGACACTTGTGTGGATTTACCGCAACACATATCGTACCAAACTCCCGTATGTTAAACTAGTATGTAAGCGATTGTGTATCCAAATTGAAAAGCTCTCGTCACGTAAGACTTGATTGTTTTTCTATGATAATAGCACCTCTTCTGTTTAACCAAGATTGTACATTGATAAACCTAATTGATGTCATTCTGAAAAAAAGTGTGCAATACCTGTGCAATTGATTGACCGAATCATCATTCGGAAATAAAATAGAATGCTTAAAGACGTTACTGTTAAGCCGTTTTGGAGGGATTGGATGGAAAGTGGAAAGAAGTATGTCATGTTCGTCGACGAAACAGGTACACCGAAAGGAAACACGCAGTTCAATTTGACTGGTGTTCTGATGGAGTACAAATATTCAATCGATGCGGATGAGACTGGAATGCCATGTGAATTGAAGCGACGTCTTCACGCGTTCAAGCGAGATGTTTTTAAAACCGAGCAAATCCCGCTTCATTTAAAAGAAATTTTAAAAGCCGAGCATCCTTATGGGAAAGAAGATGGCATCACGATCGACATGTTGCGTGATTTTTGGGACAAGCTACCTGATTTTTTGCGAGGAATCGATTGTACCATCGTCAGTGTTGAAGTCGATAAACAAAAACTACATGACTTTTATTCGACGCCAAAAGATCCGTATGTAGTCGCCTTCGCCCACTTGATGAAGTCGTTCTATGCGTTCTTAGAGGAAACAGAGGCGGTCAGTGCACGCGTCGTCCTCGAATCACGAGATGATTACCAGAACTTACTCATTCAAAAAGCATTTTTTGATATTTTCAACTCGGGCACGGTCCATCTCGATGTCGAAAAGAGTCGTCAAAAAATTAAAGGGTTCATCTTCTCTGAGAAACAGAACACGATGTATCAATCCGGTTTAGAAATCGCTGACCTCGTCTGTCTCCCACTTTCACGTGTCCGTCGAGGTGTGATCGAGGTAAAACCACGGTTCGTCCATTATGGGGACGAGAACCGAATCTTTAAAGCAATCAAGGACAAAATTTACATTCGTAAAGAAAGTCCAGACCAAGATTTCCGCAACTGGGGCTTCAAAAAGGTACCCATCACGAAAAAGCGTCGTGAGTGGAGCGACCATCCTTGGAATCATTAACACAAAAATGCATCGACACACATGTGCCGATGCATTTTTTATGTCGTGACTTTCGCGGATTTCATTCGTTTCTTTCCTTCCCGACACATATGAAGAAGCGGGCACGTCTCACAGGCAGGTCTCTGGGCTTTACAATGATAGCGTCCGAAGAAAATAAATTGATGATGGAGTTGTGACCACTCCTCTCGTGGGAACTTCTTCATCAACGTATCCTCGACTTGACGGACGTTATCTTTCCAGCGGCAAATGCCAAGACGCTTCGACACCCGCTCGACGTGGGTATCGACCGCAAAGGCCGGTTCATGGAACGCGACCGACAGGACGACGTTGGCCGTTTTACGACCGACACCTGGAAGGGCCTCAAGTGATGCCCGGTCCGACGGCACGATGCCGCCATGCTCGTTCACGATTTTTTCAGAGAGTGCCTTCACGTTCTTCGCTTTGTTCCGATACAATCCAATGCGTTTGATCAACGCCTCAATCTCCGAAACGTCTGCCGCAGCCATCGCTTCGACTGTCGGAAACGCTTCAAATAAGCCCGGTGTCACCTTGTTGACGAGGGCATCCGTCGCTTGGGCGGAGAGGGCCACGGCGACCACTAATTCGAATGGATTTTGATGCGTCAGTTCGCAATGCGCATCCGGGAACATTTGCCTCATCGTATCAGACACTTCTTGTAACTGGACTTTCGTCAACATCATTTATTCCTCCGTTGATATTCCACGACATCCTCAAGCGTCTCGACTTGATGGTCCTGCCAGACGCGTAAGATTTTATCCATGTATTTGAAGTTTCGAACATTCCGAAGTTTCGCTTCGCGTAACGCGGCCATAATTAGTTCTTCGCTGAAATTATCTTCCGTCATCCACCCGACGATTTGTTCAATTTCAAACGGAGTGATTGTGCCAAATTCTCGTTCGAACGTATGGATGATATTTTCATTCAGCGTCTGTTGCGGTGCGATTTTTTCTTCTCCTTGTAACGCCTCAAATAAGGGTAATAGACTATATCGCTCGCTATTCCCTGACGCGTCAATGGCAATCAATTCTTTTTGCAACAAGCCGAGTAACACAGAACGCGCCTCATTCTCAGAGACGTTCAACCGTTTCCCTAACTCGCTCGGGAGTGGCATGACGATGCCTTCCCCCGTCATTTCAAGAAGATGGACGATGAGACTGAATTCGACAGGCGATAAGTCGAGTCGTCTAGCGTCAGTGAACAGTTTGCGCGGAATAACGACCGGACTTTGCTCGAATAATTGAATCAATTGATGTGCATCCATGTCGCACTTCCTTTCTAAGACACATCAATCGGGGAGGACATGACGTCTTCCCCGATTAATCGTTAAGGGTGGATTCGGTTTAATAAACGTGGGAATGGAATGGCTTCACGGATATGCTCGATTCCACTAATCCATGCAACCGTACGCTCGAGTCCGAGTCCGAAACCAGAGTGTGGGACCGAACCGTATTGACGAAGCTCGAGATACCAGTCGTATGCATCTGTTTCATCAAGACCTTCTTTAATGATCTCCTCTTTTAGACGGTCGTAATCGTCTTCACGTTGAGACCCCCCGATGATTTCTCCATATCCTTCTGGTGCAATCAAGTCTGCGCAAAGAACGAGCTCAGGATTTTCAGGGTCCACTTTCATGTAGAACGGTTTAATTTCTTTTGGCCAGTGCGTGATGAAAACTGGCTGGTCGTGCGCGTTAGCAATCGCCGTCTCATGCGGTGCACCGAAATCGTCGCCGTATTCGATATCGTCGAATCCTTCTGATTTCAAGAATTTGATTGCCTCTTCGTAACGGACACGTGGGAAAGGTGCCTTCACTTGTGCCAACTTCTCAAGGTCACGTCCAAGGAATTCAAGTTCATCCTTACAGTTCTCAAGCGCTGATTGTGCGATATATGAGACGTATTGCTCTTGAATCTCAAGGTTCATGTCGTGATCGAAGAACGCCATCTCTGGCTCAATCATCCAGAACTCAATCAAGTGACGACGCGTTTTTGATTTCTCTGCACGGAAAGTTGGTCCGAACGAGAATACTTTACCGAGTGCCATTGCAGCGGCTTCCATATACAATTGGCCCGTCTGTGAGAGGTAAGCGGATTGACCGAAATAGTCTGTCTCGAACAACTCTGTCGTGCCCTCAGGTGCACTGCTCGTAAGGATTGGCGGATCGATTTTGACGAATCCTTCTTTATTAAAGAATTCATACGTCGCACGAATGATTTCGTTACGCACTTTCATAATCGCGTGTTGGCGACGTGAACGGAGCCATAAGTGACGGTTATCCATCAAGAATTCTGTTCCATGTTCTTTCGGTGTGATTGGGTAATCCACTGACTCTGCAATCACTTCTACATCTGTCACTTCTAATTCAAATCCGAGTGGTGTACGTCCACCATCCGACTTGACGTTACCTGTCACCCAGACAGAAGTCTCTTGTGTCACACCTTTAGCAAAAGTGAACAATTCTTCGGAGACGTCAGCCTTCACGACGACCGCTTGTGCAAATCCACTACCGTCACGTAGTTGAAGGAATGCAATTTTCCCGCTAGAACGTTTGTTGGCAATCCAAGCTCCGACGCGGACCGTCTGTCCTTCATAGTCTTTAAATTGGTTAATCGAAATTGTTGTCATATTCATTTCCATCCTTTCGCTTATCGAGTGCGCTTCGTAATGAAGTCTTCTACTCGATCGAGCGCTTCTAATACGCGTTTTAATTCTGTTGCATATGATAATCGTACGTAGTCTTCCTGTCCAAAACCAGAGCCTGGAACAAGTGCCACGTTTGCCTCTTCAAGTACTGCCTCGCACCAAGCATCGACTGTGTCGTATCCACTCTCAGTCGCGGCAACTTTCGCATTGGCATATAAGTAAAATGCACCTTGTGGCTTCAAGCAAGTGATTCCTGGAATTTGTTCGAGACGGTTGTAAACGATGTCGAGTCGCTCTTCAAACGACTGACGCATCATCTCTACATCATCCTGTGGTCCATTGTATGCCTCAACCGCTGCCGCCTGAGCGACAGATGTCGGGTTTGATGTCGAGTGGGAAGCTAAGTTTGTCATCGCGCTGATGATTGTCGCATCACCAACGGCATATCCGATACGCCACCCTGTCATCGCATGAGACTTTGAGACACCGTTGATGATGATCGTACGTTCACGCATGTTGGGTAATGTCGCAATCGATACGAATTCAGCGTCACCGTAAATCAACTTCTCATAAATTTCATCGCTCACGACGAGAAGATTATGTCGAAGAACGACATCAGCTAGTGCCTGTAGCTCTTCTTTCGTGTAAATCATTCCTGTCGGGTTTGAAGGACTGTTCAAAATGACTGCCTTCGTACGATCTGTAATTGCACGTTCGAGAAGTTCAGGTGTCAATTTGAAGGATGTGTCTTCATTTGTATCGACATATACAGGTACACCGTCAGCGAGTTTGATTTGTTCTGGATAACTGACCCAGTAAGGTGTCGGGACGATGACTTCGTCACCTTCATCTAAAATCGCTTGGAACAATGCGTAGAGCGCATGTTTTGCACCTGAAGCGACCATTACTTCATTGCGCCCAAACGTCAACTGGCTGTCTCGCTTCGTTTTTTCAATGATGGCGTCCTTCAACGCGACAGTACCGCCTGATGGTGTATATTTCGTATCGCCATCACGAGCCGCTTGACACGCAGCATCGATGATTCGTTCCGGTGTATTGAAATCAGGCTCACCTGCACCGAGTCCAATGACATCTTTGCCTGAAGCCTTAAGCGCCTTTGCTTTAGCTGTAATCGCTAATGTTGTCGACGGCGTGAGTTGTTTCACTCGTTTCGCTAATAGATGTTCCATCATTATCCCCCTCTAATTCGTCACATTTGATCGGTCAATTGGACGCGTCGAATAAACTCTCCAGTCTGTAACGTGTAATACGAATACGTATAAGATGCGTCTGCCTTTGTGACCACTTCGACGAGTGCTCTCTCGTCGAATCCGTACTTACAACTGATAAGTTGTCCGCCTGTATCTTCGACAGAACGAGCGCAGACGTCATTCGCATTCACTTCACCAATTTCACGTTGTTCAATCTCGAACTCGTCATCGAGTGGAACGAACCAAATCGAGTCTCCGTCCGCTTCCGGAAAAACGACGTATGCCTCTGTCCCATTGAACAGCTCTCCTTGCCCTACTTGAACGTCTGGCGATTCCTCGTTCAATCGAATCATCGCTTGCTCGATGAGTTGCTCTTTTTGATTTTCTGTGTGTCCAATCGTGAATCGATACATCACGCTAAAGACAAGGACGACACCGAGCAGTGCCGCCAGTAACGAGACGATCCATTTTGTTTTTCTGGTCATTCTGTACGATAGATGGTGAAGACCATCTCTTCCTTCTTCGGATCATTCACTTTCTTCTCAAGCGAAAGGCCGAACATCAAATCTTGACTTTTTAACGTCCGATTCAATAAATCGACAATCTTATAAACGTCCGCAGTCGGTTCGATGCGTACACTCGCAAGCGTCTCAATATTCGAATTCATGTTGACTCCTCCTCCAAAACCTATACGTATCATTATAAAACGATAACATCATGATGCCTAGCGTTATCTATCATTTCTTGCCACAGAGTTTTCCTTTTCATCTAAAAACAATTCTAACTCGGATAGAGATGTCTCTAGCGTCCCTTCAATCCGGTCCACCTTCGGTAAGCTATTGATGAACTGTTTCCCGTAACGAGTCGTCTCGACCCGACGATCGAACACAAAAATCGCACCGTAGTCCGATTTCGATCGAATTAATCGTCCGACACCTTGTTTGAAACGGATGACTGCTTGAGGAAGCGAAAGTTCGAAGAATGGAGATTTCCCCATCGATTCAATTTTTTCCGAACGTGCTTGCATGATTGGTTGATCGGGCGGCGCGAACGGCAGACGCACGATGACGAGACAGGTCAACGCCTCACCCGGAATATCGACACCTTCCCAAAAGCTGGCCGTCCCGAATAAAATCGACTGTTCCATCCGCTTGAACTGTTTCGTCAATCGGCTTCGCGATCCCCCACTGACTCCTTGTGCAAGTAGCGTATACGAAGGGTCGAGATGATCTTTTACTTGTTCGTAAGTGAGACGTAACAATTCATTCGAGGTGAAGAGGACGAGCATCCGTCCTTTTGTCACGTTTGCAATTTGAACAATCGATTGAGCGGTCTGATCGACGAACTGAGGAAGCGGCACATCATTGATCAATGGGAAGTCTGACGGAACAAACAGTTTTGCCTGTTCTTTAAAGTTGAACGGCGAAGGCAATACGACTCGTCTGACCGGTTCTCCTTCAAGTCCGAGTCGTCGTTCCATAAAACTAAATTTGCCCGAGACCGTCATCGTCGCCGACGTCAAAATCGTCGGTCTCTTCTTAAATAATCGTTCGTGCAGCAACGGACCGATTTCAACCGGTTGCGTGTAGACCGATGTCAACTTACGGTTTCCTAAATTCAACTCGACCCAACTGACCGCATCATCATTACGTGTCAGCATCGTCTCATAAATGACACTTTCGAGCTCACGGACGTCGCTAATCAATGTTTTCAAATCACTCAAAAGCGCGCGTTGTTTGAACGTCATGTGTTCTTTACGCTCATCGAGCAGTCGATGTAGATGTCTGAGTGACGTCCGTAGTGTACGTAACTTGTCCTCTAATCGATTCGCCACTTCACGAATCGGTCTGAATGATGCGCCTTCTCGCTCGAATCGAACAGTTTGCCGAGGTTCTTTTTTCTTTCCTAGCGACTGTAGTGCCGTCAAGAGGTCTTCGAGCTCTTCCTCGACCCGTGCGAGCGCAGAATCAATCTGTTGACTGAATGCTTCTGCCTCTTCTGTCACAGACGTCAAATCGGCTAGCTGAATGATCCGAGAATGAAACTTCCCGTCCGCACCGTATCCGAACCATTTGAACAACCGATCAAATTGGATGGCATCAAACGTCACACCGAAATGGTGAGAGGCCACTTCTTCGACTTGATGTGCCTCGTCTAAGACGAGCGGTGTATCGGTCGGTAAGATACCTGCCTGATGTTGTAAATCAGAGAACAAGAGCGCGTGATTCGTCACAATCAAATCTGCTTCTTTCGAACGGAGGACGGCTTTTGTGAAGAAATCTCGGCTATACCAAGGGTCGAACCGTCCGAATTCACTTGAAGCATCAGCTTGAATCAACCGTTTAAAAGAAGCTGGACCTTGTGTCGCAGATCCTGGGAATGAAAGTTCCTCTAAATCCCCCGTCTCAGTCTCGGTTAACCAGACGAGTACCATCGCCTTACACATCGAAACCAACAATCCATCATTCGACTCATCGAGTACCATCTCGAATTTACGTAAATCAATATAGTTCCGTCTTCCTTTTAACAAGGTGAATTCAATTTCCGGAAAGATTTGTCGAAGTACCGGCAAATCCCGGTTCAGGAGCTGTTCCTGTAATTGAATCGTATGCGTACTGATGACGACAGGGCGCTTCGTCTCAAGTGCATGATGGGCACTCGGGATTAAGTACGCCAACGTCTTCCCGGTTCCCGTCCCCGCTTCGACTAACAACGTTTCTTCGTCGTCTAACGCTTTATAGACGTGACGCATCATTTCAAATTGACTTTGTCTCGGCTCAAATTGATCAAAGATTGACGGGAGCGTTTCTTCGATTGTGCGAAGGAGAAACGGTTCAAATGGCTCTCGTTCTTCTGCCGGAACGAACGTATCGCTTGGACGGTGTAACGCAATCTTTCGATGAATATCAAAACGCGTTTCGTCGTCTGGTCGAATCCCAACCTCGAGGATGATTTCATCGAGCAACGGCTCGACGTGACTCGTCCACGACTCAGACAAGTCGCGAAGTCGTTTCAATGTCACGACCGGTAAGTTGCGCAAGCGCTCGAGCATTCGGATAAAAAGCTCGGCTGTCGCCTCCGCATCACTGAGTGCGCGGTGTGCGTCTGTATGTACAAGGTCGAACGTCTCGGATAATGCTTCTAAGGCGTGACTCTCAAGTGTCGGGTAGAGGATACGAGCGAGTTCAACCGTATCAATGGCTCTCCCCTGAAACGAAAGATAGCCAGCTTGTTCAAGGCTCTCGTTTAAAAAAGTTAAATCAAATGCGACGTTATGCGCGACAAATACCCGTCCATCTAGCATTTTCCAAATGTCGGGAATCACTTCTTCAAATGTTGGTGCATCACTTACGTCATCATCGCTAATCGTTGTTAATTGCGTAATAAAAGGTGGGATTGGTCGACCCGGTCGAATCAAGGTGCTGTAGCGCTCGATCACTTCACCATCTTGTACAACGACCGCCGCAAACTCAATCAGTTCATCACCGGACTTTACGGAATGACCCGTTGTCTCTATATCCACAATCACATACGTGTCCATAACATCCATCCCATCTTAGGCACGCTCGTGCTTTCTGTCTGTCTCATCTTACCATAGAACGAACGACGAAAAAACGGGGATGCCTTTGTCGACACCCCCGAATGTTTTATAAAATCGTGTGAGCGATTTCTTCGTAAAGAAGTTGATCGACCTCGTTTTGCTCGTTCAATACGGCTACTTTTGGACGATGCGTTTTCGCTTCTTCTGCAGTCATTTGACCGTACGCCATGATGATGACAACATCACCGACCTGGAAATGTCTTGCTGCCGCACCGTTTAAACAAATCACACCAGAACCACGTTCGCCTTTGATGACATACGTCTCGATACGAGCGCCATTATGGTTGTTCGTGATGTGCACATGTTCATTTTCCATGATGCCGACTGCATCCATCAAATCCTCATCGATTGTAATCGAACCGACGTAGTGTAAGTTTGCTTCTGTCACTGTTGCTTTATGAAGCTTTGCGTGCATAAATGTACGAATCATTGGATTCATCCCTTCTTCCAAATCACATTATCAATCAATCGGGCTCGCTCAAACTGAACGGCCACCGCCATCAATATTTCTTTCGAATCGCTTGAAGCGTCAGCAAGCGTCGGGTAGTCAACGAGTTCGACATAGTCGATCTGACTGTTCGGAATCTCGTGTAATCGTTCGATCAGTCGTTGCTTCACTTGTTCAAGATCATGACCTGCCTCAAGTGTTTCTCTCGCTGTCGTCAACGCTTTAAAGATTTGACTCGCTTCTTCTTTTTCAACGTCTGACAAATATACGTTCCGAGAAGATTTGGCTAGTCCTGTCTCCTCACGAATAATCGGACAGCGTCGAATCTCGACCGGGACAAAATAGTCTCGGACGTACCCTTCGATGAGTGCCACTTGCTGGGCATCTTTCAGACCGAAATAAGCACGGGTCGGTTGAACAAGGTTAAATAATTTCGAGACGATTGTCAACACACCATCAAAATGGCCGGGACGACTCGCCCCACATAAGACATTTGCCCCTTGGCGAACAGTGACGCGCGCCATATCAAGCGGGTACATCGTCTCCGTCGTCGGATAGAAGAGAAGATCGACACCGGCTTCTCGTGCCAATTTTTCATCTCGTTCGAAGTCACGAGGATATCGGTCGAGGTCTTCGTTCGGACCGAACTGAGTCGGATTAACGAAAATACTCATGACAACGACGTCATTCTCACGTCGTGCGTTCTCAACGAGACTCATATGTCCTTCATGCAAATATCCCATCGTTGGCACAAAACCAATCGTTTGATCCGTTGGCAACGTGTGACGTAACTCTTCAACTGTTGATACAATCTTCATCATTTTCCTCCATACAGCGAGTCGAGCAATGACTCATCCATCGTGAACGTGTGACGTTCAAGCGGGAATTGTCCAGTTTTCGTCTCTTCCACATAAGAGCGGATGGCATCTGTCGCCACTTCATTCACGTCGGCATATGCCTGAACGAATTTCGGTAAGCGGTCCACGCCATATTTCAACACGTCATGATAGACGAGTACTTGTCCGTCTACCTCTGCCCCGGCACCGATTCCGATAACTGGAATCGTCAACTCTTCTGCGATTCGTTTCGCCAACTGATGCGGTACACACTCAAGGACGAGCATTTTCGCACCGGCACGTTCGGCAGCCAAGCTATCTTGAAGCAGTGTCTCTGCCGCCTCAAGGGATTTCCCTTGCACTTTATACCCTTCTAGCACACCGACCGATTGCGGGGTCAACCCTAGATGGGCAACACAAGGCATTCCTACTTGAGTGAGTCGTTCAATCGTCTGAAGAACTTCACCCGCACCTTCTAGTTTGATCGCATCCGCATGTCCTTCTTGGAAGAGACGGGACGCAGCCTGAAGTGTTCGGTCAAAATCACCATGGTATGTCGCAAATGGCATATCCACCACGACAAATGTGTTTTTCGCTCCACGGCGTACTGCCTTCGAATGGTGAAGCATATCTTCTGTCGTCACCGGGATCGTCGAGTCATACCCGAGGACGACCATCCCAAGAGAATCGCCGACCAAAATCAAATCGACCCCTGCCGCTTCGGCAAGTTTGGCTGACGGGTAATCATACGCCGTCAACATGACGAGCTTTTCTTGCTCGTTCATCTTTTTCAATAATGAAGTCATCGTGTGCATCTGTTTCTCCTCCTAAACGTGGAGACAGGAAAGAATAAACGCCTTCTTACACGGTTGGCAAGAAGGCGCACGAAAAACAATTTCATGGTTTTCATGAGTAGTGTCCTTCTGTCCCTGTCAAAATGATCAAGGCAGACAACTGATTGTGACAGTCTGCAAGCGCGGTACACTTCAAAAACTGATAGCGTCCGACACATTAAGTATAGTCGATGGTCTCGCTTTCATCAATCATTCCACACTGCAATCTCAGCAGAGTAGACGGGTTCAACCTTTCCTTCTTCTTCAAGAAGCAATGCGCCCTCTTCGGAAATCCCTCGCATGACCCCTGTACGAGAAGTACGAGAAGCGTTCAACGTGACTTTTTCATTCAAGTAGGCGGCATGTTGCATCCAATTGATCCGGATTGGATCAAAACCACTTTCGAGGAATCGGTCATATTCGACTTCAAGTTCAGCCAGTAGTTCAGCCAACAGTTCACTTCGACGGAATCGCTTTCCGGTCTCTAGATAAAGAGAAGTGGCCCGATGAGCTAACTCGTCTGGAATCTCCTCACCATTGACGTTCATCCCGAACCCTAGGATGACAGCCTGAATCCGATCACCCTCCGTCTGCATCTCTGTCAAAATGCCACCGATTTTCTTCCCATTCAATAATAAATCATTCGGCCACTTGATCATGACATCAAGATTTTGATGGTTGAGCGCCCGTGCGAATGCACTCGCTGCCATCAACGTGAGTTTCGATGCATCTCGAATCGGCAAATCCGGTCTTAAGATGATGCTCGCCGCAATATTGACATGTTTTGGGTTATGCCAATGACGACCGAGTTGTCCTCGTCCGGCAGTCTGTTCTTCACTGATGACAATCGTTCCTTCCGACACATGCTGTTGCGCCAATTCATGGGCGATTCGTTGTGTCGTATCGACTTGTTCATACGCATGGACCGTCTGACCGAATCGACCTTTACGGAATGAGACAAATGCTGGTTCATCCAGACGGTCACTCTGTTCAATCAGTTGATATCCTTTACGGGGGATTGTATGGATCGCATATCCGTCTTGCTTCAACGTTTCAATGTGCTTCCAAATAGCGGTACGTGAAATATTCAATTGGCGCGCCAATTCTTGTCCGCTCCATACTTCCCCATTTTGTAATAACGTCAAGACACGCCCGCGCGTTGAAGCCATCGTCTCGCCTCCTCTTTTAATACGGTCCCGTGATTCGGAATCTCTTGTGAAATGACACGTCGTTCGAGATCAAGCAATAGATGCTTGATCGCCTCGCCTGTCGCACCGAGTTCAAGCGCATCCCGTCCATTGAATTTCAGTTCTTGGCGGGACTGGATTGGGAGTGACTCCTTCAGTTCACGACTGCGGTCTGGTTCACCATTCATTTTAAAATAAGTCGAGAGAGTCCGCTCATCCGTCGTGTAAACCGTCATCACATCGAGTCCGGTCTCACAGAGCTGCGCAAGCACTCGAGCCTCCCGCTTGATTGCATTCGATCGTTTCCATGGCAGTAGCCATGCCTCATCTTTTGCGTGATAGAGGAAGATGGCCCACCCACTGACCGCATTCACTGGAGTGCGATCATCTTGTTGCACCCGTTGCATCAGTTCGGTCGTCACATTCGGTAGATGACGATGGATGCCGAGCTCGACCATCTCTGCTAACGCTTTTCGATAGGCCGGTCCCGTCAACAATTTCTCAAACTCGATTGCGATGCGTTCCATTGCGATTTGTTCAAGTTTGTGACTAAGTGAACTCGCTGCGTGACGCAATTCTTCGTGTAACGTGAAGTCGAGCTGAGACATGAAACGGAGCGCACGCATGATGCGAAGGGCATCTTCACCAAACCGCTCGAAAGGACTCCCGACCGTGCGAATGATGCGTTCATCTAGATCGTGTTGCCCTCCGAATAAATCGACGACTTGTCCGTCATGAAACGCCATCGCGTTCATTGTGAAGTCACGACGTAACATGTCTTCTTCGAGCGATACACCGAGTGCGACATGGTCCGGACGTCTTGAATCTGAATATGATCCTTCCGACCGGAATGTCGTCACTTCGAACGGATGATGGTCGATGATGACCGTGACCGTTCCATGTTCGATACCGGTCGGGACCGATTTCGGGAACAGTGCCATCACTTCTTCCGGGAAGAGGGACGTGGCCAAATCGATATCATCGGGCAAATTCCCAAGGACATAGTCCCGAACGGCTCCACCGACGATATACGCCTCGCCGCCATGTCGTTCAATCGTCTCAATGATCTGTTTTGCATACTCCCATTCTGTCATGATGTCACCACCTGTTCATACAAGCGTTCATATTGTGTCACGATGTCTTGTGAGGCGAATCGTTTCGATTTCACCAACCCGTTTTGTCTGAAACGCTCCTGTAACGTTGCGTCTGTCAACAGCTGTTGCATGGCCATAGCGGCTTTCATTGCATCGCCTCGTGGAACGACGAACCCGTCCTCACCGTCCGTGATCACTTCAGGTAGTCCGCCGGCGTCACTGACGACCGACGGGACTCCCGTTGCCATCGCCTCGAGTGCCACAAGTCCGAACGCCTCTTTGTCTGATAAGAGAACATGGACGTCACTAATGGAGAGCAGTGCAGCGACTTGCTCTTGTTTCCCGGCAAAGATGACTTGATCTTCAAGACCCATCTCCGTCACGAGGCGGCGCATGGCACCCATGAGCGGGCCGTCTCCGACGAGTAACAGTTTTTTATTTGGAACGTCCATCTTGTCGAACGCCTCGAGGACGAGGTCGACGCGTTTGACGGGACGGAAGTTTGAAATATGGATCACGACCCGGTCGTCTATCGTCAAGCCGTATCGTTCCCGTAAGGTTGGGTCGAATTGTGGAGTGTACACCGATTCATCAATAAAGTTGTGAATGACTTGAATCGGCAAATTGCTAGCAATCCGCTCCTCCGTCTCCCGTTTCAAACTGTGCGAGACGGCAGTAATCGCGTTGGATTGGCGCAACCCATATAAAATCGCCGGTTTCAATTCCTCATCCTCACCGAGAACGGTGATATCGGTTCCGTGTAGCGTCGAGACGATCGGCGTCTTCACACCGGCCATCTCCCGACCGAGCGCGGCACACACGGCATGTGGTACGGCATAATGCGCATGAATGACATCGAGCCCGAACGACTGGATGACACTCGCAATTTTCGCGGAGAGTGTCATATCGTACGGTGGATAGCGAAAGACTGAATATTGGTTGATTTCGACTTGGTGGAACGTGATATTCGGATGATAGGCGTTCAAACGAAACGGCATACTACTCGTAATGAAATGAACGTCATGTCCTCGGTCCGCAAGCTTCATGCCGAGTTCCGTCGCTAAAATCCCCGAACCACCGACAGATGGATAACAAAGAATTCCGATTCGATACGTCATGTGAGCTCACCTGCCCGTTTGACGACATACGGTCGCACCCGTTTCAACCCTTCCGCATACGACACGCCAATCAAACTCCCAAAATGGCGTTCACGGGCAATGACCCGTTCCACGTATGCATCGGTGAGCGGTGTTTTCACCCCATCGACTGGAGTGAACTGGCTAGCGTAACATTGGAGTGCCCGTGTCTTCACTTCAATCGTGTCACTAATATCAACGCATACATCCGGCTCGACATGTGCATTGATCATATATTGATACACACTTTCTGGTCGATATGCCGGAAGCTCCGGTAAATATTTTCGAATACCCGCGTTGAATAACGCCTCTGTCACGAGATAAGCGCATGCCGCATGGTCGGGATGGCGGTCGACTTCATATGGATACAATAAGTGCGTTGGACGCTCACGTCGAATCAAGGAGACGATTGCCTTGAGCTGTTCTTCTCCCCCGTCAATTCCCCGGTCTTTAAATCCGAGATTGATTCGACGGACACCAAGCACGTCATCTGCCATACTGGCTTCTTGTTGTCTCGTTTCTACATCACCATTTGAAGAAAGTTCCGCTCTCGTCAAATCGACGTATACGACCTCAATCTTCTCTTTCGTCCATTGGGCGGTCATCCCTGCAATCCCAATCTCGATATCATCTGGATGTGCCCCGATGGCTACTACTTTCATTTACATCACCTCTTCTTTGAAAAGTATAGCCGACTCGTTTCTGAATGTCATATGTTCAGGGTAGTCAATCGAACTGTTTTTCGAGTACTCTATCTAAGGGGAGGTGAACCTAATGACGGTACAATTACCGATTCGTGTTCGAAATATTATTTTCATCTTAATAGGTTCTTTTATTTTTGCATTCGGCGTTTATCACTTCAACGTCCAAAACAACTTGGCAGAGGGGGGGTTCACCGGGATCACCTTGATTCTTCGGGGTCTCTTTGATATCTCGCCTTCCATCACGAACTTGGCGTTAAATATCCCACTCTTTTTCATGAGTTATAAGTTGTTAGGGCGAACGACTTTCGTCTATACACTTATCGGGACGTTCTCATTTTCACTTTGGTATGCACTCATCGCTAAATATTCTACACTCGTCATCGACCTAACGGATGACATGGTGCTCGCAAGTTTGTTTGCCGGTCTCTTTATCGGAGTCGGACTCGGAATCATCTTTAACAATGGCGGAACGACTGGTGGCGTCGATATCATCGCGCGACTCGTACAACGCTATATCGGCTGGTCGATCGGAAAGACGTTCCTCATCTTTGACTTCTTTGTCATCGTTCTCAGTTTGACGTATCTCGATATCCGCGAGGCGATGTATACGCTTCTCGCCGTTTACATCGGGGCACGTGTCATCGACTCAATGCAAGAAGGAACGTATGCCGGTAAGGCGGCGATGATCATCAGCGACCACCGGACTGCCATCGCCGACGGTATTCATGCGACGATGAATCGCGGCACGACAAGACTACTTGCCAAAGGTGGCTATTCGAACCGTGAACTTGAAGTGCTGTACGTCGTCGTCGGGCGAAATGAAGTGAATCGCTTGAAGACGATCGTCAAACAGATCGATCCCCATGCGTTCGTCACATTCCATCACGTCTATGAAGTGGGCGGAGAAGGCTTTACGTTCGATGAGAATCGAATGCCGCTGAAATAAGCAAAAAATCGCCTCGTTCACAGGAATGAACGGGCGATTTTTTATGGCTCAATGTTGAGCACCTCAACTTGAATCGTGCCTCCTGGCGTTTCGATTTGAATCGTTTGACCAATTGTCGCCCCCATCAAACTAAGACCGAGTGGTGATGTCATCGAAATGCTTCCTCGTTCTAGATCCGCTTCTGCCTCACTCACGATTCGATAACTCTCGGTATCCTCGTCGCCTTCACGAATCACGACCCGATTCCCGAATGTCACGACTTCTGACTGTTCGGATTCGACGATTGTCACGTCGGCAAGCAGGCGCTCAAGGTCTTGAATATCCGCCTCTACCCGCTCATATTCCCGTACCGCCTCAGTATAGGTGACATCTTCTCGAAAATCACAAAATTTCCGCGCTGTACGTATACGTTCACGCGCATCTGTCCGAGCCTGTCTTAACATGGCTAGTTTATTTTTCAATTGCTCATGACCGTACTCTGTCAGTTGCGGTTTCATCAACAACATTTCCTTTCATCAAAAAATAAAAAAATCCCGCCGATTCTTGACGGGATTTCGTTCTATTCCTCACGTGGCATGAAGACGATGAGCGCCAAACGGATGAGTTCGGCAACGGCTACGAGTGTTGCAGCCACATACGTCCATGCTGCGGCATTCAATACTTTCCGTGCGCCAGACTCTTCTGTCGCCGTCACGATGCCGTGTGACGTCAACTGAGCCATCGCTCGTTTCGACGCATCGAACTCGACCGGGAGCGTGATCAATTGGAACACGACCGCACCGAGCATCATGATGACACCGAGTTGTGCCAATCCGAGTGCACCGAACAAGAAACCACCGAGTAACAATGGGAACGACAAGTTCGACGTGATGTTGACAACTGGAACGAGGCTATGTCGAACGCGCATCATCTTGTAGTCGGTCGCATCTTGAATGACGTGACCGATCTCGTGGGCCGCGATGGCTGCCGACGAAATCGTCGAACCTTGATACACTTCACGAGAGAGACGGACGACCTTATTGACCGGATCATAGTGGTCGCTCATGAGTCCATCGACCATCTCGATTCGTACGTTGTGGACACCGTTTTGTTTCATGATGAAATCAGCGACTTGTGCGCCGGTGACACCGCTTTGAAGCGGCTGTTTTAAAAACTGTTTGTACGTGCTTTTCACTCGCATCTGGGCCCATAAGGGGATGAGCATAATCAGTGCAAGATAGAAAATATAGCCACCTAATGACATTTTCTATTTCACCTCTGCGTGTATTTGATAATTTGATTTTACATTCTTATGAACTTATTTTCAAGCGAAGGGCGTAGGACGAACGCATATCCCATAAAAAAACATAATCCCGTTAACCAAAACGAGCCGTAGCCGATCCACATGATATGTTCCGCGAGTGACGGATAGCGAGGCCATTGACCGAGCACATAATCAACTACGTCATTATGAATTACCCAAATCAATGTACAGACAAACGATGTAATGGTCCACTTCATAAAAGGTGCGTAGATCAGTGCTTGAAGCGCCATCGCTCCATGAGAAACCATCAACATGACCGCCATTAAGATGGTGATGGTCGGTGCATCCACGGGTAACGTCCCTAAAAACATGATATTCATGATGACGGCCCAGACCCCGTATTTGATTAAGGTAATGAATGCAAGCGTCTCGAATAATGGTGAACGCTTATTCACGATCCATAATCCGAGGACGATTGTAAAGAAGAGGGATGCTGTCGGGCTGTCCGGGACAAACGGCCAATAGACGTATGGTGTGTCCCGCAGCTGAGGCTCATACCAAATATAACCGTAAATCGTACCGCCTAAGTTGATCACAAATAATAGCGTCAGTACGATTCGATTCATTAAGAAAGTGTTTAAAAACGTCGGGTTCATGTTCTCAATCCTTTTTTCTTCAGTTTATCGCAATACGAATACATAAGTAAAAAAGTGTAGCCTGGTTTCTCAGGCTACACTTTATGGCTTACTCGTTATTTTCGCCGCCCTCACCATATGAAGCGATGAATTCAGATAGTACTTGTAAATCTTCAGGTGAGCCGTCCCACTGACCAGCAGGCATCGTCCCAATCCCGTTTACAGCGATATCCGCAATCTCTTCAGCTGTGTACTGTGTTCCGACGAGTGCTGGAGCTGCTGCTCCACCTTCTAGGTTTTGACCGTGGCAGTTCACACAAGATTGAGCTGAATAAATCTCATATCCTGGTGCAGCTGTATCAATTTCAGGACCTTCACCTGGAATTTGAAGTTCACCTTGAGCGTGGACTTGATCCCAGTGTGTCGTTTGAACAGATTCCCAAGTCAAGTAGAAGACCGAGAGAATACCGAGCAACATGAAACTGATGGCGACTGGACGTTTCGCCGGACGACGCTCGAGACCTTGGTCAAGCCAAGGTGCGATGAGAAGTGCCGTGAACGCCAAACCTGGAATGATGACCGTACCAAGCAAGATCCAGTCTCCTGCAGCGAATTGATATTTGAGTAATTGATACAAGAACAAGAAATACCAGTCCGGTAATGGAATGTATGACGTGTTCGTTGGATCGGCGATATTTTGAAGCGGTGGTGCTTCGACGATTGTCAAAGCGATGAAGCCGATCAAGAAGACCGACCCTACCATCCACTCTTTAAGCAAGAAGTTCGGCCAAAACGCCTCTGTGCGTCCTGGGTATTCTGAATAGTCTTTTGCAATGTTTTGTTTCCGATTCGAGATTCCTACTCGAGAGTCGGTTACAAATTTCATCCCTTTACCGCGATGCATATCGTTTCTCCTCCTTTTTCTCCTCGAATCGGCTTATAGCGGTCCAGAAACCCCTTGTTTACGAATCATCAAGAAGTGGGCTCCCAATAGTCCGAACAATGCCGCCGGTAAGAAGAAGACGTGGATGGCGAAGAATCGTGCGAGCGTGCTCGCCCCGACAATCTCACCACCGGCGAGAAGTGTCTTCGCAATACCACCGATGACCGGTACACTTTCAGCGATTTGAAGCGTAACTTTCGTTGCGAACAATGCTTTCATGTCCCATGGAAGCAAGTATCCTGTGAGTCCAAGCGCCAAGACGACGAAGAACAAGAGAACACCGACGACCCAGTTAAGCTCACGTGGCTTCTTATACGATCCCGTGAAGAACACGCGGAGCGTATGTAAGAATAACATGACGATTGCAACGGATGCGCCCCAGTGGTGCATCCCACGAACGATTTGTCCGTGTGCGATTTCATTTTGCAAATAGTATACCGACGCGTGCGCGTTGATGATATCTGGTACATAGTACATCGTCAAGAACATCCCTGAAAGGATTTGGATGACGATTGTAAAGAACGTCAAACCACCAAAACAATAGACAAATGCAGAGAAGTGATGGGCAGGGTTGACGTGTTCTGGTACTTCGTGGTCTGCGATATCGCGCCAGAGCGGTGTGATGTCTACGCGCTCATCGACCCAATCATAAATTTTTTGTAACATCGACTAGTCCCCCTCTCACTTCTGTGAAATTGGGCTACCTAGGTATAGGAAGCCATCTTTTTCTTCTTTTTCATAACGTGCAAGTGGTGCTGTTGGTGGTGTACCCGGAATGTTCGTTCCATCTTTTTCGTAACGTCCTAAGTGACACGGACAGAAAAATTCTTGTGGACGAGTCGGATCACCCGCAAAAGCTACCTGACAGCCGAGGTGTGTACAAATCGGAGAGAGTGCGATGATTTCGCCACTTTCTGTTTTGTATACCCATGCTGAGAGCGTTTCTTCAAATTCGTACCAAGCATCTTGTGTTTGTTTCTTAAAGTCGACACGTTGCGGCTCAGTCGTGATGTCATCAAGACTCATTACTTTTACTTTGTCGCCTGCTCCAGATTTTTTCAAAACCGGATCAATCGCAAAGTTGACCATCGGACTGATCAATGTTGCCGCCATAAAGCCACCTACTCCAGTCAGTGTGTACGTTAAGAACTGACGGCGCGTGACTTTTGACCCATTTTGAGCCATTTCGTTCCCCCCTCATTCGTGTGCATAACCCCATAATTCTTTATGCATTCTTCACAAAAATTTCTCACTCAACAAAATAGTATATCAATAAAACCTCTACGTCAACCGCTTCATGTCGCCATCCAACGGCTCGAAAGTTCCGTGATAACTTGTGTCGCAAAATTTTGAACCATCGTGTGCGCCTGATCGCTCGACATCGCTCCTAGCGCAAGCGGTGGTACGAACAAAATCGGCAAATCATATGGCTTGAAACGGACGTCTGACGCAATAAACAAAACGTGAGAAAAACCGGATGATTCCGCTTTTGCCACCACATCTTTCACCAGTTCCACACCAGCTTCCACATCGGTGTAACTGAGCGTTGGGCTGAGCATCGTCCGACCAGATAATTGACGTTCTGTCTCGACCGTGACAGCATGAATGACTTCATAGCTTTCGGCTTTACGAACCATATCCTCACCAAACGCCAATTCTGCGAGCGGAACGATGAGCGTATCGACGTATTGTCGTTCGGCAATCGAGCGCAGTGCCCCTTGACTATCGAACCTCATCTTTTCCCTCCTCTCCAACTTATCTCATCATGTCTATTGTATCGTACATGACTTCGTTCACGTTTCAAACTTATGAACGAACTGTGAAATAATTGTGTATTCCTACGTTATTAATATACCAAAAAACAAGCGCCAACCGGAACGGAAGCGCTTGTTTTTTTCAAAATAATTTAGATTCCCGTACTTGGTGGAGTTGACTCGTCAAATTGCGGAATAAGTTCTCGTCCCGACGGTCGAGTGCTTTATCGATTTCAATCAATAAACGCTCTTCTTCGAATTGGGCAACGGAAGCTTGAATGACCGTCTGAGCAGAAGACGATACTTCATCTTTCACTTCCGCCACCGGTTCAAACGGATTTTGCTCCACGATGTCAATCCAATTCTCATCAATCATCATGCCTTGAAAATTCAATTCCACATAAATTGGCCCATCGTGCAGACGGATGTCATGATAAGCCTTTTCAGGATTCATGGTCACAAGGTCTCCCCGTCGATATCGAAACGGTTCACCGTCAAATCCGTACGCCGTCATCACAAGACTTCGTGGCGAGACCGAGGCGTTTGTTACGAAATGAACGTTGCCAAGCTTATCCGGATGTCTCAACCAGTAGTCAAGAATCCATTTCGCTTCACGTTTCCGAAGTGTATGATGAGCGACAAATCGCTTCAAAAAATTCCGTTTCCGCTCGACCATCTGACCTCATTCCCTTCCCTTTATCATTCTACGTCATCAGACAATTGTTCGAGCTGGTCTTCGAGCACTTGGCGATCTTCAAGATCGACCACTAGTGCAAGCGATTGCTCGACCACACGTCTCGCGTCTTGTCTACGACCTTCCTCTATCAACAGTGTAGCCCATTCTGTCACAAATGACACGTCCTCTTTCATCATCGGCTCAATCGAGGCATATAAACTGACAGCTTCGTCATATTCCTCGAGCTCATATTTCGCCTTCGCCTTGTACCAAGTCATCAGCGGGGACGTCGTATGATCTTCGAGTGCATCTATTGTTTCGAGGACGTCATCGATTTCTCCTGCTTCGAATAAAATCGATAAGATCAATTCTGTCGCTTGTAGTGATTCCGGATTCAAGACGAGTGCTTCTCGAAGCTCTTTAACGGCCCCATCGCGATTACCGAGTTTGAGGAACAATTTCGCTTTGACGTGACGAAGTTCGTCATTATAGTCGTCGCGCGTGATTCCTTGATCGACGATTTCAAGCGCTTCTTCCGTCTGTCCATTCGCGTCCAATGCTTCGGTGTAAGGAAGATAGAGCGAGGTAAAGTCCGGGTCCATCGCCTGAAGCTCTTTAAACTGCTTGATGGCAACTTCCTCTCGACCGATTCGATGTGCTGTCATCGCATGTCCGAAGACGGTATTTAAATTACGATGTGTTGCTTTTTCATACTCGTCGAGCGCTTCTTCGAACGACCCAACCATTGTGAGTGCTTCCGCATAGTCCGCTTGATAATCGATCTCGGACGGCAAATTCATTTTAGGTAAACGTGCATAGAGCGGGATGGCCTGCTCGAACGACCCCGTTGATGCGTACAATTCCGCCAACCCATAGATGAGTAATGGTTCGTCTGGATTCTTTTCAAGAGCTTCCATCAATTTTTTCACGGCTACCTCATCGAGCCCCTGAGATTGATACAAATCAGCTAATAAGACGAGACTTCTCACTTGCGTCTCCGCGTCATCTGACTTGACCTTCTCTAAAACAGCAATCGCCTCTTCTTCACGGTCACTGTCTAAATATGCCTCTGCAAGTGAAAGGGCGACGTTTGGGTCACCTTCATAATCCACGTACAATTTTGAAAGGACTTCTGTCGCTCGGTCAGCAAGACCAAGCTCTAAATACAAATCAGCAATCGCTAAGCGATCATCATCCGACCCATCTTTCTCAAGTTCTTCTATATGTGCAAGAGCATGTTCAGTCTCTCCTGATTCAAGCATCTCGATAATATGTGTTAATGCTGCTTCATCTAGCATGTTTCGTCCTCCTGGCCTTCGGTTTGTCGTTATTCTATCTCACGTTGAATCTGTTGTAAATCTTGACGGAAGCCGGGATAGCTGACATCGGACGCATCAATGCCTTCAATCTGGATCGTTTCATCCGTGACGAGTGTAGCGACTTGTAACATCATCGACAGACGATGGTCACCATGAGCCGAGACGTTTCCGCCATGAAGACGACTCGGTTTTACGATAAATCCATCCTCTTTTCCAACGATGTCCACCCCCAATTTTCGCAACTCCGAGACGACCACATCAATCCGGTCCGTCTCCTTCACTCTCAGTTCCGCTGCGTCTTTCACGATTGACGGAGAATTTGCCTGTGAAGCGACGAATGCGAATAACGGCAACTCATCGATTTGTGACGGGATCATATCCCCTTCTATGACCGTGCCAGACAGTTCACTTGTCGTCACCGTGACGTCACCGACCAATTCCTCCCCGATGGTTCGTTCATTGGAGATGATGACGTGTGCCCCCATCCGTTCGAGCGTCCGCAAAAATCCGATTCGCGTCTCATTCAAACAGACGTCCGTCGTCGTGACGGAGCTATTCGGCACGATGGCCGCCCCTGCCCAGAAGAAGGCAGCCGACGAAGGGTCTGCCGGTACATCGACCGTCGCGCCGCTTAGTCGAGAAGGTTCGACACGAATGATTCGTTCCCCTTTTTCCGCATCAACAGTGAGCTGCGCCCCAAAGAGCGGCAACATTCGCTCAGTATGGTCTCTAGACAATATCGGTTCACGAACAATCGTCGTCCCTTCCGCACGTAACCCGGCAAGGAGGACAGCCGATTTCACTTGGGCGCTCGCTACCGGTAACGTATAGTCGATGGATTGTAGCGTTTTTCCTTCAATCACGATCGGCGCCAGATCACCTTTCACGTCCGCTCCCATTTCACGGAGTGGTGCGTTGACACGTCGCATCGGACGTTTTGACAATGACTCATCTCCCACGAGTTCAAATGACCCATCATACCCCGATAAGAGTCCAATCAACAAGCGCATCGTCGTCCCTGAGTTCCCGCAGTCTAATCTTGCCGAACGCGGTGACTCGATCCCCGTGATGAGGAGTTCGTCTTGTTTTTCAATCACTTCTGCTCCGAGTGATCGAATGATGTCAAGCGTAGAGCGACAATCGGCCCCGAGAAGTGGATGCACGACGCGCGTCGTCCCAGTCGCCATCATGCCGAATAAAAGCGCACGATGAGTGATCGACTTATCACTCGGCACACGGATTGAACCGTTTAAACTCATCATTCCCACCATCCTTTCATCTGTTCAAATGTATGTTCAAGGTGCTCGAGCGGCACAGATTCAACGACAATCGTGTCACGGAGCAAGACGAACCGAATTTCGCCATGACGATTCTTTTTATCCCGAACCATTTTTTCGACATATTGCTCGAACGGTTTCCAGTCAATCGGTGTGACATCGTTCAGACGAATCCAATCAAACAATCGTTTCGCCCGTGTCTCGTCTCCCGATAGTAAAAAGGCAAACACCATCCCATGTAACACCGCTTCTCCGTGAGGGATACGGTACGCTTCGACGGACTCAAGCGCATGACCGAACGTATGCCCGAAGTTCAGCCAAGCGCGAATACCTTGCTCTTGCTCATCTTTCTCGACAACTGCTCGTTTCACTTCAATGCCGCGTGCGAGCCATGTGACCCAATCCAATTCCTGATGTTCAGAAAGAGCGGAAAACAAGTCGTCCTCGAAAGAGGATTCGAGGACGTAACGTGATAAATACGCATGTTTCAATAGTTCACCGAGACCGCTCCGAACTTCTTGGATCGGCAAGGTATGAAGTCGAGAAACATTATAATAGACACCAATCGGTTGATAGAATGAGCCGATCGCATTTTTCGCAAGCGGATGATTGACGGCGACTTTACCACCGACAGCCGAATCGTGTGCTAAAATCGTCGTCGGGACTTGTATGTAAGGCACACCACGCATGTAGACACTCGCTAAAAAACCGGCCAAATCACCAATCATCCCGCCACCGAAAGCGACAATCAGAGTATGACGGTCGCATCCGTGTCTCAATCCTTCTGTGACGAGCTGTTCGAGTTGCGATAACGACTTCGACGCATCACCCGCCTTGACGACAGATGAGACGACGCATGGATGGACTTGCTTCAACTTTGTAAGGAACGATTCCCTGTAAAGTGCGTCGACCCGTTCATCTGTGACGACCCAAAGCATCGGGTAACGTGACCAATCACTTGTTTCCATCCAGCGATCTTGATCGTCGACGATAACCTGATACGGGGTCGATGCCGCGATTGGAATAGTCACCATACTCGTAACTCCTCTCGATACTCATCGATTCGGTGTTTTATTCGATCCATCGTATCATGACCGAACGTCTCACATACTTCCTTCGCCATTTCAAACGCGATGACCGCCTCGACGACGAGTGATGCTGCAGGGACAGCACAAGAATCGCTCCGTTCGATCTGAGCGAGGAATGCCTCTTTCGTATCAATATCGACTGATTGAAGAGGTTTATAGAGCGTCGGGATTGGTTTCATGACGGCTGAACAGACAATCGGCATACCCGTTGTCATCCCACCTTCAAAGCCACCGAGGTGATTACTGAGTCGGGTATATCCTTCGTCTTCATAAGCAATCGGGTCCATCACTTCAGAACCGGGACGGTATGCCATTTCAAAACCATCTCCAAACTCCACACCTTTAAATGCGTTGACACTTAAGACCGCCTGCGCGATTTTCGCATCTAATTTACGGTCGTACTGCACATATGAACCAAGACCTGGTACGACACCATGGACTTCTGTACAGACGATGCCGCCAATCGAGTCTCCATTTTCCTTGGCTTCATCGATGCGACGCATCATCCGCTCAGCCGCTACTTCGTCAAGCGTCCGAACGGGTGAGGCGTCGATCACTTCTTTTGCTTCTTGAAGCGATTCAAACGTACGTATCTCTGCCCGTTCTCCACCAATCACTTTGACGTAACTGAAGAGCGACACCCCGACTTGTTGAAGCAATTGTTTACAAAAGGCACCGACGGCGACGCGTGCCGCCGTCTCCCTTGCGCTCGAACGTTCCAAAACATCCCGCAAATCGCGATGGTCATACTTCATCCCACCGACCAAGTCGGCATGCCCTGGTCTCGGTCGCGAGACTCGGCGCTTGATTTCGACATCATCTTCGATTGGCTCGGCTTGCATGACGTGTTTCCAATGGGTATGGTCTTTATTCTCAATCCAGAATGTGATTGGTGCGCCTGTCGTTTTACCGTGACGTATACCAGAACGAACATCTACTTGATCTGACTCGATTTGCATGCGACGCCCTCGTCCATATCCCGACTGACGTTTTTTCAACTCTAGGTTTATTTGATCTATATCTATAGCGAGACCGGCAGGGGCACCTTCAATGATGACCGTCAGTCCCGGACCGTGTGATTCACCAGCTGTCAAATAGCGCATCTGTTCACCTCATCCATCTATTTTTTCGTAAAAGAAGCTTTGTTTCATCGCATAGCCGTAACGCTTCGGCTGGAAGATTTGTTCGGTTCCACCGACAAACAAGATTCCTCCTGGACGAAGGGCACGTTGAAACGACGTATATACTTTTTCTTTCGCTTCTTCCGTAAAGTAAATCAATACGTTTCGACAAACAATCAAATCAAAGTTACGTTCATACACGTCCGCTAGTAGATTGTGTTTTTTAAACGTCACGAGTTGTTTGATTTCATCCGAAATGAAATAGTCGTCTCCACGACGCGTAAAGTATCGGTTTTTAAACTCATCTGGCAAGTCGATCAGTGCACGTTCGTGATACTTCCCTTGTTTCGCCTTTTCGATGACAATGTCATCTAAATCAGTGGCCATAATGGAAAATTGAGAAGGTGCCAGATGTTTAGACAATAACATGGCGAGCGAGTATGGTTCCTCTCCTGTCGAGCACGCTGCACTCCACACACGGAGTTTCCCTTGACCCGAGCGAATTAGGTGAGGCAGGATATCTTCCTCAAGCTGTTGCCAACGTATCGGATTGCGATAAAACTCACTCACGTTAATCGTCATTCTGTCAAGGAACTCTTCATAGAGCTGGCGATCTGTATCCATCGCATTTAAGTATTCAAGGAACGACGCGTATCCCTTCTTTTCACGTAAGGCGACCATCCGACGCTTCATCTGCGCCTCTTTATATAAATTCAAGTCAATTCCAGACTTGATATAAAACTTTTTTACGAAGATGGCATAATCATTCATCACCAATTTCAACCTCAATTCTTTCTCATTTCCTCTTTCTTCTGACCACAAGCTTTTAAAAGGGAATCAAAAAAAGGACAGGTTTCCCCGTCCCTTCGAAAAGTCATGAAACGTGTGAGGCAACTCCTGCGAACCAAAGTGCCAATTCGCGTTCCGCGCTATCCACACTATCAGAACCATGAATTACGTTTTGTGACATCGTCGATGCAAAATCACCACGAATCGTTCCAGGTTGTGCATCAAGCGGCTTTGTCTTCCCAATCATGAGACGAGAGACGGCTACGATGTCTTCCCCTTCCCATTCCATCGCGACGACCGGACCAGAAGTCAAAAACTCAACCAATTCACCAAAGAACGGCTTTTCTTTATGCTCTGCATAGTGTGCCTCTGCGACCTCAACTGACGGTGTCACCATTTCGAGACGGTTCAATGTATATCCTTTGTTTTCAAAGCGTGAGATGATTTCCCCAATCAATCCACGTTTTACCCCATCCGGTTTAACCATTAAAAATGTCTTTTCCATTCCCCAAATCCCCCTAAGTCAATAAATGTGTACGTTGTACGTATTTAGTGTACACGCTCCTGCACATTTTTGAAAGGGGTTACATGGGCATTTACCATTTACGCTTCCCGATATATTGAGCAATTTCAATCAAAGATCGTTTGTCAGGCACATCTGGCAACCCATCGAGTCGTCGGATGGCGCGTTCAACGTATCGGTCAATCGTGCGTTGGCTTCGTTCTAACGTTCCATTTCGTTGCACTTCACGAACGAGTGATTTTGTCATCTCCATGTCTGTCGATGCACTCACTTGACGAAGACGCTCGTAAAAGGTCGGGTCCTCCGATGAATAGAGCAGCGGCAATGTCTTATGCCCATGCCTTAAATCTTCTCCGACCGGTTTCCCGAGTTGGAAACTCTTTGCCGTGAAATCGAGTAAGTCATCGGTCATTTGGAATGCCATCCCAATGTCGTATCCGAATAGGCTTAGCTGTTTGACGACTTGAGGTGACGCCCCTGAAATAACAGCACCTGCCGCACAACTCGTCTCAATCAAAAGGGCTGTCTTTCGTGCAATTCGATCTAAATATCGCTTAGGTGATTGACCCCAGTCATATTGATCTTGGATTTGATTGATTTCGCCGACACAAATTCGTTCCATCGTGTCCGCCATGATTCGCATCACTTCCGGGGAATCGATTTCGGATACGAGACGAATCGCCTCTCCGAATAACGTATTTCCGGTATACATCGCAACGGTCTCATCATAACGCTCCATGACGGTCGGTTTCCCCCGACGCAGCATCGCATCATCGATGACATCGTCATGAACGAGCGATGCCATATGAATCAACTCAAGACTTGAGGCAACTTTCGTCAAACGGATATCTTTCGTCTCACCGAATCCCGCGCTCAATAAAACGAAAGCTGGTCGGATGCGTTTACCACCAGCATCGAGTAGTTGGCGAGATGCCGATTCAATAACAGGGTGGTCCGTCCTGACTCGAGTTGATAAAAATTGATCGATTTGATCAATCTCTCGGTTCATGTGACGGTAAAGTCGCTTCAAAGACATGTTTCACCACTTCTTTCCTAGATGCATGGCACATGCACCTCCGGAGAATGTCTTCACTTCGACTTGTTCGAACCCGGCATCTTCAAACATGCGTTTAAGCGTCAGACGGTCAGGAAACTGATCGGTCGATTCTTGTAACCATTTGTATTGGTCGTATGATCCGGCAAACACTTTGCCGAACAAAGGCATGACGGTCCCAAAGTAGAATCGATACAATTCTTTAAAGACGGGTGCCGTCGGTTGACTCGTTTCAAGACAGACGACCGTCCCACCCGGTTTTAAAACACGATGCATTTCACGCAAAACCGTCATGTAGTCGGGAACGTTCCGAAGTCCGAATCCGATTGTAACGTAATCAAACGAATGATCCCCAAACGGTAGTGCCATCGCATTCCCGTGTAGTAATTCAATCGTCGGCATTGATTTTACTTTTTCTTCTCCAACTTTCAGCATATTCTCTGAAAAGTCGAGACCTTTGACGACCCCCGTATTCCCTGCAGCTTCAGCCAATTGAATCGTCCAGTCGGCTGTGCCACAACAAACATCTAAACATTTAGCCCCCGGAAAGACGTTCATTTTCTTCATCGTTGTCCGACGCCACCATTTGTGAAGTCGGAAGCTGATAATCGAGTTCATCGTATCGTAGCTCGGAGAAATGGACTGAAATACTTCGTATACTTTTTGCTCTTTTTCTATCGGTTGCAACGCGTAACATCCTTTCCGTTCTAAGCGACCGCGTGCGCGAGCAACGTGTGAAGCTGCTCCTTTTGGTCCTGTCTGAGCGCTGTCGCTTTCTTATCAATCATTCGTTTCCCACTTGTTGTCAAATAAGGTTGTTCAATCAGTTCGGAAAGTGTTTGAATCAATCCGACGTTCGCTTCGATCCAAATGTTCATCGAGACGTTTTTATCGAGCAGTAATGTACATTTTGCAGCATTGACACGTTGTACAGACTGTCCGAATCGATCGCTATACGACGCTGGGAAAGCCGTCAAGATTTTATAAAACTGAGCCGAGGCAAAATCGCCCGCGAGCACTTTTAATTGGCGCTCTAGCGACCCTTTCGGACTACTGTTCACTTGATCATGTAATTCGAGCGCCTGATGAGCGAAATAAGTTGCCATCACGAGTTGTCGATGCTCAATCGATTCCAAATCAATCATCTCGACCATCCAACGAAGCAACAGCATGTCGACCGCTGGTACAACCTCGTGTTTCGTCAAATAGGGATGATTCATACGTTGTTGGATTTGACGAGCAAGGTCTGTGACAACGAATTCATTTGTCAACTGTTCCATGCTATCCCCCCTCGTCCACTTCATTGTCATTCTGACATAGTATAGCACATTTTTGTCACATTCACGTCATTCGAACTCGCAAACGAAACAAAAAAGCCGCCTTTCGGCGACTTATGTATTGCAGATTACTTGACCGCATCTTTGAGCGCTTTACCTGCTTTAAATGCAGGAACTTTGCTCGCTGGGATTTCGATATCTTCTTTTGTACGTGGGTTACGACCTTTACGGGCAGCACGTTCACGAACTTCAAAAGTACCAAAACCGATCAATTGAATTTTTTCACCGTTTTGGAGTGCTTCAGTGATAGATTCGAAAGTAGCTTCTACAACTACTGTAGCTTCTTTTTTCGAAACATTTGCTTTCTCCGCTACTGCTTGGATCAATTCAGTTTTGTTCATCACGATTCACCTCCTCTCACTAGGAGTTTACGGGATTAATCATATCGTACAAACGTTGATATGACAACATTTTTTGCGTGAATTCACGACATTCACCATCAAAACAAGCTCAGTTGTTTAAAAAAACAACTTCTCCTTGTTCATCTATTGTATAGCCTTGTGAATAAGCAGGGGCGAATGGAGCGTCTTCATACAGCAAATAACGAATGTCTTCGCCGATTTCTGGCGACTCATCCGTATTTCGAAGCGCTTCTTTCACGTCTTCTCGATAGTCCACAAATAGTTGTCCGGTACCGTCCACGTAGATCGGGAGTTCACGATCCGAGTACGGACTTGGAATGACCGGTTCTTCTGTGACAAATATTTTGTCGTAATCGAGCGTGAACTGGTTTTTCCCGAGCGAGCCATCGAACGGAAACTTCCCTTCTTTTGCCCGGAACGCATTAATGTTTGTCTGAAGCTGTTGAAGACGCTCCGATACACGCAAATCAATCAATTTGACGGTCGGTTCCGTTTCGACATCGACGAGAATATACTGGAACAACCCACCGCCCTCAAAGCTATTCCCTGGAGGGTCTGCTAAATATCCTGGTACGAGACGGGCAAACTCGATTGGATAACGCTCCATGAGCGGCGTTTCCGCTGGTTTTGTTTTAATGGGCAAGACGCCAGATTGTTCACGATATGCATCGACCGCACTTTGTACGGTATTCAATTGGTCTTCGTACGGAATATTGTTAGCTCGTTCCGAGTCCGGAAACATGCATCCTGCCAACAAAGTCGTTAACAGTACACTAACAGCGATAATGCTCTTTTTCATGGTCTATCCTCCCGTCGGTCCTGAGACGACGACAAAAATCATAATAACTGTCCCAAATAAGAAAATGATGAACGCAATCAGGCGCACAAGTGTCGCAAACCATCCGGTCAGTTTCGTGTGACTGATGGCGACCATCAGTGCAGCGATGGCAAAAGCACCAATCCCCGCAAATGAAATCCACATTTTGATGAGTGACGGTGTCACGTCTATCCCCCTACTTTCTCTATGTTCTCCAGACTTCAAGTGTAGCAAAAAAAAGCGAGGAACTGAACGAAAACGTCAGTTCCTCTCCGAAGTATTATTCTTCAAAATGAAATACTTGTTCCATCTCGTGCTTCTGTGGGCGTCTCATAAGTTTTTTCACTTCATCATGAGGGCTCTTCCCTTCAAATAGCACGTTATAGAGCGCTTCCGTGATCGGCATTTCGACCCCAGCTTCTTTCGCGAGCGAGTGTGCCGCTTCACAGGCACGGACACCTTCGACGACCATTCCCATGTTTCCAAGAACGTCTTCAAGTTTTTCGCCGCGTCCGATCGCATTGCCGGCCCGCCAGTTTCGGCTATGTTGCGACGTCGCCGTCACAATCAAATCCCCGATTCCTGTCAATCCAGAGAAAGAGGCCGGATTGGCTCCGAGCTTCACTCCAAGTCGAGCAATTTCCACAATCCCACGTGTCATAAGGGCAGCTTTTGCATTGTCCCCATAACCAAGTCCATCAGTCATACCTGCAGCAAGGGCGATAATATTTTTAAGCGCCCCACCATACTCGGCACCAACGACATCCGAGTTCAAATAGACACGGAATTGATCGTTTGTAAGCAGCTCCTGCACTTCGTCAGCGACATCGAGGTCCTCACAAGCAATCGTGATTGTCGTCGGTTTCCGCACTGCAACTTCTTCAGCGTGAGTCGGTCCAGTCAAGACACCGATAGCCCGACGTTTCGACGGATCGATTTCTTCCGCAATGATCTCCGAAAGGCGTTTGTGCGTTTTCGGTTCAATCCCTTTTGCGGCATGAACGATGGTGACCGGTTCCTTCAACATGGTGTTCAACTGTTTCGAGACAGGACGAATCGCCGAGCTTGGGACGACAAGGAAGACGATGTTGCGTCCGTCGAGCGCTTCCTTCAAATCTGTCGTGGCCCGAATCGATTCCGGTAACGGTGCGTCTTTCAAATAAAACGAGTTTGTATGAGACGAATTGATTTCGTCCACATGCTCTTGTTCACGTCCATAGAGCAGGACGTCATGACCATTATCCGCTAATACGAGCGAGATGGCCGTTCCCCAACTTCCCGCTCCAATGACAGCTACATTTGCCATAAGTGGCACCCCCGTTATTAGTTTTTCTGACGAGCCACGATATGAATCGGCGTCCCGGTGAAGTCAAATGCTTTACGAATTTGATTATCTAAATAACGTTTATACGAGAAATGCAACAATTCAGGATCGTTGACGAACAAGACGAACGTCGGCGGCTCGATGGCAACTTGAGTCGCGTAGTTGATCTTCAAACGTTGTCCTTTATCTGTCGGTGTCGGGTTCATCGCGACCGCATCGACGATGACATCGTTCAATACGCTCGTCGAAATCCGACGACGATGTGTTTCTGCCACTTGCTTGATGACAGGCAACAATGTTTGCAACCGTTTCGACGTAAGTGCCGACAAGAAGACAATCGGTGCATAATCAAGGAACAAGAATTCTTTGCGAATTTCCTCTTCCATCTTCTTCATCGTCTTATCATCTTTTTCGACTGCATCCCACTTGTTGACGACGATGACAATCGCCTTCCCGGCTTCATGGGCGAGACCTGCAACACGTTTGTCTTGTTCGATGATTCCTTCTTCACCATCGAGGACGACGAGGACGACGTTTGAGCGTTCAATCGCCTTTTGCGCGCGCATGACGCTGTAACGTTCTGTCGATTCGTATACTTTTCCGCGTTTGCGCATACCAGCCGTATCGATGATGACATACTCTTGTCCGTCACGTGTGAACGGTGTATCGATCGCATCGCGAGTCGTTCCAGCGATGTTTGACACGATGACACGATCTTCACCAAGGATCGAGTTCGTCAAACTAGACTTCCCGACGTTCGGACGACCAATCAACGAGAACTGAATGACGTCTTCGTTATATTCAAATTCATCCTTTTCAGGAGCAAGTTCGAACACTTGGTCCAACAAGTCACCAAGTCCTAAGCCATGTGTACCCGAAATCGGGAACGGATCGCCGAATCCTAGTGAATAGAACTCATACATGAGATCTCTCATTTCAAAGTTATCCACTTTGTTGACGGCAAGGACAATCGGTTTGTTCGAACGGAACAACAAGTTCGCTACTTCTTCATCGGCTGCTGTGATGCCTTCGCGACCGTTCACCATGAAGATAATAACATCCGCCTCATCGATGGCAAGTTCAGCCTGATGACGCATTTGTACGAGCAACGGCTCGTCTCCTACTTCGATCCCACCTGTATCAATCAAATGGAACTTACGGTTGAGCCACTCTCCTGTACCATAAATACGGTCACGTGTGACACCTGGTTTATCATCGACGATTGAGACACGATCTCCGATGATGCGGTTAAAAATTGTGGATTTCCCGATATTCGGGCGGCCAACGATGGCCACTGCTGGAATTCCCATAACAACACCTCACTAATCTTTCTATCAAAATTTCATCATTTCAACATTTCGAAACGCAACTTACCTATCATATCACAGGCAAAATTAAGTGACCATACAAAAAGAAGCGGGAGCATGACTCCCGCTTGAACGATCATCTTATTTAGAGTCGTCCGAAGATTCATCACCTGTCAATTCAGAGACAGAGAATCCTCCTTGGTCGCTGTATTCGTCGAGTAACGCTTGATCATCATCTTGACGAGTCGGTTCAGATGATTCGAGTGCACGCATCGACAATGAGATTTTCTTATCATCGAGATGAACGTCTAATACTTTAACTTTCACTTCTTGGCCTTCTGATAACACTTCAGATGGCGTTGCGATGTGACGGTTCGCGATTTGCGAGATATGAAGGAGACCTTCCACTTGTGGTGCGACCTCGACGAAAGCACCGAACGTCACGAGACGTTTGACAGTTCCTTCGATCACATCACCCGGTTGAATTTTCCCTTCAATCGTTTCCCACGGACCTGGTTGTGTCTCTTTAATCGAGAGTTTCACTTTTTCATTATCCAAGTCGAGACCAAGGACTTTCACTTTGACGCGGTCGCCTTCTGTTACGACATCGCTCGGCTTCTCAACACGGCTGTGCGCCATTTCTGAGATATGGACGAGACCGTCCACACCGCCGATATCAACGAACGCACCGAAGTCCGTCAAACGTTGAACCGTTCCTTCGATCACTTGACCGACTTCGAGCGATTCAAGCGTCTCTGATTTCTTGGCACTCATTTCTGCTTCGACAACTGCTTTATGTGACAAGATGACGCGATTTTTTTCGCGATCAATCTCGACGACTTTTACGGTAATTGGTTTGTTTAAATAAGACGAGAAGTCTTCGACAAAGTGACTTTCGACAAGAGATGCCGGGATAAATCCACGGATTCCGATATCGACGACAAGACCACCTTTGACCTTATCTTTCACCATCACTTCAAACACTTCGCCCGATTCGAATTTCTCGACAATTCGATCCCATGCTGCTTCAGCATCGACGTCTTTTTTCGAAACGACCACTTCTTCGTCCGTGACTTTTTTAACTTTGACACGAATCTCGTCGTTCACTTGGAGTGATTCGTTTAAATCGTCTAGATGCATGCTTGATACTTCGCTAATTGGCAAAATCGCTTCGGTTTTATAACCGATATCGATCAGCGCTTGCTTGTCCTCGATTTTGACAACTGTTCCGGTCACAATTTGACCACGATTAATTTCAAAATCAGGCATATCTTTCATTTCTTCGACCATTCCAACACTACCCCCTCACGATGAGTACAAAAAGGAGCGCCCTGAGGCGCTTACACCTAGTATAAATCTCTTATAATTCCGAGAATTTGTCAAGGCGTTATGAAGATTGTACCTCTATTGAAAGAAGTTTAAACCTCAATTCCTCAAACCCTATAATTACTTCGTGAATGAATGTTTCAAATAGAGGTCGGCAATTGTATCCATGATTAAGTCAGCCGCCTCTTGTGCGTTTGCCTTACGTTCCTTCAAAGGAGCCAAATCAATCGGCTTTCCAATGACGACACGCAATTTCGCACGAAACTTATATCTACCGATGATGGCAATCGGTAAAATGTGCGCGTCTGAACGCATCGCAAAGAAACCAACCCCGGCTTGCGCCTTTCCTAACGTCCCATCTTTTGAACGTGTACCCTCAGGGAAAATCGAGATGACCTCGTCTTCTTTTAGCTTTTGAAGAACAACTCGAAGCGCCTGACGGTCACCTTCCCCACGCGATACAGGAATTTGTCCCGCACGGTTCAAAATATGCTTCAATACAGGAACGCTGAAAAGCTCTTTTTTCGCAAAGAATCGTAATGGACGTTCTTTCGGAATCGCACATGCGAGGAGGACCGGGTCCCAGTTTGATTGGTGGTTCGAACAGACGAGAATCGATCCATCCTTTGGGACATGTTCGCGTCCGATGAATTCGACGCGAAACGATGCGAGTTGAATGATGTTCACGACGGCCCTAGCCATCCGATACATTCCAAACGGACCATTGTTCAACGGTTTACTCATGCTTTCACCTCTTCAATTAATCGTTCAATCGCCGAGACGACCCCATCAATCGACAACGTCGTCGTATCGAGATAATGAGCATCTTCAGCTTGACGGAGAGGCGCGACCTCGCGCTCTGAATCACGTTTGTCACGAAGAGCAATTTCTTCCTTCAATCGCTCGTAATCACTCGGGATTCCTTTTGACACATTTTCATCATGACGACGGCGTGCCCGTTCTTCGACCGAGGCAGTCATAAACACTTTCAAATCTGCGTTCGGTAACACATGCGTGCCGATATCGCGCCCATCCATGACGACACCGCCATGCTTCGCCAAATCACGCTGTAAATCCATCAAGGCATCCCGTACTTCCGATTGACGGGCGACAAAACTCACATTATTCGTCACTTCACTAGAACGAATGACATCTGTCACTTCTTGTTCGCCATCGAATACACGTTGCCCTTCTTCAGATGGCACGAGACGAATCGACATGTTCTCGATCATCTTCGCGAGTGCGGGACCATCTTCAAGATTTATCTTCTCGTTTAAAGCACGATATGTGACTGCTCGATAAATCGCACCTGTGTCTATATAGACATACCCCAATTGTTTCGCCAACGACTTGGCGATTGTACTTTTCCCGGCACCAGCCGGTCCATCTAAAGCAATTTGTAACGATTTTTTCATACAAAACGGGTATCGAGTGTGCCCGATACCCTCCTCCTCTCGGTCTATAATCCCGAGAACATCATAACAGTTTTTTATCTTGAAGAAAATACAGACCCTGTCCGCTTACGCGCTTCAAGTTGAACGCGGAAACAGTATCGTAAAATCGTCTCCTGATCACGAGGGGTCAAATCTTCGAATGCCAAAGAAAGCTCTTGTTTCACTTCTTGTTTATGTATACGTACTAAACGACTCTTCACACGAAAGAGTTGCGGCGCACCCTGCTCATCTTCAATTCGGAAAACGACGATGAGCGATTCGTTTACTTCAACGGGCACACGGTTCGCAATAATTTTCATACCGCCTGCCGATACGTCAAGCGACGTCGTTTCGAACGATTCGAAGTCTGCTCCATCTGCCGCAACAACTGTCACATCAATCATTTCAGGGACGCGCAAATATTCACGTCGTTGAATTCGTTTGATTTTCTTCTCATCCGGCATCTTGAAAGCATAGCGAATCGTCATCTGCGCATCACTGATTCGTTTCGCAACTTTCGTATCAAATGCGAACAATTGGTTATCCCCTTTGAAAAAGTAAACACGCATCTCTTCTTCTTCATGTAAGAAGAAGGTTTTAAGCGTCGTCGTGTCACTTGGTGATTCAATCCAAACGATTTGATCCACTATGGCCGCAATCTTTGTTTTCCCCTCATTCCGTCCTTCTACTTCGATTCGTAATTCTTGTCCTTCTTTCAGCATACGCATGTTCCCCTTTATTTAAATTGACGACGATTGGACAGATTGGCTGCTCGTACAAGCAGAAGTGCAACCATCCATAAAATGACGATATAGAGCACGGCCGGCAACTTATGATTCGGTTCTAAAATCAAGATCAAATCAAACGTCCCGTGGATGACCGTTGCAGAAAAGACTGCCATAAACAGCCACACCCGCTCACGTGCCGAATGTTTGGCACGCCCCAAGCAATAGCCCATGACAACCGCAAACAATGCATGGCCGCTCACCGGTAAAATGGCGCGCCAAATCGCGATTTCTAATGAATCGTACACCCATAAGTATAAAAAATTCTCTAACGTCGCAAAGCCTAATGAGCAGGCGACCGCATAGAGAATCCCGTCGTAGTAATCATCAAAGACTTTATGTATATATATTGTATAATAAATCATAAACCACTTAAAAAACTCTTCGAGTAAGGCAGTGGTGACATATGCCTGCCAAAACGGACCAGTCAGCACCCCTTCTTCAACGAACGCATATTGGATAAACATGATCGGGAAAACGAGAACGGCCCCGGCCACGAAAGAACGAATCACATATCCGAGCGGTTCTGCTTCCAATTCATGGCGAAGATAGAAGTAGGAAAGAAGGGCAAGCCCTGGTGCCACCGCAGACAAGGCGATTGCGATCATGACGCATCTCTCCTTTCTCTCATTAGCATACACTGAATTGTCTGAAAGAAAAAGTGTGTAACGCCTAGAAAATGGAAATATCCATAAAAATAATTAGGAGGTCATTTATGAATCATTTATTACTTATTCACACAGGCGGTACAATCGCCATGTCCCAATCCGGTACAGGACACGTCGAACCGAGCGATGTGAATCCAATCGACGCTACACTTCCGAAGGCGACGGACATCGCCCACATTACGACAAAGCATTTCTCAAATATTCCATCTCCACATATGACACCCGACAAAATGCTTGAACTGGCCCAATTCATTCAACATGAATTGACGCAGGACACGTATGACGGAGTCGTGATCACACATGGAACAGATACGCTTGAAGAAACGGCTTACTTCTTGCAGATTACGCTCGGTGCGCCTGTACCAATCGTCTTGACAGGAGCGATGCGTTCCTCGAATGAAGTCGGTTCAGACGGTGAATTCAATTTAATTACCGCTCTTCGGGTCGCAAAGAGTGAATCGGCTCGCGGAAAAGGCGTACTCGTCGTATTTAACGGAGAGATACACTCGGCCTTCAACGTCACAAAAACACATACGTCATCCGTCGATACGTTCAAGTCAGTTCATTTCGGAAACGTGGGTATGGTCACAAAGGATCACGTACTCATCTATAGTCAACCGGCAACGAGACAGCCTAAAATGATTCCGTCCATCTCAAAACGGGTAGCTGTGTTAAAAGTCGTTGCGGGAATGGAGCCTGATTTGCTCGAATCGGTGATGGAACTTGGATACGACGGACTCGTCCTCGAAGTGTTAGGGCAAGGAAACGTCCCACCGACACTATTGCCGGCACTTGAACGTTTGGTCGAGGAAATTCCCGTCGTGATTGTTAGCCGTTGCTTTAACGGAATCGTCCAAGACGTATACGGGTATGCTGGTGGTGGGAAACAATTGAAAGAGATGGGGATCATTTTCTCGAACGGGCTAAATTCGCAAAAAGCTCGCCTGCGTTTACTCGTGGAACTCGAATCCGGTTCTTCTCAATCCGTGATGGAGCATAGCTTTAGCTTCCAGCAATAACCTTGCGCTTCCGCATTCCCTTCCATACAATGAGCAAAGAGGTGATTTTCAGTGAATAAACAAGCGATTATTGTGGGTGCTGGACCATGTGGTCTATCAGCGGCCATCGAGTTAGAGAAGATTGGGGTTTCTTGTACGGTAATTGAACGAGGAAATATCGTTGATGCAATCTATCGATATCCGACCCATCAAACGTTCTTTTCATCTGCAAACCTGTTAGAGATCGGGGACATCCCGTTTATATGTAAAGATTTAAAGCCACGGCGACAAGATGCACTCGTCTACTATCGGGAAGTCGTCACCCGTACCGGATTGAACGTCCATCCGTTCGAGACCGTGGAATCAGTCGAGAAAATCGACGATCGGTTCGTCGTGACGTCTAGACACGAGCGTCGTGGGGAAATCGTTCGCGAGGCGGATTATGTGATTTTAGCCACAGGATATTATGGACGTCCTCGCATGCTCGATGTGCCTGGTGAAGAGTTACCACATGTCCACCATTATTTCCACGAAGCCCATCCGTACTATCGACAACACGTCACCATCATCGGTGGAAAGAACTCTGCAGTCGATGCGGCAATCGAACTCGAAAAGGCTGGAGCATATGTAACAGTGCTTTATCGCGGTGACTCCTACAGTCCTTCCGTGAAGCCATGGGTTCTCCCTAACTTCGACTCACTCGTCCGACATGAAAAAGTTCGAATGGAATTTGAGGCGACAATCGATCGCATTACCGAAGATGGTGTCTATTATCACCAACATGGGGAAAAGAAGCATGTGTATGCCGATCACGTCCTCGCGATGACAGGGTATCAACCAGACCATCACCTTTTTGAAAATGCGGGAATCACGATCGATCAGGAGAGCGGTGTTCCGACGTTTGATGAGGAAACGTTCGAAACGAATGTCGAGCATTTGTTCATCGCTGGCGTTGTCGCTGCCGGCAACGATGCGAATAAGATTTTTATCGAGAACGGTCGCTTCCATGGAAAAGCCATCGCAGACACGATCGCAAATCGTATTAAAGTATAAAAAAAGTTCGGTCAACACGCGTTGACCGAACTTTTTGATTTAAACCCAACCGCGGAAACGTGACGCTTCCGCCATCTTACGTACACCGACCATATAGGCAGCGAGACGCATATCGACTTTGCGGGCTGAAGATGTGTTGTAAACAGTGTTGAACGAATGAACGAGTACTTTTTCAAGTTTTTCCTCGACCTCTTCTTCCGTCCAGTAGTAACCTTGGTTGTTTTGTACCCATTCGAAGTAAGAAACCGTGACCCCACCACTTGATGCCAATACGTCTGGCACGAGGAGAATTCCGCGCTCCGTCAAAATTTTCGTCGCTTCGTTCGTCGTCGGTCCGTTCGCCGCTTCCACTACGATGGAAGCTTTAATGGCATCGGCGTTATCTTCCGTGATTTGATTCTCGATAGCAGCTGGCACGAGAATGTCACAGTCAAGTTCTAACATCTCTTTATTCGAGATTGTGTTTTTGAAGAGCGTCGAAATCGTACCGAATGAATCACGACGGTCTAACAAGTACGGGATATCTAAGCCATTCTCGTCATGGATCGCACCGTAAGCGTCACTGACCGCAATCACTTTTGCTCCGGCATCGTACATGAATTTCGAAAGGAAGCTACCCGCGTTCCCGAATCCTTGAACAACGACACGGGCACCCTTCAGTTCGATGCCACGGCGGAGTGCCGCTTCTCGAATCATGATGGCTACACCTTTCGCAGTCGCAGTTTCACGACCGTGCGAACCGCCAAGTACAAGCGGTTTACCTGTAATAAAACCTGGTGAGTTGAATTCATCGATTCGGCTATACTCATCCATCATCCATGCCATGATTTGCGAGTTCGTGAACACGTCCGGAGCAGGGATATCTTTTGTCGGTCCTACAATTTGGCTAATGGCACGCACATAACCACGGCTTAATCGTTCGATTTCACGGAAACTCATTTCACGTGGGTCACAGACGATTCCGCCTTTCCCCCCACCGTATGGCAAGTCAACAATCCCCGCCTTTAAACTCATCCATACAGATAATGCTTTGACTTCTACTTCAGTTACGCTCGGGTGGAACCGAATTCCCCCTTTTGTCGGTCCGACCGCATCGTTATGTTGAGCGCGATAACCCGTAAAGATTTTTGTCGAGCCGTCATCCATGCGAACTGGGATCCGAACGGTCAGCATGCGAAGCGGTTCTTTCAATAACTCGTACATCTCATCTGGATAGCCGAGTTTATCTAAAGCTTCGTGAATTACCTCTTGTGTCGATTCCAAGATGTTTTTTCGTTTTTGATGACCTTTTTCTTGATCCGTAATCATGAAGGTTTCCTCCCCTAAATTGTCAATTCTCCCCCAAGAATTAACCTCGTATTCGTTTAAAAGTATAGCTGATACACGCTCAATTTGAAAGGGTTTTACAAAAATAATGAAAGCGTTTTCTTGAAGTGTGGAATGATCCAGATGTCTTACTTCGACTCGCGTTCGAGTGCTAGCTCCATAAAGCGTTCTAAAAGCTCGCCATACGAGATTCCGACTGTTTTCGCACTGTCCGGGAAGAGACTCAACGGCGTCATTCCAGGCAGCGTGTTCGTTTCTAAAATATACGCTTCACCCGATTCCGATACGAGGAAATCTGAACGTGAGTACCCTGAGCAACCGAGCGCACGGTGAGCCATGACAGCCGCTTGTTGCACTTCCATCGTCAACTCATCCGAGATTTCGGCTGGACAAACATGAATCGAACCACCTTCTGTATACTTCGACTCGTAGTCGTAAAACTCATTTTTTGGAATGATTTCAATAACAGGAAGTGCTTCTTCTTTCCCGAAGTTTCCGATGACCGGTACCGTCAATTCTTTTCCTTTAATGTACTGCTCGACTAATACTGCTGAATCACATGAAAATGCTCGATTAATTCCCGCACGTAACATCGACTCGTCCATCGCAATTGTCAAACCGTTCGAAGAACCTTCTTGTGCAGGCTTGACGACACACGGAAACTCATTTCCCCACTCAGCTACTTTCGCATCAATCGAATCCACAGATTCAATTAACACGTCGCGCGCCACACGGATGCCTGATGCTGCGAAGATGATTTTCGCTCGTGCCTTATCCATCGCAAGAGCAGATGCTAGGACACCTGACCCCGTGTAAGGGATTCCCGCCATTTCAAGCAACGATTGGACGCGACCATCTTCGCCATATTTCCCGTGTAATGCGCTGACGACGACATCGACATCTAACGTCAATAACTCGTTCGCGCGTTCTGGATGAAAATCGATTGCCGTGACCTCATGGCCACGCTCCGTCAATGCCTCAATCATCCCTTGTCCACTTGTGAGGGATACCTCACGTTCTCCTGACACTCCACCATACAATACAGCGACCTTCATTCCAATCTCTCCTTCAACTAACTACTGAAAATTCATGTCTAATCATAACACGGACATATCAAAAACAATAGAAACAGAAAAGTAAAAAAAGCCGTACTTATGCGAATGCATCGTACAGCTCTTTCACAGCCTGTTCAGTTTGAATCGTTTTTCCATATTCCATCATGACGTACGGACTGACCGTAGTCGTTTTACCATATTCGGACAAAATGGCAGCGAGACGTTCTTCCACTTTCTCGGGTAGCACTTCCACGAAGTGGAGATAGTACCGTCCCTCATAGTGATAAAGTGCTCCACCCTGCTCAGTTTCATGTATATGTGGAAACAGTTGAATCGACGCGTTAATCACATCTTCGATATCATCAAACTGATAAATCAAATGATGAATGACATCAATTGTGAGTCGAATCTCAACTTGCTCGACATCAAGCTCTGCTATGGCCTCACCTTTTTGAACATCGATGACGAGACCATCGCGTGGAAACATCGTCACATTCAAATCGACCGCTCCTTGCGGAGAAAACCCGTATTCACTCTCTGCTGTCTCAAGTAATTCTTTCCACAGCTGTTGACCGTTTTCCCCCACGATCGTATCGATGGCGATTCCACGTAACGAAAGCTCATTCGCAGTCACATATACACGAAGATGTTCTTTTGTTTGTTTTTCAAATCTCAATCGAAAACCTCCAGTGAATATTCAATCCTACTAATAAGCTACTCCCGTTTTAATCCCGTGTCAAATAGTTGATAACCATTTCGTCCACTCTTCTGGCGCATCGCCAAGAAATGCATCATCGAACTGACTCCGTTCGAGGCTGACCGCGTATCCACCCGCCCCAATCTTTAATGTAGGATGCTCTTCTTGAATATATTCCATCGCCTCTAACAAGTTCGGGATATTGTCCGTCAAGGTGCATGCAAAAATAAGGCACGATGTGTTAATGTCGTGCAGCGCCTTACTTAAATCTTCTTTCGGGAAGCCCGCTCCTAAAAAGATGACGTCGTACCCATGTTGACGCAAATAAAGTGTGACGAACAGCAATCCAATTTCATGCATCTCACCCGGTGCACAGACACAAGTGACTCGTGGAAGAAACGGATTCATCGGCATTTGAAGTGACAACGTAGAAAGACGCGCTCGTAAAAACGCCGTGGCGAAGTGCTCATGGGCAATCGTAATCGTTCCTTGCTCCCACTTTGAACCAATATCCATCAGTAACGGTCCGATGATATCTTTTGTCACCTTTTCAAAACTGAACGTATTAAACGCACGATTAATTAGATCATGCGAGGTCCGCTCATCAAAAGAAAGCAATGCCTGAAGCAGGGCATCCTTCAACTCTTCATCGTAAAGCTTCGCAAACTTCGGTTCTGGTTCAGGAGCTTGGTGGAGTTGTTGAATGGCTTGAGAGACCGTCAATCCCTCTTTTTGCTTGTCTACCACCCACTTAATTTTCTCGACATCTTGATCTGAATACAGGCGGTGACCTGATTCGGTTCGGCTCGGTACGATAAATTGATATCGCCGTTCCCATGCTCGAATGGTCGTTGGATTGACACCGGTCAACGTCGCCACAGTCTTAATGGAGTATTTCGGCATCTCCGCCCTCCTCTCTTATTCGTTCTATGATATAAGTATATCCTCAATTGAAAAGGTTTACCCCTTTTATTGTGCAATCGAGTATTTTCCCAAAATAAAAAAAGGCACGGACCATGTCCGTACCCTTCTTAAAAAATGGCATCTCGCCCGATATATATGAAAATGAGAATAATCGCTAACATGGCGAAAGTTAGAGTCATCGCCAACGGGCGCTTCATCAAGTTATCATTTAACTTCCTCTTCCGTTCATGCTCTTGCCTCTCCGATCGAGACGGCAACGTGTCCGCCAACTGCTCGCGCAAAGAATCTGCCTGATTCCGATGTCGCAACGTATGCCCTCCTTTACCTTTTTTATCATTTTACTATGATATTATTCAAAGGAAAAGATTTGCGTCAACCGTATTTTCCATTCTGTCACATTTTTTCGAACGATTTGCGGTGTCTCAGGGAACTCAATCGTCCCACACACATCACAACATTCCTCTTGGTCGATTGTCGGCTCCGAAAAATAACGGAGTAAATAATCACGTCGGCACGTTCGGATAAGTGCATAATCCATCATCTGTCCGAGCTGACGATAGCGATCACGTTTTCTTTCTTTTACCCAATCGAGCGCCTCTTGAAGCGAGCGTTCAGACAGCATCTGCTTCAAAAGAAGGAATTTCGGGTCTTCTTCGTTCATTCTTAATAAACGGGGTAATTGCGAAAGTTTCGTGCCATTCTCACACTCAAAGTATGCTAAGCGGATCTCTTCGTCTTTTGGATATTGACCGTCAATTAAAAACTGCTGAATGCGTTCATCCCCATCCGCATAAAGGAGAACAGCAAACGCCGCTGCTCCATCTCTACCTGCACGACCAATCTCCTGCATATATGCTTCCACCGTCGCAGGGATTTGATAGTGGATGACAGAGCGGACGTTGTCTTTGTTCACGCCCATCCCGAATGCACTCGTACACACCATGACCGACACTTCATTCCGTAAAAATTGAGATTGTACGAGCCGCCGGTCTTCCGTTGACATACCACCGTGATAAAACAACGCGTCCTCTAGTTCAAACGCCAATGCCTCGGCTTCCCGACGTGTCGCCGTATAGACGACTGCAGGTTTTGGAACATCTCGGACCAATTCTTTTAGCCGATCAAGTTTCTTCTCTTTTTCAAGTCGTTCGACCATCAATCGAATTTCTGGTCGATTCGCGGAATGGACGAACTGCTCAGGTGAAAAGAGTGCCAACTTTTCAATAATATCTTGCTTCACACTCTCCGGTGCCGTCGCCGTGACGGCCATGCACTGAGGACTCCCGATTTGTTTACGTAGTTCGCCTAAACGCGCATATTCCGGTCTGAACTCATGACCCCATTGTGAGATACAGTGCGCCTCGTCAATGACGAGCATTTGAATCTTCACGTTTGAGAGTGCGCGTGTAACGTACGGAACGGCCAACTGTTCGGGGGAGAGATATAAAAATCGATAACGTTTCAAGTGATTGATGATTTCTTGCTTTTCTTCAGAAGACTCCATCGACGTCAAACGTGCGACGCCACGTTCTCCCCGCTCTCGGATATGGAGCATTTGGTCTTCAATCAAGGAGAGGAGAGGCGAGACGATGACCGTCAATCCCCCGTTCTTGATGTACGAAGGGAGTTGAAACGTCAACGACTTCCCTGCCCCTGTCGGCATGACGGCTAATACATCTTGTCCCTCTACAACGGAGTGGATGATTTCATGCTGCCCAGGACGAAATGAATCATATCCGAACACGCGTTTCAATGTCGATTCATACAAATGTCTCACCTCGTTTCAACCTTGCGAACACAAGGCGTATTTGAAAGTAACTCACGTTGCCCATCTTTTCAAATATAGGTTTCAAAGCCCAGCTCTCTGGGTCTCGCAGTTTCTCGATGGTGACGATATCGTCGCTCGGAACAAATTGATCGAGGGGAAAGATATCTAAATACATCGCCATCTCTACCACATGATCCTCAATCGTGCTCGTTCGTAGTCGGCGGCTCGATTGAACTTGTTGAAACGAATAGCCTTTGAGGAAGAGATCATACGATTCACGTGCTGAATAGGTCATACGTTCAGTCGATAGTCCGTACGTGAAACCCCGAAGCTTCGCCTCTTTCGGTAACACAGTTAACAGCTCATTCCATCCTGCTAAAAAATAGAGGCGAGCCGTCTCTGCATCGACATCAAGTAGACTGGCGATTTGTTCATAGGTCAGACCGGTCTCGAAGGCTCCCGTGAATCGATAGACGACCGCTGTCGCATATGGGTCCCCAATGATGTCAAGTGCATCCTCGATCTCATGATGGAATGTTTGCATAAGCACCTTCCAATCTCGATCGATCTGTAACAACTGTTTGACCCACTGTTCCGCAGGTCGATCGGCTTGAACGGGATAAAACGTCCTCTCATGTTCCCTAGACATGAATGTCTGGACAAAGAGGCTCAAACGTTTCCACGTCGTCGCATTATAATCACGGCGCTCTCCCCCTAAACGATTGAATAAATCCTTTACCGTTTCAGGTGAAGACAATAGGTTTCCCGCTTCTGTCAGTTTAAACTGTTTACGGTCCAGCCATCCCCGCTTTTCAAATCCTTTTAACAAAGATTCATATGAGTACGTCGTTTGAGGAAATTGACCAAAAACAGGCTCTAGCTCATAAAAGAACGCATCTTGTAACGTCGTTGCCGAGCGCTTTCCGTTCAAGACATGGAACAGGCTACGTTCACTCCGTTCCCCATTTAATCGCTTAATGGCCAGCAGTAAAACTCCATCTGCTAAATGAACCAAGTCGTCACATCCTTAAAAAAATCATTATCCTACCAAAAAGACACTCGTTTCCTCATTGAAATAATTGGGTATGTAGACTACAATTACTCGTAGACAGTAGATTGATTTCTAAGAGAAACGAACCGTTTGGAGGGTTATTATCATGGCAAAATTTACTATCGTCGATAAAGATACATGTATCGCATGCGGAGCTTGTGGCGCAGCAGCACCAGATATTTACGATTACGATGATGAGGGTCTCGCATTCAACTTGATGGATGACAACACAGGTACTGTGGAAATCCCTGATGAGTTGTACGAAGACATGATGGATGCATTCGAAGGGTGCCCGACCGATTCAATCAAAGTGGCAGATGAATCGTTCGATGGCGATGCATTAAAGTACGAATAAACTTGCAAAGACATATTGGTCAAATGACCGATATGTCTTTTTTATTCACTGCTCTATCCCACTCTAATCATGACAGCTCTAGCCAAGTATAACAAAAAAGGTTGTTTGGCTTAAGCACCAAACAACCTTTCCGAAATGGACATATGTCCTATTCTGGATTAACGTTTTCCTTTAATATATGGAATACCGACCGACTTCGGTGCATCTGCACGACCGACGAGTCCAGCGAGCGCAAGAATCGTGAGTGCGTAAGGTGCAATCAAAAGTAGAAGCTGCGGCACGTTATTGATGACAGGCAAGTTGCTTCCGATAATCGATAACGCTTGGGCGAACCCGAAGAACAATCCAGCGCCGAGCGCTCCGAGCGGATTCCACTTCCCAAAGATCATTGCAGCAATCGCCAAGAACCCTTGACCAACGATTGTCGTTCCACTGAAGTTCGTCGTAACCGTGACGGCGTATACCGCTCCGGCAAGACCACCAAATGCACCAGAGAGCATGACGCCCATAAAGCGCATTTTTGTGACGTTGATCCCCATCGTGTCAGCGGCCATCGGGTGTTCTCCGACTGAACGAAGACGAAGTCCAAATGGCGTCTTGAAGATAACGAACCAGACGACAAACGCTAAAGCGATGGCAACGAATGACGTGTATTGCACGTTAATGAAGAACATTTTTAGAACAGGAATATCTGATAAAAATGGTACATTTTCTTTCGCAATACGGTACTCGATAAAGTCAGTTTGACCTTTGTTGTAAAGCACACGCACAACGAAGATGGCGAGACCAATCGCAAGCATGTTGATTGCTACTCCAAGAACTGTTTGGTCTGCACGCCATAGGATGGCCGGGACAGCCAAGAAGAGAGAGAATAGTGCACCGACTACCATCGCAACGAGCAAGGAGATCCATGGGCTAAATACACCGGCTCCTAAGTCTGTTAACGTGAGCGTCGTGATGATCCCTGTTGCGGCACCGATGATCATAATCCCTTCAAGGGCAATGTTGACGACACCAGAGCGTTCACTGAAAATCCCACCGAGTGCTGCGATAATGAGTGGAGTCGCATAGGCAAGTGCAACCGGTACGACGATATAGAGGACTTCTAAGAAGCTCATTTTTTCTCCACTCCTTTCTTACGATTTCCTTTAAGTTTCTCAATGACATAGTTGATGGCATAACCAGATGCCACAAAGATGACGATTGCTGCGATGATGACTTTGACAAGTTCAGACGGTACGTTCGCACCGAGCTGCATCGCCAATCCACCGATGTTCAATCCAGCAAATAGAATCGCTGCGAGAATGACACCGATTGCTGTGTTGGCACCAAGAAGGGCTACTGCGATCCCGTCAAAACCGACACCTGTGAACGATGCAGAGAGCGTCATACTACCGAACGTCCCGAGACCTTCCATCGCACCAGCGAGACCTGCAAACATCCCTGAGATAACAAACGAAAGGACGATGTTACGGTCAACGCTCATCCCCGCATATTGAGAGGCATGTTTGTTGAAACCGACTGCACGCAACTCATAACCGAGTGTCGTACGCTGAAGAATGTAGTAGTACACAATCGCCGCGAGTACTGCAACGAGGACACCCCAGTGAAGACGTGAGTACGTCGTCAACTCTTGCAACCAAGGTGATGCAAGCGATGCTGATTCATTGATTGAGTCAGTACGCTCGTTCGTCACACCGATGACGCTACGCAAAATCGCATTCGTCGTGTATAGCGCGATATAGTTCATCATGATGGATGTGATAACTTCGTGGACGTAAAACTTCGCTTTCAAGAATCCAGGAACGAAAGCCCAAAGTGCGGCCGCGACCATCGCTGCGAGAAGCGCAAGCGGTAAATGGATGAACATCGGCAAATCGAAGTTGATCCCTACATATACAGCTGCTACCCATCCGATTAATACTTGACCTTCTACCCCGATGTTGAATAACCCCGTCCGGAATGCGAAAGCAACCGCGAGACCCGAGAAGATAAGTGGTGCTGCTGCTCGTAGCGTCTCCCCGACGGCATATGGGCTTCCAAACATCCCTTCAAACAAGGAGATGAAGCCTTGAATCGGGTCGTATCCACCAATCAGCATGACGATGGCTCCGACGAGAAGTCCTAAAATGATTGATAGGAATGGAATGAGAAGTTGATTTAAACTTAATTTTTTCATTCTTTGTCGTCCCCTCTCTGACCGCCGGCCATCAAGAAACCAAGCTCTTGTTCCGTCGTCTCTTTCGGATCACGAATTCCTACGATTTTTCCTTCATAAAGAACGGCGATGCGGTCTGATACGTGTAAAATCTCATCAAGTTCGAACGAAATGAGCAAGACGGCACGGCCCTTTTCACGTTCTTTAACGAGTTGTTCGTGAATAAATTCAATCGCACCGACATCAAGACCGCGCGTCGGCTGTGCTGCGATGAGTAAATCAGGTGAACGATCGACCTCACGGGCAATGATTGCTTTCTGTTGGTTACCACCAGAAAGGGCACGAGCCGGGACATCGATGGATGGAGTTCGGACGTCAAACTTCTCAATCAACGCCTTCGCTTTCTCTGCCACAGCTTTATAATTCATGAGTCCTCGTTTCGAGAATGGTTCTTTATAATAAGTTTGAAGAACCATGTTGTCACGAATCGAGTAGTCAAGGACGAGACCATGTTTATGACGGTCCTGTGGAATGTGTCCGATTCCAGCTTCCGTCATTTTACGTGGCGTATGCCCCGTCACATCTTTTCCATTGAGCAAAACTTTACCCGACTCCGGTTTCTTGAGCCCAGAGATCGCTTCAATCAGTTCCGTCTGACCGTTACCGTCAATTCCGGCAATACCAAGCACTTCTCCAGCACGAATCTGAAGGTCTAATCCTTCAACAACTTTCAAACCACGACTGTCTTTGACGACAAGCCCTTGAACGTCGAGAACGACTTGTTGCGGGTCGGCTTTCGAATACTCTGCATCGAAATTAACTTCACGCCCGACCATCATTTCAGCAAGACTATCTTCGTTAACCGTCTCGTCCACTTCAACGGTACCAATATAACGTCCGCGGCGAATGACCGTGCATCGGTCTGCGACTTGCATAATTTCCTTCAGCTTGTGCGTAATCAAGATGATCGACTTACCTTCAGCAATCAGACGTTTCATAATTTGGATAAGTTCTTGAATCTCTTGTGGTGTCAACACTGCCGTCGGTTCATCGAAGATCAAAATATCCGCCCCGCGATAGAGCGTCTTCAAGATTTCTACACGCTGTTGCATGCCGACTGAAATATCTTCAATCTTCGCGTCTGGATCAATCTTAAGTCCATACTGTTCTGAAATATCCATGACCTTTTTACGGGCTGTCGCACGGTCTATCGTCACACCGCTCTTTGGCTCAAGTCCAAGGATGATGTTTTCAGTGACTGTGAATTTTTCAACTAGCATAAAGTGTTGGTGGACCATCCCGATCCCAAGTTCGTTGGCGATGTTCGGGTTTTCAATATCCACTTTCTTTCCGTGCACACGAATCTCTCCGCCTTCAGGCTGATAGAGACCGAATAACACGTTCATGAGCGTCGACTTCCCCGCCCCGTTCTCTCCGAGAAGCGCATGGATTTCTCCTTTGCGCAATTGGAGTGTGATATTGTCGTTCGCAACGAACGTACCGAACTCTTTGCGAATATTTAGCATTTCAATTACATATTCCAAGGAAGTTCACCCCTAACTTTAAGTAAAGGGAGACCACATGGGTCCCCCCTTCACTCAAATGAATTATTTTACGTTTTTCATGAACTCTTCGAACTCAGCGTCAGTTGCTGGTGCAGTGAGTTCTCCGTCAACCAATTGTGTACGGTATTCTTCAACTTTATCGAGAATCTCTTGTGAAACGTGCTTGTCAGAAGTTTCTGCGATGCCGACACCGTCATCTTTCAAACCGAACTCGATGATTTCGCCGCCTGGGAATTCTCCGTCCATCGTCTGTTTCGATACATCATAAGTAGCTGTATCTACACGTTTAACCATTGAAGTCAACGTAACGTCTTCTGGAAGACCTTCTTCGTACTGGTCACGGTCAACCCCGATTACCCAAACTTCTTCGCCGTTCTTCTTACGGTTTTTCGCTTCTGTGAATACCCCTACACCTGTACCACCAGCTGCATGATAGATGATGTCCGATCCAGAACCGTACATACCTGAAGCGATTGCTGTTCCTTTTTCAGCCGAGTTGAAGTCTTCTGCATACTTCACGTCGATTGTTGCTTCTGGGTTAACAGCCATGACACCCGCTTTAAATCCATTTTCAAACTTCTTGATCAAGTCTGATTCTACTCCACCGATGAAACCGACTTTATCAGTTGTCGTTGTGAGACCGGCAATGACACCAACGAGGAATGAACCTTCTTGCTCTTTAAACGTGATTGAAGCAACGTTCGGAGCGTCAACAACCATATCAACGATTGCGAAGTTATTGTCTGGGAACTGCTCAGCAACTTTTTGTACGTCTTCAGCCATCAAGAAGCCGATACCGTAGATCAAGTTGAAGTTGTCACGAGCCAATTGTTGCAAGTTTGGCTGGTAGTCCGCTTGTTTAGCTGATTGAAGGTATTTGTATCCTTCGTTTTCAGTCAAGTTGTTGTCTTCACCGAATTTCGTGAGACCTTCCCAAGCAGATTGGTTGAATGATTTGTCATCAACACCGCCAGTATCTGTAACCATTGCTACTTTGAAGTCGCCGCCCTCGCCGCCTTCGCCGTTTGAAGATGAGCCGCCTTCGTTGTCATCTCCACCGCATGCTGCGAGTACTGTAGAGAGTGTGAGTCCTGCTGCTAAAGCTGAGAGAATCGTTTTCTTTTTGTTCATCATCGTCGTGTTTCCCCTTTCGGTTCATAACAAATTTTGTTGTCATGTTATCAGTAGTCTTTACACCGGTATAAGAAAGCGCTTTCACGCTGTTCCCCAAAAATAACTTTTCCGTCAAAAAACTGTTCGGTTACACTCGTTTACGTACGACGTGGAAGTCGAATCGATCAGCTCGGAAAAAGTTGGCCGAATCGAGCAATGGTAAATCACTCTCATCGTAATGCAATTGTTTTAAAGCGAGTAACGGTTGGTCCGTCTGAAGTTGTGACGAAATTTCAGAGCTGACGCTCGGTTCGATGTGCGTGATTGCGTATGCGACTCGACGTCCTACCTCTTTTTCGAGAGAGTCAAACAAAGACTTCCCTTCAGTCAATGCCTCGGGATTCGAGACGAGATGGGCCGGCACTTTGTCGACACAATAAACGACCGGTGTGTCATCCGCATATCGAATTCGAACAATCCGATAAATCGGTGAGTTCGGCTCAATCTTGAGACGCTCGGCTTCTCTCTCTGTTGCCAACACTTTCTCGGCCACCAATACTTTCGTTCCTGGTGTCATTTTTGCACGTGTGATCATATCAGTGACACTGAACAATTCTTCAATTCCTGACGTGAATGGCGGTTTAGAACTAATAAATGTCCCTACCCCATGTTTTCGCACGACAAATTTCTCATCTTCGAGAATTCTTAGCGCTTCACGAAGTGTCGCTCGACTTACTCCGAGTTGCTTCGAAAGCTCGAACTCTGAAGGTAACTTCTCACCTTCACGATAGACACCAGCGTCGATATCTTGCTTAATTTTCTCAATCACTCGAAGATAGAGCAATCGATGATCGAGCTTAATCGACATTGGCCTCACCACCTTTAATTTACTTACCAGTGCTCAGACATCTGACGTATGAATGTCCTTGCCAATATTAAGTATAGGGATTCGAGAATTAGAACGCAATAGTTTTTGTTCGGAATCAAGGAAATATTTTAAAAAACCATCTCCAACCGTACCTCTGAGTCCATTTTACCCATTTCGATTCAGTTTGAAAAACTTTTGTAAAATGTAAACGTTATTAAAAAATGTAATCGTTTCAGTAGTTTTTAAAAGTATGTACTAATAAACGTTATAGGACATATGTGCTATATTACATTTATATTATAGCGAACCTCTCTGATTTGCGCGAATATTTCCATATCGTAGAAAAAGGAACAAAAAACGAACGATTGTATATCTATGTATACAATCGTTCGTTTTTAAATTTATTCGTCTTGTTCATGAATTAATACTTTCCTTGGTTTCGAACCTTCTGATGGACCTACGTATCCCGCCTCTTCAAGCGAGTCAATCAAACGCGCTGCCCGATTATAACCAATTCTAAATCTTCGTTGAATCATTGAGGTCGAAGCCGTTTCCTGGGTAACGATGAATTGAATGACTTCTCCGAACAATGAATCGTCCGAGTCAATCGTCGTCACCTCTTCTTCTTTCGGCATCATCGCTTCTACGTACTGCGCACGTTGCTGTGCGATGACGTGATTGACGACCGTTTCGACTTCTTGATCGGAGACGAACGCTCCTTGGACACGTACCGGCTTGTTCATCCCATTAGCAAGCATGAGCATATCGCCACGCCCAAGCAGTTTTTCTGCTCCACCTCCGTCCAAAATCGTCCGGGAATCGGTTTGTGATGAGACCGCAAATGCGATGCGAGACGGGATGTTTGCTTTGATGACCCCTGTAATGACGTCAACCGACGGGCGTTGCGTCGCCAGTACCATATGAATCCCTGCGGCCCGTGCCATTTGCGCGAGTCGCATGATGGCGTCCTCAACGTCATTTGAAGCGACCATCATCAAATCTGCCAACTCATCGACAATGACGACGATGAACGGTAGACGTTTTGCATCCTCATCATCGGACTTATCGACGAGTTCATTGTATCCTTCAATGTTACGGACACCATATCGACTGAAGAGCTCATATCGTCTTTCCATCTCGGCAACGACTTGTTTCAAAGCCTGTGCCGCCTTTTTCGGGTCTGTGACAACCGGCGTCAACAGATGTGGCACACCGTTATAAACATTGAGTTCGACCATTTTTGGGTCAATCATCATGAGACGGACCTCATCCGGTCGAGAACGCATCAAGATGGATACAATCATCCCGTTGATACAGACTGATTTACCGGAACCTGTCGACCCTGCCACGAGTAAGTGCGGCATTTTGTTTAGTGAGATGCCGACAGTCTCGCCACTAATGCTTCGTCCGAGTGCGACGAGCAGTTTTGAATCGTCTTGTTTCACTGGGTCTGCTTCAAGCACTTCACGAAGACAGACTGGAGCGACTTCCTGGTTCGGTACCTCGATACCAATCGCCGCCTTGCCCGGAATCGGTGCTTCGATTCGGATATCTTTCGCGGCAAGCGCAAGTGCGAGATCATCGCTAAGCGACGTGATTCGACTGACCTTCACACCGATGTCCGGCTGTAACTCATACTTCGTGACCGTCGGACCAAGGTGAATTTTCAATACTTTCACCCCTACACCAAACGATTTTAACGTCTTCACTAACTTAGCTGCATTCTCTTTCAAACGTGCATTTTCCCCAGATAAATCGGTGATCACCGGTTCCTTCAGATTCGTGAACGGCGGGAGCTCATACGTGTCTGAGACGTCTTGCGCCGCGGTCATCATCATCTCCTCGGTCGAGATGGATCCATCCGTTTCCGTAGACGGTTCCGTTTTAGGCTCCTCTTTTTTCTCCGCGACAACTTTCTCACTGAATCCGACGATTGGGATGTCATTCATCGTGACCACATCTGATTCTGACTCCACCTCTAAATCGGCTTCCGTCGGCATCGGCTCAGGCGATGGTTTTCGCGACCGTTTCGGTTCGTGATTTTGCTTGTTGTCTTGTTTTTTCTCTGTTTTTGGTCTCGATTGCCATTCTTTTTTCACGGCCATTACGGATTCCTCTAGGCGATGATAGATGGTTCCCCAAATCGTTGGCACATAGAGGGAGACACCGAGGATAAAACAGACGATGCCTAAAAAGATGAGACCGAAATCAGAAAATAAGTATTGGTTTAAGTCATAAAGTCCACCGTTGACCCCACCGCGCTTATCTCCCCAAAGTAAATCTCCAAATAGTAGAAATGAGGCGGTCATACTGAGCAGTCCTGCCCGCTCCATCGGCTTCATCGGTTTTAATATAATCCATAACAGGATGGCAATCATCAAATAGGTAAGCGCACCCCAGCCACCAAACAGGTATTCGGACAAGTCAGAGAGTTGCCGACCAATCCATCCGAAATCGAAAAAGGCAAATACGAATGCGACGATGGAAAGAACGAAAATCCCCCATCCATATGTACGTGGCGCAATCGGTTGTTTTTTCCGTTTTCTCGTGTTTCGCGCTGCGGGTCGCTTCCGCTTCACGGGTGTCTTTCTCGTTTTTTGAGCCACTTTTAGTTCCTCCTAAAAAAAGAAGGCAAAAGTCAGATGACTTTTGCCTCACTCTCATTCCATTAAATCTCCATGATGATCGGCAAGATCATCGGACGACGTTTCGTCTGCTCGAATAAGAAGACGCTAAGTCGCTCGCGGATATTTGATTTCAATTCGGTCCAATCACTGCCAGCTTGCAGACTCTTTTCAATCTGTTTCGTGACAATACGGTTTGCCTCTGAAATCATTTCTTCTGATTCGCGCATATACACGAATCCACGTGAGATAAGTTCAGGTCCTGAAATCAATTTCTTCTGTTTCCGATTCAATGTGACCACGCAAAGCACGACCCCATCTTGTGACAACAAACGACGGTCTCGTAAGACGATGTTCCCGACGTCACCGACGCCAATCCCATCAATCAATACATTACCTGCAGGAACTTTTCGGCTCATCCGGGCTTTTCGACCAGTGAACTCGACGACATCTCCTTTTTCGACGATGAAGATGTTGTTCGGTTTGACACCTACTTGTTCAGCGAGTTTTGAGTGTGCCATTTGCATCCGGTATTCCCCGTGAATCGGTAAGAAGTATTTTGGTTTGACGAGGTTGAGCATTAACTTCAACTCTTCAGCCGAACCGTGTCCGGATACGTGGACTTTACGTTGGTTGTAAATGACGTTTGCCCCAGAACGGAACAATAGATCAATCGTTTTTGAAACCGACTTTTCATTCCCTGGAATCGGTGTCGCCGCAATGACAACTGTGTCGTTCAAACGAATGTTCACTTGCTTATGCGCGTTACGTGCCATACGCGTCAAAGCAGCCATCGGCTCACCTTGAGACCCTGTCGTCAAGATGACGACCTTGTTGTCAGGTAGACGATTCACTTGCGACAACTCGACGAGCGTCTTCGCTTTGAAACGTAAGTAGTTTAATTTTTGTGCGACTTCGACGATATTGACCATACTACGGCCAACGACCGCGACTTTACGGTCATTCGCTTCTGCAGCTGCAAAAACTTGTTGTAAGCGATGGACGTTCGACGCGAATGACGCTACGATGACACGACCTTCGGCTTGATAAATCACATCGTTCAATTCAGCACCGACAATCGATTCTGAACCAGTCTGACCCGGCCGCTCTGCGTTTGTCGAATCAGAAAGTAACGCGAGTACACCGCGCTGTCCAATCGCTGCTAATTTATTGAAATCGGATTGTTTCCCATCGACTGGCGTATAATCAAACTTGAAATCTCCGGTATGGACGATCGCACCTTGAGATGTTTGAATACAAACACCGACACAGTCGGGAATCGAGTGATTGACGCGGAAGAACGTGACGAGATGATCAGCGATAGTCAATTTCGTTTTGGCATCAATCATGCGAAGGTCGACTTCTTTCAACAAACCGGCCTCTTTTAATTTCAGTTCAATTAACCCGAGAGTCAATTTTGTCCCGTATACCGGAACGTGTTTTAAATCGCGTAAGACGTAGCTGAGTCCACCAATGTGGTCTTCGTGACCGTGTGTGATGAAAATCGCACGGACGCGATCCTTGTTTTCTTTTAAATAAGTGATGTCTGGGATGACGATATCAATCCCGAGCATCTCATCGCCTGGAAACATGAGACCGGCATCGATGACGAAGATGTCGTCGTCTAGCTCCACGACGTACATGTTCTTTCCGATTTCGCCTACGCCTCCAAGCGCAAAGACGCTAATATTCTCTGTCTTCTTTTTTGACACTAACAAAAACCTCCTAAATGTTTCATATTCTGTTTCGTCCCTTATCGCTACTGAATATTGTATCGGAAAACGGCTTCATTGCCAACATTTCCGTTCAATCTAGTAGAGGTTTTAGAGTATCGGCAAGCGGTGCGACCGCTTCTTTGTCCGGGCGTTTCCCTGCGTCAAGTTGTCGGATGGACAAGTCAAAGTCCATTTGGAGATGTGGATAGTCAGGGAATGAGTTCCAGTCGCCTCCCCATTCGAAACCAAGCGCCTTTCCTAATTCTCCGAGCTCTTGCCAGTCTGGTATATCGTTACGATTGCGATCCGTACTTAAGTCATAATCCGTTTTATTGTCATGGATGATGACAAAGTCGACTGCAAGTCCATAATTATGATAGCTCTGACCTGCTTTTGCGTTCGTCACAACTTGTCCAGGTTCAGACCGACCTTGCGCATATAATGCGTTCTGTTCTTTTGCTGAACGATACCCTGACGTCAATCGAACTTCGAGATCGAGACAAGAATGTGCCAAGCGCACAAAGGTTGCTCCCCGTTCCGCAACTTGTGGGTGAAGGCGGTCGAAATCAATATTGGTTCTTGCCAAAATTGTATTTTCTGCCTCTATGTCCCGCACACACATGTCCGCTTCAAAGGTCGGCTCATCCACCCAAGGTACAGGTTGGGGCTGCATATAAAAATAAGCCAGCACAATCCCAATCAAGAAGGCGACCATCGCAAGTGATAATACGCCGGTCCACCTCATCTTCTTAACCGTTTCCGCAGTCCTTTAAGGATTGGTAATCCTTTTTCGAGTGCCATATAAAGAGGACGGTTTAAAACGAGGTCGAACTCTCCGACTTTCTCAATCATGTCACTTCCCCATCCAGACTTGAAGGCATAGAGACCCGCATATTCATCATCTGGGTCTGTGCTGCCTGAGACACCGCCGAAGTCATATCGTTCAGCTCCGCTCTCTTTCGCCGCTTGCATCATCGTCCACTGCATCAAATGGTTCGGCATGAACTCACGGAACTCATTCGATGAGGCACCATATAAGTAATACGAACGTCGTCCTGCAAGTGTTAATAATCCACCTGACAACACGAGTCCATCCGGATAAGTCTTATTCAGTTCGATGAGCTCAGGTAACGCCTGCTCAGCTTTTTGAATTTGTGCCACCGTCTGTTCTTTGCGGTTAAGAAGGCTTGTCCGTTTCTTTTCGACCGTCTCCTTCTCTAACCCACGTTCAATCTTTTCCAACTCTTTTTTTGCTTTTTCAAGCGTCGCTTGTTGCTGATCAAGCGCAATTTTCGGTTCGAGCTTTGTCAAAAAGAGTCGCGCATCATTCGGTTGGAGACAATCATATAGATTCTCAAAATAATCGAGTCCTCGAATGGCAAATCCATCACGTTCTCCCGTCACTTTCATGAGGTCGGCAAACGTCTTTAATCCATCTCGCCCGACTTCTTTACAGACGATTCCTTTCTTCTCCGCTAACCGGACGTTATAACGAAATTTATGATGGAATTTCGCAAAGATTTCTTTTTCACTTGGACGTAAATCCGTCTCCATCGTGAAACGAGGTTGCGCATAGTCAAAGCCACCCCCGTACCCTTTATGATGAAATCCGACGGCTTCCATTTCCGTTAAGAGACCCGGTATCTCATCACGGTCGATGTTTGGATCGATTTTGACGACAATCGCCTTGTGATTTGCAGCGACTCGCTTCGTTTCTTTTACAAGTGCCTGGAGAGACGCCACGTCATCATAATCCACTACAAATCCGCGTGGGGCATAACATAACGTATACGGTAACTTCGGCACGCGCTTAAATAACAATAACGCCACACCAGTCGTTAAACCATCACGGGCAACCGCAACGCGCTCCGACGTCCATCCGTTCTGTCGTTTTACATCTCCCCAACTTGATAGTTGTAATAAATCACCACGATCATGAGCTTTGACGAAGTCGTCATGTTCTTTTTCTGTCAACGTAACTGGTTGTACTGCCATAAATCATGCTTCCTCCGTATTCAAAATGGTCGATCGGACAATTGCCTCTTCGTCGAGTGGCAATTTCTCGTTACCGATAATTTGATATTTTTCGTGCCCTTTTCCTGCTAACACGATAATATTATCTGGTTTGGCTAAAGTTGCTGCGTATCGGACTGCTTCTTCCCGGTCACCGATCTCCACATAGTTGTCATGCGTCATTCCGGCCGCAATTCCTTTTGTAATCGATTCATATGCTTCGAAACGCGGGTCGTCCGTTGTAATGATGACTGTCCCAGCGTAAGTCGATGCCATCTCACCCATTGCCGGACGTTTTGTCACGTCACGGTTTCCGCCTGTACCGATTAAAAAAACAATCTTCTCTTTTGGTACACCGACGAGCGATTTCAAACATTGTTCGATGCCGTCGGGTGTATGGGCATAGTCTGCGTATACGTTATACCCAGGCACGTCTAGGCGCTGCATGCGTCCTTTGGCTGGATGAATCATTTCAAGTGCTTTAGCGATTTGCTCCAATGAGTATCCTGCTGCGAGGAGACAGCCTGTCGCCAGCAATAAATTATACACGTTGAAACGACCGATAAACTGTACGGTCACCGGTAGGCGTGTGCCTTGATAGTTCAACACAAAGCTCGTTTGAGACAACGTCTGTTCAATCTCTGACGCCATCAAATCGGCCGTTGTGTCGATTCCGTATGTCAACACTTTAGCACCTGTCATCGTCTCATAGAGAGCGCTCTGTGCATCATCCGCATTCAAGACGGCAACCTTCCCGCGTGATGCCATTTGACCGAGTTGAGCGAACAACAATCCCTTTGCGCGTGCATAGTTTTCGAACGTTCCATGGAAATCGAGATGATCGTGCGTCAAATTCGTGAATCCGACGATATCAAAATCCGTTCCGATGACACGACCGAGCTCAAGACCGTGTGAAGAGACTTCCATCATGACGTCCGTCACACCTTCATCACGCATTTGTGCCAGTAGTTGTTGCAGTTCTGAGCTTTGCGGTGTCGTATTCTTGCTCGGTACGACCTTGTCATTGATTCGTACCTCGACGGTGCCGATCAGGCCAGTCGAGTGTCCGAGGACGTCTAGGACATCCCGTAAAATCGTGGTCGTCGTCGTTTTACCATTCGTTCCAGTGATTCCAAACAGTCGCATCTGTTCAGAAGGATACGCATAAAACGCCGAAGCCAAAAGACCGATTGAACGAGAACTATCGCGCACAATCAAGTTTGGAACGGAAAGTTCGAGCGGTCGTTCACTGACAATCGCTACTGCCCCTCGTTCCACAGCTTGAGCCGCATATTCATGTCCATCGACCGTATAGCCTTTGATGGCGACAAACAACGTCCCCGGGACAACTTCCCGAGAATCGGTTGTCACGTGAGTCACCACGATGCCTTCAAGATTTGGTTGGTTAATGAGTTGTATCGTCTTCACTAAGTCCGTTAAGTTCAAGTCTTTCCCTTCTTTCACCTGTATCCTATCCAAACTAAAGAATACCTCTTAATCAGTGTAGAGAACTTACAATTCGGTTTCAAGTCACGCTTCGTTTGGGAGGACATATGACTTCGCTGGCTGATGTGTCAACACTTCACGAATCAACGCATTGACCTCATCACGCTTGATTTTCTCCACTTTTTGAATCACTTGTTCAATCGGCTCCACTTCATCAAGTAGTAACAAGTTCCGACCATTCCGATTCATCCGTGCGCTCGAGCTTTCATTCCCGAGAACGAGCGAACCTTTCAATTGGCGTTTCCCTTTATCGACTTCTTCATCCGTCAATCCTTCTTCGAACAAACGCTTCAATTCTCTTTCTAGAATGATTTCGACTTGATTCAACGTGTCTGGAGATGTTCCGACATAGATGGTAAACGTCCCATGATCGGCGAACGTCGTATAGTACGAGTAAATCGAGTAGGCCAATCCTTCTTCTTCACGAATCGATTGAAATAACCGTGAGGACATCGTTGCACCGATGGCGTTGTTCATCAGTGCCAAGTGCGGTAAACGATCATCCGTTGCCGAGATGGCTTCATAGTTCCAACAGAGATGTGCTTGCTCTGTCTCCTTACGTTTCGTCAACGTATCATGGAACAGTTCTGGTTGATTGAGTTCTTTCGACGATTCCCTAGAAGGGATGTTGGCAAACCTACGCTTCACTGCCTCCATCAACTCTTCAGAGACATGTCCTGCGATGGAGACGACGATTTCTTCTGCCACGTACCGTTCTTGTAAATAGTCGACGAGTTGGTCGCGTGTCAATCGATTGACGCTCTCCTCCGTTCCAAGGATCGGTTGTGCGAGAATATCGTCACGATATGCCGCAACTGCCAATAGCTCATGTACGAGATCTTCAGGTGTATCCTCATACATTTTGATTTCTTCCACGACGACACGTTTCTCTTTTTCAAGTTCTGTCTCATCGAGTACCGAATCAAACAACATGTCCGTCAAGACGTCGAGCGCCATGACCGCATGCTCGTCGAGCGTCTTCACGTAAAAACAAGTATGGTCTTTTGAGGTGAAGGCATTGACGCTTCCACCAAGCTCATCGAAAAAGGAAGCGATTTCTTTCGCGTTTTTCGTCGATGTTCCTTTAAATAACATATGTTCAATCAAATGACTGATTCCGATGTTTTCAAATGACTCTGTTCGTGTCCCAGCTTTAATAAAGACACCTGTTGACGTACTGCGAGAACCTTCAATCGGTTCGATGATGACGCGGATACCATTTTGTAGTGTCATCCATTCCATATTCTCACTCCTATGAAAAAGGCCATCGCACCAAGACGATGGCCAGAATAATTAATTTGTCGAGCGCGGTGGACGACGGTCCCCGTCACGACGTGGCGGACGGCCTTCACGAGGTGGACGGCTTTCACGTGCAGCCTTCCGTTTCGCTTCATACGCTTCACGCTCTTCAGGAGACAATCCTTCTAAGATGAGCGCTTTATGCGATGCGTTGACACGACCTTTATCATCGATTTCCGTGACTTTAACTTGAATCGTATCACCGAGCTTCACAACGTCTTCAACGTTTGCGACACGCTCGAGACTGAATTCTGAAACGTGTACGAGTGCATCTTTTCCTTTGAAGAGTTCGACGAACGCGCCGAACTTCTCGATGCGGCGTACCGTTGCATCAAATACTTCACCGACGACGACTTCGCGAACGATGTCCCCGATCATCTTCATGGCAAGATCAATGCCTTCTTGGTCTGTCGAGGCGATGAACACCGTACCATCTTGTTCGATGTCAATCTTGACGCCTGTTTGGTCGATGATGCTGTTGATCATCTTACCACCTGGTCCAATCACATCACGGATCTTATCCGGATTGATTGTCATCGTCACGATTTTCGGTGCATATTTCGACAATTGTGTACGTGGTGTGTCTAATGTTTCAAGCATATGGTCAAGGATGTGTAGACGACCGACACGTGCCTGCTCAAGCGCTTCTTCTAAGATTTCACGCGTGATTCCAGCAATCTTGATATCCATTTGAAGGGCAGTGATCCCATCTTTCGTTCCGGCAACTTTGAAGTCCATATCGCCGAGGTGGTCTTCGAGTCCTTGAATGTCTGTCAAGACCGTGTAGTGCTCCCCTTCCATGATGAGACCCATGGCAATCCCAGCGACCGGCGCTTTGATTGGTACACCTGCATCCATCAAGGCAAGTGTCGAGCCACAGATTGAAGCTTGTGAACTTGATCCGTTTGATTCAAGTACTTCCGAGACGAGACGAATCGTATAAGGGAAGTCTGCTTCTTTCGGAATGATTGGCAAGAGTGCGCGCTCACCGAGTGCCCCGTGACCAATCTCACGACGACCTGGTGCACGGACTGGACGTGCTTCACCGACCGAGAACGGCGGGAAGTTATAGTGGTGCATGAAGCGCTTGTTCTCTTCTAAGCCGATTCCGTCGATGATTTGCGCATCACCGATGACACCGAGTGTTGCGACCGACATGACTTGTGTTTGACCGCGTGTGAAGAGACCGACACCGTGTGCGCGTGGAAGCAATCCGACTTCTGATGCGAGCGGACGAATGACATCCGGGCGACGACCGTCTGGACGGACTTTGTCTACCGTGATCAAGCGACGGACTTCATCTTTGACGAATTTGTTCAAGATGCCTGAAACTTCTCCAAGTTTTGATGGCTCATCAGCAAGGCGCTCTTCATACATCGCCACGTATTTCGCAATCACTTCGTTGATGGCTTCGTCGCGAGCATGTTTCTCTTCCACTTGAACCGCTTCAACGATTTCAGGTCGAGCTGCTTCAAGTTCTGCTGTGAGTGCCTCATCGTATTTCGAGACCGTATATTCAAACTTCGGTTTGCCGACTGCATCAACAATCTCTTGTTGGAATGCAATCAAACGCTTGATCTCTTCATGCCCAAACAAGATCGACTCAAGCATGATATCTTCTGGTACTTCATTCGCGCCAGCTTCAACCATGTTGATGGCAGTCGATGTACCTGCGACTTGAAGCTCAAGATCCGTTTTCTCCATTTGAGCCGTCGTTGGGTTAACGACGAATTCGCCGTCAACACGTCCGACCGTCACACCTGCGATTGGACCATCAAACGGTACATCTGAAATCGAAAGTGCGATTGACGTTCCGAGCATTCCTGCCATTTCAGCCGAGCAGTCTGGATCGTTCGACATGACGTAAATCATGACTTGAATGTCATGACGGAATCCATCTGGGAAGAGTGGACGAATCGGACGGTCGATGAGACGTGATGTCAAAATCGCATTTTCCCCTGGACGTCCTTCACGGCGAAGGAATCCTCCTGGAATTTTACCTACCGAGTAAAGTTTTTCCTCATAGTTGACCGTCAATGGGAAAAAGTCTAAATCTTTTGGTGCTTTTGAAGCCGTTACTGTCGCAAGGACGACCGTGTCACCATAGCGAACGAGCGCCGATCCGTTTGCTTGCTTCGCAAGTTGACCGACCTCTACAGACAATGGGCGTCCGCCCCACTCTGTAGAGAATACTTGTTTCGTACCTAACATGTACATTCTCCTCTCAAACCTTATCTAGTTTATTATGTAACTCTATCTTACGAATGTCTAATCATTTTCCTCTTAACAAACAAGAAACGGACTAGGACGTTGTCCCAGCCCGTTAAACAGTCTCGATCGATTAACGACGGAGACCGAGGCGTTGAATCAATTCACGGTAGCGCGTAACGTCCTTGTTACGAAGGTACGTAAGCAAGTTACGACGACGTCCAACCATTTTCAAGAGACCGCGACGTGAGTGGTGGTCTTTCTTGTGTGTACGAAGGTGAGCGTTCAATGTGTTGATTTGTTCAGTCAACACTGCCACTTGTACTTCCGGTGAACCAGTGTCACCTTGTTTAGTCGCGTATTCCGCGATAATTTCGTTTTTACGTTCTTTTGAGAGTGCCATTGCCTCTCCACCTCCATTTAATTAAAAATTGCCGCGTTGCCGAGCCGGCGTTGGTGAATCGACCAGCCAAGCGAAACGGTGTACTTTGCGTACTTGACAAGGATAGCGTAACCGCAACCGAAAGTCAAGATAGGATTGAGCGTGCCGATACCTCATCCTGTTTCAGTTGAGCGACCAATGCATCTAATCCATCGAACGCTCGCTCGTTACGAATATACTGAACCCACTCGATCTCGATCACTTGCCCGTACAAATCCTCCGAAAAGTCAAAGAGATGACTTTCGACAGAGACCGCTCCCGTCTCATAGAACGTCGGGCGACGCCCAACATTGGTCATTGCCTCGAACGTCCGACCATCAGGGAGCGTGACACGTGTCGCATACACGCCGAGCCGTGGCATGACATATGAGGCGTCCATTAACACGTTTGCTGTCGGGAACCCGATTGTACGGCCTCTCGCGTCTCCGTGAATGACTTCACCGCAGATGACATATGGGGCACCAAGTAACTCTTGAGCTGCATCAACGTGGCCTTCAGCCAATAGCTTACGAATTCGCGTCGATGATACCTTCTCTCCATCTATCGTCTGTTCTGTAACAATGGACGTCGTGAACTGATCGCGAGAATGGTATGGGAGAGTCTCCATCGTCCCTTCACCGAACTTGCCGTACGAGTAATCAAATCCTGCCGTCACATGTACGGCTCCAGCAGCAATCAAATAATCATCGACAAACTGTTGAGGAGATAATCCAGCCAACTCTTTTGTGAACGTCAAGACGAGACATCGCTCGACCCCGAGCGCTTCGATTCGTTTTAATTTCCGGGATAGCGGTGTAATATAACGGACCGCGTCGGGTTTGTTTGAGAGCACTTGTTTCGGGTGTGGGTCGAACGTGACGACCGTCACCGGAAGGTTATGCTCCGCCGCGACACGCTTCGCATGATTGATCACGGCTTGATGTCCTTTATGAACACCGTCAAAAAAACCGAGTACCATGACCGATGGATACAGGTCAGGCGTTTCTGGATAGGTGAGATGTCTTGTTTCCATACTGTCAATTTCCCCCTTAGTCGATGGCCAGCATGACCTCGACTGTAGCGTCTGTCGTTCCATCTTGTCTTCGATATAAAGCAAGAGGGATTCCTTCTTCATTATAGACAGTAAATAAATCAAATTCGAGCGAAACGCCGTTCAGCTTGCCACCATTCCGAATATACCGCTCCCGATTCTTTGGAATCGTGATGGCTGGCCAACGTTTGATGACCTCTTCGAGTGGGATGACATGCGCCATTCGTTCTTCGACCGTCTCTAATGCCTGTAGCTGTTCGAGGGATATAGCGTTCGCTTCTTCGAAAGAGCCGGAGCTCGTGCGTCTCAGTTCGCTCATATGGGCAGGGTAACCGATCTTCTCACCGATTTGTACAGCGAGTGTACGAATGTACGTCCCTTTTCCGCAATCGATTTCCATTTGGAAACGACATACTCCTTCTTCAAACGTTAACTCACTCGTCCGCTCCAGACGGTGAATCTCGACCATCCGACGGGGGCGTTCCACGGTTTGGCCTTTGCGGGCGTACTCATACAGTTTCTTCCCATTGACCTTGACCGCTGAATAATAAGGTGGAATCTGTTCAATCGTTCCGACCAGTTGCCGCATCGCTTGATCAATCTGTGACTCGTCCAACTCATTCCGTTTGACTGTCTTCTGTTCTACGACCTCGCCGTGAGCGTCCTCGGTCAAAGTGGCCGTCCCGATTGTCACCTCGGCCACGTAACGCTTGCCCTCATCCGTGATAAAACGAGATAACTTCGTGGCACGTCCTAAACAGATTGGTAATACGCCTGTCACTTCCGGGTCAAGCGTGCCCGTATGACCTACTTTTTTCGTTTGAAACAACTTTCGTAACTTGAACACGCAGTCATGACTCGTCATGCCTCGGTCCTTATCGAGTACAAGCACTCCGTTCGGTTCCAACTTCATCCCTCCATACAAAAAAGGGAGAACGATGTCTCCCCTTTCAAATTATTGGTCTTTGTTCAAATCACGAATCAATGAATCGATATGGCTACCATATGCGACCGAAGAATCGTATTCAAACGAGATTTCTGGTGTTTTACGAAGACGGATGCGGTTCCCGATTTCGCGACGGATAAATCCTTTCGCTTTGTCGAGACCTGCTTGCGTTTCTGCTTTCACATCTTCCTCATCACCGAGCACCGTATAGTAGACCGTTGCTTGTTGTAAGTCCCCTGTCACATCAACGCTCGTAATTGTAGCGTTCTTTGTACGTGGGTCACTCACTTCCCGTAACAAGACATCTGTAATCTCTTTACGCATTTGCTCGGCAACACGTTGGGCACGAATTTTCATACGTGATCCCTCCTCACATTATTTACGTTCGACTTCTTTCATGACGAACGCTTCAATAACATCTTCTACTTTGATGTCATCAAATTTCTCTACTTTAATCCCACACTCATAACCAGTCGCAACTTCTTTTACGTCATCTTTGAAGCGGCGAAGCGTATCGAGCTTGCCTTCATATACGACGATTCCGTTACGAATGACACGGACACCAGCGTCGCGTGTGATTTTACCTTCAGTCACATAACAACCTGCAATCGTACCGACTTTCGATACTTTGAAGACGTCACGGACTTCGACTTGACCAGTGATTTCTTCGACGAACTCAGGGTCAAGCATCCCTTTCATCGCGCTCTCGATTTCTTCGATCGCGTTGTAGATGATGCGGTGGAGACGCATTTCAACATTTTCCTGTTCAGCCATCGAACGAGCGTTACCGTCAGGACGTACGTTGAAACCGATGATGACGGCGTTCGCAGCTGATGCGAGAATGACGTCACCTTCTGTGATGGCACCGACACCTTGGTGAACGATGTTAACTTTGACGCCTTCGACATCAATCTTGCGGAGTGAACCAGCCAATGCTTCAGCTGAACCTTGTACGTCTGCTTTAATGATGACGTTCAAGTCTTTCACTTCACCTTCTTGAATACGGCTGAACAAATCGTCAAGGCTGACTTTCGCTGATTCACGGCGTTGTGACTCGAGGTAACGTTGGTAACGTTTTTCCCCGATTGCACGTGCTTTCTTCTCATCTTCAAACACGATGAACTGATCACCGGCTTGTGGAACATCGTTCAAACCTGTGATTTCAATCGGTGTAGATGGACCGACTTGTTTCACACGACGACCGATGTCGTTGACCATTGCACGGACGCGACCGAACGTGCTACCGACAACGATTGGGTCACCGATACGAAGCGTACCGTGTTGAACGAGAAGCGTTGCAACAGGTCCACGACCTTTGTCGAGTTTTGCTTCGATGACTGATCCACGAGCTGGCATGTCTGGCGTCGACTTGTATTCTTCGACTTCAGATACGAGAAGAATCATCTCGAGCAACTCATCGATTCCTTCACCTTTAATCGCAGAGATCGGAACGAAAATCGTTTCGCCGCCCCACTCTTCCGGAATGAGACCGAACTCAGTCAACTCTTGTTTGACACGGTCAGGGTTTGCCCCTTCTTTGTCCATTTTGTTGACCGCAACGATGATTGGAACGTTCGCTGCTTTCGCGTGCGAGATCGCTTCCTCTGTTTGTGGCATGACGCCATCGTCAGCCGCAACGACGATAATGGCGATATCTGTCACTTCCGCACCACGTGCACGCATCGTTGTGAACGCCGCGTGACCTGGCGTATCGAGGAATGTGATTTTCTTGTCGTTTACAGACACTTGGTACGCACCGATATGCTGCGTGATTCCACCCGCTTCTCCTGCAACGACTTTCGTGTTACGAATCGAGTCAAGAAGTGTCGTTTTACCGTGGTCAACGTGACCCATGATTGTCACGACCGCTGGGCGCTCTTCAAGGTCATATTGTGAGAAGTCAATCTCAACTGTTTCGAAGTCTGTCTCATCGACGACGACTTCTTTTTCTACTTCAAAACCAAACTCTGAAGCGAGCAACTCGATTGTTTCGTCATCGAGTGTCTGGTTGATTGTCGCCATCACACCAAGACCCATCAACTTCATAATGATTTCGTTTGGTTTTTTGTTCATTTTCTCTGCGAGGTCAGAGACACTGAGCACATCCTCATACTTGATGACGTTCCCCATCTCTGCTTCTTGAGCGAGACGAGCCGCTTTACGCTGACTTGTCTTCGAATTTGGATCGGCTTCTTGTGGCACGGCCGCTTTTACCGGCTTGCCTTTACCTTTCCCTTTTCCACGTTTTTTATTGCGTGGATCGTTGTTACGGTTGTCGTTACGATTTTGACCACCGCGGTTGTTTTGACCGCCACGGTTTTGTTGCGTTGCTTGCGGACGTGACTGTTCTTTTTTCTCTTGTTTCGGCTCGTTCGAAGTTGAAGTCGCTTTCGCTTCAACTTGCTTCTCAGCACGATATTTTTCTGGATTGAACACACGGTCCAACTGTTTGACTGTCTCATCATCGAGGACGGCCATGTGGTTTTTCACCGGTTTGTTCAATTTTTCTAATTGAGTAATGACTTGCTTACTCGTTACATTCTGTTCTTTTGCAAATTCATAGACGCGTTTTCCCAAAGCATCCACCTCCGTTAATAGTTAAGAGAGAAGTTGCTTAAGCTTGTTCGCAAATCCGGATTCTGTCACCGATACGACGACACGCATATCTTTACCGAGTGCAGCACCGATTGTATAGCGATCGCTCACTTCAATCAGCGGCACTTGATAAGATGCACATTTGTCGGTGACTCGTTTTTTCGTCGAGGCACCTGCATCTCCGGCTAGAATGACGAGCTTGGCACGACCCGCTCGCACATCCTTTAATACAAACTCTTCTCCCATCGTTACTTTCCTTGCTCGAGCGGCAAGGCCTAACAATGATTCCCACTGACTCATGATTCGTCACCTGCGGCAGCTTTCAACTGCTCATACAAGTCATCGCTCGTTTTCACTTTCAAATGATGGTCGAGCGTTCGTTTTTTCTCTGCTTGACGAACAACATCGATATCTTTTGATAAGTAGGCACCGCGACCGTTCACTTTACCCGTCTGATCGATGACCACGTCACCTTCAGGCGTTCGAACGACACGAATCAATTCTTTCTTCGGGAGCATTTCTTGTGTGACCACACACTTACGCAAAGGAAGTTTCTTTTGCTTCATGGTCATTCCTCTTCTTTCACCACAGCTGTTTCAACTGAAGCATCTGATAAGTCTTGTTCAACTTCATTTTGAACAATTTCTGGTTCTGATTCAACTTTTTCAGCGAACGTATCGAACAAATCGAGTGCTTCCGCATCTGTCTCGCTCTTAATGTCGATTTTCCAACCAGTCAATTTTGCTGCGAGACGAGCGTTTTGACCACGTTTTCCAATCGCGAGTGACAGTTGGTAGTCCGGTACGACGACTGTCGTCGACTTCGCAGGCTCATTGACATAGACGGCAACGACTTGCGCCGGGCTGAGTGCGTTTCGAACGAATTCTTTCGGATCTTCAGACCAACGAACGATATCAATCTTTTCGCCGTTCAACTCGTCGACGATCGTTTGGACACGTTGCCCTTTCGGTCCGACACATGCGCCGACCGGGTCAACGATATCCGAGTGCACAGCAATTTTCGAACGGTCACCTGCTTCACGCGATACAGACATGACATCGACTGTTCCGTTTGAAATCTCAGGCACTTCGAGTTCGAACAAACGGCGCAAAAGTCCCGGATGCGTACGCGACACTTGAATCGCAGCACCTGAACCTTTTGTCGTCGAATCAACTTTTGTCACGTATACCTTGATACGGTCATGAATCTGATACGACTCGTTCGGCATTTGTTCGTTCGGAGTAAGGACTGCTTCGATGTTGTTCTCAAGACCGATATACAAGTTGCGTGGATCAAAACGCTCCACAATCCCTGTCATGATTTCGTCTTCTTTATCTGCGAAGTGGTTGTAGATGCGTTCACGCTCCGCTTCACGCATCTTCTGTGTCACGACTTGTTTCGCCGTCATCGCTGCAACACGTCCGAAATCACTTGGTGTGACTTCTTCTTTATGGAAATCACCGAGCTCATAGTTCGGGTCGATTTCATGTGCTTCCTCAAGCGAGAGCTGTTGGTCTGGTTGTGTGAGACGTTCTACGACTTCTAAAAGTGCGTAGACACGAATGTCTCCCGTCACTTGGTCGAATTCGACTTTCACATGCTCGTTCGGGTTCGCGACGTTTCGGCGATATGCAGAAATGAGCGCTTGTTCGAGAGCGTCGATAATAATATTTTTGTCAATTCCTTTTTCTTTGGCAATCTGATCGATTGTAGTGAGTAATTGTGGACCCATCTTCTTCCCTCTCCTTAACTAAACGTGACCGCTAAGCGGGCTTGTGCAATTTTGTCTACCGGTAGCGATACCGCTTTTTTTCTCGTCTTGATGCGTGTCTCGATCACGACCGTTTCCCCATCATATGCCGTCAAAATTCCTTCAAACTCCTTGGCACCATCGATCGGAGCGAACGTTTTCATGTAGACGTTTTTGCCTACAGCACGTTCGAAATCACTCGGCTTTTTCAGCGGACGCTCCGCACCAGGACTCGAGACATCAAGATAATAAGCCTGTTCAATCGGATCGGTTTCGTTCAGTTTTTCCGAGAGTTGTTCATTGATATTGACGCAATCGTCTAAATCGACGCCCCCTGGTTTATCGATATAAACGCGCAAGAACCAGTCTGGACCTTCTTTTACGAATTCCACATCGACCAATTCCATGTTTTCTCGTTCGACGATTGGCAACGCAATCGATTCAACGACTTCTGTTATTTTGGACACTCTCATCCCTCCTTCTGGCTTTTACATACAAGAAAGGAGTAGGGTTCCCTACTCCTTTCCGTCGTAGTATCCAACTTTGTTCGATACCAATATATCATATTTTCCCGACAAATCGCAACTTACACCCCAAAATCAAAGAATGAGAGTTGGTTCTCATCAGGCAAGCCTTCAAGACATTTCATCGTATCAAGTGTCTCGATGACCGTTTTCGATAACTTCGCTCGTTTGCGTAAATCTTCTTTCGAAAGGAACTGTCCTTCCTCCCTCGCTTCGACAATCGCTTTTGCCGCATTCGTTCCGAGCCCATCGACCGCATTGAACGGAGGAATCAACGTATTGTCCTCAATCAAGAACTCTGTCGCGCTTGAACGATACAAGTCGATGTTTTGGAACTTCATGCCCCGCTCAAGCATCTCAAGGGCAAGTTCGAGGACCGTATGCAGTCCTTTATCTTTCGCTGTCGCGTCGAAACCTTTTTCCCGAATATCCGACATCGCTTTACGGACGGCTTGAGGACCTTTGATCATTGCAGATAAGTCAAAGTCTCCGGCGCGCACGGTGAAGTAGGTCGCATAGTACAGGATAGGATGATGCACTTTGAAATACGCGATACGAACGGCCATCAAGACGTATGCCGTCGCGTGCGCTTTCGGGAACATGTATTTGATCTTCTTACAAGAAGAGATATACCATTCCGGCACGTCGTTCTCTCGCATCTCTGACTCCATCTCGTCTGTGAGACCTTTTCCTTTACGGACGGACTCCATGATTTTGAAGGCGAACGATGGTTCGAGCCCTGCGTAAATCAAGTAGACCATGATGTCATCACGACAACCGATAACGTCTTTCAGTTCACACGTCCCGTTATAAATCAGTTCGTTCGCGTTCCCAAGCCACACATCCGTCCCGTGAGACAGACCTGAAATCTGAACGAGCTCCGAGAACGTGGACGGTTTCGTCTCTTCAAGCATCTGACGGACGAACTTCGTCCCAAACTCAGGAATCCCGAGTGTGCCGGTTTTCGACTCGATCTGTTCCGGTGTCACTCCGAGCACTTCTGGCGAGGAGAAAATTTTCATGACGGTCGGATCGTCTGTCGGAATCGTTTTCGGATCGATCCCGGATAAGTCTTGAAGCATCCGAATGACGGTCGGGTCATCGTGCCCGAGAATATCGAGCTTCAATAAGTTGTCATGGATGGAATGGAAGTCGAAGTGTGTCGTCTTCCATTCAGACGAGTTGTCATCCGCCGGATATTGAATCGGTGAGATGTCCGCGATGTCCATATAGTCAGGGACAACGATGATTCCACCCGGGTGCTGCCCCGTCGTCCGTTTCACGCCGGTGACCCCGGAGACGAGACGATCGACCTCAGCGTTTCGATAAATCTTGTCGTTCTCGGTCGCATATCCTTTCACGTACCCATATGCCGTCTTATCCGCAATCGTTCCGATCGTGCCGGCACGATATACATATTCTTCTCCGAACAACACCTTTGTATAGGCGTGGGCATGCGGTTGATATTCACCCGAGAAGTTCAAATCGATATCTGGCACTTTGTCCCCTTTGAATCCGAGGAACGTTTCGAACGGAATATCATGTCCATCTTTTGTATACCACGTGCCACATTCCGGACACTCTTTGTCCGGTAAGTCATATCCCGAACCGACCGATCCGTCGTTGAAGAAGTGCGAATGTTGACAGTTTGGACATACGTAGTGCGGCGGTAACGGGTTGACTTCGGTTATCTCTGTCATCGTTGCGACGAGACTCGATCCGACCGACCCACGCGACCCGACCAAGTACCCATCGTCTAGAGATTTCTTAACAAGTTTATGTGAGATCAAGTAAATGACCGCGAATCCATGACCGATGATTGACTTCAATTCTTTTTCTAGTCGCGCCTCCACAATCTCAGGAAGCTCGTCCCCATAAATCGAACGGGCCATGTCGTAGCTCATATTCCGAACCTCGTCATCCGCGCCTTCAATTTTCGGCGTATATAAGTCATCCGGAATGATTTGGATCGATTCGATTTGATCGGCGATCGCATTCGGGTTCGTGATGACAATTTCACGTGCCAAGTCGTCACCTAGAAACTTGAATTCTTCCATCATTTCCTTCGTCGTCCGGAAGTGGGCATGTGGCAACTCTTTACGTGTATTGATGAAGTTCGCCCCACCTTGGGTACGAATCAAGATCTCACGATACGAACGGTCGGACCGATCTAAATAGTGCACATTCCCTGTCGCACATACCGGCAACTCGGCTTTCTCCGCGACACGGATGATTCGTTTGATGATTTCACGGAGCTCCATCTCATTCGCGACAATCTCTTTATCGATCAAATGGTGATAGAGCGCCGGCGGGTGAATCTCGATAAAGTCATAAAACGACATCATCTTCTCGAGCTCATCATCCGACTTGTTCAAAGCAGCGTCAAAAATCTCACCATTGTCACAAGCCGAACCAATCAATAACCCTTCACGACGTTTCACGAGCTCTGAACGTGGCATCCGTGCCATCCGATATAAATAATCGATATGAGAGAGTGAAATGAGTTCATATAAATGACGAAGTCCTGGCTTTTTATTTTTCGCATAAATCGTCGCATGGAACGGACGAATCTTCGACACGTCACTCCCGACTTTGGCGTTCAACGAGCGATGCGTCGTCATCTCAAACATCTGTTTGGCAAGGTCGAGAAGTTTCATCAACAAATACGCTGTCGCTTCCGCGTCATAAATCGCACGGTGATGCTGAGTCAATTCGATATCGAATCGCTTCGCAAGCGTGTTCAGTCGGTGATTCTTCAAGGTCGGCATCAACGTACGAGCCAGCTCGAGTGTATCGATGACCGGGTAATCATCCGGTTCATGACCTCCGCTCCGAAGTGTCGCCTCGAGGAAGCCCATGTCGAACGATGCGTTATGGGCGACGAGGATACTGTCACCACACCATTCGACGAACTGTTTCGTGATGACTTCTGGGTCAGGTTGTCCTTGAACCATGTCATCCGTGATTCCCGTCAACTCGATCGTCGTCGCCGACAACGCATGTTTTGGGTCAGCGAACGCCTCAAAGCGGTCGATGATCTCCCCATCCTTGATTTTGACACCAGCGAGCTCGATGATTTTATTGTAGACGGCAGAAAGTCCCGTCGTCTCGACGTCAAAGACGACGTATGTTGCATCATCTAATGACACATCACTTGGATGATATGCGACCGGAACGCCATCATTGACGACGTTCGCCTCGACCCCATACAACACTTTGATGTCATTTTTCTTCCCGGCATAATACGCTTCCGGGAACGCTTGGACACCAGCATGATCGGTAATCGCAATCGCACGATGTCCCCACTTAGCAGCACGCGCAACGAGAGCGGACACGTTCGTGACTGCGTCCATTTGACTCATCTGTGTATGCGCGTGGAGTTCGACCCGCTTCTCACCTTCCCATTCATCTCGGGGTGGCTCGACTTTCACTTCTTGGAGTTGCGACGCCATCATGCATAATTCACGCATGAACGAATCATCCTCGACTCGTCCTGCCGTTTGAATCCACATGCCCTTTTTGACGGCACTGAGCATCCGATCGTCATCGTCATCGCGCGCAAACACTTTCACGATGAGCGAATCCGTATAATCCGTCATTTTGAAAGTGAATAGCTTTTTCCCACTCTTCAGCTCTTTTCGCTCCGCGGAGAAGACGAGACCACGAATGGCGACGCGGCGCTCTTCTTCGATAATCGTCTTGATTGGGACAATCTCATCTTTGATGAGCGCACCCATCCGAATCTCTGTGATGGGCTCGTCATTCGTTTCTGTCGCTTTAGCGAATTGTGCCGCAAGTGCCATTTTCGCTTGCTCGATATCTTCTTGTACCACTTGTTCACGTAAAGCCTGACTGGCTTCGGCGTCTTCAGAAAAGTGTGCCTGACACGGTTTTTTCGTGAACCCATAAGCGCTATAGAGCGCTTGGACTTCTTGACAGAGCTCTTTGTCCACATAGCTCGCCTCAGGTCCGGACCGTACCGGGATCAACAATTTATTCTGTTCAAATCGCGGTGAGACCGATCCGAAATAGCTTCGCATCGCTCCGGACACTTGACTCAATTCACTGACGATTCGTGGCCAGTAATCGATATAGTCCTGCTCGCTCCCACCTTTTGCCGTCGAGAACCGCGCATACACTTCGTCAGCGAACGTCGCGTACCGATTTTCTAACCGACTCATGAACAATTGATGGACGTCGTACGGTAAGACTGTCGGAAATGTAAAATAAAATGTCCACGTACGTCGTGTTTTATTGACGACGAGTCGTGAGAGTTCCGCTTCGTCGAACAGGTCTGTCTCAGTCGTGATCCCAAGATCACTTAATAATAGTTGCATCTTTTGATTTGCTTCCACGGGTCCGTCTTTCCCCCTTTATGCCAATTCGACAAATGAAGGTGACCGCTTACGCTGTCACCTTCATCCATTAATTAATGAACTTCGCTAAATTTTGAAGTGATGACTTGTTTCAATTCGTCGATTGAAGTTTCAATCACTTCGCCTGTGGCACGTACTTTTACTTCAACGATTCCTTCACCGGCTTTTTTCCCGACGTTGACGCGAATCGGAAGACCAATCAAGTCTGCATCTGCAAATTTGACGCCCGCTCGTTCTTTTCGATCATCGAACAAGACATCGTACGTTTGGCCGAGCTCTTCATAAAGACGATTTGCAAGATCCACTTGCGCCTCATCTTTCGTGTTGATCGCAATCAAATGAAGATCGAACGGCGCCACGTTTCGTGGCCAGATGATTCCACGATCGTCATGATGTTGTTCGACGATGGCAGAGAGTGTCCGTGACACACCGATTCCATAGCAACCCATGATGAGTGGTTCAGCACGACCTTCTTCGTTTAAGAATGTCGCTCCCATCGCTTCCGAATAACGTGTCCCGAGTTTGAAGACTTGTCCGACTTCAATTCCGCGAGCGAAACGAACAGGACCCGACTCGTCAGGTGCTAAATCGCCTTCGACAACGAAACGTAAATCATGATAAGTCAATTCTGCTAAGTCACGCTCGGCATTCACGCCTGTGTAGTGCGTGTTTGCTTCGTTCGCTCCACAAACAGCGTCCACGAGATACTTGACCGCATAGTCGGCAACGACTTTAACTGGCGCATGGATTGGTCCGAGCGTACCTGGTGCACACTTGAACAACTCGACGATTTTCGCTTCATCTTCGAGTTGAATATCGAGTCCACCGAGTGCGTTCTTCACTTTGACCTCGTTCGCTTCGTGGTCGCCACGGACGATTGCCATCACCGTCTCTCCATCCACATTGAATAGTACAGATTTGATGGTCGTCTTTGGATCGACGTTCAAGAATTTCGCTACATCTTCAATCGTGCGATTTTCTTCCGTGTCCACTTTTTCGAGTGGACGTACGGCAGCTTGTTGCATCTCATAACGGTCGAGTGTTTCTGCCATTTCAATGTTCGCCGCATAGTTCGATGAATCGGTATAAACGATCGTGTCTTCACCGATATCAGCGAGCGCTTGGAATTCGTGCGTATCTTTCCCGCCGATTGCTCCAGAGTCTGCGACGACCGGACGATACTTAAGACCTGTGCGGTCAAAGATGCGTGAGTACGCGTTATACATGTTTGTATATTCTTCGTCTAAGTCTTCTTGTGTCGCATGGAATGAATATGCATCCTTCATCAAGAACTCACGCCCGCGAAGCAATCCAAAGCGCGGACGACGCTCGTCGCGATACTTCGTTTGAATCTGATACAAGTTCATCGGAAGTTTTTTATACGAGTTGAGCTCGTCTCGGACGATTGACGTGATCAATTCTTCGTGTGTCGCACCGAGTGCGAAGCGACGGTCATGACGGTCAGTCAAGCGCATCAACTCCGGACCATAAATGCCCCATCGTCCCGTCTCTTCCCAAAGTTCTGCCGGTTGGATAGCAGGCATCAATAACTCTTGTGCACCCGCACGATTCATCTCTTCACGGATGATTGTTTGGATGTTGTGTAACACTTTATGTCCGAGTGGAAGATAAGAATAGATTCCTGCCGCATTTTGACGGATGAATCCTCCACGGACGAGAAGTTGGTGGCTGACCGCTTCCGCGTCAGCCGGTACTTCTCTCAATGTAGGCATGAGCAATCTAGATTGTTTCATACAGTTCAACGTTTCCCTTCTCTACAAACAGCTTATTTAAAGAATGATTGAATGTCGTTCCAAGTGACAATCAACATTAAGATCATCAATAAGGCGAACCCGATAAAGTGGACGAATCCTTCCTTTTTCGGATCAATCGGACGCCCTCGTACCGCTTCGAATAAGAGGAAAATCAATCGTCCTCCATCCAATGCCGGAAGTGGGAGCAAGTTGAAGATAGCGAGGTTGACGGAAAGGAGCGCTGTCCAGTTCAACAGCATGATCAAGCCGCTCGCTGCCACTTCATCTGTCATCCGTACGATTCCAACAGGTCCTGCCAACTGATCGACACCAACCTGTCCCGTCACCAAATCACCAACGGCTGAGAAGATGAGGGTGGACATCGTCCACGTCGTCTCAGCACCTGTCGTCACGGCTTTGACCGGTGAACGCTCTAATGCGTTCGTGACACCAAGAATCCCAACCGTTTCTCCATTTTGTTCAACCGCTTGTGGTGTGACAGTGACGGTCGCCTCCTCACCATCACGGACGTACGTGACATCCGTTGGCGTATCGGCGCGGTCAGCTAGAGCCGTGCGCAAGTCGAGCCAATCTGTGACTGGTTCGCCTTCAATCGAAACAATTTCATCTCCACTCATCAACCCTGCCTCATCAGCGGCTGAATCAGGTTGAACGGTACCGATTTGACCATCGTTCGTCGGCGTTCCTTGAACGAGACCCACGATAATGAGCAAGATAAACGCTAAGACAAAATTCATCGCTGGACCGGCTGCAATCGCCAAGACCCGTTTCCATACCGATTGGGCACCGAACGTGCGATCATACGGTGCGATTTGAATTTCCATCCCTTGGTCGACAAGAAGTGTATCCCGTTCTAACGAATAGACACGTACTTCCTCATCGATGAGGAGCTGTACTTTTAATTCATGCGTCGCGTCAAATTTATCGACGGTACCGACGACTTGAACATCCGTAGCGGTGTCCGGCTGAAAATAGACCCGATCCACTGTGCCTTGTTCGGTTAAACGAAGTCCAACGTGTTGCCCTGCGCGTACTTCAATCGGTTCGAAATCTTCCCCAGCCATTTTGACATAGCCACCGATTGGTAAGAGACGGATAGTATAGAGCGTTTCATTTTTACGGAATGAAACAATTTTCGGACCGAATCCGATTGCAAACTCGTGACAGAGAATGCCTGCCCGTTTCGCCATGACGAGGTGTCCCCACTCGTGTACAGAAATGAGAACCCCGAACATCAGGACGATGGCGATAAAAGTCGTCATGATTTATTCCCCACCTTCAATTCCTTGCTGAATCTGTTGACGTACTGCTCGGTCTACTTCTAGAATTTGTGCGAGCGTCGGTTCGGCAATCACTTCATGTTGAGCCATCGCCTCTTCCACGAGTCGTTCAATTTCTAAGAAGGTAATCTGACCGTTTAAGAACAGGTCCACTGCCATCTCATTGGCCGCATTCAGGACTGTCGGCATGGAGCCGCCGATTCTTCCTGCTTCAAACGCTAACCGAAGTGCCGGATAACGGTTGAAATCAGCCTCTTGAAAATGTAGCTTACCGATTTCTTTCAAGTTTAACCGCTTATTCCCCTCAATTTCAAGCCGCTTCGGTTCCGAAAGCGCATAGAGAATCGGTCCCCGCATATCCGGGTTTCCGAGCTGTGCCATCACGGCTGCATCTTTAAATTCGACCATCGAGTGAATAATCGATTCACGATGCAAGATGACTTCAATATCATTATAATCGATATCGAACAGCCAGTGTGCCTCGATCACCTCGAGCCCTTTATTAAACATTGTCGCAGAGTCGATTGTGATCTTAGCCCCCATCGACCAGTTCGGATGATTCAATGCATCTTCAACCGTCACGTCGGCTAATTCTTCCCGCGAACGGTCACGGAAGCTTCCACCAGACGCTGTTAAAATAATTTTTGAAACATCTTCTCTTCGTTCCCCATTCAAACATTGGTAGATGGCAGAATGCTCGCTATCGACCGGTAAAAGTTTAACTCCATGTTCTTTCACGGCCGCCTTGACGAGGTGCCCTGCCGTAACGAGTGTTTCTTTGTTGGCGAGTGCAATATCTTTTCCTGCTTGAATCGCAGCAAGCGTTGGCTCGAGACCGACCGCTCCCACGACTGCTGTCACGACGATATCCGCGCGTTCTGCCGTCGCACACTCTTTGAGACCTTCAGGACCGATGAAATATAGAGGTTCATATGTAAGGCGCGGCTTCAATTGTTCGAGTACCTCGATACTTGTCGCCGACACATATTTTGGTCTAAGTCGATTGATCCATTCCGTGGCAACATCGACGTTCGTGCCGAACGCATACGCCTCTAATTCAAACAGGTCGGGGTGCTGTTCGATGACGTCACATGTCTGCACGCCAATCGAACCTGTCGCCCCAATTAAGCTAATTCGCTTCATCTCGACACTCCTTCTTATAGCAGATTAAACACCCAAATGACGGTAAAGACCGCAATCATACTGTCGAACCGGTCAAGGATTCCTCCATGCCCAGGTAAGAGATGACCTGAATCTTTTACTCCGTACTGACGTTTATAAGCGGATTGTACCAAATCACCGAGCTGTCCGACGACGGCAACGACAATGGCTAAAATAATCACTTCTAATACCGGTAAGATCGGATCGATCCAGACGAAGATGATACCGAGTACAATGGCCGATACAATTCCGCCGATTGCCCCTTCAATCGTCTTATTCGGGCTGATCGATGGCCATAATTTTGCCTTCCCGAACGCTTTCCCAGTGAAATAGGCTCCAGAATCCGTCGCCCAAATCATAAACAAGATGAGCAACACTTTCGACAACCCGTCGTCAGACAGGCGTACGAGTGCGAAACTTGAGAAACCGACGACCAAGTAGACAGCGGATACAAAATAGAACCCAGCATCTTCATACGTGAATCGATTTTTTGTGACGACTGTCCAAAACAGTAATAACACAAGCCCTAATACGAGCCACTGTTCAATCGTGAACGGCATCTCGCCCGTGACGATTCGCGTTTCCAGTAACAACAAGACGAACGGGAAAGCAACGAGGAGCGATGTCACTAAAAATGGGAACGCCAACAGCTTATGTTTTCGCATCAATGTGAATTCGCTCAATCCAATGAGGGCGAGAATCCCCATTAAAGAAACAAAGGCGTTACCACCGAGTGCGATGACGGTAATAAAGATTGCGCCCGCCCATAGGCCTGTAATAATTCGTGTCTTCATGTTACACCCCACCAAAACGTCGCGTGCGCGCGTTGTAAGATTCAATCGCTTCTACAAAATGCTCACGCTTAAATTCCGGCCACAATACTTCTGTGAAGTGGAGTTCAGCATATGCGCTTTGCCAAAGTAAAAAGTTTGACAGTCGTTGTTCACCGCTTGTACGAATGATGAGATCCACATCTTGAACGTGAGTCATGAGTCGTTCACCGATTAACTGATCATCCACGGCGTCTGGTACTATCATACCAGACCGTACATCCTCGGCAATGCTACGCATCGCTTGGACGAGCTCATCCCGACCACCGTAGTTGAGTGCGAAGACGAGTTTCAACCCTGTATTTGTAGCGGTCCGTTCTCTCGCCTGATCGACAGCCTCCCGCGTCTCGCGTGGAAGCTTCGTCGTGTCCCCAGCGACGAGCACCTGAACATTTTGTTCATGAAGTTCTTTCAAATCGGTCTCTAAAAATTGTTTCGGCAACTTCATCAAGAACGAGACTTCCTCTTCCGGACGAGTCCAGTTTTCCGTAGAAAACGCGTAAAGCGTCAGTGATTGAATCCCGAGTTCTTGCGCTGTCCGAACCGCTTCACGGATTGACTTCATCCCTTCTCGGTGACCCATGATGCGAGGGAGACCACGTTTTTTGGCCCAACGTCCATTTCCATCCATGATGATGGCTACGTGCTCAGGAACACTTAATTCTGCCTCGATTTTTGTTTTAGGATTCACCCATTTAAACATTCTGTTATCCTCCTGATTGTATGAAAGAAGGACCCTCTCAGAAAAAGGGTCCCCACACAGCTTTTTGGTATACCACTTCCGTGATTACACTTCCATGATTTCTTTTTCTTTCGTTGCTGCAGATTCATCAATCTTCTTGATATACGAATCCGTCAACGTTTGAACGTCATCTGCATATCCGCGGAGATCGTCTTCTGTTAACTCGCCATCTTTTTCGAGTTTTTTCAAGTTTTCGTTAGCATCACGGCGAACGTTACGGACAGCGACTTTCGCCTCTTCCGCATATTTCTTCGTGATTTTAACCAATTCTTTACGACGTTCTTCCGTCAAGGCAGGAATCGCCAAACGGATGACTGTTCCGTCAGAAGATGGAGACAAGCCGAGGTCTGCCTTTTGAATCGCTTTTTCTACTTCTGAAACCATTGATTTATCCCATGGTTGAATCAAGAGCAAGCGCGCTTCTGGTGTATTGATGTTTGCTACTTGATTGAGTGGTGTCGGAACACCGTAGTAATCAACTTGAACAGGATCCAAAATCGATGCGCTGGCACGGCCAGTGCGAAGCGTACCAAAATCACGTTTCAGTGACGTGTGCGCTTTTTCCATTTTTTCTTCAGCTGTTTGCAATACTTCTTTGACACTCATGAATTGACTCCTCCTACTACCGTCCCGATATGTTCCCCGAGTACGACACGTTTAATGTTACCTTCTTCAAGCAATGAGAATACAATCAATGGAATGTGATTGTCCATACAGAGTGATGTTGCCGTTGAGTCCATGACTTGAAGCCCGTCTTTTAAGACATCAAGATAAGACAACGTATCATATTTCACTGCAGTGGCATCCAATTTCGGATCGGCAGAGTATACGCCGTCCACATTGTTTTTACCCATTAAAATGACATCGGCTTCGATTTCAGCAGCGCGAAGCGCAGCTGTCGTATCCGTTGAGAAATATGGGTTTCCTGTACCCGCTGCAAAGATGACGACGCGACCTTTTTCAAGGTGACGCATTGCACGGCGACGAATGTATGGCTCAGCAACTTGTCGCATTTCAATTGATGTTTGGACACGCGTTTGGACACCGTACGTTTCAAGGCTGTCTTGAAGGGCAAGTGAGTTTAAGACAGTGGCGAGCATTCCCATGTAGTCTGCGTTTGCCCGGTCCATTCCAAGTTCACTACCCGTCTTTCCACGCCAAATGTTTCCGGCACCAACAACCACGGCCACTTCTACACCCATCTCGATCAATTCTTTAATTTGATTTGAGATTGAGTTTACAATGTTAGGGTCAATCCCATAACCTTGATCTCCAGCGAGCGCTTCTCCACTCAATTTTAACACAATTCGTTTATATTTCGGTTCCATAACTTTGCCTCCTCTTGCTTGAAAAAAGGGAACACGCTCCCTTAACGAACTAACTCAAGGTTATAAAGACGTGTTCCCAATTTTGAATGCATCATATACGATGACGCAGATTATTTTTTAAGTTGGTTCATAACTTCTTCAGCAAAGTTCTCTTCACGTTTCTCCATACCTTCTCCTACTTCGAAGCGTACGAATGAGTTGACTTTCCCGCCTTTAGATTCTACATACTTACCAACTTTGAAGTCGCCGTCTTTTACGAACGTTTGGTCTACGAGGCAGATTTCCTCGAAGTACTTGTTCATGCGACCAGCAATCATCTTCTCAACGATGTTAGCAGGTTTGCCTTCGTTAAGAGCTTGCTCAGTCAAGACTTTCTTCTCACGGTCGATTTCTTCAGCTGATACTTCATCGCGTGTCGCGTAAAGTGGACGTGCTGCTGCAACGTGCATTGCAACGTCTTTTGCAACTGTTTCGTCAGACGTGCCGTCGATTACGACTACAGAACCGATGCGACCACCCATGTGGAGGTACGTACCGAATACAGCGTCGTCAGCTTTTTCAAGAACAGCCACACGGCGGAGTGAGATTTTCTCTCCGATTGTAGAAGCTTCTTCTTGGATGTACGTTTCAAGCGTTTTGCCTGCTTCGTAATCAGCTGCGAGTGCTGCTTCTGCAGTTGTTGCGCCTGAAGCGAGTACTGCTTTTGCTACGTTGTTGACGAGTGTTTGGAACTTCTCGTTCTTCGCAACGAAGTCTGTTTCTGAGTTGATTTCGACGAGCACAGCTTTGTTGCCTTCAACTGCTACTGCTGTCAAACCTTCAGCGGCGATACGATCACCTTTTGCTGCTGCTTTAGCGATTCCTTTTTCGCGAAGGAAGTCGATTGCTGCTTGCATGTCACCGTCTGTTTCAACGAGTGCTTTTTTGCAATCGAGCATTCCTGCTCCTGTTTTTTCACGAAGTTCTTTTACCATTGCTGCTGTAACTGCCATCGGAAATTCCTCCTTGTAAAACTTACGAATTTTAAGAAAAAGCACGAGGCTTTTTGAATACTTGTCCTAAAAAAAGGTGATAAAAGGCTTTCCCTTTATCACCTATTGTCTCACTGATTACTCAGCTTCTGTAGCTTCAGCTTCTGTCGCTACAGCTTCTTCAGCAACTTCTTCTTCACCTTGCTTCGCTTCGATGATTGCGTCTGCCATTTTCGAAGTGAGCAATTTAACTGCACGAATTGCATCGTCGTTCGCTGGGATAACGTAGTCGATTTCATCTGGGTCACAGTTTGTGTCGACAATCGCAACGATTGGGATGTTCAATTTGTGAGCTTCCGCGATTGCGATACGCTCTTTACGTGGGTCAACGATGAAGAGGGCGTCAGGCACACCAGGCATATCCTTGATTCCGCCGAGGAACTTCTCAAGACGAGTCATTTCTTTTTTCAAGATGATGACTTCTTTCTTAGGAAGTACTTCGAACGTGCCGTCTTCTTCCATTTTTTCGAGTTGCTTCAAGCGGTTAATACGCTTTTTGATTGTTGAGAAGTTAGTGAGTGTTCCACCCAACCAACGCTCGTTAATGAAGAACATACCAGAACGGATTGCTTCTTCTTTGATTGTATCTTGAGCTTGTTTTTTCGTACCTACGAAGAGGACGTTTCCGCCTTCTGCCGCGAGTTCACGAACAAAGTTGTAAGCTTCGTCTACTTTTTTGACCGTTTTTTGAAGGTCGATGATGTAGATCCCGTTACGCTCTGTGAAGATGTATTTCGCCATTTTTGGGTTCCAACGGCGTGTTTGGTGACCGAAGTGTACACCAGCTTCAAGCAATTGCTTCATTGAAATTACTGCCATGATAAATTTCCTCCTTGTGGTTTAAAAAAGTCCTCCGCCTCGTTCATTGTTGTATTCCGACCTTTCGGCACCGAGGAATATCATCCCGAGACGTGTGTGATGTGTTTAACACCGAGAACTACTATAGCATATGTCACGAAATCCGGCAACTCTCACTTTTTGCGAAGTTTCGCATATAGCGCGAGTTCACCTTCCCCTTTTCCGAGGATGCGTGCCGCGTCTCGAACCGAGTGGCGCAGTAACACATCGTCTACGTCAATTGACGGTTTTGACTTGTCTTCATCTAAGTCGTTTGACACGACATCCGCTTTTGTTTCAACGGGCACGGACACATCCTCCTGATGAACGTCCACTTTACGCTCTACCGGTTCTTTCGTGACAAGGTCGTTCATCGACTCCATGAACGAGAGAAGCAACGTCTCCGTCTCCTGTTTCTCTCGTTCGAGCCGCTCAACCCGTTCTTGTAACGTCTGGACTTGACGGTACCCGAATAAAAAACCGTAAGCAACCAAACAAGCCGTTACTACATACACAATATACACTTGTTCATCTCCTCACGATGTCTTTTCTTCTAAATAGGACCGTCCAAGCGCTTGTTTCAACGTCTTCAAGGCCTTTGAATGAATTTGAGAAATGCGGGAAGTCGATAGTTCGAGCACTTCCCCAATCTCAGTCAATGTCAATTCATCAAAATAAAATAACGATACAACGAGCCGTTCTTTTTCCGATAGATGGTCCACTTCTGTCGCGAGCACGTCAATCAACTCTCGTTGAAGGAGTGTGTCTTCCGGTTTTTCGGAGTCCGGGTCGAAGTACGTGACTGACATGACTTTGCCTTCCTCTTGTAACGTCACGGCCTCGTCGATCGACAACATGTTGGCGAAATACCCTTCTGCCATCGTTCGTTCGATTTCTGAAATAGGAAGATCACAAGCAGTCGCCAACTCATTCTTCGTCGGAGCGCGATGAAGTGATTGCTCAAGTTGTTCTGCTACCTGATCGATTTTTTTCACTTTCTCACGAACCGAACGAGGTAACCAGTCTACTTTGCGCAATCCATCGATAATGGCTCCTCGAATTCGAAACGCAGCGTACGTATCAAATTTATTATTATGCTCTGGATCATATTTCATAAGGGCATCGTACAATCCCATGTAACCCAAACTTTTCAATTCGTCGCGTTCGACGCTCTTTGGAAGCGTCACGATCATCCGTTGTACGTGGTAGTGGATGAGAAACTCGTAATGTGTTAGTAATTCGTTTGCTGTATCCATATCACGGTCCGTATTCCAGCGATCCCACAACTGTGTAAGATGAGTCGTCATGTCGATCCCCCCTTATAGTTCTTTCGTACCTACGCTCACCGTCCGAATCGATAAGACCGATGTCGCAACATCGAACTCAATCGTCCGTCCGTTATGACCGCCACAATCTTCGGCCACGAGCGGAATCCGATGAACCTTTAATGCTTGACGAATCGCCTCGGCGTTCCGTTCGCCGATTCGCATCGCTTCATTCTCATATTTGAATTGAAACATTTGTGCCCCACCAGCCATTTTTGCTTGTAACCGCGTCGCTCCCTCTCGTTTGAGAGAACGGACGAGCGTATCGATGGCTGTGTCCGCATATTTTCCTACTTCAATCGCTTGATTCTTCCGCGCAATGGTCGAGTCGGGTAACATGACATGCGCCATCGCTGCCAATTGGAGACGAGTGTCATATAAGATGACACCTACGCACGAACCAAGTCCGGCTGTCCGTAACCGATTCGGTGCCGTCGTTTGTTTCCATTCGGCGATGCCGATTTTTAATACGTCAGCCATTGCCAAGCAACCGTTCTTGAATGCGTTTGAGCGAACCATGTGTTGGTAGGAACAACACATGTCCTGCACTTACTTTTTGATCAATCATAAAGGTCGTATCGATATACAGTGCGGCGTCTTCCTCGGGTTGAACCGATGTGACGACAAACTCGACGATTGATCCTGCCATATCGATGGCGGTTGCCGGTACTTGAATCATGATTGGAGTCTGCAACCAATCCCCTAATGCACGTGCGTACGCCCCACTCATAATATTCCCGACCTCTTCCCAGGCCGATTGTCCGAGTTCATCACCAGATTGGAACGAGAATGGCATGCTGATCAGTGTCGACACCATCTGCTCGGCGTCCTCAACGGCAAATAAAATAAGAATCATGCCGCGAATCTCACCATCTAACTCGAGTAGCACCGAAGCGACGTGTCGCTCCGGACCCCCCACTCGATCAGGTAAATACGAGATCGGCTCCATTTCAGCCGAGGAGACCGTGATATTCACCGGTTTGGCTAACATGGCGGATAACGCAGTAGCCGCATGACCAGACCCTATATTTCCCAGTTCCTTTAACAAGTCTTGCTCAAACTCACTCAGCATACTGTTCCTCAAACAACGCATTCGCATCGAGAAGTGAGAAGAGTTTATCTTCCCCTTTAGCGATTGCTGTCAAGTGTGCTGCGATCATGTCGCGACTCGATTCAGGAATCGGTTCAATCCGCACTTCATCACTTTCGACCACTTCGTTTGCGCGGTCGACGATGAAACCCGCATCCCCTTGATTCAATGATGCGATTAAAATACGCGTCTCATCCGTCGGTTCGATTTCTTCATAACCGAGGCGTAAACGAAGGTCGATGACCGGTGTGACGACACCTCGAAGATTGATGACCCCTTTCACGTGTGACGGGGCGTTCGGGACGCGTGTGATCGGCTGAAGCCGCTCGATTGAACGGACCGACTGCACATCGATCCCGTACGTATTTTCTTCAAGTGAAAAGACTACCCATTTCTGTTCCATCCAAATTCCTCCTTAAAAGAGATCATTACTATCTACGATAAGGGCGACGCGACCGTCACCAAGTATGGTCGCACCTGAGATAGCTGGAATCCCTTCAAGATACGTACCGAGCGGTTTCATGACAATTTCTTGTTGACCAATCAAATCGTTGACGACGACGCCGACGAGTTTGTTTCCTTTTCGAACGACGACGACCGGGAATTGGGATTTCGTCTCTGATTCGATCCCAAACATTTCTTTTAAGTAGACGAGTGGAACCAATTGCCCACGGAAATCAAAGACGCGCTCACGATGCGCCGTCAAAATATCCGCTTCATCAAGTAAGGTTGTCTCAAGAATCGATGACAACGGAATCGCATACGATTCCTCGCCGACTTGTACGAGCATGGCCGAGATGATGGAGAGGGTGAGTGGCAAGCTGACCTGGAATTTTGTTCCTTGTCCCGCGACCGTCTCTAATGAAACGACACCACCGAGCGACTCGATTTTATTTTTGACGACATCGAGTCCGACACCACGACCTGAAAGGTCCGTTACCACATCTGCTGTCGAGAAGCCTGGGGCGAAGATCAGCATCGCCAGCTCGTTCTCAGACATCATGGTCGCCTCTTCATCCGAAATGACGCCACGTTCTAATGCTTTCGAGCGAACTTTGTCGACATTGATGCCGGCACCATCATCCTCAATTTCAATGAAGACGCGGTTACCGCCATGATAAGCGCGGAGGGCTAGCATGCCTTGTTCCGGCTTGCCTGCTTTCACGCGAACTTCAGGGCGTTCGATTCCATGATCGATTGCATTCCGAATCAAGTGAACGAGCGGGTCGCCAATTTCATCGATGACCGTCCGATCAAGTTCTGTCTCCGCACCCGAAATATCCAATTGAACTTTCTTATGAATTTCTTTCGCGACCGAGCGAACCATGCGTGGGAAGCGATTGAACACTTGCTCAATCGGCATCATGCGAAGTGTCAAGACGAGAGATTGCAGTTCGTTCGTACCCCGCTTGATTTTTTCAACCGTTTCATTCAATTCTGGTTGCCCCACCTCGTCAGCGAGTCGTTCCAAACGCCCACGATCGATGATAAATTCTTCGAACAAGTTCATGAGACGATCGATTCGTTCCAAGTTGACACGAATCGTCTTCGCTTGTGCCTGGGCCGCAACTTGTTCTTTCGTATCTTTCGTTTCTTTTTCTTCCTGGTCTGCAGCTGTCTGCACTACTGGTTCTGGGACTACCGCTTCGGCTGTCACTGCGACTTCTGGTTCGCTTTCTGACGCCACTGTGAACACATTGACTTCGACACGTTCCACTTCCGATACTTGGGCGATGGCGTGTTCGATGACTTCCGCTGTCTCTTGTGAGAGGAACAAGACGTCAAACGACAAGTCGAATTGCTCTTGTTCAATTTCTTCTGTTTCCGGATGTGTCCGTACCACTTCACCGAGTTCTTGAAGGCGATCAAACACCATGTAAGCCCGAGCCGCTTTTAAGACGACAGCGTCTGATAGTTTTACAGTGATTTGATACGCTTCAAACCCAGTTTGTTTCGCCTGGTCGATTACTGAATTCGTATAAAGGTCGACTTCGAATGTATTTGACTCTTTTACCTCAGTAACCACAACCTCTTTTCCACCGATAAACGATTGGAAGGCAGCGACCGTTTCAGAAACGTCCACGTTCGCACCTCGTCCGCCGTTCTCAATGTCAGCAATCATGTCCTCCATCTGTTCCATCGCGATGAACATCGTGTCCAACAAAAGTTGGTTGCTTTCTTTTTTACCGCCACGCACAAGGTCGAGTGCACTTTCCATCTCATGCGTCAAATTGGCCACGTGTTCGTACCCCATCGTCGAGGACATCCCTTTTAACGTATGCGCAGACCGGAAAATCTCTTGAACGACATCCGCCCCACCCGACTGTTCTAACTTAAGTAACTGTGTGTTGATTGATTGGATATGTTCTTGGGATTCATCTAAAAACAACCCTAAGTATTCGTTCACGTCCATCTTCTTTGCCTCCCTGTCGTTATACTCGGTTCCATTGTTTCCGTAAGTTCCCCATCAAACGGTCCATCAAGTGACGTGGTTTTGGAGGCGTTCCCGTAAGCGTTGTCAAAATTCGTTCGAGTCGCCAGCTAATATCACTTTTTCGATTGTATTGATAAAACGGGACTTGTGCGATGACTGCCTTTCGGACTGAAGGGTCATCCGGTAAAAATCCGAGGAATCGAATCGTCTTATTTAAGAACTGCTTGCATGCGACTTCCATCCGTTCGAAACATTGCAGTGCTTCCTCTCCAGACTGCGCTCGGTTCACGATGACGCCGAGTGGTAAGTCGGGATATTGATGATGCACTAGTTTTGTATATGCGTATCCGTCCATGAGCGAAGTTGGTTCCGGTGTTAAAATCAAAAACATTTCATCACACCCCGCAATAAATTGCAGGGAGGTGTCCGTCGCCCCCGCGCCCATATCGAAGAGGACGTAATCATATGCGGTCAGTACTTCGAGTTCTCGCATGAGAAATTGCATGTCATCATCTGAGAGATGGACGAGTTGCTCTTGTCCACTCCCTCCATGTAATATATCGACACCATGCACATTTTTCTGAACAGCTGCAGCCAATGGAATACGAGCTTTTACGGACTCGATCATCGTTCTCGACTTCATTGCGTTCATCAAGATATGGACGTTGGCCATGCCGATATCAAAGTCGACAATCAACACCCGTTTCCCGAGTTCCGAAAGGGCGATGGCCGTGTTGACGCAAACGTTCGTCTTTCCAACGCCGCCTTTCCCGCTCGCAAAAGCGATGGTCGTCGGATGGACATCATTGATTGCTCTTAAACGCCTTGCTTGGTCCATCTTGCCCACCCTTCTTTCTCGAACAGCCGTTTCGTCAATGCCTCCGCATCTCCTCGAATCAAATCATCTGGCACTTCTTGACCGTCTGTCATCCATGCGACAGGCAAGTCACTCTTTTTCACCATTCGATACATCGCGTGGATGTCACTCGTCTCATCCGCTTTTGTGAAGATGAGCGAACTGAGGGGGAGTGATTCGAATTGGGAATAAATCATGTCCATATCTTTCATTTTGGATGTCAAACTCAATACAAGCGAGAGACTCGTTTCCGTGAAGTCATGATGTTCGTGAAATTGTTCCACGTAGGCTGGGTCTCGGAAATTTCGACCTGCCGTGTCGATCAATACAATATCTTTTCGGGCAAATAATTGCTTCGCTCGCTTAAAGTCATGAAAGTCATACGCTACTTCAACGGGGATACTCATAATTTCTGCATACGTCTTCAACTGTTCGATGGCCGCAATTCGATACGTATCTGTCGTAATCAGTCCGACCGTTTTGCCTTCTGTTAATTTGAAATGCGCAGCTAGCTTGGCAAGGGTCGTCGTTTTCCCGACACCCGTCGGTCCAACGAGCATGACATAACGCTTCGCTTCAGGTGGGTCAATAAAGGATGACTTGACTTGCTCATACACGAATCGTTCGGCTACCTCTACTGATTTCGTCGTATAGTACAGCTCGTTCAACGTCTCTTCCCATGACTCTTCTGCGAACGACTCTGTCGAAAGTAACGCGTCAATGTGTTGCAGTGACGAGTGGAGCCTTGGTGCTGTCCCTCCTACCATACGAGGTGTTGACGGTACTTGAGGTGATGGCGTTGGTGCAGATGCAGGTGCTGACGTCGGCTCTGGTCGAACCGAGTCGGGTCGCCTTGGCTTCGTGACCGCCTTCTCTTTTTCGAGTGCGGCGATGACTTCCACTTGTTTCGAAGCGAATAAACCAAACCATCCGGTCTTTACTTGCCGCGAATTGAGGATGACCGCTTCATCACCTAGCTCTTGCTTCACTTTCGTCATCGCCTCAGCCATCGTTTTCGCTGTAAATTTTTTAATTTGCATTTAAATCACCCCAATACTTTTCACTTCGACGGAACTGAGTAACTCGTTATAGGCTAAAACAGGCACATCTGGATAGTATCGTTCTAGCAATTGTCGGACGAACAATCGAATCGTTGGTGAACATAAAATCACCGCTGACGCACCGTAGCGTTCGAACATCGACAATTGTTCTCCCGTACGCTCGATGATCTCACGTGCTTGCTCCGGATCGAGCGCCAAATAGTTCCCAAACTCGGTCTTCTGTACGGCATCTTGAACGGTCTGTTCCGTCTGACCACCTAACGTAACCACATACAATGGACCTTCTGGTGGCTTGACTTGATCGGTCAGCTGACGTGACAATCCTTGGCGACAATATTCCCCGAGGATTTCTGCATCTTTCGTTACCTTTCCGTAGTCTGCCATCGTCTCGAACAAGAGAGGCAAGTTTCGAATCGATACGTTCTCTTGTAATAAATGACGTAGCACTTTTTGAATCTCACCGATTGAAAGGACTGAAGGCGTGACATCTTCTACAAGAACCGGATGAGTTTCCTTCAAGTGCTCGACAAGTTGTTTCGTTTCTTCACGACCGAGTAAATCGGCGGCATGTTTTTTCAGCGTTTCGGTCAAATGTGTCGCGACAACGGATGGTGGGTCTACGACCGTATACCCACTCATTTCAGCTCGCGTCCGTGTCTCCTCATCAATCCAAAGGGCAGGAAGTCCGAATGCCGGTTCCGTCGTTTCAATTCCATATACTTCTGGGTCTTCAATCCCTGGGCTCATCGCCAAGTAGTGGTCGAGTAACAACTCCCCTTCTGCAACGACGTTTCCTTTCACCTTGATGCGATACGCGTTCGGTGAGAGTTGCAAATGGTCGCGAATACGAACCGTCGGCAAGATGAAGCCGAGTTCGAGTGCAAGCTGACGACGAATCATGACGACACGATCTAACAAGTCACCGCCTTGTGACTCATCCGCAAGAGGAATCAAGCCGTATCCGAACTCGAATTCAATCGAATCGATTTGTAAGAGCGAGACAACAGATTCTGTCGGAGCCATCGAAGGTTCTTCTTCCATGATCGGTTCCTCCGTCGCCTGCCGGATGTTTCGTCGCATCGTATAAGCTCCGAAGAACGCCGTACCTGCGATGATCATCGTCACTGGAATAAGTGGAGGTGACACGAATCCGAGCAAAAAGACGATGCCGCCTGCGATATAGAGAAGCGATGGGTTTTGACCGAGCTGGTCGATGACATCTTCCCCTAAATTGCCGTCTGAGACGGCACGGGTCACGATGATCCCGGTCGCTGTTGAAATCAAGAGTGCCGGAATTTGACTGACAAGTCCGTCCCCGATCGTCATGAGCGAGAACGTTTGGAACGCCTCCCCGACCGGTAGTCCCATTTGAACGACGCCGATGATGATTCCGAAGATCAAGTTAATCGTCACGATGATGATTCCGGCGATGGCATCCCCTTTGACGAACTTGGATGCCCCATCCATCGAACCGTAGAAGTCCGCCTCACTTTGAATTTTACGGCGACGCATCTGCGCTTCCTTGTCATCAATCAATCCGGAGTTCAAGTCAGCATCGATGGCCATCTGTTTCCCTGGCATCGCATCGAGTGTGAAGCGGGCGGATACCTCAGATACACGCTCGGCACCTTTTGTGATGACGACGAACTGAATGATGACGAGAATCAGGAAGACGACGAATCCGACAAGGACATTTCCTCCGATGACGAAGTCACCAAACGTCGCAATGACTTCCCCTCCATACCCGTTTGAGAGGATCGAGCGGGTCGTCGATACGTTCAATCCGAGACGAAACAACGTCACAATCAATAAGAGAGAAGGGAATACGGAGAAGTCGAGCGCTTCTCTGGCATTCATCGCCACAAGTAAGATCATGAGGGCGATTAAAATATTTACGATGATTAAAAAGTCTAATAAAAAGCCTGGTAACGGGATGATCAGCATGATGACAATCATCAAGACACCAATCAAAACTGCAAAGTCTTTCGCTTTTACTGCCAACACATACTCCTCCTCAAGACGGTTGCTTCATTTGATAGACGAACGCGAGCACTTCCGCGATTGCTTGATAGAATGATTCGTCCACCACTTCTCCAATATCGATTTGTGCGTAAAGCGCACGTGCGAGCGGCTTGTTCTCTACAATCGCCACATCGTGCTCTTTTGCGACATCTCGAATATGAAAGGCGACTCGGTCGACCCCTTTTGCGACAACGAGCGGCGCAAAATCTTTCGTGTCATCGTAGCGGATGACGATCGCGTAATGGGTCGGGTTTGTGATGACGACGTCGGCATTCGGAATTTCTTGCATCATCCGTCGCATCGCCATTTCCCGTTGTTGCTGCTTAATCTTGGATTTGATGAGTGGGTCACCTTCCGAGTTTTTATACTCGTCTTTAATGTCTTGCTTTGACATTCGAATCGATTTTTCGAAATCAAATCGTTGATAAAAAAAGTCAAGCAATGCGAGTGCGAGCAAGGCGACACTTACCCAGAGCCCAAGCTCAATCGTGATACCCGCAAGCGCGACAATGGATTCTCGAATCTGCTCGACGGCCATACGGGACAATTCTTTTTGGTTTTGCCAAAGGACAGCAACAGCGGTTGTCAGGATAATCAAAAATTTGAATAAGGACTTTAAAAATTCGACGACCGCTTTCATGCTGACAATCCGTTTCACCCCTTTAATCGGGTCGATCCGTTCGAGCTTTGGCTGGATTGCTTCCAAAGAAAAGAGCGTTCCAACTTGTAAATAGTTGATGAGAATCCCGAACACGACAGCGACGATGAAGAATGGAGCCAAAATCAATCCGACTCGAAGCATCAAGTCGATGACCATACCCGACATGCCCTCAGATACATTGAAGAGTAAATATTGCGGGCTGAGTAAATCTCCGATGAGTGATAGCAGCTGTTGCCCAATCATCGGTCCGAAAAAAGATAGCATGAGAAACATGGCAAAGAGTGCAAATGCCCCCGTCAAATCCGCTGATTTGGCGACTTGCCCTTTCTTTCGTGAATCCTCTCGCTTACGCGGTGTCGCTTTTTCTGTTTTTTCACCTGCAAAAAACTGCAAGTTGACCGATAAAGGATATAGAGACTTCTTCATGAGGCATCTCCTAGTATGAGCATAAAGTCGTGCATCACATCTTGTAATAGCGGAATGAACTGACTAATTCCTGTCAATGTCAATCCCATTAACAACACCATGACGGCAAATCCGGCAATGAGTTTAAACGAAAAGCCGATGGCAAAGATATTGAACTGTGGCGCCGATTTCGCTAAAAAACCAAGTGCCAAATCGACCAGCAGTAATGATGCCATCATCGGCAAAGCCAATTGTAAGGCGACCATCATCGTCATCGTAACGACTTTCACTGCCATCATGAGTGAAGCTTCCGTGAAGTTAATCATCGGTTGACCAGGTGGATAGATTTGAAAACTGTAATATATACCGTCAATCAGGAGTAAATGTAAATTACTCGTCAATAAAATGAACAGCGTAAAAATATAATAAAATCGTCCAATTAGTGGCGACTGTCCGCCAAACATCGGATCATATGCGGAAGCCATCGCCAAACCGAGTTGAAGATCGATGACCCCACCGGCAATCTGCGGAGCAAAAAAGAGAATATTAATCAATAGACCGAGTAACAGTCCAATCATGACTTCATAGACAACTTGCAGGACGAACGCATTCGTCATCACGATTGGCTCAGTCAATGTGAACATTGCGTAATACGCTAAAAACGCGCTGAATCCGACGCGATGCATAACCGGCAACTGTCTCGTCGAGAACAGAGGGACACTGACAAAAAAGCCAGAAAGTCGCGCAAACGTAAGACCGTACATACTGATGAAGTCGACCGCATTCATTTCGACGCAACCTCGACCATCAGCTCAAAAATCAGTCGCGTAAATCCTTCAATTTGTTGAAGCATCCATGGTCCGAAGATGACGAGACCGATGAAGACCGAAATGATTTTTGGAACGAACGAAAGCGTCTGTTCTTGAATTTGAGTCGTGGCCTGTAAAATCGAGATCACGAGACCGACAATCAGTGAAATGAGTAGCAATGGCATTGAAATTTTTAATAATGTCCACACACTCTCTGTTGCCAAGTAAATGACCATTTCTTGTGTCATGTCCGTTCCCCCTACATACTTCTAAGCAATGATTCCACAATTAAGTGCCAGCCATCGACCAATACAAATAACAATAATTTAAACGGCAATGCGATCATGACCGGTGGTAACATCATCATCCCCATCGACATGAGGACACTCGCGACGACCATATCGATAATTAAAAATGGCAAGAAAATCATGAATCCGATTTGAAAGGCTGTCTTCAATTCACTAATCGCATAAGCCGGGACAAGCGCGAGAAGTGGTACATCATCAAGTGATTCAGGTTGCTCGTAGTTCCCATACTTCAAAAAGAGTTGCAAATCTTCTTGTCTCGTATATTTCGACATGAATTCTTTCATCGTTCCGCTCGCTTCATCAAACGCTTCATCTTGTGAGATTTTATCATCGAGATAAGGTTTTAATGCGTTCTCATTCAAATCAGAGAGAACGGGAGACATGACGAACAATGTAATGAACAAGGCCAATCCGACAATCAACTGGTTTGGCGGTGTTTGCTGTGTACCGAGCGCCGGTCGAATGAAAGATAAGACGACGACGACACGTGTGAAGCACGTCATCAAAATTAAAAAAGATGGTGCAAGTGTCAATAACGTCAGTAAAATCAAGAGTTTGATCGATGTAGATGTACTGTCTGGTGTCTCTAAATTTATTAATTGCTCAAACGTTGTCATGACTTCTTCCTCACTTCTTCTAGTTGAGCAAGTTGTTTCTTAAAGGTATCCAAAAATGCATTCGAATTCGCCGTTCGGAGTGATAAAGGCTCTGACTGCTCTTCGTCCATCGTTTCCGCATCGAGCCGATCAATCAATTGTATCGATTCCCCGACGCCGAGGACATAGACTTGATCTCCAAGCTTCACGAGTTGGACGGAACGGTCTTTTCCGAGTGGGACGCCTCCGAGATGTTTCATATGCTGAGTCGCTTTCACACCTTGTGTTTTGGAACCGAGCCAACGCATCAAGACGATGAAACCGCCGACCACGACTACGAGACTCAACACGACTTTCACGCCATTCCCAATCGTTGACGCTGTCGTTGGAACGTTACTTTCCAATTCTTCTGTCTGTTTTTGCTCGAATTGTTGGTCTACGGTGGCGGCCTCAACCGTGGTCGGAATATAAAGACCGACCACGAGAAGAATAATCAACCACCATTTCTTCATTGTGCGACCGTTTTAGAAACCGCTTCGATGACGCGCTCTGCGTTGAACGGTTTGACGATGAAGTCTTTCGCACCTGCTTGAATCGCATCGATGACCATCGCTTGTTGCCCCATCGCTGAACACATGATGACTTTTGCGTTCGAGTCGAAACTACGAATCTCTTTCAATGCTGCAAGTCCGTCCATCTCTGGCATCGTGATATCAAGTGTGACGAGGTCCGGTGTGAGCTCACGATATTTCACGACCGCGTCAGCTCCGTTTTCTGCCTCACCTACTACGTCATATCCGTTCTTTGTCAAAATATCCTTGATCATCATACGCATGAACGCTGCGTCGTCTACTACTAATACTTTTGCACTCATTCTAATTTCCTCCTTAAACGATTCCAATCCGCTCATGCGGTTGAATAATTTCTGTTACACGTACCCCAAAGTTTTCTTCAATGACAACTACTTCTCCTCTAGCAATCCGCTGTTGGTTGACGTAAATATCAACCGGTTCGCCTGCTAGCTTGTCGAGTTCGATGATTGAACCTTGTGATAGCTCGAGTACTTCCCGGACAGATTTTTTCGTTCTGCCTAGTTCGACGGTTACGTTCAACGGAACGTCATACAGTAACCCTAAGTTCGCCGGCACGGACTCTTGCGGAGCCGGTGATTGGAGCGGCATGAATTCTGCTTGGCTTACCGCGACCTCTGGCATCGATTTTTGCTTTTCCGGTTGTGGTTGTGGTTGCGCCTGTGGTTGTGCCTGTGGTTGCGCCTGTGGCTGAGGTTTCGGTGCCTCGGCTTTCGGCTGTTCTTTTACAGGCTCCACTGCCGTTTGTGCCTCACCAGTCGCTTTCATCAATTCGTCGACCAACTGTTTTCCAAATTGAATTGGTGCAATTTGAACAATTGTTGAATCAATCAAATTACCGACTTTGAGATTGAACTCAATGAGCACCATTGTCTCCCAAAGTTCGAGGCGGTCGATAATGGTTTGGTTCTTCGTCGCATCAAACACCTCGACAAGTGGTGGAGAAATGTCAATCTTCTTCGAGAACACCGTCGATAAAGATGTCGCGGCAGCACCCATCATCTGGTTCATCGCTTCTTGAACAGCTGATAAGCGAATCTCATCAAGGCTTTCAGGATCGACGTTCTCTCCCGTTCCACCTAACATGAGATCAGAGATGATGGCCGCATCTTCGCGAGTCAAGACGAGGACGTTTTCACCCTTTATCCCTTCCGTGTAACCGACACGTAACGCCACATGAGGCGTCGGATAACGTTCACGCAACTCTTCGATTCTCACTTCACTGACAACCGGTGTCGTAATTTCTACTTTTTGTTGTAGCAACGTCGACAATGCCGTTGCAGAATTCCCAAACGAGATGTTTCCGATTTCTCCGAGAGCATCGCTTTCCATCGAATCTAGGTGCTCTTCTTTTTCCGCCTTTGGCGTCGGCGTACTGTCGCTTGTCCCACGTAGTAACGCGTCAATTTCATCTTGTGACAGCATTTCACTCATTGCTCTTCCTCCTTCACACGGTGAAGCACCTGAACCGCCATCCGCTTCCCGCTCACACCGACTTGCCCTTTAAATACTTTATTCTCCCCTACCATGATGGATAGAGGTTCTTTCGCCACTTGATCAAGTGCCAAACAGTCCCCAACTTCAAGGTGCAACAGATCACCAAACGTGATTGTCGTTTCTCCTAGTAACGAGACGACCTCGACCGTCGAGTTCATCAACTGGGCTTTGAGTGGTTCTTTGCTTGACTCACTCGCATTACGACGATTCGCCTCCTGCATCCAGTAATGACTCGACAACTTTGACAAGACCGGTTCGATTGTCACGAATGGAAGACAAACGTTGATCGTTCCGCTCACTTCGCCGATTGTCACTCCGATCGAGATGAGGACGACCGTCTCGTTTGGTGAAACGAGCTGTAGAAACTGCGGATTTACTTCCACTGCAGACATTTCCGCCTTAATTTCCGCAATCGATTCCCACGCGTCTCCATACGTTGAAAAGGCACGCTTATACAATTGCGTCAAAATACGCATCTCGATTTCGGTGAACGATTCAATTTTGTCCATCTCGACACCAGGACCGCCGAGTAAACGATCGAGCATCGCATAAGAAATGTTCGGATTGACCTCGATGATGAATCGTCCGTTTAACGGTGGCGCTTCAATCAAGTTGATCATCGTCATACTCGGAATAGAATGAATAAATTCATCGTACGGTAATTGTTCGACCGAGTTGACGGAAAACTGAACATATGTGCGAAGTTGGGCCGAGAAGAACGTCGTTAACATGCGAGTGAAGTGCTCGTGAATTCGAGTCAAACTGCGAATCTGATCTTTTGAAAATCGGACGGCTCGCTTGAAGTCGTATTGCCGAACTTTCTTTTCTTCCTCTTGTGCAAGAAAGGAATCCGCTTCGACATCCCCACTGCTTAGTGCAGATAGTAAGGCATCAATTTCTTGTTGAGACAGTACTTCTCCCATGATGCCACCTCACTGAATAATTTTCTTCGTCATATAGACGCGTTGGACTTCACCTTCTTCAAGCAGTCCATTAAGTTGTTCTCGTAGTGTCTGTTCAAACTTTTGCATATCTTCTTTTGTTGCCAACTGTGTTTTTGTCATTCCAGCCAAATCCCCGAGAATGACGTTGTGTACTTGGAATTTGCGTAACTCTAGATTCTCTCTTGTTTCCAAAGAATCTGTGACAATCGTAAATTGAACGTTGATGAAACGCTCATCTTGAATGTTTGTCGTCATGTCATCGGTCGTGAAGCTTCGTTCCGCCAATTCTTCGGCAGTAACCGGTTTCGTTTTAGCGGTGACGTTATCCCCGAACACGTATTTATATGTCATGAAGCCGGCTCCGCCCATGACAAGTAGGACGACTAGTAAGATGATGACAACCTTCAGGCCGCCACCTTTTTTCTTTTCTTCTTCACTCATCTTCTTCACCTCTTGTGAACATCGTTCCGACTAAACCGATTGAGCGGTAAAAGGCTTCAGTTCGTTCAATGATTTGATCTTTCGTTTCTTTCACGAGATACGTTTTGCCATTAAATAATTGGATAATCGTGTCGGGCTCTGCTTTCACCGTTTCGATGAGCAAAGCGTTGAGCACGAATTCCTCACCCCGAAATGCCGTGACGCGAATCATCAGCGTTTCAAGTTGACGAGTTCTTGAAGAATCTCATCTGACGTTGTAATGATTCGTGTGTTCGCCTGGAAACCACGTTGTGCCACAATCATTTCCGTAAACTCTTCAGAAAGGTCGACGTTCGACATTTCGAGTGCACCGGAGACAAGTTCTCCACGACCATCAGAGCCAGGTACGCCAAATTGTGGTGCTCCGGAGTTTTGAGACTGTACGAAGTTGTTAGCACCGACTTTTGATAAACCAGCGTTGTTCGAGAAGTTTGCAGTGACGATATATCCAGCAATGCGAAGTTCTCCATTTGCTGCAACGAAGCTGACTTGGCCATCTTTTCCGATTGAAAGCGATCGTGCATCTGTCGGAATCTTGATTCGCCCGTATTGGTTTGTTTGAGCACCTGCTTCTGTAGGTAAGTATGGTTGATCTAAGTCATCATTCAGGTCCACACCAGTTGGAGTAGCCGTGACTCCAGCTACTACTGGTAAATTATTCGTCTGTGAACCGATTAAATATGTCCCGTCCCCTGTAACTAAGTTTCCTTGGTTATCCGTATAGAAGTTTCCTGCTCTTGTGTATTGAATTTGTCCATTGACCATCGTCGCATAGAATCCTTCACCTGAAATCCCGACATCAAGGGCACGTCCTGTGTTTTGCATCGCCCCTTGGTTGTACACGTTATCGACAGTCGCCATCGTGCCTCCGAGACCAACTTCTTTCGGGTTTACACCACCTGTTGTTGCATTACCAGCTGACGCACTACCGACTTGTTGACTGACGAGGTCTTTAAACGTGACACGACCCTTTTTGTAACCAAACGTGTTGACGTTCGCAATGTTGTTCCCGACGACGTCTAGCTTAGATTGAAAGTTCTTCAGTCCACTGATTCCTGAGTACATTGCTCTTAACATAATAATTTCCCCCTATGCTTATTTGATGGAAGTGATATCGTACACGCTGACCGATGTGCCGTCTTCAAGGTCGGCCATGTATCCAGTTAAATCAGATCGTGAAATCGAGACGACACGACCTGAGCCTTTTGTCGTTTCTTCACTCGATTCCGAACTATAGTCAATCGTTTTACCGATCATGCTACTGAATTCAGAAATCGAGGCCATATGACGGTCAACCAAAACAGAATCGAGTTGTTTCGAAATCGTTTGCATTTGTTCTAGTGAAGAAAATTGCGCCATCTGAGCGATGAACTCACGGTCTTCCATCGGTGACATCGGGTCCTGATTCGCGATTTGAGCGAGCAGCAACTTCATAAACATGTCCTTGTCATATTGATTCGTCGCTTTCGGAAGCGACTGGTCTGGCAAAGTAAAATCATTCGTCTTCGGCTGGATGCTCGTCATCCTCAGATCCTCCTTTTGGTTGTTCCTGCGGTTGCTCCTGTTCCGGTTGCTCGGAACCGTCTGGCATCGTCGACTTCGCATCGAGTGCTTGTTGTGTCAAGTTGACCTCGACGCGAACGTTTTGGGAATGAGGCGTTAACGTTTGTTGCAACTGCTGAACTTGTGACTGAATCAGTTGTTTTGCTTCTTGATTGCTTGCGAACAATTTGACTACGAGTTCCCCGTTATGTCGTTCAAGCTTGACGACGAGCTCCCCTAGCTGTTCTGGATATAGACGTACCGTAAACACTTTCGAACCGTCCGCTCCGCTCGAAAACGGTGCTTTTTGAAGCGCGGACTCAATTCTCGCCTGTAAGTTTTCAGGCAATGATCCTTTCGAAGCATACATAACAGTCTCTACATCAATTTGTGGTCGTGACCAGTTCATGCCTTTCGGTAACCAATCCACGCTGCTTGATTGAGGGAGCGTTTTCGCCACTTTCACGGTTTCAACTTGTGGTAGAACGGGAACTTCCTTCATATTGCCGGCTGGTCCATTAAACTGTGTGATCACCCGTTGAATCGTTTGGATCTGCTTTCCAAGCTCTTGATTCGGGACAGCCTGTGTCAACCCTGTTTTTGCAGACAAATCCGTCTTTTGGACGATGTCACTACTTGTTGCGACCGCTTGAGCAACGCTTGGAAGAGCTGAATCAACATTTCCAGATGACGTAGACAGTTGTCCGAGTACACCTACATATGCATCCATAAATGTCCGATACGCATCTTGTGGAAGTGATTTGAGCCATTTCAAAGTTTCAGGTTTTTGAAACCATGTCTCAAGTTCCTGCGCCACTTTTTCGAGGTCGATGAGTTCTTCAGATAATGCGCCTTCTTCAAGTTGAGGAAGCCCTGCTTGCTCCCCGGAGCCTTGCATTGGGGCAAGCATGGCGGATAAGAGGCTTAAAAAACCGCCTGCCCCCTGTGATTCGCCTTCCGTTACTCCGGTACGAGTCGTTGAACCTTGAATGGCTTGAGTTAGTAACGCAATATTCAATGTGGGTCCTCCCTTCTCATGTTCATTGGAGAAGCTGCGTCACAACCGCAGCTTGTTGCGCATTCATCCGACCTAAAATATCAGCCTGTTGCTTCGGTGATAGTTCTTTCAACAGTTCGGCCACTTGCGGACTCTCTAGTTCTCCCATGATGGCCGCCGCCTGTTTGGCAGACATCTCTTCATACACACTGGAAATGTCAGATGAATTTTCCTCTTCCGTTGTGGCTGCTGCAAGTTCGGAGACGAGACGGTCACGTTCTCGAATTAAATCGGTGATCTCTTCTTGTCTCGCTTTCACTTCATTCGTCAGTTCCACATTCTCATTTCGAAGTTTCTCAATCTCATTGTTTGCTGCTTTCAACCGGTTCGTAGCGTCACTGTCGATGCCCGTCACGTTCACTTTCGCCTCAGACGTCTCAGGCGTTTCTGATGACTTTTCTTCCTCGCTAACTTGTAGGAACGGTACAGATAGAAGTGGACGATCCATCGCATAATTCATGACGACCATTCCGCCGACTAGTATGAAGATTGCTGGAATGAGGACTAACGCCACAATCATTTGTTTGCCTCGTTTATTGTTCTCTTTTGCCATGCTACTTCCCTTTCCCATGATGAATCACAGCGAGTTCGTCCATCATTAATTGCTCTGTGAGTTTTGCCGCTGTCATCTCTTGTAAACTGACCTTCTCATGTAGCGTCACATATTTCTTTTCTTCCACTACTTTCCCAAGCAGTCTTTCTTGCGATGCGTGATAACGATTGCGGGCTTGTTGGACGACGAGCTGTTGCGTTTCGATTTGACGTTTCACTTGCTCACGTGTTTTTTCTCGGTACTGAGACATGAGTAAATCAATATGCCCTTGCTGTTCATCTTGATGCTTAATCAATGACTCATACATGAGGAGAAGGTCATACAACGCTTCCATTTCCGTTTCAAGTTTCGCCTTGAAGCCTCTAACTTCTGAAGCCGCATCTTCCTTCTCATGTTCAGCAATTGGCATGATTCGTTCTAGAATGAGTCTGTTCATGATTCACCTCGCGCGATGTGTGACAAATGAGTCATCGTTTGTTGGAATGCGGCGTCTTCTTCAATCGATTGCTTTAAAAATGTCAATAAGTATGGATACTTCTCGATTGCGGTGTCAATCGCCGGATTCGACCCTTTTTTATATGCGCCGATGTTAATCAAGTCCTCGGCATCGATATATGTCGCCAGCCAACTTCGAAACGTTTGTGCCGCTTCACGATGTGATGGCGAGGCGATTTGGTTCATGACCCGACTGATTGACTTCAAGACATGGATGGCAGGAAACTGTCCACGGTTTGCAAGCGCGCGGTCCATGACAAAGTGTCCATCTAATATCCCACGCACCGCATCGGCAATCGGTTCGTTCATATCGTCACCATCGACAAGAACCGTATAAAATGCTGTAATCGATCCGGTCGCCGCCGTCCCGCTTCGCTCTAACAATTGCGGGAGCATCGCAAAAACAGACGGGGTATATCCTTTCGATGTCGGTGGTTCTCCCGTCGCGAGACCGATTTCTCGTTGAGCCATTGCAAAGCGTGTCACCGAATCCATCATAAGCACTACTTCTTTGCCTTGGTCACGAAAATATTCGGCGATTGCGGTTGCGGTATAGGCTCCTTTCAATCGGACGAGCGGGGGTTGGTCGCTCGTCGCCACTATGACGACAGATCGGGCCATTCCTTCTGGACCGAGCTCTTTTTCAATGAACTCCTTTACTTCCCGACCACGTTCCCCAATCAAAGCAATTACATTAATATCTGCTGAAGAGCGTTTGGCAATCATGCCGAGTAACGTGGATTTCCCCACCCCAGAACCGGCAAACAAACCGACACGTTGCCCTTTTCCCACAGTCAGGAGACCATCGATCATACGAACACCCGTCGACAACGTATCTAAAATCCGAGGACGATTCAACGGGTTTGGCGGTTTGCGTTGGACATCATACCGCTTACCTGTTGCAAGTCTCTCACCCGACAAAGGCCGTCCTAGACCGTCGAGCACTTGTCCAATCAGTTCCTCACCGACCGGGACTTGGAGCATCTTCCCGGTCCCTTTCACTAAACAACCCGGTGCAATCTGTGTTGTTTCACCGTATGGCATGAGAAGGACGCGCTCTTCATTAAAGCCCACCACTTCCGCTTCGACCGACTCATTCGAAGGGAGCATGATGAAACATCGCTCCCCGACAAACGCACTCGGTCCATTTGACTCGATCATCAACCCTACGACCCGACAAACTCGCCCGATTTTGCGAGTGAACTCGCCATCTGTAGACTGTTTGATCGTATCGATGACCTGCTCAATAAGCGCCATCCGCTAAAACCTCCTCGATTTTGGCTTGGATTCGTTCAAAACTGTAGGATAAATCCATTTCACTTCCTCGATGTGGGGATTCAATGCGCACGGACGTTTCATCTAAAGAGCTGTCTCCCCGATATTTCAAAGGTGGTGTCTCATCATCACGCCACAACGATTCAAATCGCTGAATCGAAGCAAGACGTGTGGGATGAACGAAGATCGTTAACGCTTCCGCATCAATGAGTTGCGCCATCTGTTCTTGAATCATCGCCGCGAACAGCGCCTCATCTTTTCGAACAAGGTCCGTCGTCACTTGCGCACTTATTGCAATCGCAAGGTCAATGAGTTGTACTTCCGCCTGTTTCCATTTTTCTTGGAACAGTTGTTCGAGTTCAGTGGAGACCGAGTTCAGGCGTGTCGTGACGTCTTCAAACTCGGCATATCCATCTCGTCTTCCTTGGAGTAGACCCGCTTCATAACCTTCTAATCTAGCCTGTTCATACGCTTCTTGTTTGAATCTTTCGAGTTGCTCGATTTCTGTCTGTTGAAACTGTTGGAACACTTCTTCATCCTGTCTTAATTTCTCATAACGCGACTCGATGACTTGATGATGGTCGATGCCATCAGCCGGGTCAGGAATGGTTGTTTCCAATCGTTTTGATTCGATTCGCTGTGGAATATGCGATGTCGCGCGCTGACGTTTGATCACATTAGACAACGATGTCATCTCCTCCACCTCGACTGATCACGATCTCACCGACGTCTTCTAGGCGACGAATGATTCCGACGATTCGGCTCTGTGCTTCTTCGACGTCACGCAATCGAACAGGTCCCATAAATTCCATATCTTCTTTGAACGTTTCGACCATCCGTTGAGACATGTTCTTGAAGATGATTTGTTTCACTTCTTCTGACGACACTTTGAGTGCTAGCAACAAGTCGTCGTTCGCCACTTCGCGAATGATTCGTTGAATCGCACGTGAATCGAGTGTGACGATGTCCTCGAAGACAAACATACGCTTCTTGATTTCTTCTGCAAGTTCAGGATCTTCAATCTCGAGAGCGTCAAGAATGGTACGTTCTGTCGTACGATCGACCCCATTCAACACTTCGACGACCGCCTCGATTCCACCCGACTGGGCATAATCTTGCATATCCGTCTGCGAGAGGTTCTTTTCAAGGATTTGTTCGACTTCATGAATGACATCCGGATTGAGTCGGTCCATCGTCGCAATCCGTTTCGCAACTTCCGATTGAATCTCAGGAGGAAGTTCCGATAAGATTTGCCCTGATTTGACCGGCTCCAAGTGAGCTAAAATTAGAGCGATCGTCTGTGGATGTTCGTTTTGAATAAAGTTCAGCAACTGTTTCGGGTCGGCTTTTCGAGCAAACTCGAACGGCCGAACTTGTAAAGTCGACGTCAACCGATGAATCAATGCCATCGCTTTTTCTTCGCCGACCGCTTTTTCAAGAACTGTTTTGGCAAAACCAATCCCACCCTGGGTAATGTAGCTCTGAGCCATCGCAAGTTCGTGGAACTCACCGAGAATGCTCTCTTTTTCTTCTGGAGACACCTTTTTGAGCGCTGAGATTTGAAGCGTCAACTGTTCCATCTCTTCTTCCGAAAGATGTTTATAAACATTCGCTGCCACTTCTGGACCTAATGAGATCATGAGCATTGCTGCTTTTTCTCGATTCGATTGTTTGGCATAGTTCACGTTACTCACTCCTCAGACATCCAAGTACGAAGTAGTTTAGCAAACTCTTCTGGATTACTTTCAGCTAATTTTTCTAACTGTTTCTTCTTCACAGCCCCTTCGCCTCGTTCCTCGAGGTCTAGGTCAGGTACTTCATCTTCGTATGGAACTTCCCACTCGTTCGTCTCTTCCACCACTTCTTGTTTGCGTCTACGCATTGCGAAGAAGATTAAAGCAAGCAAGACGACTGCTCCGGCTGCTGAAGCGTACATCCACCATGGTGTAGGTTGTTCTGTCGTTGCCACCTCTTCTGCCTCAGCGAACGGTCTCGAAACAACGACTACTTTTTGTTCAAGCTCCGCATCTGTGATGGCTTCGTCCGTTTTCGCTAGTGATGTTCGAATGATGGAATACATCATCGTCTCCAGGTCACCTTCAAGCTGTGGGTCAATACTCGTCGCACCGTCTGGTGGTTCTACAATCAATTGCACCCCAAGGTCGCGGATGGTGTACGGTGCATTTTGAATCTGTTTCGTAATGCGATTCACTTCATAGTTGATGATTTCATGATTTTTTTCACTTTCTTCTGTGCTGTCACCTGTAGCAGCAGGGAAGTTGATCGTGTCATTCTCACCGGTCCCAGTCGCTTCTGTCGCCGTTCCCGTACCGCCCGTATACGCCTCTGCAATTCGTTCAGCCGACGTCACGATACCTTCCATGTTTTCTTCATTGACTGGCGTAACAAGGTTTTGTTCTTCGGCCGTCTGAGTCGTATCAATATCTGCTGTGACAGAGACAAGAACGCTTCGTTCACCAAGAAGAACAGATAACATCTGCTGAATTTGTTGACGGACGTCTTTTTCAACTTGACGTTTCAGTGCCAACGGATCAGTGGAAGAGCCACCAGCCACAACGGTTTGATCAAGGTCATAATACGTAAAGTATTGGTCCATGATTGAGATGTTCTCAGGTTTTAAGTTCGGGACACTTTTACTGATCAAATGGTAAAGACCTTTGACCGTGTTTGGTTCTAGATTCGTTCCTGCTCCGATATTTAACACGATCGAGGCTGTCGGCTCACCTTGGTCTTCCGCTAAAAAGACTGACTTCTCAGGAAGCGAGATGATGACTTTCGCTTGGTTGATTCCTTCGATTTGAGTAATGAGCCGCTCGAGTTCCGTCTGCATCGCACTTCGTTCAATGACCGCCATTTCTCGGTCTGTTGTTCCGAAACCAGCATTTTCACTGAAGAAACTATAGTCAATCGACCCGGATTTTGGAATCCCGGCCGCGGCAAGGCTCACTTTCAATTGGTCGACCATTTCATTTGGCACATATACACTGACCCCGTTCGAAGTCGCTTTAATTTCCGACTTCACACCGTCCGCTGTCAGTTTCTCTGTCACTTCCCCCGCTTCTTGTGCGGATAAGTTCGTGTACAAAGGTGCCATATTTGGTCGTGCAAGGAAGAAAGTGAGTAAGAGTGCCGCGATTAAAATGACCGCGATGGAAATACCCCAAACGAGTTTTCGCTTCTTTGGCATCGATTTCAGCCCATCGGTCATTGATTTGAATCGTTCTTTTAATTGTTCATTCATCGCAACTTGTCATCCTCTACAATTAAACTTGCATTCGCATCATTTCTTGATAGGCTTCAACAGCCTTGTTCCTCACCTCGATGGCAAGTTGCATCGCAATCGACGACTCTTCACTTTGGATCATAACTTGATGAAGGTCAGCTTTCCCGACAGCTAAATCTTGACGGGCTTGACTCGTTGCTTGTTGTGTCTCGTTCAACGCATTCATCGCTTCATTCAAATATGACCCAAATTGAGATGGGTTCGTTTTGTTCATTGATGGCGTGATCTCTGGGCTCATCAATTGAATCGGATTAATTTGCATCTTTCGTCACTCCTTATCCTTTTCCAATCTCCATCGCTTTGACGAGCATCGCTTTTGATGCGTTCATCGCGGCAATATTTGCTTCGTAAGAGCGGGTCGCACCCATAAGGTCGACCATTTCTTTGAGTAGATCAACGTTCGGCATTTGAACATACCCCCGCTCGTCTGCATCAGGATGACTCGGATTGTAGGCAAGCTTATACGGCGCATCGTCTTCAATGATTTGAGCTACCTGGACCCCACCATTGACGGCGTTTAACTGTTTACGGAAAGGTGCTTCCTGTAACACCGTCATCTTTCTCGTATACGGTTGCCACTCCCCATCGACAAGTTTCCCTCGAGTCGTCTGGGCGTTGGCGATGTTCGCCGATACGGTATCCATTCTTAAACGTTGAGACGTTAAGGCAGTAGCTGAAATATGAAAACTATCAAACATTCCCATCGATTAACGACCTCCTCGAATAACAGTTTTCAATCCACCTAGCCTACGATTTAATTGCTCCATCATCGCCTCATACTGGAGTTGATTACGTGCCAATTCACTCATCTCATAATCTAAGTCGACGTTGTTGCCGTCACTTCGCATCGCCCCACCTGCCCGATCGACGACAGTAGATTGCATCGAATCACTCGGACGCCCACCTTGGAGCTTCAGTCGCATCTCACTTTGGAGCGTCTGTTCAAATACGGCTTGCTTTGCTTTGAAGTTTGGCGTATCGATATTCGAAAGATTATGACTAATCACTTTTTGATTGAGGACTGCATGATTGACAGCTTGCTTGAGTAATTGATAGTCACTACCAATCCAATTCACGGCGTTCACTCACTTTCATATACTCATTACTGATATATACCTGATTTGGAAATTCTACTATTTCATTGAAACAAATCTGTAACAGTTCTGAAAGATATTTTTTAAAACATAGGTAAATGGCTTCGCATCTTTTTGTCGAATTAACGACAAATTCTGAAAATGATTACTTTTGCACTAAAAAAAACCGCTTCTTCAATGAAGAAAGCGGTTTTTTAGGAACAAAGTCCCTTTTTATAGTGTTTTCAATGGAAAATACACATCTAAAGTTGTGTTTCAGTTTGATTTCAGTTTTTGCAATTCAAACAAGAAGTTATCATTTAATATCTTGATATACGTTCCCTTCATTCCTAATGAACGTGATTCAATGACACCTGCACTTTCTAGTTTCCGAAGTGCGTTCACGATAACAGAACGTGTGATTCCCACACGGTCGGCAATTTTGGAAGCAACTAACAACCCTTCGTTTCCGCCGAGCTCTTCGAAAATGTGTTCAATCGCTTCAAGCTCTGAATACGACAATGAATTGATTGCCATTTGAACGACAGCTTTTTTACGGGCTGACGTTTCTGCTTCTGCCGCCTTCTCACGAAGGATCTCCATGCCAACGACCGTCGCACTATATTCTGCGAGGACGAGGTCATCTTCTGTGAACTCGTTAGCCAATCGACCTAACACGAGCGTCCCAAGACGCTCACCACCACCGATGATTGGGACAATCGTCGTCTTTGAGTTGAGGAACAAATCGTGGTTCTCTACAGGGAACGCTGTATACTCGCTGTCAATATCGATGTTCGCTGTCGTTTCTTTCACATTGAACAAGTTTGATGCATATGGTTCTGGGAACTGTCGGTCAACGAGAAATGCCTTCATGCGGTCATTCTCAATCTGTTGTTTGATCGCAAAGCCAAGTAGGCGACCACGACGGCTCACGATAAACGTATTGGATTCAAGCACTTCACGCATTTTATCCGCCATTTCTTTAAAATCAACGTGCGCACTCGCTTCTTGTTGAAGCATCGTGTTTAATTGGCGAGTTTTGTCTAGTAAATTCATAATGTCTATTTCCTCCCTGTATGTGCATACAGAATCTTATAAAATATATTGGCTGAGGTCTCGATCATCCGCGATCGACCCAACTTTAGCTTGTACATAAGCGGGAGTAATCTCCACGCTTGTTTGCGGCATATCTGCCGCTTCAAATGAAAGATCTTCTAACACGCGCTCCATAATAGTATAAAGGCGACGCGCGCCGATGTCATCGGTCTCGCGATTGACATGTGTCGCAATTTTTGCGATTTCTTCAATCGCTTCATGCGTGAATCGGACCGTGATTTCTTCCGATTCCAATAATGCGGTATATTGTTTGATTAACGCCTGAGATGGCTCTGTCAAGATTTTGACGAAGTCCTCTTCCGTCAAGCTGTTCAATTCGACACGAATCGGGAAGCGACCTTGCAACTCCGGAATCAAATCAGACGGTTTGGCCATATGGAACGCTCCAGCTGCGATGAAGAGAACGTGATCGGTTTTGACCGGTCCGTACTTCGTGACGACCGTTGACCCTTCGACAATCGGAAGGATATCGCGCTGCACGCCTTCACGAGAGACACCAGCATGGTCTTGCGACTTCGTTGCAATCTTATCGATTTCATCGACGAAGATGATGCCCATCTGTTCACTACGTTGCACCGCTTCATCATGTACTTCGTTCAAATCCAGAAGATTTTCAGCTTCTTCCGCTATGAGAAGCGGTCTCGCTTCACGGACGGTCAACTTCCGTTGCTTCCGTTTCTTCGGAACGATTTGTCCGAGCATATCTTGAAGGTTCGATAATCCTTCCATTCCTTGCCCTTGGAACAAATCCATCGTTTGCTTTTCTTCAAGCTCAACTTCGATGACTCGGTCTTCTAGTTCACCGAGCTCGAGAAGACGGCGAAGCTGTGCCCGGTCATTCTTTGACGTATCCGTTGTGGATTCAGGCTGTTGTGTCTGCCCACCGAACAACGCCTCGAACGGGTTTGATGCACTTGGTGTAGCTTTCGCTTTCCCTTGTAAGGCATCTAGCAATCGTTCTGTCGCTGCTCGCTCTGCCGGTTCCTTCACGTCTTCTTTCTTCTCTTCTTTCACGAGACGAACGGATGCTTCGACGAGATCTCGTACCATCGACTCGACGTCACGACCGACGTAACCGACTTCCGTAAATTTCGTCGCTTCCACTTTGACGAACGGTGCCCCGACTAATTTCGCTAAACGACGTGCGATTTCGGTCTTCCCGACCCCAGTCGGTCCGATCATCAAAATGTTTTTCGGTGTAACTTCATCACGAAGGTCTGCACTTAATTTCTGACGACGATAACGATTACGCAATGCAATCGAGACAGCTCGTTTGGCGTCCTTCTGACCGATTACGAACTTGTCCAGTTCCGATACGATTTGTCTTGGTGTCAACTCTCGATTCATTCAGCATCGCCTCCGATCGTTTCTACAATGACTTGATCATTCGTATACACGCAAAGCTCACCGGCAATCTCGAGAGCGGCTCGTGCGATTTCTTCCGCTGACTTCTCAGCGGAATGGCGGACGAGTGCACGCCCTGCTGCGAGTGCGTAATTACCACCCGAACCGATTGCAAGGATCCCGTCATCCGGCTCAATCACTTCTCCATTCCCAGAGACGAGCAGTAAATGGTCAGCATCCATCACAATCAATAGCGCCTCGAGTTGCCGCAAGATTTTATCGCCGCGCCACTCTTTGGCAAGCTCGACCGCGGCACGCGGTAAGTTACCGTTATACATTTCAAGTTTCGATTCAAACTTTTCAAACAATGTGAAAGCATCGGCTACACTGCCTGCAAAACCGGCAACGACTTTCCCGCCGTATAAGCGTCTGACTTTCTTCGCTTTGTTTTTCATGATGACGGCATTCCCGAATGTGACTTGGCCATCTCCACTCATCGCGCATTGGCCATTGTGTCGAACTGCAAAAATCGTTGTTGCATGAAACATATCGTAACCTCCTACTTTCTTGGATGTGTCGCTTGATAAATCGAACGTAATCGTTCAGTCGATACGTGGGTATAGCGTCCGGTCGTCGACAAGGACTCGTGACCGAGCAACTCTTGGACAGCTCGCAAATCCGCTCCCCGCTCCAATAGGTCCGTTGCAAAGCTATGTCGCAACGAGTGCGGGGTCAACGGCTTATGTACCCCACTGTCTTTTCTCAAGCGCTTCATGACATACCGAATTTGGTCTGTTGTCATCCGATTCCCTTTTTGACTCAAAAATAATGCGCTTTCCGTCGGGAGTCCGACATCTTTCCGTATTTCTACATAGCGCTTCAATGCTTGTACGGCATATTGACCGATTGGAACGTACCGTTCTTTCTTTCCTTTCCCCATCACATGGACGAAAGATAAGACATCGTCAAAGGAAGATAGGTTCATCCCACAAAGCTCTGCGACACGGATTCCCGTTCCATACAACACCTCAATAATTGCCACGTCTCTCGCCTGTAAAAAAGGGTCGTCTTGCATGGAAGCCGCCACTAACAACCGTTCGACTTCGGACGGTACGGCGAACGTCGGCAAGGATTGTCGCTTTTTCGGTGAAGTCAGGTCGTGGAACAAGGGCTCTCCCCCATGTTCTCTCGCCATATATTTACCGAACTGTTTAAGGCAAGATACTTTTTGGGACACTGTAGACGCGGCCAATTGCTTCTCATAAAGGACATATAAATAACGCCGCGCCGTCTGTGCATCGTAGGGATCTTGATGCGTCGATTGGCAATATGCGGCGTACTGGTCGAGCGTTTGCTCGTAGGAGCGTTTCGTATGAGGAGACAGTCGACGTTCAATTTGGCAGTAGCGTAAAAATGATTGTCGATCCTCTAAGAATCCCATTTTATCGCCTCCTCGATGACACGTAAAAACGCATGTTCTCGTCAAATCGAAATTAGCATAGCATACAGAATGTACAGTGACAATAGATAGTCGTTCAATAATCTGAAAATTTTCAAAGTATGAAACAAAATACACAATTGAAACTTTATTTCAAAACAAAAGAGCCAAAAACTGGCTCTCCTGTTCAAAGGTCCTTAAACTGTTGAATCGTTTCTAAAGCACGGTTAGCGTAACGCTCGTACCGTTCTTGTTTTTTCATTTTCTTCGGAGCGTCCTCTAAAGATGGGACCAATCCAAAGTTCGCATTCATCGGTTGGAAATGCTTCCCGTCCGCTGTCGTGATGTAGTGCGCCATCGAACCGAGCATCGTTTCACGTGGTAAGACGACGAGCTCTTCTCCTGCGATCATCTTCGCTGCATTGATTCCCGCCAACAATCCTGACGCTGCTGACTCCACATATCCTTCTACTCCCGTCATCTGACCGGCAAAGAATAATGTGTCACGCGTGCGCGCCTGATACGTCGGTTTCAACAAGCTCGGCGAATTGATGAACGTGTTGCGGTGCATGACACCGTAACGAACGATATCTGCATTTTCGAGTCCAGGGATGAGACGGATGATACGTTTCTGTTCGCCCCACTTCAAATGCGTCTGGAAGCCGACCAAGTTATAAAGCGTTCCTGCCGAGTTGTCCTGACGAAGTTGAACGACCGCATACGGACGTTTACCCGTCTTCGGATCTTCTAGACCGACCGGCTTCATCGGTCCGAAGAGAAGTGTCTTCTTCCCACGCTCAGCCATGACTTCAAACGGCATACAACCTTCGAAGTAAATCTCTTTTTCGAACTCTTTTAACGGAACGACTTCCGCCTTGATCAATTCCTCGTAAAAGACGTCAAACTCTTCTTCTGTCATCGGGCAGTTCAAGTAAGCGGCTTCACCTTTATCATAGCGCGACTTCAAGTATACTTTATCGCGATCGATCGTATCGCCATCTAGAATCGGAGCGGCCGCATCGTAGAAGTAAAGATAATCTTCCCCTGTGAACGCTTTGAGCGATGCCGATAAATCCGGAGACGTCAATGGCCCTGTCGCGACGATGACAATCCCTTCAGGAATTTCTTTTAATTCCTCGGTATGCACCGTGACGTTTTCATGGTTCTTCAACTTCTCAGTGATGAATCCAGCAAACTCATGTCGGTCGACAGCAAGGGCGCCGCCAGCTGGGACGCTTGCCGTATCTGCCGCTTTCAAGATGAGTGAGTCAAGTGTACGCATCTCTTCTTTCAAGACACCGACCGCGTTTTGAAGGCCGTTCGCCCGAAGCGAGTTCGAACAAACGAGTTCTGCGAATTGATCCGTGTGGTGCGCCGGTGTTTGACGGACCGGTCTCATTTCATACAAATCTACTTGAATGCCACGCTTGGCGAGTTGCCAAGCTGCTTCGGAACCGGCCAAGCCGGCTCCGATTACAGTTACACGTTGTTGCAACATTAATCCTCCTCTTGCTGATGTACCTCGGTATGGGTACATTTCGTACATTGATATTTCACGCCGTCTTTAATTTTCTTCTCGACCATCAAACTGTCGCATACTGGGCACGGTTTCGCAACCGGTTTATCCCATGAGACGAACTCACATTCTGGATAGTTCGAGCAGCCATAGAAGAGGCGACCTTTTTTACTACGACGTTCCACGATTTGTCCGTCCTTACAGTCTGGGCAAGGGACACCAATCTCAACTTGAACTGGTTTCGTGTTCGTACAGTTTGGGAAGTTCGAGCAAGCCATAAACTTACCGTATCGACCCATCTTGATGACCATCGGTGAACCACAAACTTCACAATCGATTCCCGCAGGCTCATCTTTCACTTCAATCTTTTCGATTTCTTCTTCGGCACGCTTCAAGCGTTTCTCGAACGAACGATAGATCGGGGCGACGACTTCCGTCCACTCCACTTCTTTATGCTCAATCGAGTCAAGAAGCGTTTCCATGTCGGCCGTGAACTGAACGGTGATGAAGTCATTGAAATATTCATCTATCATTTCAATGACGAGTTCACCAAGCTCAGTCGGAAGGAACTTCTTCTCTTCTAAGACGACATAGCCACGACGTTGAATCGTGTCAAGTGTAGGCGCATATGTCGACGGGCGACCGATACCGAGCTCTTCCATCGCACGGACGAGTCGTGCTTCCGTGTAACGCGGCGGTGGTTGCGTGAAGTGTTGCTTCGGCTCAATTGCTTCAAAGCTGACCGTATCCTCGACTTCAAGAGGTGGTAACAAGCCCTCTTTCTCTTGATTCGTATCCTCGATATCATCATCTTTCGATTCGATATACACTTTCATGAAACCTGGGAATTTGACGGTCGAGCCATTCGCACGGAAGATCATTCCGTTCGATTCTACATCGATCTTGACGGTATCGAGTACGGCAGGTGCCATTTGACTCGCAATCAAACGTTCCCAAATCAATTTATAAAGGCGCAACTGGTCACGAGACAAATAAGGTTTTAAAGAAGCAGGGTCGCGGAGTGCCGATGTCGGACGAATCGCTTCGTGCGCATCTTGCGCGTTTGCAGCTTTCTTTTCCTTTTGCTTCTGTGAGGCGACGTATTCTTCACCGAATGTCGATTCGATGTATTCTTTCGCCTCTCCCTTCGCCAAGTCCGAGATTCGTGTCGAGTCTGTACGCATATACGTAATCAAACCGACCGTCCCCTCTTTCTTACCGAGGTCGATTCCTTCATATAATTGTTGGGCGAGCATCATCGTCTTCTTCGCACGGAAATTCAATTTACGTGCCGCATCTTGTTGCAACGAACTTGTCGTGAACGGCAACGAAGCGTTGCGTTTACGTTCTTTCTTCGTCACGTCGATGACTTTGAATTCGTCGTTGATGGCATCAAGGACAGCTTGAGCGTCTTCTTCCGACTTCAATTCCATCTTTTTCCCATCTTTTCCGTAAAATGAAGTCTCGAACGTTTCCCCATCATGATTCAAGTCGAGCTTGATCGTCCAATATTCTTCTGGGTCGAACGCATTGATTTCGCGTTCACGGTCGATGATCATCTTCACGGCAACCGACTGAACTCGTCCAGCAGATAGTCCTTTTTTGACTTTCTTCCATAATAACGGACTCATCCCGTATCCGACGAGACGATCTAAAATCCGTCGTGCTTGTTGCGCATCGACGAGGTCATGATTGATTTTACGTGGATGTTTAAATGATTCTTTAATTGCATCTTTTGTGATCTCGTTAAAAACGACACGACATTCAGTCGTTTCATCTACGCCGAGAGCGCGAGCCAAATGCCAGGCAATCGCTTCCCCTTCTCTATCGGGGTCGGCTGCGAGAAAGATTTTTGTGGCTTTTTTCGCCGCTGTCTTCAATTCTTTCAATACGGGTCCTTTACCACGGATGGTAATATACTTCGGTTCAAAGTCGTGTTCGACGTCTACACCGAGTTGACTCTTCGGTAAATCGATGACGTGTCCCATCGAAGCTTTGACCATATAATTCGGACCTAAATAACGTTTAATTGTTTTTGCTTTCGCAGGTGACTCAACGATCACCAAATATTTTGCCATACATCTGCTCCCCTTTTAGAGGTCATTTAAATCCCTACCATAATATTCATGTTCTCACCGGTTTGTCAACGTACAATCCTGAGATCTCGAATAATTTGATCGGAATTCGTCAATGGAATCGCGCCTTCTTCAATCAATCGATTCGGTCCTTCCGCCAATGGATCAAGCGGTGAACCGGGTACGGCGAACACCGTCTTTCCCTGCTCTAGCGCGTGTCCGACCGTATTCATCGTTCCGCTCTTTCGTCTCGCCTGTAAGACAACGAGCGTTTCACCGAGACCGCTCACCAATCGATTTCTTTCCAAAAATTGAAATTTTTGAACAGGTGTGTTTGGGGCATACTCACTCAAGAGAATCCCTTGCTTTGGAATCCGTAAGAGCAACTGTCGATTCGCTGCTGGATAGAGGTTGTTCAGTCCAGCTCCGAGCACCGCCACGGTCGGACGATTCTCATTTACTGCATGATGGTGGACGAGACCATCAATGCCAAGCGCTCCACCCGAAACGGAAACAGTTTCTTCTATTAAAGAGTGATAGTGTTGCACTAACGATTGACTAATTCGATTCAACTCACGACTTCCGACCATCGCGGTCGTTCTTTCTTGTAGTACCTCTAAATCTCCATCGTAAAACAAACAGTACGGCGGGTTGGGAATCTCGAGCAAGCGTTTCGGGAACGTTTCATCTTCCCAAGTGACAAATCGATTAAACGATTCGGACGATCGGAGCGCAGCACTAGCTCGCTTCCAGACATGTGAAGAAAAATGAGTGCGATGTGCTTCTAGCGTTCCGTTCAAATAATGATGCACAAACTCAACCGGAATTCGTGCAGCGGCAAACCGAGCTATTGTTTGATTCATCACAATCTCTCCTTTAAAAAAATGAGGGATGCAAGCATCCCTCATGATTCTTATGTCGTCGGTTGACCCGTGACACACGCTTCGTATAGACCTTCATTTTTCAAGACACGAATCAACGTTTCACCGATGACAGCTGGTGTTTCAGCTACTTCGATTCCATTCGCGTTCAACGTCTTAATCTTTTCAGCAGCCGTCCCTTTACCACCTGAGATGATTGCGCCGGCATGTCCCATACGTTTGCCTTCAGGAGCCGTCTGTCCGCCGATGAAGCCGATGACTGGTTTCGTCATGTTCGCTTTCACCCATTCAGCCGCCTCTTCTTCAGCCGTTCCACCGATTTCCCCGATCATGATGACAGCTTTCGTGTCCTCATCTTCGTTGAACGCCTTGAGCGTATCGATGAAGTTTGTTCCGTTGACTGGGTCTCCCCCGATTCCGACAGCTGTCGATTGACCGATTCCTGCCGTTGTCAACTGATGAACCGCCTCATACGTGAGCGTTCCAGAACGTGACACGATTCCGACATGCCCTTTCGTATGAATATAGCCAGGCATGATTCCAAGTTTTGCTTCTCCTGGAGTGATGATTCCAGGACAGTTCGGTCCAATCAAACGAGCCGGCTTGTCTTCGAGATAGCGTTTCACTTGGATCATGTCCACTACAGGAATGCCTTCAGTGATACAGATGATGAGTTCGATGCCACTGTCCGCTGCTTCCATGATTGAGTCAGCTGCGAAAGCTGGTGGTACGTAGATGATCGATGCGTTTGCACCAGTCGTCTCGACCGCCTCAGAGACAGTGTTGAAGACTGGAACGTTGTCGAGAACGGTCGTACCACCTTTACCTGGTGTTACCCCGCCGACTAATTTCGTGTTATAAGCAAGCATCTGTTCACCATGGAACAAACCTTGCTTCCCTGTAATCCCTTGAATGATGACTTTCGTATCTTTATTCGCCCAAATACTCATGTCGTTTCCCCCTTATCGAACAAGTGCTGCGATTTTTTCCGCACCGTCAGCCATCGAGCTAGCTGTCGTGATCGCAAGTCCAGATTCATCGAGAATGCGCTTCCCGGCATCAACGTTCGTTCCCTCTAAGCGAACAACGAGTGGCAAGTCGAGTCCGATTTCTTTCGTAGCTGCGACAATCCCCTCTGCGATGATGTCACACTTCATGATTCCACCGAAAATGTTAACGAAGATTCCTTTGACTTGGTCATCAGACAAAATCAATTTGAACGCTTCTGTAACTTTTTCTTTTGTCGCACCGCCACCTACATCGAGGAAGTTAGCGGGTTCAGCGCCGTAATGTTTGATGATATCCATCGTTGCCATCGCAAGGCCTGCACCGTTGACAAGGCAACCGATGTTTCCATCAAGTGCGATATAGCTGAGGTCATGTTTTGATGCCTCGACTTCACGTGGATCTTCTTCCGTCGTATCACGAAGCGAAAGGATATCTGAGTGACGATAAAGTGCGTTGCTATCGAAGTTCAACTTCGCATCGAGCGCGATGACGTTTCCGTCTTTCGTCGTGACGAGCGGGTTGATTTCCGCGATTGTGCAATCTGTCTCGACATATACTTTGTACAACTTCATGACCATGTCACTGAACTTGTTCACAAGTTTCGTCGGGACTTCCATTTTGAATGCGAGACGACGTGCTTGGAATGGACGCAAGCCCACAACCGGATCGACGATCTCTTTATGAATCTTCTCAGGTGTATGTTCAGCGACTTCCTCGATGTCCATACCACCTTCTGATGAACCCATGATGACAATTCGGCCGATCGAACGGTCAAGCACGAGTCCTAAGTAAAATTCTTGGTCAATCGCAGAACCTTCTTCGATATAGAGACGCTGGACAACTTTTCCTTCCGGACCTGTTTGGTGTGTCACGAGCGTTTTTCCGAGAATCTCTGTCGCGTATTGCTTCACTTCTTCATCTGTCTTCGCAAGTTTGACGCCACCTGCTTTACCGCGGCCACCTGCGTGGATTTGAGCTTTTACAACTTTCAACTCACCGTCAAGCTTAGCAGCTGCTGCTACAGCTTCTTCAACAGTAAAGGCTGGATAACCCGTCGGAACGGCTACCCCAAACTCTCTTAGCAATTCTTTCGCCTGATACTCATGGATATTCATATGTTTTCCCCCTTAGTCCCCTTTAATATCGGCACGTCTATTGTAACGAAAAACTGAAAGCGCTGTCTATCGTTCTTGCTTTAAGTTTTCATCTTTTTTTCACATATAACCCTAGACAAATCAAATTTTATCTTGTTCCATCTGATAAAGAAAGACAAAAAGTTCGGCAATGACTTGATAAACGTCCTCCGGAATCTGCTCTTCGATGTTTAATGCTGAGAGTAAGGATAGGAGTGCCGGGTCCTCATGAACAGGAATTCCGTTCGCTTGAGCAATCTCAAGCATCCGCTCAGCGACAATCCCCGTCCCTTTCGCCACGACGTGCGGGGCATCCATTGATTGCTCATATGACAGAGCGATTGCTTTCTTTGGATCGTTCATATTTGGAGATCCACCTTTCCGAGAGGCGCAAATGTTTCTGGCACACGCTCACGCTTTGCTTCGTATGAAAAAGAAGACAAATCGAAATCGACGCGTTTCAACCCTTCTTTTAGAAGCGGTTCGTATGTACGGACGTATGGACTCAAATCATGTTGCTCATTAAATACCCGAACGGATACATACCGTTTTTGAATCAACACATCGATTCCCGTTTCGCCGAATCGTGGCGTTTCAAGAAACAAGACGATTCGGGCATGATCAGAATCAATCGCCTCTCGTTTTGGTGCTTCTAAACGAAGTTGAACGTTTTCAAATGGACCTAAATGCGGTATGTGAAATGCTTGAGCGACGTATGGAGGGCTTTGGGTCGCATTGAACGCTTCCTGAGCTCGCACGAACTGCTCGAACTTCGGCTCGCCTTTCGCTTTGAAAAGTTCGCCGACGAGCGCCTTTACATCAGACCCCGCTCCACTCTCTAGCATCGTTTTCCCGGCTGTCTTGACCGATTCTGGTGTCGGAATCGGTTCACGTATGAAACGGGCAAGTTGTTCCCCTAATGTCTGGAGAGGTGATTTGGAAGCCACGAGCGCTTCTGTCGCTTGTGGGACGACTTTCAAGACGAGCTTCGGCTCGACGTCCGTGACGACCATCTTATACGTCACGTTCTCTTTCACGTTCGCATTGACACCGACCCGGAATATTCCTTGCGGCAACTGCATGACTGCCTCGTTTCCGGGCAGAAGTTGTAACACCTTCCCGACAATTGTATTCCCGAGCAAAAGCGGTCGCGACGTCTGTTCGGTCACTTTGAATGGTAAAACCCCTTGATGATCGATGCGCAACGCCATCACTCCTTTCACATATGCTTGATGGGGGCGAATGTACGACGGTGGATCGGTGTCACCCCGTAACGTCTCAATCCTTCTAAATGAGTCTCCGTCCCGTACCCGGCGTTATTGGCAAACCCGTAACCAGGATACGTCCGGTCGTATTCTTCCATCATCCGGTCCCGAACGACCTTAGCGACAACACTCGCCGCAGCGATTGAGACGCTGAGCGTGTCCCCTTTAATCAAGGACTGCTGAGGTATGTCGAGGTCCAGTTTCATGGCATCAATCAATAAAGCGTCGACCTCCCCGACTTGACGAATCGCCTCCATCATCGCAAGCTTCGTCGCCTCATAGATGTTGACCTCATCGATTACCGCAGGATCGACGATTCCGACACCGATTTCTGCGACTTCCATGATGTGATCGTATGCCGTGTCTCTCGCCGTTTTCGACATTTTCTTCGAATCGTCCAACCCCGCGATATAAAACCCTTCCGGTAGCAAGACGGCAGCTGCCACGACCGGTCCTGCGAGCGGTCCACGCCCGACCTCATCGACTCCGACAATTCGAGTGAACCCTTGCGCCTTCCATTCACGTTCATACGTCATTCGACGCTCAAAATCGTCCTGCAATGCCTGTTCTCGCTCAAATTGGCGCTCTTTTTGCCGAAGCAACGTTTGCACGCCTGCACGGGGGTCTTGTGACAAGGTTGGGAAGATTTGTACCCATTCTTCATATCGGATGTCCGCTAGTTGTTGTTTAATCTGTTGAATCGTCACGTTCTTCCTCCTATTCAAAAAAGCCCTGTTTACACAGGACTTTACGCCATTTCATGGTCAGCCGGTGTCTCAAGCGAGATCCGTCCGATTTTTTCATGCCGTAGTTCATTCAAAAGTAGTTCGCTCGCCTTCTCAAAATCGACGTAACCGCCACTGATGAGACCGCGCTTCTTCCCAATCATCTCAAGAAGTTCCACGCCGTCCTCCGGTAACGTTTCGAGTTTGAACCGTTCCTTTAATTGTTCCGGATAACGAGCATGCAACTCACGAACCGTATACAAGGCGATATCATCTAAATTGAGAATCTCGTCTTTGATGGCGCCGGTCGCGGCGAGACGATATCCTACGAGTTGGTCCTCAAACTTCGGCCAGAGAATACCCGGCGTGTCCAAGAGCTCCATCTCGCCACCTTTCATCTTGATCCACTGTTGACGCTTCGTCACACCCGGTCGGTCGCCTGTGATAGCGATGTTACGACCTGCGAGACGGTTGATGAGCGTCGACTTCCCGACGTTCGGGATCCCGATGATGAGCGCACGAATCGGGCCAGGGTTACGTCCCTTTTCACGCATGCGGTCATGTTTTTCTTGCATCAACTTTTGCGCGCCTGTGATGAGCTGTTTCAAGCCTTTGCTATGCTTTGCATCAACCGCGACGACTTCGACCTCTTCTCGCTTCAGAGCACGTAACCACGCGTCCGTCACGACAGGGTCGGCCATGTCCGCCTTGTTGAGGACGATGAGTCTTGGCTTACCAGCCGTAATCTCGTCGACCATCGGGTTACGACTCGATTGTGGCACACGTGCATCCACGAGCTCGATGACGACATCGATCAATTTTAATTTTTCAGTTACTTGTCTTCTTGCTTTGGCCATGTGACCAGGAAACCATTGAATTGCCAAAAAAGCACCACCTTAATCTTCTACCGTGCCAACATCGTCGAGCGGCCAGAAGATGAAGTTCGTCTTACCGACAATCTCCTCTTTCGACACAAATCCGATTTCACGACTGTCCTTCGAGTTTTGACGGTTGTCTCCCATGACGAAGTATGAGTCTTCAGGGACGACTGACTCGCCTGTCACTTGTTCAAGCGTGAAGTTCTCCGTCAGCGGGAACCCGTTCATCTGTGCGCGGAACTCGTCTAAATACGGTTCTTCTACCGCTTCACCGTTAATATAGAGCACGTCATCTCGATATTCGAGCGTGTCGCCTGGAATGGCGATGACACGTTTAATATAATCTTTTGATTCTGTCGCATGGAATACGACGATATCACCTCGGTCTAGCTCACCAACATAGTTCGAAATTTTACTGACGATCATTCGATCCGCATTGTGGAGTGTCGGCATCATCGACTCCCCTTCAACGATGACAGGAACGAAGATGAACGTCCGGATGACGAACGCGATGACAAGAGCGACAACGATGGCCTTGAGCCAACTAAACACTTCTTTCAACTTCACTCACTCCTCTATCCATTTGAACTTATTGTACTAGAAAAAAAGAAGCTTGTCGCAAGCGACAAGCTTAATTCCCATCTTAACGACGGATTTCTTTAATACGTGCTGCTTTACCGCGAAGGTTACGGAGGTAGTAAAGTTTCGCACGGCGAACTTTACCGTAGCGTACGACTTCGATTTGTGCAACGCGTGGTGAGTGAAGCGGGAATGCACGCTCAACACCTACGCCGTAAGAAATCTTACGGACTGTGAATGTTTCGCTGATGCCGCCACCTTTACGCTTGATTACAACACCTTCGAAGATCTGGATACGCTCACGCGTTCCCTCTACAACTTTAACGTGGACACGTACTGTGTCACCAGGACGGAAAGCAGGTACGTCCGATTTGAATTGTTCTTCTGTGATTTCACGGAACAGTTTTTGTGTGTTCATGAATCATATCTCCTTTTTCTTCAATGTTCATATCTTCATATGCCCAAGCATCCAATAGCGGAACATCGGTAATCGATGGGTTTAACCCACATGCTCAAACATAGCATATATTTCTCAATCGCGCAACGATTGGAGAAACTTTTTATCGTCTTCTGTCAGCTCGAGTTGCTCGAGTAGATCCGGTCGACGTCTGTACGTTCGCTCGAGTGATTGTTCGCGTCGCCACGTCTCGATGCGGGCATGATTGCCAGAGAGGAGGACGTCCGGTACCTTCAACCCACGAAAATCGGCAGGTCGTGTATAGTGCGGATATTCCAGTAGACCGGTTGAGAACGAATCATCCTCGTGGCTTGCCTGATCGCCGAGGACGTCCGGGAGCAGTCTCACCGTCGCATCGATCATCACCATCGTCGCAAGCTCGCCACCCGTCAAGACAAAGTCACCAATCGACACTTCGTCTGTCGCCAGTTCATCGTGGATGCGTTGGTCGAATCCTTCATAATGCCCACACAAAAAGATCAGGTGTTCTTCCCGTGCCCATTCTTCCGCCATCTGCTGATTAAACGGCTTTCCGGTCGGTGTCGTAAGGATGACACGTGGTGACTTCGCCTCGATCGAGTCAAACGCATCAAAGATCGGTTGTGGGGTGAGCAACATGCCCGCCCCTCCCCCGTACGGATAATCGTCAACCTTATGATGCTTGTTCGTTGAAAAATCCCGGAAATTGATGAACGACATCTCCACTTGTCCGAGCGCTTTCGCGCGGCCGACGATGGAATGGTCGAGCGTCTTGAACATGTCCGGGAATAACGTCAACACATCAATCTTCATCGTCAATCATTCCGGGAATCGGGGTGATAACGACACGTTTCGATTCGACGTCAATCTCTTTCACGACCGATTCGATATAAGGAATGAGGGCATCCGATTTTCCTGGGCGTTTGATGACCCATACGTCGTTCGCACCCGTCTCAAAGATATCATCGATCACACCGATCGACTCACCATCGACAATTGCCTCACAACCGATAATCTCATGATAGTAATATTCGTTCTCCGAGAGATTATGCACGTGTTCGGCATGAACATATAACTTCAAGCCTTTATATTTCTCAATGAGGTTGATATTCTCAAACCCTTTGAACGTGACGAGATGGAACTGCTTATGCGGACGATAAGTTGTGATCGTCATCTCTTGTTTCGTTCCGTCCACGTCAAGGAACAACGTGTTCCCTTTTTTAAAGCGTTCTTCCGGAAAATCTGTCGCCGCCAAAATCTTTACTTCCCCTTTAAGGCCGTGCGTATTGGCGATTTTCCCAACGTATAACCAATCCATTCGCGTTCCCTCCTCAACAAAATAGGCCGACCTCAGAAAAGGTCGGCCACATCATTACTTCGCGTTTTTCGCGTTGTGGAATTTCTCCATGATCCCTGCTTTAGAGAACAAGTTACGTACTGTGTCAGATGGCTTCGCGCCGTCTGCCAACCATTTGAGAGCGAGTTCTTCGTTGATGCGAACTTCAGCTTCTGGTTTTGCAACCGGGTTGTAGTGACCAACTTGCTCGATGAAGCGACCGTCACGTGGTGAACGTGAGTCTGCTACAACGATACGGTAGAAAGGTGATTTTTTTGCGCCCATGCGCTTAAGACGAATTTTAACTGCCATGGTAATATACCTCCATCATGTGTTTAAGAATTGACAACTTTTATAGTATACAGCTTTTTTGTCCGACTGACAAAAGTTTTTGTTAGAAGAACGGAAGACCTAAGCCCTTTTTCTTCCCTTTCATTTGTCCTGACATTTGCTTCATCAGCTTCTTCATGTCATCGAACTGTTTAATGAGACGGTTCACTTCTTGAATCGAGCGACCGCTCCCTTTTGCAATCCGCTTCCGACGACTCGCGTTGAGCACTTCCGGGTTGGAACGCTCATGTTTCGTCATCGAGCGAATGATCGCTTCGACGTGATCGAGTTGTTTTTCGTCGATTTGGACGTTCTTCAACCCTTTCATCTTACCTGCACCAGGTAACATCGAAAGTAATTCATCAATCGGGCCCATGTTTTTCACTTGACCCAACTGTTCAATGAAATCATCGAACGTGAATGACGCGTCACGAATTTTGCTTTCTAGCTCTCTCGCTGCGTCTTGGTCCATCTGTGTCTCGGCTTTTTCAATGAGCGAGAGCACGTCCCCCATTCCAAGGATCCGTGACGCCATGCGTTCTGGATGGAATGGTTCGAGGGCATCCAACTTTTCGCCGAGACCGACGAATTTAATCGGCGCTCCCGTGACTGCCTTGATCGAAAGGGCTGCCCCGCCTCGTGTATCTCCGTCGAGCTTTGTGAGCACGACCCCGGTGATTCCGAGTTTCTCATTGAAACTGTCGGCCACATTGACCGCATCTTGACCTGTCATCGAGTCGACGACAAGGAAGATTTCATTTGGTTTGGCAATCGTCTTCACATTTTCGAGCTCACCCATGAGCGTCTCGTCGATATGAAGGCGACCCGCCGTATCGATCAACACGAAATCGTGATGATTTGTTTTTGCGTACTCGAGTGCTTTCGTCACAATCTCTTCCGGCTTCACTTGATCGCCAAGTGAGAAGACCGGTAAATCGAGTTGTTTTCCGAGTGTCTCGAGCTGCTTGATTGCCGCCGGACGATAAATATCCGCCGCGACGAGAAGTGGACTGCGGTTATGCTTTTTGCGAATCAAGTTCGCTAGCTTCCCGGTCGTTGTCGTCTTACCTGCCCCTTGCAGACCGACCATCATGACGACTGTCGGTGGTTTCTGACTGAATGAGATCGGGACGACATCGCTTCCCATCAAATTCGTCAACTCTTCGTGAACGATTTTGACGACTTGTTGACCTGGCGTCAATGATTTCATGACATCCTGACCAACTGCACGTTCTTTCACGTCATTGACGAATTGCTTGACCACTTTAAAGTTGACGTCGGCTTCTAGTAAGGCGAGGCGAACCTCACGCATCATCTCTTTGACATCAGCCTCAGAGATTTTCCCTTTACCGCGCATCTTTGAAAGCGTCGATTGCAACCGTTCTGATAATCCTTCAAATGCCATGCTCCAGCCCCCTACTCTAAATTCTCAAGCGCAGAAATCGTAGCCTGCACGTCATCCGTGAGCTCGACTTGACGTTTGAGGGTCTGAAGAAGTTGCTGACGCTGTTCGAATTTTTCGAATAGAGCGAGCTTTTCCTCGTACTGTTCAAGCATCGTTTCTGTACGCTTTATGTTATCGTAGACCGCTTGACGGCTGACTTCAAACTCTTCCGCTATCTCTCCGAGCGAGTAGTCATCTAGGTAATAAAGAGACATATAATTGCGCTGTTTCGGTGTGAGGAGCGCTTGATAGAAATCGATGAGATAGTTCATGCGATTCGTTTTTTCGAGCGTCAAACCTTTCACCTCCACATGTTAAGTGAAATCCCTTTACAACTACCAATAGTACAGCCGTGCCTAGTACTTGTCAAGTTTTTTTCTTAACAGTAAAACTTAGGCGAGGTCTTTGTTTGTGTCCTCATTTTCAGTTGAGTCCTCTTCTGATTTGTCCTCGAAAACGTCTCCGAACAACCCCAGGACGAACTGCTCTGGGTCAAACTCTTGCAAATCGTCCATCTTCTCCCCGAGACCGACATATTTGACCGGAATATCGAGTTCATTTCGAATCGCGAGAACAATCCCACCTTTTGCTGTACCGTCGAGTTTCGTCAAGACGATCCCGCTCACGTTCGTCGCTTCTTTGAACGCTTTTGCTTGAATCATAGCGTTTTGTCCAGTCGTTGCATCTAATGCGAGTAACACCTCATGTGGTCCGTTCGGGACTTCTCGTTCGATGACCCGCTTCACTTTTTCAAGTTCTTTCATTAAGTTCACTTTATTTTGAAGGCGTCCCGCCGTGTCACAGATGAGCACGTCCATGTTACGTGACTTCGCAGATTGAACTGCATCGTATACGACGGCAGCCGGGTCAGACCCTTCCGTTTGACGAATGACCGGTACTCCGACGCGTTCGCCCCATACTTGAAGTTGCTCGATCGCTCCTGCACGGAACGTGTCTCCTGCCGCGAGCATGACGTTACGACCTTCCGACTTCAATTGATGCGCCAGTTTCCCGATTGTCGTCGTCTTTCCGACCCCGTTCACACCGACAAACAAGATGACCGTGAGCCCGTCTTGCATGTTCAGTTCGCGGTCAGATTCGTCTTCCTGAAGGCGTTTCGCCACCACTTCAACGAGAGCATCCCGAACAGCGACCGGGTCCTTCAAGTTGCGCCGTTTGACTTCTTCTTTCAAGTCTTCGACAAGGTCCATCGTCGTCGTGACGCCGACATCCGCTTGGATGAGCAGATCTTCGAGTTCATCGAAGAAGTCCTCATCCACCTCGCGAAAACGGTAAACGAGGTCGTTGACGGCACTCGCAAATCCGTCACGCGTCTTCGTCAATCCGTCTGTAAACTTTTGTGACACCTCTTGGGTAGATGTCGTTAATTTTTCTTTTAATTTCTTGAAAAAACTCAACGTGATTCCTCCATCTCTTCATCCATTTCTACGACACGTTTTGCTTCAGACAGTTCGACCGATAACACTTCGGACACTCCGTTCTGTTGCATCGTGACGCCATAAAGCGTATCTGCCGCTTCCATTGTACCTTTTCGGTGCGTGATGATGACAAATTGCGTGTCGATTGAGAGCGTGCGAATATATTCCCCGAACCGATGTACGTTCGCCTCATCAAGCGCCGCTTCGACTTCATCGAGGACACAGAATGGTACCGGACGCGTTTTTAAAATCGCAAACAGTAAGGCGATTGCCGTGAGTGCACGTTCTCCTCCAGACAACAGACTGAGCGTCTGCAGCTTTTTGCCAGGCGGTTTGGCGACGATTTCAATCCCTGTATTCAACAAGTCGGACTCATCGACCAATTTCAAATCGGCTTCGCCCCCACCGAATAACTCGGTGAACGTCTGTTTGAAGTGTGCCCGCACGTTCGTATATGTCTCTTTGAAAAGACGTGTCACTTCACGGTCCATCTCGGCGATGATCTCATACAAATCTTCTTTCGCACTGACCAAGTCATCCCGCTGTTCAGACAAGAACGTAAAGCGTTCGTGAACGCTATCGAACTCCTCGATCGCATTCAAGTTAACCGGTCCGATCTCTTCAATTTGACGAACGAGTAATTTGAACTCTTCTTTCGCCTCATCAAGAGGAATCTCAAGCGCCGGTAAGAGTTCTGCAACGAGCCCGTGTTCCTCTAACGCATCGAGCTTCCACTGTCGTTTTAATTCAAACTCTTGTTTCGCCGTCTCTAGTTTTCGAACGACTGCTTCCGCCTGACGCCGTGCTTCCGTTGCCTGATCGACGCGCTGACGCATGATGCGGTACGCTTCCTCGTTTGACTTGAGCGTTACCGTCATCTCTTGAAGTCGCCCTTGAATGTTGCTGAATTCAAGTTTGGCCGTAGCGAGCGTCTCTTCTAACTCGGCAGATGAGACGACTTCCCCACTGTCGAGTCGCGTGAGCTCACGATTCATCTGATCAGTGCGTTCCTGTAGACGTTTCCGTTCAGTCGTCAAGCGCTCCACTTCATAACGAACCCGTTCTTCTTCGAGCGTATGGCGTTGTAGGTCGAGCTCGTTTTGACGAAGCAACGTTTCAAGTTGCCCCGTACTTTCGGCACTTTTTGCCTGTTCGGCACGAAGCGACTCTAGACGAACACGAATGTCTGCTTGCTCTTTATCCGTATCTGCCAACGTTTTCGTCAAACGTTCGAGTTCGGCTGTCGACGTCTCAATCGTTTTCTCGTAACGCAGCATCTCATGATCGAACAGTTCAAGTTGTGACTTGGCATCAAGCGAGGCGCGTTCGGCGGTACGGTAAGCTGCCTCGACCTCTCGAAGCAATCCTTCGACGGTACGTTTCTCGTCTCGGAGCGTTGATAATGCTTCAGTGATTGTCTTCAACGCTTCCGTGTATTCTTGAAGACGTTGTTTTTGCTCATGAAGCATCGCAAGCCCTTGCGTCAATCCTTGTTTCAAGTCGTCTAACTCACGCGATTGCGTGAACAAGGCCACCCCTTGCTTACGACTCCCACCGGTCATCGAACCACCGACGTTCACGATGTCTCCTTCGAGCGTGACGACGCGGAAACGGTATCCGGTCATTTGCGCAATCCGGTTCGCGACTTCTAATGTCTCGGCGACGAGCACCGAACCGAGAAGTGATTTTTTCAACGTTTCGAACGACTCGTCCGTCTCGACTAAATCAGATGCCACCCCAACAAATCCAGTCATCGATTCGAGGCGATGTAACACCTCAGTCGGTACAAATCTTGGTTTGATCGTCGTCATCGGTAAGAACGTCGCGCGACCTGCGTTCGCTTTGCGCAATCGATCGATTTCATGACGTCCGACTGTCTCGTCTTTGACGACGACATGTTGTTGCGTCTGTCCGAGAGCCGTCTCGATGGCGGCTTCATACGAAGGACGAACACGAATCAGTTCAGCGACGGCACCAAGCACACCTGATGAACGGTCTTTCAATACAAACTTAACCGCATGGAAATATCCTTCATACGATTGCTTCATCCGTTCGAGCATCTCAATCCGATCTTCCGTCTTTTGACGACGACGTTCGAGGTCATAGTAAGACGTTTCTGCCCGTGTCAACTTTTCGCGGATCGCCGTCTCTTGGTCGCGAAGTTCCGCTTCTTTTTTACTTAGTAATTCGAAACGACCTTGCACATCTTCATATCGTTCCCGTGTCGCTTCGAGTGTTGCTTCTTGTGAAGACCGATCATCAAGACGATGTTTGTTCTCACGAAGGAGACGTTCTTTCGACTCGATGGCGACATCGATATCCCGTTGCTCCCGCTTTTGTTGGTTACTGATTGTCGCTCGTGTTGTCGCGAGTTCGAACGCCTCACTTTGTAACGCTTCGATCTCGGCATTGAAATCACGCGAGGCGGCTGTCAACTGTTGTTGAAGCGTATCTCTCGCCTCGGTCGTTTGTCGCAACGTATCTACTTTTTTAGACAATTCATCACGAACGACCACCAGTCGAGTCTCTAGCTCTTCCATCTCGGCGCTCACTTCTTCACGTTGACGGACGAGACGCTCTTTCATCTCGGCTCCATGCTCTTCTTGTGCTTTCGCGAGCTTGATGTCACCGGTCAAACGTTCGACATACGTCGACTGTTCGCGCTCTTTTTGGTTCATCTCGGATAACTCGTCACGAAGGGTCGATAGCGTAGCCTCAAGTTGAGTACGTTCCTCCGTGAGGTGTTGTACCGAACGATCACAATCCGATAATTGCTTGATTGATTCTGTATGACGTACCGTCACTTGTTCAATTTCTTGTTGGAGCAACTGAATTTCGGCACCCATGATCCCCGTCTCGAGCTCGTCATGACGGGCCTTGGCCACTGTATATTCCCGAGCGAGCGCCGCCTGCTCACGAAGTGGTTCCACCCGATCGGCCAATTCAAACAAAATGTCGTCGACACGTGACAAGTTCAATTCAGTGTCTTGCAATTTACGCTCAGCCTGTTTTTTACGCTGGCGATACTTGAGGACACCCGCCGCCTCTTCGATGACGGCACGGCGGTCTTCCGGCTTACCGGAAATGACTTGTTCGACTCGACCTTGCCCGATGATCGCGAATGCATCACGGGAAAGACCTGTGTCTAAAAAGAGGTCAATGACGTCTTTTAGACGACATGGTTTTTTATTCATAAAATAGTCGCTGTCCCCACTTCGGGTCACGCGACGGGTCACACTCACTTCTTCATAAGGGAGACGTAACTGTTCGTCGCGATTATCGAGGACGAGCGTGACCTCTGCGACGTTTCGGTGATTCTCACCTTCACTTCCGGCAAAGATGACGTCTTCCATCTTGGCACCGCGAAGTGATTTGGCCGACTGTTCTCCAAGTACCCAGCGAACAGCGTCCGATATATTGGATTTTCCGCTTCCGTTCGGCCCTACTACAGCCGTGACGCCGGGACGGAAATCTAATTCAATTCGCTTGGCAAATGATTTAAAGCCAGCGAGTTCGATTCGTTTTAAGTGCATCGTGACCATCCTATCCGCAGTAAGCATTCATCTGTATATTTTACCACAGTTAACAGTTCGTCAAAATGACAGAATCATGCTATTCTTAAAAGAACTGTAGAAAGGGGAATACAGATGACGAATGAACAGATGATTGAAGCGATTTTAGACAAAATGAACATTATTAACCGCGGTGCAATCAAGGCGGAAGAATATAATGCGGCTGACCCATCAGCGGTGAAAGAGATTTACGAGTACGTAATGACACGTTCTTCCCTCTCTTTATCGGAAGTCGACGGGATTGTCGAAGAACTCGGTCAATTGACATGAAAAAGGAGTGGAACCATTGTGAATGGTCCACTCCTTTTTGTTTATAGATCAGCGTAACGTCGATTGAACGCGATGAGCGCTTCTTTAGCAGCCAACTGCTCGGCTTCTTTTTTTGAGCGCCCAACTCCCTCCCCGACGATGTCGTCGCTGAGACGTGCATGGGCAACGAATTCACGGCTGTGCGCCGGTCCTCGCTCCTCGATGATTTCATACGTGACCGGACCTAAGCCTTCCCGTTGCACACTTTCCTGCAACTGGCTCTTGAAATCGGTCTGTTCTTCAAATACACCCGCTAAGACTTTCGGAAAAACCGCTTCGGCGAGGAATCGTTCGACTGCCTCAATCCCTTGGTCTAAATAAAGAGCACCGATATAGGATTCGAAGACATCGGCAAGTAGTGCCGGACGTTTTCGTCCACCGGTCAACTCTTCACCTTTTCCAAGCAAGATGAAGTCAGAGAAAGCATAGGCCTCCGCAAAATTCACGAGTGACGGTTCGCAAACGATCGCCGCCCGTAATTTCGTTAATTCCCCCTCGGAGCGCTCCGGATAAGTCTCATATAGGAAGCGGGATACGGTCAACTCTAACACGGCATCCCCTAAAAATTCTAAGCGTTCATTGTCTTTTCGTAGTCCACGTTGTTCATTCACATAAGAAGAGTGTGTGAACGCCTGCATGAGCAAGTCGTGATTCGAAAACTGAACGTCTAAACGCTCTTCTAATGACTTGAATAATTCTAAGATGCGTGCCCGTTCCATTTCCTGACGCCGGCGACGCTGCGCCGACCCTTGACGGTCAAACCGTCGTTTGTCTTTTGTCATAGTTCCCTCCATGAATAAGCACAAGCCCACCGCTCGAAACCGAGCGGTGGGATGGCTTGATTACACTTTTGTTTCGATATACGCTACTACGTCGCCAACAGTCGCGAGCTTCTCAGCGTCTTCGTCTTCAATCGTGATGTCGAATTTGTCTTCGAGGTCCATCACCATTTCCATTACTTCAAGCGAGTCAGCGCCAAGGTCGTCCTTGAACGATTTCTCTGCAGTGATCTCAGAAATGTCTTTCCCGAGCTTCTCTGCTACTGCTTCTTGTACGTCTACTAAAATTTGTTCTTTTGTCATGATAAAATCCCTCCAAAGGTAAGTATATTAAATGTCTGTCTATTGGTAAAGTTCTCTTTTACGCCATCGTCATGCCGCCATCGACGGCAATCGTCTGACCCGTCACGTAAGCGGCTTGTTCAGATGCTAAGAATGAGACGAGGTTCGCCACATCTTCGACTTGTCCGAAACGATTGAACGGAATTTGCTCGAGTGTAGCGTTCCGCTGTTCATCTGTCAAGGCATCAGTCATATCGGTTTGAATGAAACCTGGGCAAACGGCATTGACCGTCACATGACGACTTGCGAGTTCGCGTGCCACTGATTTCGTCAACCCAATCAATCCTGCTTTTGCAGCCGCATAGTTGGCTTGTCCGGCATTCCCAGTGATCCCGACGACTGAGGCGATATTGATGATTCGCCCCGATTTTGATTTGAGCAACGATCGTGTGACCGCTTGCGATGTGAGGAACGCGCCTTTCAAGTTCGTCGATAAGACGTCATTGAAGTCCGCTTCTTTCATCCGCATGAGTAACCCGTCACGTGTGATGCCTGCATTGTTCACAAGACAATCGACGCGTCCGTACGTATCGACCGTCGTCTTGACGAGCGCTTTAACGTCGTCAGCGTTTGAGACGTCCGCCTTCACGGCCGTAGCATCGCCACCTGCTTCAATGATGGCCGCCACGACAGCGTTTGCTTTTTCTTCACTACCCGAGTAATTCACGACGACTCGGAAGCCGTCTTCCCCTAAACGTTTCGCGATGGCCGCACCGATTCCACGGGACGCGCCAGTCACGATCGCTACTTGATCATGCACGAACTTCTCCTCCTAACGAGGCGACTTCTTCCAACGTGGTCGCCTTTTGAATCGATACATTCGAATCGATTCGTTTAATCAACCCCGAAAGTGGTGACGATGGACCGAATTCGATGAACGTGTCCACCCCGTCTGCAATCGCTTTTCGAACACATTCTTCAAAACGAACAGACGAATACAGTTGTTTCGTCAACAACGCTTTCAGATGTTCGGGATCACGATGCACAGCCGCATCCACGTTCGAGATGAAATCGACAGACGCTTCTTGGAACGGTGATGAGGCGAGGACATCTTGGAAACGTGTCGCCACCGGCATCATATATGAACTGTGGAACGCACCGGAGACGTTTAACGGCAATACCCGTTTCGCGCCGGCTGCCTTCAGTTCTACACTCGCCTGTTCGACCGCATCGATTTGCCCGGAAATGACAAACTGACCAGGGCAATTCAAGTTAGCGATTTGAACCAAGTCCCCACTCGCACTAATTTTTTCAGTGATATGAAGCGCTTCTTGTAAATCGGTCATTCCGACGACTGCCGCCATCGTCCCGTCTTTTACAGAAGACATCAAATTACCACGTTCTCGAACGAGCACGGTCGCCTCTTCTAAATCGATGACCCCCGCTGAGACGAGCGCCGCATACTCTCCTACGCTATGTCCGATGACGACATCCGGTGTCGCACCGTTTGCCGCATAGGCTTGTGCAAGCAACGAGGCATGTGCCACGATTGCTGGTTGTGCGACTTCTGTTTCTTGTAGGTCTTCTTTCGACCCGGCAGACATGACTTCAAGAAGGTCAAATCCGAGTCGACGCCCGATTGCCTGAAGGGCTTCAGGTTGGTCTAAAAAGGTCTGTCCCATTCCAACGGCTTGAGAGCCTTGTCCCGGGAACACCCATGCTACTTTCCCCATGTCCTCACCTGCTTTCGCTTAGTCTATCGCTTTGGCACGCTTGATTTTATCGACGACGTCGTGGTCTACCATGATTTTCGCCTGTTTCAACGCACTCGCAATCGCAAGTGCGTCGCTCGATCCGTGTGCCTTGATGACAGGCGCATTGATCCCGAATAATCCGGCTCCCCCATGTTCACGATAATCAAGCGTTTCTTTCAATCGTCTTAATTTCGGCTTTAAGATGAGAGCGGCAAGTTTTGATACAAGGTTGCTCGTGAATTGTTCTTTCATCATCTTCATGAGCATCGCTGAGGACCCTTCTACACCTTTTAACAAGATGTTTCCGGCAAATCCTTCCGTCACGATGACGTCCACGTCTCCCGACATCGCTTCACGCGCTTCGACATTCCCAACAAAGTGGACAGGGGCCTGTTCAAGGAGGGGGAACGCTTCTTTCGTGAGCGCATTTCCTTTTCCGGCTTCCGTCCCGATATTGAGAAGGGCGACACGCGGTGAATTGATGCCACGGACATGTTCTGCATACAGTGAACCCATGATTGCATAATCCACAAGATGTTCGGCTTTCGCATCCGGATTCGCTCCGACATCCAGCACGACGACACCACTACCTGTATATGTAGGGAACGTCGGAGATAGTGCCGGACGCTCGATTCCTGGGATTCGTCCGATGACGAAGAGAGAAGCTGCCATCAAGGCACCGGTGTTCCCGGCAGACACGAGAGCATCCGCTTTCCCCTCTTTAACAAGGTTTGCCGCTACGACGAGCGAGCTGTCCTTTTTGCGGCGGACCGCACGAACAGGCTCATCCTCACCTGTAATGATTTCACTTGCTGGAACGACCGTCACACGAGGATCGTCAAGTCCGTAAGAGGCAATTTTTACCTCATCACCGACTAGAAAGAGTTCCATCGGTTCATTCGGATATTGTTCGACGAACCGTTTCACACCTTCTACGATTGCTTTCGGTGCGTGATCGCCACCCATTGCATCAATTGCTAATTTCATGCTTGTTCCTCCTCACCACGTCGGTAAATCGTGAAGTCGCCTTCAAAAACGCGCTCCTCACCGACATAACTTTCGACCGTGACGTCTGTTCTCCCGTCCCCTCTTAGCTTCATCACACGAGCCTTGGCAACGACTCGCTCTCCAAGATGAACCTGGCGACTAAACCGGATTTCCGCTTTAGTGGTCAACGCCAATTCATCATTGATGAGCGCCACCGCTAACGAGTTGGCTTGCGCGAACAGGACGTGCCCACGTGCAATCTCATTGCGGCTAAAGACGTGTTCTTTTTCTATATCGAGGACAGAAATCGCAGAGTCATCGAGTTTCAAGTCAATCATATCACCGATGACCTCGCTCATTGAAAGCGATTTGACTTCATCGAGGTGCTCGGAAGCCACATGTTTGATTCGTTCCCTCACTTCTGGAATTTTTAATTCCATCCGGTCGAGTCGAATCGTCTGGATGCTGACGGAAAACTGTTTTGATAGTTCTTCGTCTTTGATGAACGGGTTGCGCTCAATCGTTTCTTGTAACAAGCGTTGCCGCTCTTTCTTAGGTACCCGCATTCAGTTCCCTCCTAAACTAATCGCTAAAGAACTTAATACCTGGTACTAATAGCAGTATATATTCTTTAGTCGTCATTTTCAAGTATTATTCTAACCTTTCCCCAACGAGAAGGTCGAGTTGTTTCAAATAGCCACGTAATCCTTCGTATTGGGCGTCATGCCAAAAGGCGTCGCTCCCGAGAAGTTTCACGGCATCTTGCATGGCCACTTCCATCACTTTTAAATCGAGAACGGGATCTGCGACCCGGAAGCTCGGAAGACCGCTTTGGGCGGTACCAAAGAAATCACCGGCACCACGTAACTCTAAATCTTTCTCTGCCAATGCGAATCCATCGTTCGTCTCTGTCATCGTTTTCAGTCGTACTTTCCCGACATCTGACTTCGGGTCCCCGACGAGGATACAGAACGATTGATGGGCACCACGACCGACGCGGCCACGTAGCTGGTGCAATTGCGCGAGACCGAAACGCTCGGCGTCATGGATGATGATGAGTGAAGCGTTCGGAACGTTCACCCCGACTTCGACAACCGTCGTCGATACGAGAATTTGCGTCGCATTGTCAGCAAATGACTTCATCACGTCGTCTTTTTCTGCGCTCGACAACTTTCCGTGCATCAGCCCCACAGAATAGTTCGGAAACCGTTCTTTCAACAATTCATACAAAGCCGTCGCACTTTCGACCTCAAGCGTATCCGACTCCTCGATGAGTGGTGCGATCACATATGCTTGACGACCGAGAGACAGTTCACGGTCGACCATCGAATGGACACGGTCGATTTGGTCTTGCTTCGCCCAGTACGTTTCAATCGGTTTTCGGCCTTTCGGCATCTCATCGATTGTCGAGACGTCCATCTCTCCGAACGCGCTGATGGCAAGTGTCCTCGGAATCGGGGTCGCGGTCATATATAAGACGTCCGCAAATTCCGCTTTATCGCGAAGTTTCTTTCGTTGTTCGACACCGAATCGATGTTGTTCATCTGTGATCGCCAAATGTAAGTTCGAAAACTCGACGGGTCCTTGAATGAGTGCATGTGTCCCCACGATGATGTTGACGTCTCCTGATTGAATTGCCGTTAGAAGCGCTTCTCGCGCCTTTCCTTTCACCGAGCTCGTCAAGAGGGCGATGGTGATGCCGAACGGTTCGAACAATTCCTGTAAAGACGTCGCATGTTGTTCTGCTAAAATCTCAGTCGGCACCATCAACGCCCCTTGATACCCCGCCATGACGGTCGCATACAAGGCAATCGCGGCAACGACGGTCTTCCCGCTCCCGACATCCCCTTGTAGTAATCGATTCATCCGTTCTGGCTTCTCCAAATCGGATACGATTTCACGGATGACCCGTGTCTGGGCTCCCGTCAACGGGAATGCGAGTCGTTTGACGAACTCGTTCAGTTGATGCTTATCGAGTTGAAGGGCCCGACCGTTTCCTGACCGCTCCATTTTCCGAAACGCCTGTAATTTCAATTGATACATGAGGCATTCTTCATAAACATAACTCCGTCTCGCCTGCTTATACGTTTCCACGGTATCCGGAAAGTGCATGCCGCGTAGCATATCCATCCGGTCCTCAAGTCGATACCTGGCCCGTATGGACGGCGGCACCCGCTCCGGAAGCTCGCTCACTTGTTCGAATGCTAACTTGACGATCCGACTAAAGTTCTTTTGCGTCAGTCCCGCTCGTAATGAATAGATTGGTTGAAGTCCGCCTGAAGGAGCACCGAACTCGAGGTCGGTCGCGCTGATCGTCATCCGATTCATGTCCCATTTCCCTTTGACCGTGACGGTCTCGCCGATTGCTAACTTCTCTTTATAAAACGCACGGTTGAACATCGTCACTTGGACCGCATAACGTTCTTCTAACAACAATCTGAACTGAAGTCGATTCTTACCTTTACTATAGTAGCGAACGAGTGGTTCTGCCTGGACTGTCCCACTCCACTTGACGAGGTCACCATGAACGGCAGTCGTTACGGTCCCACTATTATAATTCTCATAACGAAACGGGACGTGCTCTAGCACGTCCTCGATTCGAACAAGTCCCATCACTTCTAGTTTTTTGGCCATCTCCGGCCCGACACCTTTCAGAGTCGTCAGTCGTTCATTGTTTTGCATCTTCTTTCGCTCCAAATATATTTCGTTCGAGGCGACGAGCCGTCGGCGTATTCGCCAGTCCGCCTTTCGCCGTCTCTTTCAATGCGGTCGGCATCATTTGACCGACTTCATGCATCGCTGAAATGACTTCGTCACAAGGAATGCGGGATGTGATTCCCGCGAGGGCCATGTCCGCCGCAACAATGGCATTGGCACCACCCATGGCGTTTCGTTTTACACATGGGACTTCAACGAGTCCTGCCACCGGGTCACAGACGAGACCGAGCATGTTCTTAAGGGCGATCGCAAATGCCGTCGCCGACTGGTCCGGTGTCCCGCCGGCTGCTTCGACGATGGCGGCTGCAGCCATTCCGGTCGCTGAACCGACCTCTGCCTGACAACCACCTGCCGCTCCCGAGATCGAGGCGTTGTTCGCCACCACGAAACCGAAAGCGCCTGACGTGAACAAGTAGCGAATCATCGCATCGCGGTCCATCTCGAGACGATCTTTCACAGCGAATAACGTTCCAGGTACGACGCCTGCACTCCCCGCAGTCGGTGTCGCACAAATCCGTCCCATCGCCGCATTTACTTCGTTCGTCCCGATGGCTTTTGACACGGCATCTAAAATGAGGTCTCCAGCCAGTGATTTGCCTGATTGGATATACTCTTGCATGAGTACGGCATCGTTCCCCGTCAATCCCGTCACCGATGTGACACCTTGAAGGGCGCGTTCAACCGCTTCTTCCATGACCTCGAGGTTTCGGTCCATCATCCCGACGATGTCCTCCCGGCTCGAGCGTCTGACGTGCATCTCTTGTTCGATCATGACTTCAGAAATCGGGATGCCTCGTTCTGTGGCAATCGTCACTAACTCTTCTACTGATTTAAACATCTCACATTCTCCTTATTCCCCAAAAATAGCTATCCGTTCGATTTGCGGTAACCGTTCCAGTTCTGCTATCACTTCAGCAGGAATCGTTTCATCAATCTCAATCGCCATCAAAGCTTGCATTCCTTTTTCGTGACGACTCACTTCCATATGCCCGATGTTCAATTGATGGTTTGCCAAAACGCCAGTCACTGCAGCGATGGCGCCGAATCGGTCATGATGCAAGACGACGAGCGCAGGTCCCCCACCTGTCAATTTCAACGGGAACCCATTCAGTTCCGTAATCTCAATCGTTCCCCCACCGATTGAAATCCCGACGATTTCAAATGTCCCGAACTCATCTTCGAGCAAGACACGCGCTGTATTCGGATGATCCGTCAACAAGTCGCTCGTCTCAAAGATGACCTCGATTCCTTTTTCGCGGGCGATGTCTAACGCCTGTGGAATCCGCAAGTCAAACGTATCAAATCCCATGATTCCACCGACAATCGCGACATCCGTACCGTGACCCCGATACGTGTCCGCAAATGATCCATAAAACGTGATGCGCGCGGTGCGGGGCGTTCGCCCGAATAATTTCCCTGCCATCAGTCCGATGCGTGCGGCACCGGCCGTATGCGAACTCGATGGTCCGACCATGACAGGGCCAATAATGTCAAACACACTACGATATTTCACTTCATTTTCCCCCTTTCAAAAATCCCTACCTTCATTATACAGAAGGTAGGGACTTGAAACAGCTTATTCCACACTAAAAATATAAGAGTAAAGCGGTTGTTTTCCGTCGTGTACTTCAATCTCAATCTCATCATTTACAGATTCGATATATGACGTCAACGCTTCCACGTCTGATTCAGATGAGCCTTCACCTGTTAAGATCGTGATGATTTCATCATCTGCTTCGACGAGTGCATCGACCAACTTTTTAGCCGCTTCGAGGCTTGACGTCGATGAAGAAACAATTTTCTTCTCTGCGATTGCCATATGCTCGTCTTTCTTGATTTCCACACCATCGATGCTCGTATCACGAACAGCGTAAGTGACTTGACCAGACTTCACAGTCGCGGCAGCCGCTTTCATCGCTTGTTCGTTCATCTCGACATCTGCCTCTGGGTTGAAGGCGATTGCCGCCGCAAGACCTTGTGGGACCGTCTTCGTCGGGATGACAGAGACGCCGCATGGTGCGACAGACGCCGCTTGCTCAGCAGCCATGATGATGTTTGAGTTATTCGGGAAGATAAAGACATGTTCCGCATGTGCAGATTCAATCGCCTTGACGATATCTTCTGTCGATGGGTTCATCGTCTGACCGCCTTCGATGACATGTGCCGCCCCAAGCGAACGGAACAATTCACTGACGCCTTCACCCATTGCCACCGTTACGATTGCAAATGGTGTTTTTGGCTTCTCTGCCTGTTGAACACCGTGCTGATTTGCGCCGTGTTCTTCTTCGAGGATCGTCGAGTGTTGTTGGCGCATGTTCTCGATTTTGACTGCAACGAGTTCACCGAAACGCTGACCTTTCGTGATGACCTCACCTGGAGTCTCGACGTGAACGTGAACTTTTAAGAGTTCTTCGTCCGCGACGACAAGGAGAGAATCCCCTAGTTCTGACAATTCGTTACGGAATGTGTCTTCATTGAACGGCGTATCCTTTAACTTATCGTCTTGGAAACGAACCATGATCTCCGTACAGTAGCCGAATTCGATGTCTTCTGTTGACATGAACCCTTGTGCCGCATGAGCATGATGTTCTGCCTCGATCAACGCATCCATGACAGGTGCATGTGGTTTCTCGAGTTCTTTTCCTTCAAGGCTTGCAAGGAATCCTTCGTAGATGACGAGAAGACCTTGACCGCCTGAATCGACGACGCCGACTTCTTTTAATACCGGCAACAAGTCCGGTGTACGGTCTAACGATGCTTTCGCTTCTACGATGACACGTTTCATAAATTCAGTGAAATCACTTGTCGACTCTGACGCAAGGAGCGCTTCGTCGGCCGCTTCACGAGCAACCGTCAAAATCGTTCCTTCAACCGGTTTCATAACCGCCTTGTATGCCGTATCGACACCGCGCTTGAGCGCCTCTGCAAAATCAACCGTTGTCAGTTCCGCTTTGCCTTCAACCGCTTTACCGAATCCACGGAACAACTGACTTAAAATAACGCCTGAGTTTCCACGTGCTCCCATAAGTAGTCCACGAGCAAACTTCGATGACACCTCTGCGATATCTGATGAGTTCATCGCTGCTACTTCTTTCGCACCCGACGTCATCGTCAAGTTCATGTTCGTTCCCGTATCTCCGTCTGGAACCGGGAAGACGTTAAGCGAATCCACATAATCTGCGTTTTGGCTCAAGTTGGCCGCTCCGTTCGCGATCATGTTTGAGAGCGCCAATCCATCTAAACGTTTTAAACCCACACCAAATCCTCCTCCGTTTTCGTCAGTCATTCGTCAGACGAACGCCTTGAACGAATATATTTACCGACGAAACGTTTAATCCTAAAGTTTCTCCAAGCGTATACTTCACTCGGCTCTGCACGTTGTATGCAACTTCAGATACTTTCGTTCCGTAGCTTACAATGATGTGCATGTCGATATGTACGTCTTCATCTTCTTGACGTACGACGACACCACGCGCGTAATTTTCACGTTTTAACAATTCAGCAATGCCGTCTTTCAATTGTGCTTGTGAAGCCATGCCGACTACACCGAAGCATTCCATCGCTGCACCACCTGCGAGTGTCGCGATGACGTCACTTGTGATGTCAATATTGCCATATGTTGTCTTCATTTCAATTGCCATATGGAGTAGCCTCCTTTATTCGGAATGATTCCTAATGTACATTCTACAATAAGTACCTAGTTATTAAAAGAACCTGCTCCAGAAACTCGGTCAATTAACGCGATAACCTCATTCATTATTCAAATCCTTGAGAGTAATGTCAAGTTTTTTTCTTGTCATGGTACGATTTTCTAGTTGCATCGGGAAAAAAGCCGTGCTAATATAAACGAGTGTCTATTAGGACGAACCCACATAAAAAAGGAGGGGAAACGCATGGCACGTAAATGCTACGTAACAGGTAAATCACCTAAATCAGGTAACAACCGTTCGCACGCACTCAACAAGACAAAACGTACTTGGGGTGTAAACGTACAAAAAGTTCGTATTCTCGTTGACGGTAAACCGAAACGCGTTTGGGTTTCAGCTCGCGCACTTAAATCAGGTCTCGTTGAACGCGTATAATACTTATACACGAACGAATAAATCCCAGCGGCATTCGCCGATGGGATTTTTTTTTTGCTTATTTTTTGATGATCATGACAAGAACCATTCCGTGATGGACCGTCAATCGGGCAGACGCTTCGGTCCATTCATTCGAAATCGTCAACGCCTCCCCACTCTTGACCTCATGATGGTCGAGTGGATATTTGACACCTTCAATCGAGATCGTGGCCGTCTTCCAAGGCATGAAGGAAAGATAGTGCCCGTCTCGCTTCATAATGACCTCGCTACCTGTTCTCACGAGATAAACCGTTTGACCTTCTCCGTGAAGAACCATCTCCGGATACGCTTCAAGTAAGCCGACGTTCGCAAACGTCATATCGATGCGTCCGCCTAAGCCACCATATACATCCATCCGTGTCGCCCCGCGTTCTCTCGCGAACGCTAGTGCAATCTCTAAGTCCGTCACGTCTTTCTCCGAAGGATAGCGTAGCGCCTCCTCAGGCGGTAGTCCTTTAAACGAATCAAAGTCCCCGACCACGACGTCTGGCATGATCTCTTCATCTAATAATCTTTGATATCCACCATCGACACCGATGACAAAATCGGCATCACGCGGTAAGTCCGGAATGGGTTCCGGACTAGCCGCGACGATCAATATATTCATTGACGGAGATCCCGTGTCGCCACACGCGTGAAACGTGGTGCTGTCGTGAAGAGGAGCACTAACACGATGGCTGAGATGACAAAGGATGGTGCCATATACGTAGCATTGTAGCCGAGTGAATAGGCGACGACCGGACCTTCTGCATATTCAGCAAAGAAGACAATTCCCGAGATGACGTGCGCCGCGTATCGTAACATCGAACCAAGGAGCGCCCCGAGTACTAAATATGTGGCAAGCGTCTTCGTCGCCCCGTTGCTCGCAGCTTGCTTCACACGCCCCGCGAACACTCCGGCCATTCCGACGAGACCATAAGCGACCGTATAGTCGAGCAGGAATTGTACAGGCGTGAAAATATAGGCACCGAACAAGAGTTGAAGTGTCCCGACGAGGGCACCTGTTGCGAGACCACCTTTTAATCCGTGGCGGAATGCCATCACAAAGATCGGGAGCATCGCTAAACTGATGGATCCCCCTTGTGGCAAACGGTATGGAATGAGCAAATCAAAAATGAGCCCGAGCGCTGCAAACAATGAAATTTCAATGAGCGCTTGTAATTTGAAACGTGATTTCATCTTTCTTCCTCCTTTATTTGGTTGAACGACAAAAAGCAGCATGACGTAAACGCCATGCTGCTTGGATTCGCAACGTGCATTTTCGCCACATCCCTACGTCCGTGTGAACGGAACAGGTTCAAAGGGTTAGCGTATGCCTCTCAGCCACATTATGTGACACCCCTTGCGACTCTATCTTGTTGTTCTATCGTCGATTATACACGAGATGCGCCACGAATGCTATCGATGGCTGCTTTATAATCTGGTTGATTATAGATGGCTGATCCCGCAACAAGGACATCAGCCCCTGCGTCGATGCAATATTTTGCCGTTTCCGCGTTGACACCACCATCGATTTCAATCTCAAAATCAAGCTGACGGTCTTGGCGGAGCTGACTGAGTGCTGAAATTTTCGGTACGACCGATTCGATGAAGGCTTGTCCCCCGAACCCTGGGTTGACGGTCATGAGCAATACCATGTCGATGTCCGCAAGCACGTGTTCAATCGTCGAGAGCGGTGTATGCGGGTTCAAGACGACTCCGCATTTTGCGCCAGCCGCTTTGATTTGTTGCAAGACGCGATGCAAATGGTTCGTCGCTTCCACGTGAACGGTCACGATGTCCGCTCCCGCTTTCACGAAGTCTTCGACATAGCGTTCCGGTTGGTCAATCATCAAATGCACATCGAGGACCATGTCTGATTTTTTACGCAAGCTTGCGAGGACCGGCAGACCAATCGAGATGTTCGGCACGAACTGTCCGTCCATGACGTCAAAATGGATATAGTCCGCTCCCGCTTCTTGGACAGCTTTCACTTCCGCCTCCAAATTGGCAAAGTCGGCCGCTAAAATAGATGGTGCAATTTTAATCATCTGTCAATACCTCCGTTTTCGATCGTTTAACTCCTCCATAAAGGTAACATAATTCTCGTACCGTGTTGAAGCGATTTCACCATTTTCAACGGCTTGTTTGATGGCACATCCCGGTTCATTCAGGTGAGCACATCCGCGGAACTTACAATCGTCATGGCGTTCCACGAAATCAGGGAAGCACCATCTGAGTTCATCTGCCTCAAGTTCTTGCGGAAACTCCAAGCTTGAAAATCCAGGTGTGTCGGCAACAAGCCCATCCGCTAATTGAATTAACGTCACGTGTCGCGTCGTATGCTTCCCTCGACCGAGTGATTTAGAGATTTCCCCTGTCGCCAACTCGAGCTCTGGCGCGACGGCGTTAAGTAACGAACTTTTTCCGACACCGGTCTGACCGGCGAAGACACTCGTCTTCCCTTTGAAGAGACCGCGCACTTCATCGACTCCGTGAGCATGCTCCGTCGATGTCTCAATCACGTCATACCCGATGGCGCGATAACGTGCAATCGCTTCTTGTATCGGCTCGACTTCATGTTCACCGAGCAAGTCCATCTTCGTCAAGACGATGATTGGATGAATTTGCTTTGACTCGATGAGGACGAGGAAACGGTCGAGTAAATGATATGAAAACGCCGGTTCTTTTACTGAAAAGAGGAGGAACGCCTGATCGATATTGGCAATCGGCGGGCGAACGAGGTGGTTTTGACGCTCTTCCACCTCTAAAATATAGCCGGTCCCATCTTCTTGATCTTGAATCACCACATCATCGCCGACGACCGGTGAGATGTTGCGTTTTCGAAAGTTTCCTCTGGCCCGACAACGAATCTCTTGATTCGTCTCGGTCATCACATCGTAAAACCCGCCTTGAAGGCGAATGATTGTTCCTTTCATTATGACTACCTCCTTTAAAAAAGAGGTGACGACACCGTCACCTCTTTATTGTGCCTCTTCAGCTTGTGCATATGTGACTGAATCTGTTCGGACAATCTCACCATCGACTTCAATCGTCGCCGTCCCGACTTCGTCAGGGGCAATGACGAGCGTATACGAATACGTTGTCGTCTCTGTGATTTGATCACGAAGCACCTCAATCTCACCGCGTGCGTCAACCGTACGAATCACGACTTCGACCGTCTTCGGTTTCTTGTCTTTGTCCGGTTGCTCGACTTCCACGGTCACTTCACGTTCAATTGAAATATCAGTCGGTTCAACGCCTTCCGATACGATGACCGTGAGCTCCGTTCCCGGGTCGACTGCTGTCCCGGCTGTCGGAAGTTGACGGATGATTTGACCTTTTGGAACACTTGTCGAAAATTCATCCCGCTTCACGATTTTCAATTTGTTCTGTTCAGCATAAATGGATGCTTCGTCGAACGTATATCCAGCAAGGTTCGATAGTTCCACTTTGTTGCTTCCTGTCGACACGACGAGTGTGACCGTCACCTCTGAAGGAACGACCTCTTCACCTGGGTCGACCGATTGCGAAATCACGTCTCCGCTATTCACCGTTTCGGAAGCTTCTGTTGTGATTTCAAGGTCGCTGAATGCCAAGTCTTTCAACATACGTTCGGCAGCAGTTTGCGAGAGACCTTCTACGTTTGGCATTTCGACTGTTTCTTTTCCAGCCGATACGACAATCGTCACGGTCGTTCCGCGTTTTGGCTTACGTCCTTCTTGCGGATTTTGCGAAATGACCTCACCCTCCGCAATATCATCGCTCGCCCGTTCTGTCACTTCGACGACAAACCCGGAAGCTTCAAGCTCTGTCGTCGCATCCCCGATACTCATGCCGACGACATCCGGCACGACGGAACGCGACATCTCGTCGGCGACCACGTAAGCGGCAATGCTTCCACCAATCAATAGAACGATGAGTAAGATCCAAATCCACCATTTTCGTTTCTTCTTTTTCACAGGCACCTCTTCCGGTTCCTGTTCTTTTGGTGGCGTGACCGGTGGTGGTGTCACGGGCACATCTTGTTTTTCTTCCGGCACGACCGGTGCCATGACGAGCGTCTGGTCGAACTCGTCTTGATTTGCCGAGAGTCGTCTCGGTTCATTGGCACGTTCACGGCTCAACGCGGTCATGCAATCTTTTTTAAAGGCTGCGACCGATGCATGTCGGGCACCCGGTGATTTTGATAAGGCTTGCATGACACAGTTCTCAAGCGCTTGTGGGATATTCGGATTTAAGTCCATCGGTCGAATCGGGTCATCTTGCAAATGTTGAAGGGCGACCGCGACCGGCGTCTCGCCGATGAACGGTACACGACCCGTCAACAATTCATAAAGAACCGCACCGAGCGAGTAAATGTCCGATTTTTCATCCGCAAATTTCCCACGAGCTTGCTCGGGTGAGAAGTAATGGACAGAACCAAGGACGGACATCGTATGCGTCAACGTCGCATTCGACATCGCGACAGCAATCCCAAAATCGGTCACTTTCACGTTTCCATGCTGATCGATCATCATATTCTGCGGCTTGATGTCCCGGTGAATGATTCGGTTCGCATGGGCGTGGTCAATCGCATCACAAATCTGCCCCATGATGCGCAACGCCTCATCGACAGATATGTATTCTTCCTGCAAATATTGTTTTAACGTCACGCCATCGACGTGCTCCATGACGATATAGTATAAATCATCTTCATCGCCGACGTCGTAGATGGCGACGATATTCGGATGGTTCAGACTCGTAGCCGCGTGGGCTTCTCGCTCGAACCGACGTATAAATTGTTCGTTATGTGAGAATTCAGATCGCAACACCTTGATGGCGACGGTTCGGTTTAAAATCTCGTCATGAGCCCGGTAGACATTTGCCATGCCTCCGCTGCCGATTTGTTGTTCGATCCGATAACGATCGTTGATTCGTTCTCCGCTTCGCATCGGATTCATCCTCTCTTTCTATCTGTGAATTGAACGAGGGCGACCGTGATGTTGTCGCTCCCTCCCAATTGGTTGGCTTCCGCAATCAGTTGATCTGCCTTTTGATCAGCTGATACAGCTTGTTGTAAAACGTGTTGAATCGCCCCATCGGTCAGATGTGTCGTCAATCCATCCGTACAAATTAAAATCACATCAAACTCAGGGTCAGCGAGCACTTGTACGTCAGGCTCGACTTGTTCGCTTGAACCGATCGCTCGGGTGATGACATTTCGTTTCGGATGAACGCGCATCTCTTCTTCCGTCAATTCACCGAGCTGTTTGAGCACGTTGACGTAAGAATGGTCTTCTGTAAGACGCCTTAATTCGTTCGCTTGCAGGGCATAGACACGGCTATCGCCGATATGAACGATGACAACTGTCTCTCCGTTCCAACAAACGGCCGCCACAGTCGTTCCCATCATGACGAGGTTAGACTGTTTCGCAAACTGCAACACTTGTTCATTCGCCAAGTGAATGTGATGGCGGAACCATTGTTCGATGTCGACAGGGGTCGACGGGAGAGACGGGAAAGCCCGTCGAAACTCTTCAATCACGATTTGACTCGCGACCTCTCCCGCTGCATGTCCACCCATTCCGTCGGCAACGAGCGCAATTCCTGAGAAGGCATCGCCTAAGATTAAAACTGCATCTTCATTTTGTGTGCGTACTTGTCCACGATCTGTTCGAAATGCTAATTCCATCTTTCTGATTACCTCGTTTCTTGTTCGCGCTCCTTCGCTCGAAGTTGCCCACAAGCAGCATCGATATCCGAACCTTGTTCGCGACGAATCGTCACGTTCACATTGCGGTCTTTGAGCACTTTTTCGAAGGCAAAGATTTGAGCTCTCGGTGTGCGTACGTAGTCGCGTTCCAATACGTGGTTGACTGGGATCAAGTTGACGTGGCATTTGATGCCTTTCAACAAGTCAGCCAATTCGTGGGCATGGTCTTCCGTATCGTTGACGCCACCAAACAATCCGTATTCGAACGTGATCCGACGACCGCTCTTCTCCGTATAGTAACGGACGGCATCCATCAACTTGTTCAAGTCAAACGCACGGTTGATTGGCATGAGACGTGTACGTAGTTCTGTCGAAGCCGCATGAAGAGAGATGGCGAAGTTGATGCGCATACCTTCATCGGCAAACTTATAAATTTTTGGAACGATTCCGCTCGTTGATACCGTGATGTGACGGGCACCGATGTTAAGGCCATTATCATGGTTGACCGTACGTAAGAAGCGCATCAACTCATCATAGTTATCAAACGGTTCACCAATTCCCATGACGACGATCGAGTCAACACGTTCGCCTGTCGCGTCTAGGGCGCGCTGTACATCAAGAACTTGTGCCGTGATTTCACCAGCTTCTAAGTTACGTTTCAACCCACCAAGTGTTGAGGCACAGAACGTACAGCCGATCCGGCAACCGACTTGTGTCGTGACACAAATGGAGTTCCCGTACTCGTGACGCATGAGAACCGTTTCAATTGAATAGCCATCTTGAAGTTCGAACAAGAATTTGATCGTACCGTCTTGCGATTCTTGTTTGACCAATTCTTTCAACGTTGTCAGTTGGAACGACTCTTGTAATTGGTCACGAAGTGCTTTTGGAACGTTCGTCATATCGTCGAATGACGTGACACGTTTGACGTACATCCAATCATATAATTGTTTCGCACGGAATGATTTTTCTCCTGCTTCCACGACCCACGCCTCAAGTTCAGGGAACGTCAACGAATAAAGTGACGGTTTTGCGCCTAAAAGTGGATTCTTTTCTACTGCTTTTGGATTCATTGTTTTATACCTCTTTCTTAAATGCGGCGATATAGAAGCCGTCGGTCCCGAATGTCGTCGGTAATAGTTTTAATTCAGCACGGTCCGATGCCATGATCGGACGAACAGATTGCGGCAGACGCTCTTTTAGCGTCTCGTCCCACACCAATCCTTTTGACAATACATAGTCAGCCTGCGTCTCGTTCTCGGACGGATCAATCGTGCATGTCGAGTAAACAAGCGTACCACCTGGTTTGAGCAGTGGCAATACGGCATCAATGATTTGTCGTTGAATCTTCGGTAAGTTTTCTAACTGGGCTTTGTCTTTCGTCCATTTGATATCTGGCTTCCGACGAATGACACCAAGACCCGAACAAGGAACATCCAGAAGAATACGGTCAAAGCTCTCTTTTTCAAACCGTTCACCTGCCAGACGAGCATCAAGGGCAAGTGCGGTCACTCCATTGATGTGAAGACGTTTGGCTTGCTGGTCGATCAATTTCGCTTTATGTGGATGAAGATCGAGCGCTGTGAGCGAACCGTTCTCCATCCGTTCTGCTGTGTGCATCGCTTTCCCACCAGGGGCGGCACATGCATCTAAAATCTGATCATCTTTCGATACACCGAGGGCATCTGCGACAAGCATCGAGCTCTCATCTTGAATCGATAAGAAGCCCTCCTCGATGAACGGGGTCGAATGGACGTTGCCCGATTCGACAACGAGTCCATCGCTTGATAGTTCAGAGCGTGACGTCAAGACACCTAAGTCGGCCAACCGGTTCATCATGTCGTCGACAGACGCGCGTTTACGGTTGACGCGAACCGTGACAGGAGCCGGTTCGTTGTTTAATTGACAGATGGCTTCTGCCGTTTCCACCCCATATAGGTCAATCCAATCGGAAACGAGCCATTTCGGATGACTATGTTCGATTGAGATTCTTTCCGCATCTGTCAATTCGCTAAAGTCAGGGAACCCTTCACGGAGAACGTTACGTAACACCCCGTTCACGAATTTACTCGTTCCGAGATGGTGTCCTCGTTTTTTCGCGATTTCGACCGCTTCGTGTAAGACGGCGCGATCTGGCACCTTATCGAGGTAAAAGAGTTGATATACACTCATCCGAAGAAGCGGAAGGACGAACTTATCGAGCTTCTTCGGCGAACGGATTCGATCGTTTAAGATGTAATCCAACGTTCCTTTTCGACTGAGTGTCCCATAAACGAGTTCGGTATAAAGACCGACATCTTTTGGAGCGACTTTCTTTTGTTTTAATGCATCATTGACGGCAATCGTTGAATACGCGCCGCCTTGTTCAATTTTTATCAGCGTATCAAGCGCTGCTTCACGTACGTTCATGAGTTCCTCCTAATCGGTCACCAACACGCAACTTCTGTCCAGCTCCACGCATGAAGGTCGCACCATCCATTCGTTTTTTCCCTGCTGGTTGTAAGTCCGTCACTTTAATGGCAACGCTGTTCCCAGTCGCCACGACGAATCCGTCCTCTTCAAGTCGGACGACTTCTCCAGGTTGACCTGCACCCGTCGTCTTCTCTCCCATGAACAGTTTCACGCGTTCGCCGTCAAGAATCGAATAGGCAGTCGGGAATGGATTCATCCCGCGAATGTGATTATAGATGGCTTCCCCACCCATACCCCAGTCGATTTGTTCGCGCTCACGGCTGATGTTCGGTGCAAACGTCACATCCCGCTCATCTTGAGGGACCGCTTCAATCCATCCTTCTAAGAAAGCTGGAAGTGTACGGATGAGAAGATCGCTTCCTGCTACAGCCAGTTTATCAAATAACGTTCCGACCGTATCCATTTCTTCAATCGGAACAATCGTATTGGCAATCATGTCACCTGCGTCCAATTTGTCGACCATATACATGATTGTCACACCTGTTTCCGACTCACCATCGATGATGGCTTGATGGATCGGGGCACCTCCACGATATTTCGGAAGTAGCGAGGCATGGACATTGATTGCTCCATGAGACGGTGCCTCGAGTAATGCGGTCGGCACGATTTGACCATACGCTGCCGTGACGATGAGGTCCGGACGTAACGCTAAAATTTCTTCATAATCCGTGCGAACTTTCTCAGGTTGCAAGACAGGAATGCCGTGACGGAGTGCACACTCTTTCACAGGCGTTGGTTTCAGTTCACGTTTTCGTCCGACCGGTTTGTCCGGTTGTGAGACGACACCTACGACATTGTATCCTTCTTCGAGCAGTCGCTCAAGTACAGATACTGCAAATGTCGGAGTTCCCATGAAGACGATCCGTTTGTCTTTTCCAGGGTTTGGAACCGCGAGCTTATCTGTGAATAAGACGCCATCCAAATGATCCATCTCATGTTGAATCGCCCGGGCGAAAAAGCCGCTCGCTTGAATGGTATGTGTCCGTCCTTTCAAGTCCTGATTTTTGACGACAATCGACTCATGGCGTTCCACGAATCCAAATTCGCCCGGGATGCTCAAACACCCTTCGAGTCCGACCTCACGTCCTGACGTCTCAATGATTTCAGGATTGATCAAGACGAGAGGACCCGTCTCATCATCGGTATGGACGACTGCGAGTCGTTGATTCAAGTTGACCTGTGGTGCCGCAACACCGACTCCATCATACTCATACATCGTATCAAACAATCGGTCGACCGTTTGACGCAATTTTTTATCGAACTTCGTTACCGGTTCGCATGTTACGCGTAATATATCGTTCGGTACTTCTACTACTTTATACATGTCTCTCCACCTCACATGAATACGTATGGGTTCACATCGATACTCATTTGATATTCTTTCTTACTGATCGCTTTCGCTCTTGCTTGTTGAAGGCGAGCTAACTCCGCGTAGAGCGTTTCAGGTTGTTTCGTTTTAATGAACACCTGATAACGATACGCATTCTTTAATTTTGATAACGGGGCAGGCATCGGACCGTTCAAGCGGCTGTTCTCCACTTGTGCCTGTAAAAAGTCTGATGCAAACAGTTCCGCCTCCGTCTTGGCGACGAGCGGATTTTCTGCCGAGAACGTGACGAGCGTCAAAAACCAATACGGCGGATGGTTCCCGACTTGACGAAGACCCATTTCTTTGGCGAAGAACGTCTCATAGTCGTGTTCACTCGCTGTCTCGATGACATAATGGTCCGGATTGTATGTTTGGACGAACGCCTCACCTGGAAGTTTTCCACGACCGGCTCTCCCTGCCACTTGGGTGACAAGTTGGAACGTCCGCTCGGTCGCACGGAAATCAGGCATCCCGAGCGTCGCATCTGCCGCAAGTACTCCGACGAGCGTGACGTTTGGGAAGTCGAGTCCTTTGGCAATCATTTGGGTGCCGAGTAAAATGTCGGCCTCTCCTTCTTCGAAGCGTCGTAACAATTGTTCGTGTGACCCTTTCCGCGACGTCGTATCTTGGTCCATTCGGATGATCCGCGCCTCCGGAATCCGATTCAACAACTCCGTCTCGATCTTCTGGGTGCCTGATCCGAACTGCTTGATTTTCTTACTGTTACACGATGGACACGTCGACGGCATGCCGACTTCATAGCCACAATAATGACACTTCAATCGATCACCATATTGATGATACGTCAAATTGACGGCACAATGCGGACAGGTCATTCCTTCCCCACAGTCCCGACACATGACAAATGTCGTAAACCCACGGCGATTCAACAGAATGACACATTGCTCTTTTTTCTCGATCCGGTCGAGGATTCCATTAAACAATTCCTCAGAGAACATCGTCGTATTGCCTTTTGCCAGTTCACGGCGCATATCGATAATGTGGACCGGTGGCATTTCTCCACCGTACCGTTCTTTCAAGTGTAAGTAGCGATACACACCCTTTTGCGCCCGGGCGTATGACTCGAGCGAAGGTGTCGCACTCCCCAACACGACGGGACACCCATGATAGCGGGCCCGCCAGATGGCGACATCGCGCGCATGATAGCGCGGGTTCTCTTCTTGTTTATACGTCGTCTCATGCTCTTCATCTAAGATGATGAGACCGAGACGGTCGAGCGGCGCAAAGATGGCCGAACGAGCACCGACGACGACGTCGACTTCCTTCCGCTTAATTTTACGCCACTCATCATACTTTTCCCCTTTAGAAAGGGCACTGTGTAAGACTGCGACGCGTTCACCGAAGCGACGTTTAAAACGTTTTACCATCATCGGCGTCAAACTGATTTCCGGCACGAGCAAGATGGCCTGCTTGCCTTCATCAATGACTTGCCCAATCGATTCTAAATACACTTCGGTCTTTCCGCTACCGGTCACACCGTGTACAAGTAATGTCTCGCCTGCATCCGCCTCATGGATTGCCTGGACCGCGTTCGCCTGACTATCGTTTAACTGCACCGATTCCTGTACTTGTTCAATCGTCGCGTACGGGTCACGATTCAATTCCACTTCGGTCAACCGCACCGCACCGAGATCTTCGAGCTTTTGAAGTTGGGGTCGAGTCAACCCGATTTGGCGTAATGCCGACCAATACATACGTGGCGTCTCTTCTAACGCTTGAATCGCTTCTAGTTGCTTTTTCGCACGTTTCGAGACGACTGTCGGATCGAGCAGTTCGACGACGATGTCTGTTTTGACTGTTTTCTTTTCTTTCAGAACGGGAGCGAGGGTAAGCTCCCCTTTTTTAGCAAGTCCGAGAATGACCGATTGAATGTCTTTCGGATATTCCGATAAATGTGTCCCGAGACGAACACCTTCAGGCACATGCCCCTCTTTAATTTCTTTGTCGTAACTAACTTTTAGCGCTGCCGGTAGCATCGCAAGGAGTGCAGAAGAACGGAAGCATAGCGTCGTCTCCTTCACATGGATGGACAAGTCGAGCAGTTCATCCGTTAGTGAGGATTCTTCATCTAATAAGGCTTCGAGCGGCTTCAATCCATCTCTCGTCCCGTCCGATGTGCCAACGACGATTCCTAACAGACGGCGTGAACCGAATGGAACGGAGACACGCATCCCCGGTTCAATCAAGGATTCGAACTGTTCGGGTACTTCATAATCAAACGGACGATCAATCGTGATCACCGGTGCATCAACATGGACATGGGCAATCATTGGACCGCTTCCTTAAAGTGTGTGAGCAGTTCGAACGCCAACTGTTTCTTCGACTGTTTCGGAAGCTGGAGCTTTGTCCCGTCGGCGTGGAACAGGACAGCCTCATTATCATCTGCACCGAATCCGACGTCACTACCGGATACATCGTTTGCGACGAGGAAATCGACGTTCTTTTTCTTCAGTTTCGCTGCCGCATGTTCTTCGAGTCGTTCCGTCTCCGCAGCAAAGCCGACTAACACTTGATGGGTCTTTCGTTCACCGAGTGTCTTGAGAATGTCTGTCGTTTCTTCGAGTTCGATTGTGAGTGGACCATGCACTTTTTTATGTTTCTCTGCATGGACCGTTTTAGGACGATAATCCGCGACTGCCGCTGACTTCACGACGAGGTCGAGTGATTCGAAACGACTTGTCACTTCCTGCAACATCTCTTCGCTCGATTTGACGGGAATGGCCGTCACACCGTCTGGTACGGGTACTTGAAGCGGACCATGGACGAGGGTGACACGGGCACCCATATCACGTGCCACTTCCGCGAGTGCCACGCCCATTTTTCCTGACGAGTCATTTGATAAGTAACGGACGGGGTCGATGCGTTCTACCGTCGGACCAGCCGTAATCAATACTTCTTTTCCGAGGTATAGTTTCGGGACGAACTGGCTTTCGATGATGCGCACCAAATCTTCTGGTTCCGGCAGACGTCCACCGCCAATCCAGCCACATGCCAAGTTACCGACACCTGGTTCGATCAATTGATAGCCGTATGATTTTAATGTATCGATATTTCGCTGTGTGGCAGGATGTTCGAGCATGTTCACATTCATCGCCGGTGAGACAATCACCGGGCACTTCGCCGCTAGGATCGACGTCGTGATGAAGTCATCTGCAATCCCGTTCGCTAATTTCGCAATCGTGTTGGCCGTCGCAGGAGCGACGACGATCAAGTCACTCGAGTCGACGACATCGATATGTGCAATCTTTGTTGGATCATGCTCTTCAAACACATCGGTATAGACCGGATTTCGACTGAGCGCCTGGAAGGTCGCCTGACCCACGAATTGTTCTGCCGACTTCGTCATCGCGACGCGAACATTCGCTCCGGCTTGAACCAATTTCGATGTGAGCGCACACGCCTTGTAGGCGGCGATGCCACCACTCACACATAACAAAATAGTACGATCCTTCACCATTCCCAAACTCCCCCTTATAGACAATGAGACCCAAGTCGCAAACGACTTGGGTCACACTTCATCCGTTGTTTTTTTCGTTCACGATGATTGTCGTATCACCCGAAAATAGTTCTTCTAACGCTTGACCGACCGGCTTATATGATTTTGGCTCGGCGACTTTCGGTGCTTTTCCATCTTGAATCTGACGCGCCCGTTTCGCAGCGACCGTAACGATCGTATATTTTGACGGGATAGTACGTTGTAAGGCATCAATCGAAGGGTATAACATTAAATGACCTCCATCATGGCTTTTTTATAGAGTGACGCAACACGTTCACGTTTACAATGCTCAGCTGTCACAATCGCTTTAATCCGATCGATGGCTTTGTCGACCTCGTCGTTCGTGACGACGTAATCATAGGCGTCCATCAACTCGATTTCTTCACGCGCGACGAGCAGGCGTTGCTTGATGACTTCTTCAGACTCCGTGCCTCGTCCGATTAGACGATTGCGAAGTTCTTGAAGACTTGGTGGTGCCAAGAATAAAAAGACGGCTTCCGGGAGAAGTTCCTTCACTTGGAACGCCCCTTGCACCTCAATTTCAAGAATGACATCTTGGCCGCTTTCGAGCGTTTCACGCACCCACTCTACAGGCGTCCCGTAATAGTTGCCGACGAACTCGGCGTGTTCGAGCAATTCTTTTTGTTCGATCATGCGTTCGAACTCTTCTCTCGATTTGAAGAAGTAATGCACTCCTTCGACTTCCCCTTCACGTGGCTTTCGAGTCGTCGCCGACACCGAATATTGAAGGTTATTGTCCTCTTCCTCGCGAAGAGCACGACAAACGGTCCCTTTTCCGACACCGCTCGGTCCAGACAAAACGATTAATAATCCTCGTTCTTTAAAATTCACTGCAAGCCCTCCATCTTCTAACATCACATTTAATTATAATAGCAGTCAATCAATTGTCCCGGCAAGAAGAAGTTCGGATTTCCTACTCCATCGTACCATATTTTCTGTTTTTCTGATAACGTAGAGACAGAAAATGAACAAAGGTGATGAGATCATTGGCTTATGATGGATTAATGACATATCGTGTCGTACAAGAATTACAATCGCTCGTCGGAGGACGAATCAACAAAGTACATCAACCGTATTCTCTCGATTTGATGCTCCAAATTCGTTCGAACCGACAGAACGCGCAACTACTCATATCAGCAAACGCGATGTATGCCCGTCTTCAATTGACGGATACACCGATTAAAAATCCGCAAGAACCGCCGATGTTCTGCATGATGCTACGAAAACATGTAGAAGGCGGATTTATCACGGCGGTCGAACAAATCGGTCGTGACCGTGTCATCGTCATCTCCGTCCGCTCTCGAAACGAGCTCGGTGATGAAGAATCGAAAAAAGTCTACATCGAGTTGATGGGACGTCACTCGAACGTCGTCTTAACTACAGAAGACGGGAAAATATTAGATGCAATCAAACACCTCCCGCCTTCGCAAAACACGTATCGAACGATCATGCCGGGTAGTGAATACCTCCTCCCGCCAGAACAACATAAGTTCGACCCGTTGTCTGATTTGACGGAAGGGTTGAAGCGAATCGACTGGAATGCCGGCAAATTGGACAAACAGATCGTCGCCACGTTCGCTGGGGTCAGCCCTCAAATCGCTCAAGAAGTCGTGCACCTCTCGAAGATGCCGAACCGTGAATCGATTCAGCAAGCGTTCGAGAACGTATTGTGTCAGCTTGAAGGACCTTATGTGTTCCAACAACTCGCTTCTGGAAAGGAACGTTTCGCCCCGATCGTATTGACGGCAGGAGAAATCGTATCCGAGGAAACATATGCATCGAGTAAAGAAGTGCTCGACCGTTTCTTCTATGAGAAAGCGAACCGTGACCGCGTCAGACAACAAGCCCACGATGTGGAGCGTCTCTTGAAATCCGAACTCGAGAAGAACTTGTTGAAGCGCCGCCGTCTCTTAGAGGACTTAAAGGCGACAGAACGAGCGGACGAGTTACAAAAGTTTGGCGAGTTGTTGACGACGTACTTGTTCCAGCTTGAAAAAGGGATGCGTGTCGCTGAAGTCGTCGATTACTACGATGAAGAGGGTGCGACCATCTCGATTCCGCTTGACCCGCTCAAAACGCCGAACGAGAATGCGCAACAATATTATAAGAAGTACAACAAATTAAAAGTTGCTAAAGTCGAAGTGAAAAAACAACTCGAATTAAACGACGCGGAAATCGACTATTTGGAGACGCTCACCGCCCAGCTCGATGTCGCCTCTCCATCCGACCTACTCGAGATTCGGGAAGAGCTCGCCGAAGAAGGATACATCCGTCAAAAACGTCAAAAGAAAAAAGCGAATCCAAAGATTTCGCTTGAAGCGTACACGTCTTCGACGGGAACAGAATTCTTCGTCGGGAAGAATAATACCCAAAACGACCATCTGACGTTCAAGTTCGCACGCCGTGATGAGATTTGGCTTCATGTCAAAGACATCCCGGGTTCTCACGTCATCATTCGTTCCACGGACCCCGATGAGACGACGCTTCTTGAAGCCGCATCGGTCGCTGCCTACTTCTCGAAAGCACGCGCATCGAGCGGTGTGCCCGTCGATTATACGCGCGCCCGCTACGTGAAAAAACCAAGCGGTGCCAAACCCGGGTTTGTCATCTATACGGATCAACAGACCGTCTACGTGACACCGGATGAGCAATTGATGAAGTCGCTGAAACAGTCATAAACGAAACCCGCCATGTTCTGATGGCGGGTTTTTAGTAAGGAAACAACTTGATTTACGCTTTCGGGTCATGCTTAAACGCTTCGAGCTGTTCATGATAATCGAGCAAATGCCCGTGTAAAATTTCTGAAACGGATAAATCTTCGTGCGGCAACCTAAAGAGCGAATACGGTTTATCACACGTATAGAGAATATCATGATGGTGCGCGAGCAAATATAAGAACTCCGATTCGAACGCCTGACGTTCTTCCTCGCTCATGAGTAAGAAGGCTTCCCGATGCTCGGCTAGACTTTCTAGTAGTAAGACGAGCTTGTCTTCGAGATGAATGAGCAATCGATACTGCTTGATTGTCATATACTTTAATTTCACGTTCGTCACTTTCATATCCTCTTGAAGCATCATATGCAACTCCTGATGACCGAGGATGCGGGCACGCGTCTCTAATAGTTCCGCCGGGGAACCGACGAGTTCACGCCAATGGTGGAACAAATAAGATGAGGTCTTTCTGACCTCGCTCAACAAACGATCTTCATACCGCGGTGGCAAGAACGCATAGTTCACACCGAGCGAGACGAATACACCGACTGCCGTCAACAATGAGCGTGTCCATGCATAATGGAAGAAATCCGAAGTCGGGTTTTCTAACATCATGACGATGGCGAACGCCGCATACGTCGACATGTGTGTCTTATCGAATGTCGTATTGAGCGTGAGCGACACGATGACCGCTAGACCAATGGAGATGGGATTGACGCCGAACAAATAGACGATGAACAGCCCACACATGAGACCGACGACCGTTCCGAATATTCGACTGAACACGATTTTAGACGAGCGCTTGACGGTCGGTTGCATCGCCACAACGGCTGCGATTGCACCCATTCCAGAATAAATTCCGAATACATACCACGAGATTGCGACGGTGATCGATACAGCAATCCCGGTCTTTAACGTACGAAGCCCGATTTTCGGGATGTAGCGTTTTCCATTCATTTCAGTTCGACCTTCCCTGTCTCAGAAATCAACTCAACGACAGGTCGATTCGATGTCGACAACTGATAGACACCTGGTTCGACTTCTTTGTAACGGTCGCTACTAGAAATTTTCCCAGCCGTCGTCACGTTCACTTGCCCTGTCGCATGTTTTGGCGCATAACTAAGCGTTCCTGCCTCCGTTTGAACCGTCATCGCCTGGTTCACGACGACGTCTGTGATGGTCGCATGACGATAAGAACGGATATCTCCCGTTACGAGACGTGCGGATTCGATTGTCGTATCACTCTTCGTCTCAATTCGCAGACGATCACTATCAATTTGCTTCAAATTGACAGCGTTCGCATTCATCACAATCGTTTTCACGTTTAACCCTTGCCCGGTCACTTGTTCAGCCCCGAGATGAACCGAGGTCATCGAACTCGGTAAGGCAACGCGAAGCTTATAGCGGGACGGTTCATCACTGGCCCGACTGCCGAAATAGCTGAACCACCCATACCGCTCGACGACATAGATGGTATCGCCGACCGATTTGACTTTGATACGTCGTTCTTTCGAATTGGTCTGCACCACTTCGATTTGTACTTTTTCATTTGTACTACGCACGAACTCGACATTCCCATGATACGTCTCAAGTCGTAACTTCTTCATTTGGTATCGATCTTCATACTGGTCCCCTAACGCCAACAAATGGCTGAATACGAATAAATTCACGAGAAAGAGCGTTGGGATGACCGTCAAGACGAGACCGAAGGCGATTTTACGATGTTTCGGGATTGCCCGGAATCGTGCGCTCCATGTTTTTTCTTTGCTTCTTGAATACGCCATATGCCTCTCCTTCTTGGTTCACTTTCATCAGTTTACCATGAAGTATGACATATGCCGAATTGAAAAAGAATCCGCCCGAAGGTGGATTCTTAAGACGTGACGAGGTCGCTCCAGGCGCGAGGATCTTGTTGCCACTCGCGAAGAGAGTGAATCTCTGATTGGGTTAAGTTCCCTGTCGATTCCGCAACCTCGACCAATTCAGGGAATGTCGTCAATGAAGTGGCACTGAGATTTGCATCCGCTAAATTCTTCTCTAAAATCGGCAATCCGTAAGAGAAGATGGCTTGAATGCAGACGACCTCACCGCCCGCTTCACGAATCGCATGGGCTGCATCGATACTTGACATACCTGTCGACAACAAATCTTCGATGACGAGCACGCGTGCTCCACCGTCGAGTTTCCCCTCGATTTGATTCCCTTTCCCATGTCCTTTCGCACTCGAGCGGACGTAAATGAATGGAAGACCGAGACGGTCGGCAAGTAAAGCGCCGTGTGGGATACCGGCTGTGGCCGTTCCCGCGATGACATCGATTTCTATTGATCCGACTGCGTCCACCAATCCATCGATGATCATGTTACGGATATCGGGATAACTGAGCGTCAATCGGTTGTCACAATAGATTGGGCTTCTCAACCCGCTCGACCATGTATATGGCTCCGTCGGTGATAATGTGACGGCTTTGATTCGTAATAAGGCTTCAGCGATTTGTTTCATATGATTGTCCCCATTCCATCATAAATTGTTCATACATGGCTAACGGATCATTTGCGCGTGTGATCGGGCGACCGACGACGATCGCGTGGACACCGGCCAGTCTCGCTTCACGAGGCGTCGCGACACGTACCTGGTCGTCATCGGTTTGACCGAGTCGAATCCCAGGTGTGACCGTCATAAACGCGTCACCGAGTTCCTGATGAATCATCTTCGCTTCCTGAACAGATGCAACGACACCATCAAGTCCCGCCTGCTTAGCGAGCGATGCCTGACGGATGACAGCTTGATCAAGTCGACCCGTTATCCCGAGCTCCGTCTGCATCATCTGTTCATCCGTGGATGTCAATTGGGTGACACCAATCAAACGGGTCGTGTCATTTTCTTGGCGAAGCCCATCCAACGCATAGCGCATCATCTTTTCACCGCCTAGCGTATGCACGTTCGTCATCTCGACCCCAAGCTTTCCGATTTGACGCATCGTGCGACGTGCCGTCTCTGGAATATCATGTACTTTCACATCGAGAAAGACCGGATATCCGAGGTCGACCAACTCTTCGACAAAGCGTCCACCTTCCCGATAAAACAGTTCCATCCCTACTTTGACAGCAGGTCGGTCTGAGAAAGGTTTTAATAAATGAAGCGCCTCATCGCGTGTCTCCACATCAAGGGCGAGATACAAGTTGTGCATATGCTTTCCCCCTCACATCAAGAATGTGTTCAATCCCAAGTGAATCGAGTCGTGACGGTAATGCCTCGATGATTTCTTGACAGACGTATGGATTTTCAAAGTTTGCGGTACCGACCGCAACGGCGGACGCTCCCGCATAGATGAATTCGAGAACGTCGTCAACCGTCCGAACCCCGCCCATGGCGATGATTGGGATATCGACCGCTTGCGCGACTTCATATACCATCCGGACCGCCACCGGTTTAATGGCTGGACCTGATAATCCGCCGATTCGATTCGCCAAGATCGGTTGCCCGGTCTGGATATCGATTCGCATCCCAACGAGCGTATTGATCATCGTCAAGCCGTCCGCCCCAGCCGCTTCGACTGCACGCGCCATGTCAGTGATCGACGTGATGTTCGGGGACAGCTTCACATAGACCGGCTTACTTGAAGCCGCTTTGACGAGTCTCGTCAATTCCGCAGCCATCACAGGATCCGTCCCGAACTGCATCCCCCCACACTTCACATTCGGACATGAGATGTTCAGCTCGATGGCTTTGATGGTCGGGTCCGCACTGATGCGACGTGCGACTTCCACATATTCGTCTGGCGTCGACCCGGCGACGTTGGCGATAATCTCTGTATCGAAAGTGGAGAGGAACGGCAATTTCTCCTCGATGATTGCATCGACCCCTGGATTTTGAAGGCCGATCGCATTGAGCATCCCTTGCGCCGTCTCTGCGACACGTGGCGTCGCATTTCCGAATCGTGACTCTTCTGTCGCTGCCTTGATCATGATGCCGCCTAAGATGGAGAGGTCATACAGTTTGGCAAACTCTTCCCCGAATCCGAAACATCCAGAAGCCGGGATGATCGGATTTTTCAACTGGAGTCCTGGTAACTCGACATGTAATCTCATAACAGCACCTCTTCCGCATTGAATACCGGTCCATCGCTACATACTTTTACATAGCCTTCCGGTGCTTTGCAGACGCAAGCAAAGCAAGCGCCAATGCCACAACCCATTCGATTTTCAATCGAGACGTAACGCTCCGGAATCGGCGAAGCGGCGACCGCCTTCAACATCGCTTCCGGGCCACAGCTGAACAATACGTCCGCATCGATGCGTGCGAGTGGTCCCGTCACAAATCCGCGTTCCCCGTGGCTCCCGTCAACGGTCGTGATAATCGTTTCCCCGAGCGCTTGAAATGCTTCTTCATAAAAGACGCTCTCTTTTGAATCAAACCCAAGTATCGCAATCGTCTCAATCCCCATCTCATGTAGACGACGTCTGACGTAGTAAAGGGGAGGTACCCCGATTCCACCACCGACGAGGACAACCCGTTTCCCATATTGTGCGAGCGGAAAGCCGTTTCCGAGCGGTCCGAGGACGTCAAGCGTGTCCCCAACACGCTTGTTTGCCAACTCGGAAGTCCCTTCTCCGATTACCTTATATAAAAATGTGACTTCTTCTCCTTCAACGTTCGCCACCGACAACGGTCGACGTAACAAGCCGGACGTCTTGATGTGAAAGAACGTCCCAGGGGCGACTTCCACCCCAGGGCAACGTACTTTCATCTCCATCGTCGCTTTTGCGATTTGGCGATTGCTGATGATGGTTACGTCACGTCTCATACCATCACCCCGAACTTCGTGAATGCTGGAATGCTGACCGTTTGGAATGACAGACTTTCAATGACTTGTAATAGCGCTTCGACCGTGTCGAGCGATGTGAGGCACACTGTGCCTTGCTCGGCGGCCGTACGTCGAATCAAGAAGCCGTCTTTCGTCACGAGTGCGTCGCGACTCGTCGTATTGATGATCAAGTCGACTTCCCCGCGTTCGATCACGCTGAGCATCGTCTCACCTGATTCTTGAATCTTCCCGACCCGACGGACGCGCATCTGCTCCGCTTCTAGTCCATCTGCCGTACCGCTCGTCGCCATGAGACGGAAGCCGAGACGGTCAAATCGTTTGGCTAAGGCAATCGCCTCATCCTTGTCGTGATCTGCGATTGTCATGAGGACGTTTCCTTTTAAGGCGATGTTCATTCCAGCTGCGACAAGACCTTTATAGAGCGCTTTTTCAAGAGTCCGGTCTGTTGCCATGACTTCCCCTGTCGATTTCATCTCAGGTCCAAGCGACGGATCGACTTCTTTTAATTTCGCGAAAGAGAAGACCGGCACTTTGACAGAGATGCTCTCTGACTCGGGATGGATGCCTGTTCCAAGACCAAGTTCTTTCAAGCTCGTTCCGAGAATTGTTTGCGTCGCAATTCGTGCGACCGGTAAACCTGTCACTTTTGAGATGAACGGAACCGTTCGGCTCGCACGCGGGTTTACTTCGATGACATACAAATCATCTGCATAGACGAACTGGATGTTCAGAAGTCCTTTGATGCGGAACGCTTTCGCCAATTTGATCGTGTAGTCGACGACTTTTTGCTTCAGCGCGTCACTGAGGCGTTGTGGTGGATATACAGCGATCGAGTCACCAGAGTGTACACCGGCACGTTCGATATGCTCCATGATGCCTGGGATATAGACGTCCGTCCCGTCACAAATCGCGTCGACTTCAATCTCAATTCCCGTTAAATAGCGGTCGATGAGAACCGGACGATCTTTCGAGGCGATGACGGCGTTTCGCATGTAACGCTCGAGCTCTGACTGTTCATAGACAATCTCCATCGCCCGTCCCCCGAGGACGTAAGATGGTCGGACGAGTACCGGGTAACCGAGTTCATTCGCACATGCAACCGCCTCTTCGACGTTCGTCGCTGTCTTCCCTGGTGGTTGGGCCAATCGTTCAGCTGACAAGGTTGCCTCGAACGCCTTCCGGTCTTCGGCGCGATCGATGTCTTCTAATGACGTCCCGAGAATCTTCACGCCGTTCGCTTCGAGCGATGCCGCCAAGTTGATGGCGGTCTGTCCACCGAATTGAACGATGACGCCGAGCGGATTCTCGTTATCGATGACTTCTAACACATCTTCCGTCGTCAACGGCTCGAAGTACAGGCGGTCGGAGATGGAGAAGTCTGTCGAGACCGTCTCTGGGTTGTTGTTGATGATGATGGCTTCATATCCGGCGTCACGAATCGTCTGAATGGAATGAACGGTCGCATAGTCAAACTCGACACCTTGACCGATTCGGATCGGACCTGATCCGAGGACGAGGATCGATGGGCGGTCTGTCTTCACCGCTTCGTTCTCCACTTCATAGGTCCCGTAGAAATATGGCGTCTCCGATGCGAATTCCGCCGCACACGTGTCGACCATCTTATACACAGGGCGGATGTTCCATCCGTGACGTTGCGCACGAATCGTTTCAACGTCTGTCTCAAGGATTCGGGCGATGGCGACGTCACTGAAGCCGAGTCGCTTCACGTCGAGCAAACGCTCTGACGTCAATGGCTCCGATGCAAGTTGTTGCTCGGTCTGCCAAATATGATTCAGTTTGTGTAAGTAGAAACGATCGATTTTCGTCAATTGATGAAGCGCTTCTACCGTGTATCCGCGGCGAAGAGCCTCATATACCATGAACAAGCGCTCGTCTGTCGGGTGAACGAGACCGTGCTCGAGCTGTTCTGTGCTCAAGTCCTTAAGTTGCGGGAGATATAATTCCTCCATCCCAAGTTCGAGCGAGCGCACGGCTTTTAAAAGCGCCTCTTCTAAGTTTCGACCGATGGCCATGACTTCACCCGTCGCTTTCATTTGTGTACCTAAGCGGCGATCCGCGGACTCAAACTTATCGAAAGCGAAACGAGGGATTTTGGCAACGACATAATCAAGTGCCGGCTCGAATGATGCGTAGCTCGTCTCGGTGACCGGGTTTTTTAATTCTGACAACTTATAGCCGACAGCGACTTTTGCAGCGAGTTTGGCGATCGGATAGCCTGTCGCTTTTGATGCGAGCGCCGAGCTTCGTGAAACACGTGGGTTCACTTCGATGACGTAGTATGTGAAGCTATCTGGGTCGAGAGCGAACTGGATGTTACATCCTCCTTCGATCCCGAGTGCCCGGATGATGTCGAGCGAGACGCTACGAAGCATCTGATAATCGCGGTCCGATAACGTCTGAGTCGGTGCGAATACGATTGAGTCTCCTGTATGGACACCTACCGGGTCAAAGTTTTCCATCGCACAGACGATGATGGCCTGGTCGCTCGAGTCACGCATCACCTCAAATTCGACTTCTTTCATCCCGGCAATCGACTTCTCTAACAACACTTGCGTCACTGGACTCGCCTTTAAACCAGATTCGACGATTTGCTCGAACGATTCACGGTCATGGGCAATCCCTCCACCGGTTCCGCCGAGCGTGTAAGCAGGTCGAATGATGATCGGATATCCGATACGCTCTGCAAATCCCCAAGCAGAATCGAGCGTATGAACGATTTCACTCTCAGGAACGCCATGCCCGAGCTCGAACATGAGGTTACGGAACTGCTCACGGTCTTCAGCTTGTACGATGGCGGCTAGATTCGTTCCGAGTAATTCTACCCCACAATCGCGTAATACTCCCCGCTTATCGAGTTCAAACGCCAAGTTCAATCCTGTTTGGCCACCGAGTGTCGCGAGTAGCGCATCGGGGCGTTCTTGGCGGATGATTCGCTCGACGAATTCGGGTTCGAGCGGTTCGATATACACGCGATCCGCTGTCGTTGGGTCCGTCATGATTGTCGCCGGGTTCGAGTTGACGAGAATGACCTCGTAGCCTTCTTCTTTCAAGGCAAGACATGCCTGTGTACCAGCATAATCAAATTCTGCTGCTTGTCCGATCACAATCGGTCCTGATCCGATCACAAGGATTTTCTGAATATCTGGTCGTTTTGGCATGTCAAATTCCCACTTTCTGTTTGTTTTCTTGAACGAGTTGCATGAAACGGTCAAATAAATCGTTGGCGTCATATGGTCCTGGTGCTGCTTCCGGGTGATACTGTACCGAGAATGTCGGATGATGCAGATGTTTCACTCCTTCGATCGTTCCGTCGTTGACCGCACGATGTGTCACGATGAGCGCTGTATCGAGTAGTGATGCCTCCTCTACTGCGTATCCATGGTTTTGAGATGTAATCGTCACGGCGCCTGTCTCCAATTCAAGGACAGGATGGTTCGCTCCACGGTGTCCGAACGGAAGTTTGAATGTGTTCGCCCCGTTCGCGAGCGCGATCAGTTGATGACCGAGACAAATCCCGAACATCGGTGTCGTCGGCATGAGTTGTTGAATGAGTGGAATCGCTGTCGGGACGTCTTTCGGATCCCCCGGTCCGTTCGACAACATGATGCCATCTGGCTCGTACCGCAACACGTCTTCTGCCGTAGTGTCATGTGGAAAGACGATGACTTCACAGTCCCGCTTCATCAACTCGCGCATGATGCCAAGTTTGGCCCCAAAGTCGATCAACGCGATCCGTGGCCCCGTACCAGTACTTACATACGTCCGTTTCGTCGAGACGCGTGCGACTTGGTCGTTCGGAGACAGTTCGTTAAAGCGAGACTGTACTTCGTCCCATGTCAACTCACCATCAACGAGGACACCTCGCATGACACCTTGTGCCCGTAAGTGACGTGTCAACATGCGCGTATCGATATCGGATAACCCTGGGATGCCGAAGCGAGTAAGCGTTGCATCTAGCGTCGCCGTGGAACGGAAGTTCGACGGTGTGTCGCAAGCCTCTTTTACAATCAATGCTTTTGCCATCGGAACTGTCGTTTCGAAGTCTTCACGATTGACACCGTAGTTTCCGATCAACGGGTTCGTCAGCACGATCATCTGGTCGCAATACGACGGATCCGACAAAATTTCTTGATAACCGGTCATACCTGTTTGGAAGACGACTTCCCCAATCGTATCCGCTGGTGCCCCGAATCCTTTACCGACAAATTTCATTCCATCCTCAAGCCATAATGTTCGTTTCATCAAATCGCCCCTTATATACAATTTCGCCACCGACCATCGTCATGACCGGCCATCCGACAAGTTGTTTCCCCGTAAACGGTGTGTTCTTTCCTTTTGAATAGAACGTCGACGGATCCACCACGCGCGTCTTATCTGTATCGATCAGTACCAAATCGGCATCCGCCCCAACTTTCAGTTCACCTCTTGCTAATCCAAATACGTCGCTCGGACGCTTCGTCATCCAGTCGATTAACTGATGTTCTTTCATGATGCCCGTCTTCACGAACGTCGTGTACAGAAGCGGGAACGCTGTCTCAAATCCGGTAATCCCGAACGGTGCACGCTCGATCCCTTGCGCTTTTTCCTCTGCCGTATGTGGGGCATGGTCTGTCGCAATCATGTCAATCGTTCCATCGAATAATCCTTCAAGAAGCGCCTGTCGATCGTCCTCGCTTCGGAGCGGAGGATTCATCTTGAAGTTGGCATCGAGCCCTGGGATATCGTCTTCGCTCAAGACGAGGTGGTGAGGAGTCACTTCTGCCGTCACTTGAATACCTGCCCGCTTCGCATCTCGGATGACACGGACCGATTGCCGCGATGAGACGTGACACACGTGATAATGACAGCCCGTTTCTTCGGCGATCAGCACATCTCGGGCGATATGGATACTCTCTGCAAGACTTGGAATCCCTTGAATCCCGTGCGCCTCACTGAACTTCCCTTCGTGGACCGATCCTGCTTTTAGCGTATTGTCTTCACAGTGCGCGACGACGGCCTTATTCAACCGTTTCGCTTCACGCATCGCTTGTCGCATCATCGCCGCCGATTGAACACCGACCCCGTCATCGGTGAAGGCAAATGCATCTGATAGAGATTCCATATCAACCTGTTCTTCACCGAGCTGCCGCTTCGTGATGGCAGCGTATGGAAGGACACGGACAACCGCATCTTGCTCAATCTTTTGAAGGAGCGCGTCCATCGTGACGCGATCGTCTGGTACCGGTCGCGTGTTCGGCATCGAACAGATTGTCGTGAATCCACCCGCCGCTGCCGCCATCGTTCCCGTTTTGATCGTTTCTTTCGCTTCGCCTCCCGGCTCACGCAAGTGGACGTGAACATCGACAAGTCCTGGTGCGAGTAGGTAGTCTGTCGCATCGATGACTTCTTCCCCGGCTGTCGACCCGTTATAATTGAGCGATTCGATTTTTCCGTCTTTCAATAGGATGTTTGTCGTGCGTTTTGTCCCGTTGTCATACCATGTCGCGTGTTGAAGTATCATTGTTGTCCTCCTAATGCTCGATTTAAGATGCTCATGCGTGCATAGACGCCGTTCTTCATTTGCGGGAAGATGCGTGACCGTTCATGTTCGATCAGACTGCCCGCAATCTCGACATCCCGATTGACCGGTGCCGGATGCATGATGATGGCCCCTTCTTTCATCCGCTCGACTCGCTCGACCGTCAGTCCATATCGTGTGTGATATTCCTCTTTCGAGAAAATGTCTCCCATGATATGACGCTCGTGCTGAACCCGTAACAGCATGATGACGTCACTTACTGCTAGCACATCATCAAGTTCTTTACGCTCAAGCCCCATCGAATCATCCCACCATGAGGCTGGGCTGCATCCGACGACGTTTGCCCCGAGACGCTTCAACACACTCGCATTCGATCGAGCGACGCGACTATGAACGAGGTCTCCACAGATGGCAACGTTTAATCCTTGGAACGTTCTGAACTCTTCAAAGATTGTGACGAGGTCGAGTAGTGATTGGGAAGGGTGTTCGCCACTCCCGTCGCCCCCATTGAGTACCGGGATCTTCAACTTCTCAACGAGTTCATGATAGTATCCTGCTTCTGGATGTCGGATGACGAGTGCGTCAACTCCAATCGCTTCGAGCGTCTTGCACGTGTCGTAGAGTGTCTCTCCCTTCGTGACCGATGACGTCGTCACATCAAACGGAATCTCTTGCATGTTCAAGTGTCGCTCGGCCATTTGAAACGAGTTTTTCGTACGCGTCGAGTTTTCAAAGAACAGGTTTGCGACCGTCTTCCCATCGAATAGTGGGGGTAGGTCCCCTTGCTTATAGCGCAATGACTCTTCAATCATGCCCATGATCTCATCGAGCGAGAGTGTGTCTAAGCTGACGAAGTGTTTGACTGGTTTGACATTCGTTTGCATCGTATTCATGTTCGTCTCCTCCTTTTGTTAGAGGCAAAGAGAAAAGGCGTCTCTTCACCGATGTGAAGGGACGCCTTCATTTGGGCAAGGTACACCCAAATAAACGAGCCTTCACTTTGCCGACCTCACGGGATCGAATTAAAAGTTACTTGCTTGTTTCGTTTCTTCAGTTGTGCTGACTTCCACGACCGTCTCGACTTCCTCTTTCGGTAAGATGGCGTTTAAGAGAATTCCGACGACCGTCGCGAGCGCCATCCCTTGTACAGGGAAGCTGCCGAGTTGAATCATCGCACCACCTAGCCCGATGACGAGGATGACCGATGAGATGATCAAGTTGCGTTTTTCTGCCAAATCGACTTTGCTCTCTACCATCGTCCTTAGTCCGTTCGACGCGATGACCCCGAATAAGAGAATCGAGATGCCACCTTTGACTGGATTCGGAATCGTTGAGATGAATGCCTCGATATGACCGAGGAATCCGAAGCTGATGGCCATGAGCGCCGCTCCAGCGATGACATAGACACTGTAGACGCGTGTGATGGCCATGACGCCGTTGTTCTCACCGTATGTCGTACATGGTGGACCACCGAGTGCGGAAGCGACTGCTTTCCCTACCCCGTCACCGAGTAGCGTGCGATGGAGGCCGGGATCTTTTATCGTCTCTCGTCCGATGATTTTAGATGTGACCATTTGATCGCCGATATGCTCGGTCATCGTGACGAGTGCGACCGGTACGATCGCGAGGAGTGCACCGACTTGCCACATTGGCATGTAGTCGACGAACACCATCGTGAAGTCAGGGAGTTGGAACAAGCTTGCTTGTTGAATTGGTGAGTAATCGATGATTCCGAATGCTGCGGCAATCCCGTAACCTCCGACGATTCCGAAAAGGATTGGAACCGCTCCCCAAACCCCTTTCAGTTTTGTCATGGCGAGCATCGTGATTCCAAGTGTCAGGAGTGCGATTGTCATGAACGTTCCATTATAAGCTCCGTCTTGATTCATCGACATGTCGATGGCGACCGGCGCGAGCGACAAACCGATGACCATGATGACCGGTCCGACGACGACTGGTGGGAGCAACCGGAGCAACCAGTTGACGCCTGTCTTATAGATGATCAAGGAAACGACACCGTATACCGAGCCGGCAATGATTCCGCCGAACAGTGCCGCTTCGACACCCCATTGCTGACTGACCGCAATGATTGGGGCGATGTAGGCAAAACTTGAACCGAGGTATGTTGGGACTTTGAAGCGCGTAATCGCTAAGAATGAGAGCGTGGCCACTCCGGAAGCGACGAGGGCGACCGATGTATTCAATCCTGTTAAAATCGGGACTAAAATCGTCGCTCCGAACATGGCGAAGACGTGTTGAAGACTGAATAACAGCCATTGTGGAAAGTGAGCTGGACGCTCGTGGATGTGTAGAACGGGTTGTTTCATATTGAATTTCTCCTTCCTGGCCTCTCTGGACCACCTTAAAGGTTTTTAAGATTATTGCTGATTGATTGTCACTTCATCTGCCGTGTCGACTTCACTGAGTCGGACGACGACTTGCTCGGACTTCGATGTCGGAACGTTCTTCCCGATGAAATCAGGTCGAATCGGAAGCTCCCGATGTCCTCGGTCAATCAAGACCGCGAGTTGGATATAGTCTGGGCGACCGTGGTCGACGAGTGCGTCCATTGCGGCACGGACTGTTCGACCGGTATATAGGACGTCGTCGACGAGGACGACGGTCTTCCCATTAATGTCATGCGGCAACTCTGTTGCCTTCACTTCTGGATCTAACGACTTCTTCGATAAGTCATCCCGGTAAAGCGTGATGTCGAGATTCCCGAGTGCGACCGGCTTGCCTTCAATCTCTTCGATTCGGCGCGCGAGTCGGTCAGCGAGCGTCTCACCTCTCGTCTTGATCCCGACGAGGACGACATCATCGATTCCTTTGTTCCGCTCGATGATTTCATGAGCGATTCGTGTCAACGCTCGACGGATGGCTGATTCATCTAAAATGACTGACTGTTTCACGTCACTCCTCCTTTCATGCTTCATTCAAAAAAAGAAGACTCCCTCGTCCGACTGGAAAGGGAGTCTTCATCAAAAACGGCAGTCTGATGCCGGGTTGAATTGACGTTAGTGTGACCGCGGTCACAATCCTTTCACAGCCTCTCTGGACTGGGTTTAAAGGTGTTATGCTTCCTAGACTATAAATCGGAACGTGACAGAAGTCAACGAGTTTTCTCGATTTTATCTAACTTTGCGAGTTCTGTCTTAAAGTCTTCTGGAAGGGGTGCCTCAAATTCCATCCATTCTTTCGTACGTGGATGGTGGAAACCGAGCGTCGCCGCATGTAGGGCTTGACCGCCTAAATCAATTGTCCGACGTGGTCCATATTTCGGGTCGCCTGCGAGCGGATGCCCGATATAGCGCATGTGCACACGGATTTGGTGTGTACGACCTGTCTCGAGTTTACACTCGACGAGCGTGAAGTCTTTGTAGCGCTCGAGCAAGCGGAAATGCGTCACCGCTTCTTTCGCGTTCTTGTCCGTCACGGTCATACGCTGACGATCATTTGTATCGCGACCAATCGGTGCCTCGATTGTCCCGAGTTCGTGAACGAGTTCGCCGTGAACGAGCGCAATATATTCACGTTTAATCGTCTTGTCTTTCAACTGGCTCGCAAGTGATTCATGAGCCAAGTCATTTTTAGCGACCATAAGGAGACCTGTCGTGTCTTTGTCGATTCGATGCACGATTCCAGGGCGCTTGACGCCATTGATGCCTGAGAGGTCATCACAATGTCCGAGAAGCGCATTGACGAGCGTTCCAGACGTGTGACCGGCAGCAGGGTGAACGACCATCCCACGTGCTTTATTGACGACAATCATATCTTCATCTTCATAAACGATTTCAAGCGGAATGTGTTCAGGTAACACTTCGAGTTCCACCGCTTCCGGGACGTTCACTTCGATTTCATCGCCCACTTGAAGCTTATAGTTTGGTTTGACGGCACTCCCATTAACGAGAAGTGCTCCGGTCTTAATCCATTCTTGTACTTGTGAGCGTGACCATTCTCCACGGTCGCTCACCCACTTGTCAATCCTTGCCTTTTCATCGGCGACAAAAGTATAGGATTCCATTACGATTGTCCCCTTTCTTTGTGTAATTTTTCTTCAAATAAAATCCCGATGACCATTAAAATGACCCCAAACGTAAGCGCCATATCGGCCACGTTAAAAATCGGGAAGTTGTAGCCAAACGGATACGTATCGACAAAGTCGACGACTTCACCGCGGAACAGGCGATCGATAAAGTTACCGATTGCACCGGCCAATAGCAGTCCAACACTATAACCGAGAAGCTGATACCCGTTCACTTCTTTATGCAGGAAGTAAACAAGGCCTACAACGACGAGAATCGTGATGACGAAAAAGAACGCCATCTGTCCTTCTAACATCCCCCAAGCCGCTCCTTTATTGCGATAAGAGGTCCAGTATAACAAGTTCGGGATGACTTCAATCGATTGACCGATTGTCATCGTCTGAACAACCACCCATTTGGTGAGTTGATCGAGCAGAATCAAGATGACGGCCAATCCGTAATATCGTTTCATATGCGTCTCCTTTCAAGCCGTTAAGAAACCGGAGTGGGGACGCCACTCCGGTTCGTCTTAACCGATTACTGATGCACAGCGTGGGCAAAGCTCAGGATGCTCTTCGTTTTGTCCAAGCTCTGTCGAGTATGTCCAACAACGTGCACAAGCAGCACCATCTGCTTTCTTGACTGTGATTTTCGTCGTCGCATAATCGACGTCTGCCGTCTCAGCCCATTCTACTTGTGATACTTGAAGCAACTGACTGACGTTATCGATTGTTTCCAATAACGCCGCAGTCTCTGCTTTCGGTGCGAGAATCAATTTCGCCTCGAGCGGTTTCCCGATCAATTTCTCGCCACGTGCGATTTCGATCGCTTTGAGGACATCGTCACGGAAGACGAGGAATTTCGACCATTTCTCTAATAACGTTTGCTCGTCAGCAGTCAATGCATCCACTTCTTCTAGATCCGTCAAGAAGATGCTTGCTTCCGACTTCCCAGGCACCTCTTTCCACGCCTCATCGGCAGTGTGTGGAAGGACTGGAGCCAAGAGCTTCGTCAAAAGGACGACCGCATCGTACATGACCGTCTGAACGGCACGACGGCGGAGATCGTCTTCACGCTCGATATAAAGGATATCTTTTGTAAAGTCGAGATAGAACGATGACAACTCGTTAACGCAGAAGTTATGAACGAGATGATACACCGCCATGAAGTCAAACGTGTCATACGCTTTGACCACTTTTGCTTGGAGCTGTTTCAGTTTCGTTGCCATGAAGCGGTCTGCTTCTGGCATGTCATTGAATGCGACACGCATCGACGGATCAAACCCGTTCAAGTTTCCAAGAAGGAAACGGATTGTGTTACGCATCTTCCGGTATACTTCTGACACTTGTTTAAAGTTGTCGTGCGAAGCGCGAACGTCAGACTGATAGTCGACTGACGCGACCCATAGACGGACGATTTCAGCACCATATTGCTTCACGAGATCGTTTGGCGCAATCGTGTTACCGAGCGACTTCGACATCTTACGTCCATCCCCATCAAGGACGAAACCGTGGCTCAAGACGTTTCGGTATGGCGCTTTGCCCGTCGTCGCAACAGCTGTTGAGAGTGACGAGTTGAACCAACCGCGGTATTGGTCAGATCCTTCAAGGTAAAGGTCTGCGGGGCGACGAAGGTTTTCACGTTCCTCTAATACACCAGCGTGTGAAGAACCTGAATCGAACCAGACGTCCATGATATCGAGTTCTTTACGGAATTCGCCATTCGGACTGTTCGGATGTGTAAACCCTTCAGGAAGAAGGTCTTTTGCTTCGCGCTCGTACCAGACGTTCGAGCCGTGCTCACGGAACAAGTTTGCGACGTGGTCGATTGTCTCGTTCGTGATGATTTCCGTTCCATCCTCTGCATAGAAGATTGGAATCGGCACGCCCCATGCACGTTGACGACTGATGACCCAGTCCCCACGGTCACGGACCATGTTGTAAAGACGTGTCATTCCCCATTCTGGAACCCAATTCACTTCTTCGATTTCACGGAGCATGTCTTCACGGAAATCTTTGATTGAAGCGAACCATTGTGGTGTCGCACGGAAGATGACCGGTTTTTTCGTACGCCAGTCATGCGGGTACGAGTGTTTGATGAACTTCAAGTTGAGCAAGTAGCCGTTCTCTTCAAGTTTCATCCCGATTTGTTTGTTCGCATCTTCATAGAACAACCCTTCAAAACCAGGCGCCTCAGCCGTCATGTAACCACGGTCATCGACCGGACAAAGGACATCCAAGCCGTAAGCCTGTCCGACACGATAGTCATCTTCCCCGTGCCCTGGAGCCGTGTGGACGAGTCCAGTCGCATCCGCTGTGACGTGGTCGCCGAGCATGACGAGTGACGTGCGGTCATACAACGGATGTTGGGCCGTCATATATTCAAAGTCGCGACCGTTCCATGAACCGCTCACAGTGTAATCAGTCCAGCCGAGCGCAGTCGTCACTTCTTCAACGAGCGTCTCTGCGACGATATAGCCTTTTCCTTCGTGTTCGATGCGCGTGTACGTCAACTCATCACTCACTGCGATCCCGAGGTTCGCCGGGATTGTCCAAGGCGTCGTCGTCCAGATGACGAAATGATCGTCAGACGTCAATGTGTCTTTTCCGTCTACGACGCGGAATGCCACGTAGATGGCTGGTGATTTTTTATCGTAATATTCGATTTCAGCTTCTGCGAGTGCAGACTCCGAAGACGGCGACCAGTAGACTGGTTTCTTTCCTTTGTAGATGTATCCTTTTTCAGCCATCGTCCCGAACAAGCGGATTTGTGCCGCTTCATATTCCGGAAGGAGCGTGATATATGGATTTTCAAAGTCTGCGAGAAGACCGAGACGTTTGAACTGCTCACGTTGCGAGTTCACTTGTTCCATTGCATATTCTGCACACTTTTCGCGGAATTCAGCGACCGTCATTTCTTTACGGTTGACGCCAGCTTTTTGAAGGGCGTTCTCGATTGGAAGACCGTGCGTATCCCAACCTGGAATCATTGGAGACTGGTATCCGTTCATCCCTTTGAAACGCACGATGATGTCTTTTAATACTTTGTTCATCGCATGTCCCATGTGGATGTCGCCGTTCGCATATGGAGGACCATCATGCAAGATGTATTGTGGTTTCCCTGCATTTTTTTCTTGCACCTTGTTGTAAAGGTCCATGTCTTCCCATTCTGTTTGCATCGCTGGTTCGCGTTTTGGTAAATTCCCACGCATTGCGAATTCTGTGTTTGGCATTAATAGCGTGTCTTTGTAGTTCATCGAAACTCCTCCATCAACATTTTTTAGAAAACAAAAAAAACCAACCCATCCCTGATAGGGACGAGTTGGTTGACTCGCGGTACCACCCTACTAGTCTCACGTTCGTGAGACCGCTCTCGGTAACCGATAACGAGGTCAGGCGGTCACGCTTACTCTGGTTCAGCGTGACGACTCATAGGGGATACCGATTCGAGTCTTTCTCTTAGGCTCTCACCGTCCCTAAGTCGCTTCGTAGGTATGACTCGATCGACGCGTCCTACTCAACGTGTTGATCATTTATCCATGTTGTTCTTCATTCTGTGTGACTTCGTGGTCATTATACGCAAGTTCTGATCTATCGTCAAGAACCGTCTGCACAGGCGGCTCCCCGACAATCGTCTCCCACTCGGTGCTGTTTAAGAGCTCCATTTGGGCGTCAACGAGGACACGGAAACGTGTGCGATACAACTCGACTTTTTTGAGCATTTGAACGACTTCACGTTCTGCAAGTTGCTCTTTACGGGCCGCTTCTTCTTCACGAGCGTACGCTTCACGCTCCGCTTGTTTCAAGATGAGGCTCGCTTCTTTTTGCGCGTTGTTCTTCACTTCTTCCGCTGCTTCCTGCGCGACGATGATCGACTTGTTCAATGTATCTTCCATCGAGGAGAAGTAGTCAATGCGAGCTTGCATATCGTTGACAAGTTCTTCATACCGTCGATTCTCACGAATCAATAGTTCAAACTCTTTAATGATTTGATCTAAAAATTCATTGACCTCATCGATGTCGTACCCACGAAAACGGGAAGAGAATTCTTTATTATGAATATCAATCGGTGTCAACGCCATTCGACTTTCCTCCTAAAATTTAACGTATGGTCCCATACTGGATTTTAATCTTTTCACGTTTAGTCGAACCAAGGATCTCCATCATCTTAATACGACCGTATCCACGGACGGATAAAAGATCATCTGGTTCAAGCAAGAAGCTCGGATCTTCAATGACTTTATGATTCACTTTGCAGTCACCGTGTTTCACGAGCGCCTGAGCTTTCTGACGAGATATGTTGAGTACCTCGCTCACAACCGTATCAAATCGTAACGAGGACACGATGCCGAACCCTTCGACCCACTCTGTTTTCGGAACGACGAGAATGTCATCCTTCGCAACAGAGGAGATGCGAACTCTTGCTTTTCCGACACGTTCCAAGTTCATTTCGATGAACCCGACCGCTTCGCGGGTCGTAGCAAACTGGACGATTTCCTCTTCCAGGACGACGTCGCCAAACTTTTGACGCTTTAATCCAGCGTTCAGTAAAGTTCCAGTCACTTGCCGATGTGTCAGGTCAACAAATTTTGTCGGATATTCGATGCGACGAATCTCAATTTCAAAATCATCGGTATTTAGCTCATAATACTCTGGCGCCAAAATCAGCCGACGTCGTTCAGCTCCTTCAAACCCGCCATCGTCGTGAATGACGAGCTGTTTACCGACAAGCTGTTTGACGATTTGCTGTTCACGAGGGTCTAAAAAGTCCGTCAACTTTAATACATAGCTGTTCTCGACTTGTTGTACCCAATCCAAGACTTGTTCGACGAACGCCCGTTCACTTGGTCGGTAGTGGTCATAAACGCTCATACATCACCCGAAAATGGCAGCGATACCGGCTTGTGCCATCCGAAGCACGAACAATGCGACGATTGGAGAGATATCGAGCATGCCACCGATTGGTGGGATAATCCGTCGGAACGGTGCTAAAAATGGTTCACATAAAAATGATAAAATTTGTCCGAACATGGATTCACGCGCGTTCGGGAACCATGATAATAAGATATAGCCGATCAGGACCCAACTATAAATACCAAGCAAAGTACTTAACGTATTGCCTAAGGCAGGGATTACGTTTTCCATTCAGTTACCACCCTTTACTATGAAGTTCATCCTCCGAAATCAAGTTTGAGATTGAACCAGTCAATTCGACATTGTTCGGAGTACACAGAATCGTGTTATGTCCAATCGAAGTCATCGATCCTTCTAGCGCATATACGACACCGGAAAGGAAGTTGACGACTTGACGTGATTGCTCTTTTGACATGCGCTGAAGATTGACGATGACAGCACGGTTTTCTTTCAATTGATCGCTAATATCTTGCGCTTCAGCGAATACACGTGGTTCAGCCAATACGACTTTCGAGCGTTCTTTCTTCTTCGTATTCAATGCCACGAGATTATTTGCTGATTTTGGGCGATCCTCTTGTCTCACGACCGCTGTTTCAGTTGAAGAAGTTGCTGATGTGTTTGCGACGGCAAACTCTTCTTCTTCGTATGTGCTGTTCGGATCTTCCTCGAGTCCAAAGAAATCTTTCATTTTGTTTTTGATTGACATAACGGATTCCTCCTTAAGATATATTATTGCACAAGTACGGTACCAATACGAACAAACGATGCGCCTTCTTCAATCGCGATTGGATAATCGTTTGACATCCCCATCGATAGCTCCGTGCAAGGGGCGTGTTCAAACCCTTTTGCGTTCACTTCATCACGTAATCGACGTAAACGACCGAACGTCTCACGAAGGACTGACTCTTCTTCCGTGAACGGCGCCATCGTCATCAAACCGATGATTCGAATGTGAGGATACTGTTTACAGTTCTCGATGAAAGGCATAACTTCCTCTATTTCAAGACCATGTTTTGAATCTTCTCCTGACGTATTCACTTGAACGAAACAATCAATCGTCTCGCTCGCTCGTTTATCGATTTCTGCAGCGAGTGATAAACGGTCCAATGAGTGAATAGCTGCCACGTGATCGATGATTTGTCTCACCTTACGTGTCTGTAACGTGCCGATGAAGTGAAACTTTGCGTCTTCTGGCATGCCGTTCACTTTTTCAAGTAAGGAATCTGGACGATTTTCACCGAAGTCACGAATTCCTTCTGCGTAGAGAGCATTGGCCACGTCTACGCCTACCGATTTCGTGACGGCAATCAAAGTAGGCTCCACATCTTGAACGTGGGCTGCCATGATAGATTGAACTTGTTTTACGTTATCTGAAATACTCACAATTTACGCTCCTTGACGATGACTGCCGCAAACCGACGTTTCGTTTCTCCGTCTCGATACGAGAAAAACGGAGTATTTGCGCCAGTCGATAAATTCGATTGCATGACGGACGCGTCATGTTCGTTTGCCAATACTTCATTGACTGCTTGGAGTGACAACAAGGCATGGTCGCCCGACTCCTGTCGAACGGCTCGTTGATAGGCAATCGGCGAAACGGATTGAACCGCATCTAGCACTCGACGATCGACCTCATATTCATTCCCAGCAATCGCTGGACCGACGAGCATGTCCACTTCTGTCGCATCGATGCCTTGATCTTCAAACGCTTGGATCATGGACGTGACGATATTGCCGACGGTCCCTTTCCAACCCGCATGAGCGACACCGATGACTCCATGGTCTTTCGCACAGAAAAAGAGAGGTACGCAATCTGCAAAGACGAGAGCGAGCGGCAAAGCTTCTTCTTTTGTGATGAGTCCGTCTGTTTGCGAAATTGCCTCGTCATATCGAAATGCACCTTTGCCCTTGTCCGCTGAATCCACGCTTTGGACCGTTATCCCGTGCACTTGGTCGGCCCAAACAGAGTCTTCTAGCGAAAGATTCGCCTGTCGAAAGAACCATTGACGATTTTGAATGACTCCATCAATATCATCGCCGACATGAAGACCAACGTTTCCGGCATTGTGTCCGTTCGTCCGTGTCGTCACGTAAGCATGATAGCGATTCGTTTCGGTTTCCCATGTATGTAACAGTTGCATCGGTTTCTCCTTTTTTAGAAAAAGGGATGCCGAGTCACGGCACCCCTTGTTGTTTAGTTACGGCGTTGTCTCACGAACGCAGGGATGTTGATCGTCTCGTCTGGGACGTCTCCTCCATACACTGGGCGATGGAAGTTCCCTTCGTCTTGTTGAGCCGCTTCATTTGCTTTTGGTTGGGGTTCCTTGTTCTCAACCTCTGGCTGTTTTTTCGGCTGCTGAAGGAACGGGTTCGCCCCTTGTGTTTCCTCAGCAAATTCAGTTGCGATCACGGTGACGATGATTTCATCGTTCAAGTTTTCGTTGATGACTGAACCGAAGATCAAGTTCACTTCTTCATCTGCGGCACTTTGAACGATTTGAGCTGCTTCTGTCACTTCATACAAGCTAAGGCTGAGCCCACCTGTAATGTTCATCAAGACACCTTTCGCTCCTTCGATTGAAGATTCGAGAAGTGGTGAAGAGATTGCTTTCTTCGCTGCTTCAACGGCACGGTTTTCACCTGTAGCAACACCTACACCCATGAGTGCAGATCCTTTTTCTGTCATGATCGTCTTCACGTCAGCGAAGTCAAGGTTGATGAGACCAGGGATGGCGATCAAGTCAGTGATCCCTTGTACACCTTGACGAAGGACGTTGTCCGCTTCACGGAAGGCTTCGATCATCGGTGTGTTGCGTTCCACGATTTCAAGAAGCTTATCGTTTGGAATGACGATGAGTGTATCTACTTTTTCTTTAAACGCTTGAATCCCATGTTGCGCGTGTTGCATGCGCTTCCGGCCTTCAAACATGAATGGTTTTGTGACGACACCGACTGTGAGCGCGCCGATTTCTTTTGAAATCTCAGCGATGACCGGTGCAGCACCAGTTCCTGTTCCGCCGCCCATACCAGCTGTGACGAAAACCATATCCGCTCCATCAAGCGCTTCAATCAATTGTTCGCGGCTTTCTTCTGCCGCTTTTTTACCGATATCCGGATTCGCACCAGCACCGAGACCACGTGTCAATTTGGCACCAAGTTGAAGTTTTACATCGGCTTTCGACATATTCAAGGCTTGAGCATCCGTGTTGACAGCGATGAACTCAACTCCTTGTACCCCATGTTCAATCATACGGTTAACGGCGTTTGAACCGCCGCCTCCGACTCCAATTACTTTAATTTTTGCTACGGCGTCAATCGCCTCATCAAAGTACATCATTCAGGTATCCCCCTACTTATTTTCCAAGTTGTATTACAACGTCAGCTTAAACGCCAAATAATTTTTCCATCAAACGACTAAAACCTTTTTTCGACTCTTGATCGGTCTCGTATTCGTTCTCTCCAACATGAGTATCGGTCGGTTCCTGCTTATTGTGAAGCGTTTCGTAGCGAACTTCCGGTTTTTCGAGTTGAGATTTTGAAACGTGATGATCACTCATTAAGACATATTTCAAAACACCGACTGCTGTCGCGTATTTTGGATGTCTGACGCCAATCGACGACGGTTGATACAATCTCGTCTTTTGACCCATGACACGAGTCGCTAACTCTTGAATACCTGGTAGAGCAGCAGCTCCACCGCAGAGTAAGTATCCGCCATTCAGCATCGGAACACCTACTTTTTGAACCTTATTCAACATAAGGGTAAACATTTCCTCTATTCTCGCCTCTAAAACATAGCTAATTTCTGACTGTGGTTCGAACGCCACTTCCCCATTGATGTTCGTGTAGGAGAAACCTTCTGTTCCATCGGCCATTTCTTCGAGTGCGAGACCGTATTCTTCTTTCGCCACTTTGGCGTCTTGATATTTGCAATTTAGCTTATAGACCAAGTCTCTTGTCATATGGTCTCCACCGACTGGAAGGATATACGAGTAAACGAGATCTCCGCGATAAAATACCGAGACCGTCGTCTTTTCGTGCCCGACATCGACAAGACCAATGCCGAGGTCGATTTCATCTACAGAAGCTGCACTCATGCCGAGCGCGAGGTTCCCTAAAATAAATCCTTCGAGGTGTAATCCGGCACGTTCAATCGAACGACGAATACTATGTAAAATTGTCTTCGATCCAGTAACCATTTTCCCATGCATTTCTAGTCGATAACCAAGCATTCCACGAGGATCGACGACGCCCGTTTGTTGATCCACCGTGAATGATGATGGGATTACATCGATGACACTCATCTCATCCGGTAATCGCATCACTTGTGCTGAATTGATGACCTCCATCACGTCTGCATCTGTAATTTCCTGATCTTCCCGCTTCACGGATGCGATTCCATGACATGGGGCAATTTGGATATGTTCCCCTTCGATGGCAACGTATACAGATCGAATTTGATCACCTAACGATGTCTCCGCGTGTTCAACGGCCTGTTTGATCGCTTGGACTGTTTTATCGATGTCTACGACAGCACCACGTTTCACCCCTGCAGACGGTGCACACCCTTCTGCCAAAATATTAAGCGTTCCGCCGAGCAATTCACCGACGACGAGCTTAATCTCTGACGTTCCAATATCTAATGCGGCCACATAACCATTCGCTTCCAAAAGGGAAACACCTCCGCTCTATAATTTTCCTGTACAAATTACATGACAAATATGACAGATATCCAAAAAAATTGTTGGTTTCGACAAGATATCTCACGTCTAAGTTTACAACAAATAAGATAGTGAGAAAAGGTAGAATCCTACAATTTAAGCGGTTTCGCGTTATCAATTCGTTTACAAAAGACAAAAAAACAGCCCTTATGTGTCTAAGGGCTGTAATATAACTGATTATTCATTCGTTTTCTTGTATGGAACAAAATAAAAACCACCATCCATGACGACTGTTCCTTGCTGACCTTTCGGAATGTTTTCATAGATTTCTCCATATTTCGAAACGGTCTCACTTAACTTCAGCGTCGGGGTGAGAAGCGTATTTCCGTCATTCATAAAGATCTCGTAACGTGTCGGCTCTCCCTTTTGTTTAGACAAGATGACTTCCGACATACGGGCTCGCGTCGCGTCATCGACTTGTTCCAACTCACTGGCAATCTTTTCGAGTTCTTTTTCCGAATTGAACTCTCTTAGCAGTGGACCATCTTTTAACTTCTGAGGGTCGGTGATGGTGCCTGTCGGATGAAGTGAGCCGTCTGCTAACACGACGACATCTCCCGTCTCCGCACGAGCATAAGCAATCATCTTCTCTTCTGTCACATTGACGTGAACGACGTTATACCAAGATCGGTCCATGTCTACCCGTTTGACACCCGGCAACTTTTCCATTTGGTCACTCATCTTGCTCGGTGATAGACTGACAAATTTTGTCGATGTGTCGAGCTCCATGTTTTGAAACACGTAGGATTCATCAAGCCAGTATAGCCCAGATACGTTCACTTCTTTCACGTTCGACATCGAAGTTTGCATATAGACCACGAGTAAGATGAGAATTCCAAACAAAGAAAGCACGGAGAACATCCGACGGTTCGCTTTTTTCCGTCGCTGCTTTTTCATGTACGGAATACGGTCTTCTAGACTGCGTACCGTTTGTTGGCTTGGTTCCATCGGATTCTACTCCTTTATCGAATGACTTCTTCTACTAAGTCGGCTAGTGCATCTGACGCGTCCGGGAATCCGAGGGCACGGGATGCGTTCGCCATCTCTTCTTGTTTGCCGAGTACTTGGCGAATCGCTTCGACGAGCGTCTCCCCTGTCAACGACTCCTCTTTCACGAGTAACGCCGCACCGTTTTCAACTAGGGCAGAGGCGTTCTTCGTCTGATGGTCTGCTGTAACATATGGGCTCGGGATCAATACGCTCGGTAAGCCGAGGGCGGTCAATTCAGAAATCGTCGAAGCTCCCGCACGCGAGACGACGATTGACGTACAAGCGAGTAAGGCCGGCATGTCATAGACGTACGGATGAACGTGTACGTTTTCAGATGATGGGGCTTCTTTCGATACAGATTCGTAATGAACTTTCCCTGTGACGTAGAGCACGTTGATTGGTAAGTCCGAAAGCGCTGGGATAGCCTCAATGACGGCACGGTTGATTGCTTCGGCGCCACGACTCCCTCCGTAAATCAATACGATAGGCCGTTCATCGAGATTGTACTGTTCTCGTACAGCTGCATCGTCCACTTTCGTTTGTAGCACTTCACTTCCACGCGGGTTTCCAATCAAGCGAACGTTTGCCCCAGGGAAGTGAACATCGGACCCTTTAAAGGAAAGGGCGACCCGATCCGCTTTTTTCGATAAAAACTTATTCGTTAACCCTGGGATGCTGTTTTGTTCATGTAGGATAGTCGGGATGCCGAGTTGTTGCGCCGTATAGACGACCGGTCCTGAGACGAATCCGCCCGTTCCGATGACGACATCCGGTTTGAATGCTGCCATATCTTTTTTAAGAGAGCGAACAGCTTTCAAGAACCAGTACGCCGTCTTTAAGTTCTCAAGAGAGAGGGACCGTTTCAATCCAGCGATTTGAATCGATTTGAACGGGACACCTGCTCGAGGAACGAGATCGGCTTCTAACCCATTCTCCGTTCCAACGTATTGTACCTGTAAATTCGGGTGACGTTTTTGTAACGTCTCAATCAATGCGAGGGCCGGATAAATATGACCACCGGTACCTCCACCAGAAATCATGACTTTCATCGGTTCGCCTCCTCATATGCGCGAACGAGATGGACGAACTGTTCGCCTCGTTCTTCAAACGTTTTAAATTGGTCCCAACTCGCACAAGCAGGAGATAAGAGAATGACATCTCCCGTCTCAGATTGTTCAAACGCGAGTGGAACGGCGTCTGCTAACGTCTCGACCGTGTAAGATGGAATCTGTCGGGACTCCCCAAGCTCTTTAAAACGCTCTTTTGTCTCACCATACGCGACGACAGCTTTTACGTTTGAGAGAGCTGGCGCGAGCGAAGATAAGTCCGCTCCACGTTCGAGTCCTCCACAAAGCCACACGATCGGAGCATCAAATCCTCGTAGCGCCGCTTCCGCCGCAACGTTGTTCGTCGCCTTCGAATCATTGTAGACGGCACGTCCGAGAACATCACCTAAACTTTCAGTTCGATGTGCGACACCGCCAAAGTTTCGTAATACTCGCTCGACGTGTGCTTTTGGAAGTGCAAACGGTTCGACTAACAGAAGAGCCGCTAGTACGTTCTCAACGTTATGGGCACCACCTAATGCCAATTCATTCACACGAATGAGTCGCTCTCCGCGTACCGTGACCCAACCGTCCACGACGGAAGCATCTCCTCGCTCAAAGCTGAACGTATTCGGTTCAAGATGAGCCGGGACACGTTTCATCACTTCGGAGTCTGTCACTTTAACGACGATTTGGTCGTCACGTGTCATCTGACGGAACAAGTTTCCTTTTGCATCGGCATACGATTCGAAGTCGCCGTGATAATCGAGATGGGCTTCTGATAGATTCAGCAACGCTGCCGAACGCGGATGGAAGGACTCGACCCCCATCAACTGAAAGCTCGACAATTCAATAACAATCAATTCGCCCGCCTTCGCGTTTGTCGCGACTTCGATAGCCGGGAATCCGATGTTTCCCGCGAGATGAACCGGGCGCTCTCCGCCTTTGAGTAACTCATAGACGAGTGTCGTTGTCGTCGTCTTTCCGTTCGAGCCTGTGATTGCGACGAATTCTGCCTCGGTTGCCATGTAGGCGAGCTCGACTTCCGTGTAGATTGGAATCTCACGGGATATCGCTTCTTGAAGCAACGGAATGTGATACGGGATCCCTGGATTTTTCACAATCAACTCTGTCTCATTCAACAAAGCGAGAGGGTGGTCATTAAACACCGATTGAATCCCAAGTGCCTGAATTTTTTCCTGCTCGTCTTCGGGAGGGATATTCCCCGTATTAATCGTCACATCAGCTCCCGCATGATGCAGATACGTCGCCGCTGCGATTCCGCTCTTAGCGGCGCCGAGGACGAGAACTTTTTTACCGTGCCATTGCTTTTCCATCTGTCTCACCCTTTTACATGAGTAGTAATGATAAACCTGCTGTAATTAAACTGATTCCACCGAACGTAAGGACGATTCGCCATTCCGACCAACCGACCATTTCGAAGTGATGATGAATCGGGCTCATTTTAAAGATGCGCTTCCCTGTCGTTTTGAATGAAAGAACTTGCAAGATCACGCTCAACGTCTCGATGACAAAGATGATCCCGACGAATACGAGGAGCAACTCAAGTTTTAACATGAGTGCTAGTCCAGCGACGGCCCCACCTAACGCGAGTGAACCCGTATCGCCCATGAAAATCTTCGCCGGATACTTATTGAAAACGAGGAACCCGATCAATGCGCCGACGACGGCGAATGCGAACCAGGCAATCCCAAGCTCATCTTGTGCGAGCGCATAAATTCCAAAGAATGTGAACGTCGGAATCGCCGAGAATGAGACGAGACCGTCAAGGCCGTCCGTCAAGTTGACGGCATTTGAGAAGCCGACGAGCCAGAAGATGACGATGGCGATATAGAACCAACCCGTCTCAAATGAAATCGATGTGAATGGAATCGAAATCGATGTATCAAGCTCTCCACCAAGTGATAGGAACCAGGCGAACAGAACGGATACGACAATTTGACCAATCAACTTCTGAAGTGAAGTCAACCCGAGGTTTCGTTTATTGACGACTTTAATATAGTCATCCAAAAAGCCGATTACCCCGAACGCCATCGTCACGAATAGAAGTGTCCCGAATCCGGCGACCGCTTCCCCGAAGATGACAGATACGATGAAGCCGACTAAGATGGCGAGCAAGATGACGATTCCGCCCATCGTCGGCGTTCCCGATTTCTTCTGGTGCCAGCCCGGACCTTCATCACGAATCTCTTGTCCAAATTTCAACTGACGCAATGCCGGAATAGCTCGCGGCATGACGATTAATACACTTAATAATGCACTGATTAAGACAATTAAACTAATTAACATGTTGCTACCTCACTACTCTATTTATTGAACGAGACGCTCAAGCGCCAGTCCTCGAGATGCCTTTAACAATACCACAGTATCCGGACGTTGATAACGATGAAGGAGCGCCTTCGCTTCCTCCACGTTCGGAACAGATGTGACGTTCACACGCGTGTCTTGAATCCCATCCGCAATCCATTTCGCCTTTTCACCGACGAGAATACAATCCGTCACAGGAGCTGTTACGACTTCACCCACTTGTGTGTGCTGGGCTTGTTCATCCGCTCCGAGCTCATACATATCGCCAAGGACGAGCACGCGCTTCGAGAAGCCTTCGAGCGACTTGACTGTTTCAATCGCCGCAATCATCGATGTCGGGCTCGCATTATATGCATCGTTGATGAGATGCGCTTCACCGAACATCTGCTTCTCCATTCGCATCGTCGTCAGTTTGATGCGGTCAAGACCGCGTTGAATCATCGTATGATCGAGTCCGAACTCGAGACCACACGCGATGGCATAAGCCGCATTTCGGATTTGATGGGCACCGAGCACCTTCAGCTCGTACAAGTCACCATTGTATTTAAAGATGGATGCGTCAAACGTCGTCTCGATCACTTCGATTTTCCCGTCCGCCGTCTCATCGTATCCGACGCGATACCCTTGACCGGCAAGAAGTGGTTCGTCCGCATCGACAATCAATCGTCCGTCCGGTTTCAGACCAGCCTTGATTTCAAGCTTCGCTTTCGCGATCCCTGTGCGTCCGCCGACTTGTTCACCGTGTGACTCCCCAATGTTCGTGACAAATGCCACGTCCGGTTTGGCAATTTTCGATAATTGCTCGATTTGACCAAATCCGTTCATACCCATCTCTAACACGGCCACTTCCGTGTCGCGCGGCATGCGAAGGACGGTGAGCGGTAAACCAACGTCCGAGTTGAAGTTTCCAGCTGTCTTGTGCGTCTTGAATTTTTCTTCAAGTACGACGGCAATCATGTCTTTCGTAGACGTTTTTCCGTTTGATCCGGTAATCGCGACCACGAGTGGATTGATTTCCTCTAAGTAGCGTGCCGCTGCCGTTTGCAAGGCTTCGATCGTCGATTTGACGGGGATGACGAACACATTGTCCGGTTGAGGGCGACCTTCTTCCCAAAACGTGACGATGGCCCCTTTCTCAATCGCTGCTTCGATGTAGTCATGACCGTCAACACGTGCACCGACGATCGGGACAAATAGTCCTGCCCCATTCTCATCTCTCGAATCTGTGGCGACGCGTTCGACGAGACGATCGTCTTCCACGTCAATCCCAAACCAAGACGCTAATTTTTGAACTGTCAATTGTTCCATTCAAACTTCCTCCTCATACATAGGAAAAGAGAGCCGCAGCCCTCTTCATCTCGTGCGTTAATTCGATGGTGTCTCCAATTTCACTTTCAAGGAGGCGCCCGTTTTGACAGGTTTCCCTTTGCCAATCGATTGCGATGTGACAAATCCGGTACCATCGATTTCTAAATTTAATTGATAGAGCGTCGCTAGACGTTTCACATCACGTAACGACCACCCTTTTAATGTTGGCATCGTAAACGAATTACTCGTTTTTAGCAACAGTCGTTCACCGACGACATAAGATTGTCCCTTTACAGGACTTTGAGCCGTCACTTCATCCCCGTCACCTAAGACGATCGGATTGAACGAACTGTCAGTCGCCTCTTTTACGACATCTTCACGATTTTTACCAATATACGATGTCACCGTCTTTGTCGAGGCCTCAACCGCTTTTTCTTGCTTTTCAGGCTCGACACTCCGGTAACGTAACGCGACATCCATCACATCTTTGAAGAGTGGTGCCATGATGCGTGGACCCGTTGTTGACGAGTCACTGTTCGGACGATCGACCGCGATATACATGACGAGTTCCGGATCGTCTTCCGGTGCCATCCCGACGAATGAGTGAATGTACTGTCCGCTCAAATACTTTCCGTTCTCAGCGATTTGGGCAGTACCCGTCTTCCCGACCACTTGATAGTTATCTAACGCATACAATTGGCCTGTTCCCACATCGCTATTGACGACACCGTCAAGTGCTTCACGCGTCTTTTTCGCAGTCTCTGCAGTTATCGGTTGACCGACCTCTTTCGGATTCGTCGTCCGAATCGTTTCGCCCGTCTCGCTGTTGACAATCTTCTTAATGACGTGCGGTTGTTTCATGGTGCCGTCCGTTGCAATCGCAGATGTCGCCTGCAAGATTTGCATCGGTGTCACCGCGGTCGATTGTCCCCAAGCTGTGATCAAGACGTTCATCGGACTCTCAAAGTCGAATTGACTGTTTACCTCACCAGGTAAATCAATTCCGGTCCGTTGATCGAACTTGAACGCTTTGAAGTAATCTTCATAGCGACTGAGACCGAGTCGTTCGTTCGCTAAGATCGAGAACGCGACGTTCGACGAGTGCCAGACGCCTTCTACCATAGGAATGGTACCCCATCCGGTAATGTTGTAATCATTGAATACCGTCTTACCGTATTTGTATGATCCTGACTTGTACAACTCGTTCGGGTTATATACGCCCTCGTTGATTGCAGCCGCCAACGTGAAAATTTTCATCGTTGACCCTGGCTCAAAGCGAGACGAGACCGAGAAGTTACTGTATGAGGAAATCTCACGCGTATTCGGGTCGAAAGATGGACGGTCCGATAAGGCGATGATTTCCCCTGTTTTCGGATCCATGATGATGGCCGTCGCATTTTTCGGTTCATACTCCTCATATAACTCATTCATCTTCGTCTCGAGCAGCTGTTGAATCCGATGATCAATCGTCAGTTGCACATCAGCCCCGTCTTCTGGCTCGATTTTTAATTGTTCATCGCTCGAGACGAGCTCACGCCCCGCCAAATCTTTCTCAAATCGGTACAAGCCGTACGACTCACTTAAAATGTCGTTGAGCGATTTTTCGATTCCAAGTTCACCCACGAGCTCGATCCGACCGTTTTGGTCAATCTTTTGCGCATAGCCGATGACAGAAGATGCGAATACTTTATTCGGGTAGTAACGTTTCGGTTCTTCGACGAACGTGATACCCGGAAGTTCGAACGCTTCGATTTCTTCTTTTTGTTCAACGGTCAAATCACGCCCCGGAACCCCGAACTCGATTTGGCCGCGGTCGACATTTTGCTCAAGTCGCTTTAAGATGTCGGCCTCTGTCATCGGAAGCACGGTCGCGAGTTGTTTCGCGGCTTCTTCAAACTCGTTTGGCATGAGCGTCTTCCCTTCGACCCGCTCGCCACCAAGTTTTAACACGGCGACAAGTCGATACGATGGAATGTTGATGGCAATCGGTTGACCAAAACGGTCGTACACTTCGCCTCGTTCGGCTTCTAACGTACTGACTGCCTTCCACCGCTGCTCTTCAGCGAACGCCAACATATTCTCGCCTTTATATGTATGGGTGACAGACAAGTAAAGAAACCATCCGACAAAAAATAAAAAGAGCGGGGTGAAGCAGACAATCGCTACCCACGCCACTCTTTTTTTACTCTGTTGTAGAGAATTCATCAATCAATCACCTTGACGTTCTTCTCATTGAATTTCATTCCGAGCTTCTCGGCAATCGCGTAAATTCGTTCTGGCGAGCTTAGTTGGGCGATTTCATACTTTAGTTCTTCGTTTTCTTTTGCAACCCCATTTACCTGCTGGTTGACGGCTGCCGTATCACGCATAATGTTATACGCTTCGTTGTGTTTTGACACCGTGATGCCACCGAACATGACCACTGAACCAATCATCACTGGATACAGGATCGATTCAAACAAGGTCAACGTGCGTCGTTTTGGAGCAGGTATTGGTCGTTCTTGCGGAATCGGATTTCGATTCGGTGTAACTTGAGGCTGCAACGCCTTACGGGCAGCTTCTGGCATCAGGTATCCCTCCTACAAAGTGATTATTTTTGTTTTTCGGCCACTCTCAGTTTTGCCGAGCGTGAACGACGGTTATCTTCGAGTTCTCCTTCACTCGCCACGATTGGTTTGCGTGTGATCAATTTGAGTTCAGGTTCGAACTCTTTCGGAATGACCGGCAATCCTGGTGGTAACGGCGGGTGTTGGCTCCGTTCTTTAAACACTTGTTTACAAATTCGATCTTCTAATGAATGGAACGTAATGACACAGATGCGTCCGTTCACTGCGAGTAAATCAATCGCATCTTGAACGGCACGGTCGAATACGTTCAACTCGTCATTGACGGCGATTCGAATCGCTTGGAACGTTCGTTTCGCTGGATGACCGCCTTTGCGTCTTGCTGGTGCAGGAATCGCTTCTTTAATTAAGTCGACAAGCTCAAACGTCGTCTCAATCGGTTTATCGGCACGGGCTTGCTCAATCTTTCGTGCGATTTGTTTTGAAAACTTTTCCTCCCCGTATGTAAAGAAAATACGAGCAAGTTCTCCAAACGACCATTCATTCACAACATGATAAGCTGAAAACTCTCGCGAGCGATCCATTCTCATATCGAGCGGCGCGTCGTAGTTGTAACTGAATCCACGTTCTGCCTCATCAAGCTGTGGCGATGAAACGCCTAGGTCGAATAGTACGCCGTCCACTTTCGTCACGCCATGTTCGGCGAGTTCTTCTTTCAAGTGAACGAAGTTGCTCTTTATAAACGTCACACGGCCTTCATAAGGAGCCAATCGCTCTTTCGCGTGCGCGAGTGCGACGTCATCTTGGTCGAACGCATATAGTTGTCCCGTCGTTAAACGCTTTGCGATTTCTTCACTATGACCCGCTCCACCTAACGTACAGTCCACATATACCCCATCTGGTTTGATGTTCAATCCCTCAATGGACTCCATTTTTAAAACCGTTTCATGCTCAAACATTCAAAAAACCCTCTCAACCTACATATTTCAACTGTTTTATTACACTTACTTTATCATAAAAATGTCAAGGTCCGTACAGGTTTTTAGCGAAAAGAGGAAACAAAAAGGTAACAACAAAAAAAAGCTCCTGACAAATGTCAAGAGCTGTTCAAAAAAAGGTTATACCTTGAACAAACATCGCTCCGCTTCTGATTGCTCATAAGCGTGCTTCATCCGCTCAAAAACGTCGAGACCATGGCGATTCAACATTGGAACCATCGATAAAATACGCTCCTGAGGTGCATTCATCGGGAAGAGTCGAGTCGAAAGCTGAATGCGGCGTGCGTTCAGTCGATATTGATCACGTTTCGCCTCGGCACGCATCTCATCTGCCAACCGTTCGAGAACGTGCCTCGACTTCGACTCGAATCGTCTGCCGTGGCTACGGGCTTCCCGGCTGACCGCCTCCGTGAGTGTCCGATACGCATACAGCTTCGCTTCGAACGCCTCATCATCAAACGGATGATCAGGCAGTGGGTGTTTCATATATTCCTCAAGTGTGACGCCTTCTTGTCGTAATTTCTTTTCATCGTTACTCGAAACGATTAAACCACCGAGGCGTGGTAAAAGTAGCGGCATTTTCCATCCAATCTCGTGGAATAACGGACGGAGTTGCAGCCAGTAGGCGATTTCTCCAGGACCAGCGACGTAACCGAGCGTCGGAAACAAATAGTCTTGCATAAGCGGTCGAGAGACAACGTTGTTTGAAAAGCGTTCTGGGTGTGCCTCGATTTCATTGAGCAATTCGGTCTCCGTGAATCGATGTCCACGTTTTGTCGTGTATACCGAGTCGATTTTTGTGAGCAGCTCACGCGTCCCGTCATGGTAAAAAAGATGCGCCGCCTCTTTATTTAACTCGACGGATGGCATGCCGTCTTCAAAGGCATGTTCGAGCGCTTGTTGCAATGCGTCATGTTGCTCAATCAGTCGACGGAACATTGGACGTTCAAGTGCGCGTACGTCTCTCGCGTGCGGGTCAAACAACAAAAAGTCGTTCCCTACGAAACGGCGCATCATTCCTCCAAAGAATTGCGCGAACGAATGACTTCCTTGAATGAGTTCAATCAACTCCTGATACAGACGTAATGTATGAGGTGTCTCCGTCTCGTTCAACAACATCCGTTGCGCCATTTGTACCAGTTCAAGTTTCACTCGGTCGAACTCAAGCTCCCCTACAGAAGCTTTCCCTGCTAGCGGAAGCGTGGATAGTGCATCTTTTTTTAACGTTCTCGAAAACGTCTGGGTCGTGAAGACATGATTGATTTCCGCAAAGTCATGATCTTCCGTCGCCATCCAGAAAATCGGAAGGACCGGTTTGCCGAGCTTCGCTTCCGCCTCTTTCGCTCGTTTGATGACCGCTAGCAATTTATATACAGCGAATAGAGGACCTCCGTACACGCCGACTTGTTGCCCGGTCACCATGGCGTATGCTTCACGCTGTTCGAGCAAATCAAGATTCGCTGATAGACGTTCCGATAGTTCCCCGAACTGCCGTTGCTGCTGTTTTAAAATGTGGACGAGTTCATGGAGATGGTCGTATGAGCGTCCTGCAATCTCCGTTGCGCGCTTCTCGACTTCATCCATGCCTCGATAATCGAGCCAGCGCCCGTACCCTTCTTCAATTTGTATCATCGGGGATGTGGGTGCATATAGGGCATCAAATGCTTCTATCTTCACGTATAACAACTTCCTTTCAATCAATCAACGAATCATTTCTTGGGCCACGCCGATCGCAAACAAAATCGCATGCGTCGGGACTAGGAGTAAAAAGAGCAAGCGCCAGCCGTGGACGAACATCTTCGTGAACAACACTTCCTCATAACGAATCCGCTGCCAGATCGCATTGATCGGAAAGATGGCGCAACATACCGCAAGCAATAGAAGAAACACTTCCGTCCCGAAGATGGCCTCAAGTAAAACGCCGCATGCATAGAACCAGAGTACGACCCCGGCATCGCAGGCGAGTTTGAATGAGTTGATTGATTTCGGCATAATTTTTCTAAGTATCATATACACCATAAACCATAAGATGAGTGGAAATGAAACGATATACACTAGCACGATGCGCTCGCTCCTATAATCAGTTTATGTAGCAGGGGGATAACTGTAAGTGAAATCTTCATTTGTTCGGCTTTCTCAATCACTGGTTTTAGAATCGCATCCACTTCTGTCGGTCGTCCCTCTTCAAGATCACGCAACATAGAAGATCGATTCTCGGCAGTGCGTTCGATGATCGACTCGATATAAGCATACGAGACACGCTTTGAAAATAGCGGCGTTAGTTCCTCGTAGATGGAATGCGCAATCTCACGATATGGCGCGTTTGCGAGCGCACCATTCGTAACACGGCATAGTGCTGTGATGGGATTGATGATCGCATTCGCAAATAGCTTTTCGATCACGACTTGTTCGATGTCTTCTTCCCAGATGACCTGAAGTGGACTATCTTGAAGTGTGATTGGAAGGAGACCTGTCATGCTCCCGATTCGAATACGCCCGAGTCCACGATGCTCGATGGTGTTTCCTTGTTTCGTCACCCCGTGTTCGACGACACCTAAATGAAAACCATGTTGTTTCGCATAATCCAGATGGGCAATCCCGTTCGAGCAAATGAAGACCGGAACTGCTCCAGAGAGTCGTGCCGTCGCCTGTTCGACTTGATGGGCTTTCGTCGTGACAAAAAAGAGATCTTGGTCAGTTTCTTCTAATGTGGCACTAGATTGTAGCGATACATATGCTGACCCACTCGTCAAACCTGTCCGTGTGATTAAAATCTTTTCAGGTGATCCGCTTCGTCCGTATACCGTCACCTCATAATCATCAGCGAGCAAGGATGCCATCAATAGTCCGACCGCCCCGTTCCCGATGATGCCAATCCGTTTGATGGAGTTCATACATGCTTTCCTCCTGAATAGAACTATTTTCGCACAAAAAGTTTACCACATCTTCTTGCCATGACCCAAAAATGACAAACAAAAAAAGAAGTGACCTGATATCAGATCACTTCTTCTCGCATTATTTGCTTGTTACTTCTTTACCGTTGTAATGTCCGCAAGATTTGCAAACACGGTGTGAAAGTTTCATTTCGCCACAGTTCGGGCACTCGTTCATACCAGGTACGTTGAGTTTGAAGTGAGTACGACGAAGACGTTTGCGAGTTTTCGACGTTCTACGGAATGGTACTGCCATCGTTGTCCACCTCCTTGAAAAGTTAACCTTCCTCGTTCTCTTTTTTCGAGAACAGGTCGGCCAGTCCCGCGAATCGCGGGTCAATTTTTGGTTGGGCATCCGGCTGTTCGTCAGTGAGCGTCCAGCCTTCCCCTTCAACCTGAGTTTTGTCTGTTTCGTTCCCATAAACTTGCATCGGGACGTCTAACATGATGAGCTCTTTTACAATCGGTACAAGACTGATTGTATTTCCTTCTGGCAAATTCACGTCATCGAATTGCTCCGTATAACGCCCATTCTCCAAAAAGAAAGGCTCGAGCGATTCAATATCAAATTCATAAGTGACGTCTTCTAACGTTCGCGCATCTGGCAACGTCAGATCACCTTGAATCTTCAGATTGAATGTAACTTGATTAGATGTGAACGATGCATCCCCGTGCACATGCACCGGGCGAATCGAACGGATATCCGGATGGAGCTGAGTCAGCTCTGGTAGTTCTACCATCTCATCGATCGTAAAACCGTCACCCTGGTTTCGGAGCTTAAGTAGCTGTGCAATAGACCATTTCATCCGAATCACCTCAATTGCAACAATATGAATTATAGATAGGCCAACTTGTTTTGTCAATGTTTTTTCTTTACACTAAAATCAGTTGACGACGGCGCTTTGCCAAAGCGTACTTACTCATCTTACACCAATCCATACGACAATGCAAAGGAGTAAATCATGCAAAAGACGGCCATTATCGCAGAGTACAATCCGTTTCACAACGGACACTATTATCAAGCGCAAACCGCACGTCAAGAAACCGGGGCTGATGCCATAATTGCCATCATGAGTGCCCAGTTCACTCAACGAGGAGAACCAGCCTCATTCGATAAGTGGAAACGGGCAAGAGCGGCCGTCGAGAGCGGGGCAATCGACCTCGTCGTCGAACTACCGACCAAGTATGGGGTACAACGGGCGGACCGCTTCGCCATGTCTGCCGTCTCAATCGCCGAACAACTCCGATGCCAAACGCTATCGTTCGGAAGCGAAAGCGGAGATGTCGACGCCATTCTTCATGCAGCGCAGTCAAATGTCGAAGAGACATCTCTATATAAAGAGGCACTCCACCAAGCACTACAAGAGGGTCATTCGTCGGCGCAAGCTTCAAGTCGGGCTTTCCGTACCGTCTATCCGTCGTTTGATTTGACACGCCCTAACAATATTTTGGCGTATCATTACGCCAAAGCAGCAAAGACGATTCAGTTACATACGGTGAAGCGTCTCGGGGCAGATTATCACGACACCTCACTCACAGACGTCATGTCGGCCACCGGCATCCGGGCCCATTACCTAGAAACGGGTGAAGTTCGTGCCGTTCCTGCATCGACAGAAGCGATGTTCCAGTCGCAATCGATGACGCATTGGGAACTGTTTTGGCCCGTCTTACAATACAAACTCCGCACGTTGCCGCTCCATACGTTGAGCGAGCTCGTCGGCATCGACACATCCCTCGCACCTCGCCTGAAACGAGCCGGATTCGAAACATCGTTTGAACATGCCCTCACATCCGTTTCGACACGTCGCTATACACGCACATCGATTCAACGAGCGTTCGTGTCCATTCTTCTGCACTGGTTAAAAGAAGAAGCACCGACTCGCTTTGATGATGTTCCCTACGTGAGACCGCTCGCGTTTAATGACATCGGTCGTGTGGCATTACGGGATGTGAAACAAGAATTGCCGCTCATCGGTAAATACGATGAACGGCTCGATTTTGAAGCGCGTGTCACTGAGGCGTATCGACTGCCGCTTCATAACGACACATTGATTGAATACCGCCAGCGACCTCAGTTCATCTCTTCTAAATAACGGATTGCATCTTCTACCTTCTTGACAGGGACGACTTCTATGTCACTGTCGAGACGGTCGCGCGATTCAAGCGCTTCCTCATAATTTGAACCGGCCGGGACGAAAAAGACTTCGGCCCCTTCCTCGTCCGCTGCGACAATCTTTTGCCACGCGCCTCCGATTGGTCCGACATTTCCTTCCTCATCGACGGTTCCCGTGCCAGCGATTCGCTTTCCGTTCGCCAAATCGCCCGGTGTCAACTGGTCATAAATTTCTAACGTGAACATCAATCCTGCGGACGGTCCCCCGACATTCGTCAAAGCGACATCGACTTTAGGGTCTGCTGTGATCTCCTGGACAGGAAGTGGCTCATAAATACCAATCCCGACGCGGTCACCACTCTGGTCAATCGGTTGAATAAGCGTCTGCACGACACGCTCCTCCCCGTCTCGCTCGATTGTCAGCTCGACTTCATCACCGGCATCCGATTCCATCACCCGATTTAAAAAGTCCATACGTGTCGCAAATGACATGCCGTTGATTGCCGTAATGACATCACCCGGCTTTAAGACGTTGGCTGCGAGAGAGCCCGGAATCGGCGCAGAGACGTAAATTCCTTCAAAATCGACCGTCACTTCTTCGTCAGCGAGCTCATAAGCATATTGGATTGCCGCTTGTTGAGAAGAGTCCATCAAAAGTTGTTGACGTCTGTCGTAGTCCGCCTCGCTTTCTCCATCGTATAAATAACGACTAGATAAATTGGCTTCTGTGAACGGTGTGACCCAACTCTCCACTAACCAAAATGGTGTCGCTCTCCGTTGCGAGATGGTCACCATCATCAGTTCCCCTTCATCCTTTTCGCCACCTTCTACGGTCAAGAATTCTTCAATCGACGTCGCCGCACCAGGTGAAGAAATGTAATAAGGGAGCGGAACGAAGAGAAATAGAAGAACGGTGACGAGCAGACCAAGCCCGATTTTTAGTGATTTCATTGTCCAGAACTCACTTGATACTTTTTACGTAACGCGACTTCGACTTGCTCTGGGACGAGTTCATTAACTGATGCACCATATTTCGCTACTTCTTTCACGATAGATGAGCTAAGGAATGAGTATTGACTGTTCGTCATCATAAACAATGTTTCCACGTTCTCATTCAATTTCTTGTTGATTGATGCGATTTGAAGTTCATATTCAAAATCAGATACGGCCCGCAGTCCACGTACAATCGTTGCCGCTTCTCGCTCGGCGGCATATTCGACGAGAAGTCCACCGAACGCGTCAGCCGACACGTTCGGAAGATGTGTCGTCACCTCTCGGATGAGTCCTAATCGTTCTTCCACATCAAATAGTGGGGCCTTGCTGGAATTTTCAAGGACGGCGACAATGACTTCGTCAAAGATGGCCGCCGCTCGTTCGATAATGTCTAAATGTCCATTTGTGATCGGGTCAAAGCTCCCCGGGCAAATCGCAATCCGCTTCATTTGTTTCACTCCTCAATCGATGCATACTCATAAAAGCTGATGGTGATCACCTCTGAGTATCGCTGTTCTTTAATTCGTTCAAGTCGTCCGATACGTTCCGGCAATGTCACGTCACTCCCGTGTTCACAGACGATGACGCCAACATCGATCAACATGTCAGCTTCATCAATCAATCGTAAGAAAGCCTCGTGCTCTTCCGCATGATACGGGGGATCCATAAAGATCAGCTTAAACTGTTCCTTCTGTGCGCGAAGCTGTTCGAGCACCGCCTTGGCGTCTTGACGATACACGTTCGCCTTCTTTTCGTAGTGGGTCGCCCGCAAGTTTTCTTGAATCGTTTGCACGGCTTTCGGTTGACGGTCGACAAACACCGCTTCGTCACACCCTCTCGACAACGCCTCGATGCCAAGTCCACCACTGCCCGCATAGAGGTCTAACGCTTTCCCACCAGAAAAATAGGGTCCAATGATGTTGAATAACGATTCCTTTACTTTATCTGTTGTCGGCCGCGTAGCCGTTCCTGGGACCGCCTTTAAACGGGTCCCTTTTCGTTCTCCAGATATGACACGCATGTCTTTCCCTCCAGCAGAAAAGATGAAGGTGATGCCACCTTCATCTTTTTGTTTATTTCGATTTTGTCTCGTACGTTTCGGAAATGAATGGACGCTCGCTCCGAACGACCGCTTCCACGAACGGCAATGCCTTTACTTGTTCGAGTACAGCTTCATGACCTTCGAGGTCTGTATAAAGAAACGCATACTTCTCTCGTTTTGAGACAAAGTACAGATTCGCATAACGTCTTAACGCTTTCACTTGTTTCAAGGAATTCACGTATACGACGAAACCGATCCGTTCATTCAACTTAGACGGCGCATCCACAACTTCCGCCTCCTCCGCAACTGCCACCACCGGAACATCCACCTTCGTCAAAGAATGGATTACCAGTCGGGACCTTGATTTTAGGAGAGACTGAATGTGCTAATAGTTCACTCACTTCCCCTAACAACTTATCCAAGCTTCGTTCTGCTTTTTTGAACGCAGCAATTTCCGGCTGAACGTCAAGACGACGTTTGATGAGATGCATCTCTTTTTTGATGCGATCGTGGTCCGGATGGTGCTTCCCGAACCGCTGGACGTACTCATAGTCCTCTTTCATCTTTAGGAACTCGCGCTCGATTTCCTTCGCTTCTTGTGATGCGAGACGTGCCGCTTTCGTTTGAATATATGTTTGAAACGATTCGCTTGCTTCAATCAAATCGGTCAATTCTTCAGTTTGATCGAGCAGGGCAATCGTCTGTTCAGTGATTATCATACCCCTCACCCTTTCTGCCATGATTTTACCACAATTGTTTCCCTATGTAAGCAATCCACACTATAATTGAAGTTGACCGCAAGGCGTTCAATGTAGAAAGGAAGTGAATAGACGTACCCAGTGCGTCTGTATATGAAAAAAGTTTCTTTTAATATGATTCGATCAGCCGGAATCAAGACGGATTATGCGAAGCCTGAATATTATTATGATCAACTCGATAAAGTACGCGAAGCTGACCTCGTTTTGTTCCCCGAGTACTGGATGGTCAACTCCATCATTTACGGAATGAACAAAGCCATTTTCCCATCTCCGGCGACATATCATCTCGGGCACGACAAAATCGAGATGACACGTGCCTTCAAAGCGACCTATCCTCATCGTATTCCGAAGACGCTCATCTATGGAAAAAACCCTTACACAATCGAACGTGTTTTGGAAGAGTTCCAATACCCGTTCGTCGCCAAAAAAGCCAAATCTTCAATGGGCCAAGGGGTTTGGCTGATCAAGAATGACCAAGACTGGTTAGAATATGTCGAGAACCATGATACGTTTTATGTCCAAGAGTTCATCCCGAATGATCGTGACTTACGAGTCATCATCATTGGTGAAGAAGTTGTCGGTGCCTATTGGCGCGTCAGCGAGGCATTTTTGAACAATGTCGCCCAAGGAGCTAACTTCTCTTACGAAGACATTCCCGAATACGTCGTCAAAGAAGTTCAAACGATTGCCAATACGTTACACATCAACCACGCGGCGTTTGACGTCATCGTGACAGAAGACGGATTTTATATTTTGGAGTTCAACGTCTTTTTCGGTTCGGAAGGACTACTCCCACTCGGGGTAAAACTTCCTCAAAAAATCGAGGAATATCTAACTACACTAAGCTAATCAATCGTTCATCTTTTTTTCACAATTTGAACACACGTTATTCCAAGAACGTTTTTGAATATGGTATGATGACATATGAGGTTTATTCGAAAAGGGGGATTATGATGAAATTTGAGCAGTTCCACATCGAGGGAAAAGAAATCCGTTTTGGTTTGCTCGAGACGATCATGGATCATCATCATTTCATCCGTGAAGGTGCTTGGGATTACGAGCGTGCCACGTATGATATGAAATATGAGAAACAATCGACTGGCGAAACATTCTATCTTCGCTTACCTGTATACGCAATCGAAGGTCAAATCGAGGATCGTCACGCTGTAGTCAAAATGCTCACACCGATTTTAGGAAAGCATTATTACCCACACGGCGTTGAATACGATGAAGTCTTCCCAGAAGAAATCGTCCGTGACTGCGAACGTCGCCTAAAGGCACTTGCAGAAACACTAGAAGTCAAACCCCTTGCATAAGCAAAGGGGTTTCTTTTTAGGCTATATCGGAGGTTCACAGCCTTGAAGAATTCAATCTATCTTGAAAAAGAGAGTAAGCGCTTATGCATCGGAGCATCACGCATCCAGTTAAAAATGATTCATCTTCCTGATTCAATTCATGAATTGGAACAAATGATTTTTTCTGAATCAATCCAGACTCTTTATATCTCAACTTATCAAATGAAAGATAGAGATCTATTAGAGCCTCAAGCAATGAGTGATATCCGAACTCAATGGAGCGAGTCATTCAGGACACACATCGTACTTTCCAATGAAGCAGATTTAGATGACTTTGAAAATGGATATTGCTTCTTCGCAGAACTTTTTCATGATCCACAAAAAAATAGGATATTAATCCTTTATCAAGCTCACTAAAAAATACGATGATAAAACAAAGCCCACAGAAGACGATTCGTCTCTGTGGGCTTATATTAGTTGGTCGCAATGATGGTCAACGTCACATCGACCTGACCGAGCAATAAATCAAATTGGTCTCGAACGTAGCGATACAATCGCTCCGCCTCGACGAGTGGTAAAGATGCAATGATTCGATAATCATAATGGTCTTTCGATTGAGATACGACTTTCACTTCTTTTAAGCCGAACTCAATGGCGCTACATGCGATCAAATCTTCAATCGCCCGTTCTGCAATCGTCACGTCTCCGTATGAATAGTCATTCCCAATCACAGCCATCGTATCGTTCATGGTGATCACTCCTTTTCATTCGCGAGTACTTTAACGTCCTCCATGATAGATTCGATATCAACGGGTTCATCCCCTGCTGTCGCCATCTGAGCGACGGCACGAACATCATGATGACGGTCGATGACGTACATCGTCGTCGCATGCGTCACGAGCCCGCTGTTCGCCTTCGAATAATAAAATTGCAGCTGTCGTGTGATTCGATCGATGTCGACCTGATCTCCCGTCAACATCTTCCATCCGTTTGGCTCCGCCTGGAACGCTTCCCCATAGTTTTTGAGTACGGGGACCGTGTCCACTTTCGGGTCGACCGTGATGGCGACGAGCTCTACGTCTGAACCATATAGATTCTCTGCCTTCAACTCTTTCTCAAGCTTCATAAAATCACGTAGCGTGAGCGGACAAATATCAGGGCAGTTCGTATAAAAGAATGTGACAATTTTTACTTTTCCATTATCGGAATTGTATGTTTCTTCATTCAATGCGTTCGTCAATGTGAACGGGGTTGGCTCTTGGATGACCGGCAAGTCGTCTTGGTTGAAGAATACAAAATACACGGCTACTCCGATGACAACGAGCGTCAGGACGGTCAAACCGACCGTCATATAGCTATTCCGTTTCATACAACTCTCCCTCTCTATGGATCATCCTCCGATTATCGCGCGGAATACGTTCGTCGTTTCACCCGGGTCATATGCCACATAGAGAAGAATATAAACCGTCACACCTGTGATCGCTGTGAAGAACCAAATCACTGATGCTTTCGGTCCGATTTTACGGTGTTTCTCAATCTTGTTTTTATAACCGAGATACAAGGTGATCAATCCAAGGACACCACCTGTAGTCGCGAGTAGGATATGGAAGATCATAAAGCCGAGATAGAACGGTTTGACAGAATCCGGTCCGCCGAATGCCGTATTCCCGACGAAAATCGTGCGTGAGACGTAAAGGATAAAGAATGTCGTCGCTGCAATCGCGGCCGCCGTCATCACTTTCTTATGTTTTTCGATGTTGCTACGGTCTTTTGCGATGATCACCCATCCGATGGCGACAAGAATCGCACTGATGACGATGAATGACACACTAATTAAGGCAAGATAGTTCATCAATGTTTCCCCTTTTGTTCTGTTTAATTTTTCTCGTTTGTTTCTTGCGGAGTGAAAGACATGCCTTCATCGAGCGCAAGAGATTTCGTACGGCGTACCCAACCGAAGAACGTCCAGCCGAAAAAGAAGCCGTAAACGATCTCTTGACCGAGTTTCATCAAAACGCCACCGAATCGTTGATCTTCGAGGGCACTGTTCGTCGCTCCCATGAGCGCCTCTAAGTTAATCCCCGACACGTCCCCATTCGGTAGACAATATCCAAGTACCCTAGCGAACGTCTCCGGGTCCGTATACGCGTTATATAGCGTCGTTTGACTGAAGATGATGAGCGCACAGGCTGGTGTTAACAACACTCCATTGGCGATGATATACACCATTCGTTTTAAGTCGGACATGCCTTCCTCTTCGTCCGTAACGAGCGGAACGATGACCGGGTACCACATCGTCAAACTAAAGACGACTAAAGCACCGTGGAAGATGCGGTGTACGCCATAGTTCGTCAAGACATAGTCAAATACGACCGGCATGTGATAAATCGAGAACAATGCGTTGAATAAAATGAGCGCGATGAGTGGCTTTGTTAAAAACTTAAACGTTGGCCCAATGAATTTAAAGCTAAGTACTTTTTCAAACACCCAGTACGGTAGACCATAAACGACGAGTGCGGGTGCCAAAATATAGACGAGCACCATTTGGAACATATGCACCGATAAAATGATATGTGCCAACACATCGATTGGACTTCCGAAACCGATATAATACAAGACAATCGCAAACAACATACTAAACTTTTGTAATAACGTGGTCGAGGCATATCCTCGCTTCGCCATTCTCTCTGTCACGACGGCGTATAACACATAAATCCCGACCATGAGCAATCCGAACAGCGGACTCCATAACGTGAGCCAATCAAATTGATTGAGCAGCTCCGACGTATTCCAGAGCATCCGTTCACCCCTTTTCTTTCTCTCCCTAACCTTTGAAACCGTTCACTTCAAGATTACTATTCATTCATTTTTGAAGTAAAGGAAAAAGGACCGAATCATCCGTGTTTCCACAGATGTTCAATCCTTTGTCACAATTACCAAATGAGTAAGCGTAGTGCCGCGACCGTGATGATGGCGACGAAGATGCCTAACCACATCATACCGACGATCCATGTGTTCCCACGGTTATTCATATGCATAAAAATATACAACTGTAGGAAGACTTGAATGACCGCCAAGATGATTAAGAAACCACCTGCTGCCCAGACTGGCATCAGTTCCGCATAAACGGCACCGAATGCCACGAACGTGAGTAAAATCATCATGGCGAAGCTGATCAACTGAAGTTGATACTCGCGCTTCGATTCTGCTTTTACTTCAAGCTCTAATTGTTTGTGCGATTCGTTCATTGCTCGTTTTTCCATATTAGTTCACCATCCCTAAGAGGTAGACGATTGAGAAGATGAAGACCCAAACAACATCGATGAAGTGCCAGTAAAGACTTGATACATAAAACTTCGGTGCGTTGTACACATCGATCGGACGGTTCCAGTTGCGAATCAAGAGTGTCGTGATCCAAAGGAGACCGAACGTAACGTGCGCGCCGTGGAAGCCGACCAACGTGTAGAAGGCTGAACCGAATGCGCTCGACGTGAACGTGTGACCGATGTGGTAGTAGTGAATGAACTCGTAAATCTCAGCACCAAGGAATCCTGCACCAAGAAGGAGCGTCACAATCAACCAAAGCTTCATACGCCCTGGATTGTTTGCTTTCATACTCATCATCGCAAGTACACTTGTCAGTGAACTTGTGAGGAGGAGCATCGTCATGATGAAGACGAGCTCCATTTCAAAAATGTTATACGAGCGTAACTCCTCTGGCGCACCAGAGTTCAAGAGACCAACGTACGTTCCAAAGAGCGAGGCGAAGAGGACTGTCTCTCCACCAAGGAAGAACCAGAAGGCCACATATTTATTTTTCCCTTCCAGCGTTGCTTTCTCTGGATTGGCCGGGATACCGGTCACTGGGTGTTTTTCAACTGCATGTGCCATTTATTGTTCTCCTTTCTCACGAATCGCTTTCAAGTCTGCTTCGACTTGTGACTTCGGAATGTAGTAGCCGTGATCGTCAATCCAAGAACGTAGGAACATCGAGACGAACGTCATCGCTAATCCAAATCCAATCAATGACCAACCGACGACTGCGTTATCCAAGTGGAAGATTGCTCCAAGTCCTGCGATAAAGAGGCCGAGTGACATGAAGAACGGAATGAGCGAGTTGTTCGGCATGTGGATGTCCGAAACTTCTTCAGCGACTGACACGCGTTTGTTTCCTGCCATTTTCTCGAGCCAGAACGTATCAAGTCCTTTAACGAGTGGCGTTTGTGCAAAGTTGTACTCTGGAGTCGGAACAGGAAGTGTCCACTCAAGCGTACGTCCGTCTCCCCAGTGATCTGGTTTGACGCGTTCTTTTGACAAGAATGCTTTCACGACAGCGATGAGCAAGACAATCGTTGACACACCCATGAAGAATGCACCGATTGTCGAAAGCATGTTGAGTGTATCCCAACCTTGACCATCGAGGTATGTGAAGACTCGACGTGGCATACCGAACAATCCGAGGAAGTGTTGCGGGAAGAACGTCAAGTGGAACCCGATAAAGAACAACCAGAACTGCCAGTATCCAAGCTTTTCAGAAAGGGCTTTTCCGAACATGAGTGGGAACCAGTAGTAAAGACCTGCGAAGAGACCGTATACAACCCCACCTACGATAACGTAGTGGAAGTGAGCGACAACAAAGTAGCTGTCGTGGTACTGGTAGTCAGCTGGTGCAACTGAAAGCATAACCCCTGTCATCCCACCAACGAGGAATGAAGGAATGAACGCGACTGAGTAAAGCATCGCCACGTTGAATTTAATTTGACCGCCCCACAGAGTGAAGAGCCAGTTAAAGATTTTAACACCGGTCGGTACGGCGATCGCCATCGTCGCAACAGCGAAGATTGAGTTCGCAACTGGACCGAGACCGACTGTGAACATGTGGTGAACCCAAACCATGAATCCAAGGAAACCGATAAGCATTGTCGCGAAGACCATCGTCGTGTAACCGAAGAGGCGTTTACGCGCAAATGTAGGAATGATTTCCGAGAAAATACCGAATGCCGGTAAGATCAAAATGTATACTTCCGGGTGACCGAAGATCCAGAAAAGGTGTTCCCAGATGACAACGTTCCCACCAAGTGCTGGGTCGAAGTATGCGGCTCCAAAGAGTCGCTCGAACATCAACATGAACAATCCGACCGTAAGTGGCGGGAATGCGAAGACGATCAATGCCGATGCAACGAAAGTCGTCCATGTGAAGAGCGGCATGCGCATGAGCTTCATACCTGGCGCACGCATGTTCAAGATGGTGACGAGGAAGTTAATCCCGGCCATCAATGAACCGAAACCTGAAATCTGAAGACCGAGGGCGTAGAAGTCTACCCCTGTTGCTTCCGGTTGTGTCGAAAGTGGAGCGTAAGCTGTCCACCCTGCGTTCGGTGCTGCTCCGAAGAACCAGCTCAAGTTAAGCATGACTCCACCGAAGAAGAACAACCAAAAACCTAATGAGTTAATGAATGGGAACGCGACGTCGCGTGCCCCGATTTGAAGTGGTACGACGGCGTTCATGAAACCGAATAGCATCGGCATCGCCGCTAGGAAGATCATCGTCGTCCCGTGCATCGTAATTAATTGGTTAAACGTTTCACCGCTGACGAAATCGTTCATTGGTTTAACAAGTTGCCAACGAATCAGTAATGCTTCAATTCCACCGAGAAGGAGGAAGAAGATTCCTGAGAACAAATACAAAATACCGATTTTTTTGTGGTCAACCGTCGTAATCCAATCCATGATGCCATTGTATTTACGCGATTGCTGCATTGCAGTGGTCTGTGCCACGTGAAATCCCCCTTTTCCCGTTAGTCAATCTTCTGCTCATACAAGAAGTCAACGAGTGCGTCTAATTCTTCGTTGCTGATTTGACCTTCATTGAAACCTGGCATGAGAGCCCCTTGTTTCTTATCTTGCGGGTTACGAATCCACTCTTTCAAGTTGTCCTCGTTGTTTTCGAGGTAACCTGCGAGCCATTCGCGATCGCCGAAGTTCGTTAAACTTGGTGCAACTTTACCGCCGCCGTGACAGCTCAAGCAGCTTTGAACATACACTTCTTCACCTGTCGTCAAGTTCGTGTTGTCTGCGACGAGTTTCTCACCGTTCTCGTCTTGCTTGGCTTTCATGTCAGCGAGCCATTGATCATATTCTTCTTGCTCGAGCGCGATGACTTTAAAGTCCATAAGGGCATGTGACGGACCGCAAAGCTCTGCACATTTCCCGTAGTAAGTACCTGGTTCATTTGCATGTAACCACATTTCGTTATCAAGTCCTGGGTTCGTATCTGTTTTACCAGATAAAGCTGGTACCCAGAATGAGTGAATGACATCTTTTGATGTCAAGTTGATGCCGACTCGTTTTCCAACTGGGATGACGAGTTCTTGACCTGTCACAACACCTGCTTCTGGATATTCAAATTCCCACCAGTACAAGTTTGCTGTAACGTTGATTTCTTCTTCTTTTTTCGCTTCTTTCGCTTTCGCGAGTTCAACAGTCGTTGTGATTGTCGGAACAGCGAGAATGATGAGAAGGATAATCGGAACGACTGTCCAAATCATCTCAAGTGTACTGCTACCTTCAACTTGCTTCGGAATCGATTCATCTTTCCGACGGAACTTCATGAGCACGTACACGTAAATGACCGATACGATGATGAGTACGAAGAGCATGATCGCCAAACTGATGAGAATGATGCGGAGCTGAAGCTCAGCGCCTTCTCCCATCGGCTTCAATGCAGACAATCCCTCTTGACCGCAACCTGACAACAGGACTGCGAACATCATCATCGGGACGATGCCAAACAGAAGCTTCTTAAATGATTTCACAACAATCCCCACTTTCTCCCAAAATGATGTGTAATGGTTTTCTATATAGTGAGTGCGATCACCAGAGTGCTGTCAAAATCAGCGCGATAATCCACACGACTAAATAAATTAATGAATAGAAGAACATTTTGTTTGCCCACTTAATTTCGTCCTCGGCATTGAATCCTTTCAATCCGAGATACAACCAGTAGCCCCCTAAACCGGCTGCGACTGTCAAGTAAACAAGACCATAGTGCATAAATAAGAGCGATGCCGGAATCAGCGTCGCAATCCACCAGATGATTTGCCGTTTTGTGATGGCAAATCCGTTCACGACCGGAAGCATCGGAATGCCTGCCGCTCGATACTCTTCTGTGCGTCGCATAGCGAGCGCTAGGAAGTGAGGTGGTTGCCATAAGAACATGACAAGAAACATGAGCCACGCATCGATATGAAGTGCTGGGTCGAGCGCTGCCCAACCGATGAGCGGTGGAACGGCTCCTGAAATACTACCGACGACCGTATTGAGCGTACTCGTACGCTTCAGCCACATCGTATAAATCACGACATAAAAAAATGCCCCGATTAAACCGAATACAGCGGCGACGTACGATACAAGGAGCAATAACAGAGTTCCTAACGCAAGTTGTGTCAATCCGAGGAGTAAAATCTTCTCCCCTGAAATCTTGCCGTTTACACTCGGTCGATTGTCCGTACGATCCATTAAGTAATCGATATCTCGGTCCACAAAGTTGTTTAGGTAACAACTCCCCGAAATCACGAGTGCGCTTCCTAACATCGTTAATAAGAGCTGTGGCCAAACTTCAAACAAATAAAGGACTGGCGTATCGCTCTGATACGTCGCTGCCACGAAGAAACCTGCAAACACCAACATCAAGTTGGCACGAACGATTCCCATTTTCGCTAAGGCGACGTAATCTCGGAATGACGTTGACTCTGTATATTCTACATCTACAGTCATTCCTGGGTTGACTTTTGTCATACTGACCCCCCCACATAATCACGAAATCCTCGCATTCTCTTCACAGAAAAAACACAATATGAACAAAATACACTTAACTCTCTACAAAGATACCATATTTTTTTATAAAATACGCCCTTTATGCTTGTAAAATAGCGAGTTTTTTGTGTCAATAGTGTGATATTTGTCACACCTTATGTGCCTTACTAATATTAGAATAACGTTTTTGATAACGATTGCAAGCTTTTCCATTTCGTTTTTTGAACGGAAAGCCGTATAATAAGTATGGCGAAAAAAATATAAATAAACAAGGTACATTTTTAACGGATTTTGATTAGAAGCAGGTGGTATTGCATGCATAAAAAACTCGCGTTTTTCTCAGGGTTTGTCACCCTCGGAATGATGCTTGTCCTCATCATGGGTGGAACCGTGACGAAGACAGACTCAGGGGATGGTTGTGGAACAGACTGGCCACTCTGTCACGGTAAGTTGATTCCGACCAATCCAAGTGTTGAGACGATGATCGAGTACAGTCACCGCGTCGTCTCGGGAATCGAAGGTCTCTTGATCATCGCACTCGCCATTTGGACGTTCATCGCGGTCAAACATCGTGTCGATGTAAAAATCTTTGCGTTTCTTGCATTTATCTTTATGCTCATCCAATCGATCATCGGAGCAGGGGCGGTTATTTGGCAACAATCAGATGCCATCTTGGCCCTTCACTTCGGGATTTCTCTCGTCTCGTTTGCATCGCTACTCATTTTGACGATTCTATTATTCGAAGGTGACCGAGAGCATAAAGTCGTATCGAGACGGTTGAGATCTCATCTTTACGGTCTTTCGATTTACACGATGATCGTCGTGTACACAGGAGCCTATGTCCGTCACCTCGGTGCTACATACGCTTGTGTCGGTTGGCCGATTTGTGAACAAGAAGTATGGACGTTTGAGTCTTATGTTCAAATGGGTCACCGTGTGATGGCTGGACTACTTGTCTTGTACACATTGTATGTCCTCTATCTTGCTCGAAAAGAGATGAATCGATTAATCGAACGCGGCATGATGGCGTCCCTTTTCTTCATTCTTCTTCAAGTCGGGACTGGCGCATGGATCGTACTCGGCGGGCATGCCACATATGTGCCGCTCCTCCATGCATTCTTGATCACTTGTTACTTCGGCATCCTGTCCTATCTCGCTTACCACGCGTACCGTTCGACGGACCGACAAAGTGATTCACAATTAAAAGACATGAACGGATAAGTAAGTAAAAAAGCGCCGCGGCGCTTTTTTGTTTACAATTCTTTAAATCGTTCGAGGGCACGCTCTCGCGCTTCTTTATGGTCGACGAGCGGCATCGCATAATTGTCTCGCTCTGACGGGTTCGGAAAATGAATCGATTTGTCTGTCACATGTTTCAGCTCCGGCACATACTTCCGGATGAACGTCCCATCTGGGTCGAACCGTTCAGATTGCGTCGTCGGATTGAAGATACGGAAATACGGAACCGCGTCCGTCCCGACCGAGGCGGCCCATTGCCAACCCCCGATATTTGAAGAGGGCTCGTAATCAATCAACTTTCGTTCAAAATACCGTTCCCCTTTCCGCCAATCTAGAAGAAGGTGTTTCGTCAAGAAAGATGCGACAATCATGCGTAGACGGTTGTGCATCCATCCGGTCTCGTTCAATTGACGCATCGCCGCATCGACGATTGGATAACCCGTCTCCCCGTTACACCACTTTTCGAACTGTTCCTCATCATCTTCCCATTCGAGCGATTTGTATTTGTCATTGAACGGTTGATCTTTCAACCCTTTGAACTTCGCCATCACCATATAATAAAATTCGCGCCACAACAGTTCGTCGTAATACGTGTCGCGTCCTTTAGATTTTCTGGCGGCCAGCACCTGCTCGGCGATCGTACGAATCGATAATACACCGGTCCGTAAGTATGGGGATAATCGGCTCGTCCCGGCAATACTCGGGATGTCACGCTTTTCATCATAATCGACCATCCGATCATTGACGAAACGCGTCAACCGTTTCTTCGCCTCGGTCTCCCCTAACCCTTTCCACTCTCGCTCACAGCGTTTGAACAAGTCTTTCAGTTCACTCGGCTGCTCGTTTTTCGAGCTGATGAAATCTGTTAAACGATTGATATCGACATCGTACGGTTTCGGCGGTTGCTCAGCATAAGCCGCTTTTTTGAACGGGGTGAACACTTTATACGGATCTCCACTCTTCGTACTGAACGCATCGGGATGAAACAGATGCCGGTCAAGGAGTCGGACGACTTTGACTTCTTCACCAAGTGCCTCGATGACACGGTCGTCTCGCTGTTTGAACGGTTCCACATACTCCGCATTGAAATATAGCACATCCATCTCCCCGAGCTGTTCTACGAAATTCTTCTCCGTTTCCGCAACAAGCACTCGAAGCCCCAACCCTTTTGTTTCCAAATCATCCATAAACGTTCGCATCGTCGAGAAGAAATAATCGTGACGGACTTCGAACGGATCACAGTATTTCGGGTTTAGCCAAAAGACGAAAGCGAGGTCATCCCCCTCTTCCATATCGTTCAGCGCACGGTGAAGCATATGATTATCGGTCAATCTAAAATCAGATCTAAACCAACATACTCGTTTCATCATTTCCACTCCCATCTACAAAAAAAGAAGCATAGCGAACTATGCTTCTTTTGATTATACAAATTCAATCAACAAGTCGTCACTTTGTATTGTGTCGCCTTCTTTAATATGGATGGCTTTGATCTCGCCATCTTGTGCTGCCTGAATCGTCGTTTCCATTTTCATCGCTTCCGTGACGAGTAGCTGTTCACCACGATGAACACGACTTCCTGGCTCGACCAACACTTTCAAAACAGAGCCTGGCATCGAGGCACCGACTTGTTTCGGGTTCGAACGATCCACTTTCGGACGGCTCGTTGTCGCTGATTTGACGTTCACGTCTTTAATCTCAATTTCACGCGGTACGCCGTTCATCTCATAAGAGACGAGACGAATGCCATCTTCGTTTGCCGCACTCACTTGTACGAGCTTGATGATCAACGTCTTCCCTGTCTCGATTTCAACTTGAATCGTCTCACCAACGTTTAATCCGTAGAAGAACGTCAACGTGTCGAGGACGGATACGTCACCGTATGTCGTCGTATGTTTGACATAGTCTTCGTATACCTTCGGATAGAGCGCGTGGGCGAGAAGCTCAAAGTCTGTGACCGGTCGCTCAAACTTCTCGAACAACTCTTGGCGTGCTGATTCAAAGTCATATGGCTTGATTAGTTTACCAGGACGAACGTTCAGTGGCTCCTCCCCTTTTAAGATGACTTGTTGGACATCTTTCGGGAAACCGCCAGGAGGTGTACCTAACTCGCCGCGCATCATCTCGACGACCGAGTCTGGGAAGTCGAGTTGATGGCCACGCGTCATCACATCCTCTTCTGTCAAGTTGTGCTGCACCATGAAGAGCGCCATATCACCGACGACTTTCGAAGAAGGGGTGACCTTGACGATATCACCGAACAACATGTTGACACGGGCATACATCGCCTTCACTTCTCCCCAACGGTCTCCAAGCCCGACTGCTTTCGCTTGTTGCTGAAGGTTCGAATATTGACCACCTGGCATCTCGTGTTCGTATACAGACGGATGCGGTGCGCGCATATCACTTTCGAACGGTTCGTAGTTGTGGCGCACGTCTTGCCAGTAATCACTGATCACTTCATATTGTTTCGGATCAATCTTCGGCTGACGTTCGTGGTGGTTGAGCGCGTAGACTAAACTTCCACCTGAAGGTTGCGATGTCATCCCTGACATCGAGCTTGCGGCAACGTCGACGATGTCGACACCAGCATCCGTCGCACGTGCGTAAGTGAAGATCCCGTTCCCTGAAGCATCGTGTGTATGCAAGTGAATCGGCAAATCGACCGCATCTTTCAATGCTGACACGAGCGCATAGGCTGATTCCGGCTTCAATAAGCCGGCCATATCTTTAATAGCTAGAATATGCGCACCACTCGCTTCAAGTTTCTTCGCAAGGTCAATGTAGTACGGAAGATGGTATTTCGGACGGTTTCCGTCATACAAGTCACCTGTATAACAAATCGCCGCCTCCGCTACTTTTCCTGTCGGTAGCGTCGCATCGATTGCTAATTGAATCGACTCTAGGTTGTTAAGACTGTCGAAGATTCGGAATACGTCGACTCCTGCATACGCCGCTTCATGCACGAACTTCTCAATGACGTTGTCCGCATAGTTTTTATACCCGACCGCGTTCGCGCCGCGAAGCAACATTTGAATCAAGACGTTCGGCATCTTCTCACGAAGCTTCATGAGACGTACCCATGGGTCTTCTGACAAGAAGCGGTATGCGACATCGAACGTCGCTCCACCCCATGCTTCGACTGAGAACAATTCTGGCATCAGTTTGCTTGTCGGCTCTGCAATATTGAGAATGTCTTGCGTCCGCATGCGCGTCGCAAGCAATGACTGGTGCGCGTCACGCATCGTCGTATCCGTCAATAACAGTTCCGGTTGACGTTTGATCCAGTCAGCCAGGCCGTCTGGACCGAGTTCCGTCAAGATTTGTTTCGTTCCCGGTTTTGCTTCTGTCGGTAGGTCTTGCGGGATACGTACCGAGCGGCTGATCGGCTTGTCTTTCAGACCGACTCCTGGGAATCCGTTCACTGTCACATCGCCGATATAGTTCAACAACTTCGTACCACGGTCTTTTCGTTTCGGGAAGACGAACAGTTCTGGCGTCTCATCGATGAATGACGTGTTGTAGTCCCCATTGATGAAGTTCGGATGCTTCATGACGTTAATCAAGAAGGGGATGTTCGTCTTGATTCCACGAATTCGGAACTCGTTCAAGTTTCGGACCATTTTCGAAGCGGCTTGTTCGAATGTCATACCATGCGTCGACAGTTTCACGAGAAGTGAATCGTAGTACGGTGAAATTTCTGCACCGACGTACGCGTTTCCGCCGTCAAGACGGACACCAAAACCACCTGGAGAACGGTATGCCATGATTTTCCCAGTATCAGGCATGAAGTTGTTCCCTGGGTCTTCTGACGTAACACGTGATTGAATCGCATAACCGAGAAGTTTAATGTCCTCTTGCTTCGGCATTTGAATCATATCACCGTGAAGCGATTCTCCTTGTGCAATCATCAATTGCGTTTGGACAATATCAAACCCTGTGACCATCTCTGTGATCGTATGCTCAACTTGGACGCGTGGGTTTACTTCGATGAAGTAGAATGATTCGTCTTCCGTCACTAAAAATTCGACCGTACCAGCGTTGACGTATCCGACGTGACGCATGAGTTGAACCGCCGCATCACAAATCGCTTGACGTGATTCTTCGGATAACGTCACACATGGTGCCACTTCGACGACCTTTTGATGTCGGCGCTGCACCGAACAGTCACGCTCGAACAAGTGAATGATGTGACCGTGCTCATCTCCGAGAATTTGAACCTCGATGTGCTTCGGACGTTCGACTAATTTCTCTATGTACACTTCATCAGAACCAAAAGCTTGTTTCGCTTCCGATTTCGCACGTTCAATCAAATCTTTCATTTCCGCTTCTGTACGGATGACACGCATCCCGCGTCCTCCGCCACCCATTGATGCTTTGACCATGAGTGGGAAGCCGTGTTCGTTCGCAAACGCTTCTGCATCTTCATACGATGTGAGCGGACCGTTCGAGCCTGGGATGACAGGAAGACCTGCAGCAATCGCACTCTGACGTGCCCGCACTTTGTCCCCGAACGCATGCAAGTGCGACTCGTGTGGACCCACAAAGATGATGCCCTCTTCACGGCAACGTCGTGCGAGGTCAATGTTTTCTGAAAGGAAACCATATCCCGGGTGAATCGCGTCACTACCTGATTCCTTGGCGATACGAATGACACCTTCGATATCGAGGTACGCATCAATCGGCTTCTTATCGAGTCCTACCAAGTAGGCTTCATCGGCTTTAAAGCGATGTAATGAACCGCTATCTTCTTGCGAATAGACGGCTACAGTCCGAATGCCTAACTCAGTTGCCGCTCGAAATACGCGAATGGCAATCTCCCCACGGTTTGCAACAAGTAACTTTTTAATTGGTTTCAAATGAAATCCCCCCGTTAAATTAATTTAAATGTTTCTTACCTGACCACATGAAGCGATGAACGTTGAACGTTCTCTTCGGACTTCACCCGAATTTCTTCTCGTCGTGTCGCTTCTCGATGACGGTTACGCATCGAGATACTACTAAGTACCCCGAGAACACCCATCATCATGATCAGCGACGTCCCCCCATAACTGACCAGCGGCAAGGTCACCCCTGTCCCTGGGAACCAACCAGACATCGCACCGATATTGATGGCTGTTTGAATGATGATCTGTGATGCAATCCCAAACGAGACGAACATCGCAAAATGACTATCCGCATGATTGGCAATATGAATCGCGCGAAACGCGATGAAGAAGAGCAGTACCAAAACCGTCAACACACCGAAGAACCCTAACTCCTCAGCAATGATCGACATAATATAGTCGGTTTCAGGTTCTGGCAAATACCCATACTTTTGAAAACTGTTCCCGAGCCCGACACCCGTCAATCCTCCATGTACGATTGAGATGATCGACATGAGCAACTGATGACCGTAACCTTCCGGGTCCATGAACGGGTTGAATACAACCTCAATCCGGCTCCGTTGATTCTCAGAAAAGATTGTCGTGAACAATAAGAAGACCGTACCGACACCGGCTAAAATCCCAGGAATCAAAATCCGTAATGGTGCCCCGACACCGAACCACATGAGAAGCATGATGGATCCGAGGACGAATAATCCCCCCATATCCGGCTGTCCATTGATGGCGATGGCGTAGAACGAGAAGTAAAAAAGAATCGGTACTAAGAAGAAGGCACCAATTTGAGCACGCCATCCTTTTTTCACGATGGCAGCCCGAGCTAGACGCCCCGGTAGTCCTTTCAACTCATTATTCCATAGCTCGTGGTAATAGTTCGCAAGCAGTATGATGAGAACGAATTTAGCAATCTCGACCGGTTGAATAGTAAATCCGCCGATGATGAGCCAAGCCCGTGCCCCGTTCAATGGCGGCATCGCCCAAGTGACAAATAGCAAGATGACAGAGACCGCATAGAGACTGAGACGAATGCCTTTCTTCCGAAACATCTCATAGCGGAACAACGTCGCAATCAAGTAAACAAAGATCCCAATTCCTACGTAGACGAGCTGGCGATAGAACAAGCTGCTATTCGCATAGTCCCCACGATTCCAAACGCTCGCACTGTAAATCATGATCGAGCTGATCCCGACGAGTAAGAGCACTGACAAAAACAACGCAAAATCAAAATACCGAAACCGTGTTTTCATGTATTCACTTCCTTATGTAAAACAATCCGACAACCTTTATAAAAAAATACTCAAACAGCGCCACTTGCACAGTTTGAGTATAAGGTTCATAATTCTGAAGCTTCTGCCAAGGCAGACAACTTTTGTTCCAATGAATCGAGCAGTCCTTTACCTTCAATGTCTGAAATGAGTCCAAGACGAACCGCAAAATCAATTTGGCGCGATAGTCCAAACATATGTGTATCAAGCACCTCTTCATAAAGCGGGCACTTCGGCATTTTTAGGTTTTCTAACTGCACTTCAATCAGACAACGGATTTTTTCAGCATCCGCCTCGAGTAACTGAAGCGCTTGCTCCCGTTGGATTGCAGCCAAATTTGTCGCCACTACGACCCCTCCTCCGTACGATGACAGACTGTTTGTCATAACTCAACTGTACATTATCTTTCATCATAATTCAATGTACAGTATAGATGATTGCGACATTCTTCCTCTTTTCCATTTTACGAGAAAGAGCGCTATAATGAAACGTGTAATGTGTATAAAGGGGGATGTTAGCATGATTTTTCCACTAGACGGAGCGGTTCGTCACAGTTTGACGATTGACCCGACCGTATGGATTTTTGACGACCGAAAACGAAAGATTGAAGAATTGGACTCGGTGACCGAGAATGACCGTGAGGCCTACTATGCGAAAATGGGGAAAGCATGGGACGATGGTCTATCGCAAGGAACAAGAATCGACCACAATAAGCCGATGTCTCGTCAAGATAAAGACGCAGCATTGCGCGATTCGTTCGCGATGCCGCTCGCACCATTTTTGAACAATGCCGAACCAATTGATTTGGCCACACACGTCCGTTTTTACGGAGAAACGGTGTTGACGCTGTCGCTTAGTGAAGCATCACGCGTGTACTTACAATTTTCAAAAGACGGGAAAGTACTCGCTGACGGACCGGTCTATGTATTATATGAAGACCAGGTCATTCGCCAAGTGAATCACATAACCGTACTGAGCAATCAATGAGAAGGAACTTTCCTTCTCATTTTTTGGACTTTTTACTTCACAAAGTGTAATATGTAGTGTATTGACTACAAATTGAATAAGAAAGGTCGTGACGCTTACGATGCCTCTTTGGAAACGAAATTTAATAGTTGTTTGGATCGGTAGCTTCTTGACCGCCGCTTCAATGAGTCTCGTCCTCCCCTTCCTACCGTTGTTTATTGAACAACTCGGGGTAAAGGACCCTGACCATGTCGTCACTTGGTCGGCGATCGCGTTCGGCGCGACGTTCCTCGTGGCCGCCATCGTTTCCCCGATGTGGGGACGTCTGGCTGACCAAAAAGGAAGAAAGTTGATGCTTATCCGAGCAAGCCTCGGAATGGCTATTGTGATGTTTCTCATTAGTTTTGTGCAAGACGTGTATCAACTGGTCGGGTTGCGTTTACTCATGGGTGCCGTTTCTGGATTTATCTCAGCCGGTATCACCTTAGTCGCTTCCCAAACCCCAAAAGAGAAAAGTGGCTGGGCGCTCGGTACCTTGTCGACCGGTGGAATCACCGGTGGTCTACTCGGTCCGCTCATCGGCGGACTGCTTGCAGACTGGATTGGGCTTCGATCCGTTTTTCTCTTTACCGGAAGTGCACTCTTCCTAACATTCCTCATCACGCTCTGGTTCGTAAAAGAAGACTTTGTCCCAGTGAAACGTGAAGAACTCGCTTCAGTGAAGTCCATTTTCGCCTCACTGCGGCATCCGCAATTGATTGTCGGGTTGTTTGTGACAACGTTCCTCATCCAGTTCTCAACACAATCAATCGGACCACTCTTGACGTTATATGTACGTGAATTAAATCCGCATACGACCGCACTTGCCTTCATGGCAGGGATTGTCGCATCTGCCCCTGGGCTCGCCGCTCTCTTTTCGGCGCAGCGTCTCGGACGATTATCGGACCGATACGGGGCAGAACGAATCTTATTTTGGGCACTGCTACTCTACAGTTTATTCTTAATCCCGCAAGCGTTCGTCACCTCGACGACCCAACTCATTCTGTTACGCTTCGGGATTGGATTTGCGACCGCTGCGTTGATGCCATCCGTTCAGTCGTTGCTGCGACAGCATACTCCAACCGCTGCAACCGGAAGAATCTTTTCATATAATCAGTCCGCTCAGTTCATGGGAAATCTACTCGGACCGCTATTTGGATCTCAAATCGTGGCACACTTCGGATTTTCCGCACTGTTCATCGTCACAGGATTGATCATGATTTCAAACGCCTTTTTAGAACGGACGAACGTCCAATCGCTACAACTCGATACAAAATAACGCCGAGCGTTTAGCTCGGCGTTATTTGTTTATCTCGCTTATAACAAGTCGGCCGCCAATCTTGCGAGAGACGAACGTTCCCCTTTTACAAGTTGGACGTGACCGAAGACATTTTGTCCTTTGAATCGTTCAACGGCGTATGTCAATCCGTTCGAATATTCATCTAAATACGGATGGTCGATTTGGTACGGGTCACCGACGAGAACAATTTTCGAGTTCTCCCCGACACGGGTAAGAATCGTCTTGATTTCATGTTTCGTTAAGTTTTGAGCTTCGTCGATGATGATGAACTGGTCGGGCATGCTTCTTCCTCGAATATAAGTGAGCGCTTCGAGTTGAATCGATTTCATGCCAGCCAGAATATTTCCTAGCTCATCTTTTGAATTGGCACTGAAGAGAAATTCTAGATTATCATAGATCGGTTGCATCCATGGACGTAATTTTTCTTCCATCTCACCTGGCAAGTAGCCGATATCGTTCCCCATCGGGACGACCGGTCGGGCAACGACGAGCTTGTTGTATCGTTGCTCGTCCTCAACGAGTGAGAGTCCTGCCGCTAGAGCAAGGAGCGTCTTTCCGGTTCCCGCTTTCCCAAGTAACGTGACGAACGGAATGTCATCTCGCAACAATAAGTCGAGCGCCATCCGCTGCTGGACGTTTCGTGGATGAATTCCCCAGATGTGGTCAGCGTCGAGCGCTAACGGACGAACAATCGGTTGGAGCGTGTCGACAACCGCGAGCGCACTCGCTTTCGACACGTTACTTTTTAACACGACGAACGAATTCGGATATAACGTTTGTTTCGTCAATGCGGATGTCGGAAGTTGGCGTACTTTATAAAATTCATCAATAAGTGATTGATCGACCTCGATTTCACGATAGCCGGCATACAAATTCGTCGTATCGACGATATGGTCGGTCAGATAGTCTTCTGCATCAATTCCGATTGCGTCCGCCTTCACACGGACCAATATATCTTTTGAGACGACGACGACTTTATGGTTCGTGTCATGCTCGTATTGTTTCATTAATTTTAAGGCAACGAGTAGGATGCGGTTATCGTTCGTCATCACGTCGAATGGAATATCGACTTCGTGTTCGTGTCCAATCTCGACAAAGAGACGTCCACCGTTTTCAAGTGGGACGCCATCATGAAGTTTCCCCGATGTTCGGAGTTGGTCTAGAACACGCGACGTTTCACGGGCGTTCCGCCCGACCTCATCCATGTTTCGTTTTTTACCATCAAGTTCTTCTAAGACAATGGCCGGGATGACCACATCATGTTCTTCAAATTGAAATAAGGATAGCGGATCATGTAAGAGTACGTTCGTATCGAGTACATACGTTTTTTTCATAGACTTTGCCGCCCCTCGACTATAGGATGGTAATCAAGAATGAAGACTTTCTTTTACTTCACGGTCTAACTTTTCCGCCGCACGAATATCATACGTTTTCGTAATTTCGGGCTGAGCGTATGCTGCACCATAAAATGAGATGTTCCTCACTTCTTCGACATGTCCTTCAAAAAAACGAAGATGAAGGCTCGGTTTTACCGCTGGCTCAAATTCTTGGATGGATGAAAGTAGAACATGATAGGACTGACCATCTTCGATAAAGATGAGACCCGCTGTCTTTTCGGTCGATAAAATCGTCACGATGTGCGAATTCTTGGTTAATGCGAACCGCATCGTGTCCTTGTCGAGTGCTTGCACCCAACTGATGGCGTGGCTGATTGGCCAACGCTTTGCCTCATCAAAACCGACGAGAAATGTTAACGGCATGTCATTCAACAATCGCTGTTGAGCGGCTGTCAATTCAAACGTTGCCTTACTCGCCATTCAACTCCCCTCCTTTTAACCGGGTATGGTTGTACCATTCTCCCTTATCGATTCAATTCCCTGCTTTCAACGAATGAAATCATGCTATACTCATCCTATAGAGGAAGGTGAGAAGATGCGTGTAAAATGTTCTCTTTGCGATAAAATCGAAACAATCGACTCATGGTCGTTTGAAGCAAAACGATTGCGCAACAAGCCGGCTAAAACGTATATGTGTCAAGACTGTCAGGAGCGAATCAGCGAACGTACGGCTGAACGCGCCGCATCTGGACAATTCAAGTTATATCCTACATTTCGACAAAAGCGAAATTGGTAATGAAAACGGGCGCCTCCGAAGAGACGCCCGTATTTTTTATGACTCGACTGCATCCTGACGACGGTTCCACCAGAGACGACCGCGATAGATGGCCAACACGATGGCCATGACAGCAAGTACTTCTGGAATCGGCCATGTGAAAAAGACGAGCGCCATCGTCCCTGCACCAAGTGCAAGTAGAATATAGACGATGAGTGATTTCCACCATGCCAATTGTTTTGCAAAACCAAGCTTAAAGACGAGAATCGTCAGTAAGATGACCGTGACAACGAGTGCGTTGAATCCGACCGAAAAATCGTTCGGGTCGCTCCCGACACCTAGCATCGAGGCAATCCACGGAACATCAATTTGTGTGATATCGATTGTTTGAGAAGCTTTCAAGACAAAGAGTCCCCCTTTATTTCATACACATCCATTCTACACTATTCCATGCAAAAGGGAACGCCGAAGCGTTCCCTTTTCTACTACTTATTCTTTACCAAGTTTACGACGCTTGTCAGCTTTCTCGCGTTCGTTCTTGTTCAAGATTTTCTTACGAAGACGGATTGACTCTGGCGTGATTTCACAGTACTCATCATCGTTCAAGAACGTGAGCGACTCTTCAAGTGAGAAGACGCGCGGACGTTTCAAGACTTGTGTCGAGTCTTTTGCTGAAGCACGCATGTTTGTCAATTGCTTCCCTTTAACGGCGTTAATCGCAAGGTCGACGTCACGGTTACATTCACCGATGATCATTCCTTCGTATACATCCGTACCTGGCTCGATGAAGATCGTTCCACGGTCTTCGAGTGCACCGATTGAGTAAGCCGTTGACTTCCCGTTTTCGATACAAACCATAACACCACTGCGACGACCACCGATATCAGCTGCGATATACGGACGGTACTCTTCGAACGTGTGGTTCAAGATTCCGTATCCACGTGTCGCCGACAAGAATTCGTTACGGTAACCGATGAGTCCGCGTGATGGAACGATGAATTCCATACGTGTCTGACCGTTATCGTTCGTGTTCATGTTGGCAAGTTCACCTTTACGGAGACCGATCGACTCCATGACTGAACCTGTGTACTCTTCTGGTACGTCGATGATCACGCGCTCAAACGGCTCAACTTTCGTACCGTTTTCGTCTTCACGGATGATAACTTGTGGCTTCGATACTTGAAGCTCGTAGCCTTCACGACGCATGTTCTCGATCAAGATACCGAGGTGAAGCTCACCGCGTCCTGATACGATCCATTGGTCAGGAGAATCCGTGTTTTCCACACGAAGTGACACGTCTGTCTCAAGTTGTTTCATCAAACGCTCTTCGATCTTACGTGCAGTGACGAAGTCCCCTTCACGTCCTGCGAACGGCGAGTTGTTCGTCATGAAGCGCATTTGAAGTGTTGGCTCATCGATACGAAGGAGCGGAAGTGGCTCTTCTTTACCGACTGGCGTAACTGTCTCACCAACGTTGATGTCTTCCATCCCGGCGATAGCGATCAAGTCACCTGCTTTAGCTTCTTCGATTTCAACGCGCTTGAGGCCGAAGTAACCGAACAATTTCGTGACACGGAGTTGCTTCACCGTACCATCTGTCTTACAGAGTGATACTTGCTCACCGACTTTGATTTTCCCACGGAAGACGCGACCTACACCGATACGACCGAGGTAGTTATCGTAGTCGAGCATCGTCACTTGGAATTGAAGTGGCTCATCTGAGTTATCCACTGGAGCTGGTGTGTTTTCAAGAATTGTATCGAGCACGTGTGTGATCGTGTCTTCTTGGTTTGCTGGATCAGGATCGAACGAACTTGAACCGCTGACAGCCGATGTATAGACGACAGGGAATTCAAGTTGATCTTCATCTGCGCCAAGATCGATCAAGAGATCGACGACTTCATCGACAACATCGAGTGGACGAACCATCGGCTTATCGATTTTGTTAACAACGACGATCGGACGAAGTCCTTGGTCGAGTGCTTTTTTCAATACGAAGCGAGTCTGTGGCATACAGCCTTCACGCGCATCGACGACGAGGATAACGCCATCAACCATACGCATGATTCGTTCAACTTCCCCACCAAAGTCTGCGTGACCTGGAGTATCTACGATGTTAATGCGAGTGTCTTTGTAATCGATTGCCGTGTTTTTCGCGAGAATTGTGATTCCGCGCTCACGTTCGATATCGTTTGAGTCCATCGCGCGTTCTGCGACTGCCTCGTTCGTCCGGAAAGTACCAGACTGTTTCAATAATTCATCGACTAACGTTGTTTTACCGTGGTCAACGTGAGCGATGATGGCTACGTTACGAAGGTTTGTTCTTACGTTCATGTAGTTATTCCTCTCTTATTTAAAAAGTTTCAGCTTTTCTTCAACTTTAAGAGTATAGCACACGTCACAGTACCTTTGTCGAGTGGAATCGACTGTGAACGTTTTCATTGGACGTTTTTTATCATACAATGGGGTAGAGAAGAGAAAATAAGGAGGAGTCTCCATGCAGCTTATGTTTCTATTGATTGCCATGGCCGTCGTCGCTGGATTTGTCGGCATCGGCATTGGGGTGGCCGAAGGAAGCGCCGCCATCATTTTAGGCAGTCTCGTACTTAGTGGTGTCGCGACGTTCTTTGGTATTCAATTACGTCGTCGCATTCTTTCCGACCGTCAATCTTAATAAACACAATAGGGTTGCCCGACTTTCGTCAGAGCAACCCTCTTTCCTTTTATTTGATAACTCAAATCGGACGCGTCAAACAGATGCGGTCACGTAAGACCAAACCATCCTCCTCGATCGGATCGTATCCATATTGGATAAAATAATCACGTTCCACAGAATCAAATCGGAATCCGGCTTGTTGATAAAAACGCAATTGCATGATGCTTGAATTCCCCGTACAAACGAGGAGTTCTTGACCGCCAAGTGTCGTCGCCCGTTTTACCGCGTCTTGTAGCATCCGCTGACCAATCGTTTGGTTTTGTCTCTCCGGCTTCACCGCGATATTGACAAGCTCGACCCGTCCTGCCCCGTGCGATACGAGCATATAGGCACCGACGATTTCTCCTCCGAGTAACGCTTTAAACGTTCGTCCTGTTTGAAACTGTTCTCGCACCATCGCTTCATTCGGATTCGCTAAAACGAGTAAATCACGAATTTCTTCATACGATTCATGTTCCACGATTTGAAGATCCGGCTTCGCTTCGGGGGTCACCCCTTTTGCGATGACATAGTGTTTGATGACGTCATTGACGAATGTCTCGCTTCCTGCCAATACAGATGTTCTCCCATCGTATCGAATCGTTTCCCCATATAAGGAAACGACCCGTCCACCCACTTCTTCGACGAGCAATTTCCCTGCAGCATAATCCCACGGCATATTGCGCATCGTAATGTATCCGTCCACTCGTCCTGCGGCGAGCCAAGCAAGCTCAAGCGAGGCAGCGCCATGCGCCCGTGTCCCAATCGAATCTCGAACAATCGGGGCAAGGATTTCCGGGGCAATTTGATGGTTCGGAGTGACCCACGTCGCATTCATACTTAAAAATGCATCTCGTACATGATGTTCATGTAGATACGTCAATGTCCGTCCGTTCAATGTCGCACCATACCCTTTTCTAGCCATAAACATCTCATCCGCCATCACGTCATAGACGAATCCGTACTCTACGACTCCATCGACCATCACGGCCACCGAGATGGCGAACATACGCTTCTGATGAATAAAGTTTAACGTCCCATCAATTGGATCGACGAACCAGACCGTTCCTGATAACGTGTCTGGCGTATCCGTCGTTCCTTCTTCCCCCATGATTTGATGGTCCGGGAATCGGTTTTGGATACGGCGGACAATCAGCTGTTCCACCGCTCGGTCAATTTCAGTGACCAAGTCTCCTTTTCCGGTCTTTCGTTCCACTTCATAATGTTGATCAATCTCGCGACGAATCAGCTCTCCCGCCTGTTTGATTAAATCGACTGCAAACCATTCTATCATCTGTGATCACCTCAACTGTATTGTACCAAACAAAAACCAGTATCCGCTCGGAATACTGGTTGAATGTGTGTGTAATGGTTAGGCTTCGAGACGCAATAATTCTTGGCGGTACTTCTCCAACCGATGCTTGCTAGCCTGAACTGTAGCATCATCCTGTGACGCCATCGCATCGAAAAGGGTTGCCAATTCATAATCAATCTCCAAGCGCAGCACCGGAATCCGTTTTTCTGCGTCTTTTCTTTTGAATGCCTCAATCACTTGTTTCATAAGATGCCACACTCCTTTTGTTGGGCTACAAGTTACGGTTTAGTGAGTTGAATTGAGTATATCAGATAAAATTCGAAAAAGAAAGATAATTGTCTGACTATTTTGAATTTTTTATCTTAATGGATATATTCCCAATTTTAATCCCCTTAAACCTGAATAAGTGTTAGGTAACTGTACCCGACTTTTAAGAAGAAATAACAAAAAAGCATGCCTGAATTTGCACGGGCATGCTCCGACTTACAGTTTAATCATTTTGCTCGATGACTTCATCGCTACTTGAACGGTACGATACGTAGAATATCCAGTCTGTTCATCGTGAACCGCGTTCAGTTGTTTCTCTTCTGACTTAGATGTTACGATTTGCTTGAAAGCTCGATACGCGTCTAGGAAAACCTCACGCTCGACTCCACCTTCGTTCGCTTGTGCAACGACATTATAAAACTCGACGACCTCGATCAATTCATCGGTCGTCCAATCCGGATTAATCGGATAATTGATTTGCATATTGTTCACCTCGACACTCATTGTATCAACAAAAAAAACTATTGCAAGTTACGTCAGAAATCTCTATAGTTTTTTTGTTGCTTCTTTTTTTAAAATCAACATATAACGTAACGATATCATTCATCTAATAAATAAACTGATTCCAAGGGGGATTTACGATTGAAATTAAAAGGTGCTACTCAGCTCGAAACGCCACTATTTGACACGTTACTTGAACATGTCGACTCAAATCCGATTGCGTTCCATATTCCTGGTCACAAGAGCGGGAAAGGGATGGACCCGGAGTTTCGTGACTTTATTGGCGAAAACGCCCTAAAAATTGATTTGATTAACATTGCCCCACTCGATGACCTTCATCATCCAAAAGCGGCAATCGCTGAAGCGGAACGCTTGGCGGCAGAGGCGTTCCGTGCTGATGAGACCTTTTTCTCCGTTCAAGGAACGTCGAGTGCCATCATGGCGATGATCATGGGCGTCGTCGGACCGAATGAGAAAATCATCGTTCCACGTAACGTGCACAAATCGGTCATGTCCGCGCTCGTCTTGACGGGTGCACACCCGGTCTTCATCCACCCAGAATTCGATGAGACGTACGGCATCGCGCACGGGATTACAGCAAGTGCTGTAGAACGTGCACTCGAGCTTCATCCGGATACAAAAGCCGTACTTGTCATCAACCCGACTTATTTCGGTGTCGCGGGTGATTTGGAGCGAATCGTTGACGTCGCTCATGCACAAGATGTGCCCGTACTTGTCGATGAGGCACACGGCGTCCATCTTCCGTTTCACGATGAACTCCCACTCTCGGCGATGCAAGCAGGAGCGGACGTGGCGGCAACGAGCGTGCATAAACTTGGCGGATCGATGACAGGGAGTTCCATTTTGAACGTACGCCGCGGTCTCGTTTCACCAGAGCGGATTCATGCGATGCTTTCGATGATCACGACGACTTCAACATCATACTTGCTCCTTGCTTCTCTTGATGCGGCGCGTCGACAGCTTGCGACGAAAGGTCATATGATGAACGAACGTGCGCTTGACCTTGCTCGAGCAGCACGGACAGCAATCGGTCAAATGCCAAACTTGTCGGTTTACGGACACGCGGAGCTTCACTCAGAATCGACTTATGCACTCGATGAGACAAAAGTTCTCGTATCGGTTCGCGAGCTCGGTGTGACAGGATTTGAAGTCGAGAAGTACCTTCGTGAGAAACACCGCATCGAAGTCGAAATGTCAGATTTATTGAACGTGCTCTTCATTGTTACGTCAGCAGACGATGAGTCGACGATTCAAGCATTGATTGAAGCGATGCGTGACGTCGTGTCCGTTTATCAGAAGTCTGGGAATGACTCACTCTCAATCATGCTTCCTGAAATCCCGCCATTGGCTCTTAGCCCGCGTGATGCATTTTATGAAGAGACGGAGACGATCCCTCTTGAGAACGCCGTCGGACGCATTTCAGCTGAATTCATTATGGTGTACCCACCAGGAATTCCAATCATCATTCCAGGTGAATTGATCACAACGTCGACACTCGAATACATCATGGCCAACATCGAAGCCGGTCTCCCGGTTCAAGGTCTTGAAGATGAGTCTCTTCAAATGATTAAAGTCATCCAACAAACAAAAGCGATTCGCTAAATAAAAAATGAGCCGGTCATCGTGACCGGCTCATTTTTTATGTCATCTCAGAAAAGGTGGCTGTAGATGATCGAATTGCTTCCCCTATTGCTTATTATAAGAAAACGCTTACATGTTTTCAAGTGTCAATTTCTTCAGATGCTTCTGTTTTTTCAACTAGGCAGAGTCGTAAAAATTCAGCGACGTGTTCTGTATCATTCAAGTTAATGCCGAGCATCGGATACAATTGACGGGGCTCTTCTAGCGCATGCAGATCAAGAAGGGCCGATTGACCCGTTTGCATACAGACAACTAATACCTTGCCCATGAATTGATGTGTATAGACGAAACCAAAGTCATAGCGGGCAGCTTCTGTCTCAATCCCGGTGAAACGTACACGACTCGTCTCGGATACGGTATATAATAACTCCTCATCGAATGCCATCAGGATTCCCTCCCTTCTCTCTTCACAAGTATTTTCCTTTATACTACAAGTATGAAACCTAAGGAGAGAGTCATCATGAAAATTGAGTATGCCAAACCGTCAAACCAAGAAGCACTCGCGCAATTGATGCATGAGCTATGGCCCGACGCCCCGATTGAGGAATTGCGGATGGAAGTCAAACTCGGTCTTGCTTCAAAAAAAATGCATTATTTCATCGCATCCTATGACACAAAAGCGATTGGATTTTGCCAGCTCAGCTTCCGGCATGACTACGTGCCAGGTTCAAGCATGTCTCCGACAGCCTATGTGGAAGGAATCTATGTTGTTGAATCCGAGCGTCAGAGAGGTGTCGCTGCCCGTCTGATTGATGCTGCGTCAATGTTCGCTGCACGTCATGGTTGTATCGAACTGGCATCGGATACCGAACTTGAAAACGAGAACAGTCAACAGTTCCATGAGAAGATTGGATTCCAGGAAGTTGAACGCGTCGTCACCTATATCAAAAAACTCTCTCACAAAACGTGAGAGAGTTTTTTCTAGCGTGCTTATTTAACGACGTGGATTGGCATACCCATTGCGATTTCAGCAGCTTCCATTGCCATCTCACCGAGTGATGGGTGAGCGTGGATTGTAAGTGCGATATCTTCAGCAGTCATACCAGCTTCGATTGCGAGACCAAGCTCAGCAATCATATCTGATGCGCCAGTACCCGCGATTTGGGCACCGATCAAGAGACCGTCCTCTTTGCGAGTGATGAGCTTCATGAAGCCGTCTGGCTCATCAAGTGCAAGTGCACGACCGTTCGCTGCAAATGGGAATTTCGAAACTGTGATTTCGAGTCCTTCTTCTTTTGCGAGTGGTTCTGTGTAACCAACAGTTGCGAGTTCAGGATCTGTGAAGACGACTGCAGGGATTGCAGAGTAGTCGAGGTAAGCTGGCTTACCTGCTGCTGCTTCAGCTGCGATTTTCGCTTCGTAAGATGCTTTGTGTGCAAGTGGTGGTCCAGGAACGATATCACCGATTGCATAGATGTTTTCGTTCGAAGTCTTACATTGGTCATCGATTTCGATGATTCCACGGTCGCTGATTTTAACGTCCGCGTTCTCAAGACCGATGTCGCCTGTGTTTGGACGACGACCAACTGTGACGAGGACATAGTCCGCTTCAACAGATTGCTCTTCACCGTTTACTTCAAACTTAACAGTTACGCCGTCTTCCGTTTCTTCGACACCTTTAGCAAGTGCGTTTGTGTGGATTGTGACGTTACCTTTTTGTTTGAGTTTTTTCTTAACGATTTGCGTCATTTGTGGTTCGAAACCAGACAAGATGTCGCTAGCGCCTTCTACAACAACTACTTCTGTATCGAAGTTAGCGTATGCAGTACCGAGCTCCATACCGATGTATCCACCGCCGATGACGACGAGTTTCTTCGGTACTTCAGGAAGTGCCAATGCGCCAGTTGAAGAAAGGACGCGTTTTGACCATTTGAACGATGGGATCTCGATTGGTGTAGAACCAGTCGCAACAATCGCTTTTTTGAATTTGTAAGGAGTTGAGCTGTCTTCTGTGATGACACGAACTGTGTCTTCAGAAGCGAAGAAAGCTTCACCTTGAACGATTTCAATCTTGTTTCCTTTGAGGAGACCTTTGACACCGCCAGTCAATTTGTTAACAACTGACTGTTTCCAGTCTTGAACTTTTGTGAAGTCCACTGACACGTTGTCAGACGAGATTCCCATTGAATCATGTCCTTTAGCGTGTTGGAAGTTGTGTCCAGCTGTGATCAACGCTTTCGATGGGATACATCCGACGTTTAGGCAGACGCCACCGAAGTTGCCTTTCTCAACGATTGTTACTTTCATTCCGAGCTGTGCGCCACGGATTGCGGCAACGTATCCACCAGGACCGGCACCGATGACAAGCAAATCAGTTTCTTGTGCGAATTCTCCTACTACCATGTTCTTATCCCTCCATCATTAGAAGTGCTGGGTCTTCGAGCAAGCGTTTCACCATGTTAAGAGCGTTTTGTGCAGTCGCACCGTCGATGAGGCGGTGGTCAAAGCTGAATGAAAGTGCAAGTACTGGCGCAGCAACGATTTCACCGTTCTTCACGACAGCTTTCTCAGCGATACGACCGATACCGAGAATTGCAACTTCTGGGTGGTTGATGACAGGTGTGAACCATTGTCCACCAGCAGAACCGATGTTTGTGATTGTGATCGATCCGCCTTTCATGTCTTCCCCAGCGAGCTTACCTTCACGAGCTTTACCTGCAAGTTCGTTAATGTTTGTAGCAAGTGCATAGATTGATTTACGGTCTGCATCTTTTACGACTGGTACAACGAGTCCGTTGTCCGTGTCAGCTGCGATACCGATGTTGTAATAGTTTTTGTAAACGATTTCTTCGTTCACATCATCGATTGAAGCGTTGATTGTTGGGAATGCTTTCGCTGCAGCAGTCAATGCTTTCACGACGAATGGCAAGTACGTGAGTTTCACGCCTTGGTCAGCCGCGACTTGTTTGAAGTCTTTGCGGAGTGCGACGAGTTTTGTAACGTCGACTTCGTCCATGAGCGTAACGTGTGGTGCAGTGTGTTTCGAGTTAACCATAGCTTTCGAGATGGCTTTACGGATTCCACGGATTTTCTCACGTGTTTCAAGTTCTGGAGTCGCTGACTCGTAAGGCTTGATTTCCGTTTTCGCAGCTGCTGCTGGTGCTACAGAATCTGTTTTCTCTGTTGTAGCTTCTGCAGACGGTGCTTCACCGTTCGCGAATGCATCAATGTCTTCTTTCAAGACGCGACCGTTGTCGCCAGAACCGTTTACTTCACGGATGTCGACACCTTTTTCACGTGCATATTTACGGACAGATGGCATTGCGATGACACGCTCAGATTTGTGAAGTTGAACGTCGCGTGGCGCGTCTTCTTTCACATCTTCTTTCACGTCTTCTGTCTTCTCTTCTGCTTTCGGTTGTTCAGGTGCTTCTTCTTCTTCACCTGCTGGTGCGTCGCCTTCGATGTCAAACGAAATGAGGACGTCGCCGACTACGGCAACTGTACCTTCAGAAACTTTAACTTCTTTGACTGTACCGTCGACTGGAGCTGGGATTTCAACGACTGCTTTGTCGTTTTGTACTTCTAAAAGAACATCGTCCTCTTTGACCGTATCCCCTGCTTTTACGAACCACTTGACGATTTCACCTTCGTGAATACCTTCACCGATATCTGGTAATTTAAATTCAAATACTGCCACTGGTTTTTCCTCCCATCAATTCATCATGTAAACACGACAAGGGAGAACATTCTCCCTCATCGTTTATTCAACACGATCTTAGAAGTTCACAACTTCCTTAACTTTTGCAACGACATCTTTATGGTCTGGTAACCACATGTCTTCACCTTGTGCAAATGCAAAGACTGTGTCTGGTGCAGTTACTCGAAGAACTGGTGCTTCGAGGTGAAGAATTGCGCGTTCTTGAATTTCAGTTACAACGTTTGCAGCGATACCTGCTTGACGTTGTGCCTCTTGAACGACGATCGCACGACCTGTTTTCTTAACAGATTCTACGATTGTGTCGATATCAAGCGGGCTCACTGTCATGAGGTCGATGACTTCAACGTTGATGTTTTCTTTTTCGAGTTCTTCCGCTGCTTTAAGTGAAGTGTGCACCATCGCACCGTAAGTGATGATTGAAACGTCTGTACCTTCACGTTTCACATCTGCTTTACCGAGTTCGATTGTGTAATCACCTTCAGGCACTTCGCCACGGAATGAACGATACAATTTCATGTGCTCGAGGAACACAACTGGGTCGTTGTCACGGATTGACGCGATCAACAAACCTTTTGCATCGTAAGGAGTCGATGGAATAACGACTTTAAGACCAGGTGTCTGAGCCATCAAACCTTCAAGGCTGTCCGCGTGAAGCTCAGGTGTCTTAACTCCACCACCGAATGGTGAACGGATTGTGATCGGTTGGCTGTAAGCGCCGCCTGAACGGTAACGCATACGTGCCATTTGAGCTGCGATTGAGTCAAATACTTCGAATACGAATCCGAAGAATTGAACTTCCATAATCGGACGGAATCCAGTAAGACCTAGACCGATTGCAAGACCACCAATCCCTGATTCAGCGAGTGGCGTGTCGAAGACACGGTCTTCGCCGAGCTCGTCTTGGAGGCCTTCCGTTGCACGGAATACCCCACCGTTTTTACCAACGTCTTCTCCGAAGAGAAGTACTTTCTCGTCGCGTTTCATTTCAACGCGCATCGCATCAGTAATCGCTTGGATCATTGTCATTTGAGCCATAACTTACTTCGACTCCTTTGCAGTATATTCTTCAAGCTGTTCTTTCAAGTTTGAAGGAAGTTCTTCGAACATGTTGTTGATGAAGTCCGAAACTTTTTGTTTTGGTTCTTTGTCAGCTTGGCTGATTGCTTCTTTCACATCAGCTTTCGCTTGCTCGATCACTTCGTTCTCCATGTCTTCGTTCCAGAGTTTCTTGTTCTCGAGGAAGAGACGGAAACGTACGAGTGGATCTTTTTCTTGATACTCTGTGTCGAGTTCTTTTGTACGGTAACGTGTTGGGTCATCCCCAGCGAGCGTGTGTGGTCCGTAACGGTAAGTGAGTGACTCGATGAGTGTCGGTGTTCCTTCGAGTGCGTCTACGCGAGCTTGTTGTGTCGCTGCAAGCACTGCAAGAACGTCCATTCCGTCTACTTGGATTCCGTTGATTCCAGCTGCAACAGCTTTTTGCGCGATCGTTTTAGCTGCTGTTTGCTTCTCAACTGGTGTCGAAATAGCGAAGCGGTTGTTTTGAACGACGAAGATTGCTGGTGATTTGAATGCACCTGCAAAGTTCAATCCTTCGTAGAAGTCACCTTGTGATGAGCCACCGTCACCTGTGTAAGTAATAGCGACATTTTTGTTGCCGTTGCGTTTGAGGCCCATAGCCACACCCGCAGTTTGAATGATTTGTGCACCGATGATGATTTGCGGCATCAATACGTTGACACCTTCAGGGATGCGGTTTCCTGCCACGTGTCCACGTGAGAACAAGAACGCTTGATAAAGCGGAAGTCCGTGGAATACGAGTTGTGGAATATCACGGTATCCTGGAAGGATCCAGTCCTCTTTGTCGAGCGCGTATTGCGTCCCGATCATCGTCGCTTCTTGACCTGCCACTGGCGCGTAGAATCCTAGGCGTCCTTGACGGTTAAGTGAGATGGCGCGTTGGTCCCAGATTCGAGTATAGACCATGCGGCGCATGAGTTCCTGAAGTTGCTCGTCCGTTAGGTCAGGCATTGCGTCTTGGTTGACGACCTCACCCTTCTCGTCGAGAATACGGAACGTTTGGAAGTTTTCTTCCACGTTTTGAAGTACCTGAACGTTGTTCATTCGTTTCACCTCATCCTTTCAACTATGAGACAATTGTCTTTTTTGTGATCAAACACTATCTCAAATCTTACGTGTATCTGTCCAAAAAAGCAATCTGTATTAACGTAATTCAGGAAAGTTATGCTCTCCTGCCGTTTCCTAGTTAGTATAAAACGGGTTGTTATAATAACGCAAAAAATATGCTTACTGAAATAAAACGCTTACATTCAAGGGATATGACATTCATTTTGTCTCTGTATCATTTTCGTTTCACCTTCTGTACCATCCACATTCTTCTCTCTTTAAATATGATATAATCAATCATATACGTTTTATAGAAAGGAAGTTGCACATGTTAACGATGAAAGACGTCATTCGCGAAGGAGACGAACGACTTCGCGCACGTTCAATTGAAGTACCGATTCCGCCAACCGAAGAGGACTTGGCGCTACTCGACGAGATGGAGACGTTCCTCGTCAATAGTCAAGACCCAGAGATGAGCGAAAAATACGAGTTACGAGGTGGTGTCGGAATCGCCGCGCCACAACTCGGTGTAACCCGTCGTTTCTTCACAGTCTTGCTACAAGAAGAGGAAGAAACGTTCAAACTCTCGATTTTCAATCCTAAAATCACGAGCCACTCTGTCGAACAGACATTTTTAAATGGTGGGGAAGGATGTTTGTCGGTCGACCGCGTGGTCAAAGGAAATGTACCTCGTTTTCGTCGAATCACATTAGAAGGGTTTGACCGAGACGGACAACCAATTAAGCTTCGTCTTCGGGGTATGCGCGCGATCGTGTGTCAGCACGAGCTCGACCATTTGGACGGTATTTTATTCTATGACCGAATCAATACGTCGAATCCGCTAGACACATACGGCGAACCGATCTAACATGTTTAGCTCGAGAAAAAGGGCACTGTTGTTACTATTCCCATTTTTATTTCTTTTAATCGGCGGATGTGTGCGCATTAATTACGATGCGACCGTGCATTACGATCAATCCGTTTCACTCGAAACCACTTATGCTTTCCGCGACCACCCAGTGATGAAGTTGCTCAATCTCAGACTCGACTGGGATACGTGGAAGGAGCAGGCCGAGGATAATGGGTACGAGACTGAAGATTATTCGAGCGCCGATGATTATGAAGGGATGGTCTTGAAGAAGACGTTCCGCAATGTGGATGAGTTACAACAGATTAAAGAAGAATGGAAAACCGGTCCAGCCGGAATTCTCGTCCCACCTGACATTCAATTCGATATCGAGCAACGAGAGGGCATCTGGTTCGACTCTTACACGATGCAGACGAACCTCGATCTTCGACTAGATCAGGTTGACTTACCTGGTGTCGAACTGTCGGGTTCACCTAAGAAATTAGCGGAACGATATATCCGGCAAGCCGATATCCGCTTTAATTTAACCGTTCCGACCGGCGTGTTCGTGGAAGACGGGACTGGCCTTGACCTTCGCTCCATGAAGCATGTCGAGTGGCAAGTGTACGGGGGACGCCAAAATAATTTAACACTCGTCGCCCATGTGCCAAACGTTAAAGCATGGGTGATCACCATCATCGTATTTGTCTCTGCGATTATTTTAGGGTATTTCATTTGGCGTAAATATCGAAAAAACATCGGTAACCCTAGGGAAACATCGATTCGTTCGCGCCTGTTAGGGTTATTGATTGTCTCCCTTTCACTCGTATTGATTGTCGGGACATTCCGACAAGAATTGGCGAATGAGCGACAAACCGAGGCGATTCGCCAAGCGTCGCAGACGAACGAGTTTATCCCTACTTTCGCGGTGCATGGTCTACTCGGGACTGACCGAACGTTCCTCCGCTTCTCGCAAGCGATGGAAGAGAGTGGCCAAGCAACCGACGGTGCCCTTTGTACGGTTACCGTCAAAGGAAAAACCGACTGCGAAATTTATGACTACAGCTCGAATCGTCCAATCGTTCGAATCGAGTTCGAGGATGCAGAAGCTTCTTTGAACAATCAAACAAAATGGTTAAATTCAGCAATTGAAACGTATAAGAAAACGAGAAACCGCTCATTCGATCGCATGTATATCCTCGGTCATAGTATGGGTGGCGTTGCGGCTGCCAACTACATTTTGAACCAGGAAACATACATCGTCGATAAGTTCGTCACGTTTGATAGTCCATTCGGCGGCACTCGACTCGCAAACTTTGGCCTATCGGCTAGTAACTTTGGAATCAACACAGGTAGCCCTGCCATCCGTGACTTATCACCTAACTCGGACGGGCTACAAGCGTTCCAGTCAAAACTTGAGACATGGCCACGATCCGTACAAGTGCTATCCTTCTCTGGACGAGGCGGCGAGTTTAATCTGATTGAGCCGTCAAGTTCTCTGTTACTCGAAAAGTATACGAATAATATTCAGACAGAGACCGTACCGTACGATCACTTCTCGCTTCACCGTAAGAGTGACGTCTTGAAAGAGTCTGGGAAATTCTTATACGAATACACGAACGAGTTTAATCCAATCGAGACGAACTAACGTCAAAACAGCTATCCCCAATTTGAGGATAGCTGTTTTTTAGTACGTCATCGTCCATGTTACTTTTTGAAGCCAATACATCACGTACTTTCCAAGTGGGATGTCGGTTTGAATCTCGTCATATGCCACTGTGTACGTTCCATTCTCGTTATTCCATAAGCGATTGAAATAATCGTCTACCTCGTCAAAGAAAGCTGTATCCTCTTCTCCTTTTACCTCGACGTCTGCTTCTAGGTTGTAATCGTTCATATTTCGTGTCGTATAATTTCCGGAACCTAAGACGACTGTCTTTTCTTCTCCATCCACATATAGGATTTTTGGATGATATTGTTCCTTGCCGACATCATACCAACGAATTTCGATCTGTTCAGGATTGACGGTATTCAGTTCTGCCGTTACAGGTAAGTTCGGCAATCCCGATTTTGAGCGACCAAAAGCGTTCGTATTGGGGTCGAGAATCATGTTCACGGTCACACCTCGGCCAGCGGCATCCTCAATCGCTTGAATAATATTTCGGTCAGCCAAGTAGAACATGCCGATCCAAATCGTATCTCCGTCTTCCGCTCCATTCATCGCATCGAGCACCGACTCCTGAATCTTTCCTTCCGTTACGTAACGAATCTCCATCGGCGCATCGTTCGGCGCGCTCTCGATCTTCGATAATGCGTCATCGTCCGGGAAACGTCGTGCATCGCCTTTTGAGAACGTCGCGACTGCTTGTTCCCCTTTAGCTATCTCTTTTAAAATGGGTCCTTTTAAATGAACACCGACATTTGAGTGATACCCACTCGCATCATGCGGGTTCGCCGATAATACGAACCCTTCATTTTCTGTCACCATCACTTTTCGGTGGTTCGCTTTAATGTTCAGCAATCTTAAATACGCCCGAACGGTAATATCCGGTGCCGACGAGGCCATCGGATTCGGCAACCATCCGTCCTGACTATCCCCAAACCATTGAAGCGCCATCCGATAAAACGTGGAGTACAAAATGTTTGGGTCGCGAAGTGCGTCGAGATTCGTGTACACAACTTCCACCCCCGCCTCTTCTAGCACATCGAAGTGGTCGGAAACGTGCCCGTTATACGTCGTATTGATATCGTCTGTAATAAAGACGACTTTCAAGTCCGGGTATCGCTCCATTTGCTCTAGCAGCGCTGATGACAATCGCGCCGTGATATCCGGATATTGCCGGTCTTCATTCGAATAAGGGTTGAATAAGAAAAAGTCCATGACGATATATTCCTCAGCTTCCCGAATCGCTCGTTCGACTTCATTAAAAATTTCTTGCTCGACAATCTCCGTATCCTCTCCTTGATATGTCAAATCATGAAGAAAGTCGATTTGATCATCCGAAATGAGATAAGGTTCAGATTGTCGTGACACCCCATCCGGTAACGGTTTTACTTGGTGATACACAAGTGTGATGAGAAAAATGACAGCGATGATGGCCAATCCCCACTTGAACCATCCTTTTTTCCCTTTTTCTTTAGCCATGAGTTCCCCTCCTCCTTTGCGGTTAAAAAAACAGGCTGTAGTCACCTACAGCCCGTTCAATCATACTTCCATAATAATCGGCAGGACCATCGGGTGTCTCCGCGTCTTTTGTGCCAAATATGGTGTGAGCGTATCGGATACGAGTTGCTTCATCTCCGACCACTTCATCTGTTTATTTGACAACCCTTGCTCGACGGTTTTCTTCAACAAACGTTCGCCGTCGCGAATCAAGCTACCTGATTCACGCATATAGACGAACCCACGTGAGATGATATCCGGTCCTGAAACGAGTTTACGTGTCTTGCCATCGATACTGATAACAACGACGACGAGTCCATCTTCAGAAAGGATACGACGATCCCTTAATACAATATTCCCGATATCGCCGATTCCATTCCCATCAATGTAAACGGCGTTCGCAGAAATTTTACCAGTGACCGCAGCCGACTCAGAATCGACAGCGAGCACTTCTCCGTTATCCATGACGAAGCTATTCTCTTTTGGAATCCCGACTGATTCAGCGAGCTCCGCATGTTTCTTCAACATGCGATACTCCCCGTGAATCGGCATAAAGAATTTCGGATTGAGGAGACGAATCATCAACAACTGTTCTTGTTGCGAACCGTGTCCAGACGTGTGGATGTTCGTCAACTTCCCGTACACGACGTCAGCCCCTGCTTTATACAGCTGGTCAATCGTCTTCCCGACCGAGATGGCGTTCCCCGGAATCGGAGAAGATGAGAAGATGACCGTATCTCCCGGGATGATCGACACTTGACGGTGTGTCCCGTTCGCGATACGACTAAGCGCGGCCATCGGTTCACCTTGTGAACCGGTACAAAGAATGGCAATCTCGTTCGGGTCATAGTGACGCATTTGATTCGCTTCAATGATCATCCCTTTCGGAACGTTGATGAATCCGAGTTCTTGCCCGATTGTCATAACTTTCTCCATCGAACGACCGAAAATCATGAGATGACGTCCTGTCTCAGCACACGCATCGACGACTTGTTGTAAACGATAAATGTTCGATGCGAATGTGGCGAAGATGATTCGACCGTCTGCTTTACGGAACGTCTCGCTAATCGTTCCCCCGACGACGCTCTCACTCATCGTGAAGCCTTCGACTTCCGCATTTGTCGAGTCAGACAAGAGACAGAGCACGCCTTCTTTTCCAATCTCCGCCATCTTGGCGAGATCGGCAGGTTCACCGACTGGTGTGAAGTCGAACTTGAAGTCACCTGTATGGACGATGTTCCCTTGTGGTGTTTTGACGACAACACCGAGCGAGTTCGGAATCGAGTGCGTCGTACGGAAGAACGAAATGCTCGTTTTACGGAATTTGATGAGTGAATCCTCATCGATTTCGTGGAGTTCCGCCTCACGCAACAATCCATGCTCCTCGAGTTTTACTTTAATCAAACCAAGCGCAAGTTTTGTCGCGTAAATCGGTAACTGAACTTGCTTAAGTAAGAATGGAATTCCCCCGATATGGTCTTCGTGACCGTGCGTGATGAATACCCCTTTTACCTTGTCCTTGTTTTTAATCAAATACGAGTAATCCGGAATCACATAGTCAATCCCAAGCAAGTCATCCTCTGGGAACATGATTCCCGCATCGATGACGATGATTTCATCTTGGAATTGAACAACGTATGTGTTCTTCCCGATTTCTCCTAGTCCGCCTAATGCGAACACGGCTGTTTGGTGGTTCTTAACAAACTTCATTTAATCTCTCCTTACTTCAATTATTAATACATCTATGTGAAACATAAGTGATTCTCGAATATGTCCGTAAGATTCTTTTTTCATTATAGCTCATATCATGGCAATATTTCACTAACGATGTGATATTCGTGGTAGTTTCCCTATTTCGTGTTATCCTTTTAGTGGGATCGGAAAACATATTTTTTAGACAAAGAGAAAGAATGGTGAATCAAATGGAAGATCAAAAAGTTGTTTTTTTCGACATTGACGGCACACTCTTGCATGAAGGTAGCTATATTCCACCTTCAACGATTTCAGCGATTCAAGCGCTTCGTGAAAACGGAGTTGAGACGTTTATCGCGACGGGACGAGGACCAGCGATGTTATCGGATATCCCGGAACGAGTCGGAATCGATAGCCTTGTTTGTTACAACGGTCAAATCGTCGTGCATAAAGGTGAAATCGTATATCGTAACACGCTATTTAAAGATGCACTCGGTCGTTTGACGACTCATGCCACTTCGAACAACCATACCCTCGTCTATCTGGGACAAGATCGCGGCGGCGCTTCAAAACCGGATGACGCTATCGTCAAGCAATCTCTCGGAGAACTCGACATGCCGATTCCGCGCTACGAACCAAACTTCCACGCAGAAGAAGACGTCTATCAGACGCTCCTTTACTGTACACCTGAAGATGAGCATCACTATCTCGACGCCTATCATGAGTTCGACTTCATCCGCTGGCATCCACATGCGATGGACGTCATCAATAAAGGTGCAAGTAAAGCCGACGGCATTCGTCACTTTATCGAAGCGAACGGTTATCGACTCGAGAATACGTACGCGTTTGGAGACGCTTTGAACGACTTGGCCATGCTCCAATATGTGGGGACAGGGATTGCCATGGGAAATGCTCGTTCTGAAGCGAAAGACGTTGCGGACTTTGTGACGAAATCGATTCTTGAAGATGGCATCGAATATGGACTGAAAGCGATGAAATTAATGTGAACTACTCGCCTCTTATTTGCTTCGCAAATTGAAGGGGGAGCTTCTTGGGAAGACCGTGCTCTTACTAGCCACGGTTGTTTACCAAGCTCGTCGGGTGGTTCCCACCCTGAAGGATGTTCAGTCGGCCAACATCAATAGGTTGATGCTCGCGTTGATGTCACGGTCATGATGCGCGCCACAGGCACACGTCCATTCACGGACATCCATCGTCTTCTTCTGACCTTTCACGCCGCAAGTGGAACAGATCTGAGTGGATGCGTACCAGGGGTCCGCCTTGATGAGCGTCCGTCCGTAGAAGTTTGATTTGTATTCAAGTTGACGGACGAACTCGTACCAACTGACATCCCCGATGGACTTCGCCACCTTGTGATCCTTCATCATGTCCTTCGACTTCAATGTCTCCACGACGATGACTTGGTTCTCGTCAACGATTCGTCTCGACAGCTTGTGAAGGAAGTCCTTGCGTTGGTTGGCAATCTTTTCGTGTTTCTTAGCCAAAAGTAATTTGGCTTTTTCACGATTCTTACTCCCGATCTTCTTGCGTGACAGCGCGCGTTGCGCCTTCTTGACCTTCGCTTCGGATTTTCGAAGAAAGCGAGGGTTGTCGATCTTCTCCGAGACCATCGCGTCGTTCGTCATGACGGCGAAGTGTCCCAGACCGAGGTCGATCCCGACCTTGTGCTCGGCTGGGATCCATGGTTCATCGTCCTGTGCGACGAGGATGGAGATGAAGAACTTGCCCGTCCTCGTCATCGACACCGTCGCCGACCGGATGACGCCCTCGAACGGACGATGTTGGGTGAACCGCACGAACCCGACCTTCGGCAGACGGACCTTGCCCGCCTCGATGCGGATCGTGCCGTGCTGGTTGTTCGTCGTGTAGGAGGCGCGCGACCGTCGTCTCGATTTGAACACCGGGAAACCGGCCGTCCCGGCGAAGAACTTCGCGAACGCGGTGTCGAGGTTCAGCTTCGCGTTCGCGTTCGCGAGCGCGAGGCTGTCCGCCTCGGCGAGGAACGGGAAGAGGGGCTTGTAGGAGGCGGGTGTCGCCGGTTTCCGTCTCGTTCCGCTCCCCGCCTTCGCCTCCTCGCGGATGGCGATGCGGTCCTCGAGCAGCTTGTTGTAGATGAACCGGGCGCAGCCGATCGTCTTGATGAGGAACTCGGCCTGTGCCGGCGTCGGATGGAGCCTGTATGTGTAGCCTTTCAGCATATCTATCCCTTCTCCCTCCAGAAGATCGTGATGTGTCCTCCTCATCCGATACCCGCGGAGGGGGAGGGAGAATCCGACAGAATCGCGAACTTCTGTTCGTCATATCTGTCACAGGGAAAAAGAGTTTTGGACCGGGCGATTCATCCCCCACCTACGCCGGGCTACGCCCCGAGACGCTTAGAGGAGGGAGAATTCTCGCCTGATATAGTTAAAAAAGAGACCTCTTGCGTCAAACCGCCGAGTTGGATCAATCGATTCAACGATCACGGTATCGCTCAAGAGGTCTTTTTTTATTTCGAACGTAACGTCCGTTCAAGTCTATCGAGATCGGTATCTTTTCCGATGATAATCAAAATATCTTCCGATAAGATCATCTCATCTGCCTGCGGCGAAATGATGACATCGTCATCACGACGAATGGCGACAATGTTGACCCCATACTTCGCACGGAAGTCCAAATCGATAAGTGATTTATTCGACAACTTATCTGACGCTTTGATTTCAACAATTGAATGTTCATTTGATAATTCAAGATAATCTAAAATGCTCTGGCTCATCAACCCGTTTGCGATTCGAACGCCCATATCTCGTTCTGGGTGGACGATATTATCTGCACCGATGCGACGGAGAACTTTTTCATGGTAATCATTTGTCGCTTTGACAGTGATGATTTGGACACCAAGTTCTTTTAAGATCAACGTCGTCAAAATCGAAGCTTGAATGTTTTCACCGATGGCAACGATGACGTGTTCAAAGTTACGAATCCCTAAACTCTTCAACACGTTTTCATCTGTCGTATCCGCGATTACGGCATGAGTGGCTAAACCCATAAACTCATTGACGCGTTCCTCATCTGAATCGATGGCAAGAACATCGTATCCGTTTGAAGACAACTCACGGACGATTGACCCACCAAATCGCCCTAACCCAATGACTGCAAATTCACCTGTCATAATCCTACATCCCTTTCCTACACATGGTCTCTTCTTGATTCTTCGTTCAGTGTAACTGATTCCCTTTCAAAACTCTACATAAAACAAGATGGGATCTCCTTCATATGAAGGAAATCCCATCTTTTAAAGTCATGCTTTTCCGCTCGAACGTTTCCCGCGTACATAATCGTTGTCAAACAGGAACAAACGGAGCAACAAGTAGAGCGCCGGAACGAGAAGGAGCAATCCTAAGATGAATACGACGACGAGTGCCACCGCCATCGACTCGTTGACGACACTTCCATTGATATCGATATACGGATACAAGATATACGGTAAGTGTGAATATCCGTAGCCGAACCATGCCATAAAGAATTGTCCCATGACCATCAAGAAAGCAATCCCGTAATTTCGCTTCATATAAACGAATGAGACGGCAATCGCGAAGAAGAGGAAGCTCATTGCGAACCACCACCAGTTTCCTCCTAAGATGCTCTCGTAGTGCCAAGCCGCCTGCGACTTCAAACCGAAGAAGACGAGCCCAGAAGCAATAATCGTCGGAACGCTCCAGAAGAGCGCCCATTTTCTGACGAGTTCGACCGCATTTTGATCGCGTGCTTTGTCCGCATAGAACAAGAGGAACATCGCGCTAATATAGAGGACTGAAACAATCGCCAAGATGACAACTGTCCATGAATAAAAATTGGTGAACAACTTCGCGCCGTCAAAGAAGACGCCGTTTTCCGTCTCGGTGATGAATCCACCTTGACTGACCGTCAATACGGTCGACATCGAAGCTGGGATGAGTAATCCTGTGGCTCCGTATAGGAACATATACAGCGTGCTTTCTTTCGACCCATAGTTCGCGAATGCGTAAAAGCTACCGCGAATCGCAAGTAAAATCAACACGACGGATGCCGGAACGAGTAACGCCGTTCCATAGTAATAAGCTGTATCCGGAAAGAATCCGACAATCCCGACGAAGAAGAAGACGAAAAACACATTCGTTACTTCCCAAGTCGGTGACAAATACCGTTTAACGAGACGGTTCACCAAGTGATCCCGTTTTGTATAACGGCTATAGAATGCGAAGAAGCCAGCACCGAAGTCAATCGATGCGACGATGAGATAGCCGTATAAGAACGTCCATAAGACGGCAATCCCTAACTCTTGAATTTGCATGTCATACCCTCCGATCACACTTCATCCGCAAACATCGCTTCACCACGATGTTCGGATTGTTTTAGTTCTTTCCCTACTGGGTTCTCTTTGAACAGACGTGATAGAACGACCACTGTGACTGTTCCGAGCACCGCATAGAGGATCGCGAAAGCGACAAGCATCCAACCGACATTCGCCGATGTCGTAGCTGCTTCACTCGTACGCATCAACTCATAAAGCGCCCACGGTTGACGACCAAATTCAGCGAAGAACCAACCGAATTCAATCGCTGCCATCGCAAGCGGTCCACCGGCTGCAATCGCAAAGAGCATCGGTTTACTGAACTGGTTCAAACGTTTAATATAACGCCCTAATACGAACAGGAAGGAAATCAGCGCTAGAAGCATCCCGATTCCGACCATCGCATCAAACAAGTAGTGAACAAAGAGCGGTGGCTGGTCCTCTTTCGCAAATTCATTGAGACCTGTCACCTCATAGTTTGGAACACCACCAGCAAGAATTGAAAGCGCGTAAGGAATCTTTAAGGCGCCTCGAACTTCGTATCCGCCTTCACCGTCATCTTCTAACCAACCACCAAGAATCAACTCAGCCTCGGAGGAGGTTTCAAAGTGCCATTCCGCTGCTGCTAATTTATCCGGCTGATATTGTGCCAAATACTTACCTGAGAAGTCTCCGACAAGTGCTGTCGCAATCGCAAAGATCAAAGCGACTGTCATCGTCAAGCGAAGACCTTTTTTGTGATATTCGATTGACATCTTGTCGAGTTGATTACGACGTTGACGTAACAACTGTACAGCTGCAATCGCCGCTAGGATGAACGCAGACGTTAGAATCGCAGACGTCAATACGTGTGCCATCTTCGTCGGCATAGCTGGACTGAACATCGCCTCAAGCGGACTGACGTTTGCCAAAAGACCGTCAACGATATCAAATCCTACCGGTTGGTTCATAAAGCTGTTTACCGTTGTAATAAAGAACCCTGAGAACAATGCACCGACTGCGACTGGAATCCCGAGAAGCATATGATGCCACGGATTTTTAAACCGATCCCACGTGTACAAGTAAATTCCGAGGAAAATCGCTTCAAAGAAGAAAGCGAACGTCTCCATGAATAGTGGAAGTGCAATCGTTTGACCCGCAACGCGCATCAAGTTCGGCCATAATAGCGAAAGCTGAAGACCGATTGCTGTACCCGTTACAACCCCAACTGCTACAGTCACGACATAACCGCGTGACCACCGGCGAGCCATGAGGGTATATTTCGGGTCTTTTTTACGAATTCCTAAAAATTCTGCCAATAAGATTAAAAGTGGAACCCCGACGCCGAGTGTGGCAAAAATCACATGAAAACCTAAAGTGAGTGCCGTTAATGCTCGGCTCATCAGGACAGGATCTTGAAACATCTATTGATTACCTCCTATCTCTCTCTATCGCTTCGAACCCATGTATGAAACGACAATCACAGATGAATACCCTTCGATACTTCCATCATAATGATTTTATATTGCGCTGTAATGTCTCAATGCTCGAGTTTGCAAAATGTTCACATTTGAGCAATAGCCACAGAATTGTCGCTTTACATTCATATTTGATTCCCTCTTTGCTCACACTTCACTCTTTTTTGGGCACACTAAAAGCGGTCTCAACAGAGACCGCTTCGTGTTATTGAATCATGACCGTACGGAAATAGTGATCAAACAATTCGATGGCTACTTCAATCGCTCGTTCGTCTGGATTGAGTGTCGATTGATGAAGACCCGACCCCATATCGTTCACACCTAACCAAACCATAAATCCAGGAACTTGTTTCAGCATATATCCGAAGTCTTCCCCTGTCATGGCGGGAACACATGTCTTATACGAATATCCTACCTCTTCGACCGCTTCTTCGAACTGATAAAGATAGCGCTCATCGTTGACGACCTCATGATAGCGATTTCCGAATTCAAGGTCGATTTGAACGTTGTACGTCATTTCGACACCGGCGATGATTTGACGAATCCGGCTTTCAAGTACAACCATCTCCTTGTCAGATAACGCGCGGACCGTTCCATCTAACTTGGCTGTATCGGCGATGATGTTCTCTTTTGTTCCCGCTGCGACTTTCCCGATGCTGACGACCGCACTTCCCATCGGATCAATGTTTCGTGACACGATGGTTTGCAGTTGCATGATGAGGGCGGCTTGGACGATAACGGCATCAATTCCTGCGTGAGGGAATGCGCCGTGCCCTCCCTTCCCATGAATCGTAATATGGAGTTCACGTGCACTTGCGAATAATACACCCGGTCTAGAGGCTACCATCCCGACCGGATATTCCGGAGCGACATGTAATCCGAATAGCGCGTCCGGACGGAAGTGATAGAACAATTCGGATTTCGCCATCGGTTCGGCCCCGCCCGGCCCTTCTTCAGCCGGTTGGAAGAAGACGACAAGATGGTGGTTGAACGGGACTTCGACCGCTCGTTTGATCAATCCGAGCGCGATAGACATATGGACATCATGGCCGCACGCATGCATCATACCTTCATGAATCGATGCAAACTCCAATCCGGTCTCCTCGGTAATCGGTAGCCCATCCATGTCGGCTCGATACCCAATCGTCTTCTCCCCGACGAGACCATCCACGCGAACGAAAAGGCCCGTCCGCCAGTGCGTGATATGAACACGCGGCGAATCGAGCGAACGAATCAGTTGTTCGAGAGTCGCTTGCGTTTTGAATTCTTCATATCCGGCTTCCGGGATTAAATGCAGTTGTCTTCTTGCTTCGATTGCCCAATTCATGATTCAGTCTCCTTCGTAACTTCTTCAACAATGTTCCAAAATGCTTGTACTTGTGCCAATTCCAACATCGATTCTGTCGACAGCATCCATGTGTCCCGAACGAGCGGGACACCACTCGAGGACGTCAACGGAATCTTGTTCATTTCATTGACATCTTTAATGGTCGACTCCGGTAAGATGGCGAATCCGATTCCATGTAACGCCATCTGTTTACACGTTTCAATCTGGTCGACGACGAGTGTGGTGAGCGGCGGGCTCGAAAATCGTTCCTGCCACCATTCTAATATTTCCTGGTAATATGTCGAGTCGCTCTTAAACTGAATAAATGAGCGTTCGTTATTTTTTAGTTGGGACAGGTCTGTCATTTTTAAATCGACCAAGTGTAAGGAGTCAGAGAACAGCTTCATGCGCTCACCGCGCCAATCCGGATTCCCTCGAATGATGCCGATATGAAAATTCTCCTCAAGCATGTAACGCATCATTTCACTCGACCATCCGGTGACTAACTTGACACGGACAGACGGATATCGCTCCACGAACGTCTTTAACACTTTCGGGAGCCAATACTGACCCATGATGGAAGCGACAGCAATCTTTAACGTTCCATATACTTCTCCTGGATTTGCCGTCAGCTCGCTTCGTAACTCTTGTTCTTCACTGTACATTTTCTTGGCGAACTCGATGATCTTCTCCCCGTCTGGCGTCAAGGCAAGACCACGTGTCGAACGGACAAAGATTTTTTTTCCCCATTGATGTTCAATCGTCACGAGCCGTTGACTGAGCGCCGGTTGGGAGACGAATAACCGCTCCGCCGCTTTGCGCATATTCAATTCTTCTGCAAGGATAATCAACACTTCTACTTCCGATACTTGCATGACGTCACCTGTTTCTCTATCGTTTGAAAGATTGTATACTGAATAAGTATTTGTTTCAATGTATCATATCATGTTTATTCATCAATTTGATTGTTAGGAGGAAATCTGATGCAACGTCATCATTTCGCCTTTATCGTTGCGACCGTCGCGACGCTTGGCAGCCTTTACTTCTCTGAAGTCATGCTCTTTTTACCATGTAAACTGTGTTGGTTCCAACGCATTTTTATGTATCCACTCGCCATCTACTACTTGACAATCATGTTGACTGCTCGCGACGTGAATCGATTGTTCGTTGGAATCATGGCCGGCGCCGGCTGGTGTATCAGTCTTTATCACGTCATCCTAGAACGTATTCCGAACGGAGAAGCCTTCTGCACGAACGACTGTCTCATTCGCTGGGTGAATTACTTTGGTTTTGTTACCATCCCACTTCTCAGTTTTATCGCCTTTACATGTATTCTTATCATTCAATTCGTTCCGTTCAAAAAAGCGTAAGACATACAAAGGAGAAGCCGTCATCAAGATAGCTTCTCCTTTCTCTTATTGCCACCACTCGTCGTACAGTGAAGCAGGCATATGATGCTTATGACGTGAACGTTTGAAAATCGTCTCAATCCGCTCTGCAATCACCGGATCGATGGATTTACCTTCTAAATAATCATCTAATTGGTCATATGTCATGCCAAGCGCCACTTCGTCAGGAAGTCCAGGACGACCGTCTTCAAGATCTGCTGTCGGCACTTTATAAATGACTCGTTCATGCGCCTCTAGTTCGTGAAGCAACGCTTTCCCTTGACGTTTGTTCAAACCAGTCAACGGTGTGAGGTCACACGCCCCGTCTCCGTGTTTCGTATAGAATCCCGTCACATATTCCGCTGCATGGTCCGTACCGACGACAAGGGCACCAAACGTTGCCGCGATGTCATATTGCGCCTTCATCCGTTCACGCGCTTTCGTGTTCCCTTTATGGAAGTCACTCAACTCAAGACCCGTCGCTTGTCGGAACGCTTCTACCGATGCGTCGACGGCATGCTTGATATTGACAGTGAGGGACTTGTCCGGACGGATGAACTCGAGGGCGAGTTGGGCATCATCTTCATCATGTTGTTCGCCATACGGTAACCTTACCGCATAAAACGTGTAGTCCCCCGCATCTTCTGCTCGTAGTTCTTCCATGGCGAGCTGACACAGTTTCCCTGCCAAACTCGAGTCTTGTCCACCTGAAATCCCAAGGACAAGTCCTTTTGCACCGGCACGTTTCACATACGCTTTTAAGAAATCGATTCGTTGACGAATCTCCGCCTGCGGATCGATGGTCGGTTTGACATGTGTTGATTCGATAATATGTTGTTGCATGAATGACCCTCCCATAATTCTCTCATTTCGTTTTATTGTCTGATAATTCACAAACCCCGTCAACTAGCGATATACAAAAGAAAGACGGAAACAATCGTTTCCGTCTCATGATTATTGAATTTGGAATGACGTAACTTCTCCACCAATCGGTGTCAATTCGAGGAATAATTTTTGACCTTCTGCTGGTGCTTCATCGAGCAATACACCAAATGTGAAGCTTCCGCCTGTTACTTCTGCCGCACCTTGTGCAAATAAGTTATGCCCGTCTGACACAGACCATTCAAACTCTACTTCTTCCGTGAAGCCACTGACTTGAATCATCGTATCATTCACATCGATTGTCACATCGCGGAACGCACCGTCTGTTTGCGGTTCAGATGCAGGTGTTTCTTCTGGAGTTTCTGTAGTGTCCTCTTCTGGCTCTTCTACAGCCCGTTCAACTGTGAAGGACGTCTCATCCGTCACAGCGATTTCTGGTGCCCCATCGACTTGACCGAGTCCGATCACTTCGACCGAGTATTCACCGGCTGCCAATTCTAATGGGAATACCTCATCAAAGATCTTTTGTTCATCCGCTTCCCACGTCTCTTCGATAATCGATTCCGTGAACATATATTCACTACCATAGTCAAACACGGTTTCGTCCCCTTGTTTGATAATCAATTGGAAGCGTTGTGATGAATTGAACGTCACCTTCGCCGCCTCTTCATTCGGGTTTGTCATCTTGACAGTTGCCGATAATGTATTGGCTGAAGCATCATATGCCATTTCCGTATCAAGTGTTAATGGAGCTGGTGGTTCAGACGAATCGCTATTCACTTGACTCGGTTTCGCCTCTTCTTTTCCACATCCTGCTACGACTAGTATGATTGCCGTCACGACGGCGAGTAACCAAGTTTTTTTCATGGATCCCACTCTCCTCAACAAAATAAAAAAACGTCTATAGCACTAGTGTATACAATGTGCAGACGTTTGTAATGATTTCCCTTATATTATTTACCTTTTTTACGAAACTTTAGCTTGTTCCATGTACTGTTGCCAACCGGTCATGAACAACGAATCAGCGATATCGAGATCAGACCGGACTTGAGCCGAAATGGAGAACGTCTCACTATGCTTCGATTCAAACGTGACGACCATCGTCTCTCCTACCACTTCTTTATAAGCTACAAGTTCAGGCGTTTCTGCAAACAACATCATAAGTATGGCTCCTTTGTTCATCTGTGATAAACCTAGTGTACCAATATGAAACCAAGATGTAGGTCCTATCGTTCGACAGGGGAACAGTGACATTTTACCTATTGTCGAAACGCTTACATCAAATGTTAGTCAAATGGTGAAATGTGCATATAAGAGATCGAAAAAGAGAGGGAATCCGCCTTGCGGACCCCTCTCCTTTCCTGAAAATGTAAATGAAATTGATTCATAACATGTCGAACGAAACATCACTTCGTACGGTTTGAAATTTGTTGCCATACTGTTCCGAGAGCCGTTTCTCCGCTTGTAATGCGTTCTTTCGCGAGTCGTGCCTGCAACGAAACTTCAAATTCGCGGTCTTGTTCGGCAACTGTCAAAGCCGGAACAGCGCGTTCGTCTCCACAATCGAATAAGAAACGAGCCGCACGCCAACGAACGAGTTTATTCTTGTCTTTCAGCGCTTCAATCATCGAAGGTTGAGATTGAGGTAACGCCCAATCTGAGACCGTATCCCCGGCCGTACGTCGCACGATCGGAGATGCATCTACGAGTGCTTGTTCAATATATGTGACATATTCCTCACGACGTTCTTCAAACATCCCGATCATGACGACAGCTTGTCGGCGAATCGCCATCACGGAATCTTCGAGTGCACGGCGGAAATACACCATATTCTCGTCTTGAATGTCTAATTCGTCTAAGAAAGCCATCCGGTCTTTCCAATTGTCAGATTGCAAGTGGTTCGCATTTGCTTCAAAGTCAGCTTCGCGCCCAAACGCTCGAGCCACGATGCGTTCCACACGTTCTTTTGGATACGCAGCTTCTAATTCTTCTTGAGCGACGACACTGACCTCATCCAGCTCACCATAGCGCGGGGCTTGCTCCACCCAACGGCGGTCTTGAATGACATTCTTCACTTGTGCTTGAACTTCCATGGCAGCGTCGACGAATCGTTTCGACAGCCCGATCCGTTTTTCCTCGTCCCCTTTGACGAGTTTCAACTGCATCGGGACATCGAGCACGAACTGAACGGATACATGGACCGGTTCATAGTCTGTATCCATCTGTGCAGATTCGACTTCCTCGACTTGTTCCCCGAACGCCCGTCGGATTTCATTCATCACGTCATGCCAGTCATGTTTTGGATGACGCTCGACAGCGAGAAAATCAGATACCGCATATACGGATTTGACGCCTCGAAGCCCAACGATTTCTTGAATAATGGCTGGGGCATCCGTACTCGCTTTGTCATATGTGGTGCCTCTCCCTTCAAACGGAGGATCCACAATGATCTTCAAGTTATTCGGACTTGGTGTCGGTTCAATTGCTACTAGTTTCATCCTCATCACCTCACTCTCAATCGTGACGAAAATGACAAAAAAACGCAAGCGAGTCGCTTGCGTTCGAGTCACCCATCTATTCTATTTAGAACAACGCGATAAACTGTTGGAGTGAATACGTCGTACCATCCACAGTAAACGTGTCGTCCTCTGAAATCGGTTCAAGGAAGAAACGTTTTTCACCATTCTCTTTTACGTAACCAAAAATATGATTGGATTGATAAAACAATTCAACAATCGTCATCCGTCCAAACGTCATTCCATCGTTCATTACCGCCCGATCACCTAATTCGCCGCCATTGTACAGTTCGATGTAAGTTTCCATTTTGGTGTCGCTCCTCTTGTGTTTGTTTTCACAATTCCTTTCTATCAAACAAAAAGAGCGACTTCAAGTTAATTTTTTGCGTTACGCTTCCAAAATTCAATCCATTTACGATACTCGGATAATGTTTTATTGATTTGATGAATCGATTTCTTATCGTGTAATCCCGTATCGTCAATCTTCTCCTTACAATGTGTAATGAAAATTTCATTTCCTGGTAAAACATTTGCACGATTTGTGGCAAATACTTGTCGGAGATGAATTTGACATCTGGCCGTTCCGAGGATGCCTGGTGAGGCACCAGCAATCATGACCGGTTTATCTCGAAGTGGCGTCCCCGGCTCGAGCGATAACCAGTCGATTGCATTCTTTAAGACACCAGGGATGCTATGGTTATATTCAGGTGTAACAATCAATAATCCATCGGCTTCTCGAACGGCTTGCTTCAAAGCGGCCACAACTTCCGGTTCATCCGGATCAATCAAATCGTCGTTGAACAGCGGGAGCTCGATGGAGACGACTTCAATATCAAAATCATCTTTAGCCAGTTCAATAATCGAATGCAAAAGAGCGGTATTAAATGATTTCTTTCGAAGACTCCCTGACATGGCGACTAATTTATATTTTCCCATTCTCTACCTCCTGAATCCACTGATTCACGATTTCCGCTTCCTCTTCAGGACCTTCCATCATCCCCATGTGACTGTATGGGAAAATCACTTTCGTATGACTATCAGCACCTAAAAATGCTCGTGTCTCGTCCATATTCGGATCTTTCTCCCCATAAATGAATAAACCAGGGAGTTTAGTCGCCTGAACAGTATCGACTTCGTCTTCACGGTCACGAATTGCTCGTTGTGCGTTTACAACCCCTTCAACTGACATCTCGTATCCAATCTCGATTGCTTGTTCGATGAGTGCAGGATTTGACTCCTTCGAAAAGACATTCGGGATCATCCCGTCGATAAACGGCTTCACCCCTTCTTCAATGACTTTATTGATTGCCCCGTTCCGTTTTTCTTTTGCTTCTTCTGAATCAGAGGCAGCGGTCGAATGCATCAACCCAAAGCCGGATAGTTCTTCAGGATATCGACGAACGAGGTTGGTCGTCACATATCCTCCAAACGAATGTCCGATAACGAGTGGTTGTTCAAGGTTTCGGAGTCGAATCTCTTCCATGACCCAATCTGCGAACTGGTCCATCGTTTCTGGTCCGACTTCCGTTCCTGCATGACCCGGAAGTGTGAATACATGAACTTCGGCATTCAATAACGGTTCTAGCTGTTCAAAATATGTTGGCGAACCGCACAATCCATGTAACAATACGAGTGCTTTCATATCATTGAGTGCTCCTTTTCTTCCCATTCTGTTTTGAGTAGCCGATACATTGTCAAATCCATGAACCGACCATGGCTGTATGCATAATCATGTAAGAGGCCTTCTTCTATAAATCCGAGTTTTTGAACGAGGCGATTCGACCCTTCATTTCCTGGTGCCACCAAGGCGGAGATTCGGTGAAACTTGAACTCTTCGAATCCATGTTGGATGACGGCAGTCGCCGCTTCAAATGCCACCCCTTGTCTCCAATAATGGGGCGAGACTTCAAATCCGATTTCAGCCCGGTAATACTGGGGTGTCCAATTATGAAACCCGATTGTGCCGATCAACTCGTTTGTCAATCGATCACAGATGGCCCAGCGAATCGCTTTGCCTTGTTGAAACTGGTCTTTAAAATAGGCGATGACATTTTTCGCCTCATAAACAGCAAGCAACGGGTCCGACCCATAATAACGCATCACTTCTTCAGTGGATAAGATGGTATAAAGTGCTCTAGCATCACGCGGTTCTAGCTCTCGCAGGATAAACCGGGGCGTAGCGAGCTCAGGAAAACTACGTTTCAATCCCCACATGTGGAACCCGCCTTTCCTTTTCGTTTCCTCAAGTATACTTCTATTTTCCCAAATGTATCGAACTCAACCCTCTTGAACCGTCTCAAGATAGCGGAAATCATGTGTTTTTGCTACTATGAATGTAGAATGTCAAACCGAGGGGATACCATATGTCAAAACAACTCTTTTATTTAAAACAAGACCGAGATGTCCAGCGCTTTACGCTACATGGCGTGACATTGGCCGACATTACAGAGGCCCTTTCCGTCACGAGACCAATGATCATTTGTCGAACCGATATTAAAGGAATGAGGCAATCTTCTAGGTCGCGTTTCCGATATATCGAAGCGCATGAGCTCTCTTCATTCTCGTCTAAGTATTTAAATAACCAAACGACATTCACTGCAATTGATTTCCCAGACTACAATACGCTTGAGACGCTGTCGGATCACGAAATCGCAGAGATCCTATTTTTAAGTCATATGGAGCGCGGGATTAAGAAGCCGTTTCTAGATTCACTTGATAATGAGATTGCGTTCTTCAATGAAGCGAACGACCGTCACAGCAGTCTCTACATCCGTGATTGGTCGACGATCAATCGTTTCGTTCAAAACATGTTGCAAAGCAAATTGGACCGAGACATCCGTAACATTAGCTTCGTCCCGATACCGCTCCCTGTCATCGATGAGTTGCTCGACTTGGCACCTCAAGGGCTCATCATCGATTTTGATCACACGAAACGAAGCCTGTTCAATCGTCAAATCGTGATTTCCTTCTATGTGGCCGGTCGCTACGAAGACATGTCCGTCCTCGAAGAAGACTTTGACGCCAAAAAAGAATCAATCGCGCTGAAAGGTCAGCTATTGTATCGTCGTCGCACGTGGCACATTGAACGGTTATAAGGTCATGGATGTAAGAAATGGAATTGAACCTCTGAAAACGAGGTTCTTTTTTGTTATTTTCAGACCGATTGTTTCAAGTCAATTCCCTTCATGAACGGGTATGAACGCTATTCTTAAAAATTGATAACAAATTGTCTTAATTTTTTGTTAAATTAACACTTTTCTTTTTCGGACGAGGCGTTATACTAGGAATAACCTTCTGGAGGAATGGAAGGCAATATAGAGAAAGCGAGGTGAAAATCTATTCATCACGCGGATGGATAGATACACGAAATGGAACAACTGAAAGTACAAGGAGTCTCTTCGTTCACCAAGTTTGCGACGAATGGAAAAATGCTGAAACTTAAAGATGCTCACGCAGGGGAACAACGCATTTCACTTCAGGATGCGACTGACATTCAAGTCTCTCTGCTCGACGAGGACCATTCGCGCTTCACTATATTTGGTCATGCCCACCCACTCGTGGAACTGACCCTTCCTCACAACTCTTGTGAAGTCCTCTATGCATGGTTACTCCACAAGATGAAACGACAAAAAATTAAACTCGCTTCGAACGCGTAAAAAAATGAGGTCTTGTCTCCAGATGGGAGAAAGACCTCATTTTTCATATTATGAGAACAATGAAACGAGCCAACTAACCAAAATACCGACGAGGGCAAAGTCTGAATCTCCAAATGTCGTACTTTCAAACCCGAGATTCCCCAAAAGCGGTAAGAGGAGAGCCGGTAAGAAACTGATTAATACCCCGTTGGCGATCGATCCAAGAATCGCTCCGCGACGTCCACCGGTAGCGTTCCCGAATACTCCTGCTGTCGCTCCTGTGAAGAAGTGTGGAACCAGTCCCGGTACAATGACAGCCAAACCGAATAAAGGTAAAAGGAACATCGAGAACAGTCCAGCTGCAAAGCTCGCTAAAAATCCGATGATGACCGCGTTCGGTGCAAATGGGAAGACGGTCGGGCAATCTAGCGCAGGTTTTGCGTTCGGTACCATTTTATCGGCAATCCCTTTGAAGGCCGGAACGATTTCTGCAATCAACATCCGTACACCGGCAAGAACGATATATACCCCTGCAGCGAATGTAATCGCTTGGATGATGGAGAAGACGATATAGTTCGACCCACCTGATAATTCCGTTTCCACAAATGCTGGTCCCGCAAAGATGGCGACGACCACAAATAATAAAGTCATCGTCAACGAGACGGCGACGGATGTGTCTCGTAGAAAGCCAAGTTGCTTTGGTACTTGAATTTGTTCCGTCGAGTGCTCTTTGTTCCCGGCATATTTTCCGATCGTTCCAGAGATAAAGTAACCAAGTGAGCCAAAGTGCCCGACCGCAAAATCATCCGATCCCGTAATCTGTCGAACGAACGGTTGAAGTAGGGCTGGGAATAAGACCATACAAAGTCCAAGCAATACCGATCCAATGATGATCAAGAGTGTACCATCAAGACCAGATACGGAAAGAATGGCTGCAAGTAAGCTCGCCATGAATAACGTATGATGACCCGTCAAGAAAATGTATTTAAATGGCGTGATGCGAGCCAGCACGATATTCATGACCATCCCGAAGACCATGATCATAGCTGTTTCAACGCCAAATGCGTCTTGTGCAACTGCGACAATCGCTTCGTTGTTCGGGATGACTCCCCGAATACTGAACGCCTCGTCGAACATCTGTCCGAAAATATCGAGAGCCGCAATGATGACGCCGGCCCCCGCTCCGATAATCACGAACCCCATAATTGTCTTCAGCGTACCAGAGACGATGGAAGCAATGTCTTTCTTCTGTAAAACGAGCCCGATGAGTGCGAACAAACCGACCAGTATGGCTGGTGTCCCCAATATATCTCGCATAATCAAATCAAGCATAAGCGCTCCCCCTTTACGATGAATTCTTTAGTTATACTTTTCCTTCAAGTTTTGATTTAATTTCCTCAATGTTCATGACATTCTCAAGTGCAACGATTTCTTTCGCCCCATCATCGAGTGTGCCAATGATATCTTGTGCCCCAAGGTAAATGTCAGCAGGTTCAGTTCGCGCTGTCGCAATGTCTGTATGTGAAACATCCGCCTCTTTCCCCATTTGTTCAAGCGCTTTTTTCACGTTCAACTCCATAATGAAGCTTGACCCTAATCCGTTCCCACATACTACTAAAATCTTTTTCATTTTTCTTCCTCCTCTGAATATCGATCGAGTATCTCAACAATTTTCTCTACCGTGTCTGCTTCTAATACGAGGGACACGTCTTGTTCGTTTCCTAATAACTCTGTCAACTGTGCAAGTGCTTTTAAATGAGTAGTTTGATCAATGGCCGCGAGCACAAAGAATGCACGGACTGGTTTATCCCCTGGGAAGAAGACCGGTTCTGTTAGTTTTAGGACACTCATCCCCAGTTGATTCACACCATCTTCTGGTCGCGCATGCGGGATGGCAATCTGAGGCATGAGAACGATGTATGGACCATGTTCTACTACGTTCTCAATCATCGTTTCAACGTAACGTGTGTCGATCGATCCGTTTTGGACAAGTGGTTCGGCCGCGAGACGAATGGACTCCTGCCAATTCGATACATGATCGCGAATTTGAATTTCATCTTTTGTTACGAGTTGATTTAGCACGGGTTGTCCCCCTTTCCATTCATCTGTCGTCGTTTCATCTTGGATGAGATGATTTAATTCTTTTCTCAATTGCGATTCTTGATGGACCGTCGCATATTTTTTCACCACTTCGAGAATGTCAGACACATCTAATCGAGCGAGTCCCCCATTCGAAAGAAAGCGCTGATGAATTTGTCGCTTCAAAGCAAGTTGTTCGAGCCTTGTTGGAAGTGTCGGAACGAGTGTCACATGTGCCTGTTGTTGAACGGACAACGGCAAGGGGACCGTTGTGAAAATCAAATCGACAAGTGGAGCAAATTCTGACACGTCACGTTGCGAGATTGGTGGTAAAAATACAAAGTCCGGAAATTGATTCTTCAGAATATGGTCGAGCATATGCGACACGCTAATCCCGCTCGGGCATACGACAATCGCTTTCATTTTCTCATCAAGATGTTGCCCTTGTTGATGAAGATGCGCTGCAAAATGCAACGTGAAATACATGACTTCCGTTTTCGGAAGTTCTGCCTGAATTTGTTTTCGGATTGGGTCGAGTGAACGATCGACAATCACATTCAATACCCGGTGCTCTTTCAATACATATCTTTCTAACTCTTCTGGCGGCATGACTTCCGTATGAACACGTTTAAGTGTCGCTTTGGCGTGAAGCACTAATTTCTCACATAATGCCTCCCGTTCAATGACACGTGTACAACTCAATCCCTCGAATCGCTCAATCACCTGAATCATCGTAGCAGCAAGATTTTGTTGAACCGTTTCATCCATCTCTTCCGACACTTTCGGACCACTTTGGATGAGCATCATCAACATATCCCACAGTTGTGGCACATCTTGAAAGTGCGTCCTTACAGACTGTTCAACTTTTTCCGGCAACCAAGAGTCCTCATCACGAACGAATGTATCCGGCGATAATCTCGAACCAATCAGAAGGAAATAGGCCATTTTTTCGCGATGACTTTCCACAAATTGAAACTGTTTGAGGGTTTCAAACTGCTCAATCTGACGGACTCGCTCTTTGAACTCCTCTTGCCAATCGTCAAAGCATAGGTCGAGTAATTGTGAGAACGTCGATTTATCGAGTAATTGTTCAATCGTCCGATACACATACAACGTGATCGTTTGGAAATGACCGTTAAACCGATAGCCTTCTTTTCTCGTATAAGAGAAATCGAGACCGAATTGTGCAGCCTTTTTCTTGATCGTATTTAAACTTTCTTGAACGGTATATTTGGACACATCTAACAAATGTTGAAAGTGAAAACTTGAGAGAAACTCTTCTTGTGTCATGGCATAGAGCGTGATGACAAGCTCACGTTCTTCTTCTGACCAAACTAATTCCGCACGTTCCACTTGCTCAATCAATGCTTCTGTCACTGTCAATTCAATTTTTGCCCCATCCACCTTCATATTGGATAGACAAGAATCATTAAGCCATTCCTGAATACGCTCCAGTTCATATTCGATTGTTCGACGAGAATATGGGAGCATCATCGTTAACGTTTCGATGGTCATCTGCTTTTCATGCAGGATGACATTTAATATTCGTTTACTTTTTTCATTCAATTGCATGGTAGAGGCCTCCTACACCTGTAGTATAAAACGAATCTGCTTAAAAAATGTAAGCGGTTACGACAGACTTTTCGGAGACACCTCCACAAACTTCTGTCTGTACATGAACAAAAGAAAAAGAGATGAACGAATCGTTTCCCATTCGTTCATCTCTTTTCGGTTAAGAAGTCGGTGCAACCGGATGGCGACGATAAATCGTGATCCCGCCGTGCTTGGCTTCTCCTACAACTTGCAAGAGCCAACCTTTCTCAATCAAGATTGTTCGAACGTTCAAAAAATCTTCTCGGGGCACTTGAACTTCATCCACTTCTTTATCGAGTAATTGCTGAAACGTCATTTCCCAATCAGTCATGTCCATTCTCCTTACGTGAGTCTTCTTCTCGAATCCATTCGAACAAGCGATATCCAGAATTCAATCGATCTGTCGCATCCCATAACTCATTCGGAACGATGTGAGCAGCATCGATGGTCTCATCTCCCGCAAAGACGACACGCTCATTCGTTATCTTTTCGACATAGTCGAGCGCAAACGATAAGATTGACGTCTCCGAGACGTGCCCACTTTCTTGTAAGGCGGAAACGTACGACTCGTCTCGTTGATTATTTACGAGTAACGTCCGTCCCCCATCAAGTAGCGCCATCGGTGGGACGGCATCAACGTGGAAAACCTCATACGAGCGATAAGTCTCCTCATCATAAGCTAACAAAGGGATGAACTGACGTTGACCCGTCCATTTTTTTAATTGGAATAAAATCTTCATGGAAGTGAACCACGTGGCCCCTACAATTTTCTTCTCTACTAAAATTGTAGGGACTGATGATTCATCCGCTTCTTTCTTTTGAACAAATAACCACTTCTCTACATCTACCACGACGATCAAACCGATTTCCTCCTTATAACCCATTCAGATAAGGCAATCATAGTCAGCGCGACGAGCCATCCCCCAATCACGTCACTAAAGTAATGAACGTTCAAGATGACTCGACTGAGTGATACCGCAAGGACGAGGCACACAAGTACGATGACGGCGAATGTTGACTGTCTCTTGCGATATAAGACATAAGCCATCAATCCGTATAACGCCAGCGATCCTGATGCATGTCCACTCGGAAAGCTATATGTCGTCGCATCGAGGGACGCATCAATAAGCGGGCGATCGATTCCGTAAACGAGCTTTAGCACTTGTGTGAAAAGAAGTGTCCCAATCCCAACGAGCGCGAGTCGCCATGCCTCGACGCGGTTACCGCGCCACAACCAAAACAATAAACCTAAAATCGAGAGCCCGACTATGACTTGAGCGCTCCCTAATTCTGTGACGTATGCAAATACACGATCGGGTAACGGCTGTAACAATTCATACACGAACGTATTCATAGGGCCGACTGCTCCCAAAACGACAAACACCGACACGATCACATATGCAATCGTCCCGGTGATGACCACCTGCATCGGTGTCAATTTCATCAATATAACCCTTTTCGTTCACGCATCTCTTCTTCTCCGAAGTCGACCATATCACGAAGACGGTGTGCCAATCGTCCAGACGCGTTTGCCGCAATCGCGCCGACGAGGTCGTCCATGAACGTATGCACTTGCCCGTCATCCATTTTCGTATCAAGCTGTTTGATGATGCCGATCTTGGCCTTGTCTAAGTACCCGAACGTCGTTACGGCAATCGAACCATATGTGTTCACGGCACCGATCGCAATCGTTTCATCCACTCCAAATAAGCCTTCGTCAGATGCGATGATGGATAAGAGCGGTTCAGATAGTTGACCCTTCTCCGCCAACATATCGAGCTCCGATCCGACGAGAATGGCGTGTTGCAATTCGCGTTTGTCGAGAACCGCCTCGACGGAATCCATACAATCTTTTAACGAAAGATGCGGCGAGTAAGGCGCCTGCATCTGATAGACGATTTCGGCAATCGATTCAATCGTGACGCCGCGCTCGAGCAAACGAGCACGAGCTGCTTCTCGGACGTCTCGTGAGTGTGGTACGTGTTTCATAATAGGCGCAGGATTAAAATCCCGCTTCACATCCCTTCGTTCAGAGAGTCATCATCTCTCTAGTTAATATAACCATTATACTGAAAAATCGAAAAAAGACGAACCCTGCTTTGACTTCCCTCATTAAATCGGTCATCATAAACATGTAGGTTAAACGATTAAAGGGGGAAGAGGAATGAAGATTGGGGTAGTCTTATTTCCGTCTAAACAAGTGCAAGATTTTGCGAACTCTTATCGAAAACGTTATGACACAAAATATGCGTTGATTTCACCTCACGTGACCATCAAGGAACGGACGGAGGTGTCAGAAGAGGACTTGCCAAAAGTACTGGAGTACTTGCAACAAGTCGCGGATTCGACTAAACCGATTCAGTTAAAAGTTGATGGTGTCCGCTCTTTTGCGCCGACGAACAACGTGCTGTATTTGAAAGTGTTGCCGACACGTGAACTTTCTGCTCTGCAGCAGCGACTTCACGAAGACGTGCTCGGTCAGGCACCAAAATATGAATTCTTGCCACATATCACAATCGGTCAAGATTTGACCGATGCCGAACTGTTCGATGTTCTTGAACGGATGCGGATGGAGCAAGTCCATTTCGAAGAAACGATCACTCGGATGGCTGTCATGTACGAACTCGAAAATGAAACATGGAACGTCTATGAGACGTTCCGTTTCCGAGGCTAATCTTATATGCTCCGGTCGACAAAACGACCGGGGTTTTTTTCTTGCTCTTCTTCTAACCATTCTTCCCGCCGAGGTCGGATACGTTGAACGCGTTTGATGCGCGTCACTGGTTCGATGCTGGCTCGACCTGAAGGCTGGACTTGGCGGTTGACGTACTGAACGACAGTAAAATCAATCTGATAAGGACCCATGATCTGACCTCCTTCATAGGTCCTTACCCCATTCAACCGCTAGATAATACAAAAATGGCGCATCACTGCGCCATTTCCCAAACTTATAAAATATGGTATCCGCTATCGACGTGAATCACTTCACCCGTGACGCCACTTCCCATTCCCGAGAGAAGGAAGAGTCCTGTCGATGCAACTTCTTCGGCAGAGACGTTTCGACGTAACGGCGCTTTTTGTTCAAGTTCCGAGAGGATACTGTTAAAATCGCCTACCCCTTTAGCCGACAATGTGCGAATCGGACCAGCCGAGATTGCATTGACGCGAACGCCGTGCGGACCGTACTCGTTTGCCAAGTATTTGACGCTTGAGTCAAGCGCCGCTTTTGCGACACCCATCAAGTTATAGTTCGGAACGACGCGCTCCCCACCGAGGTATGTCAACGTGATCACCGAGGCATCAGATGCGAAATATGGTTTCGCCGCTTTCACGACAGCCGTCAAACTGTACGCCGAGATGTCTAACGCCTGCGCGAATTGTCCACGTGTCATTTCCGAGAATTCGCCGCGAAGCGCTTCTTTATCCGCAAACGCGATCGAGTGAGCAATCCCTTGAATCTCCCCTGCTTGTTCATGGATTGAACGGAATGTCGTTTCAATCGCTTCATCATTTGTTACGTCACACTCGAGCAAAATCGCTTCTTGTTTCAACTCGCTCGCAAGTGATTCAAGACTTGACTTGAAACGTTCTGCCGCATACGTTAATACGAGCTTCGCTCCCGCTTCATCAAGTGTTTTGGCAATCGCCCATGCGATGGAACGCTTGTTGGCAATCCCCATGACGACATAAGTTTTATTCGTTAACGTTGGAAAAATTGACATCATAAACTCCCCTTTTTAGTACCTGGTGATAATATCTGTTCTCAGATTACAGAAAGGTTTCTGTTTTGTCAACTGACTCGTTTCGTATTGCGATTTTTTTAAGTTGCGGTAAGATAAAATACGTATAGAAAGGGTGACTCGACTCCATTATGAACCGTATTCAATCATATTTTAAAAGTTTAGACACGACGCTGTTGACCATCGTCTTCCTATTGATGATCATCAGCCTCGGTGCAATCTATACGGCACAACCGATGTTGCCGACCCGACTTCAACATATCAACTTCGCTCTCGAACAGGGTATTCGGTACGTCATCGGCTTTTTCGCGATGTTTGCCATCATGACAATCGAGTACGAGCAGCTCCGAAAAATCCATTGGTACTTATATGCATTCGGTCTCCTTTTGCTCGTCGGACTCATCCCGCTCCGCGATACGACACTCGTCCCGAACATTAATGGAGCGTATGGATGGTATAACGTACCGGGATTCAGTTTCCAACCGGCAGAGTTCATGAAGTTGTTCCTTCTCATTTCAATGTCAACGATTGTATATGACCACAACAAGCGATACGGCTCGTCTCAACTCGACACGTGGCTGTTAGTCAAATTGGTGTTAGTCGCCATTCCGCCACTCGGTCTGATTGTGACGCAACCAGACTTAGGGACTGGACTCGTCTTGATGACGATGCTCGGTGCAATCATCATTGTCTCTGGTATCGGCTGGAAATGGTTACTCGGTCTGTTCAGCGCAGCCGCTTTGTCCATCGGAACGTTCATGTATCTATTCTTCTCTCATTTTGAAGTGCTACAGGCGTTCGTACCAGGCCACGCCCTGAACCGATTCCAGGCATGGATCTATCCTTATGAGTATTCGGACGACTTAGCGTTCCAACTGATCAAATCATTACAGGCGATTGGATCCGGTCAAATGTTCGGAGCCGGATATGGACAAGGACTCGTCTATCTACCGGAATCACAGACGGACTTCATCTTCGCTGTCATCGCCGAGCATTACGGGTTCATCGGCGCGGCGCTCGTGATTATCGTCTTCTTCTTGTTCCTCTATCGCATGATTCATATTGCGCTTGAGTCAAGTAGTGCGTTCGGAAGTTACATCGTCACCGGCGTCATCGCTATGTTCACGTTCCAAGTGTTCCAAAACATCGGGATGACGATTGGTGTGTTGCCAATCACCGGACTCACCCTGCCGTTCGTCAGTTACGGAGGAACGGGGATTATCATGAACATGATTGCCATCGGTCTCGTCATGAACGTAGCCTCTAAATCAAAAACCTATATGTTTGATGACGATTAATATTCATCGTGATGTAAAAGGATCGAAGCAATGTCGCTTCGATCCTTTTATGATGAGTTTACTCATTCAGATTTTTCTTTTAAGTAATCTCCTGTTTGCTCGTTATCCTCAAGTATTTCAGAATCACAGTTCGAATGATTCTCCTCACTTTCAACCTCTTGAATGTTCACCGTGCAACACGATGTAGCCGTCGGTTTAGATAATTGTTTTTTGAAGAATTTCAACATGTTTTTCACCTCCTCAAGATTCACACAAAGTAAAACATGATTCCTGATATCATCGACATCGACAGAACAGACAAGATGAATGCGATAATGAGTTTCTTTCTAAATATCGATTTCATCAGTACGATTTCTGGTAAACTTGCCCCTGCTGAACTGATCATCATGGCCATGACAGGACCTAGCGCCATCCCTTTCATAATCAATACTTGAGAGATGGGAATCATGCTCGACAATCGAATATATAAGGGGATCCCAATCACTGCCGCAATCGGAATCAACCACCAAGCATCATGACCGAACCACGTCACAATCCATTCAGTCGGCACAACACCATGGATCAATGCCCCGATTGCTGCGCCAATGATCAAGTAGGGATACACATTCTTCATCAATTGCCACGTTTCGTTCCATGCCTCTGACCAATTGAAGGTACTAGTTGACGAATTAAACCCTGTCATCGTGACGCGTTTGACATACTTCTCAAAACCGAAGTGGTCCAAAGTGAATCCGATGATGATTGAACAGATAGCCGTGATGAACGTATAAAGGCCTGCAATTTCCCATCCCATCACGACTCCCATCACCGTTATAATCGTCGGGTCAAGCACTGGTGAGGCAAAAAGAAAAACCATTACGATGGAAAATGGAATCTTATTTTTTAATAAATTCACAACGATCGGAATCGTTGAACAGGAACAAAACGGGGTAATAAAAGCGAAGACAATTGCTACTATACTCGCCCCTATCCGATTGTTTCCGGTCATCCTCTTCTCGATTTTCTCGTAAGGAATGTATGCTTGTAAGATGTGAATCACAAAAGAAATAACGAAAAATAAAATGGTCAATTCAAGTGCAAGGATGCTAAAACTTTTTAGTATGTCGATCATCGGGCTGTACCTCCATTTCAATAAGGTTGATTTTTACATGCTTGATGATTAAATCAAATTATATTGATTTAATCATCAAAAAAAATTGATTAATAATTCAATTGATAGACCTAACAAACATCGTTAGGTCTGAACAAACAACATAATTCTGGGGACAGAAGATGATTCACTTCCTTTTCGTTGATTTGGTAATAACTCCACGTCCCTTTTGTCTCTTTCGTAATGAGGTTCGCCGTCAATAAGATTTTCAAGTGATACGACAGCTTGGATTGTGGCATATCGAATATCTCTGATAAATCAACAACGTTGATTGGTCCAGCGCACAATTGATTCAATATAAGCAGACGCTTTTGATCGGCTAACGCTTTAAATCTCGCCTCATAATGTGCGAACGTATCCTGTAGCGACGAATCGATGGATGACTCTAGTTGATTACTCATTCGAACACCCCTTTCATCAACTTTTATTGATTAATCAAATCGTACTTCATCCCATGAAGAAAAACAATCATTTTAATCAAAAAAATTGATGTATAATTCGCAACGACCTTTACGTTTCAAAATATGCGAAACAGGCGCAATGAGAAATCTCATCACGCCTGTTCGAACGTTCCAGTCAATCGTTTGTCACGTTTAAAAAATCTTCCGGGATTGGTGCTTCAATCATCACTTTTTCCCCTGTCATCGGATGAATAAAGTGCGCAGAGGCGCTGTGAAGGGCGTGACGTGACATTCGAGCCGCTCCCCCATACATCGAGTCTCCAATCAGCGGATGACCGATATGACGCAAATGAACGCGGATTTGATGGGTACGTCCCGTTTCGAGTTGAATCGTCAACAATGAGTCGCCACCAAATTGCCGACAATCGAGTATATGTGTAACAGCTCGTTGTCCGTCTTCAGTTACGATTCGTTCCATGATAGAATTCTCGGCACGCCCAATTGGTGCATCGATTGTTTGGATGGGGACTTCTCCTTCTACAAGGGCCACATAAGAGCGCGTGAGCGCATTGGCTTTCTGGAGTTCGCTAAACCGATGGTGAATGAATCCATACTTCGCAAACAAAACGACGCCGCTCGTATCGCGATCAAGTCGATTGATCACATGAATCGCAGAGGTCAAACCGATTTGTCGATAGTAACCGAGTACGGCGTTCGCGAGTGTGTCGATCGGATGCAGTCGTGATGGAATCGTCGCGATTCCTGCCGGTTTATCGACCGCCAGCACCGTCTCATCCTCATACAAAATGTGAATCGATCTATTTGAGATGACCATATCTGTCGAAGGCGACTCGGGCGGGAATCGCACCACTACTTCATCTCCTGGCTCGAGAACGTGCCGAACCGTACGATGAATCCCGTTCACTTCGATTTCTCCTTCATGCTTTACGAGCGTGAGCATCTTTCGAGAGATTCCGAGGTCCTGCATTAAAAAGTCGCGCAGTGGAAGAGCCTTCTCCACAACGCGACGAATCATAAATCCATGCATTCGTTACTTTCCTTCCTCAATGAACGATTCGCGTACACGCCGCCAAAATGGGAACGGGCGGAAGCGGGCGAACGTCACTTTTTCTTTTGCGACCGCGCAACGAATCGACACGACGTCTGACCATGACAACGCTTCTTGATGGTCAAACGCCAATTCGAATTCCGTTTTCGTATGCGGCTTGATTTTCACTTGATGATGTTTCGGCAAAAGGAGCGGCGCCCCAATCGTCCGATAGACCAGATTATTGATAGAAGCCATTTCCGTCACTTGGATTGCTTCAATCGATGGATGGACGATTGCACCACCGAGCGCTTTGTTGTAGGCAGTCGAACCAGAAGGGGTCGAGATACACAGTCCATCACCACGGAACGTTTCAAAATAATCATCGCGGATCGACAAATCACAGACGAGCGTCCGCTTATAGTTTTTAATCGTACAATCGTTCATCGCCAATTGACGATCGGTCTTTCCGTTCTCGTAATCGATCAGAACTTCGACGAGCGGGTATGAGACCGGTTCGAACGACTCGCTCGTGATCATTTCCGTCAGCTCATCCAATTCATCCGGTTGCCAATCCGCATAAAAACCGAGGTGTCCGGTATGGATGCCGACGAGAAGCGTTTCATCGAGACGGTCAATATACTTATGGAACGCTTGTAGCATCGTCCCGTCCCCACCGACTGACACGACGATGCGTGGTTCTTCCGATAACGTATGCCCAGCGGCTTCAAGTTTTTCAGTCAGTTCCTGGGCGATTTCCGCTGATCGCGCATCTCCCCTCGATACAATCGCAAACTGCATATCGATTTCCCCCTAGTCCTCGTCTGTTTTCACATTCATCTCTTTATCCCGAAACACTTGCTGCGCGTCTTGAATCTCGACACGGAGTTGACTCATCTCTGCATCAAGAAGAAATGCCGCCTCAGCTGCCCGTCTCAATCGTTCTTGTACTTCAAGAGGCATATCGCCATCATATTTATAATTTAAAGAATGCTCGATCGTTGCCCAAAAGTTCATCGCAAGGGTACGAATTTGCACTTCGACAAGTGTCGGAATCTCCCCATGAATCGTCTGGACCGGATATTCGATAATGACATGATACGACCGATAGCCCGAATCTTTCTGATGTGTAATATAATTGCGTTCTTCCACTATTTTAAAATCTGTCCGACGATGAAGCAAATCCAAGACGTGAACGATATCATCGACAAACTGGCACATGATTCGTAATCCAGCAATATCTTGCATGTCGGTCGCCAGCTCATGATCCGCAATATTTTTTCGCTTTGCTTTTTCAAGAATGCTCCCGACTGGCTTAACCCGACCTGTGACAAATTCAATCGGAGAATGGTCATTTTGCGACTTGAATTGCTTACGAACGGCTTTTAACTTTACTTTCAACTCGTCTACCGCGATTTGATACGGTACTAAAAACTGATCCCAGTTCACTGATTGCATACGCTGTCACCACTTTCGTTCTTTTCCGGAAAAAACGCGCCCTTTCCGTATGTATCCGTTTGTATGGTATCATAAACGAACAATTGTTCATAGAATGGAGCGATGATTTATGACCCAAGAAGTGGAAATTGAATTTAAATCGATGTTGACAAAAGATGAGTATGAAAAACTAATTCAAGCTTACAAACTAGAAGATCAAGTCCGCTGGCAAGCGAACGATTATTTCGACACGCCTACCTTCCAGCTAAAAAAACAAGGTGCAGCCCTTCGAATTCGTGAGAAGAAACATGGCCAGGTATTGACATTGAAACAACCGAACGAAGTCGGATTACTTGAAACGCATGCCGCAATCACTGAAGAAGAAGCGGAAGACTTATTCAAGTACGGAATCATTCATGATGATCAAATGAAGCAAGCACTCGCCCCGTTTCAACTGAATGCCGCACTCGAACACCTCGGACGCCTCGAGACGAATCGAGCCGAACATCAAACGGAAGATGGTCTTCTCGTTTTAGACGAAAGCCATTATTTGGAGACGACCGACTATGAAATAGAATTTGAAGTCACGAATGAAGAAGCAGGCAAACGTGCATTCGAACGACTGTTAGCAGAGCACGGGCTCCCGTACCGTCCCGCCAAAAATAAAATTGTTCGATTCATGGAATTAAAAATGAGTCGGTCTGAAGGTTGAGCAGATACATTGCCAACCTTTTTTTTTCGTTGCTACAATGAGTTTACAAAGTTAAATGAGTTTTTTGCCGAGAGGAGGCGACACAAATGGAACTTGAACAATGTAATGGGTCATCCTGTTCACTGGAAGAAACTCCTATTCAAGTAACGTATAAGCCATTGGAGTTATTCTATTTCATGGACATCTCGAGTCCTGAAAATTTTCACGTGATGACACTGATCAAAAAGTTAGAGATTGAATACGGACATGTGATTCGTTTCCGAATGGTCTCTACCGTTCCTAGCTGTGTTGGCGGATGTCAGGAAGAAGTTCGCCTTCTCACAATGATCAAAGCGCTAGAATTACAAGGGAAACGTCATGCGATGCGTTTTTTACGTCATTTGCATGTGAATGATTTATTCTCTGGTAAACAGTTAAGCTCAATTGATTTATGGGAAATCGCACGGTCTTTCAAAGAGTACGGTCTTGATTTGGATGAACTTGAAGCCGATCTTCAATCGAACCAGCTCTTGAATGCTTTAGCAGTCGATCATCAAGTGCTGAAAGATTGGGAGATTGAGTCATTGCCCGCTCTTACGTTCGTGACGCGCGATGAAGCATTGAAGATTGAAGGTGTCTATCCGTACGACGTGTATCAATCGGTCATGACCGAGTTGCTCGGTTACGCTCCGAGCCGTTCGACCGACTGGGATGTAGCTAAAGTGTTGGCTCGTTATGACGCGTCGACGATTACTGAACTATCGTATATTCTAGACTTAGATAAAACTGTGATTGAACGGGAACTGAAGAAGCTCTCCTTGCAGCAACGCTGCCGTCCTGTACCGGGATGTAGCGGTGAAGCATGGGCGCAAACGAAATAAAAAAGAACCCCACGGCCGGGGAGCCGTGGGGTTTTTGACGTCTCAAGCGGGGACAAGAGCCGTCGTACCTTGAGGCCCGGGGAAGGCCTGCAAGATGGGAGAAAGTTTACGGTCAATAAAGGGGTTTGTGATTGATTTCACACTTATAATATACCTAGTCCCGCTTCATCTGACAACTAGTTTGTGCATATCGTCACATATTGTTCACGAGAACAATAATGATTCCATTTCATCGAGCACTGCTTCGAACTGATCAAGCGCTTTAAGGACTGGTTCTTTCGTCGTCATATCGACACCTGCCGCTTTCAAGACCTCGATTGAATAGTCGCTAGACCCAGCTTTGAGGAAGTTATCGATGTAACGACGTACGGCCGGTTCCCCCTCTTCCATGATCTGTTGCGACAACGCTGCCGATGCTGAGATACCCGTCGCATATTGATAGACATAGTAATTGTAATAGAAGTGCGGGATACGCGCCCATTCATACGAAATCTCTTCATCGATGACGATTTCTTCTCCGAAGTAGCGTTTGTTCAACTCTAAGTACGTCTCATTCAAATATTCAGGTGTGAGCGATACGCCTTCTTGAGCAGCCTTGTGAATCATATGCTCAAACTCAGCGAACATCGTTTGACGGAACAACGTCCCACGGAATGTTTCGAGTTGATTGTTCAACAAGTAGAGACGTTCTTCTTTTGCCGTCCGCGTTTTCAATAAATGGTCGTTCAATAACGCTTCGTTTGTCGTCGACGCGACTTCTGCTACAAAGATTGAATAGTCGCCATACGGATACGGCTGTGACGTACGCGTGTAATGGCTATGCACCGAGTGACCGAACTCATGCGCGAGCGTGAACAAGTTGTTGACGTTGTCCTGCCAGTTCATAAGGATGAACGGTTGTGTATCGTATGCTCCTGATGAATATGCCCCGCTCCGTTTACCGCGTGTCTCTCGTACGTCGACCCAACGTGAATCGAGACCGTCTTTGACGATTTGAACGTACTCTTCTCCGAGTGGTGCCAAACCATCAACCATCAACTGTTTCGCTTCTTCGTACGACACTTTCATCTCTACGTCTTTGACGAGTGGTGTGTATAAATCATACATATGCAACTCATCTAATCCGAGCGCGCGTTTCCGTAATGCGACATATCGATGCAACAAATCAAGACGCTCGTTCACCGCTTCGACCAGACCGTCATATACAGTCTCTGGAATCGCATTATGGTGAAGGGCTGCCTGTCTTGCACTCTCAAACTTACGGACAGTCGCATAGAAGTTATCTTTTTTCACACTGCCTGAGAGCGTAGAGGCAAACGTGTTTAAATACTGCCCATACGTCCCGTACATCGCTTTAAAAGCGTTCTCACGGACACTTCGGTCACTCGATTCGAGGAACGTGATGTAACGTCCGTGCGTCAATTCGACCTCTTCCCCTTTTTCGTTCTTCACTTTCGGGAATTTCAAATCCGCGTTATTGAGCATACCGAACGTCGAACTCGATTGTCCGAGCACGTCTCCAGCTTGCGCAAGGATCGCTTCCTCCGCTTCCGTCAATACGTGTGGACGTTCTTGCGCCAACTCATCGAACGCATGACGATACACGCGAAGTGACTCGTGTTGTTCCATAAAGGCTTCAATTTGAGCTTCATCGATTGAAAGAAGCTCTGGCGTCATGAAAGCGAGTTGGGCTGAAATTTGCGAGGCGAGTGAGCCTGCACGGTCATTCAACGCCTGATAATGACTGTTCGCTGTATCTTCATCGTAACGCATGTGCGCGTACGTATACAGTTTATGTAACTTACGAGAAAGCTCATCACGGAGTTGTAACGCTTCGTATAACGTTTCTGCCGATTCACCGAGTTTTCCTTTAAATCCGATTAATGCCGGTACCTGCTCTTTCAATGCTTGAAAATCTGCTTCCCATGCTTGGTCGTTACTGTAGATCGTCTCTAAGTTCCACGTCTCTTCGACTGGAACTTGTTGTCGTGTCAATACTTCTGACATACGTTCACTCCCTTTTCTGATTGGTTCGTCGATTGTAACATCAATCGCTGAAGTCCTTGAAACAATCGTGTATCGTGACGTCTCGCATCTTCATAGGTGGTTGGAAGCACCCAAGTCGTGACATCACACGATAGACGACATGCATTCAAGAGTTGTTTCCATTGTACATGAAATGACTGGGAAAAGTCGCTTGTCGGTGTCACTCCGAACTGGCGGCACGTCTTTTGAATGCTCCATTCCACTGAATCATTCGGTGACTCATAGCGATTTAAATAGAGGACGATTTGAAACTCAATCGGATGAATGTGTATTCCCCAAAGTGACGTGAGGGGAAGATAGCAGGCTGTCGGTAACAAGGCGGGGATCACCCCTAATGGGTACAGACGATTTAAAATGAGACGTCGATTCTTTGGGGATGGATAGATTGGTGACATTCGCTTTCGTCGAATCATCTCCGTCCATTCCAATGCATTGAACCGATAATATGCTTCATAGGGGGAAGTGGTCACTGAGGAAGAGACTTCCCAATTTCCGATTCCATACTTGATTGAAATGGGAAACCCATTGAAACGCACCAACTGTCCATTTTTCACCGTCATCAACCGATGTCGCCGAAACAGTTCAAGGCGCATCCACGGTTGAAACGATTGGTTCATCTTTAAATCAAGACCGCTCGCGAGCCAAATCACATCCAAACCTGCTCGTTTATAATCATTCGTTCGTGCGACATACTCTTCCGCTACCAATGGAGATGCCTGAATCTCAAACACGGTTGGGTTCTCATCCACGTTTGTAAGAATGTCTGCCCGACGGTTCTTAATCGTCACTTCTTGGTCGGCAGGGTATCCTCTTTCTTGAAGCCATTGGCACACTGCCCATTTATCCTGATGGTGCGTAACGGATTCTGCTCTCCCACACGTATGGATGTGGGCGAAATGTAGCCGACGTTTCGCTCCTTCCTTTAGAATCAACATTTCCTGGCACGTCGGACATCGAAAAGGAGCAAGCTGCTCCGCCTGCATTCGATTTAGAGTAAAGGAATCAACGATATCCCCTTCTCGACCGATCGCAAACCGCATCTTGCTCCCCCCTTATAGTAGTGGTGAAAACATTCTGGCCAATGATTCTACGAGTTTTATAAAAAATGAGCGCTTCGCAAACTCTTCTAATACAAGTTCATGAGACCCTTCGAAATCATGATATAAGTCTTGTTTCAACTGATGGACCGAATTCGTGTTGTACAAAAGAGCATTCACTTCGAAGTTCAAATGGAAACTACGAAAATCCATGTTCGCAGTCCCAATCGTGGCAAGTCCGTCATCGACGACGATGACTTTTGAATGCATGAATCCTTCTTCGTACAAATAAATCTTTACCCCGGCCAACAGTAACTCCTCATAATAGGAACGACTCGCATAAAAGACGATTTTATGGTCCGGATAGCTCGGTAAGACGATCCGAACATCGATGCCCGATAGAGATGCTGTCTTCAAAGCACTCATAATGTCCTCATCAGGAATAAGATACGGGGAGGAAATATAGACGGACTTTTTTGCAGCATTGATCAACGAGAAATAAATCGATTTCATCGTCTCGTACGGTTCATCAGGTCCGCTGGCAACGATTTGGACACCTCCACTCGCGCTTCGTACCGTTTCGAGCGGTTCTAAATAAAATGGCGTGAACAGCCGTTCTCCCGTCATGTAGTACCAGTCTTGTAAAAAAATCAACTGTAGCTCAGAAACCCCTTCTCCTCTGACATAAAGATGGGTGTCGCGCCAAAAACCAAATTTAGAATGTTCGCCTAAATACTCATCCCCTACGTTCAAACCACCAGTGAATGCCTCTGTCCCGTCGATGACGACAATTTTTCGATGGTTTCGATAGTTCGTCTTACTCGACACGAGCGGAAGGACGACTGGGAAGAACGCCTGCACTTGGACGCCAGCTTGTTTCATCTCCTCGAAAAACGTACTGCTCGTATGAATGGAACCGACGGCATCATATAAGAATCGAACTTCGACCCCTTTTTTGGCTTTCTCGATTAAAATACGCTGAATTTCCCGAGAAATACGGTCTTCCCGAAAAATGTAATACTCTAAATGGATATGCCGTGTCGCGCCTTTCAGAGCAGGCAATAACTTCGAGAATTTTTCACGTCCGTTCGTCAAAATCTGCGTGTACGTATTCGAAGAGACGGGCAATTGGTTCAACGAAGAGGTGAGATGCATCAACTTCTCATAATCATCATGCGCAAACATCAGTGACGGAGAGAGCGTCATCGCTTTTTGCCGATAAGCCAAGTACGTCTCTTCGTCGAGCATCGCCTTCTCTTTAAACATCCGTTTACGACGATAGTTCTGACCGAACACAAAGTACGCAAATAGCCCGATGACAGGAAAGCCAATCATGACAATCGCCCAGATCAACGTGCGTTGCGGGTTGCGATTTTCAAGCAAAATCACAAGCAAAATACTGAACGTTGTCAAAAAGACGAGAATCGAGAAGAGCCCAATCACTTGTGAGCTCCAGTAATACGATAATATCGCAATGAGTCCTGCGAGCAAAATAAGGGAAAAGAGTACTTGTATGCGTCGCAACATATTATAACCTGACCTCGTTTCTGTCATGTATTATCATTAATTATACATCGTAACGCCAATTTTTTGAGGGGAGCGAATGAATTATGGGGACTTTTCTAATCACAGGTGCGACAAGCGGGATTGGGCGCGCCGTCGCCTTGCAGTTAACCGAGAATGGACATCGTGTCATCGGAATCGGTCGCGATGAGACACGGGGGGCTTCTCTCGAATCAGATTCGAACGGATTGGCCACGTTCATCCGGTGCGATCTCCATTCAGCGGAAGACATCGATCATCTCTTTAGACACTTAAAGGAACAAGGGGTGACGTTACATGGTCTTTTCAACAATGCCGCAACATTCGGTAGACCCGGTACACCGGAGCGTTTGTCTCAAGAGTCATACACTGAAGTGTTTGATATCAACCTCTATGCACTGAACACCGTCACACAACGCGCTATCCCTTTGTTTGCTCAAGGAGCGAGTGTCGTCAATAACGCCGCCATCGTCGGACACGTCAAATTCCCTCCTATGCTTGCTCATTACGCCGCCTCGAAGGCCGCTGTCGTTGCCTTGACGAAAACGTTCGCACACCGAATGAAAGGAAAAGTTCGATTCAACGCCGTCTGTTTCGGTCCGGTCGATACACCGCTCAGTCATAAACTATACGGTGGAGAAGCAAAATTCAAAGAGGCAATGACCCATCATTTCCGGGGACATGCCGCCCTACCGGAAGAAGTGGCACCGGTCGTCGAATTTTTATTAACCGATTCCTCAACTTATATAAATGGGCAAGCCATTACGGTCGATGGCGGATATACGCTCTCTTGAACAGAGACCACCTCTTCTTTTGAAAAGGTGGTCTCCTGTCATGTCGTCATCTTTTTAGCTCTCCCTATTTTATTGCGTAAATAGTTCTGTTCTTTCGAATGAAGACTTTCCCAATCAATCACATCTTCAAAATAATCAATCATCTCATCAAACGTCGAATCTAGCGTCTCATGTGCCTGGAGACGCGCCATTCGAATCGCCTCGAACACGGACCCCATCACAAAGATGTCTTTACTCGCGTAAGTCTGCATCGGCGATAGCGATTCAAAAAGAATCGTCTCAAGCGTCTTTCGCTTCACATGCCAATCAGATTTCCCGTTCGAGTATAAAAAATCTCCATCCGGCAGTTCGCAAAGTTCCCGTAAAATATCTCCGATGTAATGAATCGCATGAATCGCCGTATTCGGGTCATTGATTCCTGGAGAGATTCCGCGTAACGCAATCTCACTCAATTTTTCGATCGCAAATGACGGGTCTTGCATCGAAGACCGAACTTCGCCGATTTCAAACAGTTCGATGTCCGGGCTGTCCTCGCCTTTCCAAAATCCAAGCAAATCCCCTTTAGCGACAAATTCACCAACGGCTACGACCGATTCAAAGTCCGTCTCATGATCTCCCTGCTTCTCTCTTAAAAATAATCGGATATACCCCGTCTGAGGTGCCCGTACCGCTTGACCCTCAAACGAATGAACAGAGCGTGGTAATACCAGATTCACGTCATCTGACTCGATAGCGTCTTTTTGCTCACTGATTACCGATAGGGCTTCTTTATGTAACGCAGATAACAAGCGTTCCGCCTGAATCGAGACACTGATGGTCTGAATGAATTTGACGAACGCCCAAATCGAACCAATGACTAAGAGCACACTGATCCCTGAAGATAATACGACACCATCATCTGCCGTTCGGACGAGGAATAAGTTCGAAATCCCGTAAACGGTCGTCATAATGAAGAGACCAAGCGTATGCTTAGCTGATGTATTCGTCAAAAAGTTATTGATTGTCCGCGGAGAAAACTGAGAAGAATACGTCGTCAACACGACGAGGATTGTCGAAAAACTAAACGTCATCATCGTCATGAGACTCGTGAACGTTGAAGACAACACGGACGCCGCCGAGTCCAAGTCCAAATAAATAAAGTCCGGTAGTAAATCTCGGAAAAATTCACCGAACAGTTGTGTTAACGCTGTTAACACGATGCCCCCCATCCCATATAGGAATGGAACGAACCATGCACTATCATCAAGTAGTAGTCGAATCCGTCTCACCATACCAACACCTCTTTACCATTGATTTGAAAAAATCGCCTGTCCGTTTGAACAGGCGATTGATCATTTAGAAGTAATGACGCACTTTCGCAAAGACGTCGCCATCGAGAATGAGTTTACCGTACTCTTCAAGCATCGGTTGCGTCTGTGTACTAAATGTTAAATATTCTGCTAGAAGACTGAGTGCATTCTCTTCGTCTTCAGGCTCCATTTCATCCGGGAAATCAATCCACAAGTAGTAACGGTCTTGATAATGATATAGTTTCAAATCAAGATCACTGAACGTGTCACCTGCACGCTTACTCAGTGAAATGATTGCCTCGAAATCATCTGTTTCCATTGCGAGTGGCGCCCAAGCATCTGCTTCCGCTTCGAGTTCATCCAACTCACTCAATTGATCGAGTACCGATTGTTGATCTCGTGCTTCATCAATCGCTGAGCGAAGAAGCGAACCGAGTTCAGAATCGTCTTCCGTATCCATCACATTTTTCGCAATTGTCACGGTCACTTCTAAACCTTTTTCAAAAGCTTGGACTTGAATCCACAGTGGACCATCAAACGAGATGTCTTCACGTTCGTGAGCCTCGTCCATCATCTGCCAGAACAGCTGCTCGCCACGTTCTCGGTTGTACCAAATTTCATCACGTGCGAAGCCACGTTTTTCGATGTCCACATATGTGATGAAAAATTTGACGGTATTGTCATTGATGCGCTCAATTTTCACGATTGTCCACTCCCTTCTCACCTCGCTCCCAATTCACATAAGGAGGAGAGGGGAAATTGTCTTTTTATCTTTGTACCCTTTTTGACATCGTTCAATCTTGATGACGGGTTATAACTATATTTTATAGGAAATAATCAATAATAAAAAGCACACTGCTTAAACAGTATGCTCTCATTCATTCACAAGTCGCTGTGCTTCCTGCAATTGGAACGTCCGAACCTTCCGTGGCAAGAATCGACGAATCTCATCTTCGTTGTATCCGACCTGTAGTCGTTTTTCATCAATCAAAATCGGACGACGTAGTAAGCCCGGATACTCTTGAATCAAATCATACAATTGTTGAAGCGATAAGGCATCAACGGATACATCGATTTTAGAAAAGACTTTAGAACGAGTTGAAATAATCTCATCCGTTCCGTCTTCTGTCATACGTAAGATTTGCTTAATCTCATTAAGTGAGAGCGGTTCTGAAAATATATTTCGTTCTGTAAACGGGATATCATGTTCTTCGAGCCAAGCTCGAGCCTTTCGGCAAGATGTGCAGCTTGGAGACGTATAAAGTGTGACCATTTTTCTTCCTCCCTGATCGAGTATGCGTCCATCTTTTTAAGTGACTCTATTTGTATACCCAAATTCGCATCCACTTAATTATAATAATTCTTAATTATTAAAACTTCAATGATATTCTTTATCATTCAGATATGAAAAGAGGGCGCATTCGTTGAATGCGACCTTGAATGACCCATCTCAAGATGCCGGGATTCGAGACACTGGTTGAGACACCGTCTCTTTCCCTGGCTTGACTTGCAAGTCTTTCAACTTTTTCTTCAACACTTCTTTCAAAAGTCGTTTTTTCTCTCGTAGAACTTTGTCACGTTCTTTCATGGCCTCTCACCCCCATACAGCGTAAGCAACCGACCGAGCATTACCGATTCTGAAAATCTTGAACTTGCACTAATCTACAAGTAAATTATAGCACATTTGTTTGTGAAATGTGAATCATTCTTACGAATTCAACATTTCTTTACACGGATATCATTTGCATTACATACAAGAAACCTGTATAGTTTATAGAAATAACCTTTTTCTTTTAAGGAGGAGAGCGATGATGAGAATCACATTAGAAACGATTATGGGACATCCGGTTACCCAGAAATATTTAACTCGATCAGGCTTAAAACATGCTGTAGACGTTTGTGAGCGCGCTCTCGAAATGGCAACGAAACGTGGTCTCGATACAGATCTAGCGACGAAAGCTGCGCTACTTCATGATATCGGTCACTATGAATGGTATACAGAAGGCAAATGGAATTATGACTTATATCGTCAGAACGATATTCATGCGATTAAAGGTGCGGAGCGGGCGCACAAGCTACTCATTCGTCTCGGGGAAGACCCTGCCCGTGCTAAAGAGATTTCTGTCATGATCCTCTTGCATACCGATTCCTATTTACCACCAAGTCGAATTCAACGGACCCCGCTTCAACAGCTCGTTCACGACGCAGATACGTTCGTGGAGCAGCCAGGTGGTCTTCACCATTATGAGACTATGGAAATCGAGGATGCGTTAGCTCGTGTCCGTCAAATCGACGCCATCGTCGAACGTCTCTCGAATTTGCCGCGTATTTCAAACGGATAATCTGTCACCTAGCTCATTAGGTGACTATTTTTTTTGCGCTAAAAAACCCTGACTTCATTTAGAGGTCAGGGTCATCGTATTAAACGAGTTGTGCTTTGTATGCTTCGTACTCTTCGTCCGTGAGCGAGACATAGTGTCCTGGCTCGACTTCGCGAAGTGGTGGAATACTCGAATCTTCATCCGAACGTCCAACTGGACCTTTTGAAGTTGACTCGTATACGATCCGTTTACGTGTACGTTCATGCTCCGGGTCCGGAAGCGGAATCGCTGAAAGAAGCGATTTCGTGTACGCATGAATTGGGTTCTCATAAAGGCGATCTGCTGTCGCAAGCTCTACGAGGTGACCTTGATACATAACACCGATACGGTCAGAGATGTATTTAACCATCGACAAGTCGTGGGCGATGAACAAATACGTCAAATCGCGATCGCGTTGCAATTCTTTCATCAAGTTGACGACCTGCGCTTGAATCGAAACGTCAAGTGCAGAAATCGGCTCATCGGCGATGATGAAGTCTGGTTCAACCGCAAGGGCACGAGCAATCCCGATACGCTGACGTTGTCCACCTGAGAATTCGTGTGGGTAACGACTCGCGTGCTCTTTCGTCAAACCAACAGTCTCAAGAAGGTCATACACGCGGTTCATACGATCTTCTTTCGTCTTCGCAAGACCGTGAATATCAATACCTTCTGCGATGATATCCGCGACCGTCATACGCGGGTTAAGCGATGCGTATGGATCTTGGAAAATCATCTGCATAGCACGGTTGAATTTCAACTTGTCTGCTTTTGATTTTTTACCGTGGACGTTTTCGCCTTTGAACACAACGTCGCCGTCAGTCGCGTCGTAGAGACCGATGATCGTACGTCCTGTCGTAGACTTCCCACAACCAGACTCTCCTACGAGTCCGAGCACTTCACCTTTGAAAATATCAAACGAGATTCCGTCGACCGCTTTGACGACGCGGCCACGGCCAATTTTAAAGTGCTGCTTCAGGTTTTTTACTTCGAGTAATTTCTCGCGTTCCATTATTCAGCACCACCTTTCGTAAACGATTTTGCGAACGCACTGTCCGGACGATACTTGAGAGCGAGTTCACGAATCGCACGTGGCGGACTAACCGCTGGTGCTTGTGGGTGTAATAACCAACTAGAAGCAAAGTGTGTATCACTCACCTGGAACATCGGTGGCTCTTTCTCAAAATCAATCTTCATCGCGTATGGGTTACGCGGTGCGAATGCATCCCCTTTTGGAGGATCGAGCAAGTTTGGAGGCGTACCCGGGATAGCAGGTAACGCTTCGTTACGGTCATCTGTCGGTCGCGGCATCGAACCGAGAAGTCCCCATGTGTACGGGTGACGTGGCTCGTAGAAGATTTCATCGACCGTCCCTTTTTCGACAAGACGACCTGCATACATAACAGCAACACGGTCAGCCATGTTCGCAACAACGCCAAGGTCGTGCGTGATGAAGATAATCGCTGTACCTGTTTTTTGCTGAATGTCTTTTAATAGTTCAAGAATTTGCGCTTGAATCGTAACATCAAGTGCTGTTGTCGGTTCATCGGCAATCAACACTTTCGGGTTACATGCGAGTGCAATCGCGATAACGATACGCTGACGCATCCCACCAGAGAGTTGGTGTGGATATTGCTTCAAACGCGCTTCTGGGTTTGGAATCCCTACAAGTGTCAACAATTCGAGCGTACGTTTTTTCGCATCCTCACCTGTTAACCCTTGATGTTGTTTCAACCCTTCTGCGATTTGTTTGTAAATCGTCATTGTCGGGTTGAGTGATGTCATCGGGTCTTGGAAAATCATTGCGATATCGCGACCACGAATTTTAAGCATTTCTTTTTCCGAGAGTTTCGCCAAGTCTTTCCCTTCGAACATGATTTCTCCGTTCGTGATTTCACCTGGAGGGTTCGGAATGAGACGCATGATTGCCTTCGAAGTGACGGATTTACCTGAACCCGATTCTCCTACGATGGCGAGCGTCTCGCCTTTTTTCAAATCAAACGATACGCCACGAACGGCTTGAACCGTTCCTGCATATGTGTGGAACGAGACCTCTAAGTCTCGGACTGATAAAATCGTTTCCATGCACGAGTCCCCCTCTTTCTTTTTTATTTACGCATTTTCGGATCGAACGCATCACGCAAGCCATCGGCAAGCAAGTTGAAGCTGACCATGAGCAAGACGATGATGACCGACGGGATAATAAGAAGGAACGGGAATGTCCGTAGTTCTTTGTATCCATCGTTGATCAACGTACCGAGTGATGCCTGTGGCGGTTGAAGCCCGATCCCGATAAAGCTGAGGAATGCCTCGAAGAAGATGGCAGATGGAATCGTGAACATGAGCGTGATGATAATCGCACCCAATGTGTTTGGAATCAAGTGTTTGAAAATCAAACGCGTACTAGATGCACCAAGTGTGCGAGCTGCCAAGACAAACTCTTGGTTTTTGAGTTTCAAAATCTGACCACGAACGAGTCGACTCATCCCGATCCAACCAGTGATGGCCATGGCGAGGATGATGGTGAATACACCAGGGTCAAAGATTAAGATGAACAAGATGATTAAGATCAAGTTAGGTACACCTGTCAAGATCTCAACAATACGTTGCATGATGTTATCCGTACGTCCACCGAAGTAAGCTGAGACACCACCGTATGCGACACCAATCAATGTATCGATGATGGCCGCAACGAAACCGATGAAGAGGGAAATACGAGTCCCTTCCCAAATACGTGACCAGAGATCACGTCCGAGATAATCCGTACCGAACCAGAAGTTCTCTTCTACATTCTTTTGTTCGTAGAAGTCGATATCGCGTCCACCGAGTGTCGCCATCCCATCAAATCCAGCCCATTCAAGACCTGTGACTTTTGGAGGAAGTTTCGCTTGTGAAATGTTTTGTTCATACGCATCACGAGCCGATAACATCGGTCCAAACAATGCAAGTGCAACGAGAATTAAAATAATTGATAGCGAGATGATGGCCGCTTTGTTTTTCTTTAGGCGCATCCATGCATCTTGCCAGAAGTTTAAACTTTTCCCAGCGATTCGTTCACCAAGCTGCTCATTCATCTCAACAGGTGTGAACATGTCTTGGTCGAACTGTTCGTAATTCTTTTTGTTTTCAATCATCAGTTATTCCCCCCAAGACGAATACGTGGGTCAACAACCCCATAGAGCAAGTCGACAAGCAAAATGATAATAATGAACAATCCTGAGAAGAACAATGTCGTTCCCATGATGACAGAGTAGTCGTTCAACGTGATTGACGTGACGAACAATTCACCGAGTCCTGGTACAGCGAAGATTTTCTCGATAACGAATGTACCCGTTAAGAGTCCAGCTGTCATCGGTCCAAGGATGGTGATGGCAGGAATCATCGCGTTACGAACCATGTGTTTCCACACGATGGCGTTACCCGTCAACCCTTTCGCTTTCGCAAGCGTGACGTAGTCTTGTCCGGTAACCTCTAACATCTCGGTTCGGACGAAACGGGCAATCGCTGCCGTGACACCGAGTGACAACGAGATTGTTGGTAAGACTGTATGTGCTGGTGTTTCCCAGAATGCAACTGGAAGCAACTGCAATTTAACTCCGACATAGTACTGAAGGAGGGCTGCAAAAACGAACGATGGGACAGAAATCCCGATTACCGATACGAACATTGAACCATAGTCAATGACCGTATTGTGACGAATCGCCGCAACAACACCTAACAATACGCCTACAAGAGTTCCGAGAACTAATGCCTGGAGCCCTAATTGTGCCGAAGGACCAATTCGTTCCATAATCAATTCAGTTACTGGACGGTTCGCCGTACGGAATGAAACGCCAAGGTCACCTTGGAGCATGTTTCCGATGTACGTCGCATAACGGACCGGAAGCGGATCGTTGAGTCCGTAGCGGTCATTCAATAATTGAATTTGTGATTCTGTCAGTTTTTCCTGGTTCTGATACGGTGAACCTGGGAGCAGGTCCATCAGGAAGAACGTGAACGTGGCAATCAAGAAGAACGTGATGAGGCCGTAAGTCAGCCGTTGTAGGATATAACGTCCCATGAATAAAAACCCCCTGTTTTTTCTAATTCTTTCTACTACTTGCACCAACAGCTTCACTATGACATATGACCTATTTTTCAAATTCACAAAATGAAAGGAATATTCTGAAAGAATAGCGTATACGTCATCTCAAGGCTCTTAGCACAGCGGCTGAAAACAAAGAATATTCTTTTCAGAGATTATTCTGAATTTTCACTGTTACTACATTATACTTTACCAACAAAACATTTGAACAGTATTTTCTCTTACTTCGGTAGAATTTTTTAGAAAATCGGGGACATGCGGTTCGCATGCCCCCTCATCCCATTACTTGATATCAACGTATTTGTACTGGTAATCAGCACCGAACAGTTGACGGTTAAAGTTTTCGATGTTTGGACGAATCAAGTACGCCACACCAGCTTGATAAATCGGCATAATCGCTTGGTCTTGTTCGATTAAGAGAGCCTCAGCTTCTTTGAACAAGTCATAACGTGCATCGATGTTTGTTTCAGCAGACGCTTCATCAATCAACTGGTCATATTCAGATGACGCATAGTTAATGTCGTTTTGTCCGTTGTCTGATGTGAAGATACCAAGGTTCGTAAGTGGATCTTGGTAGTCAGGTCCCCAAAGTGCGAATGACATTTGGTAGTCACCGTTTGCTTCACGCTCAAGTTTGTTGTTGAAAGGTTGTTGAGCGATTTCAACCGTTACGTTCGGCAAGTTCGACTCAATTTGACCTTTCATGTACTCAGAGATTTGTTTTGAAACTTCGCTATCGAACGAGAGGAGTTCGATTGTAGTCGCTTCTCCGCCTGTTGCTTCTTCCCAAAGTGAAGCAGCTTCGTCAGCGTTTGTTTGGAAGTACTCAACACCTTCAGTGTAATCCGTTCCGTCTTCATATTTGATGAAGTCTTTTGGAATGAATGATGTTGTTGCAATTGAACCGTTGTTCAAGAGTTGGTCGATGATTCCAGTTGGATCGACCGCACGTGCGATTGCTTTACGTGCATTCACATCAGAGAAGATTTCATCTTCATGGTTGAATTTGAAATATCCGATAGCAGAACGAAGACCTGTGTTGTAATCTTCATCTTCTTGGAAAGCAGCAACTTGTTCTGATGCGAGACCTGCATAGTCAACATCCCCAGCTTCATACAAGTTTACGACTGTAGATGTCTCTTTAACAACTTTCACGTCAACCGCGTCAAGAGCAACATTTTCTGCATCCCAATATGATTCGTTTTTCGTTAGGACATAGCCTTGTTCACGATCCCATTTAGTCCATGTGAACGGTCCGTTATAAAGAAGGTTTTCAGGACCAGTCGTGAAGTCTTCACCTTTTTCTGTAGCGAATGCTTCATTGATCGGTGTGAATGTACCGAATGAAGTAAGTGAAAGGAATGATGGGTCTGGACGCTCGAGTGTGACTTCGAGTGTTTTCTCATCGATTGCTTTTACGCCAAGCTCTTCTTTTGGTGTGTCACCTGTGTTGATGGCTTCAGCATTTTTAACTGTGTTCATGATGTATGCATACTGTGAACCTGTTGCAGGATCAACAGCACGTTGCCATGCATACACGAAATCGTTGGCTGTAACCGGTTCTCCGTTTGACCATTCAGCGTCACGAAGTTTGAATGTGTAAACCGTCTCATCTTCGTTTACTTCTGGTTCGCCTTCAGCGAGAGCGGGTACGGCATTTCCATCTTTATCAAGACGGTAAAGACCTTCCATGGTGTTGGCGATCAAGTTGAATGCGACCGCGTCTGTAGCAAGAGCCGGATCGGCTGTTGTGATGTCTGACGTATCCGTCAAACGAAGAACTTTTTCTCCGTTTGAAGAAGAACCGCCGCCATCAGAGTCTCCGCCTGTCGAACAAGCCGCGAGTACTGAACCGAGTGCCAAGATGATCGTCATCATGAGCAAAATCGATTTTTTCTTCATTGCGATTTCCCCTTTCGTATTAAAAAGCTAGCCATTCGTCGAATGAACATCTTACTTTTTCTTTAATTTTCTGAATATTTCATAAAGTATTCGACGAAAGAACGTTAGGGCTATTGTAAGAAATTTTTAATCAAACTGTCAACTACATAATAAAACGCTACCATGCTACTTGAAATTCATACTCGCATTCTTCCCTGCCTTACTAGTATCATAGAAGAAACACGGAACGGTTACTCGTTCCCTTTATGGCGCGAAAGGAGATTACATCGTTGAAAAAGTTTCGAAATATATTGATTGTTTGGGGGATTGTCACAATCCTGTACACGGTTTGGTCCATTTTTTCATATTTCCGAAGCGAATCTTTCCTGTTTCATTTGAGTGGTGGCCTATTTGTTTCAGGTATTCTCACTTTTGCAATCGGGATGTTTTCACATATGAGTGCAACAGGATTGTTCGATGGCATCATGTACGGTTTCAAGCGAAGTCGACGTGCAAAGCTTAAAGAAATCGATGCGGATTATGAAGAGGATGAAGAAGAAGATCCTGAAGATCGACAACTTCGTAAGCAATCGGCTTGGAACTGGGTGTTTGTCGGTGTGGGAAGTATCGCTCTCTCGTTTATCGTCGCGTTGATTTAATCTTTTCGAGAGCATGATCCTATGCTAAACTAGATTCAGAATAAGAACACTTGGATGAAGACAAGTAATTCAATTCCCCTTTTCCTCAGAGAGTCTACGGTGCTGCGAGTAGATGAAAAGACTTGAATGAATGGACTTCGGAGTGGCTCGCCTGAATGTAAGTATGGCGAGACGATTCACGCCCGTTACAGCGTTCAAGTGGCATAGTTTATGCAAATTTGGGTGGCACCGCGGTTATTCGTCCCGATTTATTCGGGCGGACGACTGCGGTTTTTTTATATTCTTCGGAGGTGTATACACATGGCAACGATTTTTTCAGGAATCAAACCGACCGGCGTCGTGACGCTCGGGAACTACTTAGGCGCGATGAAACAATTCGTCGATCTTCAAGATGATAACAATGCGTATTATTGCATCGTCGATTTGCATTCCATCACCGTACAACTCGATCGTGTCGAGTTAATGAACAACACACGAAAACTAGCGGCGCTTTATCTCGCTTCTGGTCTCGACCCAGAGAAAGCGACAATCTTCGTTCAATCTGAAGTGAAGGCGCACGCTCAACTCGGATGGATGTTAACATGCATCGCGGGAATGGGTGAGCTTGGTCGCATGACACAGTATAAAGATAAATCGCAAGGCAATGAGAATGTTGGAGCCGGATTGTTCGTTTATCCAACACTTATGGCATCTGACATTTTGTTATACAATACGGAACTCGTTCCTGTCGGAGATGACCAAAAACAACATATCGAATTGACTCGTGATTTGGCGGAACGGTTCAACAAACGTTACTACGAAACGTTCACGATGCCTGAACCACTCATTCAAAAAGAAGGCGCACGCATCATGTCTCTCACAAATCCCGTGAAAAAAATGTCAAAATCCGACACAAACGCCAAAGGATACATTTCGATGCTCGACGAGCCGAATGTCATCCGCAAGAAAATCAAGAGTGCCGTAACTGATTCAAGTGGCGTCATCTCGTTCGACCGTGAGAACAAACCAGGGATCTCAAACTTATTAGAAATTTATTCACTTTCGACAGGTACATCAATTGATGACCTCGTCAAGCAATACGAGAATTCAAATTACGGCACATTTAAACAAGATGTGGCAGAAGCCGTTGTCGCCTTGCTCGAACCGATTCAAGCTCGTTATCATGAATTGATTGATTCTCCAGAACTCGATGAGATTCTCGATGCAGGACGTGCCAAGGCTGAAGCTGTCGCGAATAAAAATCTTGCGAAGATCGAGAAAGCGATGGGTCTCAGTCGTAAACGTGCCAAAGTAAAAAAATAAGTTTGTCTTGTTAGAACTCTCTAAGCGAGGGTTCTTTTTTTGTATAAATAATTGCATAAAAAAGAGAGACAGGCGTCCCTCTCTCTCTTTTAAGCGTGAATTAAAATTATTCTTTACCTTCGATTGAAGCCCACTTGTAAGAGTAGTCTGCACCGAATGCGTGCTCAACGATGCCTTTAACATATGGCTTCGTGAGGCGAGCAGATCCACGTTGGTAAACTGGTGAGATTGCGCTCTCTTCAAGAACGATCTTCTCAGCTTCTTGCATTTGAGTCCAACGCTCAGCTGGATCTGTGCTTGCTTTCGCATCTGCGATGAGTTTATCGAACTCTTCGTTCGACCACTTACCACGGTTGTATGGTCCGTCTGTGACGAAGAGGTCAACGAACGTCATTGGATCTTGGTAGTCAGGACCCCAACCAGCGAATGTGAATTCAAACTCTCCTTTGTTCTCAAGGTCAAGTTTGTTGTTGAACGGTTGTTGCTTGATTGAAACACTCATACCTGGAAGGTTCTTCTCAAGTTCACCTTTGATGAACTCACCGATTTGCTTCGCAGACTCTGAGTCATAGTTGAGGAGTTCAAGCTCAACTTTGTCTGTTCCGAGTTCAGAAAGTCCCTCTTCCCAAAGTTTTTGAGCTTCTTCCACGTTGTATCCGCCGATATCGCCATTTCCTTCACGGAAGTCTTTTCCGTCTGGACCTGTTACGAAGTCTTTTGGTACGAAGTAGTTTGCAGGAATTGAACCGTTCGCAAGAAGCGTTTCTGCGATGGCAGTTTTGTCATACGCACGGTCAATGGCGTTACGGATTTTTTGGTTGTCAAGCGCTTCCACTGCAGTGTTGAACTGGAGGTAGAAGAGTGTTGGCTCAACGACAGTTGAGAAGTCTTCGTTGTCTTGATATTGAGCTACGAGCTCAGAAGTCAAGCCTGTGCGGTCAACGTCACCGTTTTCATACAAGTTAACACCTGTTGAAACTTCTTTAACGACTTTAACGTTGATTTCTTCAAGTTTAACTGTGTCCGCATCCCAATAGTCTTCGTTCTTGACCATTTTCCAGCCTTGCTCGCGCTCCCAGCTGTCGAGTTTGAACGGTCCGTTGTAGAGAGTTGTCTCTGCAGATGTACCGAAGTTTTCGCCTTGCTCTTTATCGAATGACTCAAGTTTTGGCATGAACACGCCGAAGCTTGTCAATCCGAGGAAGTAGTCAGCTGGTGCTGTCAATTTAACTTCAAGCGTTTGATCGTCGAGTGCTTTAACGCCTACTGCATCGCGTTCGCCTTCGCCAGTGTTGTACGCTTCTGCGCCTTCGATGACTGACATAACGTAAGCATATTGTGAAGCGTTATCTGGGTTGAGTACTTCTTTCCAAGCGTATTCGAAGTCGTTCGCTGTGACAGGCTCCCCGTTTGACCAAGTAGCGCCTTCACGGATTTTGAACGTGTACGTCTTCCCGTCTTCTGAAACGTCGTGGTCTTCAGCCATACCTGCAGTTGGCTCATCGTTCTCGTCCATGCGGTAGAGACCTTCGTTGACGTTGTTTAAAACGTTGAACGAAACAGCGTCTGTTGCGAGTGTTGGGTTAAGTGAAGGAATGTCTGAACCGTCGAGCAAGTTGAGGACTTGCGCTTCGTCTGCAGAACCTTCTGAACCTGATCCGTTTGAAGACCCTGTGTCTTCATCCCCTGTCGAACATGCAGCTAGGAAAGCACTTGAAAGAAGTGTAACCGAAGATGCTAAAGCAAAACCTTTTTTCTTATTCATTGCGATGACCCCCTGATTTTTTCGTTTTAACGAAGTGAATGATGGTAGAAAATTCAGTCATTTCTTCTGACAGTATTTGTTACCAAAATCCCGTTGATGCAATAATACAATATTCTGATAATTTTGCAAAGTGTTTATTTTGATTTTTCTAAAAAATTTTCTCTATAGTCAAAAAGCCCGCCTAGAGCGGCGGGCCTTTAGCTCAATTTTCGTATTTTTTCGAAAAGCTTAGGACATATGAAGGACCGATGACCGGATAACCGATCTGATCGTATCCTTTTTCAACTAAATAAGAACGCCCTGCTTGATAGATTGGCATAACAACTGCCTCTTCTAACAGCTTCGCTTCCGCGTTTCGTAAAATGATATTACGTTCGTCCAAACTCTCGGTGGAGCGGGCCTGATCCATCAATTGATCGTATGACTCATTTGCATATCGACTTGAATTGAGCACATCGTCAGACTCGAATTGCGTCAAATAGGCAGATAGCATCGGATAGTCCGGTTGCCATCCTGACAACGAAAAGGAATAATTTCCTGAGACTTCTTTCCTAACTTTATCTCCAAGTGGAAGCTCTACGACCTTGACGGTCAACCCGTCCAATTGTTCCAAATTCTCTTTTAATCTTGTCGAAATTTCACGTGCTTCTTCATCGACAAAGCTAAGCAATTCAATCTCGATTGTTTCTGTTTTTAACCGTTTTTTCACGGTTTCAAATAATTGGTTGGCATCGCCTTCCAACTCGGCAACCGAAGCTTCTTCATCCATGACGAGAAGTCGTTCGGTCGTTTGTTCCGCTCGTGCAAGCGATTCTTCGAGTGTCGTTCGCTCAAGTGTCAGTGCGAGGGCTTGTCGAAACGCAATATCGTCGAATGGCGCTTTTTCAACGTTCGGTTTTAAATAAAACACGCCACTTCTCGGAACGTCCTCAATGTTCATGACTTCCTTATCAATGGTAGAAGTGTCAAAGTCATATGGAATTGGATGCATCCCAGACGTCTCAGTCAGATTTGAGTCACTTCGAATGGTAATCGTTTCAAGCGTAACGTTGTCAGCCTCACGATACGTTTCGTTTTTATGTAACGAGATGCTTGTATCATCTATCTGATTCAATTCAAACGGACCGTTCGTTTCTAACTCATCCCATGTTGTCACGGATGGCTGCGGTAAAAACGCTGGCATTGCAAAAATTCTTTCGAATCCTTCCATCGGACGGATGAGTGTGATCTCGAGCGTTCGCTCATCGTTTGCTTGAACACCTAACGTATCCGGTTCTTGTTGTCCTAGCCCGATTTCTTTCGCAGATTGGACATCCGCGAGTAAAAAACTAAATGGTGAGTTCGTCTCGTCATCGACGAGTTTACGGAAATGGTCGACGAACGTCTGCGCGGTAACTGCATTCCCTTCTGTCGTCACACTTTCTTTCAATGTGAACGTATAGACCGTTCCGTCTTCAGATCGTTCTAACTTCTCGACGAGTCCCGGTTCAATCGCCCCATCTGCACCGAATCGGTAGAGTCCCTCATATAGATGTGACAATACGGTTTGGGATGCCGGGTCAATCGCGAGCATGACGTCCGGTTGAGTCGGAAGAGATTCTCCATGAATCGTAAGTGTTTGTTCTTCTGGTAGTAGTAGTTCACGTGACTGCTCTCGTTGTTCGTTCCAAATGAATAAAAAAAGGATAAGGACTGAACCTAACAAGGCGGCCACGATGAATGATTTCTTGTTCATTCGTTGCACTCCTTTCTGTTAGACCAACCCTTATACCCTAACCTTTTTTGAATGATTTTTCTACCGTCAGTTCGTCACTTTCGCAAATGCGAGTGTCGCATTGTGGCCCCCGAAGCCAAGTGAGTTACTGAGTGCATACTGAATGTCAAGTTCCCGATTTCCTTCACGTACATAATCAAGGTCACAATCGGCTGCAGGTGATTCACAGTTAATTGTCGGATGAATCTTCCCTTCATGAATCGAAAGGGCTGTGATAACTGCCTCGACGCCCCCTGCTCCTCCGAGAAGATGACCAATCATCGATTTCGACGAGTTGACTGCGAGTTTGTCGGCGTGTTCCCCAAACACACGACGAATCGCTTTCGTCTCAAGCATATCGTTGAGCGGCGTGCTCGTACCGTGTGCATTGATGTATTGCACGTCTTCCGGCTTGATTCCTGCATCGCGAATCGCCTCACTCATTGCTTTTGACCCGCCTTCTGCTTCTGGTGATGGTGCAGTGATGTGATAGGCGTCTGAACTCATCCCGTATCCGACGACTTCTGCATACATTTTCGCTCCACGTGCCTTCGCATGTTCATACTCTTCTAATACGAGTACGCCAGCGCCTTCACCCATGACAAACCCGTCGCGGTTCTCGTCGAATGGACGGCACGCTGTATTCGGGTCCGGATTCGTTGAAAGTGCTTTGTTCGAACAGAAGCCTGCGAACGAGAGTGGTGTGATCGGCGCTTCCGCTCCACCGGCGAACATGGCAATCGCATCTCCTCGTTGAATGACGCGGAACGCTTCTCCGATTGAGTTCGTCCCTGATGCACACGCTGTCACGGAACAGTTACTTGGTCCTTTAGCCCCGAGGTAGATCGACACTTGTCCGCTCGCCATGTTCGGAATCATCATTGGAATGAAGAACGGGCTCACACGACGAGGGCCACGGTCATGAAGGATGGCTGACTGTTTGTCGATTGTTTCGACGCCGCCGATCCCGCTCCCGATCCACGTTCCGACTTCATCCGCAATCGCTTTGACATCGAGTCCGCTATCTTTATGGGCAGCGTCTGCCGCCAAAAGTGAGTATTGGATGAACGAATCCATTTTACGCGCTTCTTTTGGTTCGACCAAGTGTTCGATGTTCCACTCTTTCACTTCCGCTCCGACTTTTGCCGGATATTGGCTGATGTCGATTTTCGTCAACGTATCGATTGCGTTGTCCCCTTTTAAAAGACGGTCCCACATTGTCGACACGTCGTTCCCTAACGGTGATACGACTCCTAATCCTGTCACTACTACTCGTTTCATGAATGATTCCCCTCCGTAATTGTTGCATGATTCCATGTCAGACAGCTTGCACCCCACGTGAGTCCGGCACCAAACCCTGCGATGACGACCGTTTGTCCATCTTGGATTTTACCAGATTTGACGGCTTCCGCTAAGGCGAGCGGAATGGATGCCGCTGATGTATTCGCATGGTCTTGAATGGTCATGACGACTTTCTCATCTTCTAAATCTAAACGTTCCATCGCCGCATCGATGATTCGACGATTTGCTTGGTGCGGCACAAGGACGTCGAGGTCGTTTAACGACTTGTCGGCCTTGTTTAACGATTCGAGCACGATTTCCGGCATTTTCCGCACGGCGAACTTAAACACTTCGCGACCGTTCATGACGATCTTTCCTTCATCGTTTTCATACAAGTGCTTGCCACCTGTCCCGTCACTTCCAAGTATGATGGAGTCGATTGAAGCAATCTCGTCTTCCCCGAGTACGACAGCTCCAGCTCCGTCTCCGAATAGGACAGCTGTCGACCGGTCATCCCAGTCAATCAAACTTCCCATCTTCTCTGCTCCGATGACGAGCGTTTTCTTGAAGCCTTTCGAATCCATCAGACTTTTCGCTGTATCCATCGCGAAGATAAATCCGCTACATGCTGCACTGACGTCGAACGCCACAGCGGCTTTCGCGCCAAGATTCGCCTGAACCACGCACGCGGTTGCCGGGAAAGCTGGCGCAGTCGCCGTCGCACAGACAATCGCCTCAATCTCATCGATGCTGACCCCAGCGCTCTGTAACGCCCGCTCTGCGGCACGTGTCGCCATATCCGAGACTGATACGTCACTTTCTGCTAAATGTCGTGCCTCGATGCCTGTACGCGTACGAATCCACTCATCGCTCGTATCCATTCGTTTTTCTAAATCGATATTTGTCACCCGATTGTCCGGTAAGAACGATCCGATGCCGATGATTCCAATATTCATATCGTCGACCCCTATTCTTAGTATCTGGTACTAATATAAGGGAATAAAAAGAGGATGTCAATGCATCCTCCTCATGATCAATCGATTAAGCTTGTTCGAGGCGTTTCGTGACAGCCATGACCATCTTCGCAGAGTTGATCGATGCCGTCTCTAAAAATTCATCAAACGATAAGTTCGCCTCTTCGTCCGCGCTGTCTGAAATCGAGCGTGTGACGACGAACGGGACACCGAACTGGTAACACGTTTGCGCGATTGGAGCAGCTTCCATCTCGACGGCAGCGACGCCATCGAAATGGCCAAGGATGTCCGCTACACGTTTTGAGTCGTTGATGAACGAATCTCCCGTTACAATCAATCCTTGATGCACGTTCACGTCCGTTAAGCTTTCAATCACATCTTTACAGACGCTGATGAGCTTTGGATCAGCTTCATATGCTGGTGGCATTCCTGGTACCTGTCCGTACTCATAGCCGAATGCTGTCACGTCAACATCGTGGTGACGTACTTCCGTTGAGACGACGACGTCACCGACTTTCATCCCTTTTTTAAATCCGCCGGCAGAACCCGTATTAATGACGACGTCCGGTTTGAACTTATCAATCAAAAGTGTTGTCCCGATCGCGGCATTGACTTTCCCGATGCCTGACTTCAAGATGACGACTTGCATGTTCCCAAGATACCCTTCATAAAAATGATAGCTTGCGATTTCTGTATCTTTACGTTCAGTTAGTTCGTTCCGAAGCAAATTCACTTCTTCTTCCATCGCACCGATGATTCCAACTTTCATTCCGATTCCTCCTCAGAAAGAGAGCGACTTCCAAGATGGAGGTCGCTCAACAACTTATTTGATTTCTTTGATTTCGACAATCATGTCGCCACCTGGTGTTTGAACCGTGACCACATCTCCGATCGTACGGCCAAGAAGTGCTTTCGCGATTGGTGATTCGTTCGAGATTTTCCCTGTGAACGGGTCTGCCTCGGCACCACCGACGATTGTGTATGTCTCGTCTTCGTTATCTTCTTGGATGAAGAATGTCACAGTTTTCCCGATTGAGACAACCGAGTTATCGCCTGCATCATCTTGAATGATGACTGCGTTGCGGAGCATTTCTTCTAATTGTGCGATTCGTCCTTCGACCATCGCTTGTTCTTCTTTCGCCGCGTCGTATTCCGCGTTTTCTGATAAGTCACCGAAATCACGAGCAATCTTAATATTTTCAACGACTTCTTTACGGCGGACCGTCTTCAGTTCGTTTAATTCATTCTCGATCTTCGCTTTTCCGTCTAACGTCATATAGTGTTGTTTTTCAGCCATTTCTGTCACTCCTTCATTGTCTCCTAGTATATTACAGCTAGGGTAAATTGAAAACGATTTATTTCCTCACGCGCGATTACGCTCAGTGAGCACCCAACGGATCTTCGTCACGAGTAAATCGATTGCGACAAAGTTTTCTCCGCCTTCAGGAACGATGATGTCCGCATACCGCTTCGTCGGCTCGCAGAACTGCAAATGCATCGGACGAACGACATTCGTGTACTGTGCCACGACCGAATCGATCGAACGTCCACGTTCATTGATATCCCGCTGCATGCGGCGCAGGATGCGAACGTCAGCATCCGTATCCACGAACACCTTAATATCCATCAATTCACGCAAACGGGCATCTTCAAGTGCTAAAATCCCCTCAACGATGACGACATCGACCGGTTCGATCAAGATCGTCTCATCAGAGCGTGTATGGGCCGCGTAGTCATATACCGGCTTCTCGACAGCCTGATGTTGTTGCAATTGTTGGATATGTTCAATTAGCAAATCGTTATCAAAGGCGAAGGGGTGGTCGTAGTTCGTCTTGTACCGCTCCTCCATCGTCATTTCAGATTGATCTTTATAATACGCGTCTTGTTCAATCATGACGACCGATTGACCTTTAAACGCATCGACGAGCGCTCGGGCCACGGTCGTTTTTCCAGATCCGGTACCCCCGGCCACGCCAATAATGACGGGTTTATGTTGCATCAAAGTTAAGTCCTCCTCATCGTAATTTACGACTGATTGCTAGGCCATCACCAAGGGGCAAAATTGCAGTATGATAATCGGTCCGTGCCATCAATTGCTCAGTAAACTGCTTCACGAGACGGACAAGCCGGCGTCGACGTCGGTCGAGTACTGACACGTCTTCGAGTAAGACGTCCCCTCGTAAAAACAAATTATCGCTGTAAATCGTACCACCAATTGGTACTAAAGCGCCATACCCATCAAAAAATTTTTGATATTGTCCTTTTGCCGCATCAATAAACACGGCATCGAACTCACCTTCAATCGAACCAATCAATTCAACGGCATCGCCGTGAATCAATTTGATGCGATCGCGAACATCAGATCGTCCGATAAAACTAGTCGCCTCTTCGAATCGACGAGCATTTCGTTCAATCGTGACGATTTCGGCATCTGGTAACAACTCTGCCATACGGATTGCACTGTAGCCAATTGCCGTCCCCACCTCAAGGATGCGGGTCGGTCGCTGCATCGCCAACAAAGAGAGAAGCACTTCAGAGCCCGTCAGGTCCATGATCGGGACGTGATGTTCTCGCGCAAATGCCTCCATCTCCGTCAACAGCGGAGAGCGGTCGTTGATCAATTGTTCTACATATCCCTCATAGGATGCATGGTCCACTCGTTCCACCTCTTAACTCTCTTCATTCAAACGACCGGAAGCATCCGCTTCCGGTCGTCCCATCAATTACTGTTCGCTTCTTCAAACGCTTCCCATTCGGAACGGTACGTATTGACGTTTTGTTGATGGTCCTCATAATTGACTTCGAACAAGACTTCCCCATTCGGGAACCCTTCACGTGGAGGGCGTGCATAGAAGTAAATGTTCTCTGTGTCGTTCGGGTTGAGTACCGCCTCAAACGCGTCGCGACTGACAGCCGCGATTGGACCAATCGGAATCCCTTCATAACGGTACGTGTTATATAAGGAATCGTTCTCCAAATCTGCGAATGAAGTAAAAATCGACGTCTCCCCAGTGCCATACCAAACGGTCGGGTCAGACTGTAATTTCATACCGTCGTTCAGACGATTTTCAAAGACACCGGCAATCTCTTTCCGGTCTTCCGTTGACACAGCCTCTTTCTCGACAACCGATGCGAGCGCGAGCGTCTCATGGAAGGTACGTCCTGAATCGGCCAAACGACCTTTGTACTCTTGATACATACTTTCAGTAGGGAGTAGCATCTCATCGATGATTTCAGTGAGTGTTACCCCTTTATTGAATTCATATGTTGCTGGGAACAGGTATCCTTCAAGCGGATGATAAATGCCTTCCTGCAATACTTCCTCCGTCAACATCTCATGCTCGTTCACGAGCGAACTGATATATTCACGGTCACTCAATTGTTCGGAAATCTCTTCTTTCGGAATATCGGCCTCTTTCGCAAGTCGAGCGATGACCTGGTCGATTGTGAACCCTTCCGGAATGACGAGCTTGATATCAGGAACCACAATGACTTTACCTGTTTGCAACGTTTCAATCAACTCATCGATTGATTGAGATGGTGACAACGTATACGTCCCCGCTTGGAACGATGACTCGTTTTTAAAGCGTGTATAGAAACGGAAAATCGTGCTACTCCTTACAAGCCCATTCTCTTCTAGTAATTCACCAATATATCCCGAACCGGCACCGAGTGGGACTTCGACCTCAACAGTTTCCGTCGATGTCGGATCAATCGGTTCGACGGAGCGCTTCACAAAGACGTAAGCGAGTGCCGAGCCTGTGGCGATGACGAGAAGGAAGATGGCAAGGATGACAACCGTGATGCGACGAACGATCCGGTTGCGGGCACGTTTCTCATCTGACATAGATGGATGATTCATGCATTTCTCCCCTGTTCATTTTATAAAGAGAGGCGACGAGGGAAATCCCTAGCCGCCCGTCCCCTATTTAGTCTAGACCGACTTCGTCATTGACGATATCGAATGCTTCCATGACCTCTTCGAAGTCTTCATCGTCTTCGACGAGCTTCAAGATGAATTCGCCATCTTCAAGTTCTTCAATTTCAAATGCGTATACTTCGATTGTGTCTTCATCTTCTGTTTCCGGAGCGCCGACTGGTTCGAGTACAACGAATGTTTTCTTCGAACGGTCGCTTGTCATACGGAAAATTTCTGCAAATAAATGCTCGTCTCCATTTTCATCTGGAATACGGTACATTTCTTCTTCACGACGGATTTCTGCCATGAGAGATTCCTCCTTATTTCCCGGAACGGTCCAGGTAGTTTTGTAAAATCATCACGGCCGCCATTTTGTCGATGACCGCTTTTCTCTTTTTGCGGCTGACATCTGCTGAAATGAGCATCCGTTCCGCTTGCATCGTCGTTAATCGTTCATCCACCAACACGCAAGGTAAGCCTGTCTGTTCTGTGAACGCCTCGGCAAACGCCTCTGACGCCTCACCGCGCGGACCGACTGTCCCATTCATGTTTTTTGGGTGACCGACGACGACTTCTTTCACATCGTACTGCTCGATAAACGGACGAAGGAGACGGACGGCTTCGTCAAAGTCGGGTTCGGTCCAATAGACCGTCTCCACACCTTGTGCCGTCCATCCCATCAGGTCACTCACCGCGACACCAATTGTCTTCGATCCGACATCGAGTCCCATGACTCGCTTCATATTAATCCTCTCTACGATCGTTCAAATACGATTTGACCAACTCTTCGAGAAGTTCATCCCGCTCAATTTTGCGAATCAAGTTTCGCGCATCATTATGACGTGGGATGTAGGCGGGGTCACCTGACAATAAGTATCCCACGATTTGATTGATCGGTTGATAACCTTTTTCCTCGAGTGCTTGATATACCGTAATCAGCGTCTCACGTGTGTTAGCACGTTGATCATCTTCTGGAAAATTGAATTGCATCGTGCGATCCATTTGGCTCACAAGAATCCACCTCTTTCCGTTTGCACTTCACACTCTATTATGCCAGTGATTGAACGTAATGTGAAGCAAACTTCAATGCTTCGTCCAGTTTTGTTGCATCACGGCCACCTGCTTGTGCCATGTCTGGACGACCGCCACCACCGCCACCACAGCGTGTTGCGACTTCTTTAATGAGTTTTCCGGCATGGAAGCCACGGTCGTTCAAGTCTTTCGTCACACCTGCGACGAGGTTAACTTTCTCACCATTCGCCGACCCGAGGATAATCACGGCAGAACCGAGCTTCCCTTTCAAGTCGTCGACCATGCTACGGAGAGCGTCCATGTCTTGTCCATCGACACGCTTCGCAATCAATTGAACGTCACCGATTGTTTCGATTGCATCCGTCAATGAAGAAGCTTCGATGTTTGCAAGTTTCGCTTTGAGCGACTCTGAAGCACGCTCCACATCTTTGATTTCAGCCTGGAGTGCTTGAACACGTGCTGGAACCTCGAGAGGTTTCGTCTTCAACAGTTTCGCTGCCGCTTCGAGCGTCTCGATTTGCTGGTTCATCACTTCGTATGCGCCAGCACCTGTGACCGCCTCGATTCGACGCGTTCCTGCGCCAATTCCTGATTCAGACAAGATCTTAAAGAGTCCAATTTCAGCCGTGTTAGATACGTGAATCCCACCGCAAAGCTCAACCGAGTAGTCCCCAGCCGATACGACGCGAACGACATCGCCGTACTTCTCACCGAAGAGTGCCATCGCACCTTTTGCTTTCGCATCCGCGATGTTCATTTCTTCGATGTCAACACCGATCGATGCCCAAATCTTCTCGTTCACTTGACGCTCAATCGATTGAAGCTCTTCAGCTGTCACTTGACCGAAGTGAGAGAAGTCGAAACGAAGACGATCTGGTGTCACGAGTGACCCAGCCTGGTTGACGTGCTCGCCGAGCGTGTCTTTCAAGGCACGGTGAAGGAGGTGCGTCGCCGTATGGTTTTTCACGATTGCTTGACGTGAGTCTTGGTCAACCGTCGCTGTCACTGCCACTTCCGCTTTCGCGACGCCTGACTCGACTGTGACCGTGTGCAAGTTTTGACCATTCGGTGCTTTCGACACATCTTTTACGCGAAGAAGGAAGTCTTCGCCGACGATTTGACCTTTGTCACCGATTTGACCGCCGCTCTCAGCGTAGAATGGCGTTTGATCGAGGATCACTTGCGCTTCTTCCCCTGCAGCGACGACGTCAACGAGTTCCCCGTCGTGAATCAAGCTGACGATTTTCGCGTTCGTCTCAAGGTTGTTGTATCCGAGGAATGTCGATGGCATCGTGATGTCCGCGAGTACGCCAGACTGGATTTGCATCGATTCAACGTCAGCACGCGCTTGGCGTGCACGTTCACGTTGTTCATTCATCGCTTCTTTGAAGCCGTCCTCATCGACCGTCATCTGATGGTCTTCAGCGTATTCGATTGTCAATTCGAGCGGGAAACCGTACGTGTCGTAGAGACGGAACGCGTCTTGACCGCTGATCACGTTTGCTCCTGCTGCTTTTTGCGCTTTCGCGACTTCGTTCAAGATTGCGAGTCCATCGTTCAACGTTTCATGGAAACGCTCCTCTTCGTTCTTGATGACTTTCTTGATGAAGTCTTTTTTCTCGTTCACTTGCGGATAGAAGTCGACCATGATGTCACCGACGACGTCGACAAGTTCATACATGAACGGACGCTCGATGCCAAGCATCTTCGCATAGCGGACCGCACGGCGGAGAAGACGACGGAGGACATATCCACGTCCTTCGTTCGACGGGAGTGCCCCGTCACCAATCGCGAACGATACGGTACGGATGTGGTCAGCGATGACCTTGAAGGCAACATCCTTGCTGCTATCTTGACGATATACGTCGCCACTGATTTTTTCTGTCTCACGAATGATCGGCATGAAGAGGTCGGTATCGAAGTTTGTCGGTACGTCTTGAAGGACGCTCGCCATCCGTTCGAGTCCCATCCCTGTATCAATGTTTTTACGTGGAAGCTCTGTGTAGTTCCCGTGCCCGTCATGGTTATATTGGCTGAACACGATGTTCCAGATTTCAAGGTATCGCTCGTTTTCTCCACCTGGATAGAGTTCAGGGTCTGTCGGGTCGTCTCCGAACGCTGGTCCACGGTCGAAGAAGATTTCGGTGTTCGGACCAGATGGGCCTTCGCCGATTTCCCAGAAGTTATCTTCAAGTGGGATGATGCGGTCAGCCGGCATGCCGAGGTTCAACCAGATTTGTTTTGATTCTTCATCGTCCGGGTGAATCGTGACAGAGAGGCGATCTGGGTCGAGACCGTACCATTCGTCACTCGTCAAGAGTTCCCAACCCCATGTGATCGCTTCTTCACGGAAGTATTCTCCGACCGAGAAGTTCCCGAGCATTTCGAAGAACGTATGGTGACGTGCTGTCTTCCCGACGTTCTCGATATCGTTCGTACGAATCGATTTTTGTGCGTTGACGATTCGTGGGTTCGCAGGGATGACACGTCCATCAAAGTATTTCTTCAATGTCGCGACACCAGAGTTGATCCATAGAAGAGTCGGATCTTCGACCGGTACGAGCGACGCACTCGGCTCAACGCTGTGACCTTTTGATTTGAAGAAATCTAAGTACATTTGGCGAATCTGTGCGCCAGTCAATGATTTGAGCGGTTTCATGAACAATTCCTCCTTATTTCTGAACGAAACGAAAAAAAGCGATGCCTGCCCCTGTGGAAAGGGACGAAAGCATCGCTTCGTGGTACCACCCTCGTTCGCACGGTAAACACCGTGCCTCGAACATCCGTTAACGTGGATGAGGCGCCCAGGTTGAGTGGGGACTCCAGAATAGCTTCGGTCGGCCGACCTCCATCTTCTCGCAGCCTAGGAAGATGTCTCTGTAGAGGCGGTGACGACGTACTCATTTCCTTCATCGTCTGTATCGTTTCAGTTGTCTATTCGTCATTATCACATGCGCTTATGAAGACGTCAAGACTTCCCGCCTAAGCGTTCGACCAATTTTGTCCGCCGTACGGGTTCTTCTTCTCGCGTTGCCGCCTCGAGTGCCCGTACGTCCCCGAACAACAGCAAGCTTTTCTTCGCCCGTGTCACGGCCGTATAAATCAAGTTTCGAGATGAGCGGAAGCCACCGTTAAAGAAGACCGGCATGAGTACGATTGGGAACTCGGACCCTTGTGACTTATGAATCGTGATGGCGTAGGCGTGGGTGAACTGATCCCATTCACTACGGTTATATTCGACTTCCGTCTGATCGAATCGGATATAAATTTTATCGACTTTGTCAACGTTCTCTTTCGCGTAGAAAATATTCGTGATCTCACCGATGTCCCCGTTATAGACGTTCTCCTCGGCGTTGTTGACGAGTTGTAGCACTTTATCGCCATTTCGGTAAATGCGTGTCCCATGCTTCACTTCACGGGCACTCGATTTTGGATTGAACACGTGTTGAAGCGCTTCGTTCAGCCCATCGATTCCGCACACGCCTCGATACGTCGGAGCGAGCACTTGGATATCAAATGGTGAATACCCTTTCCGGAGGGCCGCTCCTGCCATCTGACAAATTGCTTGAAGCGCCGTCTCTTGGTTCGCCGTGTAGAAACGACGGTCCGGGAGCGCCGCCAATAAGTCTTCTGGCATCTTTTTGGCGTTCAAGGAATGGGCGAGACGTAAAATACTCGACTCCGATGCCTGACGGTGGACGACGTCGAGGCGGACGACCGGAATCCCGTCTGTCGCCATCAAATCGGCGAGCACTTGTCCTGGTCCGACTGACGGGAGCTGGTCGCGGTCCCCGACGAACAAGATCTTCATGCCGTTCGGTACCGCTTTGAGTAAGCTTCTGAACAAGAAGATATCAATCATCGACGCCTCGTCGACGATGAGCACTTTCCCCGCAAGTGGGTTCGTCTCATCGACTTGGAACGAACTTCCGTCAAACTTTAACAGACGGTGAATCGTTGATGCCGGAAGACCCGTCGATTCACTGAGCCGCTTTGCGGCCCGACCCGTCGGTGCGGCCAAGACGAACGGGAACGGTTGGTTCGGGACAGGCTCTAACTTCCAGTCGAATACGTCACTCAGTGCATGAATGATGCCTCGAACGACCGTCGTCTTCCCCGTACCCGGACCACCGGTGAGTACCATGATCGGTGATTTGAGCGCGAGCTCAATCGCTTCTCGCTGTTGGGTCGCGTATTCGATCGAAAACATCTCCTCGACACGTCCGACCGCGTCAAAGATTGTCGTCATGTCCACGTCTTCCGTTGTCGATGTCGCCATAATACGCGCCAACTCTTCTGCCGCCTTCCGTTCAGCGCGGAACACGCGAGGATGATAAACGACCCCGTCATCGATGACGACCCGCTCGTCTTTTGCAAGCGACTCTAGTGCCGTGACGAGCGCGTCACCCGGGTCTGCCCCGATGATTCGAGGCATCTCCGCTTCGAGTTGCTCCGCCGTCACATAGAGATGACCGTTCCCTTGTTCGAGCTCTAAAACGTAAAGCACTGCTGCCGCGATACGTTCAGGATGAATACCTTGAATCCCGAAATGCGCGGCGATGGCATCCGCCGTCTTGAATCCAATGCCTTGTACATCGTACATGAGCGCATACGGATTCTTCTCAATCGTCTCCATCGCCCGTCCTTCATATTCTTTATGAATCTTTGAGGCGAGACGCGGTGTCACGTCAAACGGAGCGAGAAACAAGAGCAGTTGGTCGACCCCGTATAAGACGTTCAGGCGTTCCGTGATCACACGCGCCTGCTTTTCTTTTAACCCCTCGACTTCTGATAAGATACTCGGATGTTTCACGATTTGGTCGATGCAATCATCCCCGAGCGTATCCGCGATCTTCTGAGCGGTCTTTTGTCCGATTCCGGGAAAGGAGCCGTTCGTCAAAAAGCGGACGGCTGCTCGTTTCGTCATCGGAACGACGCGACGAATCCAATCGGCCTTCATCTGTTTTCCGAATCGGGGATGTTCGACGAGACGACCGTGCGCCTTATACGTTTCCCCTTTTTCGATGCCGACCCCGACGCCAGCGATGACCATCTCGGTCTCGTCCGTCTCAAAGTTCTTTTCTTTTATTCGTACGAGCGCAATGGTGTGCGCTTCTTCTTCTGATTGAAACAGGACTCGAATGACTTTTCCAGTCAACTCGTAAGGTGCTGCCATCATATCCGACACCTCCAGCTATTTTTCCATCATTCATTATAGCCCGAGATGAATCGATTGAACAAATGACCTAGTCGAACAGACTCAAGATTTGCTCGATTCGGTCGAGGTCGACGACTTCCAAAATGCGAATGAGTTGTTCGAGGTCGACCCTGTCCAAGATGCGCTCGACTTGTTCGAGGTCCACTTCTTCAATCAACCGCTGGATTCGGTCCAAGTCCCCCGACGCCTCATACGCCTCGAGTCTCGTGAAGAGTTCTGTCTTCTCGATTCGAATCGAATCCTCCAACATCCCCCGAGCACCAAATAGGACGAGACCGATGACCCCCAATTGAATCAACCAATTTGTCACGACTTTCCAGAATGGGACGGTCTGTCCGATGAATGGAATGAGCAGGATGAACGTTAATTGTAGGAGCAACATCCCGACCTGAACGTATACGTTCGGAATCAACAAACCTAAAATCGCAAGAATCAATGGAACGATCCAGCCGACCCCGACATGTTCAGACGTGAGTTGCCAAGACTTCTGTTCCGCGTACACATAATGAACAATCCATCCGACAATGAGGAGCGCCACGAATAGAATGAGCAACAGCGTTAAAAGCCCCTGCGGTTCGACGACCACTTGATATAAAATCGTGTTCGTCCACTTCCCATCCGCAAGTCGCTGATTCACCGTTTCAAATAATTGCGTGAACCACACATACTCAATAATGAAAAATAAAATGACACTGACCATGCTAAATTTTCGCAAACGATTCGACCTCCTTCTATCCATTGTCATTCCCCGACATTGAGACAGCTAGTCGCGTTTTTGATTTGAAGAAAGCGGGAACTGTTCGAATGACATAGTGAAGGAGGAGTCATATATGGGTAAACGAATTCCAGTCAGCGGATTATGTGAACTTGTATTAGAAGTGACAGATATGGAAGAAGCCGTTTCGTTTTGGTCTGAGAAATTAGGTCTCCCCGTCGTCGAACAATGGGTCGGAGACGATGCCGAGCCAAGTGAATCGCAAGAACAAGCGAACGAGCCTTGGGCAACGTGGCTCTACATCGGAGGGAATACGCGGCTAGGACTTTGGCTAAAACGTAACTTTACAGAAGAAGAGGATGCGAACCGAAAACAGGACGTGACCGAGTGGGACACGCTCTATGATGAAGGTGGGGTCCACGTCCACTGTGCGTTCTTCGTTCCGATGGAGTCGTTTGAAAAGGCACTCGAGATCCTAGATGAGACCGATGTGCCTGTAAAACTACGGACATGGGACGAGGACGAGACAAAGAATGGGAAAGAACGCTCGGCGTACTTTAAAGACCCGAGCCACAACATCATCGAACTGTATACGAAAAATATGGACGAGGCCTACGGCGACTTCGCCGGGGAACCCGTCAAAATCACGACAAAACAACTTTAATTGCCATCAAAAAAAGTGCCATCGCTCCATTGCGATGGCACTTTCCTATCCAAGAGATCAGTTCCCGAGCAGTGCGTCCATCTTCGCGATGGCATCACGTGCGAGTTCGTGATCCGGTTGCATCTCCAAGACGCGTTGAAGTTCGGCATACGTCCGTTCCTGGTCACCCAAGAACGCATACGCGATTGCCAAGTTGTAACGGGCATCCGTATGGCTCGCATCGAGGTCGAGCGTCTCTTCTAACGCGACGACCGCTTCTTCAAGCTGTTCGCTTTGTGCGAGTGCAAGTCCGTATTGGAACGTGATTTCCACGTCTTCCGGCGATTGTTTCTTCGCTTCACGCAGGCGCGGCATCGCACGAACGAAGTCACCCATCGCTTTGTACGTCAAGCCGAGCATGAAATGAAGATCGGCATCATCCATCCCCGAGAGGAGCGCTTGGCGAAGCGACGCTTCTGCCGTCTCCAATTGCTCGAGTTCATAGGCAAGGGCACCTTTCGCATAATGCGCGGCACCGAACGAGCCATCGAGTTCAATCGCTTTGTCATAAAAGATGACGGCACGATCGTAATCGTTGATCGCCTGAAGCAACGTCCCCATGTTGACGAAACCAGTCGGGTCCGTCGGGTTCGCTTCAATCGCCTCATTGAAATGTTTGGCTGCCTGTTCGAATTCACCTTGTTGCATCGCTTGGATGCCTTGTTCGTTTGCGTTCATATCAATCACCTCATCCGATATAGTCGAGTCGTTTTCCGTTTCGGTACGCTTCGTCAATCGTTGCCCCACCGAGACAGATGTCGCCGTCATAGAAGACGACCGCTTGTCCAGGAGTGATGGCACGTTGTGGCTCGTCGAACTTGACGAGTACTTCGCCGCCCTCAAGTGGAGCGACCGTGACCGGCACGTCTTGTTGACGATAGCGGAACTTCGCCGTCGCCCGGAACTCTCCTGAAGGAGCAGCCCCTGTCCAAGACAGTTTCGAAGCGAGGAGCGCATCTGAATAGAGCGCGTCGTGATGGAAGCCTTGTCCGACGAACAAGACGTTGTTTTCGACATCTTTCCCGACGACGAACCAAGGGTCCCCATCGCCACCGATTCCGAGACCGTGCCGCTGTCCGAGCGTATAATACATCAACCCGTCATGACGTCCTTTGACGACACCGTCGAGCGTCCGCATTTCACCTGGCTGTGACGGAAGGTATTCCGACAAGAACTCCTTGAAGTTCCGCTCTCCGATAAAGCAGATTCCGGTCGAATCTTTCTTCTTCGCTGTCGCGAGCCCTGCTTCTTCAGCAATGACACGCACATCTTTCTTGTCCATATGACCAATCGGGAACATCGTTCGCGCGAGCTGGTCTTGAGACAGTTGGTTCAAGAAATACGTTTGGTCTTTGTTGTCGTCTTTTCCGCGCAACAAGCGGTGTTCGCCGTCGACGTATTCCACTTGTGCATAATGGCCGGTTGCGACAAAGTCCGCACCGAGTCGAAGCGCATGGTCAAGAAACGCCTTGAATTTGATTTCTTTGTTACACATGACGTCCGGGTTCGGTGTACGACCGAGACGATATTCTGCCAAGAAATACTCAAAGACACGGTCCCAATATTCTTTTTCAAAGTTGACCGCATAGTATGGGATCCCGATTTGGTTCGCGACGGCGATGACGTCTTCATAGTCCTCTGTCGCCGTACATACACCATTTTCGTCCGTGTCGTCCCAGTTTTTCATAAAGATTCCGATGACGTTATACCCTTGTTCTTTCAATACATGGGCCGTCACCGATGAATCGACGCCACCTGACATCCCGACGACGACCGTCGTCTCTTCAGGGGCTTTCGTGCGTAAATTCATCTATCTCACTCCGTTCATAAATGTCGAGACGACTTCTTGTAGTCGCTCCGCGAGCCGTTTCGCGTCCTCGACCGAGTTGCCGTGGCCAAAACTGATTCGAACAGACTGACGTGTCCGCTCTGAATCCCCGTACATCGCCGACAATACATGGGACGGTTCGACCGACCCTGCCGTGCAGGCACTTCCGCTTGAAATCGCCATGCCCCGCATATCCATCATGATGAGGAAGGGTTCAAGGTCAATTCCAGGAAGGTATAGGTTCACGATGTGAGGTAAACGATCTGATCCGTTCACCTCATAAGATACGCCTAATTCGTCAAGGCGCTGACGTAGTGCCAAATCGAGCGACTCATAGAGAGCCACTCGGTCCTCACGCTCTGCCATGACGAGTTCAGCTGCTTTTTGGAATCCGACGGCACCCGGAACATTTTCCGTGCCGGCTCGACGTTTACGTTCTTGTTGTCCACCAAAAGAACGTGACGCTAATTTTACACCTGTTTTCATGAAAAGAAAACCGATACCTTTTGGTCCATTCACTTTATGTGCGGACGCCGACAATAAATCGACATGAATCGCCTTTACATCAATCATTTCTGTCCCGAGCGCTTGTACCGCATCGGTATGAAAAATAGCGTGATGGTCTCGTAACAACTCACCGATTTCTTGAATCGGTTGGCGCGTCCCGACTTCGTTATTGCCGTACATGACCGATACGAGAATCGTGTCATCCCGTAAGGCTGAACGCACGGCGTCGACAGTGACGGATCCCGACGCATCGACATCGAGATACGTGACCTCGAAGCCCTCACGCTCGAGCTGTTCCATCGCATGAAGAACGGCATGGTGCTCGACTTTTGTCGTGATGATGTGTTTGCCTTTTTCCTGATGGGCATATGCCGCACCGAACAAGGCATAGTTATCCGACTCCGTCCCACCTGACGTAAAGACGATCTCGTTCGGTGACGCACCGATCCATTTCGCGAGGACGCGACGTGACGAGTCGAGCGCCGCTCGGGCGTTACGCCCAATCCCGTGAATGCTCGACGCATTGCCGTATGTCTCTAAAAAGTAAGGGGTCATCGCCTCGAGGACTTCTGGTCGCATCGGTGTCGTCGCAGCGTGATCAAAATAGTTCATGTAAGGGTCACCTCGTTCTTAAATATAAAACATATAGCCGTCTGACTCTTCCTCGGCAAGATCGGCGAGTGTCGTTTCGTCAAGGACGGTATCGATGGCTTCTTTGATTTTATCCCAAAGTTTCCGTTTCACCGCATCATCTGCTTCAGAATCCTCGACCACGGCTAACGGTCCTTCGAGTAAGCGAATGATTTCACCCGCCGTCACTTCTTCCGCCGGTTTGACGAGTTGATAGCCACCGTACGCGCCGCGTACGCTCTTGACGAGTCCCCCATTACGGAGTGGACCAATCAATTGCTCTAAATAATGCTCCGGCAACTCATGGCGTGCCGCAATCTTCTTTAAGCTGAGCGGTTTGTTGTCAGTTTCTCGCGCCAACGCAATCATGATCGTTAAGCCATAACGGCCTTTTGTAGATATTTTCATCTTCAAGTCTCCTTCTGTTATACTAATCGAACAAACGTTTGTCGAAAGGAATGGTTACGTATGCCTGATTTGTTTCATCAATCGAATGGCGGACCGCTCGCCAATCGCATGCGCCCCGAAACGTTAGATGACGTCATCGGACAGCGCCATATCATCGGTGAGGGCAAGCTACTTCGCCGTGCCATCGAAGCCGACCGACTCGGCACGATTATCCTATACGGTCCACCGGGCACCGGGAAGACGACACTCGCCCGTGTCATTTCGAATTACACGAAAGCGACATTTGTCCAATTGAACGCCGTCACAGCCAAACTTGATGAGTTGCGGAACGTCATTCGTGAAGCGGAGTCCCGGTTTGACTATGAGGACGAGCGCACGATTCTCTTTTTAGATGAGATCCATCGATTCAACAAGCTTCAGCAGGATGCGCTCCTCCCTGCCCTTGAGTCCGGAAAGCTCGTCCTCATCGGAGCGACGACCGAAAATCCAAGCTTTGAAGTGAACGCCGCCCTCTTGTCACGGGCAACCGTATTTCGGCTTGAGCCACCTGGTGCCGAGGAGTTACGGATCGTCCTTGAGCGCGCGCTACACGACTCACGTGGGCTCGGAAATTACCCGGTGAAGATGGATGAAGCTGCCGCTGACCATTATATCAAAATGGCGGATGGTGACTACCGTGTCCTATTGAATGCACTCGAACTCGCCGTCTTGACAACACCAGAAGTGGATGAACAAATTCACATCACGCTCGAGGTCGCGGAAGAATCGATTCAACAAAAGTCGATCAAATACGATAAGACGGGTGACCGACATTACGACGTCATCTCGGCGTTTATCAAATCGATTCGTGGGTCGGACCCCGATGCGGCGCTATACTGGTTAGCCGTCATGATCGAGGCTGGCGAATCGCCGCGCTTCATCATGCGTCGCCTTTACGTCCATGCCGCCGAAGATATCGGAATGAGTGATCCGAACGCACTACTCATCGTGGATGCGGCGGCTCGAGCGAGCGAATACATCGGCTTCCCGGAAGCCCGCATCCCGATTGCAGAAGCCGTTCTCTATTTGGCGACCTCACCAAAATCAAATGCGGTCATCACCGCCATCGATAAGGCACTCCATCACGTCCGGACAGTCGAGGGTGGACCTGTCCCCGTACATCTCCGTGACGCTCATAGTCCAGGAGCTCGCGAACTCGGAAACGGGGTCGGATACAAATACCCACACGATGAAAAAGATGGGTTCGTCCCTCAAAACTACTGGCCAGAAAACTTAGCCCGTAAACGACCAACCTACTATAAACCGACACCACGTGGATTCGAGCAACAGATTCAAAAACGGCTCGATTATTGGGAAAAACGACGCGACTCGAAATGAGCCAGCGTCGTTTTATTTTTGGATGCGGTTGATTTCGACGCCCGCTTTTTCGAGCAAATCGTTAATGACGTAACCGGCAGCCACAAGTCCTGCAACCGATGGGACGAACGCGTTCGAACTCGGTGGCATTTTCGCTTTGCGGATCGGAGCGTCTTTCTTCCCGACGACTTCGTTCACGTCTTCGCGTGTCACGATCGGAGACTCGTCAGAGAAGACGACCGGAACACCTTTGTAGATTTTTTCTTTACGTAGACGGGTACGGACCATCTTCGCGATCGGGTCGTATGACGTGTCTTTAATGTCGACGACTTTGATACGTGTCGGGTCCATCTTGTTTGCCATCCCCATGCTCGAGATGACCGGGATGCCGCGACGCTTACATTCCACGATTAAATGAATCTTATAAATAATCGTATCTGAGGCGTCGATGACGTAATCGATATTTTGAGCGAAGAACTCCTCATATGTCTCTTCTGTATAAAACATTTTCAATTGGACGAGGTCTAAGTCCGGGTTGATGTCGAGTAGACGTTTTCCCATCGCTTCGACTTTCGGTTGACCGACCGTCGACAATAATGCATGGATTTGACGGTTAACGTTCGTGATGTCGATGTCATCTTTGTCGACGAGGACGATGCGCCCGACGCCACTGCGCGCAAGTGCCTCTGCCGCAAACGAGCCGACGCCGCCGATTCCTAAAATCGCGACCGTTTTATTCTTTAGAGCATCAAGGCCTTCAGAGCCGATGGCCAATTCATTTCTTGAAAACTGGTGTAACATATTTCTTCCTCCAACTAATTCTATTTTCTCATACTATTTTACTCGGAATTATAATCAAAAAAAAGACGTCTCGCGACGTATTTACAAAAAAATCGATGGGGCCCGGAGTGCCGTGACGATGCCCTGCTTTTGAACCTGCGTATGCAGGTGGGTGACCTAGCGTTTCCTTCACAAGTCCTCCTGCACGTGATGAGGCAGTTGATCTGGTTAGCAGTTCGGTCTCCCGTATTCAAAGTGTTGGCTCAAAATAACGAAGGCGGCTCTCGTACACCTCAGGTATCCCATCTGTTGATTTAACTATAGCGCTTCTGTAAAAAGAAGTCAATGAGAAACACCGACTTCTCGTGACAGTTTGGTCACAACCATTTGTTACGAAACGCACGATCTGGGTCATACGTGAACTGTTGACGATCGATGTTGAAACGTCGGTCGCGTGAGTCGTTTCCGACACCCGCCTGGTACGCCCAATTCCCCCAATTGCTCGCGACATCGTAATCGATCAGTTTCGATTCAAAGTAGGCAGCCCCGTAGCGCCAATCTTGCTTTAACTCTTTGGCAAAATAATTGGCCACGATTTGTCGTCCCCGATTGGACATCCAACCCGTCGCATTCAATTCGCGCATAAACGCATCAACGAAATCGACGCCCGTCTCTCCCCGTCGCCACTTTTCAATGACATCCGCCTCAACGCGCCAGTCTTTTCGCTTCGACCGGATACCTTGTGACCGAAACAATTTCTTCCCTTGTTCGAGAGCAACCCATTGGAAAAATTCACGCCACAACAGTTCAAAGTAAAGCCAGTAGGTCGATTCGTTCACTCCGTGCGTTCGTTCATGCGCTTCAAGTTCAAAGAATACCCGTCGTGGCGATAATGACCCGTTCGCCAAATACGCAGACAGCTTCGTCGAGTCATCGACTCCAAACCCATTCCTCGTCTCTTTATATGTGCGAATCGGTACGGACAAATAATCATTCAACCGACGCTTCGCAGCCAGTTCGCCACCTTTAAACGGAAATGCTGTCCTCGGGTCTTGCTCGACTTTTTGAACCGGAAACGGGAACGTCACCTCGCGTGTGGCAGCAGTCGCCTTTCGAGAAATCAGTTCACGAGGACGGACATCGTATTCGACCTTTTTTCGGAACTCCGTAAAGAGAAACGGCATTTTCTCAAACGGGATGTCATCCTCTTCCAATAACGTGAATCCACCGAACGCCTCGTACTCCCCTTTCCACTTTTTCATCACCTCTTCTTCACGCCGGCGTTCATTGTACCCGATGGCCCGTTGAAACAAGAGACGGTCGGTCGGGTCGAGCGTTTCGAGCGGATGTCCGACATGGACAAAAAACGGGATCCCGAGCGCATCCAATGAACCGGCCACATCCTCTAACGATTCTTTCAAGAAATGGAGTCGTTCGCTCCCGAGCGGAATGACGCCATAACGATTTTCGACAAGTTGTTTTGGACTGATAAAATAATGACCTTCAATCGGATCATCATGACGCAATGCTTCCTCGAGGGGCAAATGATCATCGACACGTAAATCGTTTTGGTACCAAATGATTGTTTTCATGAATAGACCTCCTCCACTCCTTAGTATGATGGGTTTATATGCAGTCCATATGAATAGAATGTGCTAGAGATATGTTTTTAAAATCAATTTGTGTGGAATATATTGTTCTAGAAGAGAAAGGGGTGCAACATAATGGCTAAGAAAGGCAAAATGGGAACATTAATCAAAATCGCGACGGCGGTCGCACCGTTCGTCTACGATTACTATAAAAAGAACAAAGCAAAGAAATCACCGAAGAAATGAATCTAGCGTCTCAGCTAACAAGCTGAGGCGTTTTTTTCATGTTTTCAAATCGAATGTGCTAAGATAAATCAATCATTTCATGGAAACGAGGCGATGTTCGTGCAAGTCCGATCCATCCACTTTTTACGTATTCTCTTCAAATGGGGTCTTTTCATGACCGGGCTGTTCTTGCTCGCACTCGGGTCATCTATCATGATCACGGCAGATCTCGGTGTCTCTACGTGGGACGTCCTCCATATTGGGATTGCCCACCACCTTCCGATTTCAATCGGAACTGTCATCTTATGCGTGGGACTTCTACTCGTCCTGTTCAAATACATACTCGACCGAATCCGCCCTCAATTCGGCACGCTCGTCAACGCGGTCTTTGTCGGGGTATTTATGAACCTGATCTTGAACGAGCAATGGCTCCCAACATTCGATGGCTTATTTGTAAATGTCGTTTGGCTCACGTTCGGGATATTCGTCATGGGGATGGGAGCCGGTTTGTACGTCGCCGTCGGATATGGAGCTGGTCCACGAGATGGACTAACACTCGCATTAGCAGACCGTTTTCAAACGTCCGTCCGTTCCATGCGGACTTGGATGGAGCTGATCGCTTGTCTCATCGGTTGGGCACTCGGGGGACCGCTTTTCTTCGGTACCGTCCTATCCATCTTCCTCATCGGTCCGTTCTTCCAGTTTTGGTTGGAACGCTTCCGTCTGTTCATCGCCTACGTCGATCGCCTGAAAGTCAAATTTGCATGAAAAAGAGAGGGATCACTCCCCTCTCTTTTTATGTGTTCGGAATCAAGACGATCTTTCCGAACTTACCGGATTGTTTGAAATACGTTTGTGCCTCACGCGCTTCTTCGAGCGGGAACGTCCGATCGATGACCGGTTTTAGCTTCCCTTCTGCAATCGAACGCAACATTTCAGCGAACTCATGACGTGTCCCGAGTACAGACCCGTACATGGCGATATGCTTCAAGTAGAGTGTCCGAAAATCGAGATGGGTCGTCTGTCCACCAGCAGAACCGGATATACAGAACTTCCCGCCCTTCTTCAAGACTTGAAGAGACACATCAAACAAAGCATCCCCAACGACATCAAGCACCGCATCGACCGGACCACCGTTCGCAGCGATGATGTCCTCAGCAAGCGTCTCAGAACGATAAGAAAAGACTTCCGTCGCCCCAAACGCCTTTAACTCTCTCTCATTCTTCAAATCACCGACGATGGCGAACACCTTCGCACCGAACACATTCGCCGCAATTTGAACGTTGAGCGAACCGACGCCACCGCTCGCACCAGTGACGACAATCGTCTCACCGGAACGGATGTGTAACTGTTCATTCATATGCCACGCTGTAAGCCCACTCACGGAAAAGACCGCACTTTCGACGAAATCATCAAGTGGCATATCAAAACAAAGTTCGGCCGGCCAGGCGACATATTCTGCGTAACCTCCGTCATATTCCGACCCAATGAAGGACATATCGTCCGACAAATGTTCTTTTCGTTCAGGACCGCTCGAAGTGAATGGGAACAAGACGACGTGTCGTCCCATCATCCCTTGGTCGACCCCATCCCCGAGCTCGACGATTTCTCCTGTGATATCCGATCCCGGAATACGCGGGAACTGAACGCCTTCCGGACGCCAACCTGACTTCTCACCAGTTCCGTACGCCCCTTCTCGCATCCATATTTCTGTATTGTTAATGGCACAGGCGCGTACCTTGATCAGCACTTCTCCAGTTTTTGGTGTCGGTTTTGGGATATCGACCACTTGGAGTTGATCGACATCTCCGTATCCTACGACTTGTACAGCTTTCATGGTGTATCTTCCTCCTTCTCTTTCGTTCATCCATATGTATTTACCCACGAAGCACCCATATCACGCCAGAAAGGTCACCTTTTAGAGAGGTGACCTTCCGTTTACAGTTGTTGACGTTGTAATAGGTTCGTGAAGACGCCGCCTTTTTGGCTAAGCTCTTCATGCGTTCCATCTTCTACGATTCCTTCCGCCGTCACGACAAGAATGCGATCGGCATTTTTTACTGTCGCTAAACGGTGGGCGATGATGAGCGTCGTTCGATTCGCCGCCAATTCATTGAGTGAATCTTGAATGATGGCCTCCGTTTCCGTGTCGAGCGCCGAGGTCGCCTCGTCCAAAATTAAAATCGGTGGGTTTTTCAAGAACATGCGCGCAATGGCGATGCGTTGTTTCTGACCACCAGAGAGCTTCAGTCCACGTTCCCCGATTTGTGTGTCGAGGCCGTGCTCGAGTTCCTCGACGAGCGTCCCGAGATGCGCTTTCTCGACCGCATGCATGATGTCCGCATCGGTCGCATCGAGCTTCCCGTAAGCGATATTCTCACGTAGCGTTCCGGCAAACAAGAAGACGTCCTGTTGTACGATTCCGATTTGACGACGTAAGCTCTCTTTCGTCATGTCGCGGATATCCATGCCGTCAATCGAGATGGCACCATTCGTCACATCATAAAAGCGCGGGATGAGTGAACAGATGGTCGTTTTACCCGCTCCGCTCGTCCCAACTAATGCGACGGTCGTCCCTGCCTTGATCGACAAGTCAATATCCGTCAACACTTGACGGTAGTCCGAGTAGCCAAACGAGACGTCGTCAAAGACGATATCGCCTTTCAACGTCTCGACTTCAATCGCATTCGCACGATTCTCGATGTCTGGCTCCTCATCGAGCAACTGCGTGAATCGTTTGAACCCGGCCATCCCTTTCGGATACATTTCGAGAAGTGCCGTGATCTTTTCAATTGGCTTGATAAGTAAGTTCATGTACAAGATGAACCCGACGAGCTGTCCGTATGATAACTGACCCTCGTACGTTAAGTACGCCCCGTAGACGAGGACGAGCAACGTCATCAGACGCGTCGTGATGTAAATGCCCGCGAGCGATGTACTCATGACGCGATATGCTTCAATCTTCGAGCCACGATAGAAGTTGTTGTCTTTTTGGAAACGTCCGATCTCGAACGCCTCGTTCGTAAATGACTGGACGACACGTGCCCCAGACACACTGTCCTCGACACGTGCGTTCACTTCCCCGATGTTCGTGTACATCTTTTGCCACGCCTTGTTCATATTCTTATTCGCATACGTGATCATGATGATCAGGAACGGTACCGCGACAACGGTGACGAGTGCGAGTTCTGGGTCGATCGAGAACATGATCCCGAACGCACCGAGTAACGTCATGATGGCGATAAAGAAGTCTTCCGGCCCGTGGTGCGCCACTTCCCCGATGTCGAACAAGTCGTTCGTCACCCGGCTCATCAAATGTCCGGTCTTATGATTATCAAAAAATCGGAACGACTGTTTATGGATATGTGTGAACAACTCTTCCCGCATGTCCGTCTCGATGTTGATCCCGAGCTTATGCCCCCAGTAGTTGACGACATACTGCATCATCATGGCCAATATGTATAAAATCAACAGACCGATGCTGACAATGATAATCCAGTTCCATTCCCCACCCGGCAACAAGTCGTCGATGAACCATTGAACGGCGAGCGGAAACCCGAGTTCAAGCAATCCGACGAGAATCGCGAATGAAAAATCGAGGATGAATAACTTTTTATGTGGTCGATAATAACTAAAAAAACGTGAAATCATTCTCTTTCCCCCTTCTCAACACTCTAAGTGTACGCTTTTTTCCGAAAGGTGGAAAACAGGATGCATCCCTTTTTCATTCTTTTTTCAATCGGCGTATAATGAAAGTAAGGAGTGATACACATGCATGTACACATTACAGAACGTGCGCTCGAACGAATCGAGTCATTGAAAGGCGAACGTGAGGGACAAATGCACCTTTTCTATGAGACGGAAGGTTGCGGCTGTGGGAACAGTGGCATCTTCGAAATTCGATACGTCACGGAGAAGACCCCAGAAGACGTCGAAATCGAATCAAACCTCGGTCCGATCTTAATCAAAAACTGGACGAAAGTATTTTTAGATGAACAGATGAAAATCGACTTCCTTGAAGACCGTCGTACGCTCGTCTTGAAGAGTGATGGACAAGTGTTCAATTCGAATCTTCTCGTCACGGACGGCACGGGTTGTCAATTGAACGTTCCGAGCCGATGAAACAGACACTGAAACAACATCCGAAACTCCTTATTCTCTTTTTTGTGAGTTTCGGGCTCGGGCTGCTTGGGATTTATTTAGCGTTCATCGATTCAGTCTATACGATGTCCGCAGTCATCGCCTCGCTGTTTGCGTTTGGTTTTGCGTTGCAGCGAACAGCAAAGTATATGCAGTACGATGAAGATAAGTCATAAGGAAGGGCGATATACTAATAACGCCCTTCCTTTTTTATATTAAAGTTTAAGGAGGAGTGAGATTGAAAAGATATATGATTCACCATCAACAAGTCGATTTTCGCGTGACTGAATGGGGGAAGCGAGAAAATCCCGTTATTTTTTGTCTACATGGTCTTGGTAGTACCGGATTGAGTTTTATTGAAATCGCTGATGCGCTCAAGAATAACTTTTGTATCCTCGCAATCGATGCACCTGGTCACGGGATGAGCCAAGCCTTTATCGATGATTGTTATTATGACTATCCGCGTTTTTGCAGTTGGTTAAATGGTGTGCTTGATAAACTGAATGTAGATCGATTTTATTTCTTATCACATTCATGGGGGTCGTTTGTCCATTTATATTACCTCATCAATCAAAGTGAGCGCGTTAATGGATCAATATGCATTGATGGTGGGTATCAGAGTAAAAAACTTCGTGGAGACTCACCCGAAAACGAGGCTGCCTTTTACGAGACAGATTTTGAAGATTATTGCGAGTCATGGGAAGAATTTGAGAAGGTAGCTGTTTATAACGGAATCTCAAGACGATCACCACTATTGGACCTTGCCGCTCAAGACCTTGCTCTACATAAAGATAACCGCTACTATTGGCACGCTAGAGGAAAAACTGGTGCCGCCATTGTTAAATCGATGTACCGTGATGAAATCCTAGACTTTTTAAGCGATGTTCAAAAAAGTCCAATCATTTTGTTACGCGCGACTCTGCCTTTAGAGGATGAGCATTTTAAATCCCGTGCCGCTGACATTTTTTCTTCCTTAACAGGTGCAAAAGTGAAGGCAGTGCCAAACGCTACTCATATGTTACATTGGGATCAACCTGAACAAGTCGTCCAAGAAATTAAAGAGAACTGGTTGGTATGAACTTGAGACAAGAAATAAAGAGGAGGCTCGCACTTGCGAATCTCCTCCCTTCATATCATAAAACCGTACTAGCGATTACGGTTATTGTTCTACTTCACATCAATGACGTAGAAACGAACCAATCCCTCACCATCTAATTCAGCATACGCTAATTTGCCATCTTTAAAGACCGGCTTGGATACCGTTCCACCGTCATTCGGTAAATACGAAACGGTCTCTTCTTTTAAATCCGCGATAAGCAATCGATTCATCCCTTCACGGAACAAAATATAATCATCACGCAAATAACGAAACGCATCGAACGTAATGTTTTTCTGCGAACCGTTATACACGTACTTCACAGGCGACGGAGTTGCGGATATAAATTCGACTCTTCCCTCTTTACCAAGAGAGACAAACTTGCTCCCTCGTTCGAAATCAATCAATGCCCCACCTTCTTCATCAAATGAACCATCGGTCGTGACTAATCGGCTCGTCAGATCACCTTCGTTGAAGACACTTTTATGTAGGATTAATCCTTCCTCACCCGAGCGATAATCAAAGATATATTCCCCGTCACGATTTCCCTCTTCTTGGAGCGTGAATTCCTCAATCGTTTGAATCGAATCCGACATCGGCGAGAACTGCATGACCGTTGTCTTCGTATCCGATGCTGACGCCTCATAATCGACCCATGTGACGGTATCATCGGAAGCTGTTACATAAGGAACAGGCGTCTCAAATCGACTAGTCCCTTCCGCTATTTGTTCAGGTTTTTGTTCGTCCAACGACATCGTAAAAATCGACCACTCATATGCATACCCTTCAGCCTGTGCATATTCAACCCAAAACACTTCATCTTGAATCCCGACAAGATTCCCAATCGTTTTTGAGGACGTATGAATAAGATTGTTTGTATTACGTTCCGTATCGTACACATTTATTTGACTGCTGCTTTCTTCAATCAACTCCGTATAGACGATTCGGTTTCCAGTGATGTGCTCTGGTGCGATCATCGGTACTTGATCTGCAAAGAATAGAGATAAGTCATACGATTCCACTTCCCCAATCGATTCGCTCTCTCCCGCACTTTGTAAACGGATGGCTGGTTCCGATGTTCCCTCCGGTTCGGATGTTGCTGGTGCATCCGGTGCCGTTTCTGTCGTCGACTCCGTCTTTTGAACAACCTCTTCCACTTCTGGTGCAGCTTTTGTGTCATCCGTACACCCGGATACCATCGTTGCAACCCCTAGACATACCCCTAATGCCAACGTATTGATTCGCTTCAACGTTTCCCCTACTTTCAAAATACATTTTATTCCATAATCGTATCATAACCTTATACAAAGTTGTCAGAAAAATATAAAAAAGGATTCGTCGAGAACGACGAATCCTGTCTAAAGCGTATTATTTTTTCTCTTTTACTGCCGTACGAATCGACAACTCTTCAAGTTGTGCGTCCGCGACCGGGCTCGGTGCTTGTGTAAGCAAGTCGCTTGCCGACGCCGTTTTCGGGAAGGCAATCGTGTCGCGAAGGTTCGAGCGACCTGCAAGAATCATGACGAGACGGTCGAGACCGAGTGCGATTCCCGCGTGTGGTGGTGTACCGTATTCGAACGCTTCAAGCAAGAAGCCGAACTGTTCAACCGCTTCTTCTTGTGTGAAGCCGAGCAATTTGAACATGCGCTCCTGAATGTCACGCTCGTAAATACGTTGAGAACCACCGCCGAGCTCGTAACCGTTCAAGACGAGGTCATACGCGATGGCGCGTACGCTTGCCGGGTTCGTCTCGAGAAGGTGAAGGTCTTCACGGTTTGGCATCGTGAACGGGTGGTGGTTCGCATAGAAGCGACCATCTTCTTCTTCAAACGTCACGAGTGGGAAGTCTGTCACCCATAGGAAGTTGAATTTCGACTCGTCGATGAGACCGAGGTCGTGTCCGAGTTTGACGCGGAGTGCGCCAAGGCTGTCTGCGACGACAGTTGGTTTCGATGCGACGAAGAGGAGAAGGTCTCCTGCTTCTGCATTCGTCGCTTCGATCAACTTCTGCGCGTACGTTTCGTCGAAGAACTTCGCGATCGGACCGTTCAAGCCTTCTGCTGTCACTTTGAGCCATGCGAGACCTTTCGCACCGTAGACCGCTGTGAACTCTTGAAGCTTGTCGATGTCTTTACGTGAGAAGTTGTCCGCCTCACCTTTGACATTGATTGCTTTGACTTGTCCGTTTGATTCGAGTGCGGCGTCAAATACTTTGAAGCCGGCACCTTTCACCGCGTCAGCCACATCGATGAGTTCGAGGCCAAAACGTGTGTCCGGCTTATCTGAACCGAAACGGCGCATCGCTTCTTCGTGTGTCATACGTTCGAACTTCGCTGGTGTGTCCATACGACCGAGCGTCGATTCCATAACTTGTCCCATCATTGATTCCATCATCGCCATCAAGTCTTCGATGTCCATGAAGCTCGTCTCGATGTCGACTTGCGTGAACTCAGGTTGACGGTCTGCACGAAGGTCTTCGTCACGGAAGCAGCGTGCGATTTGGAAGTAACGGTCAAATCCTGCGACCATGAGCAGCTGTTTGAAGAGCTGTGGTGATTGCGGGAGTGCATAGAACTCTCCACCGTGGACACGGCTCGGTACGAGATAGTCACGTGCGCCTTCAGGTGTCGACTTCGTCAAAATCGGCGTTTCGACTTCGAGGAACTCTTGCTCCGTCAAGAAGTTACGGATCGTGTTCGACGTCTTCGAGCGGAGACGGAACGTCTCTTGAAGCGCTGGACGACGAAGGTCGAGGTAACGGTATTTGAGGCGAAGGTCTTCTGAGACGTTTTCCGCTTCATCACCGATCGGGATTGGTGTCATCTTCGCCGCGTTCAAGATGTTGATCTCAGACGCGATGACTTCGATGTTTCCTGTCGGCATGTTCGGGTTCTTGTTCTCACGCTCGAGAACCGTTCCTTTTACGTCGAGGACATACTCGCTACGAATCGTTTCTGCGAGTTGGTGGACTGCTTCGTTTTCTGGGCGTACGACGACTTGGACGATCCCTGTGCGGTCACGAAGGTCGATGAAGATGAGTCCTCCGAGATCACGGCGTTTTTGTACCCACCCTTTTAATTGTACTTCTTGGCCGATGAGTGACTCTGTCACGCGGCCGTTCATATGTGTGCGTCCGATCATTGTCCTGCTCCTTCCGATAGTTCACGAATTTTGTCTGCGACGGCAGAGAGTGGCACGTCGACTTGTTCACCAGTCGTCATATCTTTCAAGGCGGCTGCCCCACGTTCGACTTCGTCATCCCCTAAGATGACTGTGAACTTGGCTTTCAGGCGGTCCGCCTGTTTGAATTGTCCTTTAAACTTGCGTCCTTGATAATCACGGTCAGCCTTGAACCCTTCCATGCGGAGGAGTTGCAAGAGACGTGTCGCCGTCAATTCGACTTCTTTCTCGCCTTGGGCGACGATAAAGACATCAAGGCCTGTCTCGAGTTCAGGTAAGACTCCTTCATTCTCCAATGCGAGGATGAGGCGTTCCAATCCGATCCCAAACCCGATTCCCGGCATGTCCGGTCCACCGATATCCTGTACGAGACCGTTATAACGTCCGCCGCCACAAAGTGTCGTGATGGCTCCAAATCCTTCTGCCTCGGACATGATTTCAAACGCCGTGTGCGTATAGTAATCGAGTCCACGAACGAGCGTCGGGTCGACTTCATAAGCAACGCCGAGTGCGTCGAGCTGCGCGAGCACTTGGTCGAAATAAGCTTTTGACTCTTCGTTCAAATATTCAAGGATCGACGGTGCCGTCTTCATCGATGGGTGATCGCGGTCAACCTTACAATCCAAGATGCGAAGCGGGTTCTTGTAAAGACGTGACTGGCAGTCTTGGCAAAGTTCGCCTGCCACCGGCTCAAAGTGACGGATGAGCGCATCGCGGTGGGCGTTGCGGCTTTCCGCGTCCCCAAGCGAGTTGACGACAACTTTGATTTTCTGAAGCCCAAACGACTTGTAGATCGAGTAGGCGAGGCTGATGACCTCAGCGTCAACGGCAGGGTCGCTACTGCCGATCGCTTCGACACCGTATTGGTGAAGCTGACGGAAGCGGCCTTTTTGCGGACGCTCATAGCGGAACATCGGTCCCATGTAGTAGAGCTTCGTCGGTTGGTCCGGATTTCCGAACAGCTTGTTCGTCACGAACGCACGGACGACAGACGCCGTCCCTTCTGGGCGAAGCGTGTACTCGTCTTTCCCTTTCTTCACGAGCGTGAACATCTCTTTTTGTACGATGTCCGTCGTTTCCCCGACACTGCGTGTGAACAGGTTCGTTGTTTCAAAGATTGGTGTGCGGATCTCTTTATAGTTGTAACGGGCGCTCATGTCGCGAAGTTTTTCCTCGACATATTGCCACGTCTCGACCGTGCCCGGAAGCAGGTCTTGTGTACCGCGTGGTGCTTTCATCATCACATTTCCCTCCTTAAAAATACAAAAAGACCCTCGTCCGCAAAGGGACGAGAGCCTGTGTAAGTTTCCCGTGGTACCACCCTCGTTGCAGAGCCATTACTTGAAACTCTGCCACTCGAAATCGGTTAACGCCCGATGAGACGGCTCCCCCTACTTGTTTTCAAGGGAGCACCTCCAAAGTGTCGTTCGGGTCATCATCCAGTCGATGCTTTCAGCCAAGGCATCGCTCTCTTTGCTGGTGGGTTGACCGTACTCTTCTTTATCATAGGTGTTTGACTATATGCTTCATGATGCCGAATCAAGCCGGCATCTGTCAAGCGTTTTTTTCGAGCATGAGTGTGACCGGTCCGTCATTGACGAGTGCGACGTCCATAATCGCACCGAAGCGTCCCGTCTCGACGACGAGCCCGTTCGATCGGAGTCGCTCATTGAATTTTTCATAGAGCGTCTCGGCCATGTCCGGTTTTGCGGCCTTTGTGAAAGCAGGTCGCCGTCCTTTCATCGTATCTCCATACAATGTGAATTGTGAGACCGACAAGATTTGACCGGACACATCTTGAATCGATAAGTTCATCTTTTCTTGATCGTCCTCGAAGACGCGGAGCCCGGTCACCTTGTCGGCGAGCCAGTTCACTTCCTCTTCTGTATCTTCATGTGTCACACCGACGAGAAGCAAGTACCCGGCGTTGATTGCCCCGACGACTTCTTCCTCGACTGTGACCGATGCTTCTTTCACTCGTTGCAATAATACACGCACGTTCCTCTTCCTTTCGTCACGTCATCATGACTCGGCTGACCGAATACACGTCTGAGATTTGTTTGATGCGCTCGACGACTTTCTGCAAGTGATTCACGTTCGGAATCGAAATCGTCATCGAGATGCGGGCTTGTTTGTTTTGGTCGCCCCGACCACTGACGGCCACGATATTCGTATTCGTTGCCGATACCGCCTGAAGGACATCGTTCAAGAGGCCTGAACGATCATATCCCGTGATTTCGATATCAACGTTATAGTTCTTCTCTTTCGCCTGTCCAACTTCCCATTCGACGTCAAGAAGACGCTCCGGATGTTGTTCGTTGACGATGTTCAAGCAGTCTTTCCGGTGAATCGAGACACCGCGTCCACGGGTGATGTATCCGACGATTTCATCTCCTGGGACCGGGTTACAGCAACGACTCATGCGAACGAGCATGTTGTCGATTCCTTTGACTGTCACGCCCGCTTCCGTCGTTTTCTTCTTCGGCGCCTGACTGACTTTCAATTCACTAATCGCTTCAGAGAGTTCGAGCTTCGGTTCTTTCCGCTGCTTCTCCGTCAATTTATGTGCGACTTGAGCGGCCGTGATGCCTTGATAGCCGACAGCAGCATACATCTCTTCCTCGTTTCCGAAGTTGAACTTCTCGACGACGATACTGAGTGCCGGCTCATCGATCACTTCTTTCGGTTCAAAACCAAGTTTTTTGATTTCTGCCTCGACGAGATCTTTCCCTTTCTCGACGTTCTCTTCACGCTGTTGACGTTTGAACCATTGACGAATCTTGTTCTTCGCCTGACTCGAAACCGCGAGTTTCAACCAGTCTTTACTCGGTCCATAACTGTGCTTCGACGTGATTATTTCAATGATGTCACCCGTCTCAAGTTTATAGTCAAGCGGCACCATCCGTCCGTTCACTTTTGCACCGGTCATGCGATGGCCGATCTCCGTATGAATCCGGTAGGCGTAGTCGATCGGGACAGAGCCTTTCGGCAATTCGAATACGTCCCCTTTTGGTGTGAAGACGTAGAGCATATCGCTAAAGAAATCGACTTTGAGCGACTCCATGAATTCTTCGGCATCGGTCGTATCTTTTTGCAATTCAAGAATCTCACGAAGGTGCGCAATCTTCTCGTCGAACCCGTTCGTCGAGACGTTTTTGCCTTCTTTATACGCCCAGTGTGCCGCGATTCCGAATTCGGCGATGAAATGCATGTCTTTCGTCCGAATCTGGACTTCGAGCGGTTCACCTTTCGGCCCGATCACGGTCGTATGGAGCGACTGGTACATGTTCGGCTTCGGCATGGCGATATAATCTTTGAAGCGTCCTGGCATCGGCTTATATTGCGTGTGGATGATCCCAAGTACCGCATAACAATCGCGAATCGAGTCGACGATAATGCGGACCGCCATCAAATCATAAATTTCATTGAATTCTTTTTTATGCTTCACCATCTTATTGTAGATGGAATAGATATGTTTCGGTCGGCCGTTTACATCGGCATCGATATGCACTTCTTCAAGAACTCCGTTCACTTCCGTGATGACAGAAGTGACGAGTGCTTCTCGTTCCGTCCGTTTTTGTTTCATCATCGAGACGATTTTATAGTATTGTTGCGGGTTGATATAACGTAACGAAATATCCTCTAGCTCCCACTTAATCGTCGAGATCCCCATCCGGTGTGCGAGCGGGGCAAAAATCTCTAGCGTCTCTTCGGCCTTTTGGACTTGCTTTTCTTTCGGCATATGCTGAAGTGTCCGCATGTTGTGAAGACGGTCCGCGAGTTTGATCAAGATGACGCGCACGTCTTCCGCCATCGCGATAATCATTTTCCGATGGTTCTCGGCGAGTTCTTCTTTTTTCGACTTGTATTTAATCTTACCAAGTTTCGTGACGCCATCGACGAGCATGGCCACGTCCGGACCAAAGTCGTCCGTCAATTGCTGTAACGAAATGTCCGTATCTTCGACAACATCATGTAAAAGCGCTCCGATAATCGTCGTGGCATCTAAGCCGATATCAACGAGAATACCGGCCACTTGGACCGGATGGAGGATATAGGGCTCGCCCGAACGTCGGAACTGACCGGTATGATGAAGTTTTGCGTATTCGTAAGCGCGTTTCACTTCGGCTATATCGTCGTCACCCATATACTCCCCGAGCGCGTCGAGAAGATCCTCAATACTTACGATTTGTTTTTTGGTCATAACATTCGACACCCTTTTTCTTACCGCTCCTATCGACTCAGATTCGTCGCAGCATGGTAGTAGTTTATATACAAGATTCTCTAATTTTTATAACCATTATCGAAAAAATCTGACGACCTGTCAAAGGTTGTAGGTTATTTTCCTCAAAAACTATTCAAAAACGGGAAGCATATGCTTCCCGTTTAAACATTAGTCTTCGTATCGGATGAGTGAGAAGACGTCATATCCTTCAAGACGCTCACGTCCACCGAGTCCGTCGAGTTCAATCAAGAACCCGATTCCTGCCACAACTCCACCGAGTTGTTCAATCATTTTGATTGTCGCTTCAATTGTACCACCTGTTGCGAGCAAGTCGTCGAGGATGACTACTTGTTGTCCAGGTTGGATTGAATCTTTGTGCATCGTTAAGATGTCTGTTCCGTACTCGAGACCGTATGATACACGTACAGTCTCACGTGGTAACTTTCCTTCTTTACGTACAGGTACGAACCCGAGTTCAAGTGCATAAGCTGCCGGGCAACCGACGACAAATCCGCGCGCTTCCGGTCCAGCAATCAACTCTGCTCCACGTTCACGTGCATAAGCGACGAGCTCATCTACCGATTTCTTATAGACTTCGCCATTTTGCATGAGTGACGTGATGTCTTTGAAGCTGATTCCTTCCTTCGGGTAATCCGCTACTTCTTTAATATGATGTTTGAAATCCATTTTATGTGTATGCCTCCTGCATCTTGTTCGATCGCAACGATTGTAACCGCTCTTTGAGCTCCGCCAATGACGCGTATACGAAACGCTCTTCGAGTTGTTGGCGCCCAATCCGGCGTTGATAGCACGGCGCCTCGGTCAAATCGCGTTTCGGTGCTTCTGGATTGACTCCAGGCAGTCCGTCTTCCATTGTAACAAGAAATTCGAGTTCAGAGAATACTTGATGCATAAATTGAATCGTATTTTTTGACCATTTTCGCTCTTTTGACAGACGAATCAGGTTTTCACGTAGATTTTTCCGTTCGCATGTCGCCATGTGTACATAATACGTTCGGAAATCCTCGCGTGATGGTAGACGCTCAAAGAACGAGTCTCCTTGACCGAACGCGCAATAAATTCGCTCGACGCCTTCATGGAGTTTTTCTGCAAGAACGTCTTCATCGTCAGGCAAATCGAGCAGGACGACGAAACGATTGAGCGGTTCGTCTCCTTCATGGAGCGGGTAGTCTTCCATTGTTCCCTGGAACGACAAGAACGACGTATGTTCTTTCGGTAAGTCTTTCAGCTCTTGTACCGATTTTTTCTTCCCGCGATAGTCGAACACTTGGAAGTCATCGACGCGTAAGTCTTGAATCATGAGCTGCGGTTTTCGCATCCCGTTCCATTCATTCACTTGAAGACTGCCCATCACCGAGATGTGGGCCATCTGCGAGATTTCCGAGACGACATGTCCGAACCCGAAGCCGATGCCGTCGAGCTCACGCTTGTCTCCGGCGAGCTGCACTTTCAAATGTGTCGCATCGCGTCCGATTTGACGAATGTCACGAAGTTTCGCATCTGCGACGACGACGCGTGGAGACGGGTTGCCCATGCCGAACGGCGCCAATTTCGCAATCTCTGAAATCAAATCGAGCGAGACGTCATTGACCGTCAGCTTTAAATCGACGTTGACCCGTGGCACGAATACGTCATCTGGAATTATTTCCGCTTGACGATTCAGCCGTTCACGCAATTCGGCGACGTTCTCGGATTGAAGCGTCATCCCGGCAGCGGCCGGATGCCCCCCGAAGTGCGGCAAGATGTCTTCATTTTTCGAGAGTTCTTTAAATAAGTCAAACCCGTCAATCGAGCGACCCGAACCTTTCGCCTTGCCCGTCTCCGGGTCGTGGCAAAGGAGAATGACCGGACGATAGTACGCCTCGACGAGACGAGAGGCGACGATCCCGACGACACCCGGGTTCCACTTCTCACTCGCGACGACGAGCACACGGTCCTCTGTCATCGATGCTTCGACGAGTTCTTTCGCTTCAGCCGTAATCGTTTTGACGATATCTTGACGTTCTTTATTTTGCTTATCGAGCTGTTTCGCAAGTTCGAGCGCTTCTTCGACGTGTTCGGCAAGGAGCATTTGAAGCGCCGGCATCGCTGAATCGAGACGGCCCGCCGCATTGATCCGTGGACCGAACGCGAAACCGACCGATTCTTCGTTCAACACGCTATCACCGAGACCACACACTTCACGTAGTGCTAAAATACCTGGTCGTTTCGAAGCTTCGAGTGCCACAATCCCTTTTTTCGCGAGCAATCGGTTCTCACCGTCGAGTGGGACGAGGTCGGCGATCGTTCCGAGTACTGCCAAATCAAGCAGTTCTTCTGGCATTCTTCCTAAAACGGCATGTGCCACTTTGAGGGCGACACCTGCACCGGCGAGTTTATCGTATGGATATCTCGGGTCGATGTGTGGGTGGATAATGGCATACGCGTCCGGCAATGTCTCTTTCGGCTCGTGGTGGTCGGTGATGATCAAATCGACACCAAGGTCTTTTAACAGTGTCGCTTCTTCAATCCCTGAGATTCCACAGTCCACTGTGATCACCAAGGTGAACCCTTCGTTCGCTGCCCATTGGAACGCTTCCTTGTTCGGTCCATACCCTTCCGTGAAACGGTTTGGGATATAGCACTCGGCCATGACACCAATCTCGGTCAAGGCGTGCCACATGACCGAAGAGGCACTGACACCATCGACATCGTAGTCACCATAGATGAGCACCATCTCACCCTCGTCCGCCGCCTGCTTGATCCGGGATACGACTTTTTCCATCTGTTCAAACAAATACGGGTCATGAAAGACGAGTTCTTCCTCGGCATACAAAAATGCCTTGGCCGCTTCTACATCCTGATGTCCACGCTGAACGAGCAACGTCGCGAGTTGTGCTGATATATTTAATTCGTTTTGTAAACGTGTGACGTCGTCCGGGTTCGTTTCCGGATAAAGCCACTGTTTCTTCGAATGGTACATGTCCTTCACTCCAATCAATTGTAGATTATAGCAGACCACGTGAAAGATGTGCCGTCTTGACATTTAAAAAGGTCTCCCGTTTAAAGGGAGACCCACTCATTACGCCTCTGTGACCGGCGTATCTTTTTTCTTGTTGATGGTCGTGCGCTTGATGAGGAGCCACAAATACGATGCGATGAAGATGGATGAGTACATCCCCATGAAGAGTCCGATTATCAATGCAAGCGAGAAGCTGCGAATCGACTCGGCACCGAACACGTATAAGGCGATCGCCGTAACGAGTACCGTGATGACGGTATTGACCGAACGGACAATCGTCTCTTGAATCGATTTGTTGATGATCGACTCATAGACGTCCATCGAACGTATCTTCCGTTCTTTTTCATACGATGTGATGTTCTCCCGCACGCGGTCGAACGTAACAATCGTATCGTTGACGGAATAACCGATAATCGTCAGGATTGCTGCGATGAAATACAAGTTGACCTCAATCCCAAAGAGTGAGAATGCGACAATCATGAAGAAGGCATCGTGTAACATCGCCACCACTGTCGCAACCGCATAGGAGAATTGGAAACGGACCGTGATATACAGGATGATCCCGATCGACGCAACGGCTACCGCATACAAGGCGTTTTTCGCCAAGTCACGACCGACTTGAGCCGACACGGTGCTGATGTTCGGGTCGTTGCCGAACTGCTCCGTGAACGCCGTCTTGACGCTCGCGACTTCTTCTTGACCTAGTTGTCCGACGAACGTGACATATGCCAAACGTCCTTCATCTGCATACTGGACGCTCGAAATCTCTTGGTCAATCCTTGCGTCATTAAATGCTTGCGTGAACTCTTCTTGCGAGACACGTTCTTCTGTTAAAACCTCGACACGCGTTCCTGAGGCGAAGTCAATCCCAAGGTTCAATCCTCGGAAGAACAAGAGACCGATTCCGAGAACGACGATTGCCGTCGAAATCAAGAACATCGTGCGCATATGTTTGACGTAATTCCATTCAGTAAGCTTAAAGTTCACGGATTTCACTCTCCTTCACACCAAACCATCCTTTACGTTTGTCGAACAGACGACTTGAGACAAGGAGGTGCATCAAATAACGTGAGATGAATACGTTCGAGATGAACGTCATCCCGATTGAGATCATGAGCATGACGGCGAACCCTTTGACCGAACTTTGTCCAAAGTAGAACAAGACCGCAGCCGAGATAAGCGTCGTCAAGTTGGCATCAATGATCGTACTGAGGGAACGACGGTTACCGGCACGGAATGCCGACAAGACCGACTTCCCAGAGCGGAGCTCATCTTTGATTCGTTCCGCCGTGATGATGTTCGCATCGACCGCCATCCCGACCCCGAGGACAAGTGCCGCAATCCCTGGGAGCGTCAAGACCGCATTGATTCCATTGAAGAACAACATGATCAAGTTAATATACAGTACAAGCGTGATGATCGACACGAGTCCTGGTAGACGATAGAAGAACAACATGAAGATAAACACGGCAATGATCCCGATTGAAGCGGCAAATACCGTCTCTTCTAATGCGTCTTGACCGAACTGAGCCGATACCGACGTCGAGTAGATCTCATCGAGTTTGACCGGGAGTGCCCCTGCGTTCAAGATGTCGGCAAGACGTTGTCCGCTCTCCGCATCAATCCCACCACCAGAGATAATCGCTTTATCTGACAAGATCGGACCATTTACAGAAGCATCCGAAACGATTTTCGAGTTTTCTTTTTGAATCTCTTCTTCGTATGTGTCACCTTCTTCGTAATCAAGCCAGATGACGAGACGGTTCTCAGGGGCAGGACGTTGTGAGATTTCAGACGTCACTTCGCCAAACTGATCGGCCGATTGAAGTGTCAACTCAACGACTGGTTGCCCTTGCTGATTGTAGCTGAGTGCCGCGCCACGAGGAGCTAAGTCTTTCCCGTCGAGCAAGACATTGTCATCCACGTCACGGAACGTCAATTGTGCTGTTGACGAGATGACTTCGCGCGCTTCGTTTTGGTTCGATACGCCAGCGAGCTGGACACGGATTCGATTGTTTTCTTCGATTCGAACGTCCGGTTCGGATACACCGAGGACGTTGATTCGGTTGTTGATGGCGCGAACGGTTGCATTCATCGCCGACTCGTCGATGACGTCGCCGTCTTCGAGCGGTTGTACTTCATACAAAACTTCGAATCCACCTTTTAAGTCGAGTCCGAGGTTCGTGTTCTTGACGACCCAAGGTGTCGAGAACACAGCGAGCAGGATTGTCGCAATCATGATGACCGCGAAAATCGCAATGTTGCCTTTTTTGTACATACGACTATTTCCTTTCTAAACCACTGTTCTTGATCTAACTTCTCTCGTTAACATTACAAATTTTCTAAACATTTATCAATCATTTTCCTAAAATTGTAACGTCTATTCACATAAATGTAGCGTTAATTTGCGTACGAGACTAAATGTTGCGCAAGGGCAAAACTTCATGTATGATGTAGCTAACATCACAACATCAAAGGAGTCTTTCCATATGGACAGCACAATTATTTTTGCATTTCTCCTTACCTTGTTTGCAGGACTTGCGACGGGAATCGGGAGTATGATCGCTTTCTTTGCGAAACGAACGAACACGGCTTTCTTGTCCATCTCTCTCGGATTTTCAGGCGGTGTCATGATTTATGTATCCTTCATCGAGATTTTCCCAAAGGCGCTTGAAGAACTTGTCGGCGCACAGGGGGAGTATACCGGAACGATTTACACCGTCCTCGCGTTCTTCGCGGGAATGTTCTTGATCGGTATGATCGATAAGTTCATCCCGAAAATGGAGAACCCGCACGAGGTCAAGTTCGTTGAATCGATGCAGAACGACCCGTCAACGCAAGAGTTGGCAACGACAGCAACAAATGAAGCGGCTCCAATCAATCATCCTGAGACACAAAGTCGCCTAAAGAAAATGGGGATCTTCATGGCACTCGCCATCGGGATTCACAACTTCCCGGAAGGACTTGCGACGTTCATCTCGGCGCTTGATGACCCAACCGTCGGTGTGGCCATTGCTATCGCAATCGCACTGCATAACATTCCGGAAGGGATCGCCGTCTCCGTGCCGATTTATTATGCGACAGGTTCACGGAAGAAGGCGTTCAAGCTTTCGATGTTATCCGGTCTCGCCGAGCCAGCTGGGGCTGCCATCGGATTTTTAATTCTCATGCCGTTCTTGAGCGACACCGTCTTCGGGCTGTTGTTTGCAGCAGTCGGGGGGATCATGGTCTTCATCTCGCTCGACGAGTTGCTCCCTGCAGCCCGCGAATATGGGCATGCCCATCATTCGATGTATGGAATGGTCGCCGGGATGATTGTCATGGCGACGAGTCTTATCTTATTAATGTAACGAGCAATGCCCTGACGCGAGCGTCAGGGCATTTGTTATGTCGTCTTAAACACATGGACGACATCTTTTAGTTCAGACGACATATGACTCATCGTTTCGGCGATGCTGTTGATTTCTTGGATGGCCGCGAGTTGTTCCTCGACATTAGCCCCCGCCTCTTCGACGCTGCGTTGTGTCGAGACTGCGTTCGTGGACATATCCTCGACCGAAACGGCAACTTCTGTCGTATTGGCACTCACTTCTTCTGTCGCCGCGGCAATCTCACTCATCTGACGCGACGTCTCTTCGATGACCGATACAATCTCACGGAACGCCGAGGCGACTTCACCCATCTGTGATACACCACTCTCGACATGAACGCTCGATTCTTCGAACGCTGTCTCGACTTGCTCCGTGTCTCGCTGGATGTCACGGACGACGGTCTGAATTTGAATGGCAGATTGCTTCGACTCCTCGGCAAGCTTTCTCACTTCTGCCGCGACGACCGCGAAACCTTTCCCATGTTCTCCCGCACGTGCCGCCTCGATGGCCGCATTGAGCGCAAGCAAGTTTGTCTGTTCCGTGATGGCCGTGATGGAGCGGGTAATCTTCTCAATCTCAAGCGACTGATTCGAAAGACGAGTCACCATCTGTTGCGTGAGCTCATTGGCGCGACGAATCTCTTGCATTCGCTGCTCTGCTAATTGAACGGTCTCAAGCCCACCGTTTGCCGCTTCAAGTGTATGAATCGTCTGTTCATTCACTCCTTGTGACGCTGCGGCAATCTGGTTCAATCCATCAACCGCTTGATTGACGCCAATCGTCCCTTCTTCCGCTCGTTTAGACGACCCTTGGGCCGCCACATTCATGTCTTCAAACAAACGAGAGACACCTTGGGTCGTTGTCGCCACGTGGTCCGTACTCGCATACAGTTCTTCTGAATAGGCAGTGACTTTTTCTGAAGCTTCTCCTACCCGACGAATCAATCCGACAAGGTTATGTTTCATTTCGTTGAAAGCTGTGACAAGGTCTCCGAGTTCATCGTTTGAGGCGACCTCAATATCTTCACCCGTCAAATCGCCACCCGCCATGATTCGTGCTTGACGACCGAGTCGGTTGATCGGTTTTAAGAAGAGACGTTGCAGGGCGAGCAAGGACAGGATTCCAATCACGACACCGACGACGCTGATGACAAGCATCCAGAGGATCGAGCTCTCCGCTTCGGCCTGTACAGCTTTCGTCTCGGACGCAAGGAGATCACCTTTGTATTCGACAAGGTCTGTCACCGTCATCCGAACACGGTCCGTCGTCGGCGTCACGCTCGTATTGAGAACCGTTTTATACCCAATCTCATCTTGTTGCTGGCGAAGTTCGATGGCACGATTCATTTCACGGTCCAACAACTCGTTAAATTTCTCCAAATCGCCCAACCAAGATAAAATCTTCTCATCTGAAGAGGATGCCTTCAGTGAAGCCATCAACTCGTCACGCTGCTCCTGGACACTTTGCAGACTGATGAGTGTTTTCGGATTGGCAACGAGCATATAGTAGTTCAAATAACGTTCCGCATCGGTCACCGCGAGCGACAGATTTTCAGCCAACAGCATCTCCTGCGTCCCCTCGCTCAACACCCGGTCATATGCGGCAGTCGATTGTCTCAGTTGATATGAACCAAGCGCCCCGACAAGAACGAGAGCAATAATTGTGGGTACTAGCGCAATCGACATTCGTCTTCTGAGAGAAGAACGTCCCTTCTGTTTTGTACCGCTCCGCTTCCATGTCCCCCCTTTCCAATTCTTTATCGGTCTTACCAATCGTTTCACGTCCATGTCATCCGTTCTCCTTCATCTCGAATTTCTTCTCAATTTGACATTAATGCAAACGTTTTCATGAATCAAATCGATTTTTCGAAATGAGGTGGATGAATGTTGATTCGATTGCGTTTTGACAAAAAGAAGTCATGTTTGTATACTTTAAATCGTAATTATTACGTTTTGAGAGGTATTCACATGAATGTTGAGAACACATCCTTATTAATTATCGGTGCAGGTGTCCATGGGATGACACTCGCCATCTCATATATGGAACAAGGCGGGCAACTGGAAGATGTTCTGATCGTCGACCGACACACCGACCCGCTCACGAATTGGAAACAACAAACTTCATCCATATCTATGTCACACCTTCGTTCGACTCGCGTGCACCACGTTTCTTCGAATCCGCACGCCTTGAAGCAATTCGCGTCTCGTTATGCCTATCGCTCCAATCATTTCAAAGATACGTTCGGTCGTCCTTCACTCGAACTGTTCAACGACCATGCCGAATCATTATGGGACACGTATCGCCTCGAGGAGCGATTCCTCGGCAATGAACGAGTGATGACGCTCCGAAAGGATGGGGCGCACTATCACGTCCGAACAGACCGCCGCCTCATCGTCGCGGACTCGGTCATTGTCGCGATCGGTCAATCCGCAAACGTCGTGTTACCCGAATGGGCGGATGAACGTTGCCGACACGTTTTCATGAACGATCCTTCGAACGAATCAGATGAAGTGATTGTCGTCGGCGGTGGCATCACAGCACTTCACTATGTCGTGAAGCGTGTCAATCAAGGTCATCACGTGACACTCGTGACGAGACGACCACTAGAAGTGAGTCAATTTGACGCCGACCGCCAATTCATGGGACCGAAAGGATTAATTGACTTCCATCGTCTGAAACAAGACTGGACGACAAAGCGATCATTCATCGCTCGTGAACGAAAGCCGGGGTCCGCTCCAAACGATCTCGTCTTGAAAGTGAAACGCCTCATTCAAACGAACGCCGTGACACATCTCATCGGAGAAGTCGAGCGGGACAGTGGTTCGCTTTTCGTGAACGGTGAAAGACTTGCCGGGCAAGAAGTCGTCTGTTGTACAGGAATCCGACCACACCCTGTGAAAGAGACTTTCTTGCAGCCATTAATCGATCAGCTTCATCTTCCTCTCACGCCATGCGGTACACCTGCCTTGAATGAACGTCTCGAATGGACGCCTGGTCTATACTTGACGAATGCCTATGCGGATTTGATCATCGGCCCATTCGCAAGAGCCGTCTACGGTGGACAAGAGGCCGCCCGAAGAATTCTTCCCCAACTTCTATCCACACAAAAAAGCGTCCGACCATAATGGTCAGACGCTTACTTGCTTATTCCTCAAATGAGGCATTCGCTTTTTTCACGACTTCCGCAACTGCGCTTCGGTTGAAACGGAGAAGCGATTGATCGCATTTCAAAACGACATGTGTGTCTTCGATTTGATGAACGACGCCGTGTAAACCGCCGATTGTGACAACGCTGTCGCCACGCTCGAGGGCGTTTTGCATCGCTTGTACTTCTTTTTGGCGTTTCGTCTGTGGACGAATCAACAAGAAGTAAAATACGACGAAAATCAAGATCATTGGTAATAACGCAACGATTGTTTCCATGAGTAACATTCACCCTTTCCTTCAATATCAGGTTCATTATACCGTGAAACTGAAGCATTGTCACACAATGTCCGACACGTTTGCTTAGAAATTCTTCGCGTTCGGCTTGTTGTAGCCGTATTCTTCGAAGAACTCTTCTTTGAAATCGAGTAAACGGTCTTCGCGAATCGCTTGACGAACCTGCTCCATCAACTTCACGAGGAAGTGAAGGTTGTGTGTCGTACATAAGTGAAGACCGAACATCTCGTCCGCACGAATCAAGTGATGGACATACGCACGTGAGTAATTCTTACACGTGTTGCAGTCACACTTCTCATCGATCGGGCCGAAGTCTGTCTTATACTTCGCTTGTTTGATCGTGACGCGACCTTTCGATGTCATGAGCGTCCCGTTCCGTGCAATCCGTGTCGGGAGGACACAGTCGAACATATCGATTCCACGAATCGACCCTTCAATCAATGCGTCCGGCGAACCGACACCCATCAAATAACGTGGTTTGTTTTCCGGCATGAGCGGCGTCGTGAACTCGAGGGCACGATACATGACGTCTTTCGGTTCACCGACCGAGAGACCGCCGACCGCATATCCTGGGAAATCGAGTGAGACGAGGTCTTGTGCACTTTGACGACGAAGATCCTCATATTCCCCACCTTGAATGATCCCGAAGAGCGCTTGGTCTTCTGGACGCTCGTGTGCCTCAAGGCAACGTTCTGCCCAGCGGCTTGTGCGTTCGACCGATTTCTTCATGTATTCATGTGTCGCCGGATAAGGTGGGCACTCATCGAATGCCATCATGATATCCGACCCGAGTGCGTTTTGAATCTCCATCGCCTTTTCCGGTGACAAGAACAACTTGTCACCGTTCAAGTGGTTACGGAAATGGACGCCTTCTTCTTGAATGTTTCGAAGATCGGCAAGCGAGAACACTTGGAAGCCGCCCGAGTCCGTGAGAATCGCGCCGTCCCAGTTCATGAACTTATGAAGCCCGCCAGCTTGTTTGATAACCTCATGTCCCGGACGGACCCATAGATGGTACGTGTTCGACAAGATAATGTTTGCACCCATCGCCTTGACCTGTTCAGGTGCCATCGTCTTGACGCTCGCTTGCGTCCCGACCGGCATGAAGACCGGTGTCTCGAACGACCCGTGCGGCGTATGGACGATTCCGTGCCGCGCTCCGGTCTGTTTACATGTGTGAATGTGTTCGTATGTGACTGCGTGTTTTGTCATTTTGTTACTTCCTTCCTCGTGATGAGCATCGCGTCTCCAAAACTGAAGAAGCGGTATCGTTCTGCGACCGCAGTCCGATAAGCGTGTAAGATGATGTCGCGCGTCGCGAATGCCGAGACGAGCATGACGAGTGTCGATTTAGGCAAGTGGAAGTTCGTGATCAATCCATCGATTGCCTTCAACTCGACACCAGGGTAGATAAAGATATCCGTCCAGCCCGATGACTCGACGAAATCCCCATGGTCTCGCATGATTGTTTCGAGCGTCCGTGTCGAAGTCGTACCGACCGCAAAGATGCGACCTCCGTTCGACCGGATATCTCGGAGCGCAGCTGCCGATTCAGCTGACAACTCGAAATATTCGCTATGCATCGTATGTTCTTCGATCGAATCAGCCGTTACCGGACGGAACGTGCCGAGACCGACGTGAAGCGTGAGCGGGATTAACCGAACCCCTTTTGCCTTCGCTGCCTCGAGCAGTTCTTCTGTGAAATGAAGACCTGCTGTCGGAGCGGCTGCACTGCCTCGTTCCCGCGCATAGACCGTCTGATAACGATCCTGGTCATCGAGTTGTTCACGGATGTACGGTGGGAGTGGCATCGTTCCGAGTTCATCTAAAATCTCGTAGAAGATACCGTCGTAGTCGAACTTGAAGCGACGTCCTCCTTCCGGGAGTTCCTCGACGCATTCCGCGCGGAGAAGTCCGTCACCGAATTCGACGATGGAACCGACACGAACTTTTTTCGCCGGTTTGACGAGCGCTTCCCATACGTCGTCTTCCGTCTGTTTCAATAAAAGCAGCTCCACTTTCCCGCCTGTCTCTTGTTTCGCTCCAAAGAGACGAGCCGGTAAGACGCGCGAATCGTTGACGACGAGCGCATCTCCCTCGTTCAAGTAGTCGAGCACGTCACGGAAATGACGATGCTCGATGTCTCCTGTCTCACGGTCCAATACGAGCAGACGCGAGCTCGTCCGATCGAGCAACGGGACTTGGGCAATCAACTCTTCTGGCAATTCAAAATCATAATCGTTTACGTTCAATTGAATGTCTTGCATACCTTACTCCTCTTCCTCTTCATAACCAAAATGCGACTTGGCAAACTGTGTGATCATCCGTCCTCGCGGCGTCCGCTGCAAGAACCCTTGTTGCAATAAATAGGGCTCGTAGACGTCCTCGATCGTCTGAGCATCCTCACCGATGGTTGCGGCGAGCGTCTCGAGTCCGACCGGTCCACCTCCGAACCGCTCCACCATGGCCCGAAGCAATCGATGGTCGACTTCATCGAGTCCGAGTGCATCGACGTGTAGACGGTCGAGCGCATCGGATGCGAGCACCGGATCGATTTCTTTCGTGCCGGCTACCTGCGCGAAGTCACGGACTCGGCGCAAGAGACGATTGGCGATTCGCGGCGTCCCTCGCGAGCGCTTCGCAATCGCGCCACTCGCCTCAGGTGAGATCGAAAGGCGGAACAGCTGGGCCGTCCGACTGACGATGGCCGCGAGTTCATGTGGCTCATAGTATTCAAGTTTCAATGTGACCCCGAAACGGTCCCGAAGCGGCGCCGATAACATCCCAGCTCGCGTCGTCGCCCCGACGAGTGTGAACGGTGGCAAATCGATGCGTACGCTTCGCGCCATCTCGCCTTGTCCATAGACGATATCGAGACAGTAGTCTTCCATCGCCGGATAGAGAATCTCTTCAATCGTCCGACTCAACCGGTGAATCTCATCGATAAATAAGACATCACCCGGCTCAAGTGTCGAGAGGATTGCGGCCAAATCACCTGGTCGTTCAATCGCCGGTCCGGCGGTCGTCTTTATGCCGACGCCCATCTCGTTGGCGATGATTTGCGCGAGTGTCGTCTTCCCGAGTCCCGGTGGTCCATACAATAGGACGTGGTCGAGCGTCTCACTGCGAAGTTTGGCGGCCTGGATGAAGACAGACAAATTGCCTTTCGCCTTTTCCTGCCCGATATATTGCTCGAAGCGCTGCGGACGTAAGCTCCACTCTTCAGAGTCTTCATATTGCTGATGAGATTGTGACAACAATCGTTCGTCCATAGCTTCCTCCTTATTTCAATAACAGCTGTAGCGCGCGTTTTATGTACGCGTCGGTCGTCAAGATTTCCCCGCTCAATGCTTTGCGGACTTTCGCGATCTCTCGTTCAGAATATCCGAGGGCGACGAGCGCCTCACACGCCTCGTCGAGTTCTGATGCACCTTGTGCGAACAATCCTTCGTTCGGCACATAATCCGGTGCAAGTTCGGATAACTTCCCTTTTAAGTCGAGTGCCATCTGTTTGGCCGTCTTCTTCCCGACTCCCGGGAACTTCGTCAAATACTTCTCATTCTCGGTTTCAATCGCATCGATCAACGCGTCGATATCTCCAGAGGCGACAATCGCGAGTGCCCCTTTCGGTCCGATACCGCTCACGCTAAGGAGTTTATTGAAGAGCTCCCGTTCCCGGCGTGACCGGAAACCGTATAGCGTCTGTTGATCTTCACGGACGTAATGATGCGTAAACACGATTACATGTTCGTCTTGTTCACGATAAAAAAACGGGTTAGGCACATGTACTTTGTAGCCGACGCCCGAGACATCTAACGTTATATATTCCGCACACACATAGGCGACGGGTCCTTTTACGAATTCAATCACGGTGTAATCTCCTTTTCGGTCGGAAAAACTGCATTTATTGTACCATAACGAGCGATATGAAAAAAGGACAGGCGTTTGCCTGTCCTCAGCTTGTTGACAAATAACATGTTCGAACTCGTCCTTCCGGCGCTCACGCTTTCCGCAGGCAATCCCGGAGCCGCATCGCGACTCAAGTCGCTGCTGGGTCTCCGTCGGATTGCTTTCCTGCAGGAGTCGGGGCGCCGTCGGGCGAGCAACGCAAACGGTCGTCATCTGGCGGCCATTTGTCTTTTTCTAAGGCCCCGACGGCCGAAGAAAAAGCTCGGTACTTACTTCGAATCGATGTATTAGGGGAAAGGGAAAACGCCGAGCCCACCCGTCATCGATCCCGAGATCATCCTCCTCGGGCCGCTGTTCAACATCCGTTCCGTTTGTCAGACCGTGAAGGATGGATTGTGTCGACTTGTTGATCATCAAATCCGCCCCCTGTGTGTTCTTCTCACACCATTATATTTGGGATGAAGGACAACAGGTGACCAAGAACGGGCAGGCGAGACTCCTGAGGGAATAGCAAGCAAAGGGAGACCCAGCAGTGACGCAGTCGCGATGCGGCTCCCTGCTTGCCCCTAGGAAAGCGAGCCGTGTCCGGATTGGGCATAAAAAAGACATTATACCTATACTTTGTCTACAGTCTGAGGACAGGCGTTTGCCTGTCCTGAAGCGATTATCGTGCGAGCATACGTTCAAGTGCACGTTTCGACCACTCTGTCGTCTCAGCATCGACGCGAATGACGTTCACAGGGTCCGTTTCGAGCGATTCGAGCGCCCAGAGGAGATGTTGCAAGTCGATTCGGTTCATCGTCAGACACGGACACATGAACGGGTTCAACGAGACGATATCGAGATGCGGGTACGTCGCCGCCAATCGGTTCACGAGGTTCATCTCCGTCCCGACCGCCCATTTTGTCCCGGGTTCACTCGCATCAATCTTGTCGATGATATATGACGTCGATCCTGCCTCGTCGGCTGCCTGCACGACATCAAACGTGCATTCCGGATGGACGATGATGCGACGATCCGGTTCGCGCTCACGGAACGCTTGAATTTGCGAGACGGTGAACTTCTCATGGACAGAACAATGGCCTTTCCAAAGAATGACCCGAATCTGTTCGAGGTCTCCTTCTGCCACCAGTTCTTCGCGGAGCGGATCCCAGACGGCCATCGCCTCGAGCGGGATGCCAAGGTCATACGCCGTATTGCGTCCGAGATGCTGGTCGGGAAGGAACAAAATCCGCTCTCCCGCTTCTAGTGCCCAACGGACGATCTCATGTGCGTTCGACGATGTGACGGTCGCCCCGCCATGACGTCCGACGAAAGCCTTGATGGCCGCCGTCGAATTGACGTATGTAATCGGGATGATTCCTTCCCCGAACTGCTCCGTCAATTCTTCCCACGCAATCTCTGTCTGATCGATATCAGCCATGTCTGCCATGGAGCAACCGGCCCGCATATCAGGTAAGACGACAATCTGATCGTCGCGTGTCAACATGTCTGCTGTCTCCGCCATGAAATGCACGCCACAGAAGACGATGAATTCCGCTTCGCTCATCTGTTCTGCGAGCCGCGCGAGCTGGAGCGAATCTCCTGTCGCGTCCGCGAATTGGACGACCTCGTCTTTTTGATAATGATGCGCCGGTAAGAAGAGACGTGTCCCGAGCCGGTCCTTGACCGCTTGAATCCGCGTCTCCATTTCCTCCACTGACAGATTAGCGTACGTCGGTGGGAGTGTTCCGAGTAGTTGCATGTTTCATTCCTCCTTGTAAATTCATACTGCAGTCGAGCGCCCGTACCGAGTGGGTCAACTGACCGAGTGAGATGACATCGATGCGAATCCCTCGATAGTCGGCAATCGTGTCGAGCGTGATGCCGCCAGACACTTCGATGGTGATATGGTCCGGAATATGCGGGACCCATTCTCGTAGTTCATCCGGCGTTCGATTATCGAGCATTACAATATCCGGATTCGCTTGAACGGCTTCTAAGAGCTGAGCGAACGATTCGACCTCGACTTCAATCGGAGTCGTATGACCGACTCTCGAACGTGCGACGTGAATGGCTTCTGTCACACCGCCGAGTGCGACGATATGGTTGTCTTTGATCATGACGGCATCGTCGAGGCGGAGTCGATGGTTGTAGCCGCCACCGATACGAACGGCATACTTCTCAAGCATGCGGAGTCCCGGTGTCGTTTTCCGCGTATCCGTGACGTGAATCGAGTCGTCATCGAGCGCATCGACACATTGACGTGTCATCGTCGCAATCCCACTCACACGCTGAATCACATTCAATAAGACACGTTCCGTCTCTAACAGGACACGAGTCTTTCCTTTCAAGACGATCAGTTCATCGCCAGGGGCAATCCGACTCCCGTCATCTTGGCAATCCACCAATTCGAGTTGTTGCATTCTAGCAAGTTCTTGAACGATCGGCTTCCCGCAGAAGACGCCTTCCTCTTTTGCAATGATGGTCGCGACTGACTCGTCCTGTTCATCGATCAGTTCACTTGATAGATCGCCATATCCGATATCCTCAATCAGAAACTGTCGTAGCTGTTCGCGTAGATAAATCGTGTTCATCGTACCTCTCCATTTCGAGGATGCTTTGCGCGATGAGGCGCGCCGCATCAAGTTGTAAAGTTTGTTCACTTAATTGTCTTGTCACGTGTTTCGTCAAGGTCAACGTTTGGGTATTTTGTAAGAAACATTTCATTTCGTCGTGATTTGGTGAAATCGTCAACCATTTGCCGATTTGTTGGCGGAGCGAACGGAACGTGTCAGGTGAGATGTCATACGCCATCACATCGCTCGTTGCAAAGCCTCTGTCCTTCACTTGAATCGCCTCGGCGACACGTTTTCCGAACACCCAGCATTCCAAGAGTGAATTCGAGGCGAGTCGATTCGTACCATGTATACCCGCTTCCGCCACTTCTCCGACGGCATACAAACCGTCGACGTCCGTTCGACCCACGTCATCCACTTCAATTCCGCCCATATGAAAATGGAGCCCTGGGCGAACGGGGATTTTGCGAAGGTCGATTCCTAACTTGTCACATGTCATTGCGAGTTTCGGGAACCGTTCACGTAATTGCTTCACGCCCGACGTATCGAGAAAGATGGGTCCAACTCGATCTGTCAGGACACGGGCTACCACGTCTCGAGGGGCGAGACTCCCAAGTGGGTGATGCGCCATCACATCGTTTCCGTATGTATCGACGAGCTTCGCACCGGCACCACGGAGCGCCTCGGTGACGAGATGAGGTTCCTCGGCGGCCAACAAGGTCGGGTGAAATTGGATCCGCTGTAAGTTCGTCAGTTTGGCCCCGCATCGATTTGCCAAGACGAGACCGTCACCGGTCACCGTCTGAGCGTTCGAGGTCCAATCGACAAGTCCACCGATTCCGCCGGTCGCGAGAACGACGGCACCTGCCTCGATGTGTAGCAATTTTTCTTTCTGAAACGCCATCGCACCGACGACTCGTCCTTCCTTCATCACAAGGTCATGGACGAGGACGTGTTCGAGTATGTTCACGTTGTCCGGTAAAGACTGACGCAAGTGCCGCATGACATGTCGACCGGTCTCGTCGCCCCCGGCATGAAAGATGCGATGCAACCGATGAGCCCCTTCCCGTCCGAGGGCATACCCGTCCTCGTCACGATCGAAGCGGACACCGAACCGTTCTATCTCTTCAATCGCTCGACGTCCTTCTTCAACGAGAATGTCGACGCGTTCTGAGCACGATGTCTGATTCGAAGCAAGCATCGTGTCTTCTTTATGTGCCTCACTCGTCTCCTCGAGATACGAGCTCGCAATTCCCCCCTGTGCCAAATCGGAGTTCGTCGACGTCGCCTCCCCTTTGGAGACGAGGAGGACAGACAAAGAGGATGGCACATGTAGCGCCGTCGTGACGGCGGCAAGTCCTGTTCCAATAATCAAAATGTCGGTTTTCTCTATCTGTAAAGACACTTGTATATCACCTGTTTTTCATATGTAATGTTGACTTGTAAACTAGTTTCGCATAATTTTGTGTAGAAGACAACATGAGAAAAGGGGAGTCCATGATGAACCGCTACTTCGACTACGCCGCTACACATCCTATGACACATGCAGCATTAGACCATTACGTGGCTATGGCCAAAAACGTTTATGGGAACCCATCATCACTCCACGCGCACGGATATATGGCTGAAGATTATTTGACAGAGGCACGGCGACTACTTAAACAAGCATTAGGACTCGATGTCTTACGTGGTAAGTTATTATTTACTGGAAGTGGTTCTGAAAGTAATTACATCGCGCTGACGAGCTTACGGAAACGCATGAAAGGAAAAGAAGTCATCACGTCCTGGCACGAACATGATTCGGTCGCCCTCCTGCTTGAAGAATGGGAACGCGAAGGGGTCATCGTCCATCGATTGAAACTGAAAGACGGAAAGTTTGATCTAGAGACGTTCACGCACTTACTCGACCTTGACATCGGGCTCGTCACACTCCAACACGTCAATTCTGATACAGGATGGGTGTTACCGCTCCATCACATCCAATGTCTCCTAAAATATAAAAAGATTCTCTTTCACGTGGACGGGGTACAGGCACTCGGGAAAATCCCCATCTCCGTTGAAGGAATCGACGCTTACTCGTTCAGCGCTCATAAGGTCGGTGGACCAAAAGGGATCGGAGCCCTCTATATGGAACGCTTGATTCCCCCACCTTACTACCCGGGTCATCACCAATACGGGATTCGTCCAGGTACGATCGACGTTCCAGGAATTAGCGCCTTCGTCAAAGCGCTCGGGGAACGTCAGGATCAATTGACACGTTTTCAGAGAAATTTCATGGCGTTTCGTGCTATCTTGAAAGAGAAGACGTCAGCGTATGTCCATTGGCTCGAGTTTGACGAACAAAGTCCCGCTATCTTTTCCTTCGTATCCCATCAACGCGACGGACAATGGTGGATGACCGAGCTCGACGATCTCGGGTTCCAAGTATCCGCCGGGTCAGCATGTCGCGCCGGTCAGAACGGACCGAACCGCATGCTCGAAGCACTCGGATATGAGACGAGCGCCTGCCACGGACTCGTCCGCATTTCCTTCGGCGCACAAACGACCGTCGAAGACACATCGGCCCTCGCCGATGCCATCGTCACTTTAGCAAGGAGAGTCGAACATCATGAACAAACGTTTAGCCGGTGAAGAACGCCGTCGCACTTTACTTCAACTGATCGAATCGAGCAATGAACCGATTACTGGATCTGAACTGGCAAGGCATGTATCCGTCAGTCGCCAAGTCATCGTCCAAGATTTGTCGCTCTTAAAAGCGAAAGGTCACCAAATCGTCGCCACCGCTCGTGGTTACGTTTATTTGCACGGCGACTTCACCCCGTCTACTTATTCAAAAAAGGTGGCTTGCCGCCATACGGCAGAAGAGATGGAGGCAGAGATGAACGCCATCGTCGATGAAGGGGTCACCATCAAAGACGTCATCATCGATCATCCTGTTTACGGATCCATCACAGGGCAGCTCATGGTGAAGAGTCGGCGTGACGTCCGCGCCTTCCTCGAGCGGGTCAAGGCACACGGGGCCTCACCGCTCTCGCAATTGACCGGAGGATTACATGTCCATACACTTGAAGCCGATCATCAGGAAGCGATTGATGCCGCGGTGAAAGAGCTTGACCGACTTGGTATTCTCGTATCCGAATTAGATTGAAGAGATGTCACGAATATGTGACATCTCTTCTTTTTCTTTTCAGTCATGTCCGTTATACTGATGGATGGAACAAGTTTCCTGCAATCACTTTGAAAGGAGGTCTCGTCATGAACGTCCTCGAGCACATGCTTGCCGTATGTGGTGTTTTCAGCATTCCTCTCGGCATCTTCATCCAATTCATCCCGAACGAACTCGTTCTCGCATATGGCGGCTTTCTCGTCGATTCGCATGACGCGTCTTTCTTCTTGACGTTCCTACTGGCGTGGGTTTCCTTCACGCTCAGTCAGATCGGTCTTTACTGGATCGGTCGATATGGCGGGCGTCCCGTCGCCTTGAGACTGTATCGTTATTTTCGGATTCGGCAAGACAAACAACTGCGGGCCGAACGCTGGTTTGAGAAATACGGGGCATGGATCGTCTGCCTCAGCCTGTTCTGGCGCCAGCTTTTCGCGGTCAGTGCCGGCGTGATGCGCCTGTCCTTCCGAAAGTTCTTGTCGGTAACGACCTTCATTTTCGCCGTCTGGTCGTTCATCTTCATTCATGTCGGAATGATGCTCGGCAACAACTGGCGTATGATCGGCCACTTCATGGACGACATCCTGCCCTTCCTGGCGCTAGCCATCGGAATTTTCCTCGTCGTCCGTCATCTTCGTCAGCAACCAAAACATGTGAAAGAATCAGCGTAACTTGCGCTGATTCTTTTTTTGTCAGAAAGGGAAACGCTCACATCTGTCGAATAAGAATCATGTAAGCGAATCGCGGTCACACAAACAAGACACCGCACAACGAAAAAGGAGGAATCACCATGTTCCATCGCCGTAAAACGTATACGATTCGACCTGAACGTCTGCAAGAATTTACCGACTTCTTCCATACATACATCTATCCGATTCAAGCGTCCCATGGCGCCCGACTCGTCGGACGCTGGGTGACCGAAGACAAGTCGGAGGTCATGGCACTATGGGAGTACCGAGACCGTGAACACTATGAACAAGTCGAACGGGATTACCGCGGCAGTACGTTACGACGGGACGCCATGAAACAGCGGGCCCGCCTCGGAAAAGACCTGTATATCAAGTCGAGCGAAGAGTTCATGATGCCGACCGGTCACTATACGCCACCACGTGCGATCGTCTGTGTGACAGCGTATATCACGAATGAAGCGGGTGAGGTCCTCCTCGTCAAAAACATGCATCGAAACGACTCCTTCGAAATGCCCGGCGGACAGGTGGAAGAGCATGAGTCACTCGTCGACGCCATCCACCGTGAAGTGGACGAAGAGACAGGCGTGAAAATCGAGGTGGAAGGCATCACGGGAATCTATCAAAACGTGTCGTCCCGCGTCCTCTGCGTCACGTTCCGTGCGAAATATGTATCCGGTGACCTCAGACCACAAGCCGGGGAAACGCAGGAAGTCGGATTCTACAAAGTCGACTCGCGTAACGTCGGTGACTATATCAAACGGGAGCACTTCCAGATGCGCTTCCTCGATGCGATCGATCCTGTGTATATGCCATACGCCATCTATAAAGTACGTCCATACGAATTGATTGAGCGCATCGAACGCCAATCGGTGTAACGCAAAAAGGGATGATCCGCTATGAGCGAATCATCCCTTTTCTTTATGCTTCTTCTTGTAGATCTTCTTGCTGTGATTGTCCAGTCTCCACTAACAGTTTCCGGACACGGCGTTTTTCCACGTGGAGAACGGTGAACGTCATGTCTTGATACGTGACTTGTGCACCTTTCTCCGGAATGTCGCCGAGTAATTCAACGAACCAACCGCCCATCGTGTTGGAATCGACATCTGGTTCCGCAATCCCCATCTCTTCCGCGAATTCATCGACGTTCATGTCAGCCATACACTCGTAGACCCCTTCACGGAGACGTCGGAGATAGACGACGGATTCGTCGTGCTCATCCCAGATGTCGCCGACGAGTTCTTCAAGCATGTCTTCTAACGTGATGAGACCCGCCGTACCCCCGAATTCATCGAGGACGACAGCCATGTGAGATTGTTTCTGCTGGAGAATCGGAAGTAGTTCAATCAATTTCGTCTGTGGTGACACGTACGTGAGCGGTCGAATGAGCGAACGGACATCCGTCACTTCATCCTTCATCATCGAACGTAAGAAGTCACGTTCTGACAAGACGCCGATGACGTTGTCGATCGAGTCTTTGTAGACCGGTAAACGTGAATGTCCACCACTGAAAATCGTGTCTTTGATTTCATCGAGCGAATCGTCGATGTCGACAGCCAAAATATCGATTCGCGGCGTCAAGACGTCATCGACGGTAATATCGTTGAAGGCGAAGGCGCTATGGACGAGCTCAGCTTCCGTCTCACCAAGCACACCTTCCTCTTCCCCCATATCGACGAGTACTTTCAACTCTTCTTCCGTGACTGACGGCTCCTTGTCTTTCATCCCGATCATCCGAAGCGTCAACTTCTTCAAACCGGTGAAGATCATCGTCACCGGTTTGAGGATTTTGACGAGGAAGACAAGGATCCCGCTGATGAGAAGCGAGTACTTCTCCGCAAACTCCTTGGCGAGCGACTTCGGTAAAATCTCACCGAAGATCAAAATGATGACCGTCGTCGCGAACGTCGACACGAGAAGTCCCGTACCGCCACTGAAAATTGACGTGGCAATCGCGGTCGATACCGTCGCCGAACCGATGTTGACGATGTTGTTCCCGACGAGGATCGTCGAGAGCGTATCGTCAAAGCGGTCGACGAGACTGAGGACGCGTTTGGCGGCTTTGTCGCCATCTTCTGCCATTCGAATCATCCGAACACGGTTTACACTCGAAAGCGCCGTTTCTGCTGATGAGAAAAACGCTGACAACATGACGAGAACTACATATAGAATTAAACTTGACGAGGGCACAGGGTCCACGTTAGCTTCACACTCCGTTTCTTCTTAACAAATAATTTTTTCTTACTCCACAAACTCGAATTCGAAGTCGAGAATTGCAACGACGCTGCCGTCTTCGGCACCGAGCTTACGAAGATCATCATCGACGCCCATCTGACGCATTTGACGAGCGAATCGTTTGATTGACTCATCATGGTCAAAGTTCGTCATCTTGAAGAGCTTCTCGATGCGAGGGCCCGTGATGACGAAGCGATCGTATTCATCGATGTGGATCTGATAACCTTTCTCTTCCTTCTCATAACGATACACGACACGAGGCGTCGCTGTCTTCTCTTCAAGCTCATCGAGTGGGAATTCAGGTGTCGTATCGACAAAGTTCGCCACTTCGATCAACAAGTTACGAAGACCATCTTGTGCGAGGGCAGAGATTGGGAAGACTTTGACATCGTCTCCTACCTTCTTCTTGAACTCTTCAAGATGTTCCTCTGCGTCCGGCATATCCATTTTGTTTGCGACGACGACTTGTGGACGTTCGAGAAGTCGTAGGTTGTACGACTCAAGCTCACGGTTGATCGTCGTGTAGTCTTCGAACGGGTCGCGTCCTTCCATTCCACTCATATCGATCATGTGAACAATAACTTTCGTCCGTTCGATATGACGAAGGAATTGGTGACCGAGACCGACACCTTGGCTAGCCCCTTCGATGAGACCTGGAAGGTCGGCCATGACGAAGCTACGGTCGTCCGCTGTCTTGACGACACCGAGGTTTGGTGTGATCGTCGTGAAGTGGTACGCCCCGATTTTCGGACGTGCCGAAGAAACGACCGACAGTAGTGTTGATTTCCCGACAGACGGGAAACCGACGAGTCCGACGTCTGCGAGGAGTTTCAATTCAAGACGCAATTCGCGCTCTTGACCTGGTTCACCGTTCTCCGCGATTTCTGGAGCTGGGTTGGCTGGTGTCGCGAAACGACAGTTCCCACGTCCACCACGTCCACCTTTAGCGATCGTCGCTTGTTGTCCGTGCTCCGTCAAGTCGGCGATGACTGTATCCGTCTCTGCGTCGAATACGATTGTGCCAGGTGGGACTTTGACGATGAGCGGCTTCGCTTTACGTCCGTGCATCCCTTTTGACATTCCTTTTTCGCCATCATGGGCGATAAATTTCTTCGAATAACGGAAATCAACGAGTGTGCGCAATCCTTCTTCTACTTCGAAGACGACGTCTCCACCGTGACCACCGTCACCACCTGCAGGTCCACCATCTGGGACATACTTTTCGCGACGGAAGGCAACCATCCCTTTTCCGCCGTCTCCAGCTTTTACAAAAATATTAACCTGATCGACAAACATTTATTTCCCCTCCTTTATGTGAAACGTAGTCATCTCTACGTTCTGTTCGTACACATCGGCTGACGTGAACACGTCTTCCGGGACATTTCCCGTGACGCGAACCATCAGTCCGTCCGTGAACGTCACATGAATCGGCCCGTCCGTGTCTTTCAACAAGCGGACAAGCATCTCTGCCACTCGCGCATCATCGATGACGAGTTGGTCGGTCGAAATCGTATACGTCATCCGTCCTTCCCAATTCGCTTGAATCACGACAAGGCTTGTCTGTGGCACGTTCAAACGAACGAGCGCACTCTCCTCGTCGGCCTGTTTCCGATAGCGTTCGTAAAGTTCCTCGAGCTTAGTCGGATCGAGTGCCGCATAGAGCGAGATCAATTGAAGCCGATTCATCCATTCGTGACGGACGGTCGATAAAAGCTCGAGTGTCTGTTCTGAATCCATTTGATCCTCTCCTAGAAAAAAAGACTCTAACCAAAAAAGTGGCTAGAGTCTTCTGCGTCGTTCAACTTACGCGACTGGGTAAACGCTCACTTGTTTCTTGTCGCGACCAAGACGCTCATAGCGTACTACGCCGTCAACTTTCGCAAACAAAGTGTCGTCGCCACCACGGCCAACGTTTTCACCTGGGTGAATCTTTGTACCGCGTTGGCGGTAAAGGATTGATCCAGCTGAAACTGTTTGTCCGTCAGCGCGTTTTGCACCGAGACGTTTCGAAATTGAGTCACGACCGTTTTTAGTCGAACCAACTCCCTTTTTCGAAGCGAAGAACTGAAGGTTCAATTGTAACATGAGGTCCACCTCCTATTGTTCAATTTGGATATATTCACCGTAGCTTTGGGCGACCGTGTCTAACTGCACGAGCATCCCTTCTAATAACAGTTGGGTGCGTTCCATATCCTGCGGTGATAAGTCAGGATACGTCTCGACATAAAAGTAACCACCCTCTGTTTGATCTGCCATTTCTACAAGAAGCGATTGACCCGCAAGCGTTTCGACGGCGTTATAGGCACCAAATATGATGGCTGAAACACCGGCGCACACCAAGTCAGAACCAGGTTCTGCAAAATTGGCATGACCAGTCACTTCGACGGAGCGAATCGAGTTCGCCTCGTCTCGTCTTACCTTGACCCGAATCATAGCTTACGCTTCGATTTTCTCGATGCGAACTTTCGTGTAAGGCTGACGGTGACCTTGCTTACGACGGTAGTTTTTCTTAGCTTTCATTTTGAAGACAGTGATCTTCTTAGCGCGGCCGTGTTTTACCACAGTACCGACAACTTTAGCGCCTTCTACGAGTGGAGCGCCGACTTTAACATCGTCACCACCAACGAAAAGAACCTCACCGAATTCTACAGTACCTTCGACATCAGCATCGAGTTTTTCGATGTAGATCTCTTGACCTGCTTCAACTTTGATTTGCTTACCACCAGTTTTGATGATTGCGTACATATACGTGCACCTCCTTGTTAAACTCAGACTCGCCATCCTGGGCAGGGCAAATACCTTTAAAACCCGTTCTGTGCGGTTATAGCCATTTGGGTGCTTCCAAACGAACTAACGTTATAGATAATACCACTCTCAATTATTCATTGTCAACGGCGAGATAAGAAATTCTGACATTCTGCGGACGTCCCGTAAAAGGCGAACTCTGGCTCTCCTTCGACGAGGTGTACGTCGATGTCAAATTCATGCCAGGAAGCGGCATGCCACTTTTTCGGTAGTGCGAGCACGACCGCCTCGTATTGCCCGCTAAGGTCAAGGAGTGCGCGTTCAAACTGCGAGAAGACAGCCAGTTTCGATGGCTTGCCTCCATATGTCATCCGGTCTTGGATCGAGCGTCCGGTCCGTTCCCGTGACAATTCGAATAAGCCCATCCGTGTGAATCCGTACACTTCGACGCGTCGCGGGTCACGTGCCCCGAGCTCTTTCATTTTCTTGAGAAGTCGGGTCTGGCCTTCTTTCGATCCGCGTAAAAAGTCGATGACGATCATGCCGCCGATGTTACGTAAGCGCATCTGTTCCATGATCGTATAGAGCGCCGCTTCATTGATTGTATCGGCTGCGCGTCCTTTATCTTTGACGGCGACGTTCTTCCCACTGTTGACGTCGATGACAGTCATCGTCTCGACTTGTTCGATCAAGACGAACGCCCCGCCATCTAACCAAACGGCACGACTCTCGAGCTTTTCAATCGCCTCGTCAAGACGTTTCGCCTCTGGGATTCGCCCTTTCCCGATGTGACGTTTCACGGGAACGTCCAAGCGTTCAACGCGAGCTTGTCCTTCTTTGTCGTTTAAGAGGACCGATTCGACCGCATGACGCCGTACGAAATGTTCACAAAGTAGTTCGTCTTGCCCGTACCGTTGTTCGATCACAGCTTTCGCACGGTCGCGGAGCAGGTCGAGTTCTTCCTGTAAGGCGTCTGGTGCCACTTGTCCGGCCTCCGTTCGAAACAGGACCCCTTCCTCTTCTGTAAGGGCAACCGACTTCGAGAGGCGGTCCTGCGTGACGAGGTCGAGCTTGCGACTGAACAGTTTCCGACGACCGTACGGGAAGTAGACGAGGTAACGTCCACCGAACCGAATGTTTTCGGTCACTTTATGATGCTTGCCGTTGATGCCTTCTTTCGTCACTTGCACGAGTCGTTTTTCCCCGACGACCGCCGCTTGTCCGATGGCCGGCACGTCCGGATACGAGGTCAGTGCGCGAAGCGTCTCCGCAATCGGTAAAAAGAACGTCGTCTCCCCGTCCGTCAAAAATGCCGCGCCGAGTGACGGGTGGATCCGTTCAATCGCAGCCTCGACGATTGTACCGACCGATAATTGGTCGACGAAGCGTTCTTCGACCTCGAGTAACCGTTCTCCGTCCACGAGCATCGCCCGTTCAATGGAAGGTGTTCGTTCGTAGATTAACTTCATGTGCACCTCTCCTTTCGACAGAAAAAGGCAACTTTCGTTGCCTTTACGCTTTTTTCATTCCAAATTTCATCATGAGTCGTGCCCAGAAGCCGACCGGCGCCGTCTCTGTCTGAATCGACATGAGCGGGACCGATTCGCCGAGGATGCGACGCGTGATGTTGCGGTACGCTTGTCCGGCATTGTTGTCCGGGTTCATCGTGACCGGCACCCCGCGGTTCGCAGCGGCAATGACTTCCTCATCATCGATGACGACGCCAAGGAGGTCGATCGACAAGATGCGCATGATGTCATCGATATCGAGCATATCGCCCGATTCGACGAGGTGATTTTTCACCCGGTTGACGACGAGCTTCGGTGCTTCGATGTGACTCGCTTGCTCGAGCATCCCGATGATGCGGTCCGCGTCTTGAACGGCCGCCTTCTCAGGTGTCGTGACGACAATCGCCTCGTCCGCTCCAGCGATCGCGTTCATGAACCCTTGCTCGATCCCAGCAGGACAGTCAATCAAGACGAAATCATATTCCGTCTTCAGTTGGTCGACAATCTCTTTCACTTGCTCAGGATTGACCGACGTCTTGTCTTTCGACTGTGCGGCCGGAAGTAAGTACATCTCTTCGAACCGTTTGTCGCGAACGAGCGCCTGATTCAACTTACATTGTCCCGTGATGACATCGACGAGGTTATAAATGCTCCGGTTGTCGAGTCCGAGAATGATATCGAGGTTACGTAACCCGATATCCGTATCGACGAGACAGACCGAGTGTCCAGACAAGGCGAGCCCCGTCCCGATGTTGGCGGTCGTCGTCGTTTTTCCGACGCCCCCTTTTCCTGATGTCACGACGATGGCTCTGCCGTTTTTCACTTCTTTTTCTGTATGTACAGGCTCCACTACTTGCTCCATTCCACTCACCCTCTCTGTAATTCCATTGCATATGCGTCTTTCAGACCGGTCATGACGTGGCGGAGACGTGTCATCTCGATCCCGTCATTCGTCTGATACGCACAACCCATCTCAATCTCAGGAAGTTCTTCCTCATCGTCGGACGTGAGAACATGTTCGCCGATTGCCAAAAACTTCGGATGGAGGAGGCTCGCGGTAATGACCGCTTCTTCCCATCCTTCGACACCCGCACGCACATTTCCTCGTATCGTGCCCAAACAATAAATACTTCCTGTCGCCCGAACCTCAGAACCGGGGTTGATGTCCCCAATCACAAGCACCGAGCCATCAAACGCGAGGACCTGTCCACTGCGAATCGTCCCGCTATGATAGTGGAACGTCTTTCTGCCGTACGTCGCTTTCGCTTCTTCCGTCAACATGACATTGCTCGACAAGTCTTCAATATAAAAAACGCCATGACGAGCGACGACCTCACGAATTTGACGTGTCAGCTCCTCGTCAAGATAACGAGTACCCGCGTGCAACTTCAGGGCAATCTTACCGGACGGCGGCTCCATTTCTTGTAATGTCGCTTCAAAGTCCGTAAGCACCTCGTCGATGCCACTCTTCGGATTGAAGTGAATGGCAATTCCGTTGCGATGTCCTTTAATCGTAATGTGTCGTTTACGCTCCATCATGGCTACCCTCTTTTCACAACAGGTCGGATCGTCACATACCGCATCATCGGATAATAAAGAATCACGATGGCGATGGCATTGACGAGCACGGTCCCTGGAATCTGTTCAATCAATAGTGTTTGAATCGTCATCAACGTCCCACCGATTGCTGCCATGATCCCGTATATCGCAACTGTGAATACGACAATCATGAACGTGAAGGTGATGGTGACGGAGAAGAAGTTCTCACCTATATATTTTAACACGAAGCTGGCTAAGAGAGGAATGAGTGAAAAAGTAAATACATAAATTCCGAGCAAGTCGGTGTAGACGATATCATACAGCAACCCGAATACAAGACCGAACCCGAGCGCCGTCTCCCATCGACCATACAGACTGACGAACATCAGCCCGATTAGCGTTAATAAAAGATACGGCGTGGCATAGTGCCACGAGAAAATCGATGCCCATGTTCCTTCAATAAGAAAAAGGAGGAACAGGGCGATGAACACTTTCATGTTACTCACCCGCTGCTCCTCCTTCCTCGGGACCCGTTAGAAACGGTTCGTCTAGTGTCCGATCAATCACGTACATTTGTGAGAACTCATTAAAGTCGGCCTCCGGTTTGATCCGGGCGACTTGAGAGACGCCATATTCGTCCGTCTCGATCGACTCGATCGTACCGATGACGAGTCCGGCCGGGTAACGTCCCCCGAGTCCAGAGGTCGATACAATTTCTCCTTCTTTCAGCTTGACGCTATTCGATACTTTCGTGAAGAACAACTCGTTCGTCTCCGTATCGAAGCCGTCAATCGTCCCATACGTCGCTTTGCCGTCAGCATCTTTGACGACAGCCGAGACGTTGTTCGTCCGGTTGTTGTCGCTGAGCAGTTGCACTTGTGACGTATAGGCGCTCGTTTGAATGACACGACCGACCATCCCGCTCGCCGCGGTCACGGCCATGCCCTTCTCAACGCCGCTTTCAGAACCGACGTTGATGGTGACGTAGCGTTGCCAATCGTTCGGTGTCCGACCGATGACCTCCGCAGGAATGAGGTCAAAGTCGCGTAACGACTCGTCTTTCGCTTCGACCATTTTCCGAAGCTCCTCATTCTCACGGCGCAAATCATCTGCCTCAACCGATACCTCGGCATACTTCGCCAAATGTTCTTTCAGTTGACGGTTCTCTTCGTAGATGTCGCGGACGTCCGAGATGGATGAGACGGTCGAGTCCATCCATCCGATTGGTACCGCGAACACTCGCTGGAACGTGCCGACCACATCACGCGTGACGTCTTGGTACCAGGCTGATTCCGATCGTCCTCGAATCGAAACCCCTAAAATGACGAAAAACAAGATCAGTACAATTAGCGTGATGATGAGCTTTTTATTACGTACGAATCGGCTCATCGTGTCTCACCTCTCATCGACGTGACGAGATGCCTGATTTCGAACGGAGGACGTCCATCATTTCAAGAGATTTTCCTGTACCGACTGCTACACAGTCGAGTGGCTCATCCGCAACGAGTGTCGGGATGTGCGTCTCGTCTGAGATGACGTCGTCCAAGTTTTTGAGGAGCGCGCCGCCGCCAGTCAAGACGATTCCACGGTCCATCACATCAGCTGCGAGTTCTGGTGGTGTTTGTTCAAGCGTCTGCTTGACACCTGCCAAGATCGCTTCGACTGTATCGGAGAGTGCTTCGCACACTTCTGTAGACGACACTTCGATTTGTTTCGGAAGTCCTGTCACGAGATCGCGACCACGGATTTCCATCTTCTCTGCCTCGTTCGATGCGTCGATGCGCGCCGAACCGACTTCCATCTTGAGCGTCTCGGCCGTACGTTCCCCAATCATGAGGTTGTACTTGTTTTTGATGTAACGAATAATGGCGTCATCCATTTCGTCACCACCGACACGAATCGATTGGCTTGTCACGATGCCGCCGAGTGAGATCACTGCGACTTCGGTCGTACCGCCACCGATATCCACGACCATCGAGCCAGTCGGTTCCCAAACCGGGAGACCTGCGCCGATTGCTGCCGCGAATGGCTCTTCGATTGTATAAGCTTCACGAGCGCCTGCTTGTTTCGCAGCGTCTTCAACAGCGCGTTTTTCAACAGACGTGATGCCACTTGGCACACAAATCATGACGTTCGTCTTCGATGAGAACAAACCGCCTTTTGATTTTTGAGCTTGCTCCATGAAGTATTTGATCATCGTTGCTGTCGTTTCAAAGTCAGCGATAACGCCGTCTTTCATCGGACGACGAGCAGAGACGTTCCCTGGTGTACGTCCAATCATATCTTTGGCCTGGTTACCGACGGCCTCAATTCTACCTGTATCTGTACGGAACGCCACAACGGACGGTTCACGAACAACAATTCCTTGACCCTTTACGTAAACGAGCGTGTTAGCCGTTCCAAGGTCGATTCCGATTTCTCGGTTAAAACTACGAAACATAGGTGTTGCTCCTCTCTTCGTTACACTATTTTTTATTATAACGGAAAAATCATGTTTGAAAACGTTCATTCGATTACAGGTTATTTACAATAACCGCATCTCAGTCCTGTCTCACCGTCTACTAGTTTGCCTTCTTTTGAGGAAAAAGGCAAATCAAAAAAGCAGACGCGAGTGGGCGTCTGCCTAAGAGAGAACGGTTACAAACCAGGTTGGAGCGGAAGTAGTAACATCGCGCCGTAAAAGAAGACTGAGAAGATCAGGACCGGTCGAAAGAAGCGGGACGGCTTTAAGCGCGTCGCTCCGGCTAAAAAGCTCGTCGTCGTCATGACGAATATGTAGATCCCAACGTACATGAGAAGTAAGCGGACGAGTACAGTCCAGATGCCGAGTTGGTCGAATTCATTGAAAGAGACTACCACCAGACCAAGATAGCCGATGAGTGATAGAACACCTACTCCGACACCGACGATTGGTGAGACACGGTCGAGCCAGTGGTCCTCGTCGAACCGAAGGAATAGTGCCGTACTCACGAATAAAAATAAGACGAATAGGACGAGCGAGAAGATGGTTGTGTCTAGATGGACGTAGCTCACGAGGAGCGAGACGCCGAGCATTAACAACCAGATGATTTTTTCCATGTTGAACACCTCACCTGATATCTTACCAAAGTCTCTGATTCAATTGGAGGAAATTGTATATTTTTTATCCTTCTTCATAATCTCTTTAATAAACCCAAAAGGATTATGATAAAGAAAATTAGGCATACGAGTGATTCTATTTAATGAAATAAGCGCAATTTAATATCACCCATCACGAGGTGGTATTTTGATCTTTTGGCTATTACATCACCACTAGATTTTAAATTCAAAACATAAGAATCGCAGTAAAAATAACAAGATATGCAATCAGTACTGATAGATTTGAAAATTAAAATGTAATTAAAAGTATTAGTTATCTTTCATCGAGATGTATTTTCATTATCCAAATATTAAAAAAAATGTAATTTATAAGATGTATGAATGTTATTATAATTACATATTTTAAAAATTGGAGGGGATTTCATGAAAAAAAAGAAACTATTCGTACCCGCTCTATTAACCGGCCTTTTGACGTCACCACTAATTTCGCCAGATTCCATCAATGCTCAGTCAAGCACTAATAATTCAAATCAAGTAGATATCAGTGTTATTAAAAATGTAGTATCAAACTTCAGTTATAGTGAAGATTTACTTCCTGATGTAGAAATCACTGAATTAAATAATTTTGATAAAATTTATGACTTTAGTGATAACCAAATCGGGTATTCGTTTAATCTCATTGATGGCGATAAACAATATTACATTGTTGCTTCAAGCAATTTAGAACTCGATCCAATTTTAAGTTTTGGAGAAGGCGAGTTCGCTAATAGCGACAGTAAGGAAGAAAAAATTTATTACAACGGTGGTTTTACAGTTAAAACCGAATCTGAACTAAACGAAGAAGTCCTTGTAGACACTTTGAATAATGAAACTGATTCTCAAGATAACACAGTCAATAAGATTAAAATCAAAGAAAAGCATGGTAGCTATTTTAATTATGATATTAAAAACAAAAAGAATTGGGATACATATAAACATAAAAATAAAAATGCATCTACTAAAAACACTGAATCAGGAAGCTTGACTACCCTGTATACACCGAGCAACTACTCTACAATCTATGCAGATCGTTATTACCAGAACACTTCCGGAGTATACAATAATGGTGATAGTGCTTGTGGTCCAACTACAGGAGCAATGTTTGCTGAATATTTAAAAACTAAAAAGGGATATAAGATTGATGGACTAGCGGAACATTATAACTCTGTTTCATTCTTTATCAATAGCATGTACCGTCAGATGAATACATCCATTGCTGGTACCCTCCCCTCTGCTTTCGCTGCGGGCTTGCACACACACTTAGAACATAGGTACCCATTTGCTGACGCTTGGAAAGTACCTACAATATCAGCTTATGGTAATTTCCCTATATACAAAGAAGAGATTGGTTATTGGAAATTTCCTGTGGCTCTTTATTTTGAAAAACAATGGGGCACTCAATACGCTGCATTTAACTATCATTATGTTCTTGGAGTATCATATTCATCTAATTCAGATGGAATGTATTTTGGCGTCAAAGATCCTGATGGTAGTACTAGCAGCACAAAATACTATAAATGGACAGATAACAACCAATATATGACTATGATTAAGGCTGATTTTATCCTATAATCCATTTTGTACATAGTTTACAAATTTAATTTAAGAGGGAAATTTATGATAAAAAAATGGTTTTTCGCCTTATGTCGTATCACCATTGTTTCACTCTCCTTTTTTATAGGAAATCTATCTACGGTGCACCCGGTGCAGATTTCCGGGAATGGTAACCCTGCTTTATTGTTTATTCCTATACTCTTATTCCTTGCACTGTTCATCGTGAATGATTGGATCAAGATGCTAAAATATCTCAACCCTAAATCAATTTCATTAATTGTACTGTTGTTCATTATTGCGATTGCTTTATCTATCGGATATAATCTGCAAGTTGATGAATTTTATGAACGTAAAGATTATGTACAACAGGTGGTCCTTGAGCGGGAAAACGGAATGTCTGATCCTCTTTATCTTAAAAGGGTAACAGGTATTAAATCTACGTATATGAGCAACCAGCTTTTTAACTTTAACACGCTTATAATGTACTTTCTCCTGACAATATCCATTGCAATCATTTATATTTTATGGACTAGACGTGAGGTTGCCACTTCAAGTAGACATTCTTAAATACATCATTTTAATTAAAAGCCTTATCGAAGTTAGAAATTAAACTTTGATAGGGTTTTTATAAAGGTGAAATTTCCCTATCGGCCGAACTAACTCAAGTGGAAGGTTCGTTACCCACACGACATTTTGGATTTTCTAGAGAAGCATCATTGCCAATTCTGTTCAGCTACAAAAGTGTATGACAACTCGACTGCAATGAGCAGTATGTTCATCACAAAGGTTGGCTTTATAAATATCAAATCCTGTTTAAATCATCTTAATTAAAGGTGAAACGAGAAACGAACTACAAATGTCCACAAACAAAAAAGCAGACATCACGATGCCTGCTCCCCACTTCTCACCCATTCATATATCCCCGCTGCTTCATGCTGACATAATGGTCTTCCCCGATGATGACGTGATCGAGACAGGCGATGCCGACGATATTACCCGCTTCAACCAACCGTTCGGACACCTCGATGTCTTCCCGACTCGGGGTCGCGTCCCCACTCGGATGATTGTGCACAGCAATAAAGCACGCCGCCGATAACTTGAGCGCTTCTCGGAACACGTCACGCGGATGCACGATTGACGAATTAAGCCCACCGACGAAAAGCGTCTTTCGGGTAATCAGTTGATTTTTCGTGTTGAGGTATAGACAGACGAAATGCTCCTGATTTAATAACCTCAACTCATCCCGCAACAACTCATACGCATCTTGCGGCGAACGAATCGTCGGCATACTCGCTTTCGGTTCCTCGACGTATCGAATCCCAATCGTGAATGCGGCCAGGAGTTGCTCTGCCTTCTTTTTCGTCATCCCTTCGATTTTGCACAAGTCATGGACGGATGCCTGTGACAGCGCCCGTAACGTCGGATACACGTCCGAGATACGGCGTGCCGTCTCCATCGGGTCCGGTCCCCGTCCTCCAATTTGAAGCAATCTCGCGATGGCGGTCTCTACACTACGGTCAATCACCATGGTCATTCCTTCACCTACTTTCAAGGCATTCACAGGAAGCGAGGTGTCACCCCATGCCGGTCGAGCGTCTTGACGAGCGGATGAATCGGTAAGCCGACGACGTTATAAAAATCACCTTCGATTTTCTCAACGAAAAGTCCACCCGACCCTTGGATGCCATATGCTCCCGCCTTGTCGTATGGTTCTGAGGAATCAAGGTAATCTTCCATCCAACTCTCTGGAATCACATCGAATGTCACATGCGTCGTCGTGACGAACAAGTCCTGCGTCGCACCGATGATACTCACGCCCGTGAGCACTTCATGGGTCGAGCCGGACAAGCGTTCGAGCATCCGCTTCGCATCCTCACGGTCCGCCGGCTTCTCCAAGATGACGCCGTCTAAGACGACGACCGTATCCGCACCAATCACGATAGCATCTCGCTGATCCCGTGCCACATCCATCGCTTTCTCACGGGCGAGACGGGCAACGTAATCGCTCGGGGACTCCTTGCCGTCCGTTCCTTCCATCACGTTCGATGGGATGACCTCATGCTTGATTCCCGCTTTACGCAATAACTCCGTACGTCGTGGTGACATCGAGGCGAGAATGACACGCTTCTGTGTTGAATTCATTATATCGACTCCTTCTCTTCTTCTGAAACGGGCTTCCTTGCCGTTTCACACTTCTCTGTTGATTGTAGGCAACGCGCGTCGTAAATACAATCACTCGGGTCGAAAAAAACGCCCCTTCATTTTTTTGAAGGGACGTGTCGATTCATGGTGTCGTATAGTCGTAAACCGGGATATCCTTCTGTTCGAAAGCTGGTTCCGGGATGTAACGATCTGGAACGAGTTGATCGAGGTCCGGGCGATAGAAAGCATCTAGCTCGACCGTAAAATCAAGCGCCTGTACTTCTTCGACTGTATTCGGTCCTGTCTCGGCTGGTCCCGTGAATTGAATCGTTCGCAACACATGGATGCGGTTCATCGACTCAATCGATTCCAAGAACGAGACGAGGGCATCATACGTTTCGGCTTGAAGGGTCACGGTCGAACGAATTGTCGAGGCGTTGACCGGTGCGACGTCTGTCGGTTCAGCCGGTTCATTCGTCTCACTGACGTCAGCCGGATTGAACGGCTCGACTGTTTCAGGTACCTCAGACTCAGCTACTAGCCCATCGGCGAACGCGATACTTGTGACATCGACGCCAGCTAATAAGCTTGCCTGTGACAATGCCTCGACGACCGTATCGAGTGCAGGTGCCGTCGGAACGCGTGTCTGTAGCGTTTGTGAGTCTGCCACGTCAACGGCTTTCCCTTCCTGACGCAACAGTTCTAGCTTCGTCCGTTCGAGCGAGAGGTCACGTTCGAGCGCCTCGACTTCTCCTTGTTTGATGAAGTACGTATAGCCGAAGTAAGCCGGTGCTACGATGGCTGCGAGCAGGCAAATCGCAAATAACGCATAAATTGTCGAACGTTTCATTGACTCACCACCTCCGCATCTGCTTCCTCTTCTTCAGTCAATTCTTCCTCCACGTCTTGGAACATGAACGTGAACTCTCCGATATAGCGTGGAAGCGGGTCTTCTTCGAATGAATTTTCCTCTTCTTCCTCTTCTGCCGCCTTCAATTCGGTCGTCACGCCGAGAAGCTTCACGTCAAGGAAGCGTTCATCGGTCATGAGCGAACGTTGGAAGGCGTTCAAATCCTCGAGCGTTTCAAATTGTGTCCGTACGCTCATAATCGAGCCGTCCGCGTAGTTATACGTCAACACGTAACCCGTCGGAGGCAATTGTTCAGTCAACGCCCGTAGTGCCGGCACCGCATCTTTCTCCATGTTCGTCAACGCTGTCACGGTCTGGTCGAGCGAGAGCACTTGTTGTGCTTTCGAGTTCACCTGTTCGGTTTGATAGATCTCGACAAGTTGGAGTTCCTCTTCAATACGTGCTTGTTCTGCTTCCAATTGCCCCACCTCGTAGTACAGATAACCGGCCGCGCCTCCTCCGAGGAGAAGTGCGACGAGTCCCGTCACGATTGGCCAACGGAGCGTCACATCGGTCGAGTTGATAAAGTTCGTATCCTGGTCCCGTTGAAGCGTCGCCATCCCGAGTAAAGGAAGCATCTGATGCGATAGCGGTGTCCCATGTGCAATCGCGAGCGGTTGTTCGACCCGTGTGACGGAGACGAGGGACTCGGATTGAATCATGTGAACAAGATCGTCTACTTCAGGAACCGTTCCCGAGACGTATAAGTGGTCAATCGCTCGACCATCCGTCCGTAGCGAGTAACGATAGAAATCAAGGAAACGGGCGAGTTCGTTCAACCAGTCATCCATCTGGTTCACTTTCATTTCATCCGTTCCGTTGTATGTATACGTCACGACGCCGTCTTTCGTTCCGACTTGGTACGGAAGGTCTGACTCGATCGAACGAATGAAGCGTATCTGTCCTTCTTCTAACACCAACAATTGATGCGAGAATGGTGTGACATGCCAAATGAGCGTCGACTGGAGCGAATCGATGTCTGATAAGCGCATGACGCCGTTCGCGACCGCGACCGAGCGTGGCGTAATTTTCTTCAACGCGAGACCACGTTTTTTCATGTACGAGCGGAGCGACTTCGTCAGTTCAATCGATACAGCATGAAGCATGACGTCCGTCTTGACCCCGTCTTCGCCTAACACTTCATAATCGAACGACACATCGTCGAACGGTAAGATGATGGAACTGCCAATTTCCATGAACAAATAGCCACGGATCTCATCCTTCGGAATCGTAGAAGGAATCTCGACTTTCCGTGACAACACTTCCGTCTCATCCAATGCGACCGCACACGTCATACCACGACGGACTTTTAACTTGCGACAGAGTTCTTCGAAGGCGAGACTGAACGCCGTCTCATCAAGAATCTTCCCTTCGCCATACGCATCTTTCGCTAACTGAACCGAGGCGCTTCGTTTGAACACACCTTGCTTGATGACGGCACCGTGGATGCTGAGTGCATCAAACGAAAAATAGGTGACCGTCCCTTTCTCTATCCCACGACTCATGATCGTTTTCCCCCTACATCAACTCAAAATACCAATCAAAAAAGCTTTCACTAAACCAAAACGTCAACATCGTCCCGAGCGCGATCGATGGCACGAACGGAATCGGTTGTTTGCGTCCAATTTTCTTCGAAGCAATCAAACCCACTCCGACAACCGCACCGATCAAGCTCGACAAGAACAAAGCGACGAGTACATCACGAGGGCCGAGCACGAGACCAATCATAGTAAACAATTTGACGTCCCCTGCCCCAAGTCCCCCTTTTGAGACGAAAAAGACAGTCGCTAAAAGAGAAAATCCGAGAAGCGCCCCAGCAAGCGGTGACCACCACGTGGTCCCTGCCACATAGGTAAGGACGAGTAAGATTGGTGCCGTGATCCGCAAGATGACGTTCGGTACGAGCATCGTCGATAAATCAGATACGGCGAGCGCCAACAGCGTCGATAAGAAGGCGAACGCGAGGAGCGTCGTCATGCTAAATCCGTAAAGTGCAAAGCTATAGCCATATCCGATGGCTCCGAGCAATTCAAAGATCGGATACGTCGGCGCGATCCGCTCGCCACACCCACGGCATCTCCCTCTGAGGGCGAGATAGCCGAAGATCGGGATGAGTTCCCACGGTGACAATTCGTGACCGCAAGACGGACAATGTGAGCGCGGTGTCACGATGGATTGTTTGCGTGGCACGCGGAGCCCGACGACGTTGGTGAACGATGTGATGACCGCCCCGAGGACGATGCTATATAAGAATCCAATCAATTCAATCAAGGGAGGATCCTCCTTTTGTCAGTATATGCCAAAAACAGAAAACCGGCTAGGCTGAGCGAGTGCCCAGCGCCAGCCGGAATACATCATTGAGTGACTTTTACTAAAGAATCTTTTTTTAGTGCAGTTGTTGCTGAATCTGTGAATTTATAATCAGTACCTAATAAATTGACTACGTAAACATATTCACCACTGTTAGGTGTAACCTTTACAGTTGCAGTAGTGTAATCACCACCACCAAATGGATCTTTCATACCACTAATATATGACTTCGTACCTACAATTGCAGGTTGAGGGTTTGTTCCAGTCGTTGCAGCTGTATTTGTAGCAACTTTGTAATCTAGAACTGTTGCCTCAGTCACAGGGTTCGATGCAGTATACAACTTCGCCGCACTTACCATCTGCTTCGCATCAGCAACCATTGCATCCTTCTTCGAGTTCTCAATAATCCCACCAATCGCAACAACCGCGATGGCTGCGATAATTCCTAAAATAACAACGACGACGAGCAACTCGACGAGTGTGAGTCCACGCTCATCTTTTAATTGTTTGGCATCTTGCCAAATCATTTTCAACTTCTCTACCATGATTCATTCTCCCCTTTTGTGTGTTGTGCTGCATGTAAGCTAGATGTATTACAAAATACCTAAACTAGAAGTAGAACAATTTTACTATACCTTCTAAATAAAGTATTGAAAAGGTATATTTTCAAAACTCTGCATATTTTGATTATTGATTTTGAATATCGCCATAGATTTGGAACATCGGAACGACGATCGAGATGACGATCACCCCGACGACACTCGCTAGGACAACGATGAGAAGTGGCTCGATGATTGACTTGAGTCGATCCGTCGTCGTCTCGACTTCCGTCTCATAAAACTCGGCGACTTCGTTTAACATCGAATCTAAATCCCCACTTTCTTCCCCGACCGCAATCATTTGCGTCATGAGTGGTGGGAAGTTCGAGTTGCGCATGAGCGGCTCGTGGAGCGGGATCCCTTGCGCCATCATTTCTCGTGCCTCCGTCAATCCTTTTCGAATGACGCGGTTCGACACGATGCGTTCTGTAATCTCAATGGCTGTTAAAATCGGGACAGCTGCCTGTAACAGGACGGCTAAACTTCGCGTCAGTAGCGCGATTTGCGACTTCGTCACAATTGGTCCGAAAATCGGCATCTTCAGTAGCAAGCGATCGATGACGAATCGTTCCCGGTCCCGCTTCAGCATCCAAGTAAACACAAACACCCCGAGTATGGCGATGGCGAGTAAGAGCCACCAGAACGCAGCAATAAAGTCTGAAACGGCGACGACGATTCTCGTGATGAGCGGAAGCTCACCGCCGAGTTGACCAAATATGCTTGCGAACGTCGGAACGACGTTCACCATCAAGAAGGCGACTACGCCGATGGCAACAATCGAAACGACCAACGGATACGTAAGGGCAGAGATGACTTTCCGCTTCACATCATACTGTTTCTGGAGTTGGAGCCCAATCTGGTCGAGCGCCTCCTCCAAGTTTCCGCTTGTCTCCCCGGCAAGTGCCATCGAACTGAAGAAGTTCGAAAAGACGCGTGGATGCTTTTTGATTGCCTCGGAATAGGCAATCCCCTCTTTCAAATCGTCCTCGACTTGACTGAGCGTCTTCTTCAAAACTTTTGATTCGGTCTGTACCCGCAAGATCGACGTCGCGCGGACGATTGGCACCCCCGCCCGGATGAGCGTCGCGAACTGTCTGACATACATGATCAGATGTTCGATTTTGACGCGTTCCGGTAGGATATTGACCTCTTTGTTTAGTCCGGTCGACTCAAGTTCGGACAAGTCCGTCACGAGAATCGATTCTTGGCGTAACTTATCTTTTGCCTCCCGAAGCGAGACGGCCGTGATGCGACCTTTCTTGCGCTTCCCGTTCAGGAGCTTTCCTTCGTACTGAAATATCGCCATCACTCATCACCTCATCTCTTCTGTCGGGACGGCGTTCGGATTGATGATTCCTTGCCGTACGAGCTGTTCAATCGCGGCATCCATCGACTGCATGCCATGCTGGCGACTCGTCTGGATGACGGTCGGAAGCTGGAACTCTTTTTCATTTCGAATCAAGTTGGCGACAGCCGGGTTCCCTAACATGATCTCCATGGCGGCGACACGGCCTTTCGGCACGTCAATCCGTGGGAACAATCGTTGACTGACGACCCCGAGCAAGACGTTCGCGAGCTGCGTCCGGATTTGGTCTTGCTGCTCAGCCGGAAACGCATCGATGATTCGGCTCACAGTCGACATCGCACTCGACGTGTGGAGTGTCGCCATGACGAGGTGCCCCGTCTCAGCTGCTGTCATCGCCGTCGAAATCGTTTCTAAGTCACGCATCTCCCCGAGCAAAATGACGTCCGGGTCTTGTCGTAAAGCAGCTCGTAGACCGCTCACGAACTTCATGACGTCCGATCCGATTTCTCGTTGGTCGACGATGCTTTGATCGTGTGAATGTAAATACTCGATCGGATCTTCTAACGTGATGATTCGCTTACGTTGCGTCCGGTTGATCTCGTGGATCATCGCCGCAAGCGTCGTCGATTTCCCAGAACCGGTCGGCCCCGTCACGAGGATAAGACCATGCGGCTTCTCAATCAATCGCTTCAACACCGTCGGCAAGTTGAGTTCATTTAATGTCGGGATTTCCCCGGAAATCGAACGGAACGCGATTGCAATCGTTCCTCGTTGATAGTAGGCATTAACACGGAAGCGTGAGACACGCGGCACCCCGAACGAGAAGTCGAGATCACGCTCATGTTCAAGGCGTTCACGCATGTCTTCCGTCATAATTTCTTTTAAGTATCCTTCAAGATGTTGAGGCAACACTTTCTCCTCGCCCATCGTGATCAGACTCCCATCCACCCGGATGATTGGTGGAGAACCCGCCGTCAAATGAATGTCTGATGCGCGTCGCTCGACCGCATTCGTCAAGATGACTTCAATCGATTGATTAATCATAAGCACTCTCCGTAATGACCGTTCGTAATATTTCTTCCGTCGTCGTCAATCCGGCTGCAACTTTTTCTAGCCCGTCAGCTAATAAGAACGTCGCCCCTTGTGACTTCGCATATTCCACCATCTCAGACTCGGTCGCCTGGTTCATGATCATCCGTCGTAATCCTTCGTTGATTGGAATTACTTCATGGATGGCGAGACGCCCTCGGTATCCTGTCGAGTTGCATGAAGAACATCCTTTTCCACGAACAATTCGGTCGATGTGAATGCCTTCTGCTTCGAAGAGACGTTGTTCACTTTTCGAGACCGGTTCTGCCTGACCACAGTCGCGACAGACGCGTCGTACGAGACGTTGCGCGACGAGCCCGGTCGTCGAAGCGGCGACGAGGAACGGTTCGACCCCCATGTCGACGAGACGGGTGATGGAACTGATGGCCGAGTTTGTATGTAGCGTCGATAGGACGAGGTGGCCCGTAAGTGAGGCCCGAATGGCAATCTCGGCTGTTTCCGTGTCTCGAATCTCCCCGACCATGACGATGTTCGGGTCTTGTCGTAGAATCGAACGAAGACCGGATGCGAACGTCAAACCGACTTTGGAGTTGACCTGAACTTGGTTGATGCCATCGAGCTGATACTCGACCGGGTCTTCTACCGTAATGATGTTTTTCGTCTCGTCATTCAACTCTACTAGTGAGGCATAGAGAGTCGACGACTTCCCTGAACCGGTCGGACCGGTGATGAGGATAATGCCGTTCGGACGTTTGAGCATTTCACGATATGCTTGCTCGTTTCGTTCCCCGAATCCTAGTTTCGTCAAATCTGTTAGCCCTTGCGACGAGTCAAGCACTCGAATAACAATCTTCTCCCCATACATCGTCGGGAGCGTCGACACACGGAAGTCATAGGCGCGATTGCGTAGCGTATACTTGATCCGCCCGTCTTGCGGGAGACGACTTTCCGTGATGTCGAGGTTACTCATGACTTTAAGGCGTGTCAGCATGACACTTTGGATTTTCTTCGGATAAATCGTTTCCGTACGCAAATCTCCATCGATCCGAAAGCGGACGTGAAGTTGTTTCTCATGCGGATCGAAATGGATATCCGAAGCTCGTTGATCGATTGCACTCAGGAAGATTTGGTTCACGAGACGAATGATCGGGGCATCGTCCCGATTCATCGTTTCTTGTTGATCCATCTCCGGTGCATCTTCTTTTAAAATCTCGACAAGTGAATGATCCATCTCATAATAACGACTAATCGTCTTCCGAATCTGTTCACGTGTCGAAATACCAATCTCGATATTCATCCCGGTCTGCAGACGTACATCATCAATCGCAATCAAATCGAGCGGGTCGGCCGTTGCGATATGAAGCGTGTTTCCAATCAATTGATATGGCATGACGTCATGTTTTTGCGCCAATGCTTTCGGCACGAGCTTCGTGACCGTCACGTTGATATCCTGAGCATACAGCTCGATAATCGGCACATGCAGTTGTTCATGAATCATCTGAATCAATTGCGTTTCGGTAATGTGGTTCAACCGAATGAGTGTATCTCCCAGTTTTTCACCGGGGCGTTTTTGTTCGAGCGCTTCATCGAGCTGACTCGTCGTAATGAGTCCGGCCTCGATGAGCATCTCGCCGAGTCTTCGTTTCGTTCGTCTCACGTTACTTCACCATCCTTTGAGGAGCCTCCTCTTGCTCGACTTCCCTCTCTTCGACGAAAGTACTAGCCGTCACTCCACCAATCAATATGACAACGAGTAGGAACCACGCCCACCATGCCTGCGTCAACGACTCCGTCACCATATAGTAAATCCCCACTGAGAGCAGTGCCGTCCATACACTGATGAGTAATTTCGTTTCACGCTTCTTCATCGATGGGACAGACAAGGCGAACAACGTCAATGTGGCCAATACCCAAAAACCAAGTAAAATCATATAACCAATCATCCGACTGCCTCCTGATCTGCAGGGTCTTCTTCAAATACGGGCGGTTCTTCAAAGTTGTCATTTAGTTCATCGTCAAAAGTCGGGTCTTCTTCCACCTCTTCATCCGGGAATGTTGGAATGACCGGTTCGACCGGTTCAGGTGGCGGAAGTGGGACCGAGCTCTTCGTCACGATTTCCGGTGTCGGGGCATAAAAATCAAATCCGAGCAATTCCATCGTTTCTCCTTCTTCCGTCACTTTGACACGATACAACTTCCCTGACTGGCCAGATTGTCCAGATTGTGTGACTGATGAGCTGCCTGACGGAAGTGACGACGAGAAACGAACGACTTTTTGATAAGGAACCGATGTCACTTCTTCCACTCGCGCCTCGTAAGCCGATTCAAACGGTTGACCGAGTAATTGGACGGTCACCGCATTCCCTTCATTCAAAACGAGAATGGCGTATGATGACTTCTCACGGTTTTGTACCGCAAAGTTTGAGCGGGTGTCCACTTTCGTGTCATATCCGAGTTCGACACCAGACGGGAGCGTCTCATGCGGCACACGTTCAAGAATGGCGAACGGTGTGGCAGCGAACATGCGATAGAACGAAGAGCCGAGCGTCGTGAGCGCCTCAAAGTCTTCCCCGAAAGATTTAAGACTAAAGATATCACCTGCTGCCATCTCGAATCCGTTCATTCGATCGAGCGTGGACTGCATCGCCGGAGTCGGGCTCACGGTAAACGAAGCGACGACTTCACTCTCCGCCGCGACTTGTTCCAATGCGACCGTTGACTCAAGCATTGATGCCGCTTCCATCAATGCCGGGGCAATCATCGTCATCGTCACAGGTTGACCATCGAGATAAGGTTCAACTTTAGATTCATCGATTGCGGTCAACAGTGGGTATTCACCCTCATCTGTGATGGAATCGAGCGTGTTCGGTACATCGAACGTCACGACTTCTTTTCCGATTTCAATGACGGTCCCGTCCATCAGATTGACCGAAAACGGCATCGTGTTGAAATCTTTGATGGCGTTATCGAGACGAACGTCAGCCTCTTCCTTCGTCATCCCGGAAACATCGACGCCTGCGACTGTTGTATCTGCATATGTAGTACTTGACTCGGCGGACGCATCTAAGTAATTGACGAGTCCGATGGTCGGTAGCGTCACGAGCATGACGAGTCCGATCAGAATGAAAAGATGCATCCCATACCGCTTCATGTAAAAATCCTCCTATGTTTCATATGTCTTCTATTCTATGTATCCGTTCAGTGTGTAACTTTAGTATAATATGTATTGTACAAAAAATAACATTTTATTCAGTATTTCATACGTTATTTTCCGAAAGTTTTACTTTTTTTGAATAGGAGGTCAATGTCTTGTCGCATAACGAAAAAGGTTTTACGCTCGTCGAAGTACTGGTCTCTATTGTCGTCGTCTCCATCTTGTCAGGAGCCATGATGAGTTTCTTCTCGCAAAGTCTTCGAATTACCTCTTCTGATTTAGATCGAACGGTTGCAAATCAAATTGCACAAAACACATTACATACAATCGAACGCCGAGCGAAGGAGACCGATGCTTTATTTTCTCTTGATACGCTGAAAAAAGATGTGAATGGCACATGTGATTTGTGCTCGGCCACAATCAACGGTCGCGACTATTCGATTGATATTGCGTCTGTTCAAACTTCTTCGAACGTCATGGACGTGACCATCATCGTCGACTCTGATACTTTACTGCAACCAATCACATTGAAAGGAGTCGTAACCGATGCGAGTCTTCATGAAAAGTTCCCTGAAACGAGCAATCCAGAAGCTACAACGCTCTGAAGAAGGTGTCACACTCGTTGAATTGTTGTTGGCGCTCGTTATTTCCACCATCTTCGCTGGAATCATCATCACGGTATTTTTATCTGGTACTCTTGGCTTTCGTTTGACGAATGATTCTAGTTCTCTTCGAGCAGAAGCGGACTATTTGATTGCTTCGGTCATGCAGGACTTGAACCAAACGAAATTTGATGCGATGACTGAAAGTAATGGGGTCTATACGTTTCACGTCTTAAATGACCCGAAAGTATCGGCGAATGGGATTTTGTATCGTGAAAGCGGCTATCTCGATACCGGCAAGACATTATCCGCTGCTTCCTTCTCCTCTTCTTCGAATGATGTCGTCCTTCAATCGATGGACATTTCGATTGTTGACGGTGCCGTCGAAGCGAGAGTCAATCAGCCATCCTACTATAAGTCTGGCTTGATTGAACTGACAATCACACTATCTCCAGCCAATGATCCATCTGAGACGAAGACATTCAAGAGTGCCATCCCATTCTGAAAAGGAGCTTGTACCTATGAAGCAAGATGAACGAGGTTACGTCCTCATTCTTGTCCTCGTGACCATGGCGGCATTAGCCGTCTTGTCACTTGCTGCCATCCAAGTCAACTTAGCGACAAATAAACAGACCATCATTCGCGTCGACGAGACACAACTCGATGCCGACGTCAAAAGTACGTTAAATCTGCTAGTTGCTGATTTAAAGTCAACATTTCCGATTCACGCTGAAGCAGATGTACCTAATTACATGAAATCGGAGCAAGCATTCCAAGACGAAATCAATTCGTTACTCGTGAGTAATCAATCATATACCGGAAACCAATTGTCCGGAGATAACGATATCGTCTATTCGATTGAACGCTCTACTGCTGATCGAACCGATGCCCCATTCACGACTGTACTCACACTGACAGCAACGGGAACGACCGTCCCAAAAGCCGAGCAACCGACGCAAACGGCTACATACACACAAGAAGTATACGTGACCGCCCTGCCATCTTTTTTGTATTACGTACTCGGGTCTGACGAACAGCTGACAGTCAATGGTCCACCTAAAATCACAGGAAACATCTTTGTCGGAAACAGTGATGCCTCGACGGATGAATTAAACGTTCAACGAACCGCATTCTACCAACTAGGTTCAACAAAGAAATCACTTGAAAATAGTTCGACGAGTCGATTTTATTTGGACGGAAAAATCGATTTAGCACCTGGAGCGACTTGTGATGGTTGCGACTTAAACGAATATTTCACGAGTGACACGACACCGATTGCAGGAGAAAAACCACAGATTGGTGAGATTGATTCATCCTTCTCACCATTCAATTTCGACTATTCGATTATCCAATACGTCAACCGTTTTCAATCAGGTACAAAGCTGAGCTACGAGAATGCGCCGGGTACTTCCATTTTTAATAGCGGACGAATACCAGCAATCTCAATTCCTCCTTATTTAGAGCAGCCGAATCTCGGATTGACTGAATATGTCGACAAACAACAAATCGATGCGATCGATTCTCTGAAAATCATCACATCACCCGTCGCCGCTTCAACCATTATTAGTGAATCGGTCGCGAGCTCTAACGTGCCACTCTTATTTGATGGTGACGTTATCATCGAGGCGGTGCGTCCTATTGCAATCAGTAGACCACTTATTGTGAATGGAAACCTCACAATCCGAGGCAATGTCGCGTTCAATACGACTGTATACGCCTTAAAAGATGCCTTTATTGACCGTGCCACAATTACAGGTGTCAGTAAGTCACAAAACAGTTCCCTCGTCCTCATGGCGAAAGGGAAAGTGCTGTTAAATCGAATCAATGAATTTGAACACACGACGACACCGCTTCAAGCATTTTTATATAGTGACTCAGAGGAGAAGAGTAAACTATATGCGGTTGGCTCACTCATCAATATAAAAGGCGGTCTTTATAGTCGTGGTCCACTAGAAATTAATACGTTTCGGGGGACGTTCCCATTACCAGCCCAAAGTGCGAAAGAAGTTCACTTCGCACCAGGTAACCAGACTCAGACCGACGAGATTGAAGAATCCCGCCTCATCATGACGTATAACGAAGGGGTGTTTGAACAAATCAATACGTTACCTGTTTCCAACCAGCTTCAGCTATTCACGGCACGCCCGGTCAAACAATGAACATAAAAAAGAAGCCGACATCAAATCGGCTTCTTTTTCGTATACTTAGTAAAAATCACCCGCCGGTGTATCGACACCAGGGTTTGGATCTGTTCCATCTTTCACTTGGACATAGAAATATTGAGAGATTGGTTCTGGACCCCCACCGTTCGGGAATGAAGCACTGACGTCTTGTGTAACGAGTCCTACTTTTGCAAGCCCCGGTTTCAACAGTTTGAGTTCTCCCTGTTCAACCTTTAGCACATCTATTCCTTCTAATACCTTCAATCCATAGCCCGTGACGTTTGCCGTATCTGGATAGAAAGTGATTTGTTTGCTGTAGGAATATGGGCTGTCACTCATGTATAGGATGACGTTCGGCGTTGAAATCAACTGCGGGTATTCTTTGACGTCAATCAAAGTACTTTTCGATTGCCCTGGATAATCTGTAAGTTTACCTAGTATGGTAACGCTACCCTGACTTCCATGTTCGGCACGAACCGTTGCAACGTTCGTTCCAGTTTTAGAGACCGACAACGCAGTGGATGAGGACGTCCAGTCAACTCCTAAGGGTCCACTCAACTTCGACCCATCTAATTTCGTCTGGTCTAAAGTAATACTCGCAGATTGTTTGACGAGTGTACCTTGCGCATCTTGATATACCCATAGTTCATTCGGTTTCGGGATTAACGAAAGATCTGGCAACTTGACCACCACTTTTAAATCATTCGACTTCACGACATAACCATTCGGATACGTATATGTCGCTCGAATTGTCGTCTCCCCTACTATTTTAGGAAAAATCGATACAGTTGTTCCGTTTGACTTCAGTCCGACAATCCCATCGTTGTCGCTCTCCCATTTTAGATTAGAGGAATCGATATCGCCTGTGGCGTCTACGTTCGTACTAGCCCCTTCTCCTACATACAACGTCAACGTATTCGGAACGGTCAAAGTCGTTCCTTTTACTGTAACGGTTTTAGATGATAACATCCCTGGACTGTCATTTATGTCACGATCATGCTTCGTTGTACCTTGTCCAGAATGCTCCGCATAAAAGGTATACGCAAACTTACCTGAATTAAATGTAAATGTTCCAGGTGTTGTCGCGGTTAAAGGAATGGAGAATTCAGAAATCAGTGAGTTTTTATTCAGTACTTTGTTACATTTATTATCATTCTTCCCCTTCTCCTTCATACATTCTAGCGAAAACTTTCCTGTTAACTCTCGCGTCTCTTTATTGAAAGCAAAACCTTCAGGTAAGTCTTTATTATCAGGTAACGTAAACTCCTTAGGAATCTTCTCCACAATTTCCGCATTCCATTTGATTAGTTCATAGGAATTTAGACTAGGACGGCCTTTCACTTCATTTAGAATTTTTTGGAGGTCAAAGGTATACGTCAACGTAAAGATTGATTGCACCCAATCTTCGTCTGGAGATATCGTTCGAATGGCTTCACCATTAACTGGTGTCGTTATCGGATAATCGCTATCTTTCTTAGCAAACGTTGAGGAATAAATAGAAAGGATGAATACTGCTGCAATCAATATGATCAGGCCGTACTTGGATCTCGGATGCTTGAACATGGAAAGTCCTCCAGTCGGTTTGTCGTCACACTTCTTCAGTTAATTCATACCCTTTCCAATCCCATTTAACAAGTTCATTTTTTCAAACTTTGGAAATGAGTTCTTACTTCGCTAATGAAATACAGAGACCCGGTCACAATCAACGTCTTACTCGTCGGCGCTTCCATCCAATCGTTTAGCCATTCTTTCCATTCAACGAAGCGTGCTCCATCTCTTTCAAGATGATCTCTCGTTCTCGCACGTGGAAAATCAAACGTCGTCTCGTACACGTCGCCAATCTCTTGAAGCGCGTGAACCATCGTGTCACGGTCCTTGTCCGCCAAAATCGCCGTCAGGACTGTCACATCTGTCTCTTGTTTAGCTTGCACAACCAATGCCTCGATGCCTTCCTGGTTATGTGCCCCATCCAAGATCACTCGTGGTCGTTTGGAGACGAGTTCATATCGCCCCGGATGTTGTGCCCGCTCAAGTCCCGACCGAATCGCCTCTTCCTTCCAACCGAGATGACGCGCTACGGCGACGGCACATGCCCCGTTATAAGCTTGATGATGACCCGTCAACCCGAGCACGACAGGTGGCATACCCTCATATGTAACGACAGTCCCAGCCCCGTCCTCGATTTCTGTCACAAGTGTTCGTACATCATGAATCGAAGCGCCTACGTCTTCTCCTTTTTGAAGCAACAGTTCAATCAACTTTTCCTCACCGACACTATGGAACATCGGCACGTCACGCTTCATGATGCCGTACTTCTCCATCGCAATCTCTTCAAGAGTATCGCCGAGTATTCCTTGATGATCATGTCCGATCGATGTCACAACGGTCGCAAGTGGATGTGTCAACACGTTCGTCGAGTCCAGTCGTCCCCCGAGACCGACTTCCCAAATGATCACATCAGGACGTGTATCATCAAAATAGCACCATGCCATCATCGTCAAGAGTTCAAACTCCGTCAATGTCTCCGGTGCCGTGTCCGCACAGGCTTTGACACGGTTCGCTACGTCGACGAGCGCGTCTTCTTGAATCGGTTCCCCGTTCAACATAATCCGTTCCTCGAACTGAATGATATAAGGCGACGTGAACGTTCCGACGGATAATCCATTCTCCATCGCCATCGCCCGTAAAAATGCAACGGTCGACCCTTTTCCGTTTGTCCCTGCCACATGAATGGATGGACGTTCTTCTAATCCTAACTGCTCAATCATCCAGTTCATCCGCTCAAGACCCGGTTTGATCCCGAAGCGAAGCTGTCCACTCAACCAATCGAATACATCTTGTCTCGTCTTCATCTTCCACACTCCTACTGTTTACACTTCTGTTTCATCTTATCAAAATTCACGACAGCCGTTATGGAAAACAGTCTGTGCTATACTCGAAGCGAAGAAGGAGGCATGCGCCATGACAACTGACTGGAACTTCGAGGCGACGTACCTCGAACTACGTGACATCTTTTACGACCGTGGACCCATCCATCCGGTCGACAATCCAACACTTGTCTTGTTTAACGATACATTAGCCGCTTCACTCGGGCTTGATGCACAAACACTCAAACAAGACATCGATTTACTTGCCGGCAATCGTCAAACCGAGACGTCGTTCTCGCAAGCCTACGCCGGACATCAATTCGGCAACTTGACGATGCTCGGGGACGGAAGGGCCCTCATGCTTGGGGAACACGTGACTCCGAACGGGAAACGTGTCGATGTACAGCTCAAAGGATCCGGACCGACGGAGTACTCGAGAGGTGGTGACGGTCGGGCCGCACTCGGTCCCATGGTACGAGAGTTCATCATCAGCGAGGCGATGCATGCTCTCGGCATCCCGACGAACCGTGCACTCGCTGTCATTCAGACTGGAGAAGCCATCATGCGTCAAGGTCCAAAGCACGGAGCCATTCTGACCCGGGTCGCCTCGAGTCACTTGCGTGTCGGGACATTCCAATTCGCGGCAGGTGCCGGCTCCATCGATGACGTCATCGCGCTCGCGGAGTTTGCAATCAAACGTCACGACCCAGACTTGATTGAAGCACCCGATCGCTACGAACAGTTTCTCGGACGCGTCGTCGAAAGACAGGCGAGACTCATCGCTAACTGGCAACTCATCGGGTTCATTCACGGCGTGATGAATACGGACAATATGTTCATCAGTGGAGAAGGTCTCGATTACGGACCGTGCGCATTTATGGATACGTATCACCCGGAGACCGTCTTCAGCTCAATCGACCGGGAAGGGCGCTACGCTTACGGAAATCAACCGTACATCGGGTCTTGGAACCTTGCCCGACTCGCAGAGACATTGCTGCCGCTTCTTGATGAGACGAAAGAAGAAGCAGTCGATGTAGCAAACAAACAGCTCACCCGCTATACAGAGTTGTATAAAGAAGCCTACTTTACCGGACTCGCGCATAAGATCGGCATATACGTCCGAAAAGACGGTGACGATGCACTCACCGATGAACTGCTCCGCTTAATGATGGAGACAGAAGCAGATTATACGAATACGTTCCGCTCGTTGACGCTCGGTGAGATCGATTCGCTCCCTTTCGCAACTCGGGAAGACGGGAAGTCATGGATTGATGCTTGGCGAAAACGCCTGAGCGAACAAGGCCTCCCTGATGAAGATGTGCGTCGAATCATGCGCCAATACAACCCGGCCGTCATTCCACGTAATCATCACGTCGAGAAAGCAATCCAAGCAGCAGAACGAGGCGACTTCGGACCGACCGAGGCGCTACTCACGATTTTGCGTGACCCTTATAACTACGACCAACCGTCTGAATACGTATCGGCAGGTCCAACTCGGACGTATCCGTACCAAACGTTTTGTGGCACATGAACCATTTCGTATTCGCGAGATGGTTTTTTTTGAATCATTTTCCAATCTTCTAACGTAGGATAAGGTATTACAAAATGGAGGTACTTATATATGCGCTTACTCACCTCACTCGTCTCATTAGGATTTGCCTGTTTACTCGCACTCGAACTTTGGCAAACCCCATACTTAAGCAATATCGTCTGGGCGATGCCCGTCTTTTTCTTGAGCGTGTCGTTCGTCCAGTACATGAAACATCTGAATGAGTCGGAATGGAGTGACACAAAATGAAAAAACTGATCCCATTGATGATCCTCATCACCGCTTCAGCATCATATGTCGTGTATAGTCTATATTTAACTTTAGTCGGTCAACCGATTCAGCCAGAGTTGACCGGTGTGGCAATCGGTCTTCTTTTCACTTCTTCATACTACATCACAACAGGTCGCTTGCCGTTTTGGAGTGAAGAGGAAGAGGCATGAAACGCATCTATATCGCTCTCTTGGTGATTGGTGCGACTCTATATTCCACGTATATCGTCCACCTGTTTCGAATCGGTTTCACCACCCCACTGTATACTCAACTCCCGATGTTATTGGTCATTGGAATCATCGTCTGGTGGCTCGTACAAGCAAGGCCCGAACGTCGCTCTTGACGCTCGGGCCTTGATATTATTCAGAATCCTGAAAAGGAAACGATCCTGATGAAGGTTCTGGTAGAGAATCAGCTAGCTTCAACAACTCCTCTTCCGAGATATTTCCCGTTACGATGATCAGCTTACCTTGAGATAAGTAATATAAGCCGTTCCCGTATGCTTGCTCCAGTAGGTATGGTTTTGGCTGATCCGACATCTCCCCTTCGATTTCAGTGAAATTGTCCGTCTCAATGATACTGATGAGGTGTGTCTCATCGTATAACGTCCAAAGCTTCACCGGCCAATCGTTAACTGAATAGTCAGAGCTGATGACTTCCATCTCTTTGACTGGAAGATTTAATCCCTGAGTAGACGCACTGGACGTATCGGGTACCCCGAAGCGTTGCATCCCGCGTTGCGCCCATCCCTTCTTACCATCATGAATGAATACGCCAAACGGGTTCGCACGGTCAGGGACGGTCATCGCAACTAAGCCGATTCCCCCGACCATCGTCTCCGTTAAAATGTGATCCTTCGACAACTGTTTTGTCGAGCCATCTTCATATTGAAGAGTGATTTGTGCCACGACCACGTCCGAGACCTTTTCTGTCCCTGGTGGTACTTCGGCAATCATCGTCCCTGTCACTTCTGCGTCGGGAAATTGTGATTCATCGATCCCTTCCACTTGCTCTACTTTTTCCACCTCAACCGTCTCCACAGACTTCGTCTCTTCTGATGGTGTACATCCAACTAGCCCCAATACAAGAACACACATTAACCCGATTCGCCTCATCTCGCATCCCCTCTACAATGATTCCTAATGTTTACTTTCTCCAAAGCACCAACACAAAATCTCTTTGTACATAAAGAATCTCTATTCTGAATCACGGAAAGGGAACGATACGGACGAAGGTTCCGGTAAAGAATCAGCTAGTGTCAACAGTTCTTCTTCCGAGACATTTCCTGTTACAAGAATCAGTTTGTCTTGACTAATGTAGTAGATTCCATTGCCGCTCGGCTGATTCAATCGATCATACTCAACTCCATCCGTCTGACGATTGATTCGCTCACCGTCGCCCACACTGAATGCATCGGTCATCAAAATGGTGACCAGTTGCGACTCATCATAGAACGTCCACAATTTTACCGGTCGTTCCACGTCATCGATTTCACTATCAATCGTATACATCGAATCTTGAGGGAGCACCAAACCGCGGCTTCTTTTTTCGGAAGCGTCAGTAATTCCAAAATGCTTCATCCCATGCATGACCCATTCCCCGGCCCGTGAATAGTGATAGACACCGAAAGAAGGCGTTTGGTTTGGATGAGCCATCGCTACCAATCCGATGTCTCCAACTGTCGCCTCATAGATGACGTCTTTTGTGGAAAGGTGACCTTCCGATCCATCTTGATATTGAAGCGTGATTTGATGAACTACCGCATCTGCCAACGATTCGGTCCCTTTTGGTACGTCTTCAATGAGCGTGCCCACCCATTCACTCGTAGGTGCTTTGGCCACCTCACTCGTTTCAATTTTCTCTATATCTGTACCGACCTCCGTCTCTTCTGATGTCGTACATCCAGTCAGCCCCAACACAAGAACACACATTACTCCGATTCGTTTCATCTCGTATCCCCTTTCCTACGTCCACCTCTCCAAATTCTACCAAAACACAAAAAAACCTTCTTCAGAGAATTAATCTCCAAAGAAGGCACATGTCTTACTTACGCAACTCTTCCAAACGGGCGCGGACCGCGTCACGCTTGTCGAGGTAATCTTTTTCTTTTGCTTTCTCTTCGTCGATGACGTGAGCCGGTGCCTTGGCGATGAAGCCTTGGTTTCCGAGTTTCTTCTGTACGCGCTCGACTTCTTTTTCATACTTCGCCACTTCTTTTTCAAGACGGGCGATTTCTTCTTCGAAGTTGATGAGGTCTGCGAGCGGGATGAAGAGCTCCGCTCCTGTCATGATCGCTGACATCGACTTATTCGGAGCCGTGAGGCCACGTCCGATTTCGAGCTCTGTCGCGTTCGTGAACTTGCCGATTGTCATTTCGTTCGCGCTCAAGTAACCTTGTGTCGCATCGTCGCTCGTCGAGATGAAGAGCTGGATTGGTTTTGACATCGGTGCGTTCACTTCCGCACGGATGTTACGAACCGAGCGGATGACGTTCATCACAGCTTCAAACGCTGGAACCGAATCAGCGAAGTGAAGGTCGTCACGACGCGTCGGGTAGCTTGCACGAACGATTGAATCGCCCTCGTGCGGCAAGTGCTGCCAAATTTCTTCTGTCAAGAACGGCATGAACGGGTGCATGAGACGCATGATTGAATCGAGCGTATGCGCGAGGACCGAACGTGTCGTGTGCTTCGCTGCTTCGTCCTCACCGTAGAGCGTGAGTTTCGCCATCTCGATGTACCAGTTACAGAACTCTTCCCAGATGAAGTTGTACAAGTAACGACCGGCTTCACCGAACTCGTACTTGTCGACGAGGCGTGTCACCTGGTCGATCGTATCGTTCAAGCGTGTCAAAATCCACTTGTCAGCAAGCGTCTTCTCGCCCGTGAGGTCGATTTCTTCCACTTTGAGTCCGTCCATGTTCATGAGAGCGAAACGGCTCGCGTTCCAAATCTTGTTCGAGAAGTTCCATGTCGACTCGATCTTCTCCCAATAGAAACGAAGGTCGTTCCCTGGTGTCGAACCTGTGAGGAGGAACCAACGGAGTGAATCCGCTCCGTACTGGTCGATGACTTCCATCGGGTCAACGCCGTTACCGAGTGATTTCGACATCTTGCGTCCTTCCGAGTCACGGATGAGACCGTGGATGAGGACATCGTTGAACGGTTGCTTCCCTGTGAACTCGAGAGATTGGAAGATCATGCGCGATACCCAGAAGAAGATGATGTCGTATCCCGTAACGAGCGCGCTCGTCGGGAAGTAACGGTTGAAGTCCGGTGCGTCCGTGTCCGGCCAGCCCATCGTTGAGAATGGCCAAAGCGCTGACGAGAACCATGTGTCGAGAACGTCTTCGTCTTGTGTCCAGTTCTCACTGTCCGCCGGTGCTTCTTTCCCTACATACACTTCACCTGTCTCGTTATGATACCAAGCCGGGATGCGGTGGCCCCACCAAAGTTGACGGCTGATACACCAGTCGCGGATGTTCTCCATCCAACGGAGGTATGTGCCTTCGAAGCGTTCTGGGACGAAGTTGACTTTCGTGTCGGCGTTTCCTTGTGCTTCGAGTGCCGCTTTTGAGAGTGGCTCCATGTCAACGAACCATTGTTTCGAAAGGTATGGCTCGATGACTGCGCCTGAACGCTCTGAGTGACCAACCGAGTGCGTGTGCGGTTCAATCTTCACGAGTGTGCCGTCCGCCTCTAAGTCTTTGACGAGTTGCTTGCGGCATTCGAAGCGATCAAGCCCTTCGTAAATGCCCGCGTTCTCGTTCATCTTCCCGCCTTCGTCCATGACGAGGATACGTGGAAGTTCGTGACGGTTTCCAATTTCAAAGTCATTCGGGTCGTGGGCCGGCGTGATTTTCACGCAACCTGTACCGAACTCCATGTCGACGTAGTCGTCCGCAACGATTGGAATCTCACGGTTCATGACTGGAAGCATAATCGTCTTGCCGATGAGGTGTGTGTAACGCTCATCTTTCGGGTTGACGGCAACCGCCGTATCGCCGAGCATCGTCTCAGGACGTGTCGTCGCGATCTCGATGTGACCTGAACCATCAGCGAGTGGATACTTCATGTGATAGAACGCACCCTCGACTTCTTGGTAAATAACTTCGATATCCGAAACGGCCGTCTTTTGAGCCGGGTCCCAGTTGACGATATATTCGCCACGGTAGATCAAACCTTTCTCATACAAGCGAACGAACACTTCTTGAACGGCTTTTGAGAGCCCTTCGTCGAGTGTGAAGCGTTCACGTGAATAGTCGAGACCGAGACCGAGTTTAGACCATTGGTCACGAATCGTCTTCGCGTACTCGTCTTTCCATTCCCACGTCTTCTCGAGGAACTTCTCACGTCCGAGGTCGTAACGCATGACGCCTTCTTCGCGGAGCTTTTGTTCAACTTTCGCCTGTGTCGCGATGCCGGCATGGTCCATCCCTGGAAGCCAGAGCACGTCATAACCTTGCATGCGCTTGAGGCGCGTCAACAAGTCTTGGAGCGTCGTGTCCCAAGCGTGACCGAGGTGAAGTTTCCCCGTAACGTTCGGTGGTGGGATGACGATTGTGTACGGTTGTTTCGAATCGTCCTCGTCTGCTTTAAATACATCGTTTTCTAACCAGTAGTCGTACCATTTTGACTCCGTCGCACTTGGGTCGTACTTCGTCGGCATGGTGATTTCATTTGTCTCATGGGCCATGTGTGGCGCCTCCTCTATATTGTAATGAACACAAAAACGGCTTCTCTCGTCCTATACGCTAAGGACGAAAGAAGCCGTGATCTTCCGCGGTACCACCTTAGTTCGCCAACAAAGTGGCGCACTCAAAATCGAATAACGGTCGATGGACCGAACTTTCCTACTCCATTCAGAAAGTCAGCTCCGAGGCGACTTCCGCGTCCATCCCTCGCAACCTTTCACCAAGCGGTCGCGTCTCTAAAAAGGAATGGATGATGCGTACTACTCCTCATCAATGCAATTCATCGTATCTGTTAAATAATTGTAGCGACAGAAACGTCAGCAGTCAAGATTAGAGTGAAAACTCTTCTTGAAGCTCTTTAAACGTCGCCTCGACCGCTGCAATCGTCTTCTCGATATCCTCATCCGTATGCGCCGTCGAGAGGAACAATCCTTCGAACTGTGACGGTGGCAAGAATACGCCGCGCGCTGCCATCTTCTGATAGTACGAACGGAACATCTCGAGGTTCGCCGATTTCGCTTTTTCGAAGTTCGTTACTTTCTCGTTCGTGAAGAAGAAACCAAACATCGAGCCAGCACGGTTCGTGTCGTGCGGGATGTTGTATTTCTCACCAGCTTGCGTAAATCCTTCCGCGAGACGGTCTGCCTTACGCTCGAACTCCGCGTAGTGCTCAGGCTTCAGTTGCGAGAGTGTCGTGTAACCAGCAATCATCGCGAGTGGGTTACCTGAGAGCGTACCTGCTTGATAGATTGGACCTTGCGGCGCGATCTGTTCCATGATTTCGCGTTTCCCGCCGTAAGCACCGACCGGAAGTCCACCGCCGATGACCTTACCGAGACACGTGAGGTCCGGTGTGACACCGAAGTATCCTTGTGCACAGTTATACCCGACACGGAAGCCCGTCATGACCTCATCAAATATGAGAAGCGCGCCATTTTGTTCCGTGATTTCACGGAGTCCTTCGAGGAATCCTGGTTGTGGTGGTACGAAGCCCATGTTTCCAGCCGCTGGTTCGACGATGACACCAGCGAGATCGTCACCGTATTTCTCAAACGCGACGCGGACTGCGTCCAAGTCGTTGTAAGGAACGGTGAGCGTGTGGCTTGCGAGTTCTTTCGGTACACCTGGTGAGTCCGGGAGACCGAGTGTTGCGACACCAGAACCGGCTTTAATGAGTAGCGAGTCGCCGTGTCCGTGGTAGCATCCTTCGAACTTCAAAATCTTCGTCTTCCCTGTATAGCCGCGTGCGAGGCGAAGTGCCGCCATCGTCGCTTCCGTACCCGAGTTGACCATACGAACCATCTCGATTGATGGGACGCGGTCGATGACGAGTTCTGCCATCTTCGTCTCGAGCTCGGTCGGCGTTCCGAACGTCCAGCCTTTTTCAGCTTGCTCTTGAATCGCTTTCGTGACGACAGGGTCACGGTGACCGAGGATGAGTGGTCCCCATGAGAGGACGTAATCGATATACTCGTTGCCGTCGATGTCATAGACGCGTGAACCTTCACCACGTTCGGCGAAGATTGGCGTCATACCGACCGATTTGTAGGCACGGACCGGACTGTTGACACCGCCTGGCATGAGTGGGCGGGCTTGTTCGAACGCTTCTTGTGAGCGCGTTTGGTTGTATGTCATGCGTAGTCTCCTTCCAAATAGCGACAGACGTCTTTTGCGAAATACGTAACGATGAGATCGGCACCGGCACGTTTGAATCCGACCATCGTCTCCATGACGATGCGCTCTTCGTCGACCCAGTCGTTGAGTGACGCGGCTTTGATCATCGCGTACTCTCCGCTCACGTTATACGCCACGATTGGCATATCGAGTGAATCGCGCATATCACGGATGATATCCATGAACGCGAGAGCCGGTTTGACGATCATGAAGTCGGCACCTTGTTCGACGTCCGATTGTGACTCGCGGAACGCCTCACGACGGTTCGCCGGGTCCATCTGATAACCTTTACGGTCGCCTTCACCAGGAGCTGATTGGGCAGCGTCACGGAACGGTCCGTAATACGCCGACGCATATTTTACGCCATAGCTCATGATTGGGATGTGGCTGAATCCGTTTTGGTCGAGACCTTCACGGATGGCTGCGACGAATCCGTCCATCATCGAGCTCGGCGCGATGATATCGGCACCCGCTTGTGCTTGCGTGATCGCCGTCTGGACGTGAAGTGGAAGCGATGCGTCGTTATCGACGTTCCCGTCCTTCACGAGGCCACAGTGACCTGTAGACGTGTACTCACATAGGCACGTATCGGCGATGACCGTGAGCTGTGGCGCCCACTCTTTTACTTTACGGATTGCTTCTTGGACAATGCCGTGGTCGTGATACGCTTCACTGCCTTCCGGGTCTTTATGTTCCGGCACGCCGAACAAGAGCACGGATTGGAGACCGAGGTCGACGATTTCTTTGATTTCTTCTTCGAGTCGGTCAAGTGAATAATTAAAGACGCCAGGCATCGAGCTGACTTCACGTTTAATGTTAGTCCCTTCAATGATGAAGAGTGGGTAAATCAAATCTTCTTTCCGAACATGATTTTCACGTACGAGGGCACGCATCGACTTCGATGAGCGAAGACGACGGTGACGGTCAAACTGGTTCATGAAAAATCCTCCCCTACACACTGTATTAATGCATCCATAGTATAACATTCTGGCACTCGTACCGGTAACGTCGACACTTGTCGGACGGCACGTTCGGTCACTTCGCCGATGGCGTACCACGTCCCGGTGAAGCGGGACAAGTGCGGTGTGAGCGCCTCGACGGCCGACGGGCTCAAGACGAGCAGCGCCTTCACGGCCTCGAGTTGTTGCTGTTGCGCCGGTGTCAACGGCACTGGAATCGTCTCGTAGACGACCCAGTCCTGCACGTGAGAGAGCATCGTCATATGCGACGTGTTCGCCAAATTGCCACGCGCGAACAAGACGACCTCATCGGCGGAAACGACATCGCGTAACTGCTCAAAGAGCGCCTCACCCGTATACGTCTCCGGCATGAGCGAGACGATAAACCCTTCCGCTTCAAGCGCCCGCTTCGTCTTCTCACCGACAGCAGCAACCTTGACGTCACGCGTCAGATTTCGAAGCGCGGGCACCGCGTTCTGGCTCGTGACGACGAGCCAGTCGAATCTCTCCACGGGTGGTGGGACGTGCGTCTCTCTCGTCTGAATGAGCGGGACATGATGAACGGAAAGACCGCTCGCCTCGAGCAGTGCCCGTTGCGAAGCGGTCATTCGTTTCGTTCCCGTGTACCAGACGTCACTCATTGACCGAGGCGAGGATTTCACGCCCGCCACGTCCAAGCAATTCTTCAGCGACGTCCATTCCGAGTGCGACCCCGTCCGTTGACGTTTTCGTCACGCGAAGCACTTCTTTCCCGTCCACTGACGCGATGAGGCCCGTGAGCGTCACTTCATCACCGTCGACCGTTGCGTAACCGCCGACCGGGACGTGACAGCTACCTTCGATGGCTTTTAAGAAAGTCCGTTCCGCTGTCGCGGCTTTGGCCGTCACGTCATCGTGTAACAACTGAAGCACTGCCGTTACTTCTGCATCGTCTTTACGGCTCTCGATCGCGAGTACACCTTGTCCGACAGCAGGTACCATGACGTCCGGGTCAAGCGCTTCGAAGTCGACACGGTCCGTCCACCCCATCCGTTCGAGCCCGGCTTTCGCGAGCAAGATGGCGTTGTAGTTCTCCGAATCCAACTTCTTCAGACGTGTGTCGATGTTTCCGCGGATCCATTGAATTTCAAGATCGGGACGTGCCGCTAAGATTTGTGCCCCACGACGGAGCGAGCTCGTTCCGACGATTGAACCTTTCGGAAGCGTCTCGAACGTGTAGCCGTTCTCGCAGATAAGGACGTCACGTGCGTCGACACGTTTTGGCATGCAGCTGATATAGAGTTCTTCCGGAAGTTCGGCTGGAACGTCTTTCATGCTGTGGACGGCGAAGTCGATGTCCCCGTCGAGCATCTGTTGTTGAATCTCTTTGACGAATAGACCTTTCCCGCCGACTTTCGACAATTGTACGTCGACGATTTGATCCCCTTTCGTCACGATTTCTTTAATCTCGAACTCATTTTGTGCTCCGGCTTGTTTCAATTGTTCGATGACCCATTTCGTTTGAGTCATGGCAAGTTGGGAACGGCGTGAGCCGACGATGATTTTTCGCATGTTGAGTCTCTCCTTCATAGAAAAAGGCGACACATGTCGCCTTTTATATCTTGTTAGCGCATCAATGCGCGAAGTGGTGCTTTGGCAGAAGTGGCATCTGTTTCTTCCACTTCGTCTACCGGCTGTTCTGGCAACTCGACATCGAGTCCGAACGTCTCGACAAACTGGGCAATTCGAACGTTTGCGTCTGGCTGTGCCGCTGCGTCTTTAATGTAGTCAATCGGGTCACGAAGCATCTGATTGATGATTGACTTCATATGTTTCCCGATGACTTTCTTGTCACGCGCCGACAAGTGGTCGAGCTTACGCTCTAGACTCGTCATCGTGTCTTCTTGAATATCAAGGGCACGGGCACGCAACTCGTTCATAATCGGTACGACACCGAGCGTGACGAGCCATGTTTGGAACTCTTGAATCGCTTCATCAATCTTCATCTCGATCTTCTCGGCCTCGAGGAGACGAGCTTCGAGATTCTTGTTGACGATTCCATTCAAATCATCGACATCGAACAAATGAACACCTGGAAGTGTCGCGACCGCTGGATCGATATCTCGCGGCACAGCAATGTCAATGAGAAGAAGTGGACGTTCACGGCGCAACAATTGTGCCGCTGCCACATCGTCATATCCGATGACGGCGTCTTTCGCCCCGGTCGAACTGATTAAAATATCCGCATCGAGTAAGCCACATGCGATTTCACGAATCGAATGGGCACGACCTTTGAACTTATCCGCAACAGCTTTCGCCTTGCTCTCCGTCCGGTTGAAGACGGCGATCTGTTTGGCACCAGCCTCGAACAAGTTGAGTGTTGTCAGTTCACCCGTTTCTCCGGCTCCGACGACGACAACTTGCTTATCTTCGAGCTGTTGGTACATTTCTTGTGCGAGCGTCACGGCAGCCGAGCTGACCGATACAGACATTTCCCCAATTTGCGTGTCCGTATGGGCGCGCTTGGCGAGTGTGACCGCTTCTTTGAATAATTTGTTGAAGACCGTTCCTGTCGTTCCATGCTCTTGGGCACGGAAGAAACTTGTCTTCACCTGACCTAAAATTTGTGTTTCCCCGATGATCATTGAGTCGAGGCCCGATGTGACACGGAACAAGTGACGAATCGCCTCTTCCCCTTCTCGAATCGACAAGTATGGTGTGAACTGCTCCATCTCTAGATTGAACCAGTTCGCCAAGAAACGTTTCGTGTAATAACGTCCAGTATGGAGTTGATCTGTCACGACGTACAGCTCCGTCCGGTTACACGTAGACAAAATAACCGACTCGAAAATGCTCTTCTCTTCGCGAAGTGCAATCATCGCATCCACGATTTCTTGCTCCCCAAACGAGAACTGCTCCCGAATCGCGACAGGGGCTGTCTTGTTATTTAGTCCAACGACGACAATATGCATGTATCTCTTCCCCTCATCTAAAATCCACCGACGGTTGTCTCTTCTTTTTTTCAATCTCTACCGTACATTATAACAGTTCTTATCTGGTAACTATAATCTTCTGTTTGATTTTCCTGAAATAAAATAAGAACTTTTTGTGACAAAAAGAAGTAGAAATGGCGAAACCCCATTTCTACACTTCTTCTTATGCATTTGGTGAGTTTGGATCAGTAATAATGGGGCTTTCCGTCTCTTCTTTGTCCAAATATTGTTCGCGCTCTTTTAGTTTATAGATACGAACGATATTTTGGACAACTGTTTTAGCGACCGCATAGAACGGTACGGCGATGAGCATCCCGATGATCCCTGCCAAGTTCCCAGCCACGAGCAAGACGATGATAATCGTGAGCGGATGTACTTTTAAGGACTTCCCTTGAATGAGCGGCGAGATGACGTTCGATTCGATCTGCTGCACGATGATGATGACGACGATGACCCAGATGACTTTGATCGGATCTTGAATGAACGCCACGATGACAGCTGGTACGGCACCTAAGAACGGTCCGACGTATGGGATGATGTTCGTCACCATCATGAAGAGAGCGAGCAAGATGGCATAATCTACCCCGACGATCCAAAGACCGATGAGCGACGTGATCCCGACGAAGAACGCGACGAGCAGTTGAGCGTTGACATAGCTTCGCACCGTCTCGTGCATGTCATGCAAGATGTGACGCGTCTCTTTCTCATAGCTTGATGGCAAGAGTTTGACGATAGCGTCCGGCAGACGCTTCCCGTCAAGTAACATGTAAAGAAGCATGAACGGGATGACGACGATTGTGATGACCGCCGACGTCACGAATCCGACGACTTGCCCGAATGACGACGCGATGTTTCCGAACAAATCTCCTAAATACGACGTGATGTTCGTCGTCAAATTGCGGAACATCTCATCATTTTGTGCCATGAAGCGCGACAAGAACTCGTTTTGGAGTAACGTGTCTCGGACGGCGAACGCTTGTTGTTGAAGCTCTTTCGCGATACTCGGCATCGCATTGATGAGCGACGTGACCTGCTCAGCAAGGACCGGTCCGAGAATACTGAAGACGATGGTAAAGATGAGCACGAGACCGATCAGTGTCATCGCGACCGCGAGTGCCCGTTTCCCTTTCAACCGTTTTTCTAAAAAGTCGACGATGCCGACCAAGAAATAAAAGAAGAGCCCGGCCACAATGAGTGGGACCGTGACGAGTGCCAAAATAACTTGAATCGGTTCAAACACGAATGAGATCTCTGTTCCGACCCAAATGACTAAAAAGATGGTCAGCGTCCAAAAGAGGGCGCGGTACCATTTGTTTTCAAACATGCGCTGCATTTCTCCACCTCGTTTACGATTATGACTATGTACTAACTATGATTATACGATAATTACCCGCTTACGGGATGAGAAAAACAAAAAGGCGAAGGAATCCCTTCGCCCATACTTCATTCACCTTCCGTGATGAGTGCATAAATTGCTTTCCACGCATCGTCTTTTCCTTCTGCTGTTTCGGCTGAGAAAGCGACGAAACGGTCAGATGGATCGAACTGAAGCTTACGTTTTACCGCTGCCTCGTGCTTTTGACGCTGGCTCTTCTTGATCTTATCGAGCTTCGTCGCTACGACGATGACAGGAATGTCATAGTGCTTCAAGAAGTTGTACATCGTCACATCGTCACCCGTCGGCTCATGACGGATATCGACAAGCAAGACGACGCCGCGAAGTGCCTCTTGGCTCGTCAAATATTGCTCCATCATGACGCCCCACTTCTCACGCTCTGTCTTTGATACTTTCGCGTAACCGTATCCTGGAACGTCAACGAACATGATTTCATCATTGATATTGAAGAAGTTGAGGGTCTGAGTCTTTCCTGGTTTTGAAGACGTCCGTGCGAGCGCCTTCCGTTGGCAAATCTTATTGATGAACGACGACTTCCCGACGTTCGACCGTCCGGCAAGCGCCACTTCCGGCAACTCATGGACCGGATAATGGTCTGGCGCGACGGCACTCGTCACGAATTCTGCTTTGTTGATCTTCATTTAATTTCCTCCAAATGCTACATCTAGTACTTCATCGAGGGTCGTCACGGGAACGAACGTCAGTTTCTCACGCACCGTTTCTTGAATGTCATCGATGTCTCGCTCATTATCTTTCGGAATGACGATGGTCGTCAACCCGGCCCGATGAGCGGCGAGCGCTTTTTCTTTCAATCCACCAATCGGTAAGACGCGTCCACGAAGTGTGATCTCCCCCGTCATCCCGACATCGCGATGGACTTTCTTCCCGGTCAACGCGGAAATGAGTGCTGTCGCAATCGTGATCCCGGCCGATGGTCCGTCTTTCGGTACGGCACCTTCCGGAACGTGGATATGGATGTCTTGTCGCTCATAGAACGTCGGGTCAATCCCGAACCGCTCCGCATTCGCACGGACATAGCTATATGCCGTCTGTGCCGACTCCTGCATCACGTCACCGAGTTTACCCGTCAACTGAAGCTTGCCTTTACCAGGTGCGAGCGCCACTTCGATTGTGAGCGTGTCTCCACCGAACGCCGTGTAGGCAAGACCTGTCACTGCACCGATTGAGTCCTCGGTCTCTCCTTTTCCGTAACGATACTTCGGTTTTCCGAGATACGTGATGATGGCTTTCTTCGAAATCGTGACCCGTTTCTTCTCACCGATCGCGATTTGTTTCGCTGCTTTACGGCAGAGCGAACCGATGACGCGTTCTAAGTTCCGGACACCCGCTTCACGTGTGTAGCGACGCACGACTTCATAGAGCGCATCTTCTTTGATCGTCAATTGGCTCTTCTTCAATCCGTGCTCTTTCAACTGTTTCGGCACTAAGTGACGCTTCGCGATTTCGACTTTCTCAAGCTCCGTATACCCACCGATTTGGATGAGTTCCATCCGGTCAAGGAGCGGTGCCGGAATTTGCGAGACATCGTTCGCTGTCGCGATGAAGAGGACGTTCGACAAATCGAACGGTTCTTCGATGTAGTGGTCCGAGAACGATACGTTTTGCTCTGGGTCAAGTACTTCGAGCATCGCCGACGCCGGGTCTCCTCTGAAGTCAGAAGCCATCTTGTCGATTTCATCGAGTAAGAAGACCGGGTTCTTGCTTTCCGCTTGCTTCAACCCGCGGATAACACGTCCTGGCATCGCGCCGATATACGTCCGGCGGTGACCACGGATTTCTGCCTCATCGCGTACCCCACCGAGTGAGACACGAACGAAGTGACGTTCAAGCGCCGAGGCGATCGAACGGGCGAGCGACGTCTTCCCGACCCCTGGAGGTCCGGCGAGACAAAGGATTGGTCCACGAAGCGAGTTCGTCAACTGACGAACGGCCAAGTATTCGAGGATTCGGTCTTTCACCGATTCTAGGCCGTAATGGTCATCGTCGAGGACGTCTGCCGCATGTTTCACATCGAGCTTGTCTTCCGTCTCGATGCCCCATGGAAGGGATGCGACCCAGTCGAGATAGTTACGGATGACCGCATATTCCGGCGACGTTTGTGGGACGACGTTCAATCGCTCTGCTTCACGCATGACGTTCTTTCGAGTCGTCTCTGGCAAGTCGAGCGCTTCTAACTTCTCGCGGAGGCGATTCGGCTCAGACTCTTGTGTCTGGTCACCGAGCTCTTGTTGAATCGTCTTCATCTGTTCCCGTAAGTAGTACTCGCGCTGTGACTGCTCAATCGACTTCTTCGTCCGCTCGCGCATCTCTTGCTCGAGTTCGATCACTTCCACCTCGTGTGCGATGATTTCAAGCAGTTCAAGCCCTCGTTTGACCGCATCTGCTTCTTCGAGCATCGCTTGGCGAAGTTCGACATCGACATCTAGTTTCGACGTGATATAGTCCGTGAGCGATTCGAGTCGCTCATACATCTCGAAACGACGACGTTCGTCCGGGGACATGCCTTTGATGTTGGCGACAAGTTTACCGAACTGCTCTTTCAACAGACGGACGAGCGCCGTACGCTCGACCTCTTCCCCTTCAGCAAGCTCGAGTGGTTCGACGTTAGCGAACCAGCCTTCATCCGTCGATTCGACCGAGTCGACGCGGACACGCTCTTTCCCGACGATGCGAACCCGAATCGTCTCGTTCGACAATTCGCTCATCTTGGCGATATGAACACGCGTTCCAATCGTGTACAAGTCTTCCGGTTCTGGTGATTCGTTTCCGGTCTCTTTTTGAGTGACGACAATTAAATCCGTTTCATGCTCCTTTGCAGCAAGGAGCGCCCGAAGTGATAACGGGCGTCCGACATCGATTGTCACACCGATGAGCGGATATACGACGACTCCTCGCAACGGAAGGATTGGTAATTTTTCCATCTACAACGCCTCCTGTGCAAAAAGGCCCAAAACTCGGAGTGTGCCGAGTGTTTGAGCCTTCTTCGTTAACAAATTATGCTGTCTCTTTGTTGTCCCCTGTCTGTTCGACAGTACCATCACGAAGGACGTATTTCGGACCGGCAAGACCCGTAATCGTTTCATCTGTGATGATGACTTTCTCGATATCGTCACGCGATGGGACAGTGAACATCACATCGAGCATCATTTCTTCGATAATCGAGCGGAGACCGCGCGCGCCAGTCTTACGTTTGATCGCAAGTTTGGCGATTTCGATCAATGCCTCGTCTGTGAACGTCAATTCGACATCGTCAAGCTCGAGCATTTTCTCGTACTGACGAACGAGGGCATTTTTCGGCTTCGTCAAGATTTCAACGAGTGCTTCCTCATCGAGTGTCGTGAGCGTCGCCATGACTGGCAAACGACCGATGAACTCAGGAATCAAACCGAATTTTTGAAGGTCTTCAGGAAGTGCGCGGGCGAGCAAGTCTTCTTGCGTCAACTCGCGATTCTCTTGATCGTTTCCGAAACCGATGACTTTCTTCCCGATTCGGCGTTTGACGACCGATTCAATCCCGGCGAATGCTCCGCCGACGATGAAGAGAATGTTTGTCGTATCGATTTGGATGAATTCTTGATGCGGATGCTTACGTCCACCTTGTGGCGGTACGCTTGCTGTCGTCCCTTCAAGAATTTTAAGAAGTGCCTGCTGAACGCCTTCACCGGATACGTCGCGCGTAATCGATGGGTTTTCAGACTTACGAGCAATCTTATCGATTTCATCAATATAGATGATTCCTTTTTCAGCCTTCTCGACATCATAGTCAGCTGATTGGATCAATTTGAGCAAGATATTTTCGACGTCTTCACCGACGTAACCCGCTTCCGTCAAGCTTGTCGCATCCGCGATTGCGAATGGGACGTTCAAGACGCGAGCCATCGTCTGGGCGAGAAGCGTCTTCCCGCTACCAGTTGGTCCGATCATGACGATGTTCGACTTCGCAAGTTCGACATCATCTGAACGGCCGCCGGCGTTGATGCGTTTATAGTGGTTATAGACAGCGACTGAAAGCGCACGTTTCGCACGGTCTTGTCCAATGACATAATCGTCTAGAATGTTACGAATCTCTTGTGGTTTCGGAATGTCTTTGAATTCGACTTCTTCCTCTACACCGAGCTCTTCCTCAACGATTTCATTGCAAAGTTCGATACACTCATCGCAAATGTATACGCCTGGTCCGGCGACTAACTTACGAACTTGTTCTTGCGATTTTCCGCAAAACGAGCACTTGAGTTGCCCCTTTTCCTCGTTAAATTTGAACATTCGATACACCCCTTCTGTGGTGAAAATGGATGTAAGTGCGATAAATCGCGATTTGTATTTTCTGGTGCGATGCACCGTGAAAAGACATTTTACATCTCTGCGTTGAAATAATTGTAGCATGAACATATTGCGACTTCAAAGAATTACACATTTAAAGTGTTGTGACAGAAAAAAGGACGACCGCTAAGCAGTCGTCCCACTAAAAATCAACTTACTTCGCTTTACCGTTTTCAACGAGGATGTCGATCGCTTTACGGAATTTGAGGTCACCTTTAAGTGTCTCAAGACCGCCTTGTGGAGCGAGCATCGTACGGAGTTGGTCCGGTGCGATGTTGTAAAGTTTAGACATTTCTTCAAGCTCTTTCTCAGCATCTTCGTCAGATACTTCGATTGCTTCTTTGTCAGCGATTGCTTTCAAGACGAGACGAGCTTTAACGCGCTCTTCAGCTTGCTCTTTCATCTCTTCGCGCATTGCTTCTTCAGAAGTACCAGTGAGTTCGAAGTACATGTTAAGGTCGATTCCTTGTGAAGATACACGTGAACCGAATTCTTGTACCATGCGGTCTACTTCTTGGTCAACGAGAACTTGTGGTACGTCGATTGTCGCGTTAGCAGTTGCCTGCTCAACGAGTTGGTCGCGCATTGTACCTTCAGCTTCTTGTTTCTTACCAGCTTCTAAACGCTCACGGATGCTCGCTTTCAACTCGTCGAGTGTCGAAACAGACTCGTCGATGTCTTTTGCGAACTCGTCGTCGAGTTCAGGAACTTGTTTTGTTTTAACTTCGTGAAGTTTGACTTTGAATGTCGCTGGTTTACCCGCTAAGTTTTCAGCATGGTACTCTTCAGGGAATGTTACTTCAACGTCTTTTTCTTCACCAGCAGTCATGCCGATCATTTGCTCTTCGAATCCTGGGATGAATTGACCAGAACCGATTTCGAGTGTGTAGTTCTCAGCTGTGCCGCCTTCGAACTGCTCACCGTCAGCGAAACCTGCGAAATCAAATACAGCTGTATCGCCGTTTTCGATTGCACCTTCTTTAACAGCGAGTTCTGCGCCTTGCTGTTGAAGTGCTTCAAGTTCTGCTGTTACTTCGTCTTCTGTTACTTCAGTTGAAACAGCTTCGTACTCGAGGCCTTTGTATTCGCCAAGCTCAGCTTCTGGCTCAACCACGAATGTCACTTTGAAAGCGACTGGTTTGCCTTTCTCGAGCGTGCCGTCTACATCGATGTTTTCGAGCGCGATTGGTTCGAAACCAGCTTCTTCAACCGCACCTTGGATTGTGTCGCGGTAGAGAATGTCGAGCGCATCTTGATAGAGTGCTTCTTCTCCATACATTTTGTTGAACATTGGGCGTGGCAATTTACCTTTACGGAAGCCAGGCACGTTCAAGTCTTTGACGACTGTTTTAAATGCGGCGTCAACTGCTTTATCAAAAGCTTCTGCAGGAGCTTCGTACGTGAGTACGCCTTGGCTACCTGATGTTTTTTCCCATTTTGCTGTCATGCTAAGTCCCTCCAACAATTCGTTTATACCGTACAAAAATGTACAACAATCCGTATTATAGCATAAATCCTCGGTATGCACACAAGGATTTAGTCTAATAACGCCTGTGTGAAGCGCAGATCCGCCTCTAAAATCGCAGCTGCCAAACCGTCGACTGCCTCATCATGCAAAATCGCTTGTTTCGCCTGTACGAGCGCCTGTTCCACGTCCGCTTTTTCAGCCGGCACATACGGATAATGCGTATACATATAGTTCATCAACAACTGAGTCCCGATCTCATCGCCCTCAACTGATTTTTGAAGCGAGAGGACGGTCTTCTCCCACGTCTCGATGTGCGATGTTGCCTCCATTTGCGACATCTCGTTCGTCGAATCCCCATCCGACCACTTGATGACCGCAAGTTCGGCAAAAGCCTTCTCTAACACGATTAATTTGACGAGCTTCGGTCGCTTGGATACGAGTAGCTCATGCAACACATTGTCGAGCACCGAATCGATATTGAAATGGACATGTTGCAACGCCTCGATTTGTTCCCCTGTACTGCCTCGCGTCAACGTCCGTTTCAATTTGGCGATGGCCGCCGGAAACTCGGTCATCTTCAACACTTGAAGCACTTGATGTGCCTGTGTGTTGACCGTATCTTTTTTGTCTTGCCATTCGAGGTACTGGTTGATCCAGTGCGCCGCTTCAAACGGCTGGTCCCGCATGATGTAATACTGCGCGATCTGTAATCCGCCCGAAGCCGGTTCTTCCGCTTCCGCCATCTGGATGGCGACGAGTTCCTGCAACTTCTCGAGCGTTTCCGGGTCGTCCGGTTTTTCCATCGCACATTGGAAGATTTCCATGAAAATAAACGGGTCACCCGGAATCGCCTGATACCAATCCCATAAAATCGGTTCGATCCGCTGTCGTTCCCCAGAAGCATCTGCTTCTTGAATCATCTTGTGCAGACGCGACCAATTCCCGGGGAACGGATAGTCCTGGTCCTTTTCCTTCTCCATCTTCCCTCACCCTCTCTTCCATTCCCTTTCATCTTCCGTTAGGACGCGATTCCTTGTCAATCGATTTCCCGGAAAATGAAAAAAGAGACGTTCTCCGTAGAGAGCGTCTCTATTTTAATGGAAGCGTCCCAAGAGGGATTCGAACCCCCGACCGACGGCTTAGAAGGCCGTTGCTCTATCCTGCTGAGCTATTGGGACATTGACATGAAAACTATAATAGAAAAATGGTTTCCTGTCAATTGATTTCCCATTCGAAACTCATAGTTTTCCTGCGATGTCCAAATCTTCGACGTGAGAACCGTCTTCCGAGCGATAAAAACGTACCGTGGCTTCCCCGTTTTCTAGGTCAAGAAGCGCATACGTTTTGTCCGAACGTCCCCGTGGCATCCGAATCGAACCCGGGTTGATGTAGACGACCCCATCCTCGATCAAAGCACCCGCCACATGCGAGTGACCGAACAAGACAACGTTCGCGTCCACTTCTTCAGCCCGGTAACGCAGCCGATTCAAGTCGAATTTGACGTCGTGATGATGCCCGTGGACGATGAGGATCGTACCGGCATCCGTCGTCTCAATCCGTTCGAGCGGAAGGTCTCCACCAAAATCACAATTCCCACGGACCGTTCGATACGGCAATAGATGTTCATCGACAAGCGCGAGTTGTGAATCACCGCAATGGAACGCGTCATCAATCTCTGCCTCGTGTCGTTCAAAAATCGTTGTCAATTCTTCCGTCAGACCATGACTATCACTCACTATTAGAAAACGCATAAGCTTCATCCTTTCATGAATGGAATGATTTCTGCCTCCAGTTTTCGTAATGCCTGTCCACGGTGACTGACGACCGCTTTTTCTTCACGTTCTAGTTCGGCCGCCGTCTTGTGGAGCGATGGGACGATAAAGAGTGGGTCGTATCCGAAACCGTTCTCGCCACGTGGGGAATAGCCGATTGTCCCTTCAATCGTTCCGCGAACGGTCAACGTCTCTCCTGTCGGTTTCGCCAGGCAGAGGGCACAGACGAAGCGAGCCACGCGATTCGTTTGCCCGTTCAATTTTTCAAGAAGAAGCGCATTGTTCGCCTCATCCGACTTTTCAGGACCGGCGAAGCGAGCTGAATATACGCCAGGTGCCCCATCGAGCGCGTCAACTTCAAGACCGGAGTCATCCGCGAGAACGGCATGCCCGAAATAGACAGCTGCTTCCGTCGCTTTTAACGCCGCATTTTCTTCAAATGTCGTCCCTGTCTCATCTGTTTCCGGCGCATCCGGATAGTCGAGTAGTGATTCGACCTCAAATCCGAGCGGTGTCAACATCCCTTCTAGTTCTTTCACTTTTCCAGGATTGTGTGTCGCAATGATCAACTTCATAATGTCTCCTCCGAACGTTCTCCGACGTACCACCACGAAGCACCGAGTGCCTCTTGTGCCGTCTTGAATAATGATTCGATTCCGTGTTGTGCGAGCGCGAGCATCTCGTTCATCTCTTGAAGCGTGAACGTCGCCTCTTCACCTGTCCCCTGAACTTCGACGAACCGACCGCTCGCCGTCATGACAACGTTCATGTCGACTTCAGCCGCCGCGTCTTCCATATAGTCCAAGTCGAGAACGAGTTCATCGGTACGTCCGACCGAGATTGCCGCGACGCCTTCTTTGATTGGTGTATCGTCGAGTTTCCCTTGACGGATCAACCGATCGACGGCGAGGACGAGGGCACAAAAACCACCTGTGATGGATGCCGTACGTGTACCGCCATCCGCTTGGATAACATCACAGTCAATCCAAATCGTGCGTTCGCCGAGACGTTCCAAGTCAACGACCGAGCGGAGTGATCGGGCGATGAGACGTTGAATCTCCATCGTTCGACCCGATTGCTTCCCACGTACCGCTTCTCGGACGGTCCGGTCACCTGTCGCACGTGGCAACATGGCATACTCGGCATTGATCCAGCCTTGCTTCTTCCCGCGAAGGAAGTTCGGTACACGTTCTTCGACGGTCGCTGTACAGATGACTTTCGTATCACCGATTGAAATAAGGACAGATCCTTCCGCATGCTTATTCACATGCGGTACAATCTCGACTGTTCGTAATTCATCAAATCGTCTCGTATCACGCAATGCCGGTCACCTCGACTTTCTCCGCATGGACCGGACGACCGAGCCATTCGCTCGCCAATCGGTCAAATAGTTCAATATCCCCCGTCGCATAAAAGGCATGGGATGGGACGGTATCTAATCCGTTCTCGAGCTCTTGATAATCAAGCATCGCTGCGACTTCGAGCGCCGTCTCGTCACCAGACGAGATGAGGTGCACGTTCGGTCCGACCACGTCCTGGATGACAGGAGCAAGAATCGGATAATGCGTGCAACCGAGAATGAGTGTATCCATCTCGGAAGGTTGTAGCGGACGCAACGTCTCTTCCACGATTTGACGGACGCGGTCTCCCGACACGTTCCCCGCTTCGACGAGCGGCACAAAAGGTGGGCAAGCGAGTGAGTACACGTCGACCTCACCAGCTACGTGACGAAGCGCCTTTTCATACGAAGCACTCTCAATCGTCATCTTCGTACCGATGACACCGATATGTTTATTTCGCGTCCCTTTGACGGCCGCACGGGCACCTGGGTCGATGACACCGATGACCGGGATATCGAGGCGTTTCCGCGCCTCTTTCAAGACGACCGCCGTCGCCGTGTTACACGCGATGACAATCATTTTGACGTCTTTCTTCAATAGAAACTCAATGAGTTCCCATGTATAAGCTTCAATCTCATCGTGCGGACGCGGTCCGTATGGACAGCGTTCCGTATCCCCGATATAGATAATTTCTTCTTTAGGGAGCTGGCGCATCAATTCTTTGACTACCGTCAACCCGCCGACTCCTGAATCGAGGACTCCAATCGCTCGTTTCATTTTGCATCACTTCCATTCTCACCTATCTTACCAAAAAACATCAGACGGAAAAAGAAACGTTCCCATGACAAAAAAAGACGAGGTCGCCAATGGCGCCTCGTCCCTTACCCGAATTACTGAGCAAGACCTTCGCTAGTGAGCATGTCAGAAAGCGTGTTGATCGCTTCTTCTGCATCTTCACCTTCAGCAGTGATCTTGATTGTAGAATCTTTTGCGATACCGAGTGAAAGTACACCCATGATCGACTTCAAGTTAACTGTTTTACCATTGTACTCGAGGTTGATGTCTGATTGGAACTTAGAAGCTGTGTTAACCAACTGAGTAGCTGGACGAGCGTGAATTCCTGAATCAGCAACGACTGTGAACGTTTTTTCCATGAGATGATGGTCTCCCTTCAAAATTCAATTCTACAGGCGAACCGGCAGAATATTTTTTGTTTGTGAACTCATTATCAAATGATAGCGGATTCGCAAAAATTCTGCAAGCGGTTTTTATATTCCGGAGTCCATTCCGTTGGACGACCTTCCTTCGTCAAATGAACGAGGCTCGTTCGTCCCGCGAAGAGGAGTTGTTCTCCGTCATATGCCCCGTAATGAATATCACATGAAGTGTTTCCGACCGTCAAGATATTGGCATGCACGGTCAGCTGTTGACGTGGCATGACTTGTCGAACATAGTCACATTGCGCATCGGCGACGACGACAAATCCGTCCTTTAAGGAGAATCCTGTCGCTTCTAGCAACTCGATTCGCGCATCTTCGAAATAGATGAACGGGATCGTGTTGTTCATGTGACCGTACGGATCGCACTCCGAAAAGCGAACTTTTACATCGAGTGCGACCCCTGCTTTGACACGTGTTTCCCAATCTGGCTCTCGAAAGTACTTGGTCATCGGCTCGCTTACGCCTCGACCGCAGAACCGGTGCGACCTTTGTCACTACCGAAGAACTGTTTGAACGAGTGAAGCGTCGTTTGACGGTTCATCGAAGCGATTGACGTCGTGAGCGGGATGCCTTTCGGACAAACTTCGACACAGTTTTGTGCGTTTCCGCACTGCATGATGCCGCCGTCTTCCATAAGTGCTTCGAGGCGGTCTTCCGCGTGGAAGGCACCTGTTGGATGCGAGTTGAAGAGACGGACTTGCGAGATCGCCGCTGGACCGATGAAGTCCGATTTGTCGTTGACGTTTGGACACGCTTCAAGACAAACCCCACATGTCATACATTTTGATAATTCGTACGCCCATTGGCGTTTGTTTTCTGGCATACGCGGTCCTGGACCGAGGTCATACGTTCCATCGATTGGAACCCATGCCTTCACTTTTTTCAACGCGTCGAACATGCGCTGACGGTCGACTTGAAGGTCACGGATAACCGGGAACGTCTTCATCGGCGCGAGGCGGATCGGTTGCTCGAGTTTATCGACGAGCGCTGTACACGACTGGCGTGGCTTCCCGTTGATGATCATCGAGCACGCACCACATACTTCCTCGAGACAGTTCATGTCCCAGTTGATCGGTGTCGTCTTGTCCCCGTTCGCGTTGACCGGGTTACGGCGGATTTCCATCAATGCCGAGATCACGTTCATGTTCGGACGGTACGGCACCGTGAATTCTTCAGTATACGTTGCTTGATCCGGTCCATCTTGGCGTTCGATGATGAAACGGATGTCTTTTTGTTCAGATTGCATTGGCGTCGTCATTTCGTCTTCGCCCCTTTCTTCGAGTAATCCCGTTTACGTGGCGGGATTAACGAAACATCGATGTCTTCATACGAGATATCGACTTCCCCATCTTTGTAACGTGCCATCGTCGTCTTCATGAACTGCTCGTCATTACGTTCCGGGAATTCCGGTTTGTAATGGGCCCCACGGCTCTCGTCCCGCTTGAGTGCGCCGAGTGTGATGACGCGTGCGAGGTCGAGCATGTGGTCGAGCTGTCGAATGAACGATGCCCCTTGGTTGCTCCAGCGTGCCGTATCCGTAGCCGAGATGTTATGGAAACGTTCACGCAATTCTTGGATTTTTTTGTCCGTTGCTTCGAGCTTATCGTTATAACGAACGACTGTGACGTTATCCGTCATGAGTTCACCGAGTTCACGGTGGATTTGATACGCGTTCTCTGTTCCGTCCATCGCAAGGATGTCGTTGAAGCGTTCAATTTCTTCACGCTCGTTGAAATTGAAGAGCGCGTCTGAGACGCTTTCTGTCGCTTGGTCGAGACCACGCATGTAGTTGACCGCTGCAGGACCTGCTTCCATTCCGCCATGAACGGCTGAGAGGAGTGAGTTCGCCCCGAGACGGTTCGCACCGTGCATCGAGTAGTCACATTCACCGGCTGCGAAGAGTCCAGGGATGTTTGTCATTTGATCGTAGTCGACCCACAGTCCGCCCATCGAATAGTGGACTGCCGGGAAGATCTTCATCGGTACTTTACGTGGGTCGTCCCCTACGAATTTCTCGTAGATTTCGAGAATCCCACCAAGTTTGATGTCGAGTTCTTTCGAATCTTTGTGAGACAAGTCGAGGTACACCATGTTCTCGCCGTTGACGCCGAGTTTTTGGTTAACACATACATCGAAAATCTCACGTGTCGCGATGTCACGCGGTACGAGGTTTCCGTATGCTGGATATTTCTCTTCGAGGAAGTACCATGGTTTCCCGTCTTTGTATGTCCAGACACGTCCACCTTCCCCACGAGCCGATTCACTCATGAGACGAAGTTTGTCGTCCCCAGGAATCGCAGTCGGGTGAATTTGGATGAACTCCCCGTTCGCATAGACTGCACCTTGGCGGTAAACCGCTGCCGCTGCTTGTCCTGTGTTGATGACCGAGTTTGTCGACTTACCGAAGATGACCCCTGGGCCACCTGTCGCCAAGATCACCGCGTCCGATGGGAACGCTTTAATTTCCATCGAGCGCAAATCCTGACAGACCGCACCGCGGCAGATCCCTTCTTCATCGATGACGGCACGAAGGAATTCCCATCCCTCATATTTCTCGACAAGACCTTGTGCTTCATAACGACGAACCTGCTCATCGAGTGCATAGAGAAGTTGTTGACCTGTTGTCGCTCCAGCGTAAGCCGTACGGTGGTGAAGCGTTCCACCGAAACGACGGAAGTCTAAGAGACCTTCTGGCGTACGGTTGAACATGACACCCATCCGGTCGAACATGTGGATGATTTTTGGTGCATTCTCTGCCATTTTTTGAACAGGTGGTTGGTTGGCGAGGAAGTCGCCACCGTAGACCGTGTCGTCAAAGTGTTGCCATGGAGAATCGCCTTCCCCTTTCGTGTTGACGGCCCCGTTGATGCCACCTTGGGCACAAACTGAATGTGAACGCTTGACCGGTACAAGCGAGAATAGTTTTACCGGAACACCCATCTCTGCCGACTTGATTGTCGCCATGAGTCCAGCTAGACCGCCACCGATGACGATCAAACTTTGATTTGCCATGTAAAATTCCCCCTAATTACAAGATGCCTGCAAACGTCAAAATCGAACGGATGCCGACAAAAGATAGTGCCAAGAACACGACACCTGATACGTAGCTCATGAGACGTTGCGAACGAGGTGACTGTGTGATTCCCCACGTGATCGAGAACGACCAAAGACCGTTCGCGAAGTGGAACGTAGCCGAAAGAATTCCGACTATGTAGAAGATCAACATGAGCGGGTTGTCGACGATGTTTTGCATCATCTCCGCATTGACTTCTACCCCGCGTAATTTCGCTAAGCGCGTTTCCCAAACGTGCCATGCGATAAAAATCACGAGGAAGACCCCTGTGAAGCGTTGGAAGAGATACAACCAGTTGCGTGCGTATGAGTAACGGTTCGAGTTAATCGATCCAAGAAACGCATAGTACACGCCGTACACGCCGTGGAAGATCATCGGCAATGCGATAATCGTCACTTCAAGGAAGTACAAATACGGTAAGTTCTCCATGAATTTTGCTGCTTTGTTGAATGACTCCACCCCATCGACGATGTAGTAGTTGACCGATAAGTGAACGATCAAAAACAAACCGATTGGAATGACCCCAAGTAGCGAATGGACTTTACGACTGAAGTAGTCACGATGCGCTGCCATTCTAGTTCCCCCTTTTCACGAGCATTGGCTCGTTTTGTCAATAAAAGCGTTTTCAAATGCAGATATAGCTTTCTGACTCCTATTCTACTCTTGTGAAAATTGTATGACAAGATAACCTAGCCGATTTGTGCCACATTCTTTTCAAAAATACAGGATGACCAAATTCAGATTGGTCGTTATAATGATATAGAGAGATTGGAGTGATGGGATAGAATGGAAACGATGAGCCAACCAATTTTCGCGATTGAACTTCTTCGCGACTATGTGTTGACGGACTTGCTTGGTGAAGATTACGCCCAAGTCATCTATTGGTCAGGAAAACGGGTCGCGCGCAAATTCCCGACGATGTCTGACGATGAACTGACTGCATTCTTCGACGAGGCAGGTTGGGGAGCGTTGACGCTCAAAAAGGAACGTGGGAGTAAATTTACATACGAACTGATCCCACCACCTTCGTCCCAAGCCAAGGCGACAGGTTACTATCAGCTCGAAGCTGGATTTTTAGCCGAACAGATTGCAGGTCGTTTCCAGTGCGTCGCGGAAGGATATGCCGATCCCGCCCGAAAAACTGTCCAAATCACCGTCCAACTAGACCGGAAAGACGATTACGAATAAGAGTCGATGCCAAACGCATCGACTCTTATTTTTGATTCTGCTGAAGTTGTTGACGCATGTAGCGACGGAAACCGTTGAGTTCATGTTGATCAAATGTCACGTCTTCCCCTTCATAGCCCTGAGTCGCCTTACGAACGACCGCTACAACATTTCCCGGAAAATGTTCGTTCTCTATCAGCCAACCGAGCGCTTCTTGTTTCGAGAGCAGGGCACGCGCTTGTTCATAGGCCAATCCGCGCACCAAGTTTAACACGCAATAAATCGGATTTTCCTCTATTGTGTTGAGACAGTCGAGCGCATCTGCCCGAATCGCATCAGAAAAATGAGCAGAATCGAATCCGCAGAGCAATTGATGAAGTGGCTGTCCGCGCCAAGTGATACCACGTTGTAAAATCATCAACATATGAGCTGCCAAATCAGAATCGGTGAATCCTTGTTGCAATTCGGTTCGCTCTTCCCCACCTGCCTTTTCAAAACGAGAACGCCACCCTTCACTATAGTGAAACTCGAAGGGACTCGGGTGACACCAGTCTTTTAGCTGGGCCATCGTCATGATACTCAGTTCGAGCGGATATGGTTCGTTTGAGTATAAAAGACAACAGTCGATGATTTTTTGTCGTTCCTCCCGAGTCAATGCGTTCGATACGACGAGCAACAAATCTACATCACTTCGCTTCGGATGAAAGCCACCCATCGCTAATGAACCATGAATGTATATATGCTGAACGGTTGGTAGAAATTCATCAATCGCTCTCACGAATGAAGCGATTGTATTCTCCACGTCTGTCGGAAGCTGTCTCATTCATCCGTATCCTCGTGCACATATTGAAGGACAGTCTCCGCCAGTTTTTCCGGTAGTCCCGCTTCTTTCAATTGTTCGAGCGAGGCAAGACGAATCTGCTTCATCGACCCGAAATGACGGATGAGCTGTTGACGACGTTTCGGACCAACTCCTGGAATCTCGTCTAGGATCGACTTCGTCATCTTCTTCGTCCGCAAGCTACGGTGGAAGGTGATGGCGAAACGGTGGACCTCGTCTTGCATCCGCTGTAATAGATAAAAGGCACTCGATCGTGGATGAAGTTCCACGACCGCACCATGTTCACCGAACAACAGTTGACTCGTCCGATGTCGGTCATCCTTTTTGAGTGAGCCGACCGGTAAATCGAGTCCGAATTCATTTTGGATGACGTCGAGCGCGGCATTCAATTGCCCGATTCCTCCATCAATCAATAGGAGATCCGGTAGACGCTTGTCTTCCGTCAACAGGCGGCGGAACCGTCGCCGCACGACTTCGCGCATCGTCTCGTAATCGTCCGGCCCTTGGACGGTCCGAATCTTATATTTCCGATACTCTTTCTTGAGCGGCTTCCCGTCTTCAAAGACGACGAGCGCCGATACAGCGTCCGCCCCTTGAATGTTCGCGTTATCGATGATGTCGACACGCGACAAGTTAGGAACACCGATTGCTTCCCCGAGTTCGCGCATCGCGAGTAACGTTCGCTCTTCATCCCGAGCGAGCAATTCGAACTTCTCGTTCAAGGCGATCGTTGCGTTTTTCGTCGCCAAATCGAGTAGTTGCTTTTTCGCCCCACGTTTCGGTTGCATCACTTTCGTGCCGATGGCGTCATTTAATAAATCGAGGCGGACCGTTTCGGGTACAAGAATTTCTTTCGGCACGACGTTTTGTTCATAGAACTGAACGATAAAACTTTCGAGCTCTTCGGAAGGTTCCCCATGCATCGGGAAGAGAGAGACGTCTCGCTCGATCATCTTCCCGCCACGCATATAGAATACTTGGACACACATCCAGCCTCGGTCAAGCGTATAACCGAAGACGTCTCGCGCCGTCGGGTCGGCCGTAATCATGTTCTGTTTATTCATGATCGATTCGACCGCTCGAATCTGGTCGCGTAGTTCAGCAGCCCGCTCGAACTGCATGTCTTCAGCGGCACGTCCCATCTCCACATTCAGCTTGGCGAGCGTCTCACTCGTCTCACCGTTCAGGAAACGACGAATCTCGTTGACGATCTCTTTTTGCGAATCCGTGTCGACCGCGAGCTCACAAGGTCCTAAGCACTGCCCGATGTGATAATAGAGACAAAGTTTCTTTGGCATCGGCTGACATTTACGGAGCGGGTAGAGTTTATCGAGCAGACGTTTCGTCTCGTTCGCCGCGTAAGCATTCGGATACGGTCCGAAGTAATGTCCACCGTCTTTCTTTAACTTCCGTGTCGTCAATAGACGCGGATACGGTTCGTTCGTAATTTTGATGTATGGATACGTCTTGTCGTCTTTCAGGCGAATGTTGTACTTCGGGTCGTGCTTTTTGATGAGCGTCATTTCAAGGAGCAACGCCTCGAGTTCGCTCGCCGTCACGATGTACTCAAAGTCACGAATCTCTGCGACGAGACGCATCGTCTTGATGTCGTGCGCGCCCGTGAAGTAAGAGCGGACCCGATTCTTGAGGTTTTTTGCTTTCCCTACATAGATGACCTCGCCATATTCATTTTTGTGCAGATAGCAACCCGGTTCGTCCGGGAGTAGTGCCAATTTATGTTTAATGTGGTCGGTATGACTCAATTCCATTCACCTCAGTTTAGCTTCCTCCTGGACGGGAAAAAGAGTGTGATATCTCGTCAGAGGAGGATTTTATATTATGAAACGATACGATGTCATCATTATCGGTAGCGGATCCGCAGCGGGGCAAGCCGCTTCCATTTTACGCGAAGCCGGTAAAGAAATTGCCATCATTGAAAACTGGACGTTCGGAGGAACGTGTCCTCAACGTGGATGTGACCCGAAAAAAATGCTCGCCGAAGGTGCCGAACTACTCGCCCGCACGGAACGTATGCGCGATCTCGGCGTCGAAGGAAGCCTATCCCTCGATTGGTCGTCCTTTAAAAAGCGGATTGATGAATATCGCTTCTCGATTCCTACGTCAAAAACGCAACATTGGAACGAGATGAACATTGATTTATATCAAGGGGAGCCTCACTTTATCGATGAAGACTCGATCGTCATCGATGGTCATGAGCTCTCCGCCCCTCAATTTTTAATCGCGACGGGTCAAACACCACGCCCTCTCGACATCCCTGGTGGTGAACTAGCGATCACGAGCGATGATGTGTTCGACCTCGACGTCTTACCTGAAGCGATTCACATCGTCGGTGCCGGCTATATCGCTTTTGAATTCGCTCATATCTTCCGCCGCTTCGGAAGCGACGTGACCCTTCTCGTTCGTTCACGTGCGCTGAAGGCATTCGACCCGAACGTCGTCCATCGGCTCGTCGAGGAGTCGAAGCGAATCGGCATCACCGTCCGACACGACGTCGAACCGACACGAATCGACGGGAACGTCTTAACGTTATCAGATGACTCTACCCTTGAAGGAGTTGTCCTTAACGCCACCGGGCGAATTCCAAGCATCGAGCGACTTCATCTCGAAGCAGCAGGCGTCAACGCCGATCATCATGGTGTTCAGGTGAACGAGCATCTCCAGACGAGCAATCCGAATATATACGCCGCCGGAGACGTCGCTAACAGTCCAAATCCTGCCCTCACTCCGTTCGCCGGTCAGGAAGGTCGTCTCGCTGCATTGAACATGCTTCACGGGAATACGCGGGCACTCCCGGAGCGTCCGGCACCGACCATCGTCTATGCGACGCCACCGATTGCCAAAGTCGGTCTTACCGTAGAGGAAGCGGAGACAGAAGGAATCGACTTCGACGTGAAAGAAACGGACATGTCCCATTTCCTCACCTATTCACGCATCAATGACGCGACCGCCTATTCGAAAGTATTATTGAGTGCGGAAGGTCATATCATCGGGGCACATCTGATTGGACACCATGCCCCGGAACTCATCAATCTGTTCTCTTTCATTATACAGAACAAACTGTCGCATCAACACGTGAAGCACTTAGAAGTCGCCTATCCGACGGCTGCCTCCGACCTGACCTATCTGATCTAAACAAAAGACGGGACTCGCCTCATGGCGAATCCCGTCTTTCTCTTATTCGATTCCTTTATCCTTGTCTTCTTTCAATGCGTCTTGTAATGACTTCTCCCAAAGCGGGACCCCTTTCGCATGCGCCGCACGTGAGATGAGGTGCCCCCCAACAGGAGCCGTCAAGAGGACGAAGAAGAGACCGAGCAAGAGTCTTGCATCAAATACCCGTTCATCGACATATACGTGAAGGACGGCCGCAAAGAGGACGAACATGACACCGAGTGTCGCACTCTTTGAGGCAGCGTGTGTTCTCGAATAAATATCTGGGAGACGGATGAGACCGATCGCGGCGACGACCGTGAAGAAGACGCCGATGATCGTGAAGATGCCGGTAATGAGATCAAAGATCATTGTCGCGGTCATGTTGGATAATCTCTCCCCTCTCTAAGAATTTCGAGAACGCCACCGTTCCGATGAAGGCCAAAATACTGAGTAGCAAGATGACTTCAAAATATAACGTCGTATCGAGCAGGATCGACAGTAACGCGACGACCGAGATGAGCGCGATCCCGATTGAGTCGAGGGCGATGACCCGGTCTGCCGTCGTCGGTCCTTTGACGACGCGATACAACATCATCAACATCGCAAGCAAGAGAATGGCGAGCGAGATGTAGATGAGAATGTCTAGTAAATCCATCACTCTGTCGCCTCCTTAATGCTTGATTCAAAGTTATCATAAATATCTTTTTGTAATGCTTCCTTATCCGGCATGTTGAGCGCGTGGATATAGAGCACGGAATTGTCTTTTGACACCTGAACGACGAGCGTCCCTGGTGTGAGCGTGATCAGCATCGAGAGCAAGCTGACTTTCCAGCCTTTGTCGAGAGACGTCTCATACCGGAAGATTCCTGGTTGAATCTTCAGCTTTGGACTAAGGACGAGACGTAACACCTCGAAGTTCGCGAGGAACAGTTCTCGGATGAAGATGAGGAGCAGTTTGAACAGACGCCAGACGCGTGCAAAGTAAAAGCTGCCTCCCCCTGATTTGAAGAATCGGCGCATCATGAACAAGATGAGCAATCCGAGTATATACCCGACGAAGAATCCGCTCGTTGTGAACGATCCCGTGAGGAACATCCAGATGAACGCCAAGAAAAAGTTAATCAATAGTTGATAAGCCATCTGTATTTCACTCCTTTATCACGGCATCGATATAGATTTCTGGATTGACGAGCGGCTCAATTGCTTGCGTGATATACGGATGGATGGCTTCTGCCCCAAATCCGTATGCGACCGCAATGATGAGCAACAAGAAGACCGGTATAATCAAACGTTTCGTATATGGGACGAGTGGTCCGTCATACTCATGCTTCGCCTCTCCCCAGAATCCGTTCAAGAAAATCTTCATGACCGAATAGAGGACGAAGAGACTTGATAAGAGGACAAGTAGTGGTCCGAACAGTTCTCCTTCGTCCATCCCACCTGATACGATCAATAACTTCCCGAAGAATCCACTGAGTGGCGGAATCCCTGCAAGCGAGAGCGCTGCGATGAAGAACGTCCATCCGAACAGCGGGAAGCGTGTGATGAGTCCACCCATATCGCGCAATTGACCGGATTTGGTGATCCCAATCATCATCCCGACGAGCATGAAGAGAACTGCCTTGATGATCATATCGTGAATCAAGTAGTAGAGCGACCCTTCAAGGGACGTCTGCGTGTTGACCGAGATCCCGTACAAAATGACCCCGACCGCAATCATGATGTTGTATATGATGATCAGCTTCACGTCGTTATAAGCGATGGCCCCTGTCATCCCGATGAAGATCGTGAAGACAGCGAGCACCATGAGGAACGTCTGTAAAAACTCACCGTTCCCGTCAAAGAGTAACGTGTACGTCCGTAAAATCGAGTAGACCCCGACTTTCGTCAGGAGTGCACCGAACATCGCGAGAATCGGTGTCGGTGCGACTACATACGCCCCAGGGAGCCAGTAGTGAAGTGGGACGAGTGCCCCTTTCATCCCGAAGACGATGACAAACATTACACCGATGACGGTAATGACGTCCGGGTTATCGACGAGTGGGATTTTCATCGCCAAGTCTGCCAAGTTGAGCGTACCTGTAACGCCATAGAGCAAGGCGACCGACATGACGAAGAGTGCCGAGGCGATGATGTTCACGAGCAAGTATTTGATGGACTCACGTAACTGGACGCCACGTCCACCAAGCACAATCAACACGTATGAAGACATCAAGAAAACCTCGAAGAAAACGAACAAGTTGAAAATATCACCTGTCGTGAAGGCACCGTTCACCCCGACGAGCAAGAAGAGCATCGAGATGTACAAGTAGTTGCCTTCATATGAATCTGAGAAGTAATGGACGGCGAACCACACGATGAAGAGCGTGAGGAGAGTCGACGTCGTCACGAGTAGGGCTGACAACATATCCGATACGAGTGTGATCCCGAACGGCGCTTGCCAGTTCCCGAGGTTGAGGGTTTGAATCCCCTCCGTGGAGACCGTGTGCACAAGGAAGAGTGACACGATCGCCGTAATAACTAAAGCTCCAAGAGCCATCACACGCTGCAGCTGGACCCGTTTTGGCATGAACATCATGATGATGGCCGCAAGCGCAGGAATGACGATTGGAAAGACCGGTAAGTTAATCATACGATTCTGTTCCTTTCATTTCTTCCATATTGTCCGTGCTGAGCTCCTGATACGTGCGGTAGGCAAGTACGAGGAAGAACGCCGTCACCCCGAAACTGATGACGATTGCCGTCAAGACGAGCGCTTGCGGTAACGGGTCTGTGAATTCAGTCACACCGTCGACGAGGACAGGGGCTGCCCCTGTCTTCAAACCTGCCGTCGTCAAGACGAGAAGGTGTGCCGCGTGACTGAACAAGGCTGTGCCGATGATGATGCGTAACAAACTTCTTGAGAGAACAAGATAGACGGCACACATCGTCAAGACACCGATAATGATGCTAACGAAGATTTCCATTATTCACTCTCTCCAATCGTTTGTATAATCGTCAAGGTGATTCCGATGACTACGAGATAAACCCCTAAGTCGAACGCAATCGCCGTGTGGAGCGTCTGTTCACCGAGAAGTGGTAAGTCGAACTTCCCGTAAGCATGCGTCAAGAACGGACGACCCAAGAATACCGAGTGAAGACCTGTCGCGAGTGCAATCAACAATCCACTTGCCGTCATGAGACGGTAGTCGATTGGGAGCACGTTCGCGAGCGTCTTCGAATCAAATGCGAGTAGCAACAAGACGAGTGCCGCGGATGTCATCAATCCACCGATGAACCCTCCACCTGGTGAATAATGACCGGCAAAGAACAAATCGATCGAGAAGATGACGATGATGAAGAAAATGATAATCGCGGCCGTCTGCAAAATAACGTCATTGACGCGTTTGCTGTTTTGCTTCATGTGCACCTTCTCCTTTCGTACGTCGTGTTGTTCTAAATTTAATCATCGTGTAGATCCCGAAAGCCGCAATTCCGAGAACGACGATTTCAAACAAAGTATCAAATCCACGGAAATCGACGAGGACGACGTTGACCATGTTTTTACCTGCTGCAAGCTCATACACGTTCTCTTTGTAATACTCGGAGATCGAGGTGAGCGATTTGTTCGTGAGCGCCATGAAGCTGAGAAGCATCACGGTCGTCCCGACGAGAATGGCCACGATGGCATTCCCGACTTTAAAACGCATCCGTACTTCCTTCTTGCTGATGTCCGGCATGTGATAGAACACGAGCAAGAACAAGGCAACCGAGACCGTCTCGATGACGAGCTGTGTGAGTGCCAAGTCAGGTGCACCGAAGAAGACGAAGAACAGTGCCACGCCGTACCCGACAACCCCGAGTAAGATGATGGACGGTAGACGCGAACGCATAAATAGAATCGCGAGCGCCGCAAGCATGACGACGGCTCCGAGCACATATTCATATGGTGCAATCTCTGCCAAGTTCTCGAACGAGAATCGGTACATGTCGAACCACCAGATGCTAAAGAGCATCATGCCTGAGAGGAAGACGAAAATATAGATCAAGTACGACCGGATGAAGCCAGTCATGTAGTTGTCTTTAAAGCGGTATGCTGCCTTATTCGACCAGACGAGCGTACCATCGTACATCCCGTTGAGCGTCAAACGGTGTGGGATGCGGTTGTAGATCCCCATCCATTTGCCCATTTGCCAGAATAGCAACGAACCGAGAAGGACGACCCCGATCGTCATGAACAACTCTGGCGTCAAACCGTGCCAGAAATAGATATGAACATCGACTTCTTGCCCTTGTGCGACGAGTGTCGGATAGATCGACTCGACGGCTGGTTTGATGAGCGAGTTCGACAAGACGTTCGGGAAGAACCCGAGACCGACAACGAGAAGCGCGAGGATGGCCGGCGAAATCAACATGCCGATCGGCGCCTCATGCGGTTTCTTCGGCAATTGGTCGAACTTCGCCTTGCCCATGAACGTCCGTGTGAACAGCATGATGCTGTAGATGAACGTGAACACACTTCCGACAAATGCAATGACCGGAAGCAAAATTCCAATCGTATCGAGCGCGAAGAAGTCGGCCGAGAAGACTTTCGTCGTCGCCTTCAAGAACATCTCTTTACTTAAGAAACCATTAAACGGCGGAAGACCGGCCATCGATAATGAACCGATGACGGCAATCGTGAACGTGATCGGCATGACCGTCATCAGACCGCCAAGCTTACGAATGTCACGTGTGCCCGTCTCGTGGTCGACGATCCCAGCCATCATAAAGAGCGAGCCTTTGAACGTCGCGTGGTTAATCAAATGGAAGATTGCTGCGATCGTCGCGACCATAAAGATATTGTCATCCATTCCGTCATAGTGGAGCGCAGCCGCACCAAGACCGAGGAGTGACATGATCAGCCCGAGCTGACTGACTGTCGAGAATGCCAAGATTCCCTTCAAGTCGGTCTGCTTCACGGCGTTGAACGAGCCCCAGAACATCGTGAACATCCCGACTCCGGCAATCGTCCATAGCCAGACCGATGACTCTTGGAACACCGGGCTCATACGGGCCACGAGGTAGAGACCCGCCTTGACCATCGTTGCCGAGTGGAGGTACGCACTGACCGGAGTCGGTGCTTCCATCGCGTCAGGTAACCAGATGTGGAACGGGAACTGCGCTGATTTCGTGAACGCCCCGAGCAAGATGAGAACCATCGCGACAAGGAAGAACGGGCTCTCGGCGATGACGCCAGAGTTCGTGACCATATCACGAATGCTGTACGAACCAATCATCGACTCGAGTAAGACGATCCCCCCGAGCATCGACAATCCACCGAATACGGTAAGAAGCATCGACTTCTGTGCGCCGTAACGTGAACGCTCTTTCTCATACCAGTAACCAATCAACAGGAATGATGAAATCGATGTGAGCTCCCAGAACATATACATGACAATCATGTTGTCCGAGAGAACGACCCCGAGCATCGCACTCATGAACATCAAGAGATACACATAGAAATGCCCGAGTGACTCTTTGTCCTTATTCAAATAGTAAATGGAATATAAGACAACGAGTGCGCCGATCCCCGTGATGAGGAGGGCGAACAGTAGACTGAGTCCGTCAACGTATGCCGTGAAGTTGATCCCGAGGGACGGCATCCACGCAATCGTCTCTGTCACGACGTCCCCTGCACTCGTGATCGGAATGAATCCGGCGAAGTAGGTGACGAGCACGACCGGTACGATCAAGACGAACCAGCCTGTATGAATTTGCTTCATCCCCCGAAACAAGAACGGGATGAACGGTGCCGCGAGAAGCGGCAACAAAATAGCTAAATGTAACAGCGACAAGAAAATTCCTCCTTCGAACAGAGTCGTACAATAGATCGAGCCGTAAAGTAAGGTCACTTGACTCCATCATGTCTTCCTCATGAGTATAGCGTAAATTTTCAGTCTGTTTCCATGATAAAAGCTTCCAGTCCGCGCACGCCCTCACTAAAATTCCGAATCTTTTAAATATGAAGGAAGCCGACGGAATTTCTTCAAAAAAATTTTGAAATCAGACGATATGTATCGGATTTTTCCGTGAATGAGGGGGTGTGGAATAACTCAACCTATTCCCTACTTGCCTGTCCTTTTCCTTCTTTTCCGCTCGACAAAACAAAAAAGCAGCCGATTTCAATCGGCTGCTACGCAATTATTGTGCTGTTGCGATAAACTCTTTCAATGCTTCTTTTGGTTGGAAGCCCATTGTTTTCGAAACAGGCTCGCCATCTTTGAACATCATGAGTGTCGGGATACTTTGGATTTGGAAAGCACCTGCGACTTCAGGATTTTCGTCGACGTCGAGTTTCACGATTTGGACTTGGTCACCCATTTCTTGATCGAGTTCTTCGAGAACTGGCGCGATCATGCGACATGGTCCACACCAAGTTGCCCAGAAATCAACGAGGACTACGCCCTCTTTTACATCTTGTTCAAACGATTGAGTCGTTGCGTGTTTAATAGCCATTTGTAAAAACCTCCCCAATAAGATGAGAGAGTCCTGATGTAGAACTCTCATGCAATTCATGTTCAGAGTATACCACGGAGGGTAACAACCCCAAAACGTTTTGCTTATTAGCTATTGACGAGGTGCTTGCGGAACTCTTCTGTCAACATTGGAACGACATCGAACAAATCACCGACGATGCCATAATCCGCCACGCTGAAGATGTTCGCTTCCGGATCTTTGTTGATCGCGACGATGACCTTCGCGTTACTCATCCCTGCCAAGTGTTGGATTGCCCCAGAGATTCCGCACGCGATATAAAGGTCTGGTGTGACGACTTTACCCGTTTGTCCGATTTGAAGCGCATAGTCGCAGTAGTCGGCGTCACATGCTCCACGTGAAGCACCAACCGCTCCTCCGAGAAGTTCAGCCAACTCTTCAAGTGGTTTGAAGCCGTCTTCGCTCTTCACGCCACGTCCGCCTGCGACGATGACTTTCGCTTCCGCCAAGTCGACTTTCCCAGTCGCCTTACGAACGACTTCTTTGACGATCATCGCGAGGTCTTTCAATTCGACTGCTGGCGTTTCAACTGAGACGCTTGCACCTGCTTGACGCGCGAGTGCGTCGATGTTGTTCGGACGAATTGTGAAGAACATGACCGAGTCTTTGAACTTCACTTTCTCGAACGCCTTCCCTGAGTAGATTGGGCGAACGAATTCAGCGTCACGACCTGTTCCTTCGATAGAGACGACGTCACTGATGAGTCCAGCATCGAGACGTGCCGCGAGTTTCGGTGCGATGTCTTTCCCGAGTGCTGTGTGTCCGAGGACGATCATGTCCGGACTTTCTTGCTCGATCAACTGACGGAGCACTTGCCCGTAGCCGTCTGGCGTATAGTGTTTGAGGCGATCGTCTTCAACGACGAGGACACGGCTTGCGCCATACTCCCCAAGTTCTTGCGCGAGTGATTGCACGTGATCCCCAATCACGACTGCCGTCACATCGTCTGTCAATTGCTTCGCCGCAGCGATGGCTTCGAATGATACGTTACGTAACGCGCCTTCACGCGCTTCTGCGAGTACTAAAGCTCTCATCTATGATCTCCCCCTTAAATGACTTTCGCTTCCGTGCGAAGAAGTTGTACGAGCTCGCTCACTTGTGTCGACATGTCGCCTTCAAGGATACGGCCGGCTTTCTTCTCTTCTGGTAAGAATCGTTCGATCGTCTCGATTTTCGCTTCGATTTCATCTTCATCGAGGTCGATGTCCATGAGTTCAAGTTCTTCGAGTGGTTTTTTCTTCGCTTTCATGATCCCTGGCAAGCTCGGGTAACGTGGTTCGTTCAACCCTTGTTGCGCCGTCACGAGAAGTGGGAGTGCAACTTCGATGACTTCTGTATCCCCTTCGACGTCACGTGTGACCGTAGCCGTCGTGCCGTCGATTTCAAGAGCCGTGATCGTCGTCACGTAGTTCATGTCGAGAAGTTCTGCGACACGTGGTGCGACTTGTCCGCTACCGCCATCGATTGCAACGTTCCCTGCAAAGATGAGGTCTGCATCTTGTTCTTTCAAGTATGTGGCGAGCACTTTTGAAATCGTGACGTGGTCCGCATCTTCGACATCGTCCTCGATCGAGATACGAACAGCTTTGTCCGCTCCCATGGCGAGTGCTGTACGAAGCTCTTTGTCCGCGTCTTCCGGTCCTACCGTGACGACCGTGACCTCTCCCCCGAGTGCGTCACGTTTTTGAATCGCTTCTTCGACCGCATATTCGTCATACGGGTTGATGATGAACTCAGCGCCGTCTTCTTGAATTTCCCCATTCTCGAGCTGAATCGCTTCCTCAGTATCAAACGTACGTTTCAGCAAAACAAAAATATTCATGGTTGATCCCCCTTTAGTCAATTCTTTCCCATCATTCATGAATCAGCATTCATTTTTTGAGCTAGTGATAGGGCTCACTGTTAAGTAAGCCCCTTCTTTAACATATGGTGCACATTCGGAAGCGTCGACATCAAGTCATATTTGAAGCCGCTCGCCATCCAGCTCGTCACAACCTCATCGATTGTGCCGAAAATCATCTGACGGGCGAGTCGATAATCTAGATCCTTGTCGAACTCTCCTGTCTCGATTCCGTGTTTGACGACCGAATCGATTAAATTCAAGTATGGTTTGAGCACTTCTCCGATTTTTTGGCGAAGCACCAAGTTCGACTGTCGCAGTTCGATTTGTGTCACGACGGCAAGGTCGTAATCGGCCGACAGTTGTTTTAAGTGTGATTCGATCAACTGATACAACTGATCTCCGGCTGTCGTCTCTTTCCCGATTTGTTGTTTCGAGTAGTCGATGAACAACCCCATCTTCGCTTGGAACAACTCGATCAAGAGATGCTCCTTGTTTTTGAAGTACAAATAGATCGTGCCGTCCGCGACACCCGCCTCTTTGGCGATGGCTGTCACCTTTGCACCGTGATAGCCGTGATTGGCAATTACTTTGACCGCCGCATCAATGATTCGGTCACTTTTCGAAATATGATTTGTCATTAACCCCAAGCTCCTTACCGCTGCAGAAAAATGAATGATGGTTCATTCATTTATTATTCTATCATGCGTACGCTTGGTGTCAACTGCTTTGTTTCACTTGTTTCGCCTTCTCTTCATCGACGAGGACACGGCGTAAAATCTTACCGACGAACGTCTTCGGCAACTCGTCACGGAACTCGTACAGCTTCGGCACTTTATAAGCCGCGAGCTTCTCACGACAATGCTTGTCGAGTTGTTCTTCAGTCACGCTCGACCCGTCACGAAGGACGATGAACGCTTTGACCGTCTCACCACGATACGGGTCAGGGACACCGATACAGACCGCTTCCTTGACGGCCGGATGTTCGTAGAGCACTTCTTCGATTTCACGTGGATAGACGTTGAATCCACCGGCGATGATCATATCTTTCTTCCGGTCGACAATATAGAAGAATCCATCCTCACCCATATAACCGAGGTCACCCGTCGCGAGCCATCCATCTTTCAAGACGGCTGCCGTCTCCTCCGGTTTTTGCCAATAGCCTTTCATGACTTGTGGACCACTCAGCATGATTTCACCGATTTCCCCGATATCTGCTTCCGTCTCTCCGTCTGCTTTTACTATTTTAGCAGAAGTATCCGACAGCGGCGCACCGATTGAGCCGACGATTCGCTTATCCCATAAGAAGTTTGCGTGCGTAACCGGCGACGTCTCAGACAAACCATATCCTTCGACGATGCGACCACCTGTGATCTTCTCGAACTCCTCTTGTACCTCAATCGGAAGCGGTGCCGAACCAGAGATACACGCTTCAATGGATGACAAGTCGTATTTTTTCAGTTTCGGGTCGTTCAAGATCCCGACGTACATCGTCGGAGCGCCCGGGAAGAAGTGCGGCTTTTTCTTCTGAATCGTCTTCAGGACATCCGTCACTTCGAAGCGCGGCACGAGGACGAGCTCATACCCGTTCGTGACACCGAAGTTCAGACAGCACGACATCCCGTAGACGTGGAAGAACGGAACGACACACAAGACGCGCTTCTCGTCCCCGCGATTATACTTATAGAATAAGTTCGTGATTTGGTCCGCGTTCGCCGTCAAGTTGAAGTGGGTCAACATGACGCCTTTCGGAAGTCCCGTCGTCCCGCCTGTATATTGAAGAACCGCGACGTCTTCTTTCGGATTGATGTCGAGCGGCGTGACCGGATTAAAGTCTTTGTAGTCTTTAAACGGCGTCGAGCCGGTCGTGTCGATCACGATATTATTTTCTCGTTTCACTTTGATCGGATACAGCTTGTTTTTCGGGAACGGTAAGTAATCGGCGATACTTGTCGTGATCACGGTTTGGATCTCCGTCTTTTCACTGACGCGAAGCGTTTTCGGATAGAGCAAGTCGAGGGTGATGACAATTTTGACGCCCGCATCCGTGATGAGGTTATCAAGCTCCCGCTCCGTATAAAGCGGGTTCGTCTGGACGACCGTCCCTCCTGCATAGAGCACGGCATAGAACGAGATGACGTATTGAGGACAGTTCGGAAGCATGAGGCTGACGCGGTCCCCTTTTTCAAGTCCTTTCGCTTGGAGCATCGTGGCGAGTCGACGTGCGGCATCATCGATCTCCGCGAATGTCCACTCTTTCCCGATAAAGGAGACGGCCGTACGATTCGGATAATCCTTTGCTGCGCGAGACAATGCCTCATAGAGCGGCTTTACCTCGTAATCAATCGACTGGGGCATACCTTCTGGATAATCTTGTAACCACGGTTTGTTCATCGCTGTTCCTCCTTGGAAATGAATACTCATTCAGTTAACTCCATTATAATGCTAAGAAAACGCTTTCATCTACCCTTTACCCGATAATTTTCAGAAAATATCAAAAAAAGCGATTGGATTTGTCATCCAATCGCTGTTATACCCGCCTAAAATAGGAATTGTTCGAATCCAGCTGTTCAAGCTTCTGATTCATTAATTGTTGTAACTCATTCTCGTGACGGATGTTCGAGAAATCCGTTCCGAACCACGCCTCCATCTCTGGTCTAGAGAAGGCATACGTCCGGTTCGGGAAGGCGAAGCGGACGATTTCCGCATTCGGAATGAGCGTGAAGTAAGTAGCCGCATTCCGAATCGCAAGACGCTCTTGCTCCGCTCGCTCCATTCCTGGATCTTCGTAACGGACGGTCAACCCATAAGGACGCTTCTTCGTCTGCAACTCGACCGATTGATAGCATTCGTGTAGCGGTAAGCTCCCGGCAATCCCGACGACGGCGGCATTGTCCCCGACTTTCGAACCTCTATATTCAAAGGCGTTCGGTTCCGGATTCGTGCAACCTACTAGTGAGATGGCGAGAACGAGCAACAGACAGAAGCGTTTCATAGGTGTCCCTCCTTACGATTTGAGTTTCAAGTTGAAGCGGTAGAGCAAGCGTTTGGCGAGTAAGTGAGCCAGGAAGGCCGCAATCACAAATCCAATCACATACAAGATCATGTTTTGCGGGTACGAGATGACCGAGAACAATACGCCACCTAACATCGCGAAGCAAATGACGATGACGATATGGATGAGCCACAACCAGCTCGAGAACATGAAGAAGCGTCCGTTGTTCTCTTGTGGTGCTTCCTTAAACATCCACAACCCGAGACCAAATGTGAGCACGATGTTCGCAATCGCAAGGATCGGGGCGTACGTGATAAAGTCATTCCACACCGATTGATCGGTATACACTGAATACATATCGACATTGAAGATATTGTTTAGCGGTGACAAAATTCGCATCGGGATACTCTCGAACGCTTCATCAACAAACGAGAAGAGTCGATCTGGGAAAAACGCATAGAGTGAACCTTGGACGAGGAGTAAAATCCCCATCGGAAAGATGAGCGCGACAAACGTCCAGATGACTTGTGAGATGGACTCTCCGCCAAACGATCCCATCCATAATGAGAGCGAGAAGAACGAAATTCCAGATAGCATCAAGAATAGAATCATCGCGATCACCTTGAACTCTTTTCCTTCCATCAAGAAGGAGTAATCGGAGAAGCGGATGATGAGGAACATCAACGTCCCACCAATCAAGGTCGATGTTACAATTCCTGTCGCACCGAGCACCCATTTCGATATGTATAGCTGGGTACGCGTGTACGGTAACGACATCGTGAAATCGGACATTTGGCTATTGCGTTCACTTCCGATCAACACGGACGCCATGAGGGCACCAAAGATGACAAACAAGAAAATGACACCGCCTGACGGAATGAGTCCGTTCAGACCTCCGAGGTATCCGTATCCAGATCCATCCCCGAAGAAGTCTTCCGGCACCATCTCGTTCACATCACCTGTCACGATATCTGGGAAGTCGCTCGGGTTTTGTTTAATTTCAAGAATCTGTTGTTCGTACGCATACATATCCGTCCATACCGGCACCGTGAAGGCGACGATTCCTAAGAAGACGAGCAAGATCCAAAGCAGCGACACTTGTTTCCAATCTTTCTTCAACAACACTTTAGACAGCATGAGCTTCTCCTCCTAACTGGATACGGAATACGTCTTCGAGAGACATCGGGATCTCTTCGATGAGCATCGGATTGTATGAATCGATGAACGTCTCGAGCTCCTCCGTCCGTTCTTTCGCCATGAACAGCACGACACGTCCAGTCACGCTGATGATTTCGATATCTTTTCGTTCGAGCAATTCGACCGGGACATGGTCGTTGAAGACGACTTGCCACTTAATGCTGAGGGCACGCGCCTCTTCAAGCGACATGATTGCTTTGACGCGTCCGCTCTCGATCATGATGATACGGTCGGCGATTCGTTCGAGTTCGTGTAATTGGTGGCTCGAGACGATAATCGAGCAGTTCCGTTTCTCGACCTGGGCGATCATCAGTTTCAACACGTCTGACTTGGCAACTACGTCTAAACCGTCCGTCGGTTCATCAAGCAGATAGTATTTCGCTTGGACGGCGAAAGCGAGCGATAACGTGACGAGCGCCTTCTGTCCTTTTGACAGTTGGCGAATCTTTTTGTTCTCAATGTTGTAACGCGTCAACGTCTCACGGAAAGCGGAACGATTGAACGATGGATAGATTGATTCGTATAAGTCGGTCGCTTCGTTCACCGTGTAGTGTTTGAGTGCATCCGCTGAATCCGGTACGAAGATGACGTCCCGCTTCAATCCTGCGTCTTTAAAGATACTTTTCGTTCCATATAACACGTCTCCCTGATCGGGGCGGATGATTCCGACCATTGTCCGGAGAAGTGTCGTCTTGCCGGCACCGTTACGCCCGACAAGCGCAACGATTTCTCCTGATTCGACGGTAAAGTCAATTCCGTCCAAAATCGTCTGACGGTCGATTTGTTTACTCAATTGCTCAACTTTCAGCATTGGCTTCCCCTACTTTCTCATATTCGGTCCGCAATACGTCGATGGCTTCTTCTAACGGCACATTCGCATAATGGCAATCAATCGCGATCTTCTTGATTGATGCGATGACCGGTTCTCTTGATGCATCATCGTCTACCCAATCTTCGGAGACGAACGTCCCGCGCCCGCGTCGCATCTCGAGGAGACCGAGTCTCTCCAACTCCTGATACGCCTTACTGACCGTATTTGGATTGATGACGAGGTCGGTGGCAAGTTCGCGTACAGACATCACCTTGTCTCCCGGACGTAAGATGCCGCGGATGACGAGTTCTTTCGTTTGATTGACGATTTGTTCGTAAAGCGGTTCTGAACTCTTCATATCAATTTTGTATAACATGGGTCACACCCTCTCATAGTCAATGTCACTCTTTAAGTGTATTATATGTATTAGTACACGTAATTGCAATAGTATTTCGAGGGCACTTTCAGTTTACAGGGAAATGGAAATGATTTGAATAAGACTTTGGACCGAGGTTTCTCCTCGATATATGAGGTACATTGGGAAAGAGGTGACGAATGGATGAAAAAACGAATCGTGGCAGGCATTGTCGGCGGGCTTCTCGCTGCTAGCTTCTTTACGTATACGACACTTGAGAAATCCGAGGCACGAGATGCATATAGTACTTATGTAAAAGAAACGTATCAGGAACAACCCGACATCGAACTGTCACGGGATTGGAAGATGGGCGGTTATGTCGGGGAAGTGACATTGACAAAAGAACCATTCGCCGGCACTTATTTTCTAGAGACGTATGGCGACGGCTCCATCCATGACAACGTGCTCGAGACGTATTGGGAACGCGAGGCGGAGCGGACAATTCACGAACGGCTCGTGTCGGAAGAAATCCTAAAAGAGGAAGAGACCGTCCGGGCAGAGGTGCCAACCGGTGTGTCCGATGATGCGCAAGCGAACGTCACCACGACCCCGACGTCTATCTATGAGACGAATCCGGAGACGTATCTCGACGTCTCAATCATGTTTCATGAAGACTGGAACAACACGGACGAACAGAAACAGCGCATTCTCAACGTCATGCGTGACATCGAGCCTGACGTCTACTCGATCCATTTCTCGTTCGACGGGAAACCAGGTGGCAATGACGACTATACGGAACGGTATATGATGTTCACGCGTGCAGCGTCTGATATCGACCCTTCATTCCTCGACGTGCGGACGATTGAGGATTTGAACGAATACGACCGTCTGTACGGATTCGACGAGACGACGTTCATGACAGAATATCATTTTGATGGTACTCCGATCGAAGACGAGACGACACGATAATTTCGGTGTCGTCTTTTTTTGAGCGTTTGACTTTACAGGCAATCCAAAACGTTGTATCGTTTGACAAGTCAACGATTGATAAGTCAATTGAGAAAGGTGGGACGCAATGGACCTACGTGAAATCAGCCGATTACTTTACCAAATCAAGTTGGCGGAACAAAACGTCGCATCCTCGTTCGAACGGGAAACGGGCTTCAGCCTGACCCGCTACGAGATGCTACAAGTCGTCAAAGAACGAGGCGTTTGTTCGCAACGCGTGATTAAAGAAGAGATGAAAATCGACAATGCCGCCATCACCCGACATTTAAAGATCCTTGAAGAAAAAGGATATGTCGTCAGAGAGCGGAACGCGGAGAACCATCGCGAGATGTTCGTCCGTGTGACAGAGAAAGCAGAGCAAGACCTCGGTCACTGCGAGCGAGACGAACGGGCCAACCACCTCGTCTTACAAGCCTTGTCCGCTGAAGAGATTCAACACTTATCCGGACTGCTTCAAAAACTGAACAGTCACGCCTAAACAGAGAAAGAAGGAATTCACCAATGGCAACTACATTTGAAAACAACACATTCAAAGACGTCATGTTCGGTCGTAAATCAATCCGTGTCTATGACGAGAACGTGAAAATCTCACAAGAAGAGATGCTCGAGATGATTCAGGAAGCAACGACTGCCCCATCATCAGTCAACATGCAACCATGGCGCTTCGTCGTCGTCGAAAGCCCAGAAGCGAAAGAGACGCTCAAGCCGCTCATCCGCTTCAACACGCGTCAAAACGATTCATCTTCTGCGATGCTCCTCATCTTCGGAGACATGGAGTGCTACGAGTACGGCGAACAAATCTACGATCAAGCGGTCGCAGAAGGCAAAATGCCACAAGAAGTTCGTGATCAACAGCTCGGCGCAATCATCCCTTACTACAAAAACCTCTCGAAACAAGAGATGAACGATATCGTGAAAATCGATGCGAGTCTCGCAGCGATGCAATTCATGCTCACAGCACGTGCACATGGCTATGACACGAACCCAATCGGTGGTTTCGAGAAAGACCAACTCGCAGAAGCGTTCGGTCTCGACAAAGACCGTTATGTACCTGTCATGATCTTGTCTGTCGGGAAAGCTGCAGAAGAAGGTTACACATCAGTTCGTCTTGACGCTCAAACAGTCACTTCATTCAAATAATTTATTAAACAATCGGAGGAATTAACCATGATCTTAGTAAACGCCACATTTGATATCCAAGCTTCACAACGCGAGAACTTCTTGCGTGACATCCAAGTTTTAATCGACTCATCAAAACAAGAAGCGGGCTGCGTCGGATATGACCTATACGAGTCAACGTCTGTCGAGAACCGTTTCGTCATGATCGAGAACTGGGAAGACCAAGCAGCTCTCGAGCAGCACAACCAAAACCCGGCCCTCATCAACTTCGCACAAAACGTCGCGAACTACGTGTCAGCGAAACCAGTCATCCAAGTAGCAGCAGTCAACTAACATGTCGACGCTCACCCTTGTGCTCGGGACACTCGTCGCTGTCGAATTCTTTTATATCTTCTATTTAGAGACGATCGCGACGGCCTCTTCCTCGACGTCACGTGTCTTCCGCATGTCGAAAGACGAGCTGACGAGAGACTCGGTGTCGGTTTTGTTCAAAAATCAAGGGGTGTATAACGGATTGATCGGGGTCGGGCTCTTATACGGGCTATACGTCTCCCCCAATCCGGTCGAGATTGTCACTATGATTCTGACATATATCATTCTCGTTGCCCTATATGGCAGTATCACGAGTGACAAGAAGATTATCCTGACACAAGGTGGGCTCGCCATCTTGACGTTGATCTCGATGGTGATGTCATGACAGAAAAAGCGTTCGACCTATTGAAAAGGTCGGACGCTTTTTTGCTTGTATCTACTATACTAAAGAAGAGGTGATGATTTTGAGATACACATGCCCATGTTGTGGCTACCAGACGTTAGAAGAAGAGCCGCCGGGCACATACGACATTTGTCGAATCTGTTTTTGGGAGGACGACGGGGTTCAATTCGACGATCCCGATTATGAAGGCGGTGCGAATACGGTGTCGCTTCGACAGGCTCAACAGAATTACATACGATTTGGTGCGAGTGAACGACTTTTTTCTAACTCTGTCAGAAAACAAAATGAACGCGACAGAAAAGATTCGGAATGGAGACCGTTCCCCAACAAGCTGCCATAATAGTATAAGAGGTGACCTTAATCATTCATCTCATTGAATTTGCCCCCACATCGCTTCATCGACGACAAAGAACGATTCATGAGAACATACCGCGAGCACGCACGTATCCTCCGCATAAAACATCAAGTCTTCTGGAAGTTCTGGATGGATCCATCTGAACAATGAGCCACCATGCTCTTTTAGGAACTGGGCTGTCCGATAATTCATATGGAACGAATATAAATACGCCGTATCTCCAGGCAGTCTTGTCGTCTCCCATTCACTTACGATGGTTCGTTCCATCAAATCCCAACGAATCTTTTCCGTCAGTACATCCATATACGCCAAGCGCTCTTCTTCAATCTCCATTCGGCGCCTGTCTTCCACGAACGCAAAGTGAGTGCAGTGCTTAAGCAAATTATCGATGAGCGCCTCATAGCGCTTCCCCTTTATATCCTGAGTGATCATCAGCATGCTTCAAGTCCCCTATGGCGAAGAAACAAAGATACCTGTTTCTTCCGTAATCTCGAACGAATCTTGATTCCATCTCACTTCAATCGTCCCGACTCGTTCTGGTTCTTCGACACTTCGATATAATCGCCTTACCTCCATTTCGAAAGTGAAAAAGCCACTGGACTGTTTCATATACCCTTCTTCATTCACATATGTATTTGTCTGATCCCCAATCAGCGTAAATGTGTCACAGCTCTCATCTTCACATTGTACCGAATAGGTTTCCTCGAACCAGCTCACAAAGTCATCCATATCTGGACTTGTCGTATACATCGGTGTCACCCAGACTCTAGCTACAATCAACACAATGAAACCAAAGAACAACCATTTTTTCATATACTTTCCCCCGCTTTCACTATCCAAAGTCTACCATATCCAAATCATCAAATAAAAAAACCGCCCTGACCGAAGTCAGAGCGGAATCGTATTATAAAACGAAAATCGCTGCAGATACGCCGACGACACCAACGAGCGCCATCGCATATACCGGCACACGTGGCATTTCGCCATTGTTGTCGAGTGCTTTCCCGAACATGTAGAAGACGATCGGGTGCACGAGGAACGGCATCGAGAAGATGAGCGGGATGAGAAGCGATGCTTCCGTTCCGAACATACCGCCTTGGACCGCTGCGAACAAGCCGAAGTGCGAGATCGCTGACGATTGTGCCATCGTCGTGTAATCAAATGCAATCGTGCTGAACGTCAAGATGACGAGACCACCGAAGACGGCCATCATCTGCCATCCGAACGAGAACTGCATAAGGGCTTTGACTTCTTTGAAGTCTTCCCCGTTCGCCGCACGTAAGTTTTTCAACGCGAGCGCCGTGAGTGCGAGACCGATCAAGACGATGATGGCTGTCGGCCAAATCCAGAGCGCGCCGTTATCGGCACTGACTGCGAGGATCGAGAATACGAAAATGTGTCCGAAGAACGGGATGTTGATCATGATTGGCGCACGTTTTGCCGCCACTTGACCGAAGTCCCCAGCCGTACACGCACCTGTGAGACCACTGTGTGAAAGTGACCCCGCCATACCTGGCGCGAGGTTACGGATGTGACCCGTACGAGCGAACCACATGATGAGTGCGATTCCACCGAACATCCAGAACAACTGACCGAAGAAGCCGTACACGAGAATCGAGTTCATGCCTTCGATGGCGAACGCGTCACCGATTCGTGAACCACCAACCATGAAGTTGGCAGCCAAGACGACCGGAATCCCTGCGAATAGAAGCGCGCGGACAGTCGGTCCATACGTCCAGTTATGGAAGATGGCACCGAGTGCTGACGAGATCAACATCGCGAAGAAGATTTGCGGAAGTGCGATGATCGGTTGAACTGCTGTCGCAATCAAGAACGAGACGAACAAGATGACAAGCAAGAGGACTGTCTCGATGACACCTTTTTGCATGTATACTTTCTTGTCCTGAATCTGTGCTTTATGGTCGATGAGTAAGAACGATACCGCAAGACCGAGAAGTGCGAGGATTGGGTAGTAAAGCGCAATCCCTTCTGCCGTACCTGGCTCGATTGCCATACGGAAGAACCCTTCCAAACCGACGAGCAAGAAGAACGAACGGAGGATAAAGATGAACTGCGTACGTCCTGTTCCGAGGAACATTTCCTCTTTTGCAGGAACGACGATGTCTTCCATGTCGAGCTCTTGTTTGCTTAAGATTTTACGAAGTTCCTGTCCACCGACGAAGAACGAAACGACTAATGCGATGATCGTCGTCCGTGACAAGAAGTCGACGAGCGGGAATTCAGGAAGTCCCGGTGTCGCGATGCCGAGCTCGACCATACCGAAGCCGAGACCAAGACCGAAGATGACGATGACGAGGATCGGCGAGAAGCGCGTCCCAGCCACGACCATACGAGATAAAATGACCATCGGGATGATGAAGGCCATAAGCAACCAGAATTGGTTGATGAGTTGCATTTGAGATAATTGCTGTACAAGTTCCATTGACTAACCCCTAACATAATTTTTAGCACACAATATCGAAGTGTACAGGAATGAACATTATGTGACAATAGGGTGTGATGTTTTGTAAACATTGAAAGCGGAACCAAGTGAAATTGGTCCCGCTTTCGTTAGGTATTGGATTGTCTGAGGCCCCAAATGCCTTTATTTCCTGTGGAATAAAAGAGGTCCTCTTTCCCGGTAAAGCTCGCTGAATCACTGGAATGCGCACGAATCTGTTTATTAACGTGCCCTTTCCAATCTTTATAGCGATCGAGCTCGAGTTGATAATACGATTTTTCGACATACGCATAAATGTCTTGTAAAGATGCCGTCCCACCATGGTGCTGGAGGGCGAATTGGATTTTGCGTAGTAATAGGCGTTTCACATTACCCCACCTTTCTACCTCTGCTTCATTTCAAAGTAGTCTTCTAATTTGTTTTCAACTGCTAATTGAATAGCAGCATGTGCTTGTTTAGTCGGAATGCAGAACTCTTCTCTGACAATGAGTTTCCCATTCGCATTCTTAAATGGTGATTTACCTGTTCTTGGTGATTCTGTCGTCAAGGCTTTAAACGGTAGCGAATTTAGATGACTTTCTATTCCCTTCTGTGAAAATGATTCATGAAATATTTTAGCAATGCTATTTAAAGAATGTTCTTCACTTTGCTTCCTTACCAAATCATAGTACTCTTTTGCGATCACATCAGCTGATAATGGGTGAAACCAATCTTCATATCCTCTGTTGAGCATGATTTGGATAACATTCATTTTATATGTACCTTGACGCGCAAAACTATCAATAAAGTTACAAAAAGACTGTATAGCAATCTCTGATGAGTTGATAGTTGTTTCCTCGTTCAGCATGCTCACCCTTTCGCTTTCCGACTAAAGTAGTAATGTAACCGAACATCTACAATTTGTTTCACCCATTTATAAACCACCGGATTACGGAGTCTCTCATTGAATTCGATATGCAAGGTTTCATCTTCTACATAAAACGGTCCTTTGGCAATTTTATCGAATGGCATTCGTAACAACAATTTTTCAATTCTTTGTTGATGGAAAGGTTGCTGAAAGTCTTTCGTCTTTCCATCAATCTGCTGACGATATGGTTTATTTTTAATGTAGTCATAAAAAGGAAGAGCGGCTTCAGAGGCTTTGAGTGGATTGTACCAATTCTCTTCTCCTCGTTTCAGCATAATAGAAAGTACAATCATTTTATAGCTTTTGGTCATGCTCGTGTATTCCACCTCGACTAGAAGCGACTTCACATCATTGTATATTATCGTTTCTTCCTCACTTAGTTCTCCGAGTTTATGCAAGAATCCGAAGAACCCACCAAGCTTTCTCCATTCGGAACGATACGCATCAATAGAGTACTCTCCTCGTTGGATTAATTCCATGTAGCTCGGGCGTCTACCCATTTCTTCTTTCACCATGAAATAATTTTGTTCAAGTAATTGCTGACGCGTTGAGGAACGTGTCACCATTTTCTTCAGTAAGTCAACAGTTTGTAAATCAAACTCAATTGTACATGACGAAGGTAAATCAATCGTAGTTGGTAAGGAATTCACTGTATCTTGTCGGCTAGTCGTCAAAAGCGCCAGTTTCTTATCAATATTTTTATAGTTCCCAATCAAATCTATAATCGTACAATGTGTCTTTCCTGTCGATAGACGTAGTCCTCGTCCGATTTGCTGGGTAAACACTGTCAATGATTCTGTCGGACGACAGAACAATAACGTATCGATTTCAGGAATATCGACACCTTCATTAAATAGATTCACTGCAAAAATGATGTCCAATTGTCCACGCTTTAACTGAGCAATCACTTCGGTACGATCATACTCGGTCTGACTATGAAGCGCCACTGCCTGCACACCTTGTCTCCTGAAATAATCTGCCAAATATTCAGCTTGTATAACAGATGAACAAAAACCGAGCGCTCTCGATTGATGATGTTCTGTCCACGCCTTATAAATCTTCTCGGCAACACTTTCTTTTAACTGCTCTGCTAATAATTCCTCTTGATCATAACGACGTCCATTGATCAGACGAATCTGAGAGTAGTCGATTTCATCATAGATTCCAACGTAATGAAACGGGGTTAAATACGATTCTTCGATTGCTTCTGTAAAGTGCATCTGGAAAGCAACGTTATCATCACAAAGTGCGTATACGTCTCCCCCGTCTAAACGGTCAGGCGTCGCAGTCAAACCTAACAAAAATTTCGGCTTAAAATAATCTAATACACGACGATAGGACGGGGCTGCCGAATGATGAAACTCATCCACGATAATCAAATCGAATTGCTCCGGATTATATTGTTCCATTCTTTGTTTCGAAGCTAACGTTTGAATCGAGGCGAACACGACATCAGCAGTTTCCTGATCTCGTGATTCACCCCCGAGTAATAATCCGGTCTTCCAGTCGGTCGCCACATTGAGGAAAGACCTTTCTGCTTGTAACAAGAGTTCCTTCTGATGCGCGACGAAAAGGACACGTTTGAACTGACGAGCAAAAAATGCACTTAAATACGTCTTTCCTAATCCAGTCGCCAAAACGAGCATCGCCTTTTTCCGACCTTCCGCCATCGTTTCCCGGAGTGACAATAACGCTGCGTCTTGGACAGATGTCGGTGTAATCGAATCATCTTCTATGTAAACAGGAGAGTGTTCAGCGACCTCCAGCTCCTTCATTCGATCCTTTCGCGCTTCATACTCTTCTCGGTAAGGCTGTAACGAGACTGGATTCATCATTTGCGCGTATTCACTATAAAATAATTCATGGAACGCAGCGACTGACTCTTCAAACACTTGCTCTGATACACTTGAAGGAATTTCAACATTCCATTCCACTCCATGATTTAGTGCACTATGCGACAAGTTCGAGGAACCGACAAAAAATGTACCGCTATTGCACGTGCGGAATAAATATGCCTTTGGATGGAACGACCTTCCCTTTGAGCGGTATAGTCTGAGCTCGATGTTCGGGATTTTTAGAAGCACATCCAGTGCATCAGGGTTGGTGAGATACAGGTAGTCCCCCACCAAGATTCTGATTTGTGCACCGCGTTCACCCGCTTTTCTTAACGAAGCGGATAATTCTTTCACTCCCGACACTTGAGCAAACGCGACGACCATATAAATTTCAGTCGCCGCGTCTATGTGTTCTTGTAAAGGAGTGCCAAGGTTGCTCGTATGGAGTCGTAAGTCACTCATGATCCAGAACCTCTTCTAAAAGTAGTCCCTTCTCAAAGCCGCCACGTTTTTTGCGCTTCTCTTCACGTATGCGGTTCAATTCATCGAAGTCTGCCCCATGCATATTTCCGAGTGTATAGACCAACTCCAAAATGTCAGCTAACTCTTCAAGAGACTCTTCATCAATGTTTGTCTCTTCATACTCTTTGATTTCTTCATAAAGTTTCAAGCGCGCTTGTTCAAAGTGTTCGGCTTGGCTAAGTTGCTTTACAATTGGGACTTTTCCTGATTCATGAATAATTTCAGGAATGCGGTCGCGTACTAATTTGTTATATCGGGTCACTATTCTTCACCCCTCAGAATTTTTCGTACAGAGAAATTAGTAGAGTTTTAATTTTCTATAAATTCTTCAATATTTAATATCAGCTTAAAGTACTTTACCAAATTGTAAGCGCAAGTTTAGTCAAGTGATCTTGTCGATGCTTTATCTCTTCAACACCCCATTGAGAATAGTCAATCAAATCTCTTGTGATTTTTATCTCACTATTTCTATACATTTCTTTCTTTCTATCAAATAAACTGTTTGAAATTTTTCTATTAAATTCACTTCCCAATAATGTAAGATTCCCTAGTTTATTCACGTATTCTTCGTGGTTATATACATACCATTCTCCAGGAGATTGAGGCAAAATATGTTCAATATGAACACTTTCCGAATCTGATATAATTGTTTCTTTACTAGATCCTAAGTTATTTATTTCTTTTAAAATGTACCGAATGATTGGCTTGTTTTTTATTTCTAAATCTTTAAAATGATTTGCGAATGCTTCATCAGAGATTTTATAACCATTTAAATTGTTAACAACTTCATTTATTGAAATGTTATTATTTGAAATTGAAATTGCTAGTTCCGCAAAAATTATTTCGTATTTATTAGCGGCATTTTTAGCAATAACTATGTTTCTAAAAATTAATTTTTCAATAGCTAAGAGTACTTCTAAAATGTCTTTTTCATCCCAATTCTTTAAGTACATTGCAAATACAATTGGGTAGAAGGAAGTTGCACTAAACGATTTCAAGTTTTTCAAAGAGTCATTCAAGAGCTTATGATTAAATACACTTGTTCCCGAATTAGCATTGAGTGTTGTATAAACATCTGAAAGTAATTCTAGTTCACTTATCACTCTAATTACTTGACTTTCAGTATTAATTTTACTCTTCATTTTTCTATATAAGTTTTGGGTTCTTGAAAATGATTCAATGGCATTCCAATAATAACGAATAAATTTTGTAGCTTCTGAAGATCCTATATTATCGGATATCTTTTCCCATTTATTTTTAACAGAATCAATTTGCGATTTAGATGATTTGAATAAATGGTTCTTTAATAAATCTGATGTTTCTAAACCTTTACCTCTTGCATTCAACGATTCAAAAATAATAAATGCTTCTTCTAAAGAAGAGGTTTCCACATACATAACTTTAAATCCATAAATAAATGAATTAAAAAAATCATTAATGATAAGATATTGTTCTTGCGGTGTTCTCCCCTTAATTTCTTCACGCAAGTTTTTTTCAAGAAGTTGATATGCTTCTTTCATTCTCTTTTGTGCACGATTCCTCGGTTTTTGATTGTAGGAATTTATTGAACGTACTTGAATATATGTTCTAAAAAAGTCTGCATCTATTGAAGTAGGTCTGAAACGGAGACGGTCATTAGAAGCAGTCCAACGTCCAATAAATTTTATTTTTATATCTTCTGCAATTTCTTCAGCCTCCGCAACCCCATACTCTGTTATTTCAATCGCTAGTTGCTTTAAAACGCTTAAGAATATGATTGAGGTTGTAGTCCTTTGCTGTCCGTCAATAATATATTTTGTTGTGCTATTTGAGTCTTCGTTTTCATCATGTACAACTATTTGGCCAAAGAAATGTTCAGACTCATTTGAAAAACAAAGTGATTTGAGATCATTCCAAAAATCCTCAACTTGCGACTCTTCCCACGAGTACTCTCTTTGATAATCAGGAATGTGATAAACATTATCTTGAATGAAAGATCCTAAATTTTTGAATGCATAATTTTTAATTGCCATATATATACCTACTTTCTAAATCCCTAACTTGTAATATTTTTTAGTATTTCAAATTATAGATTAATAATAACTCATATTGTACAATTGGAACAATGAGGAAAAAAGAAGTTTAGATTATACTGAGGTGAAATTTAAAAATGATTAAAAAAAACCCAATTTATTGGCAATTTTCGCAAATACCAAATATTGAAGAATCAAACTTTAATAAAGTTTTAGAACGTTTTTATGATATGAAAGTGACAGGGCTAGTTAGAGAAAATATTCAAAACTCTTTAGATGGAAAACTTAAGAATTTTGATGGTCCCGTTATTGTAAAAATCGAAACTGGTGAAATAGAGACTAGACACATACCAGGTGTCAAAGAGTTAATAGATCGTATTTATGCCTTAGAAGGTCGTAATACTTACACGAAAGAAACTATTAAACATATGTTGAATAAGGTAAGTCAAGAGTCTGTTTCTTACATATCATTTGAGGATCAAAATACTAAGGGACTAACAGGTGCAAGATATGGTCAAACTAACTCAAAAGACCATACTTGGGGAATCTATGCATATAACAAAGGCGTTCACTTTGAAGAATCCGATACTGCAATAGAAACTGCTCGAGGAGGATCACATGGAGTTGGTAAAATTGCATCTAACGCGGCTTCAGACATTCATGTAATGTTTTTTGCTAACTGTGATGAAAATGGTGAGCAACATTTAGGTGGTACAACTCAGTTAATCGAGCATTCATATAATAATCGCTATTATCGAGCCAGTGGATATTTCGCAAAATTACAAAATAATGAATATTCATCAAAATTCATGCCTTTTGAAAATGAATTTCATAAAGTCTTTTCAAAAAGTACGAGAGGATTAAAGATCGTTATCCCTTATTTAAGAAAAGGTTATGCCGAGACGCACGACATTGTTACAAGTGTATGTGATAGTTTCTTCATTTCTATACTCGAAGGAAAATTAGAAGTCGAAGTAAATGGAGTCAAAATTAATCCAGATACCATTCATGATATTGTTACCCATTCAGCATATTATGTACAAAAAATCGAAGATATCAAGAAAAATTTCACTCCCCTCTACGTGAACACGTACTTAGAAAAGGCCCCTCAAAAAATAATTGTTTCAGACGGGCATAATGATTATAAATTTCGTCTATATTTTACTTACGATGAAAGAATTGTAAAAGGAAGAGTCGCAATTGTACGAACAGTTGGAATGAAAATTGAAGACTTCAAAGTGAAGGGAAACGTCAATAAGCCTTTTAATGCTGTATTAATAGGTGGACCTGAAGAAGATTCATATTTGAAATCGCTTGAAAACGAATCACATACACAACTCTCTTCAGATCACATTAAAGATCCTGTATTACAGAAACAAGCAAAACGTTTTATTAATAATTTGACGCGTGAAATTAGCAGAATTATTGAAGATGCTATTAAAGATAATAATCCGGTAGATGGAGTTATGGACACTAAAAATATTATTTATTTAGTAGAATCTCAATTCAAGCAAGATCTTATGTCTTCAATGGGAACCGTTTTAATTAATAACAAACCCATAATTAAATCTAAAACAACTGTTAAGAAAAAGGAAAAGCGCGACAAACAAGGAATTTCAAACAAACCTACTATTCAAGAAAGTAAGCGAAACAGACAACCATTAAAACTTCGTAAAAGTACGGAAGGTAAATATGATAGTGAAGATCCAATTAAGAAGTATAGTGCAAATCCAGAAATGGTAGAAAGAATTATTGTACAAGATCGCGAATATCTGAACTTCGATTTCTCAAAAAGTATGGACTCAATTTTGGATTATCCCTGCAGTATAAGCTTGGTTGTAATCGACGGTATGGGTATAGAACATGCCAATGAGTTTGAATTAAAAGACAACTATTTATCTGTTCGAAATCCAATCACTTCCCAAAATTATAAAATCGAAAACAACAGTATCAAGGATGTGGAGATCATTGATGGAAAAGCTCAACTCGAATTTGAGCTCTCGTCAAACTATAATCGTTCTTTAAAGTTTGTATATTATGTAGAGGTGCCAAATGATTTATAAAAAAAATGCTAATTTTCCTTATCCGGTACTTACGAATGACTCAAATAGTTATGCAGAAAGTAATTTTATCCTTGATGTATCTTTAGAAGAGAACTCGACTTTTTATCGCTTAAACTACACTTATGAACTTGATTCTCCATTTTTGCAGAAATTACTTAATGATCGACGTGCGCAACTAATATTCATTATACAATCTCGTGATAACAAGTATTTCCGAATAGACAATTCGGATTTTTACATTGACATTCCAAAATCACGCTTATCTTTAAGCAAAAGAACTTCAATCCAACTTCAAATTCAATCAAAGGAAGAAATTAGTTACGCAAGTAATGATGATTTGAATGATTTTTATTTAAATTTCAGGAATGATCTCCGTGTGTCAAAACATGCTTTATTAGCTTATTCTAATGTTGTATTTTTTGAAGGAAGCACTATTAAGCCTTTTGAATTATTTGAAAAAAATGTTGATCCGTCACTGAATTCTGATATTAAAATAGAACTTGGTGCTGAAACAATCATTATTCATTACAAAGATGCTGAATATCAATTTAACAATTTCCCTCAAAGTAGTACTTTAAATAATCCGTATATATATATTGGATTATCCAAAGCTTTACATCAATTTATTATTAATAATAGCGATGATCAAGAAACTGTCGATCTAGAAACATGTAATCCACCGAGTAATAAACTAGATTTAAAATTATATCAATTAATGATTAAAAAAATGGTTACTGAATTGACACTAGACACAATAGACGAAGTAATTCATAAAATATCTGATCGAATGATAGATAAGTACGTTTCTGCTATGAAAGGACTTGCAAACCATGGAAATTAGATTGTTAGAGCGTGGTTATAGGAATAATGCAAACTTGTATAAAGATTTTTTGGAAGATCAAATTAACTCTAAAGAAGAGTATTTTTCAAATGAAGTCGTCACAATAATAAATGCCCCAGACTTTCCGATATATATGGCCCAAAAAAATGAATACGAAAGAAATGATCATTTTTTTAAAGCATTTAAAGTTTTAAGTGAATACTACTTAAAAACTGATCGAGATATTCATCTGGATGAAAGATTTTGGCATTCATTACTTTTAACAAAAAAAAGAGAATTCATCCTAAGTACCTATCCTCAAGTTGAAGAAAGCGAAAAAAATTTTAACAATATTGTGTTAAAAAAATTTGACTGGGAAAATTACATTTACAAAAGCATATTAGCTGCTCAGTATGTTTCAGATCATACATCCGATATAAATAAACAATCACACTATTATCGCTTAATTGTTGAGAATTTAGATCTTTACAACTACATCATCAAATATGAGATTTTTCGAAATGGACAGTTTCTTTTGAATGTAATGGATATCATTAATGAGTTAGATTTATCAAAAATACTAAAAGCAAAGATAAAAAATCGAGATGATCTTGGACGTGATGAGCGTGTAGGGCGTAGGGTGATTTTCGAATTTAATAAATCTTATCCTATCGTGCTGTCTCCCATGCTTGAAAAAGATGAATTAAAGACATTATTTCTGGAAAACTTAAAATTATATGCTGACGTTGATGATAAAGACTAAGTAGAATTTTCACTTTTAAATAATTGAAGTTGCAAGAAGAAAAGATCAAATCCTTTCTTCTTGCAACTTTTTCAAAATGTAATTCAATCTATAATAGAAACTTATTAAATGTTATTACCTATTAAATCACTCCACCACCTCAAACGCCTTCACATACGCCACATGATCCAACATCACAATCAACTCGTCCTCAAATTGTACGAACCCATCGCTCGCATGTCGAAACGCTTGAAAGATCGACTCCAATGCCTCATATCGTGTATCGGCTTCTACCATATACGTTGGTACTTCTTCATTGATCAAATGGAATTCGATTTCGAATGATTTCATCTTCTCTCCTCCTCACTTCTCTATACCCACTCCCCCATTGAAAAAAATAAAGCTATACATTGGAATGTTTTTCCTCTAATCTGAGAATAGTCAGAATATTACGTCCTCTTACATATTTTCACTAAATTTTAGGTAAAGGAGAGAATTTACGGTATGGCCTATCATTTTACATGCGAACACTTAACAAAACGCTTTGATACAGGTGACGTCAAAACGGTCGCCTTAAAAGACATCAACCTCCGCTTCGAGCACGGAGATTTCATCTCCATCATCGGACCATCGGGATCTGGGAAGTCGACGCTCCTCAGTCTGATCGGTACACTCGACCGTCCGACAGAGGGCACGTTGCTCTTCAACGACGAACCAATCTCGACGCTCTCTGCGAAACAGCTCGCAGACTTCCGTTTCGAGAACATCGGCTTCATCTTCCAACAGTTCCACTTGATCCCGACGTTGACGGCACTTGAGAACGTCATGTCCCCGCTCTTCGGACGAAAAGTCGATTACGACGTCCATGAACGTGCGCTTGAACTGTTGAAAGAGGTCGGTCTCGCTGACAAGGTCGATTCGTTACCGTCCCAACTGTCAGGTGGTCAGCAACAGCGCGTCGCCGTCGCTCGCGCCCTCATTCATCGCCCGAAATGGCTCCTCGCCGATGAGCCGACGGGGAACCTCGATACACAAACGGGTGACGTCATCTTTGACCTCTTGATCCGCTTGAATCGCGAGAACGGATGTGGTGTCCTCTTCGTCACCCATGACCCAGAACTCGCCGACCGAGCCAACCGAAAAATCGAGATGCGCGACGGGCAGGTCGTCGCCATGAGCGACGTCCATCATGCTTAAGTTCATTTGGAATTCATGGTGGCGGAATAAGGAACGATTCATCCTGCTCATGGTCGGGATGCTCATCGTCAGTACCGGGCTCAGCTATCTTCTCGGTGTGACCCAGGCGAATAACGGGACGGTCGTCAATGAGCTACAGAAACGTTGGGATTCGTCTTATCACATCGTCGTCCGTCCGGAAGGCAGCCGAAGCGTGACCGAGGACTTGAACTTGCTCGAGCCGAACTATATGAGCGGACTCGAAGGCGGGATCACACGCGAACAATACGAGACGATTCAACAGATTGCCGACATCGATGTCGCAGCTCCAATCGCGATGATTGGGTCGACTTATTCGAGCTCGTTCACGCAAACGCATACGTTTGATAAAGCAGGACTTTATCGCCTCAAGATGAATACGCTCATCGATACGGGCATTGAAAAAATTAATGACTTCCAAGACTTGAAAGCCTACTTTTGGGTCGGCTGGATGCCGAACGGCGATTCTACACACATCGGCATCGGACCGACCGCCCTATATGAAGAATTCCCACTCAGTTACGGAAGTGATGTCATGCTCGCGGGGATCGACCCGGTCGCCGAAGCGAAACTCGTCGGGTTAGACGATGCCGTACAAGCGACAGCGTTCAGTCGTTACTTCAATGAAGAGGATGTCCCAGAACCTTACGATGAAGACATCACGACAATCCCGATTTTGATGAGTACAAAAGACTACGTCGATGCCTCGATCAACTACACCATCGAAGAAGTCGATGCCGATACGAGCGACCAAGAAGCCTTTATCAAAACCTATCTCGAGAAAGGGAAAGGGGAATATCTGGATAGCTTGAAAGGGACAAAAGTCGCCTCATACGACTTTACAGCACAACAAATGCACGACAATATCACGAAACACATTTTAGAAGGAACACCACAGCCGCAAGACCCTCGTGTCACGGTTGACTACACTTGGCTTTCCGAGAAGGCATCTCCACTCGTCTATGAAGGCGTGACGAGCCCGTTCCCGAAACGGTGGCCGTACTCGTATCAAATCAAACCGTTCCTCGCTGAGGGTGAAGTGAAGTATGGGCAAGAAAGTATGTATCGTAAGTCCAATTTATACGCGGAAGACCTCAACGAAGTGCCGAAAGTGAAATATAACTACATCGGCTTATTCGACCCATCGAAACTAAAGCTGTCGAAAGATCCGTTGACGGAACTTCCGATGGAGACGTATTTCCCGGCAAGCGCCGAATGGGTCATGAACTCGAAAGACGAGCCGGTCAACCCACCGACGACCGTCAAACCGACGAACAACCCGTATAGCTTCTTGACGAAACCACCGTCAATGTTGACGACACTCGATGCAGCGTTCGCCATCGCCGGTGACAAGGCCATCTCGGCCATTCGCGTCAACGTAAAGGGCGTGGAAGTCTTGAACGAAGAAAGTGAAGCGAAGCTCCAAGCGGTCGCCAAGGAGATCGAGGATAAGACCGGTCTCATCACGGACGTCACGCTCGGTTCGTCTCCACAATACGCCGTCACCTATCTCCCTGGTTTAAAAGGAGAAAGTTCGCTCGGTTGGATTCAGCAGCCATGGATTAAAATCGGGTCGTCAATCACGATTTTCCAGGAAGCGAAACTCGGCTTCTCCGGTGTCGTCGCGAGCGTCATCCTCGTCGCGATGTTGTACGTGTTCAGTTCGAACATCATCATGTTATACGCTCGGAAGAAAGAATTCGCCATCCTCTTGTCGCTCGGTTGGCGTCCGAGTCAGCTGTCGAAACTGTTATTCTTAGAAGCCACAATCCTCGGGTCGATGGTCGCGCTCATCTCGTGGATGATTCTCGGGACGTTCCTTTGGACGGCAGCTGGCTCGACATCGATTACCCGCATCCTATCGATTGGCCTAGCCGGTCTCTTGATTTACTGGCTCGGGACACTGATTCCAATCCGACTCGTCCGTAGCATCAAGCCATATGAGACGATGCAGTCCGGTGAAGTCTCAAAAGGACGACGTCTCGGCCGCTCGCGCTCAAGCGTCGGTATGAGCTTGAACCAACTCGTGACGTATTGGCCACGGACGTTGTTGTCGATTCTTGCCATCGCCTTACCGACGAGTCTCTTCGGCTTCTTCTTGTTCGTCACGTTCCGTCTCCAAGGTGTCTTGTATACGACGTGGATTGGGGAGTTCGTGGCACTTGAAGTCGGGACGATGCATTATGTCGCCATGGGCGTCGCCTTACTGATTGCGATGCTGACGACGACCGAGATCATGTGGCAAAACGTCTCTGAACGAAAACCACAACTCGCTGTCTTGAAAGCGCTCGGTTGGCAGAATACGTCCATCCGTCGTCTCGTCTTGACAGAAGGTGCGTTGACCGGGTTCTTCGCCGGATTACTCGGTGTGACGTTCACCATCATCATCGTCACGATCATGTATCAACAGTTCCCGACGTCAGAGCTACCATTCTTGTTTGCGACCATCCTCATCCCGGTCGTGACAGGGGTCTTAGGTGCATTGCTTCCTGCAGAACGCGCGGTCCGCATCACGCCGGCTGAAGCCATCGGTGGGCATGTCGTCAACCAAAAACAAGTCGAGAAACGATTCCGCTTCGTCCTCGGGACGACGGCGACGGCACTCGTCGTTGGGATCATCAGCTTGTTCGTCTTCACATCACCAGAAGTCAAGCCGGTCACGGAAGAGGCGAAATCGACACCAGCCCCGACCGCACAGACGACGGGTGCGAAACAGGCTGATTTAAAAGCAGATAAACCAAAAGAAGCCAAAGCCACCACACCAAAAGAAGATGACCTTCAAAAAATCATGAACCTCGGCACGTTCCAAACGTTTATCGGGGATCCACGAATGAAGAAGCGTGAATTCCAAGTTGGTGAACCCGTTTACGCCTCTCCGGACGGAACCGAACCGGAAGATGGAAAACGATTCGTCAGTCTACCGCTTACGTTGTATGACAAAGATAAGGGCTATGGTGGCTATGCAGACTATCGTCCGAACGGATTCCGCATGTACACGTCAGATGGGACGGAATATAGTCCAGTCGACATGATCAACCACAATAAGAAAGCGTTCCAAGGCGGCTTCCGTTACAAGCCAGGCGAGAAGTCCGAAATTGATTTAGTCTTCCTCGTTCCAGAGAATGAGAAGACACTCGTCTTGTTCGCCTCGAGTGATGCCATGCCGAAAACCTATACCGTCAAAATTGATGTCCCTTAAACAAAAACAACGTCGCCCCGGAGTGATATGCTCCCCAATAGGTAGACAGATGAAATAACAAATCTGTTTATTCTATTGGGGAGTGTTTTTTTATGGCGAGAAGTCGGCATTCGATCGAACAAAAACTGAGTGCACTACGTATGATGGAAGAAGACACATATACCTGGAAGGAAATCATGGAGACTCATAAGGTTTCTAAGAATACCCTCCGGGTGTGGAAAGTAAAATTCGATACCGGTGGGATCGATGCCTTGAAGGAGTCGAAGACATGGAAACTGTACACCAAGGAACAGGAGCTCGCGGCCGTCCGTGACTATCTCGACGGGGCCACCGCGGTGGAAGTCCTCTCCAACCATCAAATCAGTAATTGGTCTGTTCTTCGGAGATGGATTAAGAAGTATACTAGTCATAGCGAGTTAACAGATTCGAGAAAAGGGATGGATCGAGCTATGGCAAAAGGAAGAAAGACCACTTTCGAGGAACGCATGGAAATCGTCAGGTATTGCCTGGACAACGGACGGAACTATCAACGGACGGCCGAGGTATTCGCCGTGTCGTACCACCAGGTCTACGGCTGGACGAAAAAATATGACGCCGACGGCGTGCACGGGCTCGAGGACCGGCGCGGACGGACGAAACAAGAAGAGGAACTGACCAACGAGGAGAAGCTCGAACGTCGCATCCAACAGATCGAGCGGGAAAACGAGCGCCTTCGGGCCGAGAACCTGTTCCTAAAAAAGTTAGAGGAGATCGAGAGGAGAGGTTGATCAGCCAGATCCGGCTACAATTGCGTTACACGGCCATCAAGGAAATGTCGACAATGGACACGTTCTCAGTCGTGCTCCTGTGTGAGATCGCTCAGGTCTCAAGGGCCGCCTACTATAAATGGTTGAAGCGTACCGTCTCGGTACGCGAGGAAGAGAACCTGAGCCTACTGGAGCACATCCGTCTCCTTTACGACCAGGTGAACGGGACCTACGGCTATCGACGAATCACCATGACGGTCAACCGCAGACGACGCCAGCATGGCCTGCCGGCATACAACGAGAAGCGTATCTATCGTCTCATGCGCATCCATGAGATCCGTTCGGTCATCCGCCAGAAGCGAAAACGGTACAAAAAGTCATCCCCGCAGCATGTGGCCGAGAACCTGATGAACCGGGCGTTCAGCGCGTCCCGACCGGACGAGAAATGGTGCACCGACGTCACCGAGTTCAAATATGGCGCCGGGAGGAAGGCGTATCTGAGCGCGATCATCGACCTGTATGACGGCTCGATCGTCGCCTATCGCATCGGGAAGTCCAACAACAACGCGCTCGTCTTCCAGACGATGATGCCAGCGATCGCGGGGCTCCGCACAGGAGCGGGTCCGATGATCCATAGCGACCGAGGGTATCAATACACATCGAAAGGGTTCAAACGCATGGTAGAAGACGCAGGACTGACCCACAGCATGTCCCGGGTCGGACGTTGTCTCGACAACGCCCCGATCGAGGGCTTTTGGGGTACCCTGATACTACCTGCGTGAATTCCAGGCCTATAGCGAACTTACGTCGGCCATCGAGGCCTACATATCGTTCTACAACCATGACCGTTTCCAGAAACGGCTAAACGGCTTGAGCCCTGTCGAATACAGGTCTCAAGCCGCCTAGTTTGGTTTTCATTATTTGCCCTGTCTACTTGACGGGGAGCAGTTCAGAGTCGAGGCGACGTTGTTTTGTTACATTTTTATACAATCGAAGCGCGATTTCTTTCTACATGTTTTAATGATTGATAAAGATTAATTAATTCATTAATATCCATATCTAGTATAGGTTCGTACATAAATGAATTGATATGAATTAACTCAGGAGTCATAATATTGACCTTGCTTAAAAGACCTATATGTTCTACATTATCAAGTTGCATGTATGCCGATACTAATTCCCTAGTTTGATTTGGCGCAGATTCTAAATATGTCAAGAATTCCATTGTACTCCCAATTTTTTTTTGATTTCTTTTTAATTCCCACGTTATTTTTTTTGTTGAACTCTTCAAGCTCTCTATCATGATTTTTTCGGACACCAACCTAATTGCAATAGCAAGAATAACTTTATCTTCGAGCTTATTGTTTACATGTTTCACTTGATTTGCAACATTAATAATTAATCCCGAAACATATTCTGAATCATCTATGTGACTATTAAATGTTTTTTTACCTATGTATTCTTTAAATACTTCTTTCAAATGACCAACAGTAATTAGCTCCGTATGCTTTTTAAAATGAAGTAGGTGGGTACACAACATAAAATCTCTGTCAATTTCTATGAAATTATTAATTTTTTTATCTACACCGTATTCAATCAAGTTTCTCACAAAAGGAATCAAAGCAATAAAGTGTTTAATTTCAGTTGAATTTTTCCAAAACTCGAATGGGTTCTTTTGATAGAGTTCTTTCTCAATTTCAATTCCGTTTTCGGTCTTAGCGGCTAAAAAGCGATTTTCTCTGCTTAAGTTCAATCTACTCGAAATAGTCCTATAAAAATCAAAATTATGGGATAGTATGATCATTTTGAACATTTCTAATTCTGAAATCTCTTTGAGATACTCAACAATCGCATACTTGTTCTTATAGTCAAATGAATCAGCTATATCGTCAACTATGACTAAAACATTTTTATTGTCTCTTTTTAACTTTTCTATATCAAATATAATATTTAATAGATAAAGCGCCCTCTTTTCTCCCTGACTCAAAACATTAGCTTCTTCTAGTTGATCTCTATCAATATCAATCCAATTTGATTCAGAGTCGTTGTTATAGTCTCCATCTTTACAAAAAGAAAATTTAACTCTGGGTATACTTTCTCCAATTACTGAACTTCTAATGTTTTCAATCTTCATTCTATATGGAACATCAAACCGGCTTTCAAAAATATCTAAAGCATTTTTCCAAGGTGTGTCATCAATTCTTAAAGATTTAACTTTCTCATCGACCTCTTCATATAATTTATAAAGATCAATCACTTCAGATTCAAATGCTTTGAAATAGGAAATCCATAGTTTCTGTCTTAGATTTTCTATGCTATTTTTTTTGAGTTCCTGAATTAATTCAGGATGTGATTCAATTAAATCTTTCAATATAGTCCCGGTTGCGTCAGAAAGCAGACTTTCAATTTTCTTATATTCAGGAGAAGTATAAATTTTCCCTTCTATTTCTTTAATCATTTGACTCAAATCTTTTTCGGAATTAATTTCGGTATTACCATTAAGTTTTAAAGCATTATCTTTAACGAAAAAAGAACTGTTCTTAATATCTTTGTTCATTTTTTTCAGTTTCCCTAAATGAAATTTACCTTTTTCAAAAAAATGATATTCTCCATAAATTTCATCACTCTTCAAAAGATACTTTTCAATCAAATTTTGAAAATCATCTGATATTATTTTTTTATATGCTGTGTCAGAAAAAATAGCAGAGTAAGGAATTTTCGAGTAGTCTTCAAATTCATCTTTTTCAATAAAATAATTCAAATTCATTAGTATACTATCTTCATGAAAATCCATATCTTTTATAATTTTTGGTTCAAGTTCAAACCTAACTTTTCCACCGGTAGTTCTTGAAACTTTAATCCCTGACAAGTTTTCAATTTTTTTGAGTAATTCATTTCTTTTAATTAATAATTTTGATACTTCTTCCTTAAGTTCAGTATCAATTAGTAAATCCCCCAAGTTACTAGTCTCATATTTATCTCGATATGAATGAATAACAAAAATTTCATCATCTTTAATTAAATTATCATCTAAATAAACATCAAATTTGATTGGACTTTCTCCAAAAATTTGATCTTTAATCTGACTTGTTTTTGAATTTTTAATGCAATCAAATACTTTTGTAAAAGAAGTCTTCATAACTCCATTTTTTGCATAAACAGAGTTTACTTTATTACTTTCAAATTTAAACTCATGCTTCAATTTTTTAATGCCAAAACAATTTTCAAAATCAACTACTATTTTCTTCATATACTCAACTCCTCATTAGTAACCATTATAATTTAAAATTATCATATTTTTGAATTTTTTTCTTTAAAATTACTATTAAAACAAAATAAGAAAAGCGATGCCTCACGACATCGCTTTTCTCCTCAATAAAAGATATACCATAGCGCCGCTGCCACTAAGAACAGCCCGGCCCCGATGAACAAGATTTTTGCCAATCGTTCGTATACCATGTCTTCACCTCACCAATGCTGCGCCGACGACGAGGGAAACCCCGATCGACAGCAAGAATGCCAACAACCCGACGGCGATATTTCCTTTTTGAATCTCGTCGTTCACCTTCAGCGTCGGTGTCAAAAATTCAAACAACCAGTATGTCGCGAGGAGCAAGATGAAGCCAAATCCTCCACCGACGAAGATATCGATCGTGCTATCATGATAGCTCTCGACCACACGGAAGATGTTGGCGAGACCGACAATCTTCCCACCTGTCGCCAAAGCGACGGCGATATTTCCTTTTTGAATCTCGCGCCAGTTGCTGTATGGCGTCGTCACCTCGAAGATGGCAAGGCCGACGATAATCATCAGTCCCGCCATCGAATAGAGGCCGAACGATTCCAGCATGACGGCAAACGTAATCGTACCCATTCCCCGACTCCCCTTACTTCAGTTCGACGACCGTGACACCGAGTCCACCTTCACCCATTCCTCCTGGGCGTTGACTCTTCACGTGACGATGTCCTTTTAAAAATTCTTGTGTCGCCTGACGCATCGCTCCTGTACCTAAACCATGGATGATGCGGACGTTGTCATAGCCTGACACGAGTGCTTCATCGATATACTTATCTAGACGCATGAGCCCCTCTTCGACACGGACGCCGCGGAGGTCGAGCTCGGACTTCGTCGAACTCTGACGTTTGAGCGAGCTTCCTTTCGATTGAAGCGGCTTCTCTTTCGATGGACCGATCTTCTGAAGGTCGTCCGCTTTGACGTTCACTTTCATGATGCCGACTTGGACGTTGTACTCGTTGTCGTTGATTTGTTTCACGATGTAGCCTTTTTGGTTGAACGTCGTCACTTTCACTTCTTCGCCTTTACTGAACGTACGTTTCTGTTGGGCTTTTTGTTTCACTTTTTGGATCTTTTTATCTTGAAGCGTCGGTTTGGCCGACTCGAGCTCTTTCTTCGCCGCGATAATCTCGTGCTCTTTGACGATGCCCTGCTCCCGAAGCTTCTTCAAGCGGTCGATGACTTCGTTCGCCTGACGCTTCGCCTGTTCGACGGCCTTCTCGGCTTTTGCCTCGGCCGCGCTGTACAAGTTGTCGCGTTCGCGTTCGAATTCGGTCATCTTCGCTTCAAACGCTGCCTGTTCTTCTTCGAAGTCATGGCGTTTGACGATGAGTTCCTGTTCGAGCTGTTCGGCGCGTTGTTTCGCCGCTTCGAGCTCATTGATCATCGATTCGACCGACTCCGCGTCACTACCGACGTGGCTCCGTGCCTTGTCGATGACTTGCTCGGACAGTCCGAGGCGACGGCTGATCTCGAAAGCGTTCGAGCGACCCGGCACACCAATCAAGAGGCGGTACGTCGGGCTGAGCGATTCAATATCAAACTCCATCGAGGCGTTCATGACACCCTCACGATTATAGGCGTATGCCTTCAGTTCCGAATAGTGCGTCGTTGCCGCGACACGTGCCCCGCGACGTTTCACTTCATCGAGAATCGCGATGGCGAGGGCGGCCCCTTCTTGTGGGTCCGTCCCGGCACCGAGCTCATCGAAGAGGACGAGTGACATGAAGTCGATCTTGTCGAGCATGCCGACGATGTTCGTCATATGCGAACTGAACGTCGAGAGACTCTGTTCGATCGATTGCTCATCGCCGATATCGGCATAGACGGCGTCAAACACGGAAAGCTCTGTCCCGAACTCTGCCGGTACGTAGAGACCTGACTGCACCATCAACTGGAGGAGTCCAATCGTCTTCAACGTGACCGTCTTCCCGCCGGTGTTCGGTCCGGTGATGACGAGCGACGTATAGTCTTCCCCGAGCTCGACCGTGATCGGCACGACCTCATCTTTCGGGATGAACGGGTGACGTGCTTGTTTCAACTTGATTTCACGGTTGTCGTTCAACTTCGGCTCGGTCGCTTTCATCTCTTGTCCGTAAGCGACTTTCGCAAAGATAAAGTCGAGTTCGGCCAACACGTCGAGGTTCGTCATGATCGCATCATGTACCCCACCGACTTCGTTCGAGAGCGCACTCAAAATTCGATCGATCTCAGCGCGTTCCTTCAAGCGAACTTCTTGAATCTCGTTGTTGATCGAGACAATCGCTTGCGGCTCGATGAAGAGCGTCTGACCGGAAGCCGACTGGTCATGGACGATCCCGCCGAACGCCTGGCGATACTCTTGTTTGACCGGAACGACATAGCGGTCGTTTCGAATCGTGACGATGGCGTCTGAGAGCATCTTCGCGTTGTTGCGGAGGATGTTGTCGATTCGTGAACGGACACTGCCTTCATAGCTTCGGAGCTGTGTCCGAAGTCCCCGAAGTTGTGAGCTCGCCGAGTCTTGGACCGTCCCTTGGTCATCGATTGCATGACGAATCGACTGTTCGACTTCGATGAGTTTCGTCAACTTGTCCGCATACTCATCAAGACGTGGGATCCGAATCTCTTCGTTGTCCTCGTGCAGCTTCTCGAAGAAGTTCTTCACTTGACGCCCACCATACATGACGGCGGCGACGGCGAGCAGTTCGCTCGTCGAGAGGACCGAGCCAATAGCAGCCCTCTTCACTTCCGCGCGGACGTCTGTGAGCCCACCGAGCGGCAGACGATCACGGAGACGCACGACCTCGGTCGCCTCTTTCGTCACATTCAAATTCGAGAGTACCCGGTCGTACGAGTAGTCCGGTTGCATCTTGAGCGCCAAATCTTTCCCGAGCGAGCTCGACGCGTGTCCGGCAAGCTGTTGACGCAATTTTTCATATTCTAATACGCGTAACGCGTGGTCCATCTAGCATGTTCCTTTCTATCGCTTCGCCGCGAAGAACGCCTTGGCGTCTTCAAACGAGAAGCAGTTAATGATATCCGATGGTTCGAGATAGGCTTTCCGTGCGTGTAACACGCCGAGTGCCATATCTTCCATCATGTCTGGGTGGTGTGTGTCGGTGTTGATCATTACTTTGACGCCCGCCGCCTTCGCCTTCTTCAGCGTCGATGCCGTCAAATCGAGGCGGTTCGGGTTCGCGTTCAACTCGAGCGCCGTCCCCGTCTCTTTTGCGAGGGCGATCAACTTGTCCTCGTCAATCGGATAACCGTCGCGACGACCGATGAGTCGTCCCGTCGGATGCGCGATCACGTTGACGTATGGTGAACGGCAGGCGTTCTCGAGACGTGCCATGATCTCGTCGACGGATTGGTCCATCTTCGAATGGATCGAGGCGACGACATAGTCGAGCGTCTCTAAAAATTCTGGCTCGTAGTCGAGCGTCCCATCAGGACGGATATCCATCTCGACGCCACGCAACACGTTCATCTCATGTGTCTTTGCAGCTTCGCGGATCTCCTCACCTTGTGCCTCGAGTCGTTCTTCCGTCAATCCATTGACGAACGTCAAATACTTCCCGTGGTCGGTGATGGCCATCCACTCATAGCCGCGCCCTTTCATCGCCACGACAATCTCATCGACGGTCAACTTCCCGTCCGACCAGACCGTGTGCATATGCGCGTCTGCCTTGATGTCTTCGAGCGTGACGAGTTTCGATAAGTCGTGCTCGAACTCGGCGTGCCCTTCCCGAAGCTCGGGTGGGATGAAGGGGAGTCCGTACCGTTCGAACAGCTCTTCTTCCGTTTCAGGTTGCCACAGCCCGTCTGCCGTTTCGACTCCGTATTCCGAAATCGACTCTCCTTTCGCTTTCGCGAGTTGGCGCATGCGGACGTTATGGTCTTTTGAGCCTGTGAAATGGTGAAGCGTCGCGGCGAATGCGCCCGGTTCGACCATACGGAAGTCGACCGACACCATTTCCTCACGTTCGAGGACGAGCGATACTTTCGTCTCCCCTGCCGCGATCACTTCATTGATGAACGGTAAAGCGAGTAGTTTCTCCCGAAGCGCGATCGGCTCCTCGGTCGCAATGATAAAGTCGAGGTCTTTACATGTCTCCTCTGCTCGACGAAAGCTTCCCCCGACGGAATGACGCAAGACGAGCTCTTCTTTCTCCAACACATCGTTGATCTCTTCGACAATCGGTCGCATGACCGCATAGGCCAATCGTTCCGGACGCGACTCGAGGTTCTTCGCTGCGGCGAGTAGCTTCTCGACACTCTTCGCTCCGAATCCTGGGAGCGATGCCGCCGTCCCGTCTTCAAGCACACGGATGAGAGACTCTAAATCGATGACCCCGACTTCACGGAGTTTGGCGAGTTTCTTCCCGCCGAGCCCTTGAATTTTCAAGAGTTTCATCAAGCCGAACGGGATTTCTTCTTGCAACGCTTCGAGCACCTCACTGCGACCTGTATCGCGATACTCCTCAAGGACGGCCGCCGTCCCTTTGCCAATCCCTGAGATGGACGTCAAGTCGTCGATGTCCTCGAGCTCGAGGTCCGTATTCTCTAGAGCCGTTGCGGCCTTACGGAACGCATTGATTTTAAACGGGTTCTCCCCTTTGATTTCCATATATTGCGCGATCTTCTCGAGCAACATCATCGCTTCTACTTTATTCATATGCTTCCCCCTCTTCACACAGAAAAGACCGAGATACAAGCACTAGCTTGCATTCCGGCCTGTCGTGTCACAACATCTTATTTGAAAACCAATCTGATAGATATGGCGTGTCTTGAATGATAAATGTCGCAAGCGACGAATTGTCGACAGCATTTTGAACGCCTGCCATCGGCACGAACGCAATCACCCAAAGGATGAAGAATGTGATGACATACGCCTCAAAGAATCCGAGGACTGCTCCGATCAACCCTTTTAATTGGCGCAAGATCGGCAAGTCTGTCAAGAAGTCGAGCATCGCCAAGATGAGATGCAAGACAAGTTTTGTGATGAGGAACAAGACGACGAACCAAAAGACGTTATAAAACGTCATCTCAATCCCTGAAAGCGAGTTGAGGTCCAAGACGCCGCCAGGGAGCGTTCCATCAAGCTGAGACGGATACGGGATCCAGAGCTTGAACGCTTCGGCTAAATCTTTATAGTACGTGTTTGCGACGAGAAAACTGATGATGAGCGCGACCCAATGGCCGAGCTGTAGAATCGCGCCACGACGGAAGCCGTTGACGATTCCAATAAACAAGAAAAACAGTATAAGTAGCGTAACCATGGATTGATTTATTCTCCCATATTTCGTTTAGTTTTGACGTGGTCGCTCGCGATTTGAATCGCAGCCAAGACCGCTGCCTGACGAGCATCTAAATGAGGGGATTGTTCACGAATCTCGCGGATCTTACTGTCGACCAAAAAGCCTACTTCCCTCACATGATCAGCGGGTTCTTCGCTCACGATCGTATAGTCTTGACCCGCAATGTGAATCGTTGTTCGTTGTAACTGCACGCGCACCCCTCCTTTACGTCTGTCAGCATTAATCATAACATCGTTTTTATATTAGGAAAAGGAGAAGCCCCTTCCCTTGATATGTACAACATTTTCTATTACCCTTCTATGAAGTTGTCAAACGTCTTTCTTCAGGAAAATTGCAAGAGATGGTGGCAACATTTCGTAAAATGTGCGAAAATATCAACTATTCAAACAAACAGAAAGGGTGATTGATTTGAAATTACGCATTGGCCTCTTAGGTCGCATCATCATCGCGATCGCTTTCGGGATTCTGCTCGGGAGCATCGTACCAGAAAGTCAGAACTGGATCGTTCGAACGTTTGTGACGTTCAACACGGTCTTCGGGCAGTTCTTAGGCTTCGCTATCCCACTGATCATTCTTGCTTTCATCATCCCAGGAATCGGGGAACTTGGTAAAGGAGCAGGAAAGTTAGTCGGACTTACAGCACTCATCGCTTACGCTTCAACAGTTGTCGCAGGAACGCTCGCATACTTTGCAACGAGCAACTTGTTCCCGCAAATTTTGTCACGGTCGACGGAAGGAGCCGAAAACCCAGAAGAAGCCTTATTGAAAGGGTTCATGGAATTTGAGATTCCACCGGTATTCGGTGTCATGACCGCACTCATTTTAGCTTTCGTCATCGGGATCGGGATTGCCGCAATCGAAAGCAAACGGTCACTCGACCTCGCCATGGATTTCCGCGATATCATCGAGCTCTTAATCAGTAAAGTCATTATTCCATTACTCCCATTCCACATCGCCGGAATTTTCATGAACATGACGTACGCTGGTCAGGTCGCTGAGATCCTCTCGGTGTTCTCGCTCGTCTTCGTCACAATCATCGTTCTTCATTTGACGATGCTTATGATTCAATATTCAATCGCAGGTGGTCTCAACAAAGAGAATCCGTTCAAGTTGCTCAAGACGATGATGCCGGCTTACTTCACAGCCATCGGGACGCAATCATCGGCTGCGACAATTCCAGTCACGCTTCGCCAAGCGAAGTTGAACAATACGGATGAGGGTGTCGCGAACTTCGTCATCCCGCTCTCGGCAACAATCCACTTGTCAGGCTCGACGATTACACTCACGTCGGTCGGTGTCGCGCTCATGTACTTGAACGGCATGCCGATGTCATACGCGATCGTCCTTCCATTCATCCTCGCACTCGGTGTGACGATGATTGCAGCACCTGGTGTTCCAGGTGGAGCCGTTATGGCATCTCTCGGATTGTTCGGCTCGATCCTCGGGTTCGACGCGACGATGCAAAGCTTGGTCATCGCACTCTACTTGGCGCAAGATAGCTTCGGGACAGCTACAAACGTCACAGGCGACGGTGCCATCGCAAAAATTATCCACTACTTCAAACACAACACGAAACTTCTCGACAACACAGCGTCGAAGCAAGAAGATATCGCATAACGTACAACGCATAAACGGGCAAGCCATCAGGTTTGTCCGTTTTTGTCTACATCGAATAGGAGAGATACATATGGAATGGATTGAATGGAAAGACCCGAATCACTTCGCTGACCGCGTCATGGACGCATTGTTAAAAGAAGAAGCCAAGAATAGCCTCATGATCGGCGTATTAAATAACGTGATTCAAGGCGTCTATGAGACGTTTCATCAATTCACCGTCGAAGAGAATGGTGAACTCCTCGCCATCCTTCAAGTGACACCGCCCCATCCGCTCCATTACATTGTCGTGGACACGGAACGGGAGGACGAACTCCCTGCCTTCATCATCCCGCACCTTCTCGAAAACGAGATCTCGTTCATCGAGGTGGTCTCAGAACGTAAGCAAGCCGAACGGTTCGGGAAAGCGTGGCAAGAAATCACATCTGGGACGAGTGAGATGTTCATGTCACAAGGTCTTTATCGACTCGACGAGGTGGAAGACATCGAGATGGCGAACGGTCACATGCGAAAAGCGACAACAGCCGATCAAGCACAACTCGAATCCTGGTATAGCGCCTTTGAAGCCGAGTCGGGACTTCGCTCTTCACCTCCTGAAAAAGTGACGAAAGCAATCGACACGATGCTCAAGAATGATGACGCCGTGTTCTGGGAAGTCGATGGACAGGTCGTCTCGTGTGCGAAACGCTCACGTCCGACCGAGAACGGCATCACCGTCTCGTTCGTTTATACGTCACCTGACGCACGTGGAAGAGGTTACGCTCGCAGTCTCGTTGCAGACCTTAGCCGTCAATTACTTGAGACGAAATCGTTCTGTGTCCTCTATACGGATTTGACGAACCCGACGTCAAACAAAATCTATCAAGAAGTCGGGTATGAACAGATCATGGACTCTGCTTGGGTCCGACTCGCTAGATGAAACGAATCGCCTCCCCTATACTATTAGGTGGAGGCGATTTTTCATGGCTAGATTCCGAATTGTTTTACGTGCACTTGGCGTGGCACTCCTTCTTTATATGTTAATCGTCGGTGGACAGAGCGTCCTTGATGACCCGAACATCGATACGCTATGGCTCAGTGTCATCGGTGCCGCACTCTTGACGTTTATCGTGTATCAGACAACAAAAAAGTGATCGACGCGTTCGTCGATCACTATATTTGTGTTGATTAGAAGAATGATGCTGGGTTGACTGTGCTTCCCGCGCTCGATGAAGAGTACGAGTAGCCGCCACGGTGAATCTCGAAGTGAAGGTGTGAACCTGTCGAGTTCCCTGTGCTACCCATGCCGCCAAGGTTTTGACCTTGTGACACGCGTTGACCCGCTTTAACTGAGACCGAGCTCATGTGTGCGTATACTGTCGTCCACACTTGTCCGTTGATGACGTGTGCGATCATGACGTGGTTTCCGTATGCGCCACCCCAACCTGCACGGAGGACCGTACCAGTTTGTGCTGCATAAATCGGTGTACCAACTGGACCTGCGATATCAAGACCGTTATGGAACGAGTATCCGTTCGCACCGCTCGCTGCGCCCCATCCTTGTGAGAGGCGACCGCTTGCTGGACGTTGGAACATCCCACCGCTCGCTGGTGCAGACGCTACAGGTGTTGACGCTGAAGCGCTAGAACCACTGTTGCTTGAGCTTGCACTTTGTTTCTTCTTAGCAGCTGCTGCTTCTGCCGCTGCACGACGTGCTTCTTCTTCAGCACGACGTTGTGCTTCGATTTCTGCTTGAATCGCTTGTTCTTGAGCTTTGAGCGTATCTTCCATCTCTTGTAGACTCATGAGTTTTGATTCGAACTTCACTTTTTCAGCTTCGAGTTTCTTGATTTTCGCTGCGCGCTCTTTCATTTTTTGATCGAGCTCTTTTTGGCGTTTTTCAAGTTCTTCTTTTTGCTTCACGAGTGAATCGCGTTCTGCTTTTAATTCAGCTTGCGCTTTTGCAAGTTTTTCTTTCGTTGCTTCATATTCTTCGAAGATCTGTTGGTCGTTCTCTTGGATCGTACCAGCTGTGATCATACGTGTGATCAAGTCACCGAAGTCTTTTGAACCGAAGATGAACTCAGCCCAGTTGACTGACGAGCCACCGTTCTTTTGCATCGTCGCCATACGGTCTTTCATGAGTTCTTCTTGTGCTTTCATTTTTGCTTCGTATTTTTTGATTTGCTCTTGAAGCTTTTGAATTTTTTCTTCAGTTGCACGGATCTCAGCTTTTTTCTGAGCGACATCGTTGATGACGTCTTGGAGTTCAGCATCTAACTTGTTGATTTCTTGTTGCTCTTTGCTGATGGCTTGCTCACGTGATTGAATCGAAGAGTTTGCTTTCGACTGCTCGCTGCTATTCTTTTGTCGTTGTTCTTGTACTTTCTTCTGCTTCTCTGTAAGTGAGGCTGCATAAGTCGGTGACGTTCCGCCGATCAAGAGTGCGCCTAGAGTGACTGTGGCTGCAAATTTCTTCAAGTTACCCAATGTGCTTCCCTCCGCTGATTCCTGTGTATTTTTTATCTATAGTCGTTCAAGTATTTTCTATAAGATGAGTTGCGAAATTTCATTCGCTCTGTGACTCATTATAGCAATCTAAACCAAAAGTTATTTTACACTTATATTTCATTCGTATGACATTGACCTAATTTAGGTTTTATCGCTTAAAAAACGTGGGTATAGACAATATTTTATTTGGTTTGTTGTCACAAAATAGTTTTCAAAATAAAAAAAGCACTTGAAGAAAGCGCTTTTCACATAACAACCTATATCATTTTTCGACTACCTTAATGCCACATATCCGGCTCGTTTCCCTCGTTTTCGTTTCGAACGAAGTAATAAGAGGCCACCGATGAGCACGACTCCAGCAATTGCCCCACTGCTGTCCAATAGAACATCTTGCAGTAACGGCGTCCGCTCCGGTGTCAAACTCTGATGATACTCATCAAAGATGGCGACCGTATTAGCAAGCGTCCAGGCGAACAAAAGGATCAGCCCGGCATGAAGGTTCGTTCTCGAAATCGCCTTAACGAACAAGGCGCCAAGAGCGAAAAAGGTAACGAAATGTGCCGTTTTCCGCATCAAGAATTCGATGATTCCGACTGTCCCTAACGTGTCGAGTGACACTTCTTTTCCTGCATAGTCAAACTCGACGTTCGCTAACGTCGGCTCAATCCAGCTCCAATCGAATCGCTCGAGTGGCGAAACGATCGACTGATCTGAGTAAGGTGTTGCACTCGAGAAGAATAATCCAATCAAAATGAGCGCGATCCATATAAATTCATTTTTTAAAAGTCGCATAACACCGTTCCTTTCTACAACGAGTTTCATTATACGGATTGTACTTCACGAAATATGTAACAGCGACATCATGATTTTATAACAATTTGATTGCACGCAACGCGTTCAAAGTCGAGATAGCGGATTTCTCTTGGTATACTACAGAAAAAAGGGGGATTCAATATGATTTATGATTTTGAAGCATTGGACATGAAAGGTCAGTTACAACCGTTAGCTACATATAAGGGAGACGTCTTACTCATCGTCAATACAGCGAGTAAGTGTGGATTCACGCCACAGCTCGAAGGTCTCGAGTCGCTATACAACTCGTACAAGGGGCAAGGTCTTCAGATTTTAGGTTTCCCTTGCAACCAGTTCGGACATCAAGATCCGGGCTCAAACGAAGAGATTCAAGAGTTCTGTCAACTTAACTATGGCGTATCGTTCCCGATGTTTGCGAAAGTCGATGTGAACGGAAAAGACGCGCACCCACTCTTCACGTATCTCTCAAAAGAAGCACCTGGTCTGCTCGGATCGAAAACAATCAAATGGAACTTCACAAAATTTTTAGTCGACCGTGATGGAAACGTCGTTGAACGCTTCTCGCCACAGACGACACCGGCCGAGATTGAGGATGCGGTCAAAAAACTCATCTAACACAAAAAGGATGGCTCCGAGGTGGAGTCATCCTTTTATCTAGGGGTAATGAAGTTGATCGTATAGAACGGACTGTTCTCATCGTTGTAGGCGAGTCCGACGGCAGCATGACTGAATCGAGGTTGCATGATGTTCTCACGGTGCCCCTTCGAATTCATCAGCCCCCAATGCGCATGGAACACGCTCATCTGCCCCATCGCCAAGTTCTCTCCGGCCATCGAGTACGACAGTCCTGCTTCATCCATTCGGTCGAACGGGTCACGTCCTTCCGGGTCCGTATGACTGAAGAAGTCGTTCTCCGCCATGTTCTGACTGTGCGCCCGAACGACCGGATAGAGTGGCTCATAATCGGCGAGCGCACTCAAGTCATATTTTTCACGGTCCCAGTTCATCAAGATCCGCATCAACTGTTCGTTCGCGACGGTTCCTTCCGCGGAAATGTCACCGTAATACCCGTCACTCGCCTCTTCCACTCGGCGGTCAACCGACAAGACCCCTTTCAAGCGGTCGTCGTCATGTTGGTCGAAGAAGAGCGTGACATATTGTCCATCAATCGCAAACACCGAAAAGGATGGATCGTCCGGGATCAGGTAGCGATTCAACCCTTTGTTGTAGGACGTCACTTTCTCAAATCCGATTTCCTCGACTTGGTCACGTGTCGTCTCATCGAGCACGAGACCGCGATACGTGCTTTCGGTCTCGAACTGATAAAATCCTTTTTTGGCGCCGTCCTCGTCAATGAGTTCAAGGCCACGATCTCCGCCACGTTCCACTAAGTACCAATCATGCCCGGCATATTGGCTCGTAAACTTCGGTGCATCCGTCGCACGTTCCGTCGCCACCTCAGACTCCACTTGAATGCTCGTCGGGGCAGAGACGTTCGGCATTTCATATTGCCAAGCCATATACAATCCAATCCCCATCAAGAGGATGATCAATTTTCGAAACATGGCTCCTCCTTCCTTACTGCTCGCGCTGACGCTCTCCGAAATCATGAAGTCTCTCTTTGATATCGGTGAGCATCTCCATGTATGCGACATATGTCGCTTCGTCTATATTTAGCATACCACTGACTTGTAACGGCACATCGACTGCCTGCTCACGCAACGCGTTACCACGATCAGTCAAACGGACGACGACTTTTCGCTCATCGTCTGTCGCCCGACTCTTTTCGACATACCCGATTTGAATCAATCGTTTCACGAGCGGGGACAATGTGCCCGAGTCGAGTGTCAGCCTCATTCCGAGCTGACGCAAGTCGATGCCATCCTCTTCCCATAAGACGAGCATGACCAGATACTGACTATATGTCAGGTTTAACGGTTCTAAAATTGGGCGATATAAACGGGTAAGCTCTTTTGAAGCGGTATACAATTGAAAGCATATTTGGTGTTCGAGTTTTAATGTTTGTTCCATACGTAATCCTCCGTACTCTTCTTTAGCCAAGCATATCACTTGCGAAACTTTTTGACTGCTCTATAATTTAAATTGTGCACAACTTAATTGTTTAAAATGAAATGGAGGAATTGAATCATGAAATCACTATTCACAGCATCAGCAACTGCAATCGGTGGCCGCGAAGGTCATGTGAAATCAACAGACGGCGTCATCGACATGGACGTCTCAATGCCAGGCGCGAAACACGTCGACGGTGCGACAAACCCGGAACAACTTTTCGCAGCGGGATATGCGGCTTGCTTCGGTAGTGCCCTCAACCTCATCATCGGGAAAGAACGTGTGAAGACAGACGGATCGAGCGTCACAGGTCATGTCACATTGAACCAAAACGATGAAGGGTTCTTCATTTCAGTCGAGCTTGAAGTCGAAATCAAAGGTGTCGACCAAGCGACAGCAGAACGCCTCGTTGAAGAAGCACACCAAGTGTGCCCTTATTCAAAAGCGACGCGCGGCAATGTCGATGTGAAATTGACAGCCAAAGCAGCATAATCATCCATCCCGCTCGTAGGAGCGGGATTTTTTTTGCTTACCCCTACATGTCGGGGTAAGATAGAGGCACAATGAAGGGAGGGAGCCGTGATGAAGAAACATAAATCGACGTTCGTGTTTGTCGCTCTCGGCATTTTGCTGTTCACAGCGACGTATAATGCGCTGACCGTTCAGACGTACGACGTGCCGTCTGACAAGCTGTCAGCGGATGAATCGCTTCGCATCGTGCTCCTCTCTGACTTACATAGCGCCTCGTACGGTTATAAGCAATCGATCTTAATCGATCAAGTCCGGGCCCAAAAACCGGATCTGATCGCCCTGCCGGGGGACCTGCTCGACCGCTATCGTTCTCCTGAACCTGCTTTCGAGCTCGTCGAAGGACTCGCTGGCATTGCGCCGATGTATTTCGTAACCGGGAATCATGAGATTGATGACTCCGCAGACTACATTCGTCATGATGCCAAGAATGTATTTCGCTCACACGGGGTGACCGTTCTCGAAAACGAATGGGAGCCGATTACCGTCAATGGGGTCAATCTCGTCATCGGTGGATTAGAAGATCCGTTACGAACATATAACGAAAATATTTATGGGAGTTGGGAAACTGACGTCGCGACGGCCATGCAAGACGTGGATCCGGATGCGACGTTCAACTTACTCCTCTCTCACCGTGCCGAAGAGGTCGACACGTATGCCGACTTACCTTTTGACCTCGTCTTATCCGGTCATGCCCACGGCGGACAGGTGAGGATCCCATATTTATTGAACGGGTTGTTCGCCCCTGATCAAGGGTTCTTCCCGAAATATGCAGGCGGTCTTTATGAACACGAGACGTTCACCCACGTGATCGGACGGGGATTCAATTATAGTTTCAACGTACCGCGCATTTTCAACCCGCCAGAGATTGTGGTGATTGATGTGCACGGCAAATAACGGACACTCGGATGAGTGTCCGTTTTGCTTACCAAATGATACGCTCCTCGCAACATTGTCGTTCCCGTTCGACTTGCACCGTCGAGCGCTCGAACGTCCCATATTTACGAATCCGTTCCGTCACTTGACGTAACACGGCCTGATCATCCGTATCTTCTCCAATCAACACATGGCACGTCGCCGCATGCTCACTCGATGAGATTGACCAGACATGCAGGTCGTGTACCTCTTTCACCCCTTCGACTGTGGCAATCTCTGCTTGCATCGCCCGGACATCGATTTGTTCCGGTGACCCTTCCATCAAGATGTGAATCGCATCGCGCGTCACGCGATAGCCGCTAATCAAGATGAGGATAGCGACAAACGCACTCGCGACCGGGTCCGCCCACGTCCATCCGAACGACATGATTAAGAGTGCTGCCGTGATGGCACCGACCGATCCGAGTAAGTCTCCGAACACATGAAGCAACGCACTCTTCACGTTCAAATTATCTTTTTCCCCGCGCATCAAAATCCAGGCGGCGAGGATATTGACGAGTAGTCCGATGATGGCAACCGCGAGCATTCCCCCACTCAAAATTTCCGGTGGGGCACTCAATCGCTGATATGCCTCGAATAAGATATAGATCGAGATGACGAGTAAGGTCAGCCCGTTAATGAATGCCGCTAAAATTTCAAAGCGTCGATATCCAAACGTCCGGTTCGGTGTCGCCGCCTTCGCCCCGAATCGGACAGCTAGGAAACTGAGTCCTAAAGCCGCCGCATCTCCGAGCATATGACCCGCATCGGATAAGAGTGCCAAACTGTTCGTCCATAGTCCGCCGATGACCTCGACGACCATGAACGTCGCAATCAACAGAAAAGCGAGGAACAGCGCACGCTGATTCGTGGAATGATGATGGTGATGGTCGTGATCATGATGATGTCCCATAACTGACGCCTCCTTCTACTTCTTATCTTATTCCATTTTCCCGAAACATTCAAACGTTCATTTGAATGAAACATCATAAAAAAAACGGGAGATCTCTCTCCCGTCTTGTCTCACTTGTGCTCGAGACGCACGCGCATCACACCGCTGTATGGGAACAGCTTCAACTGAACCGTCTCCCCTTCGTACCAAATCCCAGTTGTTTGTTCGTTCGTCGGTGTCACGTCAGGCGTCGCGACTGCCTGACGGTCCCAATCGATGGCACGCACTTTTTGGTCCCGTACCATCAAGAAGAATCCATCATAGAAATGATATTCGTTCACTTGGTCACGCTGAACGGCAGTCGGGCTACCGAGTTCGGCGCGCACGGTCGCCACATCTTTGCCGATCCAATCAAGGACGGTCTCCGAAGCGCTTGGGACGACTTGTTGCCATGCGGCAATCACGTCATCGTCCGACAAGGCCGGTGCTTCCGTCGTCACACTTTCTTCCGTGACCCACCCCGTCATGCGCTCATTCAACTGTACTTTCACGAAGCCACTGATCGTCTCCAAACGTTCGAAACGATCACCGAGGTCGGCTTCATAGACGACTGCGACACGGTCATCTGCATAGACTTTCGTATACGGTTGCCCGATATAGATTGTATCTGCAGACTCGGTTTCGGTATCGGTCGGTTGTTCCGACTCGGAATCGACCATCTCGGTCGCAATCTCATCTGATTTCGGTAAAGCAGACTTTTCTTTTTTGTCGATCAGTGCCGCGAACGCGATGATACCGACTAAAGCGAGGACCAAGGCTATCGCAGTCGTCACTCGGAATACTCGCTTACGCTTTCGCGTCGTCGCGCGCGACAATCTTCCTCCATTCATGTTCTTCACTCCTACTCGATTCGATTCATTCCACTCGTTTCGTCAAATGGTAGGAGGTTTCCTGCCTCATCAAAAAATTTCAAGTCGTGTTTTGTCAATTCGTCCATCGTTTGCATCATCTGCTCGACATCTACCGGTTCATCGTTCTCCATATTCTCACGAATACGAATCGTTTTACCGAGCTCGAGCGTCCGCGATGTCAAGCGATGGAAATAACGGTCATGCGTAATGAGAAGCAATCCACCTGGGTAAACGGATAATGCCGTCTCGATTTGTTCCCGTGTCGCCACATCTAAATAGTTCGTCGGTTCGTCGAGTGCCAACAGATGCGCGTCGGAGAAATAGAGAATCAGGAAGGCAATCCGACACTTCTCACCCATACTCGCCTCGTTGATTGGCCGATGCACCTCATCCCGACGGAACAAAAAGTGAGCGAGCAACGTCCGAGCCTCCGTCTCCCCGATATCACTCTGGGCGAGTAACGCATCGAGCAGTGTCCCCGTCTTCGGTAAACGTTCGAGCGTTTGCGAGAAATACCCAATCTTCAGACGAGGATGCCGTTTAATCACACCAGAAAGCGGTGCTCGTTCACCAATCAGCACATTCAATAACGTTGTCTTTCCACTTCCATTCGGTCCGATGATGGAGAGACGTTCTCCTTTTTGAATCGAGAAGGAAATCGGTTCATAGAATGGCTTGTCGTATCCAAACGTCACCTCTTCACACGTCAGCCACGTCTTCGCTTCGAGCTCATCTGCCGCAAATTGGACGGAGATGGCCTTCTCTTCTTTCGGCTTTCGTGGACGATTGTCTTCGAGGTGTTTGAGCTTCTGTTCCCTCGCCTTCATTTTAACAGCGAGATTGGCCGCTCCTTTTTGCGCACCCGGACTGCGGACACTGGCTGTCGCTTTCGCCTTCAAGTGCCAACCTTTGTATTGGGCAATCATATCGAGCAACTCTGCTTTGCGGCTCACGTAGCGGGCATGGGCTCGCTCGTCACGCAGACGTTCATCCTCTTTTTGACGTCGATACGCCGTATAGTTCCCCGGATATCTGGTGACTTCCCCATCCGACAGTTCGAGAATGACCGTCGCAACATCATCCATCAGTTGACGGTCGTGGGAGATGATCAGCACCGTTCCGTCGAATCGGTTCAGCCATTTCGTTAGCCAGTCAATCGACTCGACATCCAGATGGTTCGTCGGCTCGTCGAGTAGGACGACGTCGACCTGCTTCATCGTCAACGTCGAGAGTTGTGCCCGCGTCTTCTCTCCCCCGCTCAAATCGTTGATGTTTTGGTCGAATTGACCGTCCAACCCGAGTCGGGTCAACGCTTGCGTCGCCTCTTGCTCCAAGTTATACACATCGAGTGCGAGCGCTCGTTCATAGGAACGCATGACTCGCATCTCATCACCAGACGACACCTCTTCATAAAGAGCATACCGTTCAGGATCGCTCCGCATCACCCATTCGAGTAGTGACATATCTTCGGATTCAATCGTCTGTCGGACGAGCCCGACTTCACCGTGACATTCGATTGAACCGGCTTGTGGCGTCAATTCCCCTGTCACGAGTCGGAAGAGTGTCGTCTTCCCACTTCCGTTCAGCCCGAATAACACAGCGCATTCTCCGGCTGCGACCTCAAAAGAGACCGCTTCAAATAATGGTTTCCGGTCGTAATCGAACCGGACTTGTTTCATAGCTAACATCTGTTTCACCTCGCTCATTTTTCCGATACGCGATGAAACAAAAAACACCATCCGCTCAAAGTGCGGTGGTGTGAAGGAATCCGTTCAAAGAGGAAAGAAGATGCTTCCCGCACTTGAAAAATGGACACACTTCACCCGTGACTGTTCAAGCGAACAGTGATGATTCGTCTCATCGTTGGAGTGAACGTGTTTTTTTCATGGCACGGTGTACCTCTCTTTCCTAAGTTACTGCCACCTTATCAAATTGAAAGCGGATTCGCAAGAGCGCACCCCACAATCTCCCATTTTTTCTACTCCTTTAGGCGGATGCGATGCACTCTTTCCCGCGTTATGATGACAGTATATTCGAACAGTGAGGTGATGCATGATGCGTCGACGCATCCTCGTTCCGAGTGCCGTCTTGGCGAGCGTCGGAACGTTTCTTTATACACGATTCAAACGACGGCTTCCCCGCCCATGTTTTAAATGGCCGGAACGTCCAGAGCTGACAACCATCGATGAGACGCATGTGCAAGCGACGTGGATTGGCCATTCGACCGTCCTCATCCATTGGTATGGACTCAAAATTTTGACGGACCCCGTCTTCTCTAAACGAATCGGTGTCCATTTAGGACCGCTGACAATCGGAATGAAACGTCACACGGCCCCCGCCCTCTCCATCGAGGATGTCGGACCGGTTGACGTCATCTTGCTCAGTCACGCCCATATGGACCACTTTGACCATAAAAGTTTAAAACGACTCATCACCCGCGAGACGATTGTCGTCTCCGCTCCAGGGACGAGTCGCCTGCTCCGTCGATACCCGAGTCTGCAGACGCTCGAGCTACATCCGCATGACAAAGTGACCTTGGCGAACGGGCTCGATGTCCGGGCCATCCCTGTCAAACATTGGGGCAACCGTTTCCCATGGGACAAACATATGGGCTATAACGGCTATCTATTAAAATACAAAGGGATCCGCATGCTGTTTGCGGGAGACACGGCATACACCGACTCCTTCAAAGGGCTCGCCGACCGTGAACCGATTGACCTCGCGTTCTTCCCAATCGGCGCTTATCAACCGGACTCGTTCCAAGAGGCGCACTGTACCCCCGAACAGGCTTGGATGATGTACAAAGAGAGCGGGGCGAAACGTTTCTTCCCGATGCATTGGGACACGTTCGTTCTGTCTTATGAGCCGGTCGAGGAGCCCTATCACCGGCTTGTCGCGGCCGCAAAACTGGACCGTGACCAAATTGTGATCAAGTCGCACGGGGAAAGCATCCGCCTGTAGTTTTTCCTTTCCCTTCATCCAAAATTTCGGTAACGTTAGAGGCGAGAGGGAGGGATTTGTTATGGAATGGACGACGTTGAATAATGACGTCAAGATGCCGATGCTCGGGCTCGGTGTGTACAAGGTCGAAGACGGCGCGGTGACGGTCGATACGGTCAAAGCTGCGCTTGAAGCGGATTATCGTTTGATTGATACGGCTGCGATTTATCAAAACGAAGAAAGTGTCGGACAAGCGCTTCGTGAAGCAGGGATTTCTCGGGAAGAAGTGTTTGTGACGACGAAGCTTTGGAATGAGTTCCACGGGTTCGATGAGGCGCTCCAAGCGTTTCAGGATAGTCTCGACCGACTCGGTCTCGAGTATGTCGACTTGTTCCTCATTCACTGGCCGATGCCCCGTTTCGGGAAGTTCGTCGAAACGTATAAGGCACTCGAACAGTTATATGAAGAAGGACGTGTCCGTGCAATTGGCGTCTCGAACTTTGAAGTCGAGCATTTAGAACAAATCATTCAGTCGTGCTCGATCGTCCCGGCCGTGAACCAGGTCGAGATCCATCCGTATTTGTCTCAAAAGGAATTAATTGCTTTCTGCAAACGATATGACATTCAAATTCAAGCGTGGAGTCCACTCATGAAAGGACGCGAAGCGCTCGAAGATGACACGATTGTCGAGATTGCGAACCGTCACGGCAAGTCACCGGCTCAAGTCATCTTGCGCTGGCACTTACAGAACGGGGTCGCCGTCATCCCGAAATCGGTGACACCGAGTCGAATCAAAGAGAATATACAGGTATTCGACTTCACGTTGACGAAAGAAGAGATGGCGGCCATCGATGCGCTCAACCGTGATGAGCGGACCGGCTCCGACCCGAAAGAGATGCACAAAATCCATTATTGAGGAGTGAATGACATGTTCAAAAAACTGGCTTCTGATTTGACTGGCTTTAGCGACATCGGTGAGGTGATCGATCCGTCCGACTTCGATAAGGCAGATGCGGATGATTACGTCCTTCACGAAGACAATGAAAAGATTTATTTCTTGATCAAGTCAAAATCAGATGAGTATTGTTTCACCAACTTGTCGATGATCCACCTCGATGGAACGAGCGCTATCAGTTCGAAGCGCGTCCTCTATCGTTATCCGTATTCACATTATCCGATCAAGCACGTCATGTTTGAGACGGCGGGTACGGTCGACCTCGATGTCGAAGTCAAATTCACAATCGGCGACAAAGCGTACTCGATCGACATCAACAAAAAGCAAATCGAACATGTGAAAGATTTGTATAAGGCACTTCTCGCGATCGAAGAGATTCAACGGGAAGGTCGTCGCATGATGGAGTATGCGAACACGTCGCTCACACACTCAGTGTCGATTTTGAGCGGGCTCCGCGAAGGCGACATGAACGTACCGAACACGTTCAAGGAATTGAACGAGCAATCGTTCGATTGGCTACAACGTCACTATCATGAATGGAACCGTAAAGACTTCGGAGCGGTATACGAGAAGTACATCAATAACTAAAAAACAACTCCTCCGTGGGGCATTCACCCTCGGAGGAGTTGTTTTATTTCTCATCATCAATCAATTGTTCGGCCAATCGTTGATATAAGTGGCTCATATGCACGGCAGACGCGATAGCGAGCGTTCGCTGCACACCGCTCTCTTTTTCGAGCGATGTGCTCAAAAGCGTGTCCGCCTGGGTTTCAAACGCTTCTAAATTCTTCACTTTTTGCGTTTGATACGCTTCATAAAAGTCCTCGAGTGAGAACGTCTCGTCTGACTCGTTCAACGGTCGGAGCGTCTCTTTGATGTCATTGATCGACAGGAGACCTTTCATCTCATAGATCAAACTGAGTAACATCAGATGTTCGTTCGTATACTTTTTATTTTTGACAGGATGGAACAACTTGCCCTTGGCGTAATTGTTGATCATCGTCTTCGTCAAAATCGTCTCATCCTCGTCCCGCTTCATCTTCCCATAATGCTGCTCGAACAATTGGATGACCTGGTCCATGTATAAATCGACAGTCGGCAATACGTCCCTCGGGAGCGTCCCTTCTGTTTCGGTAATATTTTTCGCTTTCATCCGTCTCACCTCACCTTCAAGTATAAAGAAAACTCTCATTTGTCGAAAGGTACACCTTGCTGTTTGTTCCTCTTCAGTATATCATGTAGTTATCGATACTACATGATGTGATAAGGAGTGTTTTACATGAATTCGATTTTCCGTGAACCAATCAACGCGCTAACGCATCTTGCTGGTGCAGTACTCGCTTTCATTGCGCTGATTGCGATGGTCGTCAAAGCTTCATTACTTGGCTCGCCGCTTGCGATTATGGCCGCGATTCTATTCGGGATCAGCCTCGTCTTTCTTTACTTATCGTCAGGTCTTTACCATAGCATCATCGCCTCACCGAACGTCATCGCCTTCTTCCGGAGAATCGACCATGCGATGATCTACGCATTGATTGCGGGTACATATGCGCCGCTTACGCTACTCGCACTCGAAGGACCGACACGCTGGGTCCTCTTCGGCACGGTGCACGCACTCGCCTTGTTCGGCATTGTCTTCAAACTCGTCTGGTTCCATGCCCCACGTTTTTTATCGACCGCGCTCTACATCGGGATGGGCTGGCTGTCCGTCTTCTTTATCGGACCGCTCCATGACGTGATTGGTAACGCCGGCATCTTCTGGCTCGTCCTCGGGGGCGTCATGTATACGATTGGTGGACTCATCTATGGGTTCAAGCCAAAATTCGTCAATTGGCGGGGATGGGGATTCCATGAAGTGTTCCATTTGTTCATCTTGTTCGGAAGCTTTGCCCACTTCGTATGTGTCTTCTGGTATGTCTTTTAAAGTCCTCCTATCGGGGGACTTTTTTTGTGAGCCGTTTCCTGTACTTTGAATTCAAGATTTCCTACACTAAGGACAGGAGGGATTCATGATGAAAATTGAAGTATGGTCAGATTATGTCTGCCCGTTTTGTTATATCGGGAAGCGTCGTTTAGAAGAGGCGCTCGAACAGTTCCCACAGGCGGACCAAGTAGAAGTCGAATTCAAGAGTTTCGAGCTCGACCCGAACGCGCCGACGAACGATTCACGTACCATTTATGAGGCACTCGCAACGAAATATCGTATGCCGATCGAGCAGGCAAAAGGGACGACTGCACAAGTCGCGGCACAAGCCCGCGAAGTCGGACTCGATTACGACTTTGAGAACATGGTCGTCACCGGTACGCTCGACTCGCATCGTTTGACGCATTATGCGAAGACGGTCGGGAAAGAAAAAGAATTGTCGGAAGCGTTGCTTCAGGCTTACTTTGTCGATGCCAAACACATCGGGAACCACGATGTCCTGCTCGAGATCGCAACAAGCGTTGGTCTTGACCATGACGCTGTCCGTGACGTCTTGACGACTGATGTGTATACCGAAGACGTTCGTGCCGAAGAGAAACGCGCAAGCGACCTTGGCATCACAGGTGTGCCGTTCTTCGTATTCGACAACAAATACGGAGTGTCTGGTGCTCAACCGACGGAAGCGTTCACGCAAGTGCTCGAAAAAGTCTGGTCTGAGAACAACCCGACAATCCAAGTTCTTTCGAACGGTGCGACGTGCACCGACGACAACTGTGATATTTGATTGATGAAGAAGCCGACATTCGGCTTCTTTTTTGTGGTATTCTCCACCCTACTACTTGATAATAGTGATTAGCATATAAGAATCGAGGACTACATCTATGTGGAAAAATCGGAACGTCTGGATCATCTTGACGGGCGAATTCGTCGCCGGTCTAGGTCTATGGCTCGGCATCATTGGAAATTTGGAATTCATGCAAGACCGCGTCCCCTCTGACTTTGTGAAGGCGGTCATTCTCGCCATCGGGTTACTCGCCGGGGTCGCCATCGGTCCGCTCGCGGGACGCCTCACCGACCAAGGCTCTAAGAAAAACATCATGCTCATCTCAAGCATCGTCCGAGCGCTCAGCGTGCTCTTCATGTTCGTTGCCATCGAGACGAATTCGGTCGTGTGGATGGTCGTCTTTTTGATCATTTTACAAGGGTCGGCGGCTTTTTACTTCCCTGCCCTACAAGCAGCGATTCCGCTCATCGTAAAGGAACGGGAACTTCTCGCCTTGAACGGTGTCCATATGAACGTTTCGACGTTATCACGCGTCATCGGGACGGCGATTGCCGGTGTCTTGTTGACACTGATTTCGCTCCGTAACGTCTATGCGCTTTCGCTCGTCGCCTATCTGTTGCTTGCGGTCGCGACGCTCTTCTTAAAGCTAGATGAATCGAAGACACCGTCGGCGAAAAAGATCGATGCGAAGGCGTCGAGTGGCTTCAAAGATGTCTTTCCAATCATCAAATCAATCCCGGTCATCTTCATGACACTCGTCATGACGCTCATCCCCCTCCTCTTTATCGGAGGGTTCAACTTGCTCGTCATCAACATCAGTGAGTTGCAGGATTCGACGGCAATCAAAGGATGGATTTATACGGCCGAAGGACTCGCCTTCATGACAGGTGCCTTCATGATCAAACGGATCGGCGAAAAATTCTCGGCGTTCTCGATTTTATTCTCGTTCTCGTTTTTAATCGGTGTCGCGCAACTGATGCTGTATTTCGCAGACATCCCGTTCATGTCGATTGCGGCGTTCGTCGTATTCGGATTCTCGGTCGGTTGCTTCTTCCCGACTGCGGTCACGATTTTCCAGACACGGATGCCAAAAGAATATCACGGGCGCTTCTTCTCGTTCCGAAACATGCTCGACCGGATTATCTTCCAAATCGTCCTTCTCGTGACAGGGTTCTTCCTCGATTTGATCGGACTTCAGCTCATGGTCGTCTTGTTTGGAGTCAGTTCGATTGCGATGACAGCCGCGTTCCTCGTCTATACGCGTAAACACAAACTGCATATCGAAGAAGACGCTGCTGAGAAGATTTCTTCTTAATAAAAACAAGCGATGACCGATGTCATCGCTTGTTTGCGTCTTGAAGCTCTCGCCACCACGTCGTCGTATCATTCCGACCGTCGAGCGTAATGCGCTCTCCGATCTTTGGAGTGAGGACGACTTCTTTCGGTAAGAGAGACGTCATCTGTTCCGCCGGGTCAAACCAATCGTGGAACGACAGTGTGAACGCACCCCAATGAATCGGCATCATTTGATCGGCGCGTAAATCGTGAAACGCCTGTGCCGTCTCTTCCGGCTGCATGTGGACGTCTGGCCAGCGCACGTCATATTGTCCGCATTCGAGTGCGGCAAAATCGAACGGTCCGTACTGTTCGCCAATCATCTTAAAGTGCGGCGCGTAGCCGCTGTCCCCGCTGAAGAAGAGCCGGTCTGTCTCGCCGAGGACGACCCATGACGCCCATAACGTGCTGTTGCGGTCCGTCAACGAGCGACCGGAGAAGTGACGTGCCGGCGTACATACAAACGTCCAATTCCCGAACGTATATGACTCGTTCCAATCTCGCTCCACGATTCGCTCTGCGCCGACACCCCATCGTTTCAAATGACTCCCTCCCCCTAGCGGCACGATGAACATGGCGACCTTGTCTTTAATCGCAAGGATTGTCCCATAATCGAGGTGATCGTAATGGTCATGCGTCAACAAGACGACATCAATCTCAGGCAAGTCTTCGAGGTCGAACGGTAAATCTTCACTGAAACGCTCATTTTTAGCAAATGGGAGCGGCGATGGGCTGCGTCCGAACATCGGGTCGACGAGCATCGTCTTCCCGTCCATTTGTACCATGAGCGCCGAATGACCGAGCCAGTAAATTCTCGTAAAACTCGAACCCGTCTTCTCCTCGAAATCGATAGGCACGATTGGTAGCCGTTCACTCGGCTTACGAAGCGACGTCACATCACGATAGTCACGAGCCATCGATACCATGTCCTCTGCGGAAAAGTTCATCGGTGTCTCATATTGATTACGGAATTTCCCGTTGACCTGGTTCGGGGATTGAATTGATTTCGGTTTTCGTCCGAGTGGTTTGTACTGCGTCAGAATCGTTCCGGTGACGGCCGCCATTCCGACTAATGAGAGCAACATCGTCTTTTTCATCTAAATCCTCTTTTCTACAAGTTCGTTGCATTGATTATATCGTGCATGTCTCCATCTGATATCGGTTAGTATGCAGATTCACTCATCTTTCAAAAAATGGCGTGTTCTTGACTTAAGTCAATGTGCACCTGCTCCCATCCTTTTATGATGGAGACAAGATCATTCGAAAGGAGTTTTTCTCATGAACCATTCATCTGTCCGTTCACAACGACGTGCCGCGCTTTGGTCTGGAATCGCACTCGTCCTCATGGCACTCGTCGCCTTTTTCGCGCAAGGCTACGTTTACCAATCACTCGTCATCGAAAGTGAGGCGATGACAACGTATGAGAACTTAGTCAGTCATTCGACGCTGTTCCGTTTCGGTATCATCGGCTGGGGCATCATTGTCGTGCTGGACCTGATTGTCGCCTACGGACTATATCGTTTCTTTAAACCGATTCATACCACATTCGCCTTACTCATCGGGACACTTCGATTCATTTATTCGTTCATTCTCGCCTTCGCTGTTTTACGTCTCGTTGAAGCCGAGCGACTCCTCGATACTTCCACTTCAGCTAGACAAGTATATGAAACGGTCACGTCATTTGAAACCATTTGGTCGCTTGGCTTGATCGTGTTCGGTCTTCACCTCATCGCAGTCGGATGGGTTGCGATGCGGACCCATTTCATTCCAAGAACGATTGGCATCTTACTCGTCGTAGCCGGTTTCAGTTATACGATTGTTCATGCCCTTTACCAATTCCCCACGCTTGAAAGCATGACAACTTTACTCGAGCTCACTCTCATGCTCCCGATGTTCGTCGGCGGATTGGCCTTTGCCGTATGGTTGATCGTGAAAGGAAGAATACTTCCTACACATGATATCACTCGACAATCCGCAGGTGACGCGTCGCCCGCTTCTTGATCCGACTGAGTGACTCCGGTGTGATACCGAGATAGCTCGCCAATTGATACTGTGGGACCCGATGAACCAAGTCGGGTCTCTTCTCCATCATGGCCTGATACCGTTCCTCCGGTGTGGACGACATGAACGAGGCGAACGCATCGCGCATCGTCCCCATGTCTTCTTGCATCATGTCCCGCGTCATCGCCTCAAGGACAGGATTCTCCTCGTATTGATCTTGCTCTGTCGCAAGGTCTCCGACGACGAGGCAACATTCCTCTATACACGCTAACGAATACGGTGATCGTCCATCTGTATGATGTTTCGTCAATATGGTGATACTCTGTTCTTCCGTGATGAAATCGACAGTGTGCTCGTTCCCGTCTTCGTCGACTTTATATTGACGAATGCAACCACTCAGTACGAAATAGCATTTAGTCGGGACGTCTCCTTGATGCAAGAGAATCTTCCCTTTCGGAAACGTGGCAATTGGTACATCCGCTACCAACCGCTCACACTCGTCGTCACTCAAATCCGTAAACCGTTTCATGTATCGAATCAAGACGTCTTTCATCCCGTCCACCCCTTTTCAAGGAAATCGATTTAGTCCTTCCAGTATAGCAGGTTTCATCAATCAAAAAGACCTGCCCCACTGCTTTGATGGGACAGATCTTCTGTTAAGACTTTTGTAAGATTTTAATGTCGTTGATGATGTCTTCCGTCGGGACGTTTTGGAAACCAGGATACGCTTTGATGATTTTGCCTTCCTGGTCGACCAAATAGAAGTACGTACCGTGGTCGACTTGTGTACCTTCTTCAGGCTTCCGGACGAGCGCTTTGAAGTTCTCTTGCGCGAACGTCTCGATTTCGTCTTGTGAGTAGCCCGACAAGAACTGCCAGTCCGCTTTCGCCAGGTCATAGCCACTCATGAATTCTTTCATCTTCTCCGGAGTGTCCACGGTCGGGTCGACACTGAACGAGACGAATTGCACGTCTTCGACACCCTCTTCTTCGAGCGCTTCATTCAGCTTCGTCATGTTGTACGTCATCGGCGGGCAGACCGTCTCACAGCTTGTGAAGACGAAGTCTGCCATCCACACTTTCCCTTTCAAATCGTCGAGACTGACCATCTCTTCTTCTTGGTTCATGTATTCGAACGATTCGACTTCCCAGTTGAGCGGGTCCTCGATTTCTTGTCCGCATCCTGCTAGGACGATGAGCATCGTCATCAAACTACCGATCCACCATTTCTTCACACGTTCCAACTCCTTATCGCTTTTTGACATTCCACATGAGGATGGTGATGAGCGTGAAAGCCGTCAATGCGAGGAACGGAATCGTGATGAATCCGAACCAGTTGATGTATTGACCGCTGCACGGAACACCTTGTGCACAAGGCTGAATTTCAGCAAATCCTGGCACTTTTTGTACCAAGTAATGGTAAAGTGAAACAATACCGCCTATGATAGTAAGCGGTAACACATATTTTCGTACCGCCCGATCTTCCGTGAAGACGGCAATCCCTAGGATAATCGTCAGCGGATACATAAAGATGCGTTGAATCCAGCAAAGCTCACATGGCACAAACTCTCGAATCTCACTGAAATAGAGACTCCCGAGTGTCGCCATCAACGCGACGAGCCAAGAGAGATACAATCCATATTTTTCGAAAAATGATTTCATCTTATAAATCCTGCTCGATCAACTGTTGGATTTGTTCGTAGTCGAACGGGTCCTCGAGCATCACACCGTTGATCATGATCGAAGGTGTGAATTGAACACCGTTCTCTTTCACAAGCCCGTCGTCCGTACTGACTTTTTCGAGCACGGTCGAGTTTTCGCCAAGGTCTTGTTCAAGTTGTGCCAAGTCGACCGATGTCGTCTCACCTGCGATTTCTTTCAACTTCTCGACTGTCACCCATGCGTTGTCGTGTTGTTGTGAAGCCGGTTGCGCGTCATAGAGCGCTTTATGGAACTTCCAGAACGATTCAGGGTCTTGCTCGTACACCGACTCGGAAGCGAGGGATGCCAAAATCGATTCTTGTCCGTGGAACAAGACGTTAATATAGCTGAAGCTGACATCTTCCTTGTCGAGATAATCCGCTTTCAGTTGCGGATAGATCGTTTCGCCCCACTGTTTACATGATGGACATTTATAATCTCCGAACTCGACAACCGATACTTTCGCGTCCGAGTCTCCGAGTGTCGGTTGTCCCTCGATTGACACGTGATCGCCTCGGTCGGCCGTTGTCGGCTCATCTTGATTGAGCAAGACGAACACCAATGCAATCAATGCGACCGCAACGACGGTTGTGATGACCAACCATTGATTCTTTTTCATTTTCTTCACCTCTATTTATTTTTCGACTCGTCTTTCATTATAGCGGAAGCTCTTTCACCTATCATGTGTTCGACTCGTTTTTCATAATTGTCTTCATTTCAAGCTTTAGGAGGTTTTACTCGCATGATCAAGTCTTTTACGATGCGCCTCGGACTCATTTTGGCGCTCAGCATTGCCACACTCGTCTTTTTACTGACAATTGCACTCACATCCCTGATCAGTCATCGGGCATCTGATTCACTCGAACAAGAAATCGGGGAACGTCTTTCGACAACATCACATCAATTAGCGGACAAACTCGACTTTTATATGTGGTCACGCTATCAAGAAGTCCAACTCTTGCAAGGTCTCGATTTAGGGGACCCGGACGCGACACGACGACTGCTCGATCAAGTCCAATCGAACATTCCGGCATTCTCTTGGATGGGTGTCACGGATGCGGAAGGGACTGTCGTTGCTTCCACGAACGGCATACTCGAAGAGGCATCCATCGCCGAGCGCCCCGTGTATCTCGAAGCGAAAGAAGCTCCTTTTATTGGTGACGTCCACGAGGCGGTCCTATTAGCTGAACTGTTACCGAATCCGACGGGAGAACCGCTCCAATTCGTCGATATCAGTGTCCCTTTTTTTCAAGACGGGACATTTCAAGGGGTGCTTGCCACTCACTTGAGTTGGGCATGGGGAAAAGAAGTACTCGGACATTTCAATCGGACGCTCCATGAACAAGTCGATGATACGGATTTGTTCGTCGTTAGTGAACGAGACAACGTGGTGCTCCTCGGCCCAAACGATCTAGTCGGAAAACCACTCCCTGTGTCGTTTACGGAAGGAGCTTCCGTGAAAGAATGGGAGGATGGACAGGACTATCTGACGGGGATGTCGATTGGGGAAGGGTATGATGAATATCCTGGACTAGGTTGGCGCGTCGTCGTCCGTCAACCGGCATCCGTTGCGTTCGCACCGGTCGAAGCGCTAGAAACGAGGATTCTATGGATTGGTCTCTTCGCATCACTTGTGACGGCCGTCCTCGGTTGGTTACTCGCTTCCGTCGTGACGAGACCGTTGAAACGAATTACTGAAACGGCTTCGCTCATGGAGCAAGGAAAAGCCAATACATTCCCGCATCAATCCGGAATCGAAGAGATTGAGTCCCTCGCATTCGCACTGGAATCGCTCGTCACATCCCTCACAGAATCAGAATCGGAACGGGTGCACTTTGAGCTCCTTGCGAACCGTGACGCGCTGACCGGTCTCTCGAACCGTGTCGCCTTACGTGAACAGTTGAATCAATTGCACGCTTCGAAAGAACCGTACGTTTTCTTTTATATCGACCTCGATGGGTTCAAGGCGGTAAACGATACATACGGTCACGCGGTCGGGGATGAATTGTTAGTCGAAGTCGCACAGCGGCTACGAACACTTACGATTGATGAGGTGTATCCGGTCCGCTTGAGCGGAGACGAATTTTTCCTGATGTTCCCGAGACATGGGCGTTCGATTCAGGGTATTCATGAAATCGGTACATCCATTATTGCTACGCTCTCACAACCTGTGATGCTCGACCTCGTTTCAGTGAAGGTCGGGGCAAGCATCGGCGCATCGATTTGGTCGCCAGCCGAACCTCCACATGTCGCCATCGAACAAGCGGACGACGCCTTATATCGGTCAAAAGCGAACGGGAAAAAGCGGCTTTCATTCCATGAGTCGTTCGAATGAATACTGGCATCCATATGAAAAGGAGTTCGTGATGAACTCCTTTTTGCTTACTCTTCGGTTTCCGTATTCACGTCTTCCTTCTGTTCTTCCTCTTCTGGCATCGGCTCCAGGTCCATCGTATACACGTATTCCTCACCGAAGTTATTCAAGATGAACAACTCTTCTTCTGCACGTGTCGCAAGTCCGTTCGAGAATCCGATGACGGCGTACATCTCCTCTAGAAGAAGATCTTGCTCTTTGTCAATCTCATCAAAGATGGCTTGTTCCCATCGTTCGATGATTCGACCGAGTTGTAGGTAGTCTTCGCTTTTTATTTTATTTTTGTCGCGCAGCAACTCTAAATAGTCGCGGACCTCTTTCAGATTGTCATGCGTCATCGGGATGGCTCCCGCTTTTTCTGTCGCCAAAATCTTTTGGTGCGTCATCAGATGCATCGCATCGACGAGATTCCCTTTGTTTAATTTTTTCTCATCGTCAAAGACGAGTCCCGTCGTCTCCTGCGGGTCGATCCGGCGCGTCACGTTTTGACGCCGTCCGAGCGGGTCTTCTTCTTTGATGATGTCAATCAATTCAAGTGCCCGTTCATACTCTTCTTCCGTCAAGTTGTCTCGGTCAAGCTCACTTTGATTCGGTCCCATCCAATACTGATAGAATGCATATGTAGCAATGACCACTATTACTAAGACAAGTCCCATCCAAGGAAACCATTTTTTCCATTTCATTTACCATTCACGCCCTTTTAGTGATTCTCTCCATCAAGGATAACATATATACCTTACCAAAAATCCCAATAAAAGGTTTTTCGTCATGACCTTAAACAAAAAGTACCCGCCTCCTGATATCGGAGCGGGTACTTCCTCTACATCTTATGCTTCGAACAACAATTGTTCTGGATCTTCAATCATCTCTTTGATGTGCTTGAGGAATGTCACAGCCTCACGACCATCTACGATTCGGTGGTCATACGAGAGTGCGACATACATCATCGGACGGTTTTCCATCGTGTCCGCGTCGATTGCGACTGGGCGGAGTTGAATCGAGTGCATCCCGAGGATGGCAACTTGTGGTCCGTTCAAGATTGGTGTTGAAAGAAGTGAACCGAACACGCCACCGTTTGTGATCGTGAACGTACCACCTGTGAGGTCGCTCAAACCAAGCTTGTTGTTACGCGCTTTATCCGCAAGGTGAAGGATGTCTTTCTCGATTTCACCAAAGTTTTTACGATCTGCTTCACGGACGACAGGGACGACGAGACCGTCTGGAGCCGATACGGCAATTCCGATATCGTAGTACTTCTTCAAGACGATTTCATTTCCTTGGATTTCAGCGTTCAAGTAAGGCATGCGCTTAAGAGCCGCGACCGCTGCTTTCGTGAAGAATGACATGAAGCCGAGTTTGACATCGTTGTCTTTCACGAATTTCTCTTGGCGACGTTTACGAAGTGCCATGACCGCCGACATATCGATTTCGTTGAACGTCGTGAGCATTGCTGCCGTCTGTTGCACTTCTACGAGACGGTTGGCAATCGTTTGACGACGACGTGTCATCTTGATGCGCTCTTCTTCTTTCCCACTTGCAGCTGGTTGTGGTGCTGGAGCTGCGGCAACTGGTTTTTGCTCTTTCACAGCTGGTTTGTCTTCATGTTTTGAAACGTCATGCACATTGATACGTCCCATTGGGTCGTTCGTTTGAACAGCTGAGAGGTCGATGCCTTTCTCACGAGCGAGCTTGCGTGCAGCAGGTGTTGCGATTGGTCCTTTACCCGGGCTCGCGACGTGCTCTTCGCGTTTCTCCACTTTCTTGCCTTCTTCAACAGACTCCGTTTTCTTCTCAGTCGGCGCTTCTGTTTTTGTTTCTGTCGCGTTTTCTGTCTTCGTCTTCGTCGCGACAGCCGTTCCGCCACCAGAACCTGAACCGAGACGTGCGATGACGTCGCCAACTTGAACCGTATCCCCTTCTCCGGCAAGTTGTTCTTCTAACACACCCGCTTCGTCAGCTGGGACTTCGATATTGACTTTATCCGTCTCGAGCTCGACGATGGCTTCCCCTTTTTCGACTTGGTCGCCTGGCTGTTTGAGCCATGTCGCGACCGTTCCTTCCGTAATGGATTCTGCTAATTCAGGTACTTTAATTTCGACCACAATGAGTTCCCCCTTAACTTATTTACGATCTTTTTGGTATGTGCTCGTGCCTGCACCGCTCGAGACGACGTCGCGAGAAAGTGCTTCACGGATGATGCGTGCTTGTTCTTGTTTATGGGCTGTCGGATTTCCTTCAGCCGGGCTCGAACGACGGCGACGACCGATGTAACGAACGTCGAGTCGGTTCGTTGTGACCGCTTCAAGGCGAGGCTCGATGTACGTCCAAGCTCCCATGTTTTTCGGCTCTTCTTGTACCCAGACGATTTCGCGTGCGTTCGGATAACGGCTGATGACGTCACGAATCTCACGTACCGGGAACGGGTAGATTTCTTCGACCCGGATGATGTGCAAGAAGTCGAGTGACTCTTCTGACTTGCCGACCGCTTCCGCGAGGTCGATCGCCATCTTCCCTGTGCAGAAGACGAGACGTTCGACTTTCTCTGCGTTCTCACCGAGACCTGGCTGTTCAACGATTGGTTTGAAGCTCTCTTCCGTGAACGCCTCGATCGGTGACGTCGCGAGTGGATGACGAAGCAGACTCTTCGGTGTCATGATGATCATCGGACGAATCTCTTCTTTGCCGAGCATCTCAGCTTGGCGACGGAGAATATGGAAGTATTGTGCCGCAGACGAAAGGTTTGCGACTGTCCAGTTTTTCTCACCGGCAAGCGTCAAGTAACGCTCCATACGTGCACTCGAGTGCTCTGGTCCTTGTCCTTCATAACCGTGTGGCAAGAGCATGACAAGCCCTGATTTTTGACCCCATTTCGCACGACCGGCCGAGATGAACTGGTCGAACATGACTTGCGCCGAGTTCGCAAAGTCACCGTACTGGGCTTCCCACAATACGAGCGTGTCTTGAGCGAATACGTTATAACCGTATTCAAATCCAAGAACTGATCCTTCTGAAAGCGGGCTGTTGTAGACAGAGAACGAAGCTTTCGCCGTCGACAGCTGATGGAGTGGCGAGAACTTCTTCCCTGACTCGACGTCGTTCAACATGATGTTCCGTTGGGCGAACGTTCCGCGCTCCGAATCTTGACCGCTCAAACGAACCGGCGTACCGTCTGAAAGAATCGAAGCGAAGGCAAGCGTCTCCGCATGACCCCAGTCGATTTTCCCACCTTCACCGAAAGCGTCACGGCGACGGTCTAGTACTTTTTGAAGTTTGTGGAAAACACCGAATCCTTCTGGCCAGTCAAGCAACTCTTCGTTCAATTGCGTGAGGAGTTCGAGTTCTACGCTCGTATCGACTTTCGGGAATCCTTTATGGACCGCGTCCGGCAAGACGATGTCAGCATCCTCTTCTTCAGAAGGAACGAGGTCGCGTGCTGCTTTAAGCGCCTCTTCGATCTTTTGCTCGATTTGTGCTTTCTCATCTTTTGTCATGACGCCTTCTGCCTCGAGTTGCTCGGCATATACGTGACGGACAGATTGATGTCCTTTGATCGCTTTATAAAGAACCGGGTTCGTATTCATCGGTTCGTCCATTTCATTGTGACCGTAACGACGATACCCAATCAAATCGACCAAGATGTCTTTATGGAACTTGGCACGATACTCACTGATCAATTTTGCGACGGCGACACATGCTTCCGGGTCGTCTGCATTCACGTGGAAGACTGGAATCTCATACCCTTTGGCGATATCACTCGCGTAACGCGTCGAACGTGAATCGTTCGGGTCCGTCGTGAAACCGATGGTGTTGTTGGCAATGACGTGAACCGTTCCACCCGTACGATACCCCGTCAAGTTCGTCATGTTGAGCGTCTCCGCTACAATTCCTTGTCCCGGGAACGCTGCATCTCCATGAATCAAGATCGAAGCTGCTAAATCATCCTGCTGGACAGCCGATCCTTTTTCAGAACGATCATCTTGTGCGGCACGTGTGTACCCTTCGACGACAGATCCGACGAATTCAAGGTGACTCGGGTTGTTCGCCAAGTTGAGACGTACTTCTTTTTGTTGTTCGACGACTTTACGATCAAGTCCAAGGTGATATTTCACGTCGCCTGACCAACCAAAGTTGATGCCGATTGACCCTTCAGACGGAATCAATTCTTTGTTCGGTGCGTGCTGGAACTCCGCAAAAATCATCTCGTATGGCTTGCCGAGTACGTGAGCGAGTACGTTCAGACGTCCACGGTGTGCCATCCCGATGTTAATGTGTTCAGACCCGCTCGAGATGAGTCCCCCGACCATCGCGTCGAGTAACGGCACCATCGCATCCAAACCTTCGATGGAGAAGCGTTTCTGTCCGACATACGTTTTATGAAGGAATGATTCAAACAGTTCGGTCTCAGCCAGACGTTTGAACAATTCGATTTTTTCTTCTTTTGAGAAGGTTTGTTTCAATGCGCCTTGTTCGACTTGACGGCGAATCCACTTCTTCTCTTCCATATCGTCTAAGTGACGGAGTTCGATTGCGACCGTACCTGTATAGACGTCAAGCAAGTGACGGAATAACTCAAGGGCACTCGCATTTGGTTTGGGTGCATCGTCCGAAAGAAGACGGGCCGGAATTTGTTTTAAATCTTCTTCTGTCAAATCATAACGAGACAGTTCGAACAATTCCTGTTCGCGCGGATGATCTTTCAATGGATAAATATCCGCCGCCTTATGACCGAACGCACGGATATCGTTGACGAGACGTGTCGCCGAAACGACTTTCTCTAAGTCAAACGACGGACCCGAGACCGGTACTTCTGTCGGTGATGATTCTGGTGCTCCGTTCTCGTCGAAGTAACGACGTGTCTCCTCATCGACCGATGACGGGTCTTCCAAATATTGCTCGTACAGTTCAATGATGTAGCCTAAGTTAGGACCATAAAATGCTTGCGATTTCTCGTGAACATTCGACGACTCTCCCATTGAATAAATCCCCCTTATCCATTCCTAAACGTCCAATCTGTGAACGCTTTCATTTTAACATGTAGCCCGAAGCAGTTCACTCTTCTCTTACCCTAGTGAACAAAACCAAATCTTGCCTCTTACGCTCAACTTCATACTACACCTTTCATGCTAGAAAGACCCTTACAAATTCACAATTCGTCCATACTATTTCGATAAGTTTTGCTTATCGATAAATTGTGTCTCAGCGGATTTGTTTCAAACATTTCAAAAAAAGATGAAACCTTATTTCAAACAAGCCCGTAGAAGGGGGTGTAGGAAGAACACTATCACTCAAAAAAGAAAGCTAGGTGACCACATGTTATCCGTACAAAATGTCCATAAGAAGATGGGAAAAGCAACGGTATTGACGAATGTCAGCTTTGATGTCGTCCCGGGTGAAATCTTTGGTTTCCTCGGACCGAACGGCGCCGGGAAGACGACGACGATCCGAATCATTACAGGCCTCATGCCTGCAACACATGGAACCGTGACGGTCGATGGGTATGACGTCGCGAACAACCGCCAAGAAGCACTCAGCCGAATCGGAGCCATCGTTGAGAATCCGGCGTTCTATCCGTACATGACCGGTCGTGAGAACTTGATTCATGCCATGAACTTGATCCCAAACTTAAAGAAGGTCGATTTGAATGCGCTTGGTGCGCTCGTCGGACTCGACGGAAAGCTCGATATGAAAGTGAAACAGTATTCGCTCGGGATGAAACAACGCCTCGGGATCGCCCGTGCCTTGTTGCATAATCCAAAAGTACTTATCCTTGATGAGCCGACGAACGGTCTCGACCCAGCCGGGATTGCTGATCTCCGGAATTACTTACGCCACCTCGCGGACCACCGCGGCATCGCCATCCTCATCTCGAGTCACTTGTTGAGTGAGATGGAATTGATCACGGACCGCTTCGCCATCATTGACCAAGGACAAATCAAATCGGTGGAAGACGGTCAGACGAAAGCCGATAGCGTCATTCTCTGTAAAGTTGCCAAAGAACAGATGAGCGATGCACTCGATGTCGCCGCTCTCGCCTTCGATGATGTAAAAATTATTCAACAGTCAGCCGAGTCGTTCATCGTGCCACGTCAGGAGACGGATATCCCCGTCCTATTGAAACAGTTGATTGAACGGGACATCGCCGTCTATCAAATCGGTATGAAACACGAGTCACTCGAAGAGCAATTCTTGAAATTGACGAAAAAAGAAGGAGGTACGAACAATGCGTTCATTACTCAGCAATGAATGGATGAAGTGGCGCCGCACGATTAAGCCTTACGTCGCCTTAGGTGTATACACCGCGATCATCCTCATCGTCTATGCCGTATTGGCGAGCGGAGATGGGACACCGGAAGCGGCATCGTTCTTCGAATTCTCAACGATGGGCGCCATCGCCTTCCTCAGCATCTTTACCATCGTCTTCACGGCCGAGATGGTCGGGAATGAGTTGAAATTTGATACGTTGAAACATCTTTTGATGAGCCCGTATTCCCGAGACCGCATCTTGTTGTCAAAACTCGTCATGTCCGTTCTCGTCATGTTGCTCCAATTCGTCTTTATTTTAGTTGTCGCGTTCGGGTTCTCACTCACGTTAGACGGCTCTGTCACATGGGACATCGTTCGCCCTATTCTCATCAGTGTGAGCGGACCGATCTTCATCATCTTCTTGACGCTCATGTTCTCGGTCGTCTTCAAATCAGTCGGTGTTGTCATTGGTTTCACGGTACTCGCGAACTTCGCCTCAAGTATCATCGGCGGTCTTCTCGTTGCCTGGAAACCTGAACTCGCAAAATGGATCGTCTTCTTGCATACAGACCTTTCTATTTATGATGTAAATCCAGAATTCATGAAAGCGATGGATGCCACGATGGGCTTCTCCATCTTTTATGTCGCCCTTCATATCATCGCCTTCTATCTCATCACGGCATTTATGTTCCGTAGCAAAACGTTTGCGGAATGAGAACAGGTCCCTTTTGATTCAAACGAATCGAAAGGGACTTTTGTTTGTCTCTATATGTGTGATGACTTTAAGACACCTTTGTCACACAACCTCAACATTCTGTCAGAAGTCTCCCACCTGTATGCGATATGATGAAGCTAACAGCACGTAAGAAGGATGTGACAATATGGCTCTCACGATTGGATTAGCATTGCTTGTCTGTTTGATCGCACTTATTTTTACTATCATGGTCGGACTCGGGAAAGACCGCTCCACGTACAGCCAAAAGAAGAGCTGGTCGATGGTTTCTTGGCTCTACATTATTTTGCTCCCCGTCTCGTTCATCGGACTCGGACTTCTCTACTATTTCATTACGAAATAATGCAAAAAATCACGATGCCAGAATATAGGCATCGTGATTTTTTTACGCGATTAAGTCACTCCAAATTTTGATGGTACTCGCTAAGATGAGTAACGCTAAAATCCATTGAAGCGCTTTTGTATTCATATTCTTCCCGACATTCGCCCCGATTGGTGCAGCAATCAGACTCGCGATAATCATGATGATTGCCGGACCCCAGACGATTTGATCGGTGATGATTTTACCGAACGTCGACCCGATCGACGAGATAAATGTGATAGCGAGTGAACTTGCGATCGCCATCTTCGTCGGAATGCGCAAGACAACAAGCATGATCGGCATAAGAATGAATGCCCCTGCCGCTCCGACGATACCAGCTGCAATCCCGACGACGAAAGCTGAGCTGGCCGCGATCACCTTGTTGAACTGTACTTGGTCAAGCGGCATATCGTCCACTTGTGGCTTCGGTAAGAACATCATGATCGTCGCAATCGTCGCAAGTACGGCATATACGACATTGATCATCGTCTCCGATAAAATTGTCGACCCGTATCCTCCAATGAAGCTCCCGATCAAGACCGCCACACCCATATAGAGGATTAACTGTTTGTTTAAGTATCCACCTTTACGATAGGCATAGATTCCACCGATTGTCGCAAAGAACACTTGAATCGCACTAATTCCTGATACTTCGTGCGCGCTGAACGCCGCAAATCCTAAGATTGGTGGAATGTATAACAGCATCGGATACTTGATGATCGACCCGCCAATCCCGACCATCCCTGAAATGAACGACCCGATAAACCCAATAAGAAAGATTGTAATGATAAACCCGAACTCCATATTGACTCCTCCATTTACTCTCGTATTCTCTACTTATTCAATCGATTCCCAAGCCATCATACCGCCTGACACATCATAGATTTCGGTATAGCCGGCATCTTTTAATCGACTAGCAGCCTGGGCACTTCGATTACCGCTTCGACAGATGACGTAGATTGGCTCATCTTTCGGATACGGTAACTCGTTGGCATCTAATGAAGATAGTGGTGCGTTCACCGCCCCTTCAATATGCCCCCCATCGTATTCAGACGTTTCTCGTACATCAAGGAGTGTTATTTCCTCGTTTTCCAATTTGTTTTGTAGAGTTTCAGCATCGATTTTCGTGATTTCATCCTTTTCTGATGTGATTACAAAGATAAAAATCACCATAACAGCCAAAATCCCAACAAATAAGGAAATTTTCTTCATGTTTTCCCCTCCAATTCTTTTCACTTGCGCTCATTATACCTTAGGGGGTATATTAAAGCCAACGAAACATTCTCGTTGCCAAAAACCTTAAACACGAAAAGGAGATCAAAGACTCATGAAGACGATTACGACTACTGAATTAGAAGCGTTACTTCAAGCTGACGACTCACTCAACCTCATCGATGTACGAGAGGTAGATGAATATGCTGGAGGTCACATTAAACAAGCGAAAAACGTACCACTTTCTGAATTCGGGGCAAAAGTCGATGAGCTCGATCGCTCTAAACCGATTCATGTCATTTGCGCAGCCGGTGGACGCAGCATGAACGCATCCGCTTATCTCGACTCACTCGGGTTCGATGTCACGAACGTCGACGGTGGGATGATGAGCTGGCAAGGCGAAGTCGAATAAACGATTACATTCATAGGGGGAAATTGATATGCTATTACGTTATTTTTATGATGAGAAATTAGCGCAAGCTTCATATATGGTCGGATGCCAAATGACAGGAGAAGCCATCGTCATCGACCCGGCCCGTAACATCGAGCCATACCTTCAAGAAGCGAAAAAAGAAGGCATGAACATTGTCGCAACAGCTGAGACACACATTCATGCGGACTTTGTATCGGGCTCACTCGAACTCGCGAAGCGCACAGGTTCGAAAGCTTATTTATCAGATGAAGGCGATGCTTCTTGGAAGTATGCGTTCGCCAAAGACATCGACGCACAACTCGTCAAAGAAGGCGACACGTTCAAAATTGGAAACGTGACACTTGAAGTCATGCACACACCGGGTCACACACCGGAACACATTTCATTCCTTCTGTATGACCGGAACCAGACACAACCGATGGGCATCTTCACAGGCGACTTCGTCTTCGTCGGAGATATCGGTCGCCCCGACCTCCTCGAAGAAGCAGCCGGTGTGAAAGGAACGACGGCAATTGGCGCGGAACAAATGTTTGATTCACTCAAGAAATTCATGGCGCTTCCTGACTTCGTTCAAGTTTGGCCAGGACACGGTGCAGGCAGTGCTTGCGGGAAAGCGCTCGGCGCGATTCCAACGTCGACGGTCGGTTATGAGAAAGCGACGAACTGGGCGCTTCAAATGACGGATAAAGATGCCTTCATCAAAGAGTTGACGACGGATCAACCAGAACCACCGAACTACTTCGCCATGATGAAGAAAGTGAACAAAGAAGGCATTCAAGTGACGACGAATGTCGCTCGTCCTGAAGTCGTTGGGTCAGATCGCCTTGATACACTCGTCGAAGAGACGCAAGTCGTCGACACGCGTAAAGGGGAAGACTTTGCGAACGGACACGTACCTGGGACAATCAACATCCCATACAACAACAAGTTCGTCTCGTGGGCAGGCTGGCTCGTCAACTTCGACAAAGACATCACACTCATCGCAAATGCGGAAGAAGTCGATCAAGTACAGACCGACCTTCAATCAATCGGCCTCGATCGTCTTCGCTTCATCGTTCCGGTCGAAGAGCTCGACGCTTCACTCTTGACGGAAACGTATACCGACGTGACGGCAGAAGAAGCGATTGAAGCTGCTGAAAAAGGTGACGTCTTCGTCCTCGACGTTCGCAACGCGACAGAATGGAACGCGAGCCATTACGAAAAGGCAGAGCGCATCTTGCTCGGTAAACTCACACGTGATCATGAAGGTCTTCCGACCGATCAAACGATTGCAGTTCACTGTGCGTCAGGCGTCCGCTCACGCATGGCAGCAAGTGTCCTTCAATCACTCGGCTACAAAGATATCCATAACATTCTCGGTGGCTACGGCGCGATGAAGACTGTCTTAAACGCTCAACAAATCAAGTAATGCTATACTGACTATGAATATGGCGCCCGCTTCGAGAGGGGCGCCTTTTGTTTAGGAGGGAAAGACGTGGTCGCTATCGGTCCACTTAACATTCATGTCGATTTACTCATTTTTTTAGTAAGCCTTGGTATCCTTTACGGGATCTTTCGTTTCCTCGGTCTAACGAGCAAGCAACGTGAAGCCGTCATCGGTACATGGTTCTATGGATTTCTCGCCTGGAAAGGGAGCGCCATCCTCATCGGTCTGTTGACGACTCGTGATATTTCTCTTGCCCTCTACGCTACGGGAGGTATATGGTCTCAATGGATCGCGACCGCTGTTGTCCTTTGGCTCGTCTATCGACTCGATCGAGACCTCTTAGGATATTGGATGCTGAGCGGGCTCCTCATCTGGCTCGGGATGACGCTCGCGGTTCCGGTATACGGGACGATATTCTCTCTACCCGATCAGCCGATTCATCTATGGAGCGCTATCCTTATCCTCATACTATTCGGGATGACGTGGCGCTGGATGCATGCGCCGACTCGAGGACACATCCTTTGGACCGTCCTTGGCGCATCTAGTATCTGGCTGTTTCAGTCGTATGCGGTTGGACAAGTAAAATGGTGGATGATGGGCATTTCCCTCATCCTGTTCGGGTTTTCGCTCTATGTCGCTCGTCCTTCAAGAAGAGTCGTACAATTGAGTATCGGTGCTCTCGTCTTGCTCGCGGTTGTGAATGCTGCCCTACCGGAACGCGCGACACAAACGATCACGACAGAGACGGCATCGACCGGTCTAAACATCGGGCAAATTCCCCCATCGTTTGAGTTACAACGAACTGACGGGAGTACGTTCGACTTAGCATCGTTACGCGGTCAACAAGTCGTCGTTAATTTTTGGGCGTCCTGGTGTCCTCCGTGTCGCGCAGAAATGCCGGACATGGCGGCGTTCGCGAAAGAACGAGACGACGTGACGATTGTCGCCGTTAACACGACGACGAGCGAACGTGACCCGGACAATGCCGTCTCGTTCGTCGAACCGTACGAAGACGCGTTTACCGTTGTCTATGACCGTGACGGTCAAGTCGGGGATGCGTACCGGATTCAGGCAATGCCGACGACATATGTGCTCGATGCATCCGGTGTGATCATCGCGAAACAATTTGGTGCCATCGACAAGAATTGGCTCGACGCTCAAGTGAATTGAACATGACAAAACCGCCGACAGTGATTTGTCGGCGGTTTATCTTATTGCTTCAAATACCCTTGTGCTTTCAAGAAGTCTTTGACGTCAAGACGCGTCGATTTTGACAACATGCGTCCCATTTGTCCAGTCCACGTATCCTTACGCGGGTTCGAGCCACGGACCATATAGTAATCGTGAATTAACGCATCGTAATCGGAAAGGGACTGCTTCATCCGTTCTGGATTCGCTTCATACGTATTCTCATGGTAAACATGATGGAACGGTAAGCGTGGTTTTTGATCCTCGACTGAAGCCGGTACACCGACGGCCATGCCGAAGAGCGGGATGACCCGTTCCGGCAATTCGAGCACTTCTTTAACCGCAAAGAGGTCGTTCCGAATGCCACCGATATAACAGATGCCGAGCCCCATCGATTCTGCCGCCACTGCCGCATTTTGTGAGGCGAGTGCAGCGTCGATTACAGCGACAAGCAACTTCTCATCAGTCTCAAGCGTCGCAGACACTTCAGCTTCCTGTAGCTCACCAATCATTTCATGGCGATGTAAATCCGCACAAAAGACGAAAAAGTGACCGTTCTCGACGACATAAGACTGGTTGCCCGCAATCTCGGCAAGTCGTTTCTTCTTCGCTTCATCGGTCACCCCGATGATGGAATAGGCCTGGATAAAGCTAGATGTCGATGCGCGTTGTGCGCTCTCAACGATGGTCTGAATTTGTTCATCTGTTAATGTCTCGTCTGTAAAGTCACGGACGGAACGGTGGTTCAATAATGTCTCAATCACTTCGTTCATACGTTCTTCCCCCTTTTTTTCAATCTTGGCACAAGCTTTCTGAATCCACAAATGAGAGGAATCCGTCGGGCACATTTTGAAAGGGGGACGCTCACTTCTTGCTTTCGTATGCTATCATTATAATTTACATAGTAAATACGATAGCGTAACTTTGAATAAGGAGCGAGATACATGAAAAGAATACCATTTTACATTCCATTCTTGCTTGGGGTACTGCTCCTCTCAGGTTGTACGGATGCCGATGTGAGCGCCCCGACGTCGACTGATGAAACGACCGAAGAGAAACAGACACAAGAAGAACAAACCACCGATGCGCCTTCACCTGAACAGGAAGAAGATTTATTCGAAGGCTATACACAAATCGAGGTCGATGGCGGTGATCAGTCCGGAACACGTGAAGCGAATGTCGTCGTCGATATCGGCTTCGGCGACCGTGAGTACTGGGCATTCACGAACGAGCATGGTCAATTGATTCGTGTCATCGCCGACGAAATCACGCTTCAAGACGATGAGACCGAAGACGTCAATTCTTCTGGTCGCTATTATTCAGACGAGGCGAAAGTTCCAGGTGTCGAAGACCCGAATCTCGATGAAGGTCATATCATCGCTGATTCGCTCGGTGGTGTCTCGAACGCCTATAACATCACACCACAAAACAGTGCACTCAACCGCTACGGGGACCAGGCGTTCATGGAAGATGTCATCCGGAAAGCTGGCGGCGCGAAAGACTTTGAGGCCATCATCACCTATCCGAACACGACGACACAGATTCCTTCCCGCTACCAGTATACGTATACCGTACGAGGCAATACGGTCACGGATACGTATGATAACGCGGACCCAGAAGAGGTGAACGAATCACTCGATTTGACGGACGATTCTCCACCTGACGTGACGACGGAGCCTGTCGAGGAGCGAGACTTATCCGATATCGACGTTGACGGAAACGGACAAGTGACAATCAAAGAAGCGAAAAATGCCGGATTTGAGATGCCGATCACGCGTGATCATTGGTTGTACCAGTATATGGACGACCGAGACGGTGATGGGATGGTCGGTGAATAACCACGATTGACGAGACGTTCCTCCATGAGAGGGGCGTCTTTTTTGTATACAAAAAAACCGCGGTATGTGACCGCGGCTACTCGTTTAGTTCGACATTTGGTTCAAGAATGGTGCGAGATCAACGTTCAACTCGTTTGAGAGACGTTCCCCAAGTTCACGATCCGCACGATAGAAGTTGCAGATCAAGAGGAGAACCGTCTTCTCATGACGAACTTCTTTGATGTGAGCGACGAGGTTGCGGATAAGCGCATCCTTCTCTTCTTGAGAATAACGGCGATACACTTCTCCGGCCTGACCGAAGTCGTTCGTCTTCTCAATCTTCTGACGACCTGTCACGCCTGTGATCGGTTGCGGCGTTTCGATGTAATCCGCATTCGGCTTTGGCGCGTCTTCATAGCGGTTCGGCTCGTAGTTGACTGGACTCGTCTGTTGCTTGAATGGCATCGCCCCGTCACGCTGGTTGTTCGCGACTTGAGCGAACGGACAGTTGATCGGAAGTTGAAGGTAGTTCGGCCCGATGCGGTGACGCTGCGTATCCGAATACGAGAAGAGACGTCCTTGGAGCATCTTGTCTTCCGACGGCTGAATTCCTGGTACAAGAACGCCCGGGTTGAAGCCAACAGACTCTGTCTCAGCGAAGAAATTGTCGACGTTCTTGTTGAGGGTCATCGTTCCGACCAATTGGTATGGGATGACATCCTCGAACCAATCTTTCGTCGCATCGAGCGGATCGAAGTCGAAGTTATCCATGTCTGCCGGGTCTAAAATTTGTACGTATAGATCCCATTCTGGATAATCGCCTTGCTCAATCGCATTAAACAAGTCACGTGTTGCGTGGTTGAAGTCTTCCGCTTGAATCTTCGCGGCTTCTTCCATCGATAAGTTTTGAACGCCTTGCTTCGGTACCCAGCGCATCTTTATGTACACTGTGTTGCCAAATTCGTTCACCCATTTGAAAGAGTGGACGGACGATCCGCGCATATGACGATACGATGCCGGAATGCCTTCGTCACTGAATAAATGAAGAAGCATGTTTGTTGATTCCGGTGTGAGCGACATGAAGTCGAAGAAGCGGTCTGGGTCTTGAAGGTTTGTTTGTGGATCCGGTTTGAGCGAGTGAATCACGTCCGGGAATTTAATCGCGTCACGGATGAAGAAGACCGGCAAGTTGTTTCCGACGAAATCATAGTTCCCTTCTTCCGTATAAAACTTGACGGCGAATCCACGCGGGTCACGAAGTGTCTCCGGTGAACCTAAACCGTGGATGACAGTCGAGAAACGCGCAAACACAGGTGTCTCTTGCCCCTCTTCTTGCAAGAATGCGGCTTTCGTATATCGTTTCATACTATTTTTTACAGTGAAGACACCATGTGCCCCCGCCCCTCTTGCGTGAACGACGCGTTCTGGTACACGTTCACGGTCGAAATGCGCTAATTTCTCAATTAGTTGGTAGTCTTCGAGAAGCGTCGGGCCCCGACGACCCGCAGTGATGGAGTTGTCGTTATCCCCAATTGGTGCGCCTTGGTTAGTAGTTAGTTGACGGTGTTGATCCATATGATTGCCTCCCATTATTTATAATCATTACAATCTTGATATTAATCAAACATTAGAATGATTACAAATAAAAAGCTCGTGAATCACGAACTTTTTTTCATGTGTCTCTTTTGTTTGGCTTTTTCACGTTGATGAAGCGTTACGACGAAGAACGCGGCGAGCACTCCACCAAGTGACCCAGCGATGATGTCGACCATTGTATCGTCGTTCCCGTTCCCTTGCATCGTTGTGTTTAAGATGACGTCGGATGTAAATTCATACATCTCCCAAAGCGCCGCACCAGCCATAGAAAAGACGACGATATAGACAAATAAGAAACGTTTTGGAATCTCAGTCCGAATGTCGTCATCGAGTCGACTGAAAAAGTCGAATCCTAAGAATGCGAGAAAGATACCGCTCAAGAGGTGTAGGAACGTGTCCCACCAGCCGTTCCCGTACAATCCGACAATTGATCCTAAATACTGTGAGGCAAACAAAAACAGGATATAGGCCACCTTCATCTTGCTATCGAGTTCTGTTTTAAACGTCTTTTCAATAAAGAACGGGATGAGACCCGAGATGATCCCGGCTCCCGCCACACTTGCATCGAACCAGGATTCTTCAATGATCGATGTCACGAGTATGACCGCCATGAACAAGACGAATCCGAATTCGAGGATACGCCCTTTCGTGAGCTTCATGATACTTCGCCTTCTTTCATCTAATTTGTTCTCTATTAGCTTTATTCCCAAGTCTCAGTTGTGTTCAACCACACAATCGAATTTAGTTGGACTCACTTGTCATTTACGAACATACGTTCTATAATAAATATTATGAATCCGAGGAGGAACTTGCTATGCCGATCAATCCGTATCTCAACTTTAATGGGAATTGCCGTGACGCCGTGAACTTTTATACGGACGTATTCAACCATGCCGCTCCAGACATCATGACGTTCGGTGACCAACCTGGTCCAGACGGTCAACCGGTGCCGAGTGAAATGGCCAATCTCGTGCTGCATACCCGACTATCGATTCACGGCTCATCGCTCATGTTTTCCGATGCGATGCCTGACGGACCGGTCACGTTCGGCGACAATGTCACACTCGCCGTCGTCACGGACGACCTCGATGCCATCCACCGCGAGTTCGAAGCGCTCTCTGTGAACGGCCGTGTCTTAATGCCACTTCAAGAGACGTTTTGGAGCAAGGCGTATGGCATGCTCGAAGATCAGTTCGGTGTCCAATGGCAGTTTAGCCACGAAGCATAAGAACGACAAAAAAATCCCCGATTCTTGACGAATCGGGGATTTGCTTATTTTTGGGCTACGAAGAAGATGCGCTCCGCATCCGCTCCTGGTGCATGTTCGGTAAAATCAGATGTGACCGATTTGACGTGGAACCCAGCACCAATCAACCATTGCATGTACTGCCCTGGTTCATATGTCCGTTGTTCATGCGTCTCCTCGATCCGTTCGTACGTCCCGTCTTCAAGCGCGACGAAGAACGTCAAATCGTGAACGACCGAGAGCGGTGCCTCTCCTGGGTCGGCAAACCAGATATACGAGCACTCTTCCCCGTTTGACGCGTACGTCTTTTGGTTGAAGAGCGTCTGCATCTTATTCGGCGCATGAACATCAAAGATGAACAGTCCGCCCGGTTTGAGTTGGTTGTAGACAGATTCGAACGTGTCGATCACATCTGCCTCATCCCGAAGGTAGCAGAGCGAGTCACAGAGAATCGTCACCGCATCGACCGGTTCCGATAATTCCAACTCACGCATATCTTGTTCCCAAAGTGGCAACTCGATTTCTGCTTCGAGTGCCTTTTCTTGTGCGACTTCGAGCATCGACTCCGATAAGTCGATCCCCATCACGTTGTAATGTTCGGCAAGACGAATCGTAGCGGATCCTGTCCCACATCCGACATCCGCGAGTGTCGCGCCTTCTTGGACGTGACGACGCACGAAAGCGACCCACTCATCATACGGCGCGTCTTTCATTAACTCGTCGTATACATAGGCGAATCCTTCGTATGCCATTAGCCGACTTCCACTTCGACGTGCGGCGCGTCAGCCCACAATTTCTCTAGGTTGTAGTAATCACGGTCGTCACGATGGAAAATGTGAACGACGACGTTCTCGAGGTCAGCAAGTACCCAACGTGCCGTGTCCATTCCTTCAAACTTGTGGAGTGGTAGGTCATTTTCGCCAGCGACATCTTTGATCTCACGTGCGATTGCTTCGACTTGCTTCTCCGAGTTCCCGTGACAGATGACGAAGTAATCCGCAATCGGCGAGATGCCTTCCATGTCGAGTACGACGATTTCCTCGGCACGTTTATCGTCAGCCGCTTTTACAATCAATTCTAATTCTTCTCTTGCAGTCATATTGACCCTCCTAAGGTGTATTCACAAAATCATTATACGTTTCAATCGTCAGTGGAAAAATGCGCACCGACTTCTTCAATAAAAATTCAATCGTTTGGCGCAGTGTCGCGACAACCGCCCCTTCGAGCGAATGCGCTGCCTCTACTCGCAGGCGATCAACCCCTGGATAATTCCGATTCGGTTCGATGGCATCGGCCACGAACAGGATTTGATCGAGACAAGACATCCCAGGCTCTCCCGTCGTGTGATTCCGAATCGCCGATAGTACGGTTTCCTCGAGTTCATACTGACGGGCAAGCAAGATCGCACCGACCGGCGCATGCAACAACTCGTCCCCGTACTCAAGAAGGCTTGAATCAAGTCCCTCTTCGATGACGACTTGACGCATCTCTTCCGTGTCAAAGTACTTGGCGTAGTCATGAAGCATCGCTGCTAGACGAGCCTCTTCGACGTTCTCGCCGTACTGAACCGCCATCCGCTCTGCCGTCTCGACGACACCGAGCGTATGGATATAGCGTTTTTCTGGTAGCGTCTGTTTAATCAACTCATGCGCTTCTTCAAACGTCATACAGCTTATGCTCCTTCACATACGTCTCGACGAGCGCCGGGACCAAATATTTGATGGATTTGCCTCGCTTCGCCCGCTCCCGAATATCGGTGGACGAAATCTCAAGTTGCGGCATATCGATTGGACGAACGTCCGCCTTCTCTGGAATCAAGTAACGCGTCCCAGGACGGGCGACGGCGCCGAATGCGACGAGTCGGATAAGTGTCTCATAGTCATGCCACGACTCGAGTGCAACGAGTGAATCCGCTCCAATCAAGAAATAGAACGTATCGTCTGGATGCTGTTCGATCAACCGCTTCATCGTCTCTACCGTATAGGACGGCTCACTCCGCTCAAACTCAATCAGATTCAACTTGAACTCTGACTGACCTTGAATGGCGCGGCGAGTCATCTCGATTCGATGGTCTGCCGAGCTGAAGCCGACCTTGTGTGGTGGAATCGCAGCCGGTAAAAACCAGACTTCATCGAGTGCAAGTTGTTCGCGAGCTTGTTCGGCGATCAATAGATGTCCGAGATGCGGCGGATCGAACGTGCCCCCCATCAAACCGATGCGGCTCATGGGAGTTTGATTTGGCGATTTTCTTTCTCAGTCGCCTCTTTGTATAAGACGATGACTTTACCAATGACTTGAACAACCTCAGCTTTTGTACCTTCTGATAATTCGCCGGCCACGTCTTTTGGCGTGTCCATGCAGTTTTGAAGTACTTGAACTTTGATCAATTCGCGTTTTTCGAGTGCGTCCACGATATCTTTACACATCGCTTCGCTGACCCCATTCTTCCCGACTTGATAAATTGGTGAGAGATGGTGCGCTTCTGCGCGTAAAAAGCGTTTTTGTTTACCTGATAGCATAGTATATTATTCCTCCAATAATCCTTCGATTAACTTTTTTCCGATGGTTTCGTCCGGTTTCACGCCCGTCCATTTTTCGAACGAGAGCGCGCCTTGCCCGACGAACATGGCTACCCCTGTCACAATGATGGCCCCGCGATGTTTCGCTTCACGAAGCATCGGGGTGACAAGTGGACGATATATGATATCACAAACGACCGTGTTTTGTCGTAGTCCTTCTAATGAAAGTGGTGTCGAGCTCTTGTCCATGCCGACAGAAGTGGTCTGAATGATGACCTCATATTGCGAGACGTCGACCTTTTCGAACGTCGTGTACGTGACATCGAACACGTCTGCGAGTTCTTTTGCCCGTTCGACTGTCCGATTGACAATCGTCACCTGACGCGTCGGTAGTGCCTGTACGATTCCACGCGCGGCCCCACCTGCACCGATGACGAGGACTTGTCCTGTCCAATCGGTGAACGGTGTCAGTGCTTGAACGAGCCCTGCACCGTCTGTATTCGTTCCGACAAGGCGTCCGTCTCGCTTATACACCGTGTTGACAGCACCGGCAAGTTTCGCTGCCTCATCGAGTTCATCGACGTAACGAACGACTGCTTCTTTATACGGAATGGTGACGTTGAATCCGTCCCATTCTCCGTCCCGCATCGCTTCGAACAGTGCTGGTAAGTCGCTCGTCATGGCGTCAATGGCCTCATAACGCCCGAAAAGCCCAGACGCCCTCAACCACTGCTCGTGCAGCTGGGGAGAGAGCGAATGAGCAATCGGGTGGCCGATGACAGCCAGATTCATACGAGCGCCTCGCGGAGTGTGACTGCGACGCCTTTCGGAGCCCAAGCCGCAATGCGACCGCCTTTACCGTGAATCGCGACCCATCCGAGGCCACTGAACACGATGTCTGTCTTCACACCGTCTCGTAAGCTAAATTCATGGCGTACGAGTGGTGGTAAGATTTCGAGCGTCTTCTCGTTCGGTGGATTGAGCATTTTCCCAATATGCTGGTCATAGAGCTCATCCGCGCGTTCGAGTTTCGTACGGTGTGCTTTCAACTCGTTCGACATATAGATGACGAACGATCGTTTATTGCCTTCCAAGTAATCCAAGCGTGCCAAACCGCCAAAGTAGAGCGTCTGTTGCGGGTTTAATTGGAACACATGTGGCTTGATTTCTTTTTTCGGCGTGATTGTCTTCAAGTCTTTCGCATCGACGTAATGCGCCATTTGATGACGGTTGATGATCCCTGGTGTATCGTACAAGTTCGCATCATCATCAAGTGGGATATCGATCAAGTCAAGCGTCGTTCCCGGGAAATGACTGACGGTGATGATGGCTTCATCCTCTTCACCGAAACGTTTGATTACCTGGTTGATGAGTGTCGATTTCCCGACGTTCGTACAACCGACGACAAAGACGTCTTTGCCTTTTCGGTAATATTCAATCTTCTCTGCGAGTTCATCGATGCCGTGTCCTTTTTTCGCACTGATCAAATGAACGTCAATCGGGTTCAAGCCGAGCTCTTTCGCTTCAGCCTTCATCCAGTTCGCCATCCGGTTTGGGTTGACGGATTTCGGCAACAAGTCAACCTTGTTCCCGACTAAGAGGACCGGGTTCGACCCGACAGAGCGTTGTAGACCCGGGAGCCAGCTGCCATTGAAGTCGAAAATATCGACAATCTTGATGACGAGTGCCTCTTTTGAACTGATGCCGTTCAAGATGCGTAAGAAGTCATCGTCTGACAACTCGACGTCTTGAACTTGGTTGTAATGCTTTAATTTGAAACAACGTTGGCAAATGACGATTTCTCGGTCAAGTGCCGATTTTGGTGCATAGCCGACCCCGTTTGGGTCTTCCGTTTGGATGGCTACGCCGCACCCAGCGCAATATCGTTTGGTTTCTTCCATAGTTGTACTTACTGCCGTTCAGGTTTCCCCTTCTTCATTCGCCGTAGCACCTCGCTGCTACTCCTGAAGCGTTAATTCCGACGCCTTGGTCGCCGTACATGGGCAGCCTCCTTCTTCCTGTGCGTTCGAGGTCTTATTCATCTTTTTTATGTGAATCTTTGGAATGTGGATGCATCGCTTCGCCGATTTTTTCAGCGACCGCGACTTTCGCCCGCTGTGCGTCGACAGCAAGCTCTTCCACTTTTTTCGTGATCAATACATACTTCCCGCGACGCTTCATATGCGCAAAGACAACCTTCTCAAGCATCCGGTTGAATTTCGTGACGAGCCCGTCCGTTTTGACGACCGGTTGAACGTGGATGACATGGATGCCGGCCATATTCGCACCGAGTACGTCTGTAAACAACTGATCCCCCAAGAAAATGGCTTCTTTCGGCGAATAGCCGTATTTTGCGAGCGCCTCTTTGAAACCGGATGGTAACGGCTTCTTGGCACGAGCGACATAATGAAGGCCGAGCGGCTCCGTAAACGTTCGTACACGGTTCTCGTTATTATTTGATACGACAATCACATCGAAACCGTATGATTTTACTTTTTCAAGCCACATCAATAAAAGCTCAGGCGCATGCGGAACGTCCCAGGCCACGAGTGTATTATCAAGGTCGGTCAAAATGACACGTACCCCACGGTCTTTCAATTCTTGTAAGTCGATGTCAAACACAGTCGCGACGAACTGTTTCGGATAAAGTCGATTAAACACGTAAAATTCCTCCAATTAGCTAAACGATTCAACTACTTATACAAGTATTGATATCCCTTCTATGGTAAACGAAAACCGACCAAACGACTAGTCTATCGTTCGGCCGGAAGAAAATTGATACAAAATTAGTTGGATTTGATCGTCCCGATGACGTCACCGAGTCGAACCGGACCCATTTTTTCATGGTCCATTTGAATCGCATCTTTCTCAAAACAAAGCACGACCGTCGAACCTAATGAGAAGTATCCGACCTCTTGCCCTTTTTCCGCTTGATCGCCTTCAAGTGTCCACTCAATCGTGTTCACGTTCAAGGCACCGACCATGATATGCTCATACGTCCCAGCCGGACTGTCAAAGCGCGTCACACGACGGTAGTTACGAGAGAGCGGTCTCACCGTCTCCGTCAATCCAAGCTCGTTTACGGGTGCCGAGCGGTCCCCAAGTTCATAGTGACTGAGCACACGACCCGAGAGCGGCGTATGGACGCGGTGATAATCACGCGGGCTGAGGTACAGGACAACGACCGTTCCGTCAGCGTAACGTCTCGCCTCTTGTTGAGAACCAAGCAACTCCGCAAGCGTATACGATTGTCCCTTCACCTCAAAACGGCTATCCTCTGAGATCGATTCGATGACAGATAACTTTCCGTCACACGGTGAAACGAGTGTCTCGGAAGACTCATCGATCGTACGCGCTCCCGGCTTCAAATGGCGTGTAAAAAATGCATGGAGCGACGGATAGGCATGAAGCGGTTGTTCTGCTTCCTCCACCGCAATGTCATACACTTTGGCAAACGAAGGAATCAAGTGGCGACTCACGCTTGATTCCGCAAAGCGCTTCAAGCGTGTAGCAATCCAAGGCGAGGCGTTCAACTCAAATAACGTTTGGTAGAAACGACGCTTCATTCCTCTTTTGCCTCCTCATTTTTAAAGAATGTTTCGTATTGTTGTTCAGAGACCGCACCTTCAATGCGACCGACTTCTTTTCCATCTTCGAATCGGATGATCGTCGGTGTTCCATTGATGCCGTAAGTTTCCCATACGTTATGGTCTGCCAAGTTGATCGATACCGCATCATATTCTTCGATGAGTGGTTCGACATACGGTTTCACTTGCTCACAATATTCACAACCTGTTTGCCAGAAGTAAGCGACGACCTCGCCGTCCTGGTCTAACTGTTGCTGTAATTCGTCTGCAGTGACGGCATTGACGCCCTCTTCTTCATTGGCTCCGTTTAAGAAGAACAACAGACCGATTCCGATGACGATAATCGCTCCGATGATAGCGAACGTGATAAAATTCGCGCGTTTTTCAGGGTTTTTCATAATGCATGATCCTCCTCTTATGTTAAGTAAAGAAAAAAGACTGACTCATGCACGAGTCAGTTTGATTGTAGACGGCTTACTTCTCTTGTGCAACGTCGCTGATTCCCATGTCTTGGTTTAAGACATCGAGAAGTGCAACGAAGATTGTGATGGCCACGCCAAATCCTGTCGCGAGCATCGCGTTGAACTCTACACCATCAACAGCAGAAATGATAAATACCGCTGTATTTGAGAGCACAATCGCCCAGATCAATGTCACTAAATAACGCATTGAACGTCCCCTCCATCTCACAGATGATTCGTAAAAATTCATACGACATTAGTATAGCATTGTTCGAATGGAATATGTGACTTCGATTCTATATTCTTTCCGTCAAATCGAAAAATGTGATACGGTCGTAGAAACATCATTGTGAAGAAAAGAGGATGACTGATGTCACGTTATTTAATCGCAGTTGATTTAGATGGAACGTTATTAAGAGATGATAAAACAATTAGTGAACGAAATCTCCGTGCCCTTCAAGCGGCACGTGAAGCTGGTCATGAAGTCATGATCGCGACAGGGCGTCCAAAGCGCCATTCAATCATGTACTATGAGCAAATGGGATTGACGACTCCGCTCGTCAACTTCAACGGCGCCCTCGTGCATCACCCGAAAGATGCGAATTACGCGGTCACACACCGCCCGATTCCGCTCAAGACCGCACACGATATCATTGAAGAGGTCGCCGATACGAAAGCCCATAACATCGTCGTAGAAGTGACCGACCACGTTTATTTCCAAAAAGACCCGCAAGAGTTTTACAGCCCGTATGCAGAACGTGCGCTCAGCGTCACGTCTGGTAACTTGTTGACGCACTTGCAAGATGAGCCGACGTCATTATTGATTCACGCGACAAAAGATCACGTGGCGCACGTCCGCTCGCAGCTCGACGACCTTCATGCCGAGGCAGTATTGAATCGTCAATGGCGCATGCCGGAGCACATGATTGAAGTCATGAGCAAAAACACGTCGAAGGCACTCGGACTCCAAGAAGTCTCGAAGCACTTGAACATCGACCGGAAACAGATCATCGCGTTCGGTGATGAAGAAAACGACCTTGAGATGCTCGACTATGTCGGGACAGGTGTCGCAATGGGGAATGCCATCAACCAACTGAAAAACGTGGCCAATGAAGTGACGGCTTCGAACATGGACGACGGAATCGCCCTCTTCCTAGAAGAAAGACTTGGGATCAAATCATAACGAAAGTACCGACCTAGAAAAGTCTGGTATTCAACCATTATCAAACAGAGGATTTTCTTCCTGAGTAGGATGAAGATCCTCTGTTTTCGTATCCAAACATCCGCCGAAGGTATCCGAAACTCCAAGCGTACAACTGTCATTTTCGTTCAGACACTTTGAATCCTATAATCAAAGAAAACGCATCAAGTAGTCATCAAAAATTTTAGCCATCACTACAGGCGTATTCTTCACATACACATCAATCTGTTCAGCATTCGAAACAAATGGGTCTCCCTGCCTCTCATCTTTTGGAAAGTCAGAAATCCCTTTGATGATAATGCACTCGACATGATTCTTTCTGCAGATATATGAAATGGCACCCGCTTCCGTATCAGCAATCGTGATCTCATGTTCGTTCAACTCTACATAATCCTTCCACATCACGACAGCCCGGTCAGCCGTTGCAATCGTCCCCGTCAAAAAATCACCCCCGTAGTGAGAGAGTGGTATGTCAACGATGAAAGATTGTTTGATCATCGGTTCTACCTCTTTAACCGTACAATCATATTGCACGGCACGATGCGGTACGATGACGTCTAAATGACCGTACGTGTCATCTATTCCGGCACACGTTCCCGCCACAATCACCTTATCCAAGTCACAACGAGAAATCATGTATTGATTGGCCCCGACCCCGTTCGCTTTCCGTACACCGGTGAAATAAAAAATTAACTCAGTATCATTTACTTTCTTCAGAAAAAACTCTCCGTACGGATATTCACAACGTTCTTCATTGCTCACTTCAAAATAGTCTAATGTCGCCTCGTATTCCCATTTCGTCGCAATACTGACCCCAATCATCATCTATCTTCCCCAATCAATTGATGTATTACATACATAATAACCCCTACTGATCACTTCAGTAGGGGTTAATTTAGCGACGGAACGTTCCTTCTACATCCTCTGTCGGCAAGATATTGATCCAAACCGATGGGTCTGCATCTTTACAGATCCGTGTGATTTCACGAACCTCGTGTCGTTGGGCGACCATCATGAGCGTCGCTTTCTCGACTTTCGAGTACGTACCGATTGCTGGCATGAGCGTGATGCCACGGAACACGTGTTGATGCAATTCTTTCGTCACTTCATCTGGATGGTTCGTCACGATGAAGAGCGTCTGACGCTGCGTATTCGTGTAAATCTCATCGATGACTTTTGATGTCACATACAAGAACACGATTGTATAGAGTGCTGTCGGCCATCCGAACAAGGCACCCGCTGCGAGCGCAATCATCATGTTCATCAAGAAGAGGTAGACACCGACCGAGTTGTTCGTGAATTTCGCAAGAATCAACGCGACGATGTCAAAACCTCCCGTCGAGGCACCGTACCGAATCGTAATCCCAGATCCGATCGCCAAAAGCACACCGCCGAACACGGCGTTCAATAACGGGTCGTCCGAGAGGAGCTGCGATTGCGGAAGCATACGAATGAACAACGTGACCGAGGCGACACTGACAAGCGTATGGATCATCATATTCCGCCCGAGCATAAAATAACTGACGACGAGCAGTGGTGCGTTCAGAATAAAGAACCAGAGCCCTTCCCCTAGTTCAAACGGTGTACCAGCTAGTAGTGCTGTCAAGATTTGGGCAAGGCCCGTAAATCCTGTCGAATAGACGCCGGCTGGAATTAAAAATAATGTCATGGATAAGGCAACAAACAATCCTCCGATGATCGAGACAACCCCGATTCGTGTATGTTCTTTAACGGCTTCCGTCAAGCTTCAACTCCCCTTTCTCAAAATAGCTAAGAATCAAGATAACATAGATTATTCATGCTGCATACAGCAAATATGCAGGAAATCCGATAAGTTTTTCATACAAAAACAAGCCGACCGAGGTCGGCTTGTTCGTATGAAGCAATTGGTCACGCTTTCACTGTTTCAATTGTAATCGATTCATTCGCAGGAACCGTTACTGCATTTCCATACACGTGAAGCGTTACATCTGTACCACCTGTTTGTTTGATTGTCACTTGTTCACGTGATGATGTGATCGTTAAGTGATGACCACGCCAGAGCATGTTGAACGAGTAGCCGTTCCAGTCTTTCGGAATCATCGGGCTGAACGAGAGGTGATCCTCTTGGATGCGCATGCCCGCGAAACCATGAACGATGGACATCCATGAGCCGACCATCGACGTGATGTGCAACCCATCTTCTGTATCATTGTTGTAGTTGTCGAGGTCAAGACGTGCTGAACGTTGATACAATTCAACCGCTTTGTCCTCATAACCGACTTCTGCCGCAATGATTGAATAGACACATGGTGACAAGCTCGACTCATGAACCGTGCGTGGCTCATAGAAATCGAAGTTTGCACGTTTCTGTTCAAGCGTGAAGCGATCACCGAACGTGTAGAGTCCTTGAAGGACGTCCGCTTGTTTGATGAAGTTCGAGCGGAGGATGCGATCCCACGACCAGTTTTGGTTTAGTGGAAGGTGTTTCGGATCGAGGTCTTTCACTAAGATTTGTTCTTTATCCATGAAGCCATCCTGTTGCATGAAGACATCTGGCACAAGGTCATCTTTTGGATAGTACATCTTCGTTTGGATATCCGCCCACTTCGCAAGTTCGGCGTCTGTGATGCCAAGTGTCGACACGAGCTCTTCGAGACGTGCAGGTTCTGCTTCTTTCAAGTAGTTATATACTTCTTGCGTGTACTCGAGCGTCCACGCGGCGATCAAGTTCGTGTACCAGTTGTTGTTGACGTTATTGTCGTATTCGTTCGGACCTGTGACGCCTAGGATCATATACACGTCTTTGTGTGGCACAAAGTTGACGCGGCTAGCCCAGTAACGCGAGATTTCGACCAATACTTCAAGTCCGTATTGTCCAAGGTAAGACTTGTCGCCTGTGAAGTTCGTGTAGTTGAAGATCGCATGGGCGATTGCACCGTTCCGGTGAATCTCTTCATGCGTGATTTCCCACTCGTTGTGACACTCTTCCCCGTTCATCGTGACCATCGGGTAAAGCGCACCTTCCATACCGACATTCTTCACAGCGTTTTCTTTTGCCTGTGGCAATTGGTTGTGACGGTATTTGAGCAAGTTCCACGAGACCTCTGGTTTGGTCGTCGCCAAGTAGAAGTGGAGACAATAAGCTTCCGTATCCCAATACGTCGCGCCGCCATATTTCTCGCCTGTGAATCCTTTCGGTCCGATGTTGAGACGCGAATCTTCGCCTGTGTACGTTTGGTACATGTTGAAAATGTTGAAACGGATTCCTTGTTGCGCTTCGATATCTCCATCAATTCGAACGTCCGCATCTTCCCAACGTGCGAGCCATGCTTCCGTCTGTTCAGTGAGAAGCGTCTCAAAGCCCTTTTCAAACGCCGCTTCGACTCGTTTCATCCCTGCAGATTGAAGGTCTTCAATCGCATGGTCGCGGTTCGTCACGACAGATACATATTTATAGGCAGTCGCTGTCTCGCCAGCAGTCACATTGACCGTGAATTTGTTCGCCACGAAGAGGTCTGTCGCTTCGAGCACTTCGCAACGAGCGCCTTCTACGTCCGCAATCATCGATGCCGTAACGTGCCAATCGAGTTTCTTCGTCTTCGTCGTCACGAAACCGAAGCGTTCTTCGATGCCACGGTCGACCGGGAGCCAGAACTTCTCATCGTAGTTCGAATCTTCATTCTCGACATCGCCGTCTAAGTATGGCGTGAACTCGATTTTCGCTTCGTAGTTCACCGGTGTGACGTTGTAACGAATCGCTAATACTTCTTTATCGACGATGGAGAAGAAACGGACGACTTCTACGTTTGTCTCTTCTGTCCCGTTCATCAATGTGAACGTCCGCGTGAGGACACCACGCTGCATATCCAATTCACGTGTAAAGTCCTTCACGTCCCATTTCGCCAAATCGACAGGTGTCCCATTAATCGCGACGCGTAGACCGATGACGTTTGTCGCATTCAATACTTTGGCAAAGTATTCAGGATATCCGTTCTTCCACCAACCGACACGTGTTTTATCCGGGTAATAGACGCCCGCCACATAGAATCCTTGGTGCGTATCATTCGAGTAATCTTCCTCGAAATTTCCTCGCATTCCCATGTGCCCGTTTCCGAGCGATGTGATCGATTCAGCAAGACGGTTTTCTTTCGGGTGAAGACCTTCTTCTGTTACTTTCCATTCATCGACTGCAAACAATCGTTTCATCTGTCTGCCACTCCTTTTTCTCTACAAGGCTACCTTCGACGGACAACAAGTTCATGCAACCGTTTGTCTATGAAAGCGCTGTATTTAATCTCACCTTTCATTTTACACAACTGAAGTGAGAATGCAATCGTTTGCATAAAACTTTTTCTTTCTTTTTTTGTCACATTTTTAGAGAAAAAAGACTGCCTCTCGCGGAGACAGTCTTAATAGGTCATCACTTTTGATTTTCTTCATCCTCACCGAACGCCGCATTCGCCTCATGCCCTTCGAATAGAGCGCTCCGGCCATCATTGAACCCCGTATCAGGTTCATCGATGACGAGCACATATCCGCCTTGTTTCAATTGTGCATGTGCTCGCTCCACCTCATCATCTGAGATGCCTAAATCGTGTAGCGCCTGTTTCATATCTTTTCCCTGATTTGTTTCGTCCTGAAGGTTGTCTAACCAAGACGCGTCACCATTTTCCACGTTTACGTTCGTCTCATGTTTGAGCACATGGACAGCGTCTTCCTGTTCGGTCACGACATATAATTCTCCTTCATCATAGCCATTTTCATTCAGTTCGTTTATTTTAGAAAGCAGGCTCTCTTTCGTACCGTATGTTCCGACAAATCGTTTTTCGCTCATCTCTATCCATCCTTTCAATTTCAATCCGTTCGTGAGAAATGTTCCCCACTTCAGGCGACTTCAATCAACAGGATATGCAAAAGACGACCTCGCTCCTCGCGAGATCGTCTAGATGATTAAGAATTTGATTCGAGCGTCTCCACTTTACTCTTTTTCTGTCCACATGATTGGCGAACGACCAAATAGTGTGGAACAATGACGCGTTTTCCGTATGGTGGGGCATTATCGCTAATTTGTTCAATCAAGCAATTTGTCGCCTCAAAGCCGAGACCGAAAATATTGATTTCGACCGAAGTGAGCGGCGGGTTCGAGTGCTCGGCGATGTAGACGTTATTGAAACTGACGACAGCTACATCTTCTGGAATCTTGAGTCCCATCTCACTGAGTGTACTGATGACCCCGAGTGCCATCATGTCATCACTGACGACGACAGCTGTCGGTGGCTCTTCATTTTGAAGCAACTCACGGACGGCTTTTGCGCCGCCTTTCGTCATGAACTCGGCCCGGGCGATATAGTCCTCACATACCGGGATACCCGCTTCCATGAGAGCCGTAGCGTATCCGTTTCGGCGGTCTTGTGTCACGGCGAGTTTGTCCGATCCCCCGATGAAGGCGATGCGACGGTGACCTAGATTATAGAGGTGCTTCGTCACTTCGCGTCCGGCCAAATAGTTGTCCGTATCGACGTAAGTAATCGAAGAAGCGTCCCCGAACGGCTTCCCGACCACGACGAACGGAAACTTCGTCTGTCGCAAATATTGGACGACTTGGTCGTCTTCACGTGAATAGAGGACGATGACACCGTCGACACGGCGTCCTTGTACCATCTCGATCACACCCGACAATACCTCTTCTTCTGTCACACCGGTCGTCATATAGAGTGAATAACCGTTTTGATGCGCCTTCGTGCTGATTCCTCGCAATACCTCTGGGAAGAATGGGTTTTGGAGAGTCTTTGTTGCCGCGCTCGGCATAACGAGACCAATCGACTGTGTCGAGCGGTTGGCAAGACTTCTCGCATGAATGTTCGGATGATAACCGAGCTCTTCCATCGAGCTTCTGACCCGTTCTTTTGTCTTCTGACTGATTCTTGGACTGTTGGCGATGACGCGAGATACCGTCGACGGTGCGACGTTCGCGTGCTTCGCAACATCTTTAATTGTGATTTGCATGGTGTTCCCCCCTGCTTCCGTGAATTCAATTCGTGCCTTTCGGCGTGTCATATCTTTATTTGCGGCGCTTCCACATGACCAAACCTGTCAAGAAAATCGGAATCGTGATGACGAGTAAGCCCATCATCCACGGATTTACCGATGACTCCTCAACAATGTAAGCGTTCGCACTTTCGCCAGACAGTTCAATTGTAAACGTTCCGCGTTGATCTGTGACCAGTTGTGAGAATAATAGACCACGAAGTCTTGTATCTTCCCCGATTTCACTGACCTCGATCTCAATCTCTCGATCCTCACTGTTCATGTTGATCGCATATAACGCGACGTCATTTCCGTCTTTACGTTCAAAGACGGCCATTCCATCCTCCGATGCAATCATACGCTGTTCACCTGTCGCAAAAACAGGATACTCTTCACGCATGCGGTTCATCGTTGCGACGTATTCGTGTAACTCTTCATTTCCCGGGAATTCAGTCATGACACGGTTCGCCGGGTCGGCTCCACCTGTCTGTGCATTTTCTGTTCCTTGGAAGACGATTGGCATACCCGGTGACGCATAGAGTGCGAACAACCCAAGACGTAACCGTCGTTCCGCCGATTCCACGCCGCCGAGTTCAGCCATATGCATGAACCGTTCGACATCATGGTTATCGAGGAACGTCGCCATTTGATTCGGGTCGTTAAAGAACGTTTCGGCATAGCTTGCGGCAACATCGATCTCATCGACGTTCGCCTGCTGTTGCGTCATCGTTTTTGATACACGGTCGTAGAATGTAAAGTTCGTGATGCTGTTGAACCCGAGGTCGTCATACTTCGCAACGTATTGTGGGTCTGGGTCAAATACTTCAGCGAGTAAGTAAAAGTCTGGGTCGACCGACCGAACACCTTCGACAAAGTCTTTCCAGAACGCCTTATCGACGTGACGGACCGTGTCGAGACGGTAACCATCGATATCTGTCTCTTCGATCCAGTACTTCGCCGCGTCGATCAAATACGATTTGACTTCCGGGTCCTCTGTCTTAAAGTCCGGTAAGTCGAATAACCAGTGCGTCTCGACCTGCTCCTGATCTTTCCAGAATACGATCGGCAACTGTTCGTGGAACCATTCCGGTTTTTCTTCCACCCATGGATGGTTCGGGCCGACGTGGTTGACGACGAAATCGAGAATGACTTTCATGTCTCGCTTGTGTGCTTCCGCGACAAGTTCTTGTAAATCTTCTTTCGTCCCGAATTGCGGGTCGATGTTATAAAAATCTTTAATCCAATACCCGTGATAGCCGTCCGGCATATTTTCAAAAACGGGTGTCAACCAAATCGATGTGAAGCCGAGTGACTCGATATAATCGAGCTTTTCGATGACCCCACGGATGTCTCCGCCATGAAACGCTTTCGGATCATCTTTGTCGACTTGCTCATTGTTGTCCGGGTTCCCGTCAACAAATCGGTCGACCATAATAAAATACATGCGTTCTTGTTCCCAAGTAGCAGCTTCCTTTGCACCGACGATTGTCGGAAACAAAAGAAGCGACAGGAGCACGAGCACGACGCCTCGCCTCATATCGCTTCCTCCTTTTACGAGTATTATCCTTTCGTACCACCCGCTGTAAGGCCAGAAACGAAGTAGCGTTGGAACATGAAGAACAAGATGACGATCGGAAGGGCTGAAAGAACCGCACCCGCCGCGAATAACGTGAAGTTATTATCGAACTGTTTCGAGATCATGTTGTAAAGACCAACTGCCAATGTTTGTTTCTCTGGTGAACGAAGGACGAGCGATGCCAAGATAAAGTCGTTGAATGGTCCCATGAAGTTAAAGAGAGCAATCGTTGCGACAATCGGCTTCGCAAGTGGCAAAATAATTTGCCAGAAGATTCGGAGGTGACCTGCACCATCCATGCGGGCAGCTTCGTCAAGTTCTTTTGGAATCGTGTCGAAGTACCCTTTCGCCAAGTACGTGTTCATCGGAATCGCACCACCTGCATAGAGCAAGATGAGCGCTGTATGTGTGTCAAGAAGGTTGAGCATGTTGAGCAATACATAAATCGCGATGATCGCAACGAACTGTGGCACCATTTGAAGGACAAGGAACAAGACGAGTGAGTTCTTCCGTCCGACGAAACGGTAGCGTGAGAAGACGTAACCAGTAATCGTCACCAAGACGACAGAGAGCGCCATCGTGATGAAAGCGATTTTCAACGTGTTCACATACCATAAACTATAATCCGAAATCGTTAGGTCAAACAAGTTTTTATAGTGAATAAACGTCGGGTTCGCTGGAATAATCGTTGACGTAATCGTACGCCCCGGGTTGAATGATGTACCGACAACCCAAAGCATCGGATAGAGAATGATGATCGACGCAAGCGTCAAGATGACATACGAGATCGCCAAATTGATTCGTTTTTGTTTTTTCATATCAGATCATATCCTCGTCTTTGAAAGATTTTGTCCGACGGAACTGGATCACGGCAAGTGTCATGATGAAGAATGACAAGATGAGTGTGATCGCAGCCGCAAGTCCGTATTGCGGGTTGGCACCGAGAGACAATTTGTAAATCCAAGAAATCAAGATGTCGGTACCGCCGGCCGTTTGTCCAGGTACAGCAGGGCCACCGCCATTAAAGAGATAAATGATGTTGAAGTTATTAAAGTTGAACGTGAACTGCGTGATCAAGATCGGTGCAGTTGCGAACAAGAGCATCGGCAATGTGATCAAACGGAACTTATCAAAGATGGTCGCCCCATCGATTGTCGCCGCTTCATACAAGTCACCAGGAATCGACTGAAGGACACCTGTCATAAGCGTCATGATGAACGGGAATCCGAGCCACCATTGAATGAGAACGAGTGCTGTTCGTGTCGCCGTCGGATCGGTCATCCAGTTGACTGGGTCAAGACCGAGTGCCGGCAAGATCGTCGTATTGAATACCCCGAACGATTCGTTGAACATCGAACGGAAGATCAAGATCGTGATGAATGCTGGAACTGCCCAAGAAAGAATCAAGATTGAGCGGAACAAGCGACGGAAACGAAGACCTTCTTGGTTCAAGAGTACCGCAAGGAAGATCCCGATTGCGATAACACCTGTCGTTGAAGCGACCGTCCAGACAAGCGTCCAGCCGAGTACCCCGACGAACGTGTCACGGAAGATATCGATTTCAAAAATACGCGTGAAGTTCTCGAATCCGACCCATTCGACGAGTTTCGCTGGTGGTGCGTTGTTATAGCGATAGTTCGTGAAGGCGATCAAGAACGTAAAGATCAATGGAAGAATAACGGTAAACACTAACAAAATGAGTGATGGGATTAACATTAAGTATGGGAATCCATGGTCACGCAAGTTGCGAAGTTGCATTTGGAACGATGGAAGGTTTAGATGCTGATCACGAGCGCGACCGACACGATAGGCGTCACGAATGTTCCAAACATAGAACGCGATTCCGAAGAAAAGTAAAATTAACGCGACAATCCCCTCGACCATCAAGAAGATGGAGTGGTCGTTACGAGGTCCTGGCACTTCACCAAGCGTGATCAATCCCCAAAGTCCTCCACGGTCACCTGGTCCGGCGCCCGCCCCTTTGAAAAATAGATCATAGTTTACGGCAAAATAAGATACGACGATGATAAAGAACGCTACCGCCTTCGCGTATTGTTTGTTATATAACTGTCCGAGTCCCGGAATGATGGAAAGTAGTCCCGCGTTCCGAGCATGGTTTGTAGGCTTGTCCGGGCGTTGGTCCGGTGTTTTAGGGTTCGCAATTGCAGCCATCCTCAGTTTCTCCTTTCGATTTGAGCAAATCAATCAAGCAAACGTTTGCTCAATGCTAGAAAATGAGGGGGAACGCCATGTGGCGCACCCCGTCATTTCAATTCCTTATTGGTTGTTTGCTTGGATTTGTTGCTCGATGACTTTCACTGCATCGTCTGCAGATTTTTGTGCATCTTGTTTACCAGTAGCTACAAGCTGAAGTGCTTGTGCCATTGGCTCCCAAACTTGTCCCATTTCAGGAATGTTCGGCATTGGGATTGCGTTTGTCGCTTGGTCGAATACCGCTTTCGCAACTTCGTTCGACGTGATTGTTTCGTTCGACTCGAGTGCTGCTACTGGTGGGATTTCGTTGTATGCTTCAAACATTGCCAATGCGTTTTCTTCATTCGTCAACTCTTGAAGGAACATTTCAGCCCACTCTTGGTTTTCTGTGTAAGCTGAAAGGGCATATGTTTTCACACCCATGAACGTCTTGATTGGCTCACCGTTCGGAAGTGTTGGCATAGGAGCCGCTCCGAGGTTTACGCCCGCATCTGTGTAACCAGCTACAGCCCATGGTCCGTTCATGACTGAATGTGCTTTCTTCTCAGTGAAGAGTTGGTCCATCGCTTGGCCACCAGACTCACCGATCAATCCTTTAGGGAAGAGGCCTTCTTGATACCATTTACCGATATATTCGAATCCTTCAACTGCGCCTTCGTTGTTTAAACCGATGTCAGATGGGTCGAGTGCGCCACCGTCCTCTTTGAACACGTATCCGCCGAATCCAGCGACAACACCGTGTGCGAAGTAGAAGTTATCCCAAAGTGCGAGGAATCCGTACTCGCCGTCAGCTTTCACATCGTTTGACAACTTGTAGAGGTCGTCCATTGATGCTGGCGCTTCAGCCATCAAATCTTTGTTGTACATGAGAACTGGTGTCTCAACTGATTTTGGATATCCATAAGCTTGACCATCGAACATGACAGCTGATTTCGCAGCGTCTGTGAATGCGTCAAGTGATCCTTCGTCAGCGATTGGAGCCAAGTGACCTTGGTCAGCGATTGTACCGATTTGGTCGTGTGGTACGAGAACGATGTCTGGACCTTTACCAGCTGGACCGTCAAGCGCAAGCTTGTCTTTTTGGTCTGTCATCTGTACTTCGACGACTTCAACTTTTACGCCATGCTCTTCTTCGAACGCCTTCGCAACTTCTTTCGTTGTTTCAGACTTTTCGATGTCTTCCCAGATGACGATCTTTTCAGGTTTGTTCTCGCTTGAAGAACCACCTTCGTTAGAAGATCCGTTGTCTGTTCCGCCACCACATGCAGCAAGTGCACCGAATGCAAATACTGCTGTTGAAAGTCCTGCTACCATTTTTTTCATCTTCATGATGAAAAACCTCCCCAAGGAAATAGTATGGTCAGATTTGCGCAATCGCACGACCACGTCAATTTTAAAACTCCGCTACGAAATTGACACGGTAGTGAAAACGTTTGCATCCTCACCTCAATTTTTATTATACATTTGTGAAAGCGTTTTACAAGTCTTTTTTTACACTTTTTTTACGTCTGTTGACCCATTTATGTAATTTATAAAATTTTGTTCTCAAATCTTCACTTTTTATGAGTTTCAGCAATTGACAAAATGTAAACGCTTTATTAACCTTTGCTTGAGCAAACGTTTTCGCAACACCTATTCTCTTTGATTCACAGTGTTGTAAAATGATGTCATCCCCTATAAAGAAAGGAATGTTTTCCTTATGATGAAAGAAGCGATTTATCATCGTGCCATGTCCCCGTTCGTTTACAAATATGACCGTGAGACGATCCACATCCGTTTTCATACGAAACGTGGAGATATTGAATCGGTCGATTTGATTTGGAACGACCCTTACGATTGGCATTCTGAAGACCCGGCCATGTGGAATTTTGACCCGGACAAGCCGAGCTACTGGCGTACATACGAGACTCCAATGGAGAAAATCGGTTTTGACGACGCTTATGACTACTGGTTCATTGCCATCAAGCCACCGTTCCGACGTCTACGTTACGGCTTCCGTTTAAATGATGGACAAGAGACGGCCGTCTATACCGAAAAAGGATGGTTCGAAGAAAAACCGCTCGATGACACGGGCTATTACTTCTGTGTCCCGTTCATCAATCCAATTGATATCTTCCACGCACCATCATGGGTGAAGGACACGGTTTGGTATCAAATCTTCCCGGATCGCTTCGCTAATGGAGATGCTTCACTTAATCCAGAAGAGACACTGCCATGGAACTCGACAGAGCCGACAATCACAAACTTCTTCGGTGGGGATTTCCAAGGGGTGATCGACCATATCGACCACTTGGTCGAACTCGGGATTACCGGCATCTATTTCTGCCCGATCTTTAAAGCGACGACGAACCACAAGTACGATACGCTCGACTATATGGAAATCGATCCGCAGTTCGGGACGAAAGAGAAATTTAAAGAAATGGTCGACCTCTTGCACGAGAATGGCATCAAGGTCATGCTCGATGCCGTCTTCAATCATGTCGGATATCACCACCCATGGTTCCAAGATGTCGTCGAGAACGGTCCGGCGTCTGAGTATCGCGATTGGTTCTATCTCCGTGAATTCCCAATCGTGACGGAGCCGAAGCCGAACTACGATACGTTCGCATTCGAAAAGAACATGCCGAAGATCAATACGGAGCATCCAGAGTTGAAAGCTTACTTATTAGATGTCGCCCGTTACTGGGTCGAAGAATTTGGCATCGACGGATGGCGCCTAGACGTCGCCAACGAAGTTGATCATGCGTTCTGGCGTGACTTCCGAAAAGCCGTCAAGCAAGCGAACCCGGAAGCCTACATCCTCGGGGAAATTTGGCACGACGCGCAACCTTGGCTACAAGGCGACCAGTTCGATGCCGTCATGAACTATCCGTTCACGAACGCGAGCTTGAACTATTTCGCACTCGATCGGACGACGGCTTCTGAGTTCCGCAACGAATTGACGCGCGTCGAGATGATGAACACGATGAACGTTAACGAAGTCACGTTCAACTTGATCGACTCACATGATACGCCACGCGCGTTGACGCGGGCGAAAGGTCATAAAGGAAAATTCAAGCTCTTGATGACTTCGATGCTCACGTACACCGGTAGCCCGTGTATTTACTATGGGGATGAAATCGGACTCGAGGGAGAACAAGACCCGGGCTGCCGTCGCTGCATGCCGTGGGACGAAGCCGAAGAAGATCGTAACCTCTTCCGTTACATTCAAAAGCTCATCCAGCTACGGAAAGACCATCCCGTACTCGCGAACGCCGGCTCGTATCGCTTCAACTTGGTCGACGACGCCAACAATGCCGTCATCATCGAGCGATGCACGAAAGATGAGACGTACTTGGTCTACTTCAACAACTCGGACTCTACTTCGAAACTAAGTCCGCTCGGTTATCGTGGCGCCGCCTACGACTTGTTACATGACCGCGATCTCGAGTCACTCGAAATCGAACTGGCACCATTTAGTGCAGCTATTCTGAAATTGAAATAATTTCGAAAATCACCTGATTTCTTCGGGTGATTTTTTTGTTGAAAATAATTTAGCAAATCCCTTTCTTTTTCATTTCATAAGGAGTAAGATGACCTTTGACATTTTTACAAAACAAATAGTTAACAGAAAGAATTATAGAGAAAAGGGAGAATACACTACATGCAGACGAAACAAACGGAACAGCTCACCCTGTTCAAACTGTCGTGGCCGATTTTCATCGAACTCGCCCTCCACATGGGAACCGGGATCATCGCCACATTGATGCTCGCACATTACTCAGACGCCGCCGCTTCGGCCGTCGGGGTTGCCAACCAAATCTTAAACGTGTTCTTGATTGTCTTCAGTGTGACGTCTGTCGGGGCGACCATTTTGATCGGTCAGGCCATCGGGGCTGGGCGCATGAAGAAGAGTCGCGACTTCGCCCGCTCCGCCGTCAGTTTGAACATGTGGCTCGGTGCGATCATGGTCGTCGTCATCTTCTTGTTCGGTGAAACGTTTTTACGCCTGTTCGGTCTTTCGGACGAACTGTTTGCACACGGGCTGTTGTTCCTGCAAATCGTCGGCTTGTCGCTATTCACCGAAGCACTCATCATGGCGCTCAGCTCCATTCTACGAAGTCACGGTATGACGAAACATGCCATGCTCGCGACGCTTCTGATTGATATCATCACTGCTGTTGGTGCCATCTTTGCCGTTACCGGCTGGTTCGGACTTCCGGTCACTGGCGTTGCCGGTGTCGCTTGGGCCATCGTGATCGCACGATTCGCCGCCATGGTACTGTTGTTCTGGCTCGTCAAACGAAAGCTAATGATCCGCTTCCCATTAAAAGAAGTGATTCGTCCTAAGAAAGACGACATCCAGTCGCTCCTTCAAATCGGTGTCCCTTCTGCAGGAGAGAACTTGTCTTATCAAGCTTCACAAATCATCATCACCGGCTTCATCGCGACGATGGGAGAAGCTTCCCTCGCCGCACGGGTATACGTCATGAACTTGTCGATGCTCGCCTTCTTGTTCACCGTCGCCGTCGCGCAAGGAACACAACTCTTGATCGCGCGAGATATCGGGGGCAAACGTTTCAAAGAGGCGTATCATCGCGCCGTCAAGACATTGAAGATTGCCATGTTCGCCTCGTTCGTCGCCTCTCTCGGATTGGCGGTATTCAGCGAGTCGCTACTCGGGCTCTTCACGTCAAACCCTGACATCATCGCGGTCGGAGTGCCAATCTTATGGGCAACGCTCATTTTAGAGCCAGGTCGCGCCATGAACATCGTCTTGATGGGATCGTTGAAGTCCGTTGGAGACGTCCGTTTCCCGGTCATGATTGGAATCGCCTCGATGTGGGGCGTCGCCGTAGCGTTCAGCTACTTGTTCGGTCTTCAAATGGGGCTCGGCATCCTCGGGATTTGGCTCGCCTTCTCTCTCGATGAGTGGTTCCGCGGTTTCTTCGCGTTCCGCCGTTGGAAGTACGGAACGTGGCAACAAAAAGGATTCCAGTTCGAAGCCAAATCAACCACGTAAAAAAGCGGCCGCGGCCGCTTTTTTTATTTCATCAAAAATGCCTGCATCGCCTGACGGTGTACGTCCGTGTCCCCACACTTTCGTTGCCAATCGATTTCTTCATTCAATCCGTCCTCAAATGAAGCGGCTCGCATGAGCGCCTTCATCCCTTGAACAGCGACCGGTGATTTCGCAGCGAGTGTCTCTGCGTAGGAAGTCAATCGCTCCGTATACACCGCATCTTCCACGAGCTCTGTGACGAGTCCGAATGTGTGCGCTGCCTCCGAGTCGATCGTACTGCCACTCCACAACCAATCTAATGCGAGGTCGTCTCGCATGAGTCGACGTAAGTGATACGGTCCGCCTGCATCTGCGACCAATCCGATTTTGATGAACGCCGAGCTGAACTTCGTCGACTTGGCGACGATACGGACATCAGCCGCGAGTGCCAAACTGAGTCCCGCTCCCGCCACGACGCCATGAATTCCGGCGATGAGCGGCTTACGGCATGAGAAGAGCGCACGAACGAGTGGATGATATACCTCTTCTAAATATTCCCCGTAATCTGCATCGCTCTCAATCGTTAAATCTTGTCCAGATGAGAATGCCCGCCCTTCTCCGACAAGGACAATGACACGAACCGCGTCGTCCTGATCAAATTCATCGATTGCCGTTTTCATTTCACGTAGCAACGTCTCGTTCAAGGCGTTCAGCTTTTCAGGTCGGTTTAGTTTCAACCACCCTACCCCATTGTGCGTCGTCAATTGAATCGTCTCCACTTTCATTCCCCCTTCTAAAATGAATCACTGTTCATTTCTTCGCCATTCCGTCAAACTCCTTCCTTTACTGAAAAGTTTTTTGAAGTTCAATTGCCGTGAAGTTGGTTGATTTGCTATTCTAAAAGGAGTCGGTCACGAAAGGATGAGTCAGATGCAACTGACAAACGCCGCTCGGCAACTGAAACAAAAGAAGATTCCGTTCGCTTATCATACGTATGAAGTCGATGAAACCGATGTCTCTGCCAAACATGTCGCAAAGACGTTGCATAAACCGCTCGATGAACTGTACAAAACGATTTGTCTCATGAACGAGAAAAAACAATACGCCTTCTTTCTCATTTCTGGAGAACGTGACATCGATTTGAAGGCAGCCGCGAAAGCTTGGGGAGCGAAGAAAGCATCGCCTGTCCCGATGAAAGAGCTCGAGGCACTGACCGGATACATCCGGGGTGGCGTCTCTCCCATCGGGGCGAAGAAGTCGTTTCCCGTATACCTGCATGAGGCAGCTAGAGAGAAAGAGACCATCACGATCTCTGCCGGGAAACGTGGCTATCAAATCGAGTTGAAGCCAGAAGATTTACTGCAATTCACAAACGGTCGCTGGTTTAGCCAATGACCTTACTGGGGGAAAAATTATGTGGAAAGAACGCATCCGCTCGTGGATTCCAAACTCCTTTACGTTCGGAAATTTATTTTGTGGTGTCGTCGCAATCGTCTACGCCGCACGTGGTGACTTCTCAAACGCCACGTTGTTAATCATCATCGCGATGATGCTCGATAGCTTGGACGGGCGCCTCGCCCGTATGCTCGGAGTCGCTGGAGACTTCGGGAAAGAGCTAGATTCGCTCGCTGACATCGTCACGTTTGGTGTCGCACCGGCGATGCTCGCCTATTATACGTTTTTCATTGATTACGGCAATTATGGATTGTTCTTTGCGGCACTCTTCCCGCTATTTGGGGCATACCGCCTCGCTCGCTTCAACTTGTCCGCGACAAACGTTGCGGCGAGTTACTTCTCCGGTGTCCCGATTACGGCCGCCGGTGGGCTCCTCGCCGTCATCACGACGTTCGGGGACCGCGTCAGCGAACTGTTGACACCAATTTTCTTCACAGGGCTCGCCCTGTTGATGGTCAGCCGTGTCCGCATCCCGAGTTTCAAAGATGTACCACTGCCGCGTCACTCGTTCATCATTACCATCAGTCTTGTCTACGTGACGTATATGATGTTCGCCCGTTGGAAAGAATGGCCGACGTTCTGGTTCATCGCCGTTCCGTTTTATGTCTTATTCATCGCTTTCTCTTTCGTGAAAAGACGGAAGCGGATGGCCAATTAAGAGTCTCGTTCGACGAGGCTCTTTTTTCGTACATGCATTTGTTAGACGAAGACTGAGATGAGCTTTAGAATGAAAGAAGAGGTGATGGAATGAAAGTGTATCCGTTTATTTGGAAATGGTTTCTTGTTTGGTATTTCATTGGATTGATCTTAGTTGGATTCGACCTGCTTCCGCCTTGGCTAGAGTGGGCAAACCCCGTCTTTTTATGGCTCGCCGGTGCGATCGGCGGAACGATTCTTTATCAAGGGATTCGACAAGGTGTTTGGATTGTTCCGTTTATTTTCTTCGGTTCAATCGCCGTCGAGACTCTCGGCGTGAAAACGGGGTTCCCGTTCAGCGAATACGTCTATGCCGAGGCATTCGGTCCGACTGTATTTGGAGTCCCTGTCACGATTGGGGCGGCATGGCTCGCCGTGATCGGTTCAAGTTTCGCTGTGGCGCATCTATTCACATTCCGCAACAACATTTTATGGCTCGTTCCGATTCTTGCCGTATGGCTCGATATGGCAATCGATCCCGTGGCGGCAAACGTGAAAGGCTACTGGGAATGGGCCAATGACGGCTTGTATTATGATATCCCGACGCAAAACTTTATTGGATGGTTTGGATTATCCCTTATTTTCTCCTGGATTTTGCAGCGTCACGAAAGAGCTGTCGATTCCTTGTTCATCCAGCACGGCGTTTACTTGTTCGTCATGCTTCATGCCCTCTTTGGCGTCACGGCCGTGAACGCAGGTCTTTATGGGATCGGCTTCTTGAGCATTCTGACGTCTGGGGTGATTTTTTTAGAAAGGAGAGGTCGCGATGATCGAGTCACACAAAAAGAAATGGTTCAATAACGTATTCTCAACGTTCGTAAGGGAACGTCAGATTCGTCCGACGTTTCATAATATTTTTATTCGAACCGATGACATCCCAACACCTGGTTTAATCTTAAGTACGCACAGTGCTTGGTGGGATGGACTCGTCATGTATATGGTGAATGAACATTTTTTGAGACATGACATCCATGTGTTGATGGACGAGGACGGATTGCGCCGTTTCCCATTCTTTCGTCACCTTGGGGCCTTCTCTGTAAAAAAAGGAAGTCTTTCCGATGTGCGTGCTTCCCTCGCTTATGCGAATGAGTTGCTTACTTCAGGCAAATCGGTGTGGATGTATCCACAAGGTCGAGAAGTCCCTCAAGAGATGCGTCCCATCGAAATCGAATCGGGGGCGACCCTGTTACTGAATGAGCGCCCTCTTCATTTATGTGCCATGTATTATGCATTCGAAAGCCATGCCGAGCCCGTTGTCTATGTTCGATTCCGAAAGCACAGTGTGACCTCGTCGGCACGGAGAGCTCAAAAACAAGAGATTGCGCAAGCACTCGAGCAGTTGTATGACGATGTCAGACATGACGTCATCACGCGTTCAACCGCCTATGCTCCTTTGTTCCGTCCGCGACGCAATCTAGCCGAATGGACAGAGACGTTCGTCCGACTCGGGAGGGAAGATTCATGATTCTTTGGTTCATGACCCTCTGCATGCTCATCTTTACACTCGTGAATCTAGCGTTTTTACGACCACTCGCAAAACCTGGGAAAACACCGGCGACAGCCGTATGCATCCCGATGCGGAACGAGTCACGACATGTCGACCGATTGATTACTAATTTACAAATGGCAATCCCGGAGAATACTCATGTCTACATTTATGAAGACCGCTCCGAAGACGATACATATGAACGATTGAATCGCGCAATCGGAGACGATTCCCGATTCACCGTCATTCAGGGAGTCCCTTTGCCTGATGACTGGGCCGGGAAAGTCCATGCCTGTCATCAGCTTGCAACACGCACGACTGAACCGTATCTCCTCTTTTTAGATGCGGACGTCACCATCGATTCGAGCTTCATCCCCCGCATGCATGCGACACTCGCTCGTGAAAAGGCTGTCTTTCTATCCGGATTCCCACAATTTCCGACATCGACATTTCTCGGGAAATTGTTGATTCCGATGCAACATGTGCTCATCGCCCAACACCTGCCTTTGTTCTGGCGAAAAGTGAAACACCCAGCATTCGCGGCAGCGAACGGAATGAATGTATTTGTCGAACGAAATAGTTACGAAGAGATCGGTGGGCACGCTGCAATCCGTTCATCGTTGATTGATGACATTGATTTATGTCGTACGTTCAAACGTCATCAAAAAGTGACGTCACTCGTTCAAGTCGCCCCGTTCATCTCTTGTGATATGTATGAGACGAATGAAGAAGTATGGAGCGGGTTTTCAAAAAACGTATTCAAGGGAATGAATGAATCAGTAGGACTCGCCTTGTACTTCTTGACGTATTACGGGATTCAGTTGACAGCCATGTTCGCATGGCTATTTTCACCAAATTGGCAAACGATCAGTGCGGCGCTCTTCGTACTCCTCGCCCGACTTGCTGTCGACATAAAATCTCATGGATCCGGTACATGGTTGCATCCACTCAGTTTAATCGCTTATCTGACCTTACTCGGGAACGCCGTCATCCGTAAATGGAGACGTCTACCGATCACATGGAAAGGTCGCCATTATTCCTAATCGAGCGTCTTACTTAAGGGGGACAAATTTATGAAGCAAATTGTTGTCATTGGAGCCGGGTTAGGTGGACTGAGCGCTGCCGTCACGCTCGCCACACACGGCTATGACGTCACGGTCATTGAGAAGAATGAACATGTCGGCGGAAAACTCATGCCCGTCATCACTGACGGGCACCGTTTCGACTTCGGTCCGAACACTATCACGATGCCAGATGTGTTTCGTTCCGTCATCCGAAACAGCGGTGCCAATCCAGATGACTATTTTGAATTGATCAAACTCGATCAACATACCGTCAATCATTATTCAGACGGTTCCTCGTTCACATTTAGCGCCGACCGGGCACAGCTCGAGTTGGAAGTGCGACGCTTGACGAATGATCAAATGAAGAAAAATCAATTACAAGCTTATTTAGATGAAGCAGAGAAGTTGTTCCGAATTGCGAACGAACGCTTCTTCACTCGTATGGAGACAAAATTAGATCCCGGTCTTTGGGCGGACATGGTAAAAGTACACCCGCTGCAAAGTCTGCATGCCCTTCATCAGAAATACTTCAAAGACAAGCGCATCATCCAAGCACTCGACCGATATGCGACATACATCGGCAGTAGCCCATACGTGACACCTGGCACGTTCGCACTCATCTCTCATTTAGAATTGAATGAAGGGGTCTATTTCGCCAAGGGAGGCAACTGGAACATCGCCAAAGGGTTTGCGAAGCGAGCGAGTGAACTTGGCGTGACGTTCCGACTCGGACACGAAGTGACGAAAATTGAAGTCTTGAACGGGAAAGCCCATGAAGTCGTCGTTGATGACAAAGAAGTCATCTCTTGCGATGCTGTTCTGCTCAATGGCGAGCTGCTCACACAATATCCTCGACTTGTCGATGCGAAAGACCGTCCTTCTTTCCCGGTCCCGACTCGCGATACAGTCGAGCCGTCCATCTCTGCATTCGTGTTAATGATCGGGTTATCGAAACGCTTGAAACTTGCTCATCATAACGTCTATTTCTCTGACGACTACGAGCGAGAATTTAAGGCACTCTTCCAAGAAGAACGCTATGCAGACGAGCCGACCATCTATATCTCCAATTCATCCGCAACTGACCCATCGATGGGTGAGGCAGGTGACAACCTGTTCATCCTCGTCAATGCCCCAGCTCATTTGACTGATATTGATGCCGATACGTATGAGCATTTGATTCGTCGTCGGTTGCGCGCGTTCGGTGTCGATTGGGAAGATGAGGAAGTCCTCTTCCATCGACGCGTGACACCACAAGATTTGAGTCGTGACTTTTATGCCTATTACGGTGCTCTTTATGGCACGTCGGCCAACTCGAAAAAAGGTGCATTCTTTAGACCGGCAGCCCGCTCGACGGACGTGTCGAACATCTGGTTTGCAGGTGGTTCGACCCATCCTGGAGGAGGGAGCCCGATGGTCACGCTTTCAGGACAATTCGCGGCACGATCGATGTTAGAGGACATACCTCTGACAATATGAACATTTTGTGAACGCGAGTTTCGACACTTGTCGACAATTGAAAGACGTGATAATATCATATTCGAGTTCAAGCAGTTCTGTAACGTTGGTTACACCTGTAGCGATCGAATGGCTTCCCCGAGCCTTATCGCGTTTTGAACTTGTCACACCCGAGAAAAAGTGATGAGCGAGTTTCCCCACTCGTATCCCGTAGTTGAGACAGCTTGCGTATGATGTTCCCCCTTAGTCCATCAAGCATCCTGTTTCAACGAAGATGTCCCAACTGATTCATTCCCCATGAATCCCGGCACATCTTTAGGGCTTCATCACAAATCGATTCATTCATTTCCCCGATGAATGGATCACATAACGCTTACGCCACTTTTGGTCCCCCGCCAAAAGTGGTTTTTTTTGCGCAAAAAAAACTGTAGACGCGCAAAAGCGCCTACAGCGAGTCGAATCATTTAAAGTTTTGCTAGCAACTTTCCTTTTTGAAGCGTCGATACGTATGCACGCTTTGTGAAGACGTCATATCCGTTCGCTCGAGCCGCATCTAGAATCCCTTCGTACAGGAGCGCTGCCGCTTGCACTGGCTTTCGACTGGCCAGTGGATAGAGGTGATGGGTTCCACGTGCGCGTTCATACAAGAATTCCGCACGTTTCGCCAGCGCCTCCCATAATTCGATAAAAGCAGGTGTCACTTCTCGTTGCTGTAACATCTCTTCAGTTACAGCGAACTGTCGCATCATCGTCCGTGGTAAATAAATGCGGTCTCGGTTCAAATCTTCCCCGACATCTCGCAAAATATTTGTCAGTTGCATCGCAATTCCAAGGTCAATGGCACCTTGCCGAAGCTGGCGTTTCGTCGCAGCGTCTTGATTCGGGACAAGAATCGGGAGTAGCATCAGACCGACCGTGCTCGCCGCATAGTAGCTGTATTGCTCGGTCTCTTCGAGCGTCTCATATCGCGACTTATGTAAATCCCACTTCATCCCTTCTGCCAGCTCGAAGAAGGGATCGACGTCCATCTCATAGCGCTGCCATACATCTCGAAGGGCCACCCATAGTGCATCGTCTTGATGATAACCGGCCAAAAAACGGTCGAACGCATGCAAAAATGACGCCAGACTTTCTTCTGGATGATCCGATTCATCGACTGCATCATCAAGGGTCCGACAAAACGTATACACGGCCATGACCGCTTGACGATCTGGTTTTGAGAGCAAAGAGAAGGCCCGATAAAAAGTCAGCGAGCCTTTCTTCATGATTTCCTCACATTGACGATACGCTTCTTGTGTCGTCACGATGTATTGCCCCCATTTCTTCTTCCATTTTTTTCACGAGTAACTGTGACCCAATCATGACGATCGGCACGCCACCACATGGATGGACAGATGCACCAACCGCATACAATCGTTCGATTTTTGGGAACGGTCTTGCCTGTGGCTTGAAGGCGGCTGATTGAGACAACTTCGGTGCAATCCCAAAGCTTCCTCCTTCAAATAGACCGAAACGCTCAGCGTCCATCGGTGTCCGGACTTTCATCTCGGTCACGCGTTCACGAAAATCTGGTACGAGTGCCTCGATTCGTTCGAATAGATGATCAATCGTCCCTTGCGTCTCAAAGTCTTCCCGTTCCAATTTACGAGGTACCGGAACGAGGACATATAACACGCTCGTCCCATCCGGCGCTAGTGTCGCATCGATCCGTGATGGATTGAACGTGTACATCGCCGGATACTCACTTAGTTTACCATCCTCAAAGATTGTACGCATCGATCCTTCAAAATCGTTTGGTAAATCAAATTGATGGACCGGTAAATCTAGTGCGCCATTGACAGTAAAGTACAGGAGTAACGTACCGCTGGACGGTTCGTATGTCTTTGGTGTGACGCCATCAATGAGTCGCTCCATGAGTGGGAAGTCCCCATTCACGACGACCGCGTCATAAGACACATATTCGTCATTGACCGTGACACCGTCCGCCACTCCGTTTGTGACGTGGACGCGATTGACGGTCGCATTCATCACAAAACGGACACCTCGACGCTTCAGCTCTTGTTCCATTTTCGCCGCAAGCGAGAAATATCCTCCTTTTACGTACCAGACTCCCTCTTCCTGTTCGCGATACGGGATCAGTCCATATAAAGAAGGCGTCGCATAAGGATTCCCACCGATATAGAGTGTCTGTAAACTGTAGGCGACACGTAGGCGTTCGTCCTCAAAGAAACGTTTCATGTTCGCATGGGCCGTTTCATATGCTTTCAGACGCATCAGGAGGAGCAATAGTTTAGGCTCGAACAATTCCGTTTTTGATGCGTAGCTTCGGTCCAAAAACGTATCGAATCCAATCCGATACTCTTCTTTCTTCTGCGACATATAATGACGAAACGCATCCCCTTCACCGAACGTTCGCTCGATTTCTTCTGCCTGTCGTTCGATATCGCGATATTTGTAGAATGATGTCCCGTCTTGATAACGTAAGCGATAGAGCGGGTCAACTTCGAGTAACTCGACTTCACTTTCCGGTACCCCTGCTTCAATCAACTGTTGCTTCAGTTTACTCGGTAACAAAACGATCGTAGGCCCTTCATCGACTTTCGCCCCATTCTCAAACTCAACATAGTTCAACCGTCCACCGACGCGTGCTTCTTTCTCATAAATCGTGATATTTAGCGACGGGTTCCGTTTCGTCAATAAGAGGGCGGCATAAAGTGTACCGACCCCGGCTCCGACAAAGCTGATGTTCATCGGCCGACACCTGCCCGTTCACGCAATAGGTTCGTCGTGATTCGCGCCGATTCAAAAATCGTCGGAAGTCCACTTCCCGGATGCGTTCCCCCGCCGACGAGCCAGACGTTGTCGAGCTCTTCAAATTGGTTGTGCGGACGGAAATACATCATTTGCGATAGATTATGGCCAAGGTTAAACGTTGCTCCTTCATATACACCGAACGTCTCCCAATCCATTGGCGTCAACGTCTCCATCACTTCAATATGTTGTCGGATGCCTCGGTACGGTGACCGTGTCTCAAGGGCGTCGAGCACACGTTCTGTCATCGTCGTCTGTAGTTCGTCCCATGGGAGACCGGATAAGTTATTCGGTACCGGTACGAGCACGTAAAGCGATGACTTTCCTGAAGGCGCGAGCGTCGGGTCGATGCGTGAGGCGTTTTGAACGTAAAACGAGAAATCCTCGCTTAGTTTCAACTCTTGCGTCATCTCTTTGACGTTCAACTCATAATCGTCTGCAAAGTGAATCGAATGATGCGCCACGTCTTCGTATATGTGATCGAGTCCGAGATAGAGCATGAACGTCGAGCACGAATAGCGCTTCTTCTTCAGTTGAGCCGGACTCCACTTCGATAGTTTACCGTCAGGAACGAGCGACGTCATCGCATGTGCAAAATCAGCACCGATTACGACTTCATCGAACGCATAATGGACGCTTCCGGCCACGAGACCTGTCACTTTCTTGTCATCCATGAGGAGACGCTCCACCGGTTCTCCTAGACGAATAGAGCCACCTTCTTCCTCTACGACTTTTGCCATCGCATGGCAAAGTTGATTCACTCCCCCAATCGGGTGATGAACCCCATATGCGTGTTCCATATACGATAAAATGGAGAAACCGCCCGGGCATTCCCAAGCGGACATGCCTAAATATTTTGCTTGGAACGTGAACGCATACTTCAACTCTTCGCTCGTGAAGTACTCGGACAAGACATCATAAAGCGACTTCCCAATCGACAGGAACGGCAGTGCTTTGAGCACACGCAACGAGACGTAATCGGTCAATTTATCATGTGCGGTCTGTAAGACAGGCATCAACTTGGACAGCTTGATTGCCTGTTCGCTCATGAATCGTTCATACCCTTCCCCATTTCCCGGGAATTGTTCTTCGATGGCTTGATGCATCTGATCACGATCTGTCGTCATCGAGAGCTGACGCGTACCGCGGTCGAAATACAAATCATACATCGGTTCGAGCCGTTTCATCTCGACGTAATCATGTAAATCGCGTCCGGTTTCTTCAAAAATTTCTTCTAAAATATACGGCATATTTAAAAACGTAGGTCCTCGGTCAAACGTGAACTCGCCGACTTGGAGACGTGACGTCCTTCCTCCGACAAACGGTTGTTTCTCAAATACGGTGACGTCTACCCCACGATGCGCCAGTAGCATCGCAGCAGCCAACCCACCAGGTCCTGCCCCTATTACGGCAACTCTTTGTTTCGACACACTCAACAACTCCCTATGTGAATAGTCTCTTATGCTTCTCTATCATTATAGAAATGACCGGAGACAAGTTCAATTTTCAATCGGTTGATTGAGCAGGTTCTTGCTTCCTCGCTCGGCGATGACGATGTACCAAGATCCTTCTGGGATGAATGGGATAAATCGAATTTGTTCAAATCCGACTTCTTGCATCTGTCGGCGTAATCGTGGAATGGTCGGGAGCGGATACAAGTTGTCATGAAGTGTCATGAATGCGTTGAATGCAGAAGCGAATCGTCCGCCGAGTGCCGTCTCTGCAAGCGGCGTGACGAGGACCGCGACCCCGTTCTCTTCTAAACGATCCCGAAGTCTCTCAAGCAGTTTGATCCGCTCTTCTGGTGAAAAGTAATAGAGCATATTGTTCATCATGACCGCATCGAACTGCTCATCCGTTTCCCAGTTCATAAAGTCGGCGACTTCAAAATGAATATCGCCCCGTTCATCACGAGATCGCGCCTCTTCGATGACCTCTTCCTCTAAATCGATGCCTGTCAGTTCCCAACTCGGTTCGAGCGCTTGTAATTTACGTAAATAGCCACCGTGTCCACATCCGATATCAAGCATCGATTGGACATTCGCCTGGCGTAATAACTGCTGTACAATCGGGAATGCGACCGTTTCCACAAGGGTCGACGTTTTCGCGACGACTTGACCGTGTTCGGCCCCATCGAATGTCTTTTGTTTTCCGGACTCTAAAAATTCCGGATAAGCGATCAACGCAGGGATATGGAGTTCCATCATCTCTTGAAGCATGAATCCGATGCTCCGTTCGTCGTTACCGGATAATTGATATTTTAAGCCACGTGTCGGATAGTAGCGCCAGCCTCTCTTCTTCAAATGACGCACTGCAACCCCGACTTCTAACCAGCGCTCTAACGCGAGTTGTGTCAACGGGCGTTTGAGTCGTAAATTCATCTCTGCCATACTTGCACCACCTTGAAGCGCATCGAATAGGCCAAACTTATATCCGATATAGCCGTGCCATAATGGTAAGAACGATTCCGTTTGTTTCATCCATTTCCGTGCGTGCAATACGCGTGTCCATTCCGTCATTTGTTGATCCATCGTTTCACCTCATCGTCATGATTACTGATTTTTTTATTTTCCCCTAATAATTTGTCTACAAACAAAAAATTCCCACTTCGGTGTGCGAAGTGGGAAAATCTTATTGAATGAAGCTGTTGAAGAACGATTGTCCGTACGGTAGTGCGTAACCGATAAAAATCGTGACGAGTGCCAATACGATAAATCCGCCGAACAAGGCGTTTGATGGTTTTTTCTTTTTCACTTTGACGAGCGTCATCTCACCAAAAATCAATGCCAATAGTCCAACTGTGATTTTCACGTGATAGAACGTGCCGCCTCCGTTCAATTGAAGATAGAGATAAAGTCCTGTTCCGAATGCGATGAGTAACATGAGTCGAAACGCCATATGTGCGATCTTTCCACTCTTGTTGCCGTTCTTGTAACCAATATAGGCAACGGCAAACAAAATAAGTAACAAAATCCAGCTCGTAACGTGCGTGTGCAAGAATGCAATCAGTGGCATTCTAATGCCCCCCTTTATGTTGTTGTACAGTCTTCATTGTACACGAACCCTCTCCTGATTGGTCAAGCGAACGCTTTCGTAAAAAAAGAGCCATCCCTCAAGGATGACTCAATTCATTATACTGGTGTCGTCTCTGCCTCTTGGACAGCGTATTCATAGCTAGGAATTTCAACGATGAAGGTCGATCCCTCGTGTTGAATCGATTCCACATGAATTTGACCATTATGGCCACGGACGATTTCTTGACAGATTGGTAACCCAAGACCCGTTCCACCGATTTCACGGCTATCGGAGTTATCAACGCGATAGAACTTATCGAACAAGCGGTCGAGCGCGTCGCTCGGAATTCCGATTCCTTCGTCCTTCACTTTAATGGATACGATTTGTTCATGATGGGCAAGCTCCACCGTGATTTTCCCACCACGTGGAGAATACTTCACCGCATTCGACAGAAGATTACTCATCAGTTGCTTGAACTTCTGGCAGTCAACGAACAACTCATAAGGACGTGCGTCATCTGCGATTAATTCGAATTCGTGCTTCAAAGAAGACGCTTCATAGAACGTCAACATATCACGGACGACCGGTTCGATATCAAGTTGTTCCCGATCGTACATCTGGCTGCCGGATTCCATCCGCTGCACATCGAGAAAGTCGTTGACGAGGTGCGTCAGACGTTCCGTTTCCGCATGAATCGTCTCTAAATATTTTGCTTGTTTCTCATTTGGTAACTGCTTCTTCACCATCAATTCTGTAAATCCGTAGATAGACGAAAGTGGTGTCCGCAATTCATGAGAAATCGTAGAGATAAATTCACTCTTCAGTCGCTCAGCCTCTGTTTCACTCGTAATATCCCGGAAGACGAGAAGCGTTCCTTTCGAAAGACCGCCGACGATGATCCGTTCTGCATACATCTGCAAGTTCATTTCACCTTTACGGATTGAGAAGCTCACACTGTCATGCGGGAAGTCTTCGGTGAACAATCGATTGGTGTACTTCGTAAAGTCTTCCGCTTGATCCACGGTTTCGACAAGACGATTGCGCCACTCTTCCCATGATTCTTCTTCAAGGTCCTGCGCGCTGACATCACTCAGTTCTGGGAACATCTCGTAGAGTGGTCGGTTCACGAAAACATCATCCGTCGCATGTTCGATATAGACGACCGCCTCTCGAATCGAGTCGAGGATGCGTTCTGTCTTCCCTTTTTCCCGCTTCATCTCTTCGAATAGACGCATCCGTAAGAGCGAGAGTGAAAGCTGGCGAGCGAACGACATGATGTCACCCATCTGCGTTTGTGTGAAACGGTCTTTATAACGAACCAAATAGATGAACGCGATGATCGAGTCATCTGTCGGGTCATGGACCGGCACCGCCGTCTCAAACATATAGTACGGATACGGGAGTGGGTGGTCACTTGCGACTTGTTTCGATGAATGGACTGTCGTCTTCAACGTCATTGCTCGTGTCAACACGGAATTCTCACTATCGAGCAATTGACGTGACAACGTCTCATTCAAGCCATGGCTCGTCACGCGGTATGTGCCCGATTCATCGACGAAGACGAGTGCACCGACCTCTGAATCGGTGATGGTCACGAGTTTCTCGATAATCTCTGGATAAGCCGTCAGCGAATCACGTGACGCTAACGTTTCCGTCAATTCGTTTCGGTAAGCGAGATGTTGTTCGTTTTGTTGAGTCTGTTCGAGAATCTCTTCAAGCTCTTGTTGCTGTGCCTGAAGCTCTTCTTGTTGCGCAATCAATTCTTCTTGCTGTGCTTGAAGTTCATGGTTCTTTTCAATCAAATGACGTTCGTTGTCACGAAGTGTCTCGGCCATCTTATGGAACGAGCGAGACATCGTCCCGATTTCGTCTTCACGCTCCATTTGATCGCTCAAGTCGACAATTTCACCTTTCAACAAACGGTTCGAAGCAATCGAGAGTTTTGAAATCAAGCGTGTTTGACGACGAAGGAACGGTTGGACGAATAACAAAATCAATGCGGCAAATGAGGCGATGCTCATGATCCACAAGAATTGAAGCATGTTATTGTTTTGGCGCCATTCAGCGTAGACGGTCTCTTTTTCAGCTGACATTAATTGACGATATTCCCAAAGAGCAGACTCTACTTCATCAATTGGCCCTAAAATATCGATGCCTCGCTCCGGGTTAAATTGGACGAGCCCTTGGTCAATCAAACGTTGAGCCGTCGGTAATTCGGCAATTGTCTCGGCATCGATAAACGTTTCCGTAATCTCGCCATTTAATTGTGCCTGCGCATACTCATATGTCACCGGAATGATGACGTCATAGTAAAAGTCATGGAACTGCTGTAAATCTTCAGCAAACAACTCACCTTGGCGAGTAGTGACTTGCGTTTTAAACCAATTAATTTCTTGTTGGAACTTCGCTTCGTTCGCACTTGCCCGTTCGAGAGACGAGGTATCTCCAAACAAGAGATATCCACGTGTGTCGTACTGATCGGCCTGCCAATCATCCCAAAGTGAAGTCAAACGATTAACGCGTTCGTCCACTTGACGCAACTTCGCCTCATTCGCCTCGAGTCGATTCTCGATATAAAAATATGTCAGAACCGATCCAACCAACGCAATGGCGAGGAACGAATAGAGGACGACCATGATGTCACGTCCGAGTTTTTGTTTAAACCACCTTTTCACTTCACGATGCCTCCTATGATTTTGACAAGTTCAAGTGGGCTAAACGGTTTTGAAATGAAGTAGTCGACACCAATCTCATTCGCGCAATCACGGTCAGATTGTTGGCTTTTCGCTGTCAACATCATCACTTTCGTATCTTGCCGCCCTGGTAACTTCCGTACTTTTTCAATGACCTCAAGCCCTGTCATGCCGGGCATCATATGGTCCACAATTACCAAATCATATTCGTTTTCTTCAATCAATCGATAGGCCTCTACTCCATCTTGCGCCTCATCGATGTCATATCCTTCATCTTCTAATGTATCCATAACGAGCATGCGTAGTACTTCTTCGTCTTCCGCAAGTAAGATTTTAACCATAGTCGTTCCTCCATTTTTTATCCCATTTAATTATTTTAACGGATTTGTAATTGTTACACAAAACAAAAAGACGTACGAAACCTATCTTCGTACGTCTATTGCCTAATCACTTGAGCGCAAAACCTGTATTCTTCTCATACAACTTCTTTTTCAGCGAACTGGCTGTTGTATAAATCTTCATAAAAACCACCGGCTTCAAGCAGCGATTCATGTGTACCTTGTTCGATGACACGACCTTGGTCCATCACTAAGATCAAGTCTGCATCTTTAATCGTTGATAAACGGTGTGCAATAACAAAACTTGTTCGCCCATTCATCAACCGCTTCATCGCCTGTTGAATCAAAATCTCGGTGCGCGTATCCACACTCGATGTCGCCTCGTCCAAAATCATAATCGGTGGATTAGCGAGAACCGCTCGCGCAATCGTCAGTAACTGTTTTTGACCTTGTGAGATATTATTCGCTTCTTCATTCAAGACGGTGTCATATCCGTTTGGCAACGTCCGGATGAACGAGTCCGCATGCGCCGTCTTCGCCGCGTTGACAATTTCATCTTCTGTCGCCCCGGTTTTTCCGTAAGCGATGTTGTCACGGATTGTCCCATTAAACAACCACGTATCCTGTAAGACCATCCCGAACGTGTGACGTAAATCTTGTCTCGACATTTTACGCGAGTCTTTCCCATCAATCAAAATCTCTCCATCGTTCAATTCATAGAAACGCATGAGCAGATTGATCAATGTTGTTTTCCCGGCACCGGTCGGACCGACGATGGCTACCGTTTGTCCCGTCTTTACATCGAGATTCATATCTTGAATGAGTAGATTCTCTGCATATCCGAAGTCGACGTGACGGAATGCGACATTCCCTTCCGCTCGCTCCAATCGATAAGTCGTTACTTCTTTTACTTCTTCCTCTTCGTCTAACAACTCGAAAACACGTTCTGCCGCAGCGACCGTCGACTGGACGATGTTCGCGATGTTCGCTGTTTGCGTAATCGGTTGGGTGAACTGTCGCGTATACGTGATAAACGCCTGAATATCCCCGATCGAGATGCTTCGTTGTGTGACTAAAATCCCACCGACGACACTGATCAACACGTAACTGATGTTCCCGATGAACATCGTCATCGGCATGATGATCCCAGAGATAAATTGCGCCTTACGTCCGGCATCATAAAGTTCTTCATTCACCTCATCAAACTCACGGACAGCTGTCTCTTCACGACCGAACGCTTTGACGACCGCGTGCCCGGTATACATTTCTTCCACGTGACCGTTCAATCGTCCGAGATGACGTTGTTGATCGGAAAAATATTGTTGTGACCGTTTTAAAATCGGACGAATCGCAAAAATCGTGAGTGGTAAAGACACGAGAGAGATGACCGTCAACAGCGGACTGATGGACAGCATCATAATCAAAATTCCGACAATCGTGACGATTGAGGTAATAAATGACGTCACACTTTGTTGAAGCGTGCTCCCAATCAAATCGATATCGTTTGTCACTCGGCTCAACGTCTCTCCATTCGAACGACCATCGTAATATTTGAGTGGCAATCGTTCCAATTTTTTATTGACGTCTTCCCGCAAATCATAGACGGTCTTTTGCGCAACGCCTGACATTAAATACTGTTGCACGTAGTTAAATAGACTGCTGATGACGTAAAGTCCTGCGAGTAACGACAAGATTTGTCCGATTCTCGTGAAATCGATCTCTGCGCCTGGTACACCGGTGAATTTCGCATAGGCGCCTTCAAAGAGTTCCGTGATGGCAATCCCCATGATCTTTGGACCGGCAATCATAAAGACCGTACTTAGAATCGCTGCGACGAAGACCGCGATCAGTGTGTTTCGCCGCGGTTTCAAATAGGCGAGTAGTCGACGGAACGTGACTTTGAACTCCTTCGGTTTCTCACCCATCATCATCATGTTCCCACCGCCAGGACCCCCTGGACCACCGTGCCCGCCATGAGTTTGTCGCGTCGTTGTTTGTTTCTCACTCATGCGATTTCCTCCTCAGACAATTGCGACTTCACGATTTCTTGATAAACCGCATTCGTCGCAAACAATTCATCATGTGTACCGATTCCGGCCACGCTTCCTTCTTCTAACACGATGATGCGATCGGCATCCATGATCGTACTCACCCGTTGCGCGACAATCAATACGGTCGCATCTTTTATCTCTTCTTTCAACGCCTTACGTAACGCAGCATCCGTCTTGAAGTCGAGTGCCGAAAAGCTGTCGTCGAATACATATAGATCTGGTTTTCGAACGAGTGCCCGTGCGATGGAGAGACGTTGCTTTTGTCCACCAGATACGTTCGAGCCACCTTGCTCAATCACAGATTCATATCGATCTGACATCTTCTCGATAAAGTCGCTCGCCTGTGCGATTGACGCGGCATGTTCGACTTCTTCGGTCGTCGCATCGGCTTTCCCGTATCGAATATTCTCTGCAATTGTACCGGTGAACAGTAACGCCTTTTGCGGAACGAATCCGATTTTCGAACGGAGCTCCTCTTGCGGTACGGCTTGAACATCGACCCCGTTCACGCGAATTTTGCCAGACGTCACATCATAAAATCGAGGAATCAGATTGACGAGTGTCGACTTACCAGACCCCGTTCCACCAATCACCGCCGTGACTTCTCCTGGGTTTGCTGAGAAACTGACATGTGATAATGCCGGCTCTTCGGCACCTGGGTAAAAGAACGTGACATCATCAAACACGAGTGTCCCGTGTTCCACATCGGCCGTTTTCGTGCCGTCATCGACGAGTGAAGGAGTCATCTCGAGCACTTCATTGATGCGATTCGCAGATACAGATGCTCGCGGAATCATGATGAACATGACAGAAGCCATGACGAGCGCGAACATGATTTGCATGACATATTGAATGAACGCCATCAAATCCCCGATTTGCATCGCCCCGTTATCGATTCGGATGCCCCCGAACCAGATGACGCCGACGACGGTCAAGTTCATGACGAGCATCATGGCCGGCATGAGGAACGCCATGATTTGGTTGACTTTAATCGAGACGTCCGTCAATCGTTCATTCGCCTCTGTCAAACGAACTTGCTCTTCTTTTTCACGATTAAAGGCCCGAATGACACGAATACCCGTCAAATTTTCTCGTAGGACGAGATTCAATCGGTCCAATCGCTTTTGTACTTTCTTAAAGAGCGGCATCGCCTTCCAGAAAATAAGGAAAATTGAGATGACGAGAACAGGCATGGCGGCAACGATGACAAGTGACAACGTTGCATCTTTTGACGTCGCCATGATCAAACCACCTACGAACATGATCGGTGCACTGACGACCATCCGAAGCATCATGATGATGACTTGCTGGACTTGCGTGATGTCGTTCGTCGTCCGCGTGATGAGCGAGGCTGTGCCGACACGATCGAACTCTTCCAGCGAGAAACGCTCGACATGGTTAAACACACGTCTTCGTAAGTCACGTCCGAATCCCATCGCCGCTTTCGATGAATAAAAACTTGCCACGACCGCTGCAAGCGCCCCGAGTCCGGTTACACCGAGCATGATGCCACCCATTTGCCAAATATAGCCCGTGTCTCCTGTCACGACCCCGTTATCGATGATATCCGCCATTAATGTCGGTAAGAATAAATCTGCTAACGACTGGGCGAACACAAATAACAAGACCATAAGGACGGCCCATTTATAAGTAATCAAACGTTTTAACAACTTAATCATGACGACATCCTCCTTCACAATCGGTGAATCCTTCGTTCAACCCATCTGCAATCTGTTGATGCGCTTCAATCATATGGCGATACGTCTCTTTATCTAGACGAGCGAGGATTTGATTCAACTGTTGTTCGGTTCCTTCCTCCTGCTGTTCAATCTCCTCAATCAATCGCTTGCCGGATTGATCGATCGTCAATACCACTTCGCGTCGATTGTCCGGGTTGATGTCTCGACGAATGAGCCCTCTTTCCACAAGTCCATCCAATGATTGACTCAACGTACTCTTCGGCATCCTTGTGCGCCGAACCAACTCTTTTTGAGTGATCGCCCCTTGTTCATTCAACATCATCAGTCCGTGAAGCTGTGGCAAGGTAAGGTCATTTTGTTGGGCCGTCTGATGCATGAGACGAATCAACACACGTTGGACGCGCCAAAACGATTGCATCATTTCCCGCGCTCTTGTTGCGCTCATCTCGGTCATATTTCTTCACTCCTTTTATCGTTCCGTTTCGGATTGTTCTATATGGAACAATTACTTATATAAAATAAGTTACTCCTCCATAGCTCACTTGTCAACGATTTAGAATGTGAAAATGCACATAACAAAAAGAGCGATGTCATGTAGCTGACATCGCTCAACGTGTAGCCTTTATGAAGTTGTTACCGTGACGATTTCTTGTAAATCAAGTGAGTAAATGAGCGTCTGTTCGACACGAATCTCCCAAATCGTCTCAATGGCCTCTCGGTACAGTTGCAACTGAATCGCGTATCGCTCACGGAGTCGCTCGTGTGCGTCTTCACGAGATTCGGACAAATGGACGACGGCATCTGATTTATAATCCAACAGGACATACGATGTTCCGTCGAAATACAGACAGTCGATAATCCCTTGAATCAAGACGTCCTCATCCGTAAACTGTCCATCCGGGTTGACTCGTTCAGCCGGAACGGTATAGGTGAACGGAAGCTCTCGCCACGCCGTGCCGCGCTCAAGCGCGTCGGCGAGCGCTTGCCCGACGTCGGTCTGGAAAAATGCTTCGACGTCAGGAATGGCAAGACGCGCCGTCTCAGCCTCGACCGGGCTCAGCATACCGTGTCTCTCCCATTGATCGATTTGATCGACAATCGGTTGGTTCGGATCAGCCATTTGGAAAATCAAATGTAACGTGGTCCCCCGTTCGGCACCGGTCTGTTTCACTTGACGCCATTTCGGCTCCCGATAAGGTGTATCGATCGGACGAACCGGGTCTTCGAAGGCGGCTTGTTCCAGTTGCATCGCCCGTTTTAATTCCGTCACTGTCTGTTTCGCCGCTGTGCGTACAGCATCCTGAGCTGGATAGCTATAAGTTAACGCTTTGTGGACGGCACGAATCGTCTCATCCTCATTTTGAATAGGAAAATCAATCGCTTCAAATCGTTGCACATGGTGGAGTTGTGCCATCATTTCTTGAAGTGTCGCAATCTCTGCAAGATCGTCTTCTCCAATCAAACGATACGTCCACGAAGTCGATTCATAAAATGAGGCGGGTACCGTGAAACCGAACGACTCGATAAATGTCGTGGCACTTGGCAAACGTAAGAGTGCTGGCGCAATCCAATCCAAGTACGTTTTCGCCTCTCGTCTCGCCTCACTTGCTAACAGTTCCCCAGATTGCCCGACCTGTAGCCATTGCTGGAGCTGCTTGGCTGAATCTCCAACCGTACCGACGAGAATGAGTTTCTCTTTTGCCCGTGTCAATGCGACATAGAGGACACGCATCTCTTCGGCTTTCATCGTTGCATCCAAATCTCGTCGGATCATCTCTTTCACGAATGTTTCCGATTTCGTACGTGTCACGACATCAATCGCATCGAGTGAAATTCCATATTGCTTATGGAAAATGACGCGCTGTTTCTGGTCGAGTGTATTGAACTGTTTTCCGAGCTGGGCGACAATCGTCACCGGGAACTCAAGACCTTTTGACTTATGCACAGTCATGATGCGAACAACGTTCTCCTCATCACCGAGAGAACGCGCCTCGGATAAATCTTCTCCTGTATCTTGTAAACGGTCCATGACACGTAAGAAGCGATACAGTCCACGATAGCCGCTTCGCTCGTAAGAGAGGGCGCGGTCATAGAGCGCTTTTAAGTTTTCCTGGCGTCCTTTCCCACCAGGCAATCCACCCGAGAAGTCATAAAACCCAGTATCGTTAAACAGCTGTTGAATCAGTTCAGATAAGCTATGATTGCGTGCATACGTACGCCAGTGGGAAAGACGATCGAGAAAATCTCCACACTTCACGCCAAGCTCGTCATCGTCATCCGCTTTTGCTTTCAAAGCTTCAAAGAAAGAATCTTCGGACTCGAGTCGGATTCGTGCCAATTCCCCATCATCGAATCGGAACATCGGGGAACGGAGCGCACCGGCGAGCGGGATGTCCTGTAGGGGATTATCAATTACTTTCAAGAGAGCAAGAATCATTCGAATCTCTGTCGCTTGAAAATAGCCGCCATCTGAATCCGTATAAGCCGGAATGTTGTACTGTGTCAAAATGTCCATCAGCTGTTCAACCCGCCCTTTTTTCGAACGAACGAGAATCACGATGTCCCGGTACTCACAGTTTCTTAGTTGACCCGTCACTTCATCCGTCACTTTGAACGGTTCTTCCCCAGATACTAATTCTAGGATTCGAGTTGCAATCGCTCGTCCTTCGACTTCCTGTTTCGATAATTCGCGACTTGTCCCGTCGACGATCATGAATTCAGGATTCGCTGGAATCGGTTCATATTCACGACCCGGCACGAGTTGAGCGGCCTCATCATAAGCGATTTCTCCGACCTCTTCGTCCATGAGCTGGACGAACAAGTCATTGATTCCATGAAGCACCTCTGCCCGACTGCGGAAGTTTTGAGAGAGATCAATTCGTTTTCCCGTGTCCGCCTGTTTGAAGCGCGTCGCCTTATCGATGAAGAGACCCGGTTCCGCATGACGGAACCGATAAATCGACTGCTTGATGTCTCCAACCATGAACAGGTTCCCAATCTCTTCCCGTTCATTTGCGACCAGGTTGATAATCGTTTCTTGAATTTCGTTCGTATCTTGATATTCATCGACTAGTACCTCGACGAAACGTTCCTTGTATAGAGCGGCGACATCAGACGGTCCATCCTCCTGCCGTAAAATGGCGAGCGCATAATGTTCCAAGTCGCTAAAGTCGACGAAGGCTCGGTCACGTTTCGCTTGCTCATACGCTGTTCCGAACGCACGGACCGTTCGGACGAGCGTCTTGACGAGAGGTTGTTGCATCGATACGCTCTCTAATAGATCCGCCCCACTGACACGTGCCCGTTCAGCAGCTGCCGTCAACTTCTTCTTCGCTTGATCGTACGCCGGTTTGAGCACCTCATGATAAATTTGATGCTCCTCTTTTTTAGGGACGGCTTTCATCGTTCCAAACTTCATCGCACGTGCAGCCGTTTCAAGTTCACTCCAGACAATTTCTTCCCCTTCTAACTGTTCAAACGGGAAAATCGCCTGACGAATGTTTTCCGACTGCGGTTCATAGCCTGCAACCCGAAGTTCCGCCTCGAGCTTCCGAAGATCACGCACCGCTTTCTCAATGTCCTGCCACAGCATGTGACCGAACTCGATGAGGATGGCTTCATGATCCGGGTCATCGCCGAACGAATACATCGAAATGAGTTTGTCCAAATAGGCATCAGGGTCTGGGAGTGTACGAGCATAATGATAAAGACCAAGAATAAGGTCTTCGATTTCGCTATCGCCACGGTCTGACGTATAGGCATCGACAAGGGCGAAGAAATCCGTATCCTGCTTTCCGTACTCCTCTTCAAGCACCTCTTCTAACACATCATCTTGTAAGAGCACGAGGTCACGTTCTTCCGCAATCTTGAATGCCGGGTCTAAGTCTAACAAATAGTAATTCTCGCGAATCACTTCTAAGCAAAACGAGTGGATGGTTGTAATGAGAGCCCGATTCAACATTTGTCGTTGTTTTCGGACGTACTCATTCGTCGGGTCGTCGCGCAACGCCTCTTCGAGCGCCTTTGCGATGCGTCGCTTCATTTCTGCAGCTGCCGCGTTCGTAAACGTGACGACGAGCATACGGTCTGCCGTCAACGCATCCGCTTCGTCCAGCAATCGGCTAGACAACCGTTCAACGAGAACTGCTGTCTTTCCTGAACCGGCCGCAGCCGAGACGAGTACGTGACTTCCCCTCGCTTCAATTGCGGCGAATTGATCATTCGTCCATTTCACGGTCATCCCCTCCTAACTCCTGAAATACATCTTCTTTCTCTAACTTTTTCAATTTGCGTGGTTCATTCGCGAGTGCCTCGTCAAAATGGCAGACACTTTGGTACGGACACGTCTGACACGGGCGGCGCTCTTTATATTCGTAAGGTTCTACGTCAATTTTTCCTTCATACATCTCTTCGGCACTCGATTTGACGACGCCAAACGCATGGTCCATCAATTGTTCGAGCTGAGGTGGTGTGACAATCTTCTTCAGTGTATTCGAATCAGGTGTGCCATCTTTTTTATATTTGACCGGGATGACGATTGATTTTTTCGAAGACCCTTTCGCAGAGCGGTCCATCATCTCCAAAATTTCCGGATCGTCGACCAACAACCCTTGCATCTGATACGACTCCAATACTTTCTGTCGCGTCTCTTCCTCAGAACCTGCCGGTGGGACGAGTGGGCGATGAACGTGGAAATACAGTGCCGCAGCCGGCGCTACATTCTCTTTCGTCCATACCTCCGCCTGTTCAATCAATACTTTCAAGTAGATGAGCATCTGCATGGCAAGACCATAGTAAATTTCCGCGAAGTCGACTTCACGTTTGCTCGACTTATAATCGACGATACGAACGTACAGCTGATCGTGGACCATCGCCGTGTCGACACGGTCGATGCGGCCGATGAGCTCACACGTGGCTCCATTCGATAACGTGAACGAGACAGGAGGGAACTGCCCACTCCCGAACGCGAGTTCAAACGCTTTCGGGTCAAATCCGTCCCGTTTCGACTGTTCAATCAATACTTCTGCCGTCTTGCTGACGACGTCCGTCAATTTTTTCTTTAAATAGGCGTAACGATTTGAACTCATCAGAATGGCGTGTTGGATTTCAGGCGTCACGAGTTCTACTGCCTGTTCCGCTAAGTTCACACATTCATCAGGTGCCACATCTCGCCATTCTTTTCCGTCCATCTTCACCGTTTGTGACATATGTTCAATCGTTCGGTGATACAAGTTTCCGATATCCGGTGCCTCGAGTCGATACAATCGGCGTTCCTTCAGGCGCAAGCCATAACTCGCAAAATGTTTGAACGGACATGCTTGGAACGTCTCAAGTCGCGAGACACTCGCCCGAATCGACGGTGTATAAAGAGATTTAGCCACATCGTCGTCTAGTGATTTCGGGATATTTTGATAGAACAGGGCGCTCGTCAACAACTGCAAACGTTCACGACCATCCGGATGTTTTAACAGTTCGTTATAGACGGCGAACCACATATCTTGAATCGGATAATGACGACTCAATCGTTGCAGTTCAAGAGCCGTGACCGCTGCCGTCTGGTTCACGTTCGTCAAAAAGGCGAATTGGTCACGTGGTCGGTGCTCTCCTGCTTCAGCAAAGTGTGTCTTAATGATGTTTTTATGGAGACGCACCTTCAAATCAGCGATGAAACGTGCCGGTTGAACCGCCTTACCCGTTCTGTCGACGAGGGCGTAGCTAATATAGAGACGCTCACTCGGTGCCGTCACTGCTTTATATAAGTAATACGTTTCATCATCGAACAAGTGCTCGGTCGCTTTCCCGGCACGCAGTCCGTTCTCATGCATGAAGTCCAAGTCGTGATCGGTCAACAGTTTGGACTGTGTCGTGACGAGAGGGATTTGGTCTTCATTTGCCCCGAGCAAGAACACCACTTTCTTATCAATCAATCGACCACGGACATAGTCCGTCACCGTCAACTGATCGAGTGAAGGTGGAATGAGCGCATAACGTAGACTATCTAGCCCAGTGTCCATCATCTGAAGAAACAGTTCCGTCGACAACTTCTCTTCCGGAGCTGCCGCTTCCAATTGTTCGAGTAGATGTAAGACCGCGTCCCACACTTGGGTATGCTCACGCGCTTCGAGCAACTGCGCTTCTTCAATCGCCTCGTCACGCCAATGGGTCAGACAGTTGGATACACCAATCCGCTCCAAAAAGGCATACATGGCATGCGTATAGGCTTGCATCGTCTTCGCCTGCTTCAAATCCGCTAACAACGGATCGAACGTTTCGATGACGCGTTCCCGGTATCGATTCAACTCCGCTTCGACGTCTAGCTCTTCACTCGTCAGTCGCGCTTCTTCCCCTGTACGACGACGCAATTGCCATGCATCGTGCCAATGATAGTGTTTGATTCCGCGCTCAATGACGAACGCTTCGAGACGGTCAACGGACGTGCGTCGATGTGTCGGGTCGAGGACGACGAGTTCCGTCTTCAATGCCCGGAAGACCGCTTCCTCCCGATAGCTACGCAAGGCGATGTCGATGGTTGCTTTCAACAATTCGACGAGCGGATGGTCAAGCATCGGTTGCCGTTCATCTAGGAAGTAAGGAAGTCCCATCTTTTGTAACGCCTGCGATGCCAAATCGCCATACTCTTCGAGTGAACGTGAAATGAGCGCGATATCCCGGTAACGATATCCTTCTTCACGGGTGAGTCGGATGACTTCTCGAACGGCCGCCTCCACCTCGACAGTCCGGTCGACGGCAGCATGTAAATCGACGCGGTTCTCTGCCCCTGTATACGGCTCTGCCGTCATCTGGTCAAACGTCGCCTCTAAATAGCGAAGGCTTGGATGCTTATAGCGATAGATGGTGTCATACGGTTTGTCGACCGATTGAAGTTGCCGTTCCGACAAGAGTTCCTTGAAGCGCATGAGCGTCCGTTGCGTCGGTCCAAACAATGGGTCAGGACGATACATCGATGAGGGGTCGAGCGTCAGCAACACATCGACGTCGACTTTTTCCGCAAGACCGACAAGGACGGCTAATTCCTGCTCCGAGAACTCATTAAATCCGTCCACGTAAACACGGACTCCCGTCAAATCCGTCTCGGGCAACAGTTGCAACAGGACGTTGAAGTAATCTTCCGCATGTAGCGACTTCCCTTCTGTCATCTTTAAAAATCCTTCATAGATGATGGAGAGGTCCTGTAACTTCAAGGCACGATGTTGCGCTTGTTCACTCAACCGCAACAGATGTTCGGGTTCGACAAGTCCTCGCTTCAACATCGAAATCAATTGGTTCAACTCTTCATAAAATCCGAACTGGTTCATCGTTCGACGGAACAGGGTCAATCGTTCCTCGCTCATCTCGACAACTCTCCGCAACAACAGATGTGTCCCCGTCTGATCTAAAAATTGGTCAGTCGCCACTCCCGCATCCCGCATCATCAAAAATGCAAGACGGCGCATCGATAATACTTGGATTCTTGTCGAGCCGCGCAGGCCGTCCACTGTCGCCATCTTCTTCTCCATTTCAAACGACATTTGGTCCGGCACGATCATATAAATCGTTGGTCCGCTCGGGTTTTGTTTCAGTTCTTGAATAACCTGTTCGATCATCCGTTCACTTTTCCCCGTTCCCGATCGACCGACGTGAAAGGTTACTGTCATTTTAGCGAACACTCCTTCCCTTTTTTCTTTCATTATGAACCATCCGCTCTTATTTGTAGAGGGAAACCTCCTCTTCACCCTAGTCAAAAAAGTCACAGCTTGCATCATTCCCATTTTTGCCCGAAATCGATTAGACTGAACGTATGAGGGGGAATGAATGTGAGTGCCTATGAACAATTTGGAGGCGAAAGCGGCGTTCAACAACTCGTTGACGCGTTTTATGACCTCGTCTATGCCGATCCGATTCTACTTCCGCTGTTTCCGGAAGACAAAGAACGGGTGAAGCAACACCAATTCGAATTTTTAACCCAATTGCTCGGTGGTCCGAAGTTGTATTCGGAACGTCGCGGTGGTGGGAATTTAGCGATGATTCATCATGAACATCCGATTTCTGAGACCCATGCCGGGCATTGGCTCGGATGCATGGAGCAAGCGCTCAAGACAGTCGATGCGCCAGAATCGATCAAACGTCAGCTCTTCCAGCGACTGATCATGTCCTCTTCGAATGTCGTCCGGGTTTGCTCGCATCATTTTGAGTAGTCACAACTATAAAAAGTGGGTATGATAGGAAAGTAAGTAAAGGAGGTCGTTTCACATGACAGAAGAAGAAAAAAAAGAAGTCGTCTCATCTGAAGAAGAGGGGACAGAAGAAAAAGAAGAAACGGTAGTCCTCGCCGACGCGCTTGATGAAGCTAACGAAGCTGCTGAAGCAGAAGAAGATGAGGACGATGATGAGGATCAACCGGAAGAGAAGAACATGGATCACATCAAAGGCGTCTTCAACTACGATCATGAAAATGGTCGTGAGTACCGTGTCGTCTTTTACAACGATCGCAAAAACTTAGTGTTCCGTGAACTTGGAAACGGCAAAGTCGAATTTGTCGGACGCTTCACGGACGATGCATACGACGAAGAAAATGAGGCAGAAATGCGTGAACTCGGGCAACGTGAACTCGAGCGCATCCTCGCTGAACGCTTCAAATAAAAAAATCGCCGAATTTTCGGCGATTTTTTTATTAGTTTTTCTTATTTCGTTTCTTTTTACGGAGTGCATATGCAACACCAGCAATCCCACCGACAACGGCAAGTCCGGCGACAACCGGAACGAGCACACGTTTTGTCGGAATCATCTCTTTCACACGCTCATACGGTGTTGGTGTCGAGAATTCTAACTGTACGGCTGTATCGCCATGTCCATGTGCCCGTGCCTTACGTGACGCATCCGTGACGACGACACGTCCCGTCGTCCAACGACGATTGCCGTATTCGTCTACATATGGACGACGTACACGTTTCACGTCGCGTACCATCTTTCCACGCGCACGGTCTGGTCGAACGACACGCTCACTCGACCAAGAACGGCTCCCCGTCACACTGTATGCGGGTCGTACTTTACGGCGATTAAGCCAAGTATATGAATCGTTCATCTTCAATTCCCTCCCATACTGTTCAAAACCTCTCTTCTAATTATACCCATACAACATCACCCAAAACATGTGACAAATGGTTCAAAAAAAGATGTGACACCATACGGCATCACATCTTCAAGCTGAATCATTCTGTAAACGGTTTGTCCTTGTGACGGCGTTTCGCCAAAATCAGGTAGTATGCCGGGACAAGCACGAGAGTCAACACAGTCGAGAATAGAATACCCGATACAATTCCAATCGCAAGCGGTTTGAAGAGCGGGTCTTCTCCAAGTGCAACCGGTAGGAGGGCAACGACTGCAGTAAGTGCTGTCAAGAGAATCGGACGAATCCGAGCACGTCCGGCTTCGTACACGGCGGTCGTGACCGGTAAGCCTTCACGAATGCGCTGTTCGATAAACTCGAACAGGACGACTGCGTTCCGGACGACGATTCCCGCAAGCGATACCATCCCCATCGATGCCATGAAACTGAACGGCGTCTGTGTCACGAACAACCCGACGACCGCTCCAGCAATCGCGAGATAGATTGTGAACAACACGAGAAGTGGTAATGACAATGAGTTGAACTGGAACGCGATGATCAAGTAAATCAAGAACAAGACGACGACGAACAATGTCGCAAGCTCTAAGAAGAACTCATTCTGCGTATCACTCGCCCCGGACTGGTCGAACGTGATTCCTTCATCTTCTAACCCAGACTTCGCGTCATCCAACACTTGCTCGACATCTTGCTTGAACGCATCTTCATCCATGCCTTCACTCGCATAAATTTGGAGTGTGACCGAACGTTCTCCGTTCTCGCGAGGAATCTGTTGAATTTGCTCCGTTGTCGTTTCTGTCACGAACGTGCTAAGTGGTGCAACAGGTGGACCGGCTTCCGTTTCGACCGGGATTAAAATGTCATCAAGCGCAAGTGCCTCACGGTTCGCTTCCGCATCGATAACAATCTTCACGTCACGCTGTTCCACACCGTCATCGAACGTGCCGATTGGAATCCCGTCTGTGACGAGTCGGATTTGATCACTGATGGCTTTCGCAGTGACACCTGCTTGGGCCATCTCCTCACGATTTAGCTCGTACGTGAGCGTTTGGAACGGCTCTTTGATGTTATCGAGGACGATGGCACCATCGATTTCTTCCAAGTCGGCCTTCACTTGGTCCCGTGCAGCGACGAGCTGATCAATCGTTTCGCTACGCATTGTGAATTCGACAGGAGCCGATGCCGGTGGTCCTTGTTGTTGCGTATCTAAGAAGATTTCTGCATCAGGATATGCTTCACGCAATTCATTCGTGTATTTATCAATCAACTCGATGGCATCGATTGATTCATTATCGACACGAACGACGACTTGCCCTGTGTTTTCACCGGACTGATCGAGTCCACCCGTGAATAGACCAGGAAGTCCACCCCCTGCAAAGATCGATGTTTCAACGACCCCTTCTTCTTCTTGGAACCTTGCTTCAATTTCTTCAAGACGTGCTTCTGTCTCTTCTAAATCTGTCTGCACAGGCAACGTCACACTCGTTACCACTTCCGGACGATTCGCCGCCGGGAAGAACTCAAACGGCGTGAGAAGAATCAAACCATATAACGCTGTCGTGATGACGAAACCGACAATCCCGAACGTCCATGGACGTTTCGCGACACTCGGTAACAGACGGTCGGCATAGAAGTTACTGAGACGATTGAGCGGTCCGCCGAGCCAACCTGGTTCACGCTTCGATACTTTCACTTCTTTTCGGTTCAAGCGATACTGTGCGATCGGGACGAGCGTCAAACTGATGACCATTGAGGCCAAAACAGAGAGCGCGAGCACCGTCGGCAAGGCACGAATGAAGTTTCCGTTCGCGCCAGACAGTAGCGTGAGCGGAAGAAAGGCGAAGACGACCGCAAGTGTCGACGTGACAATCGAGCCCCATACCTCTTTCGTTCCGCGAACTGCTCCGAGCATCGCGGAATCACCACTACGATACCGTCGCAAAATGTTGTCGTTGACGACGATCGCGTCATCGACCAAAATCCCCAAGGCGATGATTGCTCCGATAATCGAAATCTGGTTCAAGTCGACCCCGGTGAATTGTAATGGGATCAACGCAATCAAGAATGACAATGGAATTGCCAAACTGACGATGATTGACCCAGAGAACGTGAGACCAATCGTTGTCACGGCGATGACGGCGATGATCGCGATAATGAATTCACGTGTCAGCGACGAGAAGATTGCATCGACAGCCTTCGCCTGTTCATAATACGGAACAAGCTCAAAACCGTCCAAATCTCCAAGACCATCTTCCACTACCTCGTTGACACGATCTTGCATCGTTGGGATATCCAAACCTGACTCAATCGGTACAGTGATGGAAACGGCTGGCTTTCCGTCTAATGAAACGAGGTCCGTCTCACTTTTCGCCGTCTCTTCAACCGTTCCGACATCTTCTAACAAGACAGGCTCTCCATTGAATGAACCGACAATGACTTGCTCCATGTCGTTCACATTCGTCAAGTTATCGATTGCCAGTTGATAGATGCCTTCATCGGTCGATTGGCGACCGAGTGGTGTTGTTTTGTACTCTTCGTTGATTGCTGTCAACACGTCAGGGAAGGCGAGCTGCCGTGCACTGAGTTCTTCGGAGTCGAGTGAGACGACATACTCTTCCTCCGGTAGACCTTTGATGGTGACTCCTGTCACGCCATCTGTTCGCAGAAGGTTCGACTCTAATTCCTCGATGTCTGCACGAACATCTTCGAATGATTCACGATCATCCGCTGTCAACAAGTAAGAGGCGACCGGTAATTGACCGAGCGAATCATTAACTGTCGGTGCGAGTGCATTTTCTGGTAGCTTTGGTGTCGCATCAGACAAAGCTTGGCGTACGTTCGCCTGAAACTCTGCCTGGTCAGTCCCATCTGCATACTCGACCGTAATGTTTGAGAACTCTGAAGCCGAAATCGACGTCACGTTCTCCACTCCTTCTAGACTACGTAGTTCTTCTTCTAACACGCCAGTCACACTACGTTCAACCGTTTCGGCAGTCGCACCAGGATATGGTGTTTGAACGAGTACGATGTTGATTCCCGTTTCAGGAATCTCACGTTTAGGGAGCTGGAAGAACGTCAGCACACCTACGACGATTGCGACGAGAAGAAACACGATGACCAGTTTCCCTCGCTCAATCATTTTTTCAAAAAACATAAAAACCCCTCACTTTCGGAAGATGTGCAAATACACATATGATATCTCCTCTTCATCATAGAGGGGTTTCGTATTGAATTCAATCCTTAAGCGTGTTGCAATGTGCTGTCATGGAAACGTTTTTGAAATGCGTATGATAATTCGATTGACCGTTGTTTTTGCCTTGCCACCGTATGGTCGGATACGTGAACCTTGACTGATTCACCTGTCAAAAACTGAATGAGTGTCTGATGTCCGTCTTTTTTGATGGCTGTCACGTGCTGAAAATTGATCCACGCACAGTCTGGGCTCTCCTTTGCAATCGTCGGAAAGAAGACCGCGTCAGCGTGCCAATCCATCACGACAGGTGTCTTCCGATGTGGACCCAGGACGTGACGTGCGGCTTCGATTCTGCCTTGAATGCTCGATCCATAGTACAAACATGCATGTTCTAATAGGTCGATGGGTGACCCTTTCACTCGCATCACGCCTTCCGGTTGATACACGAGCGTCTCCGCTTCGCCAAACTCGTTAAATACAGGAATTAAAGCTCTCGTTTCATTGGTCAATCTACTCATCTTTTCATCCCCCATAACGTATGTAATGACTTACATGTCATTCATACCAGGATTCTGCACGCCCCGCAAATCGACTTTTTGACATTTCCCATAAAAAAACCAGCCGTTTCTTGGCTGGTTTTCAAAATCAAGCGTTAGATTTTAAAGCATGATTCGGTTTGAGTCGCGGAAAATAAAATCTCACCGCAGTTCCGTCTCCTGTATTTCGAAGGGACACTTCTCCTGTGTGAAGTGTCACAATTCGTTGGACGATAAATAATCCGAGCCCGAACTTCCCTTGTTTCCCACGAGAGAACTGATGGAACAAATCAAGGCTCTCGTCGACGGGTGGTCCATCATTAAAGATAATGATTTCCACACCAGACTCGTCTCGGTTTAAGTCAATTCGAATGCATGTTTCCGCATAACGAAGCGCATTGTCGAGAACGTTCTCAAACGCGACCCGGATCTGTTCCCCATCCCCGAGCATCTCTCCGCCTTCACCGTTAATTTCCCAATCGAGCTGTCCTCTCAGTTTAAAGCGCGCGACAAGGAGTTCCATCAACTTATCCAGATTGATCGGTTCAAGTTTCATCTCTTGTCCTTTGAAATATTCGAGCTTCGTCACGTACAGCAAGTCGACGACTTTCTTTTCGAGTCGAGATGCCTCCTCGTCAATCACCTCTGAAGACCCTTTTAAGTCTCCCGTCGGATAAATCCCGTCGCCGATTGACTGGGCGTATCCACGGATGACCATAATTGGCGTTTTCAAATCATGTGAAATGTTTTGGAGTAATGCTTGTTGGGCGAGATCCTGTTCTTTCAATTCTTTGCGCATGGCATCGATTGAGTGGGCCAATTGTCCAAGTTCGTCTTGACGATCTAGCGGAAGAGCCGTCTCCCATTGGCGATTCGAAATTTTCTCGACCGCACGTTCCATCTCGACGATCGGTTTCGTCAACTGGCGAGACATGAGCAGTGCCGGGATGAGCGACAAGAGGCTGATGACACCAATCAGAATCGAAATGCGCCAATATAACGTCGAGACTAATTCACGACGGTACGCATCCCAAGCGTAGGAAGCTTGATAGACGATTGTTCCATCATATTCATTTTGACGAATAATGTAATAGACGTCTTCCCCATCAATCGTCGTCTGATATCGCTCGACTTGACCACTTTGGTTCAACGCTTCCTGATACATGCGGTTCGTTAATTCGAGTGGTGCCGATCCGTAAATGATTCGTCCGTTCGGAAGAAAAATCAGTTGGTTGACCGAACGCGACTCTTGTTGACGTCGGTCATACTCAATCGGATTTTGTGGATAATTCTCCAACTCGTTCGTATTGCCCAAATAATAGTCTACATCTCGTAACGTCTCATATACTTGTTCATCGATGAACTGGGTGATGGAAGAGCGTATGGTGATCAAAATCATGAGCGCGAGGGTCACGATGATGAGAAGGATGAGTACCCATATCTTCCACATGAGACGCTTCGGCTTGAGGGCGTTCATCATGGTCTGACGAGACGGTAGCCGATACCGTAAAGCGTTTCAAGCTCGAGTCGGTGCAATTTCTTGCGAACGCGGCGCACCAAATCATCGACGACTCGGTCCGAACCGAAATAATCGTTCCCCCAAACCCCTTCAAGAATCTGTTCACGCGATAAAGCCGAACCCGGATGTTCGAGGAAGAGGAGGAGTAAGTCGAATTCTTTCGAAGTCAAATCAATCTCTTCATCCCCATGTTTGATGAGTCGTTTGTCCGGATAGATCGTATACTCCCCGTACTCGATATGTTCATTCGACTTCGATCCATAGACACGGTCAATCAACTTCTTAACGCGAATGACAAGTTCTCTCGGAAGGAACGGTTTGGCGATGTAGTCATCTGATCCCATCTCAAGACCGATGATCTTGTCGATGTCCTCGTCTCGGGCTGAAATGAAGATGGTCGGTGTATTGGCATTGACTGCCTTGATTTGTTTCAGCAATTGAAAACCATCTAAGTCCGGCAGCATGATGTCGAGCACCCATAAGTCTGGTTGATCCGGGATGGCTTCTTGCGCGGATGTCCCGTCCGCGAATGAGCGAACGTTGTACCCTTCCTGTTCTAGATACGTGACGAGCATTTTATTCAAGTTTGCTTCATCGTCGACTAAGTAGATTGTATACATTCAAGTCACCTCAACACGTTTTTTCTCATCATATCAAACAATTGTCGTGAAATGATGGGAAAGGTTTAGAGTCAAAAAAAAGAAGGCAACGAAATCGCACCTTCTTCAACGTACTGAATTTGTTCGTAGCTGTTGCGCCAAAAACGCTGTGCCCCCACTAATCAACGCCAACACTCCACTGATCATGATGATTTCCATGATGTCCGCCTCCTGTTGATACCGATTCTCATTATCAACTTAAATATAGCACACATTCTATTTGTTGAATACAACAAAAAAAGTCCCGATTTTACTCGGGACCCTTCGTCATTATGCCTTTACGTCGTATCCTTGCTCTTCGACTGCTTCGACCATCGCCTCGCGTGAGACAGAATCTTCGTGAATCACGTCGACACGATGCTCTTGAAGAGATACGGTTGCTGATTCGACACCGTTCAATTCATTCAACGCTCCCTCAACGGCAGCTTTGCAGTGATTACATGTCATACCTTCTACTGTCAATGTTGTTTCTTTCATGTTGATGATCCTCCTTGTGTTTTTAATCGTAATGCGTTCAAGACGACAGACACCGAACTGAACGCCATCGCCGCACCGGCAATCCATGGGGCAAGTAACCCTGCTGCAGCGACCGGTATGCCAAGACTATTATAAGCGAGTGCCCAGAACAAGTTTTGACGAATGTTTTTCATCGTCAAACGGCTCATATTCATCGCCCGGCTCACACCTTCAATGTCATGCCCTACAATTGTAACATCTGCCGCCTCAAGTGCGACATCTGTACCGCTCCCAAATGCAATCCCGACGTCTGCGACCGCAAGGGCAGGAGCATCGTTCATACCGTCCCCCACCATGGCAACACGGCCTGATTGCTTCAAGCGTTCGATTTGATCTGCCTTTTCGACCGGAAGAACTTCGGCAATGACTTGATGATGCGGAAGGCCAAGTTCGTCGGCAATCGCATAAGCGACTTCTTTACGGTCACCCGTCAACACATATACGTCACGTGTTTGGCTAAGTGCCTGTACGACATCACGACTTTTCGGTTTCAATTGATCTTGTAGTCCGAACGCCGCGACAATCCCGCTCTCATCCGCGACATAGACCGGGGTCATCGCCCGCATCGACCAATCTGGCAAGTTATACCCGAGCTCTTCCATCATTCGAACAGACCCGATGAAGAGTTCTTTCCCATCAACGACCGCTTTGACACCACGACCCGCCAGCTCTTCCACTTTCGTCACGATACCATCACCGTGTTCTCGACCGATTGCTGCCGCCAAAGGATGTGTTGATTGCCGTTCTGCCATGACAGCACGGCGGAGCGCCGCTTCATCTCCGAACGTTTCTACCACTTCCGGTGTCCCGTTCGTCAATGTTCCTGTTTTGTCAAAAACGACGATGTTTGCTTCATTAAGTGATTCGAGTTGCCCGCCCCCTTTGAACAATACACCTTGTTCGGCCGCTCGTCCCGTTCCGACCATGATTGATGTCGGTGTTGCCAAACCGAGCGCACACGGACAAGCGATGACAAGTACTGCGATTGATGCGCGAATGGCCGTATCGATGTCATTCAAGAGAAACGCCCAGACAGCGAACGTGACGGCACTGATGGCTACGACAATCGGCACAAACACACCAGAGATACGGTCGGCCTGCCGTTGAATCGGCGCCTTATCTGTTTGTGCCTGCTCGACGACACGTACGATTTGAGCGAGCATCGTCTCTTTCCCGACTCGTTCTGCCCGCATGAGGATCCGATGGGACTGGTTGATCGTACCGCCGACGACTTCAGCATCGACCGTTTTCTCGGCAGGAATCGATTCACCGGTCAACATCGATTCATCGATGACCGTCTCCCCTTCGATAATTCGTCCGTCTACTGGAATCTTCTCTCCTGGACGAACAATGAGAACATCTCCTGCCTTGACGAGTTCAACGGCGACAGACCGTTCTTCTCCGTCGACAAAAAGGATCGCCTCTTTCGCCTGAAGCGATAAGAGTGATTTCAACGCATCGGTCGTCTTCTCTTTCGCTCGTCCCTCTAACCATTTCCCGAGCAAGACGAGCGTGATGAGGACGGCACTCGTTTCGAAGTAAAGATGTGGATTCATCGGGTGCACAATCATTTCAAAAACAGAGTAAAAGTATGCGGCCGACGTTCCCGTTGCGACGAGTACATCCATGTTCGCCGAACCGCTCTTTAAGCTCTTATACGCCCCTTGATAAAACTGTGCGCCAATCCAAAACTGGACGGGCGTCGCAAGAGCGAGTTGCCACCATGGGTTCATCAGCCACGGTGCATGAAATCCGAGTCCTGGTATATGCGTCAACATGACGAGGAGTAACGGCGCCGACAACAAGGCAGAGATGATGACTTTCCGTTGTAATGGACGCAAATCATGCGGTGGTGCCATCTCCACTTTCGGTTCAGCTCCGTATCCGATCTTCTCGATTCGGGCGATTAGCTCTTCTTCTGTGATCCCTTCATCGACACGGATGGTTGCCGTCTCGAGCGGAAGGTTGACGGTCGCTTCGACTCCGTCCATCTTGTTCAACACTTTTTCAATTCGGGCCGAACAAGCTGCACAGGTCATTCCTTGTATGGATAACTCAACGGTTTTCATGAAATCCCTCCTTATTTTTTGATGCGGCTGACAATCGTCATCAATTCATCAATGTAAGGTTCCATGTTTTCCGTCTCACTTGCGTGAACCAAACACTTGCGCATATGACGCTCTAACAGTTGCATCTCGACTTGCTTCAGCGCGGCCTGAATGGCTGACGTCTGTGTCAAAATGTCTACACAATAGCGGTCGTTCTCGACCATCTTTTGAATCCCCCGGACTTGTCCTTCGATTCGTTTTAGACGCTTTCCGAGTGCCTCCCGCTCAGCATCATCACGCGGAACGAGTGGTTGTTCATGCAAAAATTCATCCATGTTGATCACCTCACCACCAATATACCCCTACCCCGTAATAGTGTCAAATGAAATGATAAAAAAGGGACGACTCGTAGTCGCCCCCCTTTACTCAACTATTTTGAAACGCTTCGCTTTTTAAGACAGTACGTAAAATCTTACCTGTCGTATTTCGCGGAAGCTCTTCGATGATCTCAATATAAGTTGGTTGCTTATATTTCGCCAACTTCGTTTGTGTGTATGCACGAATGTCCTCTTTCGTCACATTTTCATGTTTCGTGACGACGAACGCTTTCACCGCTTCCCCTTGCTCCGCATCCGGCACACCAATCACCGCTGCTTCCACGATATCAGGATGTTGATACAGAACTTCTTCTACCTCACGAGGGTATACGTTATAACCTCCGACGATGACCATATCCTTTTTCCGGTCGACGATATAGAAATAACCGTCCTCGTCACGTCGAGCCAAATCCCCTGTATAGAGCCAGCCGTCGCGAAGCGTCATCATCGTCTCTTCCGGTAACTTGTAATACCCTTTCATGACGTTCGGTCCACGTACGATCAACTCTCCGACTTCACCGACGCCGACTTCTTCCCCAAGCTCGTCGACGACTTTGTTTTCGACATGAACGATGGAAGGTCCGATTGATCCCGCTTTTCGCTCGCCGTGAAGCGGGTTGAAGCAAGTGACCGGTGACGCCTCAGATAGACCATACCCTTCGAGAATCTTACATTCGAACATCTGCTCAAATGACTCGAGCAATTGGACCGGTAAACTTGCCCCTCCTGAGACGAACACGCGGACATGTTTCAACGCGGACGTATAGGCCGGTACTTTCATCGCCGTCTGCAGCAAGAAGTTGTACATCGTCGGTACTCCTGCAAAGAACGTCACGCGATGCTTTGGCACCAAGTCAAATACATCTTGTGGTGAGAACTTCGGTAAGATGACAATCGTCGCCCCACGAAGGAGTGGTGCATTCACAATGACCGTCAAACAGAAGACGTGGAACATCGGCAATGCGGCTAACGCTTTATCCTCTGGTGTAATGTCCAAATACTCCCCGATTGAATGCGCATTCGAGAACAGGTTCTGGTGCGTCAATAATGCGCCCTTCGGCTTCCCGGTCGTCCCACTCGTATAGAGAATGACGGCAACCTCTTCTTCATCGACTTCAATGAACGTTCCTTCTGTCGCAGCGAACGCTTCCGCGAAAGGGATAAACTCAATTTCGCCTTCACGCTTCAATGCCGGTACGTCCGCATATGGGACAGAGATGACGAGTTTCAACTGAGGTAACTTCGAGAGTGCCGCTTCTGCCTGCGCGACGAGCGGTGACAATCCAACAATTCCTTTGACGTCCCCATCAAGCAGAATGTAGGCCATTTCATCAGGCGTGTATGTAGGGTTGATCGGAATGACGACCCCTCCACGTGACAACACGGCGAAGTACGCGATCAAGAACGCTGGGCTGTTGCCGAGAACGAGGGCGACGTGATCGCCTTGTCCAATCCCTTTTTGTTCAAGCGTCGATGCCATCGCCTTGACTTGCCCATAAAACTGTTCGTAACTCACCGTGTCTTCCCCAAACACGTACGCAGCCTTTTGCGGGTGAGCGGTCACCACTTCTTGTAGTGACTTGACTAAGTTTGCCATGGTAATCCCCCTTTAAATGAATGATGATTCACTTTTGAGCCATAAAAAAGAGCACGTTGTCCGCGCTCTTTTCAATTACTTCTATTGTACATGAAATGTTTCAATAAGAAAACGCTTCCAAAAAGTTCGTCTGTACATGATATAATCCGGTACGACTTTTAACATGAACGAGTGCTTGGAGTGCCTCATCATCCATGAGTAAATCATCGATCAATTTATGATACGCCTGCTTTTTCGATTCAGTCGTAGCTGTAATCAATAAGATGGCTTTCGCGTGAATCGTTTCACCGGTGATCGTCTTCATCTCGCATGGATTCAACAGATGAAGGAGTGAGATGCCGTCTCGTTTTGAAATAGAGAGCGGTACGTCGATGACAGCTACCGGCTCGGCCACGTCACTCACTCCGGACGGAATAATCGCTTCTTGATCCAGAATCACTCGTGTAAATGAAGAATCGACAATCTCTTTACGTTCCAACTCTAGCCCTACCGCCATGACAGCCCGTTCAAACGTCGCTTGTTCCGTCACCCACATCCGACTTGGATCCATCCATTCACTGAGCCTTCGATACATCGTTACTCCTCCTATTTTGATCAGCCTCTACGAAAGCGTTTGCATAAATTATGATACGCCTTATTTTTTCTAGGTGCAATCCGTAGCATCATCGTTCACGAAACTGCCAAACATCTATAATCCGGTGCTATACTTTGGAGTGAATTATTTTAGTCAGATGTATAGATTTTTGTGTTGAGGGGGGAGAACATTGCTCGAAAAACTTATCCATATTTTTGATTTGGACATTAAACATTCCGCTCCTGTTGAAAATTCATTTAGTTCAACTGTTTATCGATGTGTGCAAACTAGTGGTGAGACTGTCTATATCAAAATCCCATTCTCGAGAGTGAAATTGTTTCGTGAACTTGAAGCTTACCGACTTTTAAAAGCTCACATTCCAATCCCGACATTGCTAGACTTTTGGACCGGTGATGAACATTCAATCGGTGCCCTGCTATTGAAAGAATCAACCGGTGTACAACTTTCCGTAGATTCATCGGCCACAATCGCTTTTCAGGTGGGACAAGTGCACGCTAAGATGCATTCCATTCCACCACCAGCTAATCAAAAGATCACATATATCGAAAATGTTTTTCAAGAGTGGCCACAATTTCTAGATCGTCAATTTTATAGTTTTGCGATAGATGCAAAGCCTTTGTTGGAGGAATCATTATATAACAAAGCCATTCATACTTTTGAAAAAATGAAACTGCAGCTCCCAGAATCTGATGGACCTAGTTTTATACATATGGATTTTAGACCAGGTAATATCCTTGTCACATCATCTGAAGTCTCAAGTTTGATTGACTTTGAAACCGTTCGTTTTGGTTCAACAGAAGTCGATTTCACTAAGATTTATCGGGACTATCTGAGTCATGACTTACAGTTATATGAAGCCTATCAAGAAGGTTACACAAGTATTCGACCATTGATCGATCTCGAACGTGTTCTTCCGTTTTATCGATTTACTGATGCTTTTAACAGTATTGGGTGGTGTAACCGTAGAGGACTTGAACAAAATATAGATTTTTATGAGAGAAACCTAGACATCCTTAAAGCAGAAATAAGTTAACCTTTCTTTGAATCACATCAAAAAGGTGTTTCGGAAATGCATCCCGAAACACCTTTTTACTTTTAACTAATCAAATCAACCAATTCCTCGAGCTCAACATTTCCGAAGTAGTGCTTCAGATCGAGTTGTAACAATTGCTCGCGGATAGCCGCACGTTCGAAACGAGTCCCGACGAGCGCCTGCTCGACATCTTGGATGTCACCGACACCGAAGAAATCACCGTAAATCTTCGCTTCAGTGATCGTTCCCTTGTTGACGTTCAAGCGGACATCGATTGTCCCGATTGGGAAACGACGTTTCGACTCGACATCAAACTTCGGCGATTTCCCGAAGTTCCAGTCCCAGTTCGCATAACGTTCTTTCGAGATATCATGGACAATTTCCCAATCCTCGTCACGAAGCACGTAACGCTCTGGCTGCTCTCCATCGTAAATCGAATGGAGCAAAGCCTCGACGAAATGTTCCATTTCCATCTCACGCTCTAAAAATTCAGTGATGTTCGCCACACGGCTACGGACCGACTTGATTCCTTTTGAGCGCATTTTCTCTTCCGAAACGTTGAGCGAGTTGACGACTTCTTCAATGTTCGAATTGAACATGAGCGTCCCGTGGCTGAACATGCGTCCGCGCGTCGTGAATTGTGCGTTCCCGCTGATTTTACGTTCACCGACCTGAATATCGTTGCGCCCAGTAAGCTCCGCCTCGACACCGAGGTTACGTAAGGCATCCACGATCGGTTGCGTGAACTTCTTATAGTTATTGAACGAGTTGCCATCGTCTTTTGTGATGAAGCTGAAGTTCAAGTTTCCTTCATCGTGATAGACGGCACCGCCACCAGAGAGGCGACGTACGACATCGATGCCGTTCTCTTCAATGTACTTCAAGTTGACCTCTTCAGACGTGTTTTGGTTTTTCCCGATGATGATCGATGGACCGTTAATATAGAACAAGAAGTAGTCTTCATGGTCTACGTTCAAATGTTTTAAGATATACTCTTCGACCGCCAAGTTAAGCTTTGGGTCGCGGATATCTGGATTAAAAATAAATTTCACAGTCTATTTCCTCCTAGTCGGATGTTCGTTACTCGTATTATACGAGACGAGACGATGACTCGACAAATCTTTTACTTCCACTCACCTGTCATCACTCGTTTCAAGGCGTTCGCCACCCCGTACTCGTCGTGACGCTCTGTGACGTGGTCGCTGATGGCAATCAAGTCCTCATGGCTGTTCCCCATCGCAATCCCTTTTCCGGCCACTTTGAACATCGGTACGTCATTCAAGTTATCACCGATGACGACGACTTCTGATAAATCGATACCGTAATGTTCAGCGAGCTTCGTCACACCGTTTCCTTTATCTGCGCCGTGTGCCATCACTTCAATGTTGTCATTACCTGAAGATGTGACGTACACTCCCTCGACTTGTGCTTCGATTTCTTTCCAAAGCGCCGTCATTTTCTCGAGATGGCTTGAGAACGCGATGAACTTATAGACACGTCCTGCTTCCTCACGAATGAAGCTCTCGATATCGTCGACAATCTTGACGTCTTCATTGACGTAATAGCGATTCTTAAAGAATTCATACATCTCAAGCGAGCGGTCGTCACCATTCGCTTTCAAGTTTTTCATCGATGCTTCAATCAAGTCGCCACGGCTCGCCACGAGTCCAGCTTCCGTGTACATCTCGTAAAAGACGTCCGCATACTTATGGTCTTGATGAAGGACTTCAATGACCTGAAGTGCCTCTTCGATCGTCAAGTCGATCTCATGAAGGACTTCTCCTGATGTGTCGAGCACGCGTCCCCCATTCGACGATACGATTGGGCAAGAAAGGCCGACCTCATCTAGGATTTGTTTCGCATTCACATAGTTGCGCCCCGTCGCAATTGCGAATCGAATGCCTGCTGCCTCTGCTTCACGAACGATTTCTGCCGTCTCGTTCGCAATCTTGGTGTGGTTGTGCAAAATCGTACCGTCCATGTCTGATACAAAAAGTTTATACGTTGCCATCTTCCATCACTCCTTTTTCTCTTTCGCTTCTAACTATAACAAAAAGAGAGGGATTCGGAACAATCCGAACCCTCCCTTCATCAAATCTCAATTTTTTTCACGCAATGCTTTCACTTGTTCCCGCACACTCTTCACACAGTCCGGCATCCCGATTCCGTCATAGGCGATTCCCGCCAGAATGACTCCAGGATATACCCGGCTCATCTCGGCACGAAGCGCTTTGACGCGATCCGCATGAAAGACGGCATACGGTGGCAGCCCGTCACGAAGTCGACTGACGACTGTCTGAATCGGATCACGGTGAATTTGCATGAGACCTCGAAGATCATGTAACGCGGTCTCGATGATTTCTTCATCGGACGCTTCCACGATGTCATCTGCCCCCGGTCGACCTAAAAAGACACGGAGGACGTGATATCCTTCCGGCACGGCATGTGGCCATTTTTGGTCGATGAACGTACAAGCCGTTATCGTCACGTCTGCTTCCTGACTCGTCACAAATCCTGTCCCAACGAATGGGAGCTCGATATCTTCTTCTTTAAAGACAAGCGAGCAAGTCGCCGTCGCATGCGGTTTCATATCCGCCAAAAAGTCACTATCGACTTTCGGGAGGAACTGACGAATGAGGCGTGGTGGGACCGTCAACACCAGATGATCCGTGTCGATATCTCCACGATTCGTGAATAATCGATACCCGTCCTCACGCTTGGACACTTGCTCGACGGAACAGTTCAATACGACCTCCGTCCGTTCCAATCGTTCGGCCAGACGATCCGTGAGCGATTTTAGTCCTCGTTTTAATGAGGCAAACTGTCCTACTTTTTTCGCCCCAACTTCAGCGACCCGTTGTTCGGGACGTAGATGACGCATCCCTTCATACAAGTTCCCGTATTTCTTTTCCCCCTCGATGAACTGAGGGAATGTCGACATCGCACTCATTTGATCGATGTCCCCGGCATAGATACCAGAGAGCAACGGTTCGATCAAGCGGTCGACAATCGGGTCCCCGACACGTTCACGAAGGTAAAGACCAAGCGAGACGTCCGAATCTGGTGCTTCTACATCAGGTGGTGTCAGCAACATCTGTTTCAAGTCTTCGTGTTCTTCTTCCGAGAGCAACGTCGTCTCACGAAACGCGTTGACATCTAGCGGAATTCCCATCACTGTCTGCTTCGGAATCGGATGGAGTCCGTCATGATGGAGAACGTAAGCCTGTCCGACGCCGTTTCGAACGAGTTCATCACCTAAACCGACGTCTTCAATCAATTCTGTCATAGCTGTCTTTCGAAAAACGTACGAATCCGGTCCACGTTCAACCGCAAACTCGCCCGTCTCATACGTGTCAATCTTCCCACCGAGACGGTCTGTCGCCTCAAGCAATGTGATTGAAACGTCTTCCGGCAAATAACGCTCCGCATAAAAAGCGGCGGTGAGACCTGTGATCCCACCACCGACAATCGTAAATTTACGCATGATGCACAATCACGCTTTCCATTCGATCCGCGATGGCTTCGATGAAGCTTCGCTCTGCATTTGGCATAGCTGGACGTGCGTAATGGACACCGAGGCGGTCACAGACGACTTTACATTCGACATCGTTGTCGAACAATACTTCGAGGTGATCTGCGACAAAGCCGACCGGCGTGTAGACGAACGCTTCGTAGCCATGCTTTTCATAAAGTTCAGCCGTTAAATCTTGCACATCCGGTCCAATCCATGGATCCGGTGTATTTCCTTCTGACTGCCAACCGACTTCCACGTTCGGTACACCTGTCGCCTGAGCAATCTTATCTGCTGTCTCCTTCAATTGATCTGGATACGGGTCGCCCCCAGCCAAGATCTTTTCAGGAAGACTATGTGCCGATACGATGAGACATGCTTTTTCAGCCGGTACAGGCAAGTTCGCGAACGTCTCTTTAATCGCCTCTGCCCACCAGTTGATAAACTTCGGCTCGTCATACCATGAGTCGACTGAACGGATGTCGATGCCATACTTCGCTGCTTCTTCATGAGCACGACCGTTATATGACTTGACGCTATATGACGAGTAATGAGGTGCCAAGACGACCGATACCGCTTCTTTGATGCCGTCGTTCGCCATTTGCGCGACCGCATCTTCTACGAACGGTTCGATATGCTTCAATCCGATATACAGTTTGAACTCGATTTCACCTACATGGCGCTCATTCAAGATGTCACGAAGCGTCTCCGCTTGATCGATCGTGATTTTTGCGAGTGGAGATACGCCGCCAATCGCTTCATAGCGTTCCGTTAAATCTTGGAGCGCTTCCGGCGATGGTTTACGTCCGTACCGAATGTGCGTGTAGTAACGTTCGATATCTTCCGGCTTGTACGGTGTCCCGTACGCCATGACAAGTAGTCCGACTGTTTTCATGATTCATTGCCTCCCATTTTTTCGCGTGAGTAATCGTGAATGAATGCCGTCAATTTGACGAGTACGGCTGGATCGACTTCCGGGAACACCCCATGCCCCAAGTTGAAGACGTATCCTGGCTGCTTCATTCCTTCATCCAAAATCTCTTTTACCTTCTCTTCGATGACCGGCCACGGTGCCAGTAAGAACGACGGGTCCAAGTTTCCTTGGACAGCCTTTGTGATCCCGCGGTCGCGCGCTTCTTGTACCGATAGACGCCAATCGAGTCCGACCACATCAAGTGGAAGGTCGTGCCATTCTTCGATTTGATGGCTCGCTCCGACTCCATGCATAATGAGCGGGATGTCGAGGGAACGTAATTCTTTGAAAATACGTTCCGTCGTCGGCTTGATGTAACGCGCATAGTCTTTACGGCTGAGCGTCCCGACCCACGAATCAAACAATTGGAACGCTTGAATGCCAGCATCCGCTTGCGCCTTCGCATACGTGATGACCATGTCACCGAGTTTTTCCATCAACGCATTCCATACATCCGGTTCTGCATACATGAGCGCTTTCGTACGATGGTAGTTCCGTGATGGACCACCTTCGATCATATAGCTCGCCAATGTGAACGGCGCCCCTGAAAAGCCGATGAGCGGGACTTCTAATCGTTCCCGAAGTAAACGGATCGTGTCGAAGACGTATGAGATATCATCTGGGTTTAACGGTTTTAAGCGTTCCACATCTTCCATCGTTCGATATGGATTGTCGATGACCGGTCCGATTCCGCTCTTAATCTCGACATCCACCCCCATCGATGGAAGTGGCGTCATGATGTCTTTATATAGAATGGCCGCGTCGACTCCGAGTTGTTTCACCGGAAGTTCCGTGACATATGCACAAAGTTCAGGATCATGCGTGATCTCGAATAGTGACCTCGTCTTTTTAATCTCTCGATATTCCGGTTGATAGCGTCCGGCTTGGCGCATATACCAAACAGGTACATAGTCTGTCGCCTCTCCTTTAAACGCTTTTAAAATAGTATCGTTCATACGTCGCGTCATTCCCCTCTAAATTTCTCCTACACTCTTTATTCTCGTGTTTGTGAACTCAAAAACATTATACAGAAATTAATTAGAATTATGCTAATGTGAAGCATTTTCATTGTGTTTTCTTTGTGTCATTTTTTTGTCGGAAATGTTCGGAAAGCCGAATTCAACTGACCGCGAATCAAATCGTCACGCTGCTTCGCCGATAATCGACGCTCGCGCTCTTTAATATCTTGAATTCGCCATCCATCTTCCAATTTAGTCGCCACTTCAACCAAACGCTCCACGTCATGGAAAGAATATTTACGTGAACCGCCTTTCGTACGTTCAGGAAAGACGAGACCTTTTTCTTCATAATAACGGACCTGACGCTCAGAAAGTCCCGTCAACTCAGTCACGACACCCATCCCGATCACTTTCTTCGATTTATAGTCCATTTGCCCTCGCCCTCCTCAATAAAAAAACTATGTCAGATAATCTGACAAAATGCAATCCAACATCAAATTTTCGTTTTACACTGAAGTCAACTTTTGGAAAGCACCTAAGAAAAAGGAGGGCATGAACATGGAAGACATTCTCTATTATATGGACACGCTGTATGTACTCATCGCTGCATTGCTCGTATTGACGATGCAATTAGGTTTCGGATTACTCGAGACAGGGACGCTTCGGGCGAAGAACGCCGGTCACGTCGCGGTCAAACAAATTATCAGCCTCTCTGTGGCGGCACTCGCTTTTTGGGCGGTCGGATTCGGCCTCTCGTTCGGTGACGGAACGACTTGGTTTGGGACAGAAGGATTCTTCTTAAGCGGATCGTTCACAAGCCTCGACTGGGCGAACGTATCAATCGACATCAAATTCTTATTCCAGTTATCATTCGTTGCGGTATCCCTCGCTATCGCTTGGGGTGGATTTGCGGAACGGGCTAAGCTTTCTGCCTACGTTCTCTTCGGTATCTTCTTCGTCGCCATCCTCTACCCGATTGTTGCACGCTCAGTATGGGCTGGCGGAATGCTCGGATCAATGGGGATGCAAGACTTCGCAGGTTCGGCGGTCGTTCACCTTCAAGGTGGGATGGCGGCTCTCATGGCGACTATCATCTTGAAACCACGTCGCAAGACGGAATCACTCGCTGGTCACAACCACGTGTTGACTGTCGTTGGCGGTCTCGTACTTTGGCTTTGCTGGTTCGGATTCAACGCTGGTTCAACGATGTCGGTCGCTGACGGATTCTTCGGTTACGTGGCGTTGACAACAATGCTCGCAACAGCAGCTGGTGCGCTTGGTGCTCTTGCCATTGTCATGCTCCACCGTAAAACGGCAGACATCCCGACGATCGTCAACGGTGTTCTCGGAGCACTCGTTGCCATCACAGCAGCTTGTGCGTTTGTAGAGCCTTGGGCAGCAGTCGTCATCGGTGCCCTCGCATCGATTGCAACATACGGAACGAGCATCTTGATGGCAAAATATGTGGACGACCCACTCTGCGCCTTCTCTGTACACGGCGTGGCTGGTATTATCGGGACACTCGCACTCGGTTTCTTCGCATCTCCTCGACTCGTCGAAATTACAGGTATCGGTTCTGCCGGTCTCTTCTACGGCGGCGGATTGACACAACTCGGCGTTCAAACACTCGGCGTATTGATCGCCATGGTCATCGCTGGTGGCGGAAGCTACGCGTTCTTGAAACTCCTTGACGTCACAATCGGTCTTCGCGTTACAGAAGAACAAGAAGATGTCGGTCTCGATATCGCAGAGCATGGTGTATCAGCATATGGTGAAGTCGAAGAAACAACAGAGAAACCAGGACGCCTTCCGAAGATTCTCGGTTCGAGCGTATCGGTCATGTCTCCTAAAAAATAATTCGAACTAAGGAGGGGTTAGTCACCAAAATATGGTGACTAACCCTTTTTCGCTTTACACCAATTCAAATAACGGTAAAATGAAGTCGTGAAATTTTTACGCATCATGACATTCACTGGAGGTATGACTTATAAACGCTCTTGATTTCGCACTATTCTTACTCGTTTTTATTTCCGTTATGATCTTCTTTTTTGTAAAGTTCATCAATCGACCGAAAAGAAGATGAACGACTATTAACATGTCAAAAAATCATCTATCGCTTAATACAAAATGAAAGACGAACGAGATGTTGTTTGAACCGTCTCGTTCGTTTATTTTTTTGTATATCTATTCGTCACTATTTACGTCAACCGTCTCAAGTAATAACGAATGACCACAATGGATAAAATCAGCCCGACTGCCGCGTCCCATGTCGCACCAAATCCAACCGAGGCGAGCACGAGCACGGTGGATTGCACGATGAGTAACCGCATCGCCCACCACGAATAGCCTTCGATCCGCTCTTGACGGGTGATTGGTAGCCAGGACACAATGGAAATCGCCTCTAACCGTTTAAACAATGGAACGAGCTGTAACGCTGTCAGCCCTACAAATAGTGGTGTGACGAATCCTACATACCAACCGCCTGACATCCACATGACGATGAGCGCCACCGCCGTCAATCGAAGAATCAGGTCGAGGGAGTCGTTCGAACGAATAATCCGAAGACCGTACACGTAACGGGACGCATCGACGCGTTGGAGTACTCGTTTTTCGAGCAGCTTTGTCAGTAGTCGTCGTTCCCGCACTTCTTCTTTCAAGGTCGGCAAGTCGACGAACCAGCTGATGACTCGTTCAAACTGAGCCCGACTCTTCTCCTCAAGCGCCAACCAGTGTAAAAGTGGGATTCGTTCGTTTCGTTTTACATGTAAGAAAATGAACGGCATGAACGCGGGCACCCACGCCCACTCTGTCCAATCCATGAGAAGACATGCGCCGCTCACGAGCGCGAACGGGACGATGAGCCATTCGCGTACCCCTTCCACTTTTGCCAATCGACCTGCAGCCGACAGTAACATCATCGTGACAACGAGTGATAATACCTCAATTCCCGTATAGCTCTCCGTCCGCACGAGAAGCGGCAATAAAATGAGTAAGACGAGAAGTGCTCGGATTGTCGCAAAGCCGATATTAAACAAGCGCACACCAATCATATAGGAACGAATCATCCCTAGTTCCGGGAGGAGGAACACTTGATCCGCCTCTTGGATAAACGTTCTCGGACGATGACCGAGCGGGATGAGAATGAGAACCGCTGCGGCAATCCACACCCCCGGAAACGTCCCATCAATTCGTTCTAAAAAGTTGTTGTAGACGAATGCCCCGTAAATCAAAGTGAAGTAGAGTGTGAACAAGAGTCCGCCGTTTGCGACGTAGCGACTATATTTGACGACCTCTTCCATCCAATTGCCGAGTCTTGATGTAAATCGATTCATGACGACCGTTCCTCCGACGCAATCGCCTCTACATAAATGTCATCAAGTGTCGCATCAGGTGACAATTGATACTTGTCTCGCAACTGTGCGGCCGTCCCGTTCGCAATGACGACACCTTGATGAAGGAAGACGAAACGGTCGCAATGCCGCTCCGCTGTTTCAAGAATATGGGTCGACATCAAAATCGCACAGTCTTGTTTGTACTCATCAAACAGTTGGAGCAACTGACGAATCGCTAGTGGATCAAGACCGACGAACGGCTCATCGACGATGAGGAGCGGCGTCTTCGTCACAAGGGCGCATAAGATCATCGCCTTTTGTCGCATCCCTTTTGAAAAGACGGACGGGAACCAAGTAAGTTGTTTTTCCATTCGCATTTCTTTTGCTAAACGCTTCGTTCGTTCGGTCAATTCTTCAGGACTTACGTCATATGCTTTCCCCATCAACTCAATGTGTTCTTGTAAGGTTAACGTCTCGTATAAAATCGGTGTCTCCGGTATGTAACTTACTTTCTTACGATACCTTTTTTCTGAAGACTCTAATGTTTCTCCATCAATTTCGATTTTTCCGGATAGTGGTGACAAGAGACCCAAAATGTGTTTGATCGTCGTCGATTTTCCAGCTCCATTTAGCCCTATCAACCCAACGAGCTCTCCTTTTTTCACTTCAAACGAAACGTCGTGCAAAACTTGCTTTCCGATATATCCGCCGTTCAATCGATCGACGTGCAGCATGAAAACCACACCTTTCATTTTCAACTTTTTTTCGTGGTATATGTTTTAAATGTTGTCACATGGGAATAATCTGAACTGTAAGGCATTTTAAAATAAAACATCAATACTCCCATTGTTCCACAAAATCGTTGAAAAGAACAATGGGCAAACAGAGGAAGGAGAAATGAATGATGGGGTTTATTCTTTATTTGATTATCGGGGGTATCATCGGTTGGTTAGCAGGATTAATTCTAGGTAAAGACGTACCAGGTGGAATCATTGGTAACATCATCGCGGGGATTATCGGTGCTTGGTTGGGTGGACTCATCTTCGGTGATTTCGGACCAATCGTAGCGGATATCGCGATTATCCCAGCTCTTATCGGTGCGATTATCCTTATTTTGATTGTATCGTTCGTCATGAAATCAATGCGTAAAAAGTAATTATTTATGTACAGGAGGGGCTTCCAAAATGGAATGTCCCTCTTTTTTCATTGGATCAATAAATACATCGCGTCATTTTTTTCAATAAACTGCTTCTCCGTTTCAAGACCAAAGAACGTGAAGAATGATTCGAAGAAAGATTGACCGTAATCCCACTCTGTTCCGAGTTTGTGTTCTGTCTTTTCATTTGGTTCGCCGAGTAATGCAATCAAGTCGTCTGGTCGTTTATCAAGATCGATTAAAACTGACTGCACGTCTCCCTTTTCAAACACGACAGTCAATCGCTCATAATCCCATTCATCGTCACGTTTCCCATCTGGCTCTCCTAACGTTTCTTGAACCTTTCCTTCCGATTGTCCAATCAACGAATCAATCGTTTCTAACGGATGACCGGTTTGCGCTTCTACTTCGATCTCAATCAACTCTGCCCGCTTCAAATCGAACTGTCCCGCAATCGCTTCACTCGATTCCGGCATCAATGCATACTCGAGCGATTCAGGAGATGTTAATTGAATCGTCTCTGTTTCGGACACCGTCTCACCATTCGCCACGGCGACCGCCTTCACATCATAACTTCCTGGCATCTTCTCGAACGTGAATCGTCCGTTCGCTTCATCAATCCGACCGACGCGCTGCCCATCGACCCAAATATTCGTCAACGGTACGTCTGAAGTGACATCGATTCGTTGTGGCAATAACTCAATCCGATAATCTGAAAAGCCAAAGCGCCCTTCACCTGTATCAATCAATCGAAACAGTCCTTCCGCTTCCATGCCTTTCGTCCGATTCGCACGATCTTGTGCGACTTCGGCGATGGCATCGCCACGAATGGATTTTTCATCGTTCAGCCAGCCCATAAACCGCAACGCCTCAGCACGCGTTAACGTTTCGCCTTGATATTCTATCTTTTCCTCAAAAAAAGCACGGTCTTCCTCTAATAAGGCCTCTTTAAATGCGACGTGAATCTTGTCTTGCTCCGCCGCTGGTTTGTATCCATATATATAGAAGACAATGGCTCCGACTAAAATAGTGAAAATAGATAATAGAAGAATCATTTTGGAATGACGTTCTTTCTTTCGACTTCTTGTATACGACATCTTTTCGCCTCCTTTCTTCAGTGCTTACTTCAAGTATAAAAGGAATCAATCTCTCTTCCAATCGTTCTTGCGCCTGAATTTCCGTGGTATGATGAAACAGAAATGACTTTTTAGAATGGAGGAATATAGATGCATACCGATCCAACCTGTATCTTTTGCAAAATCGCTCAACAAGAAATCCCGTCGTATCGGGTATATGAAGATGAGGCGGTCGTCGCTTTCCTCGACCTCTCGCAAGTGACAAAAGGTCACACGCTCGTCATCCCGAAACATCATGCGAAAAACGTTTACGAGCTACCTGAAGAGGTCGCAGCGGACGTCTTCAAACGCGTCCCGACCATCGCGAAGGCCATTCAACGCGAAACAGGGGCAATCGGCATGAACGTCTTGTCGAATGCTGAGGAAGTTGCCGGACAAACGGTCTATCACTTCCACATTCATTTAATTCCACGTTTCGGACACGAAGATGGATTCGGAGCAAAATGGATTACACAAAATGATGCGTTCACATCTGAAGAACTCACAACCCTCGCATCGAATATTCAATCACACGTTTAAGACAGACCGAGACCCGTCAATCGATGACGGGTCTCGTTTTTTATGATTGATTGATTGAATCAAGGTGACGTTTCCGTTCTTCTTCTAATTGCGCTCGCTCGACCTGAAGTTTGATTGCCACTTCGTATAACTGTTGACGCGTCTTAACAGATGTCGCTTGTTCAAATTCTTTTCGTAATTCGGTTAGACGGGTATCTATTTCAAGCATACGTTTTTCTCGTATCGATTCTTCGCGTGCCTGCTCTGTTTGTTTCGACGCTTCATACCCCGCCTCTAGTGTGTTCATAATGGAGTCGGCCCAAGTGTCATCTCCCAGTCGTTTCGCAGCGAGATACAGGTCAAGCATGTCATCTACCCAACGCTTCGCTTTCTCCACTGAGGATCACCTTCCTTTACCTGTATTTTAAAATAAAATGATTTTTCGGTCAAAATTGAATGTTCTGAAAAATTTTATTTGCGATATAGGTTTTTAATCACTCTTTTTTGGTAAAATAATATGAAAAGAATGTAATTCGGATTATCCGAGCTTGAGGAGGGGAATGTTTTGTCGAGTCGCCAACGTCGAGATTGGATTGCTTTCGGCTTTATTTTAGCATTTTTAGGAGTTGCCACGTTTAAAAAACTGGCGAGAGGTACCGCAAACGATGCTGCTGCTCAACAACATCGAGCATCCACAATCACTACGCTAAAAGAACAATTTGGGAATGTGGCGAAACATGCATCGCAAGTTGCCGCCGCAGGGAAACTGCAAGGAAAAGAATTGACTGATCAAGTGAAAGCCGAAGTCGAACGCTATCAACAAGACATTCAGCCTTCAGTCGAGCGAATTCAAGGGAACCTTCAGGAACTCTCGAACGTACAGTCTGCTATGACTGACAACACTGTCAATCAAACACAGTGAGTGTTTGAGGTCATCGTCCGTCGATTACTTTTGATTTTTTATCCGGAAAGGATGGATCGAAATGGAACACGAAAAAGAATTCACTGGCCCTGAGGCCATGCTCTATAGCCACAAAATTATTCAATTGAGTAAGGCTTTGTGGAAAACCGTCGAAAAAGATTGGCAAAACTGGATTAAACCATTTGATTTAAACATCAATGAGCACCACATCTTATGGATTGCCCACGCGTTAGGCGGCGCATCGATCTCTGAAATTGCAAAATATGGCGTCATGCACGTCTCGACCGCTTTCAACTTCTCGAAGAAGTTAGAAGATCGTGGATTACTTACGTTTTCGAAAAAAGAGACGGACAAGCGAAACACGTATGTCCAATTGACACCTGAAGGAGAATCGTTGTTGCTTGAAACGATTCACGCGTTTGATCCAGAAGGAAACGGCGTATTCCGCGCTTCTCTTCCGCTCCAAGAACTTTATGGCAAGTTCCCTGACTTAACAGACATGACGGCCATCGTGCGTCGTTTATATGGGGACAACTTCATGGATATCTTTGCTGAAACATCAAAAATGATCACAGAAGAGGCAGGCAGACGTCCTGATGAGGATGAACTCAGTCAAGAAGCCTAACCTGCCGATAGAGTGGCTCTGTGACGTCTAACTCGATTCCTTGACGGACGCATGCCCCAAGAATCGTTTTCACGTCTAGCCTTGAATCTAACATACCCACAAAATGGACGAGCAACGGTTCTATGGACGTAAACCCATAGCGCATTTGCTCGTTTTGTCGTGCCCGAATATCCTCAAGCAACTGATAAAACGCCTCTACGTCCTGCTTCGTCAAGTTCGCTCGAATCACTTCATATTCAAACGGACGGTCCGTCCAATCAACAATCTCGAGTAAGATCTTCATCTGATATGATAAATGCTCGACCTTCTCTTCTAGTGACACTACCCTCACCCCATCATTTCACATTCTATTACATCATTATACGACAGGATTGTGTGCTATGATACTGTACAGACAAGAGAACAGCTGTCATGATTAGGAAAATGTGATATAGTCGGACTTAGAAACTTTAAAGAATTATTAGGGGTGGAATACATGTCAAACGGAATGACAAACGAACCAAAAAAGCAAGATAAAAAATTCTCAACCGGCGCTCTCGTCGGTGCATCTGCACTCGCACTGATCATCGGTGCTGGCGGCACATACGCAGCGACAAACGCAGGCGGCGTAGAATCAGATAATTCAGCAGTCGTCACATATAAAGGCGGCGAAATCACACGCGGTGAAATCGCGGACATGAGTTACGACCGCATGGTGCCACAACTCGCATTCCAAGAGACGATGAATGCACTTCTTGAAAAAGAATATGGTGATCAAGTCGAGCAAGAAAAAGTAGATGAAGAGTTCAGCAAGACAGAAGAACAATTCAACTCAAAAGAAGAATTCGAACAAGCGATTCAACAAGCCGGCATGAGCGGCACAGAAGAGTTCAAAGAAGCGCTTCGCGGACAAATGCTTGTCGACGCAGCAAAATCTGAACTTGTCGACGTGACGGATGAAGAAGTTGAAGCACAGTTCGCAAAAGAAAACGTGGAAGTGGAAGCTAGCCACATCCTCGTCGAATCAGAAGAAGAAGCACAAGACATCATTAAACAGTTGAATGACGGTGCAGACTTCGCTGAACTCGCGAAAGAAAAATCAACAGATACAGGTTCTGGTGAAAAAGGTGGAGAACTCGGTTACTTCTCTACAGGCACGATGGTACCTGAATTCGAAGAATATGCATTCAAAGAAGACGTGGTTGGAAAAGTCTCTGAGCCAATCCAATCGCAATTCGGTTTCCACGTCATTAAAGTGACAGACCGTAAAGAGAAAGACTTGAAACTCGAAGACGAGAAAGACCGTATTCGTGAAGAGTTAGCAACAGAAAAATCAGCTTCTGTCGATGCAAACAAAATTTACGCGGAGTTGATTGAAAAATACAACGTTGACGTAAAAGATGCAAAAGCAGAGCAACAATTTGACGCTGTCAAAGAAGCAATCAAAAACGCAGACGAGTCTTCTGAAGAGTCGACTGAACAATAAGACAAAAATGGCACTCCGTAATGGAGCGCCATTTTTTTATGGACATATTATAACTTTGGACGATAGAAGGCACGGTTATCGAGTGCCATGACACGCTCCGTAAACGTACCCGGCTCGACACCTTCATACGCTTTCTCGAACATGTTCATCCGCGCGTCGATGTTGTCGATGAAGAATAACATCTCCGCTTCAGGGAGTTGTGGCGTATTCGCCGATCCCCACTCCGGTTTCCCATGATGACTTAAGACGAGATGTTGCAACAACGTTGTCACTTCTCGGTCCGTCCCGAGCTCACGTGAGACGACTTCTAGTTCAGATGCCATGAGTGAGAGATGGCCGAGCAACTTTCCTTCAAGCGTATACTCTGGGGTAATTGCATCCGATAACTCGATGACTTTCGCCAAGTCATGCAAGATCACTCCTGCAATCAACAGGTCTCGGTTCAACGATGGATACAGGTCACACATCGTGTCCGCAAGCTTCAGCATCGACATAACGTGGAATGCGAGTCCGGAATAGACTGCGTGATGATGTCGCACAGCAGCCGGATACGTGAAATATGCCTCTTCGTGACGATTGACGACTTCTTCAACGAGACGACGAATCTCATCGTGTTGAAGTGACGTGATGAACCCACGGATTGTCGTTTCAAGTTCCGATTTCGGAATCGGCGCCGACCGAACGTACGGAGCGATATCGACTTCTTGCTCGATGATTGAAATTTGCTTCAACTTCAATTGCGTCCGTCCACGATAGTCCATCACTTCACCGGCCGCATGGACGATTTTTTTCGTCGCATACTTTTCGGTATCCGAACTATCCCATAATTTCGTTTCGATTTCGCCACTCTCGTCGCAAAGGATTAATGTTAAATAAGGCTTTCCGTTCCCGGCAAGTCCCTTATACGATTGTTTGATCATGACATATTGGTCTAGCGTGTCGCCCACTTTGAGCTGACCGATTTTTGTCGTCAATGAAAGCACCTCTCTCTTGTTCAGTACCTTCATCTTATCGAAACTTTGCGACAGATGCCAACATTCCTGACAATTTGGGAATACTACTACTATAGCGAATTGGAGGAATAGACAATGGAATGGGATTGGTACACGCGCCCCGAGGATTATGTGGAAGTAGATTCTCGATATGCACCGGCCTATACGTATTGGCTCGAGCAGTTGACGACCGCAAGCGTCACAAAAATCGTGGTCGAGGATGGTTATATGTACGGGTCACTCACACTCGACTACGAGCAGTTAGAACGTGAGCCGCAGAAAATCGGGCACTATTTTATCGGTCCTGATTTTTTATGGACAATTGGATTTGACGATTTGCATCACGAATCGGTCCTTGCGAAAGACTGCAACTCACCGATTGAAGCGTTCTATGAATTGCTTGCCGAACGGATGAACAATTACTTTCACGGAATCGATGAATTCGAAGAACGACTTCTCGTGGCACAGCGAGAAATGGCAGGACAAGTTCCTGCCACGTTCATGAATGAAATCTTTGGTCTTCGGAGTGAAATCGAACGTTGGTCCGACACCGTCACTCCCTATAAAGAACTCGTCATGGCAGGACGTGAGGCCTTTCTCGATATCGACCTACAAACGTTGAGACCTTACCAACTCGCGGATTATCGAGTCAGTCGACTATTGACGCTCATCAATCATTATCAAGGTGACGTCATCGCGATGACAGACCTCGCCTCGACACTTTCTAACTTTCGGGGAAATGAAATCATGAAGGCACTCACCGTCTTCACAGCACTTACGACCCCTGTCGTCGCGTTCGGTGCCGTATGGGGAATGAACTTTAAAGCAATGCCTGAACTGGATTGGCCGTTTGGTTACGCGTTCGCCTGGTTAATGATTCTATTCTTCACTCTTATCATTCAAGTATGGTTGAAACGGAAGAATTGGATTGGTTCGTTGTTACAATTCCCGAATCAAACCACTTCATCAAAGAATAAAACGAAACAAAAATCTAAAAAAACGAACAAAAGTTCGTTATAATAAAGAAAAGAGATTTGCACAGGAAAGGTGATGTTATGGAACGACTCATCATTCATGTGGACATGGATGCCTTTTATGCCTCCGTCGAACAACGGGATCGTCCAAATTTACGTGGAAAACCTGTCATCGTCGGTGGACCACCTCACAGTCGTGGAGTCGTTGCCACTTGTTCATATGAAGCGAGGAAGTACGGCGTACACAGCGCGATGTCATCACGTCGCGCTTTTGCGTTGTGTCCACACGCTACGTTTGTCAAACCACGATTCCAAGCCTATCGACAAGTGAGCGCGCAGGTCATGGACATCTTTAAATCGGTCACCCCTCTCGTCGAACCTTTATCCCTTGATGAAGCCTATTTGGACGTGACCGAAAATACGCTGTTGAGCACATCAGGTCCCTATATCGCCCGCTATATTCTAGGAGAGATCAAACGTCGTACCGGTCTCACGGCATCCGCTGGCGTCGCACCTTCAAAATTCGTCGCAAAAATTGCGTCCGGCTTTGAAAAGCCGAACGGTCTTACCGTCGTCTCACCTGAGAAAGTCGCTGATTTTCTCTCTCCCCTCTCCATCGAAGCAATGCACGGTGTCGGGAAAGTGACCGCCCAAACGCTTAACAAAAGTGGCTATCATACAATCGGTGACCTTCAACAAGCTCGTCCCGAACAACTGAAGGCCATCTTTGGACATGATCGCGGGCAACAACTTTATGAACTAGCACATGGACGAGACACGCGTCCTGTCGTCGCCACGCGCGAGCGTAAGTCAATCGGGTCGGAAACGACGTTTGCGTTTGACATCGACGACCCCGAAGAAGTATTCGAACGGGTCATTCCCGAAATGGAAGACGTGTTGCGTCAGCTCGATCGCCGCGAACTGAGTTGCCAAACCGTCACCATCAAATTAAAGACGAGCGAGTTTCAGGCTAGAAGTCATCAAATCAAATTGAATCATCCGACGCATGACCATGACGAGATTCGACGACTAGCAAGACGCCTCTTCGATGAGATGAATGTCACCGAGCCCGTTCGCTTGATTGGACTGACCGTATCGGACTTGATTCCTCGAAATGAATCCACACGTCAACTGACATTTGACGAACTGACGAAACCTTCTCTTGAAGAATGAATGACCATTCATTAAAATAGAGAAAAAGGGGGTCGTGTGAATGGAGACATACACGGTGACAGGATTCGAGAATGATGGCACGCTCGTGTTGAACGAAATGTTCGAAGCAAGCGATGATCAATCAGCCAAACAGCAAGGGCTCGACATGCTTCGAGCAGCAGGGCATGAACATAAAGGCGCGCGCATCGTTCGCCGGGGACAACTCATCTATTTCGAACGTTGCAAATTACCGGGGAAATTAAAAGGAACGGCATCATAATGAAAGTAGACCGAGATTCTTGTTCTCGGTCTACTTTTTAATTTCCATATTTCTCATTCCATGCTTTCTGCCATTCCTGAATATCAGGGTGAATGTCCTCGAACGATTCCCCGCTCAAACTATATCCGCTCCCTAAACCCGATCCGTCTGTCACAGGGAATGACGTTCCCCCGATTACCTCTCCATCCACGACCATTACCGAGACAGCAGTCTGACCGGCGGGAGATTGTTCACCAATCGGATGATCTTTTACCGTAAAGTTTTCATAGTATATGGTCTTTCCAACGTATTCATCCGGTGACACAGATTGTAATCCCCAAGTGTTCTGTGCACGATCTTCCGTCAACTCATCTAAGGTTAACGTACTCATATACTCGCCTTCATATGAGACGATTGGGTACTGTTGTTTCTCAAGATACTGTTCAGCCACCCGCCCGTTCTCCGTCATCTCAGGTTTTGGTTCGGCCTTCTCTTCTTTCCCACAGGCTACTAGAAACAAGCAGAGGAAAACCAACATCCATTTTTTCATCGTCGTCCATCCTTTCATTTCCTGATCACTTTACTTTCGTTATCCGCCCCCTAAATCCTGCTTAAAATGGAAAGAGAAACAGAATCATCAGGATTCCGACGATGCCGGTGAGTAGTTGCAACGGCACACCAACTTTGACGAAATCCATGAATCGATAGCCTCCTACACTAAACACCATCGCGTTCGTCGGAGAACCGAACGGCGTCATGAAAGCAAGGGATGCTGAAATGGCGACAGCGATGACGAACGGGACTGGACTGACCGCCATGGATTCCGATAGAGCGATGGCTAGCGGAATGAACAAGATAGCGGTCGCGGTGTTCGAGATGATTTGACTGAGGACCATCGTCGCAAGAAATAAGACGACGAGGACCCAGGCTGGCCCAAAGCCCGCGAACGACCGCCCAATCCAGTCGACAAGCCACGTCATGATGCCCGCCTTCTCAAGCGCCGTTCCTACCGGGATCATCGCGGCAATCAAGACGAGTGAAGACCATTGAATCGATTGATACGCAATGTCTAGGTGGCGCACGGCTCCGCTCATCACCATCGCCAGTGCCGCCAGCCAAACCGCAACGGTCGGATCAACCCATTCAAACACGAACAACGTCATCATCATAACCATGATCACACCTGCCGCAAGTTGATGATGACTCGACACCGTCCGATTCGCTACATCCGTCACCCGCTCGTTCGAGAGGAGTAGTCGTGCCTCTTGTTCAACCCGCTCTAAATCGTCCCACTTCCCTTGTACCATCAACAAGTCCCCTTGTTTTAGCGGCGTATCTTTCAGGTGTACTTGTGCAATTTCTTCTTGTGGGCGGATGACACGCAAGACGTTCACATGAAACTCATTCCGTAACTGGCTCTCATGAAGACATCTCCCTACAAGTTGACTCGACCCTGGAATCGTGAACATGACGATGCCACCGGTCTTGTCATAGACGTTTGTTGCCTCAACCTGCTGAAACGGAATGTGTTGTTGTTCCGAGAGAGAACGGACTCGCTGCTCATCCCCACTGACGAGGATTGACCCGGCACGCAATACGGTGTCAGCGCGAGCAGTTTCGTAATGCCGCCCTATCCCTTTCACTCGTTCCTTTAGTACAATGATACCGTCACGCGACCATTTCAATTCACTTAGTCGTTTGCCAATCAACGGATGTACCTCGTCAATCGACAGGACATACACGTTCGGGTTGATCGTCTCGATTGCACCGCCTCCATCCCATTCCCTTGAACGATTATCTTCGAGCAAGCGATTTCCGACGAGACGAAAATAGAACAAGCCGACAATCATCACGACCGCACCGATTGGGAGCAAAGAAAAGAAGCCGATCGGCACATCAATTAGACCTCGTAGCGATTCAGCTGCGACAAGGTTCGGCGGTGTCCCAATCAATGTCATCGTCCCTCCGATGCTCGAGAAGAAAGCAAGCGGCATCAGATACGTCTTTGCGGATCGTTTGATTTGTCGTGACATCGCCATGACGACAGGAATGAGCAATGCGACCGTCCCTGTGTTCGACATGACGCTTGAAAGCAAGGCGACGGTCAACATGAACAAATAAAAGAGTCGTGTCTCACTTCCGTTCGCGTACGGAATGAGTGCAGATGCCAATCGTTCCGCTAAACCGGAATGAAACAACCCTGCTCCAACGATGAACAGTCCAGCAATCATCAAGACGACTGAATTTGAGAATCCCGCCATCGCCTCACCCGGCGTCAATTGATTAGTTAGGACGAGACATAAAAGACCAATCAATGCGACCAAGTCTGCTCGGAGCCAACCTGTTATGAAAAAGAGAATCATCCCGAATAGAATGAGCACGGTCCACATGCCAGTTCACCCTTTCCCCATCATTCTACTTTCATTATAAACCCTCTATGAAAACGCTTACTTCATTCTTGTGACAATCTCATCAACAAAAAAACGGATGGCTCAATCGCCATCCGCTTTTCACATCTTATTGAACTTCGTTTTCATTTACCATCGGCGCGTAAAGCTCCTCAAGTGGTTTCATGATGATTTTCGTTACTTCTGTAACGAGCTGGTGCATGCGTTGCTCTTCTTGCATGAGCTCCATGATTAATTCGTTCTGTTGAACGCTCATCATTTTCGTTTGCGCATCCATCATTTCCTGCTCAGAGATTTCCTCTCCTTGCATTTGCTTTTGTTGAAGCGTCATTTGGATGTTACGGAAGTCAGCGAACAACTGGTTCGCTTCCGCATCCGCATTGACACGATCGTATAAAGAAGAGAGTGTTGTGAACTCTTCAGAATCGCGAAGTGCTTTCTCCAATTGGTAAGCTTGGTCGTACAAGTTTGTTTGTGACATGTAACGTCCTCCTAAATGCTATTAGGGTCTAGCTCATCATAAGATGGCAATTAACCCTTGAATCAACCCAATCATACCACCTAACAGCGCTCCAAGCCATGTTATTGCCCGGAACTCTCGTTTCGAGATCGATAACACGATCTCTTCGAGGTACGAGGTGTCGAGCGACTGGACTTGTTGCTGTACGATTTGATCGATTTTTAAGCGGTCCATGATCGTCTCCATTTGATTCGTGAAGCGCTCAATGACAAGGGTGACCCCTTGAGGCACTAGTTCATCGACGACACGAGATTCGATGGACTCGGTATACGACGAGACCGGTCGATCCAACAATTGTCCGATTGGCAAACGCGTGACGACTTGTTCGGTGATGCCATCGATGAGTCGAGTTTCTAATCGTTCATCAATCAACGTATCGACCGTCTTTTCACTGAATCGTTCGAACTCACGTGTAATCATCGTCGTCATGCCGTCACGAGTCGACTGACCTCGTAAAATATTGACGATTTCTGGACGAACCATCTCAACAAAATTCATATTTTGAATAAATCCTGCGATAAATCCAAGCCGACGTTGAACGAACGAATCGACCATATGACGAAGTTGCGCCTCACCTTCAGGAGAATAAAAATACTCTTCCGATTTGACGAGAAGTGCGTCAACAATTTCAGGAATGACTGCTCGTACGCGGTCCATTCCTTCTTCTCCAAGCAATTCAAACAACTTCCGTTCTTTCACATCGGACATGACGCTCGTTAGCTCGTCACGTAACTTTTCATCCGCCGACATAAGGATGCGTGCCTCTGCATTCGGATAGAGAGGTTCTACGAGTTCTCGAACGGTTTTTTCCGAGCGTAGCATCGCCTGAACTTCTTGTTGCGCAAAGTGCGTAATATGCGTCGTCACTTGGTCATCCAATAATCGTTTTCGCATGCCTTCCGGCGTCAATAAGTGTTTGACGACCGTTTTTCCTAAGCTTGATGCCAATTCATCCCGACGTTTCGGAATGAGACCTGGTGTAAAAGGAATCCGGAATGAACCGATATATTTCGGTTCATGTGGCCGAAACAACATCTTGATGGCGAGAAAGTTCGTCACGCCACCAATCGTCGCCCCAATCACAATCATGAGTAAAATCTTTAATAACCCGTCCAAACTGCAAGCCTCCGATCTGAAATATGATACATTGTTGATGAGGTGATAGTATTGAATACGTTTGATCGTATTAAATCGATTTTTCCGACTGCTGTCCATCGGTCGGAAGATGCATCTGGTGACCTTGACTGGTTCGAGACGCAAGATGGTACCATATTTGGGCTCCCAACATTCGAATTGACCGAACGTGAACAACAATTGCTCCGCATGTGGGCGACCCCGATCCTTCAGTCCGACCCACATCAGCGAAAATGGCAAGAACGCCTTCAAGATGAGACGTACCGTCTCGAACAATCGTTTCGGCTCATCTCTCTTTCGCTCCAAGAAGCAGAAGAGGAAGCGTTCGAATCATTCATCAGCATTATCCATGACTTCATGCCACATGCTGAAATCGTGTTGATCACAACCAAACATATCGAACTTATCGAACAAGACACGTTTGTCGACCTTCAGGAGTTCGAGGACGTCTTGCGTGCCATCGCGAGCGATTGTTTCATCGAAGCACACGCTGTCTATAGCGAACGTTCTCAAGGTCCTCTCGCCCGTGTGTATCGTCAACATCAACTGCTCATGCCATACGCTCGTCTATCTACTAAAACTTACCCTGCTAGTCAATTATTATACCATTATTTACTACAAGAGCAGGACTTAAAAGAGCGGAACCATATCACGGCTTCACTCATGGAGATGCTTGATCTATCGACGATTGAACTGCTTGAGGCGTTGTTCAGTCATTCATTGAACGTCTCCCATACGGCCAAAGCACTCTTCATGCATCGAAACACGCTGAATTATCGACTTGATCGTCTGTTCGAGACGACGGGTTATGATGCACGGAAGTTCTATGACGCGAGTCTCCTTCAACTAATGGTCACGTTGCACAAATCCGATTGACGGTTTTTGTGCAACTTGTCTATATTCAATGCAAGCGGTTTCATCATATAATCGTTCTTGTAAGCGCTATTATAAACATACAGATTCTTTAGGAGGCTAACGACATGGCAGAAATTCGTTTAGAACACATTGATAAAATTTACGATGGTGGCGTCAAAGCCGTCAGCGATTTTAACTTACACATCAAAGACCGTGAGTTCATCGTCTTCGTCGGACCATCTGGTTGCGGTAAATCGACGACACTTCGTATGATCGCAGGTCTTGAAGAGATTTCAAACGGTGACTTTATCATTGACGGGAAACGAATGAACGACGTTGCTCCTAAAGATCGTGATATCGCCATGGTCTTCCAAAACTACGCGCTCTATCCGCACATGAGTGTCTATGACAACATGGCGTTCGGCTTGAAGCTCCGTAAGTTCCCGAAAGACGAGATTGATCGTCGCGTAAAAGACGCTGCTCGTATTCTCGGGTTGGAAGAGTACCTCGAGCGTAAACCAAAAGCGCTCTCAGGTGGACAACGTCAACGTGTCGCTATCGGCCGTGCCATCGTTCGTGATGCAAAAGTCTTCTTGATGGATGAGCCGCTCTCAAACTTGGATGCAAAACTTCGTGTACAAATGCGTAAAGAGATTATCCAGCTCCACAACCGTTTGGACACAACGACAATCTACGTTACCCACGACCAAACAGAAGCGATGACACTCGCAACGCGCATCGTCATCTTGAAAGATGGTCTTATCCAACAAGTCGGTTCGCCGAAAGAAGTATACGACAACCCAGACAACATCTTCGTCGCTGGTTTCATCGGCTCACCTTCGATGAACTTCTTCCGCGGTACACTCGCTGAAGGTAAATTCATCACGAACGGTGAAGAAGTCAACGTTCCAGAAGGAAAAATGAAAACACTCCGTGACCGTGGCTATGTCGGAAAAGAACTCGTCCTCGGGATTCGTCCAGAATCAATCCATGATGAGCCAATCTACATCGACTCACCAACGACACACACGTTCAAAGCGCACATCGACGTCGCTGAGCTCATGGGTTCTGAGTCTTACCTCTACGCTGAACTTGGTGGACAACAGTTCACAGCACGCGTTGACGGCCGCTCGAACATCCACATGGGTGACGATGTCGAACTCGCACTCGATATGACAAAAGCGCACTTCTTCGACGGAGAAACAGAACAAGTCATCCGTTAAGGCATACAAAAAACCTCGATTCATCTGAATCGAGGTTTTTTCTTATCGAATCGCATAGCGCTGTTCGAGCTTGTGTTGACCGGCTTGAATCAAAGTCGATAAAATCCAGTAAATCGAAGCCGAGAACAAGAGCAACGGCATGACCAAATACGTCGTTGCGGCAATTTGGTCAGACACATACGTTAACTCCTGAACCGCGATGACCGAACCGAGTGACGTCGACTTGATGATGTCGATGACCGAGTTCGAGACAGGCGGGATGGCGCGAGAGAGCGCCTGTGGGAAAATGATGTCTTTGAAACGCTTCATTTTCGGGATTCCTAGCGCGACACTCGCCTCTACCTGTCCTTTGTCGACAGAGTTGATGGCTGCCCGGAAAGCTTCCGAGATATAGGCCGCAAAGTGGAATCCAAGTCCGAAGATGAGCGCCTGCATCCCACTGAGTTGCACGAACCCAGTGAGACCGACATACAAAATCAATAATTGAAGTAAGAGTGGTGTCCCACGGAAGAACGAAATGTACGTCCGCGTGAACAACCGTACAATTTTAATCGGGCTACTATGAAGTAAAGCGATGATCAGACCGAGCGCCAAGGCGAGAAGAATCGACAGGACACTGGCGATCAACGTGAGCTGGACGGCTTCAAGATAGACCGAGCGGTTATCTATGACGGTCGTGATCAGTTCATTCATTGACTGATGTCCTCACCGAAGTACTTCTCACCGATTTCCTGCATCGTACCGTCTTCTTTCATTTCCGCAAGTGCATTGTTCAACTTCTCGAGAACGTCGCTATCTTGACGTGTCATGAATCCAGCTTCACTTGTGTTGAAGATGTCACCGACTGCTTTGACGTCATAGCCTGTTTTTTCAAGCTCTGTCAAGATGAAGAGACGGTCGTTCAATGCTGCATCAAGACGACCGACTTCGAGGTCTTGAAGCACTTGGTTCGCCCCTTTGTAGTATTTCACTTCAGCGCCAGCTTCTTCAGCCATTTGTGCATAGACTGAACCTTGTGTCGATCCGACTAATTTGCCGTCGAGGTCTTCTACGCCTTGGATGTCGTTGTTATCCGAACCAACGATGACTTGAGCTCCTGATACCGCATACGGGTCAGAGAACGCATACTTCTCTTCACGCTCAGGTGTGATGCTCATTTGGTTGGCAATCATGTCAATTCGTTCTGCATCAAGTGCTGGAACGAGTCCTTTGAAGTCCATTGCCTCATACTCTACTTTATAACCGGCACGTTCTGCCGCTTCGTTCAAGACGTCGATATCATATCCCATCAATTCACCTTTATCTTTGTATGTGAACGGTGGGTATGTCGCCTCTGTCCCGACAGTGATGACTGCTTCGTCCGCTCCACTGTCTGTCTCGTTACCGCAAGCTGCGAGAAGCCCGACTGAAGCTCCGATTGCGAGTACGCTTGTTAATGTCTTTTTCATGATGATTCCGCCTTTCCTATAATCCTTATATGATTACACGGTTTTAAACAATAACCTCATCATACTGGCGTGATGTCTTCATGTCAAACAAAAAACATCACCCTATCGCTAGAGTGATGTCTCTCATCAATCGATGGCTTTCGCCTGTTTCATGACGTCCGCTTCAATCGCTTCACGTTTCGCTGTCGTCTTCTCGGCGCGATCCGCATGCACACTAAAGTAAAACTTGATTTTCGGTTCTGTGCCAGATGGGCGAAGGCAGAACCAAGACCCGTCGGCAAAGACGAATTTCAATACGTTCGATGATGGCAATTCGATCGCTTCAGACGTGTTCGTCCGTAAGTCAGTCGCCACTTGCTTCTTATAGTCCTCGAAACGCACGACTTCATATCCCCCGACTTCTTTCGGTGGATTGGCACGGAACGCTTCCATCATACGCCCGATTTGTTCGAGACCGGCTTTCCCTTTCAACGTCATCGACTGTAATGACTCTTCATAGAAACCGTACTTCTCATAAATCGACTGCAAAGCATCATAAAGCGTACGGCCATGCTGTTTATGATATGCCGCCATCTCCGCTGCGAGTAAGCAAGCCTGGACAGCATCTTTGTCACGGCAGAAGTCACCAATCAAATAACCGTAGCTTTCTTCATAGCCAAAGAGGAATTCATATTCGCCTGATTCTTCATATTGCTTGATTTTCTCACCGATGAACTTGAATCCTGTCAACGTGTTCTCAAGATGCACGCCGTATGCTTTCGCAATCGCAGCCCCGAGTTCTGACGTGACAATCGTCTTGGCGACGAAACCGTTCGATGGGAGTGTTCCCGTCTCACTCTTCTGTGACAAGATATAATCCATCAAGAGCGCACCTGTCTGGTTACCAGTCAAGACGAACCATTCCCCGTCACGTCCACGTACTGTCAAGCCGACACGGTCTGCATCCGGGTCGGTCGCCATGAGCAAATCGGCCCCGACACGATCCCCATATTCCATCGCCAGTTTAAACGCAGCTTTTTCTTCTGGATTCGGATAACTGACGGTTGGGAAAGCACCATCTGGTTCTGCTTGCTCCTCTACAATCGTCACATGGTCAAACCCATACGCTTTCAATCCTTCCATGACCGGACGGCGTCCCGTCCCATGGAGTGGCGAATACACGATTTGAAGGGGACTGTCCTGTACGTCACGATGAATCCGAATCGACTGGAGTGCTTCCATATACGCTTCATCGACAGATGGGTCCACTGTGACGAGTAGTCCTGTTTGACGAAGCGCCGCCTCATCTTCGATATCAATCTTCAACTCATCTTCAATCGCATTGACGTAACTGACGAGTTCATCTGCTTCTGCTGGCGGAAGCTGTCCACCGTCTGCCCCATACACTTTGAACCCGTTGTATTCAGGCGGGTTATGACTCGCCGTGATGACAATACCACCGAACGCATTCAAGTGACGTACGGCAAACGAGAGTTCCGGTGTGGCGCGCAAACTTGGGAACAAGTATGTCTTGATTCCGTTTGACGCAAGCGTCCGTGCCGCCTCTAATGCAAACTCTGGTGAAAAGTGGCGCGAATCATGGGCGATCACGACGCCGTGACGTTTCGCTTCTTCTCCCGAAGCTGCGATAAAGTCAGCAAAGCCTTGTGACGCTTTTCGAATCGTGTATACGTTCATTCGGTTCGCACCCGGTCCGATTTCTCCGCGCATTCCGCCTGTCCCGAACTCAAGCGTCTTATAAAATGCGTCTTCTAACGTTGTCTCATCTTTTGCGAGTTCCTCAAGTTCCGCTCGTAAATGCGGCTCAAGTCCTTCAAATTGATTCCAACGGTCATACGTTTGTTGCCATGTCATGATTCATTCCCCTTTCACCCTCAAAAAATTCAATCGAAGTACTCGCCAATTGCTTCCATCTTGTATACGATGAGAGTAACGAAACCTCGAGGTGATATTAATGTTTCCAACAATGCGTGCCCAAGAATTAAAACAAATCGTGCATACGAACTCGATTCGTTTCATCGATTGCCGATATTCGCTAAACGACGCGTCCTATGGTAAATATGTCTACCGAAAGGGACACCTTCCGAACGCCGTCTTTCTCGATTTGATGGAAGACTTGTCCGGTCCGCTCGGCGAACATGGCGGACGTCACCCGCTTCCTTCAAAAGAAGCGTGGACGGCAACACTCCGTCGCATCGGCTTGAAAAAAGAAGATTTGGTCGTCATTTATGATGATGGCTTCCCATTCGCAGCTCGTGCGTGGTGGCTCTTCAAGTGGGCCGGTCACGAACGGGTCGTCGTCCTAGAAGGCGGTATCCAATCCGGCATCACTTATTGCGGTGAGACCACGACCGACGTGCCGAACTACCCAGCGAGTGACTATGCCCCAGATTTTCAAGATGACATGATCGCGACACTCGAAGAAGTAAAAGCCGCTACGAGCGGTTCACTCTATGATTCGCGAACAGAGGATCGCTTTAACGGGACACATGAACCGATTGACCAAAAGGCAGGCCATATCCCAAACGCATTACTCTGTTCTTATGCCGAAGCCATCACCGAGCTAGGCACATTAGAAGATTTTCACGATTTAAAAGAACTTTATAAAGACGTCCTTACCGTGGAAAATCCAATTTTTTATTGCGGTAGCGGCGTGACCGCCTGCGTCAATATTCTGGCGCTGCACGCTCTTGGGAAAGACGATGTTCGACTTTATCCCGGATCCTATTCTGACTGGATCAGCTATCCAGAAAACGAGGTCCACCCGTAACGGGTGGATCGTTTTCATTTTACACCGAAGTTAATGCTATTCCAAAATAATCTTTATTTGACGCTCGTCGGTTTAATGTTCCAGACTGCGTTTGCATATTCCGTAATGGTACGGTCGCTCGAGAAGATTCCTGATTTTGCCGTGTTGACGATTGAGCTCTCTGCCCAACGCGGACGGTCGCTGAAGACTTCGTCGACGCGTCGCTGTGCTCGCATATAGGAGATGAAGTCTTTCAATACGAGGAAATCATCGTTATAGACGAGGAGTGAGTCGAAAATCGACTGGAACTGATATTCGCCGACCTTATCGAATGTACCGTTGACGAGACCATCGACCACATCTTTAATTTCTTGGTGGGCATGATAAATTTCCGCCGCATGGTATCCTCCGAACTTTTTATAGTTCATGACTTCTTGTGGGGATAACCCAAAAATAAAGATATGATCGTCTCCGACCGCGTCACGAATCTCGATATTCGCACCGTCTAACGTCCCGATTGTCAACGCACCGTTCATCATGAACTTCATGTTTCCGGTACCCGACGCCTCATAGCTCGCTGTCGAGATTTGTTCGCTCAAGTCAGAACCTGGGAAAATACGTTCCGCCATCGAGACACGATAGTTCTCAAGGAAGATGACTTTAATGAATTGGCTCGCCCGCTTATCTTTATTGATCAACGTAGCGAGGGCATTGATGTAGCGAATGATTTCCTTCGCGTAATAGTACCCCGGTGCCGCCTTGGCGCCAAAAATGAACGTACGAGGAACCATCGTAAACGTTGGATCCGCTTGAATCTTCAAGTAAAGCGCATGGATATGAAGTGCATTTAAAAGCTGACGCTTATAGGCGTGGAGACGCTTAACTTGAACGTCAAAAATGGAATGCGGGTCAACGACCTCTCCCGTCTCCTCCTGGATATAAGCAGCCAAATCAAATTTATTTTGTTGTTTCACATCCATCACGGTTTCTTGGAAGCTCTTATCTTTCGAGACACCCATCAACTTTTCCAAGTCGTTCGGGTGTTCGACCCATGACGGTCCAATCGCTTCCGTGATCGCGTCAGACAGTCGCGGATTCGATTTCAAGAGCCAACGTCGATGTGTGATCCCGTTCGTTTTGTTGTTGAAGCGTAGTGGGAACATCTCATATAAGTAACGCATCTCGCGCTGTTTTAAAATATCGGTATGGATCTGGGCAACCCCGTTCGTCGAATGAGAGCCGACGACAGCCAAGTTGGCCATGTTGATGTGCTCATTCGATACGATTGCGATTTCCCCCATATGTGATTCCAGATGAGGATAGTTGACCAACACATCCCGACAGAAACGTCGATTGATTTCCTCGATAATTTGATACACACGAGGTAATAGCCGTTGATACATCTCGACCGGCCATTTCTCTAGCGCTTCGGCGAGTAGCGTATGGTTCGTGAACGACATGACGCTCTTCGTGATGCGCCACGCCTCGTCCCAACCGTACCCATGCTCATCCATCAAGATTCGCATCAATTCAGGAATCGCAACAACCGGGTGCGTGTCGTTAATATGAATCGCATAATGGTCACCTAATTGTTTGAGCGACTTATTCCGCTTCACATAGGAAGCAAGCATCGATTGAATCCCCGCCGACACAAAGAAATACTGTTGTTTCAAACGCAGTACTTTTCCTTCATACGTCGTATCATCTGGATATAAAAATTCCGAAATGGTCGCAATCGACTGTTTGTATCGCAACAAGTCTTTGTACGTCCCTTTCGTTTTCTCTAAATACGCCTCATCGTCAAGCGGCGACTCCGCGTTCCAAAGACGTAACGTATTCACGACGTCATTTTGATAGCCGATAATCGGCATATCGTAAGGTACCGCTCTTACGACTTCATCCGGATGATGGACGACGCGTAACCGGTCTCCGATTTGCTTCATCTCAATCCAGCCACCGAAATTGATATCGACCGCTTTATCCTGACGTCTCGTCTCCCACATATTGCCGTCACGTAGCCAGTTGTCCGGTAACTCGACTTGATACCCATCAACAATCTTTTGTTTGAAGAGACCATAGCGGTAACGGATCCCGTTTCCGTGTCCAGGTAAACTGAGCGCGGCCAATGAATCGAGGAAGCAGGCTGCTAAGCGGCCAAGTCCCCCGTTCCCAAGTCCCGGTTCTGGCTCGATCTCCGTGATGTCCGTGATGTCGTATCCAAGATCTTCGAGTCCTTCTTTGACGAGCTCTAACACGTCGAGACTCAACAAGTTGTTATACAGGAATCGACCTAATAGAAATTCAAGCGAGAAGTAGATGACTTGTTTACTATGTTTTTCTTCTTGACGGTCTCGCGTGTGGATCCATTTTGGCATGGCTTGTTCGCGCACCATCGTTGCCAAGGTTTGATACACTTCCTGCTCTGTCCCATCCTCGATCGACTTCCCATTTAATGCGATGAATCGTTCTTTAAACGCGTCGACAAAGCTCTGTTTATCTGTGAACATAAATCAAGTTAGCTCCTTCCACTCATGCGAATAAATGATATAACTCACGATATTGCTTGGCGGATTGTTTCCAGCTAAAGTCCGCGGTCATCGCCTGATGGACGAGGGCATGCCAATTTTCTTTCTCATAGAAGACACGAATCGCTTTTTCGATCGTTGCCAGCATCTCATGAGCATTATAGTTCATGAACCCGAATCCGGTCCCTTCCTGTGTGAATTCGTTATATGGCTTAACCGTGTCACGAAGTCCACCCGTCTCACGGACGATCGGTAACGTTCCATAACGCATCGAAATCAATTGACTGAGTCCACACGGCTCAAAACGTGACGGCATTAAAAAAGCATCCGATCCAGCGTAAATCAAGTGAGCGAGTTCGATGTCAAAACCGATATAAGAGCCCACTTTCCCTGGATGTGCTGCTGTCATCTCGTGAACGATTCCTTCATATTCTGGTTGTCCTGAACCAAGGAATGCGAATTGGCATGGCAGTTGACCGAGTTCTTCAAATACGCCATTGATTAAATCGAGCCCTTTTTGGTCGACAAGGCGGCTGACGAACCCGATGAGCATGACGTCATCTCGTACTTCTAGACCGAGTCGTTCTTGTAACGCCCGTTTATTCGCAAGTTTCCCTTCTTTGTACGTATCGAGGTTATACGTCTGTTCGATTCGCGCATCTGTACTTGGATCGTTCGTCGCTAAATCGATGCCGTTTAAAATCCCTCGAACGTCAACCGCGCGATGACGGAGTGCCCCGTCCAAACCTTCCCCGTAATACGGTTCCATGATTTCGTCACGGTATGAGGGGCTGACGGTCGTGATTTGATCGGAATGAACAATTCCAGCTTTCATGTAATTGACAAGACCGTTATGTTGAATTCCTTCGGCCGTAAAATGTTCATGACCGAATTGTAATAGTTCACCGAGAATCTCTTCCGGGAAAATCCCTTGGTATTGCAGGTTATGGATGGTATAGACCGTACGAATGTGTTGATACGCTTCAATATGTTGATAGTGAATTCGTAGAAAGGCCGGTAAAATGCCGGTCTGCCAGTCGTGGCAATGAAGGACATCAGGCACTTCTTCCATCTTTCCAATCATCTCAAGGACCGCCCGTGAGAAGAAGGCGAAGCGTTCCGCATCATCAAAGTGCCCATATAAGACACCGTCACGTTTAAAGTAGTATTCGTTATCGATGAAGTAATACGTGATGCCGTCTCGCTCTAATTTCAAGACCGCACCGAATTGCTTCCGCCAACCGACCGGAACGATGAGGTCAAATAAATACTCCATCTCGTCCACATATTCAGCAGCAATCGAGCCATATTTCGGCATGACGACACTCACTTCTTCTCCTAAATCCGCCACCGCTTGAGGGAGCGAACCGACAACGTCGGCGAGCCCCCCCGTTTTCATGAACGGTGCCGCTTCTGAAGCAACATACCAAATTTTCATAAAATCCTCCTCACACCACTGTTCGTTTTGCGATGACAATCGGTTCGTCGATTGTACCTCGGATGACTTGCCCCCGTTTTACGACGACTTCTTTATCAAGAATCGCATTTTCGACGACAGCGCCTTCTTCAATAATTGACTTCGACGAAATGATTGAGTTTTTCACGCGTGCGTGCTTACTCACTTGAACACCACGGAAGAGAATACTGTTTTGAACTTCTCCATGAATCTTACACCCGTTCGCCACGAGCGCTTCATTCACTTTCGCACCTTTCAAATAACGAGTCGGTGGTTCATGCTTAATCTTTGTATAAATATGTGGGAAATCATAGATGATTCCTTCCCCACGAAGCAATCGCATGCTTTCGTTATAGTAAGAGAGCACCGAATGAATGACTTGCATTTTCCCGACATAATGGTAGCCGTGAACATGCAACCGATGGAGCTGCGGACGAATAACACCATCTAACAAATCATATTCTCCTTTAGACGTCGCTTCATCGACGAGACGCATAAAGAGATTTTTCGACATGATGATGGTTTCTGTATAAGCGTACTCATCATCTGGTGAAAAGCCGCGTTCTGACACGCCGACGACACGGTCGTTCTCACCAAGGCGAATCGGACGACAGTAGCCGCACTTCTGTTCGTGAGTCGTATAGGCAAGTGTGATGTCTGCTCCCATCGACTTGTGATGTTCGAGCATGTCGTTATAGTCGATTGTCGTCAACACATTCGATCCCGTAATAACGACATACGGCTGTTTGCTGCGAATGAAATGTTCACGGTGCATCGAGAAGTTGGCCAAGTCACCGAGATATGCTTCCCCGTCAGGTTTTAAGGCAGGCGGGAAAATGTGTAGTCCCCCTTGTGAACGGTCCAAGTCCCATTCTTTTCCTGATCCGAGATGGTCCATCAACGAGCGGTACTTGTCTAACGTGAAGATTCCCACTTGACTGATGTTTTGTGTAATCATATTCGTTAACGTGAAATCAATTAGACGATAACGTCCCGAAAATGGAACCGCTGCTAAATTGCGATGACCTGTGAATTCCGGAAACAGACCTTGCTCCGTGCCTAAGTTAATGACCCCTAATAAATCGTTCGTCAACAGTAACGCCTCCTTGCGTGTCTCTTTACTCGTATCAAACTCGTTGTTTGAAGACGGTGCCGCTTTCAATGTTTTCGTGTGGTTCAATAACAACGATTTCACCACCCGGCTCACCGACTGTCGCGCCGTCTTCAATGACTGCACAGCTTGCGACAATGGCTCTGTGAATTGTTACATCCTTCCCGATTCTAGCCCCCGGCATGATGACCGAGTCTTTCACGAGCGATCCTTCGCCGACACGAACGTCATAGAATAGAACCGAATGTTGTACTTCTCCTTCAATATGACACCCTTCATTGATCACAGACTGTTCGACGCATGCATCTTTTCCAATATATTGCGGTGTCTGATTCGGGTTAACCGAATAGATTTTCCAGTTCGGGTCATATAAATCGAATGGTGGTTCTTCCTCAAGAAGGTCCATATTTGCTTCCCAAAGCGATTGAATCGTTCCAACGTCTTTCCAGTAGCCTTTAAATTTATAGGCGAAAACATCAAGCCCTTGGAGAAGCGTGTTTGGAATAATGTTCTTTCCGAAGTCAAAGCTTGATGTTTCATCTTCCGCATCTTTAATCAAATGTTCGCGCAAGACGCTCCAGTTGAAGATATAAATCCCCATCGACGCCAAGTTACTCTTTGGATCTTCAGGTTTCTCTTCAAACTCATTGATGCGAAGGTCATCCGCCGTGTTCAAGATCCCGAAACGTGAAGCTTCGTCCCAAGGCACTTCCATGACGGAGATCGTCACATCGGCTTGTTTTTCTTTGTGGGCTTCGAGCATCTTCTCGTAGTCCATCTTGTAGATGTGGTCTCCTGATAGGATCAAAACGTAATCCGGATCGTAATCATCGATGTAGCTCAAGTTACGATAGATCGCGTTCGCTGTCCCTTCGTACCAATTTTTCCCCGACTGTGCTTGGTAAGGTGGGAGAATGGCTAAGCCCCCGTTACGACGATCTAAATCCCATGCCGTCCCAATTCCTAAGTAACGATTCAATTCAAGCGGCTCGTATTGCGTCAACACCCCGACTGTTGTAATTCCCGAGTTCGTGCAGTTTGACAATGGGAAATCGATGATTCGGTACTTTCCGCCAAAATGAACGGCAGGCTTCGCCGTTTTTCGCGTGAGAGGCCCTAATCGTTTTCCTTCTCCTCCCGCAAGGAGCATCGCAACCATTTCTTGCTTCATAAATAATAAGCCTCCTCAAAATCGTAATATACAACCTCTTTTACCCTTTTTCGCTCTTTCCTAAAGTATTCCTTCTCGAATTATTATATGATAACGTTTACATTTTTATTTTTTCGTAAATGTGACGATATAATGAGTAGAAAGAGGTGAAACGATGAGAGCTTGGATTGGAATCTTGTTTTTCGCAGGACTACTGGCGACTTCTTTGACGCTTGCGAATGCTTTGAAAGAAGAAATCGAAAAGACAAATGAAATTTTATCTTGGGGACAAGAACTGGTATCAGAGCAACCACTCTCGTCGAAGCATGCGATCACGCTCGCGTACAATGGTGGCGAACAGCAGATTTACTTGGCAGGTCGCCGAAATGACGTCTCTCCAAAGGCATTACCTGAACACATTCAAGAAGCCATCATGATCATTGAAGACCGAAAATTCAATGCCCATCCCGGCTATGATTTGAGCGGGATTGCCCGGGCATTTATTAATAACGCGAACGAGACATCTGTGCAAGGTGGAAGCACGATCACCCAACAGCTCGCGCGAAATGTTTATTTAACTCACGAACGGACATATGAACGAAAAGTGAAAGAATTATTGATTGCACGAGCATTAGAAAAAAGTTATAGCAAAAAAGAAATTTTGACCGCCTATAGCAACGTTATTTTCTTTGGACATAATGTTTATGGTATTCAATCCGCGGCCGATACATACTTTTCGAGACCGCTCGCCGACCTCAACTGGAACCAACTCGCCTATTTGTTGACAGTACCGAACAATCCGTCACTGTATGACCCGCTCAAGCCGTCAGATGCTTATTTCGAGCGAAAAGACCGGATTTTGACACAACTATTCGAGGCGGGCGCCATCTCAAAAAGCGCCTATGATCAATATCATGGTGTGAAACTGCAAGCCGCTTATCGAAGTCAAACGATTCAATATCCGGACTATATGGATACGGTTGTTCGTGAAGCGATTCAGTTAGTACGCTCTCGATACGATTTGGATGATGCCGAAGCACGAGACTATTTATCGACGCACGAAGCGACGATCGAGACGTACCTGTCGACGGCCAAACAGACGAAAGCGAAGCAAGTGATGAGTCAGTTGCCATCCGGGTTAAACGGAGGATATACGGAACTGACACCACAAGGACGAATCGTGGCGATGGTTGATTCGGAAATGACACAAGTCGGTGAATTCAACCGCGCAACGCAAGCCTATCGTCAACCGGGGTCCGCAATCAAACCGATTCTCGTGTTCGCCCCATTCATTGAAGAGACGGGGGCGACGCTTGAGACGGTTCTCGATGGACGACCAGCTTGCTATGGTTCTTATTGTCCAGGTAACAGTCATAATCGCGTGTTAGGAGATGTGTTATTGAAAGATGCGGTCGCCTATTCCTACAACACGCCGGCCTTGGCTGCTTTCTCCACAATCGATCAGCAACGAGCCTATGAGACGGCTGATATGATGTTCAGTCAATGGGATGAACAGGACGAGAACTTGGCGAGCGCGCTCGGTGGTCTCACACAAGGCGTCTCTCCGAAAGAGCTTGCGGCCGCCTACACACCATTCTTAAACAAAGGCGTCTATACGTCGGGTCATACGATTAAACAAATCACATTCAAAACGGATGAGCCCGCATTGACGCCTATCTTGACCGATGAGGCAGTCTGGTCTCCCGATACGATGACTACGATGAAAAAGGCTTTAGCGACCGTCACGACATACGGGACGGGACGTTACGCGAGTAAGGTGAAACGTGATTATGAGTACCTCGGAGGAAAGACAGGGACAACAAACGATAATAAAGATATGTGGTACGTCGGACTTACAGATCAAACCATCACCGCGGTTTGGCTCGGGGCCGACACGCCGCGCCCGTTCCCCGAACTCGCCAACCGTGCTTACCCGGCAATCATCTGGACAGAGGCGCATTAATCAAAAAGAGTCAGCCGATTTTCATCAGCTGACTCTTTTTTGATGACTTACACGCTGCGTTCGATTCGCATGCGATAGCTTCCCCAGTGTTTCAATAATTCATCGTGATTTATGAGTTTCCATGGGTTAAAACGAACTTGACCGTGCTTGTTGAAATATAGGTTTTTTCGAACACAGTAGCTGGCGTGAATAAGTTGCTCTTGTTCGTTCCAAAAAGTAAGGACGTCACCTGCTTCCGGAACAGCATCCGTTACCGTTTCAAAACCGCTCTGCTGAATCGTCTGAAGAAATGTCTCCGGATGAATCCACTGGTGAATCATCCACTCATGTTGTGTAGCTGCGAATAACGTCGCTGCCAGACAGTTACTCCCTTCATATATCGGAAATGTGTTCGCATATGTAACGAGATGTGCTGGTGTCCGTTCATCACATCGTTCCCCTTCCCACGTATCCCATTCTTTCGCATAGCGATAGATAAGCGAATGACGGGTTTCTGTCGAAAGCTTGTTCCAGTTCGACTCGTCTAAGACGATGAAAGATTGCCCATCCTTCTCCACGATCGCGTCATCGGATACCTCATTCCGCTGCTCAACCGTAAGAGGTAACACAAGCCCACGATTCGTCGTCACCTGATATTCAAGAAGACGCGACTTGACGTCATGTCGTAAACCATCAATCGCGTTTGACGGGGCATGGACAACATGTGTGACGCCTTCCCCCATCATCCATGTCAGATAGGCATTCGAAAGATGCGGATTTTTATAAGCGGGGTGATGGGAAAACTCTCCTCTCGGTAAAATGAGGACACTACTCGGCAATTCTTCAAAGAAAGTAGAATCGATCCAGTACAACGTTTCTTTTGGAACAAATGTCTGACACCACGCCTCTATTTCATCAAACGTCGGCTCAAATTTCTCTCTCATAAGATGATGTCCCCGACAGAGTTAAACAGCCGCAGAATCGACCATCCTAATCCACTGATCAATGTCGCCCACATGACACCTTGCATGAGCAACAAGCCGATCGCTCGGGGAACGGACATCGATTGACTCACTTGCCAGACGTAGTAAAAGAGATACATCAATAACGTACAGACGAGGACGGCCATGACGGCAAGTAATGTATTGAGAAACAGAAAACTGATCCCAGAACCAATGAGGAAAATAATCGCCCCAGGTTTAAGCCGATGGAGTGACGTCCCGTTTGTTTCTCGCGCAAAAAAAGCGAAGCCGAGTTGATTGAACGTATCGGCGACCAGTTTGAGTGCACTAAACAACATAAAGAAGATGGTGAAGAACACGACAAGTACGAATACTTTCGTTTCTTGCACGGATAACAGTTCGATGATTTCACTATATACGCCAATTTGATTCAGCCACTGGATCACATACTCGGACGTCGCAATCGCAAGTGACATGGAAAACAAAATAATTCCGATGAGTGGGGCATAGCTCAGTAAGTACACATTTGTTTTCATGTTCCTTCTCCAATTTCACAGTAATTTCTTATATTCAGTGCAATTCTACTACCAAGTATATTATACTATTTATAGTTATGGAGATTAAAAGGGGGATTTTTGGATGGGCCTATTATTGATGGTTGGAATCAGCGTCGTCTTCCTCGCAGCGATTTTGACAGCTGGATATAACCGTAAACCTGAGGGTAACGAATAAGAGCCGGGATTCGTAAGAATCCGGCTCTTTTTTTATTTCAACCCTGCATATCCCTGTTGGCGTAGAGCCTCATATACAATGATGGCAGCTGTATTCGACACGTTCAATGAACGGACGAGGTTCGATTGTGGAAGACGGATACAACGGTCTAAGTTGTTCTCAATCACTTCCATCGGTAATCCTTTCGTTTCACGACCGAATACAAAGAAATAGTCGCCTTCTACGTCCGAAACGTCTAAATCACTCGGATATTGTTCCCCATACTTCGTGATATAAAAGAACTGTCCGTCCGGATGCTTCTCCCACAATTCTTCTAACGAATCATGATAACGTACATCGACAAACTGCCAATAATCTAACCCTGCACGCTTCAACATTTTATCGTCTGTCGAGAAACCGAGCGGACGAATCAAATGAAGAACCGAGTTTGTCGCCGCACACGTACGTGAGACGTTCCCTGTATTTGCTGGTATTTCTGGTTGAAACATTACGACATGAATCGCCATAGTTCATTTCCCTCACTTTTTCATTTCAAATTCAAGTAGGCGTTGCTTTTCAGACAACCCTCCTGCAAAGCCGACAAGCTTCCCACTGCTTCCAATCACCCGATGACACGGAAATAAAATCGGTAACGGATTTCGGTTGAGCGCTTGGCCGACGGCACGAACAGCTTTCGGCCGACCGATTTGTTCTGCAATTTGTTTATATGTCCGTGTCTCACCATATGGAATCGTCAACAACGCATCCCATACTTCCTGTTGAAATGGTGTTCCCTTCATTTCGATGTAGGCACGATCTGATTCATGGAATCCATGCTGCTCAACGCGCAACATGAGATGTTGTAACCAGTCAGGGGCTTCTTCTGACGGTTCATGTGTGGTGAACTCAAGAGCTGTCAGTTTGCCCGCTGCGTTTAATTCATACGCTAACGGTCCCCATTTAGACGACACGATCTTCATGTGCCCACTCCTCTCGATAGATACGAATCTCTTCATGTACCATATCAGACACTTCTTTTCGTTCAATTTCTTCAAAAATCGATTCGGCATCGGGACCAAGAATCGCACCGATCGCCCATACTGCAGTCGCTCGCATGTCTTCACGTTCATCGTTTTGGATGAATTCACGTAAAATCGGGATTGCAGATGGTTCCCGATAATGTGCAAGCGCCAAGATCGCATTTCGCTGAATCGGTTTCTTTCCACGCCATGCGCCAGATAAATGTCCGAATTTTTGTTTGAACTCTCGGTTACTCAATGTCAAGAGCGGCTCTAACAGCGGTTTGACGATTTCTGCTTCCGGCAACAATTCTTCGTGGTGACGCCAATCCTTTTTACGGTTGTACGGGCAAACTTGCTGGCACGTATCACATCCGTATAAGCGACCTCCGAGCTTCGAACGAAACTCTCGTGGCATCAACGTTTTCATTTGTGTCAAATAGGCAATGCAACGTTTCGCATCCAGTACACCTGGTTCCACAAGGGCCGTTGTCGGACATGCCGTCATACACTTATCACAGTCGCCACATCCATCTTCAATCGCTTCATCCGGAGGCAAGTAAACGTCTAAAATCATTTCCCCCAAATATAAGTACGATCCCTTCTCAGGTGAGATGATGGAGCAGTTTTTTCCGCTGAAGCCGATTCCGGCACGTTCGGCGACGGCCCGGTCTACGAGCTCACCCGTGTCGACCATCGAGCGCGTACGCACTCCAGGAACCAACTCTTCAATGTACGTTTGAAGCTGCTCTAATCGATTGCCGACGGCGCGATGGTAATCCAGTCCCCACGAGGCTCGGGCAAATAGCCCTCGCCTCTCTCCAGCGACACTACGGGGTGCGTCTTTCAACTTACTTGGATAGGCAATCGCAATCGCAATGATTGACTGGGCTTCTTCGAGTAAGAGTTCCGGGTTTGTACGCTTCTCTAGGTCGGGCTCTTCAAACCCAGAGGCAAACCCTTTCTCTTGCTGTCGAATGAGTCGCTGTTTCATGACGATGAACGGATCAGCCGTCGTCACTTTCAACTCATCGATTCCGATGGTTTCGGCATACTCGAGGATTTGTTGTTTTAATGTGTACGGGTCCATTCCGTTCACCTCCTCTATATATTTTCGCATACAAAAAATCTCTCCGCCACTCGGCAGAGAGATATGAAGCGGGTGAAGAGAATCGAACTCTCGTCATCAGCTTGGAAGGCTGAGGTTTTACCATTAAACTACACCCGCATGAAATATTGTTGTCGTTCAAGCGACTACAGTTAATATACACCTATACCATTAAACTGTCAACAAGTATTCGTAAGTTTTTCTAAAATCACTGAAAAAAATATTTTGATATATCTTAATTGTTTAATAGTTGGATAATTCACAGCTTACTACAAATAGTGTATTCTCCGTATAATATTATTCAGTAAACTATTCACGTAATAATGATTAAATCATGGTTTAGTGAATCTTTAGCGCCAACAAATAAAATATCTATCACGACAAGTATCCCAATCAATCAGACTTATTTGGATTTTTTTATAGTGTTTACGACCCCAGTACTCTCTTTCAAATCTTTCAAATTATAGTACCATCCTCCTGCATTATTTGATGGAGGATGGGGATTATTCGGAAGTTCACAAAGCAAACGCAATAAATAAAATTTATATTTTGGGGCCTTGTCAAAATCAAAGTCTTTGTACCGACTAGTTATATAAATTGTGAGTTCTTTTTTTATGATTTCTGGTATATCAAATTGATTAATTTCCCTTTCCCAATTTTTCATCTCGATAGGGAACGTTCGATCAATAGTGTAAATTTTGTTCATTACACCACCATTTGCTTGACGGAATGTTATATATTTCGTAGGTGAATAATTATATCCATTCGAGATAGGATGAGCATGTACAAAGCATTTTTCGATTAAATGAATTGTTTGTCCAGCAGCAACTGACAAAACAATAGAGTTTTCACTGTACGTTATTCCTGATTTCAAAACTGCACCCCCATGACTTAGTTTTTCTATAGCTTTTCCTGATGTAATATTTTTCTTCATAAATTATATGACTAACTATTAATAGTTAGTCACAAAAATAAAACTCTTTTTCCTTTTTACAAAAATAATTTTTATCGCTTTATATGACTTACTTTAAATTACATTGATTTACAAATCAATATGGAATAAATATGAAATTGAAATAAAAAAAGACCCTAACCTCAGTTAGAGTCATACGGATACCGGTGGTCGGAGTCGAACCGACACTCCAGAGGAACACGATTTTGAGTCGTGCGCGTCTACCAATTCCGCCACACCGGCATATTATGTTGGAGGCGCCAGTCGGAATCGAACCGACGATAGAGGAGTTGCAGTCCTCTGCCTTACCACTTGGCTATGGCGCCAAAAAGTCATTGGAGCGGAAGACGGGATTCGAACCCGCGACCCCGACCTTGGCAAGGTCGTATTCTACCACTGAACTACTTCCGCAAAATGGCTGGGCTGGAAGGGATCGAACCTTCGCATGTCGGAATCAAAATCCGATGCCTTACCACTTGGCTACAGCCCAATAATAATGGGGCGACTGAAGGGAATTGAACCCTCGAATGCCGGAATCACAATCCGGTGCGTTAACCACTTCGCCACAATCGCCATGATTAAATTAAAACAGGGGCAGCAGGAATCGAACCCGCGCTGACGGTTTTGGAGACCGTAGTTCTACCGCTAAACTATGCCCCTAAGTGGTGGGGGGGGGCGGATTCGAACCGCCGAACCCGAGGGAGCGGATTTACAGTCCGCCGCGTTTAGCCACTTCGCTACCCCCCCACATATGGTGGCTTTGGACGGAATCGAACCGCCGACACAAGGATTTTCAGTCCTTTGCTCTACCAACTGAGCTACAAAGCCATATGTAGTCTTGATTTTCTAAAAATAAAAATGGCGGTCTCGACGGGATTCGAACCCGCGATCTCCTGCGTGACAGGCAGGCATGTTAACCCCTACACCACGAGACCGGACATTAATTGCGGGGGCCGGATTTGAACCGACGACCTTCGGGTTATGAGCCCGACGAGCTACCAGACTGCTCCACCCCGCGACGATATAAAATTAAATGGTGACCCGTACGGGATTCGAACCCGTGTTACCGCCGTGAAAGGGCGGTGTCTTAACCGCTTGACCAACGGGCCATGTTTAGATTTTGAAAAACTGGCGGAGAGCAAGGGATTCGAACCCTTGAGACGGTTTTGCCGCCTACACGAATTCCAATCGTGCTCCTTCGGCCACTCGGACAGCTCTCCAAAAGAGAAAGTGGCTCCGCAAGTAGGATTTGAACCTACGACCTACCGGTTAACAGCCGGTTGCTCTACCACTGAGCTATTGCGGAACGATCTTGCCTGGCAACGTCCTATCCTCACAGGGGGAGATCCC